>NZ_JAANAT010000001.1:0-2400000 GCF_011089895.1 Mucilaginibacter inviolabilis
TCAGGTGCCTATATCGGCGGTGTCTACCTCTTCCCATTCCGAACAGAGAAGTCAAGCCCGCCAGAGCCGATGGTACTGCGGTAAAACGTGGGAGAGTAGGTCGGTGCCAAATCTTATCACCTTAAATGGTGTAAAACTTAAAGCCTCAGAGTTATCTGAGGCTTTTTTTATTGCTCTTTTTTTCTGGTTTATATCTTTTTCGTCTATAGCCCTTATCCTGTGGCTTTATCTGGTGAGACTAGCTTGTATTCCCTGTGTTATGTATCTCAATAACTATCTTTGATTAGAAAAGTTAGAATTTATGAGTAACGAAATATCAGCAACAGAGGTTGTAGATCGTGAATCCTTTATAAGGTTTTTAGGTTCCTTACGCAAGCAGTTTGAAAATAATCCAGGTATATGGGAAAATACTAAGCTTGGCGATTTTCTTGAAGCTTTGGAAATGTATACAGAAGATGTACAGGGCTATTATAATAATGTTTATCCAGGAATTAATGCAGACATCCCTTCCTGGCGGATATTCGCAGATATATTAAAAGGTGCTTCGATGTATGAGTAAGATGAGGGTATAGACATTGTTTTCATTAACGAAATTAATATTGGCGATTAGTAAAAGTCAAACTATGGGAGTTGGTAATATTGGGTTTTTCCGGCAGAAAACTCTGGCATCGGTAGTAATATAAGGTCTTCAATAGATAAAAGCTCCCCTAAAACAATTGTTAAACAGAATTTATTCTTTATTAGTTATCTATCTATATGTGTTCTATTAAATACTTTTTAGCAGTTAATATTTTTATGCTTTCAGGGTTGACGGCAAGTGCACAACAAGTAGCATATGCCATAATGCCGGGAAAGGGGATCAGTTCCATCTCATCATTTTCGGAGGGCGTAGCAAAAGCAAAGATAGGATTAGGAAAGACCGGATTTGTAGATAATACGGGAAAGTTTGTAGTTAAAGCTATATATGAAGATGCCGGGAGTTTTCATGACGGATTGGCCTGGGTGAGTAAAACCATTGATAATAATTTGAAATATGGTTTTATCGACAAAACAGGAACCCTGCAGATCCCTTTTCTGTTTGATGAAGTAAAAGATTTTTCGTTTAACCGGGCAGCCGTAAAGAAAAGTGGCCGGTGGCAATATATTGATAAAAGAGGAAAGATGGTATTGAATAGCTCTTTCGTTCGGATCGATACCTTAATTGACAATATGTACAATGGTGCTTATAATGAAATAAAAGCAAATCCGACATCTTTTCATAGCGGATTATTATTGGTTCACCGTGGAAACAGGTATGGCTATGCTGACACCTCTGGGAAAATGATTATCCCCCCTAAATTTTATATGGCGAGAGATTTTTCAGATGGTGTTGCGCTCATTGTAACGGATACTGTTGTATCAGCACAAATGACAGGTAACGATACTTTGAACAAAATGTACAATAAACTTCCGCCTGACCCGGCAACTTTTAAATGGAGTTTAATTGACAGCACCGGAAAAGTGTTATGTACATTAGATTCTGCCAAAAGCATAAAAGAACTGGGAGAGGGGCTCACCGCATTTACAAATGGTGATGATTATTCGGCAATATGGGGTATCGTTAATAAAAATGGAAAAGTAATTTTAGCACCGCAGTTTGAAAAACAGCCCATAGGTTGTTCGGATGGTGTTGTCCTTGTTCAGGTCGATGGCCAGTCAGGTGATAACAAAGACGGATATTTATTAACCTTTGATAAAGCAGGCAACCGAATTGCTAAAATACCACTTTGTAATGCCGGCAATTGTATCAACGATTCCAATTTGAATTTCCACGAGGGATTACTGGCGGTTAAGGTAGGCCGTATGTGGGGCTATATGGATAAAAACGGCAATATGGCGATCCCCCCGCAATTCGATACCGCGTTAGATTTTCAAAATGGACTGGCAGTTATCGTGACGATGGATAGTCAGGTGGGGGCAATTAATAACCCTTTAAAAGAGAAAAGGTGATTGCCGAATGTAAATCTCAAGATTTACAGGTTTTTGCTTTTAAGCTAATTTACAACTTATCCATAAGTTACTTCGCAAGCATTCTTATTTATATATAATGACAAACTAACTACAAGTTGATCTATAACTTTGCGTCAAATACTTTAAAACATCCATATCGTTGACACAAGACTGTAACATATTTGAAATTTGGGAAGAGTACAAATCATCTCTTTATCGCTTTATCCTGAACCGGGTTCTGGAAGAGGAGGAGGCTAAAGATTTGCTGCAAGAGGTACTTTTAAAAAGTTATCAGTATTGTTCAAAGGGAAAAACCGTGTTTTATCTTAAGTCCTGGTTATATAAAATAGCAACTAATACTATTATTGACTATTATAAAAAAGCGGGCAACCGGCAGCCATTGGTGGACGATCTGATTGCTGAGGAAAATAATGGATCTGTAATAGGTGAGGCATCAGTTTACATTAAAGCGTTATTGCGTCTGTTACCTGATGAATATGCGATTCCTTTGGCTATGTATGATTTGGGTGATATCAGCCAGAAAGACATTGCCCAAAAACTAGACTTGAGTTTAACGAATACCAAATCGCGTATACAACGAGGACGAGTGAAGCTAAAAGAGCGTTTTTTAGAATGCTGTGCTGTGACCTTTGATGAGAATGGGGAAATGATCAGCTTTGATATTAAGCCTCAGTGCAAGGAGTTACAGGCAGAAAAAATGCGACTCGAAAAAATATTTTAATTTCTTCTGCATCTTTTTTCAGATAGCCAGTCATAGGAGCAAATTTTAAAGGATTCTCTTATGAACAATCAATTTCAAAACAAAACAGCCATTGTCATTGGCGGGAGTAGCGGTATTGGAAAAGCTACTGCTAAAGAATTATTGCAGCAAGGTGCCGAATGGGTAGCCATTATAGCCAATGACCAAACAAAATTAAATGAGGCCCAGAAAGAATTATCCACACTTGGATATGTCAAAACTTTTAAAGCCAACCTAACCAGCTGGACAGACGTTAATAGAGTTATCGAATATGTTAAAAGTTTGGACAAAACAGACTTACTGGTCAATGCAGCCGGGGTCTTTCACCCCAAAACATTTGTTGAGCATACCACTGCCGATTATGATAAATATCTTGATCTGAATAAGGCAACCTTCTTTATTACCCAGCAAATAGTTAAAAATATGATTAAACAAGGGTATGGCAGCATCGTTAATGTGGGTAGCATGTGGGCACATCAGGCTGTCTTGGCAACGCCTTCATCAGCCTATTCCTTAGCTAAAGCTGGCCTGCATAGCTTAACTCAGCATCTTGCAATGGAGCTGGCCGCAAACCATGTTCGTGTAAATGCAGTAGCCCCGGCAGTAGTGGTTACTCCAATTTATGGTGCTTTTATTGAAAAAGAGAAGATCGAAGAAACACTACAGGGTTTTAATTCATTTCATCCAATTGGTAGGGTAGGCAGGCCAGAGGATATCGCCAAAACTATATGTTTTTTACTATCAGACGAAAGCTCATGGGTTACAGGTGTTGTTTGGGACATTGATGGTGGAGTAATGGCTGGCCGTAATTAACTTTAAGAGAACTTCGACAAAAAACTGACCGGTTTTCAATTAATCATTTGTAAATTACCAGTCAGGGTAAAGCCTGTTGAAAAACAGGCTTTACCTCATTTTTAATAATAAAAGTATAATCGATGGATTTTTTAGCTTATCAGCAGCTCTTTCAAGACATTTTAGACGGACCTAATCCGCCAGCGCCTTACGATAGCCCGGATTATTTGAATTATACCAGACTAAACTGGTCGCGGCAGCAAAGATGGTTAAAGATTGGTGTACTGAATGAGGAATTAGTTGCTGTGATAAAAAATATAAAGAAACAGCAATTCTGGACAGTCATCACCGAGCCCTGGTGTGGCGATGCGGCTCATTCATTGCCATTTATACATCGGTTATCAGAACTGAACCCTTTAATAAAGGTAAACTATCAATTAAGAGATACCGCGCCATTTTTAATCGATCAATACCTAAGCAATGGAAAAAAAACGATTCCCAAGCTAATCATAGCCGATCAGGAAAAGCATGACCTTGCTGTTTGGGGATCACGGCCAGCAGCGTGTCAGCTATTATACAATCGGTTGCTCGAAGAACACGTAGAAATGCAGCAAAAAAAGATTGAGTTACAGAAATGGTATAATGAAGACAAGGGCGTGAGCTTGCAAAATGAGCTTCTTGCAATTTTGCTGACTATATAATTAGTAATTAAATATAGCAGGTTCAGACTTATTATTCTGGCATTTGATTGATTAGGATATCTGAGTAAAAGGTTTGTGCCAACTCTTAAAGTTAGGCTGTATTGTATTATGTAACCAGATATAGAAAATATTTTACTAAGTGATAATACTTTATGATTAAGATTAATCAAAGGGTAATGCTATATTATTCTTATGTATTTTTCTTTTGATATTTAGTATTTTTTATACATTTGAGCATTATAGTTTTTTATTGCTGTCCGCAATGTATATAAAGCTTAATGTTTTGTATGCATTGTACGAGTCATCCCTAGGCTCGTTTGAGAAAAACATCTATACCAATTTTATTTATTAATCTTTTAACTACAAAACATCTATGAAAAATTTTAGGGAAGTAAGCATGCTGCTTATGAAATTCGCTATGCTTACAATTATTTTACCTGTTGCATCTTGCAATAAAAATCAACTTATTGATAATAAATCGTCTGCCGGTATCCACCGTTCCGACAATAGTCTCGGTAAAGCGGATAGCACACTTACGATGTATTATGTAGATGGCAAAAATGGAAGTGATGCCAATGACGGTAAATCATTGCAAAAGGCCTGGAAAACAATCCAAAAGTCCTGTAATAGTGCAACACCCGGTAGTACAGTTGCTATTCTTGGGGGTGTTTATAATGAGCATGTTGTAGTTAATGTTTCGGGCTTAAGCGGCAAACCTATAAATTTTATTAACTACGCTAACGGAAGTGTTACTATAGATGGTTCGGGTAAGCCTGGCAATGTGATATTAAAAATCGTTGACAAAAGCTACCTTAATTTTAGAGGACTAACTATTAAAAATCTTACGAAAAATAATGCACAGGGAATTCTGGTTGATGCCACAGAGAACGGTGGAGTTACAGCACTTAGTTTTAAACATCTGGTAGTCTCGCAAATTAATTGGACGGCAAATGCTGCTACCAAGCCAAATAGTAGCCAGAACGCTCAGGCTTTTATAGTTTATGGAGAAGGAACAACGCAGGCTAATGCAGTTACCAATTTAGTAATAGATAGCTGCGAGGTAAGTAATAATATACTGGGTTACAGTGAGGCAATTTCATTGGATGGTAATATAGACGGATTCTCCATTACACACTGCCTGGTGCATGATAATACCAATATCGGCATTGCTGCAATTGGAAATTATGGTACAAGCGGAAATGCTCAGCTTGATCAGGCCAGAAATGGCATTATCCGTCAAAATATCTGCTATAGGGATGTTGCTGCCTACTCCACTAGTGGCGGGATATATGTGGACGGTGGACGAGATATAAAAATTGAAAGGAATCTGAGCTATCAAAATGGCTTTGGTATCGAAGTAGGAAATGAGCAAAATGGATCGGCCAGCAATGTTACAGTTGTTTCAAATATACTTTACTCTAACCAGGATTCAGGGCTTGCATTTGGCGGATATGACGTAAAAACAACTGGCCAGGTATTGAATTGTTCATTTTATAATAACACCCTTTACATGAACGACACCGGTATGAACGGTAATGGAGAAGTTTTGATCACTAAGGCAACAAATTGCAAAATGGAAAACAATATTTTTTACACAGGTAATCAGGCATTGTTATTTAGTCTTACGCCGATAACTCCGCAACAAAATAACACGTTCAACTTTAATTGTTTTTATTCGCCCGATGGTGATCAGAATAATGTAAGCGTAAATTGGTTAAAGAAAACGTATGATACTTTTGCAGCCTACACGAAAGACACTAAACAAGACGGCAAATCAAAATATGTTAACCCTAATTTTAAAAATCCTACTGCATCATCTCCGGATTTTCATTTGACGGCCTTAAGTACTATTGCCAAACTGGGTGATATCAATATTATTACCGACCCATCCCAAACTGATTATGACGGCATTCTTTTGATTAGTGGTGGAACAACTACCATTGGGGCATTTCAATTACATTAATGCATCATTCTAAAAAAAGGTATCGCATTACACCATGTGGTACCTTTTTTTAATTTCCTGATCCTATCAGCTGCGCGATAGCTTCTTCTCGGCTTTTGCCCTCCATATACATGATAAACTCGATGGGGCCGCCGTCTTTGCCGCAGCCAAAACATTTGAAGATATTTTTTTCGGGCGATAACATAAATGAGGTTCCCTGATCTGCATGGAAGGGGCAGCGGCCTTTTAAATTTCTGCGGCTTTCTACAAGCAAAATATATTTGGAAGCAATGCTGACCAGGTCGGCCCCGGTTCGGGAATAAGTTTCTTCAGCAGACATAAAATGGTATTCTGTTTTACAGCGGGCAAAAATACATTTTAAGCGATTTTTTAAAAGATCTGGTACGCCATTGTGGAAAAATAATCAAGGGTAATTAATTCATCAACACCATTGCTCCTGGTGTTTGACCGTTTATAAGAAAATATCCCCTGCAATTTGCGATTTTACCCCCTTTATTTTATCAGAAAAAGCCTGTATTTAGCAGGTACAACCTAACAAAATAACACCACCAATTAATTTTATGCTTTTAAGAAATAAGTTACACGCCCTGTGTTCCGGTATTTTAATGCTGATAGCTTTATATACCCATGCACAAACTCAGCATTCCTTTGCTTTATCTGATACTGCCTTTATGCTGGATGGTAAACCATTCCAAATGATCAGCGGCGAAATGCATTATCCCCGGGTACCTCGTGAAGCCTGGCGTGCCCGGATGAAAATGGCAAAGGCGATGGGCCTAAATACCATTGGCACCTATGTTTTCTGGAACCTGCACGAACCACAGAAAGGCGAGTTTGATTTCAGCGGAAATAACGATGTGGCCGAGTTTGTAAAAATGGCACAACAGGAGGGGCTTTGGGTGATCCTAAGACCAAGTCCGTACGTTTGTGCCGAATGGGAGTTTGGTGGTTATCCTTATTGGTTGCAAAACGAAAAGGGTCTGGTTGTTCGCAGCAAAGAAGAGCAATATTTGAAAGAGTATGAAAAATATATCAAAGAAGTAGGCAAACAGCTGGCACCACTGCAAATCAATCATGGCGGTAATATCCTCATGGTGCAAATAGAAAATGAGTATGGATCATACGGTAGCGATAAAGAATACCTGCAGATCAATCAAAAGCTATTTAAAGAAGCTGGTTTTAATGGCTTGCTTTATACCTGTGATCCTGCGCCCGATCTGGTAAACGGGCATTTGCCGGGATTGTTACCAGCGATAAATGGCGTGGATGATCCCGCGAAAGTAAAAAAGATCATCAACGAAAATCATGGAGGCAAAGGGCCTTACTATATAGCCGAATGGTACCCGGCTTGGTTTGATTGGTGGGGTACAAAGCATCATACTGTACCCGCGGAACAATATAGCGGCCGGCTCGACTCCGTATTAGCTGCCGGTATTTCCATCAATATGTATATGTTTCATGGTGGTACTACCCGCGCATTTATGAACGGGGCCAATTTTAAAGACGAAACACCCTACGAGCCACAGATAAGCAGCTATGATTATGACGCCCCCTTAGATGAAGCTGGTAATGCTACACCCAAATTTATGGCATTTAGAAGTGTGATCGAAAAGCATTTGCCGACAGGTGTGCATTTGCCGCCGGTTCCGGTTGCTAAACCCGCTGTGCAGATCCCGGCCATAAAGCTTACCCAGTCGGCAAGCATACTGCAGAATTTGCCGATAGCTAAGACTAGCCCCAAGCCGCTTACGTTTGAGGATTTGAACCAGGACTATGGGTTTGTATTATATCGGACTACTGTAAAAGGAGGCATAAGTGGTTTGCTGAAATTACAGAGGTTAAGGGATTATGCCATTGTTATGGTTAACGGGAAAACTATCGGCACACTTGATCGCCGTTTAAAACAGGATAGCTTACCGGTTACCTTGCCTGCCGGTAATGTGACGCTGGATATATTGGTTGAAAATATGGGCCGGATTAATTTTGGCAAATATCTTTTACAAAATAAAAAGGGTATTACAGAAAAGGTGTTATTTAACCAGAAAGAGCTTACTGGCTGGAAAATGTATGGTTTGCCTTTCAAAAATCTGAACGGTTTAAAATATCAGCCGGTAGCTTACAAAGGTACGGCACCAGTAATTGAAAAAGGATCATTTAATTTGAATAAGGTTGCCGATACCTACCTGGATATGCGCAAATGGGGTAAGGGCCTGGTATGGGTAAATGGTCATAACTTAGGTAAATATTGGAACGTTGGGCCGCAGCAAACATTATATTTACCTGCGGAGTGGTTAAAAAAGGGACAAAATGAGGTAGAGGTTTTAGAACTGCTTAAGCCAGAACAAACTCTTTTACAAACATCCGAAAAACCTATTTTAGATCAGTTATAGTAAATTTGCTTTAACCAAAATAGACCCGTTATGCAAAGAGTCGCTTTTAAGATGCATCTTTTACCTGGTAAAACACAGGAATATAAAACGCGGCACGATCAGATATGGCCCGAACTGGTTACTCTGTTAAAACAAAGTGGTATCGGCGACTATTACATTTACCTGGACGAGGAAACAAATATGCTTTTTGGCACTTATCTGACGACTGATTTAAATACTATTAATAAACTTCCGGAAAGCCCGGTGATGCAAAAATGGTGGCAATATATGGCTGATATCATGGAAAGTAACAGCGATCATTCGCCCAAAAGCGCCCCATTACAGGAAATGTTTTATTTGGCTTGATGAATTGTTAAGAATAATAAGCCCCGAAGTAAACATTTACTCCGGGGCTTATCTCTATTTATAAGCTACCTCGTTCCACCTGATCTCATTCCGAAACTGGTCTATGCGGGTATCTTTTCCGATACGTAAAAATTCAATACCCGCCATGTCGGCAAAATCCTGGAGATGTTCAGCAGTTAAATTCTGGCTGTAAGCGGTATGGTGTGCCCCGCCGGCGTATATCCAGGCAGCGCACCCGGTTCTCATATCTGGATATGGTTTCCATAACACACGGGCAACAGGGAGCTTTGGCAGATCATTCACGGGCTCAACTGCTTCCACCTCATTAATCAGCAAGCGAAAACGGTTACCCATATCAACCAGCGCCGCATTAAGCGCAGGGCCGCCTGCTACATTAAATACCAGCCTTGCCGGATCGGCTTTGCCGCCAATACCTAAGGGATGAACTTCTAGCGTTACTTTGCCATTGGCCAAAGAGGCATCTACCTCCAGCATGTGCGAGCCCAGTACCAGCGCGTTATTCGGATCGAAATGATAAGTGTAATCTTCCATAAAAGCGTTGCCGCCCTTTAATCCGGCTCCCATTACTTTAAAAGCTCGTACCAGGGCAGCGGTTTTCCAGTCGCCCTCACCGGCAAAACCATAACCATCGGCCATCAGTCGTTGGGCGGCAATTCCTGGTAATTGTACCATACCATGCAGGTCTTCAAAGGTGTCTGAAAAACCTTTAAAGCCACCGTCGACTAAGAACTTCCGCAATCCTAATTCTATCCTTGCGGCCTCATAAATAGAGGAATATTTATCGCCACCTTTTTTAAGCGAAGCATCCATCGTGTATGTAGCTTCATATTCTTCTGTTAATGTATTGATATCCGTATCGCTTATTGAATTAATTACCGCTACCAGGTCGCCAATGCCATAAGTATTTACGGAGAAGCCAAATTTTAGCTCGGCCTCCACCTTGTCTCCATCAGTAACGGCAACAAAACGCATGTTGTCGCCAAAGCGTACAAATTTGGCGCCCTGCCAGTCGTACCAGCCAGCCGCGGCACGTGTCCATGCATCTATCTGGGCTAAAACTTCAGGATCCTGCCAGTGCCCAACAACTACTTTGCGGTTAATGCGCATCCGCGATACCATAAAACCAAATTCACGGTCGCCATGGGCGCTTTGGTTCAGGTTCATAAAATCCATGTCGATAGAGCTCCACGGAATATCACGGTTATACTGAGTATGCAGGTGTAATAGCGGCTTTTTCAAGATGCTTAAACCCCGTATCCACATTTTGGCAGGGGAGAAGGTGTGCATCCAGGTAATAACACCAATGCAATTTTCGGCCACGTTTGCCTGTTGCAGCGTGGTATATATTTCATCTGTGCTTTTTACAACGGGTTTATAAACTACGCGTACAGGAATTTTATCGGAGCTATGGAGCCCAGCGGTGATCTTTTGCGAGTGTTCGGCAACCAGTTTTAATGTTTCTTCACCGTAAAGATCCTGGCTCCCGGTAACGAACCAAACTTCAAATGTTTTCAGGTCGATCATTTTATAATTATTGAATTATTGATTTAGTGAATTAGTGATTCACGACTTTTTTAATTATTTGATATCAGATGATAATCTGAGCAGGGCCGCACCATGTGCATTGATATTTTGCTGGTAGTTTGTTTTGTATTGGCCGATGGTTTGTTTTTTCCAGAGATCGCGGACGGTTACTTTGCCTTTGAGGCCTAGAGATGTGAAATCTACTGCGACTGATTTAGCATCATCCCCAATGTTAAATAAGGCTACATACAGGTCTTTGCTATTTTGTACATGCGAATACCAAACCATAGCGCCGTCTTTTTTGTATAGTTGGCGTGGGTTTTCGCCATTTTGATTAGCGGCGAGTACCTCAGCATTGGTAAATAGCTTCAATTCCAGTTCGCGGTTTTCGGGTAAGTTACCACCCAGCATCAAGGGCGAACGGTATATGCTCCAGAAGGTCATGTGGGTATACAACTCATCTTCGGTAAAACGGCTGTATCGCTCAACACCAACCGGACCGCGTTTTGATAGCTTGCCTATCTGTATCATATCGCAATCGGGCCAATGACCGGGGCCGCCAACGCCTTCCCAGTTTTTGGCATAATCAAACATGTGCAGCACTTCTTTCCAGTTATCCCAAAAGTCATCGGCCATGCGCCACATGTTAGCATATTGGGTAGCATGCGTGGCTTGGTTAAGTGGTGTTTCGCCCGGTGACAGACTTAAAACTACAGGTCTGCCGCATTGATCGATCGCTTTTTTATAACCTTCCACTTCGGCTGCGCTGTAAGGGCGGGAAAGGTCATCAACCTTAATAAAATCAACGCCCCATGAGGCATATAGCTCTAATAAGGAGTTCAGGTATTCCTGCGCGCCTGGCTTTTTCATGTCGAGCCCATACATATGGTTCATCCATGGGCATTTGGAATTGGTGTCTGCAACCATATCGGCAGTAATGCCGTTGGTGCCTTTTATCGGCGACTTTGCCCATACGGCTTGTCGCGGGATACCGCGCATTACATGGATGCCGAATTTTAAGCCCTGAGCATGCACATAATCGGCAAGTGGTTTAAAACCGTTACCGCCAAACGCCGATGGGAATTTGTTGGGCTGTGGCGTTAATCGTCCCCATTTATCCATGGTTAGCCAGGGGATGTATGACCCATCTTCTAACCGTTTTTGAAAAGGGTTGCCGATATTGCTGCCCGGAGGATTATCATATGACCATAAAAAATCGACCACGATATATTGCCAGCCATATGGTTTTAAGTATTTGGCCATATAATCGGTATTGGCTTTAACTTCATCCTCGTGAACGGCCGAGCCAAAACAGTTATAACTATTCCAGCCCATGGGTGGTGTAGCAGCTATTTTTGTTTGTGCCGAGATTTTAACGTTGAGCAGAATGCCCGTGGCAAATAGGAGTAAATAGGATAATTTCATGGTTGTATTATTGACCGTAATAAGAATCGGGCCCGTGTTTGCGCTCATAATGTTTTTTGATGAGCGAATCTTTTAAACGGGGAGCATAATTATCTATTTGTTCTGTTAAATGGGCCATGTGCGCAACGGCCTCCAAAACTGCGCTGTTATAAACCGCTTTTTCGGCAGTCTTTCCCCAGGTAAAAGGGGCATGATTGCCTACCAATACCATCTCAATCTCTTTATAATCAAGCCCGTTCTCTTTAAAATAATCTATGATCTGGAAACCCGTTTGATATTCATAATCTCCGGCTATCCTATTGTCTTCCATGGGCGGTGCGCAGGGAATGTCGGTAGTTAGATGATCGGCATGAGTTGTACCGAAAATGGGAATACATCGCTGTGCCTGTGCCCAGGCCGTGGCATAAGTGGAATGGGTGTGTACAATGCCACTAATGCCTGCCCAATATTTATACAAAACAGCGTGTGTTTTAGTGTCTGATGATGGGCGCAGACTGCCTTCTATCGTATTGCCATCAAAATCAACGATCACCATTTTTTCAGGTGTAAGTTCATCATAAGGGACACCGCTGGGTTTGATGGCAAAAACACCCAGGTCCCTGTCGGCAGCGCTTACATTGCCAAAAGTGAACAGTACCAGTCCCAATTTAGGTAATTGCATGTTTGCCTCATAAGCCGTTTGTTTGATATGTTGATACCTGCTCATGGGATTAATTGTTTTGAAGTTCGGCTTCTGCGGTTTTAGCTATTTGCCAGGCTACAAACTCCCCGAGATGTTTATATTGCCCATACCGGCTACTGTAAATATCCTTAAGATCAGTGTTAGGATAATATTCTTCATCAAAGCCGCCACCCATAGCGGTCATGGCTTCTTCAACGGTTGGATATATACCGGCTACCACGGCGGCAAACATGGCTGCACCCAGGGCGCAGGTGTGTTTAAACTGATGGATACGGATAGGCATGTCCAGCACATCGGCCATCATTTGCATCACAAAAGGTGATTTTTTGGCCACACCGCCAATACCGATGATCCCCTTAACTAGTATGCCTTCGCTAATAAACCTGTCCACAATGCTTTTTGCTCCAAAACAGGTTGCTTCTGCCAGGGCACGGAAAACCCGGGGCGCATCGCTGCCTAAACTCAATCCGATTATGGCTCCCTTCAGTTCCTGGTTGGCATCTGGTGTACGCCGGCCATTAAACCAATCGACAGCCAATTCATTGGGTGTATCAACTGGAATCAATGCAGCCTGTTTGCTCAGTTCAGGAATAATCAGATCGCTCAGCTCAGCTTTCAACGCTTTGACTGTGGCCTCGTCAATTATTTTTGATTTGGACAGTAAATGATTAATGGGCCATGAAATCATGTTTTTAAACCAGGCATAAGTATCGCCAAAGGCCGATTGCCCGGCTTCTAAACCCACCATGTCGGGGATAACCGAGCCATTTACCTGTCCGCATATACCGTGTACCAGTTTACCTTGCATGTTAGCCGTTGGGGCAACCAAAATGTCACAGGTAGATGTACCCATTACCTTGCTCAAATAATAAGGTTCAATTTGCCCGCCCACGGCCCCCATGTGCGCGTCAAAAGCACCAGTACCCACTACAACTGTTGTTGACAGACCCAAACGTTCTGCCCATTCGGCGCTTAGTGTGCCGGCTGCCTGGTCGGCGGTGTAGGTATCTTTATAAAGTTTGTCGGTAAATCCTTTTAATAATGGGTCAAGCGACGAAAAGAAATCATCGGGAGGCAGGCCATCAAATTCTTCGGCCCACAGGGCTTTATGCCCGGCGGAGCAGCGCCCACGTTTAATGGCTTTAACATCAGTACCGCCTGTAAGTAAAAAAGGTATCCAGTCGCAATGCTCCACCCAGGAAGCGGCTGCATTTCTTACAGAAACGTCAGTCCTCAAAACATGCAATAACTTAGCCCAAAACCACTCGGATGAATAGATGCCACCCACATATTGGAGATAATTGATATCAAATAAAGCGGCATGGGCATTGATTTCGGCTGCTTCTTTAACACTGGTGTGATCTTTCCATAACACAAACATGGCGTTCGGGTTATTTTCAAAACCGGGGGTTAAAGCCAGAGGGGTACCGTAAGCGTCAACCGCAACGGGAGTGGAGCCTGTGGTATCAACGGATATGCCTTTGATAGAATCAACAATGCCGGTACCGCCTGCCTTCGCAATACAATCTTTTATTGTTGCTTCCAGGCCATCTATATAATCCTGCGGATGCTGCCTGAACTGGTTTATGGACGGTTCGCAAAACAGGCCATCACGCCAGCGGGGGTATTCATATACAGACGATGCTACTTCCTGGCCATTTGCAGCATTTACAATAACGGAGCGTACAGAATCAGATCCATAGTCCACCCCAATCACCCATTGATTTTTATTCATATATAATTAGTGTTTTTATAACACTTATTTTAATTGACATTGAAGTGCTTATCGCCAAATATCTGCTGATGATTATTTAATTAAAGAACATCAGCAATGAAACGACAGAGCGGTTAATAAATAGCTATAACTGGTTGTAAAATATTAATTGTTAATATAACACTAAAACAAAAGTATAAAAAGTTTTATACAAACAAAATTTAAAATAGAGGATTGCATTCCTGTAGAGACGCATCACATGCGTCTCAAACTGTACAGAATTAGGAATAGTTTGTCAAAAGGAGACGCATGTGATGCGTCTCTACATAACACCCCGGCTGGTTTCCAATGCCCGGATAATGGTATATAACGTTTCGTTAACAGGGGTGGGTACCTGGTATTTGTGGCCAAGTTCTATCACCTTTCCGGCAAAGAGGTCTACTTCGCTTTTACGCCCGGCTTCGATGTCCTGTAACATGGAAGTTTTTCCTTCGGGGCCAAGTCCGTCAACTATGCGTGTAAATTCATCCATATCGTCCTGACCCAGGAAAATACCCATTTGATGCGACAGCGCTATTACTTCTTCGGCGGCCATCAGCATGAGTTTACGGGCTTCCTTATTTTGCTGAAATTGACTGTATGTTGCCTTCAGTACGGCTGATGCCTGGTTAATGCCGGTGTTCATCATAAACTTAAACCAGAGTGCCTTGTACATATCAGCAGGGATATGATGGGGGATACCAGCCTTTTCAAATAATTCTTTTACAGCCTGTACCCTTTGGGAAAGCGTACTATTATCCTTTTCGCCAAAAACTATCCGGCCAGGATTGGAGTAGGTGATCGTACTACCTTCGCGAACGGCATCCATCCCCACGCCATAGGCAAAAAGTAAATGCTTCATCCCGATTGTTTCGCCTATCTGTTCTTCGCTGGATATGCCATTGAGTAACGAAATAACAATGGTGTCCTCATCCACAAATGTGCTCAAATCGTTTATGGCGGCAGCGAGTTGTGGGGCCTTTACCGCAACAATGATAAGATCGGCAGGAGGCTGAGAACGGTCGCCGGGTTCAACATAATTGAATTTATAAGAGCTTCCGTTAATCCTGATATCTGCGTTTTGATAGTTTTTGATACGCTCAGGAGAAGCGATGATCTTGACCAGACCGGGGGTTATATCCTGTAATTTGGCTGCATACATACCGCCCATTGCACCCAGACCTACGATATAAACATTATTGATATGATTCTTCACGATAAATAAGCAACGATGATATAGTGGCCGAAGTTAGACAACCTCCTCATATGTTTACGGATTTTCTGCCCGGAATAATCCATTATTTACAGTTGGATGATCCTGCCTTATTAAAATTTAATCTGACCATCTGTCTAAAATATAGGCCTTATAAGCCTTATTGGTAAGGCCATTTAGAATTTTACCCCTATTTCCTTAGGATTTTACCCCTCCCTCTGCTGTCGATAACAGCAAATTTGTTGAAACCTCCAAAACAAATTATGAAAGAGAAGACATTTTATTAACCCATCCGGGTATTGCGGCTTAATGTCCTTTTTATTCCCGCCGGTCAGGAATCGGGAACTGAGTAAAGGTGCAGATATGTGCCTTTTTAATGATCATACACCAACAAAATTTAAAACTTATTGAATTAAGATGGATAAAATTTACTCATTGAATTGCCAGGGTGTGCGCATGGTAAAGTGTTTTAAAAATCTCCTTGCAACCCTTATGATACTTACTTTGTTTATTGGCAGCGCCTACGCCCAAACGCGAAAGATTTCGGGTACGGTAAAAGATAGCAAAGGGGAGACGCTACCCGGGGTAAGCGTTAAATTAAAAGGTACCGCGAACGGTACGGTTACGGATGCGAAAGGTACTTATACAATTAGTGTACCTTACAATAATGCCATACTGGTGTTTTCCTATATTGGTTTTATTACCCAGGAAAAAGCTGTGGGTAGTCCGCCGGTGGTGGATGTTGTACTGGCCGAACAAAGCACCAGTCTTAACGATGTGGTAGTTGTGGGTTACGGAACCCAGAAAAAAGTTAACCTGATAGGTTCAGTAGCCACTATTGGTGCAAAAGATCTGGAAAACAGATCGGTAACCAATGTGTCATCGGCTTTAACAGGCTTGAGTGCAGGTGTATCGGTGATGCAAAGTTCTGGTAAACCGGGTTCCGACGGTGCCACCATTCGCATCAGGGGGATGGGAACCTTGAATAATAACAATGCCCTTGTAGTTATCGATGGTATACAAGGCACTTTAGATGCTGTAAACCCGGACGATATAGAAAGCATTTCTATACTAAAGGATGCCGCCGCGGCTTCTATATATGGTTCATTGGCTGCCAATGGTGTTATCCTGGTGACCACCAAAAAAGGGAGCAAAAATAAAACCACGGTAACTTATACCGGTATCGCTTCCAAAACCAACCCGAGCAACCTGCCTTCATTTGTGACCGATTATGTGAGGCACATGCAATTGGTGAATGAAGGTTACCAAAACCTGGGTCAAACACCGGTTTATACCGCGGCTACTATAGCCCAGTGGCAAAAAGCTGATGCCGATCCTAACGGGTTAAATGCCATTGGCGTACCCAATTATATTGCTTACCCTAATACCAACTGGGCAAAAGTAATTTTTCAGAATAATGTATTACAGGATCATAACCTATCCATCAGCGGCGGTAATGAAACTACCCAGTTCCTGCTATCAGCTGGTTATACGGGCAACCCGGGCACTATGCAAAATACGGGATCGGACAGGTACCAGTTCCGGGTGAATTTGCAGACCAAAGCAACCAAATTTTTAACCGTGGGTACACAAACATTTGCTTCATTGCAAACTTTTGGCCTGGCTAGCACCAGTAATGCCTTTAACTATTTAAGGCAAACTACACCGGGTGTTTATCCTTATTATAACGGTAAATATGGTTTCCCTTCGGCTCCCGAAGAATCATCAACCGCTAATAATATCCTGAGTTATTTAACCTCAACCGGCGGAAGCGACCAGGAATCCAGGATCAATACTACGCTTTTTGCTAATGTCGACCTGTATAAAGGTTTAACCCTGGAAACCAAGTTTAATTATCAGACCCGTTTCGAGGAGAATAATTCCTACAGCATTCCTTTCGAAAAATGGGATTTCTCGACCAATACCCTAAAACAGGCAGCAACCGCGCCATCGCAGCTGAGCACTTATTATGATTTTAATAAGAATTACCTCATCACACTCGACGCCGTATTGAGATATAATACCACTATTGCTAAAAATCATACCATTGGCGCTTTGGTAGGTTATGATCAGTACCAATACAAATATTACTATTTCGACGCTACCAAATTAGGTCTCATCGACCCTACAATTACCACCTTGAGTTCGGCAACTACACCAACAGCTGCCACAGGCGACGCCTATGATTATACTTTGAGATCGTTCTTCGGTCGTTTAAACTATGATTATAAATCACGCTACCTGCTGGAAGCGGTATTCAGGTATGATGGGTCATCCAAATTTGCACCGGCTAACCGCTGGGGTTTTTTCCCTGCCTTTGCTGCTGGCTGGCGCCTCTCTGAAGAGCCCTTTATGCAAAACGTGAATGAATATGTGGGCAACTTAAAGCTTCGTGCCTCCTGGGGACAAACAGGTAACAACGTGCTAAACTCCAATGCTGCATTGGGTAATTATGATTATCTGGCCACTTATAGCCCTACTGCTTATTCTTACAACGGGGCTGCGGTAACCGGTTTGGCTCAAACAAAATTTGCTAACCCCAACCTGAAGTGGGAAACTACCACCACCAGCAACATAGGTTTGGATGGAACCTTGTTTAAAGGTAAAATGAATTTTGAGATTGATGCTTATCGTAAATATACCACCGGTATCTTATTTACTCCAACCATACCATTAACAGTTGGTACGGCCACGGCGGCTACACAAAACATTGCCGAGGTATCCAATAAAGGTATCGAGGTTACCTTGGGTTATCGTGGCCAAACCGGCGGTTTAAGCTACAGCGTGTCTGGTAATTTTGCCTACAACTTTAACCGGGTCGAAAAATATAATGGTACCCTGCAGCAAGGTTACACCACCGATGCCAATGGAAACCAGGTTTATTCATCAAACATTGGTCAGGTTTCGAGCGGAGGTACCACCAGGGTTATACAGGGACATGCTATTAACGAGTACTACCTGTACCCGGTGTATAAAGGAAATGGAAGTTACTACAATGCAGATGGCTCTGTAAATAAAAATGGCGGCCCTAAAGATGGTATGATCCGTACACCGCAGGATTTGGCCTGGTTGCAGAGTATGATGAACGCAGGTTATAAATTTCAACCAGCCAATGGTATTGGCAAAACCAAGATCTATTATGGCGATTTGATCTATGCAGATAGCAATGGCGATGGTGTATATGGTAATAGTTATGACGCCCAGCTTACCAATAAGTCATCCACGCCAAAATATAATGCCGGCTTACAGTTCAATGTATCCTATAAAGGTTTTGATTGCTTTATGATATGGGCCGGAAGCTTTGGCATGTATTATTATTGGAATGATACCGGCTATAATAACTCCATTGTTTCCTTAGGTAATGCCGTAAGTACCCTGGTAGCCAATAATCACTATTATTACAATGATGCCAATCCATCAGACCCGGCTAATAATATCAACGGATATTATCCACGTTTAAAAAACACCTCTGATGTGCAGAATGCCGCGGTAGCCAGCAATTTCTATCTGTATAATGCATCGTACGTAAAATTGAAGAATGTTCAATTAGGCTATACACTTCCAAAAAGGCTAACCCAGAAATGGTCATTAAGTAAAATCAGGATCTATGTAGCCGCTGAGAATTTATTCACGATAACCAAGTACCCTGGACTTGATCCAGAAATAGGCCCAAGTGTGGGTTATCCAACCATGCGTCAATACTCTGTTGGTTTAAATGCTGCTTTTTAAGCTTAAATAAAAAAACGATGAAGAAGATATTTATATTGATATTAACTGTAGCCATAGTAACGGGCTGCAAGAAAAACCTGCTTGATACATCGCCTTATTCTTCTGTTGCCTCATCCAATATGTGGACAACCGATAATTTAACCGATCTGGGTGTTACCGGGGTATATCAGGCATTGAGATTAGGCGAAAACTCTGGAGGCGATTCGGGTCTGGAGTTATATATGATGGATCGCTTTGGTTTTACCGGGCAAACCCGCAGCCAGGAATCCATGTTATCTGGCACCATAACTACCGGTAACGGAATTTACAGCAGTACATGGCAAAATTTGTATGAAGGTGTACAACGTTCAGATGACGCTATCAAAAATATACCACTAAAATCGCCTTCCGATCCGGCGAAAAAAGCGCGTTATGTAGCGGAGTGTAAATTTTTGCGGGCCTATTTTTACCTGCGCTTAAACCAGTTATGGAAAGGTGTACCTATTTATCTGGAGCCTTTCACTGCCGACCAGGCTACCAAAGCCCGTTCGTCTGAAGCTGATGTGTGGAATCAGGTAGTGGCCGATTTAACTGACGCTATCAATGAGCCCAACCTTCCTTCCATCTACGCGGCAGGGGCAGCCAACTATGGCCATGTTACCAAAGGCGCGGCTTACGCGCTGCGTGGCAAAGCCTATTTGTATCTGCAAAAATGGGATCTGGCTGCTGCCGATTTCGCCATGGTAAAATCGGCCGGATATGCCCTGTTTGCTAATTATACCACGCTGTTTAAGGCCGCCAATGAGCAATGCAGCGAGATGATATTTTCTATTCAGAACGTAGCCGTTGCAGGTGGCGGAACCACCGGTTATGGTTCAACCACGCAATGGTTCTGCGGTACGCGCTCCTCTTTTGGTTCCTGCTGGAATGATTACCTGGTATCGCCCAACCTGGTTGATCTTTACCAGAACCTGGATGGTTCGCCTTTTAACTGGGATTCGGTTTTGCCAGGTTATTCTGGTATGACTCCTGCCCAGCGGGAAGTGTTTTTTTTAAGAAACAATCTTACGGCTGCCGAAATAGTTGCCGCTACAACCAGGGGGGCGCAAATGAGTTTGTATTTACCAACAGGTAACGAGGCCCGCATACTACAGGCTTATGCTAACCGCGACCCTCGTTTGGCTGCCAATGTAATTACCCCATATGCTACTTATAATGGCGTATTTGGTTCAAACAATGCAACTGTAACTTCACGCTGGCCATATCGTGCCGAAGCTGCGTTGGGTGGCGATTTACGTACCGATACTCAAAGCTATTTTTATTACCTGTACCGGAAATTTGTTTACGAAGGTAACGCCGAACTCATTAACAGGGCATATGGACCTACCGATTTCCCGCTGATCAGGTATGCTGATGTGCTGCTGATGTGGGCCGAAGCTTTGAATGAACAAGGTTTAACAGCCGATGCCGTTGCCAAAGTTAACGAGGTGAGGACAAGGGCTGGTGTGGCTTTATTAAATTCAAGCGCCGCTACCATGGTGGCTGGGCAGGCCGATCTGCGCGAGCGCATCAGGAATGAGCGCCGTGTAGAGTTCCCGAACGAAGGCATCAATTATTTTGATGAGTTAAGGTGGCAATCATGGAAAGCGAAAGTGTTTTACGCAGGCAATGGTGTAAAACAAGTTTGGGGTGCCAATGTGTATACCTATTCTTTTCAGGGCGATTATATTTATACCTGGCCCATCCCGCTGGTAGAAACACAAAGAAACCCGAATCTGAAACAAAACGCCGGTTGGATAAACTAAAAAGAGAATCAAGAGATATGAGTTAAGAATCAAGAAAAACCATAAGCTGATCTTAAAGCGGCGAATAATCTTGATTCTTGACTCTCTGTTCTTGCTTCTATCCTCTCTCTACATCTTATATGAATAAATTACTATCGGGATATTTTTATCTCTTTTTGCTGCTGTTTGCTGGTACGGGTGCCCCATCATCAGGTGCGGTTCATCATATCGCACATCCGACTCACCCGACCATCGCTGCGCTCGGTCCCCCTCTCTTCGCCTTCGGCGGAAAGAGGGGATTTGAAAAAAAGTTTCCCCACCCTCTATGCGGCGCAGCCGGAGAGAGGGTCGCCCAGCGAAGCGCAGGTGGGGTGAGTCGTCTGCGAGTTGCAATTACCCCCTCCCGCCAAACCATCAGCTTCAACACCGACTGGAAATTTCACATGGCCTATGATGTTCGTAAACAGCCGGAAACTTTTAATGTAACGTTGCCCCATACCTGGAATGCGCAGGATGTACTATCGGGTAAAGGTAGTTACCAAAGGGAAAGCGGTATTTATGAAAAAAGCTTTACGATTGATCCTGCATGGAAAAATAAACGCTTGTTTTTATATTTTGAAGGTGCCAATTCTGTGGCAACGGTGCTGGTAAACAAGCATTTTGTTACGGAGCATAAAGGTGGTTATACGGCCTTTTGTGTAGAGATCACAGGCTTTGTGAAACCTGGTGAAGCAAACCAGGTAGAAGTACAGGTGAGCAATGCTGCGCGAACGGATGTATTGCCGCTATGCGGCGACTTTAATGTGTATGGAGGCATCCACCGGCCGGTTTCCTTACTGGTTACCTCGAAAGATTGTATCTCGCCTTTGGATCATGCTTCGCCGGGTGTTTATCTCACACCCCAATCGGTATCTGAGCAATCGGCTACGGTGAATATTTTAACCAAGCTATCGGTAGCAACTATAGCAGGGTTACAGATCAGGTCGGACATGGTTGATGCGCAGGAGCATGTTGTTGCTTCGGTTACCAATGTTGTAAGTAATGGCCTGACTGCTACACAAACCATCAGCCTGAAACAACCGCATTTATGGAACGGAAAGACAGATCCTTATGTATATCGTGTACAGGTAAGCCTGCTCAAAAACGGGCAGTTGATCGATCAGGTAGTACAGCCTTTAGGGTTAAGATATTATCACATAGATGCCAATAAAGGTTTTACCCTGAATGGTAAATACCTCGATCTGCACGGTGTGGGTTTTCATGAGGATGTAGAAGGGAAAGGCTCGGCCTTAGATACCGTTGATTATGACAGGGATATGCAGTTGATCAAAGAAATAGGCGCTACCGCACTTCGCTTAACACATTACCCGCATGGCAAATACTTTTATGATTTGTGCGATAGGAGTGGCATGGTGGTATGGTCGGAGATCCCATTGGTTGGCCCGGGAGGGTATACCGGTGCGGGATATTTAAAGAACCCGGAATTGGAGCAACAGGCCCGGCAGGTGCTTACCGAAATGATCCGCCAGAATTATAACCATCCATCGGTTTGTTTCTGGGGATTATTTAATGAGCTGAAACTGGATCATGACGACCCGGTACCATTTATTAAAGAGCTGAATACTTTGGCGAAAAAAGAAGACCCGAACAGGCCGACCACCTGCGCTACGTTTTTAGATAGCGACCGCTTTAACGAGGTATCCGACCTGATAGCCTGGAATAAATACTATGGCTGGTACGATGGTGAATTTAAGCAGATAGGTACCTGGGCCGATAAAGCGCATCGCAATTATCCGCAAAAGCCCGTTGCCGTAAGCGAATACGGAGCAGGCGGCAGTCCGTTTAAGCATACCGAGAACAATGTTAAACCAGATGCCGACGGAAGGTTTCATCCGGAAGAGTGGCAAACCAGCTACCACGAAGTGAACTGGCTGGAGCTAAATAAAAGGCCATTTATCTGGGGTAAGTTTGTATGGGCACTGGCCGATTTTGGCTCATCCATCCGCACAGAAGGGGATACCTCCGGCATCAACGACAAAGGCCTGGTTACCTATGACCGGAAAGTAAAAAAAGATGCTTTCTATTTTTACAAAGCCAACTGGAACCCCGAACCCATGCTCTATATCACTGACCGCAGGAACGAGGTACGAACACAGCAGGCTACGGTTATTAAAATATACAGTACCATAGCGCATGTAAAGCTAAGGGTTAATGGAGCTTTCATTGCCAATGGTGAGCCCGACGGGTTTCACATCATCCGCTGGGAAAACGTCCCGCTGCGCAAAGGAAAAAACAAAATTGAGGTAAGCGCTACTGCGGATGGAAAGGTTTTACAGGACACCTGCGAATGGACACTGGAAGATAAAAGCGGCATAACAAAAAGCAATTAATGATGATGTTAAGTAAAATAAAAAACATGTCATTGCGAGGAACGAAGCAATCGCATGCTATACAGAGCCGCTTTGTAGGGCCTGAAATTCATCGCCAATTGCTTTTTAATGCCCCAAAATTTGGGTATATTTGTATATACAACGGCCCGGTTTTCTTCTTAAAAAAAGGAAACCGGGCCGTTTTGGTTAAGGAAAATAAGGTCAAAAATTGATCGATTTGTATTTAGTTATTTGAATATCAGTAAATTAATACTTTTTAAACCTTTCAAAACCCGTCGAAAATTTGTTAAAAAGTGTTAAAATGGCGTTAAAATTTAGTTAAAGTGGCCAAAAAACAAGCGTTTTTACCCCGTTTTTGACTAAAAAAGTGTTAAAATTTAAGGTTTAAAAAGTTTTTAGACTACCGATAAGCACACCGGCGAGCTGTCATCATCAACAAAACATATGAAAAAAATATTACTACTACTAATTGCAACTTGTGCCACTTTGTACACCTATGCTGGCACCTACTATATCGACAACAAAACCGGTAACGATGCCTCCGACGGATTGAGTCGCGCAAAGGCTTGGCGATCGTTGGCTCCCGTAAATCAACATACTTTTATGCCTGGCGATAGCGTATTATTTGCTCGTGGTGGCGTTTGGGAAGGGCAATTGGCTCCATCAGGCTCGGGAAATGCAAAGGCCCCGATAGTGTTTGGCGCCTACGGCTCAGGAGCCTTGCCCGAAATAAAAGCGGGTGGTCATTTCCGTGATGCTATATTGCTGCGTAACCTGCAATATATAGTGGTGGAGTACATAGCAGCCTCTAACCTGGATAATACCATAGCGGCTCAGAAAATAGGTCCTACCGGTGTTCGGATTATGGCCGAGGATATTGGTACTCTGCACCATATCCGGCTGGCCAACTTGTATATTCATGATATTAATGGCGATAACAAAAAAGGTTCTGCCGAAGGCTGCGGCATCTTTTGGGATTGCCGGGGTCCTAAACCAAGTAATATTGAACATTTGCAAATCGAAAATTGCAAAGTAGAGCGGGTCGACCGTAACGGCATCCGCGGTAATGGAACTTTCTCATTCAGAACTAACTGGTTCCCTAATAAGTACCTACTTATCCGCAATTGCCAGCTGGAAGATATTGGTGGCGACGGTATCGTGGTAAAAGCCTTTGATACCGCAATGGTGGAGCACAATAAGCTATTTCATATCCGCAGCAGGGCAACGGACAATGCGGTGGCTATATGGCCTCACAGCAGCGATCATACTACTATCCAGTACAATGAGGTAGGCTACACCAAAAACGGTAACTGGGCCAATGACGGGCAATCCTTTGATATTGATGGTAATTCCAGAAATACTATTATCCAGTACAACTACAGCCATGACAATGAGGGCGGTTTTATGCTGGTAATATCTGATTTGATCAATAAAGACAATGTCAAAACCACTGGCAATATCATTCAATACAACCTTAGCGTAAATGATGGCTTGAACCGTAAACGGCTTTTTAATTTTGCCGGGGTAACAGA
The DNA here is from genome assembly GCF_011089895.1 of Mucilaginibacter inviolabilis. NCBI lineage: Bacteria > Pseudomonadati > Bacteroidota > Sphingobacteriia > Sphingobacteriales > Sphingobacteriaceae > Mucilaginibacter > Mucilaginibacter inviolabilis. The sequence continues at coordinate 24,973 of NZ_JAANAT010000001.1, forward strand.
CAGTACACTAGTTAAAGGGAATATATTTTATAATGATGCGCCCAAATCGTTCACTATCGAAGCCGCTGATATTGAAAATGGGATACCTGAACATGTTGTTTTTGAAGATAATTATTTTGTGTATACCGGTAAAACTTCAGCTGTTTTTACCAGGTCGCCAAAGCAGTATAGTCATGTGAATTTTAATAATAACAACTTCAGTGGTAATATAATCGGGCTGGATAATCTACCGGATCGAAAAGATATATCAGCGACAACGAGTCGTAAACAATACCCTAAAAAGTTAAACTTTCCATGGACATATATACCGGCAAAGCTTCGGAACGTAACTGCACAATTTCCTGAGAGTTTATACAACTCATTTACAAAAGAATAAGTAACCATCGATATTTAAACGGAACCATCCTGATAAGAAAAACTATTAATGTAGCAGGAATTTTGTTAGTTTTATTTGACCGGTCGATCAAATGAAATTAGCTATTACCATATTCCTATTCACCATAGGCTGTTATTCGGCTGCTTATAGTCAGCGTATTGCGTTTGAAAATTTGACGGTGGATAATGGGCTGTCGCAAAATTCGGTGCTGGCCATAGTTCAGGATGGGCGGGGGTTCATGTGGTATGGCACACAGCACGGGCTCAATAAGTATAACACCCGGAGCTTTAAGATATATAAAAATGACCCGGTGGATAGATCGAGTCTTTCATCTGATTATATTACCTGCCTGCTGCTTGATGCGCACAAGGGGCTCTGGATAGGCACCCGTAACGGACTAAATAAATACAATCCCGAAACGGATAGCTTTGACCGGGTTTCGCTAGGGCCATTATCCTCCGGGAAGGGTAATCAAATCATTAGTTCGGTGTATGAAGACCGTCAAAAAAATATTTGGGTATGGTCGTCAAACGGCTTACATCTATTACCGGGTGGTACATCGGGTAAATTCAGTTCTGTTGCCGTTCCAGATTCTGTTGCCGGTTTGTACGGAACTAATGTACATACCATATACCAGGATCATGAGGGCATTTACTGGATAGGTTCGTCGGCGGGGCTTACCAAAATGCAAAAGCAGGGTATCGGATACCGGTATCAAATGTACAGGCATAAGGAAGGTGTTTCCAATAGTTTGAGTGATAATTATGTGACTACCATCACCGAAGATCCACAACATAAATTATGGATAGGTACCCTGCATGGTGGTGTTAACCTTTATGATAAAGGTACAAACACCTGTGCGCGGTTTTTAAGTAATAACGGTGCAAATGGCCCTGTAAATAATAATATCCGGATACTGCAAACATCCAGCTCTGGTAAAATATGGATTGGTACCCAGGGAGGTTTAAGTATTCTTGATCCAGTAACCAAACAGTTTGCATCCTATAAGCACGATCCGGAGGATAAAAGCAGTTTGAGCCAGAATTCTATCTACAGTGTGTTTATCGATAATACCAATACCGTATGGATCGGCACTTATTGGGGTGGGATCAATATGGTGTCGGGGCATAATGCCACGTTTTTAACTTTTCAAACAACACGGTACCATTCCAATATCAATAATAATGTAGTGAGCGCTGTATGGGAAGATAGTAAGCACAATTTGTGGATTGGAACCGAAGGAGGAGGGTTAAATTATTTTGACCGTAAGGCTGATGTGGTAACCACTTATCAAAATAAAGTGAGCGATCCCGCATCACTTGGATCTGATCTGGTTAAGGTGGTCTATATTGATAAAGGCGGGAACGTTTGGGCAGGAACGCATGGCGGTGGCTTAAACCTGTTTAATCCTGGTACCCATAATTTCAGGAGATATCTTTATAAAGAAAATGATCCGGTAACATTGGGCTCAGAAGTACTAGCCATTTTAGAAGATTCCCGGAATAATTTCTGGATTGGAACCCAAAATGGCCTGCTTGTTTTCCGTCGAAATAATAACGTATTAGAAGCGGTGGACAACCCGGTTATTAATAAAATTGGCAAACGGTCTGTCAAAACCTTGCTGGAAGATAAAGAAAAGAATATATGGATAGCCACTGCTAATGGATTGTATTTGCTTGATCAGGCCCATAGTGGTTTAAGGCTGTTTACTATCCATGATGGTTTAAAATCAAACGATATCAACTGCATTTATCAGGATACACAAGGGAAGATATGGGTTGGATCATATTATGGTGGCCTGGCCGGATACAATAGTGGCTGGCAGAGATTTACCACTTATTCGGAGAAAGAAGGCCTGGCTAACAATAACGTACAAAGTATATTAGAGGACGCAAACCATAACCTTTGGATGGGTACTGGCAATGGTTTATCAAAGTTTAATATCGCTTCCCAAACCTTTAAAAATTATAATAAAAGCGATGGGTTAGGTGGGAATACATTCAATATCAATTCCTGCTATAAAACCTTTGATGGCGAAATGCTCTTTGGAGGGTATAATGGCTTAAGCAGTTTTTATCCATCTAAAATAGAGGATAATAATATCGCTCCTCCCGTTGTCATTACCGCTCTGAAACTATTTAACCAACCTGTGGGGATCAATCAGCCGGATGGACTATTAAAAAAAGATATCAGCATAACACCCAAAATAACTTTTACACATTCGCAAAATGTGTTTACTGTTGATTTTGCTGTACTAAACTATATCAAATCTGAGAAGAACAAATATGCCTATAAACTCGAGGGCTTTGATAATGATTGGGTACATACCGATATCCCGTCGGCTCCTTATACCAATCTTTCTTCAGGGAGTTATACGTTTTTGGCAAAGGGGGCTAACAATGATGGGGTATGGGGGCAGGCTGCTGTTTTGCATATACAGGTGTTACCTCCGTTTTGGGAAACTATTTGGGCCTATTGTTTATACGTGTTATTTGTAGGTGGTTTGGTGTTTTTGATAGCCCGCTTTTTTATACTCCGATCCTTGCTGCGAAGGGATAAGGAACTCACCCAGTTAAAGCTGAATTTCTTTACCAACATATCGCACGAGATCCGTACACACCTTTCTTTAATATTAGGGCCTTTGGAAAAATTGGTATTGTTTGGCAAGGGAGATTCCGAAAACACCAAACAATTGCAGATTGTAAAGAAAAATTCGGATAGCCTGCTTCAACTGGTAAACGAACTGATGGATTTTCGCAAAGCCGAAAGCGGAAACTTAAAACTCCATGTATCAGAATATAACATGGTAAATATCCTGCAGGAAATACTGGCCTCGTTTGATGATAATTCTGTATCAGGCAATATCACTACAGATTTGATTTCTTCTTCTGATGATATCAGGATTTATTTTGACAAAGAACAGTTGGAAAAAGTGTTTTACAACTTAATTTATAACGCGTTTAAGTTTACCAATTATGGCGGGCGCATTGGCGTTTTTATAGAAGAAAAGAAGGATGAAGTTACCGTAATTGTAAACGATAATGGCAAAGGGATAGCACCAGAAAATCTGGATAATTTATTTGAGAACTATTTTCAGGAGAATGACCACGGAAAGCAAAACACGGGTTACGGTATAGGTTTGGCACTGGCTAAAAGCATAGTTGAATTACATGGGGGTACTATTACGGTAGAGAGTAAGATATCGCCGGAAGGTAACAATACAGTTTTTGCAGTTACTTTACGTAAAGGAGCAGATCATTTTAGCGCCGAAGATCTGATCCGTAAGCGTATAGAGGAATCTTCGGGATTAACTAAATCTTTACTAAGTCCCGATGTAGCAATAATTAGTTCTGTAATCACCGGTAAAACTACGGAAAATAAAAAATACCTTGTTTTGTTGGTAGAGGATAATCCAGACGTTCGTGCATTTATAAGTGGTTTTTTACAGGATCATTACGAGGTGATAACAGGCGATAACGGATTAAAGGGATGGGAATTGGCAAAAGAACATATACCGGATATCATTATCAGTGATGTAATGATGCCCGAAATGGATGGATTTACTTTGTGTAATAAACTGAAATTGGATGAAAGAACAAATCATATCCCGGTTATTCTTTTAACTGCCAGGGCTTCCGACTCAAGCCATGCCGAGGGACTAAAAATGGGAGCGGATGTTTATTTATCAAAGCCATTTAGTATCGAAATATTGTTGTTGCAGGTAAATAATGTTTTGACGGCCAGCGAAAGGATACGGCAAAGCTTTAACCGCAAGCTTAAAGCCACTCAGGAAAGCGATGAGGTTAAGATTGTTTCCAATGCGGATAATCAGCAAAAAATAAAAAAGCTGGTTGATTCTATTGATAACGAGTTCTTGAGCAAAGTGATTAGAATAATAGAGGCGGATATTGATAATTTAGAATTTGGAGTGCCTGAATTGGCAAAGGCAGTGGCTATGAGTCAGCCGATATTGTATAAAAAGATGAATGCGCTTACAGGTATGTCTGTTAATGACTTTATTAAATCTATCAAGATGAATAATGCCACTATACTTTTGCAAAGTAAACGATATACCATCAATGAAATAGCCTATATGGTTGGTTTCAGCGATCGTAAGTATTTTAGTAAAGAGTTTAAAAAACAATACGGGAAAACCCCAAGTGAGTTTATAGAAGAGGCCTAAATAACAAAATGCCCCGGGAAATAAATCCAGGGCATTCTGCTGTTTGAATATCGATTAGTATTTAAACAATAAGCTACTTATTCAGCAACCGTAGGGGCTTCGGGCGCATTTTTTTTAACAGATTCAATACCATTATCACGGCTGGCCACGCTTTCGTACATTTGGCTCTTACCGATCACTTGTCCGTTAGATGCTTTCAAATTAAAATAGAACTTTCCATTTTTGGAGTCTGCTCTTTCAAAATGCTTATCATCAGGAGCATTCTTCTTTACAGATTCGATACCATTATGCATAGCTGCAGTTGTTGTATACCCTTCGCTTGAAAGAATAACCTGACCATTAGTAGCTAAAAGGTTAAAATAATGCTGACCGTCTTTACCGATTTTAGTTGCAAATTTTCCCATGGTTTTAGATTTTTTGATTTATACGAATATACAATTTTTCGTATAAATGAAATAGTTTACATAAAGGGTAAAACTAATATTGTAATAAAAATAAGTTAATTATATTGGCTGTTGATGTCTATTTAGCTAACGTCTGCTAATATAATTTGACTATGGTTTACAGGTAATTGAAATTTAATATTAAGATGATATGATGATTTTATTAAGATGGCAATTGGAGTTTTGATTTTTGAAATAATAAGTAGGAACAGCTAATTCTTCATTTATTTTTTTTAAATTTAAATAATCAATTATAAACAGTATCGAACTAAAATCTATTAATTATGCAAGAACTCATTCAGGAAGTATCAGAAAAAACCGGAATTTCGGTAGACCAGGCAAAGGGGGCTATCGAAACCGTAATATCCCATCTAAAAGATAAATTGCCTATGGGGTTAGGGGATAAAATTGAATCATTTGTTCAGGGAGGTTCTTCATCAGTTGAAGATATTTTTGGCGGGTTGAAAGATAAACTTAGTGGTTTGTTTTAAACCAATGATGCCTTGTCAAGTCAAATTCATCAAATTTTTAAACCAATTTTATATTAGTTTGTCACACCCAAAATTATTCAACATGAAAAAATTACTTGTTTTATTATTATCCTGCTCAGTACTATTGGTAAGTTCCAATACATTTGCCCAATCAACTACTGACGCTGTAAAAAAAGTTAAAAAGAAAGCTGCAGATAAGACCGAACAGGCAGCCGATAAAGCAAAAGATGCTAAGACAAAAGCCGATGCTAAAGCTGATAAAGCCGCTGCCAAAGCAAAAGATGCTAAAGCAAGTGCTGATGCCAAAGCCGATAAAGCCGCTGCTAAAGTAAAAGATACCAAGGCTAAAGCTGAGGACAAAGCAGACAAAACCGTTGCAACAGCAAAAGATGCTAAAGCCAAAGCTGATGATAAAGCTGCTACTGCTGCTACTAAAGCAAAGGATGCCAAGGATGATGCAACTACAGCTGTAGCTGCTAAAAAAACAAGAGCAACAAAAGCCGTTACAGAGGCCGCAAATAAATCTGAAGATAAAGCCATCGGTAAAGATGATAAAGGCAGAACTATTTACTTAGGTCCAAGAGGAGGTAAGTATACTTTGTCTCCAAGTGGTAACAAACAGTATATCAAAAAAACACAATAATCTTTCTCTGATAGAAAGATCATTATTTGAAGCCCTGTAAGTCATTCAACTTACAGGGCTTTTTTTATGTAACATCATACACAGTTTTTATAAATACTTAATGTGATTTTTATATAGGAAGTTTATTTTAGCTAAACAATTGAATCGCTGATTTTATCTTTTTAGATAATAAACGGCTATAATATAAAATCATTTGTTAAGTTAGACTGAACAGTATGAAAAGAAGAAGCTTTTTGATCAGATCAATTATAGGAAGCATTGGTGTAGCAGTGGCTGATACCTTATCAGTAAATGCAAACAGCATTGAAAGCCGAAGAATGGAGAAAAATGGAAAAGTGCTGTTTAGGATGGGGATATGTACAGATCTTCACCAAGACCTTATTAATGATGGCCCTTCGCGGGTGCAGTCATTCATTACTGAAATGAACAGGCTTAAGCCCGATTTTATCATACAAATGGGTGATTTCTGTGTTCCTAAACCAGCCAATCAGCCTATCATGGATATTTGGAATCAGTTTAAAGGCCCCAAATATCATGTTATAGGTAATCATGATACCGATGGAGGCTTTACCCACGATCAAGTTATTGAGTTTTGGAATGCAAAAGGGAAGTATTATTCGTTCGATTATAACAATTATCATTTTGTGGTATTAAACGGTAACGAAAGGGCACCTGAAAATAAGTTGAAAGGATACCCCAATTCTATTTTAAAAGAGCAGCGTAACTGGCTTAAACAGGATCTGGATAGTACTAATTTACCTGTCATTGTATTTTGCCACCAAGGTATTGATAACGATCTTGATGGTTTAAAAGAAGGCAATCAAATACGCATATTATTTGAACGGGCAAACAAAAAAGCAGGCTTTCAGAAGGTGCAACTGGTTCTGAGCGGGCATCATCATGAAGATTATCTTAATGTTTATAACAATATAAACTACCTGCAAATCAATAGCATATCCTACCAGTTTGCTCATTTAAAGGATGGTTATGATTTTGCATCCACAATTGATCCTATCTGGGCGTTTATAACTGTTTATGATAACGGGATTATCGACGTAAAAGGCAAAAAATCTTCCTATAAAAACGAAAAAGAAACCGGAGAATACGATGGTTACCCTACGGTTCCGTTCATCTCTGATAGAGAAATAAAAGTGGAGGTAAAGAAATAGGAATATTATAGAAATGCCCTCCGCCAACTTTCTATCTTTTGACGCCAGTCTGCACTTGTTCCTGAAATCGTTATCGGTTAACGGTGATTGTTAGTTTTTTGAGCAAAATAAGAGTTACTTACCCATGAAATCTCTAGCATATTTTTGGCTTTTGATCAGTGTCGCTTTTCCTGTTTGTAATTTTTAATTAAGGTTAATTTAAGCTAAATTCGTGTTAGATATTATTCATAAATATGCCTTCCCCGATATGTTTATGTAGCAATAATTTATTTTCTTTAAATTATATTCGGTACAAAATTAACCTATGATAAAAAAGATACCTTCTCTACTTGTTTGTTTGGCATTTGTGATACCCTTACGGGCTCAGGAAATAGCGCCATCTGCCTGGCAAAAATTTCCGGATAGCACAATTGTTAAAATTCATCCTTCTTATAATGATGTTACAGGTATACACCGCTGGTTGTTTGGAACAAACTTCCGTAAAGAGTGGGCCATAGCCGTTAAATTGCCGGTGATCAGATTGTCGCAAGTTAATGGGGGCTTAACAACTTTAAAACAAGGCGGTGGTATGCAATCCAAATCATTGCGACTGGAAGATAAAACCGGGAGAGAGTGGGTACTAAGAAGCGTTGAAAAAGTGCCTGATAAGCTACTGCCTGAAGGTTTGCAGGGTACATTTGCTATTGATTGGGTTAGTGATGAATTTAGCGCACAGCACCCGTATTCCGCTTTGATCGTTCCTCCATTGGCTGTAGCTGCCAGGGTACCTCATGCCAACCCGGTTATTGGTGTGGTTGCAGATGACCCGGCTCTGGGGCAGTATAGCAAGATATTCACCAATACCGTATGTTTATTGGAAGAGCGGGAACCCATTGGCGAATCTGACAACACCTTTAAAATGCAACGTGAGCTAACTAAAAGTTATGCTAACCGGGTTGATGGTGAGGCGTTTTTGCGGGCACGTATGCTCGACCTGTTAATAGGCGATTGGGACAGGCACGAAGATCAATGGCGCTGGGCAGTAACCAAAGAAGATAAAGCAAGGCATTATGTGGCTGTACCACGCGATCGCGATCAGGTTTTTCATGTTAACCAGGGGCTGTTTCCATCCATAGCTGCATTACCCTGGATTGATCCTTTATTGGGAAATTTTGAAGGTGATCTTTCGAGTGTGAAATATTCTTTGTTCAAAACCAGGTTCATGAAACAATTTCCGGATGCGCAGGTAAGCTATGATGAGTGGATGCGGATTGTTAATGACTTTGTTAAGGCCGAAACAGACCAGGTTTTAGAAGCCGGGTTAAAAAGGTTACCTAAAGAAACGTATGATTTCAGGCATCAGGAACTATTATCCATACTAAAAAAACGCAGGGATAATATGCCAGCAGCCATGGCCGGGTATTATCGTTTTATAAACAGGATAGTTGATTTACATACCACAGATAAAGATGAGCAGATTACCGTGAGTGATGCACCTAATAAAGGAATGCGGGTAACGGTAGAAGGCCTGAATAAAAAAGGAGAGACCAAGAATACAGTATGGGATATGACCTATCAGCCAGATATAACCCAAGAGCTAAGGTTATACACCGGCGCAGGTAATGATCATATTGTGATCAATAATGCGTCGTCACCCATTAAATTACGAATTATTGATAGTGTTGATGATAAAACTTTCGATGTAAAACAATCCAACAGCAGTGTAAAAATTTATGGGCCGAAGGATAGTACCAGCTTCACGGGTAATGTAAACCGGCTGAGTAAGCACTTATCAACAGATACCCTAAACAGCCGGTTTGTACCAGCTAATCTTTATAATGTTTGGATGCCTTTGGCAACAGCAGCTATTAATGCCGATGATGGTTTTCTGTTAGGGCTAGGTTTTAAATATAAAGGCGTGGATGGTTTTAGAAAGTTACCATACTCCACTATACAACAAGTAATGATTACTCATTCGTTTGCTACAGATGCATTCAGAATAAAATATAACGGTGAATGGATCCAGGCTATAGGTAAAGCTGATTTTACGATGCAGGCTTATGTCCAGGCACCAGATAATACCATGAACTTTTTTGGCCGTGGTAATGATACCAAGCTTACCAAATTTCCGGGATATCGCCGCTTTTATCGTGCCCGCTTTAATACTTATCAGCTTGACCCAGCATTGCGCTGGCATACGGGTAAAGGAAGCACATTTAGTGCAGGCCCGTCGTTACAATTTTACCACATGAACCTTGCGGATAATGTTGGAAAGTTTATCAGTCTGCCAACTACCCATATCAATTCTTATGATAGTGCTACTTTAAATAAAGATAAAGCGCATGTCGGACTGATTTTAAATTATATCAGCAATCGACGGAATAATAACATATTGCCATCGGGTGGTTTTTATTTTAATGTGTTGGTTCAGGGTTATACCGGGCTTAACAGCTATTCTAAGTCATTTATGCAGATCAAGCCTGAGTTTACTTATTATCAAAAGCTAAATTCGGCGGGTACTATTGTACTGTCTGATCGTGTTGGTGGCGGCGTAACTGTTGGTGATCCCGCGTTTTACCAGTCTTTATTTCTGGGGGGACAAGGGAATTTATTGGGTTTTCTTCAAAATCGGTTTGCCGGGCAACAAATGGTGTTTAACAACCTTCAGGGCCGGGTAAAACTAGCCAAGATAGCCAGTTATATATTACCTGGAGAGCTGGGATTAACCGGGTTTTATGATACTGGCAGAGTCTGGATAAAAGATGAACACTCAGATACCTGGCACCAGGGCGTGGGTGGTGGTTTATATTTTTCACCAGCCGGATTAACCATTGTACAACTGCTTGCCGGACATTCTAATGAAGGATGGTACCCTTATATCTCTTTAAATTTTAGAATATAATTTAACCGGAATTTAAGCACCATTCCTAAACAAGCCATTTTGTTATAAAAGTGGGTTTACATGGGTTTACACATTTTAGGGTTAATATTATATTATGTATCTGATAGTTAATTAATTACATATTTTTTTCTAAAAAAAGTGTAAACCCACTTTTGTATAAATATCATCAGCTAAATTTCAATTCATAGATGACAAAGCACCAAGGGACAATTTGATTGATGATGCAGCCCCTTTTGGTTACCACCATTTCAACGGAAACTCGATCTTATCTACCGAACCCACTATCAGGTCGGGTTTAAAGGCGTAGTGACTCAGCTGATCTTTGGATGATATTCCGGAGAGCACCAGTATGGTTTTGTAACCCATTTGTACACCACCTTGAATATCGGTTTCCATCGTATCGCCAACTACCGTAGTTTCGGCTGTTTCCAGGCCCAGGAACTTACGGGCCGAGCGCATCATTACCGGACTTGGTTTTCCTGTCACAAAGGCCTTACGGCCAGTGGCTTCCTCTATCATGGCGGTGGTGGCAGCTATGCCCAGGTTATTCCATCCCGGTTTTTTGGGCGATGGATCGCGGTTGGTGGTGATGAATTTAGCACCAGCCAATATCATATCTACCGCGCGCTGAACCATTTCCAGGGTAAAATTGCGACCCTCACCTAAAACCACAAACTCCGGGTCGGTATCAACCAGGGTAATGCCGTTTTCGTGCAAGCTGGTGAGCAATCCACCTTCGCCCAATACGTAGGCGGTACCGTTTGGACTTTGATCACCCAGGAATTTGCCGGTAGCCATAGCGCTGGTATAGATGTGTTTAGCCTCCACGGTTATACCTAACCTTTTGAGTTTTCGCACCACTTCCAGGCTGGTTCGCTGGCTGTTATTGGTCATAAAGGCAAAGGGGATACCTTTTTCAAGCAAGTGGTTAATAAATTTATCAGCGCCATATATCAGCTCTTCGCCGCTGTATATAACACCGTCCATATCAATGAGCAGTCCTTGTTTCATTTTTTTCAAGATTATAGGCTGTTGACTTTATCCAACAAAGTCAAATGTAATATTAACATGTTTAACGATCGAATAAAAATTGCAGAACATATTTGAGATCATGCCTGCTTCCCGAAAACTTTTTAAACCTCAGATTTTAACATTTTTTTAGTCAAAAACGGGGTAGAAATGCTTGCTTTTTGGCCACTTTAATTAAGCTTTAACGCCATTTTAACACTTTTTAACAAATTTTTGAGAGTTTTGAAAAGTTTAAAAAGTATTAAGTAATTGATATTCAAATAACTGTGGAAAAGTAGTCGATTTTGGCTTTTTCTGCTTTAACAAAACAGCCCGGTTTTCCTTCTGATCAGAAAAACCGGGCTGATGTGTATACAAATATACGCATTTAAGTGCAAAATTTTAAGTACTGATTACCAGGGAAATTACTTTTAAATAGGAGGCACCTACGGAGCCATTAAACTATCTTTTTATACTATAAACATGGAGTTCCGCTGGAACTATCAGGGCTTTGGGTCAAAACTCCAACGGAGTTACCTGTTTATAGAAATAAACAGGCATACTTCTTGGCTCCGTAGGAGCCTCCTGATTGCCATTCAGCTTTAAAAGCGATTTGTCTGCTATCGGTACATGAACACCGTGAAATCCTCAGTACTGTAATCATTTTTTAAAACTACCTGCTTGCTCAACTGCCTGCAATGCTGCATGATCACGTCCGGATTATAGGCTGCTAACAAACCGTTCGGGATAATATGGCTCAGCAGATTAAAGCCCAAGCCACGCCTGCAATGTTCATACAGGCGGGTAATGGCCTTGAATATAAAATCGGGATCGGCATTGTAATAATTGAGCGAGCCGCTGGCCATTACATAATCGGCAACCGGCATTTCATCAGTCATGAAATCGCCACGGATAAAAGCGGTGGCTTCCCAATCCTGAAAACGGCGTGAAGCTTCGTCAAACAGCTCGGGTATCTGTTCTAAACCGTAATAAACTATATCGGGATATAACTCATGCAGATAGGAGCGAAGATCGCCGTGTCCGCAACCGGCATCCAGCAGGGAATGACCATTCAGATCGGCCATATGGGCCAGTGCATCAAAACGGATGATCTGGCTCTCGGTATCGCGCCAGCCTAAAGCCGCAGGACCGCGATTGCCATGCAGTGCAATCATATACCGGTGATAACCAAATACAGCTGCAGAATCGGGCGAAATACTCATACGTTTTACTAAATTATATCGAAAACTCTTTTTACTTTTACTCAAACATTACCTACCTATGAAGATCACACGCTTTTACCTGGCGCTATTATTACCGCTTTGCCTGCTTTTGAGCTGTAGCCCGACAATATCAACCTTCGATCAAACTGCTTATGCACAGGCTACTTCTTTAAAAGTAGATGCTCTGGATTTGATGGATAAAGCTACCGAAAATTACACAACTCATGAAAGTGAAGTAAAGACACTTCAGCTTAATCTGGATAAGGCTATCGAGTACGACAAGCACCGCCCGAATAACCAGATCACTACACAAATGTGGACACTCCTGAACGATCCGGATGGACATTTATTTGGCGGCTTCCTGGTGAAATGGAAAAAAGAGGGTAAATGTAACGCGGCTTACATTGTGGATAAAAAGAAACAGATAAGTAACTCCTTTGACCAGATAGCCGAACTGGAAAGCAAAAAGATAAAACCCGCACAGGTAACCCAATAAACTGAATCATGGCAATAAATTTTAAAACCGTATTGGCTACGCTCAAACAGGGTATAGCAGACCTGGCCGGAAGTACCTTAAAGCAATACATTGCTGCGGCAACGGCCGATGGACAGGCTATCCTGAATGAACTAAGTGACGACCTGAAAACCTGGACTAAAGAGTTAGCCAGCGGTGCTATCAATAAAGATGACTTTAGTGATCTGGTATTAGGGCAAGCCGATGAAATAAAAATGATAGCCCTGAAGCAGGCCGGCTTAGCCGAAGTAGCTGTTGATCAGTTTAAAAGTGGTGTTTTTAATTTGATTATTAATACGATTGTAGGGTTGATACCGTAAAGTCCTGATTCGCTCATCTAATAAAAACGCGTCATTGCGAGCGGAGCGTGGCAATCCCCTTTATACAGGGCGAATAATGCAAATCGTATACCCGCTCTTGGCCGCGGGAGGGCCAGTCACTTTTGTCGCCACAAAAGTAACCAAAAAGGCTGTCAGCAGAAATGCTTCTTTGCCGCACAGAGCCTTTGCCCTGCAAACCGGACAGAACCAGGGCTGCAATTATTTTGCGCCACTTCGTTCGCACATTTCCCTACGCTTCAACAAAAACTTGCTATGCCCTTGCAACCGCACCGCCTACCATCGTTCTGCCCGCTTTCACCCGAAGCTGTTCTGCTGACGGGGAAGGGAAATCATTAATTCAATAATCAAAAATTGGCCGAAGCTTATGCTGCCAAAAAAGAGAGTGCTATCACTATTTTTGTCATGCTGAACGAAGTGAAGTATCTATTAAACGATAGGCATGTTGGTGAATAGATCCTGCGTTCCTCAGGATGACAAACTCGTTAGATTATATGGGAATCAATCAAGGTAATCTTTGGATCCATTAATCATGGTTCAGAGTTTCACCCGAAGCTGTTCTGCTGACAGGGAAAGAAGCGTTTTCAATCGATAATTCACTAAATCACTAATTCAATAATTAAACCCCTCTCACATCCATTTACAAATACTCAATTTTCATCAATTTTAAACACCTCTAGTCTTAGTTTTCCTCTATTTTAAGCCGAAGTCACTACGAAATTCATAAAAGTTTATATTTTATACATAAATTCTATAGAATTAGTAGTAATTATAAAAACAATTATTACATTTGCCGGAGAGATAAAAAAAATACAACGTAAAACAGTTTTAAAAGCTCCAGAAAATGCAACCCGACCCAACCACCAACCCCGGCTTTGCTGCTTATCAAATGCAAACTGCTCTTTCCGCCCGTTTTTGTTGTTGCTGTTGATCCGGACATCAAGGGATCCTCTTTCTCTGTGATTGTTACCTGCCGGTGATAATCTGATTTCTACAAAATATTCTTATTCAATTGTATATACGGTCTAATGCGCTGCAAGGTGTATAAGGCTCCTAACTGGTTATTAATTACCTTAAACATTTTACTATGACCCTTAACGACGTTTCCTTGCTGGGAAAAAAGATACTGGTAGGGGTGATCATCACCCTGATTCCCTTTGTGATCATTTTTGGCGGCTTATGGCTCACGCAGAAACTACTGTCTGATAATCATAAGTCTGCGCCGGCATCCACAGCACCAACTAAATCAACCGCATCATGAAACTGGAAGAAGCAAAAAAAACACGAATCATTAAAAATGCTTTGCTGAGCTTACTGCTTTATGCACTGCCATTGGTGCTCATGTTTGCCACGTTTTACTTTACCGGGCAGCGCCCATGGGAAAAGAAAAAGCAGGAACACAAAACAGCACAGCCTGACACAAAAACTAAATCTGAAAATCCTTAAACACAAATACCATGATTGAACTGATAAAAAAAGTAATTGATAACCTTAACGGATATGGGTTTTCTGTTCTGGTGCTGGTACTCGGGGTGCTCGAATTTTCGTTTGGCCTGTATAAAAAGCGCTGGACTAAAAACGAGCGTTGGGTAGATATTGCCTGCTTTACCATCCCCAAACTGATTGTTAAACCTGTGATTGCCTATTACGGACTGAAAGTTTTACCATCCATCTTGCCGGGCTTTAAAAACGCTTTTGACTGGGTGCCCTTTTTCTGGGGCTTTATCATCATTGCCGTGGCCGATGACCTGACTCAGTACTGGTACCACCGTTTGCATCATGAAGTGCCATGGTTATGGCGTTTTCACCGTACCCACCACTCAGCATCGTACATGGGTATGGCTATGGCCAGCAGGCAAAATGTGATCTATACCTTGTTTTTTTCGCAAACGTATTTAACTACGGCGCTGGTTTACCTGGGCCTGGGTATCCCTGCTATCGTAGTAAAAGGTATCAAAGGTACTATTACCACGCTGGCGCACTCCAGTATTCCATGGGACAAACCTTTTTATCAGTACAAAGTGCTGCATCCGCTGGCCTGGGTATTGGAGCGTACCATATCTACACCGGCCACACACCATGCCCATCATGCCGCTACTACCGATGATGGCGTGGGCTATTATAAAGGAAACTTTGGCAACATGTTTTTTTTATGGGATGTGATATTCGGAACGGCGCATATTTCGCGTCAGTATCCAAAAGCCTATGGTATATCGCATTATGAAGGCGACCAGTGGTATGCACAGCTTTTATGGCCTATTTTTAAATCAAAAGTAGCAGGAAGCGAACTGGCTGCCGATGGTCAAATGGTGAGGGAAGATGTGCCTTTGCAGGAACATCAGTTGTATCGCCCGGAAAAACAAGAACATGTGGAGCAGGAAATTTCTGAAGAAACATATAACTTACAGCCGGTAAAAGCTTAGAGAGAATCAAGATATAAGAATCAGGAATCAAGACAAAAATAATTGTTGTAGGTTAATTTCTCATCTTGACTCTTGATTCTTAGACCTTGACTCTATAAAAAATATGAATCTTAAAAGAATTTCCCCGGTACTGATAATCGCGATTGCTGGTTCGATAATTTTTTCGGCCTGCAAGCAAAAGGAAAAAGCAAAGGCTGTTGCTAAAACCGACAGTGTTGCATCAAATAAAAAGAAGGCGATATGTTGTGAGTCGAATATCCCCAGCCGGTTTAAGCCAACCCCTTTAGCGGGAGCAGCAGTGATGAACGGGCCGGATACCAGTCATAGCGGTATGGTTTGGATACCGGCGGGTACTTTCAGGATGGGCGGAGATAACGCACAGGCCGAAAAGGACGAATATCCGAAACATCAAGTTACTGTTGATGGCTTTTGGATGGATCGTACGGAAGTGACCAACGCGCAATTTGAGAAATTTGTAAAGGCAACCGGCTATGTAACCACTGCCGAGCAAAAACCGGATTGGAATGTGCTCAAAAAACAGCTGCCCCCGGGTACCGAAAAACCGGCAGATAGCTTGCTGGTTGCCGCTTCGTTGGTATTTGTGCCATCAAAACAACCGGTATCACTGAGCGATTACAGCCAGTGGTGGACCTGGAAAAAAGGAGCCAGCTGGAAACACCCACATGGCCCGGACAGCGATATCAAGGGGAAAGGTAATTACCCCGTAACGCAAGTGTCGTATTATGATGCGGTAGCCTATAGTAAGTGGGCTGGTAAACGTTTACCAACCGAAGCCGAATGGGAACATGCTGCCAGGGGAGGACTGAATGATAACATTTATCCCTGGGGAAATGAAAAAGTGACCGAAGGTAAGCCCAAGGCCAATATATGGGAGGGCGATTTCCCATACCGGAATACCCAGCGCGACAAGTTTTATTATACCGCGCCGGTAAGTTCATTCGCTCCTAACGGTTACGGCTTATATGATATGGCCGGGAATGTTTGGGAATGGTGTGCCGACTTGTATGATTACCGATATTACAGCACCATCAACAAACCCGAAGGTGTTAAAAACCCGAGAGGTCCGTCAAAATCATATGATCCGGATGAGCCTTATGCTATAAAACGGGTAGTAAGAGGAGGCTCGTTTTTATGTAACGATAGCTATTGCTCGGGCTTCAGGGTAGCCCGGCGGATGAAAACCACCGAAGACAGCGGGATGGAGCACCTGGGTTTTAGGTGCGTGAAGAATTAATAGAAATAAGTGAGGGTGTCACCCTGAGCTCCGTCGAAGGGTAGAGCGCAGAGGCCCGCCCACCATGCTTCGACGGAGCTCAGCAGGACAGCTGCCCTCTCAAGAGGGGAATTGATAAACATTAAAGAACAAAGGCATATGAAAAAATAATAACAAAACATAAATAAGGGAAAAGCGATCGCTTTTCCCCTCCAGAATTAAAACAACGAAACAGGGATCGATTGGCGTTGAGCCTGTTTCAATGGTGTCATTTTAAACTATTCAAATTTATGCAAAATATTGCAAAAGTTGGGCAGGGCTTTCTATTACCCCAACCCCGGCTTATTCACCTGGTCACGGCCATAGCCGCAGGTTTTTACTACCGGTACTCCGGTGGCAGGCTTATACTAAAAGCCGCTTTATCGTCCAGTTTAATCACCAACTTAAACTACCAGACGATATGAAAAAACTCTTATTTAGTTCACTATTAGCCTTACTGCTTCCCGCTCTTGTTTTTGCACAGCAAACACAGCCTATTATCAATTCAAAACTGGTGGGCAGGGTATTGGATGGTTCCACCAAAGAGCCATTGCCCGGCGCGGTAGTACGTATTGAAGGCACAACTCACGTAGTTTCTACAGATGTAGAAGGGAAATTTAGTTTTGTTACCGGTCAGAAGTTTCCATATAAGCTTATTATCACCTTTATAGGTTACGAAACACAATCATACATTGCCACTGGCAGTCCTGTGGAGATATTGATGAAAGACGCCCAAAGCCTGCTCAATCAGGTAGTGGTTGTTGGTTATGGATCGCAAAAACGTAAGGATATCACAGGTTCGGTAGCATCAGTGCCGCAACTGGCGCTGAAACAGCCTATTCCGTCATTAGATCGGGCTTTGCAGGGTACTATATCAGGTATACAGGTAACCCAGGCAACCGGTCAGCCGGGTGCAGGTGTAACCGTACAAATAAGGGGTGTGAACTCGATTAACGCAGTGGCTGAACCATTGTATGTTATTGACGGTTTCCCTACATCCAACAGTAACTCGCTGACGGATGCAGGGGTAACCAATGGTCCCAAAATCAATCCGCTGGCTTCGCTTAGTACTTCTGATATCGAAAATATTGAGGTACTAAAAGATGCCTCGGCTACTGCTATTTACGGTACACGCGGTGCTAACGGTGTTATTATCATTACCACCAAAAAAGGTAAATCGGGTGTATCATCTATCAATTATGATGGCAGTTATGGCTGGCAAAGTGTAATCAAGACCATTCCGTTGCTGAATTCCGATCAGTGGGGAGCTTTACGTAATGATGCGCTGGTTAACTCTGGCAAATCGCCACAAACTGCTGCCCAGTTAAATCCCTACAATGTAAACACCGATTGGCAAAAGGCTGCTTTCCGGGAAGGGAATACCCAAAATCATAATCTATCCATCCTTTCGGGGACAGACCGAACCAGGCTTGCCTTTTCGGGTAATTACATGAAACAGGATGGTATACTGCAAAATACCAATTTTGAACGCTTTGCTGGTCGCTTAAATGTGGAGCACGATTATAACGACAGGTTCAAAATATCATCCTATATCACCGGCAGCCGTATCAGTGCGCAGGTAGCACCTGCAGGCGTTGTACCAGCCATATTATTGATGACGCCAACCACCCCAATATATAACCCGGATGGTTCGTTTTTCATGAAAAATATATTTGAAGGTAGCTATGGTAACCCTATCAATACGTTGTATAATCAAATTAACACTACCGCTACGAGCAGGGTTTTAGGTAATATTTCGGGCGATTATAAAATCACTCCGGATTTGACTGCCCGTGTTTTAGCCGGGGTGGATTTGATCGACAACAAGCAAAACCGGTATCTGCCATCCACAGTTTATGAAGGTCAGGGCTATTCGGGTATTGGCGAAGTAGGTACGCTGAATTCCTTTAACTGGCTGAATGAAAATACGCTGACATATACCAAAAAACTGGGCAGGAGTAACCTGAATGTACTGGCAGGTTTTACCCAGCAAAAATTTAAAGCCGAGGGCGCTATTACTGGTTCATCGGGCTTTGTGAGCGATTACGATACGTATAACAACCTGGGTTCGGGCAGTATCACTTCTGTTTCGGGCAGTGGTTTTGCTATCGCCCCATCATCGTCAACCAATACCTGGGCGTTAAAATCGTACCTGGGGCGTGTTAATTATGGGTTTGATGGTAAATACCTGTTAACACTGACCTTACGTGCCGATGGTTCTTCCAAATTCGCACCGGGACACCAATGGGCATCGTTCCCCTCGGCAGCTATCGCCTGGAATGCTTCCAGCGAAAATTTTCTGAAAAATGTGGAGCAGATCAGTCAGCTTAAATTCAGACTGAGTGCCGGGCAAACCGGTAACAGCGATATCCCGGCGTATCAGTCGTTCTCGCAGCTGGGTTATTACCGTTATAACTTTGGTAACACCACCGTGGCCGGTTTTGCGCCCAACAGTTTGGCCAATCCTAATCTTACCTGGGAAAAAACAACCCAATATGATTTTGGCTTCGACTTTGGTTTGCTGAAAGACAGGATCACACTTACTGCCGATATCTATTACAAAAAAACAACTAACCTGCTGCTGTATCTGCCGCTGCCGGCTACCAGCGGGCTCACCATTATTACCAATACCGCTATCACCAATCCGCAGCAATATGAAAACGTAGGGTCGGTACAAAACAAAGGTTTTGAGCTGAGCTTAAATACGCATAACCTTACCGGTTCCTTTGTATGGAACACCAGTCTGGTTTTCGCGTTGAACCGTAATAAGGTGCTGAGTTTGGGCGGTAATGGTGTAAATCAATTTATCCCGGATTCATCTCTGCCTTCTATCTTGAAAGTAGGGGAGCCTATCGGTTCATTTATCGGGTACAAAACCAACGGACTGATCAAGGCGGGCGGCCCGGCATTGACTCCTGCGGCCAATACTTCACCGGGTGGCCAGGCTTATGTAGATATCAATGGCGATGGCAAGATCACGCAATCTGCCGATAGGGTGATCCTGGGCAACGCACAGCCTAAATTTACCGGTGGCTTAACCAATACCTTCTCTTACAAAGGTGTGGATCTGAGC
The DNA here is from genome assembly GCF_011089895.1 of Mucilaginibacter inviolabilis. Taxonomy (NCBI): domain Bacteria; kingdom Pseudomonadati; phylum Bacteroidota; class Sphingobacteriia; order Sphingobacteriales; family Sphingobacteriaceae; genus Mucilaginibacter; species Mucilaginibacter inviolabilis. The sequence continues at coordinate 45,011 of NZ_JAANAT010000001.1, forward strand.
ATCTTCCTGCAAGGTTCATATGGCAACAAGATATACAACCAGCAGCGCAACGTACTGGAACTGGGCACGGGTTATACCAATGCCACAACTACCTTATTGAACCGCTGGACACCCACCAACACTAACACCGATGTGCACAGCGCTTTCCAGGATCCGGCGCCAACCATTTCTGATAGGTTTATCGAAAACGGCTCATACTTGCGTTTAAAAAGCCTGAGTTTGGGTTATACCATCCCAACATCGGTAGTATCCAAATCGCCTATTAAAAAGATCAGGATATTCCTTACCGCGCAAAACCTCATCACCTGGACTAAATACACCGGGTACGATCCGGAGGTGAGCAGTAACGAACAGTCGGCTATCACATCCGGTGTGGATAACGGGGCTTACCCCAACAGTAAATCCATTATTGCCGGGTTAGGTATCACCTTATAATATGATCAAATATGAAACTCCATAACATTAAATATCTCGCTATACTGCTTGCCTTTGGCGCCACATCCTGCGCCAAGCTGAATGAAGATCCGCGATCATTTATTCCGGCAAACCAGTTCTATAAAACGCAGGCCGACGCGGTGGCCGCGGTGACCGCCGCCTACTCGCTGCTAAACGCGGGCTCCAACTCCATACAAACACCATACAACACGCTGTTCAATACAGGCATGAACTTTATGGCCGACGATGAAGGCCCGGGTCCGGGTGCTACCAATGCAGATGTGCGTTCACAAGCTGTATTGGGGCATTCCTCATCAGGTCTGCGGATCCTGCAGATTTGGCAGCAGCATTACGCGGCCATCAAGAAAGCCAATATCGCTATTGATACCATCCCGCATATCCAGTTTGATGCCACGCTGAATAAAAGACTGGTGGCCGAGTCTAAATTTTTACGTGCACTGTTTTATTTTAACCTGGTGCGTTTATATGGCGATGTACCGCTGGTGCTGCATGATCAAACTTCTATTAATCTCTCTGATCTGCAGATACCCAGAACAGCTGCCGCGACAGTTTATAAACAAATAGAGACTGATCTGACGGCGGCAGCAGTTGATCTGCCAAATGCCTACACTGGGGCCGATCTGGGCAGAGCAACCGCAGGAGCAGCTAATGCGCTGTTGGCCAAAGTTTATTTAACCGAGCGTCAATGGGCCAAAGCGGTAACCCAAGCGGAAGTTGTGATCAATGGTCCTTATGGCTATGACCTTTTCACCAATTATGCCGATGTTTTTTTGCCGGCTTCTAAAAATGGTAAAGAACATATCTTCTCGGCCCAATTTAAAGCTAATTCACAGGGGCAGGGTAATAACCAGGCGCCGCGGGCTATCCTGAATGCTATACCCGGTATGGTAAGCAGTTATGCCGATCAGGTGGTGTTTTATTCGGTGCCTGATGCTACCAAACCAGGTGGTACAGATAAATTCTTCAGTATTTATAAATTGTACCCCGCCAATGACAAAAGAAAACGTGTAAGCTTTGTGACCCGTTTCCAGAGCCCCAGCACCAATTTGTGGTACGGTAAGCTGAATGATAACAGCATTCCGGGTGATTCCACACCATTTTTTAATAAGTATTACGATCCCAACGTGGTTGCCAATGAGGCTGAGTCTGGTGCTAATGTGCCTATTATCCGCTTTTCGGAAGTGTTGCTGATCCATGCCGAAGCCGAAAATGAACTGAATGGTCCAACTACCAAGGCATATACTTCTGTAAACAGGGTGCGCAAACGTGCCGGACTGGATGATCTTTCGGGTTTGACACAAGCACAGTTCCGCGATGCAGTTTATCTGGAGCGTCGCCTGGAGTTTGTATTCGAGTATCAACGCTGGTTCGATCTGATCCGGGAACGGGATGCCAGCGGCAACGGTATATTGGAAGCCAGTTTGCTCAAAGTGGGTAAAACCAATGTGACTAAAGGAGCCGCGGGTAAATTTTACCTGTTCCCGATACCGCAACAAGAAATTGATAACAGTAATGGCAAGCTTACGCAAAACCCAGGTTGGCAGTAAAGTTCTGAATAGTTAAATAATTAAATATCAATGCTATGAAAAGAATAATTGTCGTTTTTGTAATGTTCATCAGCGGATTAACTACGCTCTTTGCACAGTCATCGGCAACTGATCAGGGTTCGCACGCGGTTGACCCGAGAGTAAGGGCAGCTGTGTTCCAGGTGCTTGATGAGTACATGGCAACTTTTAACGCCAAAGATCTGGCCGGTTGGGAGCGTACTTATCAGTTTCCGCATTATCGCCTGGCCAGTGGCAAAATGTCGGTACTGGAAAAAGCAGGCCTCCGCGACTCTGCCAAAGTGTTTGGCGAGCTAAAAAAGACCGGCTGGGATCATAGTCAGTGGGATCACCGTAACATTATCCAGGCTTCGGCAGATAAGGTGCATGTGGATACGGAATTTTCGCGGTATCGGGCCGATGGGAGCCTGATAGGCCATTTTGAGTCCTTATATATCCTCACCAAGGAAGATGGTAAATGGGGCATCAAATTCAGGTCAAGTTATGCGGAGTGAAATTAAAAAGATAAGATATTCAAACGGGCCTGTCACCCTGAGCTTGTCGAAGGGGCGTGCGCAGAGGCCTGCCCACTATGCTTCGACGGAGCTATCCATAACGTTTCTTCCTCATGTAATTGCGAGGAGGAACGACGAAGCAATCGCGAACAATGCAGAACGGCCCTGTATTCTATGAGATTGCCGCGCTGCGCTCGCAATGACATGTCTTTTATAAAATTGAATTGATAACTAATTGCTCACAAAAAGATATATGAAAAAATTAATCATCATCACCCTACTGATGTTTTTGACAAATACCGTTTTACGGGCACAACAGACGGCGTACGTACAAACCCATTCGGGTAAAATAGCGGTAACACCATCAGTAGAAAAGAAACTGCTTGACGATGTAGCGCAAGGTAAAGCTTACCTGGTAGATGTGCGTACTCCTGAAGAGTACAACCAGAAACATCTGAAATACGCAGCAAATATCAATATCAAATCGGCCGATTTTGCCGATCAGATCAGGAAGCTGGATAAAAATAAATCCATCTATCTTTATTGTCATTCCGGCAACCGGAGCGGCAGAGCAGCTGATTCCCTGCAAACGCTGGGCTATCATTTAAGCTATAATATAGGAGCGCTTGACAGTTTAACCAAAGCTGGGTTCCCGGTACAATAGAGACATGATGAATGAAACAATAAAGAAGGAATGTCACCCTGAGCTTGTCGAAGGGCGCGCGCAGAGGCCTACCCACCATGCTTCGACGGAGCTCAGCATGACATCCGTTTTGAATTACTGTCTTTTGAGTGACTTTAATACATTCAGTAAAAGAACTATTAATAATGAACATCTAAACGAAAATCATATTATGATACATTTAAAAGTACTCAGCCCAAAACCACCCCAGTATTTTAAACCGGGTGGTGGTAAAATATGGCCTGTAGCCGTACTTATCGGTCTACTTGGTTTGCAAAGCGTAAAGGCGCAAAATACCCAGCCATTTGGCGGCACGGTAGGCAAAACGCTTAATGATTCAAAGGAGTGGTGGCCCGAGCCTCATAAAGCGCCTGCCGGTGCGCCAAACGTGCTGTGGATTATATTGGATGATGTGGGCTTTGGTGCTACAAGCACCTTTGGCGGTATCATTAAAACGCCTAATTTTGATACGCTGGCCAATAACGGCTTGCGTTATACCAATTTCCATACAGCAGGCATCTGCGCGCCAACGCGTTCGGCCCTGCTCACTGGGCGCAATCACCATTATGTGCACGAAGGTGGGTTTTCGCACATCGCTTTATCAGCTGGTTTCCCAGGCTATGATGGTCGCATACCATCTGATAAAGGAACGGTAGCCGAAATATTACGGGAGAATGGTTATAATACCTTCGCTGTAGGAAAGTACGGTTTAACACCCGATGAGGACGCTACCGATGCCGGTCCGTTTGATCGCTGGCCAACGGGCAAAGGTTTTGATCATTTCTTTGGGTTCCTGGGTTCGGCAACGGATCAGTACAAACCCGACCTGGTAGAAGATAACGCCCACGCAACACCGGATGGCCGCCACCTGAACGAGCAGATCACTGATAAAGCTATCTTTTATATTACCCGCCAGCATAAAGCAGCTCCGGATAAACCTTTCTTCCTGTATTACGCACCGGGAGCAACACATTCGCCGCACCAGGTAGCTAAGGAGTGGAGCGATCTGTATAAAGGTCAGTTTGATTCTGGTTGGGATGATTTCAGGGAAAAAGTAATCGCAAGACAGAAAAAACTGGGCATCATACCTGCTTACGCTAAATTGCCTGAGCGCAATACCCGTATCCCTGCCTGGAAATCGCTTCCACCGGCCGAGCAAAAATTGTACGCCCGTTTTATGGAAGTGTATGCCGGTTATTTAACTTATACCGATCACGAGGTTGGTCGTTTGCTGGCTTATCTGAAACAAAGCGGTCAGCTGGATAATACCCTGGTGTTTGTGATCATTGGGGATAACGGAGCCAGTAAAGAAGGTACCTTACATGGCGAGATCAACCCTAAAAAGAATTCGGCTAAATTACTTGCCGAGGCTCCTTATCTGAAAACCAACATCGAGGATATTGACGATATCGGCACGCCGCAGGCTTCCACCAACTACCCGCTGGGATGGGCGCAGGCGGCCAACACGCCGTTCAAATACTGGAAACAGGATGCCAACTCGGAAGGCGGTACCCGTAACCCACTTATTGTTTACTATCCAAAAGGCATTAAAGACAAAGGAACCATCCGCACGCAATACGGTCATGTGATTGATGTATTGCCAACTACATTGGAGTTTACCGGTATTAAATTGCCCGAGTATATCAGAGGCATAAAACAGGATACGCTGCAAGGTACATCGCTGGTTTATTCCTTTGATCATCCGGAGGCAGCAAATCGGCACAAACTGCAACATTACTACATATTTGGTTCGCGCTCCATTTACAGCGATGGCTGGAAAGCCGAGGCGGCACACCACCCGGATTATGTGGAGCTGAACGATTTTACGGTAGGCAAAAATGTTCCGGATATTAACTTTGACGACGATGTATGGGAGTTGTATAACCTCAATGATGACTTTAATGAGCGCATCGACCTGGCCAAAAAATATCCTGAAAAGCTAAAAGAGCTCAAAGCGGTATTTGAAGAGCAGGCCCAAAAGAACAATCTGTATCCGTTTATCGATTGGTACGATGTGTATCACCGAAGGATCCATCAAAATTATAAGAAATAGACTTTTGAGGGAGTAAAGATTTTTGGAACAAGGAGCAAGGATAAAATAAAAGAATAATTTGTCATGCTGAGCGCAGCGAAGTATCTGTTATACGATTTGCATAATCTACAAATAGATCCTTCGCTGCGCTCAGGATGACAAAAAACAAGAGAAAACCCCTCTTTCCAGCGAAGCTGAAGAGAGGGTCAACAAGCGCAGCGATGTTGGGGTGAGTCGATTAACATAAATCAATATAAAACCTATCTATATGAAACAAACACACAAAAAAACGCTCGCGGCAATAATAGTTGCCCTGGGTTTTGCGCTGCCGGCCGCGGCGCAATACGGCCCTGTGGCTCCAGCCAATATTCCGCCATCAACCCCATCAACCTATAAAGGGGTAATAGGCAAAACCTTGGCCGAATCAAAGGAATGGTGGCCCAAACCACTTAAAGCCCCTAAAGGCGCGCCAAATATTGTCTGGATATTGCTGGATGATGTTGGTTTCGGAGCTTCGGCCACATTTGGCGGATTGATTAGTACACCCAACTTTGATACGCTGGCTAATAATGGCTTGCGTTATACCAATTTCCATACGGCGGGCATTTGCGCGCCGACACGGTCGTCGCTGTTAACGGGTCGTAACCATCATTATGTACATGTGGGTAATTTTTCGCATGCCTCAACCGCAGCCGGTTTCCCTGGATATGATGGCCGGATCCCACCGGATAAAGGTACCATTGCCGAAAATCTGCGCGAGAATGGTTACAGCACTTTTGCCGTTGGTAAATGGGGTATAACACCCGATGAGGATACCACGGCCGTTGGTCCGTTTGATCGCTGGCCAACCGGGAAGGGTTTTAACCACCACTTTGGTTTCCTGGAATCGGCTACCGATCAGTATAACCCGCCGCATTTGGTGGAGGACAATTTCCAGATCAAGCCCGATGGCCGTAACCTGAATGAGGTGATCACTGATAAAGCCATTGCTTATATTGATGCTGCGCACAGAGCCGCACCGGATCAACCTTTCTTTTTGTACTATGCACCCGCCGCCACCCACGCGCCTCACCAGGTAAGCAAGGAGTGGAGCGACCTGTACAAAGGAAAATTTGACGAAGGCTGGGACGTATACCGCGAAAAGGTTTTTGAAAACCAGAAAAAGGCCGGTTACATTCCTGCTTATGCCAAGCTGCCCGAGCGTAATGAGCGCATACAAGCCTGGAAAAGTTTGCCACCGACCCAGCAGAAACTGTACGCCCGTTTTATGGAAGTTTATGCAGGATATCTTACTTACATCGACCACCAGGTTGGCCGGGTGATCAGTTACCTGAAAGCATCTGGTCAGTTTGATAATACACTGGTATTTGTAATGATAGGAGACAATGGCGCCAGTAAGGAGGGAACCTATCATGGTGTGATCAATCCAAAACTATCACCAACCACTACCGCGGAGGCCGATTATATCCAAAAGAACGAGAGTGATTATGAATCTATCGGTACGCCGGAAGCTTCAACCAATTACCCACTGGGTTGGGCTCAGGCTGCCAACACACCGTTCAAATACTGGAAATCTGATGCCGATGCCGAAGGTGGCACGCACAATCCGCTGATCATTTATTATCCAAAACTCATCAAGGAGAAAGGTGGCATCCGTACACAATATGGTCACGTTTCGGATATATTCCCAACCACTATTGAGGCCGCTGGTTTAAAGTTGCCGGAGTATATTAAGGGTATTAAACAGGATACACTGCAGGGCAAATCCTTGTTCAGTTCGTTTAATAATGCGCAGGCGCCCACACTGCATACCAAACAGTATTATTACATCTTCACTTCCCGCTCCATTTATAAAGATGGCTGGAAAGCCGAAGCCGCGCATCGTCCGGATAATATCGATCTGCTCAATTTTCCACAAGGTAAAACCCTCCCGGAGCGCAACTATGATAAGGATGTATGGAAGTTGTACAACCTGAACGAGGATTTTAATGAGCGTATCGACCTGGCCAAAAAATATCCCGAAAAATTGAAGGAGCTAAAAGACCTGTTTGATGCCGAAGCTAAAAAGAACAATATCTACCCCTTTATTGACCGCGATGATGTCATCAATAAGAGGATCCATCATTTGGAAAATAACGAATAAGGTGGGAGAGAAGTGAGTGGTGAATGGTGAGTAGTCAGTAGAGCGTTTTAGCCCTTGCTTAAAGACTTACGAAGTTTTCAAAACTTCGTAAGTCTGATTCTTCGCCTTTATAAACTTCTGTCTTGATACCTGATACTAATTACTTGATACTAAATAGATACTAAACTAAAAAAATGAAAAAAATAAGAAGCTTTTTGCTGGCGGTAATCGTAACCGCCACGGGGATTGCCCATGTGCAAGCCCAAATCGATAAACCCCTGTTATCACTGGAGGCCTTTGCGGCCAAGCTTAAACAATCTAAAGGTGCGCAGATACTGGATGCACGTTCGGGCGAAGAATTTGTGCAGAACCATATCAAGGGTGCTGTTAATGTAGATGCTAAAGCCGCCGACTATCAGCAGCGCCTGGATGCGCTTTCTAAGGACAAACCAACTTTTGTATACTCCATTGCCAACGGCCGCAGCAAGGTTTTATCCAACGAATTGCGCGCCAAAGGATTTAAAGATGTAGAAGAGCTTCCGGGTGGTTTAGCCAACTGGATCGGTTCTGGTTATCCTATTATTTCGACTACTAGAAAAGGAGTTTCTTTAACAAAGGCACAGTTTACCGAGCTGACTGGTTCATCACAACTGGTACTGGTTGATTTTGGTTCGAGATATTGCGGCGCCTGCAAAAAACTGGTACCTGTACTGGATTCGCTGAAAGCCAAAACCGGTTTTACCCCAAAGATCATCAGTATCGAGGTGTACGATAATACCGCTCTGGCCAAAGAATTGAAAGTAAATGTACTGCCAACCCTGGTGCTGTATCAAAACAAAAAAGAGGTTTGGAAAAAACAAGGTTTTTCATCAGTTGCCCAGGTTGAAGCAGTGGTTAATCAGACCACCTCAAGTATCGCGAAAACCAAGTAGTCATCATATTTCCTCCTGTCATTTCGAACGAGGAACGAGGAGAAATCTTATACGCTATTATATCCCGGTGTATTAGATTTTTCACTTCGTTCGAATTGACATTTAGTGTAAGATAATAACCACCACCACCATTGAAACGTTTACTATTTCTTGTTTTATTCCTGCTCCCGGGCATTACCTTCGCGCAAGAGCAAATAGCCAAACCCAATATCGTCATCATTTTAGCTGATGATATGGGTTTTGCCGATCTGGGTTGTTTTGGCTCCGAGATCCATACGCCCAACATTGATAAACTCGCCCGCGAGGGTTTGAAAATGACCCAGTTTTATAATGCCGGCAGGTGTTGCCCATCCCGCACATCGCTATTAACCGGCTTATATCCGCACCAGGCTGGTGTGGGCGATATGGTAAAGTATAAAGGTTCGCCGGCATACCAGGGCTATCTGAATGATCACTGTGCTACCATTGCCGAATTGCTGAAGAGCAACGCAGGTTACAATACTATTGTATCGGGCAAGTGGCATGTGGGTTTACAACCATCGGCATTGGCTTTTAACCGCGGGTTTGATAGATCGTTTACCATGCTGAACAATGGCAGCAGCTATTTTAATTCGGCCCCGCTATATAACGATGGCAGCAAGATCACCTTTATGCTGAATGATAGGGAGATCACCCGGAATGATACTTCCAAATATTTAACCCAGGCTATTACCGATTTCGCTAAACAATCGCTAGAAGAGATCAAGGCCGATAAGTCGCCGTTCTTTTTATATGTAGCCTACAACGCTCCGCACTGGCCTATCCAGGCTTTGCCCGAGGACATTACCCGTTACAAAGGTAAATATCTGATAGGCTGGGATAAACTGCGTAAACAACGCTACGAAAAACTGGTGGCCAGCGGTATCATCAAAAAATACTGGAAGCTATCCGATCGTGACAGCCGGGCACCAGCATGGGACTCACTATTGCCCGAAGAAAAAGATAAATGGGGTACCCGTATGGCTATTTACGCGGCCATGATTGATAGGATGGATGCGGGTATAGGTGAGATCATGGACAAACTCAAACAATTGGGGAAAGATAAAAACACCATTGTACTTTTTGCATCAGACAATGGCGGCAGTGCCGATGAGGTAAAAAGCCTGTCGACCGTAATACAAAAGAATGGCACACCCGGTTCGGTAAATTCCATTGACAGTTACGAAATTCCCTGGGCCAATGTGAGTAATGCGCCGTTCAGGCTGTTTAAAAGAAATACGCACGAAGGCGGCATCGCAACGCCCTTTATTGCCTGGTTTCCAGGTGTTATAAAAGCGGGCAGTACCAATACGCAACCCGCCCATTTTATCGATTTGATGCCTACCTGTCTTGATCTGGCGGGTGTTACTTATCCGCAGGTATTCAAAAACAGGCAATTGACACCGCTGGAAGGATTCAGTCTGAAAAACGTACTGCTTAACAAACCCTGGAATGGCCACGATGCTATTTTCTGGGAGCATGAAGGCAGCCGGGCCATCAGAAAAGGGAACTGGAAACTGGTTGCCGAAATTGACCAGCCCTGGGAGTTGTATGATCTGGATGCCGATCGGTCTGAAACCAATAACCTCGCGGCCAAATATCCCGATAAAGTAAAAGCTCTCGAAGCCGAATACCTGCAATGGGCGCAAAAAGTTGGCGTGGTCGACTGGAACAAGATCAAATCATTGTAACAAAAATAATAACAGATACCGCTTGCAAAGTAAAACGTCAATCGGTTACTTTGGATAAATTACACAAACCTGTATGAGACTTTTCCCGGGCAAAATATCTACCAAGCTGATATGGCTTGTATTACTTTTTATCACCCTAAATGCCAAAGCGCAGCAGCGGCCAAATATTATTTTTGTACTAGCCGATGATATGGGTTATTCTGACCTGAGCTGTTACGGAAGCCCGGTCATCAAAACACCATTCCTGGATAAAATGGCTCAAAAAGGTGTTCGTGAAACCAATTATGTAGTATCCAGTCCAAGCTGTACGCCGTCAAGGGCATCGTTGTTAACGGGGCGTTATGCTTCGCGGATGAACCTGCCTTATCCCATACCTCCGGGGTCGGAATTAGGTTTGCCCGATCAGGAAGTAACCATTGCCGAAATGCTGAAGGCTGTGGGTTATAAAACTGCCATGATTGGTAAATGGCACCTAGGCGATCATAAACCTTATAACCATCCCATGGCACAAGGTTTCGACTCTTATTATGGTATGTTGTACAGCCATGACTATAAGTATCCATACGTTAAAACGGATACGACACTTAAAATATTCAGGGGACATAAACCGGAAGTGATCAAACCGGCCGATTCATCCCTGATCGATCTGTATAAAAACGAGGCTATCCGGTACATCAAAGAGCAAAAGAAAGGCAAACCATTTTTCCTGTACCTGGCGCATAATGTACCGCATTTGCCGGTTGCCTTTGCTTCATCGCAGCAAAATAAAGGCCGCTCCGATGGTGGTCACTTGGGTGATGTGGTGGAACAGCTCGACGCCAGTTTAGCCGAAGTTTGGGCACAGCTGGAGAAACAGGGCCTGGCCGATAATACCATATTTATGTTTTCGAGCGATAACGGGCCCTGGATCGAGTTTCCGTCACGTATGTCGGGTGATGGGGCTACCAAGCCCTGGGATGCGGGTACCGCAGGCGTTTTCCGCGGCAGCAAGGGGCAAAGTTATGAAGGCGGCGTACGCGAACCATTTATCGTTTACTGGAAAAACCACACCCCCGTTGGCGCATCCATCACCAGCATGGTAAGCAACCTGGATGTATTACCAACGCTGGCACAATGGGTAAATGCTCCTTTGCCCAAAGGGCGGGTACTCGACGGTCAATCTATCTCTGATGTGTTGTTGGGCAAAGGTGGGCGTCATCCAAAACACCGGGAGATCTATTATGTAAACAACGGAATCTGCGAAGCCGTAAGGCAAGGCGATTGGAAGTACCGTGAAGTAAAATCGGCCAATACCAATGGTGGCATATTAAACCAGGCACAGGAATCTAAAATAGAATTGTTTAACTTGTCATACGATCCGAGTGAACGCACCAATGTTATCCAGGAGTATCCTGAAAAAGCAAAGGAGCTAAAAGCTTTGTTTGATAAGTTCCCCGGTAAAACCGAAAATTAAACTCCTGTAATGCGTAACCAATTTTTTTGTTTGATGCTATGCCTGTCGTTATCAGGTATAGTGATGGCCCAATCGCCGGTAAATAATGATCCCGGTCAAAAGGAACGGGAATACCTGATTAAATCGCTGGTGAAAATAGCCAATCCGGTATTGATCACCTTGAGTAAAAATGAGCTCAAACAGCAAATGCCGGTGGAAGCTAAAACCGGCGATCGTAAAAATTATACTTACCTGGAAGCATTTGGTCGCTTACTGGCGGGCATGGCACCCTGGCTGGAATTAGGTCCGGCCCAAACCCCGGAAGGTATATTACGCAAAAAGTATATCAACCTGGCGCGTTTGGCCCTTCACAACGCTACCGACCCCAATAGCGCCGATTTTATGAATTTTAACAAAGGCGCTCAACCCGTAGTTGATGCCGCCTTTTTGGCACAGGCCTTATTACGCGCGCCACATCAGTTATGGGATCCATTGGATGCACCAACCAAAGCTAATATTATTGCCGCGTTCAAATCAACACGGGTTATTACACCGGGATACAACAATTGGTTATTGTTCAGTGCTACTATTGAAGCAGCCTTGCTGAAATTTGATAACTATGGCGACAGGATGCGGATGGATTATGCTATTAAACAACACCAACTCTGGTACAAGGGTGATGGCCTGTATGGTGACGGTGCCGATTTTCATTGGGATTATTACAATAGTTTTGTGATACAACCCATGTTGTTGGATGTGCTGCAAACGCTGCAGGACGCTGGTGTCGACCAAAAGAATACTTATGATACAGCATTAAAACGCGCCCGCCGTTATGCCGGTATACAGGAACGGTTAATATCTCCCGAGGGTACTTATCCGCCCATCGGCCGTTCGCTGGCTTATCGTTTTGGCGCTTTTCAGTTATTGTCAAAAATAGCGTTGATGCAGGCTTTGCCCAGTGGCATAAAACCTCAGCAGGTGAGGGCGGCTTTGTATACGCTCGTCAAAAGGCAAGTGGAAGCCCCTGGCACTTTTGATGCTCAAGGCTGGCTACAGGTTGGCTTGTACGGACACCAACCCGATATTGGTGAAGGATATATCTCTACCGGGAGCCTTTACCTTTGTTCGGAAGCTTTCCTGATCCTGGGCTTACCATCATCTGATGAATTTTGGCAAAAAGCTGATGAGGATTGGACTGCCAAAAAGGTGTGGAAGGGAGAGGATATCGAAACCGATCATGCTATCGATTAATACATTAATGTCTGGACTGTTTTGTTTGGAATATCTGGACTACATGAATGGTCCAGCAATGTCCGAAATTAGATCGTAATTAATCTAACCAGATATGAACGGAGATATTAGCGAACACCTAAAAAACACTTGCTGTACCTGTGGTACACAATATAAAACAACATTATCGTCACCTGAATTTTGCCCGATATGCAATGACGATCGGCAATACCTGACCGAGGATGGTCAAAACTGGACTAATTCAGCCGAAATAACGGCTAATCACCAGGTATTGATCAGAGAGCTTAGCCCCACGCTTTTCTCCTTGCAGGTAACACCATTATTCGCGCTCGGAAACAGGGCTTTAATGGTAATTTCGCCTGAGGGAAATATTTTATGGGACTGCATCCCGTTACTTAATCAGGAGATCATTGATTTTATTAGCTCAAAAGGAGGAATAAAAGCCATCGCTTTTTCGCACCCTCACTTTTACAGCAATGTGAACGAATGGGCACAGGTATTTGACTGCCCGGTTTATATCCATGCTGCTGATGACCAATGGATGTTTAACAAAGGCCCACGCATTAGATTTTGGCAGGGAAGCGAGCGGCAGCTATGGGATGGTATCTCCATCATCAATACCGGTGGCCATTTTCCCGGTAGCAGCGTGCTGCGAGTACCAGGCCTATCAGCAGACGGCACATTGCTTGCCGGTGATAGCATCTATGTGGCCAAAAGCAAAAAACATGTAGCATTTATGCACAGCTATCCCAACGTAATTCCCTTGCCAGAAAATGAATTGACCGAGGTGATCAGGCGGGTTGAACAGATAGAATTTGATAGTATTTATGGTGGTTTTGAGTGGCAAAATTTAACACAGGTAGCCAGGGAAGTTTTCAAATCGTCGATAGAACGGTATAAGCTTAGTTCGGCAGCATTGGTTTAATAAAAAAAGCCCGGTTCAATTGAACCGGGCTTTTTTTATAGTTTTTAATTGAGCCAGATAAGCGGGTGCCTTACCGGTAAGTTTCTGATGATCTCTTCGTCTGTGGGAGCATGATCCAGTTTTTTCCAGGTATCGAGCCAAGCGGCATTATCATAAGCCGCCGCGCCAAATACCAGGGAGGGTTGGGCCACCGGCCAGCTTTCCCAGTGCATTACGTCATGAGCGTAGGGCCATGTATTTTTATCCTTTAAAAAGGGATATAAAAACTCGATCCCTTTTTTGATGGAGCGACCATCGGGTGTTTGGTAGGTCCATAAGTTATCGTTTTTATCGCTCAGTATCTGGCATAGGGTGGTCATGGCATCCAGGTTAAATATCGAATAGCCATAAGGTTTGGTGCGTTTAAGCTCTAAAGGAAAACTACCGTCTACTGCTATCTGACTGGGGAGTAATACTTCTTTAAAGCGGTTACGGCAAAAATCCATGACCTCTTTATTACCCGTAAATTTGGCAAAGCAAGCGGTTTGCATAGCCCAGCAGGTACCATGATTGTTTTTGGCATTCATTTCGTCTTTACCATATGGATGGGTGGTAAGCCAGGTAATGTATTGGCTGAACCAGCTTTTGATACCTGCCAGTGTTTGCTGATCAACAAGAGGGGAGTTTTGCATGGTCTCCAGTCCCTGTACCACCTCCATTAACTGTATGGTATCAATAATACCAATACCCCGACCGGTGGCTACACCTTTGATGGCCTGTGCATATTGCAGGTTAGGGTTCATCTTGGTTTCGGGGGTGATGAACCAGGCTTTCAAATGCCAGATTGCCTGTTTAACATACTTTTTATCGCCTGTGATTTGATAAGCCGATGCTAGTGCTCCAATGATCCGGCTAAAACGGATCATAGCCAGACGGTGTGCTGTGAAGTTCTGCGGATTGGTCAATCCATCCTTTTGTATGTACGGTCCGTTGGGGTCCTGTGGATTTGGCCACCAGTAATCGCCTTCGGAATAGAAATCATGTTTACCTCCCGAACTGCGTGGGCAGGTTTCGGCAGTAACGGTTACAGGCGCCTGCTGAAGGGCCCAGGAAGCTTCTTTTAGTATATCGGCTTTTAAAGTAGCTGTTACCTGTTGTTTAACAGGTAATCCTGTATCTGTTTGCCAACTTATTAGGAGTAATGGCAAACAAAGAAATAATAGATACCGTATTTTAAACATAGCTTATAAATTAATAAATGCGGTTGGTAAGCCCGGCGATTGAACACCCACCACGCTTTTGCCATTGTTTGTTTTTATGCTGATCAAGGCGCGGCCATTATAGGCTTGTACTTTGCGCGAACCCCGTGAGGTGCCCAGATCATCTATCAAGGTACCATCGCCGGTTAAGGAAAACACTATCCAGTTTACAGCATCAAGACATGGTACACCTTTGCTGTCTTGTAATTTTACTTGTATAGTGGCCTCACCGTTTTCATCTTTCACTTTTTCGATCACAATTTTGGCCGGTTTACCCCATTTCTCGGTCTGGTATTGCTGACTGATCTGGTCGGTAACGGTTTGTTTGCCTTTGTGGGCGATTACTTTGATATCATTATTACCCGCTTGTAAAGGCACCATCCAACGTAAACCAGCCGCTGGAAAATCCTGACTGTTGCGTTTTTTTATACCGTAGCTTTTACCGTTTACAAAAAGCTCGGCATTATCACAATTGGAGTATACTTTTACCATCTTTTCTTCACCTGCATCACCCCAGCGTACTGGCCAGGAATGACCGTAGATGTGAGCCATCGGTTTATCCGTCCAGTAAGACTGAAAAACGTAATACGATTCCTTTGGTGTAAGATCGCGTTCAACCACACCCTTCTGATTCATGTAGGGGATAGGGTTATCCGGGCGGATGGGAGTGGAGAAGTCTTTAAAGATCCAAAACGCTGAACCTGTAAGCCAGGTCATGGTTTCCTGTTCTTTCAGGTGCCAGTCGAACAGGTTACAGATGTAGCTTTCGCTCCAGTCACCATCTTTAGAGGCGCGGGCTGCTCCGCCGTACAGGGATGCATCGCCCAGGCGTTCGTCGGTGCCTGTTCCCGCTTTGATATTGCTCAATGCCTTATCCGGATTTTCGGAATGACGCAAGGCGTGACTGTCGCCACCCCATTCGGCATGGAAAAAGTGTTTTACTTTTTTAAATTCTTCTTCGGATGTGGCTTTATATTCGGTGAATAAGCCACGATACCAGCCTGCCCAGATAGAGGGAGAATACACATCGGGTATATCTTTACAGAAATCACAACGCCTGATGGTAGTTTTGCGCGAAGGATCCAAACGATGGGCCAGGTCATTCTGTGCTTTCATAAATTCCCGGATCTTTTCTTTATCAAACACCGGGAAATCACCTTCCCAATCATTCTCATTACCTAATCCCCATAAAATAATGGCCGGGTGATTAAAATGCTGCTCAATCATGTTGGTCATCATTTGCTTGGCCTGGTTCTGATAACCTTCGCCACCAAGACCTCCACGACACCAGGGTTCTTCTTCCCAAACCAGTATACCCAGGCTATCGCATAAATTCAATATGGTACGGGATTGCTGATAGTGCCCTAAACGGATAAAGTTAACACCCATATCTTTCATCATCTGCATTTCCTGGCGCATCATATCATCGGTCATAGCCTCGGCAACGCCAGCCTGATCTTCATGACGATGTGTACCGCGTAATAACAAACGTTTTCCATTCAGATAGAAGGGGCCGTTATCCGCTAATTCAAAATTGCGGAAACCTACTTTTTCGGTTTGCACATCAACCTGATCACCCGATTTTACAGATACCTCAACCGTATACAAAGCAGGATCGGCAGGCGACCATAACTTTGGCCTTTTTAACTGAAATGATCCTATGGAAACATCACCGGTTAAACTATTGAGTTGGAAAGTTTTATCCGCAACAACTTTACCTTGAGGATCGATTAATTTGATCAAACAATCAGCTGCTGAGCTATTAGCAGGGTTATAAAATCTGGCTTTAACCTGAAGCTCGCCTTGCTTACCTTCTTTATCGGTTTGAGCCGAAGCAAATATTTTATCCAGCGAAACAGCTGGAACATAAACCAGGTTCAGGTAACGGTACAAGCCGCCGTAAACATTAAAATCGGATAATTGTGAGGGAATGGTTTCCAGATCACGGGAGTTAGCACACCTGATCTCCACTGGTATACGACCTTTAAATCTTTTCTGGTATACATCTGTTTTTTTGAAATCTTCTACTGCCTGGGTTATATCTACTGTCCATTCATCATAGCCACCCAAATGAGCGCCTACTTTGGTGGTGTATACATATACCTCGGTTTTTTGCCCGGCGCCTTCAAAGTGTAGCAGGGCATGACCATTGGCATAAGGGTTTTTGATATCCAATTGGGTGCGGTACCAACCCGGCCCCTGGTAATAATTGATATCCGGATCAACAGCATCACGGGCGTTGAAACAATGGGGCAGGCTTACCTTTTGCCAGACCGGTACACTCTCAGGATTGCCGGGTGTAACCGGACGAACGGCTTCCCACACGCTACCGATATCCTGCTTCAAAAACTCCCAGTTACCGGTAAGTCTTGTTTTTTGCTGGGCGTAACTCAACTGAACAAAAACACTAATAAAAGTTAAAAGGGATAATACTGTTTTTTTCATAAGTAGATTAAAAACCTGTTAATTGATATCGTTTAACTGATTTTTTATTGGGTGTTCTTTTAAATATTGTTTGAAGTTATCATCCGGATAAACAGCTGCAGCGCTACGAACGATACGGGTAAATGTACCATAGGTAATTGGCTCAATTTGCTCATGAGTCCATGCTTTTTGTTTAAGCGCGTAAGGCATGAGCCAGTTGATGGCCGTTTTGATGCCTTTGCCGTCGATGGTTTGTTCATGCCAAAGATCTACATTCACCAGCGTCGCCATTTTAGCCAGGCGGCACCAGCCCCAAAGGTTCATGTTGGCATAGCCCCATGATTTGGTGCGGATGAGTTCCAGCGGCATGGCACCATCAGGTGTAAATTGCTGATCGATCCTGGCGATAGTGGTTTGCTGCAGGGTTTGTTTGGCTAAAGCCGGGTTGCCGGTAAATAAAGCAAAATCAACTACCTGAAGGTCATAATAAGTACCGTGATTGTTGATCTGACTATGTTCCGATTTGCCATTTTTACTGGTTACCAGCCAATCCAGGTATTGTTTGTACCACTGTTTTATACCATCTACCAAACCACTATCGATGTTTTTGCTTGGTTGCAGCAGGGCAAGCATATCGGGGATAACGGTTAATCCCGTGGTTTCAATAATGCCAATACCCCGGCCATCATTAAGCCCGGGAATATATTGTGCATAGTTTAAATTGGGATTCATCCTGGTATCGGCATTTATGAACCAAACCTGCAGTAAGCTTTTAATTTTCTGTGTGTATTTTTCGTTACCTGTAAAGTACCAGGCCAGGGTGAGCTGCTCTACGCTATTGCATAAGCTGCCCATCTGGCTGCCATCATGCAATAAATAAATTTCGGGGTTGCGGCGGCCATCTTTGCGGATGTATGGCTTACCGTCTTTTTTGGAGGAATCGGCCCACCAATAAGGCGCCTGGCTCACATAGTCGTGTTTATCATTACTGGGAGCCAGTTTTGTTTTATGAAAGGTTACCGAGTAAGGGCCTGCACTTATTAGGCTATCGGCATGAATAATCAGGTTGCTAACCTGAGCTACCATAGCCGTGTCTTTATTTTGATACTGCTGTTTACATTGCTTAAGCACTTGCTCATCAAGCAATATAAAAACAGTTTTACCGGCTTTGCGTTGTGCAAAGCCGGTAAAATATAGGGGTATTAACAGAAACAGGATGATGTGTCTGTATGTCATGATTAATATCCAGGGTTTTGAGTTAAGTTAGGATTTACGTCGCGCTCTGGTTGGGGTATGGGTAGCAGCAACAGATTATCCGGAAGGGTAAAACCATTAATCGTCTGTTCAACTTGTTTAATGCGACCCAACCTGATCAGATCCCAACGACGATGCCCTTCTACGCAAAGTTCACGGGCGCGGTCTTTTACCAACGTATCAATAAAAGCCGAAGGTGTAGGCGTATTAGCCAAACTTAAGTGCACGGCAGATAAACCTGCTCGGTCCCTCACCGTATTTAGCCCGTTAAATTTGGCAGGATCGCCTGGGTTAAGGTTATTCATGGCTTCTGACTGCATCATCAATACGTCGGCATAACGCAGTATGATCCAGTTCATGCGGGAGTTATTGCTTCCCTGTACCCATTGCGGGTCTTTATATTTGCTGATCCAGGGAGAAACGGTTGTGGTAACTCCTTTTGAATCGGTTACTTTGTTGGTTACGTTCCAGGCTTTTCTTACATCGGCTCCAAAATAAAGATTGTTGAACACATAAGGGTTAGCCACAAATGATCCGGAACCGCCACCGGCCAGCGGTGTAAACATACGCACGGTTATATTTTGTGTGGTAGTGGTGTTATTGCTGCCAAACTGCACATCAAAAATGTGTTCTGTTTGCTGTGGGAAGTATTTGATATCCCAGTTAAAAACGTCAGTATAATTCGGCATCAGTTTGTAAAGGCCTGAATTGATCACTTTATTACATTCGGCAAGGGCATTCTGATTGTCGTTCGGATCGGCAAAGGTGGTGCTAGCCCTTTGCAGGTAAACCCGGGCCAGCATAGCTGATGCCGCACCTGATGATACCATCCCTTTATTAGCCGATGATATTTTATCTTCTGATAAACAATTAGCTTCGGCAAACAACAGATCGGCAATAGCTTGAGCGTATACTTTGCTTGCCGCTGTTCTTGACGGAGAAAAATCCGGATCGTTTTTGTCAACCACCGGATGTGTGATCAATGGAACATCGCCAAAGCTTTTGGCCAGGTCAAAGTAAGCCATGCCGCGTAAAAAACTGGCGTTACCCAATAGGTTGTTCTTGGTAGGGACATCCATGGTGATTTTGGGTACGTTGGCCAAAATATCATTGGCCCTGCTGATCAGTTTGTAGCTATTTACCCACCAGTTGTTTATTTCGATGTTTGATGGAGTGTAAGTTAGCTTGTACATATCAATACGCTCCTGATTTTGCGTAAGCAGGGGGATAAGACAATCGCCAGAAAGCTCACCCATAATATAAACCGTACGCTGATAGTAAGCCTGGGGCTGTAACTGGCTTAAAGCGCCTACAACCGCTGCCTGCGCATCGGCAGCACTTTGATAAAAGTTGGTATTGGTTAAAACGCTGGTTGGTTTTTCGTCTAACAGCTTTTTGCAGGAAGAAAAAGTTAATCCAGCCAAAGCACATAATATATATATCTTTTTCATGATTTTCTCTGTTTAAATAATTACCGGTTACATGCCTAATCTTAAGCCCAAAGTGTAGGTTTTGATATTTGGATACGGGTTATAATCGGTACCTAATGAAGTATAGTTACCGCTTGCCGTATCATAAGTATTTACTTCCGGGTCATAACCTGAGTATTTGGTAATGGTGAACAAGTTTTGTCCCGTTACATATACGCTGGCAGATTTAAATACCTTACTCACTTTTGGCAATGGCAGATTATAGCTTAAAGTGATAGTTTTAAATCTTAAATAACTCCCATTCTCTAATATATCACTGGTTGGACCTAAACTGCGACGCAAGGTACTACCCACGCTTGGCAAGGAGTTATCAGAGCCCGGCATACCAAAGCTTCTGGTTAACACATAAGCCAGTTTATTATCGTTGGTAGTTCCGTTTTCGGTCTCAATTTTGTTCTCGTTCATGATCTTATTGCCATAAACACCCTGTATCAATACAAACAGGTTAAACTGCCCAACAGTTAAATTACTGTTAAAACCGTAAGTGAATTTTGGTAAAGCATTACCGATGATGGTACGGTCAGACGCGTTGATGATATGATCGCCATTCAGATCTTTATATCGCGGATCGCCCGGTTTAACAGCATTGGTTATTCCGCTTGCGGCAATTTGCTGTGTTGATTGCCATATACCATCATACACATAGCCATAAAATGAGCCGATAGGCTTACCTACCTGCAGTATGGATGAGTTTTGACCGCCCGGATATAAGCTGGAGCTTACAGTACCGGTAAGTACGCTTTGAGGGCCACCCAGATCTAATATTTTATTGATGTTTTTGGCAAAATTGATACCGGTAGTCCATTTTATAAACTGGCTGCTGATGTTGGTAGTATTTAAAGCCAACTCAATACCGCGATTGCTCATGGCACCCAGGTTGTCCTGAAAAGTGGTAAAACCGGTTGTAGAGGGTACAGGGCGCTGGAACAATAATTTAGTGGTTTTTTTATCATACACGTCCGCATTAAAGGTAATTCGGTTGTTCAATAAACCTAGGTCTACACCAATATTGTATGACCGGGTCTGTTCCCATTGTAAATTATCATTTGGAATATTATTGGGCGAAAAACCTACACTACGGCCGCCGTTAAGAACATAGCTATTCAAAGCATACTGCGCATAAGGTGAATTAACAGGGATACTCTGATTACCCACAATACCATATCCTAAACGCAATTTTAAATCACTAATGGTTTTGATGTTTTGCATAAACTCCTCGCTTGATACCCTCCAGGCCAATGCGCCTGACGGAAATGTACCCCAGCGGTTATTGGCACCCAGAGCGGAAGAACCATCACGACGTACAGACACAGTTAATAAATATCTGTCCATCAAACTGTAATTTACCCTGCCTATAAATGATGCCAGTCGGCGTCCATTGGCAGTTGATGTGGCATTTAAGCTGGTACCCGCACCTAAACCATCTGTGCCTAAGTTATTGGTAGTTAATGATTGTGCCGTTGCTGTACTGGCTCTGTATTGGGAGTTTTGATAGGTAAAACCTGCCAACGCGGTTATGGTATGTATTTTATTGAAAGTAGCATTATAGGTTAACGTGTTTTCATTTAACCAATCCAGATTAGAAGGATTAATGATTGATGAATAACCATTGGTGGTTAAGCCCAGGTAAGTGGTGTTTGGTCTGAAGATCCTTTCTTTCTCAAAACGGTCATCAGTACCAAAGCTCGACCTGAATTTCAGGTTTTTTGTTATCTGGTATTCGCCATATGCATTAATAAACAAGCGCAGGGAGTTGTCAACATCGGTATTTAAGGTAGCTGCCGCAATAGGGTTACCCAATATATCCGCATATCCGGTAGGGCCATTTTGAAAAGTGAACGCGCCGCTAGCATCATAAACCGGTATAGTAGGGCTTATCCGTAAGGCATCAAGCAATGTACCACCACCGGCACCACCGCTTGTATTTACGTTAGCGATGTTTTGCTGATCATAAGATACTTGGGAGTTAAGGCCAAATGATAGTTTTTTGCTGATGTCATGGGTGAAATTAAAACGCAAGGTGCCTCTTTTATATCCGGAATTAAGGATGATACCTTTTTGATCAAAGTAACTAAAACTTACCAGGTATTTGGTAAGCTCGCTGCCACCACTGATAGAAAGGTTGGCATTGGTAATGGGAGCTGTACGAAATAACTCTTTTTGCCAGTTGGTACCGACGCCTAAGCTGTTGATCTGATCCTGGGTAAAGGGCAGTGGTTTTGGTGTTTTTGAGCCCACATTGTTATAGGCCGTTACCGAGTCAAGATATACAGCAAATTGCGATGCATTCATCAAATCTAATATTTTGCCTACTCTTTGAACACCGGAGTATACATCGGCCGAAACATTATTTTGGCCTGCTTTACCGGTTTTGGTAGTGATAATAACTACGCCATTGGCGCCACGGTTACCATAAATAGCCGCTGCAGATGCATCTTTCAATACGTCCATAGTAGCAATATCATTAGGGTTTATGGCAGATATATCTGCGCCGGCATAGCCGTCAACTACATATAAAGGCTCGCTGCTGTTAGTAATGGAGTTGGTGCCCCTGATACGCACGCTAAAACTGGCACCTGGTTGTGCATTGGTTTGCGTAACCTGCACACCACTTACCTGACCCTGCAGTAACTGGGCTGTTCCAAAAACGGGAGTCTTGGTAACGTTGGTTAAATTAGTTGAGGTTACCGCACCGGTTACATCGCGCTTCTTTTGAGCTCCATAGCCTACTACCACAACTTCGTTCAGGTCCTTAGCATTGTTTAATAATTGAACATCAATGGTTTTACGTCCGTTAACCGGTATTTCCTGTGCGGTATACCCAATAGTTGTAAATACCAGAACAGCATTATTGTCGGGTACCGTGATGGAGTATTTACCGTCAATATCGGTAGTAGTACCCGCTTTTGTACCTTTTACCCGTATACTGGCACCGGGTAGGGGTAAGCCTTTCTCGTCGATAACGCGACCGGTTATTTTTATATCGGCTGCAGTTTTTAAACTGCCGGCTGTTTTCATTGGCGTAGCCCCAGGCTTTGAACTAACGCTTGCAAAAGCACCGGTCAGTAAAAAGCAAATAAGCGCTAATTGCAGCGATGTGCTTCTGAATACGCTAAAAATTAAAGCTTTTCTCTTCATATTCTTTGTTTATGGTATTAATTAGGTTTAAAAAATTGGCAATAGGATTCCCGTGCAACTTTCGTTACTTAATTTTTTTGAGGAAACCTTAAATGAGGGGGAAGGGCGTCTGTCACCAGACTGGTTTTGTCTGTTATTCTTTCATATTCACTCTCGTTTTAGTAAGTTTTGGTTTTATTGGTTTTAGGTGGTTATTAGTACGCTATTTTACACTGTCAATAAATTGCATGACCGCACGCAGGTATCCTGTCATTAATGCATATGGGTATCGGTTACACTTACTATGTTTAGTGGCTGATCAATAGCATTTACAAAATATGAGGGTACAACCTTACACATACAGCAAACTTTAATAATTAATACAGGGTTTATAAATGGGTGATCACCTAATTCAGGCGAATGACACATATCAAAAGTACCTACATTTGATATGGTGTTTTACACTTTGCCCCAATTTTATTTACGCAATCGTTTTCGAAAAATTTGGAAATATAAAATTATCCCTACACTAAGGTGTATTTCATGAAGATGAATTGTTGTTAAAACAGTTCGGGTAGCTTTTTAAAATAAGAGATAAAATTTATTTATGCTTGCTGGCTGATGAACTCCTGATAAACAGCTCGGTAGGTAAAATCACATTCTCAAATTCGGTAACCGGACGTTTGCTGTTAATGATGCTCAATAACATTTCGGTTGCCTTTCTGCCAATTTCAAAAGCAGGTTGGTTTACTGATGTAAGGGAAGGGTTTAATACATCGGCCAGTACAGTATTGGAAAAACCAACTAATGCTACGTCCTGTGGTATTCTTATGTTTTTTTTATGCAGCAAGGTCATGGTGGATGTCGTGATCCTGTCAGAGGCGGTAAGAATAGCATCCGGGCGTGGCTCTGTCTGCATCAACTCATCTATCGCTTGTTCCAGCTCATCCAGGTTAAGGCCACCGTGCAAACAGTATTTAATGTTTTGCTCCTTTACTTCAATGCCTCTTTCAACAAGAGCATCTACATAGCCGGCCAGCCGCTGGTTGGTGACAGAGGATGTTACCGAGCTGGTAATATGCGCTATATTTTTATAACCTGAGTCGAGCAAATGTATAGTAGCCTGGTAAGCGCCACCCAAATTGTCGACTATAACTTTATGCGTATCTATCTCGTTACTTACCCGATCAAAAAAGACAATAGGTAAGCCTTGTTGCTGCAATCGCCTGAGGTGTTCTACATCAGCAGTCTCAGTCGCTATGGAAATTAAAAGACCATCTATTGCCCGGTGGATCAGGTGACCTACGTTTTGTACTTCCAACTCATATGATTCATGACTCTGGGTAATGATCACGTTGTAGCCCTGACTATAAGCCTCAGACTCCATACCATTAATCACCTGCGAAAAAAACTGGTTATCGATACTGGAAACTACAATACCAATGGATTTGCTATGCCCTTTTTTAAGGCTTTGGGCCATTGGGTTAGGTCGGTAATTATGTTTTTGGGCAAACTCTACTACAAGCTTTTTGGTTTTATCGCTGATTTCATAGCTGTCTCTCAGGGCTTTAGAAACTGTAGATACGGATAGATGTAATTCCCTGGCAATATCCCTTATAGTAATGGCATCAAAATTCATAATTGGCTCTCTCCCGGCAACTCAACAAGTATATGAGTATTTTCCTAAAATTAGATAAAAACATCAACTAAACAGCATTTTTTACCTGCTTTTTGCGAAAAATATATACCTGGAAATGTGTTGAAATCCAGATTGAATAATGGTAACTCAAACGTTTGCGTAAAAATTAACCGGCCATGCTTTTATTTTGGCAGGAATACGTCGTAATATTGAACTCATCATCAGCGTCTTTTATCCCCCTAAACTTTAGACGAACCAAACTGATCATAAACTTTTTATAAAACTCATGAGAACCAAAAACTTGACCGTATTTTTTGCGCTGACCCTTTTGACCACTAAGGTATTTTCACAAACCGATGTAGCCAAGGCTTTTTCATTTGCACAAAAACAAACCAATCTGATGCTTAAAGAGGTTGACACCGTAAAGTCAGACGCAGCTAATTCAGCACTTGTATCGCCACGGAGTTTAAGTGTTGATGGAAAATTGGTTATGGTGCCTTCAAAAGATTGGTGCAGCGGCTTTTTTCCGGGCGAGCTTTGGTTTTTGTATGAGTATACTCAAGATAAAAAGTGGATGGATCTTGCCCGCAAATTCACTGCGAATATTGAGGTCGAGAAAACAAATGGAGGCACCCATGATATGGGTTTTAAGGTATATAACAGTGTGGGCAATGGCTATCGGTTAACAAAAGATGCGCATTATAAAGAAGTGATTATAGAAGCAGCCAAAACACTGTCAACCCGGTTTAATCCGATTGTGGGTTCCATCAAATCATGGGATAACCGTAAACAATGGAAATTTCCGGTTATTATTGATAACATGCTTAACCTGGAGTTGTTGTTTGAAGCAACCCGTTTAACGGGCGACTCTTCTTTTTATAAGATAGCAGTTGCTCATGCCAATACTGCCATGAAAAACCATTTCAGGGCCGATTATAGTTCTTATCATGTTATTGACTATGATCCTGAAACCGGTAAGGTACTGCACAAACAAACTCACCAGGGTTATGCTGATGAATCGGCCTGGGCGCGTGGGCAGGCTTGGGGGCTTTATGGTTATACCATGTGTTATCGCGAAACACATAACAAAGCCTATTTGAAACAGGCCGAAAATATTGCTAAGTTCATTTTTAGCAATCCTAATTTACCGGCAGATCTGATACCATACTGGGATTACAATGATCCGGCTATACCCAATGTTCCGCGCGATGCTTCGGCTGCCGCGGTAGCTGCTTCGGCATTGTATGAATTAAGTACTTATAGCAAAAACGCTAAAGAGTACCGCTCTACTGCCGATAAGATTGTTAAAACGCTAAGTGAAAAATATCAGGCCAAAGCAGGAGGGAGCAAAGGGTTTTTACTCATCCACAGTACGGGCCACAAACCAGCCGGTACCGAAATAGATGTGCCTATAATTTATGCCGACTATTATTACCTGGAAGCGTTGCTGCGTAAGCAGCATCTATATAAAAGTCAGCCCGTAATTAACCATAATTGATCTATGAAAAAAGTAGCTTTATTGATAAGCCTTCTTGTCGCAGGAATTTACGCAAAGGCGCAATATGTAAGTTTAAATGATGCCGAAATTCAGGTATTGAAAAAGAATATTGCGGATAATGGTGAGGTGAAAAAAATTTTTGAATCCTACAGACAAACTGCCGAACAGGCTTTGAATGAGCAGCCAAATCCTATTGAATTAATTGTGTCGCAGGGAGTACTGGCTGGTAATCCAGCAAAAACGGCTAGTCTTAAATCATTACAGGATGGTAATAAAATTTATGCGTTGGCTTTTTGTTACAGGCTGTATCGGCAAAAATCGTATCTGCAGAAGGCACAGGATTTTCTGTTAGCCTGGGCAAATACCAATAAACCCAACGGCGACCCGATCAATGAAACCAAGCTGGAAGATATGATAACCGGCTACGATCTGATCAGGGATAACGTTTCCTCCGAATCAAAACAACAGATCGATAGTTGGTTGATCAAAGTGGCCGAAGCGGAGTTTAACAGTGCATCCGCAAAACCGGGTAGAACAACCAGTTTTAATAACTGGAACTCGCACCGGATCAAAACGCTCACATTGGTTGCCTTTACGTTGCATAACACTGGTTATGAACCACGTATTTATCAGGAATTAGAAAAACAAATCAATGTCAACCTGAATGCTGATGGAAGCGGGTTTGATTTTTTGGAAAGGGACGCACTGCATTACCATACCTATACGCTTGAACCTTTATTAAGGGCCAGTATGGTTATTTACCGGGCCGGCGGCAAAAACTATTTTAGCTATCAATCAGAAAAAGGAGCATCCATCCAGAAATCTGTCGATTTTTTAGTACCCTTTGTAACGGGAGCTAAAACTCATGGCGAATTTGTGAACAGTAAGGTGCCGTTTGATAAACAACGTGCCGCTAATCACGAAAAAGGATATGAAGCCGGTACCTTATTTGAACCCGCCAATGGTGTTTATACGCTTTCTTTAGCAGCGTATTTTAATCCAGCTTATATAAAAGATATACAACAGGTAAATAATACCAGGCAGAAACTCAACTGGCAATTAGTTCTTGACCAGGTTATGAAACCTGTTACAAATAACTAAATAACAAGTATAAAATATAGTTTTTGTACGAATGCGTAAAAACCGCATACCGATAGCGTGTTTGTACTGTTGTGAATAATAGATCATACTTAGACTTTTACACCCAATGTCAGAGTCTAAAATAAAAAGGGTTATTACTATTATCACAGTGCTGCTTTTTAGTGCGCAGTTTGCCGTAGCACAAAACTGTGGTCAGTTTGTGGGGGCGATAAGTGGAAAAAAGCTCACTTACGTAAATCTGGATACCAAAGGGAATTCTCTGGGGAAAATCTCCTATACAGCTACTAAAAAGAATGCCACAACCGTAGTGGTGCATAGCGAGTTTACAGATAAAGATGGAAAACCAGGCCCCAGTGGCGACACAGAAATGATCTGTGATGGTGATGCCATTAAAGTTGATATGAAATCCTTTGTACCTGCTTCTTCCATGAAACAGTACAACAATATGCAAATCACGGGAGATGTCAAATACATGGCTTATCCACTTAATTTAAGTGTTGGTCAAAAATTGGATGACTGCACGGTTACTCTTGATATTGGCAACGGCGGGCAGTCTATGTCGGCCATGCAGATGGATATTATAAACCGTATGGTTGAAAAAGAGGAAAACGTAACCACCAACGCAGGTAGTTTTGATTGCTATAAAATCACTTATGATTCTACCGTGAAAATCAAAATGATTGGCATAGGTATACCCTTGCATATTAAAGTAGCCGAATGGTTTTCTCCAAAACTGGGTCGCTTTATAAAATCAGAAACGTACGATAAAAAATCAAAGCTCAAAGGCTCTACAGTGCTTGACGCTATAAACTAATAGCATATTTATTAGTAACGAAGAACTTATACCTACCTTACCGCGAGAAAAGACAGGCCGACATGCACCATGGAGGCCTTCTTTTTTTTATTGATTTTACTCATAATCAATAAATTACAATATTTATTAAATTTATTGTAACCATTTCTTTTTACAGAAGTCTCCAATGTAAATTAAAATACTAAACCTGTTTGAATACGCTAAGTGACAATGCCATCATGCTTCGGGTTAAAACCGGGGAACTGGAAAAAATGGGGCTGCTTTTTGAGCGGTACCACAGGGCTTTATATGGCTTTTTGTTTCACATGACCTATAACCGGGAAGGTAGTGAAGATATGGTTCAAACTGTTTTTTATAAGATGCTCAAATACCGTAACAGTTTTACCGGCGAGGGTGAGTTTATGGCATGGATGTACCAGATAGCCCGCAATGTATTAAAAGACAGTTATAAAAAGAAATCGCAGAATGTTTCGCACTATGATGTTGCTGATTTTGCCGATGGGATTGCAGGAGGCATAACAGCCGATGAACAATTTGAACTCAAACAAACGCGTACCGAGCTTCATGGAGCTATGAAGAATTTAAGCAATGATCATCGTGAAGTTTTGATCATGAGCAGGCTGCAGGAGTTAAAGTACCAGGAAATAGCACAGATACTTCAAATAACCGAAGGTGCTGTTAAAGTAAGGGCACACTGGGCTATGCAAGAGTTAAAACAGGTTTATTTAAAAAGAAAATGCTAAACAGGAATATGATGAAGTGTGAGCAATACCAGGAGCTGTTTACAGATTATATGAATAAACAGTTAAGTCCGGAACAAAAAGCAGATCTGGAGGTACACGCTGCCGGCTGTGATACTTGCGGGCAAGAATTGGCCGCTATGAAAGAGCTATGGAATGAGCTGGGTGATTTGGAAACACCAGAACCATCAGTAAATGTAAAAGTGAAATTTTATGCCATGCTGGATACTTTTACAGCATCGGCTGAAGAGAAAAAGGGCTTTTGGGATAACATAGCCAACAACTGGAACCATTTATGGCAATTGCAGCCACGCTGGCCAATGGCTTATAGTATGCTTGTAGTGCTCATTAGTTTTGCCTGTGGGTACTGGATTTTTTCATCCGGTCGCAGTAATAAACAAGATCAACAGTTGCAGGCGCTTTCATCGCAGGTGCATGAGTTAAGACAAACCATGATGCTGGCTTTGTTGGAAAACCCATCAGCATCAGAGCGGATGCGAGGAGTAAGCTACACCAGCGAGATAAAACATGCTGATAAACAGGTTATCAACGCGCTGTTGGCAACCTTAAATAACGACCCTAATGTAAATGTACGCTTGAGTACATTAGATGCATTGGCGCATTTGTCTGATCATCCCGAGGTTAGGGAAGGGCTTATCCGTTCTATCTTAGACCAGGATTCGCCGTTGATGCAATCCGCCATAGCCGATGTGATGCTCAAGCTGCAGGAAAAACGTTCGATAGGTTCATTTAAAGAATTATTAAAACAAAAAGATCTGGATCGGGGCGTACGTGAAAAGATCAAGGAAACAATAACACAACTTATTTAAAACCAGTTTATGAAAAAATTATTGATCCCCGTTTTGGCGGGAGCAGGGCTTTGTTTTGCCCAATTTTCGGCCTCGGCCCAGGAATTTAAACAACACATCAGCAAGCAGTTTACTTTGCAAAGCGGAGTGGTAGCTATTTATAATGTGTATGGCTCCATCAATGTAGAAGGTTATTCGGGCGATAAGGTGATCATGGAAATTGATGAAACCATCTCGGGCAGAAGTCAGGAAATCGTGAATCAGGGAAAAAATGAAGTTAAGCTTGCCTTTGATCAGAAACCCGATAGTGTAATAGCCTATATAGAAAAACCATATAATTCAAAACCACATCACAGTTGGCACGATGGGGATGATACCGAGGTTAAATATAAAATCGGTCTGGAGTTTAAAGTGAAAGTACCCTTCAATACTAATCTTCGGGTATCAACCATTAATGATGGGCATATCGCGGTTAAAGATGTTTATGGCTCATTAAACCTAAATAATATAAATGGCCCTATAGATATCATTAACGCCAAGGGCGCTACGGATGCGCATACCATTAACGGGGCGGTTACGGCCAATTATCTTAAAGTTCCGGCAGAAGCGTCATCTTATAAAACCATAAACGGAGAGGTGAAAGTTACCTATCCCGCAGCATTATCTGCTGATATGGAGTTTAAAAGTATGAACGGTCAGTTTTATACAGACTTTCCTAACGCCGAAGTAATGCCTAGCAAAGTAATTACTACCCAGTCAAAAAATAGTAAGGGTACAACCTTTAAACTCAGCAAAAACTCCGATGTACGGATAGGGACAGGTGGTAAATTATTCAAGTTTGAAACCCTCAACGGGGATATCTATATTAAAAAGCAACAATAAAAGTTAAAGACATGAAAATGATAAAAGCTATAAAAATTACCTGTGCCCTCCTAGCAGTTTTATTATTAAACACGCGTGTTTGGGCGCAAGGGGGCTCCGGGCAACTGATTGTTCCGCTGAGCGATCCGGGAAAACCTTATAAATTGAGCGCCGGCCTGGTTCGTGGATCAATTACGGTAACAGGCTACGAAGGTAAAGACATTGTGATAGATGCCCAGTCGGGAGAAGAAAGACGTGGCCACGTTAAAGAAGATGGCAACGGCATGAAGCGCCTGATAGGCAATAATAATCTCGATATCACAGCCGAAGAAAAAAACAACGAGATTAATGTAGGCGGTAGTGCCGGCAAGTTTGTTAATTTAATTATCAAAGTGCCGCAAAGTGGGGCTAAACTAAAGTTATCTGCTATAAATGACGGTAATATTATGGTGTCCAATGTAAAAGGTGAGCTGGAGGTAATTAATGTGAATGGTCATATCAAATTAACCGGTATTTCTGGTTCTGTGGTGGCTAATACAATTAATGGTGATGTGACTGTTACATTCAGATCTATTGATCCTAAAGCGGCGATGGCATTCACTACATTAAACGGCAATGTAGATGTAACTTTCCCGGCCACGCTGAAAGCGAATGTAAAGCTCAAATCAGATCGTGGCGATATTTATACCGATTTTGATGTGGTGAATACAGCACAAAAGCCGGCGGTTACAAAAACGAATAAAAACGGTATGTACAGCCTCAAAATTGACGATTGGGTTTACGGAAAAATTGATGGCGGCGGTCCCGAAATGATGATGAAAAACATGAACGGCAATATATACATCCGTAAAGCGAAGTAGACAAACAATTTGCTATTATAAAAACATAAGCGCTATCTTGGTAGTTTAACTTTGAAAATTATTTTAAGGAGTTGAACTGTGGATGATATACTGGAAAGATTTTGGAAAGGGATAAACAACTATGCCAAATTATCGGATGAAAGCCGCACAGCCTGGGAGAAGGGTTTAAAAAGAAAGGTGTATAACAAAAATGACCTTTTTTTAACGGAAGGGCAGATCCCCAGGATGGTTGCCTTTGTTGGCGAAGGGCTGTTTGCACAAAGCTATACCTCCCAGGATGGCGATACCATTATCAAGCGTTTTTTCCCCGAAGGATATTTTGTAGCATCAACCAGCGCTTTATTGCTAAAAGGCCCAAGCATGTTTACCATTAAGGCGCTGGAGCCAAGCGTGGTGCTGGAGTATAATTTTAACGATTTTAAACAGTTAACAGAAAAATATAGTGATATAGCAGCCATGTATATCAGGTATCTGGAACTGCACTGGATCATTGAGAAGGAGCCACTGGAAATAGCCTTCCGGTCTGACACTGCTAAAACCAGGTATGTTCAATTTTTAAAAGATTATCCCGCGCTTGAGCCCCGGTTAAAACAGCACGAAGTAGCAGCATACCTGGGTATAACCCCCACTCAATTAAGTCGCATCAGGGCCGAATTATAAGTTTTTTTGGCGTCTCAACATTTGTAAATGTTTTTACTCAGGCGGTTATGGAAATTTGTTTTATCAATTAAAACAAATTATCATGACGCAACTTAATGCTTATTTAAAATTTAATGGAAACTGTCGCGAAGCGATGGCTTTCTATAAAAATTGTTTTGGCGGGGAATTAACCCTGCAAACAGTTGGCAATTCGCCAATGGCCGAATTCATGCCGCACGAAGCCCCGGATACCATATTGCACTCCAGCTTAATTAGTAATAGTATTACCCTGTTTGCTTCGGAACTGACTGAGCCCGCAGGTATCACCCAGGGCAATGCTGTTTATTTATGCATCGACAGCGAAAATAAAGAAGAGGTTAAAACTTTTTTTGAAAAACTTTCGGCCGAAGCCCGGTTTATTTCTCCATTACAGGATACCCCATGGGGAGCCTTTGGGGTAATTACAGACCGGTTTGGTTTCGGCTGGTATTTAAATTATGAAGTTAAAACTAAAGCATAAGATACAAGACTATGAGTACTCCAATAAATCATTATACCGACGTATTAAAAAACGAAGTAATTGTCTTTAACCCTGGCGAAGGAGAGATATTAGCGATAGCAGACAATAAGATCACGCTAAAAGTAACCAGCGAGATATCAAATAACCAAATGGGTGTGTATGAAATTTTGCTGCAACCCGGCACCGTTGGCGCACAGCTACACTATCATCGTTATATGGACGAAACTTTTATTGTAAATAAAGGTACACTAACGGTTCAACTGGCCGATAAAACGATAGATGCCGCAGAAGGATCTGTTGTTTACATCCCCCGGTTTACACCCCACGCATTTCGTAATAGCAGCGACAGCGTTGTTGTCACCACTTTGATATTTAATCCGGGACAGAACCGGGAAGGTTTCTTTTTTGGTTTAAAAGAAATACTGACCGAACAGCCTATCGATCCATCTAAGTTTTTAAAACTGTATGATAAATACGATAGCGTTTCGCTAAATACAGAAAATGCGCTGCCCGGTTAAAAACTTAAAGTTCCGAACAGGCCGTTCTTATAATCGGCAATGGCCTGTTCGTTTTCTTCTGGTGTGTTCATTACAAAATTGTCTTTAGCGGCAACAGGTTCCTCGATGGGTTCGGCCGAAAGGTATAATACCTGCGCATCGGTGGTCGCGGTTACAGAGATATCTTCATTTTCTTTGCTGAATACAATGAGATTATGAGCGGATACTGCCTGATGATCATTCACTTCCACATCGCCATGGATAATATATAACAAAGTCCAGTAGCCGGGTGTTGCTGTAAAATGTGCTGTTTTACCGGCTGTTACTTCACCAACTATAGAAATAACTGGTGTGAAGTTTTTAATAGGGCCGGTTTTGCCTTCATAATCGCCGCTTAACAGGCGGAAGTTCAAGCCGTCACTTAACAGTACATGAGGTTGCTGGTCTTTGGTAGCAGCCTGATAAAAGGGTTCATCCCATTTGCTGGCTTTAGGGGCATTTATCCAAAGCTGTATCAACTCCTGTGTGCCACCGGTTTTTAAAAGTTCATCGGTTGGGCCCTCGCTGTGTAAAATACCCTTCCCTGCAAACATTTGTTGTACATCGCCTGCCTTAACTACTTTATCATTGCCGGCATTATCCCGGTGGTAACCTTCACCCTGTAACATAATGGTATAAGGACTAAAACCACGATGAGGGTGCGGATGTATCCGTGACGATTGCCCGGGCCGAATAGTAACCGGCCTCATATGATGCAACACAATAAACGGATTTGCAAAGCGGAATTGCTGATGGGGTAAGGGCTGTAGCACTACATCTTCTTCCGTTATTTTTTTCTCTCGGGCTTCCAGTATATGGTCTATGGCTTTTTTCATGGCAGATATCAGCTGGTTAAAAACAATCTAAATATATTTATAATCTGCAGAACAGGGTTATCCGTAATGTCATAAAAACATAAAGCCATCTCTTTTTAGAAGATGGCTTTATTATGCAGATGCAATTAATTCTAGAAATTGAAACCCACGCGTGCAAAAAGCCTGCGTCCGTTGCTGCCCATTTGTACCGCATCAAATGGGCCGGCTGGCTCGTTGTTATAGGCAAAACCCTTTGCGCCTTTTACATAACCTAAATCAGGATGTACGTTAAATATATTATCAGAACCTATAGAGATACGGACTGATTTGTTGAGTTTATAAGCCAGATAAAGATCGCTGACTATCTTACCATTGTAATTATATACATCAGGCAGTTGCCCCGAACCGTTATCGGCTGGTACGGTTGGTAACAGGGTTGTTCCATCACCATAACCATCAATCACCACTTTACCAAAATAGGTGAAACGGGTGCCTACAGTAAAGTTTTTATGCCCGAATTCAGGATTTAAAGAAAGCTTTTGCGGCGGGGCCGATGCCAGGATAAATTTCTTTTCACGATCACTCAAAAAGGTTTCTTTTAGTTCTGGGGTAGTACCTAATATGGGCGGGTAGTTCACTTTGTCAATAGTCATGTGTTGAAAGTTCCCGGTAAACAATATATGGAAACGATCCTGACCAATGGTTTTGTTATAGTCTATAACCACATCCAAACCGCGATTGGTAGTATTTACCGCGTTTGCAAAGAATTGAGCCGTACCAACATGCAGATTATTTAAGGCTGCTATAAAAGCGGGAGCAAGAGTACTGTCTTTGGCGCTAAACTGTCCGGAGAGTACCACCCTGTCGGTCACCTTTATCAGATAGCCGTCGGTTGTAATGCTTAATTCAGGTATAGGTTTAAATGTAAAACCTACACCTAAGTTTTTTGATTTTTCCTGTTTCAATGTAGGTATACCGGCCGCTTTGGTAATAGGGCTGTAATTAGGAGCTATCTTTACTTCTGATATGATGTTGCCCTGAACATTAGTAAATGTGGAACTATAATTGATCTGCTGCAATGATGGTGCACGGAAACCCGTACCAGCCGAAGCGCGGATATTAAAGTTATCGGTTATTTTATACCGCGTGGCCAGCTTGGTGTT
Organism: Mucilaginibacter inviolabilis; assembly: GCF_011089895.1. Taxonomy (NCBI): domain Bacteria; kingdom Pseudomonadati; phylum Bacteroidota; class Sphingobacteriia; order Sphingobacteriales; family Sphingobacteriaceae; genus Mucilaginibacter; species Mucilaginibacter inviolabilis. The sequence goes on from NZ_JAANAT010000001.1 coordinate 80,129, forward strand.
GAAGTTATAACCAAAATCGCTGTAATGCTCCAGGCGGTTGGCAAAATCTACCAGCCATTTTTTGGTAACATCGGCTTCCAGATCAACATAAGCGCCAAATACCGAGCGACTTTGTTTGGCAGCATCACTAGGCTGAAATCCAGGGAAACCCTGTGATCCCGGCGCTTTTACACCGGTAGGATCATAGTTTTTGTAGGATGCTTCTTCGCCGGCGAATAATTTGTAGTGTTCATAACGATACTCCGAACCAAAACCCAGGTTTAAACCCTGCATTACTTTGGAGTAGTGCTTGTTGATATTTAAATTAGAGGTACTTTGCAAAAACTCCGATCCACCGTCATCAAAATGTGTTTGGGTTGCGTTTAAAGATGCATTAAAGGTTTTTTCGCCAAAAAAGTGAAATTTATTATTACCTGTATTATTGCTCAGGTCCCAGTCCCAACCATCGCCTAACGTTCCTTTAAAACCTGCCGCAACCGCTACATCGGTATTATGTGTTTGGATAATGGGGTTATAATAAGATTCACCATCGGGTGTATTGAATATGATGCCGCTTACCGGGATTAGTTTGCCATCACTGGTGGTAGGGAAGCGGTCGGGCCTTGCCGAAAAATTACGGCTGAAGGCATAATCATCCGATGCTTTATAACTGTAACCGCCAAAGCTGTAAAAAGTAGTGCGGGTACCGGCCAATGGGATCTCGTTGTTGAAAAAGAAAGTGCCCGTTTCTGCTGAACCATCACCATTAGCCCTCCTGGAGGTGTTTATAGGCAAAGCTTTAGGATTTGAATAAGTAGTATCATGCACCTGGCGAAATGTTTTACCGTTTTTTGAATAATCGCCGGTAAGGTTTAAAAAACCACCGTTTTTGCCTATGGCTAAGCCATAATTGGCATCAATGGTAATGCCATTGCCATCGATAGCGCCGCCATGAGGATATTGGGCCGCGACAACACTTTTGCCGCTGTTAAAAGCCGGATCATAATAGCCAGAGTAGCCTACGTTGGCAGTGAACTGATTTATATTTTTCTTTAATACCAGGTTAATAACCCCAGCTATAGCGTCTGATCCATACTGAGCAGATGCACCATCACGTAAAATTTCTACCTTATCAATAGCAGCTGTTGGAATCGAACTCAGATCGACACCGGAATTACCACGGCCGCGGGTACCGAATACCGAAACAAAGGCTGTAGAGTGACGACGTTTGCCATTCACCAACACCAGCGTTTGATCCGGGCCCAGACCACGCAGGGTTCCCAACTCCACATGGTCGGCACCGTCAGATCCTGATTGTTTATTGTAATTGAATGATGGGGCAGAGTAATTTAATATATCCGTCAGATCCATACGACCGGTGGTAGAGGCCGCTTTGCTCACATTTACCACATCAACCGGCACCGCGGTTTCGAGTTTTACCCGCCCTGCCGACCGGGTACCTACCAGTACAACTTCATTGAGCTGGGCTACATCACTCACTAATGTAACATCAATTTTAGAACGGCCATTTACCTGGATGGTTAGAGTTTTATACCCCGTATAACTAATTACTATTTCGTCGGAAGGGGCAGCAGCGATAGAAAACTGACCTTTTGCATTGGTACTGGTACCCTGACTGCCGCCTTTAACACGTACGGATACGCCAGCCATAGGGACGCCTCCGGCAGCGTCGGTAACTGTTCCGGTAACTGGCTTTTTTTGAGCCGATGCTATTTCTATGCCGGTTAGAAATAATACGATAAAAAGTAATAATTTTTTAGTCATAAGAATAGGGGTTAATGTTAATTGAAAATTAAATTAATATCACCCAATATAACTCTTATTGATATATTTTCAAATTATTCATTTGTTAATTGAATTAATATTGATTGTATATTTTGTTTGTTAGTAAAAAAGCAAAATTTTTAAATGTTTGCAACATCTTATTATAATCGCTTTAAGAAATATTTTTTTGATTAAATAATGAACTTATCATCATAATATAATTATGATGATAAGTTTTTATAAGATAAATTGTAAGGATTATGACTGTAAATTAACCCTGGTGGGGCAGGGCTGATAACAAACTAACTTCCACAAGAAGTTGAAGCGGATGGCAAAGTTATGGACAGCTTTTATTTTACTGTTAACCTTACCAGGTATTGTTTAAATTCATCTTCGAGCAGTACCTCCATGTTGTAGCCCATTTCTTCGGCAATTTTGGTAAGTGTTTGTTCATCGATGTATAGCCAGGGAAACCAGTCGGTTTTTTGCTGGTTATATTGATACTGATATTGTATCTCGCCATAGTAAGGGCCGTTTTCGGGAAGTTTACCCTCATATAAATAAGCGATATCGGAAGAGTCGAAAAGTAGCTGCCCGCCCGGTTTAAGCAGTTGTTTGGTGTGCTTTAGAAAAATTTTTAATTGGAGTAATGTGCCGGTAAGACCGATGCCATTCATGAGTAATAACAAGGTATCGTATTGCTCATCCTGGTATTCAAATATGTTGGTAGTGATTACTTTATGAACTCCGCGCGCTTTCATTACTGTTGATGCCATATTGGATATATCTAAAGCAGTAACATCAAAACCACGTTCCTGTAGTATCAAGACATGTGCGCCGGCACCGGCACCAATATCCAATATATCGCCCCTGCATTCGTTTAAGGCCAGCCATTCTATATCGGGCATGTCATCTTCTTCTCGGAAATAAGCCTCTACGGGCATCTCTTCACGGGGGCCATATTGGTTATTGATCCAAAGTTGATGCTCCTGCTGCTGATGATAATAATCATGTATGGCCTGTCCTAATATATCTTTCATTCGTAGGCAAAAATATGGAGAAAGAGGCAAGAAATTAGAGTCAAGAATCAAGATTTTAAAATCTGGAAAAACAATAAAGTAAATGATTGATCAGAATCTAAATTGAATAGGCGGCTATTTTGAAAACTGTTTTGGCTAAAGCCGGGACTTTATTATGTTTACCAACCGTTGGCTGAAGCCAAACGGCAATGAAATAATAAGCTAATACTGAAACCGGATTTAGATTCATTGCCGTCTCATTTATGGGACGGAAGGGTGTTACAGATGAAAGTGGCTTTAGCCTCAATTACTTATAATTAATTTTTTTTATTAATCTTGATTCCATGTTGGCTCATTATGGTTTATTGGTATTAATTCTTATTGCGGGCGTTATTTATAGCATATCTGCCCGTAAACTAACCCCGGCAGCTGCCCTCACAGGCGCTATTGTTGCCTGCTTGGTTTTTGCGGGAGCAGGATATACTGGTGTAGCCATGATGACCACCTTCTTTATTTTAGGCTCGGCAGCAACCTCCTGGCAAAAACATCAAAAACAAGATTTCGCCAATACAGAGGAGCATCAAGGCGGCAGAAGCGCGGCCCAAGTGTTAGCCAATGCGGGTGTAGGGGGCATAACCGGGCTCCTGGTCTTGTTATTCCCAGCCTATACAACAATTTGGATACTGATGATGGCTGCCAGCTTTGCATCGGCAACAGCAGATACTTTGTCTTCAGAGCTGGGTACAATTTATGGCAGGCGTTTTTTCAATATCATCACCCTAAAGGCCGACCAACGGGGACTGGATGGTGTGATCAGTATGGAAGGTATCTTATTGGGTTTAGGCGGTAGTTGCGTTGTAGCCATACTTTATACTATTGGTTTTGGGTGGAGCAACAGTAGTTTTATCTGGATTATGATTGCCGGAACAATAGGGAATTTAACCGATTCTGCCTTGGGAGCCCTGCTGGAACGACGCGGGTATTTGGGCAACAATACAGTGAATTTTTTAAATACGCTGATGGCGGCCCTGGTTATGTTGTTGATTTACCTGATTTAATGCTGATATTTGACCGTTGATGTGAATGATTACATTGATTCTGTTGATTTTATAGCTTTATGATACCAATCATTATACTCCTGCTTGTTGTTATTGCTTTAATCGGATACTATTTTTCGACCAAAAAAAGTAAGCAGAAAAGAATACCTGCCAATACGGTTTATAAAGAAATTTTAGCCCGGTATATCCCATTTTATCAGACCTTAAATAATGAGGATAAGCTTTTATTTGAGCAAAAAGTAAGCGATTTTTTGGAAGGTATCACCATAGAAGGGGTGGGCACAGCCATTGGAGATACCGACCGGGTAATGATTGCTTCGAGCGCGGTGATCCCCATCTTCAGGCTGGGTAACTGGCGGTACAGTAACCTTACGAATGTGATATTATATCCGGATACTTTTGATGCCGAGTTTCAGTTTGAAGGTGAAGGCAGGAATATCCTGGGAATGGTAGGTTCGGGATACATGAATGGGCAAATGATCTTGTCGAGAGCTGCGCTTATCAAGGGCTTTTCCCGTTCGGCCGGTAAAGAGAACACCGCTATACATGAATTTGTGCATCTGCTGGATAAATCAGACGGAGCTACCGACGGTATCCCCGAAAACCTGCTGGCGCATGATTATGTGCTGCCCTGGTTAAAAATGATACACCTGGAGATTCATAAAATAGAAGAAGGCAGGTCGGATATTAACCCATATGCCGCTACCAGTGAAGCAGAGTTTTTTGCCGTAGCCGCCGAGTACTTTTTTCAAAAACCCGAAGAACTGAAACACAAACACCCGGAGCTGTATGAAATGCTGTTTATGATGTTTATGCGGGTGAAGAGATAGGTTTTTTAGTATTAAGTAGTTAGTATCAAGTATCAAGACTTTTTTTGTTTAAACCGCTGCCGCGAGATACGCTGCGCTAGGCTCGCGGCAGCGAAGTAAGAAGCTCAATTCAGTAATTCACTAATTCAATAATTAATTAAAGAGGCCCAGATCAAGCTGCCCTGCAAATGAAGGTGCTTTATCTGTTTCGCCGATATGATAAACCGGGGTTTCTTCAAATCGGGAGGCTACCACCACGTTTATGCCTTCGGCGCTGGCGGTAAACAGATCTTCTACCAGTTTGGGATTATTATTATTGTGCGATAAATGGGAAAGCAGCAGATGGGTCATGTATGCCGGCTTGTGTGTGGTGAATAATGCCAGGGCCTGTTTGTTTGACAAGTGCCCCTTACCGCCACGGATACGTCGTTTAAGATGATAAGGGTAGCCTCCATTATCCAACATGTCATCATCATAATTAGCCTCTAAAAAGGCGGCGTGGCACTGACTGAAATAGCGGATAAGCCTGTCGCACACCACGCCAATATCTGTAAATATGCCCACATTAATATCGCGGCAGCTCACAAAAAAGCTATGCAGTTCCGATGCATCATGTTCCTTGGGGAATGAAGTAACCTGCAATTCGCCAATGTTCACCGTTTCAAATTCGTGCAAATGGTGCACCATCTCCATATTTAAGTTATTACCTAAATGTAATAAGGTGCCTGGAGTAATATAAACCGGCAGATTGAATTTTTTGGCCAACACCGGTATACCACGGATGTGGTCTGAATGTTCGTGCGATACAAATATGGCCTTTACCTTTTGCATAGACAGGCCCAGGCGGGCCATGCGTTTTTCCGTTTCGCGGCATGATATGCCGGCATCAACCAATATAGCCTCCCGCTCGTTCCCTACGTAATAGCAATTGCCGTTACTGCCCGAATTTAGTGATGTGATGAATAATGACATGTAAATACAAAGTAACGGATTTAAGCTAAATTTTATCTTTACTTAACGTGCAGTGTTTAAAAATAATCACTAAAATTTTGCGGCTATAAAAAGCTGCTTATATTTAGCCATGGATTCACCCCAAACTTTACCCGTATTAGATGCTACAGAGCTGCGCGTGTTGGGCTCGCTGATGGAAAAAAGCAAAACTACGCCCGATTATTATCCCATGACCCTCAATGGTTTAACTGCTGCGTGCAATCAAAAAACATCGCGTAAACCGGTTGTGAATTATGATGAAGGTACGGTTACCGAAGCGCTAAATACGCTTAAAAGGCGCGGATTGATCTCAACCGTTACCGGTGGTTCTATCCGCAATATAAAATATAAACACAATTTTGCTATCGTATTCCCCGTAATACCGGCCGAAGTAGCTTTATTATGCCTGTTGATATTGCGCGGGCCGCAAACACCAGGCGAGCTCAATACCAACTCGGGCAGGTTATACGAATTTGAATCGATAGAGGAGGTACAGGAAATGCTGGAGAAACTGGCTGATCCGGCCTTACCTTATGTGGTGCAGTTACCTAAACGCCCCGGACAAAAAGAAGTTAGATATGCTCATCTTTTAAGCGGCACGCCCGATGTTAATGACTATGATGAGGTAGAAGAAACAGGAACCCGTTCAACCAGCGGCCTGGAAGCCCGTGTAAGCCAGCTGGAAAATGAATTAGCCGAAGTGAAGGAGAAACTGGTTAGGCTGATGCAGGAATTAGGGGTAGGGGAATAAGTTGTTTTTAAGATATTCTTAAATGATTATTATAGACCCATCCTTTCGTAAGTTATGTGAAAACAAAGACTTTATTTTAGGTAATGTTTATGAGAAAAGTTATCTTATTAATAAAGAAAATGGTAGTGTAATTTACATATCAGATTTTTATGGTGAACCCTCATCAGGTGTACTAAGCGATAGAAGTGAATGGTGCATAGTTGGGGGAGACAAACTAATAGTTTGGAAAAAGCCAACAAAGTTGGAGTTAATTAAAGAAGAAACGTTAAGCCCGATTTTTGGAATTAAATATCTCTCAGAGATTGAGGTGAAGATTTTGGTTGATCCTTGGTCTGAGAAAGGGGCCATATGGCTCCTGAATATACAGACATTGGAAAGAAAGAAAATGGCAGATTTTAAACTAAATAGTGAATATACTGAAGAATTTGATTGGTAAGCTGAAAGGAAATAATCTTTAAAGATTTTTATGAATTTATTCTATTTATACTTTTCTTTATCCATATTCTTTTTTTCTACAGCTTCATAAGCCTTTTTTAAGATCGCTACTAAATCTTCGGTTTTCATGGGTTTGGCAATATAATCGTCCATACCTTCTGTCAAGCATAACTCGCGGTCTTCTGGGCCGGCGTTGGCGGTCATGGCAATGATATAGGGTTGCTTAAAGGCGTATTTACGGATATGCCGTGTGGCTTCAAAGCCATCCATTTCGGGCATTTGCACATCCATAAATATCACATCTACAGGGTTTAGCTTTAATTTATTTAAGGCCTCAAGCCCATTTTGCGCCATAATAAATTTATAACCCAGCTTGGTTAACATCTTGTCAACTAGTTTTTGATTGATCAGGTTGTCTTCAGCCACTAAAATGCGCATGGGGAAATCATCCGCAAAGTATTCATCAAATAATTTCGAGGACTTGGGTTCTGTAAAAATCGAAGTTGGCTGGTTTTGAAACTCGGCTTGTATGCTTTTTCCCAGCTGATTTTGCTTTACAGGCTTGGTGAGAATAGCAGAGAATAAACCCGGATATTTTTTCTTTGAACCATCGCCAATGGAGCTTAACATAATTACAGGGAGGTTCTTATAGTTCCTTTTAATAGACCGCGCCAAGTCGACCCCGTCCATATCCGGCATTTCCATATCCGTGATAACCAGATTAAATTTTTCGCCTTCGGATAAAAGATCAAGTGCTTCCACTGCCGAAGCAGCAGATTCGGTGAGTATTCCCCATTGTTCCAGCTGTGTTTTTAGTATAAAGCGATTGGTTTGGTTGTCATCAACTAACAGTATCTTTTTTCCTGCCATTTCGGCCTGATTAAATACGACGGGTTGATATTTCAGCTGTTTTTTACTGATCGCCGCCTTGATGGTGAACATAAATACCGAACCTTCTTTGTAAACACTTTCTACCCAGATATCGCCGCCCATGAGTTTTACCAGGCGCTGACTGATCACCAGGCCCAAACCAGTACCACCATATTTGCGGGTAGTTGACGAATCAACCTGTGAAAAGGCATTGAACAATCCAGGAAGCTTTTCATCGGGAATACCTATCCCGGTGTCCATCACGCTGAAACCTATTTCGATATGGCCGTTTTTGAAGGTTTTGGATAGAAATATTTTTATAAATACTTCGCCTTTTTGAGTGAATTTTAAGGCATTGCCGGTAAGGTTGGTGATTACTTGTTTAAGCCTCAAACTGTCGCCAATAATTTGTGTGGGCAGGGCAGGATCTATCTGGTAAACCAGTTCCAGGTTTTGTTGTGAGGCCTGTTGCGAAAAAAGGTCCATTACCTCTTCCATACAATGGCGCAGGTCAAAATCGTCCTGCTCAATATCCATTTTGCCTGATTCTATTTTTGAAAAATCAAGAATGTCATTAATCACATTCACCAGGCTGTCGCCGCAGGCTATAATGGTATTGGTATATTCCCGTTGTTCGGGATTTAACTCTGTTTCGCCCAGGAGGGAAGCCATGCCTATCACGCCATTCATAGGGGTGCGTATTTCGTGGCTCATGGTAGCCAGGAATATGCTTTTAGCCTGATTGGCTTTATCAGCTTCTTTACGGGCCTGGCGCTCCTGCTGGCGCTGTAGCTCTAACTCTTCAGATTGTACCAGCAGCTCTTCGTTCAACGACTGTAGCTCTTCAGATTGCGACTGTAGTTCGGCGTTCAGGTTTAGCAGATCGGTCGATTGCTTTTTTAACTCATCAGACTGATGCATCACTTCGACGGTACGCTCTGATACCTGTTGCTCTAATAAAGCTTTTTGTTTAATAATAGCATTTACCTTTAAACGATATAAACCATATATGGCCGCAAACACCAACAGCGTTACCAGGATAATAAACCACCAGGTTAGCCAAAACGGAGGCAGGACAGTTAACTCCAAACTCAGCTCACGGGTTGACCATACACCATCGCCGTTATTGCTTTTTACTTTGAAAACATAATGGCCGGCGGGTAAATTAGTATAGGTTGCCGTGGTTTTACGGCCTACATAATTCCAGTTTTTATCAAAACCCACTAACTGATAAGCGTAAACTGTACTATTTAGCAAGGCATAATCCAGAGAAACAAATTCAAATGAAATTACCGATTGATCATAGTGTAAGGTAATAGCTTTGGTAACACTGATATTCTGTTTTAAAGGTGATGGGTCTTTATCATTTTTAGCTACCGGTATCGAGGTGTTAAAAATCTGGAAGTCGGTTAAAACTAAAGGAGGGTTGTAATGATGGTCCATGATCTTTTCAGGATCAAATACGTTAAACCCATTTACACCACCAAAATACAATTGACCATCCTTAGCCTTTAAGGCAGATTTTGCTTTAAATTCATCGGCTTGTAAGCCATCATCAACGGTGAAGTTTTTGAATTTTTTGGTTATGGGGTTGTATTTGGATATACCTTTATTGGTGCTTATCCAAAGATTGCCACGGTTGTCTTCCTTAATGGCATAGGTGTAATTATTGGGCAGGCCGTCTTTTGTTTTAAAAACCGTGAACCGGCCGGTTTGGGGATCAAAGCGATTCAGTCCGTCGAAAGTGCAGATCCAGATATTGCCGTTAAGGTCTTCCAGCAGATCGACCGCTTTATTGTTACTGATGCTGTTTGCCGATTCGTCGTGCTTATAAGAAGTGAAAGTACCAGTTTGCTGATCAAAACGGTTAAGTCCTCCATTACCGGTACCTACCCAAAGATTGCCTTTGGAATCAACCAATAATGAATTGATAACATTATCACTGATGCTTTTGGCATCATCTGGGTTATGCTTATAGTGGATGAACTTATTGGTTTTGGGATTATACAGGTCGAGCCCCTGCCCGAATGTGCCTATCCATATTTTATGATCGGGTGTGGCGGTGATGGCGTATATGTTATTGCCGGCTAAACTGCTGCTGTCATTAGCATTATGCGTATATGATTTAAACCGGTGGGTTTGCATATTCATGACGCTAACGCCATTGCCCCAGGTGGCTATCCAAAGGTTGTCGTTATCATCGTCCTGCATATCCAGAATATAATTGCCGGATATACCGCTTTTATCGTTTTCGCGGTGTTTGTAGGTTGTAAAAGTCCCTTTGTTGGGGTTAAATAAATTTAATCCCCCGCCATCGGTGCCAATCCATATACCACCTTTTTTATCCTGGTAAAAGCTTAAAACAAAGTTGTTTGATAAACTTTCGGAGAGGGAGCTATGTTTATAGTACGAAAAGTTTTCGGTCGTTTTTCTGTACAGATTAATACCCGATGAAAAAGTGCCAACCCACATATTACCGGTTTTATCCTTTAATATGGCATCAACAGAGTTGCTGGCTATAGTGGTATTGTCGATATCGTCATGATAGTGGGTTGTGAATTTATTTTCGGCGTAATTGTATATGCTTATCCCGCCGTTATTAACGCCTACCCATATATTTTGATCACTGTCTTCGGCGATGGCTTGTATGTAATTACCCGAAAGCGAGTTGCTGTTACCCGGGATGTTTTTAAAGTTTTTAAAAGTGCCTGTATTGCTATCATACAAATTTAAACCGCCGTTATCCCAGGTACCTATCCATAAACGGTGGCTGCTGTCTTCAAAAATAGTAGTGATGTAATTGGCCGATATCGATCCTGCTATCTTATCATCATGCTTAAAATAGGTAAATGTTTTGGTTTGGATATTAAAGCGATTTAAACCGCCGGATGTGGTGCCGATCCATAAGTTATTATGGCTATCGAGATAAATGGTTCTGGTGTTATTATCACTCAGGGTATTAGGGGCAGCATTGTTGTGTTTATAATGCGTGAACTTATTTTTGCTGATCTCAAATTCATCAACGCCCGCATCCTGGTAGCTGATCCATAAATTACCATCTTTATCAAAAACAAGTCCTGTTAAATTATTGCTTGCTACGGTATTAGCTGTTTTCTTATTATGCAGATAATGATAAAACCTGTTTTTTTTACGGTCGTATTTATTAAGGCCCCCGCCCAAGGTGGCTATCCAAAGATCCCTGTTTTTATCTTCGGCAATATGCGTTACATAGTTATTGCTTAGGCTGGTGCTATCCGCGATATTATTCTGGAAAACTTTAAATTTATTACCGTCAAAACGGTTTAAACCATCAAGGGTACCCACCCAGATAAAGCCATAGCTACCCTGAAAAATGGTATTAACGTTGAGCTCTGATAAGTTAGAGCGACTACCGATGCGCTGAAAATGCAAAGGCGGCTTTTGAGCAAACGCATATAATGAGATAGCCTGAAAAAGTAAAATAAGATAAAACTTACGGCCGCTCATTATATCAAATAGATTATGACTTATTGGTAGTGAATAATTACATAAAATGTTTATCTAATTTACTAAAATACGGTTAAATAAACAGTATTTACATATGACTATTTAAACGCATGGATATGATAACTGGTTGTGTTGTAGAATGAAGGTGCAATTAGTTGTTTAGCCAAAGTATATAATAAATAGGCCATGTATGTATAATAGCTTAATAACCATATTTTTGCCTTATGCAACAACAAAGCAAAGATCCGCTGCACGGTAAAACATTACAGGTAATATTGGAAGAGCTTTTGGCTCAATTTGGATGGGAGGAACTGGACAAACGCATCCGTATCAACTGTTTTCATGATAACCCCAGTATACAATCAAGCCTTAAGTTTTTGCGTAAAACACCCTGGGCCCGCAAAAAGGTTGAAGACCTGTATATAGCTTACTGCGTAAAATAGCTTAATGCTTGCGTTTGTTGTTCATCTTGGCCTTTTGGCCGGAGCTGTAATTATAGGTTTTGGCATTAGCAGCCTTTTTTTCATGAAAAGCAGCCCCAACAATTGGAGTATCAGCGTTTGATTTGGCCGTTTTTTTATCCGCTTCCTCTTTTTTTGCTTTTGTCTCTTTTTCAATAACCAGTTCATCGGGCAGGGTGGCAGCTGGAATTTTTTTGCCGCTGGCCTGCTCTATCTTTTTAACCTGGCTTAATTCCAGATCGGTAGCAAAAGTAATAGCCAGGGTTTCCTGCTCATGATCAGGATCATGGTTAGTGATACGCTCTATAAAGATTTCCTTTTCCAAGGGCAGGTCAAAGTGTATCAGGAAGGGGATACCACGTAAATCGATAGTTTCCTGATTTTCATTGGTTACAATCAAAACACGGGAATTCTCAGCAGTTTTAAAATCTTCGATATTTTTAAAACCATTGGTATCAAAAAACTGCGGATTTAAAAAGGCTACGGCATCGCGCAGGCGGCTATGCAGGCTTTTATACAATTTGTCGGCAGTAACTTTGGTATTTACAAATACTACTGTTTTGGTAAAAAGCTCATCATCATACAGGAACAGGTTGAGCAAATTGAGCTTGGTGCCAAAGTTCGGAACGTTATATAATAGCTGAGGGTGTGTTTGTAAAGGTTGCTCTTGTAATTCTTCTATCTCAATAATAGCTGGTTGATTCATAAACGGATCGAGCATTTTCTCTAATCTGCTGTGCATTACCTCGGTAAATACCAGGTGCTGACCCCGGCCTATACTGTTGGCCAGCTCCACAACCGGCAGTTGCAAGCCTTTTTTAACCATCAGGTCGGCATCATCAATTACCAGCAGATCAACTTTGTTTAGATTAAGGGCCAGTTTCAGGTAAATGGCCCTTGCCCTGTCTGGGGTAGCTACCACAATATCGGCGCCATCGGCCAGTGCATCCATTTGGGACTCAATGCCCGGGGCAACGTATAAGCCAACAATTGAGATCGATTTGTTTTTATTCAATAGATCAAATTGTTCAATTACGCTCATAACCTGTTCCTTTTCGGGCACCAGGATCAATACCCGCGGAACGCCTTCCGGTGCATAATTGAAACGGTTTAAAACGCCCAAAACATAAGTGGTGGTTTTGCCGCTTCCTTCGGGGCCTATGGCAATAATGTCCTGGCCGCCAACTATTCGGGTAAGCGTTTTTAATTGCAATTCTGTAGGGTTTGTAAAACCAGCCTCATTTACCGACCTAACCAGTTGCTTATTCAGCTTTAATTTTTCAAACCACACCATCAGAAATTGTATTAAATATTTAAGACGGCAAAATTACCAATTTAACTGCTCATATTTTTATAAAGATGAATTATAGATAAAAGAGCAAGGATGGAGGGAGCAAAGAGCAAGGATAAAAGACAAAAAATATGGATTGCTTTCTTTAAGCCCGCTTTCCACCAAAAGCGCAGACCGGGTGAGTAAATCCGTTTGATCAAAACAGGAAACCCGAAAAATTTGTGCGCGGGGCCAGGTCAAGATAGGGGTAAGTGACTTTAGAAAGATAGAGGCCCTGCGGATGAGCCGGTATAATGATCTGGGGTGTTTGTTTGCTGGCCAGGTAATGTTCAAATTCATCAACGCTCATATCTCCCCGACCAATATCCAGTAGCCGGCCTACAATGATTCTGATCATCTTACTCAAAAACCTGTTGGCCGATATGTGAAACCGTATCCTGTCGCCGCTTTGATCAACAAACAAACCGGCCGATGATACTTTGCAAATGGTATGGTCAATCCTGTCGGGCATTTTGCAAAACGCGCGGTAATCATCATACAAAGGCAGCAGCGCCGTAGCCTTTTTCATGGCATCAATATCCAGGTTTCTTTCGAGGTACAACGAACTGAAATCGCTCAAAAACGGATCTTTATAGGTATGGATAAAATAATCATAGGTGCGCTGTACGGCATCAAAACGGGCATGTGGCAGGCCCTGCATCGGGATAATGTCAAACAGGGCTATATCGTCCGGTAATATTTTATTGAGCCTGAAAAACAGGTCGAAATCCCATTCATGTTCCACATCAACATGAAAAAAGAACTGACTCGCGTGTACATGTGCATCGGTACGACCGCAGCCAACAACGGCAACGGGATGCTTAAACAGTTTGCCAAGCGCGGTTTCTAAAACCAGTTGTACACTCATAACACCGGCATGTTTTTGCCAGCCGCTGTATTTTGTACCGTGATAACCTATATGGAAAAAATAACGCATGAATATAGGGTTCAAAAATCCATAAAAAATCTGGTAAAACAGGTATAAAGTAAAAGCCCCTGGTTTTATACACCAGGGGCTTTTATAAATTTTATACGCTGCTGCTTAAACTTTTTTAGGTGGCAGATCAAACGCTATAGCATCATGTTCAAAGTGGCCTTTGTGGGCGCCATCGCAAAATGGTTTGTTGGCCGACAAGCCGCAGCGGCAAATAGATAATACTGTACGGCCTTGTAAACCGTATACGTTGCCTTGAGCGTCAACAATTTCAAAATCGCCGTCAACTTTTACAGAGCCGTTATTATTAATGGTAAGTCTGGTTTTCTCCATGTGTTAATTTTTTGCCAAAGTTAACCAATGGCATTATTTGTAAACAGGCTATTTCTTATTTAGAGTTGTTCCGGATTGTGCCAGTGATAGCTACAAATGACAAATGAATGATGTGTAAAATTTAATGTCGAAACACATAATTTTTAGCTTTGTTAAGGGTTAAGGAAAAAGAATCAAGATATTAGAATCAAGAATCAGGAAGAAAAACGATAACCAGGTAATTACATTGCCGGGCATTTTTTGCTTTGTCTTAATTCTTGATTCTAATATCTTGATTCTCTTTTCCTCCGCATTACATCAAAAACACTATCATATGGAATACAGACAATTAGGAGCATCGGGATTAAAAGTGCCCGTATTGAGTTTTGGAACGGCCACTTTTGGCGGTGGTAACGAGTTTTTTAAAGCCTGGGGAAATACGCAGGTAGATGAAGCAAAAAAGCTGATCCATCTTTGCCTGGATGCAGGTGTTAACTTTTTTGACACAGCTAACGTTTACTCGCGCGGGTTATCCGAAGAAATATTGGGCCAGGCGCTGGAAGGCTTACGCAACCGGGTACTTATTTCGTCAAAAGCTACTTTTACCATGGGCGATGGCGCTAACGATTATGGTTCATCACGCTATCATCTGATACAGCAGTGCGAGGCCAGCCTGCGCCGCTTAAATACCGATTATATTGACGTGTATCATATGCATGGTTTCGACGGTACCACACCCGTTGAAGAAACTCTGCGCGCCCTGGACGATCTGGTGACCAGCGGTAAGATCCGTTATATTGCGGCCTCCAACTTTTCGGGCTGGCATTTGATGAAATCATTGTCTGTATCTGAGCGTTACGGCTGGAGCAGGTATGTGGCACACCAGGCTTATTATTCATTGCTTGATCGTGAGTTTGAATGGGAACTGATGCCACTGGGCATTGATCAAAAAGTGAGCACCATAGTCTGGAGTCCGTTAGCGTCTGGACAATTAAGCGGTAAATATCGCAGAGGGCAGCCTATTCCCCAGGACAACAGAAGAGCACAAGGCGGCAGCCACGGCCCGGAAACAAATCTTGAACGTTTATACAATATTGTTGATGCGTTAGACGAGGTTGCCGAAGAAACCGGTAAATCGGTAGCGCAGGTATCATTGAACTGGTTATTACAAAGGCCAACTGTAGCCAATCTGGTGATAGGTGCCCGTAACGAGGAACAACTAAAACAAAACCTGGCCGCTGTTGGCTGGAACCTGACCACAGATCAGGTTAAAAAACTGGACGCCGCCAGCGACATTGATCCGATATATCCATACTGGCACCAGCGTCAAAACACCACTTTAAACCCGCTGCCTGTTTTTTATTAAGAAGAATGTCTGAATCAGAATTTCCAGAATGAGAAAATTTTCAGAATTTTAGGTTTAAGAATTTTGTTAATTCTTTAATTCTGATTCCAGACAAACTATGGCTACAGACATGTTCACCTTTATGCAGTTTATGCGTGCTACTTTGCTGCCATTGCCCGGAGTAACCGAAAAAATGCATTTTGAGGACCCCGCGTTTTATGTGAATAAAAAAATAATGGCCAATGTGAAGCTAAAGGATGAACTGGTAGCGCTACACACCCTTGAACGGGAAAAATGGATGACTGCCGATCCGCATACCTTTTTTATTACAGATCATTACCGGAACTACAAATACATGCTGGTACGGCTCGAAACCGTATCGCCCGATGATCTGAAAGAACTACTGATCACCGCCTGGCGCAACCGCGCTACTCAAAAACTCATCAGGGAGTACGAAGAGCGGTAAGTACGATAAAATTTTTGTATTTGTACATGAGTTTTTAACTATTGAGATATTGCTTTCAGCCAGATGAAATGAATAGAAGTTTAATTAAGTATTATAATTATTCCTTTTTAATAGAATTAATAATAAAAATATCTTGAGGGTTTGTTACTTCTATCTGTAATATGCCGTTGTTAATTGTTACAAGTCCATATACAAAAATGTTTTTATCTTTTAAGTCGTCCGCGTTTAATTTGATGTCATTTCCTTTGACGATAACATTTAGCTGCAAATGGTCTTTATTTTCAACTTTTAATATTTTAAGATCTTTGTTTACCACTTCATATTTCAGTACTCTCTCTTCAATATTTACTTTTTTTCCTTTAAATTTTTCTATTTCCTGAAGGGAAACAGGTGGGGGGTAAAGAGAAATTACTGTATCGTTTCCGATTATCTTGCGGCTAAATCTGTTTTGTTGCATTGTTGTAGCATATGCTAGATTGGATAAGGAAAAAACTATAAACATAGCCGAAAGGCTTCTAATTATATTTTTTGAATTTATTTTCATTTTAAAATTGATTAACAATCATGCTCAAAATCAACAACTATACTACTTTATAGTTTTCGTAGATAATGTCATTGTCAAAAAGATAGAAATATAAAGGATATATACTTTTACTCTCCGCGTTTATGCCATAAGGTGTTCCTCCTTCAACCGGATAAGAAAATAATATTTTGTGATGAACATATTCATGGTCGAAAAAAGAACTCTTTATTATTTCGATCATCTTATTAAGATAGGCTCTTTCAGGATCTGCTGTGAAATTTGCTGAAGATAATATTTTAAAATTTATTGGAGTATGCCTTGCAATTAGATGTTCTTTAAAAATATAAAGGTCTTCATAATATACCGTAAAGTGTTTTGATAGCAGTGATATCTTAATATTGAGACTACAAATATTTTGAACGCCATTTAATGTTTCGTCCACTAGTTTTACTGAAAAGGAATAGTTTGGAAATTGCCGGTGTAGCCTATTGGAGATTTCAAAGTTTTTAAAGTCTCTTTCTACTTTTCTAATAAAATCCTTGCAAGGATTTGGAATATCATTTGCAATAACATTGTTTATCTTGTCCTCCAATATTTTACGTAATTGTTTGTACCCATTATGCATTTCATTGAAGTAAGGTAGACCAATAGGATAAAAATGGTGAATCCTATCTAACAACACCATTACAACATCTGGCAATTCCACGTTAACTTCAATATTTCTATCAGCCATATTTTTGATTTTAATTTCTGCAATATGGGGCAGGTGTTGGTTGTATGTTACCAGCACAAGGCCCCGTGGCAAATGTCGATCCAGGTTTAAATGCATTTAAGTTGCTGACAACCAAACCGGCTACATCGGCACGTAGAGCCGGCGAATTGGGTGCTACCTCTCCGGTATGAAGCGCTGCTATAGACATATTCAAAGCTAAATTATAAGCAGCAATGAATTTCTCCGAAGCGGCAGCCGCAGTTACACCTCCATCCGATGGTATTTCAAAACATATAGTGCCAAAGCTAACAGGTATTTCCGTAGTCACACCATCGTGACGCACATAAGCCGTAAAGGAAAGGTTGCTCACCGATCCAGTCCAACTGTTCCCGACTTGAGTTACCCCTACACTGCCACATAAACCAGCCCCATTTTTATCAAGCGTTATTTCGGGATATGAAGTACTTACAACTTGAACTACAGTGCATTGTACATTGTCAGCTGGGGGCGGAAAACTACCACCAGGCCCATCAATTACAGGGGGATCAGGCTGAACCACATTAATGGTAAGTTTACTTGTCGCCTCAACGCCCTGACCATTTGACGAGCAAGGATCTTTTGGGGGAGGCGGAGGTGTATCAGTACCGGGGCTACTACCGCCACCACCATTGTTGCCTCCAGGGTTCGTTCCACCACCACCGCCGCCTGCTCCACCGCCGCCACTTATCGTAATGCAGCTTGTATACGCATAATGTGAGCCAACCAGCTGATCATTAACATAGGTATCCACGTAAAAGTCGGTGCACTCAATAACAGGCGAGGTTGTATTTACCTTCAGTCTATTTTGATCGTTTTGTGTTACAGAAGGGTTTATTAACCGGCCATTGAGGTACTTATATCCGTTTAGATATTTGCCTTGTGGGGTAAAATAAAGCACCAGTCCGCTAAAATCGGTATCGTGTTTACGGTAGGTATTACGGGCCAGTTTACTTGCATCGTAAGCAGGGTCACCAATTAAGATCATGATATAAGCCTTGTAACCGGTGCTATCTTTTAAAAGAAGAAAAGAACTGCGGCTATTGGCTTTGTTATTAAAACTTTTATGGTTAGTTGGATCTGTTAAAACCGAATTGACGCTCTGAGCCGGATCAATGGGCATTTCAATAACATCTTTAGCTAGTTTAGTATAAGTGTCGGTGTGCTGCCAATCAGGTTTGATCGTCTGACTAAAATCAAAGCTTGTTGTTGTAGATTGCGTGCCCAGTTTGCCGTTGCCAGCCGGATAAGTGGTTTCATACCAACTTTTAGCCTGGGCAATGACCGGGTCAGAAACAGTGTTTTGTTGATCTGTATGTGAATCTTTTTTACAACTATTGATAATAATAGCAGCCAGACAAACAGTGGTGAATAATAGCCAAGTGGCTTTTTTTAAAATGGGTTTAGGCATTGGATCGGAAATCTATTGCATGTTTAAATTAATACTTTCAATATGTAGTTAATATTTTAGCGCTGCAATAGGTGAAAACACGGTATTTTGAAAGTGGAGTAATTAGTGAATACCCAAGAAAAACTAAGGCTTTAAAGCGTTTTTGATAATTTCTAGAATCTGTTCATTTTTTACAATCCAAATACCTAATTTCAAGGTAACTTTATACGTAAAACTACGTATGCAATAGGGTATAATTACCTGTGTGAAATTGCAGGATAGGGTTTAATTTTAGGCAGTAAATGATTCTTGTTTAATAGCTGTTCAACGGGCTTAAAAATAACAGGAGTCAAACCTAAACCTTATCACTTTAAATCTAAACGGTCATGATTAAAAAGCAATACCTGAAAGAAATAGTTATAACGGGTACCCAGCAAAAAGGCGGAAACACCAACACCGTAAAAGATGTAATAAAGGTGCAAAGCTGGCTTAATTTATACGCTATGGTAAACCCATCGGCAGGCACGGCTACCGGTATCGACGGTGATTTTGGTCCGGCTACGCAGGCCGCGGTAAATGCTTTTCAACTGGCCAAAAATTTACCCCAAACCG
Organism: Mucilaginibacter inviolabilis; assembly: GCF_011089895.1. Taxonomy (NCBI): domain Bacteria; kingdom Pseudomonadati; phylum Bacteroidota; class Sphingobacteriia; order Sphingobacteriales; family Sphingobacteriaceae; genus Mucilaginibacter; species Mucilaginibacter inviolabilis. The sequence continues at coordinate 99,432 of NZ_JAANAT010000001.1, forward strand.
GTATTGTTGATGCCGCTCTTTTTACCGAATTATCCAGACCGATGCTAAACGCCTTTACGGGCGTTGTAGCAGGAGCCGATCTGCGTACTTTGGTAGTAAATACCGCTTTTCAACATCTCAATAATGCCCCTTTTGAACTCACTATTAAAGGACAGAGTAACAGCGGCCCCTGGGTGCGCAGCTATATGGATGGAATGGAAGGTACGCCGTGGTTTTGGTGTATGGGCTTTGTACAAACTATTTTAGATCAGGCTGCCAGTCAGCTGGGTAAAGATTTTCGTACGCTGATGCCTTTGTCTTACAGTTGCGATACTGTAGCTACCACGGGGATTCAGAAGGGTATCCTGAGCCGTTTCGCTACTGTGCGCAGTAACCCTTCTATCGTGAAACCGGGTGATATCTTCCTGCTGGAAAAAACTACTTACGACTGGATACACACCGGCATTATCACCGCTGTCAATGGCGATGTGTTTGAAACTATTGAAGGCAATACCAATAACGATGGCAGCAGCAACGGGAACGGCGTGTACAAACGCGTCCGTAATTTCCAAAACTCCAAACTGGACGTATTTTCGATACAGAGTTTAGTTTAAAAGATACGCACAGTGCTTTAAAAGTACGACTTAAAGCTTCGGACTGCAACAGCCCGGTTTTCCGATAAAAAGGAAAACCGGGCTGTTTTGTTAAAGGGAAATACAACTCCAAAAACAACCGTTTGGTATGTAGTTATTTGAACATTAGTTGTGTGAAACTTTTTAAACCCAATAAATCCTGCCAGTAATTTGTTAAAAAATGTTAAAATCGATGGTTTTGAATGAATTTTAAGCCGTTTTTGAGCTGTGTAGACCCGGTTTTTGTGTCAAAAAGTGTTAAAATAAAACTTTAAAAAGTTTTGTGCCATGCACCATCTGTTACCTTATTCGTTAAATATTTTGGTAATAAATTTAACTTAAACCTAAAGCAGGTTCACGATCCAATCTGTTGTGTTTTGGTATTTTCTTTAAGTGATTGTTTTAGAGGTTGTTTTAAGTCACAGTTAAGTTACAGGTCATTTTGAAAAAAAGTTGTTCATTTTCTTTAAATGCCTTTCTAAAACTTAGGTAATTTGCCATATTTGCCTACGCAAGTAATAGGGTATAAACCAATTAACCGATTTTAGATATGATTAGCCGTAGAAAGTTCATCCAGACAACTTCATTAGCAGGTACCTGCTTCCTGCTTACACCAGAGCTATCAAAAGCGGGGGTTTTTAAAGGGTCGCCAAATGATAAGGTAGTGTTAGGAATGATGGGAACCAATAGCCGCGGGCTATACCTGGCTCAAAGCTTTGCCCGTATACCCAACGTGGAGATAGGATATATATGTGATGTAGACTCCAAAGTGGTTGAGAAAACCATTAATGAGATATTCAAAATTACTGGTAAAAAACCACAGGGCATTACCGATATTCGTAAAATGCTCGAGATCAAGGAAATTGATGCGGTAGTTATTGCCGCACCTGATCATTGGCATGCTCCGGCCACCATTATGGCCTGCCAGGCGGGTAAACATGTGTATGTAGAAAAACCCTGCAGCCATAACCCACATGAGGGTGAAATGGCGGTTGCGGCCTCCAAAAAATACAATAAACTGGTGCAAATGGGTAGCCAGCGCCGTTCATTTAGTAATGTACAGGCTATGGTGAAGGAATTGCATGATGGCGTTATCGGCCGGGCTTATTATGCCAAAGGCTGGTATACTAATCACCGTGCAAGCATCGGCCGTGGTAAGGAAACGGCTGTACCTGAAAATCTAAACTATGACCTTTGGCAGGGCCCGGCACCACGTGTGGTTTATCGCGATAACCTGATCCATTATAACTGGCACTGGCTTTGGAACTGGGGAACCGGTGAGGCTCTGAACAATGGTACCCACGAGTTGGATGTGATCCGCTGGGGCTTGGGTGTTGATTTTCCGAACAAGGTAGTATCAACCGGTGGACGTTTTCATTTTAACGATGATTGGCAAACGCCTGATACACAAAATATCCTGTACAATTTTCCCAATAATACTGCTGCTGAGTGGGAAGGCCGTAGCTGCAACGGATTTGGTATTGAAAAAATAGGCAGGGGAGTAATCTTCTACGGTGATAAAGGAACCTTGTTTTACGGTGGCGGCAACGGCTATCAGGTTTACGATGGTGATAACAAACTGGTAAAGGATGTGAAAGACGATACCAAAGTTGATGCTAACAATAAAGTTAGCCCTACCGAGGCACTGGATGGTTTTCACATGCAGAACTTTATTGATGCCATAAGAGGCAAAACTGCTTTAAACTGCCCGATTGAAACCGGATTTAAGTCGACATTGTTGCCTCAGTTGGGTAATATATCTTACCGGGTTGACCGGGTATTGCATGTCGATCCAGCTAATGGGCATATTATAAACGATCCGGAAGCTACCAAACTATGGAGCAGGGAGTATGAAAAGGGCTGGGAAGTAAATGTATAAATGCTGTTAAGCTTTTCCGGGCGTACGAGACTTAAAATTATCCAAAATATAAAACCAATATAACATTACACATGAAGAAAATCATCTACCCGGCCATGGCCTTATTTGTTGTGGCTGCCTTACTGCCTGTTAAAAGTAACGCCCAAACCACTTTATTTGATGGTAAAACCCTAAAAGGCTGGAAACGCCTGGCTGGTACTGCCGATTATAAAGTAGAGGATGGCCAGATAGTAGGTACTACTGTTTTAAATTCGGGCAATTCATTTTTAGTAACCGAAAAGGAGTATGGTGATTTTATATTAGAACTGGACACTAAAATAGAAAGCAAGCTGAGTAACTCAGGTGTGCAAACCCGCAGTCATTATGATCCTGCAGGCCATGAAGGTAAGGGAAAGGTTTACGGTCGCCAGTTTGAAATTGATCCATCTGACCGTAAATGGACAGGTGGTATTTATGATGAAGGCCGAAGAGACTGGCTTTATCCGCTTGATCTGAACGCTAAGGCAAAAGATGCTTTTAAAGTAGGCGAGTACAATCATATCAAAATTGAATGTATTGGCAATGAAATGAAAACCTGGATTAATGGCGTGCCTGTTGCTGATGTAGTGGATACTATCGACAGCAAAGGTTTTATCGGTTTGCAGGTACATGCAGTAAGTAAAGAGGAGCAGGCCGGTAAAAAGGTATATTTTAAAAACTTTAAGCTGCAAACCACCAATTTAAAACGTACACCATTCCCCAAGGATATCTATGTCGTAAACTTGCAACCAAACAGCATTACTCCTGCCGAAAAAGCAGCAGGTTGGAAATTACTGTATGATGGTAAAACCAACACTGGCTGGCGTGGTGCCACTTTAAAAATTTTTCCGGCTATGGGATGGGAATATAAAGACGGAACCATGCATGTACTTCCATCGGCAGGAAAAGAGGAATCAGGTGGTGGTGATATTGTAACTAACGATCAGTATAGCGCTTTTGATCTTTCGTTTGAATTTAAATTAACGCCAGGGGCCAACAGCGGTGTGAAATATTTTGTGACCCTGTCTGAAGTAACGAAAGGCTCAGCCATTGGATTGGAATACCAGGTACTGGATGATAAATTGCATCCGGATGCCAAACTCGGTCGTGACGGTGATCGTACCCTGGCCTCATTATATGATCTGATCAAAGCCAATAAACAGGAACGTTTTGTACATCCGATAGGCAGCTGGAACATCGGCAGGATTGTGGTATACCCCAATAACCACGTAGAGCACTATCTGAACGGCATTAAAGTGCTGGAATATGAACGTGGCTCTAAAGAATTCCGGGATCTGGTAGCTATCAGCAAGTACACCATCTGGAAAAATTTTGGCGAAGCAAAAGAAGGCCATCTGTTGCTGCAGGATCATGGCAACGAAGCGTTTTTTAGGAATATTAAGATCAGGAATTTGAAGTAACCACTTCAACCTATATAATTTGTCATTCTGAGCGACAGCGAAGAATCTATTAACAACCTAAATGGTTTATAGCAGATTCTGCCCTTTGTTCAGGATGACATTCTTTTGTGAAGTTTTCCTTCTAAGAAAACCCTCCATGAAGTATTGCCGGAAATTATTTTCTCCTCGATAAGAAGTACTTAACTAATGTTTATAAACTTTGAGTGATTTTTGATGGGTTGAATTAATAGATCTGCGCTTTTATTTGCTATTTTTAATTGTTACACCTACCTAACATCACGCTTCAAAAAAGCATGTTTTCAGCATTTTATTAATCACCATAATCAACAGAAATGAGTAAGATCACAGTAAAAGACGGAACCGAGATTTATTACAAGGATTGGGGAACAGGACAACCACTTTTTTTTCACCATGGCTGGCCTTTATCCGGAGATGATTGGGATGCGCAAATGATGTTTTTTCTAAAAAAGGGATACAGGGTTATAGCCCATGACCGTCGTGGTCACGGAAGATCAAGCCAGGTTTCGGGAGGACATGACATGGATACTTATGCAGCAGATGTAGCAGCGATAACCGAGGCATTGGATCTGAGAGACGCCATACATATCGGTCATTCTACCGGCGGCGGCGAAGCTATCCATTACGCGGCTAATTTGGGAAAAGGGCGTGTTGCCAAAGTGGTGCTGATTAGTGCGGTTACGCCGTTAATGGTTAAAACTGAAAATAATCCTGACGGAGTGCCCATGTCTGTATTTGATGAAATACGTGAAGGTACGGCATTTAACCGGGCACAATATTTTGAGGATTTTACTATTCCTTTTTATGGCTACAACCGTGAGGGAGCAAAAATATCTCAGGGAATCAGAGATAACTGGTGGCGTCAGGGCATGATGGGCGGAGTTAAAGCGCATCATGACGGCATTAAAGCTTTTTCTGAAACAGATTTTACAGAAGATCTTAAAAGTGTAGATATCCCTGTGCTTGTTTTGCATGGTGAAGACGACCAGATTGTTCCGTTTCCAATTTCGGGAGCAAAAGCAGTAAAGCTTTTGAAAAATGGAAAGCTGATTTCTTATCCTGGCTTCCCTCATGGAATGCCTGCAACAGAGGCTGCAACAATCAACAAAGATCTTTTAGCATTTATTCAATCATAAACCAAAAAGATCGTTCTTGTTGAATATTCAGAATAAAAGCCGTCAGTCGTTTATGACTGACGGCTTTTACCTAAAAATCACCACTGTGATTTATAACGAACTTCTGATGGTAACATGAAACGGTACTGCGAAGTGTTCGTGGCAATTGCTCAGGGCAAATTCTGCCGCTTTGCTGCCCATTAGCTTGAAATCGGTTGATATAGTAGTGATGCCATCCAGGATGATCTCTTTAAGCGCGGTTTCGTTATAAGATATTACACCCACGTCTCTGGCTACTTTTAAATCAGACGCGATGATCTTTTTGATCAGTTCAACCAGGTCGTCCTCCATTAGGCTGATATAAACCGTTTGCGGCTGGATGGTTTCTGCTGATAAGGAATCGACCACGGCATATTCAAAAGCATACTGCCGGCAAAAATTTAAAAACCCCTTCATGATCTCTTTAGAGTGATAGGTTTTGCCCGGGAATATCAGTTTAATGGTGTGGTAATTTGTTAGCTTATCCAGCAACTTTTTCAGGGCCTCGTATACATCGGTGGCGAAGTTTTCGTAAATCGCCGCAAACTTTCCGCTTACCCCGGGTACCAGGTTATCCAGCAGGATCAGTTTATCCTTCGGGATGATATTGATGATCTCATGCGCTTTGGCTTCATTATCCAGGAAATGCGGGATAATGATATACTTGGCATAATCGTTTTGAGCGCTTTCGGTAATGATCTTCTTGAAAAAATGGAAATCGTTATTGTAGATATAAAAATCGACGGTGGCCTTTTCACCAATAGTATCTACAAAAGCGTCGTAAATGATCTTTTTATGCCCGCTCAGTTTGTTGAACAGCAGGAATATTTTGATCGGTTTCTGAAAATCGGTATTGGAGATAAAAAAGCCCTTGCCAGGTACCGAACTTACAATACCTTTATCTTTCAATTCCTTATAAACCCGCTCAATGGTATTGCGTGAAGTATCCAGGGCAAAGCTCAGGTCATTGATAGAGGGAAGCATGTCATCTTTAACAATATCACCGCTTTCGATACCCCTGATAATGGCGTTGGATAACTGCAGGTATTTGGGCGTGATAGAGTATTCGTCTATCGATAATATTTTCAGATAATTTTTCACAAGTTACAATTGGAGCAGCACAAATGTAATATTACACAATTGCATTTTATTCATTAAAAAGATGGTAGGGGATAGTTTGAAAAATGTATATATTTATGTTGTTATAACCAATTAACAACCTCCGGTACAACCAATTACCGGAACCCTGAAAACTTAATTAAACTATTCCCCTATGGTATTAAATTTACTTACCCCAAAGTTTCTTCTTTTATCGTTTTTTTTAATGGTGACGTTTGCCGGTGGCGTAAAGGCCCAGGATCCATACCAGACATACCGGCAGGATTGGCTCAAAAAGGCAGAAGACAATAAGCCCAAACTTATCGAGACAGAAAAACAACCTATCGGCCTGGTACATATGGAGAAAGACCCAGCAGCTTTCCAGGGTTGGAAAGCGGTAAATACTGATAGCGTGGGTAAATTATACAACACATCATTCAAAACGCAAAGCGGCGTTGTGGTTGATTTTGGCGAACATCTTACCGGATACTTTACTTTTACCGTTAAATCTCTGAAAGGGACACCCGATGGTCCTGCCAGATTAAAATTTACCTTTGGAGAAGTGCCTGCTGAGGTATCCGTACCTTTTGACCCGTATAAAGGCAGCCTCAGCAGGGCCTGGCTACAGGACGAAACGGTTACCGTTACCGAAATGCCCGCCGATATTACGATACCACGCCGCGTGGCCTGCCGCTTTGTGAAGATCGAGTTGTTGGGCGCTTCTCCGAATTTTGATTTCCATATCAGTAATATGGTATTTAAAGCAACTTCGTCAGTTGCCTTTAAACCGCCGCTTTTGGCAGCAACTACGCCTCAGCTCATAGCTGATATTGACCGTGTAGGATTGGCCACTTTAAAAGAGTGCATGCAGACAGTATATGAGGATGGCCCCAAGCGCGACCGCCGACTTTGGATAGGCGATCTGTATCTGGAATCATTAGCCAACCAGTTTTCATACCAAAACAATCAGCTTACCCGGCGTTGTCTTTACCTCTTGGCCGGTTTATCGGCCAATGATGGCATTTTGCTCGCTAATGTATTTGAAAACCCCGAACCCCATGCACAAGCCGGTAGCCGTTTGCTGGATTATTGTTTATTGTACGGTGTAGCCCTGAAAGAATACGTTGCTGCTACCGATGATAAGCAAACCGGGCTCGGCCTATGGCCCGTTGCTAAAAAACAGCTGGATATCATCCGTAAATATGCAGGGCAGGATGGGATGATAGATTATCAGAAAGCCGGTAAAGAATGGTGGGTGTTTTTTGACTGGAAGGATGGTTTGGATAAACAAGCCTGTTTACAGGGACTTTCCATTTATGCGCTAAATCAAACATACGCGCTGGCTAAATTATTGGGCAAGGAAAATGAAGTGGATGATATACCATCATTAGCCAAAAGGCTGAAAGCAGCAGCCTATAAAAACCTGTATGATCCAAAATCGGGTTTGTTTGTAAGCGGTACAAATAAACAGATCTCCTACGGTTCACAGGCCTGGATGATATTGAGCGGAGTAGCTTCCAAACAGGAAGCACAAACCGCTTTAAAAGCGTTAACCACTGCTAAGGATGCCGTACATCCCGGTGCGCCCTATATGTTTCATTACTATATAGCGGCCCTGATCGAGAGCGGTTTAAAGGCCGAAGCAAAAGAAGAACTACAAAACTATTGGGGGGGCATGGTTAAAAAAGGAGCCGATACTTTCTGGGAAGTTTACGATCCGAAGGATGAACTGAAATCGCCTTATAATTTTTACCCGGTAAACAGTTATTGCCATGCCTGGAGCTGCACCCCGGTTTATTTTATCCGGAAGTACCCGGAGATATTTCAGCGCTAGACCGCTGATTTTTCCTTTTTGTCATTCTGAGCGTAGCGAAGAATCTATTCATCGACATGTACAGCGACCATTAGATCCTTCGCTACGCTCAGGATGACAGGTTTTTAAATATCAGTGCTCTTCAACGGTTTCATTACCCTTCTTCTTAAAACTATAATACAAATACCCCAACGCCGGTAAAATAAATAAACTACCCACAAGTAAACCTACGCCCAGATCATCGATAGATTTGCCTGTGGCATGATCGGTAAGCAGCGACATGGAACTGCCATCTTTAAAGATCACAAAACGCGGGAAACGGGTATGCCCAACCGAAATGAGGATCATACTTACCTGGAAGGCCGCCAGTACCCTGATCCATTGTTTGTTCTTTTTGTCGGAGATGATAAACCACAATAATACCAGCGAGAGGGTAGCTGCGATAACAGCTGCCAGGCTCAACAGGTTACCAAATATCCAGTCGGCCAGGTGCACATGCTCAACGTACGATGCCAGGAATACCAATGCGCCCAGTATTACAGCAGCTATGTTCATGGCTTTGGCTTTTTTGATAAAGCGTTTCACGTCATATACTTCGGGGCATTCGCCAATGAGATAAATGGCAGCCAGGAAGCCGCAGAGGGCTACGGTAAAAAGTCCGACAGAAACCGAGAACCAGTTCAACCAGCTGAAAATATAGACACCTGCAAAAGTTTTGGCCGTAGGATCTATCTGTCCCGATAAAGCGCTCCCCGCAATGATCCCCAGGAACAGGGGAGTAACAAAACTGGAATAAACGAATATATGGTTATAAAAGCCCTGCGTTTTCTCGTCCTTAATAGCATCATAATTCCGGAAAGCGAATGCTGTTCCTCGTGCTGTAATACCCAGCAGCATAATAAGCAGGGGAATATGCAGGTAAACGCACATTTCGCTGTAAATGGTAGGGAAGCCCACAAACAGGATCACCACGGTAATGATGAGCCACATATGGTTGGCCTCCCATATCGGGCCGATAGCCTGGTAACTTGTTTTGCGGGTACGGTGTTTATTATCATTGGAGGTAAAAAGCTCGATAATGCCTGCGCCAAAATCGGCCCCGCCTAACAGGAAGTACAGTGTAATGGCTGCAAATAAAAACAAAATAACTACGTACAACATATCTTTATAGCTTAACGGTCATACAATTCGGGTACCATTTGTATCTGTCGTTTCAACAGAAAAATAACAAATACACTCAGCGTAAAATAAATAAAGGTAAACAGGTAAAAGGAGTACTGGATACCCGGCATCGGTGTAACCGCTTCGCTGGTACGCATAACGCCTTGTATTATCCAGGGCTGGCGACCCACTTCGGTCACCGTCCACCCGGCTTCTAAGGCGATAAAACCGGCAGGCGTAGCCCAGATAAACATTTTCAGAAACCATCCTTTAGTAAACCAGTCCTTCTTTTTCCATAAGGCAATAAAGTACAATACACCGATCAGCATCATCAGCATACCAAAACCAACCATGATCTGGAAAGCATAATGCGTAACGGCTACAGGTGGTTGGTTTTTAACGGGGATTTTATCCAGGCCGTTAACCTGCTGTTTAAAATTATCATGTACCAGGAAGCTCAGTAAGCCAGGTATTTCGATACCATAATTTACTTTTTTAGCAGCTGTATCTGGTATACCGCCAATAACCAGGGGGGCATATTCCTGTGTATGAAAGTAGGCTTCCATAGCCGCAAGTTTGGCGGGCTGTCTTTTGGCTGCGCCTTTGGCAGATATATCACCGCTTAGTGGCTGTAAAATGGCTGCCGCGGCGCCGAAAATAATGGCTATTTTAAAGGCTTTGCTATGAAAATGTATATTGCGGTTGCGATAGATCATGAGCGCGTGAATACCGGCAACAGCAAAACCGGTAGCCGAGAACGCGGCGATGGTCATGTGCAGCGATTCGGAAAACCAGGCCTCATTAAACATAGCCTTCAGCGGATCGATATTCAAGTATTTGCCATTTACGAAATCAAAACCAGATGGACTGTTCATCCAGGAATTGGCCGATACCACCAGTATGCCCGAGGCTATACCGCTGATGCCTACTACAATGCCAGTAACCCAATGGAACCAGGTGTTGAGTCGGTTCCAGCCATAAAGGAAAAAGCCCAGCGCTATCGCTTCAATAAAAAAAGCTACCCCTTCGAGCGAAAAGGGCATCCCGAATATAGGGCCTGCGTGTTTCATAAAACCCGGCCATAACAAACCCAATTCAAAGGACAACATGGTGCCCGAAACAGCGCCTGTAGCAAAAAATATAGCTACTCCTTTACTCCAGGCTACGGTAATGTTTTTGTAAACCGGATCATGGGTTTTGATCCATTTGTAGTGCGATATGGCCATAAAAACTGGCATCACCATACCGATGCAGGAGTATATGATATGAAAACCTAACGATAAGGCCATCTGCGACCTTGCTGCAATAAAATCATCCATATGCGTAATACTAAATAATGGCTGAATTTAAAGCTATAATGTAACAAATTCGTAGAGATTTGTTAATTGATATTAAATATAAAATATACTTTTTGAGGGTAATGGATTGGATTAGTGCGTAAAATTTAGTAAACCAAAAGGTTTAAAGGATGTCATACTGAGCTCCGTCGAAGCATGGTGGGTAGGCCTCTGCGCTCGACCCTTCGACGGAGCTCAGGGTGACAGCCCCGCTTTTATGATACCACAGGAGCTGAGCAACTCCTACAGAACACATCCTTGCTTACACTCAGCCCATTGAACTTCCTCTCAAAAGGGGAGCTGAAAAAACAATTCAATGATTATTACCCGTTCCGCTTCGTCGACCCCCTGATAATCAGCTCCGGTTTAATGCTGATGATTTTCGGTTTGGTGTTGGTATCATTATTACCTATCTCCTGGAAAAATAAATTGGCCACCGTATTACCCATATAAACGCTGAACTGGTCGATGGTGGTTATGGACGGACTGGTGATCTCCGAAAAGCTTTCATTAGCGTAACCGCATATACCCAGCTCAGAGGGAACTTTGATACCCATGGCATTAGCCACATCCAGAACGCCAAGCGCTGAAAAATCGGAGGTTGAAGCAAATATCGCATCCGGAGGCTGGGGCAAGCTTAGCAGCTTGCGGGTTCCTGCAGCGCCTAATTCTTTGGTCCAGGCGTTTTCTACGATCAGCTCTTTTATTACCGGAACGTTATATGCTTTGAATGCTTTCAGGTAACCTTCCTTGCGCTGTTTAAAAATACTTAGATTTTGAGGACCTTCCAGCAGGGCTATTCTTTTATAACCACCTTCGATGAGGTGCGATACAGCTTCGTACGAAGCCTGAACGTTATCATTGATCACCTTCAGGGTTTCCAGCTCTTCGGCTACACGGTCAACCTGGATAAGCTGGATACCATGATCCAACACATTTTGCAGGTGCTGGTAATCATTACCATCGGCCGATACCGATATTACAATGCAATCCACATGCTGGTTGATGAGAGTATTGACGCATTGAATCTCTTTCTCATGATCTTCATCCGATTGGCAAATGATCAGGCTATATCCTTTCTGATAGGTAACTTCCTCAATGCCGGCAATCACATTCGAGAAAAAATTCTGATTGATGCGGGGTATCACTACACCAATGGTTTTGGATTGTCCCTTGCGCAAGTTAGAGGCCAGTGTATTGCGCTTATAATTGAGCTCATCGGCTGTTTTAATAATCAGCTCCTTGGTTTTTTCATTTACCTGGCTGCTATTATTCAGCGCCCGGGAAACGGAAGAAGCGGTAATGCCCAGTTTTTCGGCAATGTCATAAATGGTGGTACGTTTTACTTTCTTCATTACAAAGTGCAAGTTGGAAAAAATATTTTACGCAATCGATTGTAATTTTAAATAATTATTTAATTTCGTCTCGTTAAGTTACCAAAAAATAAACACACCCTAATTATTCACGTCATAACCATCTAAAATATGCTGCTATTAGGCATCGATATAGGTACGTCATCGGTTAAAGTGAGCGTTGTTGACTCGGCTAGTCAAAAAATATTGGCCTCGGTGCAATACCCCGATGAGGAATCGCCCATAAAAGCTTTACACCCCGGCTGGGCCGAACAATCGCCACAAATGTGGTGGGAGCAGGCGCAGCAAGCCCTGGAGCGCTGTCACGCAAAAAAGGCTTATGATCCGGCAGATATTGCCGCTATTGGCATTGCCTACCAGATGCACGGTCTGGTACTGGTTGATAAAGACCAAAATGTATTGCGCGATAGCATCATCTGGTGCGATAGCCGCGCTGTAGAAATTGGCGACAAAGCTTTTGCCACCATAGGTGAGGAGTACTCTTTGTCGCATCTGCTCAATTCGCCTGGTAATTTTACGGCATCAAAGCTGGCTTGGGTAAAGGAAAACGAACCCGAAATATACAGCAAAATAGATAAGATCATGCTGCCTGGCGATTATATAGCCATGAAGCTTACCGGCGAGATCACCACCTCGGTATCGGCATTATCGGAAGGGGTGTTTTTTGATTTCAAAGCTAATGGCATTTCTAAAGAGATCATCAATTATTTCGGTTTTGATGAGAGCCTTTTCCCAACAATCAACCCGGTATTTTCATCGCACGGCACTTTATCAACTTCTGTAGCAGAAAAACTGAAACTGAAAGCCGGTATCCCGGTGGCCTACAAATCAGGCGATCAGCCCAATAATGCCCTTTCCTTAAATGTGCTTAATCCGGGTGAGGTAGCTGCTACAGCAGGAACTTCGGGTGTAATATATGGTGTGAGCAACGAGCTGACCTATGATCAGCAATCGCGTATCAACACTTTTGCGCATGTGAACTATGCCGAAGAACAAAAACGCCTGGGTGTGCTTTTGTGTATCAACGGTACCGGCAGTTTATATCGTTGGGCCAAATACAATTTTGGGGCGGGACTAAGCTATACTCAAATGAACAATGAGGCCAAAAAAGCACCACTGGGGAGCGATGGCTTGCAGATACTGCCTTTTGGTAACGGAGCGGAGCGCATGCTAAACAACAAACAAGTTGGTGCCCATATTCAAAATATCGACCTGAACCTACATACACAGGCGCATATTTTCCGCGCGGTGCAGGAAGGCATCGCCAGCGCGTTCCGTTACGGACTGGATATTATGCGTAGTAACGGCATGAACCCAACGGTGATCCGCGCGGGCAAAAGCAACCTGTTCCTGAGCGAACTGTTTACCGAAACATTTGTTAATGCCACCGGAGTACCTGTTGAACTGTATAATAACGATGGCAGCGTTGGCGCGGCCTTAGGGGCTGGTATCGGCGCAGGCATATATAAATCGCCAGCCGAAGCATTCAACAATGCTAAGCCAATCCAATTGATTGAACCATCAACAAACCAATTTGAACCCGTTTACCAGGAATGGAAGGAACTGTTGGATGAGAGGCTAAAGCTGAAAGGTTAAAGGCAAAAGGAAATCAGGACTAAATCAATAATTCAATAACTCAGTAATTCAATAATTAAGAAATTCACTAAATCAATAATTCAATAATTAAAAATATGAGCATCGTAACCGGAGAAAAACAGTTTTTTAAAGAAATAGGACAGATCAAATATGAAGGAACGCAGTCGGATAATCCGCTGGCTTTCCGTTGGTATGATGCGGATAGGGTAGTGGCGGGCAAAACCATGAAAGATCATTTGCGTTTTGCCTGCGCGTACTGGCATTCGTTCTGCGGTACCGGTGCCGATCCGTTTGGCGGGCCCACTCACGTATTTCCATGGGATGAAAAAGCCGATGCCGTTGAGCGTGCCAAAGATAAAATGGATGCGGCTTTTGAGTTCATCACCAAAATGAACTTACCATACTATTGTTTCCACGATGTGGATGTGGTTGATTATGGCAACGATGTAAATGAAAATGACAGGCGCTTACAAGCTTTGGTAGAATATGCCAAACAAAAGCAAGCTGCAAGTGGTGTAAAACTGCTTTGGGGTACATCCAATCTGTTTAGCCACAAAAGGTATATGAACGGAGCTTCAACTAATCCCGATTTTCATGTACTGGCACACGCAGGCGCGCAGGTTAAGGCCGCTATTGACGCTACCATTGCTTTGGGCGGCGAGAACTACGTTTTCTGGGGTGGTCGCGAAGGCTATATGAGTCTGCTGAATACCGATATGAAACGCGAGCAGGAACATTTTGCCCGTTTTTTACATACAGCTAAAGATTATGCCCGCAAACAAGGCTTTAAAGGAACTTTCTTTATCGAACCAAAACCTTGCGAGCCAACCAAACATCAGTATGATTATGACGCGGCTACCGTATTGGGCTTTTTGCAGAAATATGATCTGATCAATGACTTTAAACTGAACCTGGAAGTTAACCACGCTACGTTGGCCGGTCATACGTTCCAGCATGAATTGCAGGTAGCTGCCGATTCGGGTTTATTAGGTTCGATAGATGCTAACCGCGGTGATAATCAGAACGGATGGGATACCGACCAGTTCCCGAATGATATCAACGAAGTAACCGAGTGTATGCTGATCATCCTGGAAGCAGGCGGTTTCCAGGGCGGCGGTATCAACTTTGACGCCAAGATCCGTCGTAACTCGACCGATCCGGCCGATCTGTTCTATGCCCACATTGGTGGTATGGACATTTTTGCACGCGCTTTAGTTACTGCTGATAACATTTTGCAAAAATCTGCCTATAAAAAGATCCGCAAAGAAAGATATGCTTCATTTGATACCGGTTCTGGTAACGATTTTGAAACAGGAAAGCTATCTTTAGAGGATTTGCGTAACTATGCTATCGCTAATGGTGAGCCTAAAACCATCAGCGGCAAACAAGAATATTTAGAAAATTTGATAAATCGCTATATATAGTTTATAATTGTCAATCTAACATATTAAACCAACTTAACCAAAACAATGAACCTGAAAACCCTCTCGATCGGCGATTATGCTGTATTCTTGATCTACTTTGTAATAGTCGCCAGCTATGGCTGGTGGGTATATAAGCGTAAGCACAACGCCGATGCCACTTCAAAAGATTACTTTTTAGCCGAAGGGTCACTGACCTGGTGGGCTATCGGTGCATCGCTGATCGCTTCCAATATATCTGCCGAACAGTTTATCGGAACCAGCGGATCGGCATTCAAGATGGGTTTGGCCATTTCCACTTATGAGTGGATGGCTGCGATCACATTGATCATTGTGGCGGTATTTTTTATCCCGGTATATCTAAAAAACAAGATATTCACCATGCCGCAGTTTCTGCACCAGCGTTATAACGGCACGGTGGCTATGGTAATGGCTATATTTTGGCTGTTGCTGTACATCGTAGTTAACCTGATGTCGATATTGTACCTGGGTGCCTTGGCTATCAGCGGTATATCTGGTCTGGATATCCATTTGTGTATCTGGTTGCTGGCTATATTCGCGGTGATCATTACGCTGGGAGGTATGAAAGTGATTGGCTACACCGATGTTATACAGGTTGCTGTATTGATATTGGGAGGTTTGGTTGCAACTTATCTTGCGCTTAATAAACTAAGTACTTTTACAAATACGCCTGGAATTATAAGCGGCTTTAAATCGATGTATAGCGAGGCGAATGATCATTTCCATATGATCTTTAAAAAGGATAACGCCAACTATATGGATCTGCCGGGTTTAACCGTGTTAATTGGCGGTATGTGGATCACCAACCTTAACTATTGGGGCTGTAACCAGTACATTACGCAAAGGGCATTGGGTGCAAATCTTAAAACTGCCCGTGGCGGTATCTTATTTGCCGCGTTCCTGAAATTGCTGATGCCTGTTATTGTGGTGTTGCCTGGTATTGCAGCTTATGTACTTTATCAAAAAGGTATGTTTCATCAGGAGATGCTGAGCGCATCAGGTGTAACCGATCCTAATAAAGCTTATCCGTCTTTACTGAATCTGTTGCCAGGCGGCTTAAAGGGACTTTCTTTTGCCGCTTTAACGGCAGCAATCGTGGCTTCACTGGCTGGTAAAGCAAACAGTATTGCCACCATATTTACACTAGATATCTACAAAAAAGCCATTAACCCGGCAGCTGATGATAAAAAGTTAGTGAACTTGGGTAAATGGTCGGTAGTGGTAGCGATGTTTTTGGGGATACTTTTATCAGAAGTGATCGGTAACGCTTTAATGGGCGAAGGTAAACAAGGCTTCCAGTACATTCAGGAATATACCGGCTTTGTATCTCCGGGTATATTTGCCATGTTTATTCTGGGTTTCTTCTGGAAAAAAGCTACCTCCAATGCAGCTATGTTCGCTACAGTAGGTGGGTTTATCATGTCGTGCTTCTTTAAGCTGTTACCACGTTTTGCTGATCTGAGCTTCCTGTCGCCTTATGGCTTCTCAAAACTGGCGCTGCAGGACGATAAGGTTACCCAACTTTATGAAATACCATTCCTTGACCGTATGGGTTTTGTATTTGTGATTTGCGTTGTAGGTATGTATATTATTTCTAAAATTGATGGCGCCCGTGGTGTTAAAACCAATGGTCTGGAAATTGATGCATCTATGTTTAAAACATCCCGTGCCTTTACAGCCGGTGCACTGATAGTTACCGGAATTGTAGTGGCGCTTTACTCTATCTTCTGGTAGTAGTAATATTTCTACATAAAGCAAAGGGCGACGAATCTGATGATTTGTCGCCCTTTGTGCTTAAATAGTTTTATCAATGGCTAAAACGATATATAATTTATTAAAACGTTAAATGTATCTTGTCCAATAAACCCGCATCCGAAAACGTTTGCGTGGATTTGTTGTATTATCCCTTCTAACTTGTACAAAATGATGTGTAATTTGCCGGTCACAACAAACCTTTTATATACGATACCATCAATCCATGGTTAATAATTTAGAACAAACATTTCGCTGGTTCGGGCCTTCCGACCCGGTTACGTTAACAGCTATCAGGCAAACTGGTGCTACAGGCATAGTTACATCGCTTTATCATATCCCTGTTGGCGAGGTGTGGAGCTTAGACGAGATCAACCAACGCAAAAAGATCATTGAAGATGCCGGGCTTACGTGGTCGGTAGTGGAGAGTGTAAATATTCACGAGAGTATCAAAACAGCCTCACCAGATAGGGATAAATACATTGCGAATTATGTAAGTACGTTAAAGAACCTGTCGCTGGCAGGCATCAACGTTGTATGTTACAATTTTATGCCGGTGTTGGATTGGACGCGTACCGATCTGGATTTCCTGTTACCCAACAAAGGAACCGCGTTAAGATATGATGCCAAAGCCCTGGCTGCTTTTGACCTGTATATCCTGGAACGTGAAGGTGCCGAAAACGATTTTACTGCTGAGCAACAACAAGCTGCAAGAATATATTTAGACAGCATCAGCGCCGAAGAAAAAGCGCAATTGATAGATAACCTGATGGCTGGCTTGCCTGGTACCAATAAAGTATTAACCATTCCGGAGTTTAAGGAGCATTTAAAACGTTACGGCAATACCGATGCCGCGGCACTGAAAGCCAATTTGGGTTACTTCCTGAAAGGGATCATTCCCGGTGCCGAAGCTGCAGGCGTAAAAATGAGTATCCATCCGGATGATCCGCCGTTCCCGATACTGGGTTTACCACGTGTGGTATCTACAGAACAGGACCTGGTTGATGTGGTTAATTTTAGTCCGTCGCCAAGTAATGGCTTAACTTTTTGCAGCGGTTCCTTAGGTGCCAGACCTGATAACGACTTGCCAGGTATAGTGGAAAGATTAGGGGAGCATATCCACTTTTTGCATTTACGCAATGTACAACGTGAGGACGACGGCAGCTTTTATGAGGCTGAGCATTTGAACGGAAGTACGGATATGTACGCCGTGATGAAGAACATTGTTTTGGAGCAGCAAAAACGCCAGCAAAATGGTCGCACAGATGTGGCCATACCTATGCGCCCCGATCATGGTCATAAATTGCTGGACGATTTTAATTATAAAACCTATCACGGCTATTCGGCCATTGGCAGGTTAAAAGGGTTGGCCGAGCTGAGAGGATTGGAAATGGGAGTAAAACGCTCGATAGCCCCCTAACCCCCTAAAGGGGGAACCTATTTCGAATTTTCGATTTCGGATTTATTTAGATTGTGAATTTATCATTCTGTAAATTCTTCAATTCTATAAATTCCGGTTCAGACGTTTCGATTTCGGATTTATTTAGAGTTTAGAATTTAGTGTTTAGGCTTTAGCGTTTAGAGCTTAGAATTTAGAATTTAAGAATGAAGAGTTTTTTAGATCAGGATTTTTTATTAAATACCAAAACGGCGCAGCGCCTGTATCATGAATATGCCAGCCAGCTGCCTATTATTGATTATCACTGCCATTTGCCGCCCGATCAGATAGCCTTGGATATCAATTTTAATAACCTCACGCATGCCTGGCTTTACGGCGACCATTATAAATGGCGCGCTATGCGGGCCAATGGGGTTAATGAAGCTTATATCACCGGTAATAAAAGCGATCAGGAAAAGTTTGCAAAATGGGCCGAAACGGTACCATATACCTTACGTAACCCGCTGTACCATTGGACCCACCTGGAATTGCAGCGTTATTTCGGTATCCATGAACTGCTTTCGCCTGCTACTGCTCAGCAGATATATGAGGAGTGTAACGCTAAACTGAAAACACCCGAATTCAGCATCCGTAATATCCTGAAAGGAAAGAACGTGGAGGTGGTTTGTACTACTGATGATCCGCTGGATAACCTGGCCTTTCATCAGCAGATCAAAAAAGATGGTTTTGAAATAAAAGTGCTGCCGGCCTTCAGGCCCGATAAAGCTATGAATGCCGATGATCTGCAGGCACTTAATCAGTATATCGATCAATTGCAAACCATCAGCAATATTGATATTTCAAGTTATAGTGATTATTTAAAGGCGTTAAAAAGCCGTCATGACTATTTCGCGGCAAATGGATGTCAATTATCAGATCATGGTTTGTCGCATATTTACGCAGATGATTATACAGAAGCCGAAATAATCGCCATCTTTTTAAAGATCAGGAACAAAAAAGTATTGTTGCCTTTGGAAATATCCAAGTTCAAATCGGCCATGCTCTTCCAGTTTGCCTTTTGGGATCATGAAAAAGGCTGGGTACAGCAATATCACCTGGGAGCTTTGCGCAACAATAATACACGCGGACTAACCAATTCAGGCCCCGATACTGGCTGGGATTCTATCGGCGATTTTAAACAGGGTGAAGCACTATCAAAATTCTTAAATAAGCTTGATGCTGATAACAGATTGGCCAAAACCATATTGTATAATTTAAATCCAGCTGATAATGAATTATTTGCCGCTATGACGGGTAACTTTAATGACGGCTCTGTTGCCGGTAAGGTACAGTTTGGCTCGGCATGGTGGTTCCTGGATCAAAAGGATGGGATGACCAAACAATTGAATGCACTGTCAAATATCGGTCTGGTAAGCAGGATGGTAGGTATGCTTACTGATTCACGCAGCTTTTTATCCTTCCCAAGGCATGAGTATTTTCGTCGGCTGGTTTGTAATCTGTTTGCAGAAGATATCGAGAACGGCGAACTACCAAATGATATAGAATGGACTGGCAAAATTGTACAGGACATTTGCTATTATAACGCTAAAAGTTACTTTAATTTCGATAAGCAGTAAAATGAGCAATCTTTTTGAAAACGGATCATCAGCAGGTAGCATACTTTCGTTCGGCGAGTTACTGCTACGGATATGTCCCGATGCGGCTGGCGAGTGGTTACATGAAAACCAGCTGCCATTCTTTGTAGGGGGGGCTGAATTGAATGTGGCCTCTGCTTTAGCCCTGTGGGGATTGCCATCGGCTTATTTTACAGCTTTACCTGATAATGCTTTATCCACACAGATACTGGATTATCTGCAGGATAAAAACGTTGATACTGCACCGGTTTATATGGGCGGTGACAGAATCGGTTTGTATTATTTAACCCGGGGAAAAGACATTAAGAATAACGCGCTGATATATGATCGTGCTAATTCGGCTTTTGCGGGTTTAAAATCTGGGCAGGTGGATTGGGATAAGGTGTTGAATGGCGTAAGCTGGTTTCATTTCAGCGCTATCTGCCCGGCTATAAGTCAGGATGTGGCCGATGTTTGCGCCGAGGTGCTGGAAGCGGCATCAGCTAGAAACATCACCATATCGGTTGATCTTAACTACAGGGCACGTCTTTGGCAATATGGTAAACAACCTATTGATGTAATGCCCCAGCTGGTAAAACATGCCGATCTGATCATGGGCAACATCTGGGCTGCCGAACGGATGCTGGGTATCCCGGTTGAACCCAATGTAACCGAATCTGGTCAAAAAAGCATTTACCTCAAAGAAGCTCAGGAATCATCACAAGCTATCATGGCACAATTTCCAAAATGTAAGGCGGTTGCCAACACTTTTCGTTTTGATGCCGGCGAAGGTATCAACTACTACACCGCATTATATGATGGCGATAGGCTGCACAGCTCAAAACAATACGATACCGATAAGGTGGTAGATAAAGTAGGTAGTGGCGATTGTTTCATGGCTGGCCTTATTTATGGATTTTACAGCAAGCTGAGCCCTTTAGAAACACTGGAGTTTGCGACATCTGCCGCTTATCAGAAATTATTTATCGAAGGTGATGTAACCAATAAAACGGTTCAACAAATAACAAACGCTATCAAATTATGAGCAAAAAAGATATAGTACTAAAGGCCATATTAAACCAGGGATCGTTACCGCTGTTCTTTTATGAAGACGCTCAGGTAAGCCTGGAGATAACCCGAACCTTGTACAGGGCCGGTATCCGGGTATTTGAATATACCAACCGTGGTGCCGCAGCGCTGGCCAATTTTATTGTGCTGAAAAAGGCGCAGCAGGAAGAAATGCCCGATTTGCAATTAGGCATCGGCACCATAAAAACAGCTATCGAAGCCAACGCTTTTATTACCGCTGGGGCCGATTTTATTGTAGCGCCCGTAATAAACCCCGAAGTAGGGGCCATAGCCAAACAACACGATCTGTTATGGATACCCGGTTGTATGACGCCAACCGAAATTAATACCGCGCAACAACATGGCGCGGCATTGATTAAATTATTCCCGGCTAACATATTAGGGCCCGAATTTATGTCGTCTATCAAAGATCTGTTTGCAGGTCAGTTATTCATGCCAACAGGTGGGGTTGACTTGAATATCGATAGCATCAGTACCTGGTTCAAAGTCGGGGTTTGCGCGGTGGGCATGGGAAGTAAGCTCATTAGCAAAAAAGTACTGGATGATCGCTTATATGAGCAATTATATACCGATACCATTAAACTGGGTGAACTGGTGCAAGCCAGTAAATAATTAAAGTAGTATCAAGTAGTTAGTATCAGGTATCATGGTTTGAATGTGCAGATACACACCAAAAATCGTCTTGATACTTGATACTAAATTCTTGATACCAATAATAACAACCAATTAAAACCAATCATAATGAAAGAAACTAACGTTGGCAACTACAGATGGGTAGTAGTTACCCTGCTATTTTTTGCAACCACTATAAACTATCTTGACCGTCAGGTTATTGGTTTACTAAAACCCGTGTTGGAAATTCAGTTTCACTGGACAGAAACCGACTACGGATATATTGTAATGGCTTTTTCTGCTGCCTATGCTATAGGTTTATTGCTGTTTGGAGGTTTTATTGATAAAATTGGTACTAAATTAGGTTATACCATTTCACTAATAGTATGGAGTGTTGCGGCTATGCTTCATGCCATTGTTAAAAGTACATTTGGCTTTGGGGTGGTACGTGCGGCTTTAGGTATAGGCGAATCGGGCAATTTTCCGGCTGCTATAAAGGTAGTTGCGGAGTGGTTCCCAAAAAAGGAGCGCGCCTTGGCCACAGGTATATTTAATTCCGGAGCTAATATCGGCGCCGTGGTTGCTCCGGTAATGGTTCCGTGGATATTGGGTATTTATGGATGGCAGATGGCCTTTATCATTACAGGAGCTATCGGTTTTATATGGCTCGTATTTTGGTGGATATTTTATGAGATACCTTCAAAACATAAAAAAGTAAGTCCCGAAGAGTTTGCCTATATTCATAGCGATACCGAATCTGCTGTTGTTAAAGAAGAAGAAAGTAAAATAAAATGGGTGCAGCTTTTTGGCATCAGGCAAACCTGGACCTTTGTAATAGGTAAGTTTTTAACAGATCCCATCTGGTGGTTTTTCCTGTTTTGGTTACCATCTTACTTTTCAAGCACATTTAATCTCGACCTGAAAAAACCAAGCTTGCCATTGATATTGGTTTATACCGCAACATCTATAGGTAGTATCGGTGGGGGGTATTTGTCATCTTATTTTATTAAAAAAGGTTGGCCGGTGTTTAAGGCGCGCAAAACAGCCATGTTCATATTTGCCTTATGTGTATTGCCTATCATATCGGCGATGTATGCTACTAATATTTGGCAGGCTGTGGCTTTGATTAGCCTGGCTGCAGCCGCTCATCAGGCCTGGAGCGCTAATATCTTTACAACTGCATCTGATATGTTCCCTAAACGGGCGCTTAGTTCGGTTGTGGGTATAGGCGGGATGGCTGGTTCTGTAGGTGGTATATTGTTCCCTTTTTTGGTAGGGCATATCCTGGAGTTTTATAAAGAATCAGGTCACCTTACCACTGGCTATAATATTATTTTCTTTATATGCGGCTGTGCTTATCTACTGGCATGGTTCATTATGCACCTGCTTTCACCCAAAATGAAACCTGTGGATTTATAGAATAAGACTGTCTATCACAAAAAAGCCCCGGTATTATACCGGGGCTTTTTGTGTTTTTAATTAAATTTTACTTTCAACTTGTTCGGCCAGTTCATCTATCCAACTGGATAGGAAGGGTTCTGTTCCTGTAAGTCTTATCCATTGGCCCTCGGCATCTTTAGCTATAATAAGATGCAGCGTCCCGTCAGTTGATTTAAACTCGTAGGCGTTGCTGAAATTAGGATATGTAATTCCCTGCGCAATACCGTCAATCGAACTGTCGGTACCGGCGAGTGTTGCTTCAAATTGTTCCATAGTATATATTTTATTAGCTAACACTACTTTGGGCCTTTGTGTTTGTTTGTACCTCGATAAACCCTTTATTTAATGATATAGAATATATGCAATGTAAAATCTATCATGTTTCGGATAATCCTCTGGGTGGGTTTACATGTAAACCCACTATATAACAATGAAATGTATTTAAGTATTTGATTATAAAGTAAATAAAACAATATTAGCCATGAATTATGTAAACCCATGTAAACCCACTTTTTAATAAAATAGTAACCTGTTCAGGAATGATGCTTAGTCTCATTTTTTAAATACGGTGCCATAACTTATTTTGAAAACTTTACTAAGAGTGTTTACTACCTTTATGCCGTGCAAAATTTACAACCCGACCCGAAAATATTGATTGATATAGTACAAACCCGGATGCCTTATGGTAAGTATAAAGGAACCATCATAGCTGATATCCCTATAAGTTACCTGGAATGGATGGCAGGAAAGGGTTTTACCAAGGATAAAATGGGTATGCTGTTATCAACTACATTCGAGATCAAAACCAATGGATTGAGCGATATTTTGTTGATGGTAAAAAAGTCGCTGAGGCAAGCTGGCGGAAACCAATAGTTGGATTTATGGCACATTAATGACCATCCGGTTGAAAGGTTCCGGACGTATATACGACTAAAGAGATAAAATCATCATTGTTGTATGAAAAAGTTGATCTTATATATTGCCGGAGTTTTTCTATTTGCTGGCTGTGCCGATGGACAGTCGTCCGGTAAGTTTGCCGCACTACCCAAACCTAAGGCGGGTGAGGCTATTGCTACTTTTGGCGGAGGATGTTTTTGGAGTATGAGCGAAGCCATGTCGGAGTTAAAAGGGGTTAATAAGGTTATATCCGGTTATGCCGGTGGGAATACTAAAAACCCAACATATGAGGAAGTAAGCTCTCAAAATACCAATCATGCCGAAACTGTGGATATATTTTACGACCCTAAAGTTATTAGTTACCCCCAACTGGCCGAAGCTTTCTTCTTTGCCCATGATCCAACCACGCTAAACCGCCAGGGCCCTGACCAAGGTACCGATTACCGTTCTATCGCATTTTACCGTACACCAGAGGAAAAGAACATTTTACTGGCTACTATCAAAAAGGTAAATGAGTCAAAACATTATAATAACCCTATAGTGACCCAGGTGGTGCCATTTAGCGCCTTTTATCCTGCCGAGGAGTATCATCAGGGTTATTACCGAAGCCATCCCAATCAATTGTATATCATGTCGGTATCTGAGCCCAAAGTAATGAAATTCAGAAAGGCCATGACTGCAGAATTGAAGCCGGAGTTTAAATAGCCCTTTTTTATTTTGTCATTCTGAACGCAGTGAAGAATCTATTCTGCAATTTTCACGTTCAATAATAGATGCTTCGTTGTGGCTCAGCATGACAACTTATTTTCCTTACAACTTATTAAACCATCCCTTTTTCCAGAATACGAATACCTGTATAATAGCTATCGCAAACATGAGTACAATAGCATAAACGTAACCATGTTTCCAGTAAAGCTCAGGCATATTATCGGGGATAACATGGCCCTTATCATCCTGCCGGGCAAAGTTCATCCCGTAAATACCGGCAATAAAAGTAAGAGGGATAAATATTACTGAAATAATGGTCAGCACCTTCATGATCTCGTTCATACGGTTACTCACCATGGATAAGTACAGATCAATAATACTGGAGGTTACCTCTTTATAGTTCTCAATCAGATCCATCGCCTGTATACAATGATCATAGGCATCGCGCAGAAAGAGCTTTACTTCTGAGGTTATCAAAGGGCACTCCGAGCGGATCATATCATTGATCTTATCGCGTTCGGGCCAGCTTGCTCTGCGTACAATGATCAGGGTGCGTTTGATCTGCTGCGAATTAAACATGATGCTTTTATCGGCACTGTTGTAAACCTTATCTTCAATAGCATCCAGCTTGTCGCCAATCAGTGCCAGTAACATAAAGTAGTTATCAATAATGGTATCGATGAGGGCATAGCACATATAACCCGGTCCTGCGGTGCGTATAGCACCCTTGCCCGCCTTGAGACGGGCCTTTACCGCTTCAAAAAATTCTTCATGATCTTCTTCAAAACTGATGATCAGGTTATCTTTAAGGATAGCCGAAAACTGGTTGTTAATCAGTTCGTCCTCTTTATTAAAGCTAACCATACGACTGGTGCAAAAGGCATAGTCATCGTACTCGTCAAATTTGGGGCGCTGATGGGTGTTGGCAATATCTTCCAGAACCAACGGATTAATGTTTAGGTGAGTACCTATCTCCTCAATCAGGGCCGCATCACCCAGGCCGTTAACTTTTATCCAATGGGTATGATTGTCGCATTTTTTAAGCTGATTTAAAATTACTTTAATGTCTTTCCCTTCAGAAGTAACCAGCTCTTTTTCGTTGTAGGAAAATATAGCGATATGAGGCTTTAGTGCGCCTTCGGGTATTACAATTGTGCCTGGCCGGTCGCCAACATTACCCTGGTGCCTGCGCACTTTGTAGCGTACACGTTTTATCCTGCTGTCCATTTACAAATAATTAATGCTTTGTGGCCCTTGGTTAAATAAGAGATCAACAATACTCAAATTTTTCAAGAAGCCCTTACGATCTTCAAAAACCTGAAAATAAGGTTTTTGTTCCAGCTCTGATTCTTTTTTGGGATGGATAACGGTTCTCAGGTCATCAACAGGCAATGGATATTCCGCATGATACTCGTCTGTGTATTTTATTTCGGCTTTTATTTTAGTGAGTTTCAGTAACAGTTGCAAAAGCTCCTCATTGTAATCAAAGAGAAAGGTTACCTGCTTTTGCTTTTGGTAAAACGCAGCAAAATCATCCTCATAATATTCAAAATATGCCGATCTCCGATAACAGGCCCCCAGGCTTTGCCAATGCAGACGCTGCCATTCAAAATCATAACTAATTTTAACGTCTTTGATCAGGGTATGATTTTTTGACCCTTTTATAACCGGAACCGTCAATGTCAGCATACCATCGGGCGAGTAGATATTAGCCCGGTTGCGATAAGTTTGTTTTGGGAAATGTTCTTCTCTTTCTATCAGAATATCAGGTTTATAAGTGTTTAACTTTATAAAATATTCTACCGGCGGAAGATAAAACATAGGGAACACAGCACCTTTTTCAATCATATATTTTATGTTTGTGTTCAAAATTGGTTAAAATAATGATAAAAAAAGGGCTTTTGAGGTTAGGTATATTTTTTTTATACCTCATGTCGCTGCTTCCCTTTTGGTTTTTGTACATCGTATCTGATGTGTTGTTTGTTATTATCTATTATCTTGTGCGTTATCGCAGGGATGTAGTACAGCAAAACCTGGCCAATTCCTTCCCCGAAAAGACGGTAAAAGAACGTCACGATATCGAATTCAAATATTACCGCTACCTGGCCGACCTGATCGTAGAAACTATAAAAATGATCACTGTATCAGAAAAGCAGATACAGAAAAGGGTGGTAGCTACCAATGCAGAACTGGTTCATGAATATTTTGCCAAAGGTAAAAGTATTATAGCCGTGGCTGGCCATTATTGCAACTGGGAGATGGCCGCGCTCAACTTTAATTTTGTAACCGACAAAAGATTCATGATTGTGTATAAGCCCTTGTCGAACGTTACTTTTGATGAGTTTTTTATACAAGTACGTTCGCGTTTTGGCGGGCAGCCGGTGGCGATGAAACAAACCATGCGTAAAATGGTTGAATACCGCAACGAACTAACGGTAAGTGTACTCGTTGGCGATCAAACACCGGTAATGCATGAAGTAAATTATTTTACTAATTTTTTAAATCAACCTACTGCCGTATTTTTGGGCATCGAAAAAATATCAAAGGCTATTGATGCCGCTGTGGTATTTTACGATATGAAACGCGTAAAAAGAGGTTATTACACTTATACATTGGTTCCGTTAACTGAAAATCCAAAACAAACTGCCGAGCATGAAATAACCGATGCTCATGTGAGGTACCTGGAGAGTATGATCAGGCGCGAACCGCAATATTGGCTATGGTCGCACCGAAGGTGGAAGTTTAAGCCGGAGGACAAACATAAATGATCAACACACCCAAAGTTGCTGTAGTTATATTAAACTGGAACGGCCTTAAATATCTTAAACAATTTTTACCATCGGTATTAGCCTCTTCCTGGCCTGGGTTGGAGATTGTGATAGGTGATAATGCCTCTACAGATGACTCTATTTCTTTTATAAAGGAAAACTATCCGGCTATCAGGATTATTCAAAACGATAAAAATTATGGTTTTACCGGTGGATATAACCGTATACTGAGCCAGGTAAATGCCGATTACTACATCCTGCTGAACTCCGATGTAGAAGTGACACCGGGTTGGATAGAACCGGTGATCAGTTTAATGGAAAGCGATGACCTCATTGCTGCTGCCGCACCTAAACTATTATCGTTTGCTCAAAAAGATCAGTTTGAACATGCCGGAGCTGCCGGGGGCTTTATAGATAGTTTTGGTTACCCGTTTTGCCGCGGCCGCATGTTTTATGAGCTGGAACACGATCTGGGGCAGTATGAACAATCTGGTGAGGTATTCTGGGCATCGGGCGCATCCTTGTTTATCAGAAAGAAATACTGGGACGAAGCCGGAGGTTTTGATGAGCACTTTTTTGCTCACATGGAAGAAATTGATTTGTGCTGGCGATTAAAAAATATGGGCTATAAGGTAATGTACTGCGCACAATCAACCATATATCATGTGGGTGGCGGAACGCTTAATGCTGAAAATCCATTCAAAACCTATCTCAATTTCAGGAATAACCTATTGCTGTTGAAAAAGAACCTGCCTTTTTGGCGAGCTCTGTTTGTAATAAGCATACGCTTTTGCATGGATTTGTTGGCTATATTCCGCTTTCTGGCCGAAGGCAAGCGCAAAGACGCCTGGGCAGTTAGCCGTGCCCACCAAAATTTTGTACTGGGGATTTTCGGGATACATGTTTCCGGCTACGGTGTTAAAGACCTTGGTAATGGTGAAAATAAACTATCGCCTAAAACCCATAAATCAAAACGTATTGTTCATAATTTAAAAGGCATGTACAAAAACAGTATTGTATGGGCGTTTTTTGTTAAAAAGCAAACCAGGTTTACTGATCTTGATCAGGCCGATTTGATTTAACAGCATCCGTGTCGGTACTTGTTGTCTCTGTTGTGGTTTTTTCCTTAGTGGGAGTACTTATAACCAGGGTTTCTTGTGGCCATATCAAATGTACATCTTGCTGAGGGAGCTGAATGCCTTCTTTGTTTAATACCTCATAAATATCGGCCAGGATCTGACTTTTAAGTCCTACCCATGTACTGATATCGGCAGCCCAGAAAAGTATCCTGAAATCCACTGAGCCAGAGGTTAGGTTATGCAATAGTACCGATGGTTCCGGTATTTGCATAATATCGTTATGTGCATCCAATACGCCTTTTAATAAACCTTTAACTTTATCAATGTCCGCCCCATAAGCCGCACTAATAATAAGTTCTACGCGGCGGTTATTATTGCTCAGGGTCCAGTTAATTACATGGTGTGAAATAAGATCGCCGTTAGGGATAATTACCTCAGCGCCGTCGGCCGTTGCAATTTTGCTGGCTCGTATGCCAATATCCAATATAGTACCAGATCTGCTGTCTACTTCAATAATATCACCCACTTGTATTGGTTTTTCAAAGGCCAGTATCAATCCGGAAACCAGGTTGTTTACAATATTTTGCAAACCGAAACCGATACCAATACCAAAGGCACTGATGATGATAGTTATCTTATCAATAGGTACACCAGATGCGGCAACCGCCAGGAAAAAACCAATGGCAATTACCCCTATACGGATCAATAAAGTTGAGGTACGGTTCTTCTTTTTCAGCACATCCATATCATGTTTGTGCTTGGCAGATACATCATACAGGTAACTGACAATCTTGGAGGTAATGGACGATAACCAGATCACCGCGATGAAGATGATAACACTTTGAAAAGTGAACACCGTATTGGTGCCGCCAATGCTGCGGTTGGTTGTTAAAAATGCTTCAATATGATCAAATACAGAATCCTCCACGCTCAGATTTTGGGTAAGCATCACAATCCATAACAGGCTCACTAATACAGTAAGCACACTCCTGAATTTGTTTTTGAGTAATTGAAAGTCAATGTAAGAGCTCAGGTTATTACTGTTCTTGCTAGCCTCTAATTGTAAAAATAAAGCCTCCATAAATATTTGAACAATATAGTACATAGCCATGGCCAGCCATAGATTATGTACGGCTGTTACACCAATTATTTTGGCCAGGCTAAAGCGACCAAAAACATTGCAAACAAAGGAAGCAAATTGCAGTGCAATAAAAATTTTTAGTACGATACCCGTATGTGGTAAAAAATCTTCGGGTGTTTTGCGCACGGCCGGCAAAAGCCTGATACTGATATAGGCAGAGGCTACTCCAAGTATCAGCACCGCAATCCTGTCGGCATTGGTTACCTGTATAAATAAATTGCTGATGCAATAAATATTGGTGATGATAAACAGCTGCAGCAAATAATTGAACAAGGGTTTTGGGCAGGTTTTTTTGGATATGTACAGTATAGCAGCTATCAGGATAACAAAAAAAGTTTCCAATACTACCACAGGCGGGTGATCATAAAAATTAGGAACCAGGGTAAAAGCAACTATAACGGAAGAGGTTATCGGGTAGCTGGTTACATAATTGGCCTGATTAAAAACACCTTCAGGGGCATCATTGGTTTTAAGTATTTTTTTACGACTGGAATAAACCCAGGCTAAAAAGCCCAATAAAACCACTAAGCCGGCAAGATGCGTCAATATATCGCGACCGATAAAAAAGCTGAAAAGCTTGGAATTCATGGTGGCGGTTTTAGAAAGCGCCTCACTAAAATTGCTGCCTTCGCTGGCTTTCATGCTCCATATATCGCTATATTCAGCTGATAATGCCCTTTCGCCAAAATCTCTTATTTTCTGATCTATCTGGTCTTTAAGGTCAAGTACGGATATATATACCGATGAGGTACGGTTTTGCAATAGCCCTATCTTTACCATCAGCTTTTTATTAACCGTATCCAACCGGTGATACTTACTGTCGATAGCTATTTTTTGGATGAGGAAAGTAGTAGCTAACGAACTATCAGATGGCAGGATCTTTAATGTGCTATCTTTGGATATGGCGTTCAGATCGGTTTGATTCTGGATCATTTTGGAGTTGATATCAGCAAGCTGATCCTGCCATCCATCCAGTTGGTCGCCCAGGCGGGTTAAAACATCCCGTATGGTAAATAAATACCGCAATGTGCTTGATTTATCGTCATCAATCAATGATTTGATGATGCCTACGCTTTTTTCATACCGGGGTAATTGCGTACTAATATCTACGGTGTCGATCTTTTTAGAAAGATTGCCCTTAATCTGGTTAAAAGCTGAGGTATAATATTCAACCTTTTGCAGAAGGTTATTGGTAGATGTATCAGATTTTTTAAGCGTCCGTAACAAAGAGTCGCGCGACAAGATAGATGCACGGAGTGAATCTCTTTTAGATCGGGTCTTTTTCTTTTTGGTTTGAGCCAGCGCATCCACACCAGAAAAAAGTGTGATGAACAACAAAAGATAAGTGGTAACTTTTACTATTTTATGCATCGGGATAAATACGCTAAACGCCATGGTTAAACACTTTATTTTAAAAAGCGTTTTATCATTTGGTAAATAAATATAGGCAAAATTAAGATCTTGAATGAAGTGGTTGTAAAATGGGGGTAATCAATTTATAATGGTTTATTCTGTATCATCATAACTCTCGCGGTTTTTAATCTTTCGGTTACAAAGTCCAGATCGCGAACATATAGGGTATTCCCAACGCTGCCAGGCGCCGCACCGATCAGTTCCCTTTGAAAAGGTAAATATTTCATCACCGTAAAGCCATGATTCGTGAGCAATTCATGGATTGCAAGCTCATCAAACCCATATCTGTTGCCAGAGCCGTTTAGTTCAATGATAATTGCCTTAAGTAAAGGCGATTGTAAAGTATTTAATGAACCCTTTAAAACCTCAGTCTCAAATCCTTCCACATCTATTTTAATAAGTAAAGGTAGGTCGCCATTCAAAATATTATCCATAGTATCGGTATTTACCATGGTTATATCAGCTGTAGCTTCAGTAGCAACAACATGGTTACCGGTATCAAAAGAGTGGGTGAATTTTAGAATATCCTTTTTACTGCCCAGGCCTATGTTTAAGGCTTTTACCCGATGCTCTGTATTATTGATGGCTATGTTTTGTGAGAGGTTTTTAAAAGTTTCCGGAATGGGTTCGATGGCTATTGCATGGGCGCCTACCTCCGCAGCAGCCAATATGGTGTAGCTGCCAATATTAGCGCCCACATCTATAAACAGATCATCTTTGCGCAATAAATGCAACAGGAAGGCCATGTCTTCAAATTCATGCAAGCCGCAATACAAATTGCCCGTTGCGCCGGTAAGCCCTTTCCATACTAAAAGTTTACTGTTTTGGGTAAAGGGATAAACTACAGGCCAGTGATACAGCCTCGAGAAAAACTGCCATTTTACAAAGTTGAAAAGGGCAGCTAACCTGCGGCCTTTGGTAAAGGGATGTTCTGTAATAAACTTAACGGTTCTAAACATTCCTTTAGGGTGCAAGTTAAGCGTTCGCCAGGTTTTCGATAGCCAAGCGGTAGGAGTCCATCCCAAAACCAGCTATTACGCCTTTACAGCTTGCTGCAAGCATTGACTGGTGTCTGAATTCCTCCCGTTTATGAACATTGGATATATGTACTTCTATAACCGGTGTAGTGATGGCCGCAATAGCATCAGCAATAGCTATAGATGTGTGGGTATAGGCACCTGCGTTCAATACAATTCCATCACACGAAAAACCAATTTCGTGTAGTTTGTTTATAATTTCGCCCTCAATATTACTTTGGTAATAATTAATGGTGATGTTTGCATAGCGCTTGCGCAGGCCGTCAAGATAAGTTTCAAAGCTGGTATCGCCATAAATTGACTTTTCGCGTACGCCAAGCAGGTTTAAATTGGGGCCGTTTATAATTTGTATATTCATTAGTTCAAACTTAAAATAAATCATTTAAAAAAAGTAACAAATTGGAGTGGCACTCAGCAATAAAAGGTTTTCAGGCCTATTTGAAGTTAGAAAAATCGCTTGCCGATAATTCTATCGAGTCATATAGCCGCGATATAGAAAAGCTATTCCAGTTTGCTGACACGCAGTCAACCCAACTGAAGCCGGAAACCATTTCCTTGAGCGATCTGCGGCAGTTTATTGCCTGGGTAAATGAACTGGGTATGATCCCATCCTCGCAGGCCAGAATACTGTCAGGCATCAAGGCTTTTTATAAATATCTGTTGATGGAAGACATCATCAAAACAGATCCATCGGAATTGCTGGAGTCGCCCCGGATACAGCGTAAACTACCCGATACCCTCAGCTATCAGGATATCAACAGACTTATAGCGGCCATTGATTTGTCAAAGCCCGAAGGCGCCCGTAACAAAGCTATTTTGGAAACACTGTATGGCAGTGGCCTGCGCGTTTCGGAACTAACCGAACTTAAGCTATCGAACTTGTACTTAGATATTGAATTTATAAAAGTGACGGGTAAGGGGAGTAAAGAGCGTTTAGTACCCATTGGTGCCGAAGCCATTAAAGCGCTTAAAATATGGATTGAGCAGGTACGGGTGCATACAGCTATTAAAAAAGGCGAGGAGGATATTGTTTTCCTGAACCGGCGCGGTACCAGATTAAGCCGGGTTTATATTTTTCTGCTGATCAAAGAACTGGCCGCGCGCATTGGACTAAATAAGGCTATCAGTCCGCATACTTTCCGGCATTCTTTTGCCACGCATCTGGTAGAAGGGGGCGCTGATTTACGGGCTGTACAGGAAATGCTGGGGCATGAAAGTATAACAACTACCGAAATATATACGCATCTTGATCGTGAGTATCTCAAAAGTACTATCAGCCAGTTTCATCCGCGGAGTTGAACAGGTACTGTCCGATTTGATGGTATGGTAATTCCCCGATTGTGGCGGGATTTGCCCAGCTTGTTTTATGAAATTTAATTAACACACATGGTACTGAGTTTAAGTATGTTTCGGCATTTAGCTTGCATATGATTAATTAAAGATTAATACCATGTTAGATTATATAGAAGAATTAAACGAGTTAAAGGAGTTGTTTGACGATTTGGGTAACTATTCGAAAATTAATGCATACATGCTTCAGGTACTTTTAGAGCGCTATGATGGCGTGGTTGAACAATTATATTGTATTAACGATCAGGTGTTCCGGTCTTCGGTAGCTACAATTATAGAAGCCGAAAATGAATTGAGCGTTTTGATGGACGACGAATTACCATCAGTAAAAAAGAAACTGATATTTGAGATAAATAAATTTAAACTCAAGGTTGCCGTCAACAGCGATCTCAGCCGGTACGGGCATTATAAAATGATCCAGCAGATCAACTACAACTAAATACCCCTAATTAACTGTTATTAAATAAAAACCCAGGGCTATTTCTGGTCAACAAGCCGCTGCCACTTATCTGGTTGCGGCTTTTATCATTCTATCCCGGCCACTCATATCTTGTTTTAAAGTAATGTCGGTAAATCCTTTTTTTTTGAGCATTTCAACGGTCTGATTGCCGTAATTCTCGTTGATCTCAAAAAATAACAAGCCATTTGCAGGCAATTTAGTCAGTGCAAAATCGGCAATAGTATGATAAAATAATAAGGGATCATCTTCTGGTACAAACAAAGCGCTGTGGGGTTCATGATCTGTTACATTAGCATGCATTTGTTTTTTATCAAGAAGTGTAACATATGGAGGATTACTGACTATTAAATTGTACAAGTCAAAATTTGCCGTTTGAGCCTGCCAGTTCAATATATCACTATGAATAAAATGAACGTCTGCTTTATTCAAGCTGGCGTTGTCACTTGCTGTTTGCAGTGCGCTTTCTGATATATCAACGGCCGAAACCCGGGCATTTGGCAGGTTCTTTTTAACACTAATGGCTATGCAGCCACTACCCGTACCAATATCAAGGATATTGCCTGTAAAATGTTTGCTGTTTTCGGCAAAAAGCCCACCGCAGGTTTCCAGTATCCATTCTACCAGTTCTTCTGTTTCGGGGCGGGGAATCAATACCGATGGATTTACTTTAAAGGGTAAGCCATAAAATTCAGTTTCACCTAAAATGTATTGTACAGGCTCGCCGGTTTGTAAGCGGGTGAGCATGGCTTTCAGTTGCTCACTTTGTTCTGTGCTTAATTCCCGCTCCGGGAAAGCTTTGATGGATGCCTTTGATAGCTTGCTTATTTCGCTGATGGCCAATAAAGCAAGGGCTTCTGTTTCCGTACTATCGTAAATATTGTTCAGCTGTTTGTAATCTTCAAAAACATCCTTTATTGTAATCATGCAACAAAGTAACATAAAAGCTACTTTTGCAGCATGCTTAAACATGAAAAATATATGCAGCGCTGCCTGGAGCTTGCACAATTGGGTGCCGGGCAGGTAAGTCCAAACCCGATGGTTGGGGCAGTTGTTGTTCATGATGATAAAATAATAGGCGAGGGCTATCACCACAAATATGGCGAGGCTCATGCCGAAGTGAACGCTATTGCCCAAGTGATCTCCCGTTTTGAAAATGCAGCGGAATTACTAAAGCAATCTATCATATATGTTTCGTTAGAGCCCTGTGCGCATTATGGCAAAACTCCACCCTGTGCCGATCTGATCATCAAACATCAGATACCACAAGTGGTAGTAGGCTGCCGCGATACCTTTGAACAGGTAGATGGTAAGGGGATAGCTAAGTTAAAGGCCGCCGGTATAGAAGTAATTGTAGGTGTGCTGGAAAAAGAATGTCTATGGCTTAACCGCCGTTTTTTTACACGGATACAAAAGCACCGGCCATATATTATATTAAAATGGGCGCAAACCACTGATGGCTTTTTTGCCCCTGACGATAATAGCCAACTTTGGATCACCGGTGAAGAATCACGCAGGCTGGTGCACCAATGGCGCAGTGAAGAAGACGCTATACTGGTCGGTAAAAACACAGTCGCTATTGACAACCCCAAATTGAATGTGCGCTATTGGGAGGGTAAATCACCCAAACGGGTAGTGATTGACAGGCGACTAGAGCTTGATAAAAGTCTGAATGTATTTGATCAGTCTGTAGAAACATTCATATTTAATGAGGTTAAATTTGATGTGGACGGCAAAAATAAGTACATAGCCCTGGAAGACTTTGACCGTTATGTACCTCAGTATATTTTATACCAGTTATACCTGCAGGATATCCAGTCGATTATTATTGAAGGTGGCGCGCGCACTTTGGAAAGTTTTATAGAAGCTGGTCTTTGGGACGAGGCCCGCGTATTCACCGGAAAAACTGTTTTAAAAAAGGGCATAAAAGCCCCGCAAATAACCGGTATAATTGCAGAAGAATTATCATCGGGCAATGATCGTCTGCAGGTAATATATCATCAACCAATTATATAATGCTCTACGTTTTTTTAAGTATTTGCTGTAGCGTTGTAGTTTCTGTGTTATTGAAACTGGCCAAACGCTACCATATAGATGTATTTCAGGCCATCACCTGGAACTACTCTATGGCTATATTGCTTACCTGGCTATTTTTTAAACCGCAACTTTTCATTAGTTTGAGCGATGCACCGATCTATAATTACATAGCACTCGGCATCTTATTTCCTTCGTTGTTTGTGATCATGGCTTCATCTGTACGGCTGGCAGGTATTGTACGTACTGATGTGGCGCAACGGCTTTCATTATTCATTCCCATTTTCGCGGCGTTTTTTATATTTAATGAAGCTAAGGATACGGTAAAGATCATCGGCATTGTATTGGCTTTTATCGCTATCATATGCTCCATACCATGGCAAAAGGCCAAACGTGATAAGGCTGCCAAAGTTTCCTGGATCTATTTACTCATTGTTTTTTTAGGTTTTGGTATCATTGATGTGCTTTTGAAACAGATAACCAAGGTGAGCAAAGTGCCGTTCACATCGGCTATTTTTGTGATTTTCATATTGGCCTTTGTGTTATCCATGATCGGACTTATTTACCAGGTTGCTACTAAAAAAACAAAATTCTCCTGGCCACATATCCTCATTGGGTGGATACTGGGAGTAGCCAATTTTGGCAATATCCTGTTTTATTTAAAAGCCCACCAGGCTTTGGCCAATAGTCCTTCGGCCGTATTTTCATCCATGAATATTGGTGTTATTATAGCGGGTACTTTTATAGGGATATTTGTATTCAAAGAAAAACTAAGCACACTGAACAAAATTGGTATTGTGGTTGCCATACTGGCTATTGTGGTCATTTATTTTCCGCAGGTTTTTAATTATTAAATTACTGAATTAGTGATTTAGTGAATTTGAAATTACTTTAACTATTGAATGAATTGTTGGTTTTTAGCTTTCTGCTTTAAGCCTTCTGCTTTCCGCTTTGAAAAAATGCTTTTTGACGATACTTATAAAACTATAGAGAAACCAACTGAAGGTATATTCCGCGATCGGGGAAGTAAATTCCTGGCTTACGCTTATCCAATCAACTCGGAGAATGATATTAAGGGTATTATCGCCGGTTTAAAAGCAGAACATCCTAAAGCCAATCATCATTGCTGGGCCATGCGTTTAAGTATAGATAGGGGTGTGTTCAGGGTTAATGATGATGGAGAACCTTCCGGTACTGCCGGTCGGCCCATACTCAATACGTTGCTATCTCGTGATCTGACGAACTTGGTAGTTGTGGTCGTTCGTTATTTTGGCGGTACCTTGTTAGGAGTTCCCGGCTTAATCAACGCTTATAAGGTAGCAACAGAAGAAGCTTTGAACCAGGCAACCATTATACATAAAACAGTTAACGATATTTATACCATCACTTTTGATTATCTGCAGATGAATGATGTGATGCGTATTATTAAAGACGATAACCTTGCCATTCTTAATCAGCAATTTGATAACGATTGCCGCATACAGGTTTCCATTCGCAAAACCCAGGTTGAGCAAACCTTATTTAAGATCAGTAAGATAAGCGGCGCTACAGCGAAATATGACCACAGTTTGTAAGATGCAAGAGTCAAGAGCCAAGAATCAAGATAAAGGTGTTTTTTTCTGTCTTGACTCTTGGCTCTTGATTCTTGTCTCTGGTTTAAAAAACTGACTTTCTTTTCCTTACTCTTGGTTCTATAATTCCCGGCATAAATGACTATTTTAGTCGGAATATGCAATCTTTTGAAATCGATAAAACCGACCTGCTCCGCATAAAAGCCGCTCTGGAAAGCGATGATGTTGAGTTAGAGAAAGTTCTGCAGGGATACCATGCCTCTGAGATTGCCATACTGTTTGAAAAACTTCCGCAGGAAGCCAAAGAACGCATCATCAATATCCTGCCGACAGACATTGCATCGGAAGTAATTTCGGAAATGGATGAAGAGCATCATCCAGAAGAACTATTGGTGAACCTTGATCCGGAGAAACGTACCGAGATTGTAGAAGAGCTGGATTATGACGATGCCACCGACATTATCTCGCAGTTGGATGAAGAGCAACAGCATGAGATCCTGAAGGATATTGACCAGGAGGATGCCAGCAGTATTCGGGCCTTGCTGAGTTATGAGGAAGATACGGCCGGTGGTTTGATGAACTCGGATGTTATCCGGGTAAATATCAACCTGGATAAAAAGGACGCGCTCGACGAGATCATCCATCAATCTGAAGAGATGGAGGAGTTATATACCATTTACGTAGTTGATGATGCGGCTACGTTAAAGGGCATACTCTCTATCAAAAAGCTCATCAAGGCCAAAGCCGACGCGCGAATCAGCGATCTGGTGCAAACCTCCTTTGTATATGTAAAGGCTGATGTTGACCAGGAAGAAGTTGCCCGTTTAATATCACAATATAACCTCACCAATATCCCGGTGGTTGATGAACACATGAAACTGCTGGGACGCATTACGGTAGATGACATCATCGATGTAATGGAGGAAGAAAATACCGAGGACATCCTGAAAATATCGGGTGTATCTGAGGATGAAGAGTTGAGCGGTAACTGGAAAGACGCGGTAAAAAGCCGATTGCCCTGGCTGGTCATCAATCTGGGTACGGCGTTCCTGGCGGCATCCATCATCCGTAATTTCGACTCAACGGTAGCCAAGCTTTCCATTATTTCGGCTTATATGACCATTATCGCGGGTATGGGCGGCAACGCCGCAACACAGGCCCTGGCGGTAACGGTAAGGCGTATTTCGCTGAACGATCTGAGCGATAAACAAGCCTATAATACCGTATTAAAAGAGTTTTTGGTTGGGATGATCAACGGCGCGGCCAATGGTTTGATTGTTTTTACGGTGGCTTTTTTCTATGATGCCAACCCGATGTTGGGGCTGGTATTGTTTTTAGCCATGACAGGTAACCTGATTATTGCCGGTTTAACAGGCGCGTCTATCCCGTTGATATTAAAGCGGGTAGGTATCGATCCTGCTGTGGCATCGTCTATCATTATTACAACATTTACAGATTGTATAGGCTTTTTATTACCGCTTTGGCTGGCTACAAAGCTTTTGTTGCACCACTAGGATTAATTAGTGAATTATTGAGTTAGTGAATTAGTGATTTTGGAAAGTGATTGCTGGTGAGTGAGTTATTCTGAATTACTAAGGGGAAATTAAAAATTATGGCTAAGATTCTGTAAATTCTTTAATTCTATAAATTCTGGTTCAAGACAATATTCACTAATTATTCTAAATTTGACCCATCAAAATCATAACAGAAATGACAGAGGTAAGATACAATTGGACTAAAGAAGAAATTGCTGAAATATACCATACCCCACTGCTTGACCTTGTTTACAAGGCCGCTACCATTCACCGTGAAAATAAGGACTACTCCGAAGTGCAGATCAGCTCGCTGATCTCGATAAAAACTGGTGGCTGTTCTGAAGACTGTGCGTATTGCCCGCAGGCAGCGCGTTACAATACCGGTGTAAACGTTCATGCCATAATGCCTAAAGACGAAGTGATTGCCGCGGCCGAAAAAGCCAAAGCCGGCGGTGCTTCGCGCTTATGTATGGGTGCTGCCTGGCGCGAGGTACGCGATAACCGCGACTTTGACAAGGTGATTGACATGGTAAAAGCGGTTAACTCCCTGGATATGGAAGTTTGCTGTACCCTGGGTATGCTTACCGAAAGCCAGGCGCAACGTTTGGCCGATGCAGGTCTGTACGCCTATAATCATAACCTGGATACTTCTGAGGAAGATTATAAACGTATCATCACTACCCGTACTTATGATGAGCGTTTGCAAACACTGGAGCATGTGCGTAAAGCCAAAATTACCGTATGTAGCGGTGGTATCATCGGTTTGGGCGAAACTGTAGAGGATCGTATATCGATGTTGAAAACATTATCAAACCTGCCTAAACACCCGGAATCAGTACCAATCAATGCCCTGGTACCTGTACAAGGAACACCACTGGCCGATCAGCCAAGGGTATCTGTTTGGGATATGGTGCGCATGATAGCTACTACCCGTATCATTATGCCAAAAACGGTAGTGCGCCTTTCAGCAGGCCGTACAGAAATGAGCGTTGTTGAGCAGGCTTTCTGCTTTATGGCTGGTGCAAACTCTATTTTCGCTGGCGAGAAATTGTTGACCACGCCAAATCCATCATTTGATACCGATATGGCTATGTTTGAATTGCTGGGTCTATCGCCACGCAAGGCATTTAAAAATGGCCGCCCTAATGCGGTTAAAGAAGAGGTTGAAGTAGCAGGATAATCCTGATTCAAAATAAAAGAGACATGTACTGTGTCTCTACGTTATAATTTTTTGTAGAGACGCATCACATGCGTCTCTTTTCGTTTAATGTAATGACCAAATTAATCCCTCATATTAATATACTGCAACGGTTGACCGAAGTTTTCGCCACGGCACAGACTGATCACCGCTTGCAGATCATCAATTTTTTTGCCTTGTACACGCACCTGGTCGTCCATGATAGATGCCTGAACTTTAAGACCACTGTCTTTGATCTTTTTAACGATCTTTTTAGCAGCCTCTTTATCAATGCCTTCCTTAACTTTAATTTCTTTACGTATCATATTGCCCGATGCGTATTGTTCTTTACCAAAATCCAAAGCGTTAGAGTCCAGGTGTTGTTTTACCATACGGCTGATGATAGAATCCTGGATGGCTTTTAAGCGCATATCATTTTCGGTAACGATAGTGATTTCGTTGGTTTTTTTATCCAGGTCGATAGTGCTTTTTGAATCGTTAAAATCATAACGGTTCAAAATTTCCTTTTTTGCGGTATTGATAGCGTTATCAAGCGTTTGTCCGTCTATCTTGCTTACTATATCAAATGTGGGCATAAGTAAATGGTTTTATAAATGTTCACAAAACTAAGGTATTGGAAACATAGTTCATAGTATATAGTTCATAGATGATAGTTCATCGTGTAAGCTTGATTATGGTTGATAAAATATAGTTCATGCCTTAGAGTTTATTGAATATATCAATCTTTATAATTAATATACAGCCATAAACTACTATCTATCATCTATGAACTATGACCCATGAACTTCGTGTGAATAAAAACTCGTTAAATACTAATGAGTTAATATTAAGTTAACAAATAAATAAGCAGTTTTGTAAAAGTGAGCCCCGGCGGGGCAATTTATATGGATAAACAGGTTCCCTTAATAAACAGAGAAATAAGTTGGTTATATTTTAACGATAGGGTTTTGCAGGAAGCTGCCGACCCAACTGTTCCGCTAATTGAACGGGTAAGGTTTTTAGCCATATTTTCATCCAACCTTGACGAATTTTATCGTGTACGGGTAGCCACTATGAGCCGCCTGGCCAACCTGAACGAAAAATCAAAAGAAATTCTGGGTTACAATCCCAAAAAGATACTTAACCAAATCAAAAATATTGTTGTAAAGCAAGAGCGCAAATTCAATAATCTTTACGAAAACATTATTGTAAAGGAGCTGGCCGAAGAGAAGATATTTTTGCTGAACGATAAGCAGCTTAACGTAACACGTGGCGCCTTTGTTAAAACCTATTTCAGGGAAAAGCTACTGGCTACATTGGTACCCATCATGCTGGATGATAGTATGCCGCTGCCTGAGCTGCGGGATAGGGCCATTTACTTTTTTGTAAAATTAACCAAGAATAATAAAACCAAATTTGCCCTTATTGAGTTCCCGGATAATCTATCGAGGTTTATAACCCTGCCCGAAACCAACAACCTGAAGTTCATTATCCTGCTGGATGATATCATCAGGTACAGTTTGGAGGATATATTCTTCATTTTTAACCACGATACCATCGAAGCCTATTCCTTACAGCTTACCCGCGACGCGGAGCTCGATCTGGATAAGGAAGTAAGCGAAAAGTTTATTGACTCGTTATCCAAAAGCTTGCAAAAACGTAAAAAAGGGAAGCCAATGCGTTTGCTATATGATAGCGATATGCCGTTGGATATGTTAAAATACCTGGTGAACAGGATGGGGCTGCATGGTGAAAGCCTGATACCCGGCAACAGGTATCACAACTTTAAAAATTTCATCTCGTTCCCCAACGTAGGGCGACCTGAGTTGGAATACCCTAAGTATCCGCCTTTGCCGGTTGGTGATCTCTCATTTGGTAAAAGTTTGATTGGGTTGATCGCTAAGCGCGATTACCTGGTTAGCACGCCTTACCAGTCATATGATTATATCGTCCATTTTTTACGCGAAGCGGCTATTGACCCCAAAGTGCGGGAGATCAGTATTGCCGTGTATCGCCTTGCCGAAAACTCGCAGGTGATACATGCCCTGATTAATGCGGCCAAAAATGGTAAAAAGGTGAACTGTCTGGTTGAGCTTCGGGCACGGTTTGATGAGCAGAATAATATTT
Organism: Mucilaginibacter inviolabilis; assembly: GCF_011089895.1. NCBI lineage: Bacteria > Pseudomonadati > Bacteroidota > Sphingobacteriia > Sphingobacteriales > Sphingobacteriaceae > Mucilaginibacter > Mucilaginibacter inviolabilis. Next base: position 141,552 of record NZ_JAANAT010000001.1, read on the forward strand.
TCTGGAGTAACAGGCTGGAAGAGGAGGGGGTGAATGTGCTATATGGTGTTGCTGGTTATAAGGTGCACTCCAAAATATGCCTGGTTACCCGGATCGAAAAACGGAGATTGGCTTACTATGCTTGTCTGTCAACCGGAAACTTCAACGAGAAAACAGCCCGTATATACGCCGACCATACGCTATTTACAGCTAACCCTAAAATTACCGGTGACCTGGTGGTGGTTTTTAGAGCTTTGTATAGAAATGCCTTACCAAAAGGGCTGAAGAATTTAATAGTATCGCCAATTGACTCCAGGCCAGCTATTTATAAGCTGATCGATACCGAGATCAAAAATGCCAAGGCAGGTAAAAAGGCTTACATGATATTAAAAATGAACAGCCTTGCCGATGAGGATCTGATCAATAAACTATACCAGGCCAGCAACGCAGGGGTAAAAATCAGGATGATCATCCGCGGGATGTGCTGCCTGATACCCGGAGTAAAAGGATACAGTGAAAATATTGAGGTGATCAGTATAGTCGACAAATACCTGGAGCATGCCCGGGTACATATTTACTGCAATGGTGGCAATGAACAGATTTATCTTACATCGGCCGATTTCATGACCCGTAATATTGATAACCGTATTGAAGTGGGTTTCCCAATATATGATGAGCAGTTACGTAAAGAGATCAGGGATATTATTGACATCCAGCTGCATGATAATACTAAAGCCCGCGAAATAAACAGTCATAATAATAACAAATATCATAAAACACACTCTGCCGAATCGCATCGAGCGCAGATTGAAATATATAATTATCTAAAAGCTAAAAATAAATAAATTGAGATACGCTGCTATAGACATCGGTTCAAACGCCGTGAGGCTTTTGATTGCTGACATTATTGAAAACAATGGTTCAGTTTCTTTTAAAAAGAATACCCTGATCAGGGTGCCCTTGCGCCTGGGCGACGACGCGTTTATACAGCACCATATTTCTGAACGTAAAACCAATGATCTGTTAAAGGCCATGCAGGCTTTCCGCAACCTGATGGATGTTTATAAAGTGACAGATTATCTGGCTTACGCCACATCGGCCATGCGCGAAGCTGAGAATGGGGAAGAGGTGGCCAAACTGATCAAACAGGAAGCAAATATCGACCTGGAGATCATCCATGGCTCCAAAGAAGCCAAAGTGATCTACGCCAGTCATGCCGATCAAAACATCGATAAAAGTAAAAACTACCTTTACGTGGATGTTGGTGGCGGCAGTACCGAGCTTTCCCTGTTTTCAACAGGTCAGCTCATGGCTTCTAAATCGTTCAATATCGGTACCATCCGGATTCTCGATAACCAGGACAACGAAGAAACCTGGAACGAGATGCGGGATTTTATACGCGAGCACACCCGCGGCTTTAAACAGCTGGCAGGTATCGGCACCGGCGGTAATATCAACAAGTTATACAAACTGGCCGAAGAAGAGAACGACGCCCCGCTGAGCTTTAATAAGCTTCGGCAGCTATATACCTATCTTACATCCTTCTCGCTTAAAGACCGTATTAACGTACTAGGCCTTAACCAGGACCGTGCCGACGTAATTATACCAGCCTGCGAAATATATCTTACCGTTATGAAAAATGCCGGTATTAAGAGTATTTATGTGCCCCGCGTAGGTATGGTTGATGGTATTATTCAATTACTTATCGAAAAGAATTTATAAAAACTTAACGTAAAATTATTTTTACAAATTTGTTTAGTAATTTAAAAACTCTTATTATATTTGTAGTGCCCTCTCAAGGGCATGTTTTTCATAGGTAGATGTAGGGTCGGGTACTTGTATTCGACCCTTTTTTATGCCCGTAACTTTGGTATGTTTGCGTTGTTGAAGGATTAATTATGAAGAAGAAGATCGTAGTTGCCATTACGGGTGCCAGCGGCGCAATTTATGCCCGGCTGTTGTTAGAAAAACTAAGCCAGTTAAAAGATCAGATACAGGAAGTAGCCGTTGTAATGTCTGATAATGCTAAGGATGTTTGGCGTTTTGAGCTCGATAACGAAGATTTTAGCCAATACGACTATCACTTTTATGCCAAAAATGATTTTATGGCGCCCTTTGCCTCCGGATCGGCCAGGTTTGATACTATGATTGTGGTTCCTTGCTCTATGGGCACGCTGGGCCGTATAGCAGCCGGCATATCTGACGATCTGATCACCCGTGCTGCCGATGTTATACTCAAAGAACGCCGCAAACTCATCCTGGTGGCCCGCGATACTCCTCTAAACCTCATCCACATCCGTAATATGGAAACGGTAACCGAAGCTGGCGGTATTATTTGCCCGGCCATCCCATCATACTACAGTAAACCCAAAACCATCGAAGAGTTGGCCATGACCGTTGTGAACCGTGTAATTGACCTCATCGGTCTGGAAAACGAAAGCTATAGATGGAGCGAGCAGTGAAAATGTTTATAAATGAAATTGCCACCTGCAAAGAATAGTTTTCTTGCAGATGGCAATTATCCACTGTGTTATCGGCAATGATTTATTTTGACACGATGGTGCTGTAATTTGCCGGAACCCACAAATATCCTTTTCCATTAGCCCTTATATGACCTACGCCAGGAAATGAAAGATGCGATCCCGCAACCAGGTATTTCCCCTTCACTGCATCATCAAAAACTCTTCTGCGGGTTTTGATTGCAGCGTTAGGGTCGCTGTCAAATGCAATAGCGATACCCGGGTCTGTAAATTGAGCGGCTGCTGCATGTATTAGATCGCCAAGTATCACTAATTTCTGGCCATTGCTTTCAATAATATACGAAGTATGCCCGGCGGTGTGCCCGGCCGATCCTAATGCCGTTATACCCGAAAATAGTTTATCACCAGAATTAAAGGTTTTTACTTTTCCGGCTTTTAAGTATGGCAATGCAGAATTTTGGGCATATTCAAAAAAAGGTTTTGAACCTACGGGCGCATTTTTTAAATTTTCCTCGCTCAGCCAAAAATCACTTTCTGCCTTAGCAATGTATACGGTAGCGTTAGGAAAAACCATTTGGCCGTTTCTCATTAAGCCGCCAACGTGGTCTGGATGTAAATGCGTAATTAATACCGCATCTATTTGTTCTGGTTTAAATCCTGCGTTGATAATACTTTTAGTTAACTGGCCAAATGTTGGGCCCAGCAAATCGCCGGAACCTGCATCAATCAGTACGAGTTTACCATCGGTACGTATCAGGTAAGCATTGTCCGACCCTTCTACACTTGTACTTAAAAAGTTCTGTTCAAATAAACTTTTAAGTTCACCCGGTTGAGCATTTAAAAGCAGTTTGTCAAAAGCTAAGGGATTGGTGCCATCAGAAAGAACCACAAGTGGCAAATCTCCTATTTGCATATTATAGTATCCGGGTTGCGGAAGAATTTTGATTGTTGATTCCTGTGCATCAGCAAACCGCGGCAGTGTGGTAGCTAAAAGAAATAAGAAGATAGACTTAAATAAGAATTTTACTTTATTTTTCATTTTATATTAAATTTATAAAGCAAAATTCCTCTTAAATTAAAGATAGGCACAGGACAATTGTCACTAATAATTTGTGACAATTGTGGCATTAAGTTCTGTATAAACGGCTTATGGTTTCCCTGGAAACACCCAGGTATGAGGCAAGATAGGTTTTGGGGATGCGATTAACAAGGTAGGGGTATTGATGAATAAAATTCTCGTACCGTTGCCTTGCGTTCCCGGTAATCATGGTAAGCATTCTTTTTTGCAGGGCAACATAGCCTATATTGGATTTCACATTCACATAATGTTCATATTTCCAGAGTTCCGCACCAAGCTTGTCCCGGTTTTCACGGGTAAGGCAGAGTAGTTCGCAAGCTTCCAGGCATTCAATGGTCATATTAGCTTTGGTACCATTAAGAAAAGCCCCTCGTTCGGTAACCCACCAATTTTCAACTGCAAACTGAAAGGTAAATTCTTTTCCTGTGTCGGGATCAATGACGTAGGTTCTGAGACAACCCTTAATTACAAAATATTCGTGATTAACATACTCGCCTTCTCTGATCAGATCACCGTGCTTTTTAATCTTCTTTTCGGTAAAATGTGATAGTATATAAGTAAACTCTTCGTCGGTAAGTTTACTTATGGCTTCTATATGGACTCTTAAAGGATGCAGCACAAAAATGATTAATTTAGTTTATCAAACCTGCCGGCAATTATGAAAGAGATTTATAATTACCTGCAGGTTTCAGAAAAACAAAATTAATATATTAAACCTATTTCATGGGTAGCGAATAAATTCCGCTGTTATGGTATGAAGCCAAAGGATTGGACAGCATTTTATTTACGATATTCTTCATCCGTTACCGCATTCAGCCAAACTGTTTCACCCTTTTCTCTTCCGGTTATGGCTACCTGAACAAAAGCAGTGTCCGCACTTGCTCCATGCCAATGAGGAATATTGGGCGGGCATTTTATAACGTCGCCTTTGCGAAGTATTTTTTTAGGCTGTCCTTTTTCCTGATAATAACCAACCCCATCAATCACTAGTAATATTTGTCCTGCCGGATGTGAATGCCATTTGCTTCTGGCCCCGGGTTCAAAAGTGACATTTCCAACGGATATGGAATTAAGGCTATCCGCTGCTATTAGTGTTTGGAGGTAAGCTGTTCCTGTAAAGTTATTATTGGTTATTTTTTTGCCTTGTGGAAATATAAGTCTAGTTTGTTGTTTCGAACCTTCTGTTTTAGGGTGGTTACAAGCCGTTAAAAAGACAATAGCAATGATTGACGGCAGTATATATTTACACTTCATTATGTTATAGTTTAAAGGTTGGCCTGGTAAAAAGTAACTAATTTATTCACGGCTTTTGATACGTATTCTGGTTTCCAATAGGTTTCAATATGAGTAGCTCCATCGATTAGGAACAGTTCCTTGCTTTTTGCATTGGTTGCTTTACTAAATGCTTCATCTGTCATATATTTTGAATCGGCTTTGCTTCCTGCCATCATCAACAGAGGCTGGTTAATCAGATCCATATTGCTACTTGCATCCCAGGTCATTAAATCCATCAGGCTGCTTAGGGTATATATTCCACTTGAATTTGGATGTGCATACGTTTTTCCATAGTATTCCATCCCTTGTTTATACAAGTCAGGAAGCTTGGCTATTTGTTCGCCTGTTAGTGGCTTAGAAGCGCTATTTGAATATGAAACTTGTCCTCCCGCTGCTTCCTGTGCCCGCGCATCTGAGGCCTGTTTTAACCTTTCCTGGATAGTTGAAATCTGGGAATTCATAAAACCATTTCGTCTTACCTCACCTGAATTGAACATACTTAGGGTTGCCACTGCTTTAAACCGTTTGTCTGATTGTGCTGCTTTTAAAGAGTAACCGCCACCGCCACAAATGCCAAGCAATCCAAGTTTTGCCATATCAACGCCTCGATATTGAGCAATAAAATCTGCCATCCCATGTATATCATCAACCCGGTTTGCCGGCTTATCCACATTGCGGGGTTCTCCGCCACTGGCACCCTGGTATGCGGCATCAGCCGTAATGGTAATATACCCTTGTTCGGCTAAACGTTGAGCATATAAACCTGCAACCTGTTCTTTTACGCCACCGTTAGGGTGGGCCACCACAACTGCCGGGTATTTCTTTGATGCATCGTAGTTGGCAGGAGTATAAACATTGGCCGCTATATCAATCCCGTTCAGTTTATAAGTTACAGGATGGATATTTACTTTTCCTTTTGCATTTTCTGTAATGGCATCATCATATACCAGTCCAAAGGGATTTTTGGGCTTGGTTTGAGCCGAAGATATAATATTGGTTGTCATAAAAATTGCTATTAAAATTAATGTTATCTGTTTCATCGTACTGTGATTTAAAAGTTATGCCTTGCTTTAAGCACCTCATCCAATACCGTTTGGGCTGCTTTTGCTTCTTTTTGACCAACGGTTGATTTTATAATATTTACAAATTGGAGTAATTGCTCTGGCGCCAAACCTACATTGAGGCAAATAATTAGATGCGAACGTAGCATAGGCTCTACGCCGCCAATGGTGCCTAGTACCGATACCGTAACCAGTTCTCTTTCAGAATAAGTTAAAACGTCCCTTTCAAAAATATCCGCAAACAAATGTTCTTTCAGGAAGGTATCTATTATGGGAGCAAAAGCCGAATAGCCTGTCAATGTATCGGGTTGAGATACTTTGGTGAGCTCTCCTAAAATCTTTTTCCCTCGCTCATATTTGCTCCCTTTTTCATTGATAGGCGAAATGTCATTTCCTGTTTTATCATGGATGCCTTTGGCTTTGCGTTCATCAAGAACTTCCATAAAGGTTTGTAATCCGCGAATGCTGCGCGGAAATCCGCAGTAGGCATACAGATGTACTAAAATTTCTTTTATTTCATTCACGGTAAGCCCAGCCTCAAAACCGGTATTCAGTACTGTTTTTAACTTTGGTAAATCGCCTTTAGCCGTTAATGCAGCAATAGAAATAATGCTTTGCTCCTTTTGGCTTAATCTCTGGTTTGCATTCATATTGTTTTGTGCTTTCACATTATAGGTAAAACAAAAGACCAGGATTAATGACGCTATGATAGTATTTGCTTTTATTTTTTTCATGCAGCTTTTTTAGTTCTGTATTTTAATTTTTAAAGTTGCTACTGCAAAGTTCCATACTAAAAATGAGGGTATTAGTATATAGATTACTGCTTTTACTACCAATATTACAGACGAGGGCTGAGGAATGGTTATACCTCTGTTAGAATACTTAAATTTGAATTATATCAGTTGAAAATGAAGAGCAATGGACGATATTAAAAGCTTTAGTAGTATAAAGGAATATAATGCCTTTAATAACAATGAGACATTACATCCTTTAGTGAGTGTGGTTAATCTGGAAAAAGCTGATCCCAGGCAGCACAGACGTTTGCGTTATGAATTTTATACTATTTTTTTTAAGAAGATACATTGCGGCGACCTGCGTTATGGATTGGGTAATTACGACTACGAGGAAGGGACATTAATATTTCTAGCACCAGGCCAGGTAATAGGTCAAAACGGCCTTGAATACTATAAACCACAGGGAACTGCTTTAGTATTTCATGCCGATTTGCTAACCGGTACATCTTTAGGGAAAAATATTAATGATTATCGCTTCTTTTCTTACGCAGTAAACGAAGCGTTGCATTTGTCGGAGCAGGAACGAAAAATCATCCTAGACTGTTTTTCTAAAATTGAGTATGAGTTACAGCATGCAGTTGACAAACACAGCAAAAAGTTAATTGCCTCAAACATTGAACTGTTTTTGAATTATTGTGAACGGTTTTATGATCGTCAATTCATCACTCGTGAAAATATCAACAAAGGAATTTTAGAAAAATTTGAAGACTTATTGAATAGCTATTTTTCTTCAGACAATCCTGTTAATATTGGTTTGCCATCCGTTGCTTATTGCGCCGATGAGCTGCACTTGTCGGCTAATTACTTTGGCGATTTAATCAAAAAGGAAACCGGGAAAACTGCCCAGGAATATATTCAAAACAAAATCATCGACATTGCCAAAAACAAGATTTTCGAGAATAATAAAACAATCAATGAAATTGCATTTGAATTGGGTTTTAAATATCCGCAACATTTTAGCAGGTTATTTAAAAAACGAGTTGGCAATACTCCTAATGAATACAGGAATTTAAATTGATGCAATTGCCTGATTCCTGCTTATGGTATTTAAAAACTTGTAACCCTATATTTTCAATTAAACGACTGTCTGAACTCCAAAGGCGATAGGTTGGTTTTGGTCTTAAATAACTTGCTGAACGACTGTAGGTGTTCAAATCCTAATTGATAAGCTATTTCGCTTACCGATAAGTTGGTGGTACTTAGTTTTTCTTTAGCCAATTCAATCAGTTTGTGATGCAGATGTTGCTGGGTGCTCTGCCCGGTTAAGGCTTTCAATAAACCGGTTAAATAACTGGGTGATATATTCAGGGTTTCGGCAATATAGGTAACGGTTGGTAATCCTTGTTTGGCTAAGGCTTCGCTTTTAAAATATGACGAAAGCAGGTCTTCCAAACGGGTAAGAATTTCATGACTGGCAATTTTTCGGGTAATGAATTGGCGCTGATAAAACCGTTCTCCGTAAGTTAGCAATAGCTCTAATTGTGCAATGATTACATTTTGGCTAAATTGATCGATATTGGCATGGTACTCCTGCTCCATAGATTGCGCGATGCCGGTGAGCATGGTTTCTTCCTTGTCCGAAAGATATAGAGCTTCATAAACCGAATAATTGAAATACTCATATTGTTTAATGGTTTTTGCCAGAGGGGTATTCCATAAAAAATCGGGATGGATAAATATCATCCAGCCGGATGGGTTTTGTACTCTGTCTTTATCAAATTCAACGCTAAGCACCTGGCCCGGAGCCATAAAGAATAACACACCCTCATCAAAATCATAAGGCTGCTGGCCATATTTAAATTTGGCATGAATGCCCCGCTTTAAGGAAATGGAATAAAAATCAAAAAACAAGCTAAACGGCCCATCCATCGGTGGTTGTTTAATGGCTTCAATATTGATTACGCTGATTAAGGGGTGCTCTGGTTTAGGGAGACCTGTTAACCGATGATATTCGGTAATGGTTTTAATCCGGATAGGTTGCGTGCTGGCCATCATACAATATACTTATCCTTGCTGATAAACTGCTGCAAATTCTTTTGCAAAATCTTTTAATTTCACTTTGCCCATCTGTGGTTTGCTTTGATGAAAGTTACGGAGAGGTGCCCCGCTATGCATAATCGCCTGCATTTCGACCAGGGATGCTGCCAGCTGTTCGGGTACTTTGGCCATTTTTAAACCCTGAAGCATTTGCTTATCCGATAGTAACACCCACTTTAACCAGGGCTTTCCGATGGCTGTGCCAATAACTTTTGCAGCTTCGTTACAGGTCATTTCTTCACTACCTACATAACGGACTGTTTTATGTTGTGCGGGTATTGTAACCAATTCCTCGGCTACAGCATCGGCAATATCTTTTGGCGAAACAAAAACAATCCGATCATCGCCGCCGTAATTTCCCATCAGCAGGCCGGTTTTTCCGGTTAATAAGGCCCACAAACCCGAATGGCGAAGCGTTAAAAACTTACCAATAAATCCTTTTCCCCTGATCATATCTATTGACATATAAAAATTGCTGTAAAAAGATGCAGGGCGCATGATGGTGATCGATACATCGGTTAATTCATCAAAAATACCTTCCACATTTTCAGATTTAGTTAAATCGGCACTCCAACCACTTAAAACAATTATCCGCTTTACTCCGGCTTGCTTTATGGCGTATAAATAGTTACCCGCTATCCGGCGCATATAAGCAGTTAAGTCTTGCTCCGTAAAACTCATGGGTATCATACAATACACCGCGTCGGCACCGGTAAAAGAGGCTGCCAGAAATTGAGCATCCTCCATAGAGCCTATGGCGGCGGTAGCACCTAATGCTTCAATAGTAGTTTGCTTTTCAGCACTGCTGCTAATTACGGTAACTGAATGCCCTTGTTGTATTAAAGATATAGTTAATGGTTTGCTAATGTTCCCCAATGAACCTGTGACTGTAATCTTCATCTTGTTATTAATTTGATAATACAAAGGTGGGTAGCGGTGTTACAAGGAATTTAGCCGAATCTACTTTTGTCTTAGTCAAAAAAATGATCGATTTCGATTCATTGAAATAGCCCGTTCTGATGCAGGTAATTTTTTTAAAAAACCAGGAGAGGAGTTTTGAATTAAATATTATCTTTGTAACTAAGATATTTATAAACTAAGATATATGGATGCCGAAGTAATACACCAAATAAGGAGATTGACCCAACAATATGCCTATACCTCCATTCAAATGCATGAAGCTGTAGCCCGAAAGGCCGGGCTTTCGGGTACTGACCATAAATATTTAGGGTTTTTAATGGAAAAAGGACAAATGACGGCGGGCGAGCTTGCCGTTTTAACAGGCCTAACTACAGGTGCGGTTACAGGTTTGATAGACCGGTTTGAAAAGAGGGATCTGGTAAAAAGAAAATTTGCTCAAGATGACAGGCGCAAGGTTTTCATCGAACCTAAAACCGAAAATATCATGGCGCTGTTGGTGCCGCTTTATAAAGAATTCCGTGCTAAGTCAGAAAAATTGATTGCTTCATTTTCAGACAAGGATGTTCAAATTCTTGAAGCCTATTTTTCAAAAGCTATTGAAATTATGAATGAAACAACAACCGAACTCAATAATAAACAAGCGTAAAATGAATAACAGGGGCTCTTATGTACTTGGTTTCCAGGAAATCGATGAAACAAAATTGGCAACGGTTGGGGGAAAAGGAGCCAATCTGGGTGAACTCGCCAGAATTGAAGGGATCCATGTGCCGGATGGTTTTTGTATTTCGACCGAAGCTTTTAACCGAATGATGGAGGCAACGCCGTCAATTAACAACTTACTTGACCAGTTATCGCTTTTAAAAGTGGAAGACCGGAGCAAGATTAGTGAGCTTAGCAGCAAGATTCGCAAAGCTATTGAAAGCGTAACCATTGCCCAGGATATAGTTGATGAGATTGCTAATTATCTTACCCGGTTTGATGAAAATGAGGCTTTTGCGGTACGGTCCAGCGCCACAGCTGAAGATCTGCCGTCGGCATCCTTTGCAGGTCAGCAGGATACGTATTTGAATATTATTGGGCAGGAGGCTATCCTGAAACATATCAGTAAATGCTGGGCGTCATTATTTACCGATAGAGCGGTAGTTTATCGTATTCAAAATGGGTTTGATCACCGTAAGGTTCACCTGTCTGTGGTTGTTCAACAGATGGTGTTCCCGCAGGCGGCGGGGATTTTGTTTACTGCCGATCCCGTTACCGGTAACCGGAAAATGTTGTCTATTGATGCCAGTTTCGGACTTGGCGAAGCCATGGTTTCGGGTCTGGTAAATGCCGATCTGTATAAAGTGAGCAACGGCAGGATTATCGATAAAAAGATACCCGCTAAGAAACTGGCTATTTACGCCCTAAAAGGTGGCGGTACAAAAGAACAGGAGATTGAACTGGAACGGCAGAATAAGCAAGCCCTTACAGATGATCAGGTACTACAACTGGAGCGCATCGGCAGAAAGATCGAAGATCATTTTGGCAGCCCTCAGGATATTGAATGGTGTTTGACCGGCGATATATTTTGCATTGTTCAGAGCAGGCCAATCACCACTTTATACCCGGTTCCTGAAACCAGCGATCAGGAAAATCATGTTTATATATCCGTTGGCCACCAGCAAATGATGACCGACCCCATGAAACCGCTGGGATTGTCTTTATGGCAATTAAGAGCTGGTAGACCCATGTTTAAGGCGGCCGGAAGATTGTTTGTGGATGTTGCGGATAACCTGGCTACACCTGCAGGCAGAGAAGGTTTATTAGAGGCCATGGGCCAACATGATCCGCTCATCAAAGATGCATTGATAACCATCGTGGAGCGAGGGGATTTTATAAAATTATTACCGGATGACCAAAAGGCACCCGCGCTGGTTAAAAGCGATAGGGGTATGTCGTCTACAGCTATTTTGGCACAAGTAGGAAACGACCCTGCAATAGTTGCTGATCTGATTAAAGATAACGAGACATCGGTGAAATCGCTCAAGCAAAACATCCAAACGAAATCAGGAACAGATGTATTTGATTTTATTCTGGAAGACATCCGGCAATCAAAGCAGATGATATTTCATACAAAGCATATGGGGGTGATTTTGGCGGCAATGAATGCTTCATCGTGGATCAACGATAAGATGAACGAATGGTTAGGCGAAAAAAACGTAGCAGATATACTTTCTCAATCAGCCCCCAACAATGTCACTTCGGAGATGGGTCTGGAGTTGCTGGATGTAGCAGATGTGATTCGGCCTTACCCTCCAATAATAGCGTACTTACAACAGGTAAAGGACGATAACTTTTTAGATGAACTGCCTAAGTTTGATGGCGGACAGGAAGTAAAAAATGCTATAGATACCTACCTCCACAAATACGGCATGCGATGTGCCGGCGAGATAGATATTACTAAAACCCGTTGGAGCGAAAAGCCTGCCATACTTGTCCCGATAATATTGAGTAATATTAAAAATTTTGAGCCCGGGGCCGGCAAGCAGAAGTTTGAGCAGGGGCAACTGGAGGCGCTAAAGAAAGAACAATCGCTGTTGAATAGATTGCAAGAATTACCGGATGGTGAACAAAAAGCAAAAGAAACAAAATCAATGATCGATCTGATCCGGAATTTTGTTGGTTACCGGGAATATCCAAAATATGGTATAGTTAACCGTTTCTTTGTTTATAAACAGGCTTTGCTGAAAGAAATCGAAAAACTGGTACAAGCCAATGTTATTCGCGAAAAAGAAGATGCCTGCTATCTTACGTTTGAAGAATTGCGCGAAGTTGTGGCAACACACCGGTTGGATCATCAACTCATCAATAAGCGAAAAGAAGAACATCAATTATTTGAAAAGCTAAACCCGCCAAGAGTGATCACATCTGATGGTGAGATTGTTACGGGCAAGTACAAACACGAAGACCTGCCGGTAGGAGCCATTGCTGGCCTGGCTGTTTCTTCCGGAGTGATAGAAGGGCGGGCACGCGTTATCTTAAACATGGAAGATGCCGATCTGGAAGAGGGAGATATACTGGTCACAGCATTTACCGACCCCAGCTGGACACCATTGTTTGTATCCATCAAAGGCCTTGTCACTGAAGTTGGCGGACTGATGACCCATGGAGCTGTTATTGCGCGTGAATATGGCTTACCCGCGGTTGTAGGAGTTGATAATGCTACCAAACTGATTAAAGACGGTCAACAGATCCGGGTGAACGGAACGGACGGATATATTGAAATACTATAAATTGAGGGTGTGCCACTTAGTAAGCGGTTCTTATGATGAATAAGAACCGCTTTGCTTTGCAGGGAAAATGATGTTTGAAAGATACGCGGGCAGATTGAAATACTTGTGAGTTGAATGATTGTTTGAATCTCTATTGTCTGCCTCAAAGGCGTTGATGGGAAATAATTACAACTCTTCGGGAAATCCGTGTATTCCCTTGCCTTGACTTAAGCGGCATCTTTGTATTGTTAAATCATTCAAACAATTAAAACTCACAAAACAATGAAAAACTCAAATGTAAAGAATGTAGTGTTGGTACACGGAGCATTCGCCGATGGTTCAGGCTTTAAAGCACTTTATAACGAATTAACAAAAAAAGGGTATAACGTATCTGTTGTACAAAACCCTTTAACTTCACTGGAAGATGATGTTTTGGCAACACACGTGGCACTAGACAGGATTGGTGGTCCTGCAATACTTGCCGGTCATTCCTGGGGTGGTGCAGTGATCACCGAAGCTGGTAATCACCCCAATGTTGCCGCGCTGGTATATATAGCCGCCTTCCAGCCAGACAATGGCGAATCGGCCTTGCAGTGGTTGCAAACTGCTCCCGCAGCGCCAGAAAACGGTGTACTGCCTCCTGATGAAAAAGGCATTGTATACTATGACAAAGATAAATACCATGCAGGTTTTTGTGCCGATATTGATGCCGACGAAGCCGCGTTTATGTATGCCTCACAAGGCGCATTTTATGCCAAAGGTTTTGTAAGCCCTATTACTGATGCAGCCTGGAAACATAAACCAGCATATGGTTTGATTGCTACCGAAGATAAAAGCATCAATCCTGATATACAGAGAAAGATGTACAGCCGCTCAAACACCAAAGTAACCGAAGTTAAAGGCAGTCACGTGATCTTTATGTCGCATCCTGATATTGTTGCCAATGTGATCATCGAAGCCGCCGAAAATGCATCAGCAGTTTAATTTTTATAGTGTTGTGTTAATTAAACCGCATGTCGTTACCGGCATGCGGTTTTTTGTTTAAGCGAAAATTGAGCCTGCATACCATAACACCTACCGAAATATGGATTAAAATGCGCTTTACAGAGATATAATGGTAAATTAATATATTGGCTGCTGATCATCTTAAATTTGCTTTTCCATTAAATGAAATGGAAGGTGTCGGTCCGGTGCAAATGTTTAGGCATCCGCAAACCCGTATAAAGTGTACATCAATAAAACAACATGAACGACTCAATAATTGATAGCCTCAAATTAAGCGTTAAATTCACCGAAGGATATAATGAGGTTAAAACCGGCTGCCTTTGCGATAAATGCAAAGTATCCAGGTACAGGCATACACACGAGCCCAACCTGGCCGATCCTGAACATTCTTATTGGGCATATCTGACTTATTGTATCAACCGGGTAGCTATCCCCGGTCTTTGGCTGGAGTTTGGCGTAGGCTCTGGCAAATCATTGTCCTTCATTGCGCGGCAGAAGCCAGATCAAACCATTTACGGTTTTGACAGCTTTAAAGGTCTGCCCGAAGATTGGGTATTGAGCGCAGAAAGAATATATACCAAAAATACCTATTCGCGGAATGGCATAGCGCCGGAATTGGTTGCAGAAAACACGGAGCTGGTTATCGGTCTTTTTTCTGAAACTTTGGATAGCTTTTGCACCAACCATACAGAAAATTGCGCCTTTATCCATATCGACTGTGACCTTTATTCTTCAACGATGGATGTACTGGACGGACTGTTTAAAGCAGGAAAAATTATCCCGGGAACGGTGATCCTTTTTGATGAATTGTATAACTATCCAAACTATAAAGACTATGAATACCGGGCCCTGGAAGATTTTATACAAGCCACGGGTTTGAGTTACAACTGGATTGCCCATACAGAAAGCCCCGTTGAATGGAACGGCAACCAGGCAGCGTTGGTAATTGTTTAAATTACAGTAAAATAGAGGCGAAAAGCGATCCGTGGTTGAAAAAACGGGAATATCGATTCGAAATATAAGAATCGAATCGTTGAATTTCAAAAAAGCGGATGGCTGTGCGATTCCTTCCCTGGGGAAGGGGAGGAAGGGATTTCATCGCCCTGGGCTATTCATTTTACTTAGGTTGATGCATGATTAGCGTATTTAAAATCACTTCTATTTCAGGAGTAGGCATCTTCTGCACCAGGTAACGGTCGCGGGTGCCGGTTTTATCCCAAAGGTTGCTGCCATTGCTGTTACATATGATTTTACCCTTTACCACATCAAAATATTTTTCATAGCCACGCACGGCAACCAGTACTGCGGTTTCGTCCCAGCTCATCCTGCCTTTGGCGTCGTTGGGATCAAGCGGGATACTTTTTTGAAATACATCTTTAACCGGTGAATGAGTAATGGATTTATCCCTTACGATTGGCAAACCGGTATGTATTTTTTCGCCAATCTCGAACCCGCTGAAAATAATAGGACAGGGCCAATTGTCGAACGCTATTTTTGATGATACCGAATCCTTCTCTACATTAAATTCTTTGAATTTTCCCATTTCCTGGTTAAAACAGGCAGCCATGCTTACTAAAAGCTTTACCTTCTTTTTAACCAGGGCAGCTCCGCTTAATGGTGATGCTTTATCTGGCTTTGATCGAAGCAGGTTAGCCATATTGGTCATAAACCCAATGGTTACTATAGTTACGCTTTGGTCGGGTTGCACAGCCAGTATCTTGCGGTAAAGTGTTGTGGCATCTTCTGCCTGGTTGTTAGTTTTAATCCGGTGTGGATAACGGGCCACGATCAGTGAATCCCATTTTTGCCCGCAAGGGATATTAACTGCTTTACCCCGTACCACGCCAATAGGAATTTGCGGCCTTTTAAAATAGGTATTCAATACGCTTAAAACGGGTGCTATATTACTGTACCGGTTGCTGGCTATAGTAGCCAGGATACGGCATTCGCCCTTATCGGCCAGTGCATGTAAAATGGCCATGGCCCCAACATCGTCATAATCAGGACCGATGTCGGTATCCAATATAATGTTTTTAGGCTGCTGTTGGGCAAATGCAAAGGTGCCCAATAGCAGTGTGAACAGTAGCAAAACTATCTTATGTTTCATGGTCATGATGGTATATCAAAACAGATGTGTAGCAAAGCAGGGGAGCTATCCATCTAAAATAGCATAATTTTTTAGCATAAAAAGGGATCGCTAAACCCCGATTTTTACAACACCGGTAAATTGCTTATATTTGTATATACCCAGCCCGGTTCCTTGATATATCAGGAAACCGGGCTGTTTGGCTAAAGAAAAACAGGGGCCAAAAATCAATTGTTTGGTGGGTGGTTATTTGACAGTCAATAATTTAATGCTTTTTAAACCTTTCAAAACCCATCAAAAAATTGTTAAAAAGTGTTAAAACGGCGTTAAAACTCTGTTAAAGTGCATAAAAAGCAAGCGTTTTTACCCCGTTTTTAACTAAAAAAGTGTTAAAATTTAAGGTTTAAAAAGTTTTATAGGTTATATACATCTGGGGGCAACATCGTATGATTGTCATAATTCAATAATTCACTAACTCAGTAATTCAATAATTAATGTATTGTCATAACTCCATAATTCACTAACTCAGTAATTCAATAATTAATTATCTTTGCACCCTTAAAGATGAATAAGAAAGTCGCTTTTTATACGCTGGGCTGTAAGCTCAACTATTCGGAAACGTCGTCTATCGGGCGCCTGTTTAACCAGGCCGGTTACGATACGGTGGAGTTTACGAATATCCCTGATGTTTTTGTGATCAACACCTGTTCGGTTACCGAAAACGCGGATAAAAAGTGCAAGAAAATAGTTAAGGAAGCACTCAAAATATCACCAAACGCGTATGTAACCATTGTGGGTTGCTATGCGCAGTTAAAGCCGCAGGAAATAGCCGAAATACCGGGTGTTGACATGGTGCTGGGTGCGGCCGAAAAATTCC
Source organism: Mucilaginibacter inviolabilis (assembly GCF_011089895.1). Taxonomy (NCBI): domain Bacteria; kingdom Pseudomonadati; phylum Bacteroidota; class Sphingobacteriia; order Sphingobacteriales; family Sphingobacteriaceae; genus Mucilaginibacter; species Mucilaginibacter inviolabilis. The sequence goes on from NZ_JAANAT010000001.1 coordinate 158,396, forward strand.
AGATCATTGATCATATTACGGATCTCACTAAAAAGCCCAAGGCCGTTGTATACAATCAGCCTGTAAGTGAGGCAAACGAGTTTGTGCCCGCTTATTCTTTTGGCGATCGTACCCGTACCTTTCTGAAAGTTCAGGATGGATGCGATTATTCCTGTACCTTTTGTACCATTCCACTGGCCCGTGGCAGCAGCCGCAGTGATACTATTGAAAATGTATTGGAGCAGGCCCGCCAGATAGCAGCATCGGGAGTAAAGGAAATTGTACTGACTGGTGTAAACCTGGGCGATTTTGGTATCCGCAACGGTAAACGCGAAGATAAATTCTTTGACCTGGTACAAGCCCTGGATGAGGTAGAAGGAATTGACCGTTTCCGGATCTCGTCTATAGAACCTAACCTGCTCACCGACGAAATTATTGCCTTTGTAGCTACTTCCAAGCGTTTTGTGCCGCATTTCCATATTCCCTTACAGTCTGGTTCTGATAAGATTTTGGGTTTGATGCGTCGTCGTTACAAACGGGAGCTATACGTAAACCGGGTGGCTAAGATCAAGGAATTGATGCCGGATTGCTGTATCGGTGTGGATGTAATCGTTGGCTTTCCTGGCGAAACCCGCGAGGATTTTGTAGAGACTTATAATTTTCTGAATGAGCTGAACGTTTCATACCTGCACGTATTTACCTACTCGGAGCGGGAAAATACCCTGGCCAGCCAGATGACTGGTGCTGTACCTGGTTCGGCCCGTGGCGAACGCAGTAAAATGCTGCATATCCTGTCTGACAAGAAACGTCGTGCGTTTTATGAGAGCCAGTTGCATAAAACAGAAGAGGTTTTATTCGAAGGTGACATCAAGGAGGGCTATATGCACGGTTTTACCCGTAACTATGTGAAGGTGCGTACCAAATATGATCCTGTATTGATTAACGAACTTAAAAAAGTCCACTTAACAAATATTTCACCGGATGGTGATGTCGATATAACAGAAAGCGAAGAAATATTAGTGCATTAAAATACTATATTCGCTTCAAACTATAACCTATGTTTCCAACCATTACATCGCTTCTTCAGTATCTTTTTGGTATAAACATCCCTTTGCCTGTTCAAACCTTTGGCTTTTTTGTGGCCATTGCGTTTATGGGCGCCTATTGGGCCTTTGCGCAGGAATTTAAACGGAAAGAGAAATTAGGCATCATCCATTCGTTTAAAAAAACAATTACTGTAGGCAAACCCGCCTCGGTTAATGAATTGGTTGGTAACGGTGTTTTCGGTTTTGTTTTAGGTTATAAACTGGTTGATTGCATACTGAACTATCGTTTGCTTTTGGATGCCCCTCAGGATTTTTTACTATCCTTACGTGGTAGTTGGATAGGCGGGATCATTGGCGCAGCAGCATTTGCTTACTGGGCTTATTATGAAGCTGAGAAGCAAAAACAGCCAAAACCAGTAACCAAAGAAGTAGACGTACATCCGCATGAGCTCATGGGTAATATTTTACTATGGGCAGCCGTTTTTGGCTTTGCCGGCGCTAAAGTATTTAACGCTTTGGAGAACTGGGGCGAATTTATGAAAGATCCCGTGGGAATGCTGATAGGTTTTAGCGGACTTACCTTTTATGGTGGTTTAATATGCGGTGGTGCTGCAGTGTTATACATTGCCAATAAGCATAATATCAAACCTCTGGATATGCTGGATATCGGCGGACCGGGTATGATGCTGGCTTACGCTTTAGGTAGAGTAGGCTGTCAGATGTCGGGCGATGGGGATTGGGGGATAACCAATACTGCGGCAAAACCAGGCTGGCTAAGCTGGGCGCCTGATTGGATGTGGGCCTTTAAATTTCCTCACAATGTGAATGACGAAGGTGTGGCTATTCCGGGCTGTGTAGGCAAATTTTGCCATGAATTGGCGTACCCTGTTTATCCTACATCGTTTTATGAAGTGATTGTTTGCTTACTGTTATTCTGGCTTTTATGGAGCATCCGTGATCGTATAAAGCCTGCAGGCGTTATGTTTGGCATCTACATGATATTGGCTGGTGTTGAACGCTTTTTTATTGAATTGATACGTGTAAATACTAAATACCACGTTGCCGGTGTCAGCTTTACTCAGGCCGAATTTATTTCGTTACTGATGGTTGTTGGTGGGGCCGTTTTAATTATGAACGGGTTAAATAAGGACAAAAAAACAGCTGTTTTAAAGCATGGCTAATACAAAGCAAGCCAATAAATTACTGGATAACCAGGTGTTCAGATTTGTGATTTCTGCAGGTGCAGGCTTTTTAGTAGATGTTTCTGCCTTTTACTTGTTTTACCATAATTTATTGGTACGGCATACTTACCAGATATTTTCCTTAACGGTTCGTAACTCTACTTTATCCCTGGCGCTATCGTTTTTTATGGGTGTGATCGTTAATTTTCTGATCACCCGGTATATGGTTTTTACAGAGTCAAAATTGTCAGCCTATAAGCAGTTCGTGCGCTTTGCATCCGTAGCTTGCCTTGGCTTTTTCGCCAATTTGGCCATAATAAAAATATTGATACAGGATTTCGGCATATACCCACCGGTAGCCAGAATTGGAGCCGCATTAAGTTTATTCTTCGCGAGCTTTTTTGTGCATAAAGCATTTTCATTCAGTTTATCATTACGCAAACATGCAACTCAAAAACATAACTGAACAGGTAATTGAGGTTTCAAAACAAGCCGGAGATTTTATAAGACAAGAGCGCAAAACCTTTAACGCCGATAAAATTGAATACAAAGGTTTGAATGACCTGGTATCCTACGTAGATAAAACAGCCGAGAAACTGATTGTAGAAGGTTTACGCAAGATACTCCCCGAAGCAGGTTTTATTACCGAAGAAAAAACCACCACCACCATTGGCGAAAGATACAACTGGATCATTGACCCCTTAGACGGTACAACCAATTTTATACATGGCATACCTTCATTTTCGGTAAGTATAGCGCTTAAAGAGTATGATGAACTGGTAGCCGGTGTAGTATATGAGGTAAACCTGGATGAGTGCTTTTATGCCTGGAAAGGCGCCCCCGCATATCTTAACGGTACCGAGATCAGGGTGAGTAATAATCAAACGGTAGCTAACAGTTTACTGGCAACCGGGTTTCCATACTATGATTTTGGGAAACAGGATGCCTATATTGCCTTGTTTGCCGATTTGATGAAAAATTGCCATGGTCTAAGGCGTTTGGGCTCGGCGGCTGTCGACCTGGTTTATACAGCTTGTGGTAGGTTTGATGCTTTTTATGAATATAATTTAAACTCCTGGGATGTAGCTGCCGGTATAGTTATCGTAAGGCAGGCTGGAGGCGAAGTGGTAACCTTTAATGGTGGAAGTGATGTGCTGGAATCAAGAGAGGTAGTAGCAACCAACGGCAAAATAACAGGGGAACTGGTACAGTATATTCAGAAATATTTTAAGTAGGGTATGTAATCTCCGTTATCATGAAAATTCGTTTTGCAAAACCTAATCAGTTGCTCAGCCCATATATTGAGCGGTACTGGTCCTGGGAAAACGAAGGGAATGATAGCTGTTACTTGCCTCATGTGCCGCCAGGGGTAGGCATAGATCTGTATTTTCATTACAAAGATACATTTTCGATACAGGATATCGGGGGGCTAGCCCACAGTCATTTACTTTATTCAAAAGACCAGTCCTATCGTATATTGCCATCCACCCGGGTTGGGTTTATAGTGATCAGATTTCGATGCGGTATGTTTGGGAATTTTACCTTGGTTCCGAGTCATGAATTTGCAGATGCTTTTGTTGATGCTAATATGATCTGGAAAACAGAAGGTAAACAATTGGAAGAACAAGTAGGTACTGCCAAAACGCTGGAAGAGCGAATAAACTTACTGGAGGTGTTTTTAATGAGGCAATTAGGTCGATACCAAAAGTCTGTTCCAAATTACTGGAAAGAAGTTATGGATATACTTTATTATCATCATGAAGACGCTCGTCTTGATGACTTGGCCCGACAAATTAGAATAACTCCGCGCCACTTCAGACGAGTATTTTATGAGTTTAGCGGAATAACACCCAAACATTTTCAACAATTGTCACGCTTCCGTGCGGTGCTTAAACCACTATTGCTCAATAATAATTCTGACTACTTGCCTGTTGCTCTGGATAAGGGTTATTTTGATCAAATGCACTTTATAAAGGAGTTTAAACGGTTCATGAACATAACTCCCACAAGCTTTTTTATACCCGATAATTTTCAGGCACATTTTTATTACAGCAGTTTTAACAATTAAGCTTATCAGATAAGCCAGCTCATGTCCCATTTTTACTATCAGGGCACAGGACTGGCATCTATTTTTGTTGCATATTATTTAAATCAACAAAAATGGAAAACGAACAGCAAACAACTACAATAATTGATCTGCAAAAGGCATTTCTTACAGCCGCACTTGAAAAAAATGATTTCTTTATAGCAGAGAATCTTCACCCTGAATTTATTTTTACCAGCCCCCGAGCAGTTGTTTTAGACAAAGAAAAATTCATTAATAACTTTGTCCTTAATCCGGATATTAAATTCGAAATATTTCAACTTTCCGAAGAAAAGGTGGTAATCATAAATCACACAGCTATTCTGCATTGTTTGGTGCAAGTTAAACCTGTTGATAAGGCTGATTTTTGGGAAAGAGTAACTTTTACCCTTGTAAAAGAAGACGGTAAATGGCTGATTCTGGTAATGCATGCCACTTTTATACCTGAATAAGAGTGATATAAAAAAGCCACGAATCTGAATAGTTCGTGGCTTTTACTAATCAATTCGTAAAATTCGAATCAATTAGTGGTATTCGTGAGAATATTTTATAATGCTTCTGATACTACCTCGGTAACTTCAGGAACCATACGCTTCAATAAGTTTTCGATACCGGCTTTCAGCGTAACGGTTGATGAAGGGCAACCGCTACATGAGCCGCGCAATTCAACAGTTACAACACCTTCGTTAAATGAACGGTATGAAATAGCGCCGCCATCCTGCTCCACAGCCGGACGAACGTAGTCATGTAATATCTGTTGTATTTTTACTTCGGTTTCAGAACCTTCAAAGTTTGCAGCTTCTGTTTCTTCCTCTAATTGTATTTTGAGTTCAGATTCAACCGCGCCTTTTACAAATTCTTTCATAATAGGCTCTACATCATTCCATTCGCTGCCTTCGGTTTTAGTGATGGTTACAAAATTGCTGGCAAAGAAAACACCGTTCACGAACGAGAATTTATACAATTCCTTAGCAAAAGGCGATTTTTCGGCACTTTCTTTTGTAGCGTAATCGGCACTGCCATTAATAAGCAACTTGTTCACAATGAACTTCATGGTTGCCGGGTTTGGCGTTAACTCTGTATATACGTTGATATTCATTTTCGCTTTCTGATTAAATCTTGAATTAACAAATTTAGGTAGCTTTTTTGTTTAAAGTTAGCTATTAATTAGTTATGACACATAAATGATAGATGACTTTATAACGTGAAAATGTGCGGATTTCAAATGTGCAGATGACCAATCATATAGAAATGCCTTCATTCGCACATCTGCATATCTAAAATTCGGACATTATATCCCCGTATAATTTGCTGGTGTTATCTGTTTTAGTTCTTGTTTAATGGCATCACTTACATTTAACGTATCAACAAAGGCGGCTATTGTTTGTCCGTTAATTTGTTGATTGGTTCTGGTGAGATCTTTTAGTGCCTCGTAGGGGTTAGGATATCCTTCGCGTCTTAATATGGTTTGTATGGCTTCTGCAACAACAGGCCAGTTTGCCTCCAGGTCGGCGTTGATAGCATCCTGATTTAAAAGAAGTTTGCCTAAACCTTTTATGGTTGATTTAATAGCGATTAGGGTATGTGCCACCGGAACACCGATATTCCTCAAAACTGTTGAATCGGTCAAATCACGTTGTAGCCTGGAAACCGGCAATTTGGCGGCCAGATGCTCAAATAAAGCATTGGCAATACCCAGGTTACCTTCAGAATTTTCAAAGTCGATAGGGTTAACCTTATGCGGCATGGCTGATGAACCTACTTCACCCGCTTTTATTTTTTGTTTAAAATAGTTCATGGATATGTACGTCCACATATCGCGATCAAGGTCCATGATGATATTGTTAATCCTTTTCAGGGCATCACAATGAGCTGCGAAGTTGTCATAATGCTCTATCTGCGTGGTGAACTGCGAGCGGTTAAGACCCAGCACCGCGTTAACAAAATGGTTACCAAAAGTTTTCCAGTCGGTACTTGGGTAAGCTATATGGTGCGCGTTAAAATTACCCGTGGCGCCGCCAAATTTGGCCGAATAAGGTACTGTTGCCAATAATTCAAGCTGAGCCTCTAAGCGCTCTACAAAAACCTGGATCTCTTTGCCCAGGCGGGTTGGCGAGGCTGGTTGTCCGTGGGTATGAGCCAGCATGGGTACCTGATCCCATTCGCGAGCGTAGTTTTTCAGTGTATTAACCAGTTCCTGAATAGCAGGGTAGTAGGTGTTATTTAATGCTAGTTTAAAGGTATAAGGTATGGCTGTATTATTGATGTCCTGCGAGGTAAGGCCAAAGTGAATGAATTCTTTATAAGGCTCAAGTCCCCCTAATTTATCAAATTCTTTCTTGATAAAATACTCTACCGCTTTTACATCATGGTTGGTAGTTTTCTCGATCTCTTTGATGCTTTCGGCATCGGCTTCGCTAAAGTTTTTATAGATAGCGCGTAACTTTTCAGACACATCAGCATCAAAATGTTGTAATTGAGGCAGATTATTCTCTGTCAAGGCAATAAAATATTCTATCTCAACAAACACGCGGTATTTGATCAGGGCGTATTCCGAAAAATAATTAGCAAGTTCAGCGGTAGTATTACGATAGCGGCCATCAATAGGCGAAATTGCTGAAAGCGGAGAAAGCGTCATGTTCTTTAAAATTTTTGCAAAGGTAAGAAAAATTGATGGGCAGATGTTCCATATGTTGACGCGCAAGCTGTAAGTCATAAAATATTTGCGATTCAGTGTCCTGTTTTAGGATAATCAGTTGTTATAAACTAAAAACAATAAGGTATTTAAATTAAATAACTTGATATCAGTGCATTAAAGTGCTTTGTCAGGTAATTGTATTTTCTAATGGAAACTTTGAAATCAAAAAATGTTTCCTTAGTTTTGACCCGGAAAGTCAATGAGTCAAATAGAAAGAATATTACGCGGCAGCCTGGAACTGTTTTTAAGAGCAGGGATCAAGAGTATTACCATGGATGATATAGCCAGGCATATTGGCATGTCAAAAAAAACCATATACCAGTTTTTTAAAGACAAAAATGAATTGGTTACAGCAGTACTTAAAGGGCGGTTGAAAGAAGATGAGGATCAAATAAATGATATCATCAGTAAATCAAACGATGTAATAGAAGAGATGATCAATATGATGAAATGCTCTGAGGAAATATTTGCAGAAATGAATCCGACTGCGGTACATGACATGCAAAAGTATCACCCGGAGGCCTGGGCCGAATTTCAAAAATTTAAAGCAGAAGTGTTGATTAAAACGATGGAAGAGCTTTTGGTAAAGGGAATGAAACAGGGTTACATCCGTCAGGATATCGACGTAAAGGTGATGGCAAGGATGCGCGTGAATCAGATTGAGCTGGGATTTAATACCGAAGTTTTCCCTGTATCGGAATTTAACACCTGGAAAGTACAGGTTCAGTTCGAGGAGCACTTTAATTACGGTGTTTGTACTCTTAAAGGATATAAGCTCTTAAACCAATATAAAAACATACACGAAGAATAAAGGCATTGCCGGCATCAAGTATTTGATAGCGAGTGTAACCTTTGAATTAGTAAAAATAAATAGCAGAACAATAACCCCAACTACAGTATATAAAATGAAATACTTACTTTTTACGGCAACAGTATTTTGTGCCATAGTCTTTAAGAGCTATGCGCAGGAAGCGCCACCTAATAATCAAACTTTTAACTTTAGTGTTCAGGATTGCATCAACTATGCGTATGAGCATCAGGATTCTGTTGTAAATGCCGGGCTCGATGTTAAAAGCGCTGAGTATAAAGTTAAAGAAACCAGAGGAATAGGTTTGCCTCAGGTAAGTGGATCGGCTACTTTTCAGGATTATTTAAAAATTCCGACAACATTGCTGCCCGGCGAAGTATTTGGCCAGCCCGCGGGTACTTTTATTCCAGTAAAATTTGGGGTTAAATATCAATCAAGTATTGGAGCAACGGCAGATCAGATACTTTTTGACGGCAGTTATCTCGTAGGCCTAAAAGCCTCTAAAACCTACAAGGAGCTTTCCTTAAAAACTTTAACCCGTAATAAGATCCAAATTAGTGTATCGGTTACCAAGGCCTATTACCAGGTATTGGTTAGCAATGAACAGCTAAGGCTAACAGACGCCAATCTTAAGCAATTAAAACAACAGTATGATGAAACTGTAGCTCAAAATAAGCAGGGAACGGTTGAAAAAATAGATGTCGATCGTATTGCAGTTCAGTATAATAATTTAGTAACCACCCGCGAAAATACCATCCGCTCACTTGCCTTAAATTATCAGGTTTTAAAATTTCAGATGGGAATGCCTATAGAGAATGCACTTTCTTTAAAGGACAAACTGGAAGACATTAAATTAGACGATACCGCTGATTTGGCAGCTGATACTTCATTTTATCACAATCGTATTGAATACAGCTTATCGGAAACAGGTATTGCACTTAAAAAGCTCGATTTAAAGCGTCAACAATCCCAGTACTTACCAACGCTGAAAGCTAATGCGAGTTATACCTCATCTTATCAGAATAACAGTTTTGGTAACCTGTATAAAATGAATTTTCCGTCAAGCTACATTGGACTTACTTTAAACATCCCCATATTTAACGGGTGGCAGCGCTTAAACCAGGTAAGACAATCAAAAATCGCAGTTTTAAAATCTCAGAATGATTTGGAGAACGCAAAAAACGGACTAAAACTGGAGGCTAGTCAAGCTAATGTTGCGTATGTTAATGGACTACAAAGCCTTAATAATCAAAAAAGAAACAGGGAATTAGCCGAAGAGGTATTACGTGTTTCTAAAATAAAATATCAACAGGGAGTTGGCTCAAGCATCGAGGTAACGCAAGCCCAAACTTCTCTTGATGATGCAAATGATAAATATATACAGGGACTTTACGATGCCTTAATAAGCAAAGTTGACCTTGACAAGGCATATGGCCGTATTAAATAAACAATTACTAAACCAACTATACATAAAAGGACATGAAAAAAATATTATATATACCGGCCTTCCTATTTTTAGCAGCTTGCTCCAATAAACAACCCAAAGATAAATTGGCAGAGCTGGCCGACTTGAAAAAGCAACAGGCAGATCTGAATACAAAGATTACCAAATTACAAGCTGAAGTTGGTGCAAAAGATTCATCTAAAACAACAGATGTAAGCATCATCGCTATAAAACCAGCTCAGTTTACCAATTATGTGCAAATACAAGGTAAAATTGATGCTCAGGATAACGTAACAGCTTATCCGCAGGCTTCGGCTGTTATTACAGCCATCTACGTAAAAGTAGGGCAGCATGTAAGCAAAGGACAAACACTGGCCCAGCTGGATGATAATGTGCTGAGACAAAACATAGCGCAAAGCGCGGCCCAGGTTGATTTAAATCAAACATTGTTCAATCGTCAAAAAAATCTTTGGGATCAAAAAATAGGTACCGAAGTGCAATTTTTACAAGCGCAAACAACTTTACAAACCGCCAAAAAAGCTTTAGCCGGATTAAAACAGCAGGCAAGCCAATACCGCATTGTATCACCTATTAACGGAACTGTCGATCAGATGGATCTTAAATTAGGTCAGGCTGCATCACCGGGCCAAACAGGCATCAGGGTAGTGAATGCCGATGTTTTAAAAGTGAAGGCTGATGTGCCAGAATCTTATGCAGGCAGCGTAAACACCGGCAACCAGGTAAAAATATCAGTGCCCGATGCTAATGACTCATTGGTTACTAAAGTAACTTTTGCAGCTAAGGTTATTGACCCAACATCACGCAGCTTTGGTGTGGAGATCAAATTACCTGTACGCAAAAGCCTTCGTCCCAACATGACGGCCATCATTCAGATAGCTAACTACTCCAAAGCTAATACCATTGTAGTACCGGTTAAGGCTATCCTGAAATCAGAAAATGGTGATTACGTATTTGTAAACCAAAACGGAACGGCCAAAAAAGTGAATGTAAAATCTGGAACAACCTATGGTGGCAACACCGAGATATTATCTGGATTAAAAGATGGCGATCAACTGGTTACCGAAGGAGCCACCGAAATTGAGGATGGCGACAAAATTAAGGTATTACAGTCTGCTAATTAATTATAAACGTTTGATCTGTTGATTATGAAAGATCTGAATAAAGAATTTGGGCCCTCAAGTTGGGCCATTGACAACAAAACGGCCATATATGTGCTCATATTTTTGGTTACAGTACTGGGGTTGATAAGTTATAATAGTTTGCCAAAGGAGAACTTTCCTGATATAGCGCAATCAAAAGTGTTTATTACTACAAACTATCTGGGGCAATCACCCCAGAATATCGAAAACCTGGTTACCCGGCAGATAGAGAAGCAGCTAAAATCATTAAAAGGATTAAAAAAAGTTACATCGAACTCTGTTCAAACCACTTCGGTGATTACCGCAGAATTTAATGCCAATATTGATATTAAGGATGCCAAGATCGATGTAAAGGATGCCGTGGATAAAGCCAAGCAGGATCTTCCGCAGGGTGATCAGAACCTGAAGGAATCCATTATTTCGGATATAAACGTTGCTGATTTACCTATTCTATATATCAATATCTCGGGTAATTATGACCTTAAGAAATTAAAAGAGTACGCCGATGTATTAAAGGATGAAATTGAAAGTTACAAAGAGATCTCAAAGGTTGACGAGGTAGGCGCATTAACACCTGAAATTCAGATCAATGTTGATTTGAATAAGATGGCCGCTGCCCAGGTTAGTTTCACCGATATCACCCAGATGGTTGGTAACGAAAACATTCTGACGTCTGCAGGTACTATTAAATCTGATGGTGTACGCAGAGCTATCGATATCAAAAGAGATTTTAAGAATGCCGATGAAGTAGCTGCTATGGTTATTCGTAATCCTAAAGGTCAGGCAGTTTATCTGAGGGATATAGCTGATGTAAAGGATTCATTCCTGGAACAGGAAAGCTACGCCCGTTTAAAAACAAATGACAATCCCAACTTTAAAAACGTAATTACGCTTAACGTAAGTAAAAGAGCAGGTGAAAACCTGATCGAAGCATCAGATAAGATCAACGATCTGATTAAACTAAAACAGAAAACGGTATTTCCTAAAGGATTGGATATTGTGGTAACCGGCGATCAATCTGATAAAACCCGTACCACCCTTAATGATCTGATCAATACCATTGTGATCGGTTTTATACTGGTAACCGTTATCCTGATGTTTTTTATGGGTACAACCAATGCCGTATTTGTGGCACTTTCTGTACCGTTATCTTGTTTTATCGCATTTTTGGTCATGCCCGCTATTGGTTTTACATTGAACATGATTGTACTGTTCTCGTTCCTGTTGGCATTGGGTATAGTAGTTGATGATGCCATTGTGGTGATTGAAAATACACACCGTATTTTTGCTAACGGTAAAGTGCCTATTAAACAGGCGGCAAAAATGGCGGCTGGTGAGGTGTTCCTCCCTGTATTTTCAGGCACAATGACCACACTCGCTCCATTTGTTCCTTTAGCGTTCTGGAATAGTTTGATCGGGCATTTTATGTTCTTTTTACCTATTACGCTCATCATAACCTTGCTGGCGTCATTGGTAGTGGCTTATATCATTAACCCGGTTTTCGCGGTTGATTTTATGAAACCACATCATGAAGGCGAACATGATAAACCCAGGTTCGATAGGAAAACCACTATAACAGTAGGTGTTTTGGCCGGATTAGCCATACTTAGCTATCTATTGTTCTTAGCGGGTATCTGGACAATGGGTATGGGGAATTTTCTGGTGCTCGCCATACTTTTGTATCTGTTGAATCACTTCTTTTTGCTAAAAGTGATAGATAGGTTTCAGAAAAACGCATGGCCAAAGTTTCAGAGATGGTATGCAGATTTATTGGAGAAGGCAGTTCGAAGGCCGGTAATCATATTGTTAGGTACCATTGTGCTGTTTTTCTTAACCATAGTATTTATGATAGCCCGATCGCCAAAAGTTGAATTCTTTCCATCGGGCGATCCAAACTTTGCCTACGTTTATATAACTATGCCAATTGGTACAGATCAGGCTTATACCAACGAGATCACAAAAAAGATCGAAAAGCGTGTTGCCGAAGTAGTTGCACCTGATAAGGATATCGTTTCCTCTGTAATATCGAATGTTACTAAGGGGGTATCCGATCCGCAGGATGAGGATCAGGGCGATTATGAAAACAAAGGTAAGGTTACCGTAGCCTTTGTGGAGTTTGGCAAGCGTAATGGCAAGGATACCAAAGTTGTATTAGCCAACATCCGCAAAGCTGTACAGGGTATACCTGGTGCCAAAATTGCCGTAGCACAGGAAAATAGCGGTCCTCCGGTTCAAAAAGATATTAGTATTGAAATTGTTGGCGACAACCTGGATACATTGGTGGCTACCGGTAACCGTTTAAAGGCTTATCTTGCCAAACAAAATATTGCCGGTATTGAGAACCTTATAGCCGATGTGCAAAGCGATAAGCCCGAAATTGTATTTGATATAAACCGGGAACGCGCCAATAGGGAAGGTGTAAGTACAAAAACTATAAGTGATGCCTTACAAACATCAATATTTGGCATGCCTGCAGGTAACTTCAGAAACACGAAGGAAGATGATTATAAAATTCAGGTAAGAGCATTGGAAAGTCAGCGCAGCAGTTTGGAAGATTTAAAGAACATGAAGCTCACTTACCGCGATCTGGCTATGGGGGGAACTATCCGTCAGGTACCTATATCAGCCTTTACCGATATCCGTTATACCAACACTTATAGTAATATAAAACGTAAACAACAGCGTCGTGTACTTACCCTTGGCTCCAACGTAATTAAACCGTTTAATGCTAATGAGGTTAACGCCAATATTTTACAGGCTATCAATAATTTTAAAAAGCCTGATAATGTGAGTATCAGGCAAGGTGGTGGTCAGGAAGATCAGATGGAAGCGATGAACTTCCTGTTGGGAGCTTTGGCTACCTCATTTGGGTTGATATTGATCATATTAATGATCCAGTTTAACTCTATCGGTAAAACATTTATCATCATCAGCGAGATATTCTTTAGCATCATCGGGGTTTTGCTGGGTGTAAGTATTTTTGGTATGACTATGTCTATTGTAATGACAGGTGTGGGTATCATTGCTCTTGCAGGTGTGGTGGTACGTAATGGTATATTACTGGTTGAATTTACAGATATGCTCATTGAACAGGGCGCCAATTTACACGATGCCGTTGTAGAAGCAGGCCATACCCGTATGACTCCGGTATTATTAACAGCAACAGCAGCCATATTAGGCTTGATACCACTGGCTGTAGGCTTTAATATCGACTTTGTGGGTATGTTTACGCATTTTGCACCGCATATTCATTTTGGTGGTGATAACGTAGCCTTCTGGGGCCCATTAGCCTGGACAATGATATTCGGGCTTGGGTTCGCAACCATCATTACCCTGATATTGGTGCCTTGTATGTACATTATCCGTTATAACCTGAAATCCTATTTCTTTGGAAAAAAATCGGTTGAACCTCATAAAGAAGTTCTGGAAACCGAAACGGTATAATGTAACGTACATTTATATAGCAACAAAGCCGTATCCATTAAAAGGATACGGCTTTGTTGTTTTGAGGAATAGTTTAAAATTTCAATTTACTGATCAATCCTTTTAAGTGAAGTTGCTTAATAAGACGGTTTAATTTGCGTTCATGTTTGCCGCCAGCGTCAAGCGCATCATAAGCAATACCTGCGGTGGTAGCGTAAACAGCATGATGAAAACCATCAATTGCAATGGCCTTTGCGTCTTCTTTGTAGATAGGTGGGGCAGCTTTAAATTGAGGTAGCATGATCATGGAGGTACCCCACACGGCCCCAAAATGAAGTAAAGTAGCAGGCAAACCTTTTAAACCTGTTAATGATATCAGGCCGCGTGATATTCCCCATACCGTTCCGTACGACCAATGTATTTCTTGAGAAACTTTTTGTTTTTCACTCCGCCCTGTGGGTTTTACTCCGGCGGCTTCTTCGGCAACCTTGAGTGTTGCTTCACTTGGTTTACGTTTAGTGATCCTCATTTCTATCATCTGCGACAAGGTCATGGCAGCGGTTGCGGCTAAACCAGCCAGCAGGCCTTTACCAATTGCGGCACCCAGCTCTCCCAAGGCATTGTTTTCATGTAATCTCATAGTTTTAGTTTTGATGTACTATTAATAACAATGAAAATTATCTATTGATTTATATTTTTTAATTAGAACATAATTTGAAATCTATTGGTTATCCAGAAGCATTCTTTAAATACTATGAAAATCAAAATATCAAAACCCCTTTGGCAGGTTATAGGTTTAGGTACACTGGCAGGTATGCGTACTGCTTCGGCGCCGGTTATTGCCAGCCATATATTAAGTCATCATCAATCAAAAAATCTGACGCAATCGCCTTTAAGGTTCATGCAATCGGTAAGTGTAGCCAATACATTAAAAGTGATGTCTTTTAGCGAGTTAGTGGTAGATAAGCTGCCATCAACGCCTAATAGGATTAAACCATTCGGCGTACTGGCACGCTCGCTGTCAGGAGCTCTGGCCGGTGCAAGTATTTATAAAGCCAGCGGTAATAACGCTTTTGTTGGCGCTGTTATAGGTGGTTCGGCTGCTTTGGTGTCAACATTTGGCAGTTATTATTTGCGTAAAGGAGTAGTTAAAGGTAGTCATATTATTGATCCGGTTATTGGCGCTATTGAAGATGCCTTGGTTATAGGCGCCGGTGTGGGCATATCCGCAATGGCTTAACTGGAATGCTGCACATATTTTTCCAGATCGCCTAACTCATTTCTGGTTTTGGGCAGGCTACCCGGGTAATTTTGCTGCAGATAGGTGATCAGGTTTTCGCGGATATAACACCGCAGGTCAAACGCATCAGACGATGTTCGGGAGCTCATGAGCACCCTGATTTCAATAACACGTTCTTTTACATCAGTTACCTGTACTACTTTTACCCGTTTGTCCCATAAAGGTGTTTTTAAGATCAGGCGCTCAAACTCGCCCCGGATAGCATCTATAGGTACGGTATGATCCATATACAAAAACACAGTACCCAATATATCGGCAGAGGTGCGTGTCCAGTTTTGAAAGGGCTTTTGTATAAAGTAATTGATAGGTAAAATCAACCGGCGCTCATCCCATATTTTTAAAACAACATAGGTAAGTGTAATTTCTTCAACACGACCCCACTCGCCCTCCACCACCAGTACGTCATCAATACGTATGGGCTGTGTAAAAGCAATCTGGAAACCGGCTAATAAATTACCTAACGAATTCTGGGCCGCAAAACCTACAATAATACCGCCTATACCCACACCCGTTAACAGCCCGGTGCCAATTTTACGCATACTCTCAAAACTCAGCAGGATAATGGCTATAGTTACAAAAACAATAATTACTACCAAAAGCTTACGCATAAACTGTATCTGTGTGCGTATTTTTCGCTCTTTTAAATTATCGGCTTTGTTCAGATCATAGGTATGGTAAATATAATCTTCCAGTATCCTTACCGAACGAACCAGTATGCCTGCAAAGGAAATGGTAAGCAATATTTCAATAATCTTATCCAGTGGGGCTATATAAACTTTATCCAGCCGCATAAACGGAACGAATAAATTAAGCAGAAAAAGTGGTATAAAATAAGTGATAGCCCGACCAAGGTTAATGATCACTGATTTGAAAAAGGAATAAGAGGTTTCTTTTTTGGCATAAAACCTAAAAAGGCTTGTAACTATAAATTTGATGATCAACCCTACCAAAATGGCTATTACCGTTATACCCAGGTCCCATAATATGGCAGGTACACGTTGCGATAACTCCAGCAAACCGGATGGCAATTTATTTTCCATACTTATAGCAGATGTGTTTATAAAATCTACTTTGAAAATAGTTAGAATGTAAAATTGTTTTAGCAATAATGCATGTGGCAGGTGTCTGTACTTATATTTATAGAATTTTTGATAGTTTTGTTAAAAAAGTCAGGAATGTGATCTGACTAAGAGTTTTATATAATTATAGATCAAATGGCTGCAGGCAATGACCATCAGGATATAAAGCGGGAAAAAATTTTAGACGCCTCTCATCAACGGTTCTTACATTATGGATATTCAAAAACTACCATGAATGAAATTGCCGGAGACCTGTCTATGTCAAAGGCGCTGCTTTATTATTATTTTCCTGATAAAAGCCAGTTATACATTGCAGTAATGCGTAAACTGGCCAATGATTACATCAAAAACCTGGAAGACAATATTGACACTTTTGCTAATTTAAAAGACGCTTTTGTTTTCCAGATAAATACCAATCACGATTTTATTGTAAATAATTATAATTTCTTTGATTTTTTCAGATTGAATGAACAAAATCTTCCGGATACTATTTGGGAGATCGTGGAGCAGGTTCATTTGGCCGAACTGAATTTGTTGAGCCGATCGATAAAAACTGAAATAGAGCGGGGAGCTATTAAGCCTGTTGAAAACCCTGAAGAGATTGTTGATTTGTTATTGGATGCCCTACATGGTATTAAAGTTAGCGCTGTATCGCAAAAGAAAGTAAACTTTCCGCGTAAAGAACATCTGGAAGAAATACATACCAAAAGATTATTACTGATAGATATTTTTATAAAAGGACTGATGTATTAAGTCATCCTTAACTAACGAAGCTGATTTACTGTCAGTTATTAGTCAAAAGATAGATGAATAACCCATCTCGAATATTATTATAGATAACTTTGTTTTGCACAAATAATCAGACGTGTATTGAATTAATACCCCGATTATTGAAAGAAACTTCCTATTTAATAAGAGGTGATTGTTTTAGAGTGATTTAGCAGAATGGAGCATATCCATTCTGCTTTTTTGTGTTTAAATTATTTGAACTGAGTTATTGCTGTTTTGTCCCTGCATCATGAACAAGCTGATGCTGAAGTAACACTACAGATCGACCGTCTATTTGTATTGTATCTTCGGCTTTAAATGCCCGTACAGTTCCATTATTATCGGGGTTAGCAGTGTCAATCAGGAGCTCCCAATCAAGCGCATATTCCTCGTGGGGTAGTTTATAGCTCAGCGGCTCATCATGCGCGTTAAAGATGATGTAAAAGCTATCATCAACAACTTTGTCGCCTTCTGCATTAACACTGTGCAAGCCTAAGCCATTTAAAAATACAGCTACAGATTTGGCAAAATCATGGGTCCAGTTATCATCATTCATCTCAGAACCATCAGGCAAAAACCAGGCTATATCTGCAATGCCGTTACTATTAACGGGTTGCCCATTAAACCAGTTCTTGCGCGAAAAGGCAGCATGTTCTTTTCGCAGGCTGATCAGTTTGCGGGTAAAAGCATACAGATCTTTGTCCAGATTTTGCCAGTTTACCCATGAAATTTCATTATCCTGGCAGTAGGAGTTATTATTGCCTTGCTGGGTTCTGCCCATTTCGTCACCAGCCACAATCATGGGCACGCCCTGCGAAAGGAATAGCGTAGTTAAAAAATTCCTTTTCTGCTTAGCGCGTAAGTTATTAATGGTAGCGTCATCCGTCGGACCTTCCACGCCGCAGTTCCATGACCGGTTATGGCTTTCGCCGTCGTTATTGTTTTCGCCATTGGCTTCATTATGTTTTTCGTTGTATGATACCAGGTCGGTGAGCGTAAAACCATCATGGGCGGTTATAAAGTTGATACTGGCGGTAGGCCTTCTGTATGATTTGTAGAGGTCAGAGCTGCCGGTAATGCGGTTTGCAAACTCGGCCAGGGTACTCTCGGCACCGCTCCAATAGTCGCGGATACAATCACGGTATTTACCATTCCACTCGGCCCAGCCGGCAGGAAATTTGCCTACCTGGTATCCTCCTTCGCCAAGATCCCAGGGCTCGGCTATCAGCTTAACACGTGATATGGTAGGATCCTGATGAATGATATCAAAAAATGCGCTCAAACGGTTCACCTCATGCAGTTCGCGGGCCAGGGTGGCTGCCAGATCAAAGCGGAAGCCGTCAACATGCATTTCTTCTATCCAGTAACGCAGGCTATCCATCATTAGCCGCAAAACATTAGGCAAATTGGCATTCAGCGTATTACCTGTGCCGGTATAATCCATGTAATATCTTTTATCGTCATCAACCAGGCGATAGTAAGATACGTTATCAACCCCTCTGAAAGACAAGGTAGGGCCAAGGTGACTGCCTTCACCGGTATGATTGTACACCACATCCAAAATGACCTCTATACCAGCCTTGTGCAACTCCTTTACCATGTTTTTAAATTCAGTTACCTGTTCGCCAAGTATACTGCAAGAGGCATAACGCGCATCAGGGGCAAAGAAACCAATGGTGTTATAACCCCAGTAATTGGTAAGGCCTTCATCAAGCAAATGCCTGTCTGAAAGAAAATCATGTACCGGCATTAACTCAATAGCGGTAACACCCAGATCCTTTAAATAAGCAATGGCTACCGGATGTGCAATAGCCGCATAGGTTCCCCTGATGTTCTCAGGTATTTCCGGATGAAGTTTGGTGAACCCTTTTACATGGGCTTCGTATATAATCGATTTGTAGTAGGGGATATCAGGACTTTTATCACCTTCCCAGTCAAAGTGGTGATCAATAACTACGGCTTTGGGTATAAAGGCGGCACTATTTGTTTTGCTAAAACCAAGGTCCTCTTCCGGGCTGCCAACTTCGTATCCAAACAGAGAGTCGTTCCAGTCAATTGTCCCGGCAACGGCTTTGGCATAAGGATCAACCAGTAATTTATTAGGGTTAAAACGATGCCCATTCTTCGGTTCATACGGCCCATATACCCGGAAACCATATAATTGTCCGGGTTTTAAGCCGGGTATATAAATGTGCCATATCAATTCTGTGTACTCGGTGATGGGGATCTGTGTCGATTCTACTTCGTCATGAACGCCGTTAAATAAACAAAGATCAACCCCGGTAGCATTTTCAGAATAAAGTGTAAAGTTAACTCCTTCGCCATCCCAGGTAGCGCCAAGTGGAAATGGGTTTCCGGGGTATGTTACTATTTTCATGAGTGTTCAGATAGTTATGTTTTGTAGTCAGTACTTCTGAATTGAAATTAAAGAAAATTGTTTTAAGCACAACCCTATTTTCAGTATTAAACATAACAATGTAAAAACATCGCCAAAAGCATTGCTTTATTTTTAAATAACTTAATTAGTAATTGATTGTTAATAGTGTGCTATGTAAATTTGTTTATCTACACAAACAAACCTATGAACAAGAAAATATTTATTGTGGAGGACGATGCCGATCTGTCTGAAGCTATACAATTGATCCTGCGGGAAGAGGGTTACGAAACCGCTGCTTCCCTGGATAAAAACTCCATAAAGGGAGTAATTCTTCATATGCCCGACCTGGTATTGGTTGATAACAGGTTAAAAGATGGCTTTGGCAGTGAGCTATGTGTATCTATCAAAAATCACCCTTTAACTAGTCATATCCCTGTAGTATTGATGTCTGGTTGGGCAAATCTGGCAGATATTGCCCGTGATTGCGGGGCGGATGCTTATCTGAATAAACCTTTTGAAATGACCCAACTGATTGAAGCTGTGGATAAACATCTGAGGCATCTTGTTTAATTATAAATTAAACAGGATGGGTTATTAAGGATCAATCTGATCGCTGTTGATGGTTTGTAGCTTATAGTGATCGTAACCTTTAAGCTCTATTGCGTTAGCGGCTTCATCAACAGACCGTTGCATTTCTTTTAGAAAGTTTTTCAGTATCTTTTCTTTCCCGGGCAGTTTAAGCATCAGGCGCAACATAGTGGTTTGCAACCAAAGCTGTTTTTTTGATTTGGGCACCATATCCTTTAAAACAGTTAGCCCCAACCGTTGATTCGCTTTCACAAACCACCGCATCTGGCTTTCGTAATTAGCAAACGCTATTTGATGGTTGCCAAATGAAGCGGCCAGTTCGCCGGCTAATACATAAGCACCAACCATAGCCAGGCTGCTTCCCTGACCCGAGGCGGGAGAGGGACAATAACCCGCATCGCCCAATAACACTACCCGGCCGTTGGATAAACTTTCTGTTTTTACCTGGCTTATAGCGTCAAAATAAAAATCGGGTGTATCATGAATGGTATCCAGGATTTTTGAAACTACCGGGCCTTCATCTTTAAAATGATCAATTACTATTTGTTTCTGTTGTGCTATGTCGCGATGGTCATATTTAATAGTTGGCGCAGCAAACATCAGGAGCACTTTGGCTTCCTGGTTTTTGCCAGTACTGTATATATTTACGATTTTATCTACAGCCGGATAATTGAGTTCCCAATGGTCGAGGTTAAAATAATTGGGAATGGTGAAAACGGATACAAAATATCCGAGGTGATCTACAGATATCTTTTCCTGATCAAATGCTAACCTGCGCACATTTGATCTTAAGCCATCGGCAGCTACAACCAGATCAAAATCACGCTGTTCTCCATTTTTAAAAACAACTGTAACAGATTCGTCGGTCTGGGTTAACGCAGTAATGGAATTATTAAAAATATATTCTGTTTGATCCTTTGTTTCGGCGTAAAGTATACCCGAGAGTTCGCCCCGCATAATCTCCACATCGCCATCCTGCCGCATGCCAAATATATTGGGATCATTTAGGTCCGCATATCGTTTCCCCTCGGCGTTGATCATGGATGAGCCGCGCATGGCGGTATTCAATTCCCTTACCTGGTTTAAAATGCCCATGCGCTGCGCCACATCGGTAGCCACGCCGCGAAGATCAATGCGGTAACCGCCTTTGCGTAGCTCAGGAGCTTTTTCAACAACGGTAACATTAAACCCGTATTGGTTTAGCCAATAAGCCAGGGCCGGGCCGGCTATACTGGCACCTGATATTAAAATATTCCGGTTGTTTAAGTCGTTGTTCATCATAAGCCATCAAATAATGAGTCAAATATGATGAGGTAGCTAAGCTTTTTTTAGTGAATTTCGGCCAAATACCCTAAATTGTCGGTGAATGAGGGAATAGTAAAATTGAAATTATTTAAATAGTGATGACGTTATAGTCGGCACCGTTTTATACGTTTGTGATCATGATAGAAAAGCATGATGTTTCATGGATGCGGGTTGACAAGGAATTGAAAGATTCCTTTGCCGTTAATTATCTGCACGCTCATGTTTTTGAAACGCAAGCTGTTTGCCGGATCAATTATCACCGTATTTTTATCATTCAGGAAGGAAATGGTACTCTCCAAATAGATGACAACAACTACCAAATTTCGGGGAACGAATTGTTCTTATTAGCCAAAGGCCAGTTATATACCTTTGAAGAAGGAGCTCAAATAACAGGTTATGAGCTTTCTTTTGGTGATTGTTTCTGGGAAAAGACCCCGGGCAGTGCCAGCAATTGCAAAGCGGTGCTTTTTAATAATGCGGTTGACAATCAGCAATTACCATTGAACAATGCTGATCAATCTGAGCTCAATAATCTTTTTCAAACCCTTCACCAGGAATATATTAAAGAGGATTATCCCAATAAGCTGGATGCCATGGCGGCCTATTTAAAGATCATCATGATCAAGATAGCCAACGTGAACGCCTTGCTTGCCCGTGGTTATGATAGTTATGAGAACCAAATTTACCGGCAATATTTGGAACTAGTGAGCAGCCAGTATCAAACCACGCATGAGGTAGCCGATTTTGCGCGTCAGTTGGGGATCCCGGCCCGTAAACTGTCAGATCTGTGCCGGCGTTGTAGTGGTAAGGGGGCCAAGGATATTATCAACGGACAAATCATCGCCGAAGCCAAGCGCTCCCTGCAATTTTCCTCCAAACCGGTTAAAGAGATCGCCTATCACCTAAACTTTTCTACGCCCGATCAGTTCAGCCACTTTTTTAAAAAAAATACACTGATATCACCCAATGATTACCGTGGCCGCTTTGTAAATATTGGCATGTGATTGGCGGTTTTTAACATTTACCGGGTACGCCACCACAACTAATTTTGCTGATATAAAATCAACAAAATATGTCTGTAAATAAAGTAAAAACAATTGCCGGGATCACCATCCCTGATAGTACTATCGCCACCCAGGCTACCGAGCTTTTATTGGAGCATGGTACCGAATTTATCTATAATCACTCGTTAAGGGTATTTCTTTTTTCGTCGCTAAACGGAAAGCGTAACAATTTACCTTATAATGCCGAACTGTTATATGTGAGCTCGGTATTTCATGACCTGGGCTTAACCAAACACTACAGCAGTCCCGACCTGCGTTTTGAAGTCGACGGGGCCAACGCTGCCCGAGATTTTCTGAAAAGCCACGGATTACCCAAAGAATCATTACAGCTGGTTTGGGATACGATTGCCCTGCACACCACCATCGGTATTGCTGAGCACAAGGAACCCGAAGTAGCCCTGATGTACTCCGGCGTAGGCCTTGATGTAATGGGCGAGGGCTACGAAAACCTAAGCGCCGAAAACCGGGAGGAGATCATCCACGCCTTTCCTCGGAATGATTTTAAGAAAAATATCATCCCAACCTTCTTCAGTGGCTTTGAGCATAAAACCGAAACCACTTTTGGCAACATCAAAGCCGATGTATGCGCCTACATGATCCCGAACTTTCACCGCAAAAATTTCTGCGATTGTATTTTGCATTCGCCATGGAATGAATAAGGGGAGAATAATAGCCCCTGTGTCATTGCGAGGAGGAACGACGAAGCAATCTCCTCGCGTTCAATATGCACGCGAGGAGATTGCCACGCTACGTTCGCAATGACATATTTCTTTTTACCTTCCCTCCCCATTAATGATATTTTAATAAAATATTTATCCATGACGATAGATTTGTGCCATACCCCGCTTCGCAAACCTGTTTAAAAACCTGGATAATGAATCTATCTGTATCAATTCTAAAAAGAGTTTATGGCTGTGCTATGGCAGTCGCCCTGTTGTTCATCTGTATTTTTAGTAAAGCCTCCACACTGCCAGATCGAGGCGATTATCAATTCGACAAAAAAATATCGCGCAAGGTATTGGAAAATTACCTCGACCGTTCCATCACCATGCAAAGCCTGTTGGTAGGGCAGGGTAATTTTGATGATAACCTGCGCATGATCAAAAATATAGGTGCCAAGTTCATTGGCCGGGCCGTTTGCCAGTGGGGGCAGGAGGATGAGATCACCCAGAACCTGGTTAAAGAAAAAGAATTGGCCACTAAAGTGCATGCGGCAGATGCCGACATTATTTTACAGGCCTGCATCTTCGAGATCGTAACGCCCAAAGTAGAGCAATTGCCTGTACCTGCCTGGGCATTTGAGGCTTTAGGGATGCCCGTACAAAAACGGAATTTTAGTTATGCCGACATGCTGTACCCCGATGGTAAATTTAAAAATCAATGGGGCAGGGGTTCCGTACCCGATGTAAGCCGTGCCGAAACCAAGTTGTTCTTTTACTTCCTGGCTAAATCATATATCGACGCGGGTATCGAAGGTATCCATTTCGGGCAGGTGGAGCTGATGAATAAAAATGATCCTAACCTGGATAACTACGCCCAGATATTAACCCTCATCCGCGAATATGCCAATAAACATGCCCGCAGGCATATTGTTATTTGCGATTCGCACGTACCCAGTGGAGGCTTTGTACGCAATGGCAAGCTGCTGATGGATGTTCACGCCTTCCCGCTCCGCATTATGGAAACCCCGGGCAAGCCCGAAGAGGCCACGCTAAAAGTGGGCCATACCGATGCCCTATATCTGCGCAGCAAAGGCGGTATTACGCCCAGCGGCTGGACTTGCGAGCATCTGCCATACCTGGTGGAGTTTGATAACTATGGCGTAAGTAAAAAGCCCGGGCAGGAAAACGCCGGCGACATTCCGTTCTGGGTTTGGGGGTATGATGAGATCAGCTGGTTTGCCCATCAGAACAAAGCCTACCGCACGCAATGGCTGCATTACGCGTACGATTGGTTAAAGAAAACCGACTCGAACGGTCACCTCGAAATGCCTGGCGGCAGGCAAACCACATCGCCGCTGGATAAAAAACGCTGGTATTATGCCAATAACCCCGGTGCCGCCGTACCAGATGGTCATGGCGATGAGGATACTATTCGGGATATATGGGCAGCTGAGCGTCATTAAATATATTGATGTAAAAGCAACCCACATCTTCTTTTCGCCGTAACGATTATTAAACAGGTATGAAAGAAGATAAACCTACTGCGGTGGTGCATCCCAGATATAAGCAGCTGGATAGTTTGCGGGGATTAGCTGCATTGGCTGTTTTTTTTGTACATATCATAGGAAAAAATGCAGTTAATAATCCCTTTGTTGATTTTTTAAAAAGAACACTGTTAGGCATTGTGTTTAACGGAGGGGCAGCTGTGATGTTCTTTTTCGTGCTGAGCGGTTTTGTACTAAGTCTGCCATTTATTAATAACGAAAAGCCATTACAACTTACGGCGTTTTATATAAAAAGGGTTTTCAGAATATATCCGGCTCTTCTATTCGCTATTGTTGTTTCGGTATTGCTAAAAGCGTTTGTTTATGATAAATTCATTACTGCTCCTATACCTGATATTCATTCCGGCGAATGGAGTGGCTTCTGGAACTGGCACTGGAATAAAGAGCACGTTCAGGAGCTTATTAAAACATTTGTATTAATAGGACCTGAATTTAACTTTAATCTGCTCGATCCCCCCATCTGGTCATTGGTCATCGAAATGAAGATCTCCATTCTATTGCCCTTTTTTATCATGATCATCGCGCGCAGCAGCAAGGTGTTAAATATCATCTTTCTGTTTATAATTGTGTATTTAACTTACGATCATGCAGGTGTATGGCCCATAGGTGTTTTTTATTTGGGTATACTCATGGCAAAATATAAAGATCAAATAACACACACCATTAAATCGTGGCCGTTAATTATCTTGATCATCGTATGCTTTTTGAGCGTATTCTTATATAATATCGGGTTTGAATTTGCCGGGAAAATTCAACAGCATTATGCCCTGTTTAGCCATATCTGGAACAGCTATATGATAGCTGTAGGCAGTTGTATCATGATGATGATTGTTCTGGCTAAAAAAAGATTATCGCTGTTTTTTGAACATCCTGTTTTTACTTTTTTGGGAAACATATCTTACAGCTTTTATTTAATTCACATGCCTTTGGTAATCGCTATGAGTTCGGTATTTGTTGGGAGATATGCCTTTGGGGGGCTTTATACTTTTATAACCGCTTTTTTATTTGCTTTAATAATTAGTTACCTGATGCTTGTTTTTATTGAAAGGCCGTTTCAACAGATTGGCGCGAAGTTAGTCAGGCGGTTTAAGGTATTTCAAGTAATAACCATCTAAAACAAAACGGCCCGATAAGTTTTGCCTACCTTGCCGTTTGCCTGCCCCGGTTTGAAGATTATTTTTAATATTTTATGATCTAAAGATCATCCTTAAGGATTGATCTTTTGATACGTATGCCGTACCCCAGTTATACAGGGTTTTTAGTTTGTTACGATAATTTACCAGCGATATCAGGTGGATAAACAACCACATGAACAAGGCCATAATACCGCCAATGTGCAGCTTGTTCTTAAACAGATCAACCACCGCTTTATTCCTGCCGATGATAGCCATATCGCCCTTGTCAAAGTAGTTAAAAGCGCTTAATGGTTTACCATTTTGCATGGCTATAAAGTTTTTAGCCAGGTTGCGGCCCTGTTGTATCGCTACCTGCGCCAATTGTGGATGACCTTTTGGATAACGCTCGTCTGTTATCTGAACGCTGGCATCGCCAATAGCGTATATGTTTTCCAAACCAATTACCTGGTTATATTCATTGGTGATCATCCTGCGGCCAACACCCAGACTACTTTCCGGTATGCCCTCAAAGGTGTTTGCAGTAATACCTGCCGCCCAGATTAATGTCCCGGCTTCAATAGTTTCACCGGTTGACAGGGTGACTTCATGTTTATCATAATCCCTAACCTGTGTGTTCAATTTTACTTTTACACCCAGTCCGGAAAGTACCTTATAGGCCTCCTGGTGTGTTTTTTCGCTCATGGGGCCCAGCAGGTTTTTGCCGCCATCAACAATATAGATACCGCCCGGAGTGCCTTTCAGCTCAGGATAGTCTTTCAGGAAAATGTTCTTTTTCATTTCGGCCAGCATACCGGCAATTTCTACCCCGGTAGGGCCACCACCGGCTACTACAATGGTTAACAGTTTTTTCCGCTCGGCCAGGTCTTTGGTCATGGATGCCTGTTCCATGGTTTGCAGCAGGGCATTCCGCATGTACAGGGCATCATCAATAGTTTTCATGGGGATGGCGTTCTTTTGAACATTTTCCATCCCAAAAAAGTTTATCCTAGCACCTGAGGCAAACACCAGATAATCATATTTCAGTTCTTCGTTGGTTAAGTGTACGGTTTGTGATGCAGAATCTATTTTGACTACTTCGGCCATGCGGTAACTGATCCGTTTATTGCGAAACATTTTACGAAATGGGTAACTGATATCTGATGGATCCAAAAAGCTGGTAGCCACCTGATAAAGCAGTGGAGGGAAGTAGTTATAATTGTTTTTATCAAGCAAAATAACCTGGTAGTTTTTGTTTTTGGCTACTTGTTCGGCCAGGTTTATTCCGGCAAATCCACCTCCAACAATAACAATTTTTTTGACAGCGTTTTGGACATTGCCCATAGCTGCCGGTATAGTTTTAGGAGTGCTCATTTTATCAATTATTTTGATAGTGTATTTTATACACAAATATACCTCTATTTTGTCTTTTGTATTCGTTTTTGAGAGGTTATTCAGGGCTGATATGAAAGTGTTTACAATAGGATGATTAAGTGTGTATTTTTTACACTAAGTAAAAAATAAAAGACAGAAAAGTAATCAAGAAGGGTGTTGTAGACTATGGTCGGTGTTATCACCGTACCATACATTAAGGGGCTGATAAAGTGTTGCATAGAAAACGCAAATAGTGGTGCGGTGATAACACCGACCACAGGCTGAAACTGGAGTGGTAGCCTATGAAAATATGGCCATCCAAACTGGTTGTGATGGTGATTTCTATAATAAAAGCGAAAGATTTTGAATTAAGAAAAGCATTTTTAGTTCCCTCCCCACGGGAGGGGCGCGTAGGGCAGGTGTAATGGCAGGGAGGGGTTTCTACACCCGATAATTATCCTGGTCCGGAACCCCTTCCTTCTCTTCCCGAGGGAAGGAATCGCACAACGGCTCTGGCTCTTTTGATGGAGCTCAGATATATCAAAAAGAATGTCATTTCGAACGAGGAATGAGGAGAAATCTTATACAACTTGTTTTTTAAATAAGCACGTCTCGTAAAAGATTTCTTCTCACGCCATTCACAGCAAGCTCGCGTTCGTCGAAATGACATTTTTTTTACTAAATGTAATTACACTACTTCAATAACAATCGTTGTTTCATTCTGATCAATACTCAGCGGAATAGCCTCTAACCCCGGTACAAAGTTAAATACCCTGCCTTTATTGGTGATTGGCATCGCAGTAAGCTTGCCTGTTGATGTTATTTGCAAATCCGCCTTGTTTTTGCTTATGTGGATCCGTTTTTCATCGAGGGTGAATTTTTCTGTTGACTTGGAAACTACCGGCAAGATGATCTTGACCTGACCATCATAACTGGATTTTTCAACACTCAATTTGATGATCACCCGCTCGCCGGCAAACTGGTAAGTTACCTGGCAGTTTACCTCGCCTGCAGGTGGATTTTGCTGGTTTTTATCCACCAGTTTTGCGCGTGTTGTGATAACTTCCTGTGCGCTGATGTCTCCAAGCGCTATCTGGGCTCCCAGATGGTTGATGTTCGTAAATACCGAATCACCCACCCGTAGTTCTATACGTGGTGTTAACGGCATAGACAGCGGGTCGGTATCGGGTTGCATATTATCGGCCTCAAACAATTGATATTGGTTCATGCTGCCTGCAAATATAGGGCCTGTTTTTTCGTGCCAGAGCATGGTGAGGGCGCCGCCTGTGGCATGGCCGTTTTTGGTTTCCTTATATTCCCTGTCGTACCCGGTAATGGTGGCCCTGAACTTTCCTTTGGCTACCAGCCAGGTCTGTATATCGCTAAAAGAGCGGGTCCCGTATGTTTCTTCACGTGGCAGTTTAACGCTGTCAACACTCACTTTCACCGGTTTATGCTCATGTTCCAGTATGGTTGTCAAAGCCTTAATGTGGCAAAAGGTATGGTGCACGCAAACCGGTACCTGGTGTGATACATAATGCGGTCCGCCGTGTAGTAAATTATCCTTGGTACACTCCTGCAGCAGTTGGGTATTTCGCAACGCTACTTTGTAAAACCGTGGGTCACGATCGGCCATCAGCGTGTATGCTGCCTGACAGCCATCACTGGTGCGGCTGCCCCAGTAGGTCCATTTATAATTACGTGTGCCCCAGCTGTTATCCCAGCCACCATCGGGCAGCATAAACTCCATGTGGGTACGCAGGCTGCGGGTTACCGCGTCCAATACTTCCTCGTCTTTAGTCAATAAGCCATAAAGCACCAGTGAGGGCAGCGATTCTTCGACATTATAACCCAGATCGACAGAGAAACATCCCTTCGGACTTGCCTTGCTGTTAGGGCCTCCTTCGCCATATATAAAACCATCTTTAGGTGTAATGTATTTTAAAGCCGTATGCGCAAACTCACGGCCTTTGTCCTTATACTTTGGTATATCTAATAGCGTGCCTATCAGCGATAGCGCGTAGGAGGCGGTAATAGGATAGTTAACATTGCCATATTCCATCGAAAAATTGGTGTAAACATAGTTGGCAGCCTTTTGCAGGCGGTCGGTCAATTCAGCCTTAAATCCGTTGTCCATGATAGAGCTATGGTTTTTTAGCGTTTCAGCCAGTGCTATCGACGAAAATACGGTTGTGCCCTTCCAGGAGCCTTTCACGGGCTCGTTAAGCCAGGAACCATCGGGCTGGCTCACACGGGTTTTCATCCAGCGGTAAAGCAGGGCGGCGGCATCTGTGTATTTGGAATCGCCGGTTTTTTGAGCCAGGTGATAAAACGGATAAATAGCATCGCTGCCGCGGCCATGAACTGTTTTGTTTGCCGGGCAATACAGGCCACCATAATTATCGGTATTTGATTTGTCCAGAACCTGCAGTGCCAGCAAACCTTTGGCCCATTGCCCCAACAACTGATCGCTCAATGCGTACAGATCATCAGTAATGGGAGGAATGGTTAAGACGAAAGCATTGGCCAATGGCGCTGCGCCGATCAAGCCCGCTGTTCCAATGGCGGTGGTTTTAATAAAGCTTCTCCGGGATAATGTCATGGTTAGAATAGGTATGGATCACAAATGTAGCTGATAGAAGATTAGGGATTAAAAAAATCAACTACAACGATGTAATAGCCTGTTTTGCCATGTTTAAATCGTTATTTTACCTGAGTATTTAAGTAATACTGCTGATCCACAGAAAACCTGCCGCCCCCGCTTATTACAAGTGACAAGGCCAGACCGATCATCAACAGATCAAACTCAAACCCTTCAAAACCTTTTGGGTTTGCACCAAACCAATCCATAAAAAAGCCTGCCTGCCAGTGATGGGTAATAATAATGCCGATAAACAGCGGAATGATCAGCGCCGCGACGATGCGTGTTGCCCAACCCAGTATCAGCAGGATGGAGCCCGCAAACTCAATCATGATTACAATAAAGCCGATAAGCCAGGGCAGGTGTACTACATCTGTAAAGTATTGCATGGTAGGCGAAAAACCCATGCCCCCGAAAAGCCCGAGAAGTTTCTGAGCGCCATGCGGTAATAATATGAGGCCTAGTGTGAGGCGACTGATGGTTGCGGGCCAGTTGCCTGCAGTGCTGAAAATTTTGTTTCTGATATTTTTCATGAAGCAAAATTCGGCAGCTCCGGAATGCTGTCTATGAAACTACATTCATAAATTGCCCTGTTTTTATAATCTTTTGCGGCGGATCCTGCTTAAAAACTGTGGTGTTATACCCAGGTACGATGCGATCAGATATTGCGGTATCCGTTGTTGCAGGGTAGGATAGCGTTGCAGAAAGATGTCGTACCGTTGCTCGGCAGTAAAGCTGATGGCCTCCATCACCCGTGATTGTGAGGCTACGAAGGCATTTTGAAAGAGTATCCTGAAATATCTTTCCATGGTTGGTACCGCTATAAGCAGCTTGTCCAGCGCATGTTTGTCTATTTGTAATACTTCGGTGTCTTCCAGGGCTGATATATACAATGTGGAAGGGTGTCCGGTTAAAAAGCTGTACAGGTCACCAACATACCAGTTTTCGACAGCCAGGAAAGCAATATGCTCGGTGCCCTGCTCATCAAGAGTATACGCTTTCAGGCAACCTTTAACAATAAAACTTTCATACCGGCATATTTCACCGGCCCGTATCAGATATTCATGTTTTTTGATGTGGCTGGTTTTGAAATTTGAAATCACAAGCCCGGCATCGTCGGCAGCAAGATCTGTATGCTGATGGATATGTTTTAACAGGAGATCGCTCATTAAATCAAAAATATTTATCTAAGATAAAATAAGCAGTTTTATACAAAGATATACTGTGGCAAATTACCACTTCGATGTGCCGAAAATTTTTCGTATATTTATACAAATCGGCAGCCCGGTTCTCTTACAAAAAGGGAACCGGGCTGTTTAGTTAAGGCAATACAAGAGCCAAAAAGCCGTAGTTTGCCAGGTTGTTATTTGATAATCAATAAATTAATACTTTTTAAAGTTTTGAAAACGCATCAAAACCGGGCTGTAATTTGTTAAAAAGTGTTAAAATGAGGGTTTTTCGATAGGTTTTTAGCTGTTTTTTCTCTGTTTTTGACCGGAAAAGTGTTAAAATTTAAGGTTTAAAAAGTTTTAAAGTTGATGGTCGCTAAGAAAAAGATGAGGTTAACATTCAGTTTAATTTGTGTTAACAAGATAACAGTTTCTTTGGCGCAAATTAAAACAGAGGCTATATTGCACCGCCGTTTTACATCAACAATTTCCGCATGAATAATTTTACAAAAGCAATTACCATTTTAGGTGCCTTAGCAATTACCGGTATCAGTGCCCACGCACAAACACCAATAAAAACCTATACCGTTGCCGATGCGCATTCGCACAATGATTATAAAAATAATATCCCCTTTTTTAGGGCTTATGAAAAGGGCTTTGGATCAATAGAGGCTGACGTATATGCCGTAAATGGCCAGTTGATGGTGGCTCATGATAAAAAGGAGATCAGTGCCAAACGATCGCTAAAAATACTATATATAGATCCATTGATCGAGAAGTTTAACCGTGACACCCAGCGGAAACTCCGTTTGCTGATTGAGATTAAAGATGATTATAAGGCGGTATTGCCACTGGTAATCAAAGAATTAAAACCGCTTGAACAATATTTTTCTTATGAAGGGCATCCAGGGCGTTTATCCATCGTGATGACCGGAGCGGTACCTCCGGCGGCCGAAATGACTAACTACCCGGATTGGATCTCTTTTGATGTTGACCACATGGATGGTTTTAATGCACAGCAATGGAAGAAGATAGGATTGGTAAGCTTTCCCTTTAGTAAGTATCTGAAATGGAACGGTAAAGGTGTACTGAACAAAGAGGAGATCAGCAGAGTGAAGGCTGGGATAGACAGTGTGCACAAAGCAGGTAAGATGATCCGTTTTTGGGAGACCCCTGATACCAAAAGCAGTTGGCTAGCCCTGATCAGACTGGGCGTTGACGTGATTGGTACGGATAAAATAGAAGAGCTTGGGGATTTCCTGAATAAAAAGCCGCACAGCGAATATCTATCACCCGCACCTTACGCGATATACCATCCAACCTATAAATCAGATGGGTCACAGAAAAAGGTCAAAAATATTATCTTATGTATAGGTGATGGTATGGGGCTGTCGCAAATATATTCAACGTATACAGCTAACCGGGGTCAATTGAATATATTCCAGATGCAAAATATAGGTTTTTCTATTACCTATTCGGCCGATGCTTATATTACTGATTCTGCAGCAGGCGGTACTGCTTTTGCTACCGGCCAAAAAACAGATGATCGCGCAGTTGGGGTTGATCCATCGGGTAAACCACTAAAATCATTGGCTGTTTATAGCGCAGAAGCCGGAAAGAAAACCGCTGATATTGTTGCCTGCGAATTAACCGATGCCACACCTGCCGTATTCTATGCACATCAGTCAGAGCGTTCAAGCGCGGCGGCTATTGCCAATGATATGGTATCGACGCCAATTGATATTTTATTGGGATCTGGTTATAAGGATTTTACAGAAAAGGTAAACGGCGAAACGCCATTGGATAAAATGAAGCAAAAGGGCTATACCGTTATTCGCAATTTTGATGAGTTTTTAAGTTCACAGGCACCTAAAATAGTGGCGTTGGTAGACGATAGCGTAACCCGTCCAAAAATGGAAGGCAGGGGGAATTATCTCCCGCTGGCTTTCAATAAAGTTACCAGCACGTTTAAAAATAGTCCGCAGGGATTTTTTATGATGGTTGAAGGTTCGCAAATTGACCATGGCGGCCATAGCAATAATCTGAAACAGGTAATTACCGAAAATAGCGATTTTGACCAGGTTGTAGGCAATGCGCTACGCTTTGCAGATGAAGATGGCGAAACACTGGTCATAGTAACTGCCGACCATGAAACCGGTGGTTTAACCCTGCTTGATGGAAGCATTAAGAACGGATATGTTTGGGGCGATTTTAGCACCAATGATCACACCGGTACACCAGTTCCGGTATTTGCATACGGTCCTCACGCTGGCGATTTCAGAGGTGTGTATCAAAATACCGAGATTTTTAACAAATTGTTGGCACTGATTAAAGCTAAGTAAGCGTAAATCGGACACTCTTTTAAATTACGAACAAAAAGCGGCTTGGATGATATATTTGAGGCGTTTTTTGTTCGTTTACTATAATCTGCAATTTAGCCGACGTTAATTTTCCGGAAACGTTTGCGCATTTTTACCTCAACTTATTGTTCTTCGGTTAGCATTTATCTCTAATTTAGTTAACCAATTATAACCGCGAATAAACCCTGGTCATAGCCTCTGTCGTCGAAAAAAAATGAGGCAATTGAAACAGATGATTAAGCCCGGTTTTACTGTGATGGTTTGATTCCATTATAGTTGGTATTGATTAACCCTAAAAACTAAGATTGATGCTTATGCCCAGAACAGTTTCGATAACAGCATTTCAAAATGGTGATGTAGGAGCATTTAATCTCATTTTTAACTTTTTTAAATGTGTATGCTTCTCTGCTACGGGAATTGTTAGTGAAAATTGTGTTGAACTCTGGAAAAAATAATAATTCTGAAATGATTTTTGCCTGCCAGTATCAAGTTTTCCTACAGCAAATAGCTTCAAGTATTTTATGCGGGGACATCCTTTTTTTACAGGTGACTGGGTTTAATCTTCAATAATTGATTGCAAATTTTTTTAATATGATAAGGATCACTACTTACTACATTCTATTAATCATTGGTTTGATGGTATCACCTCCATTATTGGCGCAACAAAAAACGGTTACGTTAGATTATTACTTCAATAACGAATACCGAAAAAATAAAGCTGGCGAACAGGAGAGGTATCACTATACCTGGGAGGACATAAAAAGTAGTGGTTTTTCTATCTGGGGAGATATTTTTAAGAAGAATGGAGCTGGTTTAAAAAGTCTCGAAAATGAACCAACACAAGATAATTTAAAGGGAACCGATATATATATTATTGTTGACCCGGACACTAAAAAAGAAACATCTAATCCCCACTATATCGAGTCCCGCCATATCAAAGCTATTGCTGACTGGGTTAAGCGGGGTGGCGTAT
The DNA here is from genome assembly GCF_011089895.1 of Mucilaginibacter inviolabilis. Taxonomy (NCBI): domain Bacteria; kingdom Pseudomonadati; phylum Bacteroidota; class Sphingobacteriia; order Sphingobacteriales; family Sphingobacteriaceae; genus Mucilaginibacter; species Mucilaginibacter inviolabilis. The sequence goes on from NZ_JAANAT010000001.1 coordinate 192,555, forward strand.
TGATACTGATGGCCAATGATAGTGCTAATGCCGAATTGCCACATCTAAATGTATTAGCGGCTAAGTTCGGAATCCATTTCAATGATGATTTATATAAGCATGTGATCGGTACCCAGTTTGAAATGGGGGCCATCAATGTTCCTGCGAATGATCCGGTGTTTAAAACCGCAAAAAAGGTTTATCTGAAAGATATCGCCACGCTTCAACTATCAGCGCCCGCTAAACCCCTGCTGGTTGATGATAATCATGTAATAGTAGGTACCGCACGGTACGGAAAAGGCAGAGTAGTGGCTGTGGGTGATCCCTGGTTTTACAATGAGTATACAAATGGCAGGTTACCGGCAGCTATGGGATTTGACAATGACAAAGCTGCGGATGATCTGAGTAAGTGGCTGCTGGATCAGGTACCTGTAAAAGGGAACTAAAGAGATAACTAATCTATCATATCAGTGTTAGGCAATGGTTTCAGAAATTGAATTGATCGTATTAATTAAGGAGGGAGATATCCGCGCCTTTGATGAGTTTTACAAAAGAAACTGGCGTGTTTTGTATCAAACGGCTTATCGTTCAACATCCTCGCAGGAAGATGCTAAGGATTTGGTACAAACGGTTTTTATCAATTTATGGAATTGCAGGCAAAATCTTAACCCCGATGCTTACACGCCCTCTTATCTCTTTAAGATATTAAAAAATAACATTATTAATTTTTATAAGCAGGATTCGGCCAGAAGAAAGAGATTAGAACAACTGCTATATCTTGACGAAGTTAATCAGTATACCACTGAAGATAATTTGATGGCCAAAGAACTTTCGATAGTAATTGATGGAGAGATCAGGGAGCTGCCCCGGAAAATGCAGGAGGTTTTTATTTTATCACGCCAACAACACCTTTCTGTCAACGAAATTTCTGAAACACTTAACATTACGCCCCGCACAGTTAAAAATCAGCTCTCTAACGCTTTAAAAATATTGCGTACTAAACTGGGTATGTTTTAGCATTTGTCTATAAAAATAAAATAAATCTGGTACCAGGTTGCCTTAGCCTTGTATATAGTATCAAAACCCAAAACTGTTTAAATAACAGTTCATGTAAACTTAAAACAGATCATCATGATGCTATGGCGTAGGCCAGATCCCGACGATAAGGTTGGGGAAGAACATCTTCGGGATGAGGAGGCGATGCGTGCTGTAGAAAAAGAAATGCTCCAAAATATTCACAAAGATATTTTGGGGAGATGGCATTTTATCAAAACTACAACCGCACGGTATACCATGGCCGCTTCTTTACTACTGATGTGCTGCTCCGGGCTTTTATATAAAAAATTATCAGCTAATGATGAGGCTAGCTGGGTAATGGTATCAAGCCCAAAGGGAAATATTAAAAATATACAGCTTCCTGATGGATCAACCGTTTGGCTAAACTCAGGCTCGACACTGAAGTTTCCCGAACATTTTGGGAAAACACGAGAGATAGAATTAGTTGATGGTGAGGCTTATTTTGATGTAAAACATGATGATCATTCACCATTTACTGTGCACTATGGCCGCTTGCACGCACGTGTATTAGGAACTGCGTTTAATGTGAAGTTTTATAAAAACATTAGTGATGTACGGTTATCAGTTACCCGGGGCCGGGTTGAAGTAGGTAACAAATCATTGAGTTTTGGTGTGATTACACTCGGTAAAGAGGTTGTTTATGACCAAAGAGCAGGTACCCATCAGATTAGGCCAATAGATGCAGAAAAAGTAGCTGCCTGGAAATCAAATGAGATCAATCTATACAGTATTCCGTTTGATGAACTGGTAATACGGCTTGAAAATATTTATAATGTTCATATTAATTACGATCATACAAGGGTAAATCATCTAACAACCACCATTCATTTTTCAAGAGATAATACTTTACCGTATGTGCTTGATATCATTAAAACCATCTACCATTTGGATTATGATATAAAAGGGAAGGAGGTTTATCTGAAAAAAATGTAGATCGGCAAACCAAGGCCAATATTACCTGCTATATGCCGGTAATATCGGCCAGAGTTGAAATGATGAGTTATTGGCAGGTTCCAAGCTAATCCAATAATTCATTGATAGTTTTTTACTAAAAAACCACGTAAAGATGATAAAAAAACATACTAAATTATTTACTTTTTTTAAGAGGGTATTAATGTTGGTTATTCTTGGCTCATTGGTATTTATTCAGCTTTTGCATGCGAATAGTACGGCAGATCAGATAACAGACCACCCCGTTAAAATTTCGTTTGGTAATGAGTCACTACAAAGCTCCCTGGATAAACTTGAAAAACAATCCAACGTTAAATTTTCCTATAACCCAGCTGATTTAAAGGGCTATAGTATAGCACCGCATAAGTTTCAGAATGAGCCGCTTGGCAAGGTTTTAAATTATTTGTTCGCTAAAACTCATTTATCTTTTAAGGAAATAAACTCAGGTATTATCATTTATGATAGATCTGAATCATCAAAAATTAGCCCGCAAGTAGATAAAGCAATGGCTGGGGAGGTTAATAATGCTTCGGCTGATGAAATTACAGTTACCGGAAAAGTATCAGATTCAAATGGGCCGTTACCAGGGGTTTCTGTAGGAGTAGAAGGCACCTCAAAAGGTGTTATTACGAATGCAACTGGTAATTATACACTTAAAGTATCATCAGATGCAGTCCTGACATTCTCTTCAATAGGTTATAAAAAGCAGCGGATACCTGTTAATAATCAAACGGTTATTAATGTAACCATGCTTTCCGACCTGAAATCACTCAATGATGTAATTGTGGTTGGTTATGGCATTCAGAAAAAATCGGATGTAACTGGTTCGATTGTATCAGTTAATGAACAGGCACTTCGTGATATCCCGGCCTCCAACATTGGTCAGGCTTTACAGGGACAGGCAGCTGGTGTTGATATTCAGAAAAGTGGCGGTAACAGTCATCCTGGTGCAACGCCCTCCATTTTAATACGAGGCACCAGATCGATTAACGCCTCTAACGCTCCGCTGATAGTGGTAGATGGTTTACCTTTTAACGGAAGCCTCAATGATATAAATCCTGATGATATCGTTTCTTTAGAAGTATTAAAAGATGCTTCGTCAACAGCCATTTATGGCTCAAGGGGAGCTAATGGTGTATTGTTGATTTCTACAAGGCGCGGTAAAAAAGGCGGTACGTCTATAAGCTATAGCGGTTATGCTGGCTTTAATAAGCCGTTGGGGAATTATAATGTTATGAATGGCTCCCAATTTGAAGATCTGAAAAAATGGGGTTTGATTAATGGTAACCCCGGTAAGTACACTGGTATTGATGATCCTGCATTTTTAACAGATGGATCATTTGCTCCACAGGAAGTAGCCTCAATCAAGAGTGGGCGCAGTACGGATTGGCAAAAGCTCATTTATAAAACAGGTTTTGTAACCGATCATCAATTAGGAGTTTCGGGCGGTAATGATTTAACGCAATATGCTATATCAGGTGGATACTACAACGAAACCGGTATCTATTTTGGTCAATCATTCGTGCGTTACTCGCTTAAACTGAGCGTTGACCAACAATTGGGTAAGAATGTTAAAATTGGTTTAAGCGCATTAAACACCTTAAGCTATACCAATGGTGAAAATGCCAACCCGCTTGGGCAAGCATTGCGGGCAAGCCCGCTTTCAACACCTTATGATGATGTTACAGGGAAGCTGGTAGGATTTACTGCCGGTAGCGCTAACCAGGTATGGAACCCTTTAGCCAATTTTGTGCCCGGTGCTGTAGTTGAAACCCGTAAAAGGTTTGGAACCTTTACCACTGCATACGCAGAAGTAAATTTGGCTCCAGGCCTAAAATACCGGTTTAATGGAGGCGCCGAAATACGGCCCGATACATATGGAAACTACTATGCCAGTGCCACTACCAATAACCTTGGAGGGGCGTCAACAGCAAATAATCAAAGTACTTACAGCTATAACTATACCCTGGAGAATGTTTTAACTTATGATAGAACATTTGCGCAGAAACACCATGTAAACTTTACAGGTTTGTACAGTTTACAAGAAAGTCAAGCTCAGTCAAATTCATTTAGTTATAATAACATTCTGTCAGATGGTATTCAGTATTTTAATCCGCAATATGGGTCAAATTTGAGTGGATCTGGATCATACTCCAAATGGGATATCATTTCTTATATGGCGAGGGTAAACTATGGTTATGCCAATAAGTATCTGCTTACTTTAACCATGCGTTCAGATGGCTCGTCACGTTTGGCACCTGGTAATAAATATCATGTTTTCCCTTCAGCCGCAGCAGCATGGAATATTACTCAGGAACCTATCCTGAAAGATTCAAAAGTATTAACAAATCTTAAACTAAGGGCAAGCTATGGTACTGTAGGTAATACGGCTATTAATCCATATCAAACGTTGGGCGCGCTATCATCAGTAAACTATAACTTCGGCTCTACCAATTTAACAGGTGCTTATCCAACCAGTGTACCTAATCCAAACCTTACATGGGAATATACATCTACTTTAAACCTCGGACTTGATTTTGGCTTCTTTGACGGACGAATAACTGGCGCTGTAGATGCCTACCATCAATATACCCGGTCATTACTGCTGCCGCTGTCGCTGCCGCCAACCTCGGGCATACCCAGCAGCATTTTGACTAACGTGGGCCAAACGCAGAATAAAGGTCTCGAAATAAGCCTGAGCACTATTAATATAGCCGGAAATGGACGTAACAGCTTTAGCTGGACAACCAACTTTAACATCACCTTTAACCGTGGAAAAGTCACCAAACTGGCAAGTGGTGTTACCCAGGATATTACCAATGGGTTATTTGTTGGGCAGCCTATCAATGCCATATTTGATTATAAAAAAATTGGTATTTGGCAAAACACCAAGGCAGACAGTGCTTTGGCTAAAAGCCTGGGGTTAACTACCACCGGCACAGGCTCCGTTATTGGTACCATCAGGGTTGAAGATGTGAACAAGGATGGAAAAATCAATGCTAACGATAGGATTATACTTGGATCGGATCAGCCTAAATATACAGGTGGCTTTACCAACCGTATTGCCTATAAGGGATTTGATTTTACAGTAGTAGGAGTTTACCGTGTTGGGGGATTAATAACTTCTAAAATATTCCAAAGCGGAAGTTTTATTAATACTTTCCAGGGTAATTACAATAATATTAATGAAGATTACTGGACGCCAACCAATCATCAGAATTATTATCCTAAACCAAACTCTGCGTCGACAAATACCCCGTATTCATCGTTATTGAGCTATTTTGATGGCACTTTCTTAAAAATCCGCAGCCTTACTTTGGGCTATTATATGCCTGAGGCAATTACCAGGCGGATTAAGGCCAAGTCCTTACGGATATACGCAACGGCACAGAATCCATTCATTCTTTTTTCGCCTTATCGGAATGAGTTTCATGGCCTTGACCCTGAAACAGCTGGTACATTAAACGTTGATACGCCGCCTACCAAGTCATTTACATTCGGTATTAATATGACACTTTAAATTAAAATAAGATGAAAAGGATATCTATATACTTATATACTTGCTTGTTTTTAGGTCTTTTAACTACAGCTTGTAAAAAAACGCTGGTGGAAGATCCAAAATCAACGCTTACGCCTGCCTTTTTTGCCACAACACAAGGCTTCCAGGCAGGGCTTACGGCAGCTTATGCCGGTTTCAGAAATAACTGGGGGCCTGATACCTATTTTGAAATGACCGTACCCGGTACTGATGAGTTTATTGCCGGCAATGATGGTAATAACGGACTGGTCAAATACAACAGTAACTTTAACGCTTCTGATGGCACGGTAGCCGGGATATGGAAAAACTGCTATACCTACATCAATACTTGTAATGGTTTAATTGGTAACGCGCCATCGGGTCTTGACGCTGCTACAACAGCCAGTATGATAGGAGAGGCCAAGTTTCTGCGGGCAAATTATTACTTTATACTAGTGCAATTTTGGGGTGATGTAACACTCAATAAAACATTCCAGGCAACGCCTACCACATCTGCCACTCGAGCACCTATGGCGGATGTTTATGCTTTTATCATTCAGGATTTGAAGGATGCTATTGCTGCACTTCCGGCAAGTCCTTTAACCAGCGGTGTTCTTCCTGGCAAGGCAACAAAGGCTGCAGCCATGCATTTGCTGGCAAAAGTATACCTGACCCGGGCCGGATCATCGGCCAAGCAAGCTGATGATTATAAAAATGCGTATTCAACAGCTATTGATCTGATCACCAATGTTGCCCCGGCCGGAGGACTAAGGTTACAACAGGATTTTGGAAGCGTATTTGCAGAAGGCAATGAAGCCAATAGTGAAGTATTGTGGACAGTACAGCACACGCCTACATTAGCTTATAACGGTTCACCTACTCAAAACAATAGTGGTCCTGATAACTTATTGTGCCACTTATTTGTACCTAAGTACGAAGTGCAACCCGGTATGCAACGCAGCACACTCTACGGGCGCCCATACATCAGAGTAGTACCCACACATTGGCTTACTGACACTGTATTTAAAGAGCGGGTTAATGATCAGCGGTATAAAAAAACTTTCCAAACTACCTGGCTGTGTAATAATGCGGCTTCCATTCCAACATGGCCCAATCCCTTACCTGCTGGAGCTCCGGCTAATGCTCAGCCTGGTGCACCTAAGTTTACGGTAGGGGATACGGCTATATGGATGCCAGGTTATGAAATAAATGCGGCTAAAATTGCTGGATATCGTTATCAGGTCATCCCGCCGAGTAAATATAGCATTGCGTTATCGCCTGCTATGACCAAATATTTTGATACCAAGCGTCCTGATCAAAACTCTCCATCAAGCCGGCCTATCATCATCTACCGTCTGGCAGAAACTTATTTGATTGCTGCGGAAGCTTTATTAATGGACGGCCGGGCAAGCGATGCTGTGCAGTATGTTAACGCTGTGCGTGAAAGGGCTGCTTATCCATTGGGCAATGCCTCAGCCATGGATATCACGGCGAGTCAACTCACACTCGACTTTATCTTGGACGAACGTTCAAGGGAACTTTGCGGAGAATTAATGCGTTGGCTGGATCTGGTCAGAACCGGTAAATTGTTGGAGAGGGTGAAGTTGCACAATACAGATGGAAAGAATAATATCAAACCATTTCAGGTACTACGGCCTATTCCACAAGCGCAGATCGATGCAACAATAACCGGTACACCTTACCCTCAAAATCCAGGCTGGTAAATCCCGGTTTGAGAATGATAATTTGTATATAAAACCTATGAGTAATAGTATGAAAAGTAAATTATTCAGATTAACAGCGGTTTTCGCCGCTCTTGCAATGAGCATAACACTTTATGCTTTGAAACCCGCAACGGATGTGGTACCTGATGCCGATAATGCCGGATTAAAATTACCCGAAGGTTTTGGCGCCTTGAAAGTAGCCGAAACAGGCTCCAAGGCACGACATCTGGTGGTTACACCACAGGGAGATATCTATGTAAAATTGGCCAGGCCTAATAAAGAAGGCAAAGCTATTTTGGTATTACATGAAGCCTCAAATGGCAAAGCCGAGCTTAAAACTAGTTTTGGCAATTATGGTGGTACCGAGGTAGCTCTGAAGAACGGGTATCTGTATGCATCGTCAAATACGGAGGTATTTAAATATAAGGTAAACGATAAAAATGAGGTGATCAACCCGGATCAGCCTGAGAAAATTGTTACTGGCTTAAAAGCAGGCCGTCAGCATGAAACAAAATCATTTGCGCTGGATAACGATGGTAATATCTATGTGAATATAGGTGCCTGGTTTAACGCTTGTCAGGAAAAAGACCGGGGTTTGCATTCGCCAGGAATACCAGGTTGTCCGATCCTTGATTCGATGGGCGGGGTATGGCAGTTCAGAACCGATAAGCTAAATCAAAGCTACGGTGACGGCGTACGCTATGCAACCGGGTTACGGAATATGGTTGGCATGGATTGGAATCAGCAGGATAATCAACTGTTTGTAATGCAGCACGGACGTGATAACCTGAACAGTTCATGGCCCGAACTGTATACCACTAAACAATCGGCAGAGTTACCGGCCGAGTGTTTGTATGCCCTTAAAAAAGGCGACAACGCCGGCTGGCCTTTCATGTATTATGACCAGATACAACACAAAAAAATACAAGCACCGGAATATGGAGGAGATGGAAAAAAAGAAGCGGATGCTAAATATATAGATCCGGCTATGGCCTATCCCGGTCATATGGCTCCTAATGGCTTACTCTTTTATACTGGCAACCAATTTCCAGCAAAATACAAAAATGGGGCCTTTATAGCTTTCCATGGTTCATGGAACCGGGCACCGGAGCCGCAGGCTGGTTACTTTGTGGTTTTTCAACCATTTAAAAATGGTAAACCGGATGGTAATTGGGAAGTATTTGCGGATGGCTTTTCAGGTTCACCAGAAAAAACGGCAGCTGGTCGAGCAGATCATCGTCCCTGCGGTCTGGCCCAGGGTTCGGATGGTTCTCTGTATGTTACCGATGATTCTAAAGGGACTATTTATCGCATTATCTATTCAAAAAAATGATGACTAGGATGAGAAAATATATCTTGATTATCGCTTGCCTTTTTTATTGTACTCCATTACTGGCCCAGGTTAAAACTAAGCCTCGGTCAGTTGTAAGTTTGACTGCTGTTAATGGCAAGGGTATTTATGAAAAGTATTGTTTAACCTGCCATCAGGCTGATGGAGGTGGCGTACCCAATATGAACCCACCCTTAATCAAAACATCTTATGTGTTGGGCGATAAAACACGGCTAATTAAAGTAGTGCTCAATGGATTTTCAGAAAGTGTTGATATCGATGGAGAGTCATACTCCAATGTGATGCCTTCGCATGATTTTTTGAAAGACCAGGAAATTGCCGCTGTATTAACTTATGTCAGAAAAAACTTCACCAATAAGGCTGGGCCAATTACCACAACGCAGGTAAAAGCAGTAAGAGCTATGAATAAAAAGAAAACTATCTAAAAAAATAATGAAATATGAAAAGATTTTTATACCTGTTGCTGGTCCTTTGTTCAACCACCGTATTAGGGCAAACGAGCAATACAGAAGAGATAATTAGGAAGGTTGCGGATAATGTGATCCAAAACACTTCTTTTAAATTTATTAATACCAATACCAAAGAAAAATACGATTCAACCAAGGGTATGGCTTCATCACCCGATGTTAAAGCAGATAGTAAATATAATAAATGGATGTATGTAAATGGCGTATTGACCATTGGTATGATACAGACTGCGGATGTATTGGGCGATAAAAAGTATTCAGATTATTCGCAGCGTAACTTCGCATTTATTTTTGATAACCTGGGTTACTTTGAGGCTCTGCGTAAAGCTAAGGCACCAAAGGTAGAGTACGGCGCCGTTTTTAGCATTAGCAACCTGGATGCTTGCGGTGCCATGTCGGCAGGGTTATTTGATGTAGATGCACTGGCAAACAGAAAGGATTACAAAGCTTATTTAAGCAGATCAGCCGATTATATCTTAAACAAACAGCTGCGTCTATCCGACGGTACACTTTCGCGTCCAGCTCCCCGCAACATGACCCTTTGGGCCGATGATATGTTTATGAGTATCCCTTTCCTGGCGCGCATGGGTAAACAAACCGGCGACAACAAGTATTTTGACGACGCGATAAAACAAGTGGAGAATTTTAATAAGTATCTGTATGATCCTAATACAGGTTTATTTTTCCATAATTACTATTCCGACGATCAGACAAACGGTGTTGGCCACTGGGGGCGTAGCAATGGCTGGATAGCAATGGCAACTGTCGAGCTGTTAAATAACCTGCCAGCCAACCACCCAAAGCGTGCCGAAATAATTAAGTTGTTGCTTCGGCAAATAGTAGGATATGCCCGCTACCAGGATCAGACAGGCTTATGGCACCAATTATTGGATAAGCCGGATTCCTATTTGGAAACCTCTGTAACTGCTATGTATACGTATGCAGTTGCCCGTGCTGTGAACCAGGGTTGGATAAATGAAAAATACATAGCCATAGCCCAGGAAGGCTGGAAAGGCCTATTAGCCAAGATTACGCCCGATGGCCAATTGCAGGACGTTTGCATAGGTACCAATATGGATACAGATATCAAATTTTACTACACCCGTCCCACAGAGTTAAACGATACGCACGGAATAGGGGCACTTTTATTAGCCGGAGCAGAGATGCTTAAAGCCGAAAGGAAAAAATAGCTATGCGCGAGTTAATCAGGTGTCTGTTGATTATTGTATTTATGATAGCAAGTAGTTTAAAGTTATTTGCTGTTGATGTAAATATTACTGCATATGGAGCAGTGGGTAACGGTACTAAATTAAACACTAGCGTTATTCAAAAAGCGATAGAAAACTGTTATAAAGGTGGCGGTGGCAAAGTGATCATCCCTTCAGGGACATTTCTGACCGGAACTATAGTGCTAAATGATAATATCACCCTGAAATTAGAAAAAGGAGCAGTTTTATTGGGTAGTACTAATGTTAACGATTATAAAAACCTTGATCCTTTTGTAGATGGTTTGGGCGTCAGTGTTGGTTGGGCCCTGGTAGTAGCAATCGACAAAAAAAATGTAGGTATTGAGGGTGAAGGTATTATTGACGGACAGGGTTCAAAACTAAAAGCACAGCAAATACTGACCGATACCCGGCCAGAGTCACAACGTTGGGGACGACGCCCGTTTTTGTTACGTGTGGTGCGGTGTCAAAATGTTTCTGTAACCGGTGTTACCCTGAATTATTCCGCAGCCTGGACATCTCACTATTTTCAATGCAAGCAGGTGAGTATTAAGAATGTTAAGATTGTAAGCAGGGGAGTAGCACACAACGATGGTATGGACATAGATGGCTGCCAGGATGTAATCATTAAAGATTGTGATGTGATAAGCGGAGACGACGCGTTGTGTTTTAAAACCACATCAAGCAAAATGGCATGCAAAAATATCGTAATATCGGGTCTGCGGTTAAAAAGTGGTCAGGGAGCTATCAAAATAGGTACAGAATCTATGGCCCCGTTTGAAAATATCAGTATTTCTCAATGTTATATTTATGATACAGCTAATGGAGGTATCAAACTCCTTTCGGTTGACGGCGCCCGAATCCATAATATCAATATCAGTGATATTACCATGATGGAAGTAAAGACGCCTATCCTCATTCGTTTAGGCGCCAGGTTAAGTGTGTTTCGCAAAGATCAGGATACACAGCAACCGATAGGTACACTTGAAAATGTTACTATCAGAAACGTAAGGGCTAAAGCAGCTGATAACGCACAATTGATGCCACCATCTGGAATTTTAATAACTGGTATTCCCGATCATCCTATCAAAAACCTGACCCTCGAAAATGTCGAGATCAATCTTGCAGGCGGGGGCACTGATGAAAATGCCCGGCAGGTAGTACCCGAAGCTATTGACAAATATCCGGAGGTGAAAACTTTCGGTCCGCTGGTACCCGCTTATGGAATTTGGGCCAGGCACGTTGATGGTCTGAAGCTAGAGAATGTAAAACTTACTTTAAGTCATAATGATCTTAGACCCGCCTTTATCTGTGAAGATGGTAAAAACATTGAATTGAATAACTGGGATATCCCCAAAACTGTCGATGCGCAAGCTATTGTCAGATTAGAAAATGTGACTGGCGCCGATATCACAAATAATAGTGTATATGGCTTTGCTCATGAATTTGTATGCGTAGAAGGTAATACAAGCGGAGATATTCATGTTTTGAAAAATAAACTTCCGGGAATATCAAAAAAGGTGGAACTATCTGCTGATCTGAAAACTAGTACCGTTGTTTCAGATTAAAGTTAATAAATAATTAAATGTGCCCAACATGAAGATAAACACATATAAAATGCTTTTAGGTTTCTTATGTCTGCTATTCCCTAGTATAAGTTATGCTCAACAAACGGTTTTGCCTATGCAACCCGACCGTTGGGCTATTCAACCTGATGGCAGTATTAAATGGACAGTCCACGGTCGGCTTCCGCATACTGATCATATAGAAATGTCAGGCGAAAAAGTGTCTGTTTGGGTGCAGTATGGTATTGATAGCGCAGGCAGATCGTCCATTTCACGTACGGTTGTTTTCCCTACGTTCAGGATGTTGCCCGATGGTACACGCACGCATATCGACTATACCTTTCAGGATAATGAGCTACCACGTTTTTTAATCAACAATCGTCAATTAAAAACTGACTTGGCCACTGGCAAGAAAAATGGCGATCTGACCTACAATATCAAAAGCATCAGCCATAAAGGCATTATGCGGATAGTGGCCACCTCGGGCAACCAGGCACAGGTAAAGATCGACCGAAGCATCTTCCCATCCACAGATAAGCCTATGGTGATTGAAAAAATTGTTTTTACTAACATAAGCGATAAACCGGTTAATGTTACGATGGAATACCTGAGGCGCGAGGAAAGAACCGACAGTGCCAAAAGTAAAGTAAGGCCGCATACGGTGATCATGGGCACTGTTGATCATGGGAGCAGAATGTTACAGCCGGGTGCAAGTACCTCGTTTTCGGTTTATTATTTGGCAACGGATTTTCCGGAGCAGCCAATAAAAATTAATGTAGATGCTGAGGAAATGGCTCGTGAAAAACGGATAAATACCATTTTGGCCCCTTTACAATTGCAAACACCGGATACTTTATTGAATACGGCATTTGCCTTTGCCAAGATTCGCGGAACGGAAAGTATTTATAAAACCAAGGTAGGTTATTTGCATGGCCCAGGTGGTTTGGCTTACTATGCAGCAATATGGGCCAATGATCAGGCAGAATATATCAGTCCGTTCTTCGCGTTTTCGGGTGATAGTATTGGTAATCTTTCTGCCATGAACTGTTATCGTTTGTTTGCCAAATATATGAACTCCGAGTACAAGCCCATCCCTAGTTCCATAGTGGCAGAGGGGGATGCGGTATGGAAGGGAGCTGGTGATCGGGGCGATCAGGCTATGATTGCTTATGGTGCTTCACGTTATGCGCTTGCTTATGGACAGGCTGATTCTGCCAAAAAATTATGGCCGTTGATTACCTGGTGCCTGGAATACAGTCATCACAAACTGAATGAACAAGGTGTAGTTATCTCTGACCATGACGAACTGGAAGGTCGTTTCCCCGCAGGCAAAGCAAATCTGTCAACAAACAGTTTGTATTATGATGCGCTGATATCTGCTGCCTATTTGGGCAAACAATTACATCAGCCCAAAACCCAGACCGATGAATATCTGAAGCAGGCTGCTGAACTTAAAGGCAATATCGAGAAATACTTTGGAGCAAACATCGACGGTTTCGATACTTACAAATACTATGAAACCAATGACGTTTTGCGCGCCTGGATTTGTCTGCCGCTCACCATGGGGATTTTCGAACGAAGCGAGGGAACTATCAATGCATTATTTTCACCAAAGTTATGGACTGCCGATGGTTTAGCTACTCAAGCAGGTAAAGAAACCTTCTGGGATCGCTCCACTTTATATGCACTTCGTGGTGTATTGGAGGCTGGAAAAACAGAAAAAGCCCTGGATTATTTGCGTTATTACTCGCGCAGGCGGCTCCTGGGCGAGCATGTGCCTTATCCGGTAGAAGCTTTCCCCGAAGGAAATCAAAGGCACCTGTCGGCCGAGAGTGGACTTTATTGTCGCATCTATACCGAGGGCTTATTTGGCATACGGCCAACAGGCTTTGCCAGTTTTAATTGTACGCCAAGATTGCCAATGGAGTGGAATAAAATGGCAATAAATAATATACATTCTTTCGGTCATATATTCGATCTTACCATATCAAGACAAAGCAAGGATAAATTGCTGATTACTGTTAAAGAAGGTAGTAAAACAATAAAATACAAAATAAACGATGGCGATACGCAAGCTGTTCAATTGTAAATAATTTAAACCTATGAACTCATTTTTTAAATATATGCTGGCTATTGTATCGGCCATTGTCGCGCAAAGTGCATTTGCGCAAACCCATCAACTGGAAAAACTCTGGGAAACAGATACGGTGGTAAGGGTTCCGGAATCGGTTTTGCCTGATCTTAAAAAAGGCGTCCTGTATGTATCCGAGATTGACGGCAATCCCAATGCGATAGATGGCAAAGGCGGTGTAGCCAAAATTGGTTTAGATGGTAAAATCATCGATCTGGATTTTACCACCGGTTTAAACGCACCCAAAGGTTTGGGAGGATTTGGTAACGAATTGTATGCCGCTGATTTGTCGGAAGTGGTGGTTATTGATATGAATACCGGGAAGGTAAAAAACAAAATAGTCATTGACAGCGCAAAAGCCCTTAATGATATTACGGTAGACGATAAAGGAGTAGTGTATGTATCTGATAGCAAAACCAAAAAGATCCACCGGATTGAAAAAGGAAAGGTGAGCACATTTTTAACAAACATAGGAGGAGTGAACGGTCTTAAAGCTGTAGGTGCTGATCTTTATATACTGGGCGGACAAAAATTTATGAAATCTGATAGTAAAGGGAATTTAACTCCTATTACTACGCTCAATTGTGGCGGCGATGGGCTTGAGCCTGTTGGTAATGGCGATTTTCTGATCACTTGCTGGTCAGGCCATATATTTTATGTGACTGCTAGCGGTAAAATTGAAACATTACTGGATATGCAGGATAAAAAGGTAAACACTGCCGATCTGGCTTACGATGCTGCGAAGCATATTTTATATGTACCTACCTTTTGGGGTAAAAAAGTGATGGCTTATAAACTAATAACAACCCAATAATATGGAGCTTACTAAAGTTCAGTCTATTAAAAATTACCTGATTATCCTCTGCCTGGTGAATGTTGGTATAGCATCTGCGCAAACACAAAGCAACGATCCTTATTTAAAACTATGGTATGATAAACCTGCTACTGCCTGGGAAGAGGCTTTGCCATTAGGTAATGCTACTACGGGTGCCATGATATTTGGTGGCGTAAGCCAGGAACATTATCAGTTGAATGATCATAACCTGTGGTCGGGTTATCCGCAATCGGGTAATAACCCGCAAGGGCTAGAGTATCTGCCACAGGTACGAAAGGCTGTATTTGATAACGATTTTGATAAGGCGGCCGATCTATGGAAAAAACATTTACAGGGCCCATATACTGCCCGTTATTTACCACTGGGCGACCTATACCTCAATTTTAATGTTGCAGATAGCACGCACTACTATCGTGACTTGAACTTAAATGACGCGGTTTCAACCGTAAAATATGAGGCCAATGGTGTACACTACACCCGTGAAACCTTTATCAGTTATCCGGATAAAGTAATGATGATACGTATTACAGCCGACAAAAAAGGTGTTATTGATTTTACCGCCAGTCTGCAAAGCAAACTGCGTTTTTCTGTGGCAAACGATGGTAATGGTAAACTTATATTAAAAGGGAAAGCTCCAAGTTATGTAGCCAACCGCGATTATGAACCACGACAGGTGATTTATGATGAGCCTAAAGGTGAAGGAATGAATTTCCAAATCAACCTAAAGATCAAAAGTGATGGCGGGCATGTAGAAGCTGTTAATAATACTTTGCAGGTTAGCGGGGCCAACGGGGTGATTATTTATTTAACCGAGGCTACCAGTTTTAATGGTTTTAACAAATCGCCGGGGTTGCAGGGTAAGGATCCTGCTATTGAAGCTAATGCAGGCTTGCTTACTGCATCCCAAAAAACATATGAGCAACTTAAACAACGGCATGTAGCAGATTATCAACAGCTATTTAAGCGGGTGAGCTTTAATTTAGGTGCCGATGTCGACATGGTAAAACAACCTACAGATCAAAGGCTCCGGAATTTTAGTGTAACTAATCCTGATAAACAATTACAAACACTGTATTATCAGTTTGGGCGTTATTTGCTTATAGCCAGCTCCAGACCGGGCAGTGCCCCCGCCAATTTGCAGGGTATCTGGAATAACCAGGTATCGCCACCATGGGGTAGTAATTATACAACCAATATCAATACTGAGATGAATTATTGGCTTGCCGAGAATACGAATCTATCGGAATGTCACAAACCTTTATTTAATTTTTTGAAAGAACTTGCCATAAATGGCGCTATCACCGCTAAAGAGAGTTATAACATTCAGGAAGGTTGGGTTGAACATCATAACAGTGATATATGGGCCAAAACATCAACCGTTGGAGGTTATGACCATGATCCTAAGAGTTCGGTGAAATGGTCGGCATGGCCAATGGGAGGGGCCTGGATGAGCTTGCACCTGTATGATCATTACTTGTTTACCGGCGATAAGGCGTTTTTAAGTAAAACCGCTTATCCAATTATGAAAGGTGCTGTGCAGTTCATGCTGCATTGGCTGGTAACCGATCCTAAAACAGGTTACCTTGTAACCAATCCCTCTACATCGCCCGAGAATACCATCAAAATTAACGGTAAGGAATATTTAGTAAGTATGGCCTCCACCATGGACATGTCTATTATTCGAGAACTGTTCCAAAGTTGTATTAGTAGCGCATTGATATTGGATGTAGATAAGGTTTTTGCAGCACGGGTAAAAGCGGCTTATGATAAATTGTATCCATTTCATATTGGCAAACACGGACAATTACAAGAATGGTTTCAGGATTGGGATGATCCGGCGGATACCCATCGGCATATATCACACCTGTTCAGTCTGTTTCCTGGCAGGCAAATCTCTGTGTTTAATACACCGGAATTGGCGGCCGCGGCTAAACAGTCTATGATATACAGGGGAGATGTAAGCACAGGCTGGTCTATGGCCTGGAAGGTGAACTGGTGGTCGCGCATGCATGATGGTAATCACGCTTATAAGATACTAGGCGCCGCATTTAACTATATGGATCCGGTACAGAAAAAAGAACAGATGAGCGGCGGTGGTACCTATCCCAATTTGTTCGATGCGCATCCACCTTTTCAGATCGATGGAAACTTTGGCGGAACGGCCGGTATGACCGAAATGCTGCTGCAAAGCCAAAATGGGGAAGTAGAACTTTTGCCTGCTTTACCTGATGCCTGGGCCAATGGCAGCATCAGAGGCATTAAGGCCCGCGGCAATTTTGAAATAGCTATTGATTGGAAAAAAGGTAAATTGACTAAAGCGCTCATTAAATCAAACCAGGGAGGCAATTGTCGGCTTCGGACGCCTATCCCGGTAAAAGTAGTTGAAGTAAATAATAAAGCTGCTGTTGGCGACAATAGAAATATATTGAATACGCCACCCAAAATACCAATATATAAAAAAGCTGATGATGTTAAACTAGTGGATATCAGTTTTAATAAAGGTTATGAAATTGACTTTACCACTCAAAAAGGTAAAACCTACACCATTATACCTCAATAACGAAATGAAAATTCTGAAGTGTTTTTTATTGTTTTGCTTATATTTAAGTTCTGCTGATATACTCAATGCTCAATCTATCACCTGGACAGAAGTTGAACCGGGAATATGGAAGGGAGTGATCGGTAAGCCCGAAGAGTTTGATCTGTTGGGAGTTGCGGGTGTAAAGCCGTATCATACTGGTTTGCAACAGATGCCTGCAGCAACTTTTCCGCTGGCACAGGATGAAATTATAGGTCGCATCCATGATAGTAAAACCTATCTTCGTTTTCCGTTAGAGAAAAAAGAGCAGATATTTGGTTTTGGCTTGAATTTTCAAACGGTATTTCAGCGTGGTAAAGTACTCACCTTGCATGTAGATAATTATGCCGGAAAGGATAATGGCCGTACTCATGCGCCTACACCATTCTATGTATCATCAAACGGATATGGCGTATTCATCAATTCGGCCAGATATATCAATGTGTATGCTGGCACAGCTGTAAGGCGGGACAGTAAAACAGCTCCGGATGTAAAAGATAGAAATTTAGACAAAACATGGAACTCACATCCTTACTCAGATGGGGTTGAAATGTTGGTACCTGCAGCAGGTGTGGAGATTTATGTATTTGCCGGTCCAACAATGTTAGATGCTGTACGACGTTATAATTTGCTGAATGGTGGTGGCTGTCTGCCACCGCGTTGGGGCCTGGGTTTTACTCAGCGCATGCAGCGTTTAACCGATGCGCAGGGCGTGGCTGCGGAGGCGCAGGCTTTTGAAGAAAAAGATTATCCGCTGGATTTTATTGGACTTGAACCGGGTTGGCAAAGCAAATCATACCCCTGTACTTTTGAGTGGGACAAAACCCGCTTCCCTGATCCTAAAACGCTGGTGCTGGATATGCTGAAAAAAAATATCCGGCTAAACTTATGGACAAATCCCTATGTGTCGCCCGAAGCTTCGGTTTATAAAAGTATTTTGCCCTACAGTGGCTCGCATACCGTTTGGAATGGTATCGTTCCTGATATTAGCATGCCCGAGGCCCGGAAGATATTTTTTGGTGAACTGGAAAAAGGCAAAATAGATATCGGTGTTAGTGGCTATAAAATGGATGAAGTTGATGGTGGCGATAATTATTTATGGCCTGATGTAGCTGTTTTTCCTTCAGGGCATGATGCCGAACAAATGCGTCAGACCTACGGACTTATGATGCAACGTTATACCAGCGAAATTTATCATAGTCGTAATCAGCGTACTTTCGGATTGGTTCGCGCATCCAATGGTGGTGGTGCATCATTTCCTTATGTAATATATAACGACTATTACGACCATCGCGATTTCATAACAGCATTAGTGAACAGTGGTTTTGCAGGGGTATTATGGACTCCAGAAGTAC
This sequence comes from Mucilaginibacter inviolabilis, assembly GCF_011089895.1. NCBI lineage: Bacteria > Pseudomonadati > Bacteroidota > Sphingobacteriia > Sphingobacteriales > Sphingobacteriaceae > Mucilaginibacter > Mucilaginibacter inviolabilis. The sequence continues at coordinate 211,311 of NZ_JAANAT010000001.1, forward strand.
GTTCATCTAAAACAGCCGAGGAATGGCTACGCAGGTTTCAATCAAATGTGTTTTCACCTATGGCTATGATTAATGCCTGGGCCAGCGGTACCAAACCATGGTCGTTTCCAGAGGTTGCCGAACAGGTAAAAACAATGGCCAATTTGCGTATGCAGATGATGCCCTATTGGTACAGTGAGTTTGCTAAATATCATTTTGAAGGTATTCCGCCATTTAGAGCTATGTACCTGGAAGACGGTTTTACAAATACCGAAACCAAAAGCGAGAACAAAAAAGTAAATCTGGAAGAAAATCCTTATGAAGAAGCTGTAACCAAAGAAGTAAAGGATCAGTACATGGCAGGGGAATACTTATTGGTGGCACCTATGTTTGCCGGACAAATCAGCCGTAAAGTAATATTGCCGAAGGGTAAATGGTATGACTTTTATACTGGAAAATATGCTGGTAATGGCGAGATAATCAACGTAACGCCTGGTTTGGATAAGATACCTGTATACGTAAAGGATGGGGGTATAATACCTATAATGCCGGTAATGTTGCATGCGCCAAAAGCAGGGCAAAAGGTTGATATAGAGGTGAGGTATTATGGTGAACAACCAGGTACCTATTCATTATATGATGATGACGGCGAAACCTATAACTATGAAAAAGGAAATTATACCTTTCGTAAGATCACTGTAAGTAAACTGAACGGAAAACTAAGAGGCGCAATTACCCCGGCTCCAAAAGATAAGCCAGATAATGTAGGTAAAGTAACTTTTAAAGCGATGACAGAACTTTAGGTATACATTGATGCACCTGCAGTTTTACCAGACTATATAATGTTAAAGCCATTGGATTTACCCGGTGGCTTTTTTGTTGGACTGACCAAAGTCTTTGTGAAAACTTCTTTTACCGCTTTTATTGAGTCTTTCACCGATAAGTAAGTATCATCCACTCTTTTTGCTTTGCCATTGCTTTGTCACCGTTTTACATTTGTTAAAATGTTTTAAGTGGCTAATCGTCCTTACTGTTATGGAAAATAATTACTTTATACTAAACCCAACAAACTCCACTATACCTGATCAGGAGCAAGAGCTTGCTATTATGTTTCTGGATATCCGGAACTTTACTGGACTGATGGAATCACAGCCAGGCCAAACCGTTATACAGATTGTTCGACGGTTGTTCACAGCTTTTGGCCAAATTGTGAAAAAATTCGAAGGCAGGGTGGTAGAAATTGCCGGCGATAGTTTGTATATAGTATTTGGTTTACAAACTGAACTTAAGGTAGCTGTGAATAATGCATATCAAGCAGCCAAAGTAATGTTTCATACGGTTAACCTTTTTAATGAATCTTATGCCGAACCCTATTATGGCGGCCCACTCGAAATAGGCATGGGTTTACACGCCGGAAAAGTTTTCGTGGGTGAGTTCGGTTTGGATAATGCGCCGCAATTGTCGGTTATGGGTTTACCTGTCAACATTGCCTCCCGACTCCAAGCTAAGACCAGGGAACTGGATAATGATCTGATCATTTCAGAAGATGCATATCAATTGCTGGTTAATGAACAGGACATTGTTCAGCAACAAACTGTGCAATTGCAAGGAATTAGGCATGAACAGCAGGTGCGTTTAGCCGGCAAATCATATGGTATTCAACAGAATCTAGAATATTTACTGGCCATCTCTGGTTAATACTAGACCTAATTAAAAGTCTTTCAACCCATAATAAGTGCATGCTTACAGCCGGTGAGCTTATATTACCGTTGTAATTGGCAATCTGCATTGACAACGCTATTCCTTATTCACAGAAATTCTTTCTGCTTCCCGCCAAATAACTTCCGAAAATAATTAATTAATGATGAGTCATGAAAAGTAGTTCTATGAAGCTGTTTTTTATGGCTAAGTCTTTGAAAATATAAGGTTCATTCAGTTGAATGTTTACCAATGTTAAATAAAATACTAAAATAGATTAATTTTTGTATAGTATTTGTAAACTAACAGTGTAGTATTTATATTTGACATCAGTAAACCCAATTTCTTAGCAATACCAAATTATATGAAAAGACGGGATCTAATCAAAAAGATCGGGCTGGCTACAGGAGCAGTAGCATTAAACAATGTTGTTGTTGCTTCTTCCCTTAATTCAGAGCAGAAAAAGAAAAAGGTCTTGAAAATAGCACACATTACCGATGTGCACATACGACCTGAATACAATGCTGTTGTCCGTTTTAAAAAGTGTTTGGAAATGATCAAAAAAGATAAGGTCGATCTGATCCTTAATGGTGGCGACTCTATATATGCGGCCGATTACGATGATATTAAAAAAGAGCGTGTGATTGAATTATGGAACTGTTGGAAAGATAGCACCTCCTTAGTTAAAGAAATTCCAATGTATAGCGTTCTTGGAAATCACGACATGTGGTGGCAGGGTAAGGGAGATGAGTTTTTTGGTAAACCGGGTGTACTTAAAATGTTGGGCCTAAAGAATAGTTATTACAGTTTTGATAAGAATGGATGGCACTTTATTATGCTGGACAGTAATCACCCCAAAACACCAGGGATGTTGGATGAAGAACAATGGAATTGGTTTGTGCAGGATGTACAAGCCAGCAACGGTAAGCCAACGTTGATTATGTCACATTATCCGCTTCTGAGCTGCACTGGTATCGTTGATAATAAGCCGGATTTTATTGGCCCGTTTAAAGTAAGTGGTAGCTATAATCATTTGGATATTATGAAGTTTATTGAGGTGTTCAATAAAAATAAGAATATCAAAGTTTGCCTGAGCGGACACATTCATTTGTTAGATAAAGTATGGTATAACGATGTAAGTTATTTGTGTAATGGTGCAGCCAGTGGTTTCTGGTGGGAACCGGGTGATGATGGTAAAAGCTCTTATAAGCAAACTGTGCCCGGCTACTCCTTATTGAACCTATATAGCGATGGCAGTTTTGATGATGAATATATTAAGTACGAGGCCTAATTAATTAAAAATATAACCCTAACTGAAATGAAAAAGCTATCCTCCTTATTAATGTTTTTATTGTTAACCGGTATAACCGCATTAGCTCAGAAAGCTACCGCCGACAAGGTAGAAAATATCCTTATTGTATCTATAGATGGGTTACGGTGGCATGAGGTTTTTCAGGGTGCTGAGAAGACATTAATCCTGAACAAAAAATATAACTCTCAGGATTCAGTCCTACGAATAAAAAAGTACTGGTCTGATGACCAACAGGAGCGAAGAGCTAAGCTGATGCCTTTTGTATGGAGCGTTTTTGCCAAAGATGGACAATTGTATGGGAATCGTGATTTAGGAAGTCTGGTAAATGTTAAAAACCCATACTGGTTCTCATATCCCGGAAGGAATGAAAATTTAACCGGATACGCTGATCCAAAAGTGAATTCTAATGATTATCCAGATAATCCCAATAAAAATGTATTGGAATTTATTGATCAGCAAAAAGGATACAAAGGCAAAGTTGTAGCTTTTGCATCATGGGATGCTGTGGCCCGCATCATCAACCGTAACAGGAATGGTTTGATGGTTAATAACCCATTTGAAGACATTAAAGGAGATAATCTTACAGAAGCCGAAAAGTTAGCCAATGAAATTCAACATTATGAACCCCAGATATGGGGTGACGGAGAGCGTTTGGATGCTACTACCTACGCTCTGGCTAAATCATATATTAAGGCCAAGCATCCAAAAGTAGTTTACCTTGATCTTGCTGATACCGATGATCACGCTCACGGAGGTAATTATGATCTTTATTTAGATGCCATCCATAATATCGACGCGATGATTAGCAGTTTGTGGAGCTATATGCAAAAAGACCCATTTTACAAAAATAATACCACCATCGTAGTGATGCCTGATCATGGACGGGGAGAAGGAAAGCAATGGACAAGTCATGGTGCTAGTATTCCGCACGCCAATGATACCTGGTTAATGGCTATCGGCCCTAAAATAAAACCATTGGGCGAGGTGAAAAGCAATGGGCAGATTTACCAGGATCAATACGCAAAAACCATAGCCAAATTATTGGGCTTTAATTTCACATCGGTAAATCCTATTGGTGAGGCGATAAATAGCGTGGCTAAATAGATTAAGAATGAAATTAAAGTCATTTTTTATTGCTGTCGCTTTATTAATCATAATGCCACTTGCTATGGTAAGGGCTCAGGAATATAAAGCTAACTGGAATAGTCTTGATAAACGCCCTGTTCCGGAATGGTTTAAAGATGCCAAGTTTGGTATTTTTATTACATGGGGGATATACTCCATGCCAGCTTATGCGCCCAAAGGACAGTACGCCGAGTGGTATCAGTATTGGTTGCAAACGAAAGCCTTCAATGGAGAGGTGGCTAAATATCATAAACAGGTATTTGGAGATAGAACATATTATGATTTGGCAAAAGATTTTAAGGCTGAACTGTTTAATCCAGATGAATGGGCCCAGCTTATTGAAAAATCTGGCGCCAAATACGTGATCCCGGTAGCCAAGCATCACGATGGATTTTGCTGGTGGCCAAATAAATACGCTGATGAAACCTGGGGTTTTCCCTGGACTGCTGTAGATGTGGGACCCAAACGGGATCTTTTGGGCGACTTTTTCACTGCACTGCATAAAACATCGGTAAAAGCAGGTGTTTACTTTTCATGGTATGAATGGTTTAACCCGCTGTATAAATCAAATCCAGAGCAATATGCGTTACAGCATGCCATCCCGCAGGCAAAAGACTTGATAGAACGATATAAACCAGCTATTTTCTGGACAGATGGTGATTGGGAGGATAGCGACACCACCTGGCATTCCACTGAATTTTTAAGCTGGTTATATAATGAAAGTGCTGTTAAAAAAGACATAGTCACCTATGATCGTTATGGGAAAGGGGTTAGATTTAAACATGGTAGTGTTTACACACCGGAATACCAGCCAGACATGGAATTCGGTGATCACTATTTTGAGGAAAGCAGAGGCATTGGATTTTCCTATAGCTACAATAAAATGGAGGATGCCTGGGATTACAATTCACCGCAGGTTTTGGTGTTACTACTAAGTGACCTGGTGAGCCGGGGTGGAAATTTGTTGCTTGATATCGGTCCGGATGCATCAGGGAAGATCCCGCCCATTATGCAGGAACGGTTGTTACAGATGGGCGATTGGCTTAAAATAAATGGGAGAGCTATTTATAATACCCGTAAATGGATTAGGGCTTGCCAATGGAGTGAAGGAAAAAGAGATTATAAGCCCAAAAGAACCGAGGGCGATTTTAAGGCAAACGGTGATTTTATGCTCAAGTTAACTGTTGATCCCGATCCTGGGTATGCGGTAAAGGAATGTTTTTTTACCATTAACCCAATCACAAAAGAAGTATTTGCTATACTACCCCAATGGCCGGTTAATAACCATTTTATAATAAAGGATATGCGGCTAAAAAGTGGCGCGGTAATTAAACTTGTGGAAACAGGGGAGGTGATAAAATGGAAGCAACAAGGTGAAAATGTTGCACTAACATTCCCTGCATTTGATCTGCAAAAATATAAAAGCCAATATGCTTACACACTGAGCATATTATAAATATAAAAAGATGGACAGAAAAGAATTTATAACAAAAAGTAGCCTTGCCGGGAGCGCATTGTTATTGGCCCGTTATCCCCAACTGCAGCCGGCCAGTAAAAAGATTAGGTTTGGTGTTATTGCCGATCTGCACCACGATTTGATATACGATGGGATAGGTCGTTTATCAGCATTTATTGATGATATGAATGCCGAAAAGCCTGATTTTATTATTCAGATGGGGGATCTTTGTTTCCCCAAAAAAGAGAATCTTCCTTTAATGGATGCCTGGAATAAGTTCAATGGGCCAAAATACCATGTAATCGGAAATCATGACACTGATGGAGGGTTTACTCGTGACCAGGTGGTTGAATTTTGGAAAGCGAAGGCGAAATACTATTCTTTTGATGTCAATGGTTTTCACTTTGTGGTATTAGATGGAAATGAGCATAATCCCTCACCAGACAGACCTACAGGTTATGCGCGCTTTATTTCTCCAACCCAATTAGATTGGTTAAAAAAAGATCTGGATGAAACAACCTTGCCAACCATTATATGCTGTCATCAAGGGTTGGATAACGATGCCGGCGGATTGGAGAATGGCACGCTAATGCGCTATACACTTGAACAAGCCAATCAGAAGAATAAGCATAAGGTGATATTGGTGCTAAGCGGGCATCATCATCAGGATTATTATAATCAGATCAATGGTATACACTACGTGCAGATCAATAGTGCATCATACCAATGGTTGGGTGATAAGTACCTGGAGATTCGTTATTCAAAGGAAGTAGATAAGGCCCGCCCTTACATAAAATATACGGTACCTTACAAAGACCCATTATGGGCCATGATAGAGATTGACCAGAAAGGAACGATCAGTATAAAAGGCAGGCGATCGGTTTTTGTTGGATCCTCGCCAGAGAAATTAGGGGTTGATCCCAATAACTATATCTACCCCATAGTGCCTTTTATTTCCGACAGGAAGATCAAAATAAATTCATAAATATTAACCTATAACCCTAAATGAGAAGATCACTGATTGCTATTTGCCTGCTTGGCTTAACTTTACAACTAAGTGCACAAATTAAACATGTAAAACACATCGTTTTAATCGGCTGCGATGGCTTTGGCGCTTATGCCGTGCCCGATGCTAAAATGCCTAACTTAAAACATTTGATGGAAACGGGCTCATGGTCGTTAAAGGCAAGGTGTGTAATGCCATCATCAAGTGCCGATAATTGGGCATCCATGTTAATGGGAGCGGGGATAACAGAGCATGGCTATACGGAGTGGAATAGTAAGGTTCCTGAAATTCCATCAGTCACAACCACCAAATATGGTATTTTCCCATCTATCTTCAGTGTTATACGCGATCAAAAGCCAGAAGCTAAAACCGCGGCTATTTATAGCTGGGGTGGTATTGCCCCGCTGATCGAAAAAGATGCTATCAATATGGTAATACCGGGTGGTGATGCTGGTGATGATTTTTGCGTCGACACAGCCATAAGCGTGATCAAAAAGCAAAAGCCGCTATTTGCATTTATCCATGTTAGTCAGCCTGATGGGGTAGGGCATAATATAGGCCACCGCACTCCTGCTTATTATGACACTTTGCAAAAAGTAGATATAAGGATAGGTAGAATTGTTCAGGCTGTAAAAGATGCGGGTATTGAAAACGAAACTATTATTATAGTAACAGCCGATCATGGAGGCATTAATAAAGGGCATGGTGGTAAATCATTGGATGAGATACAAATACCCTGGATAATAAACGGCCCAGGCGTTAAAAAGAATCATGAAATAAAGGATGTGATCATTACCTATGACACGGCCGCTACCATAGCCTGGGTATTTGGATTGAAAATGCCACAAAGCTGGCGCGGGAAGCCCGTAACTGATGGATTTAATTAAACTAACTTTTTCATAGCTGGTACTATTTGATAAAGCGGGCCATTTTATTGAAAAGTGGGTTTACATGGTTTACACTTTTTATGGTTAAAATAGAGTTATTGCATTGATAATCAAATATTTGTAATTTTTTTTCTTAAAATAGTGTAAACCATCATTTTGCAAACTTGTTTTTGGTTCCGCTGAAGTCAGTTGTGTTGTTATTTGAATAAATTACTGGATTAAATCAGTCAAAATAAAGTTGGGTACACTTGCTTTTTTTCCCTGCATTGAGTACCGGGCATCATTATTAAATTTTGATTACTTTTGATCGAAAGTAATTATTATGCAAGACGATATTATCCTGAAAATTAGCTACCGTTTAAAAGAAATAAGAAAAGATAAGCGTATAACCATTCAGGAGCTGGCTGATAAGGCCGGGGTTAGCAAAGGGCTGATATCCCAGATCGAAAATAACCGTACCATACCTTCATTGCCGGTTTTGATGAATATCGTTCAGTCATTAAACCTGGATTTGACTGAATTTTTTAAGGATCTTTCTTCCAAAGGGCATCAGGAAAAAGTATTTGTTATCCGTTCATCCGAATATAGTCCAATTCAAAAAGAGGCATCCAAGGGTTTCAGCTATCAGAGGATGTTAACACGTAATATACAGGGTGGCCCGGTTGACTTTGTATTATTAGAATTAAAAAAAGGAGCACGTCGTAATAAAATGGTAATGACCGATGCTTTTGAATACAAATATCTGATCAAAGGTAGAATCGACTATTTGATAGAGGATAAAAATTATATTTTAGAAGAAGGTGATTCTATCTTTTTTGACGGTCGCCTGGGGCATAGTCTTTCTAATATTGGCGAGTCCCAAGCTATTATGTTGGTGGTTTATTATTTCATCTCCAACGATTAATCAGTACGCTAACCAATAACCTAATGATATAAGAGAAAGCCCCATATTTAAATATGGGGCTTTCTCTTATAGTTTTATCCTGAAGCCGAGCGTAAAGCCGCCAATTTCGGTAGCTATTTTAGTCATTATTCCACAAGATTATTCCTTAAATGTCTTCAATGTTTGCTTTTCTTTAAAAAAGGCACTTCTCAAAGCTATAATTTACTGCATTTATCATGGTGTATTTTATCTGAAAAATGGTGAAATTTTGTTGCTTTTTCTAGCTTGATTTTTATTTAGTATTTATAAACAATTAATCAATTGTTTGGAGATTGTTAAGTGGCTGATTTTGCTCTGTATTTATAATTCACACAAACGTTTGCGTAAATAATTTACTTGTAATTTGTTAATTTACAGTTATCTAAATTTTATTTTAAAATTTATCTATAAACATAACAGCAAAACGATTTAGTCTGAAATGAGATTGTTTTTCATCTTAAAAGTTTAATATTTATTTACTTTTTGTTTACAAATAATGATTATAATTGTACAAATACTAAACAAAGCTATTGGAATTTAAACCATTAAAAAATGAAGAATTTTTACTTGTTAAAGCACGGCCTGCTCCTGGTGGTAGTATGGTTGCTGACTTTGGGTATAGGTTATGCCCAAAGTAAGATTGAAGGAAAAGTTTCCGACGAATCGGGGCCTATTCCGGGAGTGGTCGTATTCAATAAATCAACAGGGAAAGGTACGGCTTCCGATTTAAAAGGCGGATTCAGAATTACAGCAAATGCCGGAGATGTTCTGGAGTTTAAATCACTCGGTTATTTAACCCAGTCGATAAAAATTGAAGGTAAAGACTACTTGACTGTTTTATTGAAGACTGATTCCAAAAACCTCAATGAAGTGGTAGTTACTGCACTCGGTATCAAAAAGGAAAAAAGTGCCGTAGGTTATGCCATTCAGGAAGTAAAAGGTGATGCGTTAACCAAAGCGCGGGAACCAAACCCTGTAATTTCATTAACTGGAAAAGTAGCAGGTTTATTGATTACACCAAGTTCCAATCTTTTTGGGAATCCCGGAATTTCTCTGCGTGGTCAAACAGGGGTACTTTTTGTAGTGGATGGTACACCAATTAGTACCGATTCCTGGAATTTGAGCGGAGATGATATTGAAAGTTACTCCGTTTTAAAAGGTGCAAACGCGGCTGCTCTGTATGGTAGCAGGGGGGCGAATGGTGCCATCATTATTACTACAAAGAAGGGTACTGGATCTAAGCAAAAATCATTATCTGTCGAGCTGAATTCAAGTACCCAATTACAGCTTGGTTATAATGCTATACCCAAAATACAGACAAGTTATGGCCCTGGCGATAATTTTGACTATGCATTTAAAGATGGTAAAGGTGGCGGAACTAATGATAACGATTATTTTATTTGGGGGCCTCGGTTTGAAGGGCAGCTAATTCCACAATATAATAGTCCGGTTGACCCTACTACAGGTAACCTGGTGCCAATACCCTGGCTGGCAAGAGGTAAAGACAACCTGGCAAATTTTTTGCAAAATGGATTGATCAGCACCAATAATGTTGCAGTTTCCACACAGAGTGATCTTGGTAATTTAAGATTCTCGGTATCGGATATTTACCAACGCGGTACCATACCTAATACGCAACTAAATATTACAAACTTTTCTGTTAACGGGACAATAAACGTAAGTAAAAAAGTAAGGTTTGAATCCAGTATTAATTACGACAGGCAGATTTCGCCAAATTATCCGGTTGCCGGATATGGCCCCACAAGTCCTGTTTATTTGATGACAGTTTGGGGAAGTGCCGATTATGATGTCCGTGATCTGAGAAATTACTGGCAACCAGGCAAAGTTGGAATTCAGCAATACTCCAGAGAATACACTATATATAACAATCCCTGGTTTGTGGCTTACGAGAATTTGCAGATCTACAAAAAGGATGACCTGTATGGACACGTACAGATGGATTATGATATAACAGATAAGCTTAAATTTAACTTGCGTACCGATGTAAGTACCTGGTCTAAAAACTATGCTGTTAATATTCCGGTTTCGGGTAACTTTTATCAATACGGTAATTACAATCAGATAGGTGGCTATATCAACCAAAATTCCAAATTCTGGGAAAACAATACACAAGCTTCTTTAAGCTATGCCGATAAGTTCCGATCATTCGGGTATAAAACCTCGGTTTTTGCTAATATACGTACAGTTAATGTTCAGGAAACCGATGCCAGCACAAACGGTGGCCTGCTGGTACCCGGTGTATATACATTAAGCAATTCTGTTTTACCATCTGTGCCTAAAAATTATTTTGCCCAACGCCAGGTAAACAGTGCATATGGTTTAATTGATTTGAATTACAAAACTTATGCTTATCTGAACCTGACCGGACGTTTTGATAAATCTTCTACCTTGCCGGCAAGTCATGATACTTATTTTTATCCATCGGCATCTTTGAGTCTTGTATTATCTGAATTTATCCATTTACCTAAGGCTATATCTTATTTAAAAGCCAGAGGGTCTTACGCAAATATTGCGCGTGATGTGGTGGATGAAAATAATCAGTATGATATTTACAAGCAGATACCTACTTATACAACAAACTCGCTGCGCTGGAATAATAATACCGGTGTTAATTACAGTAGTACTCTTTATAATCCGAATATACAGGCTGCGCGTGTAAAAACATCCGAAGTAGGTTTAGAAGCTCGTTTTTTAAATAACCGCTTAGGTTTTGATGCTGCTTATTTTCACAATATTGAGGGGCCTGGGATTGTAAATGTTGCCGAATCTCCTACTTCCGGAGTTACTTCTTATCAACAAAATGCCTACACCTATACACGTAAAGGGGCGGAACTAACCATTGACGGAACTCCAATAAAAACAACCGATTTTTCATGGAACATCGCCGGTAACTGGTCCTTTAACCATAAATGGCTTGATAAGATTGATGGCGTGCAAACCCGTAATGGGATGATCAAATTAGGGGACCGGGCAGATAGCTACTATATTTATGATTTTCAGAGAGATCCGCAGGGAAACATCATTGTAAAATCTAATGGATTGCCCGCAATAAATCCATACCAAACTAAAGTGGGTTATACCGATAATAATTTTGTTGCTGGTATTAACAATACATTCAAGTATAAAGCCTTTAGTCTTAGTTTTCAGTTAGATGGTCGTTTTGGAGGCAAAGTTCAAAATTATGTTGATTACAAGCAATGGCAGGCAGGCGTAGCGCCAGGCTCTGATTCGCCACAACGTTTGGCCGACTGGAATAACCGCAATAATCCAAACTGGAAAGGTACAGTAATGACCAATGGTCAAAAGATAGTAAGTGGTCTTTTAAGTACCGATCAGGATGGTAAAGTGATTTCGGATACACGTGTTTTTGCCCCTAATAATGTGCCTGTTCTTTATGAAAACTGGGCAAGCAATTTCTACACGGCCGATTATGAGATTACCAGAAGCGCCACCTATGTTAAACTCAGGGAGGTTATACTGAGCTATAATTTTTCAAAAAGCCTGCTTGAGCGTACCCGATTTATAAAAACTGCCAGTGTTTCTTTTGTAGCCCGGAATTTATTATACCTGACAGGAAAAGGAACGCAAAATATGGATCTGGATCAGTTTACATCCAGCTCTACCAATCTGCAAACACCAACGGTTAAAAGCATTGGCTTTAATTTAAATGCCACATTTTAAGTGATATTAATAAGCAAAAACATGAAAGCAAGAAATATAACAGGCCTTTTTTTACTTATTTTAAGTATGGCCCAATTGTCATGCAAAAAGTTTGATGATTTACGAAAAGATCCCTCGGCTATTGTAAATGCGCCACCAAAGTTGGTATTTACCGGTCTTCTGTTGGATCTTGTACAGTCTGAAGGCCCCTGGGGGCAAGATCAAAGAAATAACCAATTTATGGTATTGAACGAGCCATATTACGGGGGGCAGTATTATGATTGGATAACAGGTAGCTATACTAACTATACTTACCTGCAAAATGTTGGTCGCCTGGAAATAGAAGCGCAAAAAAACGGTGCGACGGCTGCTCCTTACCTTGCCCTTGCTAAATTTTTCAGGGCTTATTTTTTTGTGAATTTAACTACCATGTTTGGTGATATTCCAATGAGTGAGGCCCTGAACGGGGCAACCAGTAAAATTTTCACACCGAAATATGATAGTCAGCACGATGTTTACATGCAATGTTTAAAGTTGCTGGATGATGCTAATACCCAGATAGCTCCTTTAGTGAAAAATAATGCAACTGTTGATGGGGATTTCTTTTATGACGGCAATCTTTCCAAATGGCAAAAGTTGATCAATTCTTTCCGTCTGCGGGTTTTGATTAGCCTGAGCAAGAGGGCAGATGATGCACCTGATTTAAATATCAAACAGCAATTTGCCAATATCATCAACAATCCTGCACAGTATCCTTTGATATTAACCAATGCGGATAATTTTCAATTGGTATACAATACTTCGGATGTATCCAATAATTACCCTTTATGGCCAAGCAATGGCGTTGTGCTGTACAAGGATTTGAGGAATACTTTAGGCGCTACTTATGTTGATATTATTAAAAAAACAAAAGATCCCCGGATTTTTGTAATTGCTCTGCCTACAGATTCTGCCAAGGCAAGTGGCGATCCAAATTATGCAACTGAATTTACTTCTTTCCGCGGTGCAAAAACGGGCGATTTGCAGTCTACTCAAAAAACACAGTCTATAGCAGGCTTGTTGAGCGAGATTAATTTTTATTATTGGGAGGCTAGTCCCGCTGGTATTCCTTATGTATATACAGGGGCGTCTGAAACCAATTTCAGTATCGCAGAAGCTATCAATCGCGGATGGATTTCTGGCGATGCTTCTACCTATTATAATCAGGGGATCTCGGAGTCTATGAAATTCTATGGTGTATCTGGCACTGCGATCAGTGCATTTCAAACGCAAAATCCCTATATAGGGAATACTCCAGCCGGGCTTACGCAAATACTGGAGCAAAAATATGTTGCTTTTTTTGAAAACTCAGGAAAGGAAGCCTATTACAACAACCGCAGAACGGGTGTACCTAAATTTGATGTAGGGCCACAAAATGCCAACAATAATTTAATTCCAACGCGCTGGGCTTATCCTACTGGTGAATATACCACGAACACAGTAAATGTAAAAGCGGCTATTCAAAGTCAGTTTAGCGGAGCCGATACACAAAATGGTGTAACCTGGCAAATAAAATAAGTTAACCTGTTGATTACTCCATCCTATAAAGAATTGCAATAATGCGACCCTTTATAGGATGGGGTTTATGTTTAGTATTTATTAACAATTAATAAATTGTTAATTATTTGTTAAGTGGTTGATTTGGAATTCTTGTGTAGGATAATGTATGTAAGTGTGCTGGTTTTATGTGGAAAATTATTTTAAAAAAGTTTAGTATTTATTTACTTTTTCTATTTAAATGTTTTATTTTTGAACAAATACTAAACAATAATTATAAACAAGTTTTTGCATATGCAATTAACGGTTTAAAGGTATTGGTAAGTTGATTAATGTGTTTATTTAGGGTCGTAGCGGTTACGGCCCTTTATTAATCCGTTAACTAGATAAATTATAATTCGATACTTCAATAACATAAATACATAATGAATACCATCTCAACTACTCCCTTCTCGGTTAACGGTAAATTATATACGCCTCCGGCAAAGCCTATAGTGGTTATTTGCATGGATGGCTCGGCTGATGAATATCTGGATACCACCATGACCCATGATCGCATGCCTAATCTTAAAAAAATGGTCTTGCAAGGTTACCGTGGGATGGTGCGCGGAGCTTTACCGTCTTTTACCAATGTTAATAACTCATCTATTGTAACCGGGGTTAGTCCGGCGGTACATGGTATTTGCGGTAACTTTTTCTATGATGTCCAAAAAGACCAGGAAGTGATGATGAACTCATCAGAATATCTCCGGACAGATACTTTATTGGCTGCCGCAGCAAATGCAGGGCGTAAAGTAGCTGTGGTAACAGCCAAAGAAAAATTAAGAGACATTCTTTCCTATAAACTGGATGGTATTGCTTTTTCTGCAGAAAAAGCCAATCAGGCAAAACTGGAGACACATGGTATAGAAAACGCAGAGGAAGTTATCGGGCATAAAACACCGGCTATTTATAGCGCAGAAGCCAGTCTGTTTGTTTTACGGGCAGGTGTTGCGCTGATAGAAAAAGGTATGGCCGATTTTCTGTACTTGTCTTTAACGGATTATATGCAGCATACTTATGCCCCGGACACTGAAGAATCCCTGGCATTTTACGAAGCACAGGATATTGAATTAGGTAAAATGCTTGAATTGGGCGCTATCATTGGTGCAACGGCAGATCATGGTATGAATGCCAAAGTAAAAGCTGATGGTTCGCCAAATGTATTATTTATTGAAACGATGCTTACCGAAAAGTTTGGTACAGGTTTCCGGGTTATTTGCCCTATTACCGATCCTTATGTAAAGCATCATGGTGCATTAGGTTCTTATGTGGTTGTACATGTGGAAAATGATTCGAATATCACTGAAGTGAAAAACTGGCTGGCACAGCAACCGGGTATTACCGAAGTGTACGATAAAGAAACCGGCTGCCATATTCTGGAGCAACCAGCCGATCGTACTGGTGATTTGTTCGTGTTATCTGCCCGCGATGTTGTGGTTGGAAAAACGGCTGCCGATCATGATCTGAAAGCATTAGATGGAACCTTGCGTTCGCATGGTGGCAGGTATGAAGAGATGGTGCCTTTGGTAGTTTCACATCCTTTAAATAGTGTGTACAAAATGAAGGCGCAAGGTGATCCCCGAAACTTTGATGTGTTTGATTTTGCAGTTAATGGCACCCATTAATTGGGGCCAAAAATGAAGTTTTAAGAGGACAATGAAAGAAGAAACGTTGATAACTACTGAAAATATAATCAAATCAACTTCGTTGGTTGCCGGTAAGCCGGTGATATCCGGGAAAACATTAGCGGTTAATAATCCCTATAACGGACATCTGGTGGGTACCGTAGAGATGGCAGGTTTGAATGATACGCAGGCTGCAATTGATATCGCGCTAAAAGGCGGAAAAGTACTTACCCGTTATGAAAGATACAGCGTTTTGGATAAAACCAGAACGATGCTGTTGGAAAGAAAAGAGGAATTTGCCCAACTGATCACGGCTGAGGCGGGGCTTTGCATTACCGAGGCCCGCTACGAAATCGGTCGTGCACATGATGTGTTGTTATTTGCCTCCATGGAGTGTTTGAAAGATGACGGGCAGGTGTTTTCCTGTGATATATCTCCTAATGGCAAACAACGCAAGATATTTACGTTGCGCGAGCCCTTAAAACTGGCAGTTGCCATTACACCATTTAACCATCCGCTGAACCAGGTGGCGCATAAAATTGCTCCGGCATTAGCCGCAGGTACACCGGTTATACTAAAACCTTCCGAAAAAACACCTTTAACAGCTATTCGTTTGGTAGAGTTATTGTATCTGGCTGGTTTACCGACTTATATGCTAAGCGTTCTGTTGGGAGACACCAAAGATGTGGCCGAGGCATTGGTTCAGGATCCGAGGGTTGATCTGGTGTCGTTTACGGGCAGCGTAGCTGTAGGAAAGAAGATAGCACAAACTGCGGGATATAAAAAAGTGATCCTTGAACTTGGTGGTAACGATCCTTTGATTGTATTAGAAGATGCCAATCTTGATTTGGCAGTTACACTGGCTGCGGAAGGATCTTTCCGAAATTCAGGCCAGCGTTGTACGGCAGTAAAGCGCATCCTGGTTCAGGAAAGCATTGCAGAAGAATTTACTAAACGTTTTGTTGAAAAAGCAAAAGAATACACCTGTGGTGACCCTGCAAATCCTGAAACACGAGTAGGAACTGTAATTGATGAGCAATCAGCCTTGTACCTGGAAAGTGTGGTTGACAAAGCGGTTGCCCGTGGTGCAAGAATTTTGCTGGGAGGTAAACGTACAGGCGCTTTGTTACAACCTACTGTGATTGTGGATGTTCCACGGGATGCCCAAATGGTTGTTCAGGAGTCTTTTGGCCCTTTGGCCCCAATACTCACTTTTAAAGATATTGATGATGCCATCTCCTTATCTAATTCAACGGCTTTTGGTTTATCGTCGGGTGTGGTCACCAATAATATGGAACATGCTATCCGCTTTGTGAAGGAACTAAAGGTTGGTACTGTTAATATCAATGAAGTTCCCGGTTACCGGATAGAAAATTCTCCTTTTGGAGGTATTAAAGATTCGGGTCTGGGAATAAAAGAAGGCGTCATTGAAGCCATTAAGTGCTTCACTACTGTAAAAACATTTTCAATGCCCTGGTAAAAAAATCATCATGAATAATTCATCAACATACGATTTAATTGTAATTGGCTCAGGCATACTGGGCACATTCCATGCCCTGCATGCTGCACGTTTAGGAAAAAAAGTATTACTCACCGAAAAAGATCAATATCCTGTAAGTGCAACCGTCAGAAATTTTGGTCAAGTTGTAACTTCAGGAATGTCTTCAGATTGGCTCCCTTATGCCATCAGAACGGCGGAGCTTTATAAAGAGATCCAGCAGGAATTTGATATCAGCGTACGCAACAACGGCAGCGTTTACCTGGCGTCTGATTCGGAAGAGTTACAGCTGGCACACGAACTAAAAGAGCGTATGGATACTTTTGGTTATCAGGCAGAATTATTATCCGCAAAAGACTGCTTAACTAAATGGCCGGCTTTAAACAATGAATATAGTAAGGGCGGTATATTTTTTCCACAGGAGCTAAGCGTAGAGCCGGACAAACTCATATATCGTTTGATTAAGTATGCTGTTACTAAATATCCGCAGCTTACCTACAAACCCGCAACACCTATTATTGGTTGCGAGGTTATCGGCGATCATGTGGAAGTAACCACTTCATCAAAGCAAAAATTTACTGCCGATAAGGTAATTGTATGTAATGGAGGTGAATATAAATTGCTATTTGCCGATCATTTTAAAAATAGCGGCATCATCCTGTGCAAATTACAAATGATGCGGACTGTCCCAATGCCAGAGGTTCAATTAGAAGGTAATATATTAACTGGCTTATCTATCCGCAGGTATGAATCCTTCCAGGAATGTCCCTCATATGCCACCCTTACAACTCCTGAACATTATGCCGAATTGAAAAAATGGGGAGTACATATCCTATTTAAAAAAGCGGTAGACGGCTCTATTATTATTGGCGATTCACATGAGTATGCCGATGTAAACCATTCCGACGATTTAAGTTTTAGCATCAATAGTCATATAAACGACTTGATGCTGAAAGAAGCCCAAAATATCGTCGGTTTTGATGTTAGCAAAATAGCATCAACATGGGCTGGTGTTTATCCGCAGCATAACAGCAAACACGTAGTAGAAATGGATATAGAAAGTCGCATACATATCCGTACGGCTATAGGTGGCAAAGGAATGACTTGCTCAGGTGGTTATGCCGAAGCTAGCATACAGGGAATATATAACTGATCATTAGCCAGTTTCATCGCCATCATATGAAGCAAATAAATAAGCTACTTGCGCATTCAAAAGTTTTCTTCATATGTTGGTGTATGGTGGCAGCTTTTGGTACATATTTTTGTATGTATGCCTTCCGAAAGCCATTTACCAGTGGTACCTACACCGGCCTGATGCTTTGGGGGATTGACTATAAGGCTGTTTTGATCATTACCCAGGTGCTGGGTTACATGGTATCAAAATTTATCGGTATTAAGGTTATTTCAGAGCTCAAAGCATCCGGCAGGGTAAAGCTGATTATTAAACTCATTGTTTTTGCCGAAGTTGCACTGATTTTATTCGGCCTGGTTCCATATCCTTACAATTTCATCTTTTTATTCCTGAATGGCTTACCATTAGGCATGGTATGGGGAATTGTTTTCAGTTACCTCGAAGGCCGGCGCTTTACCGAAATGCTGGCCATGGGCTTAAGTATAAGCCTCATCGTATCGTCAGGTATTTTAAAAACCATCTACTTTATGGTTCATGGATGGTTTCCATTGCTCTCTGAGTTTTGGATGCCTTGTGTTATCGGCTTGATCTTTTTACCCTTATTTCTATTGTTTGTGTGGATGCTTTCGGTAATTCCAAACCCTACAGAAACCGATAAATTGTTACGGGTAGAACGTGTAGCAATGACCAAAGCCGACAAGCGAATTATTTTAAAAGAGTACGGCCCCGCTATAATAGGTACAGGATTGGTTTACACTATATTAACCACCATGCGTGATTTTCGGGATAATTTCTCGGTAGAAATATGGAACGAAATAGCGCCTCACTGGGATAAAACAGTTTTTTCAATAACAGAGGCCATTTCGGGTGTCATTGTATTAGCAGCCATAGGTTGTCTGTCACTTATCCGTAGCAATATCAAAGGTTTCTGGGCAACTCAATATCTGGTTGTTTTAGGTTTATTAATAAGTGGGGGCAGTACGCTACTTTTTCATTTGCATGTATTAGGGCCGTTCTGGTGGATGCTTCTGGTAGGAATGGGCATGTTTTTAGCTTACACGCCAATCCAGGTAGTTTTGTTTGAGCGGATGATCGCTTTATTTAAATTAAAAGCCAACGCCGGATTCTTTGTTTATATATGCGATTCCTTTGGTTATCTGGGTAGTGTTGGTTTGTTGCTCTATAAAGAATTTTTTATGAGGGATTTAAGCTGGAGCAAGGTCTTGATGCAATTTAGTTATCTGCTTACCATTTTATGCATTGCACTATTGGTACTTGTTGCAATATTCTTTAACCGAAAACTTTGGCTCAAGGACGTTGTTTCAAGAGAGTTAGATAAGATTATTTAACTTATTGCAGTTTTTTTTAATATCCTTTTCAGAATAGAAGCTAGTGGCTCTATTCCAGTTTAAATTCTAAAGGTGCTTTTTTGGCCCATGTTTTTTGGATGGCTTTACCTCCGGCGGGTATAACGGTGACCACTTCATTGGTACCCTTCCGGATAACTGTAATATCAAAGGAATGACCGAAAGCTTTAATATTTTTCAGTGTCATAAAGTTCCAGTCTTTTGGTAATCTGGGGCATAGGGTAAATGAATGAAATCCGGTAGGTCTGATACCAAATAAGCCTTCGGTGAATATCCGGCAGTACAAACCACTTTCGGCAGAAAGATGTCTTTGGTTTCCTTCGGGATAGGCTTCAACAGGGTAGGGTACATGTTCGCCCAAAAGCCTGCGGTGTGAATAGTAACGTAAAAAAGTCATAGCTTGTTCAGTTGCCCCGGCCTGCAACACGCCGCGGAGCGCATAAAGCGTGGAGCGGTCCCAAAAGGTTTCCTGACCGGCTTGAGTGGCCAAACCGTCGGCAGTCCATAGCTGAGGTGAAAACAGGGCATCAATGGTGCCTTTGCTCCGGTCATATATACCCATAGTAAGCGGCATACAGATCCAGGCGCGCAAAACGTCATTGGTTTCGTAATATTTGTAGGTATGAAACCCTGCTATATCGGCACCGAAATATTTTTCAATATTTTCCTTAAGCCGAGCTGCTTGTTGGTTGTATTGGTCAGTTTGTTGTTTAGGTAATTGTAATTGCCGGCCAAGTACAGCCGATGATATCAACGCATCATAATAAAGGCAGTTGGTTGATAGATTGGCTTTGCCCGAGGGGAATCGGCCTTCTAATTCGTCACTTTTTGACTCTACAACGCCTTGTGAATTAATGTGTCGGCGACTATACTCCAGGCACCAGGAGATGAGTGGCCACAGGACTTTGGCTGAATCTGCATTACCATAAGTAAGGGCATACCTGGATGCTCCGTAGGCTATCATAGCCTGATCTCCACGATCACCGGCGCCTTTCCAAACGGTATCGCCCTCGGCCACGATAGAACTTGGCAAGGCATTATAATCCGAGTTCATATACCGTGCAAACATCCGGTAAGCATTCATCGCGGATAGATTCCCAATCTTGTCACCAGAAATGGCAAAATAAGGGTTGATATATTCTGCCTGGTCATTGGCCCAGATAGCTGCATAATAAGATAAGCCGCCAGGACCGTGCATATACCCTCCTTTGGTTTTAAAAATGCTTTCTGTAGCCCTGATCTTGGCAAAAGCAAACATGGCATTCAGTATGCTGTCAGGTGTTTGCAGCTGTAAAGGCGCCTCGATTTCATCTATACGGCTTTGACGTGCTTTTTCTTCCAATTCAGGATTAACAGGCCGAAGCGATGAGGGATGATCTGTAGCCCGGTAGCAAACTGAGAATGTGTACGATTGCCCCGATTGCAATACCCTGCTGCCATCATTTACAGATTGCATAATAATGGTGTGTGGTGCACCCTTACTTCTGATAGTATCGGTAGTAGCCTCGCGCTTCAAATGCTCCACGAAAATCGTCACCGGTTTATTACCGATATTGGTGAATTTATACTTTTCAATGGCCAGGGGTTTATCTACAGATGGGAAAAAAGCACGTTCTATCTTAACAGATTTCTGATCGCCGACCTGTTCTTCAATGCGCATGATACCATGCTGATTAATACTTTTTACTCGTATACCAATACTTGCTGCCGAAGGATCTGATTGTAACAACATGCCATCCACATACATTCTGGGCAAAGCGTTATCGTCAAATGTATAAGCGATATGACTGCGCGTATCATCAGGAAGCATACGAAAGGTAGGGAAAACTACAGTGCGGGTAATATGGCAAATTTTGGAAGTGTCTACACTATAAGCTACCCAGAGAGACACTTTCTCTCCAGACATTTCTATATGATCGGCATGTGGTAAATGGTTACTGATAATCCAGGTAATGCTGCCATCTGGTTGTAAAAGCCATCTGTCATCTTGCCGGGGCAATGATAGTTGCTGAGCGTAGGACTGGGATGCCTTTATAAGGAATGCTAACAGGACAAGCAAAAGTTTATGCAAGGAAGATTTCATTAAATGTTTTTGTATGAGGTGACTGATGTTTTATTATTTCACGCTGACTTTTACCTGCTGACCAGGTTTAACAACTACTTCTGCAAAGGATATTACCTTCCCTTGCGGATCTGTTTCTTGTTTGATCGTTACAGGTTTGTGGTCGGCATAAGCTTGATGATAACTGCCGTAAAACATGGCTTTCCATTTTAGTGGCTGTTTCCCGCTATTGGCCAATGCAGATTGATGTCTGTCAAGATGTGTGACATTTATTAGCGTATTCAACAGAGGCAGGTTACTGATAGCGGCGGTACCTATTTGTTCCGTTTTATAAATAGTGCTAATACTATGTGTACGCGCGTCCGGCGTAACACCCATCAGTCCCTGAACAATACCTTCTATCACTCCAAAAGAAACCTCCGGATATTCTCTCCTGGCAGTACTTTCATCTGAAAGGTACAGGATATAATTTCTTGCTTTATCCCAGGAGCCTTTGTTATAAAATATTAAAGGTAAATACGAGGTATTCTCCACATTCCAGATTTTGGAACTGAGGTGTGTTAATGTTTGTGCTACACGGGCATTATCCTTTAAAGCATCAAACCAAAGTAAAAAGGCTTCTCCTTCATCTTTACCAAAACGACCATCGTTGCTGTAATAGGTATAATATAATTTATCTTTTTCATCCCACCAGTTAGCCTCCAGTTGTTGCCTGTATTTTTCGGCTTTATTACTATATAATGCAGCTTCTTTAAGCCGGCCTTTTTCTGTCAACATAGCTGCGTAGGTTAGCAGACCTCTATATAATGCGGCTACCAGATCGGCACCTGTTTTTAAGTTAGGAACTCCTTCTGAATAAGAAGGTAAACCACGGCAGCGATGAAACGAGTCGCTTTCATTAAAAGGCACCGGTGCATTGGGGTGAGCGGGCCTGGTTAACATAGAATCGGCAGATAACACCCAGGTGTTTATATAATCATTTACCGTTTTTTCCTGAAAGTGCACAAATGCGGGATTGTTGATATAATACTTGTCGCCTGTCCATAAATAAAGCCTCCAGCTGGCATTCAGTACATCAAAATTGGCAGGCAGATTATACCAGAATTCGCGGTCGTTCCTATAGTCTTCTGGGGCTGGCTTTCCCGATTTATTGATTTCCCAGTAGGAACACCAGTTTTTTGATGCTGATATATTGCTCACAAACAACGTCAGCATGTTACGGTTCTCCTGTTTCAGTCCTAATACTTCAGCGCCAATACTTTGATGTGATACATCGCGCATGCAAAAAGCATCCCGGGGTGGCAATGCCGATTCATACCATGGACCTACTGGATCTGAAGCGTGGCCTTTATAGTGCAGGGCCATACTTTTAGCCCACACAAAAGCCTGCTCCATTTTTTTATCAGATGAAGTAAATTTGACACCATTATCCTGAGCCGTAGCCGGTGAAAAAGAAATGATGCCAAGCAACGCTGCAGAAGTAAATATTCTGTTAAGCAAGGAAACAGTTGAACTCATGTTAAATTAGATATGTTCTGGTCTATTCTGGTCTATTTTATAAAAATAGATATTTTTCTTTATTGTCCAAACTTATTTTGCAAGTACAAACGGAGAAAATAAAATAAACATCAGCACCATCAGCAATAATAGTATTCCGCTATAGATGTGCCGGTTCTCCCAGGGTTTCATATCTACTACATTATTAAGCTTTTGCCGGTAGGGTACAGGCATGGGATAAAGTTTACCTATAACCAGCATGAGTCCGCAGGTTATTACAAATAATATAGCCAGAATGTGCAGGAAATGAATGTGCATATCAAATACCAATTGAGTAAGACCATAGGCAACTATAAAAAATAACAAACCTATTTTGGCAGCTATAGCCGGGACTCTTTTAGTTACAAAGCCCATAAACATGATGGTAAAAATGGGCACATTGAAAAAACCATTGACAATTTGTACATAGGTATAAAAACCATTCTTAACAAAAATAATGAAAGGGGCTATGAACATGGCTGTTAAGCAAATGATGATCTCAAACCTCTTAGCTATGCTGATCATGCTTTTTTCGGTAGTTTGCCTGGAGCGCTTTTCCATCCAGGGCTTATAGATGTTTAGTACAAATAAGGTGCTTGAGCTGTTTAAACCCGCGTTGAAAGTGGTAAGTGCAGCACCAAAAATAATAGCCGCTATATATCCTGCTATAAAAGGAGGCGATACCAAACTATCCAGCTTGGGAAATACCTCGGCCGAATTATCCAGATGCGTAAATATATGTACTGCAATTAAGCCGGGTACATTTAAAAGTAATGGCGATATCAATTTGCCTAAACAGGCTACTGCTATACCTTTTTGGCAGCTTTTAAGATCTTTTGAAGCCAGAACCTGCTGAACTATATATTGCTCGGTGCCCCAATAATACAAGTTCACCAAAAGCATACCGGTAAACAGGGTAGCAAAGGGAATAGGATCAGATTTGGAACCTATACTGTTCAGATGTTCCTGATGAGTATGCAACAGGATATGTAAACCTTGCATGATACTACCTTGTCCAAGATACCTGAGACCGAAGAAAGGTAGTAAAAGCCCGCCAGCAAAAATACCCAGACCCAGTAGGGTATCCGAAATAGAAATAGCTTTTAATCCCCCTAGCAAAGAGTAGAGGCAACCAACAGTTCCCATGACCCAGATGAGTATCCAAATAGTTGTCCAGTAATCTGTATGCCAGATCTCCGAAAAATGAAATAACCCGTTAAATGCAACCGCCCCGCTATACAATACAGATGGTAACAAATTAATGATATAGCTGATCAAAAAAATAAAGGAAACCAATTTTCCTATTCCGGGGCTATACCTGGCTATAAGATAATCAGGTGTGGTGGCTATGCCCAGTTTAAGATACATCGGCATCAAAAATTCAGAAACCAGCAGCATGGCCAGTACCGATGTCATTCCCCAGGCCATTACCGACATGTTGTGGGTATACGTAAGTTCGTTTTCGCCAATAATGGTAGCCGTGTTGATATTAGTAAATAACAAGCCTCCACCCACCAGCAAAAAGCTTAAGCTACGATCGGCCAAGAATAAACCGTTTAGTGTATTGAGCTTACTTTTTCTTGATTTATACCAGGACACCAGCCCCACGATGCCGGTAAAAAAAAGAAAGCTGGTTAAAATAAGCCAATTCACCTTTGCGTAATTTAAGTGCTTTAAAGTGTATTCCGTTCAGATAAAATCATCGGAACCGTTAAACTGATCTTTTCTTTATTCAATATCGCTTGTCCAGCCAGTTTTCCCATATTCGAAAAATCGGCAGAGAAAGTAGTGATCCCTATGATCTCTTTAGCCGGTTCATCGTTGTGGGATAGTATACCCAGATCTTTCCCGGGGATTAGTTTTTGACTATTACAATCGCGCATGATCTGCCAAAGTGCAAAGTTGTCCAACGTAAAATAAACCTTTCCTTTTTCCACGGTACCGGGTGTATATTCATTTACGATACGGCCCTTGATATTAAAATCCTTCAGGAATTTTTTGAAAGACTTAACCATCTCCTTAGGATCCAATGAGGTAGGTGAGTGATAGAATATCATTTCATCAAACCGGCTTATTTTAGGCGCTAGCTGCGAAAAGATCTTATAGGATGATTGACCAAACTCCTGGGTTATATGGTTAAAATCGCCTTCCAGCGGTTCGTAACGGTCAAACATCAGGAACTTGTTACGTGGGATAGTATCCAGCAACTCTTTGGTTTTGGGATGGGGGATAGGTGCTATCACATACATCCCATATTTTCCTTTGATCTGGGTGAGGATAGTTTCAAATATCTCGATATCACCATGATGAAAATACGGATTTAGGCGAATGTTTTGGCCCAGCTCATGACGGAAATTACGATAAAATTGCTCTTCAAAAGTATCCAGGTTATACATGAGTAACGCCACATTCAGTGTCTGCTCCGTATTGCCATTGCCCACAAAGTATCCTAATCTGTTTTTAGATTCTACAATACCGCGACTAATCAGATCTTTATAGCCTTTAATAATCGTTTCCCTGGAGAAACCTAACTCTTTGATCAATCTGTTTACCGAGGGTAGCATCTCATCCTGCGCAATAGCTTTTTCGTTAATGGCATTGATGATTCCCTGTACAAACCGGTCATGTTTTGAATAAGATGGTATATCGGTGAGCTTTTTTATTTCTTGAAAAATTCTATCCATTTCACGTGTAGATTTTAGCCAAAGTAAGAAAAAGGCGACAAGCGGGTTACCCTTTTTCTTATTAATTTAATTGGGTTAGATTTAATTTTTTGTTCAACAATAATTTTAGTATAGCCGGTAAAATGATGAACTAAACGGTTCCAACAAATAGTTTAAAAACTTTTTAAACCCTAAATTTTAACACTTTTCGGTTCAAAAACTGGGTGAAAACTGCTTAAAAACGCGTGCAAAACATCGATTTTAACACTTTTTAACAAATTTTAACGCGGTTTTGATGTGTTTTCAAAACTTTAAAAAGTATTAATTTATTGATTGTCAAATAACTAAGTTTAAAATGGTCTGTTTTTGACCCTGTTTCTTCTTAAACTAAACAGCCCGCTTCTCTGATTAAAAGAGAACCGGGCTGTTTTCATATAAATATACGAAATATTTGCCCGTGTTACAATTTACATCGTATGATCATATTCTTTCAATCACTAAACACGTTGTTATTTTAATTAATAGCCAGGATTCTGCTTCAGGCTTTTGTTTAAATCTATCTCTGTCTGCGGGATTGGCCACAGGTAGTTTTTTGCCGGGTCAAATACGCGTGCGGCTCCTACTTTTATGGTTGTTCCAGGTGTTAGGGTAAGTGCGCCGGTTGTTTGGTTCACAGTGCCCAGTAAACTGCCTGTTACCTGCCCGTTCATTACCTGCTGGCCAATCTGCCAGCGTTGTATATCAAACCAGCGAAGACCTTCAACAGCCAGTTCAACCCTTCTTTCCCTGCGCAGTAATGTGCGGAGACTGTTCTGGTCGTTGTACCTGGACTGATCTACAGCGGGCAGGTTTACATCTGGTCGCTGCCGTACAGCATTGATGTCATCATATACCGAAGCATCTATTTTGTTACTTTCAATTTTGGCTTCTGCATCCATCAGCTTTATTTCGGCATAGCGTATCAAAATAACATCCATACCTACCTGGTCCAGGTTCGGGAAGTCGGCAATAAAAGGAGTGTACTTACGTAAGCCATAAGCCGAAGGACTGCAGTTGTTATCGCCCCAATGATCCAGGGTTTTGGGGCTGGATGAAATCGGGTCATAATAAAAACCATAAGGCAGTTTGCTGCTGTACTGTGCGCCAGGATAAAATACAGTTGCGGTAAGCCGGGGATCTCTGTTTTGATAGGGCTGGGCAGGATTGTATCCCGATGCCGGATCATCAATAGTTTTACCATTGGTTGTTTCATAAGCATCTACCAGGTTTTGTGTAGGAGCAATGGAGTTATAACCGCCTAATGAATTGATGGTCATATTTCTGGCCCAGCCAAAATTATTATCGCTTGCTTTAAACTGAACATCCAGTATTACTTCCTGATTGTCGGCAAAAGGCTGACGGAAAAGGTTAACATAACTAGGGTAGATGCTGTAAGTAAACGGCGCGGTCATTAGTTGCTGACAATCGGCTATACATTGCGGGTACATTTGGTTAAACAATTCTATCCTGGCTTTTAAAGCTATAGCGGCGCCGCGGGTAATACGCCCGATGTCTGAACCGGAATAACTAACCGGCAAATCCGGAGCAATAGCGGTAAGCTCGTTTAATATATACTTAACCACATCGGTTTTTGATGATTGAGTTACTTTGTTAGCCGCATCCGGTGTTAAATTATGCTCAACCAGCGGAACAGATCCGTATAACTGGCTCAACGTAAAATACTCATAGGCCCGTAAAAAACGAGCTTCGGCAATGGTACGGGCTTTAAGTGTTGCATCCATAGTGGCAGCGCCTACATTATCTAAAAACCAGTTACAGGTTTGTATACAGCTATAGTTCCATTTTGTATAGCCCGGATTGGTTGGCGTAGCGATACCTGCGGACAGGGCCAGCCAGTTTTCCCAGGGAAACTGGTCAAAGGTGTTATCGGAATTATTATCAGCAAAAATTCCGTAATAGCCGTTATTGCCGCCCCCCCATTTGGAGTAGCAGCCATTGAGCGCCGCGAGCACGTCGCCAGATGATTTCCATAATACGGTATTGGTATAAGAATCTAAAGGAGCCCTGTCAAGGAAATCCTTTTTACAGCCCGATGATGCCATCGTGGCTAAAATAATTATGGTTATGAATAGATATTTCATTGGAGTAATTTTTTAATAATTAAAATGTTACCTCAACACCCAGGGTATTTGTTTTTAGCTGCGGGTATGATCCGTAAGCGTTATTCCCGGCATTGGTTTCGGGGTCAACCCATTTGTAGAAGCTGGTGAATGTGAGGATATTTTGCCCGCTGTAATAAATCTTAACGCCTTTTACACCCAGTTTGGCAAGCGTGTTAGCCGGTAGCGTATAACTCACCAATAAATTCTTTAATCTTAAATAAGAAGCATTTCTTACCCAAAAGGATGATACAAAATTTTGCGGGTTATTTTGCGTATAGGTTGACCACAGACGCGGGAATGTGGCCGATGTATTGGTTGGTGTCCAGGCATTTAGTAAAGCTGTGGTTGGGTTGCCAATGTTAGCTTGTTGTAATGAACCCAATTCAAAACCCTGTACATAGTTCTTCACGCCTAATGCGCCCTGGAAAAAGCCGCTCACGTTAAATCCTTTCCAGCCGGCCCCCAGTGTAAAACCAAATGTGGTTTTTGGGAAAGGCGATCCCAGGTATACGCGGTCGTTACCATCAATAACGCCATCTGGCTTGCCATTTGGCCCGCTGATGTCTTTGTACATCAAATCGCCGGGGCCAATAACACCGCCGCTTTGTTTGGCGTGGTCATTCACCTGTTGTTGTGTCTGGAAAATACCTTCTACCTGGTATCCGTAAAATGCCTGGAGCGGGTAACCCACAACTCTTCCGCTTGAAATAGAGCCTGTACCTGCCAGATCGGTTATTTTATTGGTGATGAAGGATGCGTTAACAGCAATATTGTAGGATACATTACCAATTTTGTTTCTGTACGCCGCGGAGAGTTCCCAGCCTGAGTTACGTACCGCACCCGCATTTTGATAAGGTGTAGTAAAGCCATAAACACTGCTGGCAGGTAATTGCAACAGTATGCCATTGGTGTTTTTTACAAAATAGTCGGCAGTGAAACTTAAATTACTATTCAGAAGCTCCATATCTACTCCCACATCTGTCGTAGTCGTTTTTTCCCAGGTAATAGCCGGATTGGCGCCGTTGTTTAAGGCGATACCAGGGGCAAGGGTTTGGTTGAACGAGTAATTCTGCCCGCTTGATATAACCGAAACCGCCGGATAAGCAAAAGGGACATTAAGGCCGTTTGTAGTACCGAGCGTTTGATTACCTAGTTTACCCCAGGAACCCCGTAGTTTAAGCAGAGGGATAACATTTGATAAGGAACCGAAAAATGATTCTTTCGAAATATTCCAGCCGGCAGAGAATGATGGATAAACGCCCCATCGTTGTCCGTTGGCAAACCGGGACGAACCATCATCGCGCAGATTGGCTTCAAACAGGTACTTGTCATCATAAGAATACCTGGCACGGCCAAAATACGATAGGAGGGCTAGCTGACTGGAAGTGCCTGCATTTTGCTGCCCTAAGGATG
The DNA here is from genome assembly GCF_011089895.1 of Mucilaginibacter inviolabilis. Taxonomy (NCBI): domain Bacteria; kingdom Pseudomonadati; phylum Bacteroidota; class Sphingobacteriia; order Sphingobacteriales; family Sphingobacteriaceae; genus Mucilaginibacter; species Mucilaginibacter inviolabilis. The sequence goes on from NZ_JAANAT010000001.1 coordinate 240,413, forward strand.
GTGCCGCGTTTATTTGCGATAAAGAGCTGTTGAGGAAATTTTGCCTGTACGCATATAGATACTGATAGGTTGTTAATTCCTGTGAGCTACCGGCCAATATATCAATGCTGTGTTTGCCAAAATGCCTGTCATATTCTAATAATGCCTGCAGGTTGTAGTAGCTATTGATGGCATTAGTATTGGCTATAGAACTTTGGCTGATAGTTGCTTGCACCACGCTTGGATTCTTGGGGTCATAATAAATATCTGCGGGTTTAAACTCCTGGGCCGGGTTTGTGTTATAGCGGTAGGAGAATGATGGTTTAAAATGGAGTCCTTTAACAGGTTCCCAATCAGCCCCTGCGTTGCCGGTAAAAAGAGAGTTTTGGTTATTGTTATAGCCTGGTGAATTAAGCCAGGAAATTGGGTTACCAAAAGAAAGGTAATTATAAACACCATTTTTATATTGATTGACAACCGTGCTGCTCATGGCTGCTGTTGTACCAATAATACCGCCTATATCCCCGCCGCCTAAACCATCTGGTGCCTGGGTAGGGGCATATAAAAACGACAGGTTGGCATTTACACTAAAGTTTTTGGTGAGGGCCGAATTGAGGTTCATACGGGTGGAGTATCTTTTATAGTTTGATTTTTGTATGATACCATCCTGTTGAAAATAGCCCATAGAGAAAGCATATTGAGTTTTCTCATCTCCACCGCTGATGTTAACAGCGTGATTTTGCTGAAACCCGCTCCCTTTATACAAAAAGCCCTGCCAATCGGTATTAGGATGTGTATCCGGGTCGGTTTGGTTTTTAAATAAGGTAATGTCATTCGCCGTCCAGTACGGTGCCTGACCTTCGTTTGCCAGTGCCTGGTTATATAGGGTAGCTGCCTGCCAGGAAGGTAAAAAATCGGGCAGATTGGTAGGCTTTTGCTTGCCTGCGTAGGCGGTATAATTTACCTGCATTTTGCCGCCTTTGCCTCGTTTGGTAGTAACCAATATAACCCCATTGGCAGCCCGTGATCCGTATATCGCCGCCGAAGCCGCATCTTTTAATACAGAAACAGATTGTACATCATTGGGGTTTACATCTGATAAATTACCGATAATACCATCAATAACTACCATAGGGGTGCTGTTATTCAGTGTACCTATACCGCGTATATTAATGTTTCCGGTTGTACCAGGCTGTCCGCCTGTTGTGGTAACCGTAACCCCGGCCATAGTACCCTGTAACGCATCGTTCAGGTTGGTAACCGGCCGGTCCTGCAATTCTTTTGCCCCAATTGCCGATACGGAGCCGGTAAGGTTGGCCTTTTTTTGCGTGCCGTAAGCCACTACCACTACTTCACTCAAATTTCTGGTTTTTTTATCTTCTGTCATCACCACATTGCCATCCCAGCTGCCCGTAACCTTTATTGTTAGTTTTTCATAACCCAAAAAGGAGAACACCAGGGTAGCGTTTTCAGGTGCGCTGATTTTGAAAGATCCATTGACATCGGTAATGGTGCCTTGAGAGGTGCCGGCAAGACTCACGCTGACAGAAGGCATAGGCAGGCCCTGTTCATCTTTAACATGGCCCGAAATGGTTTTAAGTTGTTGGGAGAAACCTTGTTGAAAGCTGAGCAGCAAAACACAGCAAAGCATAACAAGTCCCAGGGTTTTAGGTACTTTTCTTTTCATAACAAGTTTAAATTAAGTGGTCTATTCTGGTCTATTCTAAAATAAAAGTAGTAACTTTTTAAATACAAACAAATTTATTTTTGAATGCTTTGGAGTTTTGACCCTGAACTCCATAAAAGAGGGCTTCTGAACGGGGCTTTTTTGCGCAAAAATGAAGGAGATATAAGCTGGTTATCTGCCCCAATAAGCTAATGGATTAACTTTTTACGTTACCTGTAAGGCATTACGTTAATATAACATCAACAGGGTGTTAGAAATTTGTAATGATTTGTTGAAATGAATAAAACCTTCATTATATTAGATAAAATTTTTTATCACTATTAACCCTATAAGACTCCTGCTGCTGATTTAATGAAAAGCGATATCCCGAAAACATATTCAGAGTTTGAATTCAGACGGGTATTTGAAACATACAACCGCCAGGTTTATGCCCAGGTTTATGCTTTAGCAAAATCGCATTACGCAGCAGAGGAAATTACCCAGGAAATATTTATCAGGATCTGGCAGAATCGCGAAGTACTTAATAGCGTAAAAAACCTGGATGGATACATTTATACTATTGTTCGTAACTACTCTTTAAATTATTTAAGAAAGGCCGCAAGCGATATGCGGCTCACCAACCACTTAATGCAGGTTGCTGTGGCTGGCTATAACGATACCGAATCGGCGGTGCAATTGTCTGAATGCCAGCAACTGATTCATGCGGCGGTGAGCAAATTATCACCGCAGCGCAGGTTGGTTTATGAACTGAGCAAAAACAACGATCTGAGTTATGACGATATCGCGTCGCAGTTAAACTTATCAAAACATACCGTCAAAAATCATCTGCTATCTGCATTAGCCTCTATAAAAGGATATCTTACGCAGCATGGTATCGATCCAACACTTATCCTTATTTTCATGATCGTTAAGTTATAGCTATCAAAAAAGAATAGATTTATTGATGGGTATGATTGCTTTTTTATTTTATCGGGAAGTAATTATGGATAGGTTATATTCTCTTGTTTTAATGCAGGGGGGAATAACATTTTTAGAATGTTAAAATAAAAAAAATAAAATTTTCATTTTGATTAGTCTGTTTGTGAGTTTGCTGTGTCTTTAATGTAATCACACCGTTAATGATGAACACTAAGCAAAGAAAAGCATACTTATTAAATCAATATATCAACAATGCCTGCACCCCGGAGGAGTTTGATGAGCTGATGCTGGCCATCAAAGCTTCGCCCAATAATGATGATTTTGATGAAGCACTGAAAGCCAATTGGGAAAGATCGGCACATTCGCCTGTTGAAAATAAATTAAAGTGGGCCGATATTTCCGCACGTATCAAAGAAAAAACGCCTAAACGTTATCATACACAAGTATGGTTAAAGTATGCCGCCTGTATTGCTCTGGCGCTCCTGATTTGTACCATCAGTTTTTATAAAAAAACAGATACCGGTATCCAGTATTTAACCGCTCAATCTTTGCCTGCTAAAACCAAAGTGATCATTTTAGCCGATGGCACCCATGTTACCCTGAACGCCAATAGCTCTTTACGTTATCCTGAAAAATTCAGCAACGGACAAAGAATTGTTTATTTAAAGGGAGAGGCTTATTTCGATGTGGTACATGATAGCAAGAAACCTTTTATCATCTACTCCGGAGCATTAAGAACACAGGTTTTGGGTACAACATTTACTGTTAGTGCTTACAATGAGCAAAAGCCCCAAAAAGTAACGGTTTTAACCGGCAAGGTTGGTGTTGTTGATGAAAGCAGCAAAGCCCATGCTTTACTTACACCAGGCTTATGTGCAATAACTGACCAAAAGAACCAAAGCTTAATAGTTAGCAGGATGGCCGATCCAACGGATGCTATAGCCTGGATGGATGATAAAATGATATTTGAGGACGCCACCCTAGCGGATGTGGCCGTTGCGTTAAGCAATAAATATGCAGTGAAGATAGAAATCAATAATCGGCGGATAGCCTCCAGGCATATTACAGCAATATTCCAGAATCAAAGCCTGCCTGATATTTTGAATGGAATTACCCGGCTTACGCATGCGCGGTACCATGTAGATAAAAGTGTATACACCTTATTTTAATAAACAGAATAATAACCGTTAAACCCGATTGCCTATAGAAATATACAACGACGACATAAAAAAGGTTGAATGTGATTCCAGCACATCCAACCCTACCGAGCCAAGGCTCAGATAATTCATAGCTCCCGCAAGGGCATTTAATTACTATAAATTTTCTTCAAATATATGACAAAAAAAATATTGTCCTCTAATCGGCTGCGTAAAGCTGTAAACAGGATAGTCATAATTACAGGTTTCCTATCTGTCTGTTTCTTCAAAACCAGCGCGGTTATCCACTCTATACAGGACCTGGACACTCCCATATCGCTAAAGGTGACAAACATGCCTGTAAAAAATGTACTAAAGCAAATAAATAAGGCCATTAAGCTGAGTTTTGTTTTTAGTAACGAAATAGTTACAGATCAAACGGTTACCATCGATGTAAAAAACGAAAAACTGAGCCTGGTATTATCCAAGATATTTGATCCCCTGGGCATGGAATATCAACTATCGGGCAATATGATCCTGATCGAAAAAAAGCAGACCTCAGCTATTCAGGTAATTCAAAAAAACCTGGCCCAGCAAGTGTCTGGCAGGGTTACTGATAATACCGGTCCGCTGCCCGGGGTAACCGTGCGGATTAAAGGAGCCACAATTGCAACCAGCACCAGCGCCGATGGAAGATATAGTATTAATGTACCCGATGGTAATACAGTGCTTATATTTTCATCAATAGGGTACCTGACCCAGGAAATTGTGGTTGGAAACCGTAAAACCATCGATGTTCGGCTGCAGGAAGAATCAAGTAAGCTCAATGAGGTGATTGTTACCGCTTTGGGTATATCGCGCCAGCGCAAAGCCCTGGCTTATTCTGTTACCGAAGTAAAGGGTGATGAATTTACACAGGCCCGCGAAAACAATGTGGCTAATGCGCTTACCGGTAAAGTTGCTGGTGTAAATGCCACTGGGCTGTCAACAGGCCCGGGTGGGTCAAGCAGGGTTATTATCCGTGGTAATGGCTCTTTGGGAGGCGGCAATCAGCCCCTGTATGTAATTAACGGAATGCCGCTGGAGAACTCGGTGCCTGGTGGCAGTGCCACAACCAATGGCAGTGCCGGTAACGTTGACCGCGGCGATGGTATCGCCGGGATCAACCCCGATGATATTGAATCTATCAGCGTACTAAAAGGTGGTACAGCGGCTGCGCTTTATGGCGCAAGAGCTGCTAACGGTGTTATATTAATTACCACCAAAAAAGGTCGCGCGCAAAAAGGTATCGGCGTTGATTATAATTCCTCTTATACTATGGAAACCCCCGCAGTTTTTCCCGACTGGCAATATGAATATGGGCAGGGCGATAACGGTGTAAAGCCAACTACACAAGGCGAGGCTATCCAAACAGGCCGCCGCTCTTTCGGGGCAAAGATAGATGGCTCACCATACGTTGCTGCGGATGGATTGACACACCCCTATAGTGCGCAGAAAGATAATATCAAAAACTTTTATCAAACCGGCTCTACATTTACCAATACGCTGGCTTTTACCGGCGGTACCGAAGCTATTAATTACCGTTTCTCCGCTTCGGATCTTAATAGTAAAAGTATACTCCCTAATACGGATTATAACCGTAAAACCGGCAACCTGAGCCTTAACAGTAAGTTGGGCAAACGAATCAACCTGGAGGCGCTGGCACAGTACAACGTTGAAAACGCGCATAACAGAGCTACTGCAGGCGATGCTTTAGGAAATCCCAACTGGACACCTTATATGATTGCCAATACGGCCGATATAAGGTGGTTAAAACCCGGTTATGATGCCAACGGTAATGAAATTGCCTGGAACGATGCCTCTATTGCATCAAACAGCTACTTTGTGGTTAACAAGTTTAAGGAAAATGACATCAAGAACAGGTTCATCGGGCAGGCGGGCCTTACCTACGAGATTGTTAAAAACCTATCCTTAAAAGGCGTGGTAAGCCGCGACTTTTATTCCTACAATTACAAATATATCCTGCCTACAGGTACCTTGTATGTCCCCAACGGGCAGTACAGCGAACTGAAAGTTGACGCTTCCGAAACTAACGGATTATTAACACTTAACTACAATGGCAAAGTAACCAAGGATTTTGCTTTAACAGCCTTTGTTGGCGGCAATCAGCAGCGTTCTGTTTATAATGAAAGCAACATCACGGGTAGCAATTATATCATTCCTTATTTCTACAGTTCAACTAATCTTTCAACCATTTCAACTACGCCCACCAATAACAAAACAGCCATCAATTCATTAATGGGATCGGCTGATATTGCTTACAAGAATTTTGCTTATCTAACCGTAACCGGTCGCCAGGATTGGTTTTCAACACTGAGCCCAAAGAATAATAGTCTTTTTTATCCTTCGGTTGGTGGTAGCTTTGTACTTTCGGAGGCATTTAAGTTGCCGCAGGTGATCAGCTATGCCAAACTACGGGCTTCCTATGCACAGGTGGGTGGTGGTGCACCAAGTCCATACCAGATCAATCAGGCATTTATTATGGTGCCAAGTTCAGGTCAGCCCATACAAAATGTTTCCAGTACAACCATTTCCAATTCAACGCTTCGTCCATATACGTCCACCACAACAGAAGGAGGTATTGAGGCACGCTTGTTTAACAACCGGTTAAGTTTTGATGTGACCCTGTATAACCGTAAAACCACCAATGATATTGTTTCAACAGCTATCTCTGGAACCACAGGCTACAACAACGTGGTCTTAAATGTAGGCGAGCTGAGCAACAAAGGTATTGAGGTGTTACTCAGCGGCTCCCCTGTAAAAGCCGGCAGTTTTAGCTGGAATACCAGTTATAACTTTGCTTATAACAAAAATGAAGTGGTAAGGCTGGCCGCGGGTCTTAATCAAATCCAGATGGCCTCATCGGTTAATGGTTGGGCATATATTAACAATATAGTTGGCCAGTCATATGGTTCAATAGTAGGCACCCGTATCCTGAAAAATGCTAATGGTCAAACCGTATTTAATGCTACTACCGGTTTACCTGTTGCCACAGGCCTGCAAACCCTGGGCAAGGGCGTTGCACCGATAACCATGGGTTGGTCTAATGACTTTCGCTACAAGCGGTTCTCCTTAAATGTACTGCTTGACGGTAAGTTCGGCAATAAGATATTCTCATTAATGGAGGTTTATGGTACCCGTTTAGGTTTAATGAAAACAACCTTGCCGGGCAGAGAAAACGGTTTGCAATTGAGCGGTGTTGACCAGGCCGGTAACCCATATTCCAGAACAGTACCTGTATCAAACCTGCGCAGTTATTATGACAATTATAAGTCCTACTCAGAATTGTTTTTGCACGATGGTGGCTTTGTAAAACTTCGTCAGGTTATATTCAGCTATAACATTCCGGCCGATCTCCTGAAAGCTATCAACGTTCAAAACGCCTCTGTATCATTTGTTGCGCGTAACCTGCTAACTATTTATAAGCAAACGGACAATTTCGACCCGGAATCGAGCTTTACCAATGGCTCCAGTCAGGGTTTCGAATCATTCGGTCTGCCCAGAACAAGAAGCTATGGATTAAATCTCATGGTTAAATTTTAATTCAGAAAAACCACCATTATGAAAAAATATTTTATTCCCAGATTGATAGTCTTACTATCGATAGTCTGTATTGGCTTGCAAGGGTGCGACAAAAATTTTGAGGCGATCAATACCAATCCCAACTCATCTGCTAACCCTACACCTGCTTTTGTATTTACCAAAGCCGTATTAGATGGAGCCGGCGATGTTCAGGTGCTACTGCAAGGTACCATGCAGTATACCACTAGTTATAATGATGTGGCCGGATTTGGCGCCAAGTACGTGCTGAGCCAGAGCTCACAGTCATGGGTAGTGTTTAACACTGCTTATCCTAAAGAGATTAACGAGATAAGCCAGGTAATTACGTCGGTTAAAAGCAATCCGGATCAAGTTAATTTGTTGTCTGCAGCCAGGATATGGCGTGCTTACTGCTTTAGCCGCATTACAGATCTGTACGGTGATATTCCATATTCTCAGGCAGGCAAAGGATATACCGATGCTATTTACATGCCTGCATATGATGAACAGAAAAATATTTATGCCGATATGTTAAAAGAACTGGACGAGGCCGCCGCAGCTTTTAATGCCGCTAAACCAACATTTGGCGCCGCAGACCTGATTTATAACGGCGATGTAACTAAATGGAAAAAGTTTGCCTACTCCCTGATGTTGCGCTGCGCTATGCGCATGACCAAAGTAGATATTGCCGGTGCCGAAACATGGGCACGCAAAGCCATCGCCGGTGGTGTGATCACTGCTGATGCAGATATAGCTAAAGTAAACGGTTATGTTTCTGCCGGGCAGGATATCAACAAAAACCCACTTGCCCTCAATATGCTTAACGCTGATTATATAGGCGCAAATGGTACCAGTAACCCCGAAGGCGGCAAATACCAGGATGTGTTTATTAACTATTTGAAAACCAATAAAGACCCCCGACTGGCGGCCGTTTCTGTGGTTTGGTTAAACAAAGTTGCCGATACCACAGCTGCGATACAAAAAGGAATGTCATCAAGCCTGAGCGCTAAACCTGCTGATGCTGTATTCGTAACTTATTCAGAACCTAATCCCAATACTATTTTACAGCTCAATAGTCCATACCTGTTACTCACCAATGCCGAAACCAACTTTTTACTGGCCGAAGCTGCCTTACGTGGCTGGTATACTACCTCCAGTGCCAGTACTTTATATGAAAACGGCATCAGTGCTTCGATGCGGCAATGGGCGCTGTTTGGGGCACAAGGGGTAATCAGCACTAATCAAATCCAAACTTACCTGAGTTATCACCGGTTAAATACCACTGCTTCGTTTAACGCACAGATGGAGCAAATCTATACGCAATTCTGGGTGGGGGTATTTCCTAATTCGCAGGAAGTATTTGCCAGTTACAGGCGTACAGGTTACCCGGCATTGGTGCCTAATAACTACGTAGGCAACGCTACAGGAGGTAAAATATTCCGGCGGATGCTTTATCCAACTACCGAGCAAAATTTAAATACAGCTAATTATAACGCAGCCATCGCACGCCAGGGTCCTGATGAATTCCTGACCCGTATGTGGTGGGATCGCCCTTAATACCAGGCGTCATTCAATTTTAAATTATACATAACCTAAAAAATAACATAACCATGGAAAGAAGATCGATCTTAAAAAAACTGCTGGCTTCGGCGGCAGGTATTTCACTATTTGGCTTTGCAAAAGCCGGAGTTGTAAACAATGATGAAAAAGAAGTGAATAACATTACCACACATCAGGATGTACCCCTGTTTTCGGGCTCAACCAAACTGGGCAATATGATTTTTATAGCGGGTAAAGGTGCCCATGTGGAACCTTTCGAGATCAAGGCACACACCGAAATCGTATTGCAGGAGCTGGAGAAAGAGCTCAAAAAAGCGGGCTCATCAATGGAAAAGGTTTTAAAAGTCAGCGTTTTTCTGAATGATATTGCCGATTACCAGGGCATGAATGATGTTTACAAGGGCCGGTTTGGTAAAAATCCGCCGGTACGCACAACCGTAGCTGTTGCCAAGGGTGGTGTACCAGGAAACTCTCTGGTTGAAATGGATTGCATCGCTTACATATAATCATGTCAGTATATGAAACGCAGAGATATTTTAAAAGGCCTCACTATACTCCCTTTAACCAGTGGATTGATAGGGAGAGCGGCGGCTTTACATACGACACCTACATCAAAACCTGCACCTAAACGCGATTTTTTTAAGGAACTTGATGTTACCCCGGTTATAAATGCCGGGGTAACCATGACCTTTTTATCGGGTTCGCTGATGTTGCCGGAGGTATTGGATGCTATCAATTCCACCTCGCATGATTTTGCCAACATGTATGAGCTGCAGGATAAGGTAGGAGGTAAAATAGCCGAAATGCTGCATGTAGAAGCGGCCATGGTAACTTCAGGTGCATCATGCGCTATAGTCTTAGGTACCGCAGCGGCTATAACGGGCACCGATCAATCGAAAATAAAGCAACTTCCCAATTTACCCGGAGCACGACCAGAGGTGATTATGCAGAAAACGCACCGCTACCTGTTTGACCAGGCCGTAAGTACCACAGGTGCCAGAATTGTTGAGGTTGATGGACCTGAGGGCATGGAAAACGCCATCAACAGCAACACGGTAATGGCCCTGTTCTTTAATGCCAGCGAAAAGAAAAGCAGTATTACCCATGAAGAGTTTGTACGGATCGCTAAGAAACATAACATCCCTACATTTATTGATGCTGCAGCAGACGTGCCACCGGTGGAGAATTTGTTTAAGTTTCAAAAGATAGGCTTTGATCTGGTCACCTTTTCGGGTGGTAAAATGATTCACGGGCCACAGAGCGCTGGTTTATTATTTGGCAGGAAGGATCTGATCACCGCGGCCAGACTCAACCATAGCCCCAATGAGGCACCGATAGGCAGACCCATGAAAGTGAACAAGGAGGAAATGTTTGGCATGTACGCGGCACTAAAAGCGTACCTGGAAAAAGACCATCATAAAGAATGGGACGACTGGCTGCAGCGGGCAAAGCGCATAGGTAATACGTTGGAAACAGTTTCGACGGTAAAAACCGAGGTGGTTGTAAACCCTGGTCCGGCGAATGCTTTTCCGAGCCTGTATGTAAGCTGGGATCAAACCAAAGTAAGAACCAACCCTAAGGATGTACTGGCCGCTCTAAAAAGCGGCACGCCAAGTATAGTTGCCAACAGGCATGATGACGCCTTGGTTATTGGAGTGGTGCTGTTAAGGCCCGACCAGATTGATGTAGTTGCCAATCGGGTAAAGGCTATTTTACAACAGGCGGTTTAAGCTGATTTACAATTATGTATTGCTTTACGGAGTAGGTATTTCTGCTCTGACAGGATAACTATTGCCCCAGGTTTCCTGCATTATTTAAATTAAAAATGATTTGAAATGCAAAAAAGAATATTCCTGGTAATAGCGGCCATGGGCCTGGCTATTACAACATTACAAGCACAGTCCTATAACGTGGTTATCAAAGGAGGCCATGTGATGGACCCTAAAAACAACATTGATGAAGAAATGGATATAGCGGTAAAAGATGGCAAAATAGCGCTGGTAGCTAAAAACATCAACCCCAAACTGGGATTGCAGGTGGTTGACGCTACCGGCATGTATGTTACGCCAGGACTCATCGATATCCACACCCACAATTTTTATGGTACGGAGCCCGATCATCAGTATGAAAACGGTAACCTGGCTTTACCGCCGGATGGTTTTACCTTTCGCAATGGTGTTACTACCGTAGTGGATGCCGGCAGTTCGGGCTGGCGAACTTTTCCAACTTTCAAGGCCCAAACTATTGATCAATCGCAAACGCGGGTATTGGCTTTTATCAATATTGTGGGCGAAGGTATGCGTGCTGGTTACGAGCAAAACGCCAACGATATGGACTCTAAAATGGCGGCGCTGGTTGCCCGCCGTTACCGGAACATTGTGGTTGGTTTTAAAGTGGCGCACTATGAAGGTCATGAATGGACACCGGTTGATCATGCCGTAGAAGCTGGCAACATGGCTGGCGGCCTGCCGGTAATGATAGATTTTGGCGGCAGTAATCCGCCATTGTCTATCGAAGAACTGTTTATGAAGCACCTGCGCCCCGGCGATATTTTTACCCACTGTTTTGGGCAGCTGGATAGCAGGGAGTATATTGTCGACCTTGCCACTCAGAAAATAAAGCCCTTTGTATGGGAGGCCCGCAAGCGCGGTATTTATTTTGATGTGGGCTATGGCGGTATCAGTTTTACCTTTTCGCAGGCTATCCCAGCAGCCAAAGAGGGCTTTTTCCCAAATTCCATCAGTACGGATATCCATACCGGCAGCATGAACAATGCCATGAAGGATATGCTCACTACGATGTCTAAATTCCTGAATATCGGGATGGATCTTTATGAAGTGATACGGGTGAGCACCTCCAATCCGGCCAAAGAAATTAAGCATGAAGAACTGGGCAACCTTTCTGTAGGCTCAGATGCCGATATTGCTATTTTAAGTATCAGGAAAGGTAAATTTGGTTTGTTTGACTATACCGGGTATAAAATTACTGCCGATAAAAAGCTGGAATGTGAAATGACCGTTAGGGCCGGTAGGATAGTATATGACCTGAACGGCATCGCTACACCGATCGAAGCTCCAAGAATACCCAATAACAAGTCACTTGCCAGAGTTCAATAACCAATGATAAACCTATAAACAAATGAGAAACATTTTTAAGATCTGCTTTGCTGTATTATTGTTTTACGCCGGCGGAGCGAGGGCGCAAACCATATCGAAAGAACAACTGATATTTTATACCTCTGAATGGAAAGGTGAGCGTTTTGAAGATGGCCGCCCCAAAATACCTGATGATCTGCTGGAACGGGCTAAACACATCGGTATTGAAGAAGCCTGGACCGTATTACGTAACGAAGGGTATAACAACCAATTTGAGGGTAATTGGAAATTGGTGAACGATGATGTACCCGTAATTGGCCGCGTGGTGACCGCCATGTTTATGCCCAGTAGACCTGATATCGAAAAAAATATCAAAGCACAGGGTGCAAAGGATGGCAGGAAAGGTAATACCAACGCCTGGCCAATTGATGTGCTCAAAAAAGGTGATGTATATGTAGCCGATGGCTTTGGTAAAATAAGAGGTGGCACCCTCATAGGTGATAACCTGGGTAATTCCATATTCAATAAATCGGGCAATGGGGTGATTTTTGATGGCTCTGCCCGCGATTTGCAGGGTTTGAAGAGTATTCCCGGGTTCAATGCCTTTGTTCGTGATTTTGATCCGTCCTACCTGGAAGAGATGGTATTGATGGGTTTGAATACCCCCATCAGAATAGGACATGCTATCGTATTGCCAGGTGATCTGGTTATTTCTGAAAAGGAAGGTGTGCTGTTTATTCCGGCTCATTTGGCCGAGAAAGTTGTAGCCACGTCCGAATTTATTGCCTTGCGTGACGATTTTGGACACGCCATGCTTAAATCAGGTACCTATAGTACAGGAGAAATTGACAGCCAATGGCCACCAGCCATCCGCGAAGCGTTTTTGAAATGGCTTGATCAAAGCGGGAGCAAAGTGAAAATGACGCGTGCCCAGCTGGATGCCTTTATGGAGAAAAGAACCTGGTAAAAAACACCTTAAACCGTAATCAATTGAATAGTTTTAATATCTATAAAATAATGGCAGGCTTATCGGTGATATGCCTGCTTATTTCGGCCATGCTTTTTTTTCAGGAAAACATGGAGGAAACGGGCCCTTTTCTGATCGCTTTTTTCGTAACGCTGGCCATTTCATTCCGGGGCTTTAAACAGCTCAAAGGGTTTTCTTATACGCTCATCATATTTGCGGCGGTTACTACTGCTTTATATTATCCGCAGCATTTTATACAGATAGGCGGGTTTAAGCTGGCCGCACTCATCACGCCGCTCATACAGCTTATTATGTTTGGTATGGGGACGTCTATGAGTATAAAAGACTTTGCCGGTGTTATCAAAATGCCCAAAGGAGTATTCATAGGTGTATTCAGCCATTTTTTGATCATGCCTACGCTTGGTTTTACCTTGGCTAAACTAAGCGGTTTTCCGCCCGAAATAGCGGCGGGCATTATCCTCATCGGTTGCTCGCCAAATGGTATGGCTTCTAACGTGATATCATACCTGGCAAAAGCTAATTTAGCTTTGTCAATCACTATCACTGCGGTTTCAACTATGCTGGCGCCGTTTTTTACTCCTATGCTCATGAAGTTTTTGGGCGGTACCTTTATCCATATAGATATGTATAAGATGATGTGGGATATTACCAAAATGGTGATACTGCCTATAGGCGCGGGTATTTTGTTTAATAAATACTTGCTCAAACGAGCTAAATGGCTGGAGTATGCCATGCCCATGGTGTCCATGTTCGGCATAGCTTTCATCATTGTGATCATTACTGCAGCGGGCAGGACTAGTTTGCTTAACATCGGCTTTATGTTGGTTTTGTTGGTGCTGATCCATAACCTGATGGGATATACGCTCGGTTACTGGGCTGGCCGTTTATTTAAAATGGATGAGCGCGACTGCCGTACTATGGCTATAGAGGTGGGGATGCAAAATGGTGGCCTGGCATCCGGATTAGCAAAAGAGATGGGAAAAATAGCTACCGTTGGTTTAGCCCCGGCTGTGTTTGGCCCCTTGATGAATATTACCGGCTCTTTATTGGCAAATTACTGGCACCGTAAACCAATTCTCAATCCGGAAGTTAAAGAGATAAAAACGATTACCTGAGTTTGAATTTATTCTGAAAGTATATCAAAAAACCTTAGTCATTTTAACAGATTTAAGAATTAAAGGCCTGTAAAGTATACTTTGCAGGCCTTTTTGAGATATGAAAATATATTTTGGGCAATATTATTATTGTTGTTAAATAAAAGGCGCTGTTTTGCTGCTCTCGATTGTTAAAGTCTCTCTTATAAAGCCTTATCTATAGTTTTTATAGATAAATCATTTGTTAAAAATATTGCTTGTTATATAATATTGATTATTTGGTAATATTCTGTATTTATATTGTTAACATTTTTAGTGTTTTTGATCATTTGTTTAAAATTTGTTAACTTTTTGTTGTTGTGCTAACAATGCTTGCATAATATCACGGCGATAGTTTTATGGTGCTAAATCAAAATCGCATTATGAAACAAAGTTTACTCAAAATTTCAAAGTGGTTACTTAGTATTGCAGTTTGCATATTTACTTACAGTAACCTTCAAGCACAAACCTTAACGATAAGGGGTATCGTTTTAGATGATTCCAATCAACCATTGCCGGGCGTGAGCGTAGGCATAAAAGACACCAAACAAGGTACAGCTACAAGTGAGGGCGGCCGTTTTACAATCTCTGTTAGCAAAGGTCAAATATTGGTATTCCGTACCGTTGGCTTCGCTACTCAAGAGGTAGTGATAGGTAATGAAACTAATATTTCCGTTTCCTTAAAAGCCGATACTCGTTCATTAACAGAAGTGGTAGTAACCGCCCTTGGTGTTAAAAAAGAAATACAACGACTCGGTTATTCAACAACACAAATAAAAGGTAGTGATATGACTACTGCCCGCGACGCCAACCCGCTTAATTCATTAGCCGGTAAGGTTGCCGGTTTAAATATAGGTGCCAGTGCCGAGTTTTTTGGCGCACCAACGGTAGTTCTGCGCGGAAGTAAGGATATATTATATGTGGTTGACGGAGTTCCGGTAAACTCAGATACCTATAATTTTAGCGCTGATGATATTGACACATATAACGTATTAAAAGGACCAAATGCTGCCGCCCTTTATGGTTTTAGGGGTATTAATGGCGCTATCATCATAACCACTAAAAAAGGCACAAAAGATAAAAAAGGCTGGTCAATTGATTTTAACAGCACGAATGAATTAGAAAAAGGATTTATTGTTTTGCCACAAGCACAGGTTGAGTACGGTCGTGGTACCAATTATGTATATAATTATGGTAACCAGTTATACGATTATAACCAACGCTTACCAGAATGGGGCCCTCGTTTTGAAGGACAGCCTATCCAACAATATGATAGTCCGTACAATCCTGTTACCAACGTCAGGACACCTACGCCGTGGTTAGCACGGGGAGCCAACAACTTTGAAAACTTTGTTCAAACAGGCGTAACAAGTACCAATAACCTGGCATTGGCTGCAAGTGGTTCAAACTACGATATCAGGATGTCCTATACGCATACTTATGCGGGTGGTTTGTTTCCCAATACTAAATTAAACCTTGACAACTTTAACATAAGCGCGGCATACGATGTAACGCCTAAATTGAGGGTTGAAGGAAATGTAAATACCAACATACAATATTCACCCAACATACCGGATGTAAGTTATGGTCCTAATAGCTACTCTTACATGTTTAAGGTTTATGGTTCAGCTGATTATGATATCAATGACCTGAAAGATATTTACAAAGGGCCGCAGGGTGTTCCGAATCTGGTTCAATATGCTCAGGAATACGGTCGTTTAAACAGCCCCTGGTTTATGGCCGAAAAATGGCTGCGTGGCCGTAATAAAACCGATGTATACGGTTCATTAAAGGCAACTTATAAATTCACAGATGATTTAAGTTTGAGTTTACGCACACAGTTAGATACTTATAATGAGCTAAATACTGAGCAAGTTCCTGCTTCTACCAACTTAAACCAATATACTACCTGGTGGTACGCCGGCTGGTATGGTGATTATAGACAGGATCAAAGAAAATCGTTAGAAAACAATACCGATCTTAACTTAACCTACAGCAAAAGTTTAAAAGGCTGGAATATTGGTGGATTATTGGGTGCCAGCGAACGCTCATTCACTTACAATTCATTCTGGGGAAGTACCAAAGATCTTTCTATTCCTAACGTATATAACTTGAATAACTCCATAAACCAGGGTTTCAATTATAATTTTGATTCAAAAATGCAGGTTTATAGCGGTTATTATTCATTTGATGTGGGTTACAAAAATTACATCAACCTGAACACTACCGGCCGTGTAGATAAACTTTCTACCTTGCCTTCAGGTCATGATACTTATTTTTATCCTTCAGTATCTTTAAGTACAGTTGTGTCAGATTATGTGACATTACCGCAAGCTATTTCTTTTTTCAAAGTCCGGGCATCATTTGCCGATGTTAAGGGTGGTTTAACAGCTACTACCATCGGTTCGGCTTACCAGGCTGTAACCGGGATATCAACTACCACACTGTTAGGTTACGGAACAGAGTTAATTACGCCATACAATGGGCCAACTTATCAAAACTCAAGCCCAATATCTCCATCAACATTTTATAACAGTACACCGTCTGTAACGCTTTCAAATACTATTGCTAACTCCGCTATTAAACCTTATGATGTTAAATCATATGAAGGCGGTATCGACTTAAAGTTTTTACAAAACAGATTAGGATTGGATGCGACTGCATTTTATACTACCAACGGTCCTAACATTTTCCAGTTACCTGTAGCCCCGTCTACAACTTTTACATCACAAATTGTAAATGGTGTAACAACGGTTAAAAAAGGTTTTGAAATCCAATTAAATGGTTCTCCTTTAAGAAGCGCTTCGGGTCTTAACTGGGATGTTAACGTAAACTATTCAACCTATAAAGAAACCTTAAAATCTATTTACGGTAACGAATCATTATTACAAAACGGCCACGTTTACAAAGTAGGTGAAAGATTGGATGCCATATACGGAACTAAATTTGTAAGGGATGGAAACGGAAATATTGTAAATAGCGGCGGCTTACCTTTAGGTGCCGGTGGCGGTGTTGCTCAAAACGGTTTGCTAGGTTACGCCAATCCCGATTTCTCTTTCGGTATAACCAACCGTTTTAGTTATAAAAATGTCACTTTCAGCTTCCAGTTTGATGGCAGGATAGGTGGCAAAATTTATGACAGAACTTATTATCAATCAAATAATGGCGGTACATCAATTGAAAGTGCCAGCGGTGCTTATGGGGTTGCCCGTTTAGCCGACTGGAATGCGGTAAAAGCTACCGGTAAGTTAGGTAATAACGGTGCCGGATCATACATAGGACAGGGTGTGAAACTGGTTAGCGGAACCCCCAAATTTGCCAACGGACAGATCACTAATATGAGTGAATTGACTTTTGCACCCAACGATGTACCTACATCTGTTCAAAGCTATATTTCAAGTGGTATAAGCAGCAATTTTGATGAATACTATATGATTAGCCGTACCTACGCCAAGTTGCGCGAAGTTACCTTAGGTTATAATTTACCGGCTAAATGGTTGCGTGGATCATTCGTGAAAAAGGCATCATTTGCTTTAGTAGGCAGAAACCTGTTATACTTTGCTGCGCGTAAAGATATAGACCTTGATCAATATGCTGCCGGTTATAACGCGTCTGACAGAACATTGGTGGGTGGTGCCGGCAGTGTGGATCTTCAAAGCCAGACAGCCCGTCGTTTCGGATTCAACATTAATGCAAGCTTCTAATCAATTCATTAGATAAAAAGATATTTTTATGAAAATAAGATCAATAATTGCCACAGCCTTAGTTTTATTAACCGGCCTGGCGTCTTTTACCGGTTGCCAGAAAGGCGATCTGGTTAATAACCCAAACGTAGCGAATGCAGGATCATTAACTCCTCTGCCTTTATTATTAAATCACCTTACCGCAACTCTGATCAAATCAAGCGAATTTCCTTTTGCCGATGCTAATAAATATGATCAGTACGATATAGCGAACTATGCTTACTACCGCGGAACCAATAATTATAGCACAGGTTTTACTAATACAATTGACAGCTATGATATTTTTAAGTACGCTCTTGCTTTACAACAACAGTCAATTACCCAGCTAAATAGTAAAACAAACGTGTATTATGCTATCGGCCAGTTTTTTGAAGCTTACGCGGGAATCTGGTTAACTCAAAGGGTAGGTGATATCCCGTTTTCAAGTGTAAACGGCAGTACTACTAATTTAACACCTAAGTATGATACCCAACACGATGTCTACAAAGCCTGTTTATTATTGCTTGATAGCGCTAATAATACGATCAATAATTTATATTCGTCGCCAAACCCTACTTATAAGTTAACACCATCAGCGTTGTTGAGCCCAACCGGAGATATTTTTGGGTTAACAAATCAACAATGGCAAAAGGTAATCAATACGTATAAACTAAGGGTTTTAATCAGCTTAAGCAAACGTGCTGTTGATAATGCAGATTTGAATGTTATCCCCCAATTTACAACGATTATCAATAACCCGGCCCAATATCCTATTATGACCGGCAACGTAGATAACCTGGTTTATAAGTTTAACACGGCATCAAACCCGTACTCATTATTTACATTAGGCTTTAACCCGTATAACAACTTTGCCAACGTAGGATCTACCTATCTTAACATTACTACGGCAACAAAAGATCCGAGAACATTTGTTGTAGCATCTCCGGCTCCTGCGCAAATTACAGCCGGTAAATCTTTAAGCGATTTTACTGCCTATGTTGGTGCTGATCCTGATTTAGCACAGTCTGATCTTTTAGCAAGAGCATCCGCAGGTCCTGATAATACCAATAATGCCTATTCCTTTTCAAATTTTAATCGTTACTATGTAGATAAATCTGGTGCAACCCAGGAGCCATTTGTATTTATCGGCTATCCTGAAATGTGCTTTAGCATTGCAGAGGCCATAAACCGCGGATGGATCAGTGGAGCCTCGGCTACCTGGTATACTAATGGTATTAATGCATCACTTGCTTTATACGGCATAACTGATGGCAAGGCACTAACTATCAATTATCCTGTAAAAGTGGGTACTAATGCCCAGGGAAATGTTTGGGGTACAGTTACCGCCGATGTTGCCACTTTTTTAACTACCGTAAAATATAAAGGTGATAATGCCGATGGCCTTGCACAAATATTGACGCAAAAATATGTTGCCTTAAATAACAACTCCGGATGGGAAGGTTATTATAATTATCGCCGAACCGGGATCCCTGCTTTTGCACAGGGTGGGGTAGGTATAGGAACACCTAATAATTTAATTCCACGCAGGTTTTTATATCCTCAAAATGAGGTTACTTACAATGCAGCTAACAACCAGGCTGCCGTTTCATCGCAATTTGGCGGTACCGACGATATCAGCAAGGATACCTGGTTAACTAAGTAAAAATAATTTTTTAAATGCAGCAGGGGAGACGCAAGCTCCCCTGCTTTTTCAATTTATATTATCATGAAAAAATATTTTTTATCGATCATCTTCATGGGTGTTTTATCTGTATCGCAGGCGCAAGTAGCAGATAGTGTTAAAAGGCATGTCGTTTTACAGGGGGCTTCTAATTTTCGCGATCTGGGCGGATATACTACAGCCGA
This sequence comes from Mucilaginibacter inviolabilis, assembly GCF_011089895.1. NCBI lineage: Bacteria > Pseudomonadati > Bacteroidota > Sphingobacteriia > Sphingobacteriales > Sphingobacteriaceae > Mucilaginibacter > Mucilaginibacter inviolabilis. The sequence goes on from NZ_JAANAT010000001.1 coordinate 260,097, forward strand.
CGGGCATCATGTAAAATGGGGACAAATATACCGTAGCGCCGATATGAGTAAATTAACAGATGCTGATCTGGCTGTTTTAAAAGAACGGAAGATTACCTATGATGTTGACCTTAGAGGAACCCAGGAATCGGCACAGGCACCTGATCGTATTAACCCGGGTACAGATTATATCCTAAGTCCAGCAGGCAGCGATAATATGGACTGGATAAAAACTATAACTAAGCTAAAAGGCAATCAGGGCGACTCTGTGATGAATATGTATTACGGCAATACCCGATTTTTGGCCGAGCGTTATAAAATATTTTTTGATAAACTGCTTAAACTGCCAAATGATAATAGCCTGGTATTTCATTGCACCGCAGGTAAAGATCGTACGGGTATAGGAGCAGCCCTGTTGTTATACAGTTTGGGTGTGCCTTATGACACGATAGTAGATGATTATCTGGCCTCGAATTACTATCGCCGTGCTGATAACGTTAAAATGGTAAATCAGATGGTAAAATACGCGCATATTGATGAAGAGGTAGCTAAAAATATGGCAGGTGTAAAAAAAGAATTCCTGGATACCACTTTTAAGGCTATAACCAGTCAATATGGCTCTGTTGATAATTTCTTAAAAACGCAAATTGGCCTTGATGATCAAAAGATAGGATTACTAAAAAAGAAATTTTTAGAATAAGCAAACTGGTTTAACCAATATGAATATAAGAAATATAACAACCTGTTTTTTGCTGCTATCATCGGCTGTTACCGGGCTTAAAGCACAACAAGCTGATCTGGTATTACTAAACGGAAAGGTTATCACACTGCAGCACAAAGGCGACCGCTCACAAGCTGTCGCTATTAAGGGCGGTAATATAATAGCCGTTGGTACCAATGCCGCTATAAAAAAATATATTGGCACGCATACACAAACTGTGCAGCTGAATGGCCAAACAGTTATACCCGGATTTAATGATGTGCACCAGCATCCGGCGCCCGTTTACGCATTTGAAGAACCTTATGCTACACTGGAGCTTGATACGGTTAGCTCTATGAAAAACCTGATCAGTTTGCTTAAGAGGAAGGCTGCTATTACGCCAAAAGGAATGCTGATACGCGGTGTGGGGTATAATGAAACTCAATTAGGCGGTCAACCCATCAGAGATAGTTTGGATAAAGCTTCAACAGAACATCCTATCATTATAAGCCATGTAAGCGGTCATCTTTCGGCTGCTAATTCCTTTTTGATGAATATCAATGGTATAGATGAAAGCACCAAAGACCCTGCCGGTGGAGCTTTTGAACGATATAAAGGTTCTGATAAACCTGATGGTATTTGCAAAGAAGCAGCAGCAGGGTATTTGCACCATTCCAAAAATATTCAATATCCACCTCAGCCAACTCCCGAACAGGAAATGGCCGGTTACCGTTTATATTTTAACAAAGTACTTGCCAGTGGCTTAACCAGTATTGGTGATGCATGGACTACACCCGAAAAGGTGGGTGTTTACCGTAAGCTTGTAGCCGAGGGTTTCCCGATGCGTTTTAACCTGATTATAGGGTTTGATTACCTGGATCAGGTATTGAGCGGCAAAATACCACAGATGAATACCGACTATTTGCGGATATCAACCATCAAGGTTTTTCATGGCAATTCCTTAAGTGGCAAAACCTGCTGGCTATATCAGCCTTATGATATGATAAACCCGATTACCGGAAAAAAAGATTATTATGGTATACCACCCGCCCGTAGTCAGGCTGGTTTGGATAGTTTGTTTTTTACGATCCACCATGCCGGCTGGCAGATAGCTTGTCACTCCAATGGCGACAGGGAGATAGATATGGTAATCTCCGCGATTGAAAATGCGCAGAAGATTGATCCGCGCCCCGATCCGCGCCACCGGATAGAACATTGCAGCCTTACCAACCAGGGTATACTTGACCATATTAAAAAAGATGGCATCATACCTGTTTTCCATTGTTATATGTATGAGCTTGGCGAAAAAATGCAGGTTTATGGCCCTGAACGAATAAGTATGCTGCACCCTACTAAAACAGCAATGGATATGGGAATTATTTATGCTTTGCATTCAGATGCACCAATATCTCCTTATCCGGCCATGATACGGCTTGGAAGCGCTGTTACCCGCAAAACAAAAGAAGGGGTTGTTATTGGTGCTAATCAACGTATTGATGCGGAAGACGCCATCAAAGCATACACTTATGGTGGTGCTTATACTACTTTTGAGGAAAACAAAAAGGGAAAAATACAGAGCGGGCAATTTGCTGATCTGGTAGTGCTTGACGCCGATCCTACAGCTATAAATCCGGATAAAATTCGTGATATTAAAGTAAATATGACTTTGGTTGGAGGTAAGATCGTTTACAAACGCTAATCTATTGGTGAATTTAAATAATGACGGGGTAGATTGCCGGGGCATTCCTAACAAAAAAACAGAATATGAATTTGAGTCTGGATATTTTAAAAAATAATAACCGGCTTTTTCACATAAGTGAACGAGCCGGTATAAACGAATTTAAACCCAGGCTTTCCCCTTCATATTTTGCCGGAATAACCGGAGATGTGGTCTTTGCCATAACTGAAAACCTATTACATAATTATTTACTTCCTAGGGATTGCCCGAGGGTAACTTATTATGCATCAGAAAAAACAACACCTGCCGATATCGATAAATTTATGGGTAATACAACTGCAGGTCATATGATAATAGTAGAATCGAGCTGGTACGAGGTTATTGCATCCACTACTTTATTTTGTTATGAACTTCCAACCGAAACTTTTTCTTTGATAGATGAATGTGCAGGTTATTACATATCGTATCAGCCGGTTATTCCTTTAGCAGTAAGGCCGGTAGTAAATATTATTCCAGCCATACTTAGCCGTAACATTGAATTACGTTTCGCGCCCTCGTTAACCGAAATTGCGAGGGCTGTAAGCTTATCCAGCCTTAATTTCTCGCTTATCAGGATGCGTAATGCCCAACATTAACTGTATACAGAATAATTTTATAATCTATTTTCTGCGCGCTGTCCGGGTAGCTTTTTAAGTAATAATAAAAATTAAAAATTTGTTAACACAAATATAATACGCAGTAAGTGAACAAATATTAAACATTGTTTAGTTTTGGTAAACAGTGTTTGTATCGTTTAAATGCAATTTCAACCTAACTCCAAACGTCTGCAAAAAGTGTTTGCAAATCCCGCCTGGTCATTGATCGCGGCATTTGGTACCTATTTTTGTATGTATGGATACCGAAAACCTTATACGGCGGCAGCTTTTGCCGATGTTGGTTTATGGGGCTTAAGTTATAAGTTCGGAATGATCATTGCCCAAACGATAGGCTATGTGTTGGCGAAATGGATAGGTATCAAATTCGTTTCGGAAATTAAGCCAGAAAAACGCATCGGAGCAATCCTTACGCTGATTGGATTTGCAGAGGTTATGCTGCTGTTTTTTGCTATGATACCACGTCCCTGGAATTTGGCATGTATGTTATTGAATGGTCTTCCACTAGGGGTAATATTTGGTTTGGTACTGAGCTTTTTAGAAGGGCGCAAGCAAACAGAGTTTCTGATTGCCGGGCTTTGTGCAAGTTTTATTTTGTCAGATGGCGTATCCAAGTCGGTAGGAGCCTTGTTATTAACGGTTGGTGTTGGTGAAAACTGGATGCCGTTTGTTGCTGGTCTGGTATTTTTGTTGCCCCTGCTATTGTTTATCACTATGCTGGCCTGTGTGCCACGACCAACTATTGCCGATGTTAACACCCGTTCGGCAAGGGACCCAATGACGGCTACCGATCGTTGGTACTTTTTTAATAAATACGCGCCAGGTTTAATAGCCATTGTAGCTATTTATCTGTTTGTTACTTTGTTGCGTAGTGTAAGAGCAGATTTTGCCGTTGAGCTATGGGAAGGTTTGGGTTATCATCAAACGCCTGCCTTGTTTACCCAATCGGAGCTGTTTGTTTTATTAGGTGTTATCGTTATTACTGGTTTTGCTGTTTTAATCCCCGATCATTACAAAGCCTTCCAGTTTTCCTTACTTACCAGTTTAACAGGCTTTGTGGTTTTGCTTGCCTCTGTATTAGGTTTACAGAGCGGACTTGGTAAATTCCCTTTCATTGTACTGATTGGTCTTGGTGTTTATATGCCCTATGTAGCAGTTCATGCTGTTGTATTTGAACGCCTTATTGCTATCACCAGGGAGCGGGCAAATGTTGGATTTTTAATGTACATAGTCGATTCTGTTGGCTATACAGGTTACATTGGTTTGATGTTCCTGAGATACCTGGTACCTTCTAATTATTCCATATTATCTATCTTTTTAAAGATCTGCGTTTATCTTGGAATAGCTGGTGTGCTGATCATTACATTTTGTTACTTATATTTTAAAACCAAACTAAAAACAAATGAAGAACGAGTTAACCAGCTTTCCATCGGGCAAAGCAGCAATATTTAACGGTACCGGTATCCCGTTTGAATTTATTGAAAAGGATGTGCCTCAGCTTAAAGATGGTGAAATCCTGGTTAAAAATCTGTATACAACGCTGTGTGGCAGTGATATTCATACCTATTGCGGACACAGAATTGAACCGGCACAGGTAGTTTTAGGACATGAAATTGTAGGCGAAATATTGAGCATGAGTGAGGCCGATATTGTTAATGATTTCAGAGGTGAACCCATAAAAGTAGGCGACAGGATAACATGGTCTATTTTTGCTGTGCCTGCAGGTATAGAAGCACCAAGGCCCGATATGCCTCAAAAAAGTGATCATTTGTACAAATATGGGCATACACTCGCTTCAGAAAATAATATATTCAGTGGCGGACTGGCTGATTATTGTGTACTGCAGCCTAACACTGCTTTTATTAAAATTTCTTCTTCTGTACCTGTTAAAGTAGCGGCAACTATAAGTTGTGCGCACTCAACAGTTATGGGTGCATTGCGTGTAGCGGAACAAATTGAAAACAAAAGAGTGATTGTTTTTGGTGCTGGCTTACTTGGGCTGTCATGCGTAGCTATGTGTAAAGAAGCAGGAGCTCAATGGATCGGTTTAATTGACAATGATCAAGCCCGGTTGCAATGGGGAAGTAAATTTGGCGCGGATGAGGCTTATCTCTCCATAACTGAAGACCACGCCGGCGATTTACCCTGGCCGGAAGCTGATGTGGTTTTTGACATGACCGGAAATCCCGGAGCAATGAAAATAGGTATTGATTCCTTAGCGCTTGGAGGATGTGCGGTTTGGATTGGTGCTGTTTTTCCGGCAAAGCCGGTGCAGGTTGATGCACAAAAAATAGTTCGTAAACTATTGCAGATCCGTGGCTTGCATAATTATAATTATGATGATTTTGTAAATGCTACCAGGTTTATCGAAGATAATTACTCGAAATATCCTTTTGAAGATTTGATAGAAAAAGAATATTCACTGAATGATATTGAAGCAGCTTTCAAATATGCCAGTGAAAGCAAACCGGTAAGGGTGGGTATTAAAATAAGTTAAATGATCACTATATTTTTTCTTTTCACAATTAATTAGATAACAATGAATAGTACAATTAAAATGGTTGTTTTTGATATGGCCGGTACAGTAGTAAACGAAGACAATGTTGTTTATAAAACGCTGCAAAAAGCCATAAATGAAGCAGGATATAATTTCACTTTAGATGAAGTATTAGCACAAGGAGCAGGTAAAGAAAAATTACAGGCTATCAAAAGCATTTTAAGTGTTTATGCCAAAAATGATGATGAGGCACTTGCCGATAGCATTTTTACAAATTTCATGGCTCAGCTTAAAGATGCTTATGCTGAATTGAATGTTTTACCACAGGATAACGCAGCTGAATTGTTTGCGGCCTTAAAAGAAAGGAAAATACTGACAGTATTTAACACTGGCTACAATAGAGCAACGGCTCAATCACTTGTTGATAAATTGGGCTGGAAAAAGGGCGTTGAATTTGATAGTCTGGTAACTGCTACAGACGTATCTGAAAACAGGCCTAATCCTGATATGATATTATTTGCAATGCAGCAGTTTGGAATTACAAACGGTAATGAAGTTGTTAAGGTGGGTGATTCTATTATTGACATTGAAGAAGGCAGGAATGCAGGCTGTATCTACAGCATTGGTATCACTACCGGTGCACATACATTTGAACAGTTACAATCAGCTAAGCCAGATTATATAATTGGTAACCTTCTGGAGCTGTTGCCTGTTTTAGATGATCATATATCGAAATAAGCTATTCAACATTACCAAGTTGTGCAGTGGGCTGATTCAGTATAACTGAAGAGCCCACTGTTTTTGGTATAGCCTCCATCTTTTTTCTGTAAAAGTAAATATAGGACAAGCTTATCCCTGCCATACCAATAATGCTTACCAGGCCTGCGCCGTGCACAAAGAAATTACCCCATGATAAATGGGTATGACCAAATTGTTTGAATAGCAAGATACAAACGCTGCCCAGGTATCCTGTAGAATCGGCCAGATAGATCATAAAACCTACATTACTCTTGTATTTAAATGTGGCGATTAACCGCTCGAAGAAAATAATAGAATAAGGCACATAAGCCAGGTACAGTCCCAAGGTAACTATATACATATAAGCCAAGCCATGGATCGTTCCGCCAATAAATGCCCATGCACTAATACCTATAAGCAAAAATCCAAAACCTATACTACTGTGGGCAAGTGTAAATGCCTTGAAATTTTGCTTTACTAATATAATGAGCGACATCAATATCAATACAACGATAGAAATGGGGATATCAACTTGACTATAGATGGCCGGGTTGTTTTTATAACCAAAATCTGACCAGATCTCTACCTCAAAATTATCCCTGAAATCGCGCATTACAGTCAGCAAAACATAAATGGAGATATTAAAGACCAGGCCGGGCAGAAAATAGTTTACAAAAGCTTTGCGTTCTCCGGCTGTCATAGGCAAGCGCTTGGTTCTTTGTTTGATATCCTCTGCCGTTGGCGGAGGTACCTGCTCTAGCAGATAAACAAAAAACAAAAGGGGTAATACAAATAAAGCCCCTACCATAAATGGCATCCATTTTTCGGATATGTGCCCATGGGCCATCATAAAACGTCCGATGGTTTTAATAACTCCAGATGAGAAAATGAAGCTGGTGCATAAAACAGCGCCAATAAATTCTGCGCTTTTTCTTCCTTCTATGTAGGTGAAAATTAGTCCCCAGATAAGTCCTAAAGGTATTCCATTAATGAATAGACAAATGATATTATATGGGGCCGGAATGATGGCAAAACCAAACATCGCGAACCAGGCTATCAGCAATAAAACAATAATGGCCCTGGCTCTGCCTTTTGGTTGTATTTCTGAAATAAATTTAATGCCGATGAATTTACTCAACGCATAACCGGCAACCTGTGCCATCACCAACCACACCTTAAAATCGATCCCCAATAATGGCGATTCCAGATAAGTGCCCGCTGTGAAACCTTTACGAAATGCATAAGTACATACGTAAATACAAAACGTAGCCATTGCGCATAATACCGCAGTATAGGCCTGTGGCAGTTGCGTGAACTTAGTTTTAATCGGGCTTGTTTTTTTCATAGCGTTATTTTATTGACGGGTGGCAGGATTGTTTATGACTGTAGCTTCAGCAGGTAACTGTAGGTCATGTCCTTCATTTGCTGAATGTCTGAGGCAAGTACGGGCTTATCAGTATCTTTCCCCAAATCGTCCCATTTGCGTATTTTAACATACATGGGAGCCAGAGGATCCTTTTCAAATTCTGCAGCTTCTTCCGGTGTCATCTTACCTCCTTGAAATTCAAGTGTTTTTTTGCTTGCTTCAGATAGCTCATTATAATAAGCAGGCTCGGCATAAACGAGGTATTTTTTAGCAATAACATGGCTTGATACCAGGTTGGCCATTCTTTGTGGGAAACCCATATCCATAAGGCATTTACCGCCCAGGTCGTCGTGATTTTGCGTTCCGTATATGCCCATTTTTTCCTCATTTTCGAAAAAATGACCAATATCATGAAAGAATGCAGCCAGTACAATCTCATCGTCTTCGCCAGCTGCCTGAGCTAATTGAGCGCATTGCATCATATGCATGAGCATACTCACCCGTTCGCCATATTCCTGTGCTCCATGAGCTTCATATAGGCTAAATATGCGCTCTACAGTATCGTATATCCGTTGTTGTTCCATTGCTAATTCGTTTATATAAATATTAAACCAGTTGGGATATTACTTTGCGTTTTAACACGCAGAGTTTGCTTAATAGGCCATCCCTGTCGGCATAGGTGCCTTGTAAGAAACGCTCACCGGCAGATCCGTCATAAGCACTGCGACCATGCATTACCCTTTCGTTATCCACAATGAAAAGGTCAGTAGCTTCCATCTTGAACTGAACAAAATAACGTTCATCATCAATCATCTTAGCCAGTTGCTGGTAGGCGGCATAAAATGCAGGCATGTTATCTTCATCCACCTCAAATGCCTGTACAGATCTGTTGTTAAACCTAATGGCATTTACTTCACCAAAAACATCAAGACCAATAATTGTATCTGTTCTTTCAATCCACTGATCTTGATTTTCAAACCGGAAAGTTACCGGTGTGGTTGACAGCAAGCGGAACATTTGAGGTGAATACGCTTTCAGATCAGCAATAACTTTAAAGCCATCAACCACTACAGAATTACCACCAACGGCACTGGATTGTAAGCAATGTAGCAATTGCAGTGTAGGTGTAGGGTTACGATAGGGGTTATCGGTATGGGCGCTCAAGCCTAGCGATGTAAATGCCAGATTATTAGGATTAACGGTGGTTTTAACATCAAAAAGTTTCCCATAATTAGTTTCGCGTACATAACCAAATAATTCCACCACCTTGCTTACCATACCTAATTCTGCTGGCACATTACGCAAAACCGCAAAACCATACCTGCTTACATTTGCCAGCCATGAGCACAAAGCTTCATCGCTAACCGATATGGCTCCATAATCACCAACCGGAAGGTGCTGATTTAAGGTAGCATTCCATAATTCAACAGGTTCATGTGCCATATGCTGTTGACGGCGTTCGGCAATGGCTGCTTTTGACAAACGATGGTCAAATAACCATTGTGCACTAAATAAGCTGGTATGATCTTCAGTATCCCAATTGATCAGTACCTCCGTACCATTACGCAGTTCGCTGTTTTGGGCGCTTATAGCTGCATTGATGCATGAAGTTTCAATCAATTTCTGCCCATTGCTATGTATAGTTGATGGCGAGGGACAGTTGTCTCTCAGATACAGATATGGATACTTGGATATTTCTCCGTTTTCCCAGTGAACCACCAGGTTACCCGGAGTTTCAACTATTTTTTCGATTGGTGTTTGTGCGCTCATGATCGTACTATTTTATTATTGGGGTATTAAAATTGATAATCTGTTATTTGGCATTGTTTGGATCAATTCCGTATTTGTTTTTTCTTGAGCATGCGTAGTTTACTCAAAAGTCCATCCCTGTCAGCATAGGTGCCCTGAAGGTGCCTTTTTCCTTCTTTGCTGTCAAAACTTGTGCGGCCATGCAGGATCCGCTCATTATCAACTATAATAAGCTGCCCGGGTGTCATTTTAAATTTTACCTGGAAATCCGTATTATCAAGCATACGCGCAAAGGTCTGGTAGGCCTTATAAAACAGTATAATGAGCTGGTTGTCTATCTCAAAAGGTTGAATTGCTCTATTATTGAACCTTAAGGAAGATATTTCTTTTTGCGGATCAAGACCAATAATAGTGGCCTTCCGTTCTATCCAGTGATCTTTATCCCGGAAACGGAAGTTTACCGGTACGGTACTTAATAAGTCAAAAAGATAAGGATATTTTATTCTGAACTCTGCAGCTACCCTAAAGCCATCCACTACGATGGTGTCGCCACTTTGTACCTGGTTATGTAAACAATGTAATAATTGAAGCGTAGGTACAGGATCGCGATATGGATTATCTGTACTTGGGCTCAATGCCAATGAAGTATAAGTGAGATTATTGGGCTGAAGTACTGTTTTTTCATTATAAATACGGCCATAGTTTGTTTCGCGCACATAACCAAATAAACGCGCAACCTCAGCAACAGCGCCATGTCGAACAGGTACATTATTTAAAACCGCAAACCCATACCGGCGTACATATTCCAGCCAAACTGTAAGCGAGGAGTTATCCTCAATAACCTGCTGATATTCTGCCTGCGGCACTCCAATATCGAGGGTGCTGTTCCATAATTCAACAGGTTCAAAAAGTCTGTGCTTCATTTCGCGCTTTTCAATTTCCTGTTTTGAAAGACAGTGATCCCGTAACCATTTTGCCGTGAACTCACTCTGATGCCCGTCTTGTTCCCAGGTAATATTTATCATGTCGTTGTGTACAAGATCAATATGTCTGGGTCTTATATCGGCGTCAAGTTGTGCAGTTTCAGTTATTCTTTGGCCGTTTTGATGAATATTTAATGGAGAAGGGCAGTTATCTCTTAAATAGATGTAGTAAAAGATGCTGGTATGCCCATCTCCCCATAAAATGGTAAGCCCAGTTTTATCAATTGAATAACTAACGATAGTATACTTGTCCATAATGGGCTGATCAACAATATTTACTGGGTCAAAACTGAGTAAACAGTATGATCAAATATTTAACGCTATGTTAAGTATTGGGCCTATTTGTTAACAAAAAGTAATGTACTTAAGATAAAAAAGGGGAGAGTAATCAGGAATAATATCAGAAAAAGAGATTGAAAAGTATGATTATTTAATTATTGAATAATGTTAAAGTAATATTGTGTGTTTTAGTATTGAGGCTTTGTGAATTTATTACAGCTAAATGTATTAGATAAACTAAAAACTGGTACCACCGCTGTGTTATCCGAATGGATTAAATTAACTATAAAGCAGGTAATTGTAAATCTGAAAATACTTATTAAATTTATCAGCCAATTTTTAAACTTTCAACCACTTGTATAATCAGCTCCTATACAAAGAAGATATTAAACGATTAATTGCCGGAGACGAAACCGCATTTAGATTAGCGTATGGTGTTTATAGTGAAAAAATTTACAAGCTAGCTTATAGATTTCTAAAGGATCCGGATTTGAGTGCCGAAATTGTTCAGGAGACTTTTATAACATTTTGGATAAACAGAGACAAACTGGATCCGGATGTAGATTTATGGCCCTATCTACATGTTATCACCAAACGACTTTCAATTAATTCATTAAAACAGATCTACAAATCGACTGATAACCTGAAGTTGTTAATTCAGCGTACTATTCTGGAACATAACTATACAGACGAGCATGTGGCTGCAGATGACCTTAAAATATTTACCCAAAAGATCATTGATCAGCTTCCCCGGCAGCAACAATTGGTTTTTAAGCTGAGCAGGAACGAGGGTTTATCCTACAAAGAAATCGCGGACAGGCTGCAAATTTCACAACATACGGTTAGAAATCATATGATTCAGGCATTAAAAACGCTGAAAACCCACCTGAAATCTGCCGACCTAATTTTCTTTTTGGTCATGATCATCCGCCATTAAATTTTTTTTTCATATTGACTAGACTTACCCCTTGAGTTATTTTGTACTGTATATATAAACCAGCCGTTCCCGGCAAATTATAAACAAACAGAACAATGAATAAAGCAAGGCTGCACAACTTGTTGCATCAATATTTAAATGGCCTTATAAGTGAGGATGACTGTATCGAGTTATTAGATTACATCGATCATGCAGGCACTGATGAAATTGCTGATGCAGTTACCGTTGATCTGGTTGATTTGGAAAAATCTCCTCAATTTGGAGAACAGCAGACAGGTGAAATCTTTCAGCGGATCCAATCTGATTTCCGTTTCAAAGAATCATCTCAGGTAAAGAAAGATCAAACTCCTATAGTCAAACTGTACAAAAACAGATGGCTTCAAATAGCAGCCGCCTGTTTCCTTTTGTTAACGGGAGGGGTATTATACTTTTCGCATCAAAATAAACCTAAAACAGACGCAAGCCAATTAATGGCTTCCCGTAAAACGCTAATTGTACCTGGATCTAACAAAGCGTTCTTAACTATGGCCAATGGCAAAATTATCTTGCTTTCCAATGCAAGCAATGGCGTACTGGCTAAAACAAACTCTGGCAACATATCGAAAATCCGTAACGGACAAATAGTATATAATACGACAGGTGCCGGAAAGATAAATGATGGTCAATCCATCGGGGATAATATATTAACTACGCCTAAAGGGGGCGAATATGAGGTGGTTTTACCCGATGGTACTAAAGTATGGCTAAATGCAGCCTCATCCTTAAATTATCCGGTTGCATTTACTGGCAATGATCGTCAGATTAAATTGATAGGTGAAGCATATTTTGAAGTGGCAAAAAATAAAGATAAACCCTTTTATGTAAACATTAATAATGTACAGGTACGGGTATTAGGAACTCATTTCAACGTTGAGGCATATAACGATGATGAGAATATCAAAACCACTTTATTGGAAGGATCCGTACAGATAAGCAAGAACAATACTCACTCCATTCTTGCGCCGGGTCAGCAGGCAGTTATCAATAAGAATTCCAACAACATTGTTGTATCTACCGCTGATATTGATGATGCAATGGCCTGGAAAAATGGGTATTTTATTTTCGATCATGATAATATCCAGGGTATTATGAAAAAAGTATCACGCTGGTATGATGTTGATGTTACCTACCAGGGGAATTTTACCGACTTAAAATTTGGAGGCACTTTTTACCGGTCAAAAAGTGTCGAAGAGTTATTACAACATCTGGAAAGTGTAGGGAATATTCATTTTGCTATAAAAGGAAGGAGGATAATTGTGATGAATTAACTTATTATTCAACCAACAATTATCTGTTAAAGTTAACCAGGAGCGCTCCAACGCCCCTGGTCATATGCCAGATAATAAAACATTGCAGCTAATACAATTTCTTACTTAATCTAACATTCAAATGTATAAAATTTTTACAAATTTTATTTACAGCAAGCTTCCTTGCGGTATTTATAAACCTCTGCTCGTCATGAAATTAACCCTTATTTTGCTCTCGGTAACCTTTCTACAGGTGTCCGCGACAACTTATGCTCAAAAGGTTACTTTAAAGCTTAAAAATGCAACTATTAAAGAAGCTTTCAAGAAAATACAGGCACAAACCAAGTATGATTTTTTGTATACCGAAGATGAGCTCGTATTAGCAGAACCGGTCACTTTAGATCTGAACAATATAAGTTTAAAGGAAGCTTTGGATATCTGTTTCCGCAACCAGCCCTTGGGTTACAGGATTGTAAATACAACCATTTTGGTGAATAAAAAGCCTGTAATATCAAAAGAAAAGGTAAACCGAAAAACTATTACCGGGCAGGTAACAGATGATAAAGGGGGAGTCCTGCCTGGGGTTACTGTTAGAGAAAAAGGCACCTCTAACACAGTTGTGACAGATACGGAAGGAAAGTACAGCATTTCCGTAACTGATGATAATGCCTTGTTGGTATTTAGTTTTATTGGGTTTGATACACAGGAGGTAACTGCCGGTGGCAACACTTTAATTAATATAAAGCTCAAGGAAAATAACACGAGTCTTAGCGAGGTTGTTGTTGTTGGTTATGGTACACAAAGTAGGGTAAACATAAATGGTGCGGTAAGTACAGTTGGCGCTAAAGACATCGGCAGTAAACCCGTCCTGAATACTTTTCAGGCCTTGCAGGGCGAATCACCCAATTTAATTATCCAGCAAAGCTCGCTTGATCCGGGCGCTGATGCCGTTGTAAACATAAGAGGCGTGGGCACAACCGGCAGCAATGATCCTTTAGTGGTGATTGATGGAATTGTAACCCAGGGCAGTAACAGCTTAAATACAATCAACCCCAATGACATAGCAAGCGTTACTATACTAAAAGATGCCGGTTCGGCCGCCATCTATGGTTCGCGCGCGGCTAATGGGGTAATATTAGTTACAACCAAAAGTGGAAAACTGAACCAAAAACCTACTATAAGTTATAACGGAAGTTACGGCACACAAGTACCTGATATATTGGTGCATAAAATAAGCGCTGCCGATAACGCTTATGATAAAAATATGGCGTTGGTAAATTCAGGCCTGGCGCCGGCCTATTCACCAGAGCAAATACAAGAACTACAGGCCGAAGGCAGAGGAACCTGGGATGTAAATCATTTGGTGTACAATGCTCCTTTACAATCGCACAATTTAAATATAACAGGAGGTGGCGAAACAAATTCTTATTTTATAGGAGCCGGTTACCAGGATCAAATGAACAGTTTTGTTGGTAATGGTGGCTCAGGCAGTAAATTTGGATATCAAAAATATAACCTGCGTTTAAACCAAACTTCAATAATTGGTAAATTTAAATTTAATGTAATACTAAATTATACCAAAACCCGTAACAAAACCACAAGTGGCAGTGAAGGTTTTATTATTGCGGATGCCAATCGTGTGCCTGCAAATTATAACTGGCAGGATGCTAATGGTAACTACCTGACCAATCCGGTATCCTCTCAACTAAATTCATTAGGCTTACTACAAAAAGGAGGGTTTAACCAAAGCGATAATGATGAAATTTTCGGGAACTTGAATGGTACTTTAAGCATTACCAAAGACTTAAAGTTAACCGGTGTATTTGGCGGTACCCTCAATAACAATGGTAGTTTTTATAATGACAAAGTAGTTAACTTTTTACCGGTAGGAGCATCAGCAAATAATGATCTCACGGTTGCTGATGGGAATTACAAAAAGAACCTGTTCAACACACAGCTATATTTAAATTATGGCAAAAGCATAGGTAAGCATACAATTAACGCTACCCTTGGTGTTTCGAGCGAAAGCTATAGCGGAAGAGGGTTTAACTTATCTAAAAGCCTTACAGATCCTACATTAGGAACTCCTACAACTGGTACTACTATAAGCCCTACCGGCTCAAATAATAGTGTTGGTATTGACGCCAATAGTCTGCTTTCGGCCTATGGTCGCGTAAACTATAATTATCAAAACCGGTACTTTCTGGATTTTGTATTTCGGGAAGATGCTTCATCTAAGTTTGCACCGGGTAAAAGAGCGAGTTTCTTTCCCTCTGTAAATGCAGGCTGGCTGTTATCAGATGAGAAGTTTATGAAACAGTTTAGCAATACTCTCAACTATTTTAAATTAAGGGCATCATACGGTATATTGGGTAATCAAAATGTTGGCAATTTTCAATACCAGACAACTTATTTTAACTATACGGCGGCCTATGGGTTTAATAATACATTGGTGGGTGGCGCCGGCACTTATCAATCCAATCCAGATCTGACATGGGAAAGCGCAGCAACATTTAATGTTGGTGTTGATTTTAGTTTATTTAACGATAAACTTACCGGGTCATTTGATTATTTCAACAAAGTAACCCGTAATATTTTACAAACCCCTCAGGATGTACCTTCTATTTTTGGAGCCGGACTTGCAGATGCTAATGTGGCTAAAGTTAGGGATGCGGGATGGGAGGCCCAGCTAACCTATACCTTAAGAACTAAAGGCGTTACCCAAAGCTTTAGTGCCAACATAGCAGATAATCAAAACACCTTATTAAAATTAACTGGAACGGCAACCGAGCAAATTACACAGCCGGATGTTTATGGATTAATAAGAAAAGTAGGTCAGCCAATAACAGAATATTATGGTTATGAAACAAATGGCCTGTACCAGAACCAGGCTGATATCAATGCTTCTCCAAAAATAGCTGGACTCGCAGTGCAGCCAGGGGATTTGAAGTTTAAAGATTTAAATCATGATGGCGTAATAGATTCCAAAGATAAAACCGAATTGGGGAACCCTTTTCCTCGATATACATTTGGATTTACCTACCGGATAGCTGCCGCCGGCTTTGATCTGATGGTATTTATACAAGGAGTTGGCAAAAGAGACGAGTTTTTGAGAGGCGAACTGGTTGAACCCTATCAGGGAGGATATGGAGCTACTCTTTATGATCACCAAACTGACTTCTGGACGCCCCAAAATACAAACGCTAAATATCCACGATTAGCCACCTCAGGCCCTTCAAATGTTAATAACTGGCAAACCGGATCTGATCTTTTTAAATATAATGCCGCTTATGCCAGATTAAAAAATGTAAATATTGGCTATACTCTTCCCAAAAGTGTTACCAGAAGATTGGGGATCGAAAAGTTGAGGGTATCTCTTATCGGGCAAAACCTGGCAACCCTTACTAAGCTGAAATTTGCTGATCCGGAAACATCGGAGTTTAATAGCAACCTGAACTTAAATGCCAGTTCAAACAGCCCCCGGAGTTATCTGCTATCTGCATTTTATGGAGCAGGGATCGATTTAACATTTTAACGATAATATTTAAAAATAGAAATATGAACCTTTTAAAAAAGATCTTCATTGCAGTTTTAATAATAACAGCAATTGCGGGATGTAAAAAATTGGATATTGTTCCAACGGATCGGTTTTCAGATGCTACCTTTTGGAAAGTTGATGCCAATGTGTACAATGCACTATATAACAACTACCACCTAATTTATAACGATGGTTTATATTTTAGCGCCGAAGCCCTGTCTGATAATGCCTATTCGCGGGCCGGTGATGTGGCTATTATATCCGGCGGAAACGCCACTGCCAGCACCGGGAAGTTTGCGGGAGATTGGAGCAACTATTACTCAGACATCAAGTCGTGTAACGAGTTTTTAACTTTTGTAAATCAAAACACAACATTATCAAAAGATGTGTTAAACAGGATGATAGCCGAAACACGTTTTTTGCGTGCTTTTGCACATTTCAATTTAACAAAATGGTATGGCGATGTGCCCCTGGTAACCGACAATATTACTCCTGATGAAGCAAAGGTGATAGCCAGAACACCGAAAGCTGATGTTATTAAATTCATTCTTTCTGAACTGGATGCAGCCCTTCCTTATCTGCCTTCAAAAGATCAACTCGCTGTAAGTGAAAATGGAAGAATCACAAAAGGGGCAGCACTAGCCCTGGAAGCACGGGTGCTGCTATATCAGGGCGATAGGATGGCCGATGTGGTGACCGTTTGCGAAAAACTGATCAATAACCAAACAGCCAATGGCACCTACTCACTAAACCCCAGTTATACTGCCTTGTTTAGTGATAAAGTGGTAAACAAAACCAATAATGAAACGATACTTTCTTTGCAATACGTGCCTACTACGCCCCTTTCCTGGTCAGATTTTTTTGATTTCGCACCTTTATCTGTAGGCGGTCGCGTAATTTCCATGTCGCCAACACAGGAACTGGTTAATGATTATATCATGCTTAATGGTAAAGCCATTACCGATGCTACATCTGGTTATGACGAAAACAATCCTTATGTAAACCGTGATCCAAGGTTTACGGCAACCATAGTTTATGATGGTTACAAATGGGATAACGGGGGTGGTGTTAATGGTACAAGTAAAACCATTTACATTAAACCAGGAAGCGATCCTTCGGATAAAAACGGTATACCCGGCGGACCTGATGAGTATGTTGGAGACAGGGAAAGCTCCTCGCCAACAGGTTACTACTGGCGTAAATATTTTGACCCAAACGCACAGGCCAGCTATGTATCAGGTTTAAACCTTCATTTATTCAGGTATGCCGAAATATTACTTGATTATGCGGAAGCAAAAAACAGCCTGGGTCAAATGAATGCTACTATCTGGAACCAAACCATCGGCGCGTTAAGGGCTCGTGCAGGCTTTACAGATCCGGGTGCGTTAAACTATCCAACCACCGGTGATATGACGGCCATTATCAGGCGTGAAAGAAGGGTTGAACTTGCTTTGGAGGGATTGAGGGTTGATGATATCAGAAGATGGAAGATAGCCGAGGTGGTGATGAACGGTTATGCCCATGGCGCCAGGTTTTCCGGCGATTTTACTACCGATAATGGATATATCAGAGCTCAGAAAAGGCAATTTAATCCATCAAGAGATTATTTATGGGCAATACCCGCCAATGACCTTAGCCTTGATAAAAATCTTACTCAAAATCCTGGTTATTAATTTATTATTATAAATAAGTAAAATGAAGACTTTTATAAAATTAAGCTTCATGATTATTTTAATCATGATAGCTTTTACATCCTGTAAAAAGGATACAAGGGCACTGAATACTGATGTGGCGCCGGTTGCTGCATTGAATGCACCTGCAAATCAGGCGAGTTTTAACTTACAACCCACAACCGGACCGAGCGTGTTGTTTACATGGACTGCCAGCACAACACAAGATCTGGTACTGTATGAAGTGGCATTTGATAAAGCCGATGGTGATTTTAGTAAACCAATCTATAAAGTGCTTTCTGATGGTTCTGGTGTTCAGCCACAGGCCACAATAACCCAAAAGGTTTTAAATACGGTTGCCTCGTTGGCGGGCATCGCCTCATTAAGTACCGGGACATTTAAATGGGCGGTTATTACTTCAAAAGCAACCAATGCAAAAGTTAGTGGCGAGAGTCATACTATTCAGGTCACAAGGCCAGCTGGTTTTGCGGTGCTTCCTAACACACTTTACCTTACAGGTACCGCTACAGAGCAGGGTGACGATATCACAAAAGCCATCGCTTTCAAAAAAACCGGCGACGGAACTTTTGAACTTTACACTTCTCTGCAGCCAGGCAGCTATACCTTAGTGGATAAAAACAGCGGGACTCCAACTGTATACTCGATACAAAATAACACCTCAGTTATAGCCGGTGGAAGTACAGCGGTAACGGGTGCTAAAAATGTTTATCGAATCTCTATAGATCTGAGTAATGCTGCCGCAACGCTTACGCAGATTGTTTCTGTTGGCTTTTTCTCTGCACCGGATAACAAAGTTTACTTTACCTTACCCTACATAGGCAACAGCCAATGGGAAATCGCTAATACAACTATAGTCATTCCAAAAGAATCCTATGGGTTGGACAGCCGGTATAAATATAAATTTGTGGTTATGGACGCTGCCGGAAACCAATCTGTGGAGTGGTATGGAAGCGTAAATTCAGATAACCCCGATCCATCTGCCACTTCACCTTTGTCGTATTATTATATGTATCCGGTTGATAACTCGCAGTATAATTTCTGCTTCAAGATTCTTCCTGCTGCCAATAATCAAAACTGTAATGTTAATGTGAATTATAGTCCGGGCATTGCCAATTATACCAATACCATCATTATAAAATAAATTTTTAAAAGGCTGCGCTTTATAAAGCGCAGCTTTTGTTAATAAAACCGATATACCTATGAAAAAGAAATGGACTCTTGATATAACAACCATATTTATGGTGTGGATTGTACTGGCAGCATGTTCCTGCTCAAAGAAGAACGACCCTGTAACATCTCCTAAAGTGCCTGATACAACTGTAAAAAGCGTGACTTATAATTACTTATCGCTGGCTGATTCATTGCAAAGCACTACTTATTCAACCTTTATATCAGCCAATGGGAATTACTTTATCCAAAATAACGCGGGTAATACTAACTTTAATTACTGGCCCAATGCGCACATGCTGGATGTTTTGACTGATGCGTATTTAAGAACTCAAAGCTCTGTTTATACCCAACGTATGAAAGCGCTGTTAAACGGAATTAAAATAGCGAACGGTGGAGGCTATCCCAATGAATTTTATGATGATATGGGCTGGCTGGCCAACGCCAGTCTGAGAGATTATTTAATAACCCACGATGCTGATTATCTGAATGTGGCGCAGCAATTATATACTGAAATAAAAGGGGGATCAAATACCATTGCAGGAGGCGGGATTGCTTGGCAACGATCTCAACTCTATTATAAAAACATACCTTCAACCGGGAATGCAACTATTCTGGCCGCCCGTTTTTATGAATTGCAAAACAAACCGGAAGATCTTGCTTTGGCTAAAAGCTTATATAGCTGGATGAAAAGCAGTCTGGTTAACCCAACATCTGGCCTGGTATTGGATGGTATTAACCGGAACCAGGACGGGCAGGTTGATAACTGGATATTTACCTATAACCAGGGCTTATTTATTGGTTCGGCTGTTGAACTTTATAATATTACAAAGGATCCTATGTATCTTCAGGATGCCATACGTACCGCTAACAACGAAATCGCTGATCCGAACCTTACAGTAAATGGAATACTCAAAAATGAAGGACAAGGAGACGGTGGTTTATTTAAAGGAGTTGTGGTACGCTATCTAACCCTGTTGGTTGAGCTGCCTGATCTGGATGCGAATAATAAAGCTAAATATGCCAACTTTTTGCAACAAAACGCCCAGTCGCTTAGTGCTAAGGGTATAAGCAGGCCATCCATGATGATAAGCCCGGATTGGACTAAACTTCCATCTGGTAGTACCGATCTTACCACCCAGTTAAGTGGTGTCATGATGATTGAATCAGCAGCTAAATTAAAAGCTGAAGGAAAAATTCAATAAAAGTACACTCGCAATTTTGGATCAATTGATTTAATCAAGCTATTTTTAAAGATGAGAAATTTTGCTAAAAGCATTTTAAACGTAATAATGGCCATTCTTCTTGCATCAACTGTCGGAAGCGCTCAAACAACAACTTATACAAAATATGTAAACACCTTTATTGGCTCGGAGGGAGTTACCGATCCTAAGATTCTGGGTTATGAGTTACCAAAAGGCTGGCGGGCATGGTCTGGGCTTACCTTTCCTGGCAGTTCGTTGCCTAACGCCATGGTGCAATTAAGTCCGATGACAAAATTTCAGCCCGCTGGTGCCGGATATGAGTATGAGGATTCAGTTATCGTAGGCTTTACGCATACCAATAAAGGCCATTGGAATTTGGGTAACATTCCCATTCTGCCGCTTTCAAACCCGGGTACACAATTTGGCTCAAGGTTTACGCACAAAAACGAAAGCTCTTCTCCCGGCTTTTACCAGGTATACCTGGATGATTATCATGTTAACGTGAGTCTAACATCTACATTAAGGTGCGGGTACCACAAGTACGAATATAAAAACAATACAGACAGACAAATACTTTTTGACTTATCAAAAGCGCTTAGTCATGTATCAACCTGGAAGATTGACCAGGCTGGGGATTTTGCTTTACAGGGTTTCCAGAGCGGTGAAAACGTGTACTTTTATGCAATACTGAATACCAAAATTGAAAAATTAGAAAAGAAAGATGAAGGCCAACACACCGGCTTTGCCATAGTTCATTTGGCTAATGGTAGTACAGGTCCCGTGGAACTAAAAATAGGCCTGTCATTTGTGAGTGTAGAAAACGCCAAACAAAATCTGGAAAAAGAAATAGGCAATAAAACATTTGAAGTAGTTCGGAAAGAAGCCAACCAAAAATGGGAGATGTTATTATCATCTATCCAGGTGAAAGGCGGAACTTACAAACAAAAGCAAATGTTCTATTCGTGTTTTTACAGATCATTTTTGTGGCCGGCATTGCGTAGCGATGTAAATGGAGAATTTAAGGATATCAAAAATAATGTGGTAAAAACTGGCATTACCTATTATACAGAGCCTTCTTTATGGGATACCTATCGTAATAAGGATGTACTTTTAGGTCTTATCAGCCCCGATGTTACACTTAATGTTATTAAATCGCTGAAAGATAAGGGGGATAAAACAGGCTTTATACCCACTTTTTTTCATGGTGATCATGCTGCGTCTTCTATTGCGGGTGCTTATCTCAGAGGCATTGATGATTTCGATATCAAAGGCATCTATCAGTTATTGCTAAGAAATGCCAATATAGAAGGTGGGACGCGTCCATTCATAACAGAGTATATCAAAAAAGGCTATATATCTGACCCTGATATTACTAATCCTAATGTAGAGAGTAAGGGTAAAGCCGGAGTATCCAAAACCTTAGAATATGCCTATGACGATTATTCTGTAGCTCAGATCGCCAAAAAATTGGGTGATACCGCCAATTACAGGATCTTAATGGCAAGATCCAAAAACTATAAAAATGTATTTGATCCCTCAACAAAATTTATGAGGGGCCGGTTAGAAAATGGAGAATGGGTGAAAAACTTTAATCCTGAATATCCTTACTATGAATATATGTACAGGGAGGCGAATGCCTGGCAGGTATCCTTCTTCGCCCCTCATGATATGCCCGGATTGGTTAAACTATATGGCGGATCGAAAAACTTTGAAGCGAAGCTGGATTCGTTTTTTACCATGCCATGGAATCCTCATTACATTGCCAGAAATGTAGAAACTATGGTGGGCCAATATTGCCAGGGTAATCAGCCCGATCATGAGGCGCCTTTTGCCTATTATTTTGTTGGCAAACCATGGAAATCACAAAAGATCCTTGATCATATATTAAATAACTTATATGGCATTGGAGAAAGAGGATTGGAGCTTAGCGGAATGGATGACGCAGGGGAAATGTCAGCGTGGTATGTATTCAGCGCTTTAGGCCTTTATCCTTTTTCGGCCACTGACCCCGAGTATTTGGTTACAGTTCCGCTTTTCGATGAAGTAAAATGGAAAACAAATACAGGTAAAATATTAACCATAACAAAACCCGGAAAGGGGAGAGCATTAACAGCTATAAAAGTAAACGATAAGGAAATTAAGGGCTATTTTGTGCCAAATAACCTATTTCATAGCGGCGGCAAGATTGAGGTTATGACAAAGTAGTTAACCTGCCAGGAAGTTATCGTAGGATTCATTTAACTCTCTTTTGGACAAAAGCCTTATAGTCAATAAATTTAACCCCATTAAAAAACTAAGAGCATTTTCTTTAGCCGGTTGGATGTATTTGTTTTTCAACCGGCTTTAATTTTATCTCAACCACCACTTAAGGTATCATCAAAACCTGTATTTATTCAATAAATAATCCATCCCAATGGTCAATTAATACAATTAAGGTTAAAATATGGTTATAACTCAGCAATTTTCGAGTAGGATGCATGGCCAGCTAGTTATAGATTTGATCCGCGCCAATAGCTAAAACCAATACAAATTATCTGAATATCTTTTATGAAAAATGTATATTTTCTATTCTATCTATTTTGATTTTTAGCAATGGTGTTGTTAAGGCGCAAAATCAATATTTAAATGACCGTTACTATTAATTTGCTATTTATATCCAGGCAAATTAAAAAGCACTCGTCTGATTAGCATTTTTAAAAACTTGAACTTTATTATGAAACAACTATTGTACATGATAATATTTTCGTGCTTACTGCCTTTTAAACTGCAGGCGCAAAAAATTATTATTGACACTAAGGCATTTGCCATCGTATATCAGCGAGATGTTGAAGGCCATTTGCAGCAAATTTACCTGGGCAAAAAATTATCAGATACTGCAGGATACAGAAATATCAATTCGGCCCTAAGTCCCGCCTATGCAACCGGCGGCTCAACGTATCTTAACGAACCCGCTTTAGCTGTTAAGCATGCCGACGGCAATATGTCCCTTGTTTTGGATTATGTGTCGTCGAGAACGAGCAATGCGGATAACAATATTGTAAATACAGAGATTGAGTTAAAAGACCCTCAATATCCGTTTTTTGTGACACTGCATTACCGCACCTATCAAACGCAAAACATTATTGAAGCCTGGACAAGTATCCGTCATACCGAAAAGTCAGATGTTATACTTAACCGGTATGCATCGGCTTTTATTAATATTCCTTCGCAGCAAAATTACCTCACTCATTTTTACGGAGAGTACAATTATGAAATGCAAGTGCATAAATTCCAGCTTGCTCCGGGCATATTCAGCATTCAGTCAAAACTTGGGGTAAGAACGGCTTGTAATTATAATCCATCCTTTATGGTATCGCCCAATAATGACGTTACCGAAAATGCAGGGGAAGTTTTTGCCGGAACTCTTGCCTACAGCGGAAATTTCGATATTCAGTTTGAATCATTAAAGCTGAATATGGATATGGGCAATTCTTTGAAAATTATCCCGGGCGTCAACGCTTATGCATCAGACTATTCATTAAAGCCAAGAGAAAACTTTGAAACGCCACATTTTATATTCACTTATACTACTAATGGCGAAGGACAGGTAAGTCGTAACTTTCATAACTGGGCCATTAATTATGGAATATGGAACGGACATCAAAAGCGGCAAACCTTATTGAATAACTGGGAAGCCACTTATTTTACTTTTAACCAGGATACACTGGTGAATTTATTCGACGGGGCTAAAAAACTGGGTGTCGATATGTTTTTGCTGGATGATGGGTGGTTTGCCAATAAATATCCGCGCGATAATTCACGAGCGGGGCTGGGTGATTGGGATGTGAATAGAAAAAAATTACCAGATGGTATTGTCTACCTGGTAAAGCAGGCAACAGCAAAAGGGCTGAATTTTGGGATATGGATTGAGCCCGAAATGGTTAATCCTAAAAGCGAGCTGTATGAAAAGCACCCTGATTGGGTATTGAAGGCTCCAAATAGGCCAGAGCATCTTTATCGCACACAATTAGTGTTAGATCTTACTAATCCTGCTGTTCAGGACTTTGTATTTGGAGTTATTGATAAGCTGATGAAGGAATCTCCCAATATTTCCTACATGAAGTGGGACTGTAACCGTTCGATGGATAATGCTTATAGCCCTTATCTTGGAAAAGATCAGGACGCTATGTATGTACGTTATACGCAGGGTTTTTATAAAGTACTTGACCGGGTGCGCGCAAAATATCCTAATCTGGATATGATGTTGTGTGCTAGCGGGGGAGGCCGCGTTGAGTATGGCGCGTTAAAGTATTTCCAGGAATTTTGGCCAAGCGATAATACTTACCCAATGGACAGGATAAAGATTCAATGGGGGTATTCTTATTTTTATCCTGCGCTTGCTATTTGTGCACATGTTACTGCTGCGGGTAGTGAATCGCTGAAATACAAACTGGACGTGGCCATGTCATGTAAGCTGGGTTTCGATATTATGGTAAAAAAAATGAGCGAGCCTGATATTGCCTTAAGCCACACAGTCACTGACAATTATAAACGGCTTCAAAATGTAATCAATTATGGCGATCTGTACCGGCTTGTATCCCCGTATAAAACAAATTTTGCGTCGCTTATGTATGTCGACAGTACAAAAAATAAGGCTGTAGTTTTTGCCTATAATCTTGAAAGTATTGAAGCCGATACTTATCCTGAATTAAAAATGAATGGTCTTGACCCGAATAAGAAATACAGGATTACGGAAATAAATTTAAACAGTGGAGCTAAGGCAAAATTCCCTGAAAATGGTCAGATATTCAGCGGCGAAACATTAATGGAACAGGGACTGAAGTGGTATTTGAAATGGGCGCGTACCAGTTCAGTATTGGAATTGGAAGCTATTTAAAAGACAACATTGGTCACCCAACAAAGCCATAACCTCTCTTATAACAAAGGTTAGGAACCTGTAAGGGAATCTAAGAATTTTGATTTCTTTCGATATTGAGACGGCGTAAAGCCTGTAATTGATTTGAAAAACTTGTTAAAGTTGGGGAGATTATTGTATCCGCTTTGATAACATGCATCTGATATGGAATAACTTTCATTCTGGATCAATTTGCAGGCATGGCCTATTCGCAATTCATTCAGGAACTGTGTAAATGATTTTTGGGTGCGGCTTTTAAAAAAACGACAAAATGAATTGGTTGTCATATTGCATAAATCAGCTACCTCTTTAAGCTCAATATTGTGATGAAAGTTGTGCATTGAAAACTGATATACATCATTTATTCGCTTGGTGTCCTTTTCGTCATACTGATTTTTAAAAGAGAGGCTCGCCAAATAGTTGTACTCCTGCGAGGTTGACAAAATTTCAATAGCTTGCAAAAAATAAATGATCTTTTTAAACCCATTATTTTCCGACATATCTGCAAGTATCTTTGTTACCCTTTTGTTGGTGTCCCCATAAAACCTTAAGCCTCTGGCTGATCTTTTGATGAGTTCTGCTGTAGGGGTTAGAATATTTTGCTCGTCTGTTAAATTCAACAAAAAATCTGGAGGGAAATAAATAACAGTTGATTTAACATTACCCTCTTTCATTTCCTGCTGAAATGCTTCATCATTTTTCCATATATGGGGTAGGTTTGGACCCATTAATACCAGATCACCGGCTTCAAAATTGTCTATATGGTCACCAACAATACGCTTCCCAAAACTTTTTTCTACCCATACCAACTCACAAAGCTGATGAAAGTGTAACGGTGATGTGAGGTAAGCGGTGTCCAATTTCTTTATTTGAATGGTCCTACTGCCAGGTAAATTAATATCTATTAACTGGGGTTTCATTTGCAGATGTATAAGTGTTTAAAATAAAACTAAATTAACTGTTATTTATAATTATAAATTAAATAATGATAAAATAGTTTATTAACTGGCTAAATAGCTTTTTGAAAGTGGATTAGTATACGGTCTATATTTATCCTCAATAAATCAGGATACTTAGCATACTCAATAATCAATGGCAAATAACAATAACTCGGAAGCACTTTGGTCGGACGATGATGAACTTTTTCAATTAATACGTACAGAACTTTATACAGCCGTAGTGGGTGATATTATGGATAAAATGGGTTTTCTTCACCAGTTTTTATCGCCCCAGATCAAACCATTAAGGCAAGATATGTATATTGTAGGAAGAGCAATGACTGTATTGGAAGCAGATGTGATTTCTGAAAGAAGCGAACATAATCCTATCCTAAATAAACCTTTTGGCCTGATGCTGGAAGCTTTGGACGATTTAAAAAAGAATGAAGTGTATGTCTGTGCAGGAGCTTCGCCTACTTATGCTTTGTGGGGCGAGTTAATGAGTGCCAGGGCTATTAAGCTGGGGGCTGCCGGGGCAATAGTGGATGGATATTCAAGAGATAGCAAAGAGATATTAGAGTTGAATTTTCCAACCTTTTCTTACGGTAGCTATGCGCAGGATCAGGCACCACGTGGAAAGGTGATTGATTTTCGGGTGCCAATTAAAATCAATAGAGTTAAAATAAATTCTGGAGACATTGTTTTGGGCGATATCGATGGCGTTTGTGTTGTGCCCAGGGAAATTGAACAAGAGGTATTTAAACTGGCCATTGAAAAAGCCAGGGGCGAAAAAACGGTGCGGAAAAAAATCGAAGAAGGGATGAGTGCAAAGGAGGCATTTGAAAAATATGGTATCCTATAGTAATCGACTTTGTTGGTTGTTTTTGGCCTTTTTTTGTCCTGTTTATTGTTTTGGACAGAGCGCAATCAATGGTTTTGAAATTCCCCGGATTTCACCTTTACCGGCAAGCACAACAGGAACTCAGCAGGTTCAAATTTTGTTAAATGGTAAATGGGATTTTCAGGTGCTGGGGCATGCAGCAAAGCATAACATTAACGTACCCGGCGAATGGGAAATGCAGGGGTTTACCGTAAATGAAGGCGAAACGGCTTTATACAGCTTGAAATTGAATATTCCAGCTGATTGGAAGGGCCGGCAGATAAAAATACGCTTTGATGGTGTAAGTTCTCATGCGGTTGTAAAGATGAATAATATAAAGGTAGGTGAGCACGAAGGTAGTTTTGTTCCATTTGAAGTAGATGTTACCAAGGCTCTTAATTCTGATGAGAATTTATTACAAGTGGAAGTGCAGGCATTAACCATTAGCGATAGGCTTGCATGTACCTCTCAATATGCTGTACACACGGTTGGTGGTTTATTACGTAAAGTAGTTTTGTTTTCAGTGCCTTCAATAAACATTGCTTCTGCTGTAACCACAACAACCTTTGATGCGCAGTTTAAAAATGCCACATTAAAAATACAATCGAACATAGCTAATGAGGCCGTACAATCAGCATCTGCTCAGCTTCAATATGTTTTAACGGATGCAAAAGGTACGGTGATTTTTCAAAAGCTCTCGGCATTGGAAAAAAATGTCGCACCCGGTAGCATGGCTAACTCGCAAACCAGTATTAATGTACATCAACCAGAGCAATGGAATCCTGAACATCCTTACCTTTATCATTTAAAAAGCACTTTATTGGTCAATGGTAAAGCTGTTGAAACAATAAATCAGAACCTGGGATTCAGACAGATTAACATAAAAGATAATCAATTACTGATAAATGGCAGGGTTATAAAATTACACGGCATAAACAGACATTCCATATATCCGTTAACAGGCAGAAGTATTAGTCCTGAATTGGATCGTAAGGATGCTGAATTATTTCGTGCTGCCAATTGTAATTATATCCGCACATCACATTATCCGCCCTCCGAAGAATTCCTAAATGCAGCCGATGAGTTAGGTTTATTTGTAGAAAGTGAAGCCTCTCTTTGCTGGATAAATCACGGTGCATCACCCATCTGGAAAAAATGGGATTATAAAGATGAACGGTTTTTACCTTATATGATTAATGCCGATGTCGAAAATGTATTGGCAGGTCGTAACCATCCATCAATCATCATCTGGTCACTCGGAAACGAGTCGGAGTGGAGCCCTTTGTGGGAAAAGGTATTAGCAGTTGTTAAAATGCTCGATCCTTCGCGTTCGACAACTTTTCATGACCAATGTTGGGGTGGTTATAATAATGCCCATAGTAAAGCCGATATCGCTGTATATCATTATCCTGGCATCAACGGAGCCGCTGCAAGCGATACCATGAAACGTCCGGTTCTTTTCGGTGAGTATGCTCATATTTCTTGTTACAACCGACGCGAATTATTGACTGACCCGGGTGTGCGAAGCAGTTATGGAAAACCCCTGGAAACCATGTATGATTCCATGTACTATCATAAAGGGTGCCTTGGCGGTGCTATATGGAGTGGCATTGATGATACTTTTCATATGCCCGACGGGAGGATTATAGGTTATGGCCCCTGGGGACCTATAGATGGGTGGCGCCGACCAAAACCAGAGTATTTTGGTATGAGAAAGGCCTATTCGCCTATAAAAATAAAGCAGATTATTTGGCCATCCGCTGGTAAAAAGTATATTGAACTCAGTGTAGAGAACCGGTATGATTTTATCTCATTAAAAGAGGTGACGATTACTGCTGTTTTAAATGGTGTTCCGCAACTAGTTAAAGCAGATATTAGACCCCACAGTAGCGGAGTTATCAGAATTCCTGCCGGTAATGTAAAAACGCTGGAAATAAACTTTAAAGACCCACGGGGTTTTATTGCCGATGAAGAAAAATATGAAACAACGGTTGATGAACCTATATTAACTAATCAGGATGTGGTGGCAGTATCCTACACAGAAAATGATGCCGCTTACATGGTAAAACAAGGCGATGTACAATATATCATCAGCAAAAATACGGGTATCATTATCTCGGCACGAAAAGGTGAGGTGGAGATATTGAAACAAGGTCCGGTATTTAGCATGGTACCCATGAATGATGAGGATGGCGGTAAACCCAACGTAGCAGGAGAAACATATCAGAATAATATTTATCCGCTTAAAAACTATCCTTCATATACTTTATTTGCCAGTAATATTATAGTACAAAAGACTGATTCGGGATTGAAATTTTCTATGGATATTACTTATGCTGATTGTAAAGGAAAACAAAGCTATTTGTTTACGAATGATGGGAAATTGATAACCGAATACGAGGTACAATATACAAAGGCCGATAGATCTCCGTACCAATATGGATTAATGTTACAGTTGCCAAAATCATTTAACCAGCTCACTTGGAAACGAAAAGCAGAATTTACTGTTTATCCGGCAAATGATATAGCCCGGGCAATAGGTACTGCCAAGCTTAATGCAAAGCACATGAAGGCGGTGGAGGATTGGGGTATTGTACAAAAAAGTGACTGGAAAGACGATACAAATGATTTGGGAAGCAATGATTTTCGTTCTACCAAGCGATATATTCAAAACGCATCACTACAGAATGATCTGGGAAATTTGGTTAATGTACTTTCTGATGCAACTCAAGCTTCCCGTACATGGTTGCAGGACGAACATATAAACTGGTTGATAGCTGATTATTGTAACAATGGATCAGAACCATTTTATGGGTCTCCGCATTCAGCCGGAAGAATTAAAATAAAAGATAATGTTTTAAAAGGGAAACTAGTACTTATATTGAAATAAAATGACAGGTAACTGTTACTGAAAAATATGAAAATTACTGACGTAAGAGTGTGGCTGGTTGAAGGGGTTAAATATAACTGGACATTACTGAAAATATATACAGACACCGGGCATACTGGCGTTGGTGAAGCCACAAACTGGCCAGGTAGTCCCATTGTTTACCATGCTGCAAAACACGTAGGAGAGCGTATTATAGGGCTCGACCCTATGAAAACGGATTTTATATGGACAAAGCTATATCGCGACTTGAATTGGATTGGGCCTTACGGAGCCAGCATGTGTGCTATTAGTGGCATCGATATGGCCTTGCTTGATTTGAAAGGTAAAGTGCTCAATACACCATGTTACGAGTTGCTGGGCGGAGCATTCCGTAAGGAAATCTTATTATATGCTAATTATTGGTTTACCGGTGGCGGGCACAATGATGATGACTATGCCGCGCAGGCAAAAAAGGTAAAAGAAGCCGGGTTTACCGGTTTAAAATTTGATCCCTTTGCGCATACCAATTATTTATACGGCGAAGATTTGTCAAGTAATCTAACCCTTACCGCTGCTCAACAAGATCTGGCCTTTAATGTGAGTAAGGCCGTTCGGGATACGGTGGGCCCAGATTTTGATATCATGATTGAGACCCATGCTATGCTTAATTATCGGGTCGCAGTAAAAATGGCTCAGCGATTATCCGAACTTGATATTACCTGGTATGAAGAACCCGCCGGACCTGAAAGTGCCGATACCTTACGGGCCATGCGTGAGCGTATCCCTTCTAATGTGTCTATATGTGTTGGTGAGCGGCATTATACCCGGTATGGTATCCGCCCGGTATTGGAAAAAAATATTTGTGATATCATGATGCCGGATATAACCCGTTGCGGTGGTCCCTCAGAAATGAAACGTATGGCCACTATGATGGAAGCATATAATGTTTTACTGGCACCTCATAATCCCAACGGACCATTATCTACACTGGCTTCTGCTCATGTATGTGCATCGGTACCCAATTTTTTCAGACAGGAATTTATGTTTAATGATGTACCATGGAGAGATACAGTGATTACCCATCCTATTAAAGACATGGTCATAAATGGGAATCTACATCTGAGTGATCGCCCTGGTTTGGGGGTAGATTTAATAGAGGAAGAAATGGAGAAATATCCAGGAGTAACAGTTTCGAGACCAGGTTTTTATGTGTAATAAAAGTATATTATATGTTTCAAATTGATTATACCGGGAAAACAGCGCTGATAACTGGCGCTTCATCAGGCATCGGATTAGGTGTCGCCAAAATGTTCGCAAAAGCGGGTGCTAACGTTTCTGGTTGTGGTTTGGAAAACATTGGTAATGAGTTTATAAATGAAGTGGAAAATCAAGGTGGTAAGGCATTGTATAGTGCATGTGATGTTACCAAAAAAGAAGACTTGCAAAAACTTGTCCAGAATACAATTGAAAAATTTGGTCAAATAGATATTTTAATATCCAATGCGGGCGGTAATATTTTTGAAGGTGTTGAAGATTGCGATGATGAACACTGGTATCAAAACATTGATCTGAACCTGGCGTCACATTGGCGGCTGGCAAAACTATGTAAACCTTATCTCCGAAAAAATAATGGGGGCATTATTATTATAACTTCCAATCATGCATACAGTTCTATTCCCGGCTGTTTCCCATATAACCTGGCTAAAACTGCTTTAACAGGCTTGGTAAGAAGTATGGCTATTGAATGGAACCCTGAAATAAGAACGGTAGGCCTGGCCCCCGGTTTCATTGATACCCCGGGCAATCAGCAATGGTTTAACTCATTCCAGGATCCTCAACAAGAAAGAACGCGGACAATAGATATGCACCCGGTTAAAAAATTAGGCACTACTGAAGATATGGGTGCTTGGTGCGTTTTTCTTGCAAGCAGTTATGCAGCCTTTGCGTCGGGTACCACCTATCTGATAGATGGAGGTAGAAGCGCACTGATGCAGGATCATAATATCTAAAGAAAGCATGACAGATTATCTATCTAACAATTACGCAATGCAAGTTTGGAACGCTGAAGTACTCTATAAAACAGATTTGATTCTAGGAGAAGGTGCATATTGGTACGAAGGCTGGAAGAAGTTTCTGTATGTTGATATTGAAGGACGAAAAGTAGGGTGTATTGATCCGATAACAAAAGAAATAAAGGAAAAGTATGTTGGTAAAAGGGTAGGGACAGTTGTACCAGCCACTAATGGTAAATTGATAGTAGCATTGCAGGGTTCAATTGAAGAACTGGACTTTGAAACCGGAGAATTGAGGGAATTAGTAAGGATTGAGCAAGATAAGCCAAATAATCGCTCTAATGATGGTAAATGTGATGCAGCTGGCAGGTTATGGATAGGTACTATGCATGTGGATGCAAAATTGCATGAAGGTGCGTTATACAGATTTGATGGTGAGGTGAAAAAAATGCTGGATAATATCAGCATATCAAATGGGATTTGCTGGTCGGCAGATAACCGGACAATGTATTATATAGATTCATCTGATTATAATATCAAAGCCTACGATTTTAATCTGGCTTCAGGTGATATCTCTAATGAGCGGGTTATTGTTCACATAAAAGAGCCTGATCATACACCAGATGGGATGTGTATCGACAAAGAAGGAATGTTGTGGGTTGCCATATGGGGTGGCGGTTGCGTAAATCGTTATAATCCTCATTCGGGCAATTTGATTGGTTGTGTAAATGTTGATGCACCAAATGTTTCCAATTGCGCTTTTGGAGGAAATGATATGAATCTGTTGTTTATCACTACCGCCAGAGCGGACCTGAGCGATGAACAATTACAGCAATATCCCTTAAGCGGCTCCTTGTTTTGTGCCAATATAGATGTATCCGGAGCTGACACAAATTGGTTTAGTCACCAGTTTATCGTGCCAGCTACGGAGTCTTAGCTATCTTACTTATTCGCGCCTCTTGCCCATTCTTTTAATTGATCTATGACATTGGCTAACACGCCTGCTGATCCTTTAAAGGAAGCGGATCCATTAGGCTTACCATTAACACTGTACCATTCGTAAAAACCTTTGTCCTTAATGGTTCTGTTAACCATAGGTTGTAACTCTTCGTAGGCTTCTTTAATAAAACCATATCTGATGAGCTGTTGTATCATCCGTGCCCCAAACCAGGTCCAATCGCCCCCATTTTGGTAAATGTATTGTTTTGATGCGGTAGAGCCTTTGTAAATTCCTTCTGGATAAACTGGGTAAAGTGTTAATCCGATGGATGGTGCGCCAGATAATTTTACATTACGTAACATATCCTGATTAACAAGCCGTATTTCATTTTTTGATAAAATACCAGCTTCAATGGCTATAGCCGAGCCTCCGTGAAAATAAATCTTATCTTCATGGAAACTTGCAGGAAAAGGTGATTTATCAAGATAGAGGTGAGGAATAAATTTATGGTTTTTTGAGTTCCAAAGGTATTTTCGGATCGAGTTAATCGTGGTCACTTTCAACTGTCGCCAATCGTGCTGACCCTGTTCCTGATTATAAAAGCCAATCATATCATTCAAGGCAATTACCAACATGGCATTATCGTAAATATCAATTGCCCAGTGGGTGTTTTTATCAATATCTACTGTAGCTCCGCCTTCAATCTGCACATCCCCCCAATCTTGTGTAGTGGCCCCGGTTAATAAATGATATTTAGTTGAATAACGATTCTTTAATAGATAGGCTATTGAAAGTTCCAGTCGTTGCAGTGCAGTTTTACCTGCAATTACTTCCTTAAGGATAGATCTGTCGCCGGTAACACGTATATACTTGGCGATGGCCTGTATCAGCGAAGTTTCCTGGTCTGTTTCTACTGTGTTTTTAAAGCCCACATGGGTACTATCATAAGGTGAGGTATAAATGTTTGGATCATTCCACGTTACATGTCCTTTTAATACATATCCATCTACAATTTCGCCATTAGGTTGTTGAAGCCGCAGAAAAGTGAGTAGATTAGTGCGGATACTATCGTGGTTGTAAACTTTGCATGAAGTTTCAATAAAAGTATTAAAATCACGTATCCATACCTGTGGGTAACCATCGCCTGCGTTAAACCCTTTGCTTAAGAGGGCTGTAGCCTTGGCGTACACGGTATCCAGTTTTTTATCTGCCAAGATCCGTGCAGCTAATTTCTGATCTTGCTGCGAATATCCCTGCACAGAAACACCAATTATCAAAGAAATAGCAATAATGATAGTTTTCATGTACTGTTCTTATAAGCCTCTAAAGGGTGAAAATGAAAAAAATAACCTGTAATCTTTTATTCTGCCATTGGCGCCATCCTGGCGGGGTAAAAGCCTCATTCCACTTACTTTATAGGATTTTCCAAGATCTATTACGATTTGATGTGGTGGTTTTGGAGCCTTATTCTCCCATTCAGTATGCCAAATGCTGGTATACTGTAAATCAAATACATTTGATGCGTCCCCATCATCACCATTTAGTTCTTCACTGTCTGCATAAACAATTTTCCAATTTGTTCTTGGAATTTCTTTTCCTTGATCATCTATTAAAATAATTTCTGCTATGGAGCTATAAGGCTGACCTTTTTGTTCAGATAGGGCTTCTAAACAAAAATAACGTGCGTTAATTGGTGGGAAACTTACGTTTTGCCATTTATTAGTGTTTTCAAAGGTGCCTTCAAAATGCGGACGTAATTGATCTGATATCCATTTTTGACCGGTCGTTTTATGCAACTGAGGTTGTTGTTCGTTAACAATATCCAGTATTGGCTTATCCAGAAACTGTAATTCGGGTGTCTTTACTCCAAAAAGATCAAAAACTATAACTTCATTTTTTCCCTTTTTAAGCCAGCTGCCGGGTAATAACATGGTTTGAGTGGGGCCTATATTCCAGTAGCGACCAAGGCAATTACCATTTACCCAAACAAGACCCTTATTCCATTTACTGAGATCCAAATAGGTGTTTTGTAAATTATCGGCGGTAAAATTGCCTTTATAAAATCCAACAGTTGGGTTCTGATTGGTTATTGCATTGTATTTTACCGGAATTGTGTTTTCCCCCATCTGTATAGGATAGTTTTTCCAGTTTCTGATCTCTGTTTTTTCTTCTCCGGTCAGTAAGTATACTTGCCCGTGTATACCTTTTCGATCATGCATAGCATAGCCGTAATTTACACGACCAGTGGCCTCTGCCAGTATAGTCAGTTTGGTGTTTTTCTCCCGTTTGGGTATTTCGATACTGTATTTATTTTTCCGGCGGTCAATTGTGCCAATTAGTTTATCATCAGTATAAATTAAGGCATAATCGTGTATCTCTTTAAATTGCAGCAGAGCTTTGGCTCCGGCTTTAATCGTAGTTTCATAAAGTACACAACCGAAATCCTGGTTCAGATCCTCCATTAGTTTTGCTGTATCTGATATAACCGGCCGAGGAAGATTTTTGTCCAACGCTGCATAGGACGTGAATTTAACAGGTTTCAGCTTTTGTATTTTATTGAGAGCAGGCACATCAGGTAGGCTTTCGTCTGTTTGTAAATAATTACTGAACAGGTTTCGAATCTGGTAATATTTTTCTGTTGGATTACCGGCCTCATCAATAGGCGCATCATAATCATAACTTGTGGTTTGAGGTAAATATGGAGGGGCATTAGCTCCACTGTAAGTGCCAAAAGAAGTGCCGCCATGTACCATATAAATACTGAAGGATTCTTTATGGTCAAGCATGTATTTTAATTCGCTGATAATTCTGGGGGTATTACCGGTATGATGCGGTCTTCCCCAGCTATCAAACCATCCCGGGTAATATTCCCCGCACATAAGCGGTCCTTTAGGTTGAATGGCCCTTAGCGCATTAAAATTACCCTCAGGTCCTCCTCCAAAATTCACGACAGGAAAAAGACCATCTGGGTGATCATTTTTTAATTGAGAGGGGCCATCGCAATGAAATAGAGGCACAGTAAAGCCTGCTGTTTCAATATATGATTTTATGATATTCATATATGCCTTATCATCACCATAGCTGCCGTATTCATTTTCAATCTGCACCATGATAATATTACCTCCCTTAGTTATTTGTAATGGAGCCAATTGCTTACCTACTTCCAGCAAATATTTTTTGCATCTATCCAGGTAATATGGATCCTGCGTACGGAGTTTAATGTTTTTGTTTTTTAAGAGCCACCATGGAAAACCACCAAAATCCCATTCGGCGCAGGAGTAGGGGCCCGGTCTCAAAATAACATATAAACCTTCTTCTTTTGCTATTTTGCAAAATGTCGCTGCATCACTTTGACCAGTCCAGGTAAACTGGTTAGGTTGTTTTTCGTGCATATTCCAAAACAAATAAGCGCAAACTGTATTCAATCCCATGGCTTTGGCCATTTTTAACCGATTTCGCCATTCGGCTTTTGGAATACGAGCAAAGTGCATCTCGCCACAGCGAATTATATATGGCTTACCATTTAACTCAAATGAGTCTTCTCCTATTTTAAAAGTTGGGTTTTGCGCTGATGATGAGAAATATAAAAATATAAATACGAGAACAAACAGGATACGCTTCATTTTTAGATTTAGTGGTTTATAATTTGGATAGCTGAAATTACTTGTATTTGAATAAAGCTGTATCTTATTTATTAACGCAAACGTTTGTGAAAGACTAATATTAACCCAAAGGTTTACTGATCGACTAACGCATATGCAATTTTGATAAAATATTAGGGTATTCTTTAGTTCCTGCAGATGTCCTAAAAATTCCTAAAATCAGAATCTGGATAAAAGCCTTTAAGGTTAGAATCTTTTTTAAATCTTGCTTGGTGTCCAAAAAATAATATCATCTTTAATTGAATATTAATTTTACATCTATGAAAATGATTAAATCCTTTGCTTTTTTGACCTTTATGCTGGCAATTTCCTTTAATGCTTTTTCACAAACCAAAACAGGGCAGGTTTATCTGATACGTTCTACAGGTTATACGGGTTCTGCAGTGAATTATAGATTATATATTGATGATCAGTTAGTTTGTAAGTTGAAAAACAAATCTTACTCCGTGCATGATATAGGCGTGGGTCAACATACTGTTAGTGTGGTTAGCGGGGGAATATCAAACGGGAAAAAATCAGCGCCATTAACTATAACGGTGATTGAGGGTAAAGTGAACTATGTGAGTGTTGTTAGTACGCAAAGCGGTTATGTAAACAAACTTACCTGCCAGGAAATTACCCAGAATTCGGCTGAGCCTCTACTGGCGAAAGCCACTCAAAATCAGAATTGTTTACCTGCTAAATAAAATAAGAGGAAAGGGATTCATTTATTATAACAACTGGTATTTAAAAGATATCTAAGTTCTTTTAACAAGTATGTCAAATTCATAAAATATGGAGATGCCCGAAATTGAACGTTTCCATCTGGGTTTATTTATCTCATATTTAGAAAAAATCAGCCTATAGTCTTCAGAACTTGGATGTTGAACTATTCAGAAATGAGCTGACTGTTTTCCAATAGGCAAATATCGCTAATTTAGTTAAAGCTTATTATGACTGTATTTTTGTAAATGCTATAATAAGCTTTAACTTAAAACTGTATAAATTACATTTTATGATGATTTTTAGCTGTTTACGATCCTGTTTTGACCTGTTTTTATGACTTTAAGTTGTTGATAATGTTATTCTTTTTTAAAGATGAGTTAAATAAAGGCTCTTTTTTTTGTCAACTTTTTAATTTTTATCGATTGTTTCTGATCGAAATAATAAAAGTTTATTATTTTTTTAATATCACTTGGTAAAACGTTTTTGTTAATTATATTTGTTAAAACCAATTGTAAAAAATACGTTACTGCTCAATAACTTAGTCCACCTGAAAGGCTTTTTTTGAGATTTATGTACTTATTAAATTAACCAATATCACTAACATGAAGAACCTGATTTACCTGTACCACATCTTCCGGGAATCAATATCCTGATAAGGAAGCCATCAATGAAAATCTCTTATGGAGGTTTTTAGATGCCAAGAGTATTTATTAATTAACCTAATCACCAAAAGTGAAAAGAACACAAGGGTTTCGTCGTCCCTGATGACAAATCTGTGGGTGCATAAGTATGCGCCGTTGTCAAGAATATTCCTGCAGATTATTTTTGGTAACGTGTTCTTTTTACTCAAAATCGCCACTATGGAAAAAGAATTACATTCTACTTAATCTAAAGGCATCCTTTGTTCGCGCAAATCATTTGCGGACATAACAGGATATGATCCTTTAAATCACAAATTTTTATTTCATCAATCTAAAGATCCATTAATTATGCGATACTTATGGCTGTGCCTTGTGGTTTTTGCTGCAATTACCACGTGTGCACTTACTGGCTTAGCTAAGGGGAATGAGGGTAAAAAAAGCAAAATAAAGCATGCTCTTTTTAATGATAATGCTCATGTCCGCCGCGATACGGTGGTTAAAGATTCATTATTAAAAGATAGTATAAATATTATTAAAAGACACACCATTTATAATAAACTGGCAGACAGCGTTAGCAAGAAGCCTTATGATTTGTCAAAGTTTCCTGGTGTTTCCCTGCAGCAGCTTTTAAAAGGACAATTTTCCGGTTTATATATACAAGAGCCTTCCGGTGAGCCAGGCAGTGTGCAAAATATGTTTATAAGAGGTGTTCCTATGCCGCTGCTTTCTCCCAGAGATGTTTACCAATCGCAACCATTGGTTGTACTTGATGGTATCCCGCTTGTAACCGAACACCCGTTTGCATACGATATACAGTTATATAACTATAACAGAATGGGGACTGCTACCAATCCTTTTGCAGATATCGATATGAATAATATCGCTTCTGTAGAAGTATTAAAGGATTTAGCTGCCACAGCAATTTATGGCCCACGGGCAGTAAATGGGGTTATTGTTTTAACATCTAAAACTCCCGTGGCTGCCAAAAGCATCACCTTTGATTCTTATATAGGTTTGGCGCAACGGCCCCATGTAACTACTATAAATGGTAAATATGAAAACGCTTTCAGGCAACGTTTTTATGACCTCTATACAACTAATGGAAGATATTCAGATGATGAAAATTATCCTATTTATCTGAGCGATTCATTAAATAATGTTTATAGCGGGAAATCCGATTGGAGTGATCTTTATTATCGTAACGCGGTAGTTTATGGTATCAATTTTGGCATCTCCGGAGGAACCGACCGGGCTAATTTCCGCTTCTCATTAGGTGATCTGAAAAATGAAGGTGTTGCTGATGGTACAGGGCTAAACCGATATAGCGCCATGTTCAATATCAACATGAAGCCTATAAAATGGCTCCTTTTTTCGGCTATGGTAAATGCTAACCGGGTTGAACGGCAACGAAATAAATACCTGCGTGACCGATTTGCCCAGATCAATTACTTCCCAGACCTGAGCGCGCCGCTGCCACCCAACAAAGACTTTTATGCCGATTACCTTGAACAGTACAAAAAAGGTTTTGATAATAATAAGAACAATATTATTGATGGTTATGCCAAAATAGGGATCGACCTTGGGAAATTTAAGTTTGTGACCACCTTTAATGTGGATTACAATGAAGGTTATCGCGATGTATTTTATGCGCGTACTCTTTTACAAGGCAATAGCTATGCTTCCAATTATTTTGGTTTTAGTCAACGCATCATGGCAGATAATAGGGCAACCTACGATTTGACCATAAATAAAGTACATGATTTTCATTTTGAACTTGGACAATCAACTCAATGGGATATTTATAAGTATAGCAACGCTTACGCTTACAAAGGGGTAAATGATTATATTAAAATAAATCTGTTAGTTTCAAATCCTAAAAACCCAGATGGATCTGATAACCCTGATTATCTGAATACCACAGCTTTTCCACGAGAATTAACCTATCGTTTTCTGGATAAGATCAAGGACAACCTGGTTTCTTTTTACGCTAAAACAGATTATTCATTTAAAGGAAAATATTTTTTATCGGCAACAGTACGTGCCGATGGCTCATCAAATGCCCAACCTACCAGCAGATGGTTTTATTCACCAGTAGTATCTGCCGCCTGGAGTATTAAAAAAGAATTACTTAACCACAGTACTACTGTAAGCGATCTTGTTTTACGTGCAAGCGCGGGTAGGTTAGGTAGGCTTAACGCATTTGACAATTATGCGCAGGGCCCTCAGTATACCGCATCGGTAGGATATACAGGTAATTTAACCGTACCCGGATATAATGGGTTTGGTGTATTAACCAGGCCTTATTCTACCGGATGGGTAGGCTATGGAATTCCGTGGTCATATTCAAATCAGCTAAACCTGGGTACAGATGCAAGTTTACTGAACAACCGTTTACATCTTTCGGTTGATTGGTACTTGAAACAGGAAAAGAACCTGCTGATT
The DNA here is from genome assembly GCF_011089895.1 of Mucilaginibacter inviolabilis. Classification (NCBI taxonomy): domain Bacteria; kingdom Pseudomonadati; phylum Bacteroidota; class Sphingobacteriia; order Sphingobacteriales; family Sphingobacteriaceae; genus Mucilaginibacter; species Mucilaginibacter inviolabilis. The sequence goes on from NZ_JAANAT010000001.1 coordinate 300,526, forward strand.
GGTATCCCTGCTTTTGCTGAGTATGGTTATAAGCAGTCGATCGAAAGCGGCATGGCTGTAAATAATACGGGTATCGATGTGTCTATATCAGCCAATATCATCCGCAGTACAAAATTTGGGTGGACATCATCCTTGAACCTTAATCATAACGCTAATAAATTAAAAGCTCTGCCAAGAGGTTTAAACCAAATTATAATAGATAATAAGCTTTTAAAGGTAGGTAGTCCGGTAGATCAGTACTGGCTGCTAACTAACGATGGCATTTATAAATCTGAAAGTGAAATACCAATTGTAAACGGTCAATCACTTAAATATAATGGTATTGCATTACACGCTGGTGATCCCAAATGGCAGGATATAAACGGCGACAATGTAATTGATAACAAAGATAAGACATTGAAAGGGCACTCATTGCCCCGCATATCAGGTGGCTATGATAACACTTTTAGATATGGCAATTGGAACTTAAATGTAAACCTCTATTTCAATCTGGGCCGCGACCTTATCCACCAGGAAATGGCCAATCGCTTTGACTTTATTAACCGCGAAGGTAATAGCGATGTCAATTCTGTTAAGGAGATCACATTTTGGGAGAAGCGCGGCGATTACAGTAAGTATCCCTTGTATAACCCCTGGAGCACAGTTATCCCGTATCGGGTAGATCAGGATCTTTTTCTTGAAAATGCTTCATTCCTGAAATTAAGAACAGTTTCCATAGGATATGATCTTACCAAAGTTATGCGCTCAAAGAAAATTAAACTCACCAGGTTTTATGTGTACGCAACTGCGAATAATGTGTTTACCATAACACCCTATACGGGTCAGGATCCTGAACTGGTAAATTATGATGGTTATGATACTGGCTACGGTTTGCCGATACCAAGAACATACACCCTTGGTGTAAAAATGGAATTATGATATGAAGAACGATCACAAAAATCATGTTATAAAAATGAAAAAGATATCATGTATCGCGCTGCTATTGGTAACGGCACTGATGAGCTGTAATAAAACACTGGATATTGATTCCTCAAGAGTTGTGGGTGAAAAAAATATGTGGAACAAGCTTGAAGATGCACGTGCGGGCATATTAGGGGTTTACGCTCTTACTAGGGCTGCCTTGTCTGACAATGATGGGCACTGGCTTTACGGCGATGTAAGGACGGGTGAGTTTATCAGTCCTAACCGGCAGGATCTGAAGGCATTGGCCAATAACCAGCTCAATGCATCCTATCCAACCATCGATGCCCTGTCTGACTGGACACGATTTTACGCTATAATTAATGCGGCAAATATTTTCCTTGAACGTATTGGCGACGTGAAAGCCGCTGATAAGCGATATACAGACAATTACCTGAAGGTTGATGTTGCACAAGTTCGCTTTTTACGAGCTTTTACTTACTTCTATATGGTGAGAATATGGGGAGATGTGCCATTTATCACCGCTTCGCACGATGGTAAGTTTGAAAATCAACCACGCGAGAACAGCAACAAAATATTAGTATGGGCGCAACAAGAAATACTTAAATCGGCAACGGATCTACCCTTTATTTATAGTGGCAACGATGTTCAGCAACCTGGCAATTATTATAATGAAGATGCCACCCGGTGGGGCGGAGCATTAGCTACAAAAAATACAGCTTACGCGGTTTTGGCTCATTTAGCGGCATGGCAGGGTAACTATACCGATGTGGCTACCTACACCAAATTTGTTGAAGACAATTATGGTAAAAGTGGTATCAATTATCAGAGTACAGAAGACCTTACCAAATCAAACGGGTTCTTTTATAATAAAAACACCAGTCAGATGTTTGGCTTTGATTCTGATTGGGGACACATCGACGGATCTGTAACGGGTCACCTGGAAGAACTTACCTTGGCCGAGCCTGTAGTAAATAAAAAGGTGCCTGATATTTATATCCCGAAAGATACTATCCTGAAAATATTTGATCAGCCTAAAGATGAGCGCTTTAGCATAGACACCCTGGGCCAGCCGCGATCGGAAAGATACTTTACCAACATTAATGGTAAGTATCCCATTTTTAGTAAAATAAAGGTTATCCAGGGAGGCGTTTCTGATCCAACTTTCAGATACTTTACCAGTGCACTGATTTTTACCAGATTGGAAGATATCGTGCTGCTTCGGGCCGAGGCGTTGGCTGTTTTGGGTGATCTGAATGGTGCCATGAACGAAGTAACGACGGTAATGACCAGAAGGGGAATAACCGAATTTGATTTCAATCAGGATATCATTGACATGATATTTAAAGAACGACACCGCGAGCTCCTGGGCGAAGGCCATCGATGGTATGATCTGATACGCTATAATAAAATCAAGCAAAATAACCCTGCATTTCTGAAACTCATCAATTCGCAGGGTATATACTGGCCTGTATCGCGTAAGCTTATTTCACAAAATAATCTGTTAACTCAAAACCCATTTTGGAAATAAACTAACCATATATGAAAAGACTAATAAAATATATGCTGTTTGTAGTGTTGTTGCAAAGCGCCTGTAAAAAAGATGGTGGTTATCACAATGCCGCAGGAAACAGTACAAAATTCTCGGGTAATACCTACGAGTATTTGAAAAGTAAACCAGGTGTATATGATTCATTGCTGGCTGTGATAGACAGAATGGGCTTAAAACAAACGCTGGCGGATAGCAATGTTACCCTTTTTGCAGTTACCAATCCTAGTTTTCAGTTAGCCATTAATAATTTGAACACCCTAAGACGACAAGGAGATAAAGATCCGTTGTTTTTGGCAAACATTGATGGCGTACAACTAGATACTATGGTTTCATACTATATTATCAGAGGTAAACGTACCACAGACTCCCTGCTTCTGCAAGACGGCCTTGATCTTTATAGCGTACGTTTTGGATACCCAATGCATGGTAAGGTTTCCAAAATAGCTGCATCTGGCCTAACAGGTGGAGGTCCTGATGTTATTGAATACAGTAATACCAAACGGAGTAAGTTCATCAGAAACTGGTCTTCCACTACAACTGGTTCTAATAATATCAGTACCAAAAATGGTATTGTCCATGTAATAAGCCCCGACCACATCTTTGGTTTTGATGAATTTGTATCGCGATTAACATTTGTTCCGCCACCGCCCAATCTGATGACTTTGATAGGAGGTAAGCTTACCGTTTTAAGAGATAACGACGGAGGTCCCGATAATGGTGAAGGCTCTAAAAAAGTAATTGATGGCGATGATCATACCAAGTTTCTGGCTAATCTTCAGGGGCGTTTGTGGATGCAGTTTGAGTTAAATGAACCTGCAGTATCAGGAGTTTACACACTTACGTCGGCTAACGATGCTCCGGAACGTGACCCCAAAGCATGGACCTATGAAGGTTCAAATGATGGTAAAGCGTGGACCGAACTCGACCGCAGGAGCAACTTCTTTTTCGAGGAACGATACCAGACAAAGGTTTTCAGATGCCCTAATACTACGGCTTATAAATTTTATCGTGTAGATATCACTGAACTACGTGACGGCGGCCTTTTCCAACTCGCTGAGTGGACTATAAATAAAGTGAAGTAAGCTATGGAAGATCAAAATATCAATGCAATGAAAAAAACTAAACAGATGCAAATATTCGTAAAAAAAGGATTTATAGCTATCCTGTTTGCTGCAGCAGTACTCAGCAGCTGTAGAAAGTTATACGGTATTCCAGACGAGAAGGATTATCTGAGTTCAAATATAAATTACAGCAATAAAATTTTTGAACCAATTTTAGGGCGCACCACTTTAATGGGCGGGTTTAACGGCGATAATTCAACCCAGCCGATAAAATTTGAGATAATTAATGCCCGTTTTGGCGATGGAAAACCCGTTACTGATCTTTTTCAGAAAAAGCAAACTTATGTATGGACAGCCCCTTATAGTGGTCTTGAAAAAAGTCTTGCCGAGATAGAGGCGAAACGAAAACTGGAAGAGCACCCATTATTTGAAGTGCGCTCGTCTGGTGAGTTTATTATGTGGGCTTCATCTACCAATGACCTCATTAAACCAAGGCCGGCCGATAGTACCAACTTTCCGCAGGATACCCGTTTCTTCGATATTAAAATAAGTAATACAGGTGGCAGCACTGTTATCAGGGATTTGCAGGTACGTCCATTTCGTGAACGCCCGTATGAACCTTCAGATGATTTTAACATTTATTCTGGTGGACCTGCTCCGCATCCTAAAACACCTTATAACCCGGCAAGCCGAAACTATATCAGACCATTTTTGAACGGCGTGATAGGTGCAATAACCGATATCCCATTACAAAGCAACGATGATAAAAAAGATGTAGTGGTTTATATACGACCATTTAATGGTGGTACCGGAAATTCACTCAGGTTTAAATTTCTAAATAAGGATTCGGTAGAAATGAACCCAGCTTTGTTCAACGAAACCGTATGGGATAAAATTGTGCATGGCTTTAATATGCAAAAAACGGCAACCTATGTGCAGTATGATGTTGCATATCCTATTCCACTGGTAGCAATACCAACTATTTATGCGCCTGGTGGAACAAGAGATCACTCCGAATTTAAATACTCCAGAATTGGATTTGGCGGTGGCCGGGTGGTGGCAAGTTTCGGAATTGATTTCGCCATATATAAAAAGGGGAACTGGGAGGTAGTGTTTCACTTTTTAAAGGACAACCCAAAGTTTGAAGACGAATAACCGAATTTAAAGCTTATCACGATGAGAAAACATATACTATTTTATATAGTGCTTGTTGTTTGTACGATGCTCTGCTGCACAGACGTTCATGCTCAAGCGCAAAATGTAACTATCACTGGTACGGTAGTCGAGAAATCAACTAATAAAACCTTGCCGGGTGTAAATATATACTTGGGAGGTAAGGGCTTAACCCAAACAGATACCAAGGGAAGGTTTACTGTTGCTATACCTGTTAACAGTATACTCACATTTACTTTTGTTGGTTTTGTTTCAGAAAAAGTAAAACTTGAGCCCGGTCAAAAAAATATAACGGTAACACTAACTGAGGATAAAAAGGGTCTTAATGAGGTAATTATTGTGGCCTATCAGAACAGAAATAAAGAAAGTACCCCAGGTGCTTCGGTAACTATAACGGCTAAGGATATTCAGGATGTTCCAACTTCAAACGTCGAAAATTTATTACAAGGTAAAGTTGCCGGATTAAATGTTCAAAATAATACAGGGGCTCCTGGCTTCAGAGGTTCTGTTCAGGTACGTGGTTTATCAACCCTGAGCGTAACAGGTAGCGGTAGCGAATCATTTTTACAACCCACATCTCCTTTATACATTATTGATGGAGTGCCTTTGGATGCAGATAAGGCTGCTGAATTTGGTTTTCAGACACAGGGACCGGGGGTGAGCCCTTTATCATTGATACCGGTAGAGGACATTCAAAGCATACAAGTGATGAAGGACGCGCAAGCAACCTCTATGTATGGATCAAGAGGCGCTTACGGTGTTATCATCATAACCACCAAACGCGGGAATTCAAAAGTGCCAAGGGTGCGGTATACCGGTAATTTCTTTGTTAATGCAACACCAAAGCTACGTGAAACACTTGGTGGGAATGCCGAACGCCAGGCAAAAATTCAGCAGATACTATCAAATGCCACAACCATTGATGAATTGAGAAAGCTGGGCATGACTGGTTTCCTGGCTGATAGTTTGAACGCTTACTGGAACAATTCCACAAACTGGCAAGCCATTTTTTACGGTACAACACATAACCAAAGCCATAACGTATCCCTCGATGGTGGAAATGAGCGCTTTAACTATAAAGTGAATATGGGATACTATTCGGAAAAAGGGGTTATTAAAAATACTGGTTTCGACAGGTATAACTTGAATATGAACATGGAGTTTAAGCCAAATGATAAATTCAGGTTTTTTGGTTCATTATTCGGTTCCTTGGGTAGTCAGGCCAAGGGAAATGGTGTTGGTTTATTGCAACAGGGAGTAGCTCAAAATGGGCAGGCTTCTACTTTACTGCCACCTCCCTCGTTTTATCTTTCACCCGATGGCGTGACTTCTGCTTTACAAACTAAAAATAGTAACAGTACAAGAAATATACGCACCAATATTGATGGCCGGTATGAGTTTCTTCCCGGTCTTGCCTTGTCTTCCAGCATCAGCTATGATTATACCTCTGATGCCGAATCAACATTTACCCCTGCTGCCGCAAATGCCCAGTTTGCGCAGATATATGATTATGAAGGTCGAAACTTTACATTATATAACCGTAATGCTATCACCTATGCTAAAACGTTCGGCGCAGATCATACTATATTCATCAATACTTTTAATGAAATATATAAGCAGGGCGGCCAAAGTGGTATCATCAGACAAACCCGCATTCCGAACGATCAATTAGAAGGTCCAATAGGATTCGATCCTTATAATTCAAGAGGCGGGGGCGTATTATCCAATTACAAAAATGCTACTATAGCATCGTTTGCCGGTTCATTTAATTATGATTATAAAAAGAAATATGTTTTGGAGCTTTCATACCGTTTGGATGGTACATCATCAAATGGTTTAGAGAACCCGTATTCAAAAAACCCTGCAGCCGGTTTCAGATGGAATTATTATAAAGAAAACTGGTTTAAAAACTGGGATTGGCTTACCTCAGGAGGTTTAAGATTAACCTGGGGACAGAACATTGTGCCAACGGGCAGTTTGCAAAGTATTTATGGACTGTATAATCTGAATGGTAATTTCAATAACAATCCAACTATTGGGGTTAACTACGAATTTATACCCAACCCGGCATTAAAACCGACCACAACCACGCAGTACAACCTTGGTTTTGATATGACACTTTTGCAAGGCAAGGTTGACTTAAGTTTTGATACCTATTATAAAAAAGTAGATAATTTATTGTTCGATAGATTTTTACCTAATAGCACCGGCTTTCAAAAGAAAACAAGCAATGATGTGTCTATAGCCGATTATGGTTATGAGCTCATGTTAACGGTACGGCCAATAACTTCTAAAGATTTTAACTGGACAGTATCGTTTAATGGAGCTATTAATCGCGATTATTTGTTGAGGCTACCTGCGGAGTATAACGGGCAGTATATCAAATTTGATTATAATAATTATCAGCATATTGTTTTCAGAGTAGGTAAAAATACCTTGTCAAATTACCTGCTTATCAATCAGGGGGTTTACTCAACCGACGCAAACGTGCCTGTGGATCCTGTAACAGGTAAAAAGTATCAAACAAACGGCCTGGCATTTAAAGGCGGCGACCCGATTTTTAAAGATGTTAATGGCGACTATATACTTGATAGCCGTGATTATGAAATAACCGGTAATTCACAGCCTTTAATTACGGGAGGTATATCCACAAATATCAACTATAAAAATTTCGGATTAAATATTTACGCCACTTACACAGCAAAGCGCACAATTTTAAATAATGCCCTTTCCGATAGGCTGTCTATCATGCGCGATCCCTATGCATTATTAGCTGTAGTACCATTGGCTAACCTGGATATATGGCGCAAACCCGGAGATAACTCAGTTTATCCTAATCCTTATTCGTTTTCGAGATTTAACCAGATACAACCTCTCCGTGCCGATCAAACACTGTGGCAAGAAGATGGATCATACCTAAAGATCAATACCGTTACGCTCTCGTACATGTTTGACCGCCGTTTTACCAGGAGAATCGGATTTAACACGGTAAGGGTTTATTTCTCCACCAATAACCTTGTCACATTTTCCGGATATAAAGGCCCCAACCCCGAGAACGTGACTTCGCTTGGGCGGGACGTGTCAAGCGGATATCCGGTACCGCGTACTTATAATCTAGGTTTAAATATTGAACTCAATACAAGTAAATAAAATTCAGGATCATGAAAAAAAGTGTGATATACATTTTAGTAACGGCAGCAAGCTTGTGTTTACCTTCCTGTAAGAAGTTTTTAAATGTCCAGCCCATTGACAAATTAACAGGAAACAACTTTTACCGCTCAAAAGACGACGTTGTAGCCAATATTTATGATATGTCGAGAACCTTCTTCGGCAAAATTAATGAAACGCATTTTATAGGTGCTACCGGTGAATATCGCTCCGGTGAGGTGTTGTCTGAGGCTCAGGCTGATAATGGCCCTGCTCGCGCATTTGTGGAGGTACTTGGCCGGAATGATTTGCTGGGTCTTATAAACGGCAATCCCCCATGGAATTTCTATAATTTTTATTTAATCACCGATTGGACAGGTTATTACCAGGTAATACAGAGTGCCAATATCCTTATCTCGAAGCTGGAAACAGGTGTGCCTGGTGTAAGCGAAACCGAGAAAAAGCAATTTGAAGCTGAAGCGGCTTTTATACGCTCGCTTGCTTATTTCTTCATGGTTAGGCTTTATGGTGATGTGCCTTATTATACCGATGCATTTCATTCAACCGCATTACCGCGCGAAAACATGGTGTCCGTTTTAAATAAATGTGTCGCCGACCTTAAAAAATACAAAGATGGTATACCTTGGAACTATACCGACCCTGCATTAAAAGGTGTGCGGGCAACCAAGGGCAGTATTATAGCGCTCATCATGAATATGAATATGTGGAACGCTGGCTTTGACAAACCAAATGCAAACAAATACTATCAGGAAACAGCCGATCTGGGGCAGGAACTTGTGAAGAGCAATGCCTACAGATTATTACCGCTAAGTGAGTGGGCAACGGTTATTAAAGGACGATCGGACGAAAGCCTTTTTGAGTTTTATCGCAGCATTAATTATGGCGATCAGAATACCAATGTAGCACCCATAGGGGATATGTTTTTGCATTACCCTTATAAAAGACCCGAGTACACGCATAGAGTGAGTTTTGCATATTACCGGGGCGAATACATGCAGAAGCTGTATTCGGGCACTGCAGATAAGCGTGTTTCCATATGGTTTAACTCAGACATATATGCTGATAATGGAAAATTCATGATGCTCAAATTTGCCCAAAATGCCTTTGCAACCGGCGAAGAGGACGCTAATCCTGATAACACCTTTATGATATTCAGATATGCTGGTGAAATATTGCTGTGTGCGGAAGCTTTGGCTGAATTGGGACAGGATGATGCTGCGATTGCTATGCTTAACAAAGTTAGAGATAGAGCCGAAGCTACACGTTATACTGGTGGTGGTGGGCAGGATCTTAAAGATTTTATCTTCCTGGAAAGATCGCGCGAACTGATGGGCGAGGGGCATCATTATTTCGATCTGGTTCGTACCCGTAGAATCATGAACAGCGAGTGGTCATATAATGTATTAACGCTAGACAAATTTAATCGCGGTGCCTGGACATGGCCGCTCAATAGTAATGCACTTGCTAATAACCCTTTTATGTCATTGAACATGTACTGGGTAAACGGAGGCAATTAACCTATTCCTAAAAGAGTAATAATAAGAAATATGAAAAATATAATTATTGTTTTTGCCGGTTTTTTACTGGTGTTTACCAGCTGTAAACGGGATGAGTATTATAAGGACGGAGGTAAAGCCAAAGCCGATTATCCTGGAGATATGTTGCAGTATCTACAGGACAAAGCAGTTCCGTTTGATACCATTGCGCAGATAGTAAAACTGGCTGGGATGGAAGAGACATTCCGCAAAACCGATTTTACCTTTTTTGCTCCTGATGATGATGTTATCAAAAGGACTATTGGCAATAACAAAACAGATGGCTCATTAAATAAATTTTTGTTCGATGCCGGACGCGATACCGTGAAAAAATTGTCGGACATCGACTCCGCGATTTGGAAAAAATATTTACAGCGATATATGTTTAAAGGCATCAACAGGCTTAAAGATTACCCGCAGATAGATCTTACACTGCAAAACCAATACCCTGGAGCTTTATACTACTCTTATAGCGGAGATGTGGTGAATATTGGGGTGATATACGGCGATGCCAATAACGTAAAATATATTGGCCCCCGTACACTGGTAATAGGATTTATAAATGATATAAATAATGCAGAAAATGCAGTTTTCCGTACCCTCATATCTTCCTCGGATATTAAACCCAAAAACGGGGTAGTGCACACCCTGCAATATAACGGTGCTTACTTTGGATTTAACCCCAGCGACTTTTACGAAGAGATTTATTTCGCGGGACTTCATCCATCCAATTAAAATGTTATAAATGATTTTTTCAATGGTAATGAATTGAAACATGAGCAAAATTAACTACATCATAACGATTATCCTTGCTGTATTTACCCTGGAGGCATGTAAAAAGGATAAAACAGAGTTTTCGGATCCATATGGAGACGGAAAACCACCCTTGGGAGTTACGCTAAGCAGAGATGCTACGCCTACACCTGCAACGGGTTCGGTGGGTACAGAGGTAACTTTTAAGGCTACCGGGCTTATACCCTTTAAGGATAAAATAAAGTTTATGTTCAACGGCGAACCCGGTCAGGTTACTGAAGTCACGGAATCAACCATTAAAGTAAAAGTGCCTCCGTTTGGCAGCACAGGCATTACTTCTATTGCTATAGATGACCAGTTAGTGATTGGCCCAATATTTAAGGTGACCGGATTAATCAATATTGATCCTTCATTCAGGGCCACGGCAGGGGCAAATAATTATGTAAATCAGGTATATCCGTTAGCCGATGGTCGAAATCTGATACTTGGTTGGTTTACCAATTATGATAATAAAGGGATTATTACCCCACTTAACAGACTTGTAAGAACATCGGCCGATGGCGAGTTTGACCGTACATTCAGAACCGGTAAAGCAGCAAACGGAGGTTTATCCAGAGTTATTGAACTCGGTGGGAAATATATTATTGCCGGTGGGTTTAGCGGTTACAATCAACGTACAGAAAATATCAGCAATATTACCAGTTTAAATATTGATGGCAGCATTGATACGATAGGTATAAAGACCTACAGAAGACCATCGCAAACGGATACAACTAAGTACTTCCCCAAATTCAACGGAGGAACCAATGATTTTATAGGCAAGATATATAAGCACCAGAATAAGATACTGGCAACAGGTAACTTCAGATATTATGTACGCCGGGTTTATACCGAGCATAATCATGATTTTACCCGCGATACAGTAATATTGGATAGTACAGAAATACGGCAGGTGATTCGTTTTAATCTTGACGGGTCACTGGATAAAACTTATCGTTTTGACATGGGCGCTAACAAAGGTCGGCCCTCGGCAAATGGGCCAATTGATTCTTATATGCATACCGATGCAGACCAATTGGAAAAACTGGTGCTGTTTGGAAGTTTTACCACATTTGATCAGAAAGCCGCTGGTCGTCTGATACGGTTAGGTGCCGATGGTAAAATTGACGCATCGTTTAAAACCGGTGTAGGTACTGATAATAGTATCTCATCTTTAACATACAATGCCGTAACCAAAAAATATCTTATAACGGGGATATTCAGGACATATGACGGCAAATCGGCTATTAGCATGGCTTTGCTCAATACGGATGGTTCGCTTGACCAAACCTTTAACGCCAAATCATTTGAAGGAGGATATCCGGGCTTTGCCCGTCAACTCGATGATGGGCTGATTGTAGTTAGCGGCAGTTTCAAAAAATATGATAACGTTACGCGTAATGGCTTTATGGTATTAAACGCCAAAGGTGAATTGGCAGCGAATTATAATTCCACAGGGCCATTCTCGGGTACTTTGAATGATATCATACAAACCAAGTCGGCTGACGGAAAAAGAGGATTGTTGCTAATTGGAGGGTTTGATCGCTTTGACAACGTACAGGTTAGTAATATCATACGCGTAACCATTGAATAAATTTTAAGAGAACCTATAATTTATAAAGAGATGCGGAACAGGAAAAAATATAAAGGAATAATTTTTTCGATCATTTGTGCATTGGCTGTAGCGGCTGTATCATGTAATAAGGATTTTGTGCGTGCACTGTCCGATAAAAATTATACGGATACGGCCAAAGCATCATTTGGCCAGCGCAAGGTGCTTTACCTTATTGTTGACGGAGCAAGGGGGGCGTCTGTAAGTAGTGCCAATGTACCCAATATTAAAGCCTTGTTGCCCAATTCAATTTACAGTTGGGTTGCACTGAGTGACCCGGATTCGACCCGCGATGTAAGTAATTGGGCCAATATGCTTACCGGTGTTAAAAAAGAAAAACACAAGGTTTTATCCGATGATCTTACAGGTAACAATCTGGCAACTTATCCTGTGTTTTTTGAACGGGTAAAAGAAGAAAAACCGAGTGCTAAGATTGTGTCTTTTTCGTCATCGGCTATTTTTAAGAACAAGCTGACGCAGAGCGCTGCAATAAATCAATTATTTGATACTGACGAACAGATCAAAACCGCTGTTGTAAATAATCTTAATGCCGATACGGCACAATTGATCCTGGGTCATTTTAATGATATTGAAGAAGCCGGTGCCAAATATGGATATGATAATTCGCGGACTCAGTATAAAGCCGCTATTGAAAAGTTTGATGGCTACGTTGGCGAAATAATTACTGCACTTAAAAATAGGAAGAATTATGCCAGCGAAGACTGGCTGGTGGTGATAGCTTCAAGCGGTGGCGGTAAGTTTGCTATTCCGGCTAATCAGGATGATAATACGGTTTTCAGTAATACAGCTGCAAATACCTTTACTATTTATTATAATCCAAGATATAAACAGAGGGTAATAGGTAAGCCGTTTACGGGTAACAGATATCTGGGCCGTACTGTGCGCTTAAAAGATACAGCTGTTAGGGCAGAGATAGATACTGCTGATATTTTTAATCTGGATGATACCACCAAGTTTACCATTGAGCTAAAAGTCAAGAAAAACGAAGACAAGTTCTTTTGGCCAAGTATTCTGGGTAAAAGAAAAGAGTGGTCTGCTGGCCACCCCGGTGTGGGCTGGGTAATTTACCTGGAAGATGCTTACTGGTATTTTGAATTTCGGGGTACTAAGGATAATGATTACCATCAATGCCGGGGAGGCGATCTGCAAAAAGGTAGATGGCAAAATCTTACTGCCAAATGTGAAATACGTGCTGGTAAACGATATATCAGAACATACACCGATGGTGTTTTCAATAATGAATTGGAGGTAACTGCGTCTGGTAGCTTTAGTAATAATAGCCCGCTGAAATTAGGTTTTTTAAATGGTACGGGACATGGTACGCCTGATGTATATGTAAGCGATATCAGGTTCTTTAAAGTTGATGTGCCTGATGCTGTGATTGGTAATTATGCTTGTGAAACATCCATCAGTGAAGGTCACCCTTATTATTCTTTTCTTGCAGCCTACTGGCCAGGCACAGATGGACAGGGAGATAAAATCAGAGATGTTGGCCCGCAAGCCCGCGATTTTCAATTAAAGGGAAATTATAAATGGGAGGATTTTAATGACCTCATTTGTCCACCACCTGCAGGAGCGCTTGCTGTATTTGTTCCGCAAACGGCAGATATCCCGGCACAAATAATAAACTGGTTCAGAATACCCAATAGGCAGGCATGGGGCCTTGATGGCCGTGTTTGGCTTGATCAATAAAATTAACCACAATAAACTAAATTATTTGATGATGAAAAAATATAAGTATAGTTTGCTTATAGGATTGTTTATACTGCTGGCAGGAGCCTGCAGGCAAAATGATCTGAATGATTTAAGTCCGGTTAAAAACACAGATAGGGACATTTCTGGTGCAGGCACCAATAATGGTGGTATAACTGCAGACAATGAAACTGTTAAGGTCCCATTTAAAATATCATTGTCAGGGCCGGCAAGTAAAGCTTTTCAGGTGGGTATCACCCTTAATAATGATACCGTAAATAAGTTGATCGCCAATGGAACGCTAAAAAATACAATAGTATTACCAGCAGGAGCAATTGATTATTCAAGCGTAATTAATGTGTTATTTGGGGCTGATACTGCTATGTCGGTCGCTACCATCAGGTTATCGGCTATTGAGGCCAATTATGGCAAAAATGTAGCTTTTGCATTTAAACTAACCGACCCGGGTAAGGGTAACCAAATCAAAGGCGGGCAATCAAATATATTGGTAGTGCTTGATACTAAAGCCATTGTTAAGGAAAGTGATATTCACTACCTGTCACTTTTAAATGGTGGTGGTATTATGGATGTTGATTATCAGAAAAACTATACCACATCACCGGCTGGTATTACAATTCCTCTAACCATAAACCTGGCGGGTGTTCCAGCTGGAGCATTCAATGTTAAAGTAAAATTAAACATGGATACCATAGCTACTCTTGTAAACAGCAAGGTGCTGCCTGATAATACCATCGCCCTCAAGCCAGATCAGTTTACAATTGACACATTGATAAGAGTAAACTCCAATGCAGCTACCGCGCAAATACGTTTATCAATAGGTTGGCCTATTTTTGACGCCAACATAACAGCCAATAAACGCTTTGGCTTTGTGGTGAGTCTGGCCGGCCCAACAAAGCATATTTTACACCCTACAAACAGTAAATTGATTGTTTTGGTACAGCCCGGTGTAAATCTCGATAATAACTCATATATAACCGGTAGTGGCACCGGTTTAAAAGCTGAATATTTTTCAAATAATCAACAGCTTGATTTTGATGGCAGAAAACCAGATCTGATACGAATAGAACCTACTATTGATTGGCCAAATGATGGGGTTTGGCAGCCTACAATACCAAACATAAGTCATGATAATTGTTCGACCCGATGGACGGGTGAGTTTCTTGCCCCCGTGCGAGGGGAATATGTTTTTTGGCAAAACGAGTGGGACGACGGATCGAGATTATTTATCGACGGCAAAGCCATTATCAATGATTTTACTACAGAGTGGGATAAAGACAGCCGTACCGCCAAGATATTCTTAGAACGCGGAAAACGTTATAAAATAGAAGCGGACCACCGTCAAAATGGTGGAGGAAAACGGGCGAGGCTAACTTTTGAAGTGCCATCAGCGGGCATTAATGGCCGAAGAATAGTACCGCAAAGCCAATTATATCCGGCTCCGTAAACCAATTATGATGATTGCTAAATGAAAATTAAGGACATGAAAAAGGTATTAGATATTATATCTGTATTTTCAATAGCGGCAATATTATTTGCCGGATGTAAAAAAGATAAAGCAGCACCTAAGGTTGAGCCGGATGTGCCTAAGCCAACAGCAGGATTCACAGCTGCCCGCACAGATAGTGTTGACTTTTTAAGTTATCAGTTTACCAGCACCTCAACCAATTACACCGATATATTGTGGCAGTTTGGGGATGATAGCACGTCGGCAGAAAAAGCACCGAAACACAGGTATGCTTTTGATGGTTTGTATCACGTAGTATTAACCGCAAGAAACTCTCAGGGATATTCAGCTGCCAGGGAGATAATACTAAATGTAGCCGATCCAAACTTTGACCGGACCAAGGTTGGTGAAAGCTATTTTGCTACCATAGGAGGCACGTTAACGGTATCGCGCGATAATGGAGGCGGACCTACGGCTGGCGAAGGCTCATTAAAAGTTGTTGATGGCGATCCCAATACTAAGTTTTTCCAATCGGGTTTCTCCGGCGATCTGGTGATGAAATTTGAGCTTAAAACACCAGCAGTAGCAGGTGCCTACACTATGACATCTGCAAATGACTCGCCAGACCGTGACCCCAAAAGCTGGGTACTCCAGGGCTCTGAAGATGGTATACGCTGGATAAATTTGCACAGCAAAAACAATGAGAGTTTCCCAAATCGTTTGCAACGGATTATATACCACTTTAACAACAATGTAGCATACAAATTTTACAGGATAAGCATTAAGGCCAATAATGGTGCCCGTGATTTTCAAATGGCTGAGTGGACGGTTAACAAAAAGCAACCATAATCGTTAATAATTATTATTTTGAAATAAGGCCTTTACTTGTATTAAACTTTCACATTAAGGGAATATTAACTTTTTTTTAATGGGCTGGCTGTTATTTGCTCGTGAGTTGATGAGCTAAATCGGCTGAGCCTGATAAATTAAATTCAAGTAATATTCTATATAATATGAAAATAAATACACAAACATTTGCGGGACTATCCCTAGTTATTTACCTCTTTTTTCCGTTGGCGGGTAAGGCACAAAACCCTATTATTCGAAATATTTATACAGCAGATCCATCTGCCCATGTTTGGAGTGATGGAAGGCTATATGTTTATCCATCTCATGATGTTGACCCTCCGCGAGGATGCGACCTGATGGATAAATACCATGTGTTTTCTACGGATGATATGGTACACTGGAAAGACCACGGTGAGATACTTAACGCAAGCGACGTAGCCTGGGGGCGGAAAGAGGGTGGTTTTATGTGGGCACCCGATTGTGCCTATAAAAATGGTAAGTATTATTTTTATTTCCCGCATCCTAGTGGAACGGACTGGAATAAAACCTGGAAGGTTGGGATTGCTACCAGCACAAAACCTGCTAGTGGTTTTGTGTCACAAGGATATCTTGATCTGGGCGATGACAGTCGCTCTATGATTGACCCTTGTGTGTTCGTTGATGACGATGGTCAAGCTTATTTTTATTACGGCGGTGGTGGCAGATGTGTTGGTACAAAGTTAAAAAGTAATATGACGGAAATAGCTGAACCATTGAAAACAATGGATGGCCTAAAGGATTTCCATGAGGCCACCTGGATATTCAAGAGAAATAATATTTATTACCTGACGTATGCAGATAACCATACCGAAAATGGCAAAGGAGCCAACAGGCTCAATTACGCCACAAGCAAAAGCCCTCTTGGGCCTTGGACTTATGGCGGTGTTTATCTGGAGCCAACAGGTTGTGATACCAGTCATGGCTCTGTGGTTGAGTATAAAGGTGAATGGTATGCTTTTTATCACAATAGCGTATTATCAGGTCGTGGAAATTTACGGTCGGTTTGTGTCGATAAGTTGAATTTTAATGAAGACGGATCAATACAAAAGGTAATTCAAACGGGTATGCTAAGTCAGTAGTAACATTTTATACTCCATCAATTAGTTTAATCCGCGTTTTTATAAAAATGCCCCCTTTAATGTTTTTTAAAAGGGGGCATTTTTTATATGTGTATAAACAGTACCCGTAAGTGATTTTCGCAATCCCGCAGTTTATCTCTACTATAAAAGCAATATAATTTATAGGTGTTTCTCCCAAACTTAAGCTAATGATACGATGGTTTTTACATTAAACTCTGAATTTGTTACCGATATAAATATTTGAATTTAAGTGTGTTGTGTTTAGTGGCTCTCTGTTATTGCTATATTAATCTGTTATTAAGATTTTATTAATGCCCGAGAGGTTATTTACTCCTAGTTAAATAAACCAATTTTTTATAACCCAAATTTTCAATAGAGCATGAAAAGATTTTTATGTATACTGTTGGTATGCTGTATAACATGGAGTAGTTACGCCGCAGCCACGCACTTAAAAGGCAAATATGCCTCGGCCGTTGCGCCTATAAATGGTAAAGTTAAGGATAGTAAAGGTGTGCCGCTGCCTGGCGTATCTATAAAAGTACAGGGAAGTAATACCATCGCCTTAACTGATGCTAATGGTGCGTTTAAAATAGATGCCCCGACAGGCGCCACACTGATATTCACTTATGTTGGTTTCGAAGACCAGAAAGTAGTTTTTAACGGACAAGCTTCCCTGGACATTACCTTGATTGATAAAACCATTGGTTTAAATGAGGTGGTTGCTGTAGGTTATGGTATTCAACAGAAAAGGGATGTGACCGGAGCTACTAGTTCTGTTACCGCCAAAGAGATAGCCAAACGGCCATTGGTTAGGGTAGAGCAGGCCTTACAAGGTACCACAGCAGGGATAACTGTATCCAGTAATAGTGGTCAGCCAGGTGCAGGCTTAAGCGTAAAAATACGAGGAGCCAATTCAATCACCGGGTCTACAGAGCCTTTATATGTTATAGATGGTTATATTGGTGGCAGTATCGAATCGATAAGTCCAAGCGATATCCAGTCACTGGAGATATTGAAGGATGCATCCGCAACAGCCATCTACGGTTCACGCGGTGCCAATGGTGTGGTACTCATCACCACCAGGAGCGGTAAATCAGGCAAACCTATCATCAATATCAATACCTGGTTCAGTAAAGCAAGCGTACCTAAAGAGCTAAGTTTGATGAATGCTTATGATTTTGCCCGTACCTTAAATGCACAGTACGCCACAACCGGTAATCCACCCGCGTTTTCTGATGCTGATTTGGCCAATTTTAAAAATAACCCAGGTACCGATTGGCAAAAAGCCGTGCAGCAAAAGCCATGGATCAGAAGCTATCAGGGTGATATATCAGGGGGCAGTGATAATGTGAATTACCTGGTATCATTCAACCATCTTGATCAGCCTGGTTTGATTCTTAACCAGTACTATAAAAGAACCACGCTGCGAGCCAACCTGGGTATTAAACTGAATGACCGGATGGATTTGAAAGTGAACCTTACCGCCCTACTACCACAAAGTCGTAATACAGGTTATGCGGGTGATATCACCGATCCGTTTGCACAAGCCAGTCAATGGGATCCTACTTCACCTGTGCGTGATGCCAGTGGCAACTATATCTTAAGATCCCAGTATGCATCAAACCAAATAAATCCGGTGGCTCAGGCCAATAATCAACAGGTAGATGTAAGTACTACTAATATAACCGGTACCGGTGTATTTACCTACCGTATAACTAATGATCTGACTTTGACATCCAATAATACCTATGAAAATCAATCACAATTAACCCAAACATTGTATGGTTTACAAACCAGTTTGGGTCTGGTAGGAGGTGATTATGCTGCTGCAGCTACCGGTAGGTATCGTGCTTATCAAACAAGCGATTTCTTAACGTATAAGAAAAAGTTGGGCGATCATGCATTAACGGTTACCGCATTATATGAGTTTCAAAACCATCAGAATACCAATATTAATGCACAATCAAAAAATTTGTCCACCTATGCTTTGGGCTATTATAACCTAGGCCTGGGTACCACACAACTTACTACATCGGGGTATTATCAGGATGCCCTACAATCGTTCATGGGCAGGGTTAATTACGCCTATAAAGATAAGTACCTGTTGACAGCTAGTTTACGTTCTGACGGCTCGTCGCATTTGGTTCAAAAATACAGTACTTTTCCATCCCTAGCATTTGGCTGGAATGCTGCACGCGAAAGTTTTATTGAAAAATGGAATGTTTTCTCTGACTTAAAATTACGTGCAAGTTGGGGTAAAACCGGTAACCAGGCTGTAGCTCCCTATGCTACTATCCCGCAATATGTAACTGGCGGGGCAGCTTATTACTTTGATGGTACAACGCCATCAATCAGTACCCCGTTGGGTACGCCGGTATCTAATACTTTGAAGTGGGAAACCACCACTACTACGGATGCGGGTTTAGATATGTCGTTTTTTAAAGGCCGTTTAACATTAACCGTTGACGCTTATCAAAAAAAGATCAACAATTTATTATACGCTAAACAAGTGCCTGCTTATGACGGAGGAGGTACCTATTTAGCTAATATCGGTAGTTTGGAGAATAAAGGTATTGAGTTTGCTTTAGGCGGAACACCATTAGCCGGGAAGCTGCATTGGTCTACCAATTTTACCATATCATTTAATAAAAACAGAATTACCAGTTTAGGCGGCGATGACAACATTGTGGTAAACAATATTGGTTCGGCACAAACCGGAGTATCCATATTAAAAGTAGGTATGCCATTGGGTGAGTTTTATGGTTATCAGTTTTTAGGTACCTGGAAAACGAGCGAAGCTGCACAGGCCGCACAATTTGGTATGAAACCCGGTGATGCTAAATATACCGATGTAAACGGTGACCATAAATATACTGGTGCTGATTTGATGCCTATTGGTAATGGCACACCTAAATATAGTTTCGGCTTTATTAACGATGTAAGCTATGGTAATTTTACCTTGAGTTTTATGTTCCAGGGGACACATGGCAACCAGATCTACAGCGGTACCATTCCTTATACTTTAGGTGGTTTGGGTGATGCTCGTAATGCTACATCCACAACCGCGCTCAATATTTGGACACCAACAAATCAAACCAATAACCCTACATTCAGTAGCACTAGTCAGAATTTTATCAATAGCAGTCGCTTTGTTTACAACGCAAGCTATATCAAGCTCAAAAACCTGTCATTGGGTTACACTATACCTACCAGCATTTTAAATCGCGCAGGGTTTAAAAGTGTAGAAGTTTATGTGAGCGGGCAAAATATCTGGACGATTACCAAATACCCAGGCTATGATCCGGAAGTTTCTAACTCAACTAATGCTATTACACAAGGTTTAGAAACAGGCGTTATACCTAATCCCAAAACCTATACATTGGGTTTAAGGGCCACATTATAATTCACTAACCTAATAGCTTTCTATATAAATTATAAAAAGATGAAAACAAGATATTCAATGATCGTAGCCTTATTTGGGGTTATATCTATATTCAGCTGCAAAAAACAGCTTACAGAAAACCCAAAAGGTAACCTTACACCAGTTAACTACCTCAAAACACAGGCCGACCTGGATGCCGCGGTGGCATCTATTTATGCCAAATATGCAGTTGATGGTGCTTATGCATTTACCAATAAAAGCACCTCTTATTTTGGTGCGGATGATTTAACTACTGATCCCGGACTTAATAAGGGAGATATGCGGGCTTTTGACGAATTAAACGGCAGTAGTACCAATTCCAGTATGCTGGCACAATGGAACGGCCCATGGACTGCCATTTACCAGGCCAATAACGTGATCACCAATTACGCGCAGGTAAATTCAACTGATGATTTAAAGCGTAAGGCAGCAGGGCAGGCTTACTTTTTACGTGCCTGGGGATATTATAACTTGGTGCGAACTTTTGGGGGCGTACCCCTGGTTGATAAATTAATCTCGGTTAATGACAGGCCGCCCCGTGCCAGTGTTAGCGATATTTACAATTTGATCATCAGCGATCTGAAAATTGCTAAAAGCTGGTTGCCCGTTAGCTATAATGATCCTAAGCAAATAGGCAGAGCAAATCAAATGGCGGCAAGGGCCATGTTGGCCGATGTATATTTAACCATGGCCGGCTGGCCGTTAAAGCAAACCGCTAATTACGCCCTAGCTGCCTCAGAAGCCGATACTGTTATTAGATCTGGAAATTATAATCTGATGAGCAGTTATGCTTCTGTATTTACAACTAACAATAATTCTGAATCCATATTCGGCCTTCAATTTAATGTTAGTGGGGGCTCGCCAAATCGTACCTATGGATCATCAAGTGTACCTTTAGATGAAGTGGCGGCAGATGGGTCAGGTGGTTGGGATGATTATTATCCCGAAATAAACTTCTTTTTGAATGCACCCAAATGCGACCGTACCGATGCCACTTTTTACACTACGCTTAAATTGAGGCAAGGGTCTGGTAACAACATCACTTTTAAACTGGTTCCCTGGAATTCACCCGAAACACATGCCGGCCATCCATATTACAAAAAATTCAGAGCTGGTGTGGGCGATGGGGTAATTGAAACGGCAAATGCCATACAATCTATTAATCCAAGCACCAATAAAACTACAGATATTATCAGATACCCTTTGGTACTGCTGGATTATGCCGAAGCACAGGCCATGTCAGCAGGTGGGCCATCGGCTGCGGCTTATGCCGCTGTTAACCAGGTGAGAACGAGAGCCGGTTTGCCCAATTTGCAAACAGGATTGTCGGCCACTGATTTTCAAAAAGCCGTTGTGAATGAGCGCGCTTATGAATTTGCAGGCGAGTTTGGGATACGCTGGTTTGATATTGTACGATTACAACTGCTGTCTGAAGTTATAGCAGCACGTGCCAGTAACGAAAACCCGATAAACTTTACCGGGGATATCACCCAGCGTTATCTGGCGCCAATACCTCAAAACGATATATATATTAACTCATCCTGGTCACAAAATCCAGGCTATTAATCACCAGAATGTTGTCTCAGTAAAGAATGCTCATCCGTGTGTGAAATTGCGGATGGGCATTTTGAATGTAAACTAATAACCTAAATAAAACCTCATGCAATTATGAAAAAGATACACTTTACAGTGGCGTATTTTTTAATGTTAAGTGTAGCTGTCTGCGCACAAACCAAACACTCAAAAATTACCCATTACCCCACTTATCATGGCCTGGTGATGGCTGGCTATCAGGGCTGGTTCAGGGCCGAGGGCGATGGTACAAAATCTGGCTTCAGTCATTACTTTGCTTCAGAAAGTCATTGCGGCGTTGATGCCTGGCCCGATGTAAGCGAGTACACCAATACTTATACTACCCCATTTAAACTGGCAGATGGAAGCAATGCCAAGCTATTCAGCTCGCACGATAAAAGTACGGTTGATCTGCATTTTAAGTGGATGCAGCAATACGGTGTTGATGGCGTTTTTATGCAGCGTTTCATGGGCTATGCCAAAAACGTAAGAGATCGCCATGAAACAGGTGTGGTAATTAAGAACGCGTTGGATGCAGCCTCAAAATATAACAGGGCTATTGCCATCATGTATGACCTTTCAGGGCTTAATGCCACAGGTGAAGATTGTTCGGCCATTATAGCTGACTGGAAATATCTGGTTGATTCATTAAAAGTGACCAATCAGCCTGGTAATAAAACATATTTGAACAATAACGGTAAACCTGTAGTGGCCATCTGGGGGCTGGGTTTTCCGGATAGGCCTTATAACATCCGTAATATCGGTATCATGAAACTGATAGATTTTTTGAAGAACGATCCTGTTTACGGTGGCTGTGCAGTGATGCTGGGAGTTCCCACTTTTTGGCGCGAGCTGAATGCTGATTGTTTGAATGATCCGTTTTTACATGAAGTGATCAAGCAGGCAGATATTGTTTTGCCTTGGACAGTGCAGCGATTTTCGCCCTTGCTGCACAATGATATGGATCGTTATCGCGATTTGATGATCGGTGACATGCAATGGTGCAAAGCCAATCATCTGGAATACGTGCCTTGCGTTTATCCTGGCTTTAGCTGGCATAACCTGAGTACCTATGAATTTCCGGATGATGTAAAACCTGTAGCATCTATACCACGACAGGGTGGCCGTTTTTATTGGCAGCAGATATCTACCGCATTACAAGCAGGGGCCTCCATGCTTTATGTAGCCATGTTTGATGAGGTTAATGAAGGTACCGCTATATTTAAGGTGACTGATAAACCACCTGTGAGTAATAGCGCCAAATTCATTGATATGGATGGCAAACCCAGCGATCACTATTTATGGCTAACCGGCGAAGCCGCCAAAATGCTGCGTAATGAGAAGCCATTGAGCTATACCATGCCCGTACGTACTAATTAATCATTACGCCCAAAAGCTTAATTAGTAATGTTGACTAAATGATACTGCTTTGGCAGTATCATTTAGTATTATGCCACAATGGAATGAAAATCCTTTTTAAACTCTTCGCCGTATAACGCTAAGTATTCCTTGTTAAAAGCCTGGAAGGTAGATTTGGCCAGGGAGTGTTTGCCCAGGAATGATAAGGCCCGGCACTTCATGGTCATCGCTTCTTCATTCACCGGGTCAAAGTTAAATATGCAATTAGCCAGTTTGATCAGCATTTCGGGGTCGTGCTCCAGGTTAATCTGGCTTGCATATTGCAGCAGGATATCAATAATTTCGTTAGATAGGTCAGATTTGATCTGGTCAAGCCAGGGATAATCAGCACTGGGTAAAAAATCACCACGTTGAGTAATCTCTATCAGATCTGTTATTTTTTTCTCATTGATCTGTTTGTGGTTAGCCATTAACTCTAAATAATTATGATAATCTACATAGACCTCATTAAAATCAATCTCTATTTTCCAGTTGCCGGTTTCTTTTGACAGGTGCACATACTCCATTTGGCTTAACAGGCTGCGAAGCTTGGATAAATTCGCCGAGCGGTTATTTTTAGCGCTATTTTCTGATTTATCAAACCAAAGTAGCTCAATGAGCTTCTCTGGACTTATACCCCGTCCGGATCTTAAACTGTAAATCAAAATAACCAAAAAAAGCTCTTTTATCAGAGAAGTAAACTGCCCGGTAATATCATCGCCTTTAACGGTATAAAGTTTTAGGTCACCAAACAACAGGATGGTTCTTTTTGGGGTAGGAGCGCCCGCCTCCGTAATTTTTTGCTGTTGTTCTTTAGCTAGTATGGGGGCTTGCGAAGTAACATTTTCAGTTGTTATGGCAACATTTGGTTGTAACGCAGATTTGCGTCGTTTATAATAAACAAAACCCGCCACAGAGATAAGAGCCAATAACAACCCTGTTATATAGTATTTGATGCCTGATGTGTTTGTTGGCAGAGTTATGGCCAAAGGTTCCGCATCAGGGGGGCTTGAGAGTGTAAAAACGCTCACCGTTGACACATTATCGGTTGATCTGGATAATGTCACCGCTATAAACTGCTGGGTAACCTTACTATAATATAAATTGGCAAATGCGTGTGTATCAAAAAAACCGAAAGGTATTTTACTGCCGATAGTATGGTAGGAGGGCTGGTTTAATGAACCGATTATCAGTTGCAGGTAAGCGTTATATTTATGATTGGAAAAAGCCAGCGCAGTAAAGGTTTGCCGCTCTTTATCGATGATCATGGAATTGGCCAGGGCAAAGTCTTCATCGGGGGGGGTTAGCGTGTATATCTTTTTAAATGTTTTGTTTTCTACATCGTATTTAACGAGGTCGTAAATGTTTTTTGGATTCAACATTTGCTGACCACTTGAACTGCCGTATCCACCTAAAAAGTAAGCATAGCGGCCACTGTCTGTAGTACCGCAGGCAGCCAGATAACGTGGACAAAAGCTGTCGCCACGGGTAGTTACCTCCGTCCATTTACCGGAAGGGATATGATAGCGGTGTACATTATTTTTATAAGTAAGCTGCCCATAACCGGCAACTACATATAAGGAAGTATCGGCTGCGCAGAAAAAGTTATTGGAGTGCCAGTAATCAATGATGGGAAAGTAGGATTCATCTTTGCTCCAGGTATGGGTATTAAAGTTATAGGTTGCTGCGGTGGCATTTTTATGGTCGATATAATAATTATATAATCTATGGTCATATATGTTGTATATAGACTCATTACTGGGCTTAAGGTTAAACCTGTCATTGCCATAGGCAGATGCAGTTTGTTTGCCATTTTTAACAGATATGCTCCATAAAGAATCGCTGCCTATTACATATACTTCGGCAGTTAGCGGGTTAAACGCCATACTAGCCATGCCCTGCGCCTTCACTGTTTTTATCTGCGCCCAATTGCGGTGCAGTGCCCTTACCCAAAGCGGGTGTTTTACAATGCCCCGTTGATTGCTTAATACATCATGTGCTACGTATCCTTCTGCCTCATTTAGGGGCCAGTGAAAACGGGGTTGGCCGCCAACATCAATCCTGATATCTCTGAGCTTAAACGGAGGAGCATCGTTAGTTTTAAAATTAGGGTAGTTGTTGATACCAAAGCATAATTTATAAACACCTTTTTTACTGAGGTGTGCGCCTGGTTCGGTATATTTATGCCCGTTTACATAAAGTATTAACTGATCATGTTCAAGGTCAAATTCCAACGTTATTTTGCTCCATCCGCTTAGCAGTTGTTTTTGTGATATATCAAATCCAATTTTGGTAAAACGGTCACCTAATATCAGTTTAAAGTGATTGTGATCTGCATCAGGGGCATCGGTAACCATATCTCTTTTGTTGTAAATAAGATCAATATTACGGTTACTGTTTTCAATGAGACGAAAGATGTAGCCGAAATAATCTATCTGATCTGGCAAAAAGAAGACCTCAAAAGAAAGCCGGAAATTTTGCGCTGGAGAGAAACCCTCTTCCGGGAAAAGATCAAGACTGGTACGTTGATCGGCTACTACCTCATGGCTGTAAAAACCTAGGCCATAAGACTGCTGTCCCCAACCTTTTAAGCAGCAAAGTATAATTATTAAGAAACAAAGAGATATAAATCTATAGCAATGAGAGGACAGTTTCATTAATAACTATATTAACAATTTTAATTGGTTTATTAAATTTTTCCTTAAAGTTCCGGTCAAAGTAAATGCCCCCTGTCCCTGGTTTGGATATTGCCGGATTTATAATTACTCAAAATTAAAAGTATAAAAGCACAATCACAACGCAATCTTTAGGAATAGCTATCAGAAACACATGTGCAATAAAGTTATTGCATCATGTTTAATACACTAACCTTGACTTGTTAACAGTCTGCCATTCTGCTCGATTGATCCCATTAAGGTTTAGTGTATCGATTGGTTTTTGTTAACTAATTGATTGTCTTTTATTTAAAATAATTTAATATTCTCCTTTTTTTTTGCCAGTTAAGGAATGTTTAAGGTTTCATTAAGGATTACGATTTATTTAGCGACACCAATTAGTCCAATTTTAAACCAATTAAATCTTAAGCATGAAGAAACTTTTATGTATTCTGTGTTTAACATGGATGGCGTTAAGCAGTTTTGCACAAAGCCATGTTATTAAAGGAAAGGTGATCGATGAAACCGGGGTGCCACTACCAGGGGTTACGGTCACTCTTAAACAAACTCAACGCCGGACGGTATCCGACAAAGACGGCATTTATTCCCTTGATTTAGGAAACCTTAGTGGTAATGTGCTGGTGTTTTCATTTGTGGGTTACCAAGCCCAGGAAGTAAGTACCACCGGGAAAACAGTAATCGATATCAAACTATTGCCTGACTCTAAAGATCTCAGCGAGGTGGTGATCAGCGCGCTCAATATTCCCAGGGCAAAAAAATCGTTGGGTGTAGCGCAACAAAGTGTAAATGTAAACGAGATGACAGAAGCCCGCGCAGGCAATATTACCGATTTGCTTGATGGTAAGGTTTCTGGCCTGCAGATATCAACCAGCGGCCAGCCGACGGGGTCGACCAAGGTACAGATTCGTGGTGCTAATTCCATTACAGGCAATAACCAGCCATTATGGGTGGTTGACGGTGTACCTATTGATAATAACGACTCTAATGGGCAGGTAGGTAATCTTGACTATGGTAATAATGCCGCGGACCTTAACCCTGATGATATTGAAAGTATGGAGGTGCTGAAAGGCCCCAATGCAGCTGCTCTATATGGCTCAAAAGCTGCCAATGGTGCTATCCTGATCACTACAAAAAAAGGTAAGAAAAATGCAGGTATGGGCATTTCTGTAAATAGCAATTACATGGCATCCCGGGTACTACAGTTTCCTGAATTTCAGAACGTGTATGGTGAGGGTGGCAATGGCAGGCTGTCCGGTACACTGGTAGGGCCATTAGGTTCCGGCGTGATACAGGCGGGTACAGGAGGAGGTCGTAACTGGGGGGTACCTATGCTTGGGCAGCCATATTTAACCTTTGATGGTAAACAAACTACCTACTCACCCAACCCTGAAACGGTTACCGGTTTGTATAAAGTAGGGGGGGCGTCGTCGCAAAATGTGGCTTTCAGCAATGCTACCGATAATTCAGCTATTCGTTTTTCTTATACCCGGTATGATGCTAATGATGTGGTGCAAAAGCAAAATCAAGTGGCTAAGAATAACTTTCAACTAAATACCAGTAAGGATTTTACACCCTTTATCAAGATCGAGACGCGTTTGCAATATATACAGGAAAGGGTAACCAACCGTACTTATCGCAATGAAGATCCGGCAAATCCGCTTAACTATTTGATCAACGCGGTAACCAGTATACCATTGAGCAGCCTGATACCATGGAAAGATGCTAATGGAAATGCCTTTAACGGAGGGGGTAACGGCAGCATCGAAAATCCTTATTGGGATATCAACGAAAATGGTAACCAGGATATTCACAATACCATAATTGGCGGGGTTACCGCTACTATTAAGATTTTTAAAGATCTGCAGTTTCGCGCACAGGAATCGGGTAATTTATTGTGGGGCAACCGATACACTTTTATTCAAAAGGGTTCACTGTCCAATATCAACGGTTCCTACACTGAGTTTCAGCAAAATAACAAAATATGGAATACTGAGGGCTTGTTGATGTACAACAAACGAATCTCCGATTTCTCCATTGTAGCCAATGTGGGTGGAAATCTGCGTAAAACAGATTATTACAACACCAGCGCAGGCACATCGTCGCTGGCAGTTCATGATGTACGTAGCCTGGCAAATACTACCAGTATTATTACGGCTAATGAGTCTTTTTTAAGATCGCAGGTAAATTCAGTTTACGGTACCGCCAATTTTGGATATAAAGATTTCCTTTATCTTGATTTGACCGGCAGAAACGACTGGTCGTCAACGCTACCTCCTGCAAATGCATCGTTCTTTTACCCATCTGCAAGCGCCAGCTTTGTATTTACAGAGCTTTGGAAAAGCATATCGCCCAACTTTCTGAATTTTGGCAAGATCAGGGCGTCGATAGCCCGTGTGGGTAACGATACAAGTCCCTATAACCTGTACAACGCTTTTGTAAACTCAGGCAACTTTAACGGCATTAATTATATGACGTTTGAGTCGCAGTTAAAAAATAAAAACCTGAAACCCGAGCTCA
The DNA here is from genome assembly GCF_011089895.1 of Mucilaginibacter inviolabilis. NCBI lineage: Bacteria > Pseudomonadati > Bacteroidota > Sphingobacteriia > Sphingobacteriales > Sphingobacteriaceae > Mucilaginibacter > Mucilaginibacter inviolabilis. The sequence continues at coordinate 329,068 of NZ_JAANAT010000001.1, forward strand.
CTACCTCAACTGAATTGGGTCTGGAGCTGCATTTTATGAATAACCGGCTAAGTATTGATGCGGATGTTTACAAATCAAAAACGGTGAATCAGTTACTTACTGGCAATACTCCTCCGGAGTTTGGTTTTACTACACAAATATTAAATGCCGGCGAAATTCAGAACAAAGGGGTGGAAGTTACGCTCACAGGCACCCCCATCCGTACCAAAAACTTTAGCTGGGATGCTACCTATAACTTCTCACTCAATCGCAATTTGGTTAAATCTTTAACGCCGGGTATCCCATCTGTATACCTGGGCGGGGCGGTTACTGCAGGTGTTTACGCAGAAGTAGGCAAACCCATAGGTGTGATCAGGGCGCAGGATCAGGCTTACTCGTCCGATGGTCATGCCATTATTAATCCCACCACTGGGATACCTTATTTTACTACGGTAAACCCTATTGTAGGCTATGCAAGTCCACGCGCGCTGATGTCGTTTGGATCAAACTTTAGATATAAGAATTTTTCATTCAACTTCCTGGTATCAAGCCGTATTGGTGGATCATTGTTTTCGGGTACGGGATATCGTTACTTTATATCAGGTGTGGCTACACAAACATTGGGCGGACGTGATGCATGGTTATTCAGCGATGGTGTACTCGGCGAAAATGCTAATGAGCAAAATGGAATAACGAGCATATATAACCTGCCGTATCCGGCAGCCGGTCGTGTGAAAGGATCCATTTACCAAGGCTACTATCCGGTGCTGGGCAGCAACGGGCAGCCTATTGTAGATGCTAACGGTAATTACGTGGCTAATTTGTCGGCGCCGAATACCAAATATATTTCGCCACAAACCTATTGGCAGCAAACCAACCACATATCGCATTTATATACTTATGATGCCTCCTATGTAAAACTATCGCAGGTAATTATAGGCTATTCATTACCATCAAGACTGCTGAGAGGTACGCCGTTCAGATTGGCTACGCTATCATTAGTGGGGCGTAACCTATGGACAATCTTTCAGAAAACGCCGCGTGGTATCGATCCTGAATCTGCTGCTTATTCGAGCAATGCCCAGGGACTTGAAGTGGGCGGATCGCTTCCTTATGCAACCTATGGTGTCGACTTAAAATTCTCGCTATAAAATCATGAAAAAGATCATCATATATTCAACGGTATTGCTTATTGCTTTTGCCGTATCCTGTACTAAGGATTTTACCAATATCAATACGAATCCGGCCAGTTTCCCGTCGGCGGCGCCAGAGGCTGTATTAACGGGGGCCTTTGTAAATACCATTAACAAGTTTGAATCCAATAATGTGATTTTCCTATGGGAATACTCACATTTGATTGACCCAGCCGGGCGTTATCTTGGCGGTGACGACGGTGGTGGAGCCACTTGGACCTTGCTTTATGCCAATGTATTAGGGTCTACACGTCAGCTTAAAAAACTATACCTGGGCAATCCTGCTTATACTAACCGAATGGCTATTACCGATATATGGGAGTGTTATGTATATACTTACTTGGTAGGTTGTTATGGGCCCATACCTTATGATAACGCAGGCAAAACAGATAACAGCGATGTAGAGTATAACGACGAGAATAGTATTTATACCTCATTACTTACCCGTCTGAAAGCTGATGCTGCCGCCATCAACCCTTCGGGTGATAAGTTTAACCCCGATGTGATATACAATGGCGATATGACCAAATGGGTAAAATTTGCCAATACCCTGCGACTGCGTATTGCTTTAACTGTGCAAAATAACCTGCCAGACCTGGCTGCTGCCAATATTCGTGAACTGATGACTAACGAAAACTCGTTAATTGGCTCAGACGCAGATGATCCTAAACTAACCTATGGCACAGCTACAGGCAGTCAATCACCTTATAACGTGATGTTGGTACAGGGTACATCCTACCAGGGCACGGCCACACCTGTTATGAGCGATTATGTGTTCACTTATTTCCGTTCCTATCATGATCCGCGCCTGGATGCCTATTTTAACAAGGCTGCAACGCCTTTTAATATTCAGGATACGCTGACAAGTAGAAAGGACAACCTTCATTATGTGGTCGTTTATCCTATTCCGCATTTGGGGCAACCCAAGTCACCGGCGCTTTTAAGTCAATGGGGACTTCAAAATCCACCCTTTGCCGGATCTACGGTACCGGTTAATTTTAGTACCCTGCCATCGGCGTTAACGGCTGCCACCAGGCCATTTTATATGATGACCTACGCAGAGGTGTGCTTTATGAAGGCTGAAGCGGCTCAGCGAGGCTATGGAGGGTCGCAAACAGCCGATCAATATTATTATGCAGGTATCAATGCAAATTTTGCTTTTTGGGGATTAACACCTGCCCAGGCTGCCGCCTACCAGGCACAGGGCGGCATTAAATGGGGTACTGCAGGTAAAGGGTTTAATTATGATCTGGGTTTTATCAATACCAGCACCCCGGCTGATAACCTAACCAAAATATGGATACAGGAGTGGATAAACTTTTTTGACGATGAAGCCTTTGAAGCCTGGGTATTACAACGCCGCACACGCAATTTAGTACTGCCACCGCATACCAACCCGGGTAGCGTTAACGTGCTCACTACTTACTCCAACCTTAATGACCGATGGATTTATCCTATCAAGAATGAGGTTCAAAACAATCCTATAGGTAATGCCAATGGAGTAAAACTATTGGGCGGCGGCGATTATGTATTTACCCCTCTAAAAATAGAACCCCAATATACCCCAACCGACTGGACAAAGGCACATGCTTTTGTGGACCTGAGCTTTGTCCAAAAGTGGTATGGTAATAACATTGAAGACCTTACCGCGGCAGGTATAAAGTATACCGTACTATCTACTTATTAATCAATAACAGACATATGAAAAAGAAATATATATATCGTTACAGCCTGTTGATATTGTTAATGTCAGTAGAGCTATTATCTTGTAAAAAAAACGATCCAAGTGTAAAAGATAATTTTTTGAATTACCAAATACCAGATGTCCCTGTAACATCCAACTATACGGTAGGGGCATTTTATTATAGTTTTACTACCCTTAATGCCAATGTTGCACAAATACCAACTGTGGGTAAATATGGCTATACCAACGGCTTGCCTCCTGATGGAGTAATGCAGCAACACATTGTCGACGCTGGCATTGCAAAAATTGATTACTTTATATTCTCGGTACGTTCACCCTCGCTTGATACCAAAAATTACCTGATCGATTCAACCACTGTAAATGCGTTTTTGACTGCGCCCAATAGCGCAGGTATAAAATTTGCGCTTTCCTATAATCTCAATACCGGTTTGTTAGGTATCACCAATTCGGGCGGTACTACAGGTAATGGAGTAACCATTGAAACCTCCCCATCAAAACTAACGGCATTTTATAATGATTTTAAAAGGCTCGCTTTTTTTCTGGGTAAAGCCAATTATCAAAAAGTTAACGGCAAATACCTGCTCATCATTAACAACGCGCAGGATTTGAACTCAAATGATAATGTAGCATTGTATAAACAGCTGCGAGCTAATTTATCGGCTCTGGGTTTCGACCTGTATATTGTGGGGATGCAAAACCGTTGGTCGCCGCCAGAACGTTATTATTATCGTTTCCAAAACTGTACCGATGCCATGTACGAAGCCAATATGGGCGATGTGGCCGGGGATAATGATCGTTATTGGAATTTTCCCCAATATACCGATCAGAATTGGGCTTACTGGAAAAAGACCATTGAGGCCTGGAACATGGAGTTTGTACCCTGCGTAATGGCTGGCTATAATTATCAAATCAATAATCCAACAACCAACCAACTCAGCGTTCAACGTACTGCTGATGGCAGCTGGTACAAAACGTTTACTAATGTAGCCAAACGTAATGCGTCCAAAAGCAGGCTCATCTTTGTCGACTCTTTTAATAATTTTTCGGTCGATTCACAAATTGAGCCTACACAAGCTTATGGCTATACTTACCTGGATATTACCCGACAAGCTTTTAAATTGAACTAAATAAAACAGCAGCAGACGGGCAGATGGCGTGTCTGCTGCTCATAGCATCCGGAGTGATGCAACATAACATTGATATCTACTAATGAACGTACTTACAAAAGCTTTAAGCACACTGATACTGTTTGGTTTTACTGGCGGCAGTTTATACGCACAAGATAATAGCCTAACTGAAAATTTTGAAAATCCTGGTCACCAGTATGAAAAAACAGGTCGTGGCGAATGTCATGTTGCCAATGGGATATTAACTACCAAAGACGCATATATAAGTTTTGGCGATGCCGATTGGAAGAATTATGAGATCAGTTTCAAAGCGAGGGTGCCGGATACCGCCAAACAGGTTCAGATATGTGCCGGTTTTAGGGCCGGAAACCGCGATGACCGGTATATGCTGATGCTTAAAGGAGGAATCCAGCAGGATATTTACTTGGCCCGATTGGGGTATATGGGTAGTGATGATTTCCTGGCGCTGCGCCACTTGGATTTTCATCCAGAACCTGGTAAGTGGTATAATTTCAGGGTGCAGGTAAGCGACAAACGGATCAGGGTGTTTTTAAACAATGAAAGTTTACCTCGTATTGATATTGTTGACTCACTAGCATATCTGTCGCCACAGGGTAAGGTAACCCTGGGCGGTAGTTGGATCACTAACCAGTTTGATGATCTGGTTATTAAACCGATGCGGGAGGATCAACTGAAAAGCAACCGTATACAAGAATATGCTGTAACTGTAAAAGATAAGGAGGCTTTACGCAAACAGCAACGTGCTACTTATAAGCCGGTTTCTGTAGAACAATTAGCAGGTGGGCGTACTCTTGTTTCTCTTAATGGTAAATGGCTGTTTTCACCAGGGTATGAAATCACAGATCAGACGAAAGCGGTCTTACCCGAAGAGAACGATAAAAACTGGCATATATTAACCATTCCCAATTTTTGGAATCCCATACGTGTTTGGTTGCATGGCGAAAAGTACAACAACGACAGCAAGGGTGTGGCAGATAACTATTATCAGAAAGAAACTGAGCGTTGCGAGGCCTATACTTTTGATTACAAAAAAACAAGCGTAGGCTGGTATCGTCAATGGATCAATCTGCCAAACAACATTGGCGCCAAAAATCTGCAGCTTTCATTTGACGCCGTATCAAAAGTGGCCGAGGTGTATATCAATGGGCACAAGGCCGGGAGCCACATCGGTATGTTCGGCAATTTTGAAGTAGACGGTACAGGTCTGTTTAAATCCGGCAAAAATCTGGTTGCAGTAAAAGTGACCCGAGATTATGTAAAGGATATTAAAGATGCTGATAAAGTAATGGACGTTGCGGTCACTGTGCCTGTTACCCAGAAAATGATGAAGGACCTGGCGCATGGTTTTTTTGACGATGACCCGGCAGGCATCTGGCAGCCGGTATCGTTGATCATCACTGATCCGGTGCGCATACAGGATGTATTTATTAAGCCTAATCTCACGGGAGCTGATCTGGATATCACAGTAAAAAATTATACCGATAAAGGGGTGCCGTTTTCAATTGTCGCGGATATAAACGGTGTACAACCCAATGATGTATTGTATAATCATACGATACTTGATCAGCAGGAACTGAAACCAGGAGAGGAGCGAACCTTTACTGCGGCCATAACTGGTTTGCAACCCAGAATATGGTCGCCGGAACATCCCAATCTTTATGATTTTAATTTTAAGCTGACAACTACTAATAGGGATCTAACAGATTCGAAAATTATCCGTTCCGGTTTCCGGACCTTTAAGGCCGAAGGGGATTATCTGTATTTGAATGGCAAACGTTACTGGTTGCGGGGTGCCAATCAAACACCACTTGGCTTGGCGCCTAATGATACCCTGCTGGCAGATACTTTTACTAAACTTATGAACAAGGGCAATATGATGGTTACCCGCACCCATACCGTTCCGGGTACCGAAACCTGGATGGATGCCTTTGATAAAAACGGTATTGGTGTAAGTTATGAAGGCACCTGGTCGTGGTTGTTTCTGAGTAGCAGTATGCCCTCGCAAAATCTCATCGATTTGTGGAAACAGGAATTTTATGATCTGTTAAAAAAATATCGCAATCATCCTTCATTATGGATCTGGACGGTAAATAACGAGATGAAGTTTTATGATAACGACCCCGATACAGAGAGAGCAAAGATAAAAATGAAGATCATATCTGATGTGGTTAAACACATGCGGCTGATCGACCCTACACGCCCAATTGTGTTCGACTCCAACTATCGCCGCAATACCAAACGTTTCGGTGACGATTTTTATAAAGACATTGATGACGGGGATATCGACGATCAGCATGCTTACCTCAACTGGTACGACTACTCTATATTTAGCTATTTTAAGGGAGAGTGGCAGCAAAGGTATAAAAATAATGGACGCCCGCTCATCAGCCAGGAAATGTCGACCGGTTATACGGATGAAACAGGCCATGCCACCCGCTTCTATAATTATGTCCATCAAAACCCGGAGTCGCTGGCTGGTAAATTTACCTATGAATACAATGATCCTGCTTATTTTATGAAACCGCAGGCTTTTATTACCAAAGAGCTTGCCGAAGCCTTGCGTCGCAGCGATGATCGCTCGGCTGGGATATTACATTTTGCATTGATCACCTGGTTTACCAATGTTTATCAACATGATCATATTAAGCCGTTCCCGGTATATTACGATATGCAAAAAGCCTTGCAGCCAGTGCTGGTATCAGCCGAACTTTGGGGGCGGCACTTTTACACCGGTACCAAATTGCCCGTGCGTGTCTGTGTTATTAACGATCAGGAAAATGGCTCCGTATTACCCGCATCAACGCTGCAATGGAAACTCACGGGAGATAAAGATATTGTACTGGCGAGCGGCAATATCGCCGTGCCACATGTTGATCATTACACCCGTCACTGGATAGAGCCGCAGATCAATATCCCCGAAAATCTACCCCGGCAAAAACAAGAGGCGCGGTTACAGTTGCAATTGATAGTCAATGGTAAAACTGTTTCTGAAAATAGTTATGAAGTATTGTTGGCTACAAAACTTGGTCTGCGGACCGATAAGCTATCAGGTAAAAAGATAGCTGTATTTGACGTTAATGATCACATAACTACCGCGTTGAAATGTTTAGGCATTCAGTATACGGCTTCATCCACACTCACAAATGCGCTAAAACAAAAGGCAGATGTTTATTTGCTCTCAGGACTTGACTCTATAAACACCACAACTTCTGATCTTAAACAGATCAGGAAGCTGGTTCACGACGGAAGAAAAGTTTTGCTCTCTAGTTCTGGTGATATGGCACATGCTTTATATCCGGAATACATCAGGAGCGTACTTAAAGAAAGGAGTGAGATCGCTAATATCGATATCCCAGAATCCCCGGTATTTGATGGAATTGAACCTTTGGAAATGCGTTACCTAAATAATAACCTGCGTGAAAGTCCATCGGTAGTATCGGGCGCTTACCGTATTAATCGTGATGCGCATGTGGAGGCACTGGCATCGTTTATAAAAATACATGGCTATCTCTCTGGCAATGTTACCGAACGGATGCATGCACTTGATAAGATCAAAGGATTTCCCATTGTTAAAATAAACGATGATAGGGGAGCAGTATTGTTATCAGAAATCAGGCTCGATAAAGCAGTTACGGATCCTGTTGCAGGTAAATTATTGGTTAATATGCTGTTTGATTTAACCCGTTAAAGCGAATAATGGTTGTTTGCGAATAACTAATATGAGCCCTGGAATAAGTTATTTTAATATTAAAATACTATCAAAATATATAATCCATTAAGCTTTTTTTAAGTATTGATTAATGTTTAAAAAGAAATTAGTGTTTATAACCAATTATTATCGTGCCTATTTAATACATTAACTATAGGTACTAGTCTTTAATGAATCGTGTTTGTTCTATTCCCCGTCGTGAGGATGGTGGTTTGCTATATGCTTGATTGGTAATGGCTTGTGTCTTTTAGGCGCTGCTGCAATTTTCATTGCCAATTGATAACCTTTTGCATTTACTAACCTATAAATACAAACCAAATGAGAAAAATGAACATTTTATGCTTAGCGGCCATCATGGGACTATCCGTTAGCTGTACTAAAAAAAACATGCCTGTTGATGCACCGAGCGCAGCCGGGAAGGGCAAACTGAATACGCAGGGTTCGCCTCCGGGTGATGTTGTGGGTAAGTTGGTAGTCGGTTATCAGGGCTGGTTTTCAGCAACAGGAGACGGATCTCCTAATAACCATTGGGTACACTGGGCCGGCAATGCTGGCGGTGCAGCACCATCGCCAGGACACCAAACATTTGAGCTCTGGCCAGATATGCGGGAGTATACCAACTCTTATCAAACAGGGTATGCCAATTTAGGTAATGGGCAGCCAGCCAAGCTGTTTTCGCCCTGGGATGTGCAAACCGTAAATACACACTTCTCTTGGATGCAGCAATATGGTATTGATTGTGCCGCCTTGCAGCGTTTTGGCAAAGGCAACGCGCAATTAGATGGCATTGCTACACGGGTAATGAATGCTGCTCAAACTTATGGACGTAAGTTTTATGTGATGTATGATATTTCTGGCTGGACTAATTTTCAATCGGAAATAAAAACTGACTGGACTAACGATATTGTGGGTTCGCTCCATCTTACATCATCAGCTGCCTATGCCATGCAAAATGGCAAGCCGGTAATTTGTATATGGGGTTTTGGTGTATCCGGCCGCCCGGGCGATGTAAATTCTTATACAGATGTGATCAACTATTTTAAAAACCAGGGATGCTATGTGATCATCGGCGGCCCGCGCAATTGGCGATCGCAAACTGCTAATTTACCTGCTTTTAATTTGGCCAATATGATCATGCCCTGGGCTACTGGTACTTTTAGCGATGTTGCTGGTGCCGACTCCTATGTATCAACCCTTAGTGCAGATTTTGCCTATTGTAACTCAAACGGTATAGATTATCAGGCAGAGGTGTTTCCTGGTTTTTCGTGGTCAAACTGGAATGGCGGTGCACAAAATCAGATTCCCCGCCAGCACGGCGATCTGATGTGGGAGCAATTTGCCAATGTACGCAACCAGGGTATAGGCAATGTGTACGTAGGCATGTTTGATGAATATGACGAGGCAACAGCCATCGCCAAAGCTGCCGAAGACGCCTCGATGATACCAACCAACCAATATTTTTTAACGCTTGATGCTGATGGTGTGCACGTATCGTCCGATTATTATTTACGGCTTACCAATGATGGCGGCAAGATGATCAAAGGGCAGATTCCACTTACTTTCACGCACCCTACGCCATTTGTAGTGGGGGGAACTACAACCACTGTATTTATTGATCATTGTGATACCACTACTGGTTGGACATCCAGTAACACGCTTTCGGTAAACACAACAGATAAGCAGGAGGGAACCGGAGCTTTACAGTCTGTTGGTAGCGGTACGGATGAGTTTAAGAAAAACTTTACCGCAGTTAATACAGGTGCGACGGTTGCTAACGGTTCCATCCAATTCTGGTATTACGTGTCTGATGCCAGTAAGTTTGGCACCGACAACCAGATAGAGCTAGGTAGTGGGGGAGCCGCCGATGTAAATGAATACAGCTGGAACATCGGCACGCTGGTAAACGGCTGGAATCTGATCACCAAATCATTCAATACCGCAACTGTAACTGGAGGGACACCTAATTTGGCTGCTCTCAACTGGTTTCGTATTTATCATACTAAAACAGCCAGTATTACTACCCGGGTTGATGCCATAACCGTTATACATTAATAGCTTACCAATACAAAATCTTTACGTAGGAAGAACCGGGAACGGTTCTTTCTGCTTGTGAAAATCATTTAACAATGAAAAAAATAACATTTACCTTATTGATAGTAATCGGTTACCTATGTATGAGTTGTGCGAAAAAGGAACTGCCCATATCAGCCAAATTATCTGCATCTGCAACAAAAAATATATCAGTTAATACCGCACCTGGCAATGGTGCTTTGGGCGATACTAATATTAAATATTTTGGTCGTTGGGATTTTAGCAGTACCACGCAATATTTAAGTTATTGGGGAGGCGCTTATATTAAAGTGAATTTTACAGGTACTACCGCTAAGCTCAAAGTAGGTAATACAACCAATTACTACGCCCGGATTGATAACGGACCCTGGGTAAGCTATATTGGAGCCAGCGGAACTATTGATTTAACGCCAACGCCCTTGTCTGCAGGGACGCACACACTAAGCGTGGCGCAGGGTAAAGATTATAGCTATGTGTTTAACTTTCAGGGTTTAATACTGGATGCGGGAGCAGTTACCAGCGCACCATCAACCGGTGCCGATCTGATAGAATATATCGGTGATTCTATTACTGCTGGTTATACCGATCCGCAGGCTAACGTATCCGATTATGCCTGGGTTTGTGCCGAAGCGCTGGGTGCCGAGCATACGCAAATTGCTTATCCCGGTATTGCTTTGGTAAATGGTTTTGGTCTCAATACGGATAAAACAGGCATGGACCTACAATATTTTAAGGCACGTTCACTGGCTAATGCAAATTCGCCCGTATGGGATTTCAGCGTGTATACGCCAAAGATAATCGTGATTAACCTAGGGCAGAATGATAACAGCACCAGCGTACCGGATGATACCTTTCAAACCGATTATATATCTTTTTTGACCAATATACGTGCAAAATTCCCCAATACCGAAATATTTGTAATGCGTACCTTAATGGGAGTTAAGACCAGCCCAACTCTGGCTGCAGTAAACGCGCGGATAGCCGCCGGCGATACTAAGCTCCATTATATTGACACCAATGGTTGGCTGACTCCCAATAGTGCCGATTATACAGGAAACTCAGGTGTGCATCCCAGTGTGGATGGTCATATAAAGGTAGCCAACCTGTTAAAGCCTATTTTAGCCTCCTATTTAACCGGCGGCATGCCACCGGCTCCATTGTATCTTGACCACTGCGACCTCACCAGCGGATGGACATCGGCGAATACTTTGAGTTTGAACACTTCGGATAAAAAAGAAGGCAACGGTTCATTACAAACTGTTGGGAGTAATACACTTGATTTTCAAAAAGTATTTACTCCAATTAATATAGGTGCCTCTACAGTTAATGGATCTATACGATTTTGGTACTATGTATCCGACGCAAACCAATTAGGTACTAACAATCAGGTTGAGCTTGGCAGCGGAGGCACCAATGATGTTAATGAATATAACTGGGATATTGGTCCGCTCAGCAATGGTTGGAATCTGATTACCAAAACATTCGCCAGTGCAGGTACAACAGGTGGTGCACCAAATTTGAATGCGATCAACTGGTTTCGTATCTATCACGCTAAAACAGGCAGTGTTACTACTAAAATAGATGCCATACAAATATTGCATTGAGTAATATTTTGTATGGCAACAAGAATGTACTTTCATTAATATCTTCTTAGACTAGTGTTTTATTGTGGATTTTCGAATAAGGGGTTCAAATTATGCTGAAGCTCAAGAGCAAAATGACTTTAACGATATTGTTAAGGTCATTTTGCATTTTCTACTAATTCTTAATCTGTATTTTTTGGATAAATTATTGTTTTTCAATTGCTTAGTAATTTAATCAAGGTTAAAATCCATTCCCGAGTTTTTTGAACTTCTGAGGACATTATTATTTTTCCGTTAAGACCGCTGAAAGAACTGAAAATTATCTATCTTGTTGAAGACTTAACGGGATATTTAAAATTGGGATGTAGAAATCAAATATGTACTATTTATCTAGCCTCTTCGTTTTTTTTCAGTATCACTTTCCTTGTTCGTCTGAATATGCACATTATCGATTTATTGAGATTCGCCGACAATTTTTCAGAAAATATTCAGAATTGAGGTTGAATTTCGACACCATTAAGTATTTACCAATCCCAATCAAATGAGGCTATAGCTACTTCACATTTTTCATATTCTTCCTTGAAACAATTACAGTCAATAACCTTGTTCAGACAACTGATTTTAGTTTGCAGTATTGTTTTATGCAGTTTGCCCAAGCGATTTGTTAAGATGGCAGTCCTGATAGTCTTTTTGGGTATTTGCAATGGAGTAAGTGCTCAGCAAACCAGTGGAGATGGAGGGAAAAAAAACACAATACCCGCGGCCACAGATGTGAGTAAGGACGACGGTGTTTTTACAATTGTTAGAGGCAAAGTTATGGATGCCGACGGTCATCACCCGCTTCCTTTAATCAATGTGAAAATTAACGGAAGCAAATATGGTATAGTGACAGATCCACAGGGGGATTTTTATTTGTCTGCTCCCGGTAGTTATAATCGGGTTACATTTTCATATGTGGGTTACCAATCAGTGACTAAAAGTATAGCACCCGGTAAGGATAATGTTTTGAATATATCTATGCGCAGGGGGCAAACCCAACTGAAAGAAGTTGCCATAACCTCCGGAAAGAAAAAGCGCTACAGGAACAAAGGCAACCCGGCTGTTGATTTGATTAGGGAAGTCATTAGTCATAAGGAGGAGAACAGGATGACGAGTGCTGATTATCTTCAATATGAGCAATATGAGCGAATCAATCTCTCTTTTGTTGATATCCCCGCCGCTCTGATCAATAACCGTTTTTTCAAAATGTATAAATTTATGCTGGACACTGTCCGGAATGGTGAAAAAAAACAAGCACTCTTGCCAGCTTATTTCAGTGAAAAAGTATTCAGGAATTATTACCGGAAATCGCCGGAAAAGGCCATCAAAATTTTAGTAGCGCAGAAGGAGTCCAACATACTGAAGTTTATTGATACGGCTGGTGTAGATGTATATCTTAACCGTCTTTATGGTAATACGATTGATATCTACGCTAATAATATTTTTATTATCACCAACCAGTTCCTGAGCCCCATAGCAGATCATGCGCCCGATTTTTATAAATTTTTCATAACCGACACCATTCAGGTTGGGAAAAATAAATTGATCGAGATCAGTTTCACGCCAAGAAACCAGGGAGATCTCCTGTTTGAAGGTAAACTTCTGGTTACCCAGGATGGACATTTCGCAGTACAGTCTTGTGAACTTGATGTAAATAAGCATATCAACATTAACTTTATGCGTTCACTCAGGATACGGCTTGATTTTTTACCTTTTTCAAACGGTCGGTATTATCTGAGCAAAAGTGACGTTAAGGCAGACTTTGGTGTTTTTAAAAACAAGGGATTTGGTGTAAACGGTGAGCGTACAGTAGTTTTTTCTAATTATTTATTGAACTCAGCACTTCCGGAGGTATTTTACAAAGGAAAAGATCTGCAAACTGCACCGGATGCGGATAAACCAGATACTGCTTATTGGACTCAGCACCGTCCGGATACCTTGACAGCTCAACAAGCAAGGGTTTATCCCCGTATCAGCAGGTTGGAAAAGATGCCGCAATTTAAACGGGCTACCTGGGTGGCGGCGACGCTGACTGGTGGTTATGCCAGTTGGGGACCGGTACAACTTGGACCGGTGGGTTCGTTTTTTTCGTATGACAGCCAAGAAGGCCCACGTTTTCAGGTAGGAGGGCGCACGACGCCAGCACTGAGCAAGACTATATATTTTGAAGGTTATACAGCGTATGGTACAAAGGACAAACAAATGAAGTATGATCTGAGTGCTTATATTGCTACCAATAAAACGGCTTTTTATCGGTTTCCGAACGATTATTTCAAATTAACCTATCAATATGATATCGGAGTGCCGGGACAAAATTTTTCGATCATCAACCAACAGGCGGCATTGTCTTCTTTTCAATCAGGTACTACCGCCTATTGGATTTATAACCGGACATATAAAGTTGAATATGTTAAAGATTTTGAAAATCATTTCTCCTATAACCTGGCTTTCCGGAACTGGGATCAACAAGCGGCCGGGAGGCTTGTGTACCAACGTAATGCTCCGGATGATCAAATTGTTGATCATCTAAGAACAAGTGAGCTTGACCTGGGGCTGCGCTATGCCCCACACGAGCAAATTTTGCAGGGTACTGTATATCGAAGAACCATTTACAGTAAATATCCAATACTTTATTTACAAGTGAATCATGGCATTAAGGGTTTATTCAATGGTTCGTACAATTATACCACGCTAGGGCTTAATATTTTTAAGCGGTTTTATTTTTCTCAGCTCGGATTTGCGGATATTACGCTTTTAGGGGGCTATCTTGATGGTAAGGTTCCTTTTCCACTGCTTAGTATTAGTCCAGCAAATCAATCGATCGCCTATGATCCGGATGCTTATAATCAGATGACTTATCTTGAATTTGTAAGTGATCATTATGCTGGCCTTAATCTTACCCAAAGCTTTAATGGTTTTTTCCTGAATAAAATCCCTCTGATAGAACATTTGAAATGGCGAGAATATTTAACCGGAAAAATACTTTTTGGAGGACTTCGAGATGAAAACAATCCGCTTTATTCTTCTGGGCTCTATAACTTTCCGGTTGCCGGAAACGGAGCAAACGGTACCTATGCACTTGGTAGCAAGCCCTATATTGAAGCAGGTGTGGGCATTGGGAATATATTTAAGTTTCTCCGGATAGACGGGATAAAACGCTTTAATTACCTTGATCATCCTGGCGCATCCCGTTATGGTATCAAATTAAGTTTCAACCCTGATTTCTGATCAGTTTTACTTCAGCCATAGCTAATAAACCCATCAGCGCCGCTTTCGAGGATAACTTTGGATAAGCGGTATTCTTTTCGGTTGCGACCATTCTTTTCTCTATATTTTCCTGGTAAAGGTTGCTAAAGTATAGGCCAATTCCTCTAAGAGCCCCTGTCCTTTTAATAAATGGTTGTCCTTTTCCGGTTCGGATATTCCTCGTGCGTATACAGTGCCAACCCAATCATGAGTTAAATAGTTTATTGTATGCTCAGCAGACTTGTGATTTAACTTTCGTCCTGATAAAAACAAGGAGATAATGACGGCATTGATCCGGTAGTTGAGCACCTGAATATGCTCTATCCTGGGTAGATCAACCTTGCCCGGTTCTACTCTCGCATGACGAATCCCTTCAGATAATCTGGCCAATCGCAAATGAGCCTCTTTCCTTGCCAGCCAAATTTCCTGCTGTTCCAATCTATTTACCACCGCTTCTAAAAACAAACGATTACCCTCCATAGCCAAGCGTCCAAGTTCTTCTAGTTCTATATTGATCCATACCGGAAAGATAAATATGCCGGCAAACGCTACTGCGCACCCTGCCAGAGAGTACCAAACCCTGGCCGATACAATCACCATTGGTTGTCCATGATATAAACTTAGGCAGATCACTACACAAATAGTAATACAGCAAACGCTCCACCCATATCTCGGGCGATTCCAGGCAAAAAAGCCCAATAGAGCAAAACTGGCAATAGCTAACAAAATAACAGCTGGTTTAATCAGGAAAATAAACAAGCTCGCGAGTACAACACCGGCAAATGTTCCAGATAATCGCTCCAGGTTCCGTTGCCAGGTTACTGCCAGCTTTGGCCGTGCTACAATAACGATGGTTAACAGTAACCAGTAACTATAATGGTCCTTAGTGAAAAATAGGGTAGCAAGATATCCAATACCGAATAATAGTGCCAACCGTAACGAAAACCGCAACACTGGTGATTGAAAATGGAGTTGTAGTTTAAATTTCTGCCAGTAGTTATCGCCACGTGGTAAAAAAGCGTTAAAATTGGAATTTGCCACCGTATTATCCCTATCAAAGTGAATATCTTCCAATAGCTGGCGTATGGCGCCCACATTTGTCAAAATACCATTTACTACCGCCTTTTCCTCGGTTGGCAATCCGATGGCTATCCTGCCCAATTCAATACTTAACTCTTGGTATCTTTCAAACTTTCTGGTTAGTATACGTTTTTTCGATTGGTCTGCCTCTTCCGCTAACAAATTGATGAGTTCTGTAATAATTATCAGAGCACCGGTAGGAGCCAGGCGTCTTCGAACCACTTCGTAGTCATAATGCATCGCCGTTATTTGTTCATAAAGACCGATAACTTTTATAGAAGAGTTAAGCAGTCTTTTCACTTGCGGTCGTGATTTTCGCATTGCTGCGCGGTCGCTTAACAACAATTGCCTCACTAATTCTTGTTTTTCGGATACCCGTAAATGCAATGTGATGATTTGCCGATAGCTTTCCTCCAGTGAAACATTAGGGTCATAACAATTAGCTTTGGCTTTCAAAAAGTCAGCCGTAGCTGATAAAGTCTCCCTTAGACCTTGATGTAAGGAACGGAAAGGCCATAAAAATACCTGTATCAAGCTTATCAGGTAAAACCAAATACAGCCTGCCAGCAGGTAAAAACTAAATGTTAAAGGCTCATGTGGTTGCAGACCAAGAATAAAAACCATAAGTATGATACCCATAGTTCCAACTACAGTTGAACGTCCACCTAATGCTGCCAGCATAGAAAGTAAAAATGTAAAGCCGACCAGCATCAGTCCGGTAATTACAGGTTTGGATAAGGCCGCCGAAAACAAAAGTGAGATCAATAAAAATACAGTGATGCTTTGCAAAGCAGTCAATGTCTTATTGCGTCGATTTCCGGGTAAATCAGTCAAGCTAATCAGTAATGCTCCTACAGCCATCGCAATTGCCATTTGCCGGTGGGTTGCATACAGCAATATTAAAGGCGCTAACACAACCAGTGTGTTTCGTAGTGCATCAATTACGCTTTCTTTTAAACGGAAAGCTAAAAAAAATGAAGGGCGGTTTAACACGGGGCAAAAGTAAATATAATAATACCTATTACCGTACTATAATTCCCGGCAGAAGTTTCAGGCTAATAAATATCATATGATTAAGTTTATCAGAATACCCTGTTAATAGATTAAAATGATTAAAGTACAATAGAATATTTGTATCTATTTTAGAAATCGATAAATTAAGATTTCATGTTATTAGCAAGTGACTTAAAAAGGTTAATATTATATTAACAAAATATTATTCTATTTAATTAAGTTTGTTTTAAGAGGTTAAAAATATTGAAAAAAGGATCAGACTATATAAAAGAGTGGCACGAATTTGTTCATGAAGAGAACGAAGTGGCGTTTCATGAATTGTATTGTCACTATTTTAAATATCTTTCATTTATAGGGCTAAAAAAAGGTTTTTCAGTAAATAGGGTTAAGGATAATATTAACGATCTGTTCCTTAATTTATGGGAAAAGAAAGGGCAATTATACAGTGTAGTTAATTTTCACAATTATATTGTATCATCCTTCTTACGAAAATTATACCGAAGAGACAACCTGGAAATTGATGAAAGCATGCTAATTGAAATGGTACCCGGCCTGCAGGCTTATCCTTCGGTAGAAAGTCAATATATATCTCAACACACGCAAGATGATCTTAGCCGGATACTGAAAGTTTTTGTGGAGAAACTTCCTTACAAACAAAAGCAAATGATTTATCAAAAGTTTTATCTTGGATTATCATATAAAGAAATATCCGAAACTAACCACATCTCCATAAATACAGTATACAACACCGTTTACAAAGCCCTGGAAAAACTGAAAATAGAAATCGGCAAAGATAATCTTTCTGCCTTTTCGCTGGCATTAGCCTTGCTTTCTCTCCTTTGTTTAATTTATTTTCAAAAATTTTTATAAAAGAGTAGTGAAAAAATAAAATCCTGTACTCTATTGCTTATAAACACAATAAGATGCAGGATAAAGATATTTTCAACCTTTTAACAGACGAAAGTTTTTGCAACTATTGCCTTAAAACCAATGTTGAAGATGAGGAATACTGGGAAAATTGGTTGAAAAGAAATCCTTCTGAACGCGAAAATATTGCATCACAAAAAGCATTAGTTATTTTATTAGCGCATGAGGCGGCAACGCAGGTAACACAAAATGAATACCGGAAATTACAGCGGAGAATAAGGCTATCTGAAAAAAATAATGGTAAACTATTTTTGTTGTTCAGGCGATGGGCGATAGCTGCTTCTTTAATACTTTCCATTTCTGTTGGATATTATTTTTATCATAAAGCACGGGTCAACCAACAAATAAGTAGTATAGGTTCAAGTAAAATAGCGCCAGGTAATACTAAAACAATACTTATCCTGGCAAACGGCCAAAAAATAGAATTAAATGCCGCCACCGCAGGCACAGTAGCCAAACAAAGTAATACAACAATCCGAAAGACCAACGATGGCAGAATAATTTATGATGGCGACAGTAAAAATTTACTTTATAATACAGTCATAACGCCGCGGGGTGGAAAATTTGATCTGATACTTTCAGACGGCTCCAAAGCTACTCTTGATGCTGCATCATCCATAAAATATCCGGTTTCTTTTACAGGGAATGAACGGACAGTAGAAGTTACCGGACAAGTGTATTTTGAAGTAACACATAATGCTGCCAAGCCTTTCAAGGTCTTAACCAAAGGCCAAACAATTGAAGTTTTAGGAACACACTTTAATGTTAATGCTTATGACGATGAGCCTGCTATCAAAACAACGTTGCTGGAAGGTAGCGTTAAAATTAATTATCAAGGTAAAAATGTACTGTTAAAACCAGGGCAGCAAGCATCGGTAAAAAATGGAATCAGTGATATACGGGTAAATGTTGTTGATCCGGAGCTGGTGATCGCCTGGAAGAACGGATTATTTCGATTTAACAAGACTGATTTACTATCAGTTATGAGACAAATAGCACGCTGGTATAATATGGAAGTTGTTTATCCTGCGACATTAAAAAATACCGACCTATTTGAAGGCAGCACCCCAAGATCAGCAAATGTTCAGCGTATTTTAAGGCAACTTGAAGTTACCGGTCATGTGCGGTTTGAGGTTGACGGGAATAAGATAATTGTTAGGAATAAATAGATTTTTAAGATACTGACAAAACAATAATTTAATTGCATTAATAGCCTATGATAAAATAAAACTTACTTAAACCAATTCAGCCGGGTACAAAAAAGCGGAAGTGTTTGCAGCACCCCCGCCAATTTTTCCGGTTTGTTTGCCCCTGTTGGGAAATAATTCTTGTCAAAATATTTACATAAAACCAGATTTCAAATGTATAAAAAAATTATCCTATTTTTTTGTGTGCCATCGGGCTATCTCAGCAAATTCCTGTTTACAATGAAGCTAATAACTCTTTTTATTTTAGTAAGCCTGATGCAGGTTAGTGCTTCAAGCAGGGCTCAAAATGTAACTTATTCTAATAATCTCGCGTCGTTAGACAAACTTTTCAATGAAATCGAAAAGCAAACAAATTATCATGTGTTATGGTCATATGACAGGATAAAAAGCTTTCCTGCCTTTCGGGCCGATTTTAAGAAAACACCAGTTAAAGAGGTGCTTGATAAAGTATTTCAAGGTTCAAATTTGGAATACGTAATTGAAGAACAAACGATTCTGATTAAGGAAAAAGATTATAAAGCTGACCCTAAAACCGAAAATCCGGCCGATTTTACCCGAATGATCACCGGACGTGTTGTTGACGATAATGACAAGCCGTTACCAGGTTTAACAATTACTAATAAGAGAACTAAAAAAATATCAGTTTCCAATAATCAGGGAGAATATCAAATTGCTGCAGACGATGGAGATGTATTGTCATTTAGATTCATTGGATTTAAAACGGTTGAATTCATTGTAACAAACGGTAAGTCTACTTTTAATTTAAAAATGGAGTTAGTTACATCTTCGTTGGGTAATGTTGATGTTGTTGTAACAGGTTATAGTAATAAAAAGAAAAGTGAACTGACAAGCGCTATTTCGGTAGTCTCAGCCGAGAAGCTTAAAGATGTGACCACCAATGATCTCGGTTCAATGCTTCAAGGAAAGGTGGCTGGACTACAGGTGGTTGCCTCTTCCGGGGCTCCTGGGTCGGCTGCAGAGATCAGGTTGCGTGGAGTTTCATCTGTTAATGCATCGCAAAGTCCGCTTATTGTGGTTGATGGAATCATTGGCGGAAATTACGACCCTAATGATGTTGAAACAGTAACCGTATTGAAAGATGCTGGTGCAACCGCCATCTACGGTTCTCAAGCCAATGCTGGCGTTTTAATTATTACCACCAAAAAGGCAAAGGATAATCTGACACATTATGAAGTAAAGGCTACAACTGGTTTTCGTCAGGCCGATTTTGGGAAAATGCAAATGATGAACAGCAGTGAGCTCTATAACTATCAAAAACAACTATATAGAGATTACGTACCTGGGGCTCCTGACAATTCCTATGTAATTGATATTGTGAAATTTCAAAGTGAAAGGCCAGCATCTGTACTTAATAATAATACCAATTGGTTAAATACCATGTTCACCAGGGCCCCTGTTCAGAATTACTATTTTTCGGCCAGAGGTAAAACTGCCAAAAACGACTATTTTTTCGGAACAACTTTTTACGAGGAAAAAGGAACCTTTAATAATTCCAACTACAAACGGGTAAACTTACGTGCCTCGTCAGTTTATCATTTTACAGATAAAATAAGCCTTACCAACAATATAAATATCAGCGGAACCCAGGGCAAAAGTTTTGATTATACTGATATGTACAATGCTTACCTTAATCTACCATGGGACAATCCTTATGATGCTAATCATAACCCCATATATGTAGATGGTAAGTCAACTTTTAAATGGTGGTCAAGAGATAAGACCAATCCTTTAAACACAATAGCGAACTCTAACCACCCTTACAAAAATTTTGATGTAAACTGGGATGCCACACTAAGTTTGCCCATCACTAAATGGCTAACATTTTCCAGTGCCAACCGACTTTCTGCAAGTTATTTCACCAGTTCAAATTTTTATAGCCCCGAAGCTGCCGGAACCTATCATGGAACTGGTTATCTGAACCAGCAAAATACATTTAACTATGGAGGGATTTCAACAAACTTATTGCGATTCAATCTACAATATGGCGATCATGCCATCAGTGGTTTGGCAGGTGTCGAATTTGAAGGGAGCCAGAATAATTACTCGGGCGCCTCGGGCAAAGGGCTACCAACAGGTTTGAGTGTTTTAAATGTTGTTTCTAACAGTCAGGCTGTGAATGGTTATTATAATGACTATTCTATTATTTCTTATTTATCGCAGGCAAGCTATAGCTATAAAAACCGGTACTTTCTAACCGGTTCATACCGTGTTGATGGCTCTTCGGCTTTTCCCCCAGGAAATCGATATGCATCTTTTCCATCTGTTTCTGGTGCATGGCTAGCCAGTAATGAGGATTTCTTAAAAGAAAATAAAACTGTGAGTAGCCTGAAGCTAAGATTGAGCTATGGTGTTACCGGAAACCAAGATATAGGCGCTGCCAGGTATTTAGGACTTTATTCACTCAATAGCCAATACAACGCTACCGTTGCTGCAACACCTCTACAACTGGCCAGCCCTAACCTGACCTGGGAAAGCAAATATCAAACGGATGCGGGTATCGACATCGATTTATTCAAAAGGATTTCGCTTACCATCGATGTTTATCATAATGTAACCAAAAACCTGCTGCTTCAGGTTTCGCAGCCCCTGTCTGTTGGGTTTGAGACCAGGTGGGAAAACATTGGCCAGGTGGTTAATAACGGTTTGGAGTTTGGCATTTCATCAACCAATATTAAAACAAAGAATTTTCAATGGGTAACAGATTTTAATATCAATTTTAATAATAATAAACTCAGAGATTTTCCTTCCGATATTATTAAGACCGATCAACTTTCTATATCACAGATCTACAGAAATAATGGGAACCTTTATGAGTTTTATTTACCTAAATGGATGGGAGTCAATGCACAAACGGGGGCGCCGCAATGGGAAGTTATATCCAAGGATGGGGCCGGTAACATCACCAGATCTGTTACATCAGACTATGCATCAGCAACACCTCAAGAGTTAGGTTCTGCATTACCAAAATTTCAGGGAGGTTTTAACAATACTTTCAAATATAAGAACTTCTCGTTGGGGGTGAACCTTTACTTCCTGTCGGGTAATAAAATTTATAATAACAACCGATCGGTTACCATGAACGATGGTCACGAACCATACTACAATCAAATGGTAGCTCCTAAAGGGACGGTGTTATGGACTAAACCTGGAGATATGGCTACAGAGCCCAGTTATCAAAATGCCGCCAATTCAACCAGTCCATCTTCAAGATACCTGGAAAACGGTAGTTATATCAATATAAGGAATGTATCTTTTGGGTACACTTTACCCAAATCTTTTGTGCAGAGTTTAAAGCTTGATGAGGTCAGTTTATCCGTAACGGCAGACAATCTGTATACATTTACCAAATTCACCGGCCAGGATCCGCAAACTACCATCACTCCGGGGATCTATATAACCCCGGGAGTATCTGACTTCAAATACCCGAATAACCACCAATATTTTTTCAATATCAATATCAAGTTTTAACAATTGCAGAGATGAGAAATAAAGTAATTTTAATTGTATGCTTCTTAACTGTCGTATTGACAGGATGCAAGCTTGAATCGAATCCGAGCGATTCGATTACCACCGGATCCATCGCTAAAACTGCAGACGGTTTGACTAATGCGGTAAACGGGGCATATGCATTGTTTAAAGATCACCTGTCATTCAATGGTATTCAGAATGATAACCTGATGTATTTAAGGAACTTTTATCACTTAAGTGATTTTGCCTCTGATGATGTTGTTTGTGCCCAGGTAACAACAGATGAGTTGTTCTTAAGTTTCTCTCTTGATCATTCTCCTGCCCAAACTAATACCAGGTATTTCTGGTATATTTCTTATAAAATCATCAATACGGCCAACACCGTTATAGAGCAGGGCGAAAAGAGCGGTGATCAAAGTGCGCTTACCAAACAGCTAATAGGTGAGTGTTATTTTCTTAGAGCCTTTTGTCATTTTAACCTGGTTAGGTTATTTGCCAAACCTTACAGCATTGATCCTAATGCACCCGGCATTATTTTAAGAACTTCGTCAACGGAAAGCCCTCAAAAAGCGAGAGCTACGGTAAGCGAGGTATATGCTTCTGTCACTCAGGATGCAATTAAAGGAGCCTCTTTGATGAACCAGGCCCGGGGAGTACAGTACGGTTCGAAAGAAGCCGCTGAAGCCTTACTTTCCAGGGTGGCCCTTTATCAGGGAGCGTATCAGGACGCTATTAATTATTCAAATCAGGTCATTAATTCCGGCAGATTCTCTGAGGCAACATCGGCAACCTACCTTTCCCTGTTCTCTAACGCCGTGAGCAATTCAGAAACAATTTTCTGCATAGCTTTTACAGCTTTGGATGATTATGGGAAGTTTGGTTCAATAGCTTCACAGTATTATTCAAATGGTAACTCAGGATGGGGAGAAGAATTTGCATCAAAACCATTGCGTGACTTGTATGCCCAGAATCCCAATGATATCAGGGCAAACTATATTGTACCTTTAAAAGACGAAAGTGGTAATATTCAGTTAAAAAATGGTATACCGACTTATTATATTACGAAATTTTCCTTTCAGGGTGGAAGCCCTACATTAAGTTCGCCCATACTCTTCAGACTTTCTGAGATGTACCTTAATCGGGCCGAAGCGGAGGCAAATTTAAATCAGACGGTCGCGGCACTTAATGATATCGATGTAATTCGCAAAAACAGAGGACTGTCAAACGCGCTTTATAATGGTACCGTACCTGCAAACAGCACCTTGCTGCAAACTGTATTGCTGGAAAGAAGATTAGAGCTCGCCTTTGAAGGGCACCGGGCTTATGATGTTTACAGAAATAAACAAAGCATGAACCGTACTTACTGGGGATATCATCTGCCTGGCTTAAAAGAAAGCGACATTAACTTGAATGTAGATCCGGCTAATTACGCAGGAATGATCATTCCTTACACCAGTACAAAGATCATCTACTATCTGCCGGTTGACGAAATATTGTCAAATAAATTAGCAACCCAAAATCCATAACCTTAATTAAAATTCAAGAAAATTAGTTATGAAAATGATCAATAAGATTATACCCTATTTGTTGTTGCTATGTTTAGCTATAACCATAGACGCATGCAGAAAGAATGACAATGTAGATACTACAGATGTAACTTTCACTATCAGCCAGTCTGGCTATTCAGTTACTTATAATAACACTACGGCGGATGCCAAATCTTTTACCTGGACTTTTGGCGATGGCAGCACATCAACCGATAAAAGCCCTACACATATTTACAAAACCAAGGGCAAGTTTGTAACAAGTTTATCGGCAACCTTAAACAATGGTAAGGTGATTAGTGGTTCCACAATTATCAATGTGTCCAAAAGTTCGCCCATAAAATTAAATGATAACACCCTTGCTGATTGGGATACTATATCAAACCAGGTTACACCGACGGCAGCTCTAGGCAAAATAGTTAAAACATCCAAGTTTGATTATGACAGCCAGAATGTATACATCTACATGGAAATACAAACCACTGTAGCAGCGGGCAATATCTTTGATTTTTATCTGGATACTGATAATGACTCAACTACCGGATTTATCACCGGGACAATCCCTGGCGGCGGCTATGATTATTTGTTAGAAGGGCCCTTGCTGTCTACACCAAATGGGTTAGTACAACTCCAGCATACAGGCGCCCAAAACTCATTTAGCTTTACTCCGCTTAGCATCGCCGAGTATTATACTTTAGGCACAGTACAACAATCAAACGGTATAGTAAAGTTTGAAATGGCCCTTAGCCGCGGCAAAATTAGCGGATTAACAGGCAAAGCTTTACGTTTTGGCATCATTGTAAGTGATGCCGGCTATAACGAGTTGGGTTATATGCCAGGGCTAAATCAGCCGGCCATTACCCTAAACATCAGTCAATAACGAATAATCAACCATAACTATAAGCTTAATGGAAAACATTATTCCCAAAAACTCAAACAGACTCATCTCATTGGATGTAATGCGTGGCCTTATTATGATATTATTGGCGGGTGAAAGTTGCCTGGTGTATGAGAATTTAAAAGCCTTGCATCTCGGGGGTATTGCCAATGGCTTTATCGGTCAGTTTTTTCACCATCCATGGCATGGCCTGCACTTTTGGGATTGCGTTCAGCCCGCATTTATGCTGATGGCTGGTTCGGCAATGTACATGTCATTTCAATCGAAAAAGGCAAATGGCATAACATGGGAGCAAAACTTTAAACACATAGTTATACGATCACTTAAACTATTTCTTTTGGGTACGGGATTACATTGTGTTGCTGCCGGTAAGCTTGTTTTTGAGCTTTGGAATGTGTTAACACAACTCTCCGTAACCACTTTAATAGCTTATCTGATCATCAACAGATCTTTTTGGTTCCAATTAGGGGTATCGGCAATATTATTAGTGCTGACAGAAGTATTATATCGCAATATATTGATGCCTGGCTATGATCAACCTTTTGTGGAGTCGCACAATTTTGGATCTTACATAGATGCCATATTGATGGGCAAGATTAATATGGACGGTTGGGTAACTATCAATTGTATTCCTACCGCAGCGCATACCATTTGGGGTGTGTTGGCTGGTCGACTGTTAATGACTAATAGGCCGGCTCCTCAAAAAATCAGGTATTTAATCATTGCGGGAGTAATTGGTTTGATATTAGGCTACGGACTTGATTTTGCAAACATTACCCCTATAATAAAAAGGATCAGCACAAGTTCATTTGTTCTTGCTTCAGGCGGATGGGTGTTACTGATCATGGCCTTTTTTTATTGGCTTGTTGATATAAAGAAGGTCAATAAATATGCATGGGTTTGTGTAGTTGTAGGTATGAACTCCATATTTATTTACCTGTTTTTTGAAACGGTAGGAGCCCAATGGTTCAACGGGGCTGTAGGCATATTTGTAAAAGGGTTTATGGGATTTACAGGTGTATCTACAAATATTATTGCAGTGTTCTCGGCATTAGTTACCCTGTTTGTTGAGTGGTACTTGTGTTATTTTTTAAGTAAGCATAAGGTGTTTGTTAAAATATAGGTTATCTGTGCGAACCCGACACAATGATAATAGCCATTCCTAAAGGAGCCGGTCGGTAAAATAGTTTACCAGGCTCTTTTATACTGCAATTGTGATAGAAATTAGTTTTTACAAAATAGATTAATTAACCAAGTATATGATCAGATATATTCCCCTGACGATTCTTTTGCTGATGGCTATAGCAGTAAAGTCTGTAGCACAAGTAACCTATCCGGGTACAGAGCCTGGCAAAGCTGTCTCTAGTTCAGGGAGTAGTATTGTTAGTTTAAGCAATCATGCCTTGGCTATAACATTCAAGGTGGTGGCAAATAAGCTGGTTTTGGAAAGCTTTACAGATAAAGAAGCCGACAATATACTGAATCTCCGAAGTAGTCCTTTGTTCAGGATCGATTTACCGCATCGCGGATTTATTACTTCCTCAGAATTTATAGTGATCGGAAAAGGAATTCAGGTACGGTCGGACACCGGCAAAAATGCAGGAAAAAGCCTGGTTGCCGTGCTTTATAACAAGCGTTGGAACCTGACTGTCGACTGGGAGGCCCGGCTTGATGATCACGCTAATTATATAAGGCAGATCGTCAGCATCAGCCCGGGTAGCCCTATTCAGATTGAAAGTGTAAGGCTGATTAATATCAATAATAATAGAGGCTTTTATAAAGGAGGGGAGGTGGATGGTTCGCCGTTAATTAAGGGTAACATGTTTTTTGCTTTGGAACACCCAATGAGTAGTATAAGTCTGGATAATGGGCTCGCAACCGCAAAAATTTCCAGGCTTGTTCCGCTGACTGCTGCTGCACCACTGACTCTTTCCGCGGTATGGGGGGTAACGCCTCCGAACCAATTGAGGCGAGGGTTTTTATATTATATTGAAAGGGAGCGGGCAGTGCCATACCATCAAATGTTGCATTATAATTCATGGTTTGATATCTCTTATGGCATTTTAAAGCTGAACGATTCGCTTTGCCTGGATAGGATAAAGGTGTTTGGAGACAGCCTTATGCACAAGAGAAATGTTAAAATGAGAGCGTTCCTTTTCGATGACGGATGGGACGATCCCCGTACACTTTGGAAATTTAACTCCGGCTTTAAGGATGGGTTTAGTGAAATCCGCTCTGCAGCAGAAAAGCTAAATACAGGTATTGGTGTCTGGATCTCTCCATGGGGAGGTTATGATAAGCCGAAACTGCAGCGTATTGAATTTGGTAAAACACAAAAACCTCCCTTTGAAACCAATGATAATGGTTTTGCCCTGTCAGGTAAAGTTTACAAAAAACGCTTTACCTCTGTATCTACAGATTTTGTTAAGAAGTATAATGTGTCCATGTTCAAATTTGATGGCGTTGGTGCCGGAAACGGAGCCAGTGGGGCCAGTTTAAAATATCAAAAGGATATCGAGGCCCTGTTACGGCTGATCACCAATCTCCGTGCAATAAAACCCAATTTATATTTCAGTTTAACAGTTGGTACCTGGCCATCGGTTTATTGGTTGAAATATGGGGATGTGATTTGGCGGGCTGGGGAAGACACCGGTTTGGATGGAGAAGGGCCTAAAAGACAGCGTTGGATCACTTACCGGGATGGGCAGGTTTATAAAAACATTGTTAAGCGGGCGCCGCTGTATCCGCTAAATGCACTTATGAGCCACGGGATAGTCATCGCAGGTAATGGTCTGCCTGACTCTTTAGAAATGGATAACAAGAATATCCAGGATGAAATATGGTCGTTTTTTGGAACCGGTACATCCCTGCAGGAACTGTATATAAATCCTCATTTGTTGAATTCTGCAAACTGGGATTGTTTAAGTAAGGCTGCAAAATGGTCTGAAAGGAATGAATCTCTTTTTGATGATGTTCACTGGTGCGGGGGCGATCCGGCTAAAGGCGAGGTGTACGGTTATGCAGCATGGAAAGACGGCAAAGGAGTGCTTACATTAAGAAATCCAGGAACGGATAAAAGAAAATTTCAGGCTACAGTATCTCAATTATTGGACATCCCGCAAGGCGACGGTGACAATTACGCGTTTTGCGATACAAGATCCAATGATTATCATCAAATCAGTAAAGGAAGGTTATTAACTATTGAACTGGCACCGTTTCAAACTCTGGTAATGGATGCTATAAAATTAAAATAATGAATGTGTTTAGGCACTGGAATAAATCGCCTTTCTGTTAAGGCATTTTCCAAAACAGAATAATTAAATGACAAATTTAGATTTATACAATATTATCAACGCGTTTAACATTCAGGGAAAGGTTAACGATGCAGGTGTTTATGGTTCGGGGCATATTAATGATACATATTTATTCAAAAACAATGAACCGGGGTTTCCTGATTATCTTCTTCAAAAAATTAATATCCATGTTTTTAAAGATGTAAACGGCCTGATGTCTAACATCGATCAGGTGATCAGCCATCTTAAAAAGAAGGCCATCCTGACAGCTCCGCTTGATCCTGACCTTAACGTATTGACCCTGGTGAAATGTAAAAATGGTCAGCTATTTCTGGTTGACAATGATGGTGGTCACTGGCGTGTGTTTCATTTTATGAAAAATACTTCAAGTTATGATCAGGTCACCACCGAAAATCAAGCTTTACAAGGCGGATTGGCCTTTGGTAGCTTTATGAGTGCACTCTCAGATCTTGACCCGTCGTTATTGATTCAAACGATCCCCAATTTCCTAAATATAGAAAGCAGACTTAAAGATCTCAACATCGCTATGCACGTTGATGCTGCTAAGCGATTATCATCACTCCGGGATGAGACTGCCTTTTTATTGGAAAGATCATCGGCTATGATGAACATTTTGCAATTAGGCAAGTCTGGAATGTTACCACTCCGGATAACGCATAATGATACAAAGTTTAATAATGTTCTGTTGGGAGAAGGAGACCGGTTTCAATGTGTGATCGATCTCGATACGGTAATGCCAGGATATGCTGCTTATGATTTTGGGGACGCGATCCGGACGATCATTAACCAGGGTAGCGAAGATGAAAAGGATCTTTCGAAAATACAATTAAATCTGCCTTTATTCGCTGCTTTTACCCGCGGTTTCCTCTTTGCAACATCTTCATTCTTGCTGGAGTTGGAGATGTTGTCATTGGTTCAGGGCGTTTTACTTTTACCCTATATGCAGGCCGTTAGGTTCCTGACGGACTATCTCAATGGGGATGTTTATTATAAAATAAATGCGGAGCAACATAACCTTCAGAGAACCAGGGCCCAGATTCAATTGATAAAGATGCTGGAAAAAAATGTAGAGGAACTAAACAGTATTGTACTAAAGGAATGGATCAAAATTAAAAATAACCATTCAGCAATTAATATATCCTGAGGAAAAGCAAAGTCTGATTAATATGATGATTTTAGTATGGAACGGAAAAAAATTACAACCATCAAAGAGATAGCAAGGGTGCTTAATGTGGCTCCCTCAACGGTATCCAGAGCCCTTAATGGGCATCCGGGCATCAGTCCGGTAACTACAGATCGCGTGCGCAAAGTTGCTATGGCACAGGATTACTTTCCTAATCAGGCTGCCATATCCTTTCATAAAAAACGGTCATATACATTAGGGCTTATCGTTCCTGAATTCTCAGAACCGTTTTTCTGTTCTGCACTTAATGCGATAGAAAACGTTGCATCGGATCATAATTATAATATCATGATTGGGCAATCCCACGACGATATGGAAACGGAGACCAGGATCGTAAAGAAGTTTATGGATCGTCGTATCGACGGGCTGATCATTTCCATCGCAAAAAAGGGGAGTGATTATCAGCAATTATCAGCACTCGAAAAGCTCAATATTCCTGTGGTGTTTTTTGATTGCGTCTCGGATAGGAAAGACGTTCATTTTGTAGCCTCTAATCTGCAAACGGGTCTTTTAAAAGGTATTCGCGAGCTGGTAGGGGCGGGGCATCACAAGATTGCCCTGATAAACGGGCCAGCCACTCTTTCTGCGAGCCGGCAAAGGCTGGTTGCCTATGCCAAAGGACTTAAAGAACATGGTATCGAGCTAATGTCCGATTTCATTGTAACTACCGATCTTTCCAGGGAAGGGAATTTGTCGGCCTTAAATAAATTGATTGGACTAAGCGATCCACCTACAGCGGTTATCGTTTTTAACGATTATGTTTTTCTGGATTGCTTAGGACTGTTAGAGTCAAAGGGAGTAAAAGGTCTTTTGAAATTTATCAGCTTTGGGAACCTGCCGGATTGGAGCTTCTTTGAGCATCGGCCATTAGGTTCCATAGAACAATTTCCGGCCGAACAGGGGCAGATCGCCGCCAATATGCTGATAGAATTGATGAATGAAATGGCTGTTGAAGAACAGGGTCCGGTAAAATCTTTTCAAAGATATATTGATTCAGATATTATCTTCTTCGGCGATCGCGCAAAAGCAGATTAAGCAACCGTTTGCATAAGATAAAACAACCGTTTGCGTGGCCTAATTGGGTTATTATCAGTAATGTGCCATTTTTCTAATGCTTTGGCTAGTTGTAAATTGGTTCCTGAATTATAAACAAACCATCATAACTATGAAACACTACCTTTTCGCGCTTTTATGCCTATCCGTTTGCGCCGGATGTTCAAAGCAATCCTCGTTAGAACCTGCATCAAAAACTTCGCTCAAGGCAAATCACCTTTCTGTTTCGGGACTCCCTAATTATTATGTCAATGCCGCTACTGGCAATGATACTAATTCGGGGCTTTCTGCTACAAGCGCACTTAAAACTATCCAGGCCGGTCTGAACAAAACCACAGAAGGTGCAGGTGCAACCATCTATGTAGCGGCCGGAACCTATTATGAACGACTAAGCTGGCCACATTCCGGAGCTTCAGGAGCACCAATTACCCTTACCAGTTACAACGGTGGGGTTGTAAATGTGGATGGCAGTACGACCAGTTCTTCTTTGATTCCGTTATTAACTGTTTCCAGTAAAAGCTATATCCGGATTGATCATATCAATTTTACAAATAATATACAGGCTTATGCCAAGGGTATATATATTGCCGGATCAGGAACTGATGTGCAGGTAACCTATTGTGAAATTACCAATGTTGGCTGGACCGCCTGGACCACAAATGCGAGTGATCCCACATCTCCTA
Source organism: Mucilaginibacter inviolabilis (assembly GCF_011089895.1). Taxonomy (NCBI): domain Bacteria; kingdom Pseudomonadati; phylum Bacteroidota; class Sphingobacteriia; order Sphingobacteriales; family Sphingobacteriaceae; genus Mucilaginibacter; species Mucilaginibacter inviolabilis. The sequence continues at coordinate 360,133 of NZ_JAANAT010000001.1, forward strand.
CAGATAATGCTAATCCTTTTATTGTAGTTGGCACAGGTTCAAATTCCTACAACCAGATATATGTTGGTAGTAACAAGGTTTACAATTGTAGTACAGGATACAGCGAAGGCCTTACACTGGCCGGAAACGTGGAGATTTTTCTGTTAGAAAACAATACTATCCATGATGTACCCAACATCGGTATGGACATGAACGGTCATTATTCTTGGACCGGTGCGCCAGCGGCGGTTAATTATGTGCGTTCAGGAAACGTAAAACATAACACCGTTTATAACTGCTTTTCGAAAGTTGCACCTTCCGGTGGAATTTATGTAGATGGCGGGGCTTACATTAATATTGAAGGCAATACCAGTTACGGTAATGGCGTAGGGATCAGTGTAGGATGTGAAAATAATAATAATACTGCCGATAATATTAATATTCGTGATAATTTTATTTACAACAATGTGCATGCGGGAATGGTTATAGGAGCAAATCCGTCTAACTCAAAAGTAACCAATTCAACAATCTCCAATAATTCCTTTTTCCAAAACGTGTCTAAATCAGACTATGACGGTGAGATAGATATTCAAAACACAGACCATTTAAATATCATTAACAATATTGTTCAGTCAAGAAGCGATGTTGTGGTGGTCGCCCGGCAGGGTTATACATCTACCAATCTGACTATGGATTATAATAATTATTATACGGCATCAGGCACTGCAAACACCATAATATTTGACTGGGGTGGAATCAACGGGCAGGGTTATTATTCATTGGCTTCTTTTCAATCTGCTTTGGGTTTGGATCTGCATTCTACCTATGCATTACCAGGATTCGTCACAGCCAGCCTGCCAACACCTGATCTTCATTTAACACGTTCGGCAACGGCATGTATCAATAAAGGTTTACCATCCTTTACAGCGGCACCATGTGAGTTAGATATTGACAACCAGGCAAGGGTGCAAAACTCCAGGGTTGATATCGGGGCTGATGAAACACCATATTAAATACGCGATTAAGACTCTTTCTCAACCAATCATAAAAAGCCTCGTAAATCAATTTTACGAGGCTTTGCGTTTTCAGAGGAGAGGCGGGGACTCAATCTAACACCCTATACCATTTTTGGCCTTTTGAGAGACTTTGCAAATTTAACCGGCTTTAAAAGCCGTAATCAAGTCTTATTGATTTAAAGTGTGTTATTACTTTAACCTCAACCTTTACGAACAAATGGTTGGCTTAACTCGATGACATTGGAATCGGGGACCATGTAAGAGGCACTTTTTTTCCTCGGTTAAACTTGTTCTTTATAATTAGGGTCAAATTCCACAATCCATTCAATACCATATTTGTCTCTAAACATTCCGGCGTATGTACCCCAAGGACTGTCGCCAATGGGGCCTTCAATATTTCCACCTGCCGATAAGCCATTAAATAGATGCGCTGCTTCATCACGGCTTTCTGCACTCACTGCTATTTTGGACCGGTTTTCGTTTTCGTTTACTCTTCCCATAAATTCCGGAACATCATTGGCTATTAATACATTGTGTTTTCCTATAGGCAAAGCTATGGTCATTATTTTATTTGCTTCCTTTTCTTCTACCGGGAATTCATCACTTGATAGATCTTTGAAACGAATGATCTTGGTAAACTCGCCTCCAAAAACTGATTTGTAAAAGGTAAAAGCTTCTTCGGCATTGCCATTGAAATTGATCCAGGGGTTAATTGTTCTCATGATTTTTATTATTAGATGATTGATTTTTATAGTTGAACATTGAGCCTTTCCGCATTCTCGATGTGAATATGTAATATCTATGATAAGGTGGCCAACAGCTCCTCCAGGTTTTTCAAGGTCATGGTGAAACCTATTTTGAAGCCCTCCAATAACTTTTCCAATCGTTCAAATGATTCATTATAAATCGTAATGTCGACCCTGGTGATGCCGTTCTGCTCACTGAAATTGTAATCCCACTCAGATCCGGGCAGCTCGCGGTTTTCGTCCTTATCGGCAAACGCATTGTACATCTTAAAATTGGTTTTCGGGGTAATAGACGTAAATTCCTGCACCGACCAGCGCTCCTGTCCATCCGGGCTAATCATAGCGTAAAACCGGCGTCCTCCTACTTTGAAATCCATATACTTGGTTTGAGCGCGCATTGGCGCGGGCGCCCCCCATTGGTCCAATAATTCGGCTTTGGTAAAAGCATCCCATACCAGCGACTGACTGGCATTAAACTCCCGGGTGATGTAAACCATTTTCGCTGCCTTGTCTACATTAAAATCAAATAATAGATCCTTGTTCATTATTTCTGTGTTTTAATAGTTGTTAATAATTGGTCCAGTTGGTTAAATTGAGTTTCCCAGTTTTGCCTGAACTGGGCTAACCAATTGTCAAATTCCTGCATCTTTTTGGCGTTAAAGTGATAATAAATTTCCCGGCCGCTTTGCTTGGGTCTAACCAGATCGCATTCGTGCAACACCTTAATATGTTTTGATACCGCCTGCCGGGTCATATCAAATTTTTCGGCCATAACATTCGGCGTCAACGCTTGGATGGCCAGTAAAGTCAAAATAGCTCTGCGTGTAGGGTCGGCAATGGCTTGAAATATGTCCTGTTTCATGTTGTAATAACTAAAATAAGCAACCTTCAGGTTGCAAATATATGTGCAACTTTTGAGTTGCACAAGCGTATTGCGTTTTTTCGTGATATAATGATGGAAGTTTAGTGGTATTTGGTATTCGTTACTATAACTAACTAGCCCATGTTTTAATAAACATGAAGAAGGAACTAGAACATGAAAAACTTCATAATTATCCATTTTTTAATAATTATACTGAATTGATACAGATTATTTATAAACAGCAGAAAATTCAAAAAGAACTAGCTTGCTAAAAATTAATGCTTTAGCAAGCTATTGTATGCCAGGGCGGAAAAAATAGATTATTGAAAATGGTTCTGAGTAATTGAGTTTGTGTTTTAACTAATTGATAATGAGGTGTATATTTTTAGTTGAAAAGAGATAAATAGATATGTTTATCTCCATAAGTGGAGCCGGATGATCCTGAAATTTGATGTGTAAATTGTATTGCCGGATAGCAAAATGGCTAGTTTAGTGTGTAGATTCGGATATATAGGAAAAGAAAATGAGCTGTCGGAGAGTTGTCCTTGCTAATAGTTTTCCAACAGGACTCCAAAACGTTAAAAAAATTGAGAGAGGAGGCAATCTAAAGTATAGATTATTCTAAAAAGTATACTAAAGATTCGAATTATTTAAATCAATGTTATTCCTATGTTTCGCAAATGATCCATCTTAGGATTATCTGCCGGAAGGTCGGTTAGCAATCCGCTTATATCGGTTAATTCACAGACTTTGTAATGTTCTGTCAAATTAATTTTGGCGCTGTTTACGAGGGCAAATGTTTTGATTGCGTTTTTAAGCATTCTTTGTTTAAGCTCGCCGTCTGGCTGAAATACAGCGGTGATACCAAAATCTTTATGTAACGCACATGTACCCATAAAATAAACATCCGCAACAAAGTTGTTTACTTCTGAGCAGGCTTGTTCTCCGGTATTTATCTCCGTTTTTTTGTCATAGAGCCCCCCAAGAATAATTAATTCTATTCCTTTAAACTTCGATATGATTGGTACTAAAGCAAGATTATTGGTTATGAGGCGAAAGCTGGAATTTGAGGGCAGGTTCTGAGCGATGGCACAAATTGTGGTCCCTCCATCCATAAATATGGTTTGACCACTTTTGATGAATTGCTGCGCTTTCAGACCGATCAGGTTCTTTTCTTCAGAAAAATAACCCGTTCTGTCCTGAAAAGTGAGCGGGTTTTTGGACTGGGAAATGGCACCTCCACGTACCTTTAATAATAATCCATTATTATGTAAAGCATCTATATCTCTTCTGACCGTATCTTCAGAAACTTTCAATTCCGAGGATAAGGTATCGAATGCAACCTTTCCTTTTGTTTTTAAGGCGGCAAGAATATGACTAAATCTTTCTTCTTTTAACATTTTGGAATAAACAACAAATATAGCATTAGCAATGATTGTAATCAATTATCCGTTGTTCTCCTAAACCAATAAGAAACACCGACTGCAAACAGGAGAAATCCAGTAAATCCGAGTGCGACTGGCAGGGAAGTATGATGGGCGATAAATCCCAATGTTGCGGGACCAGCCAATTGTCCTGAATAACCAAAAGTGGAAATAGCGGCAATTGCTGCAGTAGATGAAACATTTTTAAGCCGTCCTGCTTCGCTAAAAAACACAGGAACGATGTTAGCTGCTCCAATGCCTAATAAAATAAACCCAAAAAGGGCGCTAAAAAGCCATGGAGTTAAGACCGCTATAAAAAGCCCGGTCGCTGCCGTTAAACTTCCGTAAACCACAACTTTTTTGCTGTTCAGCCGGGCTACAATATTGTCGCCCAGTAAACGCATGGTGGCCATCGCAACGGAAAAAGCGGCATAGCCAATACCGGCAAAAGCCAGGTTAACACCCCTGTTTTCTTTTAAAAAAACCGCACTCCAGTCCAGCATTGCTCCTTCAGAAAGAAAAACCGCAAAAGCCATCAGTCCTAAATAGATAACACTACCTTTTAACCATTGCAGCCTGGCCCTGGGTTTATCGTCAGACTTTTTTTCGAAATGAAATTTGTCACTTATTTCTTTTTCACACGGTGCTGTTAATAATGAGCGGTACTGTGTACCAACAATGAGTAAAAGCATAGCAGATATAGCAACTGTGGCAACAACCGGAGAAAGGCCTAACTTAATAAGAAAACCTAATCCAAGAGAGCCTAACAATCCTCCAACGCTGAATAGACCATGCAACGATGACATTATGGGTTTCCCGATGATGTTCTGGACCTGAACGCCATGGGCATTCATGGCTACGTCAACAGTGCCAATTGCTGAGCCGAATATAAAAAGGATTAAACCCATTGACACTATTGTATCCATCAATAATAATAATGGCAGGGTAATAGCAACAACTGTAGCGGATATCAAAATAATTATTCTACTCCCATACCTGGATATTAAAACACCTGTGATTGGCATCATAGAGACGGCTCCAGCCGCTAGCAATAATAACATTAATCCCAAATCACCGTCATTTAACGAAAGCCTGTCCTTTGCAAATGGCACCATGATCGCCCAACTCGAAATACCCAACCCGCAAATCAGAAAAATCGCCTTTGTTGCTATTGAGGATTTTGTAACAGCCACTTCGGAGGTAGGTTGTATATTTAAAAACATTTTGCAATTATATGCAATATTGCATATAATTGCAAAATAAAATTTAAGTCAACAACCATGTTAAAGAATTTTTTTTTCTTAATTACTCTATCTGCTGCAATCTCTTCCTGTGGTGAAAATAGTGATCAAACACAAAATCATGCCGACAGCACTAATGCCGCACATTTTGAAAAGGATGTAAAAAAAACCGATAGTGTTGTATCACCCGCACCGGCTGTCTCCATTGCCACTTCATCAGACAAAGGAGCTCAACTGATTATTCAGAATGACTGTAGGAACTGTCATAAAGAGCAGGAAAAGTTGATTGGTCCGGCGTTTACTGCTATCGCAAAGAAATATACACTTAAGGATATCGACGCGCTGGCTAGCAAAGTTATCAAAGGAGGTGCAGGTAACTGGGGCGATATTTCTATGAGCGCTCATCCATCTCTCCAAAAGAATGAGGCAAAAGAAATGGTTGCTTTCATCCTTAAAATGAAATAACGACTTGCCAAAATCATTCATATAGACATAATCATCAATTAAGGCACATTAAACATGAAGAAGAAAAACAAAATCGCAATGATCACAACAGCCATAGTAGCGTTGATGATTAATTGCTACGCAACGGTTAGTAATGAAAATAATGTACTAACGGCAAGTGAAAAAGCCGCAGGATGGAAGCTTTTATTTGACGGATACTCTACATCCGGTTGGCATTTATATAATTCTAAAGAGCCATTTACCATATGGAAAGTTAAAAATGGTGAATTGTTTTGCGACCCTCAGGATAAATCCGGTGTAGGCGACCTGGTGAGCAATACCCAGTTCAAAGATTTTGACCTGAAGTTCGATTGGAAACTGCCAAAGGGTGGAAATAGCGGGGTTTTTATTAATGTATTGGAAAGGAAGGATATTCCGGCGGCCTGGGCCTCTGGGCCTGAATACCAGCTACTGGACAGTTCGCATCCTGATTTTGTGAGGCCAAAATTACGTTCAGGATGTTTATACAGCTTTTCGCCGCAGAAAAATCCTGTTAGAAGCAAACCCGCTGATACCTGGAACCACTCGGAGATAAGACAAAAGAATGGCCAAATAGAATTTTTCCTCAATGGAGTGCTCACTGCAAAAGAAGATCTGAGATCTGACACCTGGAAGAAAAAAATAGCTGCGTCTCATTTTAAATCGTTTCCTGAATTTGGAAAATATTACAGCGGCGGTATAGCGTTACAGGACTGGTCGACAGGGATTTCGTTCAGAAACATCAAGATAAAAGAACTTTAATTTCTAAATAACCTAAACAGCTTTTCAAATTTTAACCTTTCAATAAATTTTATGATAAACAGAAGATCTTTTTTGCAGCAAACGAGCATTATTTCTGCTGGAATGATGCTCATGCCGGATTTGTTAACGGCAAAAACAAACCGTCAATACGGTTTGCAGCTTTTCGCTTTCAGAGAAACCTTGCCTAAGGAAGTTAATAGCATCATACCCAAAATTGCCCAAGCTGGCTATAAACAGGTAGAACCATTCGGTTATTCAAAAAAGAATGGCTTCTGGGGCCTTACTGCATCCGAATTTAAAAAGTTACTTGATGACAATGGATTAACTGTCCCCAGTGCTCATTACTCACTCGATTTATTCCTGTCGTCGGGAGATACGGCCCAGGTAGAGGAAGCGATTGAAGCAGCTAAGATCCTCGGGCAGAAATACATTGTTTTACCGTATCTTCCTGAGCAATATCGTAACAGTGCGGATGCCATGAATGCCGTTGTTGATAAAATAAATATTGCTGCTGATAAGATACAACAAGCCGGGCTGAAGATGGCTTATCACAATCATGATTTTGAGTTTAAAAATATAGGTGGGCAGCGTCTTTTTGACTTGTTGTTAAATAATACCAGTAGCAAGCAATTGGATTTTGAGATGGATATATACTGGGTCATCAGATCGGGAGAAGACCCTTTGAAATGGCTGCAGGATCATCCCAACCGTTTTAAGCTTGTACATATTAAAGATATGGAAAAAGCTAACCCTGCACTGAACACAGAGATAGGGAGCGGAAATATCGATTATAAAACCATACTTAAAAAAATTCGCTCTGCGGGCGTGAAATATTACATAGTTGAGCAGGAAAACTTTAAAATGGATCAGTTTTTAAGCATTGAAAAAAGCATTAATTATCTTAAACAAATAAGTTAAACGATTCGTTTTGATCTGGCCGTCTTTGGTTAACAAAGCTTTTTTGCTAATTTTTTATAGTAAATGCGAGGCGATTATATACTTGCTGCTTTTAACGGTAATATAAGCGGTAACGGGCGCATTAGTTCGCAATGTTCCATGACGATATTTTTTTGAGGCTCTTTATTTATCTTGACCTCATTAATTAGGATATTGTAACATGCTATTTTGATTTTTTTAGTAATGTTTGGATTCTCTTTTTTTGATTCGAGATCTTTTAACTGCTGGTTAGTTAAGTGGACAGATTCTTTGCGATCTCTAAATACGATAGGTCAAAGAGTCCTGGTTCGGACGGGAGTCTTGCAAATCTAATATATGCCGGAACATTTTCAGAGGAACAAGTAAGATCTCGAATGTACATAAAAGGGTAATTAACCATAACTTAAGGCAAAACCGGGTTGTGGTAATTGATGAACAGCCATTGGTTGGAACGAACCTGTTTAATTTCTTTGCCTTAAGCTAATGTTTAGGTAATATAATTACCATATACTACAACATGAAGTTAAACCGGAAGCTTTTTAGACTATTTATCGCAGAGTTTGTCGGTACGGCTTTACTTCTGGCAATCGGTTTAAGCGCGGTTATCCTCAATTGGGGTAAGGGATCCTGGACCGCCGCTTTGATTCCGTCAGTGCCATACCGACGTTTATTAACAGGCTTTCTTTTTGGCCTTACCGGGTGCATAATAAGCTTATCTCCGGTAGGTAAGGTTAGTGGGGCACATATCAATCCGGCAGTTAGTTTTGCATTTTGGCTAAGAGGAAAAATGAAAACAAAGGCTTTGGTTGGTTATATTATTAGTCAAATGTTGGGGGCTGTAGTCGGATGCCTGCCTCTGTTGCTTTGGCATGAGCAGGGTAGAAGCGTGGGTTATGGAATTACAATACCAGGTAAGCCAGGCGTTATTTTAGCTTTTTGTGGAGAGGTCGCGACTACGGCAGCACTCGTCACCGTGGTGTTTATTTTTGTTGGTAGTAAAAAATTACGCAATTATACACCTTTTACCATGCCATTTTTATTTGGTTTTATGGTATGGGCCGAAACTGCCCTTTCCGGATGCAGCACCAATCCTGCGCGGAGTTTTGGTCCTGCAGTAATAAGCGGTGTATATACCGGATATTGGATATATGTCATTGCGCCGTTAACCGGTGCTGCGTTAACGGCAGCAATTTTTAAACATTTCCGTTTGCATCATTACTACCATATCGAAGCGGCACGGATCAGTTACCATAACAGCCCCTCTCCGCAATCGCAGGATAAATGTAAATAAAACAACCATTAGCCGTCTTAAACAGAAATAGCATTAGCTATGCGTCAATGATATTTCTGTTGTTTCCTTTTTCTTTATTGCAGCATCGGTAATTATGGTGATGTAAAGCGTGTTAATATGATATAGACGCTCAAAAAAAGCATTCATGGTTTCGTTCAAGACAGTTGCCACGAGACAGAAACGCAAATTTGTGATCGAAAGTAGATTACTCTTTACTGATTTTATACAGGATAGCTTTTGAACTATGAAATTAAAGTGTAGAAAACCCGGGTAATTCAACTTTCACTCAGAATCTGCCTATATGTTTGCTACATTAAGATATAGTTATTGAATTGATATGATTAATTTGAATGACTATATCAATACCTGTTGCTTAACATTAACCTTTTTTCAAACTTTTTCTAATATTGTGGCTCATCCCGAATTCAGATTACCCAGATATGACATCAAAATTATAGGTATGATCTTTATCAAAAATAATTTATATCATGTTCATCATCTCTATCAATTACCTTTTGCCGGCTGCAATTGCGGTGATGTGTTAAGCTCCCTGGATATACTCAAAGTCTCATTTCAAAAACCAGTACTTAAGTAATGATTCTTTGGTTTGGTTCATTACAGAGGAAATTAGCCCGATTATTTATCCAAGGCGTCGTGCTATTGTTACTGTCAGGAGTCAGCAGCAGGAGTTACGCGCAGACTGAAAGTGTTACTTCCAGGATCTACTTTCCCGGATCCATTGGGTTGAACCTGCCGTTTGATGACTCCCGGCTCCACTTAAAAAACGGCACGATACTGACAACTGCACTAGAATACAGACCAGTTGATGGGAATGCGATATTCATTCGCTTCAATTATGACGCTATTCACAATCATTATCAGCAGGTTTATTCCAATTCGCCCACCAATGTAAATACAGGAAAACTATCCGCAGACATCTTTTCTCTTGGCTTAGGTTATCGCCGTAAAGCAGGAAGCATCAAACTGTTTGGTATTTTGCAACCCGGGTTAGCTATCAATAGTTATGACCGGGTTAATTTTAATCCGGAAACCATAAGTATCGATCAGATCAGTCGCCACCATTTAAGTATAAAACTTACCTCCGGGATAGAGTATTACCTGGCAGAACATTTTGCTTTAACACTTGAATCCTCTTATTTTTATCTCTCTCCACGTGGAAACTACAAATTACTTAACCCAAGTAGTTTAAATTTCAATATAGGTTTTACAACTACTTTGTTTTAAGTTTTGCAGCCTATTTGCAAAATGTACTTAAGCGACCATACATATTCAAGGTATAGTGTAATAACACGATTGATTCACGATTGGTTATTAATTTAATAACAACCTGATTAATACATTTCCCTTGTTAAACACCTTAGAAAGGGAGCGTCGTTACTTATTTATGATTTAAGCACGAACTAATTTATAGCGTTAATTTGGAATTCAGGCCTAATATTTTAAACGCTTCAATTTTATATTTTTTTGCATGCTTTTCGTAGTCAACCTGGTCATCAAGCATACTCAAAAAATAATAGGCTCCATCCGAGATCACAAAAATCAAATCAGATGCAAGTTCTGCGTCGGCACATTCTATTAATTTCTTATCCATACACTCCTGGATTAAATTTTTAAGCCATTCTCTTAGCAGGAGATGCATTTCTTTAAATTTAAACTTGATCAGCGGATTTCTGAATATGAGCGCAAAGCAATTATAAAATATGCTGTCATCTATATAATTATCCCATTTTCTTGAAAAGATGTTATTTAAAACTTCTACCAGCCGGTTCAAAGGATCGACATCCTCATTCTCAGGAATATATATTTTTTCGTAATTACTAATAATAAAATCGATCAATCCCAGCAGCATCTCCTCCTTAGTGGAAAAATAATGTACCACCAGGCTTGGATGCATATCCAATTCTTTTGCCACTTTACCAAATGAGGTGTTTTCAATTCCTTCGTTTTTAGCGATTTGATAAAAAGCTTCGATTATTCTTTTTTGCTGATCTTCTTTTAAACTTTTTCTACCCATACGTTCGGTAAAATTACCATAAAAGCACAAAAATATAATTGTAAAAATAAATTTACTGAATGTTCAGTTTATTTAATTTTATATTTACGAAAGCTTAACATGCGATGAGTTATTTTGATTGTTTTAAAAAAAGGCGTATGGATAAATTTTACAAAAGAATCTCTTAAACAATGTGCTTCGGTAATATCGATATGATCTACCAGGGCATGGGATGGCTCGGGACATTACTGTTCCTGATATCCTATTATTTGCTTGTTACCAAAAAGTGGAGGCTTTCATCCTATGCTTTTCATATTTCTAATCTGTTAGGCGGCATCCTGCTGGGCATAAATACTTACGTTGATCATTCTTATCCTGCTGCTTTCATCAACATTGCCTGGGCCCTTATCGCATTTTATGGGATGTATAACGATAAATGGAGGAAACAAGGTAGACCTCACAGTACTGATAATCAATAAGTAGATATTATTGATTGTCGCTATGCGAAAATAAAAGTGTAGAAAATCTTCATCTGAAGGTACTGAGAATACAGGCCTACCAAACAAAGATTTAAAAGTTAAACACAGTTATAAAAAGAAAAGAAATCAACAGAGTAAATGCTTTATCCCATTCCAGGTAATCGGGGTAAAATATTAACCGGCATGTGCGAGATGCCGGTTAAAAGAATCGCCATTAAACAGTACATCATTTAATTAACGAATTGCCAATTTATGCAAAAAAAAATTGACCCACGTTTTGAAATATCATGGATTTACAAAACATTTATTGTTGGCGTAGCCACAGTAGCCATTTGCGCTACTACGGCCAACGCTAATAATGCTCCTGCATCACTACCCCGACGCGGTAATCTAATGCGCAAAGATGCCATTGGAAATCAACAGGTATTAAATTTAAGCCACTCAATATCAGTGCCTGCTGAAATTATCAGGGGACATGTAACCGATCAAAAAAATCTTCCTCTTCCGGGTGTGTCTATCCTGGTAAAAGGAACTAACACGGGTACCACAACCAACCAGGAGGGCGATTTTTCGATCAAGGCCAAAACTGGTGATATCCTGATCTTAAAATTCATGGGCTTCAAAAGCCAGGAAGTAACCGTAACAGATAACAAGAAATATCAGATCACGCTTCAGGATGATGCCAAAGGTTTATCAGAAGTAGTTGTTACAGCACTCGGTGTTAAAAAAGAAAAAGCAAAGCTTGGGTATGCCGTTCAGGAGGTAAAAGGCGAAGATCTGGTTAAAGCACGGGAACCTAACGTTTTTTCCAATTTAACAGGCCGCGTTGCCGGTTTAACCGTTCAAAGCTCTACAGATCTGTTCCAGAGCCCAACTATCACTCTTCGTGGCCGGCAACCATTGATCGTAATTGATGGTATTCCGGATCAATCGGCCGATATCTGGAAGGTTAATGCTGACGATATCGAAAATATGACCGTATTGAAAGGTGCCAACGCATCTGCCTTGTATGGCTCTATCGGTCAAAACGGCGCTATCATGATCACAACCAAACGGGGTAAAGGTAAAGACCTGAGCATCGAGATCAATTCATCCACAGAACTGCAACCCAGCTTTATCAGAATACCCAAGGTGCAAACCGAGTATGGTGATGGCTTTAAAGGCCAATATAGCTATGTAGATGGCTCCGGTGGTGGTCCTGAAGGTGGTGGCTGGATCTGGGGTCCAAAATTGGATCAGAAAGATCCATCAACCAAAAGCGGCTTTGTTGAATTACCGCAATATGATAGCCCTATCGATCCGCAAACAGGTAAAAGAATACCTACACCGTGGATATCGAGAGGTAAAGATAATGTCCAGGACTTTTTCAGAACGGGCGTTATTTCATCCAATAACATCAGCATCACCAAAAGTTCAGATAAAGGAGCTTTCCGTGCTTCGGTTTCAAACGTTTACCAGGTTGGTATTGTGCCTAATACCGATTTGAATAATACATCCTTCAACCTGTCTGGCAATTATAACCTGTCTGACAACCTTACTGCAGACGCCCGTATAACCTTCAATAAACAATACACGAAGAACTTTCCCGAGGTTGGTTATGGTCCTACCAACTATTTATACAACCTCATCTTATGGACCGGTGCAGATGTTAGCGTAAAGGATTTGCGTAATTACTGGGCTCCGGGACAGGTAGGCTTGCAACAGCGCAATTATAATAACTCTTATTACAATAACCCTTATTTCCAGGCATATGAGTACTTAAGAGGGTATGATAAAAACAATACCTACGGGTCATTGAACCTGAATTACAAGATCAGCCCTGACTTTAGTATTCAGTTCAGAAACGGGATGAATTCTTACGGACTGAACAGGACTTATGATGAACCAAAAAGCTACATCGGTTATGGTAATAAATCAAGGGGTAACTTCACGGTTTCGAATGACAATTTCTTTGATATTACTTCAGATCTGATAGCCGACTTTAACCATACCTTTTCAGAAAAATTCAAATTGCATGCGCAGGTAGGCGGTTCAAATTATTATCGTAACGATAAATATGGCAGCGCGGCAACAGATGGTTTAACTATTCCCGGATTTTACAATTTAAGTAACTCAACCAACCCGGTTACTGCTACAAATGCCCTGGAAGAAAGACGCACCAGCAGCGTTTACGGTGTTTTGGATCTGGAATATCTGAATGCTATTTACCTGACCGCAACCGGCCGTAATGACTTTATTTCGACTTTACCTACTCAAAATAACAGCTTCTTTTATCCCTCATTTGGGTCGTCTGTAATAATTTCTCAGTTAACCAAACTACCAGATTGGTTTAGCCTGTTAAAAGCGCGTGGATCATGGTCGCAAGTTTCCAGTGCAACTTTAAATGATAACGCCTATACGTACAGCTATTTGCCAACCTATTCAAAAGGCTATACCTGGAACAACATTCCTTCGCTTTCCTATGGTTCATCGATATTGAATGCGAATCTGCATCCCCAAACTTCCAACAGTTGGGAAGTTGGTGTTGATACCAAATTTTTTAACAACCGTATCGGATTGGAAGCCACCTACTACCAGACCAGTGATTTTAACAATATTTTCTCCATTCCAATTTCCAACACCAGCGGTTTCAATTCACAACTGGTTAACGGAAATACCTACAAACGCAAAGGTTTAGAGCTTGTGTTAACAGCCACTCCGGTAAAAATTCCCGGATTTCGTTGGGATGTTGCCGCTAACTTCAGCACCTACCACCGTTATTTAACCGGTATATATAATAATGCACCAACCCTCAATAACCTGAAAGCTGGCGACCGCGTTGATAAGATCTACACCAGCGTATATCAAAAAGATCCAAGCGGCAATATTATTTATGGCAGCAACGGTTTCCCGTTAGATGATACTTTCCCAAGATCGGTAGGCTATGGTGATCCCGATTTTACCTATGGTTTAGAGAATAGCTTTACTTATAAGCAGTTCAGTCTGAAAGTATTGGTAGACGGACGCGTTGGTGGCTTAATGTATTCAACTACCAACCAGAAAATGTGGTGGGGTGGCACCAATATGGGTACACTCAACCATTACCGTGATGAAGCCAATGCAGGCAAGGCTACTTATGTAGGGCAAGGTGTGGTAGTAACATCAGGATCTGTTACTTATGATTCAAATGGCAACATTACCAGCGACACCCGGAAATTTGCGCCAAACACCAAGGCGGTCAACTATATCGATTACATGACCAATACCAGTAATTCGGCCAATACCAACTACAACTATTATTCACAAACATTTTTAAAGATCCGCGAGATCAGCTTTACCTGGCAGGTGCCCGGCAAATGGCTCAAAAGCTCCTTTGTTAAAGGACTTAACCTGTCTGCCGTTGGCCGCAACCTGTTCCTGTTTGCAAAAATTCCGAACGTAGATCCGGATACTGGTGTTGATAATCTTCAAACGCCGTCAACCCGCACCATAGGTTTTAATGCTAATATTAAATTTTAACCAGAAAATTGATGAAAAAGATATTTTTAGCACTGCTGGCCCTGGTGGCTTTAGGTGCCCCCGGATGTAAAAAGTTTAGCGAGTTTCAAACAGATCCTAACAAATCAACAACCGCTACACCCGACTTGCTTTTAAATACCGTTGAACAAAGCGCGTTTCAGTCAACCAGCCTGAACGTTGCCTTAGCAATAAGGCAGATGGCGGTTACGGAATCGGCCTCTAATTATCAATATTATGGCTGGACTCGTGGCGATTTTTCTAATTATAATAATCTTCGCCAGGTAATAAAAATGGAGCAGTCGGCTGCTACCATAAATAAACCGGAATATTTGCCGCTCAGCAAATTTTTCAGGGCCTGGTATTTCCTGCAGCTAACACAAAATTTTGGAGATATTCCCTATAGCCAGGCTTTACAGGGGGAGCAAAACCAAACCACTCCGGTGTATGATAAGCAAGAAAGCATTTACCTGGCTATCCTTGATGATCTGAAAGCAGCCAACGGCCTCATCACCTCGGGCACACCATCTGTTCAGGGAGATATTATTTACGGCGGTAATATGCAACAGTGGAAAAAAGCCATCAATACTTTGTCGCTGCGGGTACTGATGAGTCTTTCTATTAAGGCAAATAATACCACTTACAATTTTAAACAGCGCTTTGCCGATATTGTAAACAACCCCGCGCAATACCCAATTTTCGGCAGTAATGCCGATAATGCCCAGTTAAAGTTCTATGACCTGGACAATGACCGTTATCCCTATTACAACGATAATAGTATCCAAACCGCTTACTATATGGAGGAAACTTTTGTTGATATGCTTAAACAATTGAAAGACCCGCGCTTGTTTAGCTTTGCTCAAAAGGCTCCCAATCATTCCTCCGCAGCGGATAACGATTTTACGGCTTACGGCGGTATAAAAGGCAGCGATCCTGTTGACGTGAATGCGAAAAGACAGGTAAGTGGTGAGATATCCAGGATCAATCCTCGTTTTTACAGTAATCCAACTAATGAGCCCAGTATAGCCATGGGGTACGGAGAATTGCAGTTTATCCTGGCAGAAGCCGCTGCCCGGGGCTGGATAAGTGGAAGTGCGAATAGTTATTATCAGAATGGTATCCAGGCCTCCATGAGCTTTTATGGCATTGATCAGGCAGGTATAAACAGTTACCTAGCTCAAGCAGCAGTACAATTGAGCGGGGCAGATAACATTCAAAAGATCATCACTCAAAAATACATCGCTTCATTTATGAACAGCGGCTGGCAACCATTTTTTGAAAACCGCCGTACAAGCTTCCCAACCTTTGATGTTTCGGGTGATGGTGTATTGAACAACAAACGGGTACCTAAGCGTTTCCTTTACCCACAAACAGAGTTGCAATTAAACCAGCAAAATGTAAACGATGCTATAAAACGGCAGTTTCCTGGTGGCGATGACATCAATGCAACAACTTGGATCATCCAGCCATAATGTGCAAGCAACCTGATTATATTATCTTAGAAAATTAAAAATTATTGCAAATGATCGTTAATATGAAAAAAACATTGCTGATACTTTGTTCGGCGTTAACCCTATCGGCACATGCCCAAAAGGTTAAAAAAGCGGTATATATTATTGCCGACGGCATACCTGCAGATGTTATTGAAAAACTGGATTTGCCAAACCTCAAAAACGTGATCAAAGATGGTAAATATCTCCGGATACATGTGGGCGGTGACAAAGGGACCTATAATGAAACGCCTACTATTTCGGCGGTGGGTTACAACAGTCTGTTAACCGGAACATGGCTTAACAAGCACAACGTACCTGATAACGACATCAAGGATCCAAATTATAACTATCAAACAATTTTTAAGCTGTTTAAAGAACAATATCCCGCGAAAAAAATCGCGGTATTCTCCAGCTGGACAGACAACCGTACTAAACTGATAGGCGAGGGCTTAAAACAAACCGGAAATCTTAAGATGGATTACAAAGCGGATGGCTTTGAGTTAGATACGGTTCATTTTAAGCACAAGGGCGATTATATGCACCGTATTGATGAGGAAGTGGTGGCACAAGCCAGCAACAGCATAAAAACCGTGGCGCCTGATCTGTCCTGGATCTACCTGGAGTACACCGACGACATGGGACATGCACATGGCGACAGTCCGGAATTTTATGATGCGGTAAAGATGATGGATGCACAGATCGGAAAAGTTTATGAAGCGATCAACTATCGCAAGAAGAAATTCAACGAAGACTGGCTGCTGATCATTACCACCGATCATGGCAGAAGCGAAGCTAATGGCAGGGGACACGGCGGGCAGTCAGATCGTCAGCGCAATACCTGGTTGGTGACTAATTATCCTAATCTAAATCAGTACGCCAATGTTGCCGATCCGGGTATCGTGGATATCATGCCTACTTTAGCGAGGTTCATGAATGTGAAACTAACCGGAGATGCAGGTAGGGAAGTTGACGGCACGCCCTTGATCGGAGCCGTTTCCGTAAGTGATGTTAAACTAAATTACTTTCAAAATAGCATCGATGTATCCTGGAAATCATTGGATACCAAAGGAAATGTTAAGATTTATGTTACGCCTACCAACAACTTCAAAACAGGTGGTGTGGATAATTACAAGCTCATGGGCGAATATCCCGTAGCACAACGGCACGCGCTGCTGAATGTAAAAGATCTTCCCTCTGATTTTTATAAAGTGGTACTGGAAGCCCCGGACAATACCGTCAATAAATGGCTAATTATTACTGCGAAAAAATAACCTATTTTTTTGACTCTTATAAAAAAGCACCTTATAACAGGTGCTTTTTTATTGATTTAGGTTTTTAACTCATCTACTTCATATACTCTGTTTGTACTAATAGGTGATTTTGTAATGATTGAACCAGTATTCTTAATATAGACTAATGCGCTTTTAACTATCTTCTGCTTACCAGTGAAATTAGATAATTTTAAAATCTACACGATCATCAGCATCAGTATGTAATCGTGCAGCTACCAGGCCAACATGGGTAAATCCCATCACCGCATCGGCTGCGCAAATACCGGCAGCAACTTTCGGATTCCCTACCGTAAAAGGGCAATCTTGTACCATCTTGTACAGGTTTAAAAATAGATTTGAGGTAAAGCGAAGATTATTAGACCTTGTTTTTTCTTCACCAACAAATGTCACGATAAGCAATACAGTTAAAGCCAGCGAACTAGCCGAAGAAAAACCACGGAGCCACTTCTTTTTACTTTCTGAGATTGAAAATGCAGCACCTATAAAGCCCATGCCCGCCTTAAAAGAAGACAAGGCAACGTGGACAATTTCATAAGTTGTAACATCTGTGATTGTAAATTCGGCTTTATGATTTTTAGCCTGAAGTGCATGGTCCGCCACATTTGCCAAACTTAGTGTACTACTTAATAAGGAAAGGAGAGATTTAATTGTTGACAATTGCCCACGCTTGCGCCGCAGGTTTTGTTGCCAGCCCCCTGCTGCCGGCGCTGCACTTGTTAAATAGTTAAACAGGTCAAATGAGCCTACAATTATTTCAAGCGAACGGGTCACTTCATACATGATCACCAGCCATGACTCGGTTTGGTATACGGGATTGTCCGCTGGTTCTGGATCGGTTAAATTTTTTCCGGCTTTTGGTTGTACCCCTAAGCGTTCTTTAAACAGGGTATTTACTTCGTTTACGTCGATAGCCTTCACTTTATCATGCGGAAACGCGTCGCCGGTGGCTATTCTGTAAATTACGCGCAGGGGTAATGCAACCATTATAGACACAACACGAAGTACCGTAAGTTCGCGACCGCCAAGTATCAGTTTTAAAAGCCCGCTTAGTATCGGAATATCCATTTTTTCGTTTATTACGGCTTTAATGGCATTCAGCAGTAGTTTCAAAATGCTAAATAATGCTACTATGCCATGCTTTACCTCTTCGAGCACAGTGACAGCTATAATTTGCATTAAACGGGTTATTGTTTCACCTATGGAATCGGTTGAGATATGACTAAGCAGGTCGCCGATCATCGAAATGGCTTTTCCTGCGGTGAAAATTTCCTTCTCGAGCAAATCTTTTAAAACTCGCTCAATCTCTTCAGTAAAACTATCATTACTACCTGACGATAGTGTAGGTGAGGATTGACCATGAATCAAATGATAGGTAGCTAAATTGGCAGCCGGGTTTTGTAAAGGGCCGCTTCGCCCATCGGTTTTGTTGGTTTTGGTTGTATCCCCCAGCTTATTAACAATGTCTTCACCCGCAATAGCAATTTCAATGTCCCGAAATATCCCAGTAATTTTATCGCTTAATACATCTGCAGTACCAGCAATAATATCAAAACCATTGTTGATCACATCGCAGATCTTATCACTGGTTTCCAGAACATCGGTCCATCCGATTAACTTACCCAGCCATTCCAGAATTTTTTCCAGGTCGATGCCTATCAGCTTCAATACCCAGTTAAGGGCCTTAAACACGGCGCCGAGCGTATCCAATACAATGTTGAGTATTTTATCGCCTATAGCCAGTACAAATTGCAAACCCTCGTCAATTTTTTTCAAAACAAATTGTATCCCGTTTTCGAGTACAATTAACCCCTGCCTGATAGCGGCAATCGAAGTGTTAACAAACTCCGACAGGTAATGCAGGGCATCCCCGGCAAAATTTACGATCTCATCAAAAATATTACCCGGTGCGGCAATAAGTTCCAGATTGCCCGAAGCACCATAACTGAGCATGAAATTATCGGGCAGACTGTTAATCTCAAATCTGCCTGTGTGTAACACGCCTTTGTTTTCTACTGCTGTGAAGGTGTAGGAATCAAGAGCATTGCGGTTGCTACTTTTGAGCTCATGTCCCTTGTCTGCAAGTTGTGAGATATTACCGGCTACTGCTGTTAGGGTTTCATCATCATAACTACTGTTAGATAATACGGGTTTACCATCCTCTGTTTTTGCCCCCTTTAAATCGGCTGCCGATTTTATGTTTGCCAACCCTTTGGTTATTTTTCCGTTTGGATAAATATTAAGCGTTTTATCCATCCAGTCGGCAGTGAGGTGATAAATAGGGCAGGCGATATCATCGGTCATGGTGATAATGGTAATGTTACCCATGATATCGGTACTTACCTCTGCACTGCTGCCCTGGTCAAGGCTGTAGAGGAAGCCATTAATGGTCACATACACCCATTCCGACGCTGTGATTTTTACCTTCTCTTCAATCAGTATCTCTCCTTTTTCGCCTTCAAAGTGCAAATGTGTGGTATAGGAATTAAACTCAATAACATCTGTTTGCTCAGGTACGTTAATTACCTGCTGCCGCCATAATGTCGAACCGATATCCTGCCAGTAATGCTGGATGCTTTTATCCTGGGTTATCAGAAACAGCTCATTTCCCTGTCGCCCGGTATTGCGTATTGGTGCAATATGCAGTACATCCTCCTTAAACAATACCGGGTCATTCCATACATATTTTTCGCCTTTGGCCTCCTTTTTACCATATATATAGTACAGCTTATTACCTGCAGTTGATGCCCACACTACTATACTATCCTTATCCTGCCTTATAGTTAGTTCATGCACATCTTTTATTTTATCAGTTACCAATCCGCATTTGTTTACGGAGGCATTTTTAAAACAATATACCCCGGTTGATGAGCCCACAAAAATATCGGAGCATATAGAAATGCTTTTGTTTTTTGAACCTGTGGGTGTGCTGATGCAATTATAGGTAAGATGACGAAAAGGCTCGGGTATCATCACATTGCCGGCACTGTAGTCATAGCTTAACGACCCTAAGCTGGCATCGGCAAGCGTAGTGCAGGCAAGAGTTTGGCTTTCGCCGATATCGTATATGAAAAAGATTCCCGTTTGGCCAAATGCATATCCTATAGCAATATCTTTTAGGCTATCCGGGTGTTGTTTTACATCTTCCGGAAACTCATACTTCCGGGCACCTGCCGATCCATTTAACAGGTAGTAATATTTGTAGCCCTTAAGATTGCCGGCAACTATGCTTACTGGTGCTTTGCCATCATCACTAATGTTCATCAGCATTTGCTCAACTTTAAACGCCGCATCTACACCTTCAATTTTGTGTGACAGTGATGCGAAGTTTGCCCAGTCGGTTTCCGCGAAATTGTTTGAAAGGCGCGAAGCGGTGAAGATTACAGTATCACCCCCTGATTTTTTAACCATAGCAAGCGTGATCGAAATCCTCCCTTTAGCGTCCTGGGTCATGGCAAACGATACAGCATCCAGATCGGTCCCCAAACTATCGCTTAAATTAATTATTCCGTAGCCACCTTGTACAGAGCTATCGAGCTTTATAAGCGAAAATTTTTTATCGGTACCGATGGTGAAAATCATTGGCCATCCCTGATTGTCCTGTCCTACCTCAATATTTCCGGTAGGGTTGAGCGGCGAGGTGTGCTGCTGATTTTTCATTAGCTCGGCAACAATTGTCACATCTGCATTTGAAAATGCTTTGCCTTTAGCGGCAAGCTTTATTACATCGGTATCGTTCAATACCTCATTGTTATTAAGTGAAAACATTTTGATTTGATTTTTAGGTAAAAAATAGTTTTGAATCCCCTGATTAGCTTACCGAAGTAAGACTAACCTTACGTGTGGTTCTTAATGCCTCTAGTTTTTGAGCGAATTTCCTTGATTCAACCGCCACCTGTGAGTCTGTTTTGTAAGTAAGCGAAAGCGCCATATTACCTGTGGTATCCGCAACAGGATTTTTGAAAAAGAATACACCGCCCGCGGGGAGCATAACAGCGCTGTTAAAACTATCGTCCATATTACTTAAGGCAATAGCAATGTTGCCAAGCCCTGGTACCTGTGTTTTGAAAATATCGTCTAACAGCGACGAGAGGTTAAGGCCAAGAAAACTGAAAATGCTTGTCAGGAAGCTAAGTACACCACCTATTCCGTCCCAAACGTCGGCACAGGTATTTTTGCCTGACTCTGGTTGATATTTGTCTACAGTGCAGCTCTGTTCAAATTTAAGGGTAGGGTGACCATCTTTGTCTTTTACCACTTTGATAATGAATTTTGCGCTCCATTCGGTTCGCGTTTCTGCCCAGGCCCTTGCTGTGCATATCATATTTTTTTCCTTGCTTTTGTAAACAAACATACTTCCTTTAACATCGTAATGTATTTCTGTAGGATGGTTGCTGATCTTTACTTCAAAACTGTTCTGGTAAATGTCACTTTGGATATTCCAGTCGGATATCGCAAATTTATAGCCTGTTGCGGTAGCCTGTTTAGCCTCACTATACTCCTTTTTGGGGCCTAATGTCAATCCCTCTTTTAGTTTGTCATAGGTCTGGTCACGTAGTCTTTCATATAGAGGTTTAAGGATAAATTCTTCGCTGAAGCGGGATGCAGCATATATCATTTTCGCATCGCATTGGTCGTCGGGCGAAATCCAGTTACTTTCAAAATTATCAACACTGCTCTTGATGGTACCGTAACCGCCTTTGGTAACCAGTGCAAAGTTTAGGGTACTCAAATGCTGATGAACATTATCATGAAACATGGTGTAGGTTGTGCCTGTTGGCTTAATGCTATCGGGTACCTTTTCTTCTGCAGGTATGGCTGTTTGATCGTTCTGCGTTATGCTGTATCCCAGAATAAAGGGATTGCCTGTTTGGGTAAGCCATTTCAGATAAAAGTTCATGAAAATCACCAGCTGTTCTACACCTTGGTCTTTCGCTTTACCGGCATCAGTTTTTTCAGGGTCAAATTTCATCAGGTCGGTCGACTGGAAATTCATGAACAGGTGGTTTACATCAAACATATTTGACATAAACTTATTTAGCTGGTCTTCCACAAAGCCTGGTACTTTTATGTCCTTTGCCAAATTATCCTTTTGAAGTTGTTTCAGGTCCATGTTTATGGTAACCGCATATTGCCAGCCGGCAGCATCATAAGATACGAGTTTGGCTTTCTGGCCCTGACCCTTCCAAAACCAAACATTTCCTGCCAGGAATTTTAATATGAAGGTGATAACTTTGCCGCTGCTGCTGATGCTAACCTGAGGTTGTATCTCTACCTCTATTGTGGCTGATAAAGGTTCACCCTTGGCATTACGCGGAATATCGTCTGGCGAATCATAAACTTTAAATTTATACTCGTCGGTTTCTTCATCCAGTTCCTGCGTAATGATGAGCTCAGGATGAATAGTACCCATCCTGAGCAAATGGGTAAGCTGGTCATTAATGGTTTTTTCGGTAATGCTCACAACCATATCAAAATCTTTGAATACATCTGTGTTTTTCATGCTCTTTTAGTGTTTAATTGATTTGTTTTTAAATAAATAGCTATTTTGTTTAAAAGGGAATAGTAATTCCCGAAGGCTAAGGTAGCTGACGGAGCGAGGGGGATACAGACCGGAAAAAGGGTTATTACAGGCGGGTTTAACGCTTTATTAAAGGCTTGAAACAGGGTGGCAAAAAGCGGATTTAAGGCAGGCTTAAAGCGGGTTTCATCCTTGCGTAGTTAATCATTAATTAATTGCTTTGTAGGGGGATATTTCTTTTATATTTAAAAATTAAATCACAATTAATTATCCCTTCGGTTACTAAATCTTTTAATGATGAAATCACTCAATCTATTCCTAATTACGGCCTTTATCGCTCTAGCGATAGGCGCATGTAAATCACAAAACAATGATAATACACTGACACCCGCTGATGCCCAACTGTTGAAGGGGGCCATCAGTGATTCCACTGCGCGCAGACTGGTTAAAAATTTCGGAGGCCGTGCCCATGTTTTTAAACGAGGAGGACTAGTACGTCCTGACACACGTACAGTTTGGTTCAGTAAGGAGCAGCTAAGAAGCCTGTTAAATCGTGTAGATAGTGAAAAGGGCGACGGCATCCGTTTTTACCTTGCCGCTTACGACTCTGTTAAAAAAACAGATACCAAAAATATCAAAGAGGCTTATCTGAACTATTCTACATTGGTCATGGTTTCTACGCGCTTCGACTCTTTGAACAAGGTGCATTTAGATTATTATAAGAATGTGAAGAGCCTGGTTGGTTCCATTATCATGGCTACACCAGAAAACCAGGGAGAATTATGCCCACCACCGGCCGTCTGTTTGGCATCCGGCGCAACTTTATTGCAATAAATAAAAAGCTATGTCGGCCTATATAACGGTAAATACAACGGCCGAAGCGCTTTGCTTCGTGGTAAGTTTATTTTGTTTATACAGGGATAAGGAGCCAGCCTGGCGGCTCTTTATCTGTTTCCTGCTGGCAACCGTATTGGTTGAAATTTGCGGTATTTATGTACGTACGGAGCTGCACCGGCCTAATTTTATGTTATACAATGTATTTCTGCTGGTTGAAGGCCTGGTGCAGAGTTATTTTTTTTATTATCTATACAAAACTTACCGCGATACCCGTAGGCTGTTTACTGGATGGTTAATTATTTTTGCTTGTTTTTATTTTACTGAGCTTATTGAAAAACATTTTGAGGCTTATGTTTCAGCATCATCCACAACTATGTCTATCGGTTTGATCCTGGCATCGGTTTATTTTTATTATTTATTACTAAAAGAAGAAAAAGCAAGACACCTGATTACCTATGCGCCATTTTGGTGGGTTAATGGCACCATCTGTTTTTATTTTGCAGGCATTGCCTGCAATCTTTTTTTCACTTACCTGGTTCAGGACAGAACGCCGGGCATCGGCCACTCGGCAAGATACATTGTGTTTAGCATACTAAACATCATTTTGTATTTAAGCTGGTCGTACGCTTTTATATGCAGATATCGTCAAAGGATCTTATTTTCCTCATCGGATTAGCTTCTGTCATTTTCCTGATTGCGCCGGTAACACTCATTAGTTTTGTGATGCTGCACAATAACAGAAAAAAACGACATGAAAAGGAAAAAGCGTGGCTAAAAACCAGCTTTGAAAATGAGCTGCTGAAAAGTCAGATGGAGGTGCAGGAACAAACCATGCAAACCCTGGCCGGTCACCTGCACGACAACATCGGCCAGTTATTAAGTCTGACGACTGTTACACTGAGCACCATTAAACCTGACGATCCTGAGCTTGTACGCAAAAAAGTAGATTCGGCCTCCCAGCTGGCAAAGCGTGCCATTAAGGAACTTCGACAACTTTCCAGGCTGATTTACGGACAGGAACTGACCCGCAGAGGACTTGCCGAAGCCATTGCTTTTGAACTCGATTATTTAAGAACGGCAGACTTGCATATTATTACATTCAACAGTAATTATAAATCTAAAGAAGGGCAGCATGATAAAGAGATTATCTTGTTCCGTATTTTTCAGGAAATACTGAATAATGCCGTGCGCCATGCCGAAGCCACAACCATTGATGTTGTAGTTCATCAGGATGAGCAAAACCTGGAGGTGAAGATAAAAGATAATGGAAAGGGCTTTGTTGAAGAAGAAGTGATAAAGGAGAAGAGCGGGATGGGTTTGTTTAACATTCGTAAACGAGTAGCCCTTATTGGAGGTGATATAAGCATTTTTGCACAAAATGGCACTGAAATTAAAATTGTAGTACCTTACCCATGAAATATGGAAAACAAAGAAATCAGAATTGCTGTTGTAGATGACCATACGCTTTTCCGCCAGGGGATCAGCAGCCTGCTTTTGGAAAACGAAGAAATCAAGATCGTGTTCGACGCGGCAAACGGCGCTGTGATGAAGGAGAAAATAGGTAAACACCCATTACCCGATGTGATACTGATGGATATTACCATGCCCTTGGTTAACGGTTATGAGGCTACACGCTGGCTTAAACAAAATTATCCTTTGGTAAAAGTACTTGCCCTGAGCATGTTTGAGGACGATGAGCCGATTATCAAAATGCTGAAATGCGGGGCAGGTGGTTATATCTTAAAAGAATCCAATGCCTCTGACCTGATGTACGCTATTAAAACCATTGCCAGACACGATTATTTTTTAAATGATCTGGTGTCGGGCAAATTGTTGCGCTCTATCCAGGACGAAGTAAAAGTCCCTGACCCCATTGCTGATTTAACTGCTAACGAGATCCGGTTTTTAGAATTGTGCTGCTCCGAACTCACTTATAAAGAGATAGCGGGTAAAATGTGCCTGAGCCCGCATACCATTGACAACTATCGCGATGCCCTGTTCCAAAAACTCGACCTGAGATCGAGAACAGGGTTGGTAATATTTGCGCTAAAAAACGGTATTGCAAGATATTAGAGAGCTCAATTGAACCCTATTTACTTGTTCTTTTTCTATATCGCTTAACGTGGCAAAGATAATAGGTTGCTTGGCATTAGTGATATCAGCGCTACCAACCTTTGAGCTCATTATATTCTTTAAGTCCATCGGTGCATGCTCAAAAGCATGTATTCCAACGGAAAATTGTTTGCCATAAACCACAAATCATTTGTTTCGATTTGCTAATCGGAGTGTCACTACTGTTAACAGAAAGACCGTGTCACGAATTTTTGAGCATTTTTGGTGTTTTTTGAGCAATTAATGGAAATGAAAAGCCCTGTAAAATATTATTTTACAGGGCTTTAATCATATTTGATGATTCAAAAAGTGGAGCCGGAGGGATTCGAACCCTCGTCCAAACATGGTATAAGGTAAGCTTTCTACATGCTTAGCTTCTGTTTAATTGTAGGGAAGGGGAAGGTCAGTCGCTTACCTGTACCGTCTTCCTTAGGTGCTTTATCTCGCCTGCTTTGCACACCATTAAGCTGGCCAGTTCCGTTTTTCGATGCCCCGATTGCCGATTCAACAGAACGGAAAACCGGCGGGACAAAAGCTAGTTAATTCTAAATTAAGCAGCTAAGGCGTAGTTATTTTCGCCATTTGTAAGTTTGAGCGTTCAGATTTAAGCGCTAATTCACCCAACGCGCTGCATGCTTACTTACTTATCTCCATCCTGTCAATTCCGGTCGACCCCATTTTAATTGAGTTGCTTTACCTGTCGGCAGTTTGCAGTTAAGGGTACAAATATACAGAAAATACTTTGCAGTTGATGAACACTTCTATCCAACAAGATGTTTTATGAACGGTATTTTACTCATTACGTATACTAAAAGCCAGGATAGTAAAAAACATGACAAAGCTATAACAGGGATACTAAATGCTGGATTAAAAAGAGTGTAATTAATTTCGGCCAGGTCAAAAAGAGTTAATATTAATGCATGACTAAAATAGATCCCCAAAGTGAGTTTTCCTGCATTTTGGATTATTTTATTCAGTATAGGGCTCAATTTGACCACTGTGTGCTTAGCAGTTAAAAACGCACTTGCCGAAAGCAGGATAATAAATGGACTTATTGGCTCATAAAAAAAAGTGCTTAATTCATGATTTTTTAGCAGTAGGTAATGAGTGCCCAGAACGATGATTGACGCCATCATAACGAATGCCGCTGCAGTCATATAAACCAAGCCACGAATATGAAAATTTTTATAAGTAAGATAATAACCAAGCACCAGGTATCCAATATATCCTGTAAAATTATGAAGGTCGATAGCAGTATCGAAGCTACTTAAATAAGGCTTGCTGATCAGCACCGTTAAAAACCAAATACCAAGAAAATATAACAGCTCTTTTTCTGATGCCTGCTTTACAAATTTGCCTATGACGGGTATAAACAAATACAAGCCTATCAACAAATATACGTACCAGAGGTGATAGTAGGCACCGGTTTGAAACTGGAGTAAGATTAGCCGGATGTTTGCCCAAATACTGTCTGTAAAAACAAACTCTTCATTGTAGCATCGGTAAAGTACATAAACCGTACTCCAAAAAAGGAAAGGAAGTATAAGTCGGCCAAGCCTTTTCTTCAAGAAATCGCCCAGCTCATAATCCCGGTGCAGCAGCAAAGCGCCGGTAATCATCACAAAAACCGGTACGGCAAAACGTACCAGCGCATTATAAATGTCGGCTACCAGCCAATCTTGTATAGGGTTTCCTTTATGATAAAAGAGCAGGGGTGAGGCCGTGTGTAATACCACCACTGCAAACATGGCTATCAATCGTAAGTTATTTATCCAGGCTATGTTTTGCCGCGTATCCTGAGCGCTCTCCTGGTTAAACCTCATTTGTCAGAATAGTAATGGTTGGTTTAGGCATTTGGAATATTATTATTTACTAATTCAGGTAAATATAAAAACACCAATTATAAAATAAGGAAAATTAGTCTTTCTTTATTAGGTTCCGCTGTTTGCCACCCCAGTCACTTAATTGTTTCAGGATGGGGCCCAGTTCAAGAGCCATTTCGGTGAGTTCATATTCTACCCTCGGTGGCACTTCGGCAAAAACAGTCCGTTTAACCAGGCCATCCTCTTCCAGAGCTCTTAATTGAAGGGTTAGCATACGTTCTGATATATAAGAAAACTCTTTTTTAATCTCGTTAAACCTTCGTTTTTTGGTGCACAACTTGTCCATTATCAATAATTTCCATCGACCCCCAAGCTTATGAACCGCATAAGTAAGATCACAATCAATTACACATATTTCATTACGGGTATAGGTTGAGTTTTGCTTTCTTCCGGCCATTAGTTACTTTTTTGTTAGTACCATACAATTAATTACTTACCGTACAAATTTAAGGTTGCCGCCTAATTTTGCCAAAGAATTTTTTGACAACAAGTAATATTATAAAAATTATGGATCTGTATTTAAAAGGAAAAACCGCGGTAGTAACCGGCGCCAGCCAGGGCCTTGGGCGGGCAATTGCCAAAGAATTGGCTATAGAGGGTGTAAAAGTATTGGCCACCGCCCGCAATGAGGAATTACTAAAAAGTCTGCAGGAAGAAGTAGTAGCTGCAGGAGGTGTAGAGCCGGTTATATTTATACAAGATTTTGTTGCCCCCGATGGGCCTCAGAAAATCGCGGCGGCAGCTTTATTAAGCCTGGGTCATATTGATATACTGATCAATAATACCGGTCGAAGCCAGCCACTGGATGTTATTGGATCAGATGAAGCCTGGAGCGAGTCGATGACGATGGATTTTGACCGCCACAGACAATTGACCCAACAATTGTTACCGCATTTTATAGAGCGCAAGCAAGGTTCAATTTTGAACATCACCAGTACTTATGAGCTGCGCTCGATAAATGTTTCGGCAGTAGCCAAAGCAAGCATAGTAATGTGGTCAAAACAATTGTCTGGACAATTAGGTAAATACGGTATCAGGATCAATTGCCTGCAGCCTGGTCTTTTGGATACGGCCAATGTGCGCCGCGGCTTTACCGCCGAAGCACGCAAGGAATTTGCTGCCCGCGAAATCCCTCTGGGTGATTTTGGCGAACCGCAGGATATAGCCAATATGGCCACCTTCCTGGTATCGCCCCGGGCAAAATACATCACCGGTACAGTCGGGGTAGTGGATGGCGGGATGCGTCACTATGCTTTCTGATCTCTGTAAAAAAAAGGAGAAAATTAAAAAAGGCCGCTAAGCTCTGGCTTAGTAGCCTTTTTAATTTTTTAATCCAGATAATCGGGGGGATATAGTTTTTGACCATATTTTTCTGCCAATTGGTTTAATCTGGCCAGATCATCATTGCTGAAAGCCGGCGGAGGTAAAAATGTACCTGCAGCAACCGGGGTTCCTATTTCTTCAAAAAAAGCGTCTAAACCAGCTGGGATAACTGTACATAGCATATGAGCTGTTTGAGTGCTGGTATTTTTAAAACAATGTACTTCGCCGCCTTTAGGCACATTTACAAAAGCTCCCTTTTTTGCAGTGTATTTTCCGGCTTCGGTTTTAAACTCAATTTCGCCATCTATTACGTAAAATAATTCCTGTATATCTGCATGAGCATGAGGACCCGGCCCACCTCCTGGCGGCACAAGCATGTCAATAACCGCATAAGCCCCTTCAGTTTGTTTGCCCGAAACAATGATGCGATAAGCGTCGCCTACTACAGAGAGGCTTTCTCCCTGATCTTCATTTACGGTTGTTATATGGTTTGTCATCACAAAATGGGTTTAATGTAATAATACCATAAATGTACTTTACTTGCATGTAGAGTGCCAGACAATTCATATAACCTTTTCCCACAGATGTGTAAAGCCAGGCTATTCGCTTCTTAAACTTTTTACCGGACTGGCAATTGCCGCTTTGATAGATTGAAAACTTATAGTAACCAAGGCTATCAATACCGATATAAACGCTACAATCGCAAAAGTTATCCAGGTAACATTGATACGGTAAGCAAAGCCCGTTAGCCATTTATCCATCGCATACCAGGCCAATGGCCACGCAATGATATTGGCAATCAGCACCAGTTTTAAAAAATTGCCCGAAAGCAGTAGTACAATTCGTTGCACGGAGGCACCCAACACTTTTCGTACCCCTATCTCTTTTACTCTCTTTTCGGCAGAATGGGAGGCCAGACCGAACAGTCCCAAGCAGGAAATAAAAATAGCTAAGCCCGCAAGGATTCCTACAATTTGGCTCACCTGGTTATCGGCTTTGTAAACCTCGTTAAAATGATCGTCCAGAAACTGGTATTCAAATGGATAATCGGGGTAAAGACTATCCCATTTTGATTTGATAAATGCTATAGCCGCAGCAGTATTACTGCCGTTGATTTTAACAGAAATATTTCTAAAATCCCAGCTATGCGCGCACACCATAAACATAGGTTCAATTTTATACTGAAGAGAGTTAAAATTGAAATTTTTGGCAACACCTTTAATGGTGCCTAAAGAATCAAAGCCAAATTGCAGGCCTATCAGTGAAGATAACGGAGCTTTGGGCTGATCTTTTAATAGTGATTTTGCCAGAGCCTCATTCACAATATATTCCCTGCCGTTGATTTTTTTATCCGAAGAGAAATTTTGACCGGCTACCAGTTTTATTTTGTACAGATCCAGATAATTATCATCTACCACCAACAGCGTTGTGCCAAACTGCTGCAGCGGCCCATCGGCAGGTTTAAATGACACACCTGTTTGATCTAAATGACTTCCTAAAATATCCTGCGAGGCTGTTACTCCCGATACTAAAGTGCTGTTTAATAATTCGTTTTTAAATAGTTCGTATTTTTTGGTGGTAATCCTGTCCAACGGTATATTAACTATCTGCTCACGATTGTATCCCGGATCCTGTTTTTGCATAAACCTTAATTGCCTTAGTACAAATACCGTGGCTATCATTAAAAAAATAGCGCTGCTAAATTGTATAACAACTAAGATATTCCGGAGCAATCCTTTATCTTTTCCAACTTGTACAGAGCCCTTTAAAACCTTGGCTGCCTGAAACGAAGATAAGTAAATGGCTGGGTAGATACCTGAAATAAGACCGATAAGTACGGTACCCCCAAATACAAAAGATATAGCACCAAGACTGCCAAATACATTGAAGTTTATTTTTCTATCGCTCAGGTGATTAATATAGGGTAATGCCAGCTCAACCAGGGTAATTGCAAGAACCAGCGCGATAAACGAGATCAGCACGGTTTCTCCTAAAAATTGAAAAGCCAGCTGAAAGCGATGCGCACCTATAGATTTGCGGATACCCACTTCCTTTGCCCTTTCGGCCGAGCGGGCTGTTGAAAGATTAATGAAATTAACGCAGGCTATGATCAGTACAATCAAGGCGATAATGGCGAACAGGTTAGTCGACTTTTTATCAAATTTCTGATAGTTTATATAATCCAAGCCAATATCGGCCGAGTTGGCATGTACATCTTTTAAAGGCAAAACAAATAATTTCATGTATTTGGTTCCGTCTTTACCCAGGTGCTCTGTAATAAAAGATGGAAATTTCTTTTCCAGTAATGCCGGGTTAGCACCAGGTGCAAGTTCAAGATAGGTATTTAGCCAATTGCCTCCCCAATTCTTAAACATCCAGGGTTTATAAATGCTGCTGAATGAAAATAAGGCATCAAATTGCAATTGCGAGTTTTGGGGTATATTGGCAAGCACTCCGGTAACGGCAAAAGAAACGGTGTCATCGCCATAATGAGTTACGGTTTTGCCAATAGGGTTGGCATCGCCAAATAGTTTTTTGGCCGTTTTTTCGGTAAGTAAAATGCTATTGGGTTTACTAAGAGCTGTTTTTTGATCACCGCTGATCAGTTTAAAATCAAAGATCTGGAAAAAGGTAGAGTCGACCGCAAATGCCTCCGGCAAAAACATCCGCTCATTGTTATAGGTCATCTGGTATTTTTCGTGCCAGTTTATCCGTGTGAAATTTTTTATTTCGGGAAACTTCATTTTTAAAGCCGGTCCCATCGGAAACATGGATAAGGCAACTTTTTGTGTTGTACCTTCCTGACCCACCGTTTGTACCTCATTTAAACGGTAAATATTTTTAGTATGAAAATTATCGAAACTCTTTTCGTAGGCAACAAACATCATAATGACCATAAATGCGGCCATACCCACAGCCAGACCTATAATGTTAATTGCTGAGAAAACACTGTTTTTCCAGATATTGCGCCAGGCTATTTTAAAATAGTTCTTGATCATCGGTTTAATGTTCTATTAGGGTTAGGAAAACTAAACTACTGTCTTAAAATGTATGCCAAGCTTTTAATTTATTGATTTTTAACTATTTATATATAATATCCATTGCCGCATTGTATCAGAAGCGAACGCAGATGTGTATCAAAAGCGGATAGATGAAACACAAAAGAGGTATGATATTTAAAAAAGTCTGGATTGACTTTTATTTACCTCTAGGAGATATGGCATGGATGTTAATCGGTTACATTTGTGTATAACTATAAAAAATATGAAAACAATTCAAATGACAGGGTACGGAGATTCGTCCGTTTTGAAAATAGAAAACATAGCTAAGCCTACACCGGCGGCTGGCCAGGTGCTCATTAAAATAGCGGCTACAACTATTAATCCGTTTGATATGAAAATTCGTTCGGGTGCTATGCAGCAATTTATACCCATTCCAATTCCCTTCGTCCCCGGTACTGATTTTTCAGGAACGGTAGAGGAGACCGGCGAGAATGTAACCCGCTTAAAAAAAGGTGATAAAGTATTCGCGACCACATTTGGCGGCACCTATGCTGAATACATCGTGATAGATGAAAAAAATGTTTCTTTAATTCCGGATAATGTTGGCTTGAATGAAGCAGCAGCGCTGGCTGTTCCGCTGAATACCGCCTATAGTGTACTGATAGAAGGCGCGGATCTGCAAGCGGGACAAAAAGTGTTAGTTCATGGAGCAGCAGGTGCTGTTGGTATCGCACTGGTTCAGATGGCCAAAGCACTAGGTGCTTATGTTATAGGTACGGCTTCGGCAAAGGGTAAAGATCTTATTAAATCGTTAGGGGCAGATGAAGCGATCGACTATAAAACACAAGATTTTAGCCAATTAGTGCATGATGTTGACCTGGTTATAGACGGAGTAGGAGGCGAAACACTGCAGAAATCATACGCGGTGGTAAAAAAGGGTGGCAGGTTAATTAGCATTGTTATGCCTACTTCAGATGAAGAGGCCGAAAAATATGGTATCAATGCCGAGTTTATCAATTCTGTACCAAAACTTGAAAAATTAGCATTTGGTAAAAAATTGGTCGAGGAAAATAAAATTACGCCGCAGATAATCAAAGTCCTGAACCTGGAAGCTGCTGCAGAAGCACAAGATCTGGTTACAGCAGGAGGGCTTAATGGCAAAGTGGTATTACAGGTAAGTTAATAGGCTTGATTGCTAGTTTTAAAAGTTGGCTTTTATCTGGTAATTTGCTAATTGAGCAAGGGTTCGAATTCTACGGAGTTCGAACCAATTATTCAGTCTTGTATTACAGCATTTTTATAAAGTATGCTATGAAAAGCAATTAATTACTTGCATTTAATCTTCTTTCTATGCTTCAGACCAAATTCTATTAAAGCATTAATGACGGGCAGAGTTTCAATGGCATGGTCAGTAAGCGCATAGGACACTGTAATAGGCCTTGTATTATTCACAGTTCTTGTGATTAGTAAATTATCTTCTAACTGCTGCAATTCGTTCGATAATACTTTTGGTGTTATGTCTTTCGATGTTTCCTGTAAATCTTTAAATCGCATAGCTGAATAAAGGTACAAACTTCTCAAAATAACAATTTTCCATTTACCGCTCAATAATTCAATTGCATCCTTTAATGCTAATTGTCTGTCAATGGTGGGTTCTGATTCACATTTTGGTTTTTCCATAATTATAGTCACTATCCTAAAGGTAATGAATAGTGAAATTATAGTCAATGCCTGATAATTTTGCCTCTTTCAAACATAAAATTGACAAGAGGTATGAAAAATGATAGGGAAAGCAGTTTGGTAGGTAAAAAAGTTGTTCTATTAGGTGGTACATCAGGTTTTGGTTTTGCTACAGCATTAGCTGTGGCAGAGGAAGGGGCATCAGTGGTTGTGGTTTCAAGCAGCCGGCGAAAGGTAAACGACGCTTTATCCAAATTGCCAGAAGAAACTAAAGGTTTCGTTGCTGATCTTGGAGACGAAAAGCAGATAGAACAGCTTTTCAAAAAGATAGGCGAATTTGACCATCTCGTTTTTACAGCCGGTGATGAGTTGAAATTTAACGAATTGTTGGGATTGAACATTGATGAGGCAAAACAATCTATCAATTTGCGCTTTTGGGGGGCGGTTATGGCGGCTAAGCATGGAGCTCCACTAATAAGACAGGGAGGATCGATTACATTAACAACCGGTGCCCTTGGGAGAAAACCGAGGAAAGGAACAGTGGTGATTGCAGGAATGGCAAGTGCTATTGATGGGCTTACACGCGCGCTTGCCTTTGAACTTGCACCAATAAGAGTTAATGCAGTTTGTGCAGGAACTGTTAGAACCAATCTCTTAAGAAGTATACCCGAAGCAGCCAGGGAGGTATTCTACAGTCAAGTTGGAAGCAAATTGTTAACAGGCAGAGTTGGTGATGCAAATGAAATTGCTGAGGCTTATCTATACCTGATCAGGGGAAGCTTTAGCACAGGCCAGATTGTAGTGGTTGATGGTGGTAGTTTACTTACATAATTCCCTTTTCTCTAAACATCCTTGATTTTTTAAACGATTACCACCAATCAGATACCAATATAAAGTTCAACCGGTAATTTTATTAACAATTAAAGCCCGCGATTAGCGGGCTTTAATTGTTAAATATTTTTCTGATAATTACCTGCTTTCTGCAAGCTGCTCATTGTTCACCACACGTCCGGGATAAACTTTGAGGGCTTCTTCCAGGCATATCATGGCGTTTTGCAGGTCTTCATTTTTTAAAACGTAGGCCATGCGTACCTCATTAAGTCCGGCTCCGGGACTGCTGTAAAAGCCGGTGGCTGGTGCCATCATCACGGTTTGGTTATTATAGCTGAAAGTTTCCAGCATCCATTGGCAAAATTTATCGGCATTATCAATGGGTAATTTGGCTACTACATAAAAAGCGCCACCTGGATTAGGGCAGTAAACGCCATCTATTTTGTTCAGTGCACTTACTAAGGTATCCCGGCGACTAGTATATTCTTTATTTACGGCTTCAAAATAGCTATCCGGAGTGTCAACAGCCGCGGTACCCGCAATCTGCTCCACCATACCGGCGCTCAGGCGGGCCTGCGCAAATTTTAAACCAGCAGTTAAAACCGCTTTGTTTTTAGTGATCAAACAACCTAAGCGGGCGCCACAAGCACTGTAACGTTTACTTACAGTATCCATTACAATTACATTCTCTTCTAATCCATCCAGGTGCATAGGAGAGATGAAAGTACGGCCGTCATAGCAAAATTCCCGGTATGCCTCGTCCGAAAACAGGTACAGATCATATTTCAGGGCCAGTTCTTTCAAGGCTTCCAGTTCCTCTTTGGAGTATAAATACCCTGTAGGATTATTGGGGTTACAGATGATAATAGCCTTGGTTTTATCGGTTATCAGTTTTTCAAATTCACTGATAGGAGGAAGGGCAAAACCATTGTCAATAAATGAAAGTATGGGTTTTACTACTATATCGCTCTGACTGGCAAAGCCATTGTAATTAGCGTAAAATGGTTCCGGGATAATCACCTCATCACCCTGGTCAAGACATGCCATCATGGATATGGTGATAGCCTCTGAGCCTCCGGTAGTTACAATAATATTATCAGGTGTAATGTTGTAACCCAGTTTGTTATAATATTCTGTAAGCTTTTTGCGGTAAACCAGTGTTCCTTCGGATGGGGTGTAGGCCCAAACCTTAAAATCAATATTTTTAATGGCATTCAGCATGCCTTCAGGGGTTTCAATATCAGGCTGGCCAATGTTCAGATGATAAACTTTTTTACCATCCAGCTTAGCTTTATCAGCATAAGGTGTTAACTTACGTATAGGCGATGCGGGCATTCGCTGCCCTTTTTGAGATATTTTTGGCATGTGCAAAATTAATAAAAAAGAAAGTATTGTTATGGCATACTTCCTTAAACAAAAAAAGACCCTCAAAAAGGGTCTTTTTTTTATATTTTTTATCCCCTGTTTAGCAAGGGGCATCATCAGCAGCTTGCTGTGCTTTATTTGCTCGATGCGGGTTTGGCTACAACCTCACCAATAATGTTCAGATACTTTTCTGGCGTAACTGCATTTGATTTTACAACAATAGTTTTGTTGAAAGGCGCAGCGGCAGCAGCATTATAAGTGATCTTGATAGTGCCTTTTTCGCCACCTTTTACCGGAGTTTTGGTGTAATCGGCAATGGTACAACCGCAAGTTGGTCTTACTTCTGTCAAAATAAGGGGTTCTTTACCAACGTTGGTAAATTCAAAAACGGTGGTTACAGGAGTACCCTGAG
The DNA here is from genome assembly GCF_011089895.1 of Mucilaginibacter inviolabilis. Classification (NCBI taxonomy): domain Bacteria; kingdom Pseudomonadati; phylum Bacteroidota; class Sphingobacteriia; order Sphingobacteriales; family Sphingobacteriaceae; genus Mucilaginibacter; species Mucilaginibacter inviolabilis. Next base: position 396,609 of record NZ_JAANAT010000001.1, read on the forward strand.
GTATCTTGCCAAAGTCGTGTTTTTCTTCATTGAATTTAAACTCAGCTTTTTGGCTATCCTGTGCCGATGCAGTAAAGGCAAAACCTAAAACTACTGCGCAAATCATTAATATTTTTTTCATACTGTTATTTGATTAATACAAATATATAAGGTTTAACGTAAAACAAATATATAAGGTTTACCCCAAAATAAAAACTATTAGTTAAACTCCATGTTTTATTGTTAGTTTGCAAAATACAGAATAGAATTTTATAATTTTACCGTCTAAACGAAATTATATATGCCCGAATCTACCTTACGTGCAACCAGTAAATTTAATACTGCAGAACTGAGTTTTGATGATTTCAAGAAAATTGTGATTGACGATTATCGTATTGGTTACGAAAGCCGTCAGGCAAGTTTAATAGGCAGGAGAGAGGTTTTAACGGGTAAAGCTAAGTTTGGCATTTTTGGCGATGGCAAGGAAGTTGCCCAGTTAGCCATGGCCAAAGCCTTCCGCGCAGGCGATTGGCGCGCGGGATACTATCGCGATCAAACCTTTATGTTTGCTACCGGGATGAGCAACCTGAAAGAGTTTTTTGCCCAGCTTTATGCCAACCCCGATATTGAAAAAGATCCCGCATCTGGCGGCAGGCAAATGAATTGCCACTATGCAACCCGTTTTGTGAACGCCGATGGTACCTGGGTTAACCAGGCTGAAACCATGAATTGCTCGTCAGATATTTCCACTACGGGCGGTCATATGCCCCGTTTGCTGGGTTTGGCTTACGCATCAAAATTATACCGTCAGAATAAAGAGCTGGAATACCTGAAACAGTTTTCTGTAGGAGGTAATGAGGTTGCCTTTGGAACTATAGGCAATGGCTCCACATCCGAAGGTTTATTTTTTGAAACCTTTAACGCCGCTGGTGTGCTGCAGGTGCCTATGGCCATTTCTGTTTGGGATGACGCTTACGCTATCTCCGTTCCGGCAAAACTGCAAACAACCAAAGAAGATATATCCGAAATACTCAAAGGCTTTCAGCGTGAAAATGGTTCCAACGGTTATGAGATATTTAAAGTAAGAGGCTGGGATTATATCGCCCTTTGCGAAACTTATGAGCGTGCTATCACCATATGCCGCGAGCAGCATGTACCGGTATTGATCCATGTAGTGGAGATGACACAGCCGCAGGGCCACTCCACCTCAGGTTCACATGAGCGCTATAAATCAAAAGACCGCCTGACCTGGGAAGAGGAACACGATTGCCTGCTTAAAATGCGCGAATGGATGATCTCTTCGGCAATTACTACTGAAGCTGAATTGGAGATACTGGAAGCCGAAGCTAAAAAATATGTACGGGAATGCCAGCGCGAAGCTGCCGCCGAGTTGGGTGATATCATTAAGGTTGAAGTTGAGGAAACCGCTCGCTTAATTGACAACCTGGCCTACACCGTGGCTGCTAAAGAGGAAATTACCAGTATTGCTACCGAGTTACGGTCGAGCTATGATGCCGGTCGTAAAGATACCGTAGGTTCCGTGCGTAAAGCCCTCCGCCTAACCGTACATGAAACAGTAGCCGAAAGACAAGTATTGATAGATTGGCTTAAAGCAGAAACCGCCAAAAATAAGGAGCGTTATGATTCCAAATTATTTTCAGGAACTCCACAATCTCCTTTAAATGTGCCTCTTGTGCCGGCTATTTATAGTGAAGATGCACGTTTGCTTGACGGTCGTGAGATATTAAATGCTTGTTTTGATTCTCACTTTGAACGCGATAAAAGCATTGTAGCTTTTGGCGAGGATGTAGGCGCTATCGGCGATGTGAACCAGGGATTTGCCGGTTTGCAAAACAAGTACGGCGATCTGCGTATTACCGATACCGGCATTCGCGAAACTACTATTATAGGGCAGGGTATGGGTTTGGCTATGCGCGGTTTACGCCCAATTGCCGAAATTCAATACCTTGATTACCTCATCTATGCCATGACTGTTTTGAGCGATGATATTGCCAGTTTGAGCTATCGTACCAAAGGTGGGCAAAAAGCACCGCTGATTATCCGCACACGAGGCCACAGGCTCGAAGGGATCTGGCATTCAGGCTCGCCAATGGGTATGATCGTAAACTCGATGCGTGGTTTTCATCTTTGTGTGCCCCGTAATATGACCCAGGCCGCTGGTTTGTACAATACCCTGTTAAGGGGCGACGAACCGGCCATCGTGATCGAAAGCCTGAACGGGTATCGCTTAAAAGAAAAACTTCCTGAAAATGTAGGAGAATTTACCGTTCCATTGGGTAAGGCTGAGATACTGAAAGAGGGCGGAGACATCACTGTTGTGTCTTACGGATCAACCCTGCGTATCGTACAGGAAGCAGCTGTTGAGCTTGATAAAATGGGTATACACATCGAAATTATCGACCCACAAACGCTGTATCCTTTTGATATCGACAATACTTGTGGTACTTCTTTAAAAAAGACCAGCAAATTATTGGTGGTTGACGAAGATGTACCGGGAGCAGCATCAGCCTATATTGTTCAAAAGATTGTAGAAACCGAAAATGGTTACTATTCTCTTGATGCACAGCCCAGAACGTTAACCGCTAAAGAACACCGTCCTCCGTATGGTTCCGATGGTGATTATTTCAGCAAACCATCTGTTGATGATGTGATCGAAGCGGTATATGCCATGATGAATGAAGCTAACCCTGCTAAATATCCGCCGATATTTTAATTAGTGGATTATTGAGTTAGTGAATAAAAACGTTGTCATTTCGACGAGGAACGAGGAGAAATCTTGTACGTGAAGCTATTAAGTTGTATAAGATCCCTCTTCGTTCCTCATTCGGGATGACATTTTGTAATAATCTCTTGCTCTCGCGAGCTTTCAGCTGAACATTATTTTCGTTATCCAGGCATTTTCTCATGTTCGATTTTTGGGCTTAAATCTTTAAGTTTGCAGCCATTCTATTCTATATACAAACATTATGGATTCTACAACATTCACCACTATATCAAATATTATCAAAACGCGCCGTTCTGTAAAGCCGGCTGCTATGAACGGGCAAAAAATACCTAATGAGCAGGTTTCTGCCTTATTAGAATTGGCCGATTGGGCGCCAACACACGGTTATACCGAACCATGGCGCTTTATTGTGTACGAAAATCCAGCCGATTTTTGCCATAAACATGCTGAAATATATAAACAAGGAGTTAAGTCAGAGGATTTTAACGAGCTGACTTACAATAATCTGCAGCATCAGGGTGATAAGGTATCACATGTGATCATCGTAACCATGAAACGCGGCGATCTGCCTAAAATTCCTCCATTTGAAGAGATCGCAGCAGTATCCAGTGCTATCCAGAATATATTGCTTGGTGCTACGGCCCTTAATGCGGCTTCTTTCTGGAGCACCGGCGGCGCCATTTTAAAGCCTGGCATGAAAGAGTTTTTGCAACTACGCGAAGAAGATAATGTACTCGGTGTACTATATCTTGGCTACGCCGATCAATATCCCGAAGGCAGAAGAAACACCCCGCTAGAAGAAAAGATCAACTGGGTTAAGTAAAATACATAACAAACAGGTCATTGCTGACATACCTGGAAGTATAAAACATAAGACAACCACCATGTCATTGCGAGCGCGGCGTGACAATCTCCTTGCGTTCGAATTTTAAGACTTACGAAGTTTTCAAAACTTCGTAAGTCTTATGAATAAACTGATTAGAATAGCTATGAGATTGCCACGTCGTACCTCCTCGCAATGACATATCAGAGATAGAGTAAACTTCATTATTCCACATTCAAAATTCAGCATTCGATATTTTCAATCTTTCATCATCCACCACTTATTTTTCCCTCAAAACAATAATTCTTAACCTTCTGTCGTTTTTCTCCGTATAAATTCGAGCTTAATTGCTTTAACTTAAACTTATTTTCATTTTAGTAAAAAAATATCCTAAAATGATTTTGAGTTAAGTAAAAACTTATACATTTGTAATTGGCCGGCTCCTAATTCTGGTCAGTTACCGACTTAACCTGTTGCTAATTTAAATTATTGTTTAAAATTAAACTCAACACAAGTATGAGGAAACACTTATGGTGTGTCACATTCTCGGTTCTATTTTTAGCTACAACTATTGTTAGTTGGAGATCCGTAGGTGCGAACAAATCAGATGGAAAAGTAAATTCAACTCTAAATGCAAAAGAATTATTTAATCAGTATGTAAATAATTTATATCAGGCGGCCAGCTTACAGCAAACCGGTTTGACATTTGATGTATTTGAAAAAGCGATTACAGGTTATACCAATTTAAAACTCAATCACCAATTACCACAAAGCAGTTCTGTATTAACAGTGGTCGATTTTACCAAATCGAGCCGCGAAAAACGTATGTGGATTATTGATCTCTTCAGTAAGCAGTTGTTACTCAATACTTGGGTAGCACACGGACAGGGCAGTGGTGAAGAAATGGCCACCAGTTTTTCTGACAGGAACGACTCGCACCAAAGCAGTTTGGGCTTTTACCTTACAGATAAGGTTTATATGGGCAAACATGGCCGCTCTTTACATTTGGATGGTCTTGACGAGGGTTTTAACAGCAATGCCCGCATGCGCGATATTGTGATTCACGGCGCCAGTTATGTAAGTCAGGCTGCCATTAATCATCAGGGATACCTTGGACGCAGCTTTGGCTGCCCGGCGGTACCTGCCCATCTTGCCAACACCGTGATTAATACAATCAAGGATAAAACGGTATTATTTATCAATGGCAATGATGATAGCTACACTTCCAAATACCTGGACGAAACAGGTCCGCTCAACTTCATAGCGGCGGATACCACCGCTTTTGATCTAGCAAGACTGTAGTTCTGGTATCAAGTATCAAGATTTTTAGCTCCCGCAAGTAAAACTAGCGGGAGCTAACTAAAATGGATTATAGCCACTTAGGACTTTCTGTAGTCTATTGCTAATAAACCGAGAAAGCCTAACGTTTAAACTTTTCAACCACTGTAAAGACTCATTTGTAGTAACGGGTAAAAATGCGCTGTAAACAATTGGGTCTATACCCTCGTCTAGATAAACAAAAAGAAATCCGTCAGGGCCATTATAGACGTCTATCACAGTAAAAGGTCGAATCAATAATCTATTATGGATTTGTAGCCAACCCCTTACATCCTGTTGCATTTCTGCTTGCGAATCGGTTAATCCATAATCTAATAAGTAACAATATTTACCTGCAAGAAAAAAAAGTTCCTTTAGTACTGTTGGAAAATGATTCCCATTATTATATATTGTTTCGAGGCTTGCAATTTCATCTAATGAAATCCCTTCAATGGTATTTAAGACAGGCGTCCCTGAAGTTGGAAGTGTACTATTTGCTTGTAATTCCTTTAAATATTTTACAGTCATATCAAACTAATAAACATTCTAATTCTGAGATTAACGCAACATGCAAGATTTCAACCTGTTATTTTTTGTCGTGATACTTGATACTAACTACTTGATACTAATTAACACCCATCAAAGGTTTTAAATGATCGTACAATACAATATCCAGTCCGTACACATCCTGGCGATATTGTAATGCGCCGGTGTCATCCGCCCAGCAGGTAACATAGGTAATGTAAATCGGGGTTTTTTTAGGCAAGCCAATATTGGTGGGTTCTGGGTTATCCTCGCTCATATCCTTGGCAATCGTATCGTAATTTTCCCCCTCGCCAAAAAGGTTTTTAGCAAGTCCCTGAGGATCGCCCAGGCGTACACAGCCGTGGCTTACAGCGCGCATCGCTTTTCTGAAAGCCGATTTTGCCGGTGTATCATGCAGGTACACGCTGCTTTTATTTTTAAACAGGAACTTTATTTTCCCTAATGAATTGTCTTCCCCCGGGCGTTGTTTAAAATCATATTGCAGGTTATCGGCAGTCACGGTCGACCAGTCTATCGATTCCGGATCTTCAATTTTTATCCCGTCTTTGTAAACGTCTATGTTCTTGTTTGATAAATAGTAAGGATCTTCGGCAGCCTCAATAATGATCTCTTTGGTGGCTATGCTCCTCGGGATATTCCAGGTAGGGTTAACCTCAACGCTATGGATCACGCTGCTCAACTGTGGTGTTTCGCGTGGGAAAGGTTTATCATACCGGTCACTATCGGCATAAGATATCAGGCTGGCTCTGCCGTCCATGTTACGTCCCTGGCCCACACAAACCTTCATGTTTAAAACAGATTTGCCACCCTCCATCACGTCCAGCTTAAAATCGGGGATATTTACTATGACATATTTTTGTTCGGTTGGCTTATTTTTCCAGCGCAGGCGTTCCATGTTCACCAAAAAATACCGTTTGGATTCCTCGGCAGATAAGCCATCTATCACAGTATTATTCAGAAATGCCTTTTGCAGGGCTTTGTACTGTGGGTCGGCCGGCTGAATGCTATCCAGGTAAGTTTTCAGGTCTTTTACCAGTAACACATTTTTCATGCTGGTGCTATCAGGGCGTTTGGTAGCGGTAAAATACCGGGAAAATATTTTCCGGGGATTCACAACCCCATATTGCAGCGCGTTAGAATATTTGATCAGCGAACTTGCGGTAAGCAATTCCAACCGGGCAAGTTCATGATAGGCTTCATCGGTTGACATAATGCCATTTTTGTCATGAAATTTGGCAACAAGAGCTCTGATAGCTGCAATATGATATGGTTTTTTGCTAAGCCCATGCTCGGTGATCTTGTCAAAATAATCGGGCAGTATATCCAGATCGCCGTTAAAAAAATGATCCATCACTAAAACAGGCTGATAACCGTTCCCCTTTACAAAAGCCTCAATCACCTCTTCGTTTGCTATTTGTGATTTTTGACTTTCAATCTCTTTTTTCAACGCAGCGGCCAGTGTATCAGGGTCAACGTCTTCATATATTTTATTCTGGGTTACTTTAAAAAGTCGGTCGGCTATGGCCGAATGTTTTTTCTTGCAGCTTTGAAAAGCAAGCATGGATACAAAAAGACCCAATATCAGCAGGTAAACGGAGGTCTTTTTTGTGAAGGTAAAAGTCATGATAAACGTACAGTTAATTACCCTTGCGTTAGCAATAGCCATACCACAAAGTAAAATGGCAACGATTATTTTTTAAAACCGCTGTTTTGTATCAAAACGGCCGGTGAACAGGAGACGCGTGCTTATTTATAAATCATAAGCTGTAGCATTTTAGCCAGCCGTTTCTATATTTCCATACAAAGATATGGTATTAAAGTTCTAAGTTGGGAGTGGAAAGGTTTAAGATAAGGTTATAATAACTACCGTAGTTTAAATTACTGCAGAGATGCAAATTTTGTACCTCCGCAGTAATAAGCAGGTTTTTATATAGTGATAATGACTCCAATAGAGTGGCCACTATTTATGCCCCGCAATCAGATGAGTTCAGGACAATAACCTGGTGGTTTTCATTATACGAAATACAGGTACAATAAAGATTGCACGAGCCGGAAGAATAGTTACCTTGATTGTCGGTACCTTCACAGAGGGTGCGCTGACAGTAGGGTTGGGTTCTTGCGCCTCCCTTTACATTTTTCATCTGGTCTCGATTGAGCAATCTTCCAAATGCCGAAGTTAAATTTGATTTTTTCATTGGTTAAATAATATATAATATAATTGGTTTGCTTGATGATGTAGATTGCGATGTATGATCTGTAAACAAAAAATATTATCTATTTCTGTTTATTTATCAGGTTATTATGTAATACTAATATAAGTATTTTTTTATAATTGAATATTTTAACCAGGGGGAATAATGCATCATATCTACCCTGTTATCCCTTCTGTTGAAGCAAACGGGTGTCACTGCACTACCTTGTTTCTGCCTGTGGCGATAATCAGACGATAGATTAAAACACGCCATAAGTTAAACGGTGTGTTGGCTGTAACGTTTTTTATCGGGGTGTAGTCTTAATTTTAATTGCCATCCAAAATGCTGGCCTTTATAATATCCATATGAAAAAACCTATCACTTTGTTTACTGTTCTGCTGATTTGTTTAGCAGGCAGCACTTTGGCGCAACGCAAGCCGCTGAATATTATTCGCGATAGTATTTACTCCAACATACTCAGAGAAAAACGATCGATAGAGATTGTACTGCCAGAGGGTTACAGTGGTACCGCCGCCGCCAAATACGATGTTATTTATATTACCGATGGTGAATGGAATACACAGATAGTAGGCAATATTGAGCGCTTTTTAGAGATCCAGTTTATACCGGCCAATATTATGGTTAGCTTGCCTAATACCATGCTGCAAGGCCAAAATATGCGCGGGCGCGATCTTACACCTACCCGGGCCGACGGTGATCCGCAATCGGGCGGGGCGGCCAATTACATTGCCTTTATAAAAACGGAGTTGATGCCTTACATTAACAAAAAATACCGTACTACCGGCATGAATACTTATCATGGCGGTTCATATGGCGGCCTGTTTGGCATGTATATGCTAATGAAAGAGCCCCAGCTGTTTCAATCGTATTTGCTGGCTGATCCAAGTTTTTGGTGGGATAAGGATTATCTGCCCAAACTGGTACGCGATAGTATAAGTAAGATCGACTTAAACAACACCACTTTGCTAATCACCGGGCGCGAGGGAGAGCCGGCCCGCGAGCAGCGGATAAATATCATGGATTCGATACTGCAAAAGGCGGCTTCTGTTGGGTTTCATTATAAACGATTGCTGTATAATGATGAAACACATAACAGTATGATTTTTCGTACGGTGTATGATGGGTTAAAATTAACTTACCATGGGTACAGCAAAGAGGGTTTGAATTTTTATCCCGAGGGCGGCGTACTGATGAGAGACAAGCCTTTTAAGATGCGTTTCCAGGGTGATTTTGTGAAAGAGCTGCATTACACCACCGATGGCAGCGTGCCTACTATGGCATCGCCTAAAATGAATGGTAATGATTTGACGCTTAATAATATTACACAATTAAACTTTAAAGAACTTACCTATCGCCCGGGATATGAACAGCAGGGGAGTGCTAATTTTATCATAGGTGATGCCCTGCCCGCAAGCCCTAAGCTCAAAAACTTCAGCCCCGGCGGCTGGAATTACGCTTATTACGAGGGTAACTGGAACACCCTGCCCGACTTTAAAAAGTTAAAGCCGCTAAAAAAAGGCTGGGCGGGTAAAGACTTCGAGCTGAGCAAGTTGCCAAAACAGCAAAATTTCGCCTGTGTGTTTAGCGGGCAATTGGAAATAGCACAAACAGGCTATTACATTTTTGGATTGCGCGGCGATTGTGAGTCCAGGATGTACATCAATAACCAGTTGATACTTACCCAGCAAACGGCAGGTATTAAATCGTACCTGCTACCCTTACAAAAAGGGTTTTACAGCATTAAGGTTGAATACCTGGAGAAACAAGGCAAGCAACCATCGCTCGATATTCTTTACGCGCCTGAAAATGGCAATGGCGGCATAATACCCATGGAACTGCGTTATGGGGATGTGAGATAAGACTATCGACTTAAATTCGTATATTTGTATACGTACCAGCCCGGTTTTCTTTTCAATAGGAAACCGGGCTGTTTAGTTAAGGAAAAAAGAGCCCCAAAACAGACTATTTTTTATTTAGTTATTTGAATGTCAGTTATTTAATGCTTTTTAAAGCTTTCAAAACCCATCAAAAAATTGTTAAAAAGTGTTAAAATGGCGTTAAAATTTAGTTAAACAGCATAAAAACCAACCGTTTTTACCCTGTTTTTGACTAAAAAAGTGTTAAAATTAAAGGTTTAAAAAGTTTTTTGAGATATAAAATCGAACCAATTTTTAAAAACGATGACAGCAAAAAGCAAAACAGAAGTCTGGCTTCGCGGACCTTGGGATGATGTGCCGGGTCTTCTCCAGCCCGTAGCCCACGCCTTGCTACAAGCCCGGGAAGAGCTACAGGAACTGATGGCCGATTTCCCGGATCGGCTGCTATGGCAAAAGGTAGCAGGTATGGCATCTCCCGGCTTTCATCTGCAGCACTTAACCGGTGTACTAAACCGTCTTTTTACCTATGCCAGAGGCGAAATGCTTACAGCAGAACAACTGGATTACCTGTCGGCTGAAGGGAATGCAACTGAAAATATAACCACCGCTGGTTTGGTTCAGCGATTTGATAAGGAGGTTAGTAAAGCCATTGCCCAGTTGCTAGCAACCGATGAACAGACCTTAAAGCAGTTCCGTGGGGTAGGCCGGGCGCAATTACCATCAACCGTAATAGGCTTGTATGTACATTCTGCCGAACATACCATGAGGCATTTAGGTCAGCTTTTGGTTACGGTTAAAGTATTGAGAAATAGCCTTTAGTCGGCCTGTTTAATAATAATTGGTTTGGTGTGCGGACTCAACTTTTTCAGCACAAAAAAGCCACTTGAGGATACCAGGCATACTGAAGCTAGTATCCACCATAACGTCGAAAAACCACCATGAGCAATGATTTGACTGCCAACCGCGGGAGCTATGACCTGCGCCGCCGACCATGACATACTGTACAATGCGGCATATTCGCCGCGATTACCATTAGTGGTTCGATTTATCCAGTAGGCGTTCATGAAAGGCATGCTCATGATTTCGCCAAGGGTAATCATCGCTACCACCAATATAGCTACCCATGCGGCGTGTGGCAGTAAATTTAACATTGCAAAGCTGGCGCCTGCTATAATAATACCTGTGCAGATATACGTAAGCGGGTTTCTTTTGCCCTCCAGCTTATGGATCAGTATCATTTCTACCAATACGATAAGGATGCCATTCAGTGCCAGTAGAAAGCCTATAAAGCGCTCATTGAAATGCCACTGGATATTGTAAAACACCGGTTGCATAATAAAGAACTGAAAAAAGCAGGTGGCAAACAAAGTGCTCAACAGGATAAATACCAGGTAGATACCATCTTTATAGGCAGAGGTTGATGCTACGGCTTTATCGGCCAGATCTTTAACCGTCTTTCTGATCGTGGCCCGTGGCATCAGTTTCAGTAGCAGAAGCGCGGCAAAAATATTGGTACAACCATCAACCCAAAAAAGTAAATGGTAGTTGAATGAGGCCAGAAAACCGCCCAATCCGCCGCCAAAAGCCCAGCCTAGGTTGGTGGCCAAGCGATTGAGTGAGTAGGAGCGGGTCTTGTTCTCGTCGTTGCTGTAATGCGCTATGGCTGTGGAGTTAGCCGGGCGAAATGATTCGTTGCAAATGCTCAGTACAAAAGTGCCGATGCTCACGCTCAAAAAAGTATGCTGATAACCCAATACCAGGAACAATATGCCTCCAATAAACAGCGCACCAACTTGAATATCGTAAAAGCCTATTTTATCGGTTAATCTGCCGCCAATGAATGCTCCGGATATGGCCCCAATACCAAAAAATGCCATCACCCAACCTGATTGCACAATGGTAAAATGCAATTGCTGAATGGTGTATATGCTCATAAAGGGTACTACCATAGTGCCGCTGCGGTTAATGAGCATCACAATGCTTAGGTACCAGCTGTTTTTTGATAGTCCGCTATAGGCTTGTTTGTATAATTGGATGACAGAGGTTAACATAGGTTTACAAAGATATAGATTGGGCTTAAGGCTTAAAGCTAAAAGCCCAAAGCTTTTTTATGAGCTTCGGGCTTTTGAACTATTTAATGGGCTTTAGGCTTTGTGCCTTAGGCTTTCAGCTTAAAATAGAATTTCGGTTCCGGAGCCAATGATCGGCCAGTACCAGTGCGGCCATGGCTTCAACAATAGGTACAGCGCGAGGGACGACGCAAGGATCATGACGACCTTTGCCCGATATTTCGGCAGCATTACCCTCGCTGTCAATAGTGGCTTGGTTTTTCATGATAGTAGCCACGGGTTTAAAGGCAATCTTGAACTCAATAGGCATGCCATTGCTGATACCGCCCTGAATACCACCAGAAAAATTGGTAATGGTGCTGATATCGCCTAAATGCGATTTTACAAAGATGTCATTATGTTCTGATCCGCGCATTTCGCTGCCGGCAAAGCCCGAGCCGAATTCGAAGCCATGCACTGCGTTAATGCTCAGCATAGCTTTACCCAGATCGGCGTGAAGCTTGTCAAATACTGGTTCGCCAAGGCCTACAGGGCAGTTTTTTATATGACAGCTGATCTTACCGCCAACAGTATCGCCGTCTTTACGCACACTGTCAATAAAAGTGATCATTTCCTCGGCAGTTGCCGGATCAGCGCAACGCACAATGTTCTTTTCGCGTTCGTCGATAAACTCCTGTACGCTGTCTATGCTTACATTAGGCGCATTGATAGTACCTACACTGCTTACATGGGCCGCTATCTCGATACCCTGACTTTTTAATAGAAGTTTGGCCAAAGCGCCTGCAGCAACACGTGCAGCGGTTTCGCGGGCAGATGACCGGCCTCCACCACGGTGATCACGGATACCATATTTGGTTTGGTAAGTATAATCGGCATGGGAAGGACGAAACACATCCACGTTATGGCTGTAATCTTTGGAGCGTTGATCTTCGTTAGGGATCAGCATAGCTATTGGCGTACCTGTGGTTTTACCTTCAAATACACCTGACAGGATTTTTACGGTATCGCTTTCTTTACGCTGCGTAGTTATTTTTGACTGACCGGGTTTGCGTTTATCCAGTTCGCCCTGAATATAATCCAGATCGACTGGTAATTGCGCAGGGCATCCATCAATAATTACCCCAATTGCTTCGCCATGCGATTCGCCAAAGGTAGTTATCCTGAATATTTGCCCGAATGAGTTGCCTGCCATTGTTTTAGATGTGTGATGTTTAAACCGTCATTGCGAGGTACGAAGCAATCTCTAAGCTATACAGATCCTCTGTGTGATTTGGGGATTGCTTCGTACCTCGCAATGACGAGTGATGATTATATTTTAGTCTCTAAATTAAGCTTCTATTTCCTGAACTTCAAAGCCAAGTTTGGCCAGGTCGGTCCAGAAAGCAGGATATGATTTATCAACTACCGGCCCGTTCTCAAATTCCAGTTCTGGAATGACCAAAGCAAGTGGTGCAAATGCCATTGCCATACGGTGATCGTGATAGGTATTGATAAACATACGCTCCGGAATAAACTTACCGCTGCAATTCAGTTGATATACCTCGTTATTTTCGATGAGTTTTACACCCATTTTGGCCAGCTCGGTCTGCAAAGCTAAAATACGGTCGGTTTCTTTAATTTTTAAAGTTTCCAGACCTGTAAAAGCTGCTTCATGTCCTAAAGCTGCGCACACCACAACAATGGTTTGTGCCAGATCGGGGCATTCTTTCAGATCGAATACCTTATGATTAAAAGGTTTGTTCTCTTTGGTTAACTGAACACCACCATCCCTGAATTGAGAAGTGATACCAAAGTTAGCCATAATCTCGGTGATCACACTGTCACCCTGTAAGCTGTATGGGGTCAAGCCAGTCAAAAATAGCTCTGCCTGATCGGCAAGTGCCGCTATCGCATACCAGTATGAGGCCGCACTCCAATCGGGTTCCACATGTATAGAGGTAGTGGTAAATTCCTGATTGGTTATAGCAATGACGTTATCTTGCCATTGGTGTTTTATACCTGCGGTTTCCAGCATGGCAAGCGTCATTTCTACATATGGGCGCGAGGTTAACTCACCTTCAATGTGGAGTTCCAAACCAAAAGGCAGCCGTGCAGCGATGAGCAACAAAGCAGTAATATACTGACTGCTGATGTTACCTTTAATACTGATCTTACTAGTTAGCTGCCCGAAACTGCCTTTTAGTTTTATTGGAGGATATCCCTCTTTTTCTTCGTAATCAATATGGGCACCTAACTCTCTCAGCGCATCAACCAATATACCTATTGGTCTTTCCTTCATCCTTTGGCTGCCAGTTAATATGACTTCATTATCCTGTATGGCAAAATAAGCGGTTAAAAAACGCATAGCAGTACCAGCAGGGCCGATGTCGACAGTAGTGAGTGGTGAGTAGTGAGTGGTGAGCGGTTCTCCACCTGCAAGAATTTCTTGATTCTTGACTCTTGACTCTTGATTCTTTCTCAAAATACCCGCCAGCAATACTGCATCAGCGGCATCAGATACGTTCTCAACCTTAACCTTACCATTGCTTAAAGCTTCGATCACCAGTGCACGGTTACACTCACTTTTTGAACCGGTGAGATTTACCGTGCCGCTTATTTGCTTATTACTTTTTTTCAGGATGACGTTTTGCATCAGTATACTATATTAAGCGTGGGAAAGTTTTTCTGCTGCTTGCCCCGCTTCATTTTTATTCATGATCTCGGTTTGTCTGCGGATTGACTCACTGTGTAAAAGCTCCAATAACTTCTCAGTAAATTCCGGACTTAACTTTAATGCTTTTGCGTAGTTGGTGCGTTTTTGAACAATCTCATCCCAACGGCCCACCTGTAAAATGGTAATATTGTTATCTTTTTTGTAGTTACCGATCTTCTCAGCAATTTGCATACGCTCAGCAATTTTCTGGATAACCAGGTCGTCAATTTTGTCAATCTGGGTACGTAGTTCAGCAAGTTTGTCGTTTAGTTCGGCACTGCGGATCTCTGGTTTACGTAAAGCCAGGTGATCAATAATGTCAGCTAATGCAGCAGGAGTAACCTGTTGTTTGGCATCTGTCCAGGCAACGCTTGGATCAATGTGCGACTCGATCATTAAGCCTTGCATATCCAGGTCTAATGCTTTTTGAGAAATGTAACCGATCAGGTCGCGGTTGCCTGAAATATGGCTTGGATCATTAATTAAAGGCAATTCTGGTGCTAATGTTTTTAACTGGATAGCGATATCCCACATTGGCTCATTACGGAAAGCTGATTTTTCGTAAGACGAGAATCCACGATGAATAGCGGCCAGTTTAGTAATACCTGCATTATTGATACGCTCCAAAGCACCAATCCATAAAGAAAGATCAGGGTTAACCGGGTTTTTAACCATTACTGGTACGTCAACCCCTTGTAGAGCATCAGCAATTTCCTGCACGGTGAAAGGGTTAACGGTTGAACGTGCGCCTACCCATAAAATATCAACACCTGCTTTTAAAGCTTCCTCTACGTGTTTAGCGGTAGCCACTTCAACAGCAGTAGGTAATCCGGTTTCTTCTTTGGCGCGTTTAAGCCATTCCAAACCTATGCTACCGATACCTTCAAACTCACCCGGACGGGTACGTGGTTTCCAGATACCTGCACGCAACGCAGAGATGCGACCTGTTTGAGCTAATAAATGAGCAGTAGCCACTAATTGATCTTCGGTTTCGGCGCTGCACGGGCCTGCAATTACCAATGGTTCTTTTCCGGTTTTGATCCAGGTATGAAGCGGCTGTATGTTTAAATTCAGTTTCATTGTTTTTTGTTATTTGTCCGGCGTTTTAGTTTTTTACCGGTGTGTTTTTATATTTTGTTTAAATCTTCAGTTATTAATTACGGGTCTTAGACATTTCTGCGGATATTGATATACTTTCTTATCCGGTCATTTTTTTGAGGTTTAGGAGTTGTTGTTAATTCATCGTCATGTCTTTCATATTCACCAAGTATGTTAAAATTATGCGTGTATTTAAGTATTTGTCTTATAGATACATCGTATTGTTTGGGTTCATCCCATTCAATATCTACGTAAAAATTATATTCATTCCGTTTACCTAAAATAGGCATGGATTGTATCTTGCTCATATTTACACCCTCTTCGGCAAAAATATTAAGCACTTTAGCTAATGCTCCCACTTTATTGCTAACCTGAAAACAAAGTGAGGCTTTATTAGAGATCTTTTTTTCCACGTTATCGTGGTGGGTAAGGATCAGGAAACGGGTAAAGTTCTTTTTGTTTGATTCTATCCGGCGCTCCAGTACATCAAGTCCATAAAGTTTAGCAGCAAGTGCGTTCGCTATAGCAACAGTATCCGTTAATTGTTCTTCTCTGATGCGTTTGGCGCAAGCCGCGGTATCATTACTTTCTACAATTTTAAGATGTGGGTATTCATCAAAAAAATCAACACACTGGCGTAAAGCGATAGGATGGGAGGTCACATATTTGATATCCTCAAACTTTACGCCTGGTAGTGCCATTAAATGTAATTGAATGGGCAGATAGATTTCGCCCACTACCGGGAAACCATAATCAAGCAATAGGGTATAATTTGGCAATATACTCCCGGCAATGCTGTTTTCAATGGCCATTACCACATAATCTGCCTCCCTGTTTTTTAGGGTCTCAAAAGTTTGCTTAAATGAGTTGCATTCAATGGTTTGAGCATTTTCTCCAAAATATCGTAAAGCAGCTTCTTCGTGAAAAGAAGCTCTTATTCCCTGGATTGCAACTCTTGGTCTTTCTATCTTCATAAACCTCGTTAAAGCAAAAAGTCCCGGCATTTTGTGCCGGGACTTTTTAAGTTCTTTATGTGTGTGTTAAGTACATATTAGTCCCGGCTCTCACTGTTAAAGTAAAAGTAGTAACCGAAGTAATATGCGCTTGTAAATTTCATTTGTTTTTTATTACGTTGTAAATGTACGGTAAAAAATGTTTTTGTCAATAGAAAATTTTATTTTTTGTAAAATAGTTGGATTGAAACAAATTTTATTCTGTTTAAATTGATTTTACAGTTGTTTGAATATATTTTTTGGTTTTAAAATCAACGGGTACAATATAATTATCTGCATGATCTTTTAATTTAAAAAAAAACAGGCTTGTTGATATCTTAATGTAATATCCGAAAACTGAAGAGCTTGTTCTAAAAATCAGGCAGAATGTTTTTGCTCATCTGCATGGGTAATATGTTGTATTTCGTATTCCCTTTGCAGTACACGGGCAGTTTGTGAACTACCATCATGGCTCCATCCTGGCGGGTTTAATAGATATCCTAGCTTGTTTTTAAAACCGGGCGCAATTTTAACATCATGGATCAACGCTTTCCACTCATGAAAGATAATATTCACCGGCCCCATATCTTCGGGTTGTTTGGTGAGGCCGTATTTAACCGGCTCCGGCAGATCCTCATCTCTGAAGGTGCCAAAAAGCCTGTCCCATATAATGAGTACCATCCCCATATTTTTATCCAGATAGGGGATGTTCGAGGCATGATGTACCCGATGGTGTGCCGGCGTTACAAATAGCCACCCATACCATTTAGGCAACGATACTTTATACTGCGTATGTACTATATTACCGTAAAGTTGGGTAATGAGGTAGGCATACAAGATATCAATGGCGGTAAACCCCATCAATGCCAGCGGCAGATAAAAAAACGTTCGGTAAAACGGTTCGAAAACTGTTGACCGGAAACCTGTGGTTAAATTAAAATGCTCAGAAGAATGATGTGTTACATGCATTGCCCAAAAGAGCCTGCAATAATGCCCCGTGTAGTGTAACACCCAGTATAAAAAGTCCTGTACTATAACCAGCACAAACCAATACAAATAGACGTTATGTATTTGAAAAAGCCTGAACTGATAGGCAAAACTCAGCATAAAAAAAGTACTGGCTTTAACTATAAGATTGGTAACTACCGCTAGCGATGTAAGATAAATATTATTAAAGGTATCGCGTTTTTCATAGTACTTACGATTTTCCCAGTAGCTTAAGCCCATTTCAACAAGGGTTAATACAACCAGCAAGCCCATCAGTACCAGCGCGGCCTTATTCCGGGGATCTAACTCAGACATTTTACAAATTAATGTAATACATTAAACTTTCACGAAGTTCGGCTTCTGTGCAGATATTATCAATATTGCATTCCCCGATTTTATTCAGCAGTGTGCAATTTATTTTATTATCCTGGTTCTTTTTGTCCTTTTGCATGATAGCAAATAAAGTATCAAAGCTATCCTCCTTGATCGTATATCTTGGATAAAGGGAACCGAAAACGCTGGTTATCTCACTTAACTCAGTTGAGCTTAAGCCGGTTTTTTTATGGGCGAGATATGATTCGCAGATCATGCCGATAGCGATAGCTTCGCCATGTGATAATGGGTCTGCATCATTGATCAATGAATTGGTTTCAACGGCATGACCAATAGTGTGACCAAAATTTAAAGCTTTGCGGATACCTTTTTCTGTAGGATCTTCGATAGTGATCACATTTTTTATTTCTACAGAACGATAAACCAGCTGAACCGATGGCTCTTTTAAATCACTTGATTTAAGCTCTTCCCAATAAGCCGCATCAGCTATCAGTCCGTGTTTAAGCATCTCAGCAAGGCCCGAAAGTATTTGTCTTGGTGGAAGGGTTTTTAAAAAGTTATACTCAATAAATACAGCCTTTGGCTGTGTAAACGTACCTACGATGTTTTTGATGCTATCAATATCGATACCTGTTTTGCCACCTACGGAAGCATCTACCTGTGATAGCAGGGTAGTAGGTACATGTACAAAATCAATCCCTCTTTTAAATGTCGAAGCTGCAAAGCCTCCCAAGTCGGTCACAACGCCACCACCCAGGTTTATCATCAAACTTTTACGGTCGGCGCCAAAATCTATCAGCATTTTCCATACGCCGATGCAAAAATCAATGTCCTTGCTTTCTTCGCCGGCGTTTATCTCGATAAGGTCATAATCACCCAGCTCGTCCAATTTATTTTTTACAAGTGGCAAACAATGAACACCAGTGTTCTCGTCAGTTAAAATAAAGAATTTGGAATAGGCTCCTTTTTTTACAAAATTGACCAGTTCGTCAACGCTATTATTAAAATATATAGGGTAATTGTCGCTTTGAATAGTATCCATTATCATATCACCAGGATTTTATTTCCCCTAAATTCAACAGTATCTCCGCGTTTAACTTTAAGGCGTTTTCGGTAATCAACCTCACCATTATATTTTACTTCTCCCTCACTTACAACTATTTGTGCCTCCCCGCCGGTTGATACCAGGTGGGTAGCTTTTAGCAGTTGTATCATGGGAATATAATCGCCTGTTAATTTAAATTCTGTCATGGAGCGGCAAAAATAAACTATTCATGGAATAATGAGATATCATTTTATAATTTTGCAAATGCTTTCTAACCAAACGAACAATAAAACTCAACAGGTTAAGCCCTCTTTTGAAAATACAGAAATCGCTTTCCGTCACTCATCTAATGCTGATCTTAACCGGGCATACTGGTTATTCAGGATAATCAATATTAACTTTTTAGTAAAAATAGGCCCTCCGGTAACCAACTTTGCTATTAAAATTGGTTTACCTATTAAAAGCTTGATCAAGGCCACTATATTTAAACATTTTTGCGGTGGCGAAACCATTAACGAGTGTAATAATACCATTAAAAATTTGCACAGTGGTGGAGTAGGCACCATATTAGATTACTCCATAGAAGGAGAAGATGACGAAGCCGTTTTTGACAGCACGCGCAATGAGATCATCCGTACTATTGAGCGCGCAACTTCAGACAAGGCTATACCACTTACCGTTTTTAAGGTAACCGGTGTAGGCCGTTTTGCGTTACTGGAAAAATTGGATGCTAAATTGGCTCTTAACGCTGAAGAAGAAAAAGAGTGGCAGCGAGTACAAAACCGGGTATTGGCCATATGCGATAAAGCTTATACCAATAATGTACCGGTAATGATTGATGCCGAAGAGAGCTGGATACAGGAAACCATTGATCTTTTGGCGCTGACCATGATGAGCCGCTTTAATACCAAAACGGCCATAGTTTATAACACCTATCAGATGTACCGCCATGATAAGCTGGCATCTATACTGAATGATCATGAAATTGCCGTTAGTGAGGGCTTTATTTTGGGAGCTAAAATTGTGCGTGGCGCCTATATGGAAAAAGAACGCAAACGTGCTGATGAAAATGGGTATCCTTCACCAATACAACCAGATAAAAAATCTACTGACCTGGATTATGATTCCGCTTTAGACTACTGTACCACCAACATCAATAAAATAGCATTTATCGCCGGTACGCATAATGAAGAAAGTTGCCGTTTACTGGCCGAGCTTTTGGATGCCAAAGGAATTGATCATAAACATCCGCACGTATATTTTTCGCAGCTGTTAGGGATGAGCGATAACCTGAGCTTTAACCTGGCCGATGCTCAATACAACGTTGCTAAATATGTTCCATACGGCCCAATTAAAGCTGTATTGCCGTATTTATTCAGACGGGCACAAGAGAATACGGCTATAGCGGGCCAAATGAGCCGCGAGCTTAGCCTTATTGTAAAAGAACGGAAAAGACGGAAACAATAACTATATTTTTATAGTAATACCAAAAGCCATTTCTTTAAAAGGGGTGGCTTTTTTATTACCGCTAAAAATGCTGTCATCAGTATTCAATCGACAAAAAAGTGGGTTTACATGGTTTACACTTTTTAGGGTTAACATGTGATTAAATTATTGATAGTCAATTATTTATGCTTTATTTCCCTCAAAAAGTGTAAACCATGTTTTTGTATAAATTTTACTGGCTAAACATTAATTGATAACTGCTCATGACACCGGGAGCACCTATCGAATTGAATTAAAGGTGGTTTATTGAGATATTTCTCAGTTTTCTTAATAATTAAAGAACAATCATTTAATGAGGGGCTAATATTACCTAACTTAAATTTATTGCATTATTGACTAAATAAAATATCATGCAATTAAAAAGAACCTCATTCATTTTCCTTATCTCCTCGTTATTATTGGTATCCTGCCAGAAATCATTAGTAACCCCAATTTCAACAGATCCTACGGCGATCAGTACCAACAAAGCTAAAACTCAGGCGGTGGTACAAACTTTTGATGAAGATTTTGAATCCGGATCAAAGACAGCGTATGCGGCGGCAGACGTTGTGTTGAATAGTGGTTCCTGGAATCTTAACGACGCCTTGATCGGAACCAGTGCCTCCGATCAGAAAAATGGCAGCAAGTCTGTTCGTATCCGTAACACGGGCACTCTAAGTATGAACTTTGATGTGAGTACAGGAGCATCAACCGTTACCATGAATTATGCGGTTTATGGTACCGATGGGGCTTCTGCGTTCCAGTTATGGGTTTCCTCAGACGGGGGAAGCAGTTATACACAAGTAGGAGGAATTGAAATAACCGTTTCCAGCACTACTTTAAATACAGCTACTTTTAACGTTAACCAATCCGGTTCTTTACGCTTTCAAGTGAGAAAAACTTCTGGTGGTGCTAACCGCATTAACATTGATGATTTTATTATCAATAGCTTCGACTCAGGTTCAGGTGGCGGTGGCACCGGGGGAGGAACGGGAAGTTCTACCGCTGATAATACCAACCTCTTATTGGGTAACCCAACCGGTGCTACTAACAGTACGGCTAATCCAAATAACTACCTGATCGATCAAACTTATTATACCGAAAGCTACAATCGTGATAAAGGTGTACCTAATTGGGTAAGCTGGTACGTAGGCAGTACATCCTTAGGTTCTGTCGATCGCTCTAATGATTTTCGTGCAGATACCAATTTACCCGCCGGCTGGTATGAAGTATCTAATACCAGTTATTCCGGTTCGGGCTTTGACCGTGGTCATAACTGTCCCAGCGCCGATCGAAGCTCTACTACTGCGGCTAACCAATCTACTTTTTTAATGGATAATATGATTCCGCAGGCCCCCAATAATAATGAGCACACCTGGGCCAATCTGGAAGCTTATGGCCGGTCACTGGTAACTGCCGGTAGTGAAATCTATGTTGTAATGGGTAGCTATGGTTCAGGCGGTACGGGTTCCAGTGGTTCTGCCATTACTGTTGATAATGGACATGTGGTTGTACCTTCTAATATATGGAAAGTGATTGTGGTTATTCCCAACGGAAATAATGACCTGAGTCGTATTACTGCTGATACCCGTGTGATAGCCGTAAATACGCCAAATATCAATTCGATCAGCTCTGATTGGACGCAGTATATTACTACTGTAAAAGATATTGAAAACGCTACTGGCTATACTTTGTTCTCCAATTTATCAGCCAGTGTGCGTACAGCGCTGGAAACAAAGAGAGACGCAGGTACGGCTAACTAATCTAATCATCTGCATTAATCAGAAAATAACATCCTGATTAATACAAATGCTGCCAAATGATATCAAAGACATCAGTAGCATTGATGTTTTTGATATCATTTTTCTCATCCGTAACGATAATAGGTTTATAAGCTTCGGGAACACCAATTCGCCCATGCGATCCTTTTATTAAAGTAGCATCAAGTGGTATAACATCCATTACGTATCTCAAGCCTGCTTTTTTTCTTAAAAGCTTGTAGCCTGCCCTTAATTTGGAGGTCATAAACATCTCCACCGGATCATAGCCGGGTTTTTTGTGGATATCAACTACACGGGCATAATCGGGTGCTTTAGCATCATCGAGCCAAAAATAATAGGTGAACCAGCTGTTCTCGGCCGCCATCAGTACCAGGTCGCCTGAGCGCTCATGCTGAATATGGTGTTTAGCCTGTTCTGCTTTGTCAAGTACCAATTCTACACCGGGAATACCTTGCAATAATGTTTTTACCTGTTCTGTTACTGTTTTATCATTGATATAAATATGGGCTACCTGATGGTCGGCGACGGCAAATGCTTTTGATGCACCGGCATCCAATAACTCCAATCCGCGTTCTGTCCTGATCTGTAAAAGACCTTCGTTCCGCAATATGCGATTAAGGTGTATCGGATTATTTACTGGAGCAATACCATATTCGGAAAGCAGTATGATACGTGCTCCCTTGTTTTGGTAAAAAGTCACCAATTGTTCAACTACAGCGTCAATCGCTTGCAGCTCTTTACCAATTTTGGCCAGATCGGGCCCGAATTTTTGGAGGCAGTAATCAAGGTGGGGGAGATAGATCAGGGTAAGAGTAGGGTTATGCAACGCTTCATTCTCCATAGCCGCATCTGCTATCCATTGTGTCGATTTAATATTAGCGCCGGGCCCCCAAAACTGGAATAAGGGGAATTGCCCCAGTTTATTTTGTAAATGATCGCGTAATTCGGCTGGATGGGAGTAGCAGTCGGGCAGTTTACGTCCGTCTGCCAAATAATTCGGACGGGGAGTTACGGAATAATCGGCCGATGAATACATATTATACCACCAAAACATATTGGCACAGGTAAAAGATGGGTCTTCTTTTTTGGCCTTATCCCAAATTTTTTCGCCCTGAACAAGCTTGTTTGATTGTTTCCAGAATTTCACCTCGCTATCGGCATGATCATACCAGCCATTGCCCACAATGCCCGTATCTGAAGGGAATTTACCCGTTAAATAAGTTGACTGTACCGAAGTGGTAACTGCAGGCAACAATGGCTCAATAGTGCTTAAATGCCTTTGGGCGATGTATTGTTGCAGAAAGGGTGTATGTTGTCCTATAACCGAAGATGATAATCCTACAATATCAATCACTACTGTTTTATTCATGGCATCTGTTTTATGATGATGATAATTTTGTTTTTACCCAGTTTAGCTCCCTGGTAATTGATTCATTTAGCGGCATTTTTAATGAGGAAGGTAAAACACCCCAGGTATAGGTTTCTACTTCCAGGTGGTTGGTGAAAGGATTGTTCTTTTGAAGCGAAAGTACTTCTGTAATATCTGTTTGGGTAGATTTAACCAGGCCCATATCTTCCACAAAGATCGGGACATGAAAATGCGCCCGCCATTCCGTAATATCCGGGTTATGTTTATCTGCCAATGCCTCTGAAAGATCAGGAAAACGCATCAGCGAACCATCAGTACGTTTAGCGATAACCTGATGAAGGTAGGTTGGTTCATCAAATTTTGAAAGTTCATTGGTTACTTTTAGCCTTTCGTCAAGCAATACAGGAAGTTGAGCTTTTAATGCCGCGCTAATTTGAATTTTGCCAACTTTAATGCCTTTCGTCCTGAGCTGTTCAATGATGGTTGTATGCGGCTCATAGCCAATAGCAAAGTGACAGACATCGTAACACAAACAAACGTGCCTTTTCAGTAATTGCTCTGCTTCATCTGGCGTTATACCTAATTTTTCTGAACAGTAGATTTTACTCTGCGTGAGCAGATCGTTTTCAAACCAATTGATAAATTCCGGTCCCGATTCCAGAAAACCATCCGGTTCAGGCTCAATATCGAGGTGTAACAAAATACCGGTAGATTCATAGATGTAATGTAACGCTTCGACTACGGAAAGGATATTTTTAGTCGCTACATTTTTAGCCTGTTCACTTTCTTCGGCATTTGTAAACCAAGGCTTATAACTTAAAGGTGAAGTTGAAATGCCACCCTCCATTCCCTCGGGTAACAGCACCGCCAGTATGTTAAATAATCGGATGGTATAAGCTGTGCGTTCCTTCGTAGTCCAATCGGGAGCGTGTACCTGATCTTTAACTCTGGTATGATGAAAGCCACCGTATGGAAAGCCATTCATGGTAAAAACATATCCACCAACCGCTTGCAGCCATTGTTTAAATTCAGGGAGATGATCATCCTCCAATATTTCTATACTAGCCTGGTTAGAAAGACGTAACCCTATTCCCATAGGCTCATGGGGCGAAAGGTCTTTTTTAATCGGAGGGAAGCTTTCTTTTAAAATAGCAAAATGTGCAGCCCAGCTTTCGCCTGCAAAAATATTTGTGCAGAAAGTTAAGTGACCTGAATTGATTTTCATAAGATCGAGGATGAAAGATTATTATGCATTGCTTGCTGACTGGGCTCCTGCAAAATTTCACCAGCTTTTTTAACAAGCGCAGCGTCAATTTCATGGACTTCTTCGCCTTTGCCTATAGCTGTCAGCAGGGTGATGGTTAATTGGCCGCCCAGATGTTCGCGAAACTCTTGTAAGCCTAATAATATGGGACTATCATCCTGCTTAACTTGTAGCAGAGGATGTGTAAGCACAAATCCCAGTTTTTGGATCAGGTTTAATACTCTGTTTGATTCCTCAGTTGATAAACGGCCCGATAAATTGGAGTATACAGTATCTAAAGCTATTCCCATGGCAACGGCCTCACCATGCCTGACCTCAAAATTGGTGAGATATTCTAATTTGTGCGCACTCCAATGCCCAAAATCAAGTGGACGTGAAGAGCCACTTTCAAAAGGATCGGCACTACGGATATGCTCCAGGTGTAATTTGGCGCATTGCCATATCTGGTAGTTCATGGCAGCTTTATCCCGCTGTGCCAGTAAGTCGGCGTTTTCTTCCAGCCAGATAAAAAACTCTTGGTCTTTGATTAACGCAACTTTAATGGCTTCAGCTATACCCGACCGCCAATCCCGATCAGATAGCGTTTCTAAAAACAAGTCATCATTAAAAACTGCTACAGGAGGAGAGAATGTACCCAGGAAGTTTTTCTTATTAAAATAATTGATACCATTTTTAACGCCTATACCTGAATCATTTTGAGATAAAACCGTAGTGGGTATCCGAATATGTTTAACACCTCTATGACTAATGGTTGCAGCATAGCCAACCATATCAAGCATAGCGCCTCCGCCAATGGCTGCCACAAAGGAATGCCGGTCTATCCCGTGGATGTTTATGGCCTCCAGAACCTGATCCAAATACCGGGTATCATTCTTTACCACTTCACCACCCGGAATAATCAATATATCCTGTATTAACTTCGTTTGATTATGTTGAATAAAATAATCTTTTATCTGGCCAACCAAAGTAGGATGAGCATTTGCTACACCATTGTCAATTACGAAAAGAATTTTTTTTATGGAAGTAGAGATATTGCTACCGGTTAGAAAATCATTGATGAGCTTATTATTAGGATCAAAAAGCGCCGATGTGAAAAAAACGTTGTAACTAAATTTTACCGTAAATGATTGGTGTAGCGTATCCATATAGTATGGTATTGGAAATATTTATTAATGAACATCATGAAACTAGGTAACAGCAAAAAGCTTAGACAACCACATGGATACCGGCAATAAGGCAGCAATGCCCAAAGCCGGATAAATGGAGCCGAAGGTAACTGCCCAGGCTGCATCCATTAGTATCAATGATATAACGCCGGCTTTAACCGCAGCGCCAATGTTTTTACCGATAGGTTGTTGTATAGCTTTGCCAAGTGGCTTAAATATCATCCATGCAAATGGCACCAGGAAAATAAGCGACCATAACCACTGTTGATTTACAAACGAAAAATACAGAATGGAGCCTATAACAATAGCATAAAGAATGGCCGCTATATACAGGTTTTTCTGATTCCCGCCATGCACTTCACCACGGCTTGTCATGGTGATGGAAAATATATAAATAACCGGGATGCAGGCAAGCCAGTAATGGCTGTAGAGCATAGCTGGAATGATACTAACACCCAGCAATAGATTCAAACCCCGGCAGATTCCCATGTTTAAAGGGCCAAAAAAGGAGTGATGCTTACCTGCTTTATTATATAATACAGCAAAAAAAGCGATAGCTGAAGCAAATATCCCGGATGTTAAACTATGCAATGCTGCCAGAACTATACCTGTTAAAAGCAATATCGAACCCAGTAGCGTTGCCTCTGTTAAGGTGACTAATCCGCTTGGTATGGCTCGTTCTGGACGCTCTATGCGATCTAAATCGGCATCAAAAACATCGTTAAAAACTATACCCCCTCCGTATAAGCAAGCTGTTGAAAAACACAGCAATATGATAGCGAGCCAATGACCTGCAACTATACCCGTAAACACACCGGCAATAGCAATACCAGCCAATATATCAGCCACGGAGGTGATGATATTGGCGGGCCTCATCATTCGTAAATAAATGAATAACTTTTTCAACTTAGCTGATAATGATAGAAGATTTATCGATACGTGGCTGCTGCCCTCCGCGTAAAATGGTGTTGCCCTCAAATTTTCCGCTTTGATCGATACTTTTCGGACTTGTGAAATCAGCTTCATCGATCTGGCCGCTTTGTGCAAATGCGGTTATGGCATTGCGATAGGTTATGAGTTCAATATCCTGATCGCTCAAGCCACGCATTTTCATCAATGCAGCGGTTTTAGGAACCGCAAGCGGATCACTGATACCCCAATCAGCAGCAGAATTGATCATGATACGCTCCGGTCCATATTGTGTGGCAATATCAACCATACGTTCATTCCCCATTTTTGTGAATGGATAAATGGTGAAAGCAGCCCAAAAGCCCCTGTCAAGTACCTCTTTAACGGTTTCCTCATTGTTATGATCCACAATCACCATATGTGGATCAAGGCCATGTTCCAGCGCAATATCCATACTGCGTTGTGTGCCTCTCTTTTTATCACGATGTGGCGTATGGATTTGTACGGGTAAGCCGGCTTCTTTGGCCAGCTCCAGCTGTAGCCGGTAATATTTTTCTTCGGCGGCGGTCTGGTCGTCAAAGCCAATTTCGCCAATACCAACCACACCATCCTTGTAAACAAACAGAGGTAAAAGTTCCATCACCTGTTCGGCTAAAGGTTCATTATTAGCTTCTCTTGAATTGAGGCCAATGGTACAGTAATGTTTGATGCCAAACTGAGAGGAACGAAATCTCTCCCAACCGATCAGGCTGCTATAATAATCTCTAAAACTATCTAATCCTGTACGTGGTTGCCCCAGCCAAAACGCGGGCTCAATAAGGGCTACAACGCCAGCATCGGCCATGGCCTGGTAATCATCTGTGGTGCGGGAGGTCATGTGCACATGCGGGTCAAAAAACTTCATCCCTTTTACCGAACTTAAATCAAACGCTTCAAGAGTTTTTTTCTCCTCCTTATCTTTTTCTATCGAATGACTACAACACATAATTATATTTTTAATTTATAGATACCTTGTCCCAATTTAATGCTTTATCAGTTACTACCGATTTCAATTCAGGAATTTTACTTAACCATTGCTTTGCCGGCTCAAAATCAGACTCTGGAATAGCTAACGCTATCGCTTCTTTTTCGGCCATATCGCCACCAGCAAGACCAATTTTGATGGCTTCGAAAATTTTTTCGTCGATGAATTTGGCCACCAATCTCCATAATACTGGGTTTACCCTACGACCAGCAGCCCATCGTTCACGAGCATAATCACTAAGGATGAGTGCCAGTTCTTTATTTGCCCGCTGGTCCAAACCAATAATTAGCGGTACTTTTTTTTCGGTAAAAAAGGCCTTTAATATAAGTTGATTCCAGGCGGCCTGATCCAGATATACTGATGGATAGGGATTGTCATACATAATGGCCTCTAAAACAGAACCTATATTACTTCGGATACCTTCCGCGCATCGTTTTACCCATATCTCAGGATAGGCAAGAAAAGACAATGCGGAATATAGCGCCACAGCCTCATTCATTTCTGCTGATAGGAACAAATTTTCAATGGTTTGATGGTATTTGTCTTTATCCGTTGAATCCCATTGCAAAAGTAACCATACGCGGCAAAGCCTGTCAACAGTCCAGTTTTTAAACGGGTTTATAACGGTGGATGAATCAGATTGCAAGTTACCTATGTTTATAACCGATTTTCCAGTTTTTCTGGGAATGATCATAAACGCTGTATTGAGCGCAGAATAATCATTGGGCAACTTATTAAATTGTTGAAGCCACATCCAGGTATCAGGTGAAACATTATCTTTAATAATAGTTGCTATAGAGGCTCCTATTTTTGCTATATCATCAATAGACATAAAAAATCAAATCATGGGTGAGTAATGAAATATTACGAAATGTACATGAATGGGGTAGTTAAAATATTTATGTAGCAAAATAATTGATCAGCAATGCTGCGGAGATGATCAATAAGCCAAAAAACTCGCGCGTTTGCTCAATATACGGTTTGGTTGCTTGCATACTTTCAACCAAACTTGGTTTCTTATATTTTGTTATCCAATCACGTACACCATCTTTAGCAAAAAATAAGATTACAGCATAAATCAAATAAAAAGCTACCAATAAAAGCCATATGGTGTGGTAATATTTACCAAAGACAACCAGACCACAGCTAATAGAAGCACTTAAGTAGATGGGTACCCAAAGCCAGGGATCAACATCATTTAAATTAAGGTAAGCAAATACCAAAAACGATAAACAAAAAATAATGTTTAGGATAATTAGGATCATAAAATTTGAATTAATATGGTATGCAATTGCGACATTGGAAACCATATCCTCAAAAGGTTATGATACTTGGCTTGTTATCGATTGCAAAAGCTAATATGAGGGTAAAAAATGTGAAATGAAAATTTCAATTTTTTTAGTTGAAATCCAGGCAGATTTTCTTTAGGATTTGGCATTCAAATGTTTGTTTGTGCTCCATATTTATCAGAAAAATTGGTTGGTCACAATTAATATAACAAACAGAGCTTTTAACGCATAGTACATTAAAAGCTCTGTTTAATCAATAATGTTAAATCTTATTTAATTCAATATATCATAAAACATGGTTATTTGAGTAATGTTGGTATAGCTTCCCTCGCCATCGGCATTATGCTTTACTCTGATGCGGATATAGCGAACCGGAGGTGGATTATTATCTAGATCGGTTTTAAAAGGAGCCTGGCCATCGTCGGTTCTTTTAACTTCTTTTAATAGCTTCCAGCCTTTTGAAATAGCTTCGGCGGTCCAGCCCGGGTCATTGGGGGCTAAAGTTGTTGCTGCATTTGTTATATCAGCAATACCCCAAACCTCAAAATCATCCGGATTATGACAGCAGTTACGACCTATCTCTTCTACCTTGGTAAGTTTGGTGTAAATTTTACCCATATCAAATGTAAGAGTTTGGGGTAAGGGGTTGGCGCCATCACTATGAAACAGGTTAGGGAAACCATTTGGACTAGTGCTGCCATCCCAAAGTCGATCAATATCAGTGCCTGAATTATATGGATTCATATCATTGGGTAGTTTTACCTTTTTGAATAATGATTTATCACATGGTACACTACCGTCAATTTTGGGGAACACATCTGATTTTGGTGAGTAAAATACATCAATAGCGTTACGATCAGGTATATAAGAAGAGTTATAAGTGATGTCGGTGCCTCCTTTATAATCCGGGAAAGTTATCGAAGAACTATCAGGGCTAAGCACCTTTTGTACGCTTTGCCCGGCTCTATTGGTATATTTTATGGTTGTACCTATATTAATGGTGTCAGGCTGGATAAAATTGAGCGTTACGTATCCGTTTTTACTAACAGAATAAGGGGTGGTTGCATTATATCCTCTGTTAAGCAGTGTGGATATATAAATAGGGCCATATACTTTTGCATTATTTACTTCATATGGAATGGACTTGTTGCCTTTAGCATCGTATGAATATATAGTAAAAGAATAAGTGTATTCTGCAAGTCCTTTGATAACTGTTTTTATGGTATCGGCTTTACCAGAGATATTTACGATTTGGGAATCGGCCTTGTTGTTATAATAGATTACATACTTGGTAATGCTGGGGTCGGTACTTGCTTTCCATTTAAGCCCGATCTCTAAATTACCGGGTTGTACAACAGCGTTTGCCACCGCGCCTGTATACACAATTTCGTGCCCGGTATAGTAGTTTTTATAATCATTTCCGAGATTATTCTTCTGGCAACTATAAAGAGTAATCACTAATGAACAAATGAATAGTATATGATATTTAATTTTTTTCATGTCTTTTATGTTTTAATAAGCGACTGATCTATTGTGGCTGTCCGTAAAATGATAGCTCCATAATGTGCGCGAAATTGCCCCCAGACCATGTTTGAGCTACGGCCACACGTATAAAATGAACAGGAGGAGCCGAAATAGAAATGTTGAAATTAACGCCCGCCAAGACGAAAGCATTGTCAGCTGCATTTGTAGCGCCAGGAGGTAAACCAGATGGAGGGTTCGGATAACGGAAATTTCCCAGATTTGTCCAGTCGCCAACTACTGCGCCAACGGCTGCGGATACAGGTAATTGAGCGTCCTGAGGTGATGCGACATTGGAGCCCCACAATGAAAAGAGTTTAGGATTACCATGCCCAAAGGCATATTGATCCGGTCTTTCCCAAATGATGAAACGACTTAATTTATAAGTAAGCCCTACATTGAATGTACATACAAAAGGAGGGACGTGGCCGGGGTTAGTGTGCCAGCCTGCAGAATTGCCGTCTGTTTTTCCATCCCATAAGTTGGGAAGCACCCATCCATATCCAATCTCTGTGTCACTTGCTAAATTATAGGGGCTGAATTTGCTTTTATCAAGCAATTGTTCAAATAAAGGTGTTATGCTCTTTTTGAGTGTATCTGAAATATTGCCATATTTATCTGTAACATATACTCCAAAATCTCTTGGGTCGGTATTGTAACCCCTTACAGAATAATCAATGGTATCTGCCGTGGTATAATGCTGATCCTGAATTTCCATCGTGTTTGTTGCCTTGTTAAACGCTGTAACAATCACCCCAATTTCTTTTTTCAGAGGATTAAGTGCTTTTACATTAACCCCTCCAAAATCGGTTGTCATGGTGGTGGTTGATTTAATAGATATATAAGGGGGAGTTTTAGGGTGTACCTTCACCGTAACGGGATCCGATAACACATCAGCCCTGCTTACAGTGTATAATGTTACATCATAATCCTGTTCTTTGGCAAAACCTTCAACAGTTACCGTATCACTGTAATAGGACGATTTTGTTTCTCTTGGTACATTATCCCTGATCTGATATTTTGCCAGTACATAAAGTATATTTTGAGAGTTAGGCAATTGATAGGTGATATATGATCCACCATTATAGTTATTAACCTTAACATTGGTAATTACTCCTGGTTTTGATTTATCGGTTGAAATAGGCGCCCGGGCGCCATCATTTCGTTTACATGAAATTACACTTAGTACTACCGCCAGTAAAAAAAGTAGCAGTGAGTAGTTTTTAATTCTTTTCATAATTTTTCAATTATATGATTGCTCTATTTTTTGATATTACCAGTTCAGATTTTGAACCAGATTATTATTAATGATCAGGTCATTATCTGTTATTGGCCACAAATAGTTTCTGACATTAAAAATTGGTGATACCAGGGTTCGTGGCCGGTAATAATTTGCTGACGAAGCTTCAAAAATATTCCAGCCCTGCAATGGTCTGCTTAATACACTTTGCAGCTCTTTCCAGCGCCGCAGATCCCATCCGGGCTCACATTCAAAAGCTAATTCTATGCGGGTTTCCTGGTGTATAATGTCACGTAATCCATTTTGGGAGGCATACTTGCCCGGATTTGTTGAAAAATTTGACCAGGCGGTAACCACTCCGGGTAAGCCAGCCCTTTGACGTACCTTGTCAAGCCATGGAACAACTTCAGCGTAAGATTTACCTTGCTCATTCAATGTCTCGGCATAAAGCAGATACAAGCCAGCCAGTCTGATGAGTGGTAAATGGAAATCGGCAATAGTGTAGCCATCATCATAAACGGTTAAATAATTAACCAATTTTTTAGGCCAGTAACCTGTAATGTTTAGCCTTACGTTATCTGTTGGGCCTGAAAGGGCCGCACTACCGCGTCCCTGAATGTAATACAGGGTTTCCTGGTTTACCATGCCATTGCCAAACCATATCCCTCCATCAAAGCCCAGATCGGCATAAAATCTTGGTTCCCGGTCAAAATGGGCTTTAACAGTTTCGTATCCGTTACCTATATAAAACCGGTTTGCATTATCGCCAGTTCTTACACTGTAGCGATTGGCATAATCCCAGGTTTTATCCTCATTAATTGGTACACCATTATGAGTATAAAATAATTCCTGCTCAGAGATAGGTACCGCAAAAGTACCCTGGAATGAAGGATTGGCAGCAGCCTTAGCGGTTAGCCTTGGGCCACAATAAGTTTGATCTGGAAAAGTTGGATTCAGCGCCCATATTAATTCAGTATTAACATCCCACTTTTCGGTTATGGAGGTTTGCAGATCCAAAACAGTTTTTAATGAGTCTGAAAGTTTGGTAATGTTTGCCGGCGCTATAAAAGTATGTAGTTTGGCGCCATTTGTTTCGCTAACGTTAATTGCTGCAAGGCAGGCAGCAGCAGCTTTATCCCACTTTTTAGCGTCATAAGTTGAACTAAAAAGTGCCTGTCCATCTTTGTTTTTTACGCTGATATAGTCTGGATTACCATTAAATAAAGGGCTTGCAGCAGTTGCCAATACCTCTGCTTTTACGGAGAGTGCAATAGGTGTGGTTACTCGGCCAAGTTCTTTTGCCTGATTTAGTATTACCGCGGGCAAATCAGGGGCAGCCTGGTCAAGCAACCTGACTATATAATTCACTACAGAATCTACAGGAGCTCTTTTTACTTTTACAGCCTCGGCCGAACTATTGATCGGAAGGTTTACATCAATAATTGGAACAGGGCCATATAGCCTGAAGAGGTAAAAATGATAATAAGCCTTCAAGAATTTAACCTCAGCTATCCACCTTTTCTTTTCGTCCGGTCCAAGATCAATAGGTTTATCAATGTTTTCAAGCATGGTGTTGCATCTCCTTAACGCTTGAAAGATGGCTTGTCCACCGTTTGATCCATCCCAATAATTAAGCCCGGGGTTAGCACTGTTCTGCGTACCTCTGATCAAGTTAAAGCCGGTTGGGTCGATACCTTGATTATCTGTAAGGTTATTTGGGAAAATGATTTCTGATGAAGTGGTAAAACCTGCATCATTTTGAACATATGTTAATTGTTGTATGGTAGAATAACATGAAAATAAATAATTCTCAGCTTCATTACGGTTCCTGAAGGCATAATCGATCGTGCCAACATTCTCGGGAGTAACATCGAGGTACTTTTTACATGACACGCTAGTTAAAGCTAACAGGGCCATGTATAAATATTTGTAATATGATTTCATATTTTAAGTAATTGTCAGTTAATATTAAAGGTTGACATTTAAGCCTACGTTGAACACCTTTTGAACAGGATAGGCAAATGCGTTACCCCCTTGTTCCGGATCCCACAACTTGAAAGGACTCCAGGTAAACAGGTTTAAGCCGTTAAAATATATCCGGGCATTTTTTAGAGATAGGGCTTTTGACAGGCGCGCGGGCAATGTATAACCAATTTCAAGTGATTTAAGCCTCATAAAGCTGCCATCGCGTAGCCACCATGTACTGTTTTGCCTGTTGTTTTCTATTACGGCACCATTAGGCCCAAGTCTTGGATATAAGGCGTATAGATTTTGATTATCTTCAGACCAATGGTCGTCGGCATAAGCTTTTAGCAATGCTGTATTCCCCGTAAAATATGAATCCGGGCTTTTGATAAATGGTGCTGTCCGGGCAGGATCAATAAAAAATGATACGTTTGCTTGTCCCTGGAAAAAAGCAGAAAGATCAAAGTTTTTAAACCCTGTAGATATACCAAAACCATAAACTATTTGCGGTACTGTTGGGTATCCGATAAAAGTTTGATCGGCAGCATCAATTTTACCGTCACCATTTAAATCGCGGTATTTAATATCGCCACCCTGCGGAGGTGTTCCCCCGGTGCTAAATATTTGTGAAGGTGAATTTTTTGCTTCATTATCATCCACAAATAAACGTTCAGCTATATAGCCATATGCTCGGTTAAGCGGTTGCCCGATAATATTGCGGTATCCCTCTTTGTAATCAGGTTGTTCATACTGGGTATATTTATTGGTAGAATAGGTGAAGTTTCCCCGGGCAGATAACCATATATCTTTGGTAATTGATTGTTTACCATCTACGGAGATATCGATGCCTTGTGATTGTACCTTACCCACGTTGGCAGATATGCCTGATTCCAGGCCCATGGTGGATGGTATAGAGGAGCGGTCTTGTAGAATATTGTATTTGTCGTTTCTGTAAACTTCGGCTATAACATTAAACTTTTTAAATAAGGTAAATTCAAGGCCAAGGTTAGTTTGCTTTGATGTTTCCCATGTTACATCATCATTCTCATAACTATTAATCCTAACACCATTATGGGAGTAAGCATTATTTGTTCCAAATGAAGCAGAGTTGCCCCCGTTAAGATTTACGTCTGATAGATAAAAGAACCTTTGACTCCCGATTTGATCGTTACCTACTAAACCATAGCTGGCGCGTAGTTTAAAGCGGTCAAACACATCGTACAGATCACCCCAGAACTTTTCGTCAGATACGATCCAGGAGGCACCAATTGTTGGGAAAAAGCCAAAGCGGTGATTTGCCGAAAACCGTTCGGATCCGTTATATCCAAAGTTAAATTCAAGGAAATACCTGCTTTTGAAGGAATAGGTAGCCCGACCAGCTACTGTTAAGTTACGGTATGGTAATGAATATTGTAAACTATAGGTGTTGGTACGGGGATCGAGATTATTAGAATACAATTGTTGCTGACGGGTGCCTATTAAGGAAGCGCTAACATTGTGGTTCTTCCCGATAGACCTGTTATAATCCAGTACACCCTGGAAATAAACAAAGGTTTGCAGGTTATCTGAATAAGGGTCGCGGGAATAGGAAAGATATTCCTGCGCCTGCCCCGGTTGCGAGTTTATCCAGAGTAATGTATACTGATTGGTTGTCTTATCATAATTCTGTGTAGTATAATAAAAGGGATTATAATAAAGCTGCGACCTGAAGTAAGCATATCTGTTGGTACTGAAGATACCATGGAAATTTAACCCGGACGTAAGAAATTCAAGACTTTGATTTAATTCCAATTGTGCCAGCATCCTTGATTCCGAAAAGTTTTGATGTCCGGAAAGGAGAGAAGCATACGGATTGATATATTGAGTGGATCCTAAGCCACCGTTTGAGGCCGGCGTATTACCAAACAAAATATGTTTAGTCCGAAGATTAGCCGAATCGGGCGGGAAGTAAGCCGGAAAATCAACCGGACTGGTATGCATTACTAAATTGTAAAGATCCGTTTGGAAGTTAGCATCGTTGGTGCGAGGGCCATTATACTCATTAAAGGTGCCTGCTAAACGTACAATAAGTTCGGTTTTATCGGTTATATTAATATTAACGTTGGAACGTATCTGGTAATTTTGAAATTTTACGTTGTTGTTGTTATTATTCCGGATGTCCGTTCTCAAAATACCGTTATCATTATCATATGAACCGGCAACATAGTAACGGGCAACACCACCGCCGCCTTGTACACTTAAATTGCCCCGTTGGGTACTGGTTCGGTTTTTAAATAGCATGTCGAGCCAGTTAACTGCCGGATATACGTATTGGTTACTTCCCGGTGCGTGATTGATAGTGGCTTCGGTATTTAATATTTTGTTCTGGTCATAAGGTAACGGATCTAAGGGATAACGGGTACGTACGGCTTCATTAAAAAGCTTCATGTACGTAATTGGATCGGCCAGCTGGAGTGTTTTGACAGATTGCGATGAAGCGTTTTCAACCCTGAAATTAATCTGCGATTTACCTGTCTTGCCTTCTTTTGTTTTAACCAGAATAACGCCGTTACCACCGCGTGCTCCGTATAATGCGGTGGCACTGGCGTCTTTTAGAATAGAAAAGCTTTCTATATCGTCAACATTTAAACGGGCCAGATCGGATGCAGTTAGCTCAACGTTATCTATCAGTATCAAAGGGCTCTGCCGGTAACCGAAGGTTGTTACCCCCCGAATAAAGAATGTAGAATTATCTACACCTGGCTGCCCGCTGGGCTGATAGGCTATAACCCCGGCTACCTGGCCTGCCAATGCATTGGTAAGGTTACTGGCAGGTATTTTTAAATTACCAGGTTTTACTGTGGTAACAGAGCCAACAATGGCCTCTCTTCTTTCTTTTTTTCCATAAGCTGTAACCACTACCTCATCAGCCTGTTGTACATCTTCTTCCAGTGTAACAGTAAAAAGCTTGGTTTGAGGTGTGACTAGAAATGTCTGTGATTTAAAGCCTACAAAGGTTATTTTAATTGTAGCACCATCTTTCACATCTAAAATAAACTTACCATTAATATCTGTTACTGTACCTTGCTTGGAATTACCCACAACTGAAACACTTACTCCTGTTAACGGCACTCCCTTATTATCTTTAACCGATCCTGTTACAGTAATATCAGCTAATATTGATGTGTTGGTGCTAAAAGCTTCCACACCTGGCGCCTCTTTAGTAATGATGATGGATTTTCCATCAATAATGTAGGAAAGTTGTAAGTTTTTAAGAGCTGTTTTAAGTACATCATCAAGGGAAGTGTTCTTGAAATTAACATCAAGGGTATACGTTTTTTGTGATCCCTTTGGCGACCAAAATACATTGTATCCCGTTTGTCGGTTAATTTCACTGAACAACTGTTTCAGCGTAACATCATTTTGTTTATAAGTTATTTTTTGTGAAAAGACCGATGCACTGACCTGCATAAATGCCAGCAGGAGTATAAGGCTCGTTATTTTCATTATAAGAAGGAATTTCTTGGTGTAGCACGAATGCGTACAAATGTTTGTAGTAAAATTTTTGTACATTTGTTTAGGCTGGTTAATGTTAAAATTGTTATCTCCAATAGCATTTTAGTTTAATAAGCTTTAAGATCAGAGACATCGCGAGTGTCTCTGATCATGCTTTTAAACTATTCCTTTTTCGTTAAGTAGAATCTTCCATTTTCTTCCCGGTTTAAATCGATTAAGTTATAATTTGGTTTGTTTTGTTTTGGTAACTCTGATAGTAGAACCTTCAATGATAAACCTGGCACCAGTAGCTTGTTCTATCATTTTTAATAAGGTGGATATATTTGAAAAACGGGTGGTTACAGCAGATAATGGTTCTTTTTTAACACTTTCATCCTCATATATAATTTTCACGTCGTACCATCTGGCTATTTGCCGCATAGCTATTTCCAGATCTTCATCATCAAATCTGAAAAACCCATTCTTCCAATCTATGGCGTCACGAGGATCTACCTCTGATATTTTGATTGTGGTTGTCAGGTCGGCTTCCTGCCCTGGTTTTAGTGTTGTATTGTTAGCTCCAACGGTAATTTTAACAGCTCCCTCTAACAACGTGGTTTTGGTACTAAGCTCATCGGGATAGGCATTCAGGTTAAAATGGGTGCCCAAAACTTCAACCAATTGTTTATGGGTTACTACTTTAAAAGGCATGTTTTTATTATGCGCTACTTCAAAGTAAGCCTCTCCACTAAGTTCAACCTTTCTTTCCTTGGATAAAGTAAAACTTACCGGATATTTTAAGGATGAAGCAGCATTTAGCCACACACGGGTTCCATCCGGCAAAAGCAGCTGATATTGTCCGCCTTTTGGTGTTTCTATGGTGTTGTATTGTATGGAGCCATCGTTAGGCGCACCTGAATTAGCACTATATATTAATTGATCATCAGCGGTTTTAATTACCTGACTTCCTTTTTGCTGTGCTATTTTGCCGTTTTTAACGTCGGCTAAGAATATTTTTTTTCCATTAGCTAATACCAGGAAAGCTTTGTTACTGCCAGGTTTAATTTGCTGATTAAGTGCGATTGTTGAATTTACGTTTTGCTTGTGTTTGCCAACAAAAAAAAACGTACCAACTGATAATATCATTAATACAGACGCCGCAACTGCCCACCTTTTATATCCAAAAGATTTTGATTTTGAAAAGTTGATTTCGCCCAGGAGCCGCGTCAGTATTTCTTCGCGAACACTACCTTCGTCCTCTGGAAATTCAGATGCTTCGTTCGAAACTTTATTGTACCAGTTGGTCAAAGCCTGCTTTTCTGAAGCAGTAGCCCGGCCTTCCTTGTGCTTTTGTATTAAGTTATAAATGGTTTGGCGGTTCAATTGGTATTGCGCTTTATAATGGTATGTTACATGAAAAACGTTTTACCCTATATCCTCACTAAAATAAATTTTAACTTTTATTAAAATATTACTTAATAGCTTAATTTTAAAGGATGGAACGATATAATTGAAGAGATATCAATATTAGGCCGCCATATTTTTTGAGACCGCCGCGAATGATTTTAAGGGCGCGTGTAAGATTGGCTTCGACCCCTTTTTCTGTAATTTGCATCTCAGCAGCTATTTCTGAGTTTTTCATACCGTTTTCACGGCTGTAGCGGAAAACCAGGCGGCATTTTTCCGGAAGTTCCTCTACTATACTATCGATATATTGCTGCAGGAAGCGGGCATCCAATTTATCTTCCGTATAGGCCAAGGTTTCAAGGTCCAAATTTTGCTGCGCTAACTCACTGCGACGTTGCTCTTTCTGATAATAATGGTATATACTTAATTTAATGGCTCCGGCAAGAAAAGCAGGTAGATTTCGGATATCAGAAAGGTTACATTTTTCCCACAGTGAAATAAACACATCATGTACAATATCTTTAGCTACAGCGCTATCTTTGCAGTGATTCCACGCAATGGCCAGCATTTGCTTCCAGTACCGGTTATAAATTTCGGTAAACGCGGCCTGTTCACCTTTCTTTAAATGAAAGGTAAGCAGTTCATCAGTATAATTGTTATAATCTGACATATAAGGAGGGGGCCCTAAGCTTGAAAATTTTAACAGAAAAAATTAATAGCCACGAGACAGGATTACATGCAGATCATTCCAATAAATCACATTTCTAATTTGAGGTAAAGCTTTTCCCATATTTTATTTTAAATAAATACAAATTATATAATCACGCGCAGCCTCAACCCTAATTATACCCTGAATACCTTTGCCCAGGTAACATATTTAAATTTTAAGCCAATAGTAAAGTCATTGATAATGAGTAAACTACTTTTGCTTGTGACAGTCGAAATTGGTTATAAATGAACAAGTCAGGGTGGCTAAGATAATAAAAAACGTTAAATCATCGCCAACTTTTAAATGCTTCCTAATATAGTAAAATTGCACGTCTTTTAACTAGCCCATCTAGTGTTATTTGTATACTGAACATTGTTCATTATATTTGCGATGCATTTTATCATTCATGGGAGTTACAGAAAGAAAAGAACGAGAAAAAACAGAGATGAGGGAGCTGATCACAGCTGCTGCCATGAAAATGTTCCTGGAGGATGGCTACGCTAAAACTTCCATTCGGGGTATAGCAGATGCCATAGAGTACAGCCCCGGTACAATTTATTTGTATTTTAAAGATAAGGACGAACTGTTGTATGAAGTACAAGCTGATGCTTATGGCCGCTTATTAGAAGTGTTTCAAAAGGAAGCGACTAGTACCGATCCACTCGAAAGGCTTAGTCAGATAGGTAGGGCTTATATTGATTTTGGCTTAAATAATCCCGAGCTCTATGATCTGATGTTCATTATCCGTTCCCCAATGAATGTTGACGAAAAGCTTCATAAGGTTAATGGAGAAAACTGTCTGAATTTTTTGATCGAATGCCTGACGAATTGTATTAGTAAAGATTTGCTCCGTATTAATGACGTACAGCAGGCTACGTTACAAATATGGAGTACTGTACATGGGTTGGTATCTCTTCACCTACGTTGCCGCTTAAAAATTATGGTTGAGTCCGAGGAGGAGGTACCCCAGATGTTGATAAAAACAATGGAAGATTATTTAGCATCTGTAACAAAATAAAAAAAATTTAGTCTATTAATAAACACTGTTCATTATGTAAACGTCGAATATTTCTTTTGCCATGTAGAAGTAATATGTCAGGCATTCGTTCTTAAACAATATTTTAAATAAATTTTTTTGTCTTTTAACTAAACATAGTTCATTATGTATACATTGTTCACAAGGGGATTAATTCCCATTTTTACTTTTTTGTTTTTATGTCATATAAGTGCGTTAGGCCAAAACCATCACCAGCAACTTGATGATTATGTGGACATAGCCTTTGCACAAAATCAAGGACTGAAGGAGCAGCAGTTTGATCTGGATAAGGCCATGTCGGCTTTAAAGGAAGCTCAGGCCATGTATTTGCCAACGGTGAGTTTGCTTGGGAGTTATACGCGGTCGGCAGGTGGGCGTACCATAGATGTGCCGGTTGGAGATTTGGTTAATCCGGTTTATACTGCACTTAATCAACTAACCAATTCTAACAAATTCCCTCAGCTTAAAAACGAATCATTTCTGCTCAACCCCAATAACTTTTACGATGCCAAATTACGAACTTCATTACCGTTGATTAACGCGGAGATCCGCTATAATAAGTTAATCAAGCAACAACTTATTACCAGTCAGCAGGCTGCTGTAAATGTTTATAAAAGGGCCTTGGTAAAAGATATTAAGACAGCTTATTATCGGTATTATCAATCGCTGCAAAGCATCGCAACTTATAATAGCGCTACATTATTGATAAAAGAGAATATTCGGGAAAACGAAAGTATGCTCCGGAATGGCATCCGTAATGGAACAGCCTTGCTCCGGTCAAAAACAGAACAGGAAAAAAATAACGCGGCATTGATACAGGCGCAGCATAATATGAAAAATGCGAAATCGTATTTTAACTTTCTGTTGAACCGCCCACTACAGGATTCTATATTGATCGAAAATGAAACTGTTGCGGATATAATTACAGCCCCCGATACTAGTGCTGGTATCGGCCGTCGGGAAGAAATAAAGCAGCTGCGTACCATGCAACAAGTTTATACGCTTGATTATAAACTGCAGAAATCTGGCTTTATTCCTAAAGTTAACACATTTATTGACTTGGGGTCGCAGGGGTTTGATTTTAACGTAAATAATAAAACGCGGTATTATTTATGGGGAGTAAATCTGCAATGGGATATTTTTACCGGCGGGCAGCGTAAGTATCGTGCCGAACAATCAAGAGCCAACGTAAACTCAACTATTGCTCAACTTGATCAGACCCAGCAATCCTTGCAGCTCCAGTTAGATCAAACCTATAATAATTATCAATCTGCTAAAGCAGCCTATAAAAGTATTACTGCTCAGTTATTGTTTGCCGGTAAATATTATAACGACCAGCTAAAGGCCTACAGAGCTGGTCAATTGCTTTACCTTGAATTGGTAGATGCACAAGATCAATTAACTACTGCGCGCCTGCAAATGGCAGATGCGGAGGCCAATGTACAAATTGCCCTTGCCGAACTTGAACGTGAGCAGGCTACTTATCCTATTAACAACCCTAATCAGAAATAAATTATATGAAAACCTTTAAATATACCGGTTTATTAATGTGCATTCCTTTGATGTACTCTTGTAAATCGCATCCGGTTGCGATCAGTAAAAATGGTGGCACTGACACCATACCTGTACAAACTATACTATTAAAGCAACAGAATAACAATGCTATTATGGCTGTATCGGGGCAATTTACCACCGATGATGAGGTAATGTTATCCTTCAAAACAGGAGGGATCATTAACAGCCTGAATGTAAAAGAAGGTGATGCTGTGAAAAAGGGTCAGTTGTTGGCCACACTTAACCTTACAGAGATCAACGCACAGGTGCAACAAGCCAGTCTTTCTGTTGAAAAAGCACAGCGTGATTATCAGCGTATCCAAAATTTATATAAGGATAGCGTAGCTACACTGGAACAATTACAAAATAATAAAACAGCACTACAACAGGCACAGCAGCAATGGAATATGGCAAAATATAATCGCCAGTATTCAGAAATACATGCCCCAAAGGATGGATACATATTACGCAAACTCGCTAATGCGGGGCAACTGGTGACTGCTGGTACTGCGGTATTGCAAACTAATGGAGCGGAAACCAATAAATGGATTTTGCGTGTGGGTATTAGTGATAGTGAATGGGCAAGGTTGCAGTTGAACGACCATGCACAAATTCAAACGACTGCATTGCCTGGACAAACACTTCAGGGCACGGTTACGCGTAAATCAGAGGGGGTGGATGCAGTTACCGGTACTTTTAGTGCAGACATCACTCTTACAGGTAAAAAGCCCAAAGCTATTGCAGCAGGAATGTTTGGAAAAGCCGTAATTACGCCTACACACACGAGTGAAGGCGGCAGCGAATGGCAGATTCCTTATGAAGCACTGTTAGATGGCGATGGTGCCAGTGGTTATGTTTTTGTAACTGACGACAATAAAACCGCTCATAAGGTAAAAGTAACCGTTGCCGGAATCAATAAAAACACAGTCACCATCAACGCTGGGTTGGAGGATGCTAAAGCCCTTATTATCTCAGGATCCGCCTATCTTACTGATAACAGTGCTATAGTTGTTCAATCACCTAAAACTGCAGCCAAATGAAAATATCAGAATATGCTGTGAAGAACAGCCAGTTTACGTTGGTGATCTTTATCATGATTATTGCTTTGGGAGTAACCACTATGCTGAATATGCCCCGTTCCGAAGACCCGGAGATGCACCCCCCAGCTTTTTTGGTTATTGTTAATTACCCGGGAACAAGTCCGCGTGATATTGAAGACAGAGTAGTAACACCTTTAGAAAAAACAATAGGTGGTTTAGATGATATAAAACGTATCCGTACCAATATTTCCAACGGGGTTGCTGTATTAAGAGTTGAATATAAATACAGTAGTAATATCGATTCTAAATACCAGGAAATAGTTCGGGAGGTAAATAATAAACGAAGTGAGCTTCCTGCGGATATTACCAATATTGAGATTCAAAAGCAGCAACCAACAGACGTGAATGTATTGCAGGTTGCTCTGGTATCAGAAAATGCTCCGCGTAGCTTACTACAACACTTTGCCGAAAAATTACAGGACGAACTGGAGAAGGTATCTTCCCTAAAACAGGTGGCGATCTTTGGTCTACCAGGTCAGCAGGTTCGCATAGAGCTTGATCTTGAAAAAATGGCACAAATGCACTTACCCGTAAGCGCCGT
The DNA here is from genome assembly GCF_011089895.1 of Mucilaginibacter inviolabilis. Lineage (NCBI taxonomy): Bacteria > Pseudomonadati > Bacteroidota > Sphingobacteriia > Sphingobacteriales > Sphingobacteriaceae > Mucilaginibacter > Mucilaginibacter inviolabilis. The sequence goes on from NZ_JAANAT010000001.1 coordinate 440,160, forward strand.
AATTAACAGTTTACACAGTGAAATGGCCAGTGTTCCCGGAGGAAGTGTTGACGCTGCTCATCTTACATTTAATATCAAGAGTAATGATTATCGCACGCTTGATGCGGTGAATAGTACAATTGTTTATGCTGCAAACGGTAAAAATATTCTATTAAAAGACATTGCCCATGTATATTATGGCTATGGGGAAGAAAAACATATAACCCGATTGAACGGGCACCGTTGTGTGTTTGTAACGGCAGCACAAAAAGATGGGGAAAACATCAATAAAACGCAGGCGGATTACATTAAGGTGCTTATCAATTTTAAAAAACTATTACCCGTTAATGTAGATCTGGTACAAAATTTTGATCAGGCTGATAACGTGAGCAGGCGCTTAACCGGTTTAAGTCACGATTTTATTATCGCCATTTTACTGGTTGCCGTTACTTTGCTGCCTTTAGGTCTGCGTCCGGCTGTTATTGTGATGATTTCCATCCCGCTTTCACTGGCCATTGGTATTGTGTTATTGCAGCTGTTTGGGTTTAATCTGAATCAGTTAAGTATTGTAGGTTTAGTTGTTGCGTTGGGCCTTTTAGTAGATGACAGTATTGTTGTGGTAGAAAATATAGAACGTTGGATGCTGGAAGGGCATAGCCGCCTGGAAGCTACCTTGAAAGCAACCGGACAGATTGGTAAAGCTGTGGTGGGATGTACTGTTATCCTGATCATTGCATTTATGCCATTGGTGTTTTTACCTGAAGGATCGGGCGATTTTATCCGGTGTTTACCGCTGGCGGTTATTTTCTGCGTGTTGGCATCTATGCTGGTATCGTTAACCATTATTCCGTTCTTATCAAGCCGTCTGTTAAAAAATCATACCGGCAATCCCGAAGGAAATTTCCTGATGCGTGCATTGAAAAGACTAATCCATGGCAGCTATGCGCGCTTATTGGATAAAGCGCTTCAAAGACCATTTTTAACCATTGGAGTAGCTATTGTACTGTTTGTATCTGCCATTTATTTGTTTGGTGTAATTGGGTTCAGTCTGTTCCCTTCATCAGAGAAGCCGCAGTTTTTAATAAATATTACCACACCTAATCAGTCCAATCTGCCTTATACGGATAGTGTTTCGCGGGAAATTGAAAAACAATTAAAAAAGGAACCGCTTATTCAATATTATGCCACCAATGTTGGGCATGGTAATCCGCGTATTTACTATAATGTAAATGCAGAAAATAACCGCAGTGATTTTGCACAGCTTTTTGTGCAGTTAGACAATGATACCAGGCCAGATCAGAAATTAGCCTTAATACAGCGTTTGCAGCACCGTTGGGCACATTACCTGGGTGCTAAAGTAGAGGTGAAGAATTTTGAACAAGGTCCGCCTGTGGTGGCACCAATTGAGGTACGTTTGTTCGGCGATAATCTGGATACTTTACGAGCCTACTCCTTAAAAGTTGAACAATTGTTACACCAAACAGCGGGAACCATGTACGTAAATAACCCGGTAAGTTTATTGAAAAGCGATATACGTATAGCCGTAAATAAAGAAAAAGCACAGCAGTTGGGCGTAAACTCTTTGGCTGTGGATCAGATAGCAAGATTAGCCGTTACCGGCCTGGACATGGGTACTTATTACAATAACGATAATAAATACGGGTATACCGTTTTGCTTACCCGAATAAAAGAAGGGCGCCCTAGTATTGATGCTTTCAGGAATCTATATGTAAATAATGCTCAAGGCAATGCATTACCTCTAAAGCAAGTGGCAGATTTGCAGTTGGAAGCTTCACCAGCAGTTATTAATCACCAGGAAAAGAAACGGGTTGTATCGGTACAGGCTAATGTGCAGAAGAGTTTCCTGGTTAGCCGTGTAATAGATGATGTAATTCAAAAAATGGACAAACTAAAACTCCCTCCAGGTTACAGTTACGAAATGGGTGGTGAGGTAGAGTCAAAAAACAACTCTTTTGGTGGTTTTATGAGTATTATCCTGGTTACCGTATTTGTATTTATAGCGGTACTTGTATTGTTATTCAAAACATTTAAAAGTACGCTGATTATCCTTTCAGTAATACCATTAGGTGTAGTGGGGGCGGCTGTTGCACTTTGGATTACGGGTAATTCTTTGTCATTTGTCGCTATTATCGGGTTGATAGCCTTAGCCGGTATCGAAGTGAAAAATACTATTCTGTTGGTAGATTTTACTAACCAATTAAGACAACAGGGCAAGGGACTTCAGGATGCTATTCGCGAAGCCGGCGAAGTCCGGTTTTTACCCATTGTACTAACATCCCTTACTGCTATAGGTGGATTAATCCCGATCGCGACATCGACGAATCCATTGATATCGCCGCTGGCTATAGTTCTTATTGGAGGGTTAATAAGTTCTACATTGTTATCCAGGATTGTGACACCAATTGTGTACGAATTGATTCCGCCGGCAATAGAAAGCGATAAACTAGATGAATAAGTCTGAAATTATACGGATACGACAATAATAACTGTCGTGTCCGTATAATCCTTTTCATTATTTATCGGCGTTATTCAGATCCCACACTTTTAAAGATTTAATCATGGTCTTACCGTCAGAAAATAAAGATAATCCAGTAGCATCCTTATCAGGGTAAATCATGGTGGATATTACTTTTTCCCCGCTATTGCCAAAAACCTCTAATGATGATTTATCTATCAATACCTGTATTCTTACGATACCATTTGCAGATTCCATTGGGGCGGTTTGAACCAGGTTCCGGGGATCTTTATTTCCGCTCTCAGATCCGGTACAGTCTATATATAGTTCTTTTTTAGTGACATCATAGCCAATTATAATTTTTTGATTGGCACCCTTTTTTTCTGCTACAATGACTCCTGCTTTTTGGGCTTCATCCAGCTTAAATTCTACATCTATCCAGTTGGCATTGCTGTTAAAACTGCTATTGCCAGATAAATCAAAACGACCATTAATGGACAAATTTTCTTTAATAAGTTTTTTACCCTTTGATAGTTTTGAAAGTGAATTGCTTATGATGATTGAGGGAATTTGTATCAATTCTATGCCCTTGTTTGTGGTTTTTAAAGAAAGGTCATGAGGTATAGACATCTGGCCCTTCCAGGGATAGGTTTCTTTACGACCATTTTGTAGCCAGCCTAGTAATATCTTTTTGTTCCCCGGAGCATCACGCCAGGCTATGGCTGCATAAAAAGCATCACCATAATCAACAGTCAGTACTTTATCCGCAGGATTGTTATTTTTAAATGTAATGCCATCAAAATCGCCTATGTAGTACTGCATTAATGGCCCATGATCTCCACCTGAGGATACAAATAGCACCCATTTTGTACGGGTTGGATCTCCGTCAACCCTCAGCGGCAGAAGTGATGGACATTCCCAGCCATTTTTGGTATAACCAGCGGGACCAAAATCGCTTAGTTTGGTCCAGTCCTTCAGATTTTTTGAACCATAAATGCGTACCATATGTTCATCGACCATAGCAACTGTCATGATCCATTGTTGAGTGGGTTCATACCAAAATACATTCGGATCACGGAAATCGTGCATTTGTAGGTCAATAACTGGGTTATTTGCATATAATTTGTATGATAAACCATTGTCATTGCTGTACGCGATAAACTGCGATTCCTTTTTCTGCTTAGGCTGATCGGCGGTAAAGATGGCAACAATGGGAGCCTGGCCATTTACACCAAAGCCACTGGTATTATTTTTATCAAGTACTGCTGATCCTGAGTAAATCCAGGTAGTGGTGTCTTTACTCAAAACTTCAGGAATGGCTACTGGTAAATGTTTCCAATGGATGAGGTCCTTACTGGTAGCGTGCCCCCAGCTCATGTGTCCCCATTTATTTTCAAAAGGGTTATGTTGGTAATACAGGTTAAATTCTCCATTCAGGTAAATCAGACCATTAGGGTCGTTGGTCCAGTTAGTTGGTGGCGTAAAATGATAAACCGGGCGCCATTGCGGCGTAGCTGTTTCTTGTTGTGCAAATAGCCTTAAGGATATAAATAACAGGGGTACGATTATTAGTTTGGTTTTATACATGGTTCTGATATTTTTCTGATAATTACTGTTCGGGTTAACCAATATTATAACGGCGATCAGGCAAAATCTATCGGTGTGCCAATAGCTCTTTTTCGATAATCGGTTGGGGTAATACCGGTTTTTTCTTTAAATATTTTAGAGAAATAGAAATAACTGTCAAAGCCCAAGTCATAAGCAATTTGCTTTATAGGAGTAGTCGGGTTGTTCAAAAGCTCTTTGGCCCGTTCTATTTTTAATTGGATATAATATTGACCCGGTGAAAGTCCTGTATAGCTTTTAAAAGCTTTCCTGAACCAGGAGTAACCTACCTGTAATTCTTTGGCTGCCTGCTCGGGTGAAAAGTCATTTACTACATTTGAGCGGAACAACAACCTGGCTTTATTAATGATCACTTCTTTTTCTTCGCACTCTACCTCGTTTTGTTTAAAAATAAAATGAAAATTTCCCATCAGATGCAAGGCCGCTCCTGAAATTAATGGTTGATAGCCCGTGGTTTCTTTTTTTGTTACTTCAATAATGTTGTTAAACAGACTGAGTATACCCTCATGAAAACCAACGTAGATCGTTGGGTTATCTGGTCTTAAGAAGTTTTTCCTTAGTAAATTATCTGCGATATCTCCTTTTATGCCTACCCAATATTCGTCCCAGCCAGTTTCGCTGTCTGGTTTATATCGATGCCGCTCTCCTGGGAAAAGAATAATGATAGTTCCTGCCTTTATTTCGCGAGACTTGCAGCTGTCTGATTCAAAAATTCCTTTACCTCGTGTAATATAAATGATTTGGTATTCATTTAACACGCGCCCCATGTCCCAGTTAAAATAATGATGAGCAGGGTGGGTCTTAAATGGGTATAAACCTGTGGCTCCAATATGGGTACAACCCGTATTTAAAACACATAGCCCCCAGTTTTCATCTTCGCGGCTTACAGGTAGATATTTATAATAGTTGATCATGTAATTATGCTACTATAACGATTTAGTGGGTGGAAAACACCCAACTTACTATAACGATAGTACCAAAGAATTGTGGTTTATAAACATTAAAAATAGGAACATTTTACGTATAAACAAGACCGGTGTCAAAAAGTGTAAGTTAAATATCAAAACCTATATTTCAATTTAGCCTCAGTAAAATACTTTTGAATATCAATTTAAATTTTTTCTCGGGTATAAGCGAGTGGATAATTCTAAGTCTTCTGTCTTTTAAATGGTTACGTTTAAAATATTATAAATCGCAATGATGAAAAAAATAATGGGCCTGGTTTTAGGAGTATTTTGTTTAGGCATATGCACGGCACAAACTCCGCAACTAAAAGTTAATTGGAATGAAGTGGTTATGATTTCTAAGTCGACTCCTACACTGCAGGTAGTTGGCAATTCTATGCTGCGTCGGAAGGCGCCAATGCACGATGGCTCTTTTGACGCGCTGCGTAATCTAAACGCCGATTATGTGCGTTATGTACCCTGGTTTCCGTATCCAAAGCTGGCTGTAGCCGAATTGGAGGCTCCAACCGCTACTAAAACATCGTGGGATTTTAGTTTGATAGATCCAATGACGATAGACTTTCTGGAAGCCACCCAAGGACATTCTGTAATTATGAATTTTAGCACCATACCGCAATGGATGTTTAAAACGGAGAAGCCTGTTGCTTATCCCGAAGACGCCAACCAGGTTGCCTGGAATTATGGTGGTGGTACTGAGTTGAGAGATACTACCATGAAAGAGCTGACGGATTATTATGTGCGCCTCATCAGTTGGTACACCCAAGGTGGATTTACTGATGAGTTGGGGAAATACCACAAATCTGGTTATCATTATGAAATTCCGTACTGGGAAGTATTAAATGAGCCCGATCTGGAACATAACATGTCACCACAAACCTATACCAAAATTTATGATGCTATGGTAACAGCAATAAAAGCCGTGTTACCCAATATTAAATTTGTAGGACTGGCGCTTGCGTATGAAAGACCTGAATGGTTTGAATATTTTCTGAATCCGGCTAATCATAAACCGGGCATTCCGTTGGACATGATATCTTATCACTGTTACGCCAATGCTAACAGCAATCAAAAGTTTGAGGCGTACGAATATTCAGTATTTGATAAAGCGGAGCATTTTATAAGTATAGTAGCCTACATCGAAAGTATTCGCAAACGGCTATCACCAAATACTAAAACAGATATTAATGAACTGGGAACGTTTGTAAGCGGCGAAATGCGTGATCAACCCATTACTCCGGCTTACTGGAACCTGTCTGCAAGTGTGTATGCTTATTTCTTTATAGAACTTACCAAAGCCGGTATTGATGTTATAGGTGAATCTCAACTAGTTGGCTTTCCCAGTCAGTATCCGGATGTAAGTATGATTAATTATGAAAAGAATAAACCCAATGCCCGCTTTTGGGTACTCAAACTCATAAAAGACAATATTAATCCGGGCAGTAAATTGGTAAGAACCAATATAGAAGGGAATAATGGGGATGATATTGTTGCGCAGGGATTTATAGATGGAGGAGATAAAAAGATACTGATCCTTAATAAACGTAATAAAACCATTAAGATAAAAGTGCCACAGGATATTAAAGCTGCTAAATTGAGTATGCTTGATAGTACCATTGGAGATAAAGAGCCTGTGCAATCAACATTAAACAACGATTTTATTGAGATTAAGCCTTTTGCCGTTGCTATGCTTGTTGCAGGTAAATAAGGATACTAAAATCATATCTTTTATGCGGGTATTTAAATCAAAAACTATAAGGCAATTATAATGAATAGGTTCTTATTTCTCTTTATAATCATTTTCTATAGTTTGAGTATTGCTCATGCACAGGTAAGCAAATTAAAAGAACAATTTATCCATCCACCTAACAGCGCTAAACCGGGTGTATACTGGTATTTTATGGATGGCAATATGTCGGAAAAATCGATCACTGCTGATTTGGAGGCCATGAAGAAAGCCGGAATAGGTAACCTCATTTTTCTGGAGGTAAATGTAGGGATCCCACGCGGTCCTGTTGAATTTTTAAGCGAAGAGTGGCAGGGTATGTTTGTTCACGCGGTAAAAGAAGCTAAGCGTTTAGGGATAGAGATAACATTAGGGATAGGACCGGGTTGGACAGGTAGCGGCGGTCCTTGGGTACCTATAGAGAAGTCTATGCAGCATTTGGTCAGTAGTTCTGTCAATATAACCGGAGGCAAAAAACAACCCATTATTTTACCTAAACCCTTACCTAAGCAGCCTTATTTTGGTGAAGGCGCTTTTACACCTGAACTAAAAAAACAGTGGAATGATTTTTATGAAGATGTAGCTGTGCTGGCTTATCCAACTCCATCGACAGCAACCTCAAAAATAACTGATATCGATGAAAAAGCTTTATTTTATCGCGCACCTTATTCATCTGTTAGAGGGGTTAAACAATATCTGCCAACAACAGCCGAATACGTTGAGCCAGCTAAAAATGCGGTGATTGATAGGTCTAAAATTATAGATCTTACGGGTAGGCTCCAGCCTGATGGTACGATCAATTGGATGGCGCCAAAAGGTAAGTGGACTATCATGCGTTTTGGCCGCAGGAACAACGGTGCTATTACCCGTCCGGCTCCAGTACCAGGTTTGGGCTTTGAGGCTGACAAATTTGATATCGTAGCACTTAACGCTCATTTGGATAACTATATAGGCAAATTGATAAGGAAAACCGGCATTCCGGACTTAAAAGATGAAGGTGGTTTAAAAAGACTGCATATGGACAGTTGGGAAATGGGGGCTCAAAACTGGACTTCCCATTTTCGTGAAGAATTTAGAAAGCGCAGAGGGTACGATCCTTTAACCTATTATCCGGTGTATGCAGGTAATATTGTTGAAAGCAATGAAGTAAGTGAACGCTTTTTATGGGATCTTAGGCAAACGGCGCAAGAACTTGTCTTAGAAAACCATGCGCAACAGGTTAAAGCATATGCCAGGCGTTATGGGTTACAGTTATCTATTGAGCCTTACGATATGAACCCTACGGCCGATTTGGAATTGGGTAATATTGCCGATGTGCCTATGTGCGAATTCTGGAGTAAAGGATGGGGCTTTAATTCATCATTTAGTTGTATTGAGTCTACTTCAATAGGTCACGTCAATGGGAAATCGTTGATCCCGGCAGAGGCTTTTACCGCTCAGGATGAGGTTTGGAAACAATATCCCGGATCAATGAAAAACCAGGGCGACTGGGCTTTTGCCACTGGTATCAATCGTTTTGTATACCATACCTTTCAGAACCAGTTCCTGGCCGATTCATTGCGCCCCGGTGCCACCATGGGCCCTTATGGTGTGCATTGGGACAGAAACCAAACCTGGTGGCCAATGGTTGGCAGTTATCATGAATATATATCACGCTGCCAGTATATTTTACAGCAGGGCCGTGCTGTTGCTGATATACTTTATTTAACCCCCGAAGGCTCGCCGCATGTGTTTCGTCCACCTTCATCAGCAATGGATGGTGATGTGATCATGCCTGACAGAAAGGGTTATAATTTTGATGGTTGTGCACCGGGTCAGCTTTATCGGGCAAGCGTGCAAAATGGTATGATTGTATTTCCTGGCGGGGCCAGTTATAGGCTACTTGTATTACCAGCAGTTAAAACCATGACACCAGCCTTACTTCAGAAAATAATGGCGCTCGTAAATGATGGCGCTGTGGTAGTAGGGGTACCTCCTGTAAAATCGCCGGGATTATCCGGGTATCCCTTATGTGACGTACAGGTTGGTACATTAGCTAAAACACTTTGGGGTACTTTGCAAGAACCTGATCAGCAAAGTATACATCCATATGGAAAAGGCAAAGTGATATGGGGAGGCAATCTGGATAAACAGATCAATGATCTTTATCCTGAATATGACCTTACAGCTCAACTATTAAAGTCGATGGCTGTTGAACAAGATTTTGCTGCCGATGGTACATTGCGTTACACACACCGAATGACAGATGATGCTGATATTTATTTTGTAGCTAACAGAACAGGAGCCACTGTAGAAACAAGCGCAACTTTCAGGAGTAATAAGGGTAATCCGCAGCTTTGGGATGCCGTAACCGGCGAAATAAGGCCACTGCCAGAATATACTGTAAATGGACAGTTAACCACCGTGCCGTTAAAGCTTGATGCTTATGAAAGCTGTTTTATTGTGTTTGCCGGGGCTGAATCTTCTATGCCATTTACTCATAAAAACTTTGCTGTAAATACGATAATCAAAACATTTGATGGCCCCTGGCAGGTCTCGTTTGATACTAAATGGGGTGGCCCCAAAAGTATCCGTTTTGATCAGTTAGTGGATTGGACATTGAGGCCAGAAGATGGTATCAGGCATTATTCCGGTACAGCAACCTATTACAAGGACTTTGATATGCCGGTAAAAACAGGTAAGATGAATAAAAGCATATATCTGGATTTAGGCGAAGTTAACCAGATGGCCCGCGTTAAACTCAACGGGAAAGATATGGGTGTGGTTTGGACAGCACCCTGGCGCGTGAATATGAATAACGCCATTTTGAAAAAACACAACAAGCTTCAAATTGAAGTAGTGAATTTATGGGCAAACAGGTTGATCGGTGATGCCAATTTTCCGGATGATGGTATACTAAATGGACGCTGGCCTGACTGGTTAACCCAGGGCAAGCCGAGAACAAGCCATAGGTATACATTCTCAACCTATAACTATTACACAAAAGATTCCCCTTTAATAAAATCGGGTCTGGTAGGTCCTGTTACAATCCAGGAAAGTAATCGTTAATATTCATAAAATATTACAACACGTAATATCACACCATAAGATGATCAACAGTAATTTAACTATCGGGGTATTTGGAATAGGCTTAGATGTTTATTGGAAGCAATTTGATGGGCTCAAAACATATTTGGAAGGTTGCCTGGAAACATTATGCTTAAAATTTGACGACATACCGGTACGCATTGTTAACGCCGGAATAATAGATACCGTTAATAAGGCTTTTGATGCGGGGAAACAATTCAGACAGGAGGATGTAAATATGGTGTTTTTGTATGTAGGTACCTATGCACTATCGTCAACTGTAATGCCTGTGGTGCAAAAGTTAAACGTACCCGTTATTGTACTTAATCTTTCTCCGGAAGCTTGTATTGATTATCAAAGCTTTAATCAATTAACTGATCGCACAACAATGACAGGAGTCTGGTTAAGGCATTGTTCCGCTTGCCCGGTGCCCGAGATAGCTAATGTTTTTAAACGCACAGGTATTAATTTTCATCAGGTGACAGGTGTACTTGAGAATGATGAGATAAGCCATAAGGAAATAACGGAATGGGTAGAGGCCGCTAATGTGGCACACATTATGCAAAGTAACCGGATGGGATGTATGGGTAACTATTACTCAGGTATGCTTGATATCTATACTGATCTTACTCTGCAGATAAAGTATTTTGGTGGGCATTTTGAACATATTGAGGTAGAGGAGCTTACCGCTATCAAAAATACTGTCACCCAGGATGAAGCAGAGGGACGCATAGCAGAATTTTATGTGAAATTTGATATACAGGATGATTGCTCTTATGCAGAGTTACTGAGGGCTGCCAAAACATCTGTAGCGATGGATAAGTTAATAGCCAGGTACCAGCTTGGGGCATTTGCTTATTATCATAAAGGAACCGGCAATCCCGATAATGAAGATACCATGAGCTCTATTATTTTAGGGAACTCATTGCTTACTGCTAATGGTATACCGGTAGCAGGCGAGTTTGAAATAAAGAATGCACAGGCAATGAAGATCATGGATAGTTTTGGTGCAGGCGGTTCCTTTACAGAATATTATGCCATGGATTATAAAGATGATGTGGTTTTGATGGGGCATGATGGTCCGGGTCATATTGCTATTGCCGAAGGCCGTACAAAGGTAAAGCCTTTACAGGTTTATCATGGTAAAGTAGGGCGGGGGCTTTCGGTTGAGATGACTGTTAAATGCGGCCCGGTTACCTGTCTCTCTATTCTTGAAAAAGGGAACGGCGAACTCATGATGTTGGTTGCCGAAGGAGAGTCTGTTGATGGACCTATTCTTCAAATAGGAAACACTAACAGCAGGTATAAATTCCCTATCGGTTCCCGTGAATTTGTTAACAATTGGAATAGTTATGGGCCCGCACACCATTGCGCTGTAGGGGTGGGGCATATCAGTAGTAAGCTTAAAAAACTATCGGCAATATTAGGCATGGATATGGTAAAGGTATGTTGAAATGTTAAATGTGTTTTCAGTGCTGGTGAGCTTCTTATTTTATTGAAAAATTGCGATCTGATTGCAACAAAGCTCATACAGCGCAATTAGCGAAAAACATAAACCTATAAAAATAAGCAGGCTTCTTGCCCAATTCATCGTACTCCATTCTTTCCAAGCCCTGGATAGTTTTTCAATATCTGATAATTGCGCTGTCTTGAACATGATATCATTTCTTGGATAGAAATACAGAAAAGTAAGTATATCTGCCAAAATATACAGTATAAATGCAATACCTGAATACAGGCGCACAGATGAAATTTGCCAACAGATAATAGGGGCGGTTAAAGCTAAAATTTGACTGATTGGGGAAAATGCTTTAAAAAAAGTACCTGGATTGTATTTTTTAGCATACTCTCTTGCTGTCGCAATGGAATTGGGAATGTCTGCACCCCATGATCTTGCATCAACAAGAGATGTATACACATTAATAAAAAGCAGTCCATTGGCACAGATAATCGATAATAACAAAATGATAATTTTCATACGCCATATTTTATAAATTAAGTAAAAATAATTATTTTTGGACAATGTCCAAAAAATCTTTAATTACTCGCGAAAAAATCCTGGCCAAAGCCTTGGAAATGTTTAATGAAAGAGGAGTTGAATACGTAGGCTTACGTGAATTAGCGGTCTTGTTAGGCATGCGGGTAGGTAACATTACCTACTATTTTCCAACAAAAGATGACTTGGTTAACCAGCTTTCGATCGATCTCAATAAACTGAATTCTGAAATACTAATAGTCGATAAGGAGATAACCTTGATTTCTTTTTTAGAGATGTTTAAAAAAGCCTCATTAATCCAATTAAAATATAGGGGATTGGTGTTAAGCATGGTTCATTTGCTTACTCAGAATAAAGTGATCCTGGCAAGGCATCAACAAACGCAGATTGACAGAAATATTATTTTAACCAAAAATGTAGACAGACTTATTGAAGCAGATTATCTGAAGATAGACACGGAGGTAAGAAAAGGCTATCTGATACAAACTATCGGTTTAATTGCGAGATTTTGGATTTCTGAAGCAGCTATTTCTTTTCAGCAATTAAGCCAGGAAGAACAAAGCAATAATTATGTATTGCTAATTGTAAATATTTTATCACCATACCTTACCCAAAAAGGGGCAGATGAACTTGTTCAGTGTTTTGAAAAATCATCATTCATGCCTAGCCCCTCATAATTATCAAATGGCTTTTGCCTCTTTGAAACGAAAAATATCATCCACGGCTTTTGGGTAACCACCTGCTTCCCGGAAAGACTGAGCTATTTTTTGAATATTAGTTAAGTAAGATTGATCGGTACATACGCTTTTAACAGCTTTGCTAATTTTCTCTGAGTTTATGTCATTAATGTCAAGTGATATGGTTGCCCCTAATTCTTGTGCTCGTTTAGCCAGCAGGGGTTGATCGGCGCCCAATGGAATACAAATGAAAGGCACTTCTGCATTAATCAGATCGCTGATACTGTTCATCCCCGCATGAGTAATAGCTACACTGATATATTTTAACAGGGCAGATTGGGGTACATAGTCCCGGATGATAAAATTGGAAGGTATGGCCATTGCTGAGAGGTCGACTTTATGCGCTGCCATAATCACCAATCCCGGCCATGTAGCAAACGCTTGAAAGAAAATATCATAAAGCACAGGATTAAAATTTCCGAAAACCGTTCCCAAAGAGATATATAAAACCGTCCTTCCTTCTAGTTTTTCGAACGGAAAATCCAGATTTTCTTTACGGAAAAAGATTGGTGGGCCAACAAATTTATAGCTATCATCAAAAAAGTCCGGGTCTGGCACAAAAAATTTCGAAGTATATACCAGGTTAAGTTCACTTTTATTTAAGAGTAACTCCATCATGTCTTCTGGCATTTTTATTTTATAGGTGTCTTCTAGTTGGGCTGCGATTTTTAAATATATCGCTGTCATAGCTTCCGCGCCCGGGAACTGATTGAACTTTGCAGTAGAGAAATGACGTAGCCCTGCAAAAACGGCTAATGAAGATATTGCTGGAATATTCAGGATTTGAACTATTGGTTTGGTAAAAAGAAAAGCCGCCGAATGAATAATATAATCAAATTTGATATCTTTAGTTTGCATTAAAATATCAGAGATTATTTCAGGAGCCTCGGTCATTACCTGTTGTATAACTGTAAACAGGCCGCCCGGTTTACCGACCACCTGGCCATTTTTCGGTGTGAAAATATCCAGATCGCCTTTATAAGCCTTGAATTGTGCCCCCGTGTCTTCAATCTTTTCACGGAATGGTTCTGCTGCAAAATAAACTACTTTTTCGCCTTGTTTAACTAATTCGCTCACCAAACCCAGGGTTGGGTTAACATGCCCGTGAGAAGGCATTCCTAAAAATAATACATTTGCCATATCAGTTGAGACGAATGAAACGTCAAAACATTTTAAATATATTTATTAGTTTGCATTTCCTGTTAACGTCCGCATGGAGTCAGTAGAGGTTGGTTATAACTATAAGCATATTAAATCTTTCTGTTTATAAGCAATGCGCTGTGGGGAAGCAGATTTTTGTTTATATATGTTGTAAGTATTGTTATAATTATTAATTTAGTTGCTTTTATTAATCGTATTGTGAAATTTCCTAAACTGAACGCACAGAGACGTTTAAAAGCGTATACACTCACCGAAGTACTCGTCGTGTTAGTCATTATCGGCATTCTGTTATTGTTGGCTCTCCCGAATTTATTGCCGCTGATTACTAAAGCAAAAAGTACAGAAGCTAAATTGCAGTTGACACATGTCCAGACCCTGGAGAAGAATTACTTTTATGAGCATTCTAAATATTCTAAAGACCTGACTGAGATTGGTTTTATCCAGGATAAATTGAGTACTGAAAGCAAGGATGCACATGCCAATTACCGCATTGAGATCGTCAGCGCTAGCAACACGGGCTTTACTGCGCGTGCTACCGCAGTGGTAGACTTTAATGGTAACGGTACTTTTAACGTGTGGGAAATGGATCAGGATAAGAACCTGAAAGAGGTAACGCCGGATTAATGTTGCTCGCTATTTACATTATCACTATATCCCTGCTAGGAGTTATTTTTATACAGGATATGATGTACCATGCAGTTACCTGGTATCTGTTTCCTGTGCTCATGGCAGGGTTGTTGTCTTTGAGGCTTTTATCTGGTGAATCGTTTGCCGCGATAGGTCAATCTTCAGTAGTTAATTTTGCTGTCATATGCATGGTTTTACTAGTGCTTACCCTTTATCTGTTATTAAGAAAGGGCAGGTTACTGAATATTACCAAAGAGCATTTGGGCATAGGTGATATTTTGTTTTTTGGTGTTGTTGGCTGCTATTTATCTGTGCTGAATTTTATGCTTTTTTTTAATATAAGTTTAGTCTGCGCCGTCTTGTTGTATTTACTATTAAAGGTGATAACCAAAAGTAAACATATTCCGTTGGCCGGATTTCAGTCTTTGGTATTTATTGTATTTTTAGTGGGGGACCGCTGGTATTTTCATTGTCATATTACAGATGATACCTGGTTATTGCGTTTGTATAATATATGAGCCTAAATCAAGATCTTTATTTACCTGCAGGTAATATCCATTTACTGGCTCAGGAACAAGCCTGGTATTATAGAGTTTTACCTAAGAATAGTGCACCGGGGTATATCGAACTATATTGTGAAGAAGGGGCTGATGCAGAGGTATTGGTACCCGAATTGGAAATTTTACTAGGGCTGGAAGTTCAATTAGAACCTATTCCCGCGGCAGATATTGCCAGGCTGCTTTCTAAATATTATATTAAAGATACGGCATCCTCCGGGGCTTCGCAGGTGCCGGTGAACCAGAACGCCGAAGATTTTTTGTTTAATCTGATTGGTGAGGCCAAAAATCTGAAAAGCAGCGATATCCATATTGAACGTTATGAGAATAAATGCAGGGTCAGGATTCGGATTGATGGATTGATGGTTGAACGCTACCTGCTGAAGAATGAGGAGTATCCTGCGCTGATCAATAAGATCAAGATCTACGCAAATCTGGATATCGCCGAAAAACGCCTCCCTCAGGATGGCAGGATCAACTTTAAGCACCAGCATCTCCAGTTTGACATACGGGTTTCCGTATTACCCACCCTGCACGGAGAAAAAGTGGTATTAAGGTTATTGAATAACGATGCCACAGCAATCGATCTGAATACACTTGGTTTTTCTCCTTTTGATCTTGAAAACTATCTGCAAGGGGTGAAGAGACCCAATGGTATCTTGTTGATCAGCGGACCTACGGGTTCGGGGAAGACTACTACACTGTATGCGACATTAAAGTTGCTCAACCAGGAAACCCGGAACATACTTACTATTGAGGATCCGGTAGAATATACATTGGAAGGGATTAACCAGGTGCAGTTGAAAGAGTCTATAGGGTTAACCTTTGGTGCGGCGCTTCGTACCTTTTTAAGGCAAGATCCCGATGTGATTATGGTGGGAGAAATCAGGGATCCGGAAACTGCCAATATGGCCATCCGGGCGGCATTAACAGGGCACCTGGTACTGTCCACCATCCATACCAATTCTGCCTGGGGAACTGTTTCGCGTTTGATTGACATGGGGATGCCGCCGTTTCTGGTAGCGAATACCTTAAATACAACGGTTGCACAAAGGCTGATCCGTTTGTTATGTCCACATTGTAAGGTGAAAAAGGATTTTCATACTTCGCTTTACCCTAAGCAATTTAAGCCTTATCAGGATGTAGAACATCATTATGTTGCACAGGGTTGTGAACAATGCTATTACACAGGATATAAAGGCCGAAAGGCAGTATATGAAGTAATACCAGTTGACCAGGAGTTGGCACAGGAAATTAAAAGCGGAAATATGAACATCCAGAACCTATTGAAAGAAAGAGGGGTACAAACCCTGGCAGAAAATGCTTTTCAGTTGTTCAGTGAAGGTAAAACGTCTATAGAGGAAATTTATCCGTTGTTGTTTAATTATTGAGGGAGGGCCATGTATAAAAAATTTACTTACGTTCTATTTATTTTATTGATCTGGATAGGGAGCTCTACGCTTCAGGCACAGCAGATCGACCGGGTACAGGAAATTCAGCAAAAGCTGGAAAACCTGGCGGGAATTGTACCGGGGTTGAACCAGAAAGTACAATTGTTGGTGACCGGGGTTTCCATTCGTGAATATCTCAATGCCCTGGCTCGATCCAACAATTTGAGTATCAGCTCAGATCCTGGTCTGAATTTTCCAATTTATGATACCTTTAATGGAGTTACTGCAGCAAATATTTTGGTGCTGCTTTCACAAAAATACAATCTGGATCTTTCGGTAGTTGGATCCATTATTTATATCACTCTTTATCATGATCCGAATCAGTTTTTAAAACCACCTCCTAAAGAGATCAATGCCAAGTATAATTCACAAGGAAACACACTTTCGCTGGAATTGGAAAATGATAGCCTTCCGGCCGTGGCTAAAAAGATCATACAGGTTTCCGGTAAAAATGTTATGGTACCCACTTCGTTACAGGGTAAGCGGGTAACATCCTTTATCAGTAATGCGCCATTTGAAACTGCATTGGAAAAACTGGCTTACGGCAATGATATCAAAATGGTGAAGACAGTAGATGGATTTTATCTTTTTCAGCCTTTAGGAGAAAATGAAGAATTATATGTAAATGGAGATCGAAATACCAGTGTACGAAAAACATTTCGGCCAGCTGCACCGTCAACAACTGGAGGAGCCACCGGTTTGTTTGTACGCGTGGTGAATGGGCAAAAACTCATCTCTGCGGATGCGGTTAATGCTCCAATCCAGGATTTGTTAAAACAGGCTTCGCAGGAAACGGGTAAAAGTTATTCTATTTACTCAGATATCAAGGGACAGATCACCTTGCATGTTAATGATGTAAGTTATGATGCCTTTTTAAGTTTAATATTTAAAAGCACAGATTATACTTTTCATTCAGAGAATGGTATTTATCTTATTGGAGATCGTAAACTAGAGGGATTGCGTACTTTCCGGCCCATACATTTACAGAACCGCTCGATTGATACAGTGGTGACCATGATTCCCAGCGAATGGAAAAGAGGTGTGGAGATCAAAGAGTTTAGAGATCAGAATACCATTATGCTGTCGGGCTCCGGTGCGCAGATGGATGAAATAGAGACTTTTATCCATAACTTGGATGTATTGGTACCTGTGGTGCTGATCGAAGTAACTATGATCGATGTACGTAAAAGCCACTCAGTATCTACCGGGATATCTGCCGGGGTTTCTGACAGCGTTAAGACCGGAGGAACTTTGCTGGGAGCAGGTGGTTTGAATTATACCTTCGGTGCTAAGTCGATCAATGATTTTTTAAGCAGAATTGGCGGAACTAACCTGGGGCATGTGGCCCCGAATTTCTACCTAACCCTGAGTGCGATGGAGGCTAAAAATAATATAGATATACGCCAGATACCCAAAATGGCCACGCTTAACGGACATTCAGCCAAGCTAAGTATAGGAAGTAAACGTTATTACAAAAATACCACACAGAATGTAATTCCTTCTCTTTCCAATTCGCAATCTATATTTACCAATGTATACCAGGAGGTAAATGCCGACCTATCGATCAATATCAGGCCTATTGTTTCTGGTAATGATCAGGTAACGCTGGGCATCACGGTCAATAATTCTGATTTCTCAACTATCCCAACTGACGGTTCACCACCACCGCAATCTATCAGTAAATTTGAAACCAGTTTGCGTGTGCATAGTGAAGACACAATTGTGCTTGGGGGATTGGAGCGGACAGAAAGTGATGAAAGTGGTTCTGGTGTACCCTTACTTTCGCGGATCCCTATTCTCAAATGGTTGTTTAGTAGCCGGACAAAGGGAGGTTCAAAGGTAGTTTCCATACTATTTATCAAATCCACCATTATTCGTTAAGATATGGGCTTGCTGGAACCCTATTATTCGATTAGCCAGGCCATCGGTATTACGATGACGATCCAGAAGGATGGTAACGTTCAATTGGATGGATGTCAGGTGATGGTAAAGGATAAGCAACTCCATCTGGAGAAGAAAATTCCGAATATTGATAGCGTGGAAGGGCTGGGTAAGCAATTTAGCAAGAGTATACCTGTGGCGTTGAACCTTTCTGGAAGGGGGGTTCTGTATAAACAGATTCCAGGTGCGGGGGAGATCAACGCCTCCAATTTTTCCACAATTTTGCCCAATGCAAGCCCGGACGATTTCTATATACAGCATTTTGTTTCCGGAAACCAATCGTTTATCGCCGTTATCAGGAAGACAGATGCGGATAAGTGGATCGACGCACTGGTTAAACAGGGTTTCCAGATTTACATGCTTAGTTTAGGGCCTTTTCCTGCTCAGCATGTTTTGCCACAACTTAATATTTACAGTGAGGAGATCATTTTCAACGGCGTACGGATTGAAAGGGACGAGGATTTCCATTGGAAGACTTTTCGATATGAAGAATCGGCGCAAGCTCCATTTCCTTTAAAGATAGATAACGAGGCAATTGACCAGGAATTGGTTATGCCTTATGCAGCTGCTTTTCAGTTAGTTTTATCGGCCAGATTGGATGTTATACAAGCAGAGGTACCGGGGTTACAAGCAATCTTGGAGCAGCTTTTAAATGATAAAAAACTCAAGGTCAATGGTTTTTTGATCCTGCTTGCCTGTTTTTTGCTACTACTCATTAATACGGTGATTTTTTCATCCATGAATAATGACAATCAGCGATTGAGTCAGCAGGTAACTAGTTCAGTACAGAATACCAGTGATGTACAAACTATTAAAGATGATATTGCACAAAAGGAGGCTTTACTCAAAAATCTAGGCTGGGAAGGCGGAATTCGCAAAAGTATATTGATTGATCAAATTGCATCATTATTACCACCTGGAATTAGTTGGAAAGAAATAACAATAAACCCAATTGACCGCCTGGGAAGCCGTGCGCAAAGATCTTTACAGTTTGCCCGTCAGAAAATTGAGGTAAGGGGTATTTCGCCGCAGATCATCCCGATAAATGAATGGATAGCCAGAATCAAAACCCGACATTGGGTAAAGGGTATCCAGCTAGAAAGCTACACATACAATAGTGAATTGAATACAGGGCAGTTTATCTTAACAATTACTTATTGATATGTTGAAGTGGTGGCCTTTTAAAAAAGATTATTTATTAATTGTTGCGGCAGTTGTTTTGTTGTTGATTTGCTATCAGCTGGCTTTTAAAAACACGATTGCTGCCTGGCAATTAAACAGACAATTAAATAAGCAACAGCTTCAAACTGCCGATGTGAGTTACCAGCCTAAATACCTGGATAGAAAAAGTAAAAACCTAGATCATATTTTGGATTTGTACCGCTCAGATACGGCTGTTTTCAGAAGTAATACGATCAGTATCATTGCTGTGTTAGCCGAGAAAAACCGGGTAAAACTTGCAGAAGTACCAGCCCAGGATGTGGTTTATAACACAGAAGGCGCGATTATTCAGAAACTTAATTTTGAAGGGAATTTTTTTGCTTTGAACGGGTTTTTAAATCAATTGGAATCATCTGAAAACGTAGGCATTGTTAGGGCAGTTGAGTTTAAATTAGAAAAAAAAGATGCCGAACCTGTAGCAAAAAAGCTCGTGATGGGAATTTACATGGAAATTCGTAAATAAGAAACAGCTTATTTAATGCAATCTGTTATTGGAAACTCCGTAGACTGGTAAATTTCTTATATCTTAACTAAACCGTTCTTCATTTTTAAGTTGAAACTCTGTTATTGGGAATGTTGGGTCTCTTCAAACTTTATTGAAAGCTATTACTCATCTGGAACATAGGAAGATACATGGCAATTAGAATAGTGCCCACAATAAGCCCTAAAAAGACAACGATGAGCGGTTCCATCATACTACTCAGGGTGGTAGTTTGGTATTCCACTTCATCAATATACTGTTCAGATATCCGGGCAAAAAAATAATCCAATTTATTACTTTCCTCGCCAATTTTTAGCAGCATGATCATTTTTGCAGGATAAATGCTAAATCGTTCAAGACTCTGATGGAGGGCATGACCCTGTAAAATATCGTCTTCTACTTTTTGCAAAGAAGATTCTATCGGGTAATAGCCAATCATTTGGCGACTGAGGGAGATGGCCCGAAGCAAGGGTATATGAGCACTGATCAACAGACGCATAGAGTTACAGAAACGTGCCAGGTAAATCTTTTGCACGAGGTTCCCAGCAACGGGAATCTTTAATAATAGCCCGGAGAAGACTTTACGGAAACGTTCTGTTTTTCGTACATACCAGAAAAAACCAGCTATAGAAGCCAAAAACAGAATAGCAGGTAAAAAATTACTTTCCATTGCTTTTGATATACTGATGATCTTTGCGGTGATCCAGGGTAGCTGCCCTCCAAAACGGGTGAATACATCGCTGAACATGGGTACAACAAATTCGAGCATGAAGAATACAGCACCCATCGAGGTACACATTACAATACAAGGGTAACTGAGTGATGATATGATTTTTCTGCGCTGTTTAACTTTGTTTTGATAGAATTTAGCGAGGTCTTGTAACACCTCAGTCAGCTTACCTGTCTCTTCTCCAATTTCCAGGCTAAATATTTCGTAAACAGAGAATTTGCCGGTTTTTTCCAGCGCTTTTGAAAAACTGATACCCTGTAACACCTTTTCCTGAATGTCTTGGAATAGTTGTTTATCCTTCTCTTTTTCCTGGCTGGCAGTGATCAGCTCAAAACTGCTTTTTAAGTTAATACCTGCCTGGAGCAAAGAACTCAATTCCAGGTACAGAAACTCTTTTTTCTTGTCGCTTAGTTCTTTACTGCCAAAACTGATGTCCTTATTTAACAAGGCCAGTAAGCCACCACCATTATCATTCTTTTGGGGAGTGGGTGGTGTTGCTTTCTTCTTTTCGTACCGGCTAAGGTCAATTGTTGGCATCGATATTTTCTTGAAAAAGATTCACTGAACTGTATTGTTTGTGGTAATGATACGGAATTTTTTCGTTTTGTAAGATGATCTTCCATTCCATGTCATCCAACAGGTTTGGCTTATCTGTTGTGGAGAGGTCATTCAATGGTTGACTCTCAAAAGTCGTATTCATGGTTTCCGTTTGTATTTTAAAGGTATCGATGATGCCTTGTGTTCTCGTCACCAGATCGGGTCCGAATTCATAGATAATATCAGCGCTGTCTGTTTTAAACAGGATTCTTTGTTTATCTCTCAAAATAGCTGATGCTTTATAAAAATCTTTTTTTAAAAGCTTATCTAACTGGACAATCGTGGATATATCCTTGTTTTTATTGGTAAAACCGATATAGGATTTGCTGATAATAGTATAAGCTGTGTATGTTATACTAATTACAATGGCTGCCAACAGCATAGTAATGGTAATTTCCATAATCGTGAATGCTTTAAGTTTAGTTTGAGACATGATCCTTAACGATTATTTGTTGTACTTGTGCCACTTGTTCCTGGTTATCATCAAAAATTGTTAGTGTTAGTTCGGTAAGTTTAGGTTCATTTTCAACTGGTTTAAGTTGTTGTTCAATGCGAAATCCATCGACCTGACTTGATCCGCTTTTATCCTCGTTGATTGAGGTGCCCTGCAATAAGACTTCCTGTAATATAGCCTGTGCCCGTAGTTTTTTGACAGAAAGGGAGAGTTTGGTTACGTTAGTAAAGATCATCATGGCAGTGCCAAATACCAGGATAATAATAACCATGGAAACCACTACCTCCAGGATCGTTGAAGCTGTAAGCTTGCCGTGTATTTTTATTTTACCTCTAGCCATTGCAATATTTTTTTCTGTTGACCAGAGACTGGCGTAAGGTCGCTTGTTAAATAATATCGCGAAAGCGCAGCCGAGTTAATGGTGATATTAATAAGATAATTTTCGTAGGTCGTAATTTCACTTTTATAAAGGAAACGGGAGGTCATGACATTTCCCGCTATGCTGGTACCGGCTTTTAGGGATAGTGTACCCTGTGCATAAATTTGTCCGGCAACAATTGTGTTTTTACCCAGAATAATGTCTGGAGGTAAAGTGTTTTTTGCTTTTTCATAAGTAAAAATAACACCCGTGAACTGCGTGTTTTCACCTAAGCTGATTTTTTCCGGGAAACCAACAATGGCTGTTGTATCGCGTAAAATACCTAAACAAGAAGGGTAAGTGAACTTACAATTACGTTCAACACCGATAGAATCTTTGGCATAAAACTGCCCATTCCCATGAAACCCTTCTTTAACAACAATAGCTCTGGCAAATATGATTACATGATGTAAGTGAGCGCTGCTATCAATGGTAAGCGTTGTATCGGAATTTATGACTATGTTCCCGGTCAAATTGATGTTTTGCAAAGAGGTTACCTGTTTTCCTAAACTAATGATCGTAGAGGATTGTCGAAACGAGCGGTCAATAGATTGTTTCTTTAACAGCATATTGTTATGTACCGGCAACGGCTTGCCAAACCGTCGGAGAGTCTGTAATCGTGTAGAGACAAGTGGTGGAAGTTTTTTTTCGCTGTTATGTTGCTTGCCCTTGACTAATTCTTTATCACCTGTGTATGACTGATTATCTACATAGGCAGTTTTAATACCAGCCTTTGGAATATACACATCACCGCTTATAGCAGTTTTTCCACTAAGGGAAAGGGGACGGTCCTCATCGATCAGGTAGAGCGCTGCCCACTTACTGGAGTCGATGGCGTTGGCTATACTGAAAACTTTATAGATGGTGTCATTTTGAGCAAAGGCTTTCACAACACCAATGTCAAATATACCCCATGCTGATCTTTGGAGGGAAACGGAATCTGAATTTTCTTCTGCGAAAAGGCTAATATGGCGTTCTATCCGGTAGGAACTGTCGGTACTGGTCAATAATATATTGATACCGGAGTTTATGTTGTTTTGCAAACGGTCCGATCTGAACTTGGCCTGGTAGGAAGACTGATAAAAATAAGCAGCGGCAATCAATGCAGAACATAAAACGCCGATTACAAGGGCAATTATAATTACAATATATAATGCAGAGGCTTTAAGCATAAATATACCGGAGATCAGGAAGCAGGTTTTGCCTGTGAAGGTGTCTTCTTTTTGAAAATATTGATCCGCTTGAGGAAAGTACCTGATTTTGGAGGTATTATTTTGCCTTTTTTATAGCGAATGGTTTTGGCAGAGTCCGTTCCTGCGTTGAACGAAATAGGGCCATCTAACTGGTTGTGAATATATCTGCCAGATTGAATGACTTTGCCATTTGCATTATAAATATTAAACGGCCCCGACCAGCTACCATTTTCCCAGGTAAATAACCGAATCAGTTTACCGGCTTTATCCCAGTCTTTCCATACCCCGTTTTTTAAACCCTTTTCAAAGGTACCTTGTGTTTTCAGGTTTTTATTGATATAATATTCTTCATAGCTACCGTTTAAAAGCTGGCCGCTGAAACCTCCCTGCAGCAGATGAATACTGCCAGTCCCATACCAGTAATAGGTCAGTTCAGGATTAACATTGGGCATCGATGTCACAGGTAAAATCTCGGCCCGTATCATTTTGTCAGTATCATTGAGTCTGATCTGATGAATACCATAATCCGGCATTTTTTGAGCTAATAAGATACCTGGGCTACAGATCAGTAATAAAGTAAATAACTGTTTCATAAAGTTATCGGTTTGGCTTTATAAATTTGGTTTGACCATGATAGCTGATTTTGATCGAATCGCGCAGGTTTTTAAGTAGTTTTAACTGTTCGGTACTTTCACCCTCGGTCATCATCACTTCTTTTCCGTTGATATGTATAATAGCTATTAGTTTTTTTGAACCTGGATTCTGGATATACCCCATGTAGTTGATCGCAGTCCAATTTATTCCAGGTGTAATGGCAACTGGTATACTTCGCGGAACATTTTTTTTTGTACTGACCATTGTTGTGTCTTTGATTGGAACTATGCCAAAAGGATCACGATAATTAGATTGCAAATGGCTGGTATCTTTTGGTATAGCATAGTCATCATAAGGTTCTTTAATCTTCGTTACTGAGGTAGTTAAAGGTTCAGGACTATCCCCAACGGCTACAAAAATACGATAAATGACCATCCCCCAAACAATCAATACCAGCAAACCTAATAAGTAGATGAATTTTTTGTTTTTCATTTTACTGCAAAACAAAACTCCTTAAATCACTGGACTGGCCCTCGTTGCCTGCCGCATTGATCGCGCTCACTTTCCAAAAGATGCGTTCACCTGAGCTGCCCGCATTAAAACTAAAGCTGGTTGTATTTACTATTACTGGAAAGGTATTGTTATAAGGTGTATTGGAATCACTCTTGTAAACGCTTAGCTTATATTTAACCGCGGAAGTGACAGTATTCCAGGTTAAACTAACCGGTTGGCTTATTGTTGCATTGTTTTGAGGCTGATTTAGCGTAACCACAGCCGGACGCGTATTATCATAAGTGATTAGGTAAATGGTTGACCATTTAGATTGTTCTGTATCGTTTTCTGCACGTACCCGCCACTGATAAACCTGATTCTTGGGAAAAGTGAACGCGAATTGTTGTCCTGGTATTATCTGATCTTTGACCACGGTACTTTCATTCGCGAAATTATTAGAGTCTATCTGGATGTGATATTTAGTAGCGTTATACAAAGAACCCCACTTGAACGTAACAGCGGCCTGGTTGGTTAGAGTATTGTTAGCCGGAGCGGACAGCATGATTGTTTGACCTGTTAAGGAAGACGCTAATACAGTGAAGTCTAAAGGTGCAGAATAATTTGTTTGTGAACTTCCGTTCTCAGCTCTTACACGCCATTCATAGTTTCCGGGATTCATAGTCAGTGAAAACTTGGTACCTTTAACAAGAGTATCGATGACTAGGCCTCCGATGGAATCGAATGTCGGAGTAACTACTTGTAGGTGGTATGATAAAGCATCTTCCACCTCATTCCACCAAAAGTTGATGGTATAGCTAGTACTTTGATATTGATTGGCAGGCGCGTTTAGTTGAACCTGTCTTTTGTTGATGGATGGTTCAATAAATTCCTTACAGGAGGAAAGTAGGTTGATCGCGAATACGGTGATCAGTAAAGGAAAAAATAAGGATTTAAGTTTCATCTGCGCTCTTAGTACATTAGCCTTTAAAATTATATATTATAAACTGAATTTGGGTATTGTTTTTGCAATTATCAATGGGCGATCAGACGGGGAGTTATTACATGGAAAGTTTATGCAAGGTTATTTGCTCGCAATAGCTCTATTCTTGTATGGATCCTTGTAAAGGCATTATCGGCCTTAATTATTAGCTTTTTTCTTTAAACCGGTATTATTAATGTATTGATAAACAAAGATGATTGTAAAAAAAGAACCCTCTAAATCAGTGATTTAAAGGGTTCTGTTATAGAAAAATTCTACTTTGTGCGCCCACCTGGGCTCGAACCAGGGACCAAAAGATTATGAGTCTTCTACTAATCAATTTTAAGCAACTGGTAATCAGCTGCTTTGCAGCGATCTTTTTTGTACTAACAATTATTTATCAATTATTTACAAGAAAAGTCGCAAGCCACAATTTATAAGAACGAATAACGGTGATTTTTATAATTGAAGCTTATTCAAATATAAGCAGTACTACTGGATAACTAAAATGAAAAATCTAAATATTAAACTCAAGTGGGTGAATAGGCATCCCCTTCTTCCACGTAATTTAAAAATTCTTCAACGAGGGTATCCAAGAACTTTGATGGCCGCGTTGACTTTCGCATTTTGATTTCTGCAAATCGATGCGAATAACGGGATAAGCTTATACCGAACGTATCTTCAAACCAATTTGCCAATTCGCTGATCATTACTTTACTGCCTCTGGTACGCATATAAACATAAAGTGCATAAGCCAGTTCAACTAGGTCCGATTTGTCGCCTGGCCATTTGGTTTTTAGTTTTTTACCAGGTTTTTGTAATGGAGGATTCGTTTCACCCGCTAATTCTTTTAAGTAGTTTAATCGTTTTCCGCGACGTTGCAACCATTTCAGTTCTGACTTTAAATAATTTTTTAATTGCGTCGCTAACGCAGAATTGTCCAGACACAAACCACAACTATCCCGTAATCCGAGATTTTCAATATGACGCTGCCTTTCCATTAGATATAATTCATTATTAGCTAAATCTGTTAAGCTATTGCCAATAGGCTTGCTGTAATAGCTTATTAAGTATTCTGAAAAACCGGGGTGATTAAAATTAACGGAGATGAGATAGTCAATTAATGGTTGTTCCGTGGGCAACTGTTTGTATTTTTTAAGCCAGAGGACCAAGTCTGAAAGCAATTCCTCGGCGTTATTCGAAAAAATACCTTTTTGGTTAGTGTCTTTGATCGCATCAATAATCACTGTAGATATACTTGGTGGTACGGCCAAATTATGGAAGATTTCCTTGATTTGTTTTTGCAAACCTGCTATATTAATTTTGATCAACATTCGCTTATAATTACTTGGGTAGCAGCCATAAGCAAGTAAGCGTTCCAGGCGATCCAGTAACAAATGCAGCTCAACTCTTCGATGTCTCCTATACTGCTCATAAATACGATTACTGAGCCCGCTAAATGCTTTTAAGATAGATGCTTGTTCATTTTCAGAAATCAGAAGGTGAATTTCAATTTGGCTTAGCAATTTATCCCAAGAATTTAACATAGTTACTGGAATGGTACCTCCGACCAATGATGATATTATTTCCCATTGTGTAAATAACTGTTTTATCAAATTAATCATAAGTAAAAGTTGTTTGTTAAAAATCAGCTTCTGAAGAGCGGTCAATAGCTTTTCGCCCATGTTTAAGAAGTGCAAAACTAAAAGTCGATATATGATTGATATATAATCAAATCAGGTATTCTTGATCATTAAATTGTGTGAAATTCCATGACAGAAAGTTCATAATCTACCAAATCAGTCTGCTTTTAATGTTAAGAGTCTAAATTTGCCATATCATACTGCGCTGAAGCTCGGCTAGCATTCTAAGGCTTACCGTATTATGGGGCTTTACAAACTATATACCTTGTCAAAGAAAAATCAACAAATTTTACTTTGAAGCAATCCATTGCCGAAATGGTGATTAATATTCAAGTCCGCGATTTTCTTCGTAGAGGATTTACTGCTGATAATATGATAAGACCGCAAAGGCAAGAATGAGGGTTTGATGAGGTAGAAATATCTGCATATTCGTGCTGAAAAAAGCAGATACCAGAAGCTAAAGTATTTGTAGAAAACTATCTTATATTATAAATGAAATTTAAAAAGAAAGAGTGTAATAGTCCGATATTGTAAATAATTTGAATTAAGTCGTATAAAGGAAGAATATTACTGAAAAGATAATAGTCTTAAAGGATGATTGCTTTATAAATCTCACACCGACCGCAGACGCTATATTAAATCAGCAGCTATTTGAAAGATTTGCGATGTTACTTTTTAAAAGTCAAAAATTATGAAAGTAAGTTTTACGGAACAGTAGTATCGTAACTATTAGGTAAGTTGATTCACTTAATATTCTCAATTTGATGATCGGTTAGCCACTTAAGAAAAGCTTCTTTGTCTTTGGGGGAAAAATGGATAATAGTTTTATCCTTTAAAAGGATTGTAATGACCGTAGAAGATGGTATATATTTGCTCAATAAAGTAATATCGTAATCAAAATCGGGAAAGGTCTGAGATAAAGGCATGAGCAAATAAAAACGTAAATATATTTCATCTTGAAATATTTACGTTGTTCATTTTGTTCAGTAAATTTAAAGGGTTAGCAAAAAAATAATTGAACATTAAATAAGGTGGTAAAAATTGAGCGAAAAAATTCTTTAGGTTTTTTTGCTATAATATTTAATTCTATTCTTATTAACCCTCTCCAATTCCGTACGCATTAACTGTTTCTTTATAACCTTCATTATATAACTTTCATCAACATCCAGTACAATTGAAATCCTGATAATTTCAGAAGGAGTAAATTTTTCAGGATGAAATAATTTCGAACCATACCGACCTTGATTGATTCCAGTTAATGCCGCTATTTTTGTTGAACTTAATTTTTCCAAATCACTCATTTTTTCAATTTTTCCGTTCTCAAAAGCAGCCTTTATTAACGCTAAATCTTTATCTTTTTGTTGTGCTTTAAACTTAGCATTATCTTCTTCCATAGTATTAAAGACCAATTTCGGAAGAATTAATATTTAGGTCTTTTTTTAATTACATATATGTAATTAAAAAATTACTCATGTGTAAATTATTTTTATTAGATTTACCTTTACATAACATATAATTAGAAAAGGTAAATGATTTAAATATTTTTGCAGCACCATATTAGACGGAATTAAGGTGCTCACCAAGAGCCTCGCAACCACACGAACGTAGGAAATTCAACGGAAGCATAGAGGACAAGTGAGCGCCTGGTAATACACCTGTAATTTATTACAGGCTACCAGGCCTACTTGCGATTTAGCTTCCCAGTATTGCCTTCGGGCAATAGAGACAGGTGCTTTCGAGCGCTTCGCCTCACCGATCCTACGCGGTCTGTCGTGTGTTAATCAATAGTAGCCTGGCCCCTTTTGGGGGTTAGTTGCATTGTCGAGGTTATTCAATCCCTACGACAATGAGTAATGATTATCACAAATCAAGTAATGAAGTAAACTTATCTTTCCTACTTCATCAGCTCCAACAGGGCAGCGAACTTGCTTTTTCTAAAATTTACGACCATTTCAGTAAACCGCTATACCGCAACATTTTATTCTTAGTTAAAGACGAAGAAATTGCTCAAGAACTTTTACAAGAGCTTTTCTTAACAATATGGATAAAACGCGAACAAATTGATCCTGACAAGAAAATTTCAGCTTTTTTATATAAGACAGCAAACTGGTTAGTATTAAAACACTTTAGAAAGATTGCCCAGGATAAACGCCTAATCAATCATTTGATAATTACTACTGTAGACCATGTAACCCCTACAGAAGATATTATAATTGACAAGGAAATTCATGACCTGTTAGCTCGTGCGATTGAAAACCTGCCCCCACAACGAAAAAAGGTTTTTAAGCTCTGTAAATTTGAAGGCAAAAGTTATCAGGAAGCCGGCGAACTCTTAGGCATCTCAACAGAAACAATCCGAAATCAAATTGTAGCCGCTAATAAGTCTGTAAAAGAATTTTTTCTCTTACACAATGATGTAGCCATACTGTTTATTACCTGCTCCATATCCTTAATACATATTCAAAATTACTTTTTCAATTATGGTAACTGCTGAACAAAGGCTAAGTTTTATTGACGAAGATTTGCAAATTGCGTTAATCTTTCTCAATGATTTTTTTTCAGCGGGCATACCGAAAGAGCATCGGAAGGATTTAAAAATATGGCGCCATTTCGTTATTAACGAAAAGCAATATACAGGCCGGCATGGGGCCGCCCATGTCCTTGCCGTTTATGAGGAGACTTTGCAGTTAGTAGAAGCCGCTGATCATTTACTGAAATATCGTGAACTTTTATCATTATACGTTTTAAGCGATAAAAATCGGATCGAGCAGGAAAAAATTGATTTGGAATATTTCCCAAGAGATCTTCCAAGCAAACAACTTTTAAACCCTTTAAAGACAATAAAAAAGTTTTTTAAGGAACTAACATTAGAGCAATATAAAGATATACTTCATGAATGGCTGCATGTTGCATTGTCTAATAAAGCCGCAACTGAAACCCTTACTGCCAAAGACGTTATTGATGTTTATGAAAATCTGCAAAAGTTGTATTCCGCTACTTGGCTTATCAATCGGAGAGTTTTGTCAATAAAATTTTAAAAGACCCTAATTTTAGTATCCAAAGAAATTTCCAGATGTCTCCGCCACTAAATCGGGGAAATGGCGGCTATGGTACAAATAGTAAACTCAATACGGTTTTACCTTAACAGATTGGCAGCAGGAAAGAAATCGCTAAATTCACGGCATGAGCAAAAAAATCCTTATCTTATTATTTTTCCTGGTTTCTCAGTTGGTATATGCGCAGCAAAAAACCATCGACAGCCTCACCCGTATTTATCGCTCTGCCACGGCAGACACACTTAAAATACAGTATGCTTATCGCGTGGCAGCCGTGGTTAAAGATCTTAGTGTTGCCTCGCGTTTTATCGAGGAGGGGCTGAGACTGGCACAACAAATCCATAACCCCTACTATATCAGCTATGGTCAGCTTTATAGGAGTGTGATTTATCAGAGTCAAGGGAACTACCCGCTGGCAATCAAAAATGCTTTTTTCTGCTTAAAAAATGCACAGGAGACCGGTAATCCATACCTGATCCTGACAGCATATGACAACATCGGTGGTATTTATGATGACCAGAAAGATCAGCAAAAAGCTATTTATTATACGCAACAATCTATTAACTGGATCAGGAAGATAAACAATAAACATAAGCTGGCGAGTGCTTATTACTATATGTCCTATTATTATGATAAGTTGGGCCAACCCCGGCAGGCGTTGGTTTACGACCAACGCGCCAACGAACTGGCTGGACAGTTAAATGATGAAACCTTAAAAGGACAGGTTTATGTGGGCATGGGACATACTTACCTGTTGCTGAAACAACCCGAGATAGGTTTGCCATTTATTTATAAGGCTTTGGCGCTACTCAAAATGCGCAATCTCGCCGTTGTTACGGATGCATATACTTTCCTGTCTGATTATTATATAGCTGCTGGCCCGCGAGATTCGGCGATCAGGTATTCCGAAAAACAATTGGAGATTTGCAAAAGCATTCCTTATGAGAACGGTGTGATGGAGGCAGCTAACAAGCTGGCTAAACAATATGACGGCTATGATCAGAAAAAAGCGACTTATTATTATAGGACGGCGCTGGAACTTAACCAAAAACTCTTCGATTCTGAAAAGACCCGTGCTTTTGAGAACCTGGTTGCAGCTGACGAGCAGGAGCGCCGGGAGCAGGCCGAAAAACAACGCGAAGCGGAACAGGAGCGGAAAGAAGATCTACAGCTGATCGCTATTGCGATATTCATTCCAATATTCATTCTTTTGATCTTCCGTTTACGCCGCACGAGGCTTCACCGCCGGGTTATTGATTTCCTGGGCGTTCTTTCTCTATTATTAGTGTTTGAGTTTATTACCCTGCTCATTCATCCCTTCATAGAACGTCTGACGGGTCACAGGCCTGTATTTGAGCTGCTGATTTTAGTTGGCCTGGCGAGTGTATTGGTGCCCGCACATCATGAATTGACCCACCGGCTGAAGGCGCGGCTGGCTGTGCCTCCTATTCCCAAATTAAAGGAACAGAAGGGCTAAACCAACAGCGTTGCATATTAGAAAAATGACAACTTATCAAAAGTCTAAAACATTCTCATAAAAAAGAAAATTAACAGATTTTACAAGAAAAATAAAATTCGAATAGCCCCTTTTGGGCACTAACGGTTATTGTTGGGAAATTACCCAACAGTGAAAGATCGGACTTATATTGAAACCCTTTTCCGCAAACACCTCGATTTTCAGTGTACATCTGCTGAAATCAAAGAACTTTTTAAGTTAATCAGTAAGCAAGAGAACGAAGAACTTTTCAATGATTTAATTGCTGATGAACTGACAAAAGATATGCCTGAACCGATGTTGCCGAAATCGGAGGATAGAGCAATCGACAAGGTAAAATCAGTTTTATTAAGTGAAATTCGGGCACAAATCCCTGATACTAAACCGGTAAAATCCCCCTATAAAATTCCTAATACCTGGCTGAAGATCGCCGCCGTATGGTTGTTCATTGGTTCAGCAACCATATTTATGTTATTCAGGCATTTCACTAACAGAAATGAAAATCAAATTATCCCACAAATCCAACAGTTAGCAACTCAAAAAGGTCAACGAAAATTAATCCAATTATTCGATGGCACCAAGATATGGCTTAGTCCGTCCGGCAGTTTAAGATATGCAGATCAGTTAATAAATAATTATCGAGAAGTTTGGCTGGACGGCGAAGCCTTTTTTGAAGTTGCTAAAGACAAAACCCATCCATTTATCATCCACAGTGGACGGATGCAGACACAAGTTGTCGGTACTTCTTTTAATATCAAATCTTTTAGCAAGCAGAATATTTATAATGTTACCGTAGTCACTGGCATTGTCAAGGTTTCCATGTTGTCGCCGCAAAAGGAAAAGCTGTCAGAGGTTATCTTAAAGCCGAAACAACAGGCCATCTACAATAACACGCAAGGAACATTAACCGATAAAACAGTAGCAACGATTGAGCCTGTAATAAAAAAAAGGAATGGCATCCTAAGTTATGACGGCACGCCAGTGCCGGATGTCATTGCGGACTTTGAGCATTATTATAATCAGTCCATAGAATTAGAAAACAAGTCAGCAACCTGTCTTTGCTATGGCGAATTTGACACAACGAAGCCGATAGAGATTGTATTACGCCAACTGGCCGAAGCTATAGGCGCTACTATTAAACAAACAGATAAAGGATATTTTATAAAGGGGGGATGTAGTGACAGATAGCATAAGAATAAGATAATTAAGGAATGCTGTTTCAGGTAGTCAATTAATCAAATTTTAACGAACACACTTAACTGCAAAAAAATGAAAAATTGCTTTACGGGGATGGTATTGCCCTTTTTGTGGCTTATTCGACAGTCACCACCGCTAATCGGCCTATCAGGATTACGTATCATATTCTCACTTAACCCAATTATTTAAACATTATGCTCCGATATTTACGCTCCAGATTAAGATACAAGTCATTTGTATTAACCCTTGCCACAACGTGCTTTTTAAACTGCGCGCTGGCAACCGAAACAGCGCGGTCACAAGACTTGAATAAGCGCATTACCATTGACATTGAAAAGAAAACATTAAAAGAGACGCTCGACCAAATTTCTAAACAAGCGCACATAGGAATAATATATAGTAATGCCAAAGGCATTCTAAAAAATCCTGTAACTATTCATGCAAAAGATCAGCCAGTCAGTAAAGTGCTGACTGATCTGTTAGCGCCACTCACACTGACTTACGAAATTATAGGCGACCAAATCGTTGTAAAATTCGATAATACAAACTCCAGGCAGCCCACGCAAGAGCAAGGTCAAAAACAGGGATTTCCAATAAAGGGCAAAGTTACCGATGGTAATGGATCACCCTTGCCTGGGGCCACGATAAAAATTAAAGATGGGCCAGCTTTGGCAACAACGGATAGTAAAGGCGAATTTGAAATTAATAACGTTGCTGACAGTACAATTTTACAAGTTTCATTTGTCGGGTATTTGACCAAAGAAATTACAGTAACAAATTCAAACTATTTAATAATTGCGCTTGATAGTGGCAGCAATCAGCTTAATGAAGTATCGATAGTATCAACCGGCTATCAGACTATTCCTAAAGAAAGGGCGACTGGTAGTTTTGTTCAAATTGACAACAGTCTTATAAATCGTTCAGTTTCTACTAATATTTTAGACCGACTAAATGGTGTTACAAGTGGATTAACGTTTAATAACAACAATGCACATCAGTTTCAGCAAGCTACCATTGAAATACGCGGGCGAGCAACTTTATTTTCCAATCCCAACCCATTGGTAATAATAGATAATTTCCCCTACGATGGTGATTTAAATAACATCAACCCAAATGACATCGAAAATATTACCATTTTAAAAGATGCGGCGGCAGCATCCGCATGGGGCTCTCGAAGTGGTAACGGTGTAATAGTAATAACTACAAAAAAAGGACGGTTAAATTTAGCTCCGACCGTTAGTGTTACAGCAAATACTACCATTGGCGCAAAACCTAATCTTTACTATAGACCCCAACTAAGTTCAGCTGAATATATCGGGGTCGAGCAATTTCTTTTTAATAAAGGTGCCTATAATAATACAATCAATAATGGTTACGGCGCGCTGTCTCCCGCCGTAGAAATTTTCGTTGCAAGGCGAAACGGAACTATTTCGATTGCAGACTCGCTCTCTCAAATAAATACTCTAAAAAGCTACGATGTAAGACAGCAATTACTTAAATATTTCTACAGGCCGAGTGTAAATCAGCAATATCAAGCAAGTATCAGTGGCGGTAGCGCTTCGCAGAAGTATTTTGTATCAGCGGGGTATGATAATGACCTTAGCAATTCGGTTGGAAGTGCTTATGATAGAGTAACATTAAACGCCAGTAATACCTACTATTTTTTAAAAAACAAGCTTGAACTATTTTCCAATTTAATTTACACGGGAAGTAAAACCAAATCCGGTACTACTTTTCAACCATCCTATCCTTACACCCAAATAGCTGATGCTAATGGCAATCCTCTGCCCGTGGCAAACACGCTCCGGCTTTCTTATGCATCTACCGCAGGTAACGGCCAGCTTCTTAACTGGTTGTATCGGCCTCTTGATGAATTAAATAACGGTTACAGCACGGGCATTACTAACCAAACAGATTATCGAATAAATGTTTCGTTAACTTACAAGATACTAAAAGGCTTAAAGGCTTCCGCACTATATAGTTATGAAAAAGGAATTACTGAGAATAACACTGTAAATGAACTACAATCTTATTACACCCGGAACCTGATAAATACCTTTACACAAATTGATCCCGTTACTGGCACTGTAACTTATCCAATACCATTAGGGGGAATCTTAAATAATAGCCAAACAGATATCAGTTCGAATGACGGTCGTTTTCAGTTAAACTATGAAAATGTTTGGGGTAAACACGCTTTAAATGTTGTTGCTGGTACTGAGATTGATAATTATAACTCCATCAATAATACTTACGCCTTCTATGGATACAATCCCGAAACTGGGACAAATCTTAATTCTGCAATAAATTTTACGGGAATTTATAATAATTTCTATAATAGAACAACTGTACAAATAAATCCTAACACTTCTCAATTAGGTGCTGTTAACAGGTTCTTTTCTGAATATTTTAACGGCTCTTATATTTATGATGATAGGTATATAGTTTCATTAAGCGCACGGCGCGATGAGTCGAATCTCTTTGGGGTTTCGGAAAATCAAAAAGGTGTGCCATTATGGAGTGCTGGAATAGCTTGGGTTGCCAACAAGGAAAGTTTTTATAAAATTGACTGGCTGCCTCAATTAAAAATTCGAGCTACCTATGGATATACCGGCAACGTAAATACCAGTGTATCTGCTTATTTAACGGCTATGAGTGGTACTCAAACGCTGCCTTATAATCAAACCTATAACTTGATCGTCAATCCTCCAAATCCATCCTTACGCTGGGAAAAGGATCAAAACTTTAATATCGGGGTAGATTTTGGCATTAAGGATGACAGGCTTAATGGCAGTATAGATGTTTGGCGGAAGAATGGCATGGACCTGATTGGAAATAGTCCAATAGCGCCGCAAACCGGCATTACTCTTTATACTGGAAATTCAGCCAATACAGTAACGAAGGGAATAGATGTGCAATTAAATAGCATTAACCTTAATGGCGCATTTAAATGGTTTACAACCCTGTTATATAATCAGGTTCAAAACCGCGTGACAAATTATAAGGTAAGCAACGGTAGTAATCTAAATGTTGTTTCATCAAATTACAATAACCCGCTTCAAGGTTATCCATACTATTCCATTTTTAGCTTTAAATATGCCGGACTGAATGCATTAGGCAATCCACAAGGCTATTTAAATGGTCAGATCAGTACGAGTTACTCTGGAATTATGAATTCCACAAATCGTAATGAACTTGTCTATAACGGCCCAGCGACACCAACTTCATTCGGGAGCCTGCTTAACACCTTTAAGTATAATGGGTTTGACCTATCATTTAATATCATGTATAAGTTGGGCTACTATTTTAGGAGAAATTCTTTAAATAATAGTTCGCTTTATAATGCAGCCGGAGGCGTGAGCAGTTACCAGCAATCTGATTACGAAAACCGATGGCAAAAACCAGGGGACGAATTAACCACAAATGTCCCGGCTTTGATTTATCCTGCAAATACTTCCCGAACAAATTTATATACCTATTCCAATGTGTTGGTAGAAAAGGGAGATAACATTCGTTTACAGGACATTCGATTAGGTTATACGGTAAAAAGTAATCCTCGCCTGCCTTTCAAAAATCTGAATTTTTTTGTCTATATGAACAATATAGGTATTCTTTGGAGGGCAAATAAATACCATATCGACCCGGATTATCCTACCGGCTTTCCAATTCCCCGGACTATCGCTTTTGGTGTAAAGGCGGATCTATAATTAAGTGCTTACCATAACAAAACGGAAATGAAAAATTTAAAACAATGCATATACATCATAGGGTTATTCGCTCTTTGTTCTTGTAATAAAACTGAGTTCCTGGATAAAAAACCGGCTTCAAATATTCTAACCCCTACTTCCCTAACCGATTTTCAAGGACTCCTCGATAATACCACCGTCTTTAACTTGACAGGAGGGCTTGATCAACTTTCATCTGACGATATTAGCGTTTCAGACAATGACTGGCCAAATGGCATACCTACAGAAAGAAATGCATATATATGGGCAAAGGACATTTATGGAGGTGATGTTAATATTTCAGATTGGAACACATTATACCAGCAAGTTTTCTATGCCAATAATGTATTAGATGGACTCTCTAAATCAGACAGCTTAGCAACCTCACAAGCACAATATATAAAGGGGCAGGCTTTATTTGACCGGGCATTTGCCTTTTATGACCTCACCCGTACTTTTTGTAAGGCTTATGATGCGTCAAGCGCAAGCACTGATTTAGGTATTCCGCTAAAACTTAAATCGGGGATTGACAATATCCAACAAA
Source organism: Mucilaginibacter inviolabilis (assembly GCF_011089895.1). Lineage (NCBI taxonomy): Bacteria > Pseudomonadati > Bacteroidota > Sphingobacteriia > Sphingobacteriales > Sphingobacteriaceae > Mucilaginibacter > Mucilaginibacter inviolabilis. The sequence goes on from NZ_JAANAT010000001.1 coordinate 477,284, forward strand.
GGTCAACCCTTCAGCAAAGCTTTGACCAGATTTTTAGTGACTTAACCATAGCAACCAGTTTATTGCCCGCAATACGCCCATCCACAAATTTAAACCGTCCTTCAAAAATTGCAGCCTATGCTCTTTTAGCACGCATCTATCTTGACATGCGGAACTATCAGCAAGCTGAGGCAAACGCAGATCAGGCATTGAATTTATATAGCACACTCATTGATTATAATACAGTAGATACTACAACCGATAATCCGTTTACCCCAACGAACAATAATGAACTAATTTACAGTACCGCTCAGGTCAACAGATACGGCGATTTCCCAACGACTGCTAACTTTTCGTTAGGAAGAATACCTTCTACTTACATTAATTTATATAAATCGGATGATCTGCGACTTTCTATTTATTTCGGAAAGTTTTCTGATGGCACCTATTATAGAAAGGTTGGCTATTATGGGTTGGGATATTATCCATTTACTGGTTTTGCAACGGATGAATTATATCTAATAAAAGCAGAGTGCCTGGCAAGAGATGGACAAACGAGTGCTGCAATGGATAAGCTAAATCAATTGTTGGTTAAACGGCATAATAAAGCAACGCCTTTTATACCCTTAAGGGCGTCTTCAGCAGCTGACGCTTTATCTACAATATTGACTGAACGTAGTAAAGAATTGATTTGGCGTGGAGTGCGATGGTATGACTTAAAACGATTTAATAAAGAAGGAGCAAATATTACTTTAACCCGTGTTCTTAACGGCACAACCTATAGTTTACCACCTAATGATAATCGTTGGGTAATGCCTATTCCGAGCGATGAGATCGCTTTGAGCGGTATCCAACAAAATCCAAGATAATTCAAATTTAAATAATCCAATGAAAATACTTTATAGATACTTTCTAATAATTGGGATAATTATTAGCTATATAACTTTTACCGTTAATAGTGCGCTTGCACGAAAAAAAAATCATAATTTATTCACTGTTGTAGATGTTATTGTTGAAGCTCCCATCATGATTAACAATGATTCACTTGAATTTAACATGAGTATAAATGATATTAATACTGCTTCTAAAATAGAGACAGACTATTATACATTTAAGATAACGGGCCACAAGACCAGGCTTATTATCCCATTGTCAACTTTTTTAAATTATGGAAGGATTTCCTTAATGGACAATAGATTAGAGGCATTGCGGGATATTAACCACGCCAATAATTTATTTATTTTTCAATCGGGAGATACCGTCGAATTACACTTAACAAACAAAAAAAATCAGGCCTATTTCTTAGGAAAAGACGCTGACAAGTATAATTGCATGTATCGTATCGGCAATAATAATCATCCTAATAACATCAAAAAATTTAATCTGTTCCTAAAAGATAAAAATTACGAAAGCGCATACAATTACTGTAAATATCAAAGAGACTCCTTATATAATGTGCAATTAAATATTTTAGATAATTATAAAACAAAACTAAGCACTAAAGTATTTCAGTTGATCAAAATTGATTGTTGGAGTCAGAATAATCAACGTGTTATTGATCAATGCTCTGTACCTTTTATGATTGAAGGCCAAGCTGATTTTCGTGATGCCGCAAAGAAAATATTTTTTAAATATTATTCAAGCTATAATACTTCTCCATCTGATAATGACTCTTTATTGCTAAAATCTTATAACTATTGCGATTTTTTAATTGCCAAAGAAGTAGCATTTGCTCGGCTTTCTAAGACAGAAAACCCCAAAAACGATGATGTTAATTTTAAAAAGATTAATGACGAAATAAACTCACATTATAGAGTAGGGATAATTAAAGATAAAATTAAGCTTTTAGCCTTTTTAAATATTGACAGATCCAAACAGGGTGACTTTATTAACTGTATCGACGAAGCAATAGATGAGGCAAAAGTTGGACGCATCCAATTTGCCCTATCGCAAATTAAGAATGCTAACGAATTAGGGGCAAATGCATATCCCTTCAAATTTCCTGATAAAGATGGTAAGGAAATTTCATTAAATAATTTCAAGGGTAAATTAATTATAATCGATTTTTGGTTCACTGGTTGTCATGGATGTCTCGGTATGGCAGAAGCTTTGAAACCCATTATAGAATCTTACAAATCCAATCCTCATATAGCATTTGTATCAATAAGTATTGACAGAGACAAAAATTTATGGATAAAAAGTTTAAAAGAAGAAATGTACAGTAGTAAATATGAAATAAATTTATTAGAAGGGATGAATGGTCACTCTTCTTTTGTTAAAAATTATAACATAGACTCATATCCAACATTGCTAATAATTTCAAAACAAGGAAAAATAATTACTACCAGTCCTCCAGATCCACGGACTGATAAAACTTCTTTCATCGATTTTTTAACCCAACACTTGTAAAAAAAGCTTAGGTTATAAATTTATAACCTAAGCTTTTTTATATTTAATATAAGGCTGCGCTTGATCCTGATGCCGGACTTAACCAACCATTTGAAACATAATCGTCAATATCGTCGGCCGAATAGGAGGATTGATCCGGTATATTAGCCTTGCCGGTTGTTGTTACAGAATAAGCGCACTGCCTGGTTGCGGTGCTGTGACACATCCCTGTATTTACAGCGCTCTGTTCGGTAAAATTATCTAAGGTCGGTTGAACAATAAAATTGTCAACTATCAATCCGGCCTTTAAAGCCTTTGATACTCTAACGTAATTATTACTTTTTGCGCTTGTGAATGCGCTAAAACCGATTGCCATTGCACCTACCAATAGGCCAAAGGCGATTTTTTTAAAATTTTTCATTTCCTTTTAATTTTTGAAGTTTTATATAAATGCATTAGCCAGAGAGCAAATATTGCTAATCCTATGAATGCAAGATTGAACCATATATGCTGGCCCCAGCTTAATTTTTCGATGGCACCCCCACAGTGACATGGTAAGTCTTTCTCCCAAGTCATCGCGCTGATGATATAGATCGTAAACGACGACATCGCTGCAATAAAGCCATAAAGTCCGGCTTTGGCAGTTCGCGGGATTAATAACAACAAAGCGACTAAAATCTCAACAACCGGAACGGCAAAAGAAATGAATACAGCGAAACCACTGATGAGGTGTACTCTTGTCAGGCCCGCGAGGAAACGGGCATGATCGACTATTTTGGCGTAAGCGGTATAAAGGAATAACGCCATGCATAACCAGCAAATGGCAGTTATTATTTTTTCCTTCGTCGATGTCGGAACCTGAAATTTTGTATCGTTTGTAATGATGCTTTCCATAACTGTAAATATTGGGCCATCTGTCTAATTCGTAACTTTAGTTACAGGCGGGTACATAACCTGCCGATGATTTGAAAACTCTTTGTCACTAAATGATCCTTTCTTTTTTGTATTACCGTTTTCAGGTAAGCGGTTAAGTATTTAATTCAGGGTTATCGGGGTTTGTAACTAAGAGTTAAAGTTACACGCACCTGTTGTGAATACCACTACACCTATGTGGCGAAATGATTTAACATAGGTTATTCAGAAAGTTAACACAGGTTAAGCCCTAAACGGAGAACCCGTTTTTTGGATAGCCTTTTGCCTTGATCAGACGGCTGAGCGACTGCGGAGCGATGTCGATATAAGAGGCAATAATTCTTTTGGTGATCTTTAATTCTATTTTCGGATAATGTTTCAAAACCTGTTGGTACCGTTCCCATGCGGATAAACTAACCAGGTCGTGGCTTCTTTTGGCAAAATGAGCACTGTAGTAAGAAGTCATACGGAAGGTGAATGCCTCCGCATAGGGAAATGATTGATAGAGGTCGTCCAACTGTTGACGGGAGATAAAAAGCAGGCTGCTTCCCGCCATTACTTCTATATTAATGCCGGATGGCATTTTCTCAAAAAAACCGGATGGATCGGTAACGATGGAAAGCTCATCCCAAAGGATTACCGTACGCTCCTGACCCGTCTCCCTATCATAATAGTAACCTCTCGCAAAACCCTTCTCTAAAAAATAAATATACAGAGCCTCTTGTCCCTCGCTAAGTAAAAGTTGATTGCGCTGATGATAACTATGTCCGATAACACTATCCAGATATGCCATTAATCTCTGACGTTCATCCTGGTCTGATAATGCCGCCGGCAGATTTTTTACATTAAATAAATGTTTATATAATTCCTCTGCTGCCATGGTCCTGATCTTAAATCCAATACTTACTACCGCTATCGCGATGGCTAAATTTGTGGTCAAAATTAGTTTGGATATTGAATGCTGTAAATGCTCAGATCGGGTATTTATTCTTATTAAATAGTATTAGTTTTCATGACAAACCGTTTAAGTTACCGAACTGTGGTGACTCTGCAATTTGTAAATCAATGCTGCTCGATTTTTTACAGCTGCTTTGCGATAGGCATTTTGAATATGCTTTTTAACCGTGTTTTCTGAAATAGACATCAGATCAGCGATCTCTTTATTACTCCGCCCCTTGTATAAATGTTGAATGATCAGGATCTCCATTTTGGTAAGATCAAAATGTAAGCAGTTAGCCTGAAATAGATATGGATTTGTTTCTCCAATTGTGATCGCGTTTTCCTCCAGATATTCCAACATAGCACGCTTTGCAGATTGATAAAAGAATATAATCGTAATAACAAAGAAACCCAAATTGGCGCATAAGCTTTGTACAACCTGCCCAACTTCCAGCCAGGCAAATACGGTCATAGGTACCCAAGGCAAGATGGCGCAGTAGACACTTATCTCTTCTAAATAAAAATGATCATTTCTATTCTGCCGATACCGGATCCTGATTGCACGGAAAATGACCCAAAGTAATACGAGGGAATAAGCGAAAGGCAAAATAACACCGTAACTGACGTCTTTTTTAAGTTCGCCGTTGATAGTGTACATAATAACAAAGAATAGCATATAAGGTAATATCAAAAACAGCGGCACTCCATAAAGAACATGCTTCCGCAAGACTGTAAGATCAAATTCCTTGTAAAAATAAAACGGGAAATAGGATATAATGATAAACGTGGTACCATAAGCGATCATATTCTGGGTTTTAACCGGTAAAGCGATATTGGGATCAGGAAAAAGTCCGTTGGTTACATTATACAGTAACAGTAAAAGCAACAACATAATATACCATCCCCTGTGCCTGTCGCGTAAACGGTAAAAATATCTCGCCATCTGCCAGATAAACATGCAAAACTCCAGTAAGATGAAGCTGAAAGTCACAATATGTATTTGTGTTCCTCGGATAAGCATAGGCCTATATAATTAAACTGGTTCAAGTTATTAGGAACAAAATATTCCCGAAATTTCACTGCGCTTCCGCCACTCAATTTCCCCACTAACAGAATTAACATGCTGATCCGTCTAAACTTTTAACGTTTATTCCTGATCAGCCGACCAGCTTTAATTATTTGAGTAGATGTAAAAAATATCCGCGGCAGCCTGCTGCTCATCGTATCATAACACAATAGCTCACCTTATTTGGTGCGTGTTAATCTGCAATTTCACATAGGTTAATCAAGCCGCTCTAAATTAATCATAGTTTAAGCCAACTTTCTTTACTCCGGATGGGAATATCGCCCGAATTTCCCCCTTTCCGTACCGAAAAAAAAGGGCTGTGACATGCTTCTGACAAATTCTTATTTGAGCGCCGACAATTTTTTTGAAAAATCAGTCAATAATTTTAATCAATAGATAAATTATTCCCATGACTAAATGAAATCAATTTAATCCTGTAAACCTTCTTTTCTATCCTGAAAATTAACCGATCTATAAAATTTCGAAAGTAGAAAAACAAATGCATCATTTCTTTGAGCCTGATAAATTAAGAATTAAGCAGTTAGCTAATGAAAAATCCGATTAAATTAAGTTTGCTAAGCTATGCACTCTGCAGGAGCCCGGCATTTAGCTCCCAGGATGAATTAGGGGAAAAATGGAATGAGTTGAAAAAAATGATCAGGCTTACTTCACCTTCGTTTTACAAATTGATAAAAGATTACGACAAGAACGATCTTAAGGCTCTAAGCAGCAAGATGGGTTTTACGGTTTGGAAGTATTTTAATCGCACGAAATTCAGACCTACGCCATTTGGGAAATTTGCAGCCATTTCTCTGGTCCCAGTCTCTGCATCACCAGGACTGCCAATTGTGTTAGCAAAGAACTTGTCTGTACATCATTTCATTGACTGGCAGGCAATTACTGAACTTACGATTGATCGTACAACACAGGCCGTTAATGCCCAATGGTTCATTTCCAATTCAACCGTTTATACGGTTGCCCAAAGCATTCGGTACATCCGCGTTAAGGATGGTTTTTTCGAGTTAGCATCGGTTTCGCATTTTGATGAATTAGTAGTGTTACTGGATACTTGCCGGACAAAAACATCACGCATGATCATTTATGAGAAAATGGCCATTGCCTTTAATATGTCAGCGCACCAGGTTACCTCGCTGCTTGCGCAAATGCTCTCGCTTCAACTTTTATTTACAGAAGATACGGTTAATATTACAGGACAAGACTATTTTCAAAGAACAGGTATTCGTGGTAAAAGCGGGTTTTGCTCGTACATGATAACCGAAAGAAAGTGGTTGTCAGGAGCATTAGACGCTCAGGCTATGCGCGAACTACCCCAGGCTCTAAACTTTCTGTCTAAATATTTGCCAGATATCGAAAACAAAGACTTAACTAATTTTCGCATAGCCTTCTTAAAAAAATTTGAAAATACAGTAGTGCCTTTAATGACCGCGTTAGATTCAGAGATTGGCATTGGATATGCAAGCCTCGGTGAGCAACAAGCGGATTTTCAAATAAAGGAAATCTTAAAGGATCTAAGGGGCGATGACAAAGATGAACAACATATTTTGTATTCCGGATTAAACCGCTTTCTGATAGCCCAATTGATGAAAGGCGGCACGATTAGACTGGATGAGTATAAAAATGAAGCCGAATTATCCGCATTGCCTTTGCCTAACACGTTGAGTATTTTATTACGTTTTTGGAAAAACCAGCCTATTATTGAAAACGCGGGCGGTTGCACTGCGAACGCTTTGTTGGGCAGGTTTACGATAGCCAATGAAAAACTTGAACATTTCGGCAGAGAGATAGCAGAAATCGAAATAAATGCAAACCCCGAAATCCTGTTTTTTGATGTGGCGTATCAACTCGAAAAGAAGGTTGACAACGTAAACCGACGAAAACAGTTATATGCATATGAATTGCCGTTAATGAGTTGGTCATGCAGCGAAGAGCCATTGTCTGTAGACGACATCTACGTTACGGTCCGCGGTTCCGAGATTATTCTCTGGTCGAAAAAATACCATAAGAGAATGATGCCACGAGTGCCTTCAGCCTATAACTACACACGTTCCGATCTTTCCATATTCAGGTTTCTTTGTGACCTGCAACATCATCAAATCAAGTCAGATCTGAATATGAAATTGTCATATATTTTTCCAGGTCTTAATCACTATCCCCGCGTTTGCTATAAAAATATAATCATTGCGCCCGCAAGTTGGAAACTTCCGGCTGAACTTTTGCATTCCATGGATTCAGAAACCGAGGTGACACGTCGGGTGAAATTAATAGAGTGGTTGCAAGGGTTGGCAATAAACTTTCCTTTTACATCTGGTAATCATGACCAGATTCTCACTTTCGATCCCGCTGATTCTACTGATATGGATGCATTCGTATCTTATTGCCTTCAATCTAAGGATCAGTCTATTTATATTTCTGAGGCATTAATTTCGGACTATGATTTACAAATAGCTGATGAACACAAAAAGCATATCGCGCAATTTATTGTCAGCTATAAACATGACCACCCTATATATAATCCCTTTAAAGTAAATATTCCAGAAAACAGGTCAGACGCGGCTCAATTCTTTTCTCCGGGCGGGAAATGGTTATATTTTGAAATATACTGTCATCCGGCTCGGTCGAATGAAATACTGATCAGCAGGCTGAACTTATTATTGGCTGAAATTAAACAACAGCTTTGCAAATGGTTCTTTGTCAGATATGATGAGCCGAAGCCTCACTTGCGAGTGAGACTGCAGTTGAAAGATATTTCAGAAGGTTATGACATTATGGGTAAACTACGGCTTTTGCTCGAACCTTATCTTATAAGTGGTTTGGTTTCTGATATCCAGGTTAAGACATATTTTCAGGAAACTTTACGGTATGGTCGTGAGCGGATCAGTGTTGTGGAAAATCTGTTTTTTAAGGATAGCAAATATGTACTTAGGCTATTGGCAAAAAACAAAAGCACAGATGAGCTTTATCTATTAACACTGGTATTGATGAATAATGTCATTAAAGCAACTTTTGAAGACTTTACCGAACAGCTCAAATTTGTTAAAACAATGGCCGATAGTTACGGGACCGAGCTGAAACTGTGTGCGGCGAATTTTAAGTTGCTAAATCAGCGGTTTGAGGCACTTAAGCGCATGTTACATACGGCCGATATACAAGTGCCCAGTGAAATTTATCGCGCATATCACAAATTGTTAGGCAAAACAAGCGGCATTACGGACAAGCAAAATTTATTGGCAGACATATTTCATATGCATGTTAATCGCCTCTTTATATCGAATCAACGCACGCATGAAGGTTTTTTATACCAATTTTTAGGTAAACTACTGGTTAGCCAACACTCGCAACCAGCTTCGGTAGCGGAATGTTAAGCTGTAAATAGAAGTGATTGGTCGAGTCCACGCGGTAGTCAAAGACGAGATCTGCACCGTAGGAAAACCTTAATCTCTGTTCGATATTTTTCAGCCCTGTATGTGAACCTGTTTCTGCTGAATTTGTGGAAACCAGGTTGTAAGTATTGATATAAAAAAAATCTTCGTCCAGATAGATATTGATAACAGCCTCATCGGCGGAGACATTGAGGTTGCCGTGCTTAAATATATTTTCAACTAACGTTAATAAAACTAAAGGGATCAACCGGATCTTTTTGATCTTTTCGTCATAATTTAATCTGAAACAAAGGTTATGGTTTCTTCTCATTTGGTTTAAATAGATTAAATTTTCAGCTTGTTCTATTTCGTCACCCAGATAAATATAGTCCCCCATTTTATCTGAGTCAACCGCATACCTCATCATCTCTGTTAACACGATCACCGCGTCGGCCGCAATCGGTGACGAATCATCAATGCTGTGATAAATAAAATCAAGCGTGTTAAAAAGAAAATGTGGATTAATCTGCGCTTTCAAAAATGCGTTTTGCGCTTTAGTCAGCTCCTGTTCCGCTTTCTGACTATTTATGATATCATTTAAATGTTGTTTTTCCAGTTCATTTGTCTTTATTTTTTCCTTCGAATAAGTGATCAGGTAATAATAACCAGTAGAAAAGCCCAGAAAATAACCACCTCGGTACAGCATACTAAATACATAGACCCAGGAAAGGTGAAAACTTGTTTCAGAATGCACCACACCATTGAGGATTAATAATTTGTCTATGCAGAAAGATATTACAACGAAGCCGGCAATTTCAAGAATGACAAGAGGAATGCGCCAAACTATATATTTTTTTAAACGTAAAGCCCAGGGAAAAAAAAGTTCAGCGTGGATATAAAATAAAATGATAGCGGCCAAATAATGTAATAAATAACTTAGCGGATGACCAAAAACTCCGGATATATAGCCTATCAAGACAGATTCATAAAAAATGAATATCGTCCATACGAGCAGATGTACCCTATATTGTTTAAACCATTTTTGAAAATTCTTATTCATGTAAACTCTTTTTTTTAAATAGAAATCTTACCGTTCTATATAATATCATTTGTTACGGATCATTTTCGTCCTAAGTTTCCCGAAAAAAAAATCATGAAACACAAAAATTTCAAAATCAAAGACAGTACGCTTTTTGTGTACAGAGGCAATGCCGGTTCAAAACCTACAGGGGGAACTGACGTGCCGACCGATCCCACAACAACAATGATCACCATAACCAAAACGGGGATGCTTCATGGTGGACGTTCGAATTAAAAGGGGTTGAATAAAGGCGGGCGAAACTAAGTCTTTCGCCCTGCCTTTATCAATCTTTCAGTCAAAAATGCTGAAAAATCTTTACGATAATACTCTCCAACCGTTATTTGTAGCCCCGTAACCATTTTAATCGTATTGCCATCTATGGATTCGATGTGTCTTTTCCCGATAATGAAGCTCCGCTGGAACTGTACGAAAAACTGCAAATGCCTCAGCGTTTTTGAGATTTCAGATAAAGACATGTAAGTAAGTATCTTCTTGCTTAAAGTATGTATCTGCACATAATTTAACTTGCTCTCAACGGCTACGACATCCGAGTAATTGATCTTGACTATTTTTAAATGCTCATCTTTATTTTTCACGAAAAAGAAATCGTCAGGAGATATTGACAAGTCTTTGGGACTCTCATTCGCTGGAAATATCCTGGCAAGTGTGCCGACAAATTTTGATATGGTATAAGGCTTCAACAAATAAGCATCGGCTTCAACTTCAAAGGCTTCATATCCGTACTGCTTATAAGCCGTAGAAAAAATTAATTTTCTCGTTTTTTTTCTGATCTCCCTCGATAAATCTATGCCGGTGATACTAGGCATGTTAATGTCTAACAATATCAAATCGACCATATCTCCATTGATGATTTCTTTCAATGCCTCTAACGGGTCCGTATAAGATTTTATAAGATAAAGATTAGGCATAGAATTAATATAATTGGTCAGCCAATTAATCGCAAAGGGTTCGTCGTCTACAACGATACAAGCATGTTTTTTCATGGTAAATAAATTATTTATTTTGATAGATAATGGTGAAGAACAGCAATCGAATCGGGCTCGATATTGTAATATGAAATTCAATAGTTTTTGACTCTTAAAAAGGGCTCGAAAAATGAGCTAGCGTCAAATTTGCTTAATAAAAGAAAATCCACCTGTTTATGGAGAAAAATAACCTCTTCAGCTAAGAAATAGGGATCTAAACTTTTTTACGATTAATTTTAAAGATTGGGTAATTTTAAGGGTAATATAAAAGTCAATTACTTTTGTATGCTTTGCTGTGGCGTATTCGATGTAGATCACAACTTGATGATTAGTTCGTAAAGGTTCAGGATTGGTGAATTGATAGAAAACAATACATTCATTCATTGGAAACTTATTGTAACTATGTGGAGATATGATCAGTTAATCATAATAATTACTTCTTAGTCAGCTAGACCTAATTAGAAAACCAACTCTTCATTTCACTAATTGTAAAACGAGACGTATGTTAAACTGTGTGATAATTGACGACGAGCAATTTTCAATAGATGCGATTAAAAAATATATAGATTTGATCCCACGTTTATATGTAGTGGCGATATATACTGATCCAGGAACGGCATTAGAACAGATAAGTGCTGAAAACAATATCCATATGCTGTTTATGGATATTAATATGCCTAATATATCGGGACTGGAATTAGCACATGCATTAAGATCAAAAACTCAAAAATTAGTTTTTACCACTGCTCATTCAAAATATGCATTTGAAGCATTCGAGACCGATGCAGATGCTTATTTGTTAAAACCTTTCACCTTTGCGAAATTTTCGACGATGGTGAATCGGTTGTTTCCCGCAGATACAAAAGTTACCGACTATTATCGCGAACAAAAGATAGAGGATAATTACTTCTTAGTGAAAAACAAAGAAGAAGATCTCCGCATCGTGAAAGTTTTATACAAAGATGTAATCGCTTTTGAAAGTGCGCACAACTATATCAGGATCCATCTGGCGGATAACAAAATATTGACGGCCTATCTTACAATCAAAGACATTCTGCAACTACTCGATTCTCGTGAAGGATTCAAGCAGTTTCACCGCGCTTTTATTATTTCTACAAATTGCATTAATTATATAGAAGGCAATACGATCAAAATGACCAATAACCTAACGTTTACAGTTGGCGAGAGTTATAGGGATAATTTCATTACGTATTTGTCCAGTAAGTTATTTAAAACTTCACGGAAAAAATAATTAACCTTTCTCTGGAATTTTTCCAAACCGTCATTAGAGGCTGATATAAAATTTTGTGCCTTTGTTTTCTGTCGATTTAAAACAGATATGGCCTCCATGTTGCTCAATACATTGTTTGCAGAAGCACAGGCCGAGGCCAATCGACGGTTCTCCGTTTGTCCCCGGCCGACCAGCAGTCGTGAATCTTTTAAAAATTTCTGGCTGATATTTATTGGGGATACCAATTCCCGCATCGGCAATCTTTAAAATGATTTGGTTACCTTCTACTTTAGTACTAACCTTAATAGTAGATGATGGATAAGAAAACTTAATTGCATTACTAATTACGTTTTGCACTGCTCTTTTAACCTGAATGCGGTCAATGTCTTTTGTTACATGTTCTTTGCAAAAATCGGTCTTGATAACGATGTTCTTTAAGAGGCTTAAGCCTTTTTGCTCCGAAACGCAGCGCCCGTAAAACGCGTTCATTTCAGTTGGCTCTTTTACTAACGGCCGATTATTATCAATTTCCATATATAATAGGTCGTCTAGAATATCCATTGCATGTTTACAGGAAGAACCACATAATTCAATCAATTCGAGGTTATCATTGTCAGTAACGGAAGCATTGAGCAATTGAATCAGATTGGTCAAGTTGCTGATCGGATTTCTAAGATCATGGATTACCTTTTGGTAATCTTGCTCGCTTTCTGTTAATGCCTGGGCAAAACGGCCAGTAATGGTCATAAGGGAAATCACACCGATAAATTTTTGATCATCATAGACGGGCAAGAAGTCGTAACCTTTATCCTGCATAATCTTAAACACCTCGAAAATGGTTTGCTCAGGAGATAACCGTGGTTTATTGATGTCGCAATCGATCAGGTTTCTGCTTTCTGGATGGGAATACAAGTCTTTAAGAGTCACGATCCCGGTGGTATGCAGTTCTTCATCTATTACGGCAATGTAGTTCACATTATTAAGGTATTTCAATACATCACGGGTATCGTCTAAAACAGAAGTAGCGGAAACGTTTCGGTCTATTAATGTGTTTATCTTCATGGGATAAGGTTGAGCTATCGGCCGGAGAGTAATTTTAAATGGAGCACAGCATATATATTATCATAATAGTCAAGGCTTCCTAATTTACAAAAGATGGCGTAGAACTTACCCATCCATTTAGAGGTACTGGTATACCCGCGCACGAAACAAGCAAGCCTACGCCAAAGCATAGGCGTTATTGCTTTGTTCCTCGTGCGCAAAAATTACCAGTTTTCTAAACGAGTTGAGCTAAACGCTATATCTTTAATAAATATTTTATACAGATACCATCCCTTGGATCGTATCATATACAAACAAAAGTAAAAATTTAGTTGATATTATTTGGCGGAGCCAACAGTAATAGCAATATCTGTCGGTAGATTCGTACTCTTTTACAGTTTAATGATTATCAGTCAATTCGAAGCCTGGAAAATCTATCAAATCTTTCGGAGCGAGTTGAAGTGCTTTGGCAAGTTCCCTGAGCGTCAGGATGGTAATATTGATCTTTCCGCTTTCGATTTTTTGAATATCACTGTAGTCAATATTGCAAAGAAGAGCCATCTTTCGATAAGTAAGTTTTTTAGCGAGCCTTAACGTTTTAAGATGTTTTCCAAATACAATGAGTGTTTCTTTATCGAAATCTTTGATCATTACGGGACAGCAAATGAACAGGGAAGATGTAATAATAATCAGGCAATGATGTTGGTGAATAACCCAACAACCTGTAGATTTGGTGATAGCAAGCCTTTAGTTAAAGACATGGAAAGATTTGAATCAAAATTAGAGCGGACGATAAACGAAATATTTGGTGAGGAACCATTTAATGCTGTTGACGAGCAGTTGTTTAAATGGCTGATGTTTTCCATGATTGGAAACGGCCGGCATATTCGCAACCTTGACAGTTTGAACTACACTTTATTCAAAGAAAAATTGAATATTTTGCTCGATGCAGTATATGAATGGCAGGTTGATGAGTTACAACGCATCGATCGCTAGACTTAAACGTCAATGGCGTCAACGTGATCAGTTAAATATTAAATTGAAAACCTGGCATGTTAGTAAGAGTTGAAATTCCTTTTGCAATGACCTCGTAACTTACCGAGTGCTTCACGCATTGTTTGGAATTCATGATTATTTCAATCCAGGAATCATACCATAATAAGGATCATAGGGCCCAGCAACTAAATGTTGGGATATTCACCAACTTTTTTAAGTAAACATTGGGATATTTAATATTAAAAAGTAGATTTGCTCATTCTTAGCGGATACCCTATCCGCTAATTGTGATAAGGTTTAGGTAAAAGCTTCCCGCAGCAAGTGTTGGGGGGCTTTTTTTTTCTATACTTTCGACTTGACAGCGGCTTTACATGCCTGTAAAAGCCTTTCACATGGATATGGTTTTGGAAGTATTGCAGTAAGTTTCATTCCAAAAGCCTTGATTTTGGATTCAAACTCAGCAGAAATTATGATGACTTGGACATTTCCCGGTATCTCCTTTATAAACTCCGGAGCGTTTATTTGTCCCATATGGAAATCAAGAAATATCAAATCTATTTTACCGGACTGTAGTAAGGCCCGCGCATCGAAGGGGTTAGTAAATGTTCCTAGAAGTTTTACAGACGGAATATTTCGGCAACATTCTTTCAAAAATTTATTACAGTGTTCCTCATCATCTATGCCTATGCAATTTAATACCGTCATTACAATAACTCCTTTATCAAATTTAGCATTCCTTTTATTAAAGCGCAACACGGTAAAGACAGCCACTAATCCATGCTGACCATTTCTTAACTGGCTTTCTGAAACAGGTACTTTCAGTAAAGCGACAAAACGGATGATTTAAATTATGAGCTGACATCTAGAGCTATAAACCTAAAACAGGGGAAATTAAAATTTATTGAACGATAGAGACGAATCAGTTATCATATGATGTTCAAGCTATAGCTGACTTATAATATATTATTACCGGAACGTCGATCGAGCTAAATTTCGAAATAAATAGCAGACATAATGCTCATGACCGCTATTTCACTTTCATTCGCGAATAGTCGTAGGCATTTCTTTTATCTAAACGGGCCAGTTCATCGTAATAGTTGTTGGCCAGCATTTTATAATAATCGTATCGTTTTTTCCGATCGGCCATTTGTTGTGCATTGAAACGCCATGTTTCGATTGGCGCATACCTGTTCGTTAATTCTTTGCATATCTGAGCCCTTAGTACCTTCAGTCCGAAATTTTGCATTTTTAAACTGTCTGCCTTGTCGGCCATTTTTTTTGCTTGCAGTAACTTATTGGTCGCATTACTATTCGTAGACAGGTCTGGATTAAAAACGAATGTATTAAACTGTACATATAACAAGGCCCGGTAAAATAAACTGGTCGTATCGTTTGGATGCTGCACCAAGTTTCTATCGAGGCTATCAGTAACACCTTGAAAGTCCTTTTCTTTAGGCCGGTGCATCGGGTCATTGACAAAGATCTGCCCGTTTGTAACTTTTACTACTATCTGGCCCCAAACGGAACCTACTGTTGTCAGCAACAAAATTAATAAGGGATAAAATACAGTCTTATTCATCTTGAATAAATTTTATTAATGAATTTATTATTAGTTGGCACTCTGCTTTAAAGCGCTAACATTTCAAACTTCATCTATACTTCTTTAACAAAAGCAATCTCCTTCATTTAAATCTATTAAACGATAAAATTGCAAAAATGATTGTGAGTAATTTCAATTTATTGGTCGCCATAGTCATTTTCATTAAAAACTTATTTCTCAACTTATTATTGCTCACTGTAATTGGTTCAAGTAATCTACTTAATCCATTCGTGCCCCCCCGGGTTGATTTGGTTTTCCATAAACACTGCACTGTCTTACCTCGTTAGTTATCAACCCTTAACTCGAACCTTAAAAAAAATCGTTAGTGCCCCCTGTAGTGCCTCTTGAAAGAAAAATTCGACGTCCGGCAACCTTTGTCTTGTCATCCTCAGGCTATGAAACCAAACGAACTGATCGGATTATTTACAGCGGCTGCGGTCGCCGGTGCCAGTGAAGTACTGGCGACGGAACGCCTCCTACCTGAAACGATCAGCAAGTCGGAAGCCTACCGGCGCTATGGCCGCACTTGTGTGGACCGTTGGATTGCCGAAGGCCTCATCATCCCTGACGGAAAGACGCTTAGCCGCGCTGCCTTGGAAGCTGTAAGTGCTTCCAGCAACCGGCTGACCTATCTGCCTGTGGCAGAAAGGTAACGGACGTTATTTGACATGTGGGGACGAAACATTATCCGCCGGAAAAGCGGAAATCGGGCGAAGGTGAGCGTAAAGCCGCAATATGCTGAAAGCGCCCGGGCAGGCTGAGAGGCCCGTATTGTAGAATATGACGTGAGTATGTCCCGAATTGTCTTGAAGGGGGCCCAAGTGGCCCCCTTTTTTATTGCATCAAATATGGAAAATCTATTGAGCGCCCAGCAACTTCGAACCATTGTCCGGGAAGCCGCGGAGCTTGGGGCCATCATCGCACTCGTCAGAACCGGTAAAATACCACCTTACCTGAAAAAACGTGAAGCGTACCGCCGCTTTGGAAAATGTTATATCGAGCGGTTGCTGGCAAAAGGCGAGCTAACAATCCGGAGCGACGGTAATCATTCAGCCGCCTGGCGAATTGACCGCATAGAGATAGAGGCCATTGCCAGAGGCCTGGAAATCTGGCGCCAACTATAATTTAAATTTTATGGAAATGACAATGAACCCTGCGGTCATTCGGGAACAGGTATCTATTACCGGCCTGCTGGCGCGACTTGGATACCAGCCCGCGCATAACTCCGGGCGAGAGATCTTGTACAGCAACGTGCTACATCATGACGGCAAAAAGCCGTCACTCTGCGTAAACGATAGCCTTGGCGTCTGGTATGACCACGGCACCGGGAAAGGCGGTAATGTGATCGATTTCGGTTTAGCCTTCTGGCCGGAGCTCGAGATCAGGGATGTTTGCGGGAAACTTCACGAAATTATGGAGCAGGCTCTACCTGCCGTTTCCCTATTAAAGCCATCCCGGCGTAAACGGCATAAAACATTGATCCAACCCTATTACCGCGTAGATAAGGTTTGTGAGCTTGGCAGAACCCCATCAATCCGTCTGTTTCTGGAAAAACGCGGGATATGGGAAGCAGCACAGGGTATTTTAAAGGAGATACATTATCATAGTGTGCATGCTAAACTACAGCCCAGGCAGTTTTCCGCCGCCGGACATCGCAATGAAGCCGGGAGCTGGCAGGTTCGCAATAAATATTTTAAAGGTTGCCTGGGCAATAAAGGGCTTACTTTTTTTCCGGGAGATAGCCGAAGGTTATGTGTATTCAAAGATATTTTCGATTATCTAAGCTGGAAACATGATCACCCTGAAGCGCCGGATAGTATTTTAATGATCAACAGTTACAGTTTGCTGCCTGCTGCGATCAAAATGGCGATGCGGTATCCAAACCTGAATGTTTATTTTGATCATACACCGGATGGACACGAATCTTTACGCCGCTTTATTACCGAGTTGCCGTATGCCACCGACGGGACACCTGCTTTTCACGGGCACCATGATTACAGCGAAAAACGCCGTACCGAGGCACGAACAGCATTCGAAGCAAAAAAAGCCAACAACCTGTTTAAAAAAATTCAGGTTCCTTTTGAGCGCTAAGCGCCTGAAAACTCCAAAAAGTTCCGTTTTACTAAGGCAGGGGCCTTCTTGTTTTTTACCCTGCAAGATGTCTTTTTGTCCGACGGAAACCCCTTCGGGTTTTCCAGTCTACCAAAAAGAATCTTGCCCGGCTGATGCCGGGGGAAGAAATTTCGCAACTCAATTTCTTTGTTTATGACCAGGAACAAAGGCGGCAGGCCGCCGTCGGGCAAGGACAAGCGATCCTTTAAGATCGATGTCCGGTTTACGGAAGCGGAATACCGCCAGGTAGAGCAATTAGAAAAAGAACTGGGCCTAAAAAAGACCGATGTCGTCAGGCGGAAGCTATTAAATGAAGGGAAGGGCCTTACAGTAAACACCGCTGAATTAATGAAACGGCTGGATGCTATCAGCCTGGAATTATCAAGGAGTGGGAACAATATCAATCAGTTGGCACGGTACGCAAATCGCCTGCAAAAACGCAGCCTTTTATCACCTCCGGTCATTGATGAATATCTGCGGCTACTCCGGCACCATGACAATAAACAAATGGAACTTGCCCTGCTTTTCCGAAAACTCATCAGGGCGTTGATCCCATGATCGGCTGTAATATCGTTCTGCTGTTCCAGAGCTATGTGGCAATACTGCAATAGCGATATATTGATCTGTTGTACTTCGTTACTTTGCTCTATTGTTTCATAATTAGTATGTTATTCCGATACCCAATTATATGGCTATTTGGTTCTTTTGTTAGCAAGTTAGCCTGTTATATCGTTTTAATGATATGAAGCTACTTTGATCAGTTATTACAATGCTCTTTGTTCTCTTGCTTCTTCGTTACATCGTTACTCAATTAGGATGTTACAACGATATCCGGTTATTCAAATCTATAGAGATTCAATTCTGCTGTTATATGGTTGCGTTATGCTATGATCGTTAAAATCTTTCGGGCCGGTGCCACCTTTAAGGCGATAACCTATAATTTCGATAAAATTGCCAAAGGCCAGGCGACTTTAATGAAGGTTTCAGGATTCGGAGCTTTACGGCATTTGCATGAAGTACGGCCTGAAGATTACCGCAATTACCTCGAAGTCCTGTCGGGGCTCAACCGCAATGTACGGCTGCCTCAATTTCATGCCATGATCTCAGCGCCTGACCATGCCATTGATAACGATAAGCTGGCAAAACTTGCCGGACAATGGTTGGACCGGATGGGCTATAAAGATCAGCCTTATATTTTAGTTCATCACCGGGATACGGATCAATCCCATGTGCACATGGTCAGTACACGCGTTGACCGCGCCGGAAAGAAGATAGACAGTGCATTTGAATACCGCAGGGCCGTCAACCAACTAAACCATTTGCTGCAAAAAGACGAAGCACACCAGGCACAGTTGGATGCAGGAAAGGCCTTGCAATACCAGTGTTCCACAAAAGCACAAGTGCTGCTTTTAATGGAAGGCATGGGTTATCAGGTCCGCGAGAAAGATGGTGAATTGCTGGTCTATAAATTCGGACGGCAGCTTTTTGCGATAAATGAAAAACGCGTAGATGAATGCCTTGCGGCATTCGTCCCTGATAAATCACAGGCCATTCGCTGGAAAGCGATATTTGATAAGTACCGGGCTTTCTACAATGCCGTTCCGGAACGATCAATTGTCAGCCTTTCAGGCGGAAGAACTTCTCCGACCGGCCCGTTCCGATCCGACCTTTCTGATTTCCTGAGAAAGGAATTCGGTATCGAGTTGGTCTTTCACGCGTCGGGCAATAAACCTCCTTACGGTTATACCGTCATTGATCACCTGCAGCAGCGGGTGTTTAAAGGCAGTGAGATCATGAAGCTGGCGGTATTGGTCGGACCAGATTCCGCAGTTTTAAAACATGGCATACCTGAGAGTCAGACAGTGGAAACAGCAGGCCATAGCGCAAAAAACACCCAACTCACTTATTTCCGTCCGTATCTGGCTAACGACATTGATGATCAGCAGATACACGGGCCGCGCAGGCGCAGGCAGAAAAAAGCGCGTACTAACACCCGTTAACATTTAATCTTAATTTCATGAACATTCTAATCGGCAACCAGAAAGGCGGGTGCGGAAAGAGCACGATCGCACTTTTGCTTGCGAACTTCTTGACATTGGTCAAACACCAGAAGGTCACTCTTATCGACATGGATTATCAACAATCCATTGCTCAAAAGTTTGAAAAAGCGAAAGTGCTGGAAAATAAACCGCCATACGATGTCGTGGCAGCTCAACTGGCCCATTATCCTGTATTGCAAAGCGCCATCATGCAAACTCCAAATGAAGCGGTCATCATCGACCTTCCGGGTAAACTGGATGATGACGGACTATTGCCGGTTTTCGGATCGGCGGATCTGTTGATCTGTCCGTTCTCCTATGATGAATTTAGCTTCGATTCCACGGTTTTATTTGCTATCGTGCTGCGCAAGCTCAATCCTGAGATCCCGATCATTTTCATACCCAACAGAGTAAAAGCTAATGTCCGCTATGAGACAATGCAGGAGGTGAACAAACAGCTATCTAAATTGGGTGATCTGGCGCCATTGATCCCGGACAGAATAGACTTTCAGCGCGTCACCACCTTCATGACGCCGCTGCCTGTTCTTCCGGTCATTATCCCGGTCTTTGACCAGATCTATCACACAATAGAGCAAAAACTGTCTGTAAACGGCAATGGCTAATGCGATGACAAAGATCACCACACTGGCTGATGAGATACGCAACCGTATCGCGCAGCCGCAAGCCGAAAAGGCAGAACAGGCCAAGGCAGCAAAAGCAATGAAAACCCATGCGGAAGAAGCTCAAATTCTACAGCTGATCAGGGCCTATGATAACTCAAACCACAAGAGCCTCGTCCATGTACGGTTTGATGAAAAAACTGCGAGAACCCTGAATCATTTTAAAATGGCAACCGGGATCGATGTCACCCGCCTGGTGGCCTTCGCCGTTAAACAGCTATTCGAGGGAAACCCCGAACTCAAAGCGATCATAAAACAATTTATTCAAAACATGACCTTATGACCTGGATCAAATTTATCTCCTGGTTAGCCGCGCTGTATGCATTCTATTACTTATTGAACATTGCATGGGACCTCATGCGCAGAAAACAAACGGGTTTAAAAGAACCTGCTCCCGAACTGCACTTTGAAGAAACCATAGCGCCATTGCAGGTAGCTTCTGAAGCGCAAGAAGAAAAAAAAACAGTGCCTTCTTCAAAAGATAAAGGCGATGTTGCGACCTCCGCTCTTGGCGGGGTCAGGGTAAAAGACCTGTTTCAGCTTGCCAAGTTAGAGCTGATCGCCTACAACCAGTCGGTGACCTTCTAATGAAGAAGCTGCTGATCTTGTTCCTGTTGATGCCTTCCGCTGCCATTTGCCAGCCGGGTATTAACGAAATGCAGGAAGCCCGTTCAGACCTTACGCAGTCTTTTTTTTCGGCCCGTGATCTGTCACTTGTGTTAGCCGCTATTCTTGGCATCATTGGTGCCGTGCGCATTTATCACAACTTACAAATGGGCCGCGAACGCTTCACGGCTGAAGTGGCTGCCTGGTTCTTTTCCGCCTTGTTTATGGTTTTACTCGGCGCATTCTGTCAGGCCGTTTTCGGCATCTAAAACCAGCCATTTCCAAGTTAGCCGCATGAAATCATTAAGTCGGCTTCAAAAAATTCTTTTATGCTTTTTTCATGCTTAAAAACATCCGGCGCAAGCTGGCTTGGGTACTGGCGTTTATCGTCAGCCCAATTTTCGTATTTGCCCAAAGCGGCGTCAATGGCCTTAATGCCGCAACCTCCAACCTGAAAACCTACGTGGACCCGGTTACTGACATCACCTTGGTGATCGGCGGTATCGTCGGCATTGTCGGCGGTATCCGCGTGTACTCGAAGTGGAATTCGGGCGACCAGGACATTAACAAGGAGTTAATGGGATGGGGAGGTTCGTGTCTCTTTTTAGTGCTTTCCTCACTGATCATCAAAGCCTTTTTCGGTTTATGACAGCACGGAAATTTACAGTTTATAAGGGGCTCTCGCGGCCCCTTATTTACAAGGGTTTCCGGGGTAAATTTATTTACTGGGGTATCGGAGCAGTGCTTTCGGGTCTTGTTCTGGGCTCCGTCACGATGGCGGTCATCAATATGTGGCTTGGAACGGTCGTATTGATCGGCTGTATCGTAGGCGGCCTCGTCTACATCGCCTCGCGCCAGAAAAAGGGCTTGTACAATAAGACCCGGCAAAAAGGCATCTTCATCGTTACCCCCTCAATTTATGAACGCCCGGAAGTTTGAAACGCCGTACATCGGTGTGGATGCCGGTGACGACTTCGATATCCTGTATGGCGCAAGCGGCGAATTTTCGGTGGTCATTGCCATGAAAAACCCCGTTATTCAGCATTCGGCAGCAGCAGGAGATTACGACGAGTTTCATAACCTGCTGACCGGTATTATCAAAATTCTCGGCGACGGCTATTTGCTGCAAAAGCAGGATATTTTACACAAAGATCCGTTCAACCCGCCGCCTGCGGCAGAATACCTGCAACAAAAGTTTAATGCACATTTTGCAGGACGGGCAGCATTACGGATCGACACCTACCTGACCATCACCAGGCTGGTTAAAAAAGGGCGTTTTTATGTATACGACCCCAAACAGATAAGGGATTTCCGCACAGTTGTTCACAAGGTTTGCGATGTACTGAAAGCCGCCAAATGTGATCCGGTACTATTAGAGGAAGCGGCGATCAGCAATCTCGTTCGCCGCGTGCTGGCCATGCGATTTGGCAGTGCGCCATTTTCCCTTAACAATTTTAAGCCTACGGATACCGAAATATTAATGGGTGACCGGTCGATACGTTGCATTTCCCTGGTAAACAGCGAAAACGTGGATATGCCTTCGGAGATCGGAACGTTTACCGAACTTAACGAAAATGAGGCCGTACGCGGCTTTCCGGTTGATTTACTTTCGTTCCTGCATAAGGTTCCGGCATTTGAAGCGATCCTCTATAACCAGGTAATCGAAATTCCTGCACAGCAGGCATTACTTACCAAATTGGAAGTTAAGCGCAAGCGTCATTCCGGTATTCCTGACCCCGCGAACCTGCTTTGCGTAGAGGATATCGATCAATTGCTCAAAGACGTTGCACGGAATGGACAGTTGCTTGTCAATGTGCATTACAGCATCATCCTGACTGCATCCGCAACAGATATACAGCGATCAGTGAATTTCATTGAAAGCGCCTTGTTTCAGCTGGCCATCATCCCCAACCAGAACGCCTATAACCAATTAGAGTTATTCCGGGCCGCGATGCCAGGAAATGGTGTCGAACTGCGTAATTACGATTGGTTCCTGACGACAAGCGACGCCGCGCTTTGCCTTTTTTTCAAGGAGCGGCCGATGGAAGACGAACCCTCATCCTTCCGCATCAGGCTAACCGACCGCAAAGGCATCCCGGTGGCTATCGACCCTGCCGACCTTCCCATGCGCACGGGACGCATTAATAACAGGAATAAGTTCGTATTAGGGCCCAGCGGTTCAGGTAAGTCTTTTTTTATGAATTCGTTAGTAGAGCAATATCTGCTGTTTAACGTCGATGTGGTGATCGTTGATGTAGGCCATTCCTACTCAGGGCTATGCGCTTATTACGGTGGTAAATATATTACCTGGTCAGATGAGCGCCCAATAACGATGAATCCTTTCCTGATCACCGAAGATGAGTACAGCCTGGAAAAAAAGGATAACCTGGTTACCCTGATCGCGCTGCTCTGGAAAGGCGCCGGCGGATCGGTATCAACGATCGAACGAGACGTGTTGACGGCTACAGTAAGCGGATATTACGCGATCGCATTTAGCGAAGCATCAGCGATCGATCTTTCCTTCAATAGCTTTTATGAGTTCGCTCTTAATAAGATACCCGAGATCAAAAGCGAGGAACGTATTCCCTTCGACCTTGATGAGTTTCGTTATGTGCTCAAAAAGTTTTACCATGGCGGAGAATATGAAAGCATCCTGAACGAAGCCGGTGATCAATCCCTGCTTAACGAGCCGTTCATCGTATATGAAATTGACGCTTTACAGGATAATGCCGTATTACTACCCATAGTTACGCTCATCATTATGGATGTCTTTATCCAAAAGATGCGTAACCGTAAAAATCAGCGGAAAGTACTGATTCTCGAAGAAGCCTGGCGAGCCCTGATGTCGCCGATCATGAGTTCTTTTTTATTGTACCTGAACAAAACCGTCCGCAAATTCTGGGGAGAGGTAATTGAAGTGACACAGGAGCTTTCAGATATTATCAGCAACCCGGTTGTTAAAGACAGTATCATAAACAACTCCGACACGGTAATCCTGCTTGACCAACGTAAATTCAGGGATAATTATGGCGAGATCGGGAAAGTGCTTTCTATTTCCCCGACCGAACAACGGAAGATTTTCACCATCAACCAACTGGATAACCGGGATAACCGTGCGCGGTTTAACGAGGTTTACATCCGCCGGGGTTCAGTCGGCGAGGTTTACGGCGTTGAAGTGAGCCGGCATCAATATTATGTATATACAACGGAAAAACCTGAAAAGAATGCGGTTCAGATTTACTTTCACCATTACGGCTCCTATCCGGCCGCACTGGACGCTTTCCTTTCAGACCTGGATAACTCCGGCATATCTCCTGGTGACTTTATTCAAAAGATCAATCTTTACAATAAACCATTAACGCTTATAACATGAAAACATTAGTGCTCTTCATATCCGGCCTTTTACTTTCTGCGGCATCTTATGCGCAGGAACTGGTCGTTGACCCTGTGACATCCGGCGCCATGCTGGCAAACAGCGCTATCATTAACAGTCAGTTGAACAATACCAATAATAAATTAACGGCGATACAGACCGCACAGCTTGCCGTCAGCGGGCAATTGGTTATTGTCAATAACTTGCAGAACAAGATCTATAAAGGCTTGTCTGAAGTAGCATCCGTGATCAATAACCTGTATTCCATTAAAGATATCGCTGAAACCGGCTCCGATATTGTCAGCGACGTTGAAAAGGCAATACAGACCGCACGCAGCAACCCCGTCCTGCTCTTGTTTGCCCAGCAGGGGGCGCAGGATTTTGAAAAACGTGCCGTAGGCCTTGCAACCGATGTGTCTGCCTATGTATTGCGTGGCGGCAGCGATAATCTCATGGACAGCTCCGAACGCGGAAAACTGCTTAACCACATTGTTACCGAAATGCACGCGCTACGCGGCCTCGCCTACGGGATGCAGCGCGCCATGTACTGGGCCCAGATGCGCGGCATTTGGGCATCAATCAATCCATGGTCAACGTGGCAGAGTGAAGATGTGCGTATTGCCAACTCCGTGATCAGTGAAGCGAAATACTTGCATCGCTGAACAATACCGGGTATTACCCGAAGGCCTATGTATAAGTGTCTTGAGCAGGCAGGCCCGGCAAGGCTGGGACCAATATGGCGACCAGCCCACATTCTCTAACCCTTAATTCATGACCATCAAATATTTGCTGTTAACAGCTTTTTGCCTTTCGACATCGGTGCTATCTTACGGCCAGGGAAAGGTACTCGACATCCCGGAACTTTTACAACTGGTTTCCTATTCCAAATCGGAACATACGCTCCAAACCAACGCTCGGGATAAACAGACAACGGTCACCTCGACAGAAACGGCCAATAAAACTATGCTCGGTAAGATCAAGGATATGTACCGGACGCTGCAAACCCGGTACTCTACCCTTGGTACGGCGATCAGCGCCGCTAACGTCGGCATAGAGGCTGAACCGATGGTCAATAGTATCATCAGTTCGCAATCGCAACTTTATCAGCTGGCTCAAAAAAATCCCGCGATCATCGCTTTGGCCTACCAGACCGAAATCGATTTTGCCGAACAATCTCAGATGCTCATCCGCTACCTGGCAGGTCTGATCATTTCAATCGGGGACGTCAATCAAATGAAATCGTCCGACCGCAAGCTGCTTTTTGATTATGTGATCAGCGAACTTAGCAAGATACAAGACATGAGCAACCGCCTGGTGCGTAATGTACAGTTTGGCACGCTGGCTTCGCTTTTGCATCACCTGAATCCTTTTGACGATTTTGTCTATGAAGATCAGCACATGATCAGCAACATTCTGACCAATGCCAAATATTTAAAGCGATGAAAGCTTTTCTGCTATTGGCTTTCGGCTTTTTATACTCGGTCGCGATGGCGCAGGAAATGGTTATTGACCCGCAGCACTTGTTGGTTGTCCAGGAAAATCAAGCCGTCCGGATGGCCGCCGAAGGCACTCATCAGGATTATCTTAAAAAGATAAACGACAACGTAAATACCATTAACGCCAACGAATCGTCGGTGGTTGCAGCACAAACCCTTATTTACAATGCCCTGGCGAACGTAAACTCCGTCTTAAAGGATGGCCTCATGGCCAAACAAATTGCCCGTACAACTACAGACATCATCTATTACCTAAACGAAAGCATGATGCTGGCTAAAGATGATCCCCTGCTTTTATTGGTAACCGTAAAAATTCAGAACGAGTTCGGGCCGAAAGCTACCGCCATGGTGAGCGATATATCCGGTTTTATCCTCAAATCAGATGGAAATGTCCTTGCCGATTATAACGGCCGCGACCAGTTGCTGCGCAGGGTCGTCCAGCAGTTGCAGATACTGGATGGCATGGCTTATGGTACCTGGAAAGCGATGTATTGGGCCAAAGAGCGCGGGGTATTGAAAACCTTGAACCCCTTCGCCAGCTATATTAACAAAGATCGCGCTTTTGCCGCGCAGATCATTCAAAACGCAAAATTTTTAAACAAATGAAATTTATCCTATTAATGATCCTTACCCCGCTGTTCGCCCTGCGCGCCTGCGCGCAAAGGGTGGTCAGTGATGAAAGTGTTCGCTACCAGGAGGAACGCATGGTGTACCTGCAATGGGACCAGAATAAGTTCACCCCAAAAGCGGGCTTCCTCAGCCTGAACCCTTATTACTGGCTGACCTGGGGGCTGTTTGAGCCGAACTACCATAAGACCGACCTGCGACCTTTATCAGCTACAGGGCCACAAACGCAACGTCTGGCACTCGTCGGCACGATGAATTCGGTAGACAACAGCTATAAATTAAATTCTGATACCATCAGGAATACCGCCTTAACTTCCATTACGGAACAATCCGGGCTGTTATCCGATGCCGACCCCCTTTGGCTGTTGTACTACCGCCAGGAACTGGCGCCCGTTCTCAATTATTCCGATGAAACGATACTGGCGCCATTACCCTCACAGGTCAGGACAGCGGTCATTTCAGAAGGGTTGCTCCCATGGTACGAGAATGAACTGGCCATGTTGAAAGAGCGCATTAACGCAGCCCGAACAACGGATATGGATCGGGGATCGCGCATTATGGCCTATTACCGCTACCTGAAAGAGTACCGGACACTGGCAGCAACATGGGCAACACGCGTTGCAACTGCGCAGAAAAATATCCGCATGGTTAGCCAGCAGGCTAAAGTCAAGAGCATGCCCGTAATTACAACGGACTGGACGCCGGACACCGATGTGCAACTGGCCAAAAAAGTATTGGCAGAAAGACAGTACTGATGAAAAAGAAATTATTATTAATGATTATCCTATGCGTAATTAGCGTTAGCTGCTTCGCGCAGGATACCACTTATGGAAAGTCCCTGGAATTTCTCCAGGGGGACGGCGTTTATGAGTCGGGAATGATGACATTCCTGACCGGCCTGAAAGATTCGATATGGGCGAACTTTGACTTGTTCATTACCGATGCCAAAGCGCTGGCCGCCATTTTTATGATTATATTTTTTGCGGTTAAAAGTTACGAAATGATGGCCGGAGATAAGAAATTAGAGGTAATGCCCCTTTTAAGGCCCTTTGGCCTGGCTATGGTCATTCTCTGGTGGGGCGGGTTTGCCAGAATGGTCGCCTTTCCTACCGACTTAGTGGCCAATGAAACTCAGCAGATGTTCGCTTCGGAACAGGATAATGTCAACCAGCTCCGGTTTCAACGCGCAGATTTGATGAAGCAGGTAGCAGATTCGCTGTATACCTTCCAGGCCCAAACTGAAGTGGCAGCTAAAGAGTCGGATACATGGTATGGTAAAGCCTGGGATGCAGTCACATCGACCGTTAAGGAAGGTATTTCAACCGTTGTCGCCCCATTGATGGAACTCAAAGCCCGTCTTCAGATAAGCATTCAATTATTAATGACGCAGATTTTAGAACTGGCGGGTATCTGGATATTGAGAATCGCCACGTACATCATATTCATGATCCAGATTATCTATTCGAGCGTCCTGATCATTCTCGGGCCATTTGCGGTCGCGGTCAGTATTCTGCCCGCATTCCGGGATAGCTTTTCAACCTGGGTGGCCAGGTTCGTTTCCGTGAACCTCTATACCGGAATTGCCTACCTGATCATGTATCTCTGCGCTTTGATGCAGAAATATGCGCTGTCTTCAGAGATCAGCAAGTACCAGGAGCTGCTTCGTCCGGGAGCAAGCGGCCTGATGTCTAAATTCGCGGTATTCGCAGGAAACGGCGTGCTTTCTTTCGGCGAAGTTATCGTAGTCTTTTTTATCGGTGCCGTTTGTATGTTCACGGTGCCATCGATCTCAACCTGGATCATTTCCACGTCAGGGATCAGCTCAGCTTCTTCAGCATTTGGCCGCAACGCCTCGATGGTGGTGATGGCCGCCCGGAAGGCCGGCGGCGCCATGCTGTAAAATCAAAACTTTTCATGCTTATTAAAAATATCGAAGCCAAGATACGGCTTGCGACTGTCGTTGCTTTGGGCAGCCTCATCTGCTCCGTGGTCATCAGCGGCATCGTATCCATTTTCGCATTCAAGCAGGTAGCCAATGCACGTCAAAGTGTGTACATACTGGACAATAATGTGCCCATATTAGCGAAGCAGACGGATATGCAGGTGAACAGGCCTGCGGAATACAGGGCGCACGTTGACCTTTTCCATTCCCTGTTTTTTTCACTGACGCCCGATGACAAGTACATCGAATACCAGCTAAAAAAGGCGATGTACCTGATCGACGAATCCGGCGCCCGCGAGTATGACGACCTGAAGGAAAAAGGGTTTTTTACCTCTATACTGTCCTCCAGTTCGGTATTGACGCTGCAAACCGACTCTATCGTACTGGATATGCCAAGGCACTATTTCCGGTATTATGGTAAACTGAAGATCGACCGGCGCAGCTCCACGCTGACCCGCTCCCTGGTCACCGAAGGCTACCTGAAGGATATTCCGCGTAGCGACAATAACCCGCACGGTGTGCTGATCACCGGCTGGAAAACCCTTGAAAATAAAGACCTTTCCGATGTTCAAAAGAATTCATTCTAACAGAGATCCCGGTGAAACATTATGGAAATCGCTGCGCCAGGAATTCGGCAGCTATTTTGAACAGGCAGGAACAAGCTTCGGCCACTTCTGCGCGAACCATCCGAAGACCATTTTTGGCAGTATGGTTGCATTGCTGATACTTTCGGTAGCCTTGTCTTTCACGGTATTTCACCATCCCGCCCAGGGGCCGCGTTCAGGTTCGGCTGCACCTCACCACAACGCGAACCCGGTTAAAAGCCCGCATCCGCTGGATGACGGCTTTTCCCGGATACTGGAAACAGGTTCCGCTTTAAAACAGACCCTTGGGCTGAAACAGGAAGTAGAAGCCATCCTTGCCAAAGGCAAAATATCACCTGCGGACAGTCTGCGGCTTGAACGGGATTTGGATTCCCTGGCCGCTATTCAACATCAAATTCATTAATTTATGCAAATCAATTTTAAACAGCCGCGCTACATCGTGCCGTTGATATTGCTACCCTTTTTATGCCTGTTCTTTTATGTATTTCATGGAAAGGCGAAAGAAAAAGGGTCGGTAAACCAGCCGGCAGCTATTCAAGGCAATGTGGGCGACGTTTCGGCACACGTTAAAAAAAGTGCCCTCTCCGATAAGCTGGACGCTTTCCGGAACACCTATAAGGAAAGCGACGGCCTGACGGCAGTGTCGCCGGTCACCAATGACGAAACCGCCGGAACCAAGTTGTCAGCGGGTTATTCCGATAAACAGCGCATGCAACTGGATTCCATTGACCGCGCTATGAAAGCCCGTTTCAGTTCCGGCATGACTGCGCCTCCCGCCAAACAGGGAGCCTCCGTTCAAGACAGGCAGGTAACCGCTGCCTTAAATGCGCTGGCTGCACAACGAAAAGCAAAAACAGCTCCTGCAAGTTATGCTGGCAGCAACGCTGCCGAACGGGAAAAAGACCCTATGGCGGTCTTTAAGCAGCAGATGGCCTATGTGGACAGCATGCAAAAAGCAAATGACCCTGCGCTCAGATCGGAACGGGAAAAACAACAGGCCAAAGTTAAAGCACTTGCCGGACAGCCCGTGGCCCTGGAAGTACGCAAAGCGCCTGAAGGCAGCGGTGATTTCAATACCATCAAGCCGGATGAACACAGTGAGCTGATCTCCGCTATCATCGATGAGGATGTAACCGCTTATGCCGGATCGCGTATCCGGTTGCGCTTAATGGAAGATATCTGGGCAGGGAAAAACCTGATCCCTAAAGGAAGTATGCTTTATGGTCTTGTCAACGGGTTTACCCAGCAAAGGGTAACCTTTGTGATCAATTCCGTGCTGTCAGCCGGTCAGATACTGCCGGTAAAACTCTCTGTGTATGACCAGGATGGGATTTTAGGGCTGTACGTTCCTGCATCTGCATTCCGTGACTTCACAAAAGACCTGAGTGGTAATACCATGCAGGGCGTAAGTATAGAATCCGGCAGCGCCGGAAACCAACTGCTTATGAGTTCTATGGATAAGATATTTCAATCCACTTCTTCAGCCATTGCGGGCGCTATCCGCAAGAACAAGGCGAAGATCAAATACGGTACTTATGTGTACCTGGTCGATCCGCAAACCATTCAAAATAACCGTTAACATGAAAAAATATTTGTTATTGCTTGCCGTCATTATCACGGCAGCAGGGCAAGGCTTTGCCCAGCTCAAAAAACGCGACCTGCCGGTCGTTTATCTGCCCGGAAACGTATCTGTCCACTTTGTTTCACCCGAGCCGATCCGCTTTGTGGATATTTCCGTAAAGGCTATTTCCGGTGACCTTCCGGTGCCGAACATCCTGCGCATACATACGCACGATTCTATCACGCGCTTTAACGACGCCGTTGTTACGATCACCGGTGAAAAGTTTATTGCACAGTATCGCATCGTTCCCTGCCAGGACGATCATGATGGGACGGTACAGACTGAAATAGCCGTTGAGCCGTCAGATTGCCGGCCTTTGGATAATCCCGATATAGGCCTTTCACAACCCGAACTGAAAGCCAACGCCCTGCGCTTATTGTCGATGAGGCCGGACGATCCCGCCGAAAAGGTAAAAGCATTTGATCTTCTGGGTTTTCTTTATCATATCTATACGCTTGACGATTATATTTTCCTGGACATCGGATTTCGAAACAAAACACGGTTGCCCTATACGATCGACCAGTTACACTTTAGTATCGAGGATAAAAAAGTAACAAAGGCCAGCACCGTACAATCGGTCGAGGTCAAACCCTTTTTTGTGCTACAGGATATTCCTGCGTTCAATAAATACTACCGTAACATTTTTGTATTCAAAAAACTGACATTTCCGGGGAACAAGGTTTTTTGTATCGGCCTCAGTGAAAAACAGTTGTCAGGACGTACCCTGACCCTGAAAGCTGATTATAAGGACCTGCTTCACGCCGACGTCTTTCCAAGATAGGCGGGCCTAATCCTAAAATTATGGCAGAACCTACATTTCGCCTGGCAGCCGCGCTGGCGCGGCTTGACCCTGCCTTTTATATCCGTCTGCAGGAAGAAAATGCTGTTGCAGCATATTTGGCGGATTTTGACAGCATAGACAGCCTTGCTGAAACCTTGCCCTTATCTCCGTTCGATTTTCTCGAAGATGTTTTGGAAGCGGATTTTCATGGACACTGGCTCCGCTTTCATGAAGCCGGAACTATCCGCTATGAATTGCTCAATATCTGCGCGGCCTGTGAAATTACCCTAAAGGAATTCGGCTGGCATGAGGCAGACGACAGCCGTTTATTGCGCTACGCGGTGATCACCGCCATAGACGATTATTTACAGGAAGGAGGCGGCGATGGCTTATAATGCACGTGAGAAACTGGCCGCCAATATTGCCGCATTGCGCATCGTGTTAGATTGGGATGGTAAACGAAGCCTGAGCAATGCCGAAATTGATTCATTAAAAGCGTATTCCGGCTTCGGCGGGCTGAAAGCCGTGCTCTACCCGGCCGGTGAACGCGGCGAGTGGGTAAAAATGAACGCTTCTGAAGCCGACCTGCGGCTTTACCCACAGGTAATGGAACTGCATACCTTACTGAAAGATAAGTTAAGCAGCTACGGTTATAAGCGGGCACTTGATGACTTGCAGGATAGCTCTTTGACCGCTTACTATACGCCGGACCTTGTACCGAGGGCGATCTATACCGCCCTCGGTGACCGGGGCCTGTTACCCAAACGCCTTTATGAGCCAAGCGCCGGAGCGGGAATATTCGTTACCGAAGCGGCACGCCTGTTACCCGAACTACAAAATATCGCGGCGGTTGAAAAGGACTCCCTCACCGGAAAAGTGCTTTCGGCCATCTGTTCATCGCTTGCCGTACCGATTGACGTTCAGGTAAAGGGATTAGAAGAAACGCCTGCCGATGAAAAAGGCCGTTTCGACCTGATCGCTTCCAATATCCCGTTCGGCAATATATCTGTTTTCGATCCGGCATTTCGTAACGACAGCATCAGTGACCGTATCCATAACTATTTTTTTGCCAAGGGATTAGACAAGATCGGGCACGGCGGACTGCTGGCCTATCTGACTACGGATGCTTTTCTGAATACGCCGGGTAATGCCATGGCACGCAAATACCTGTTTACGCAGGCAGACTTTGTCAGCCTGCTGATCCTACCGGACAACCTGATGAAAGATCATGCGAACGTGGAAGCGCCAACGCACCTGTTACTGGTGCAAAAGAATGACCACAAGGACAGCTTTTCCGAAGCAGAGGAATTGTTATTATCCACCGTTGAGCAGAGTAGTGAAAATGGCATTTACCCTTTAAACGCCTATGTTCATCGTCACCAGGAGCTGATCATGGCCGACGAAATTGCTGAGGGCACCAATCAATATGGCAAGCCTGCGCGGGTCATCTGGCATAACGGGGATATGGAAGCGCTGTTTCCCGCTATGGTCGAACAACTGGCCAACGATATAGACGCCCGTTTTGATAAGGTACGGTTTGAAACGTTGCAACAGCAATTTGGCTTTGAAAAAGGTGAGCTGAAACAGCGCAATGAAGCGGTAAAAACAGAAACCAAAAAATTCACGTTCCTGGATGTCCCGGTACCTAAAGAAACCAATGTTGTCGCCCAGCTTGGCCTTTTTGATACCGCACCGCAGCCGGCAGGGAAAGCCCAGGCGTATTTATCGGACACCGACGAGGCGACAGTAGTTCCTTCCTCTGCGCGTATCATCAGCACGATCCGAACTACCGACCGGCCGGAACATGATACAGTGGTCTTATTGACGGCCCGTGCAAGATCAACCGGCCGTTATCTCTACAAGCAGTATTCCAATGCGGCAGAGGTAAAAGTGTCTGCCAAATGGCTGACCGGAACGGTCCTGCCGGATGAACTTAAAATACTGTCCGCGAAACTAAAGGGTTTTGGCTACGATTACCTTTATGAAGGCGACCGCAGCCTGGAACCTGCCTTTGGCCTCGTGCCTGAAAAGCCAAAAGGGTTTCGCAACCTCAAACCTTTTTATGTTAAGGATACGCTTGTTGTACATGGCGACAAGGCCGGCCTGATCGGTGCACCGGGAGAAACGGAAGCTGAATTTTTTCCCTTCGAGGAACAGGATCAGCGTGCATTTTATAAAGCCTATATCCTTGTACGCGATGCTTACATCGAACTGTTTAATACCGAATCACAAACGCTTACGGAACAGCCACGGCTGCGCGCAGCACTGACTGAGCATTACCAGGCTTTTACCGAAACCTACGGGGACCTGAACCGGACGTTTAACCGGTCAAGGATATTGAATGACCCGGCGTTCGGCTTCAGCACACTTTATTCACTGGAAAAACGCGAGGCCGACCGTTTTGTAAAAGCGGATATCCTGAATGGGCCCGTCTTTCCGCGACAGGAAGCCTTAAAAACAGACGACCCCGCTGAAGCGCTGGCCCGCTGCCTGAATGACAAAGGCTTCGTTGACCTCGGTTATATCTCCGGCGTAACGGGTCTTACCGAACAGGAAGTGATATCGGGACTTGAAAAACAGATCTTGTATAATCCTGCTGTTCAGGCATGGGAAACCACTGACCGTTACTTATCCGGCAACGTGGTTCAAAAACTGGCCGAAGCGGAAACTGCGCTGAAGGAAAATTCCGACCATTTGCAGATCGCGCGCAGCCTTGCAGCCATACAGCGGGCGCAGCCCGAAGCCATTCCCTTTGAATTATTGGAACTGGACTTCAACCTGGGTGAGCGGTGGATACCGGTAGATTATTACCAGCGTTTTGCAACCAAACTGTTTGGATTGAAAACCGAGGTCGAGTATTTCCCTTCGCTCGATACCTTCAAAGTCGGATATTCAGGAGGTAACGCCATCACTGACGGCGAGTTTTCAATCATGCCGAGGTCCGGGCAGAAAATGAAAGGGCATACCCTTTTGGAACATGCCCTTGAAAATACGAACCCTACGTTTAGCTATAAGGTAACGCGCGATGGCGAAGAGGTCAGGTTACCCGACAATGAAGCTATCCAGGCTGCGCATGAAAAGATAGAGATCATACGCGAGCGTTTTGTTGACTGGCTGAAGGAGCTGCCGGCCGAGGAAAAGCTCTTTTTGGAGAAGCAGTATAATAACATATTTAACTGCTATGCACTACGGGAATATGACGGCAGCCACCTCAATTTTCCTGGCCTTGACCTGAAAGCGGTCGGCGTACCGGCCTTATACGATTCCCAGCGTAACGCGGCCTGGCGCATTATCCAGAACAGGGGCGCCCTTATCGATCATGAAGTGGGCCTGGGAAAGACGCTCACCATGATCGTTGCCGCTATCGAGATGAAGCGTTTGGGCATTGTTTCCAAGCCGTCCATCCTGGCGCTGAAAGCCAATGTGATCCAGATCGCAGATACGTTCCGACGCGCGTACCCGAACGCAAAGATACTGGCGCCGAACGAGGATGATTTTTCGCCGGGCAAAAGACAACGGCTTTTTCTTCAGATCAAGAACAATAATTGGGACTGTGTGATCATGACGCATGAACAATTTGGGAAGATCCCGCAGGACCCTGAGATCCAGCGTGAGATATTACAGGATGAACTGGATAATGTGGCACGCGACCTGGCGACCCTGGAATTATTGGGCGCCGAGATCACCCGTAAGATGTTGAAAGGGTTACGGGTAAGACAGGCGAACCTACAGGCTGCGCTTGCGCAGTCGGTATTCGAAATTGAAAACAGGCAGGACGCCGGTATCTGTTTTCAGGACATGGGCATAGACCACTTATTTGTGGATGAAAGCCATAAATTCAAGAACCTCACCTTTACCACCCGGCATAACCGCGTAGCGGGGTTGGGCAATCCGCAAGGTAGCCAGCGGGCGCTCAACATGCTTTTTGCTGTCCGCTCACTGCAAAAGAAGTTCGATGCCGACCTCTGCGTCACGTTCTTATCCGGCACACCGATCTCTAACAGCTTAACGGAGATGTACCTCATCTTTAAGTACCTGCGGCCAAAGGAACTGGAGCGCCAGCGTATCGAGAACTTTGATGGCTGGGCGGCGGTCTACGCCCGTAAAACGGTAGACTTTGAATTTTCCGTCACCAACGAGATCATTCAAAAGGAAAGGTTCCGTCACTTTGTTAAAGTTCCTGAACTGGCGCTTTTTTATAATGAGATCACCGACTATAAAACCGCCGACCAGATCAACCTGGACAGGCCGGAGCTCGATGAGCAGTTGGTAAACATCAAACCTACGCCGGAACAGGAAGATTTCATTCAGCGACTGATGGAATTTGCCGAAACCGGCGATGCCTCGCTGATCGGCCGTGAACCGCTTAGCGACGATGAAGACAAGGCACGGATGCTGATCGCGACGAATTACGCCAAAAAAATGGCGACCGATATGCGCCTGATCGATGCGGAATCCTATAGCGACCATCCCGATAATAAGGTCAACACCTGTGCGCGCAAGGTGGATGAGTTCTATCGCCTGAGCAATGAATACAGGGGTACCCAACTGGTTTTCTGTGATATTGGTACGCCAAAAAGTGATGAATTTGATATTTATAATGCACTGAAGGAAAAGCTGGTACGGGATTTTAACATCCCGCCGAACCAGATCTCCTTTATTCATGACTGGCCGGAAAAGAAACGCCCGGAGATGTTTCGTATGATGAATAGCGGTTACATCCGGGTGATGATCGGCAGCACGGAAAAATTGGGAACCGGCACCAATATCCAGGAACGGGGCGTAGCTATGCACGACCTGGATATACCATGGCGGCCATCCGATCTCGACCAGCGCGGCGGACGTTTCAGCCGGAAAGGTAACTGGCTGGCAAAAGAACACTTTGATAACAAGGTCCCCCGCTTTATTTATGCGACCGAGAAATCACTGGATAACTACAAGTTCAACCTGCTTCAAAACAAACAGCGCTTTATCAGCCAGATCAAGAACAGCCAGTTAAGCGTACGTTCAATTGACGAAGGCGCTATGGATGAGCAGAGTGGTATGAGTTTTCCGGAATATATAGCCATCCTTTCCGGTGACACCTCGTTGCTTGATAAAACCCGCATCGACAAGAAGGTCGCTGTACTGGAAGGTTCGCGGTCAGCGCACTATAAAGAAGTGTCAAGGGCACGTATCCGCCTGGAAAATGTGGAGGTTGAGCGCGCCAAAATTGCCGTTACCTTAGATAAGCTGGCGCTCGATGAAGCTGATTATAAAGCCCTGCTTACCTATGACGATGAAGGTACCAAACGCAATCCTATCCAGATCACCGGTTTGGCTTCGGCAGACGCCGACGAGATCGGTAAGTATATTATTGATCAGTACCGGAACTGGAAACCGGGAAAAGGCGAATCCGAAGATAAGCAGATCGGTACTTTATACGGT
This sequence comes from Mucilaginibacter inviolabilis, assembly GCF_011089895.1. NCBI lineage: Bacteria > Pseudomonadati > Bacteroidota > Sphingobacteriia > Sphingobacteriales > Sphingobacteriaceae > Mucilaginibacter > Mucilaginibacter inviolabilis. Next base: position 514,192 of record NZ_JAANAT010000001.1, read on the forward strand.
TTTGACCTGTATATCCGCCAGCAGCGGGAAGGCATTGAAACCAATGGATTAATGGAATATAAATATTCCAACTCCCTGTATGCGGAGGGTCCAAAATCCGGCATCAAATACCTTTACAATGGGGGCTTGCCAAACGTGGACAATGCCAAACTTGCGGCACGGTATTTTATCAGCGCCATTGATCGTGTAGTAGCGTTGAAAGAAAAATATGAGAAAGAGGTTGCAGTACTGGATAAAGAAGTACCTGTTTTAAAAGGCATTATGGAGCGAGTGTTTGATAAGGAGCAGGAACTGGCAGACCTGAAAGCTGAAGCTGCCAGGCTACAGGAAAAAATCGCGGGGACTCTTCGCGACAGCCAGATGAAAATAGTAGAACATGATCAGGAAGAGGTTGAGGATATTGATGAAGACAATGTGTTGTCCTTAAACAGTGAAGAGGACACAGCGGAAAAACCAGACTTCCGAAAAGCTGTAGGCAGGTAGAGCTGTTGAATTATTCACATTCAATATCACCCAGGCATGTTTTTAAACCGCATACAAGCGGTTCTCTTACCAAAAATTCCATTCTTATGCGTAATTCTTTTGCGCTCTATGAATTAAGCGGCTCCGAAATGAGATCCCTTGGATTGTATGATCAATACGGCGATCTAACGATCGAACCGGAGGACCTGGAAGTATTGCTTTCCGGCCGCCGAACCTCCCTGATGCGTTTGCACGATCTCACATCCCATGGCATGAATATCGCACAAATGGACGCTAAATTATCATTGCACCGGGATGGAGACGGCCAGGCATTGATTCGTGTTCATCCCGTTTATCACAAACCGAAGCTGCCATTTGCAGGAGAAGATGATAGCATACAGGCCCTCTTGGATGGCAAACAATTGCATGTCCGTTACATGATGGCAACTGCTGTAGCGCCACCCGATGTGTCTAAGCAATTCGAGTATATCCTTGAATATGATGCCGAAACCCGTGAATTTATTTCTTATGCACCCGAAGATGTAGCAATCCCGGACCGTATCAACGGATTTGAACTAAGTTCCGCACAAAGGGCAGATTTCAGCCGGGCGATACCCCTAACTTTACCGGACGGAACCAGCCTGGTTTATAAAGCCACGGATAGCAACGGGTTATCGGCAAACCGGTCGTCTATTATTCTCTTTAAAGATACGGACGATGGTAAGCGTTATGAGTTGCTTGATGGCGTCAGGCCCATGCAAACTGCGCAAATCGCTGAGGAAAGCCAGGCTTTTCAGAAGGAATTTGACGCCATGAATGCAGAGATCCAACCCTCATTTGGTGAAACAGTAAAGATTTCAGGAAGAAAAGGGCGCTAAATCATTTCGGCATTCCTAAGCCGTCTTACCTGCCATTAAATCAATAATGCAGAAGAACGGCTGCCCTCATTTACAGCCGGTAAACCAAGTACTTATGGAAGAAACACGCGAACAGCAGAAGCTTCACGGCTTCCTGCAATGTCTGATCTATGTGATGGTCGCTCTTGAAGCGGCCATTTTCATTTATATCCGGGCGCCGATATGGGGAATTTTTCACCACGCGCTGTACCGGATCAGCCTGCTGCCTTTTTATCAAAACCTTGTTTTCAGCAAACTGGCCACTTTAGCCCTGATCTGCCTGGTCAGCATCGGTACTGTTGCCAAAAAAGAAGTCGATCTCGAACCCAAAAAACATATCGTTTACCCGCTCGTATTAGGGCTGCTGTTATTTTTCGGCAGCCTTTTTTGTTACGGGCGGGACGGTCCTTTGGCATTTGCTTACACCCGCTGGTGGGATCTGATCTATATGATCCTGTCGGCCGGCGGCGCTTTACTGACGAGTATCGCCATGGACAATATTTCCAAGCTGATACGCTCCGGTTTAGGTAAAGATGTCTGGAATGTAGAAGGCGAAAGTTTCCAGCAACCGGAAAAGCTGGAAGCAACGGATTATTCGGTGAACATCCCGATGCTGTTCTATTACAAGCGTAAAGTGCGCAGCGGCTGGATAAACCTGACCAACCCGTTCAGGGCAACGCTTTTGATCGGTACCCCAGGTTCGGGAAAGAGCTTCTCGATCGTGAATCCATTTATCCGGCAACTGACTGCCAAGGGGTTTTGCCTGGCGTTATACGATTTCAAGTTTCCCGACCTCGGTCAGATCGCCTATTATCACTACCTGCTTGCCAGGCAGCAAGGCAAACTGAAAGACTATGACTTCCATGTGGTAAACCTCAACGAGGTAGAAAAAAGCCGGCGCATTAATCCCTGGAAAAAAGAGTATATCCGTACACTGGCTGATGCCGGTGAAACTGCCGAAGCATTGGTAGAAGCCATGAAAAAAGGCGACAAATCGGGCGGTTCAGACCAGTTCTTTACCCAGTCCGCCATTAACTTTCTTTCTGCCTGTATCTATTTTATGAGCCGCTATGAGGAGGGTAAATATTCATCCTTCCCGCATGTCCTTGCCCTGCTAAACCGCAGCTATGAGGAAATATTTCAAACCTTGTTCAAGCAGGCAGAACTGGCCTCGCTGCTATCGCCTTTCGTTTCGGCATTTAAGAACAAGGCATTTGATCAGTTAGAGGGCCAGGTCGGCACATTGAAGATCTTTTTATCGCGGCTGGCCACGAAAGAGACGTATTGGGTTTTTTCCGGGGATGACTTCGACCTGAAGATATCGGATAAGGCGCATCCGGCTATGCTGGTTCTGGCCAACGACCCGGCGACGCAAAATATTAATTCCGCCTGTTATTCGGTCATTATCAACCGGCTGACCAAACTGATCAACAGCAAAGGGAACAAACCCTCGGCGCTGATTATCGACGAGTTGCCGACACTTTTCGTGCATAAGATTGAAAACCTGATTGCCACAGCCCGTTCCAATAAGGTTGCTGTACTGATGGGTTTACAGGAATTGCCGCAGTTTCAGCAGCAATATGGGAAGGAAACCGCTGCGACCATTACCTCGGTAACAGGTAATGTATTATCAGGCGCGGTTCGGAGCAAGGATACACTCGACTGGCTGGAAAAACTATTAGGACGTAATAAGCAAATCAGCGAAGGACTTTCCATCGACCGGAACAAAACTTCGACTTCCCTAAACGAAAAACTGGAAACACTTGTACCGGCGGGAAAGATTGCTACGCTGAATGCCGGCGAACTCGTCGGGGTGATCGCCGCTGATGTCAAAGAAAAATACACCGGCGATTATGAAACCTCATCGATCAATTGCCGGGTAAACCTCGACCTCGATGAACTTAAAAAAGAAGAAGCAGGCTACAGGCCGCTCCCCGTTTATTATGATTTTGGTGATCACAAAGAAGCAGTATTGACCGACAATTTCAAAAGGATCAACCGTGAGATCGCCCATATCATCCAAAAACACCAGCCGCCAAAAGTGAATACGCCAAAGGCTACGATGAAAGAGCAATTAAAAAATAACAGAAAATGAATCAAACAGATGACCTGACCGGTACCCTTGTACTGGTCCATCCTGAACTAACCGAAGACCCGGTTAACAAACAGGGCCAAATGGGCATGATCATGTTTGCGGAAACCGAAAAGGATGATATCTATGTCACCTTTGGCAAGAATGAGCGTGCTCTTTATAGCAGCGATGCCCTGCTTGTTTTCAAAAATCCAAATGCTATCTATAAGGAGGTCATGGCCAACACCAAAGAGATAGCAATTCCCGATCTGAAGGCTATGTACCGGATCGGAATGCTCCTTGAAAACGGAACCAGCAAAGGCGCTAAGGAAGCTATGCAGCTTGCCGTTGATAACCCCGGCATTCTGAACAAGGCGATGGAAACCTTGCAAAGTAAACTTAGCCTGGATATCGGAAATTCCGCTGAGCAGGAACAAACGAATGCACACAGTTATGGCCGTTAGACTCTGGGGGATTTTGCTGATGTGCAGCCTCCCTTTACGGCAAATTCGACTGACTTCCGGCTTCGGTTATCGGCTGCATCCCATTTATCACCGGATAAAATTGCACGCAGGGATCGACCTTGCAGCCCACCGAGATACCGTTTTTTCCGTATTGGATGGCGTCGTGCAAAGCTGCCGCTATAACCCTACGCTGGGCCTGTTTATAACCATAGATCACGGCAGCAGTCTGAACAGTATCTATGGCCATTTATCGCAATGGCTAGTCACCCCCGGCGATTCGGTGAACGCGGGCGAAGCGATAGGCATTACCGGTTCGACTGGTGTCGTAACAGGCGAGCATTTACACTTCGCCGTTAATTATGGAAGCCGCTGGCTTAATCCGCTGAAGTTTCTTTACTACACTATTTATCGGAATCCCGGACCGTGAAAAAGCTAAGCGAATTTTTAGGAAAAGTTACCGAAGGAGAATGCCTGGAAGTTATGGCGCAAATGCCGGATGCCTGTGTCGACATGGTATTGAGCGACCTGCCTTACGGAACTACACAAAATCCCTGGGATACGCCGATCAATATGCAGCAGCTATGGCTGCAATACCGTCGGTTATTAAAACCAAACGGGATAGTCGTTTTAACGGCACACGGCAGGTTTACCGGGGAATTGATCACGAGTAATCCCGACTGGTACCGTTATAAACTGGTTTGGATCAAATCCAAGGCACCAAATTTTCTGCAGGCGAACCGGCAGCCATTAAAAAAGCATGAAGATATCCTGCTATTCTATACCGGCAGACCTGTGTATCAACCGCAGATGACGCCAGGCAAGCCTTACAAAGCGCGAAGCCGTTTAACGAACAAAGGCGGTTGTTACGGTCCTTACAATGGGAAGATCAATCCTAACGCCGGCTGGCGTTATCCTACCGATGTTCTTTTCTATGAGCCGGAAGAAGATTGGATCTATTTCAAGACTGCGGAAAGCGAGGGTAAAGCCGTACATCCTTCGCAAAAACCCGTTGCACTTGGCCAATACCTGGTTCGAACTTTTTCACTGCCCGGCGCTGTCATCCTGGACAACGCCTGCGGCAGCGGCACCTTTCCGGTGGCTGCTATCCGTGAAGGGCGGCGGTTTATTGCCATAGAACAAAACCAGCATACCTATTACCTGAAAGATCAGCCTCTGGACCTGATCAAATATTGTCGCGCGAGGTTTGCGCAGGAACAATCTATTTACAAACAATCAAAACAAAAATTATGAGTGAACAATCAAATCAACAGACAGCGGCACGCCTGATCGAAAAAATGAACGACAGGCAAAGCCCTTTTGACCTTCCAGGCTTTGCAATGCCGGTGAATCCAACAACAGGAAAAGCCTACCGCGGCATGAATGCCCTTTGGCTGGCAATGCAGGGACCGAGAGATCCACGCTGGATGACCCTCAAACAGGCATCGAACAAGAACGGCTGGAAAGTACAGACAGGTTCTAAAGGAACGCTGATCAGCTTTGTGAAAACAACTGATCGTGTACAACTTTTGGATGATCAGGGCAGAACGCAACTAAATAGCCGCCGAAATCCTAAAACGGAACTGATCAAACTTGCAAACCCTGTAGAGACAGATGCATATGTATTTAATGCCTCCCAAATTGAGGGTATCCCTTCATTAAAGGAATATGAAGAACGTAGGGAGGCATCAAGACCTGATCCATTGGAACAACTGAGCAAACTGGTCGAACTGACTAATGCCAAAGTGGAAGTCACTACCGGGGAGCCGGGTTATGACGCGGGCGACCGTATCATTTACATGCCGGAACCTGACAGCTTTGGAACGCCACGTGAATATCAGGCAGCTTTGTTATACGAAGTGGTAAAATTTGCAGGCCAGGATAAGGAACTTTTTGATCCATTGGATATCTCTGCTGCAGAGCAGGCCAAACCTGCGCTGGCAGCCCTCTTTATCGGTAACGATATTGGTGTATACTCCCAACTGGCACCACAGATTAACCTGGAGGACGTTTATCAAACGGCATTGAATATGCCGGGTGAACTCGAAAAGGCGGCCAATAATGCCCAGTATATTACCGATTATTTGCATGGCCTGATCAATTCGCCTGAGCAGCGCCAGGCTGCGAGGCAGGACCGCATACTCATTGTAGGTGACGTGATCGACTATAACGAAAAACAATATGAGGTGATGGGCAAACTGCGCGGCAAAGACTTGCAAGTGATGGATAAGTCTACCGGTAACCGTTTTAAGGCAAGTCCCGGAGACGGCATCTACGCCTCACTTTTGAGCGCAAAAATTGAAGGCTTGAAAACCCAGCGTGATCAAACGAAAGAGCAGGGAGCATCTGAAAACATCGATCAGGAGCACGACAACAGCATGCAATATGAGCATGAGAACGAGTTGGAAAATGAGGCCGACAACGTAGTTAGCTTCAGACAGCATGACGAAACCGGATTAGACGAAGACAACGTTTTGGATTTTAGCGAGGAGTACGAAGAAACCCCTGAACTGAACCTTAACGAGGACGCCGGTGAAAAACAAAAAAGCGGGAGGAAACGGTGAATAACGAAGTCTTCAATGAGGTTGATCTGCCATTGGAAGATCTGTCGGCGATTGGCCTCATAGCTGAAGGGCGGATTAAATTGGAAGAAGCCGACCGTAAAGCCCTCCTGTCCGGACGCCGCACCCAAATGCTTAAGTTGGAAAACCTCGAATATGCCGATATAAAGATCGCTTCACTGAATGCGAAAATTTCATTGGTGCCAGGGGTTGACGGTAAACCGGAATTGATGATTCATCCTACTTACCTGCGCAGCACGGCACCCGAATACCTGTCTGAAAAAGAAGCCTGGGCACTGGAAACCGGCGACCAGTTAACCCTCGAAAAGGAAATCGTCGACGGCAACGGCAAGAAAAAACGTGTGCTCATAGAGTTCGACCCGGAAACAAATCAATTTCTGGAAACCGACGAAGAAAAGGTTCAGGCACCGGATGAGATCAATGGTCACCCGCTGACACCGGAGCAGAAAGCCAAATTTAGCCGCGGTAAAGAAGTCGAGGTACCTGATGGTACCAAAGTTCAGTACACAGCCACCAACCGCAACGGCATACGTTCAAACCGCCTCATGCTGATTGCGTCCATTGTTTTCGACGGCGGCATATCCTACCTGTTATTCCATGGCATTAAGGCGCTCGTGGGACAGAAACATGATGCTGCTTCTTCAGAATTAAGCGAGGGCTATAAGGAAACTGTTCAGAAAATGCAGGAACAGCAGGGAAAGGAACCTGCGCCGGTGCTTGACCTGAGCGGTGACACGAAAATGCGGACCTTTAACCGCCGGTCACGTTAATGGCTTTCCTATTAAATAAGCTGGGCGTTCCACGGAACGTCCGGCTTTTTTTTGAGCCCTTTTATCAGGTTCTTACAGATGGCAGTATTTTGTTTGCCTTTGGGGACGACTTCGAGCATGTGGGCATAAATTATCACCGGGTTCCGATAGCAGTAAATCCCTGGATCGCAGGCAGCGGCCCGCTGGTTTTTATCAGTTTTTCAGCCATCGAAGCCATTTCATTTCTAAGTTGTCATGCCCATTCCTTTCCTGATCTGACGCTGTTACAATTTATTGCTGTTGGCTGTCACTGGAATAATTTTTCTCATAGTCAGGGAAAGATCACCTTACTATTTGGTCAGGATATTCTCGGCCGGCTGTCAGATATTAAAGTATCGACGGCACTCCGGAACAAGCAAGCAGCAATCAGGTATCGCGACGACGGCAGATTTGTGATAGAAGGACACACTTTTTCAGAAGAACAACTGACCTTAAATGCATTTGAAAAAACAAAGGGCATCCGCTCCGGAATCCGGACACAAAAGCCCCGGCACTTCAACACTTTTTTTGAACAATTAAAACAGCAAAACTTATGACACTGATCTCTTTTCAACATTCGATCAAATACATATACCTGCAATTAACACCCTATACGATACTCACCATTGCGTCGGGGTATATGGCTTATAGTATAAATCTACTATGGTTAATGGTCTATTTAATCCTTTCCGGCCTATTGATATGGCGGCTTATTGCCCTGACCTCTGTTCAGTATTTTTTCACCCATGATATGCTGGTGATCAGCAAGGGCGTAATTTTTAAAACAGCAGAATGCCGCGCACTTTGGCAGCTTAAAGGTATTGAAGTAAGGAATAACCGTTTGCTGGGTTCCTTAGGTATTTCGCATATCAATTGCGGACAGGAAGGCCCACCGGCAGATCGCATCAGGATCATTGGTGTAGATAACGCTACCATGACCAAGGTATTTGACCAACTGAATGAAGCCATTGACATTCATCTGGAAATATGGCGCAAGCATTTTCAAACTGCAAAAGCATGAATACGATCACCATCCGCCCATCAGCGATTTACGCCTTATTAATGGTCTTTCCTATTAACCTGCTTGCACTGTTTTTTTTGGGCCTTGCTTACCGCCTTTTGCCCGCATCTATTTTGATTAGCGTGTTTTGCAGTACAATAGCGTTTTACCGTTACTGGAAAATCCGTAAGATAGTTTATACGGTCGATGCAGAAGTGCTGCACATCGCCACGGGAATCTTTTTGCGGCGTACGGACAGCCTCGAATTATACCGTGTGAAGGACTATATTATTACCCGCAATCTGCTCTTACAACTGTTAGGACTGATGAATCTAACCTTATTAACCACCGATTTAACGAACCCGGTAACTATTTTAAAGGGTATTCCAAAATCCGATCTTCCGGATATCATTCGTGAACGCGTTCAGCGTGCCCGCCAAAACAGTAAGATCGTAGAACTCAACTGATATGCATATTTTAGTCATGGACAACCGTCCCTTTATCATCGATACTGATAAACAGGAACTCAGACAGTATAACCGTCCGGATAATACTATTGCCATGGATGCCTTGGGCTATTCTTTAACTAAGAACTTTTTTAGGGCTGAAATCAACGGCAGTGACTTTAAAATTCCGGTGAAACTCTTACTTAACCCTGGCGGGATCTCCGCGATTTTGCGCACCAGTATCAACCTGCGCAGTCATGATGAAAAATGGGGCATCTATTTCGGTGATGAAGCAACCGCCCGCAGGCTCTCGGGGGAATTGCCGCATATCGATATCGCCGGAACTGACTTTACCGTTGACTGGCGGCTGCGCGAAATGCGCGAAACAGCCGAACCCTGGAAACATATCAGCTTTAAAGATCTCGATATGTCGGAAGATGGTTTAAATTATGTATTCTTTTATGATACCGGGGAACATAACGTCTTTGATTTTAATGAAACGGTAACCGAAATGCCTGATAATGTCATTATTGCCGAGATCCCTAATGAATACGGCCTTGACCCGGTAGCACTGGCCCGCGAATGCGGGTTGGGTGAAGCAGGATTGCTTGCACATAGCCCCGTGACGCTTAAGCATTCAGCCAATCTTAAACCCATAACGGGTATTGGTCTCGAAGAATTTATTGAAGAAAATAAAGCGCGCTTACGTCAGGATTCAGGACGTAGGCGCGGACGTTAAATCAATTTTCATGGCAAATCTTTGCTGCAACTCCGTAACCTTTCGTGGTCCGGAAAATAGCTTAAAACGGATGCGCAGCTGTTTTTCCGAACTGGCATCGCAAGGCTTTGGCCTGCCTTCCTTCGTCGGGAAAGAATGTGGTGTTTTCTTTGATCTGAGCCAAAAAGATAATATCATCAACTATCGCAGCCGTTATGATCCGAACTTAAACGCCGTTGCTCAAACCGCCGAATATTTCGGCCTGGACTATACGCACAATTTTCATGAAATCAATATGGGTATCATGGGTGAAGCGACCCGCATAAAGGGAGAATATGGTATTACCCGCCTGATAGAGCAGGATATAAGCCTTGGCCTATTTGATGCTGCCTGCGATCATTTTGCTTATAACGGTCAATTTTATGATACGATCTATGATCTGATGCCGGTACTTCTGGATGAAAAAAAAGTCAAGGCCAGCAGCAAGGCGGTAAAGGAACGGATCGGCGGCAAATTACCGCACATTGATATTGCTGGAAATGACTTCACCATAGATTGGGAGGCCAGAAAACTCATTGAAACAAATGTTCCAGATAATTATCTGGAAATTAACCGTGCAGTATCAGATAAAAACGGAGCGGAACCGTTTTATTTATTTGACCGCCATACCCATAAATTTGTAAATGTTTCTTACGATGCCGCGAAATTAACACCGCAAATTTGCATAATTGATCTTCCCGATATGACGCAACTTGATCCGGTAGGCCTCGCCCGGCAATCAGGCTTTTACGATACCGATTTTTTGTTAGTTTATCCTTACCTGGAGTATCAGATCGCACCTGTACTGGAAATTTCAGAAATATTAAACTACAAGAATACGAGGCAACGCGACAGCTAACTATTTAGCTAGGTCCGGATTGGCAGTTGATTTCGGCGGAACTTAACCGCTTTTATACTTACTCTGGGACACTGTATGGCCTGTTGCGAACAACGGGCCATATGTCCAAATCCTGCCTCCTAAAAACCACTGCCTGCTCTATGCCGGCGCTATATATTTCCCACCTTCGTCAAACTACGGCTTGTCTTATTTCCCAAGCATGCTATCTCTTCCCACATCTGTTAAATTCACCTGTAATCACAAAATATCCAAAGATTTATTCATATACGCTAACATCCAAGCCAATAATTAATTTGGCTGTCATTGTCAAATTTCATTAATTACGTCAGGAGCATTGTGCATATTTTTTAATAATCGATTTGTTTTCAAATTTGTCCAAGGTTAATTTCAGCATAACCAAATGAACATAACTATCGCACTTTTCCACCAACCGAGGATCAAATTATCTACTTTTTAATACCAAATGACCTTCATCATTTGTTAGCAATTCAACGAAGGGTAAATTTGCTATAGGACAATGGGCGATCTTATTGATCAGATATAAATTGAACCATAATAAAAGAATATTATGGTTATAATGAAATGCTCATGGTCAAAATAAAGCCTGTATAATGATTGCAGGACAAATGATGTGAATGAAAATACATTCATACCATTCAAAAAGCCCGAAAAAACGAAATGCAAATGGAAAAAATATTGGAGCCCTCCCTTAATTTCTGGAGCATGACCAAAGAACAGGCCATTGCGCAGTTGGCGACTGATGGCAATGGTCTTAATGACGATGACGCTGTCGCCAGGCTGGCACAGTACGGACTGAACAGCATTATTGTAGGTCCAAGCTCGTCACTGTTCCTGCTATTTCTGTCACAGTTCAAAAGTCCGATTACGATCATGTTAATCATTGCGGCTTTGCTATCCGCAGTTTTAGGCGATGTGCCCGATACGATTATCATCCTGGTTATTATTCTGATCAGCAGTTTTTTGGGTTTCTGGCAGGAAAAAGGCGCAGCCAATGCTGTAGCAGCCTTGTTGAAAATGGTGCAGCTGCATTGCGATGCTTTGAGGAATGGCCAGAAAAAAAGTATACCGGTAGAGCAGGCAGTTCCCGGCGATGTCATTATCTTATCCGCAGGTGACATTATACCAGGTGACGGCCTTATTCTTAATTCCCAAGAGCTATTTGTGGACGAGGCCGCATTTACCGGCGAAACTTATCCGGTGGAAAAAAAACCGGGTATTGTCGCCACGGAAACACCGCTGGCAAGAAGAACCAATGCTGTCTTCATGGGCAGTCACGTGATCAGTGGTAAAGCAAATGTACTGGTTGTTAAGACCGGTAAGGATACAGAGTTTGGCAAAATATCGGCCGGACTACAGGCGAAGGCCCCTGAAACGGATTTTGAAAAAGGTATACGCAAATTCGGTTATATGCTGATGGAGATCACATTGATACTGGTGATCTTAATTTTTGGCATCAATGTATTTCTTCATAAACCGGTACTCGACTCATTTTTGTTTTCGCTTGCCTTGGCCGTAGGCTTGACACCGCAATTGCTACCTGCCATTATCAGCGTTAACCTATCCTCGGGTGCACGGCGGATGGCCGATCAGAAGGTTATCGTTAAACGACTTTCATCTATAGAGAATTTCGGTAGTATGGATATCCTGTGTTCCGATAAAACCGGCACCATCACCGAGGGTAAAGTAACCGTGAAGGACACCTTAGACAGCAGCGGCAGGCACAGCAGCAAAGTATTTGAATATGCCTGGCTCAACGCCTCGCTGCAGCAAGGCTTCCGTAATCCTATTGATGAAGCGATATGCAGCTCCTATGACGGTAATTCAACTGCATACGTGGTGCAGACAGAAATACCTTACGATTTCATTCGCAAACGACTGACCGTACAGGTAAAACGTGAAAAAGAAAGCCTGGCCATCACCAAAGGCGCGCTTGAAATAATTTTATCTATTTGTAATCAGGTAGAAGGAACAGACGGAAAGATGCTGGATCTGGCGGGGGCTAAAACAGCGGTGTTGCAGCAATACCGGCAATTAAGCGAGGCTGGTTTCAGGACCTTAGGGGTAGCTTATAAGCATACCGATCTCTCAACGAATTTCACCAAAGAGGATGAGCAGGGAATGACTTTTCTGGGTTTTATTACCTTTTTCGATCCGCCAAAAGCCAACGTAGCCGCCATCCTGAACCGCATGACAGAATTGGGCGTACAACTGAAGATCATTACCGGCGACAATGCACTAGTGGCTAAAAGCCTTGCGTCGCAGATCGGCGTGGAACAACCGCGGATATTAACAGGGGCTGCAATGCGAAAGATGAGCAACGCTGCACTCCTGCACCAAGCACCCTTAACAGACGTTTTCGCCGAAGTTGAGCCTAATCAAAAAGAACAGATCATTACGCTACTTAAAAAGGCGGGGAATGTAGTCGGATTTATGGGTGACGGGATAAACGATGCACCGGCCCTGCATATGGCGGATGTAGGCATATCAGTTAATACAGCAGTAGACGTAGCTAAAGAAGCCGCTGATATCGTTTTATTGAGCCAGGACCTCGGCGTTTTAACCGGGGGTATTGTTGAAGGCCGTAAAACGTTTACTAACACAATGAAATATATATTTATGGCAACTAGCGCCAATTTTGGCAATATGTTCAGCATGGCCGGAGCATCTTTGTTTTTGAGGTTTCTGCCGCTATTGCCAAAACAAATTCTACTCACCAATCTGCTAACCGATTTTCCGGAAATGGCTATAGCTACGGACCGTGTAGATGAGAGCAATATTCAGTCACCTCAGCGCTGGGATTTGAAGTTCATCAAGCGCTTTATGGTCACTTTTGGCTTGCTTAGCTCGGTCTTTGACTACCTCACATTCGGAGTACTGCTTTATATTTTCCGCGCCAGTGAAATCACCTTTCAAACCGGTTGGTTTGTTGAATCCGTGGTATCCGCCACATTGATAGTGCTGGTCGTACGAACAAAGTTACCGTTTTTTAAAAGCCTGCCGGGCAAATATCTGACTATTGCTACGGTACTCATCCTGTTACTGGTCCTCACTTTACCATTAACGCCATTAGCAGTCTGGTTCGGTTTTACCCCTTTGCCAATTACATTTTATGGCTGGATACTGTTGATCATCATCCTATACCTGGGCACGGCAGAACTTACTAAACGATGGTTCTATCGCAAGATGACTTCGGCTGTTCATAATCATCATTAACCGTTAAGATTGTTCGAAGTTTAACAAAGACCTTTTACGATTGATAAATCATTTATCAATGTTTTTGAACACGCGACGAAGTATTTTTTTTGATTTTTGTCGTCGTCGGCACATCTTTTTCCGTCGGCTGTCCGGAACGGGCAGTTGCATAGCTCAAACGTTTCTGATAATGGCCTTGCTTGATCTGATGATTCTCCTCCGCAGCATCTATCGAATGGGTACAGGTAATATCGTCTTCCTTCACAGCCAAGCGGGAAAGTTCTGCATAGAATTTACGTAGTTGATCCAATTCACCTTCGCTCAGCTCCTCCAAACCAACCATCCGGTTGCTGCTGCCTTCGTGAGAGGCCAATAATTCGTTTAGTTTCAGGTGGATCGCTTTGGAGTCCTTGTTCTGCGACTTTTGAATCAGAAAGACCATGAGAAACGTAACGATAGTGGTACCGGTATTGATAACCAGCTGCCATGTTTCAGAATATTTGGCTACAGGGCCCATTGCTGCCCAGATGATAACTGTCAAGGCTGCGATAACAAAGGCCGCTGAGCTACCGGTGGCGTTGGTCGCCCAGTTGGCGAAACGCTCGAAAAGATTTTTCTTTTTGTTCATGATTCCATAATTTAACATAAAAGCGATCTAATCCTAAAATGTTTGAAACCACTGACCATTCAGACTGTTATCAGTGAAATTTCACTATGAACCGTTTGCAATACCCCTTGTTTCCCCCTTTCTTATTGATAATCCTTACTATGCTAACTGTTAATTCGGCTGCACAAAATATACCGGCCGCAGCTAAACCGCTGCTTGTCGGCCATGTGCAGCGCGATACAGTGACGGAAAAAGATACCACTAAAGAAAATCAGGAGCCGCAATACTTTTATCTATCTTTCAATGCGAATATCTTCGTAAATGCCAAGGGTGGTTTTGAACAGCGCTTTTCTCCTGCAATCGAGTTTGGCCGCACCTTTGGAATATTCGATATCGGCTTGGCAACCGGCCGTCTAAGCTCCATAGATCACGGGCCGGACACTTCCCGTTTTATCGAATTCCGTCCAACGATAAACGTTTTCTCAAAAGGCAGGTTTGCCGAAGCACTTTGCCTGGGCGGGGGATATGTTTTTAAGGCCAAACAAGGAATGATGACCGAAATCTGCAATAGCATTAACTTTAACGTTACTGAGGTAGTTGCTGTTGCGGTTCAACAGGGATATTTGTTCTTTGACGGCACGAACGACCACCGTAATGAACAGTATATGGGGTTTACCTTAACTTATAATTTCCTACGCAAACATAGTGTGAACATGCGCCGTAAGCGCAAAGCTATCGTTAACGACAACTGACATAGGTAATCCGGTTCAATTCCTTATAAGTTGCTGTAGTAAAAAGCGCAAACATCCCTGAAACAAAACTATCAATTTCCGGGACAGTGCGACCCCTTCTATCTGCTACTTTTCTTCGGCGCAATACAGGAATATCCGCGGTAGTCAATAAGGTAAAATTCACTTAACCTGCCAGCTTCACATACTGCCGGAAGTCGCTCTGACTTATAAGGCAATTAATCCTGATAACATCTGCATTGAACAATCATTTACAATAAATCTTAACGGTATGATTTCCGGGTTTTTCTATGCTGAATTACCTCGATCAGATTTGAACTCCGTTGAGATAGTGATGCCGTGCGCTGATATGAGTTCGAAGAGATCATGTTCAAAAAAATGTTCGTCCAGCAGATTTTGCTGTTCTTGGTCTTCCCCGACGAGTTCGCGCAGTTTGACGCGGGCCTGTTCCATCAGTTGAAAATGGTCCAGCAGTAAAATAAGCAGCAGTTCTTGTCTGCAGCATCCGTCCCGGACGATCTGTTGCAATTGAATAGTGATGTGACCAAGCTTGGCATTTAATTCCGCTAATTCTTCTTGTAAACGTTCAGTTTGACCCATATGCAAGTATACTAATTTTCAAGGGAAATGACAGGTTTGCTGGCCTTGCGTAAAGGCCTATACCGCTGCGCTACGAAGTTTGGTGTGACCGAGTTTTTAGAACATCAACCGGTCCGGTGGTTTATGTAAGCTGCACGAACTGAATTGCTAAAAGGGCAAAGACCAGCAGATCGGTATATAAAGCAAATTTCTCATTGACACTGGCGGGGGTTTTAACGAGATGCATTACGCCGGCAAGACCATAATAGAGGCCGCTGCTGAATGCGCTAACGATCCGCCAGGCGGGTATGAAGAAAGCGGCGATGGCTACAAGGCCGGTACAAATATTGGAGAAGCCAAGTTCGCGGATTACGGGATAACTTTCGGTACCTTTCATATGGAAAATTACTTTAGCGGTAAACGCCGGTTTGCTGACCTGCCGGATACCGGCCAGGAGAAGCCGGCAGCCAGAAGCGTAAAAAAGAAACCATTTTGCCCAGCCTGTGTAAGAAATCGGGGTGTGATGAAATGCCTGCTCCACACCATAAGAGAGAATGGGTAACACAAAAATCAGTAAAGATACGCTGATCACGTAAGTTTTATTGATAGGCTCGTTCGAAATAGTGGTCATGCGCGGAAGTTTATGACAAATATGAGCAAAAGCCAATAAATATTTATGTTCAATTATTCCTCCGCCGGAAAGCTCTCTTTTGGTCTTTAGTTGGAAAGTCAGCTTTTTCACCAATTCTCCTTCGCGCAGAACGATCAATAGCGGTGATAGCCTTTTGCGGATCTTCATAACTGTGACCGTCGACAAAAACGATATTAATGTAATAGGCTTGACGGAAATATGTGACGATCTTCCCAGCCTGTTCTGCATGTTTGAGTACCTGTAGGAGTTGTTTTGCCTGCATTACTTTGCCTTATTATTTCGCCGTCATCTATATACAGTCATTAGAATTTACCGCGATGTCTTTTATTTAACAACTATAGGTTGTATTTATTGTTCCATTAAAAAAACATCGTAAGATGTTATGAACAGTTCATGTATCGGTTATATGATTTTGGCAGTAAGGTGAAACAATACCTCTGTATAAAAGGATTCGTAAAGTATGCTGTTGGTACTGGAGACTTAGCCTGTGGTGATGCCGAGAATCTTAGCTGTGAAACGGAGACCATTTTACCAGATGCTTTCATATTCCATAGATTGCCAATTTTATTCCTGCGAAACAGCCGGCAGAGAACCAGTGGTTCAACATACCACGTCGGTGCCGTCGCAGTACGGTTGTTCTTAGAAATCATCACCTGCTCATATGAGTCCAGATAGCCCCCCGGCAAATACCTAATTAATTATATCCAAAACATTTCCATCATCCTCAAAAAATATATGTCCGGCACACAACGTTCGTTCAAATCCAATAATGGTAAATCATAAAGGAACGATGAGTTAAGTTACATTAAATCAAGTGTAATAGCTTTATAAGCAACTAGCAGACGGATAGCTTTAACGCTACCACAGAAAACAAAGATGACCTAAGAACGGCCCCATGGGGCAACGAATTACGCAACCTATTGACAACGTACACGATGGAGATCAATTTATTTCAGTCCAGCGTGAAGTGAAACGTGGCAAAAATGTGTTAAGTTAATATTTTAGAGCATGAAATTACTTAACCTCATGCTCTAAAGTTTTAGCTATATTTTTCCGAAAGAAAAAGATTTATCGGACAGGTCCCGCAGGCCGAACAAGGCGACCAGGCCTTATGGACTTCTTCCGCCGTCCCCACCAGATCAAAAAACCAGAAACAGGCATTAAAGCCCAAAAAAGCGCGATAATCGTAGCCAGGACCTTAGTAGGGACGCCGTAAATGCTGCCGGTATGCATCGCATAATTACTGGTTCTCCACTTTTCGCCCAACTGCTTTTGGCTTTGGGTAAGTGTATAATACAATCGTCCGTTGCGTGAATTATAAAGATATTCATCCCATTCATCCCAGCCGGAGCCGGTATTGTATCTGACGACGCAAAAAAGTGATTGCGCACTGTCGGTCTTCATATCCGGTAGGGTGATCGCAATATTTTCCCAATGCGGGACACGTCGGGCCGCCTGCCGCAGCAACAACTCATAACTTAAAGGCGTCTTCTCCGGCTCCTGTGGGACTTTGGGTTCCGCGAACATCTTCTTCGGCTCCGCACCTAACAAACGGTAGATACCGCTTTCCCACCATCCAAACGTCCAGGCAAGACCGGTAGCAGCAAAGAATAAGATAAAAAGCCAGGTGTAAATTCCGCCGATATTGTGCAAGTCATAGTTCTTTCGCCGCCAGCGTGTAGTGTTTTTCCAGCGGAACCATAGCCTTTGCTTAAATGCTGCCTTATGCTTAGGCCACCACAACACCATGCCCGTGAACGCCAAGACGAAGATGATCAGTGTAGCGCCACCTACAATATAATGCCCGAACTCATATTTTAGCTGTAAAGATGTGTGCAACGCATACATCACCCAGATAAATTCTGTTTTGTTATTAACGATACCCAGCACTTTACCGGTATAACGATCGACATACACCTGCTCATTGTAGAGGTAGGTGGATTGATAATACCAGGAAGGATGCGGATTTTCTTTAACCACATCAAAAACAACGGCTTTGCGCGGGTCCCGGTCACGCGACGCAAACGTAATTTGACGGCCGGGTTCTGCGCCTTTGGCGCTGGCGAGCAAACTGTCCATAGACAGTTCATGCTGGCCTACTATCGGTACATACACGAGGTCGCTATGTTGCCAGTTAGTTAGTTCCACCTGCCAGACGAACACCGCAGCCGCAGACAGGCTGACGAACACAACCAGCCCGGATAACAGCCCAAGCCAGAGATGGATCTTACCGGATATTTTCCTGATCATCAATGGAATTTATAGCTCAGGTTCAATGAAAAAGAGCGTGTTGGCTGGGGTTGCAAAAACGGTCCCCAGTAGTGGGTATTCGTCAGGTTGTCCACTTTAAAACCTATACGATAATCTCCTCGGTCATAAAAAACGGTGGAACTCAGCAGTACGTAGGCCGGCACGGTCACCAGATCTGTGTCGTCCCCATAGGCGCTGCTGGAGTAGTTGCCACCAAAGCCCAAACCTACGCCTTTTAACGAACCTCTCCTGACTGAATAGCTCGCCCAGCCATTGAACAGATGTTTAGGCGTGCCATAGGGGCGCTTGCCTTCGATATCAGCCTCTGCCTTTGTATATTTACTGATATTATAGCCATAGCCCAGCAGGATATTTAACCCGCTGAACGGGTTGGCAATCAACTCTGCCTCCAATCCTTTACTTAGCTGGGTAGCGTCCTGCAGGTAAAAATTGGTGTTCTCGGGATTTGTGCGGAGCTTATCTTTAACCAGGATGTCATAATAACTCAGGGTAGCTGACCATTTATTACTGGTACTTTCCATTTTCAACCCTCCCTCGTACTGAAAAGCTTGTTCGGGTTTGAACAACTTACCATTCTCATCCTTGGCACCAGTATAACTGAACCCATTCTGGTAATTGGCAAAAGCAGATAACTGGCCTTTTACCAGCTGATACACCGCACCAATCTTCGGCGAAGCCTTGGTTTGGCTGAAAGCACCACTATAAGTATCGCTATTGATATCATGTGAACCATGATCGCTGTAGTAATCGACGCGTATCGAGGCTAATATATTTAAACGATCAGTCAGGCTGATTACATCGGCGAAGTAGGCAGCTGTGTTATAAACGTTCTCATCGGAAGGCGATTTTGCTAAGGTATCGATAGCCTTGTCAAAGGCCGCACGGCTTACAAAATAGTTTCCTGGTTTCGTGTAGTTGATGACGTCTAAGTCGGTAGATATATAATAATATGGATCCTGACGGTAAGCGGTATAATCAAAGCCAGCAAGAAGGCGGTGACGTATTCCCGCAATCTGTATGTCTCCGTTAAAGTTCTGCTGAATCTCGAACTGGTGGTATTTATCCGACAGCAAACCAACCTGCCTGTCCAACTGGTGATCATCTATAATATACTTGTCCAAGAACATCTGATGAGGGGCATAAACGCCGTTTAGGGTAAATAGTGTCTGCGACTTCCATTGTTTGCTGAACTGGTAACTAGCCTGCAAGAAAATATTATAATTGGTGAGTTTCGTATCAATGTCGTTGCCCTGATAACTGCGGTTATAATCCAGTGGGATGTCTTTAAAGCTTTTGCCTGCCCAGTAGGTATTATCCACGATATTAAAGCCGTTGATCGAGCCGGTATGGCGTTGATACAACTCTGCATTGATATTAAAGCTCAGCTGGTCATTGGCTTTGTAGGTCAAGCTGGGCGCGATAAAATAATTGTGCTCAAAGCCAGCGTCCTGAAAATTGCCGTTATGATCATACGCTGCATTCAAACGAAAAAGAACGTGCTTGTCGCTATTCAGCGGGGTATTGACATCGGCGGTCACCCGGTTAAGTCCAAAGCTGCCTCCAGTGTACGACAGTTCGGTGAATGCGCTGTCGGCGGGCCGCTTCGTCACCCTGTTGATCAGGCCGCCATAGGAGATCACCGAAGAACTAAAGAGCGTCCCGGAAGGTCCCTTGATCACTTCAATACGTTCGATATTCGCTGGGTCTATTGCAGAAAATTGGTAGGCGGCCAAGCCGTCACGCATCCAGTTACCAGTGATAAAGCCGCGCATAAATGTGTACGAGCGTCCGTTACCAGCCTGAGCGATGGTCGATGTGCCCGGCGCGTTACGCATGGCAGTCTTATAATCTCCAATGTTCTGTTCGCGGAGCAGTTCGCTGGTGATTACTGAGTACACCTGCGGATTCTCTAAATTTGCCAGTGGCATCCGTGCCACGGTTTCCGAGTGTTTGTCGCCGTATATAAGTTTGCGATTAGCACTGACTACCACATCCGCAAGTTGACGTGCGTCCTGGCTCAGGACAAAATCGATAGTGAGTGTCTGTCCTGCTGCCACCTCAACCTTGCGTTCCTGGGATGCCAGCCCGATCGCACTGATTTTCAGTGTGTAGTTGCCGGCTTTAATCCTGCTGAGCTGATAATATCCATGTTCATTAGTAGTAGTACCTTTGGCTGTGCCGAATAGGCCAATGGTGATGGCGACGGCCGGCTGCCCGTCAGCGGTTTTGACGGTACCTTTGATCAGTCCTGTTTGACCAAAGGCAACCACAGTAACTAAAAAGAAAAGAAATGTTAAGTAAAAGTGCTTAGCGCATAGAAAAGGGTTCATGGTTTGTGTTGAATGAGTTAAAGGATTTGTTAAACTGCCGGTTCGACGTTTGGCGACGGACCACCGGCATCATTGAATTTATTGCATAAGGTGTCATTCGATTATAGCGCAAAATAAATATTTATTTAGACTAAATCCAAATAAAATAAGCAATGGTCGTCTCTTTTATTATCGCACGAATATCAGCCCATCTTGTGCGCCGTTGTCTTATGCCGGAAGGCTAAATGAGGTTAAATGTAATAAATATCGCCGTTTTCGATGGATACTACCTTTGACGACGACTCAGAAGAACGAGCAATTTCGAAGCGATCGCTTTGGAGCTGAATGGATTTTGCCCGGTGATCAGGTTGCCGTCCTCACATACGTTTTTGGTCATCGGTATTAACGCTTTCTTGTAGTTAGCACCGCGTCTTTTTAATTCTTTTTCGAGGTTAAAGGGTACCTGTTTTCGCCGGCGGGCCAGCAATTCCTCAAACCAGTCATAGACAGTGATCTGCTTTCCCCTGATCAGATGTTCGCCATCGCTCAGCAAGACGTTAAGTAAACCCGAAACCCCGTGACAAATAGCAGCAATATAATTACCGCGCTCGTAGTGGATTTTGATGATATGTTGTAAAATACGATCGTTCGGAAAGTCATACATAGTTCCGTGCCCGCCGGTCAGCAATATGCAATCAAATACCCGGTTAGACACCTCCTGCAAAGTATGGGTCTGTTGAAGTACCGCCTTGAAGCCGTCAATGCTTAGGGATGCTTTAGATAGACGGTCGAGATGTAAGGGCCTTAAGCTGACGGGATCAATTGGTGTAGCCCCGCCCTTTGGACTAGCCACTGTAATATCGTAACCTGCTGATTGGGCTTTTTGGTAAAAATGGGTGAGTTCACTTAGCCACAGACCCGTACGCAAGCAGCCTTTGTGATAGCTCCCAATATTAGTAACGACGATCAATACTTCCATGCAAAGATAGAACAGGAATCAGGCGGGCACCTGACGCTCTTTTTTTAAAGCTTCAAACAGTTGAATCACTTTCCTTTGCAAGTTCATTACCTCGTTTTCACGCTCGCGTAACTTCTCCAGAAGTCCGGCAAGTTCCGCTTGACGAGCAGGTGTGTCCATAATTTCGTCATAGGCGAGCAGTTTCACGATGGAGATATCAAATAAACTGGCAATTTGTTCCATCCTGGAGAGACTGACATCCGTGACACCTGTTTCGATCTTTGAAAAAGCCGGGATCGAAATATCCAGCTGTCTTGCCATCTGCTCCTGGCTCCAACTGTGCTGATGACGCAGCATCCTGATCTTATGGCCAAAACTTTTCATATCTTAAACTATATCACGTAAAAATAAATTTCTCTTCCAATTTAAGAACCATCCTTTAATTTCAAAAACTAACTTTGCCGGTATAACGTGTCATGAGATTTTCAAATGCTCCTTGATATGGTCCAGGCCGATCGCCGTTAAGGCCAGCATGCCATCTTCGTTCCAGCGAAAAAGACCATCTTCTTCCAATTGATCTCCGATCTCGTTGAACCCTTCCGTACTGAGTTCATAGTTATATTTTTTGTAAAGGTCTTTAATCACAATGGCGGGTAATACGACATCATCTACAGCTATCCCACGCCCGCTCTTGGCTAATGTGATGAAAAATTCTTTCCTGATCTGTTCTATCGTTGCCATGGTATTGTTTGATTACAGTTACGGCTTCTTTGAGGGTCAAAGTTAGGCATTAAAGAGGTGATCAGCCCGGTCTTTAATTATCATCAATTCAAGTTTTTTCCATAGCGTAAATTCATCTATTCTGCAACCTAAGACCCTGTGCTAAAATGAAAAGTCGCTCGACATCAATAGTGCCTTTTACTTATTGCACACCGGATTAACGGTAATCCGTTCAAACAGCTGCTTTTTGTGATCAACTTTCCGATGTGATAGTCCAGTTCAATATTGATGACGCTTTGGAATGTACTGCAGCAGCAGCTGATTTCGATCTTATTCCTTCCTGCATTTACCGATGGTTGCATACTGTGTTTAGCGCATACCAGTTTTTTAATATCCTGACCTATTTGTGAGAAAATTACCATATTCATTGGAGTGGGGTTCGGCTAAAAAAAATAATCGGACAAGCTTTTAATTGTATAAAGGTTAATTCCGGAGTTTTATTAAGAAGGTTCAGAACGGATTCTCGGTTAACGCGTAATATATTTAATACTAATGCAAACAGGAACTGATGCCAGTTCCATTGCGGGCATTCATCCTTTTCAATGTAACGCAGCCCATTTCCACTCACGGATCTCCGGCATATCGATACCATGCTCACGGATATACTGCCCGTGTTCGATCAGCTTATCCTTCATTTGCTGTTTCAGGTACGCTGTGCGGTCCTCTAACTGCGGCAACCGGTCAATGACATCCTGCACGAGGTTAAAGCGGTCCATTTCATTTAGCACAGTCATATCAAAAGGCGTAGTGATCGTACCTTCCTCTTTGTACCCGCGTACGTGAATTTGGTGGTGGTTGGTTCGCTTATAAGTCAGGCGGTGGATCAACCAGGGATAGGCATGGAAAGCAAAGATCACCGGCTTATCTTTGGTGAACAGTGCATCGAAATCGATATCACTCAAACCGTGGGGATGTTCATGTGCCGGTTGTAGTTTCATGAGATCAACTACGTTCACTACCCGGATCTTCAACTCAGGCAATGCCAGCCGTAGGATCGATACCGCCGCCAGTGTTTCCAGCGTCGGGACGTCACCAGCGCAGGCCATAACGACATCAGGCTCCACGCCCTCATCATTGCTTGCCCATTCCCAGATGCCGATCCCCTTCGCACAATGCAGTGTCGCTTCGCTGACGGAAAGCCATTGCGGGGACGGATGTTTTCCTGCAACCATCACGTTTACATAATGCCGGCTGCGCAGGCAATGATCCATGACCGACAAAAGGCAATTAGCATCGGGCGGAAGATAGACGCGTACAACACCGGCCTTTTTGTTGACCACGTGATCGATAAAGCCGGGGTCCTGGTGGGTAAAACCATTATGGTCCTGACGCCATACGTGCGAGGCCAGCAGGATATTCAACGAGGCCAGGGGACGCCGCCATGGTAGTTCTGCCGTTACTTTCAGCCATTTGGCGTGTTGATTGAACATCGAATCGATGATGTGGATAAAGGCTTCGTAACAATTGAACAACCCGTGTCGCCCGGTCAGCAAATACCCTTCCAGCCAACCTTCACATTGGTGTTCGCTCAGCATCTCCAACACACGGCCGTCTTTCGCGAGAAGTACGTCCGTTTCTACAGTTTCAGCTTCCCATTGACGGGAACTAACCTCAAAAACCGCATCCAGTTTATTGGAGAGCGTCTCGTCTGGCCCAAAAACCCGGAAATTGCGGCTTTGCAGGTTCAGCCGGATCACGTCACGCACAAACTGGCCGACAACCAATGTATCGCCGGGCCCGCTGCCCCCTCGTTCATCGATCGCCAGGCCATATTCACGGAAATCCGGCAGACGTAAGTTTTTTAATAACAAGCCGCCATTGGTATGTGGATTGGCTCCCATACGGCGTTCTCCTGCAGGCGCCAGAGCGAGTAAATCGGGCACCAATCGCCCATTAACGTCAAACAACTCTTCCGGCCGGTACTGTCTCAGCCAAGCTTCCAGTTGCTGCAGGTGTTCCGGGTGGGCCGCGGGATCGGACAAAGGAACCTGATGTGCACGGAAAGTACCTTCTACCGGCATGCCGTCCACCATCTTCGGCCCCGTCCAGCCTTTTGGTGTGCGCAAAATGATCATGGGCCAGCAGGGCCTTGTGACATCCTGGCCGGTAGCCGCATTTTCTTTGATCGCTTTAATTTCCTCAACAACCTTATCCAGCAACGCGGCCATCTCCTGGTGCATCGTTAATGGATCTTCTCCTGAGATCAAGTAAGGCTTCCAGCCATAGCCTTCAAAAAGAGAAAGTAACTCTTTTTCGGGGATGCGGGCCAGTACCGTCGGATTTGCGATCTTATAACCATTCAAATGAAGAATGGGTAAAACAACGCCATCTGTCTCCGGGTTCAGAAATTTATTCGAATGCCAGGCCGTCGCCAGCGGTCCGGTCTCGGCCTCGCCGTCGCCGACAACACATGCGGCGATCAGGTCAGGATTGTCAAAGACGGCACCAAAGGCATGGCTCAGCGAATAGCCGAGTTCGCCGCCCTCGTGCAGAGAGCCGGGACATTCGGGCGATACGTGACTTGGAATCCCGCCTGGAAAAGAGAATTGCCTGAACAATTTTTTCATCCCTGCCGTGTCCTGGCTGATATCTGGGTACACCTCACTGTAAGTGCCTTCCAGGTAGGTCTGGCTGACCATCGCCGGTCCACCATGGCCAGGTCCCGAAATGTAAAACATATTCAGATCATACTTTTTGATCACCCGGTTAAGATGCACATAGACAAAATTCTGTCCCGGCGTAGTACCCCAATGACCCAGTAACATGCGCTTGATATGGTCTATTTTTAAAGGTTCGCGCAACAATGGGTTATCGCGCAGGTAGATCTGGCCGACCGATAAATAATTCGATGCACGCCAGTAAGCGTCCAACAGGCGTAGTTCTTTTTGTTGTATAGGATCTTGCGTTTGCATAAGTTTTCTGATAAGACAAAAATGGTATAAACAGCGAAGTTAATTAGTGATGAGTGTCATTTTTTCAGATGACGCTAAACCTTAATTTATTAAGTGTCGCGAAGGATATTTGTTTCATTAAAAAAACAGGACATGAAAACGATCAATGAAGACCACGAACTGGAATTTGAGCTACAGGAAGTTTACCTGACAAGTAAGCAATGGTTGAGCGACCTTGCTTTTCTCGATGAAGAGACCCATTTTCTCGAAGAACAGCTGACCGCGACAGGTGATCACCTGATTCCCGCTAACAGTCAGCGCAACCTCGCCGTGCGGCTACAGAACGCTAAACAGATACATAGCAACATCCGCACGACCCTCGATAATTTTGTAAAACGGCTTGAGCCGCTGTTGCTGGAGTCCGCTCCGGTCCCTGACCTTAAACTACTGGAGGATTTTATTGCGTTGCAAACGGCGATCCAGGACGCATTGGCCATACTAAAAGGATTTAAATATGCCTTGGTCGAGGCCCGTAGAGCAGCCTGATCATCGTAAGTGACCGCAAGTTTTTCGGAACAATCCGCTCCGCTAAACGTTAAACATTTATTCATCAACCCTATCAGTAACATTGACAAAAAGTATATTTATTGCTTCCGCCGAACCCTATAGCGGCAAATCCATCGTGGCCCTTGGACTGGTGAACATGCTGCTGGCCCGGGCGCAACATATCCGTTATTTTAAGCCGGTGATTACTTCAGCAGAAGCGCCGGCAGATAGCCACATTCAAGCGGTACTATCGCATTTTCAGCTACCCCAGGATTATCAAGATGCCTGGGCCTTTACAAGGCAGGAAGCGATGCACTATATCAAGGAGCACAGGCAGGGCGAACTCCTGGATCAGCTGATCAGCCGTTTCAAGGCGCTGGAAGCGACTTCCGATTTTACTATCGTAGAAGGCTGTGATTTTACCGGCAGCGGCACTGCTGTAGAATTCGAATTGAACCGTCTCATAGCCCGGAACCTCAACGCACCTGTAGTATTGCTTGTGTCAGGGAACAACAAAACAGCGATGGAAACCGTTCAGGACGCGCTTAATTTTTGGCAGGCTTACCAGGAACAGGACATCCCGGTACTTGCAGTCGTTGTCAACCGGCTGGCGCCGCCACACGCGGATGAGGTAAGAGAACAGCTCGCCGCACAGATACCTGCAGACGTCCTGACCGCTGTAATACCATCGGACAAATTGCTCGAAAATCCCAGCGTGGGGGAAATCTTCAGCCGCCTGCGTGGCCGGTTATTATTTGGCGAGACACTGCTAGAAAACCCGGTGGATAACTTTGTTACCGGCGCAATGCAGGTGCCCAATTTCCTGAACTACCTGAAAGAAAACGTGCTGATCGTCACACCGGGTGACCGCGGTGATATTATTATCAGTTCGCTGCAGGCTAATATGTCGTCCAGTTATCCAAGAGTTGCCGGTATCGTATTGACAGCAGGCAGCGTACCGGAAGAACCAGTGATGCGACTGATAGAGGGACTGCAGGTTACCGTGCCTATAATGGCCGTCACTACCGGCACTTTTGAGACCACCAACTTGGTCGCAGGAGTACATTCGAGAATCCGCCCTGACGATACCAAAAAAATCAGATTGGCGATCGAGACGTTCGGGCGTTTTGTGGACCAGGACGCTTTGAACGAAAAGATCGTGCTGCATCATTCAGCGGCGATAACGCCCCACATGTTCCAGTACCAACTAACGCAATGGGCGCGACGCCAAAAGAAAACGATCGTGCTGCCCGAAGGCAACGACGACCGAATCCTGCAGGCGGCGGCCCGGCTACTCACTCAGGATCTCGTCGGACTGATCTTACTGGGCGACCCTGCGGAGATCGCCGCCTCGGTAAAGCGACTGGGCCTGAATCTTGATCTGCAAAAGGTCAGTGTGATCGATCCTGCTCAGGCGCCGCAGTTCGAGGATTATGTACTGACCCTGTATGAATTACGGAAAAACAAGAATGTTACATTGGAAATGGCCCGCGACCTGATGACCGATGTCTCTTATTTCGGTACGATGATGGTCTACAAAGGCGAAGCCGACGGTATGGTCTCCGGCGCAGTACATACGACCCAGCATACGATACGTCCGGCCCTACAGTTTATCAAGACCAAACCAGGTATCTCCACCGTATCTTCCATTTTCTTTATGTGCCTCGCCGACCGGGTTTCAGTGTTCGGCGATTGCGCTGTGAACCCGGACCCTACTTCAGAAGAATTAGCAGAGATCGCTATTTCTTCCGCAGACAACAGTAAACGTTTCGGCATTGAACCACGCGTGGCCATGTTGTCTTATTCATCCGGCACTTCCGGTGCCGGCGAGGATGTGGATAAGGTGCGGCGCGCCACGGAACAGGTGAGGATAAGGCGGCCAGACATTAAGGTCGAAGGTCCGATCCAGTACGACGCCGCGGTTGACCCGGTAGTCGGCCGACAGAAGATCCCCGGCTCGGAAGTCGCCGGTCAGGCCAGCGTCCTGATCTTTCCGGATCTTAACACCGGCAATAACACCTATAAAGCTGTCCAGCGCGAAACCGGAGCATTGGCCATCGGCCCAATGCTGCAGGGCTTGAATAAACCGGTAAACGACCTCAGCCGGGGTTGCACCGTCGATGATATTTTTAATACCGTCATTATTACTGCGATCCAAAGCCAGGACGAGCCCACCTAATTTTTATTTGCTATGTATATATTGGTTATCAACTCGGGCAGTAGCTCTATCAAATACCAGCTTTTTCCAAAGCACAGCGATCAGCCGGTCTGCAATGGCCTCATCGAGCGTATCGGCCAGACTGGAGGCCGGATCACACACGAGATCTTTAAAACGGGTGCAGCCCAGACCATTAAACTGGAACAAAGCGTCAAAGATCACGAAGCAGGGATGCAGGCCCTGGCCGGTTTACTTACCCGTGAGGATATCGCCGTGATCGCCGATCCGGCACAGATCGGAACAGTAGGTCACCGTGTCGTACACGGCGGCGAAACGCTAACCAAACCTACCATTATCACTGCGGAGGTCAAAGAAAAGATCAGGGCACTTTATCCTTTAGCCCCATTGCACAATCCAGGACATATCAAGGGCATTGAAGTTGCTGAAAAGTTATTTCCATCAGCTACCCAGATCGCCGTTTTCGACACCGCCTTTCACCAGACTTTACCGGATAAGGCCTACCGTTACGCCATCCCTGAAAGATTTTATAAAGAGGACGGTATTCGGGTGTATGGTTTTCACGGGATCAGTCATCAATATGTAGCGGGGGAAGCTATGGACTGGCTGAAAAATCAACAAGCTAAGCTCATCACCATTCATCTAGGAAACGGTTGCAGCATGGCTGCTGTAAGTGCCGGGAATTGTATTGATACAAGCATGGGCCTCACCCCGTTAGATGGGCTGGTCATGGGTACCCGAAGCGGCGCGATCGACCCATCTGTGCTGCTGTACCTGCAGCAACAAAAAGGATTTACGGCTGAACAGCTGAATGAACTGCTGAATAAACAAAGCGGCATGCTGGCCTTAGCGGGTTATAACGATATGAGGGACATAAGCCGGCTTTATCAGGAAGGCGCCCCAGCTGCTAAATTGGCTTATGAGTTGTATACCTATCGGATCAAAAAATTCATCGGCGCCTATGCCGTTGCTCTGAACGGTCTGGATGCCATTGTGTTCACCGCCGGAGTTGGCGAAAACGATGCATTAACACGAGAATTAGTTTGTCGAGACATGGAGGTATTAGATGTCCGCATCGACATTGCTAAAAATCAGTTAAGAGAAAAGGGATTACGCGATCTCTCTCTGGAAGACGCCCGCACCCGCATCTTAGTGATCCCCACTAATGAAGAGCTGGCCATCGCACGGGAATGCCGGACGCTAAAGGACAACACTCACACTGGAGCGTGACCACCGTCACTAAATCTGTTCGCAGCGTATCTTAGGTTTGCATGATGGGAAATACATCCGAGATCAAGTTCCTGGACGGCCCGCAGTCGCGCTGGCAGGAACTGAAATTTACTTTCGAAACTATGACGGAACTGATCCGCGGTTTCCGCGCCTTGCATTTCATCGGGCCTTGCATCACCATATTCGGTTCGGCGCGATTTAAAGAAGACCATCCTTTTTACGTGCAGACAAGGAATGCGGCCGGCGCATTTGCCCGCCTGGGCTTTACGATCCTGACCGGCGGCGGGCCAGGCCTTATGGAAGCGGCTAATCGCGGTGCTAAAGATGTCGGCGGCCGATCTGTAGGCTGTAATATACGACTGCCGGTCGAACAGCAGCCAAACCCTTACCTCGACAAGTGGGTATACATGAAGCAGTTCTTCCTCCGGAAGGTACTGCTCGTGAAATACAGTTTTGCCTTTGTCGTCATGCCCGGAGGGTTCGGTACGATGGATGAGTATTTCGAAGCACTGACCCTGATTCAGACACATAAGATCAAAAACTTTCCGGTCATTATTTTCGGAAAGGAATATCACCAGGACCTGATCCGGTATATTGAGAACATGAAAGCCTGTACGACGATCGCTGAAGAAGATATGTCACTATTCCTGGTCACTGATGATCTCGAAGAAGCCGTAGAATTGATCAGAGAAAAAAGCATCAAGGAATTCGGGCTGAAACCGGTCGCCAAACATAAACCCTTCCGGTGGTTATTTGAGAAATGGTAGCGATTTAATGGTTCATGCAATGCAAGGGATGCCGGCTATGATAAAGACAGGCATCGGCATATAGAGAAGTTTGGAACAAACCCGTTTCTCCTTCGACCTCGAAAACCTGCGTATGCTGAAAGTTACGGTCTTCATGTTCCCATTCTAAAATCAGTTCCCAGCGGCCGTTTTCCAGTTCATCCGTTTCTATCTTCAGCAGATGTCCCTGACCCGTATCAAATGGCCGTAGAGTAAGCAGCCGATCGGTTTGACCGGATAAAGCACGGAACCGAAGGTTGCCCTTAACGGGATGTTCGAAAGTTAATTGAAGTGTTTTCATAAGAAACAGATAACATTAGCAAAACTAAGGCATTATCCGGCTCAAAAAATGATCTCAGTCATGAATTCAATTGATGCTGATCCTGTGCCGCCGGCCGATGATTACGGTTATTTGTGTATCACTAGATCAATTCGTCCATGAAAAAGATTGCCGTACTAACCGACTTCTCCGAGCGCGCTTACCACGCCGCAAAGTATGCCCTGTCACTGGCTGCCAAACTGCATGCCAATATAGTACTCTATCATTCTTTCCGGGTGCCGTCAGCACAACCGCTTGCGAGCCAGATCGCCTGGCCGTTGGAAGACTATTCTGAGATCAAAAAAGACTGTCAGTCCGCACTGGAAAAACTAAAAACGCAGCTTGAAGAAACGCAGGCAGGCCTGGCCCGGGGCTTTAGGCCACAGATCGAATGCCGGGCCGAAGAGGAACAGTTCGATCTTATCGCTGAGGGGGCGTTATGGGATCGGGACATCGTACTGGTAGTGATTGGCAATCACCACCAGGGCTTTTCGAGCCTGATGCTCGGGAATCATAGTCGTGAAGTGCTAAACCATTCGGTGATGCCAGTTCTGGTAGTGCCGGAAAATGCAAGTTTTGAACCGTTTCTTAGAATAGCATTCGCAACAGATCTGGGTCGCGGCGATCTGGATATTGTTCAATCCTTATCCGGACTGGCAGGCCACTTCAATGCCGAACTACTACTAACGCACCTTTGCGAAAGCACACCGAAAAACAATCTGGAGGTACAGGATTTCTTGCAAGAGGTGACCAACAAGATCAGTTATCCTCATATATATTACCGTCAGCTGGAGGAAAAACACATACGGCGGGGCTTGCATCACATGGCGGAGACCGTCAAGGCAAACCTTATCGTGATGGTTCACCGACAAAAGGACTTTGTGGAAGGCCTTTGCCTTTACCATATCAAACTTGACTACCGCGTCGCCCATTGAAATATATTGGTTTTTGAGATGAATAAGGTTGCATACTTGACGGATGTCTGTCGCACTTAGGCGATAAATCGCTCAAGCAGCGTTGCCAGCCAAAGGAAAACTGCAAAGCCAACCACATCCTGAAAAGCTGTTTCAAAAGGGCCGGCTGTTGTGGCAGGGTCAAAGCCGAGGCGTTTGGAAAGGACAGGAATCAGCGTACCCATCATTCCAGCTGTCAGCATAGAGCAGATCAATGCCCCTCCAATGACAATTCCGAACGGCAGGTGTTTTGACCATATTGCTCCGATCACTCCCAGGACAAAGCCGCAAACCGCTGCCATTAAAATGGCTGTTGCCGCTTCTTTTCTAATAGACGGCCATAAGTCTTTGCGTTCGGCAGAGCCGGAGTCAACATCCCGCACGGTAATCGCTGCCGCCTGTAAGCCGACATTCCCCGAAATAGCCGAAATAACGGGCATAAAAGATGCTAAAAGGATTACCTTCTTCAATACACCGTCAAAGTGGGAGATGACCGTTCCTGCCATCAATTCTATAAACATCGTACCAAGCAGCCAGGGAACCCGTTTCTTGGCTGCTTGAAATGGTGTTAGTTGCTCCATTGCCTCGGCATCAGTGCCTACGGCTTTGGCATAACGGCTGCGCATGCGATCGATCGTAAGCTGCATCATGTCGTCGGCAGGAATGACACCGACCAGGTAACCATCTTTATCGGTAACGGGCAATGTCATAAATTTATGCTTGGCCATCAATGCCGCAGCATCTGCCTCTTTAGCGATCGCCGAGATGGAGACGACTTCTTTAGCCATTAACGCTTCCACTTTTTGTCTGGGATCAGCCATTAGTAAACCGCGGATGGAGATTACGCCCTTTAACCTGTCATTCTTCTTATGTTCTTTCTTTACAATGTAAATATCTTCCGGCAGATCTATGTCTGGGTCCGTCTTTCTTATTTCTTCAATAGCTTCACCAACGGTCGAACCTACGTGCAACTTTACAAAATGGGTAGTCATCAAACGTCCGGCGCTGCCATTAGCGTATATTAATCTGGCATCCACTTCCTGCAGCACCTCACGATTTGCATCCTTATTTTCGACATAACTGTCTGCTTGTTTTTGTGGCGCTTCGGTGATAAGGATAGCGGCCTCCCGGGGTGGTAGTATGTTGATTATATTCGCCATTTGCTTTTCCGGTAGTTTGCCAAGAATATTTTTGGAAAGCTTTGGCTCTAATTTTGCCAATACCTCCGCAGCCAAAGGGTCACCAAATGTGGTGAAGATTCGGCCCGCCTCCTCTGGTGGTAATTGCTCCAATGCCAAAGCGATATCCGCGGGCGTTTCATTAGACAAAGCCTGACAAACAGGATCATCTGCAAGATCGACGTCCTTATCGCTCGCCAGCACCTTTAATTTTTTTACAAGTTCCTTATAATTTAATTCTACCGCCATATTGCATAAAACTCCTCCAGGTTGTAAGCGCTTATAGCATAACATATATACTTGCGCAAGGTTTTTTACAAGATGTATCGGTTATAAGGATAAAGAAGGTTATCAACCACAACTGCTTGATTTGAATATTTAATTTAGGAAGGCTAATGAGTTTTGTTATCAGCGATGCTGATCAACGTTATTTGTAATTGCCCTTAGGGATATTTAAATAATAAACTTTTAAGGAGAACTTATTGGATAAGTAAAAATACTTAAGGGAAAAGATGAGATGATTAAAGTAAAATTTGTAGCTATTTGATTTTTCTTAACGAGGAATTGTCTATGATATTAAATATAAAATCATCCAACAGATTTCTAAAAATTAAGAAAATGTATTCAGACAAGCGACCTTGTTGCCGCAATAATGACAGGCCTCCATTCAGCTTGCGGAAAACTTCTTAGGTGTCAAACCATAATACATTTGAAAAACCCGCGCAAAATGGCTCAAATTGCTAAATCCCAATTGATAACCTACTTCCTTTACAGAAAGATGTTTTTCCTTTAGCAACCGGGCAGATTCCTGCATTCGCAGAAACTGGTAATAGTCAAACACCGTTCTACCAAAAGCTTGTCTAAACATTTTGCGAAGCTTTGGCTGGCTCATGTGGGCATTCCTGGCCAACGCCGCAATATCCGGTGCCTGAGCTAAGTTTGACTGTAATTGTAACTTAATGCTGTAAATTGCCTTTACGTCCTGTATGTGCATAAGGCTTGGCGCCAAGGCTTCACGCTGCATCAACAAGCCGATAGCATAGCACAATATTTCTTTGCATTTTAACTTATAAAACTGATTTTCCAGGCTTTCAGGAACTACCTGACGCAGAAAACAGCCTGCAGTGTCGATTATAGCTGCAGATACCGCTGATTCATAAATAAAATCGTCATCACCTTTCAAAATACTTGTCACAATAGGATGTTTAAGGCCATCAAAAAGCGCGTTCAGATAAGACCTGGAAACTGCAATGGTTATACTTGCAAAATTGGTATCGCTCGGCATGGACATCACAGATGACACTGTATGTTTGCAAATCACCATATTAGCCCGCTCTGCTGTTCGGTCGCCATCGGCATAGGGATCGATTGATGGGAAAATTCCGGAGAGTTGAAATATAATATCTGTCTGGCCTTTAGCTAATATGTTTGTACGTTCAATATGAAGGGCCTCTTTCAGGTAATAATTCCGGATCATCATTCGCAGCTCATCTCCCCAGGAAAAGCCGGTGATATAGCCGCCACCTTTATTTGGGGGAATGTAAATAAATCGTCCATTTACCGTAGCTCCTAAAACTTCTGCCAGTTTATTTGCTATGCCGGAACCCGTATCAGTAATAGATATATTCATTTACGGCTATTTTTATATCAAATATGGCTATTCTATTCGTATTTGTTGAATTATTTTTGCAGAAAAAAAATGATAATAGAAAACAAACAAGTAGCTATTATAGGCGGCGGCCCTGGCGGACTTACGCTGGCCAGGATGTTACAACTTAAAGGTGTTGGAGTAAAAGTGTATGAAAGAGACTTCGACGAAACTGCGCGGGTGCAAGGTGCAACGTTAGACCTACATTATGAATCGGGCTTGAAAGCGATCAAAGCTGCGGGCTTAACCGAAGCTTTTAAAGCAGCCTATAGGCCGGGCGCAGATAAAGGGCGCGTAGTTGATCAGCAAGGAGAAATCTTATATGATGAAGCGGGAACCGAAGGAAATGACGATATGGACAGTATCTATGCGAGACCGGAAATAGATCGCGGACCATTGCGGGATATCTTATTGGCCTCACTGGAGCCTGATACGATCGTTTGGGACGCCCAATTTTCTAATATGGCGCAAAAGGGCGAAGGATGGGAGCTTACGTTTAAAAATGGTACGAAAGCTTACGCCGATTTGGTTATTGGTGCCGACGGCTCCAACTCGCGAATTCGCCCCTTTGTTACCGATCTGAAAAATTCCTATGCAGGTACTGTTATTATTCAGGGAAACGTTCGGCATTACCCGGAAATCGAAGAGATGCTGAATGGCGGTAAGATCTACATATTTGCAGACGAAAAATATTTCCATATTTCTGCCAAAGGAGATGGCTCTATTGATTTTTACATCAGTTTAAAAAAAGAAGAAAA
Source organism: Mucilaginibacter inviolabilis (assembly GCF_011089895.1). Taxonomy (NCBI): domain Bacteria; kingdom Pseudomonadati; phylum Bacteroidota; class Sphingobacteriia; order Sphingobacteriales; family Sphingobacteriaceae; genus Mucilaginibacter; species Mucilaginibacter inviolabilis. The sequence continues at coordinate 549,116 of NZ_JAANAT010000001.1, forward strand.
CTGGGTACAGCATATTGATATTGATTTTACAGATCTACAGCAAGTAGTTTCCTGGGCTGAGCAAGAATTTAGAGGATGGAGCCATCTTTTTATTGGCCTTATAGCGCATACCAGTTCCCCGCTATTATTACGCCCGCAATATTGCATGCCATTTGACCAAAGCTGGCACGCTCATCCTAATGTGACCTTACTGGGTGACGCGGCTCATCTTATGCCTCCGTCTGGCGAGGGAGTGAACCTGGCCATGCTTGATGCGCTGGAGTTAAGTGAATGTCTTACTGCTGATATTCTGGTAAATCTGGAATCCTCCATTTCCTTATATGAAAATAAAATGCAATCTAGAGCCATCGCAGAGGCGGAAATTTCCTTGGACATGGTGCGCTGGATGCATGATACAAACGCTTCCCAAACAATGATTAAGTTGCTAAATCACGGGCAGTAGAAAGTTATTTTGAAAAACATGCAAGCATTGGCGGCGAATCCACTATCTCACCGATCCCTGAGCGTTCGATATCAACGTGATCATTGGTAATGTTTCGATGTTTAAAATATAACCAATGCTGGCTTTCCGGCTAATTTAAAGGCAAAATGTCGATGTCGCTTAAGGCGGTTTTGATTCGTATTAAAAAAATGCCTGAGGCTATATGTCTCAGGCATTTTTTATTTGACGACGGTCACAAATAAAGATAAATATATTCATTTTATCGTGATCCCTATCACACCTTGGGGCTCCTGCAGGTCATTCTTCACCCGTCCCGGGCAAGCTACTTTTGAGCATTAATTAAAACAATGCGTTATGAATCATTTCACAAAAAAAATAGTGTCCGCCATGATGCTCGCAGCCATCATGATTGGCGTATCAGCCCGGAACCTGAACGCCCAAACCTTCAAATTAATACCTGATAAAGATGTCTCGATCAAGGTGCTCGGTTCATCGAATGTTCACGACTGGACGTTGACTTCTACGGTCATGGAAAGCCAGGGTGATTTCAAGATCGAAGAGAACCAGCTTCGCAGTATTACGGCCTTCACCTTTTCGGTAAATGCGAAAAGCCTCAAAAGCGAACATGAATCGATGGACGGCAGAACTTACAAAACGATGAAAGCCGACCAATATCCAAAGGTTACTTATAAGTTAACAACTGCCCTGATAACGGCAGCCGCAAAGAATAAGTACCAGGTGAAGGCGACAGGTGACCTGACTATCGCAGGCGTTACCCAAAGCATTGTAATGTATATCACAGCTGGGGTTAATCCCGATAATACAATCACCATTACAGGTTCTGAGAACCTGAAGCTGACCGACTATAAGATCGAGCCACCAAGCTTTATGCTGGGTGCCATGAAGGTTAAAAACGATCTGACGATACAATTCAATCTTACCTATAAAAATAATCAGCTATTAACTAAATCCCTATAAAAATCATTGTTATGAAAATTAAATATCTAACCATAGTAGCTGCTATAACCCTATCAGGGATTAGCTTCACACCCCTCATAACCCATGCACAGGACGCACAAATGCAGTTTTATCGTCCTAACGATAAAAGCGGTATCAACGTGTTTGAAACCAGTAAAAAAGATACCGTAAAATTCACAGGCCTTAAAGTAAAGATCGGTGGAGGTTTTACCCTGGCGTATCAGACCCTGAAAGCTTCCAATACGGCCACCCCGGTCATCAAAACGGTAGGCACCTCAACCGGCGACGTGAACAGTATTACACCTTTGTATAATGGCTTTAACCTCCCTATGGCCAATCTGATCTTTGACGTCCAGTTAGCAGATGGTATCCGCTTAAATCTGACCTCTTACCTTTCTACCAGGCACCATGAGGATACCTGGGTAAAAGGCGGCTATTTACAGATTGATAAAATGCCTTTCCTGCACAGCCCGTTGGTGGATGATATCATGAAGAATGTAACCTTCGTGGTAGGACAGTCTGATGTGGACTACGGTGATCAGCATTTCCGCAGATCGGATGGAGGAAACACGATTTACAATCCTTTCATAGAGAATTATGTAATGGATGAATTCGCTACCGAGATCGGGATGCATGTGTATTATAAATGCCAGAAAACAGGTCTATTCGCGATGGGCGGTATTACCGATGGCGAACTCAATGCGGTGACCATCGCACCAACTAAGATTGACGCGGCAACAGGTCAGGTAAATAAATTCCCACCGGCATTTTTGGGTAAATTGGGATACGACAAACAATTAAACCCCGATTTCAGGTTAAGGGTGTCAGGATCGTTTTATACAGTAAACAGCGCGAACAGCAACACCCTTTTTGGCGGCGACCGCTCTGGATCGAATTACTTCAACGTGATGTCAAACCCGACTACCGCAGCCGGCACCAGCCTGACACAGGCTGTGGACTACAATGCATTCTCCGGCAGGTTCAATCCTGGTTTTAGCGAGGAGAATCATAGCTTCATGGGCAATCTGTTCCTTAAATATAAAGGGCTTGAATTTTTCGGAACCATCGAAAATGCCAGGGGGCGTGCGATCACGGAAACCAGCAACCGTAGCGCCAAACAATACGCGGGCGATCTGGTCTACCGGTTCCCGGCTGAAACAGAGAATTTCTGGATCGGCTACCGCTATGACACCGTGAACGCTACCATTACCGGCAATAGCAGCAATGTAACGGTCAACCGCTCTGCGGCCTCTGCCGGCTGGTTTCTGACCAAAAACATCATGATGAAGGGTGAATATGTGAGCCAGCAGTATAAGGGCTATGATGCGACGAACCTGTTTAACGGCGGCAAATTCAGCGGTCTTGTCATTCAGGCGGCGATCTCGTTTTAACCAACCCAACCATTAACCAACCTCCTTGACATTTTTAATGAGGTTTGGTTCATACCTCATTAATATGAAAAGGATTCTGTTTGCCGGATTGATCGCCGGCTGCATATTGTTTGTCTTAAGCTACGGCAGTCTTTACCTGGCCGTCAAATACTTTCCATCGCTTTTTACCGAATACTTTAATCCGCTGTTTAATTCCGACGGCAGCAGGGACGTACTCTTTTACCTCCATGCCTTTGTATTCAGTTTTTCGCTTTCGTGGTTTTGGGACCGGTTCAAAGGAATGTTCAAAGGTTACTTCATTTTAAGAGGAATAGAATTCGGGCTTGTCTATGCCTTCATTGCCCTGCTGCCGGTCATGTGGATTTCTTTTAGTGCGCTTGATATCACCATTGCCATGGTGAGCAGCTGGTTTATTTACGGTTTGGTACAGGCAACCCTGGCAGGAATGGTGTTCGCTAAAATTAACCCCTGATCAAAATTAACGTTATGCGTTTTATAAATTTAGGGTGGATGATCGTTCTGTTATTGCTGACCGGATTTACCGGAAACCGTTCAACGTTTGACCCTGGGGATGCCGAAAAATGGCTGATCAATAAAAACAGCAGCCTAATGATCAACGGGAGCACCAATATCAATAAATTTACTTGTGATATTCCCAGTTACGGGCGGACGGATACCCTCATACTGACCAAAGGGCAGGTTGGCGTTGCGCTCTCGGGTACGGTTATTTTGAAGATCCGGAGCTTTGACTGTCATAACGCGATCATGACCAACGACCTGCGCAAAACCCTGAAAGAACCCGTGGTACCTGCCCTGAAGATCAGTTTTCTTTCCCTCAGCAAAATGCCCGCACTTTCCGCGCAGCCCGAAATGATCACCGGCCTCGTCGATATTGAACTGGCCGGGGTGAAAAAACGCTTTGAGGTTAGGTATCAGGTATCCACTGATTCGCAGCGGGAAATCCACTTGTTGGGCACACGCGATGTTACCTTTACCGAATTCAACCTCATCCCCCCGCGTAAACTGGGCGGTATGATCAGAACCAATGATAAGCTCAACGTTGTTTTTTATCTGGCCATCAGCCCCCTTCATAATAGCCAGGCAGTCAACTGACCAATATCATATTTTGGCGTGACGCCGGTCATGGCCCATGAACTAAAAAGCATGAACCTTTGCAGGAACGTTTTCCAGAACCCTGACGAGATGTTGATTAACTCCGATCATTATGTTTTCTAAATCCAGTGAATATGCCATCCGTGCAGCGATCTATATCGCAGCTGAGGGTACACGGGATAAAATGGTCGGGATCGGTGAGATATGCGACCATATCGTTGCTCCAAAGCACTTTACGGCCAAGATCCTGCAGGTGCTGACGAAAACCCGCATCATTAGTTCGAAAGCCGGGGTGAACGGCGGATTTTATCTGGACAACACGCAGCCGGCGATCTCCCTGATCGAGATCGTTAAAGCGGTAGACGGAGATGGCCTGTTCAGAGGCTGCGGCCTTGGTTTGAAGGAGTGTTCAGAAAAGGAACCCTGCCCGATCCATCACCAGTTCAAGCCCATCCGCAACGCCATAATCAAAATGATGGAGAAGGCGACGATCGCGGAGATGGCTACTGAACTGAAAAAGGGCGGTGGTTTTTTAAGAAAGAATTAATCAGGTCGTTGACCGATGAAAGACAAAAAGGTCTTTATATACCTCAAATAATGATAAAAAGAAAACATAACTGGATTACCCTATGCCTGTTCAATCTCGCGGTGGTTGCATTGCTGGGCGCAGTCTTACGCAGTAAGATCCTGTTTTCAATTCCATGGCTGGATTTTAAATATATACTGAATGCACATTCGCACTTTGCCTTTGGTGGCTGGATCACCCTGTGTCTGCTAACCTTGTTTACTTTCGAGTTGTTACCCGCAAAATTTAGCGGACAGCGGAAGTACAATTACCTGCTGGGCGGTATATTCCTGACGGCGGCAGGCATGCTGCTGAGCTTTCCCTTCCAGGGCTACGGCTTTTGGTCGATCTCCTTTTCCACCCTTTTTATTTTCGCCACCTATGCATTTTCCTGGTGCTTTATCAGGGACCTGCGTAAGTCAGCGGTTTCCCCGTTTATTTTTCAACTGGCAGTCGTCTCACTTGCGTCCCTTTGCATTTCTTCCGTAGGTCCGTTTACACTGGCTTATATGCTGGCCACTCATTCGGTTAATCTGCTTTTATATAAGGATTCCATTTATACTTACCTGCATCTGCAGTATAACGGCTTTTTTACCCTGGCTGTTTTTGCGGTATGGTTCGCCAAAATAAGTGATACCTGGTCTGGTAAAACCCGGCAACAGGCCGTTCGGTTTGCCGGGCTGTTATCGGCTGCTGTACTGCCCACCCTTTTTCTTTCCTACTTGTGGCATTATCCTAATATCCTGATCCGCAGTTTGGCTGCGATCGGATGCATCATGCTTCTAGTTTGTCTGCACTATTTTAGTTTTGTATTTAAAGCTGCGTGGACCAGCCTGAGATCGGGACCAAAACCTTTGCGGATATTGACTGCATTAGCTATGACCGCCTTCGTTTTGAAGACCCTGATGCAGGCTGGGATCGTTTTTCCGGAACTCGGCGCGCTAATATTTGATAACCGTCCGGTGATTATTGGTTACCTGCACCTGGTCATGTTGGGGTTTGTCACGACTTTTCTCCTGGCCCACTTTTTTCTTAATGGCTATTTAAATTTCCCGGGTAAAACAAGGTTATGGGGTATCGCCATTTTTACCACTGCGGTCATTGTCAATGAACTGCTACTAATGACCCAGGGACTCGCTGCCATGTGCTCCGCCAGTTGCCCGTCCTGCCCGATATGGCTCTGGGTGACCGCCCTCTTTCTGTTAGCCGGTGCGATGATGACGGCCATAGGTTGCGCCAGATGCCAGCGCTCAACAGGCAGACAAATTTCTACTGAAACAAGAAAATCTTTAACATAAAAAATTAATTATATGAACCAGACTGAAGAATTACAACCCGAAGTATTAGATGTGACCATCATCGAACCCCGCTTAAAACACCCAACGATATTTGCCCATTTTGACAAATTATTACCTGGCACAGCGATGATCATCCATAATGACCATGACCCCAAACCTCTTTATTATCAATTATTAGGTGAGCGTGGTAATTGTTTTACCTGGAATTACCTGTTGAACGGCCCCGCGATCTGGGAAGTGGAGATCCGCAGGAACGACGCGGAGGGGCAAGCGCAGACCATGGGTGAGATCGTGGCCAAAGACCTGCGCAAAGCCGAAGTACTTAAAAAATTCGGACTGGATTTTTGCTGCGGTGGTAAAAAAACCTTGGAGGCAGCCTGCCGGGAAAAAGGCCTCGATGTTTTAGCTGTCCGGGCGGAACTCGAAAAACCACAGACTGCGGCTGTCGCTGCGCAGCATGATTTCGGTTCCTGGAACCTGGCCTTCCTGGCCGATTATATCGTCAATGTTCACCATGGATATGTAAAGAACAACCTGCCCATATTGTTGGAGCTTGGCGGGAAGGTGGCCAAACGTCATGGGGACGTCCATCCTGAACTGATCAAGGTATATGATAAATTGAGCGCGATGGGCAATGAACTCATACTGCACATGAAGAAAGAAGAAACCATCCTGTTTCCTTACATCAAACAGGTGGAGGCCCGCGCGAACGGCCAGGACGCACCGCAAACCTTTACTTCGGTAAAAGAACCGGTTGCCGTGATGGAAAACGACCATGATATCGTTGGCCGTTTAGCTGAGGATATCAGGACTCTCACCAATAATTATACCTTGCCAGAAAATGCCTGCAACAGCTATGGCCTGCTATTCAAAAAGCTGGAAGATTTTGAAAACGATCTTCACCTGCATATCCACCTTGAAAACAACATCCTATTTCCGAAAGCGATCGACCTGGAACAGGCCGGTGGCTAAATAACCTGCCGGACCGGCTTTACTGGTCCGGCTTATCTATTCAAGTTATGACCATTAATAACAATTCCAAGATCAGCGAGATCATCAAAGCAGACAGCCGCGCTGTGGATGTCCTGGTGAAATTGAACCCGTTTTTTAAAAAGCTGAGAAACCCGGTACTGCGAAAAGTTCTCGCCGGGAGAGCGACCATTGCTGACGCCGCAAAGATCGGTAATTGCACCAGTGAGCTCATTTTGAATAGCCTTGGTGGCATCGGTTTCCAGGTGGACCTTACCGAAGATGTTGCCGGAATGAATCCCGAAAAGATCGGCGAACATGCCGCGCTCGTCTATGACCAGGTATTTGACGCCCGTCCTTTGTTAGCTTCAGGGAACGACCCTTTCCAGCAGATCATGACAGCGGTCAAAGGTATAGGCGCCGGGCAAACCCTGCTCCTGATCAATTCTTTTGAGCCTGCACCGCTGGTCAAGATATTGAAGTCCAGACATTTCCTGGTAACAGTGCTGCGGAAATCAGCAGACCTCGTAGAAACCTATATTACCGCGGACGATGAATCGGCTGTGCCAGCCGCATATCAACAGACCGGGCAGGAATTTGCGACCTTACTGGAAACTTTTGCCGGTAAGCTGGTGACCATTGACGTACGGGCGCTGGAAATGCCCCGCCCCATGATCACGATACTGGAGAAGCTGGAAGAATTACCCGGTGAAACGGCATTGTATGTTCACCACAAAAAGGTCCCGGTCTACTTGTTACCGGAGTTAACGGAACGTCATTTTAAATTTTCCTGGCAAGCTGCCGGTGAAGGTATTGATCTCATCATTTATCCAGGACAATAATGGAAATGCCAGCTCACCAGGTACCCCGCAAACGTGCGATCCTGCCTTATTATTTAGCGGCAGTAATTTCACTGCTTCTTATTTCGGCGCTGACATTGCTTTCGGTAGGCGATTTCCGTGGTCATTTTTTCCAGCCACATATATTGGCCATCACGCACCTGACGGTCTTTGGCTGGGCAACCATGGTGATCATGGGTGCAAGCAATCAGCTGATCCCGGTTATTGCGGATAAAAAACTGTATAGTGAAAACTTACCGTTGTTATCCTTCTTACTGATCACCTTGGGCACCTGCCTGCTGGTGCATGCCTTCTGGGTATTCGAATTGGGCGCGATGATCTTTACCGGCGCGGGGCTGATTCTTACTGCGCTGATCATTCATGTGGCCAATATCATTTTGACAACGCGAAAAGCGACACCAGCCATCGCCGTCGACTTCATGGTTACTGCACACCTATGGCTGATCGTTACGGCAAGTATCGGTCTGTTCCTCTTACTCAACTTCCGGTTTGGCTTGCTGCCGGAAAACCATCTGCATTACCTGCGCATACACGCTTCAATAGGAATGGCGGGCTGGTTCCTGCTGCTGGTAATAGGCGTAAGTTCCAGGCTGGTGCCCATGTTTTTATTAAGCCGAAAAGAAGTCAGAAAATACCTGACGGCCGCCTACTACCTGATCAATATCGGTTTAGTACTTCTTTTAGCGGAAGGCATGATCTTTCAAACTGCTAATGGACTGCTGATTGATGTCACGCTGGTGATAGGTGGCCTCGCTTTTTATCTGGTTTATCTGTATCATTGCTACCGGAGCGCCATCCGAAAAAAAATGGATGCCGGCATGAAAATGACGACCATTGCCATAGCGGCGATTGCGTTGCCATTTATGCTGCTAATGGCGGCATTGTTCTGGGTCAAGGAAACACCGGTCAACATTGTTTCGGCCTATGGTTATGCTTTTTTTGCAGGCTTTATCACGATCCTGATCATGGGGCAGACCTTTAAAACCCTTCCCTTTATCATTTGGACGCACCTGAATAAACCGGACAAGATCGCAGATCTGCAGCCCAGGGACCTGTATAGCGAAAAACTGGTAAAGATCCAGCTTTATCCGTACCTGACCGGCTTCCTGCTGTTCCTAACCGGTATACTTTTGAGGAGCCAGTGGCTGATGTATCCGGGCAGCGCATTAATGACGACTGCAGCGTTGCTGTATGCAGGTCATGTGTTTTACATCATTAATAAACTCAGAAAATGATCGAGATCGCGATAACTGACCCGCAATACCAGGAAAAGCTACTGCTTATGGAAATCTTATCCGTGGTCAAGGATCCTGAGCTCGATCTGAATGTTGTTGACCTCGGGCTGATCTATGGTTTTTCCTTTGATGTGAAAGAGAGAAAGATCAGCATTCTGATGACATTATCCACACCGGCATGCCCGGCGGGTGATTACATTCGTTCGGCAGTTGAAATGAGCGCAGCCAAAGCCTTTCCCGCTTTCACGATTGCTGTCGAGATCACTTTTAACCCAGCCTGGTCAGCGGATATGATCAGTGAAATGGGACGGCGGGAACTGGGTTGGTGAGGTGAATTGAAGCTTTTTATGAAGAGCCTGCCGGAAAATCCAGCAGGCTCTCTTTGCTTAGCCGCATTTCGAAGAGCCGCAATCCTTACAGGTAAGGCAGCCCTCCTGGTAATGGATATTGGTAGACTGACAGGTCGCGCATCGCTGTTTTCGCGCCTGGGTGCCATCAGGGATATATTTTTTTAGCGCCCGTGCCACACCGTTCTTCCAGGTATTGATGGCTTCATCCAACTGCAGGCTGCTGACCAGGTCAACGACCTTTTCAATGGGCATACCATGACGTAGGGTGCCGGAGATCAGTTTGGCATAATTCCAGTACTCCGGGTTAAACTTATAGGATAAACCTTCGATCGTAGTTTTATGGCCGTGGCGGTTTTTGTATTGAAAATCGTAACGCGATGTCCCTTCCGGATCCCTGCTTTTAAGAATCAGCCCTTCATTTACCCATTTCGGTATCAACAGGCCGTTTTCATCATCTGCAAGCCCGGTGAAGATCTCATAAGGTTTCCCTTCGATCAAGCCGATAAACGCTATCCATTTATCCTTGCTGTTCTGGAAGCGGACGATCTCGGCGTCCAGTATTGGCGGCCGGGTAGTCGTAAAGCTGATCATATCCGGATTTGTTTCAGTGGCGGTATTGGCTACCAGTACACCTGAACGGCAACCGTCACGGTAAACGGTCACACCTTTGCAACCAGCTTCCCAGGCGGCCATATATAACTGACTGACAAGATCTTCTGAAACATCAGCCGGCATATTTATGGTCACGCTGATCGAATGATCGACCCATTTTTGTATGGCCCCCTGCATTTCTACTTTTTTAAGATAATCAACGTCATTAGCAGTCGCTTTATAATAGGGCGAACGTGCTACCAGTTCCTCCAGTTCCTGCAGCGAATAATCCCTGTTCGTATCATAGCCGTTGACGGTCATCCATTGTCGGAACCTGTGATGAAAAACCACGTACTCTTCCCAGGAATCCCCGACCTGGTCTACAAAATCCACGCGGGCATTCTGGTCGCCCGGATTGACCTTCCGGCGTCGCTTGTAAACCGGCATGAACACCGGTTCGATACCCGAACTGGTCTGTGACATCAGGCTCGTCGTCCCGGTGGGCGCTATCGTTAGTAAGGCGATATTACGACGCCCGTATTCCTGCATCTCGTAAAACAACTCCGGATCCGCCTCTTTTAAGCGCAGGATAAATGGATTTTCCTTTTCCTTTCCGGCTTCGAAAATAGGGAATGCCCCCCGGGATTTAGCCATCGTTACGGAAGCCCGGTAGGCTTCCAGGGCCACGGTTTGATGTACCTTAACGGCGAACGCCGTTCCTTCCTCACTGCCATCGCGTAGTCCCAAAGCGGCAAGCATATCGCCTTCGGCAGTGATACCAATTCCTGTGCGACGGCCCTCCAAGGCTTTTTTCCTTATATTCAGCCATAGATGCTTTTCTATACGCTTCAGTTCGGCATCCTCCGGATCTTTATCGATCTTTTGCAAAATAACTTCTATCTTTTCCAGTTCAAGGTCGATAATATCATCCATCAGGCGCTGGGCAGCATGTATATGTTTCCGGAATAGTTCCCAGTCAAAACGGGCTTCGGCCGTAAATGGCTGATCTATATAACTGAATAAATTGATCGCCAGCAGGCGGCAGGAATCATAGGGGCACAAGGGAATTTCGCCGCATGGATTGGTCGATATCGTCGCAAAGCCCAGGTCCGCGTAGCAATCGGGCAGTGATTCGCGGATTATGGTATCCCAGAACAACACGCCGGGTTCGGCGGACTTCCAGGCATTGTGAATGATCTTGCTCCAAAGCTGCGCCGGGTCAATATCCTGTTCATAGAGCGGCTCATCACTGTTTACCGGGTACCGCTGTCGGTAGGGCAGCCCCGTTTTTACGGCCTGCATAAAATCATCGTCGAGACGGACCGAAATATTAGCCCCGGTAACCTTACCCTGATCCAGTTTCGCATCAATAAAGTCTCCTGCATCGGGGTGACGGATAGCAATGGATAACATCAGCGCACCACGTCTCCCATCCTGGGCCACCTCACGGGTAGAATTAGAGAAGCGTTCCATGAATGGGACAATGCCCGTGGAGGTCAGCGCAGAATTTTTTACGGGAGATCCCTTTGGCCGGATATAGGACAGGTCATGGCCCACACCGCCCCGTCTTTTCATCAATTGCACCTGTTCCTGGTCGGTTTTCATGATCCCGCCATAAGAGTCGGCATGCCCGTTCTGGCCGATCACAAAGCAATTGGAAAGGGAGGCGATCTGGTAAGGGTTACCGATACCGGTCATCGGACTTCCCTGGGGAATCAGATATCTGAAATCCCGGATCAACTCATATATTTCACCGGCATTCATCGGTGCGGCATAGCGCTGTTCGATCCGCGCGATCTCACCCGCGATCCGGCGGTGCATGTCGTCGGGAGAGCTTTCAAAAATATTGCCGAAAGAATCTTTCAGCGCATATTTGCTTACCCAGACCCTGGCCGCCAGATCATCCCCATCAAAATAGGCGAGCGACCTTTCGTAAGCCTCGTCAGCGGTATAGGTTTGCGTGGCAGGGGTTTGTACAGTTTCCATGGTGAGATCAATTAAGTTTATCGGTTTTGTTATGCCATGAGCAGAAAAAGCCACCCGGTGAGGCGTCCGTTTTCTGGTTTCAGCAGGGCCAATTCATGATTAGTATTTTTAAAGGTCTTTTCTGTCAAATTTTCGCATGGCATACCATAAAGGTAAAATCACCCACAGGCTCATGCACGCGACACTGTAAAGGCTGCCGAACACTGAACCCATAAACTCTTTAAACAAGGCGCCGGAATAACCCATCATAACTGCAACGTCCAGCTGTAGAAGCACCAGGATACGGCCCAGGTCGACCGGATTCAGGGAAACCATGCCCAATAGCGGTTTATCGATTGGATAATCACTGAAGGAGTAAATAAAGGACAAGAGTAAGCCATCAAACAACAGCGTAAAAAACAAAGCAGTGATGATAGCTGCACCAATGCCCTTGGTCTTATCTTTAAAGACCACGAAGATCGCCAGCGCAAGCCCAGTAAATATGAGGGTCAGGAACAAGCCGCTCAACAAGAGCGTGAGTGATGCCGGACTGTAATTTAAAAAGATCACCGGCAAGCCGACCCCCAAGAGGTATGCCATGGCTAATGCTAAGGCAACCCCTGTGAATTCCGCAATCAGCATAATCCGCCGCTTGATCGGATGCGCCAGCAGCAGTTCCGTAAATTCAACGGAATTGAAGAGGTAGATCGTTGCAAATAATATACTGATGATCGGAACGAACAGCAGGGTAATGTTGAGTAAGCTCAGCAGGCCTTTGGAAGAATTGCCGCTCATGCTCAGCACGCTCACTGCCAGAACAGCGAGGATCAGGGTATAAACCAGGATCGTTTTGTTCCGGAGCAGGTCCAGCAATACATATTTGATGATCGTTCTCATACGCTGAAATGTTGGTCGATAAAATCTTTTTGCATAATGGTAGCGATCACTTTGTTCAGTTTTTGTTCGCCGGTAGCCATTTTCAGTTCCTCCACATCCTTGTAAAAGACAAGTTTGCCGTCCTGCAGGTAAACGACATGGCTGGTGATCTCATCCAGGTCACTTAAAACGTGCGAGGTGATCAGGATCAGTTTGCCTTTATTTCTTTCCTTTACGATCTTGTCTTTAAGAAGTTCACTGGCCAGCGGGTCAAGACCTGCGGTCGGTTCATCCAGGATCAGTATATCGGGCTTAAACAGAAAGGCCAGACAGGCGCTGACCTTTTGCCGGGTGCCACCCGAAAGGCTGCGCATAGTTTTATGCTGTATAGTCCGCAGTTCAAAGCTTTCCATCAATTCCTCGTCATGATCGCGGTGGTCTTTGCGAATTTCTTTAAGCATATCGATCACCTGTTTGATCGTCATATTTTCAGGATACCTTCCGATCTGGGGCATATAACCAATACGGGAACGGTAAGCAAAATCCTGTTTTACCAGTGTACCGTTAATGGCGATCGACCCGCTTTCAGGTATCACCAGGCCCAGGATCGATTTAATGAGTGTCGTTTTACCGGAGCCGTTCGGGCCCAGGAGCGATACGGTGTTCCCTCGCTCCAGTTCCAGACTGAGGTCATCCAGCGCTTTGAAATTACCGAAGGATTTGCTGAGGTTATTGATTGAGATCATAATGTTATTTTTTTCATAAGCGGCTCATTGTCCCTTAATTTATCGGGAATAACGGTCGGCATGACTTTCTCCACCTGATCCATGATGTCACTTAACAGACTGTGGTAAAGGATCATAGTGACGGGGATCTTTTCGGTGATCACGGAGTACACACTGACCGGGTAGTAAGGCACGTCACCTACCTGGTTCCGGTTCAGATCATAGCCATCGTATTTATCCCAGTAATTCCTGTTAAACGTATTGAGCATCATCGTGCCATTGGTGGCCACATCAAAGGAGTTACCGATAAAATTATTGGCGGTAAAATCACTGCCACTACAGCTGGCCTGAACCCTTGCTGCCCAGCCATTTTCCTGAAAAAGATTGCGTTTAACTTCGACACGGGTCGTACTCTCCATGTGCAGGCCGATCGTGTTTTTGACGAACCGGTTATGTTCAATATAACTATCAGTTATCTCTTTCAACAGCAGGCCATACGACGAATCCCCCCAATTATGCAGAAAAAGATTGTCGCGCATGATTACACCCTTGGAGTACATGACCGCCACGCCCGCGCCATTATCCTGAAATACGTTTTGTGTGTAGGTATCGTGATGGGAGAACATGAAATGCAGCCCATAGCGTGCATTCCTAAAAGAACGGTTACCACGGATATAGGATTCAGTTACAAACTCGAAATAGATCCCGTCACGCTGTCCCGAAATGGTGTTTCGCTCAATGGTCAGGTGGTCGGACTTCCACGCGTGTATGCCGTTTCCGCCATTCACCTCGTCACTTATATCACAATGGATCAGATTTTTAACCACCCGACATTGGGATGCATTCTGGAGATAAACGCCAAAAGTGTTGTTAAAGAAATGGTTATTGGAAATAGTGACGTTTTTTGCGCCTATTACTTTGATACCCGCCATATCCGTCAGGCTGGCTTTGCCTACATGCTGGAGCTGCAGGCCCGAGATCGAAACGCCGTCGGCTGTTACCAGAAGCAACTGATACCTGTTCTCCCCGTCAATATGGGGATAACCAGCACCGATCAAGGTCAGTTTCTTATCAATAGTAAGGTCGTGCTCGCGATATAGCCCTGCCTGTATAAGCAAAGTATCTCCCGCCGTTGCCCGCCCAATAGCCATGCGAAGGCTGTTCACGCCCGGCCTGACGCGGATCTCTGTACAATTGCCTTCCACAGCGGAAAGCAGCAGTATCCATATCCAGCATATACCAAAAGTGTGTTTCATTATTCAAGGTCAGGCAGCGTAAGCAATTTTATTTCCGTTCCCGCATGGGTGGCAGCCGTTTTATCAGTGTAAGCGGCAAGATTGCCATTCATGGGGGAATGCAGGTTTTCATTCCGAATAAAAACCGCCCGGCGGGCATCTAAAAACGCCCCTCCGGGATGGTCAAAATCAGCCACATATATCTTCATGCCCGGATCATGGATATGTTCGTCCTTCAGATATTTTAACAGGCAGCCGAAATCATCAAACTTGTAAGCGCGCCCTTTACTGGTCAGCAGTTCAGCGCTAAAATGCATATCCACAATGGTCATACGGCAATGGGTGCAGCTGTCATGTCCGTAATTGACTGGCTCAAAACCAGGCTTGCAACCAGCAAGCAAGGCAAAGAACAGCGCGGTTTTGATAATGCTCAGTAGTTTTTTCATTTGGTTACGCTTTTTTTCCATTCGTAAATTACCGCCGACACGAGGATGACGCCAGCACAGATATAACACCAGCCCGCGACATCTGGCTGAGACAGCACTTCGAAATTCAGTAGTTTTTTGTAGCCGAACAATGGAGGCTGGTAAGACATGCCCGGAACCTTGATCGGTGCCGCCGGATCCAGATTGTGTCCATAATTATATTCCCACTTATAAAAGTCATAAAATGAAAAAATGGCGATGAATGTGAATACACCGGTCCATAGGTAATAACCAATTTTCCTGTTGAGGACCAGGACAACCAGGCCCAATATCATAAAGACCATCATGGTCGTTGGCAGGAAAACAAATTCTGGGAAGTCTTTTTTGTGAATCGTGCTCATACCGATATAATGGTTTAAGCCGTTGATAATATCGACATCGCCCTTTACATCATTGATCCATATCTTCATGGATAAACCGCCGGGGTATTGTGGTGCACGCAGGTCGATTCGCCACATGGGGAAAAACCACAACGACACTAATAACACAATTACGGCAATGATGCTTATTTTTCCGGGATTAGTTAACTTTTTCATTTTCTGGCCTATAAAAAAGGCAATGCCGCAATGCAGCATTGCCCTCGATCAGTGTTAATTATTTTGCGGCAGTTTCCGGTGCGGTAACGCCTGAACCGAATTTCAAGGGTACATTGGCGCCTTTAGCCGATACCCGGAGATAACCCGACATTTCCTGGTGCAAGGCAGAGCAGAAATCAGTACAATAGAAAGGATATATACCTTGTTTAACCGGAGTAAATTTGATGGTTTGGGTTTCTCCAGGCATGATCAGCAGGTCCACCGAAGAAGAATTCTTGACGGCAAAACCATGCGGGATATCCCAATCCTGTTCCAGGTTGGTCACATGGAAGTAAACGTCGTCACCCACAAACACACCTTCAATATTATCCGGGGTCAGGTGCGACCTGATGGCGGTCATGTAGACATCTACCCGGTTTCCGTTGCGAACCACTTTCGTATTTTTCTCACCCATCGATACGAATTCATTATGATTCTTATTGATGTCAAAGAATTTGACCTGTTTGTCTTTAATCATGCTTGCAGGAAGCCCCTGACCATAGTGCGGTTCGCCCGTAGTTGGAAAGTCCAGCAGCAGTTGCATCTTATCGCCAGTGATGTCATACAACTGGGCAGACTGGCATAATTCCGGCCCTGTCGGCAGATAGCGGTCCTTGGTAATCTTATTATAAGCCACCAGATATTTACCGTAAGGCTCACGGGTATCCCCGCCAGGGATCATGATGTGACCTACAGAATAATAGGTCGGTGCACGGTCCAGTACCTGCAGGTCGCTGATGCGCCATTTCACGACTTCTGATGAAAGGAACATCGACGTATAGGCATTGCCCTTACCATCGAATTCCGTGTGCAGCGGGCCTAAACCTGGTTTTTTTACTTCGCCATGTAAGGCTGCTTCATATTTGATGACGGGGATACCGTAGAAGTCCCCTTCAAAAGTTTTGTTTTTGATCGCAGCCTGGATTTTATCGAACGAGAACACCGGGATCAGCGCGGCCAGTTTACCGCTGCCAACAATATATTCACCGGTCGGGTCAACGTCCGCGCCGTGTGGAGATTTAGGACAAGGAATCATATAGACCATATCCGGACAATCCTTAGGATCTAAAACCAGCACATCTTTTTCCATTACAGTAGAAGCTTTCTGTGTGTTTTCATCAAAAGTATTATGGGCATAAGAAGCTGGCAAGGTATGGCCTTTGCCGCTTTTGGCATATTCTTCGGCTTTCTTCCAGTTCACCGCCACGATGAAGTCTTTATCCTTTTGAGAAGCATTGACTTCCAGCATGGTATAAGCCTGTTCGGTATTATAGCAGGAAAAGAAAAACCAATCATGTGAAGGTCCTTTGCCCGCGTGACTCAGGTCCAGGTTCATACCTGGAAGAACGATCTGAAAGGCGATCTTCATGCGCCCGGTGTTCTTATCCACACTGATAAATGAGGCTGTACTTTTAAAGTTCTTTTTAAAGGAACTGATCGGTACATCGGCATCACCCATCGGTACCGAAAAACGGGTACCTGCAACAATGTATTCTGTATTTTCCGTACAGAACGGCGAGGAGTGGTTACCCGCACTGTTCGGTATTTGGAGGATCTCCTGGGTACGGAAATTGGTCAGGTCGATCCTGGCAACCCTTGGTGTATTATTCGCATTAGCGAATAACCAGCGACCGTCATGTTTACCATTGGTCTGCGACAACTCCAGGTGGTGTTGGTCATCCCAATCTACTTTACCATTGGTGGTATTCAGCATGGCTTTTGTTTCCTCGCTGTAACCATATCCGTTTTCCGGAAACACCGAAAACACAGGAATGGTTTTCAGCAACCTGCCAGAAGGCAGTCCGTAAACGGTAACATTTCCGCTAAAACCGCCGGAAACGAAATTATAGAACTCGTCATATTTGCCGGGTGCCACATAGACTTTTGAGGCCGCATCGCCGGAAACGGCAGAGTCAGCGGTTTTCATTTTACAGCTATGTATGGTTGCCACAGCGGCAACTGTACATAGCGTTATCAAAGTTTTTTTCATGATATAAATTGTATCGTTAGGTGAAAGGGTTTATTTTTTTCCGTCGTTATTACGCATGAATTCCAGAATGTGACGGGCATCATCATCGCTCAAATGCTGATTCGGCATGCGTACCATACATTTTTCGAGCAGTGCTTGTGCATTCGGGTCTTTGTCGATCATTTCGTCTGTATTGGTTACGAAATTCATGATCCATTCCGGTTTGCGTCTGTCGGTCACCCCTTTCCAGCCCGGTCCAACCAATTTCTCATCGGTAAGTTTATGACAGCTGCTGCACTTTACATCAAAGATAGACTTGCCCTGGCTGACCATGTTCTGATCCAACGGCGAGGTTAGTTTTACATCTGTAAATTTCCCCAAGCCCTTTTCGCTGGAAGAAGAAGCTGCCGCAGGCTTGTCGGACGCCGGCGCCGTCGTGGCATTGCTGGCGGATTCATCAGCTGATGCCCCGTTGCCAGGTCCACAGCTAAACATGAATAGCGACGTGATCACCGCTATTACTACTGTTGTCAAAGTGAGCTTTCTGTTCATCATTTCGTTTTATGAATTGTTTGTGGTAAAGGCTTCAATTTTTAAGCGGTATCACGCAGCTCATTGTAAACTACGGCGCCTAGCGATCAAGACCCATTAATTATTTAAGACAAAAGTGTCCTTAATTGATCAGGGGAGACATGATGAAACTCAGTTTTAAACATGATCCTTGTCACTTTCCGCCTTTAACGTTTAACTAATTTTGTAACCATTGGAAAATTGTCCTAAATCACAGGTCACCGGTTTTCCGCCATAAAAATTGGATATGAAGCGATTGTTTATTGCATTAGTCTTAAGCAGCCTGCTGATGGGTTGTGAAGGTCATCGAAATACGGAAAAGAATATCATCGATAGCCCGGTTAGCGATATTGAAGAAAAAAAGGAGGAAAGTGTGCCCTTAGTGTTGAATAGCGGTCAAAAATGGAAAGTTGACCAGGCTACTCAAAATAATCTGATCAACCTCCGGAACACAGTCCGGGCATTTGATACTTCTGAAGCCAAAACCATAGAAGACTATCAGGAGGTTCGGCTCGACCTGGCTGATGGCATTACTAAAATGGTGACGGAATGCCACATGTCAGGTCCGGCCCATGAAGCGCTGCACCACTGGCTAAAGCCGCTTATCAATGACGTGGCGGCGCTAAAAAATGCAAAAACAATAACTGAGGCTGCAGATCGCTATAGAATCGTGAAGGATCAGCTGATACTGAATTCGACGTATTTTGAATAAACCCATGTTATACAAACCTGCCAATGACTGGAGGTGGCACCGCCGGATGTTCGCATCGGTCCCTTTTATTTCCTGCAACTCGTTTATTCCGATCACTACTGAAACAAGCCCCAAAAAGTCCCGATCATCTCAACGACATACATCGTCGGGTTTAACTGTCCGCAAAGTGCGTCACAAGTATCGTAAAACTTCCACGAAGAAAAGTTAAAGCTTTTCTCTGTTAAAATGTAGGCTGCTGTTCAAATTCTTTTCGCCGAGAGTTGCCGGCTCCGGCCACCTGCAGATAAGGTCGATCAGCGTGGTTTGCTCCTGTGGGAATTCTATATTTTGAATCCGGATTCGCGATGCTTACCGGGAATAGACCACCTGGACAGATTGCTTTGCTATACAGTCAGGCGCCCATTTCCATATCGGCAAAAAAGTTTTTGTTATTATTGACCTGAAAAGATGTTCCTGAGCGAGTCCATATGGCTCCGGTTACTGCAAAATAATGCCGCGGAAAGATCAGCCATATTTAAGGCGCAGGTATCCCGTGACGATTTCCGTTTGAAAAGTTTGAATCGGATAAAAGCCTGCCGCGGTGTAGGTTTTCACGCGCCTTTTACCTGCAAAAGTGATCAGCATCATTTTTTTTGCTGACCAGTATCGTTTCCCGGTATTGGCGCAAACAGGATCTTTGCTGTTAACAGGAAACCGTATTGGAAAAGTCAAACATGCGCAGTCAATTATCCCTCATACTCTGTCTATTTTTATTTGCCTGCAAGAATCATCAGGAAAAGATCCACCCATCGCTGTCTTCCATATCCGAGTCTGTCTATGCCTCCGGTAGTCTAAAAAGCGGGGATCAGTATCAGGCGTTTGCCTCGGTTAGCGGAGTCATCCAAAAACGGTTCGTAGAAGTCGGAGATCAGATATACAAAGGGTCGCCCATATTATTGATCAGCAGGGAAGCACAACAGTTAAATAAAGAAAATGCAGAATTGAGCGCTGTCTACACTGCTGCAGCGGCAAATCAGGGTAAATTGAAAGCTGCCCGTCAGGAGGTCGAAACGGCGCACGATAAAATGGTGAATGATTCCGTGCTTCTGGCACGTCAGCGCATCCTATGGCGGCAGGATATCGGCACCAAAGTGCAGCTGGAAGACCGGGAATTAGCGGCGAAACAAAGCCAGACCACCTGGTATACGGCCTGTGTGAACCTGAAAGACCTCCAGCGGCAGATCAATTTTAACGCCGCCCAAAGCAGAAATAATCTGCAGCTTAGCCGGCAACTGGAAAATGATTTTATCCTCCGTAGTAATCTGGATGGAAAGGTATATGCATTATATAAGGAAAACGGGGAGTCTGTAAACCCGCAAACACCGCTGGCCTTGCTGGGCCGCAATAACGGCTTCCTGCTGGAAATGCAGGTCGACGAATATGATATAGCCCGAATAGCTGCGGGACAACG
Organism: Mucilaginibacter inviolabilis; assembly: GCF_011089895.1. NCBI lineage: Bacteria > Pseudomonadati > Bacteroidota > Sphingobacteriia > Sphingobacteriales > Sphingobacteriaceae > Mucilaginibacter > Mucilaginibacter inviolabilis. The sequence continues at coordinate 569,470 of NZ_JAANAT010000001.1, forward strand.
AGTATTGGTCACCATGGATAGCTACAAAGGGCAGGTTTTTGAGGCAGTGGTCACCAAGCTCTACCCGGCAATGAACGACCACAGTAAGACTTTCTTAGTGGAGGCCGCCTTCACCAGACCGCCCGCCAAATTATTCCCCAATACCACGCTTGAAGCCAATATCATTATCCGCACTAAGAAGAACGCGCTGCTGATCCCTCGGTCTTGTCTCATGAACGACTCTACTGTTTTATTGTCCGGGGGAAAGTCCCGAACAATTAAAACGGGCCTGAGCGATTACAATTGGGTAGAAGTGTTAGCTGGTCTGAAACAGCAGGATGAAATCTTAAATCCCATGCCGTGAGCCTGAAACTGATCACAGAGATCGCCCGCTCCTTATTGCTGGCACGCTGGCGGCAGACCCTGGTCGCAGCCATCGGCGTGACCTTCAGTATCACTATGTTTATTGCCTTGCTCAGTTTTATGGGAGGCCTTAATAAATTACTTGATGGATTAGTGGTGAACCGTACCCCTCACATCCGGTTGTATAATGATGTGGAAGCGGCAAAGCATCAACCCATAGAATTATCGCCTCAGTTTTATGGTTACCATCATTTTATCAGTTCCGTCAGACCCGTTTCAAAACCCCTGGCAATTCATAATGCGTTACCTATTATGAAGGTACTGGAAATGAATCCGCAGGTAATGGGTGTTTCGCCCCGGGTGAGCACGCAGGTCTTTTATAACGTTGGCGCTACCCAATTAAACGGCCTTGTCAGCGGGATAGATGTCATCAGGGAGAACCGCTTATTCTCTTTCAGTGATTATGTAACTGAAGGCAGATTTATCGATCTGAAAAATACGTCCAACAGCATTTTACTGGGTAAAGGGGTCGCGATCAAAATGCTGGCCCATATCGGTGACGTTATTCATATTACCACGGTTACGGGTGAGCAGTTCCCGCTAAAGGTAGCCGGCATTTACCAGACAGGCCTTCAGCAGGTTGATGACGAACAAAGCTATGTCTCCGTGGCAACCGCCCAGAAGATCATGGGAGCATCCAATAACTACATAACCGACATTGAGGTTAAACTAAAAGATATTAGCCAGGCACCGGCATTAGCCAGGACCTACAGGCAGCGATTTGATGTGGATGCTATTGATATTCAGACTGCCAACTCCGAATTCGAAACCGGAAACTTTATCCGGACACTGATCTCCTATTCTGTCGGGGTCACCCTGCTGATTGTTGCCGGGTTTGGCATATATAATATCCTGAATATGATGATCTACGAAAAGCTTGATACGATCGCCATATTAAAGGCGGTCGGCTTCTCCGCTAAAGATGTGAACCGCATCTTTAACGTCATTGCTTTAAGTATCGGAGTGTTCGGCGGGATATTCGGGCTTCTACTGGGCTACGGCCTGTCCGCTATTGTCGCACATATTCCTTTCAATACCACCGCACTGCCGACGATCAAAACTTATCCGATCGACTTCAACCCTCGGTTTTACCTGACGGGGGGAGTCTTTTCGATAATTACCACGTACCTGGCCGGTTATTTTCCATCCCGTAAAGCAAGCAGGGTCGATCCGGTCGTTATCATCAGGGGGAAATAAAATGAACGATACACTTTTACAGGCCACAGCCATCTCTAAATATTTCCATGATCCGCAAACCATACAGATACTGAAGGAGGTCACCTTTTCCCTGGACCGTGGCGAGTTCGCTTCGATCATTGGCAAATCCGGATGCGGCAAATCTACGCTGCTTTATATTCTTTCTACCATGGATACGGATTACGAGGGAACGCTGCATATCGATGGCTGTGCAATGAAAGGACGCAGCGAACAGGAACTGGCGGTGGTACGCAATGAGAAGATCGGCTTCATATTCCAGTTCCATTATTTGTTGAACGAGTTTTCAGTGCTTCGGAATGTAATGCTCCCGGGTCTTAAACTTGGAAAAATCTCTCCGCAGGAAGTGGAATACCGCGCTATGGAAAAACTGAAAATATTGGATATCGCAGATGAAGCCCTCAAAAAGCCCAACCAGCTATCAGGTGGGCAAAAACAGAGAGTGGCAATCGCCCGGGCGCTCATTAACGACCCTGTAATCATCATGGGTGACGAGCCTACGGGAAACCTGGATAAAAAAAATACCGAGATAGTTTTTGATATCTTCAAGGAGCTGGCCGAAAGCTACCACCAAACGCTATTGGTCGTTACACATGATAACGCCTTTGCGGAACGTACGGAGCGCATTATCATGATGGAAGACGGCATGATCCTCCCGTCTTTACGCTAACTTGGCTGGAATGACCAGCAACGGTATACCACTATTCCCGGCAACTTTCTTGGTCATGCTCCCTTTGAACAACCGTTTAACCATGCCCAGGTTATGATGGACCATGGTCAGCAGGTCCGCGTTTTCTTCAGTACAAAACTTAAGTAGAACGTTGTCTACGTGATCCCCTTTGATCACCCTGCATTTCACTCCCATATTTCCTGCTACGTGACTAAGATCGGACAACATTTGTTGTTCTTCTTTTGCCCAGGCGCTGCCATGATCTACTTCATTGAGAACCGTAGTGACCAGTAGTTCGGCTTCCGTGTTTTCAGCAAGTTTTTTGATCACCTTTAAAGCGGCGATATCCTGCTCCGGAAATTCCATGTCCGTGGCAAAGACCAGCTTTTTTAATTGCGTTACAGGGCTTTCCAATGGCACCAGCAACAAAGGATGCCGGGTACTGTCGATCAAGGTGCGCATCTTATTACCGAAAAACAACTCCCCTGTACTACCTCCACAGTGTGTGCCTGCTACAACCAGGGAGACCGCGCCGGAATTTTCCAGGTCTGCTAAAACCGAGGCAACATCACCCACTGTGCTCACTGTACTGATCTGCAGCTGATGAGTTCCCGGCCGGGCACGCCATTCTTCTTCTAATTGTTGCTGTAATAAATGGAGCGTATCGTTGCTTTCCACCTCCAGCAGGTTAAATTCTTCCATTGGCCAACCTATCGAATACGCTCCGGGAAAAGACGCGGGTTCTAGATAAACATTGCACAATAGAAGGTTAGCTTCGATTTGTGCGGCGAGTGCTGCGGCGTAATGACAGGCGTGATTGCCGTGCGGAGAAAAATCGGTTAATGCGACGATCGTTTTCATATGACAAATTCATTTACAGGATAAAGGTTGCCAAATAAGCGGTGCCGGAGAATGACCATGATCATATATTTTTCTGATTGCACCCAATTCATCTTGTGACCGATATCATGTTTATAATTAACTATTTGCCTTTAATTTACTTACCGAAAATCAATTTTTAAACCATGAAAAAAATCCTTGTCTTAACCGATCTGGGCTCGACCGCAGCCCATGCTGCCTCAGCCGCCTTGCCGCTTTGCTGCGCACTTCACGCTAACCTGGTCCTTCTTCACACCTGGACACCACAGCCGGCACTGGAAGCATATCCCAATAACTCCTGGGGGATTGACAACCTCCTTTATGGTGAGCAATCCAAAGGGCAACTGGAAGCCTTAAAAGAAAATTTGCAGGAAGAACTGGTAGCTATGCCTGCAACGGAAAGATTGCCATCCATCGAATGGCGCCATGAGGATGGATCACTCACAGATTGTTTGCAACTTCACCTGCACCATAAAGACATTGAACTGATCGTAATGGGCAGTCGAAGAGGTGGAAGGCTGGACCATCTCTTCCTCGGCAGTGATACACGTGCGGTTATCGATCACAGCAACCGTCCCGTGTTGGTGTTCCCGGAAGATAAAAAGGCAGGTCCAATAAAAAAAGTCACTTTTGCCAGCGACCTGAATGAAGGCGACCTGCGGGCAGTACACTACCTCACCAGGATCGGGCGGCTGCTCGGCTTTGAACTCGAGATCATCCACGTTATGCTATATGGTTCGCAGGAAGACGACGCGGCGCTTCGCCAGGAAGAATTTAAAAAAATGATCGACAAATTCCGCTTTCCAAATATTAGTTATCACAATATTTATGGCCGGGATATCACCGGCCGGCTAAACCGGCATTGCCTGGAAAACAAGTCAGATCTTTTGGTGCTTTGTCATGACCAGCACAGTTTCTGGGGCCGGCTTTTCGGAAACAGCCAGAGTATTAAACTGCTGAAAAAGCAGGAATTACCCGTTCTGGTTATCCCGGCATACCTTGAAACAGGAGGACTCTAAAAAGGTATAAAAAAAGCCGCCGGTTGTTTTCAGGCGGCTTTTTTTATACCAGCTAAAGTTACAGGGCCGCGCCATAGCCGGGAGGGAAAACCAAAAGCGGCAGGTCGATATGTTTGGCCAACTGCTGGGTATGGCTGACGCCAAATAGGCGGCGAAAAAAGCCTTGGTGCCGGTGGACCATAACTACCAGATCGGTCTGGCTGTGTTCGTAGATCCAGTCAAGCCCATGATCCACATCCATACTTTTGATATGATGATAGTGAATATCAGCACAGTTTACCCGCTCGCAAAGCTCAGACATAAAGATATCCGCTTTAAATTTATCTTCCCCTTCCTCAAATTTTTCGTTAGAAACGTGGCATATGTTAATCTCAGCGCTGAAGATGTTTGCCAGGCCTGCCAAGGAATGAACAACGGCAATGTCACTTTTGTCCAGGCTGGTAGCGAATGCGATCCGCTTAATAGGACGGAAAGTAAAATCCCGTGGAATAAGCAAAACGGGATAAGTGGCTTGATTAACGACGTTTTTTGTTTGGCTGCCTATAAATAAGTGTTCCAGATTTCCGGCACCGGACAAACCCATAACAACCATGGTTACCGGCTGTTCCTCCGTAATTTTTGCTAATACGTTGGTCAACTCGCCGGCTGCAGCTAAATAGGCCAGCGGAGGGCTGAAATGATCCGGAAAAAGTTGCGCGATCTCATGTCGCTTTTCCGTCAATTTTTCAGCTTCGGCCTTAAGCTGGGTAGAAACTTCATCATTGATCGGTCTGTCATCGGCGAGGGGGCAAACCACTTGGGCACCTCCGGGTGTTTCTACGGGGCTTAACCAGGAGTGACACAGTAGAAGGCCATGTTTTAATTCCTGTGCCAAATGGAGCGCGTAGCGGCCTGCACTACGAGCGGCGGGGGAAAAATCAGTGGGTACCAGTAGCTTTTTCATCTGCTTTTGTGAGATTTGTTGCGCTTAAATTTCGGGAGCCTTCCGACCTTAGGCAATGATGACAATTAGCAAATAGAGATGATCAGACTCACATTTCATACCGCCTTAGATCATTTTTTAGGGGTTGACTGAAGCTTATGTTTGGTATTCAAAAATCAAACTAATGCTGGGAGAACTCGATCAGACAGAAATGGAAAAATTGCTCAGGGAGCAAGTGACCGGAAGAATTGCCTGCCATGCCAATGGCAAGACCTATATCGTACCGGTAAATTATGGTTTCGGCGGCTCTTACCTCTATGGCCAATCAGCCGAGGGGCAAAAGATCCGGATGATGCGCCTCAACCCGGCGGTCTGTTTCGAAGTAGATCAGATCCGTACGATCTTTAACTGGAAAAGTGTGATCATTCAGGGTCGCTTTGAAGAAGTAAGTGATGTTGCTGAAAGGGAACGGCTTCAGCAGGGGTTGATCCACCGTCTGATGCCCCTGTCCAGAAACCCTGGCGATCATCCGGCACACGGGATTACCGAAAAAGATAGCGATGCAGGCACAACAGTTCCGCTCATTATTTACAAGATTCACATTGAAGAGCTATCCGGCCGTTTTGAGCGGCCCTAACATCACCGGCATTTTCCCTGATATTGAATGAAGAAAAAAAGACCCGTTGATACTACGGAGGCTAACCGCCAGGTCAGCCGCTGGCTGGCTCTGGGCATCGTGATGGTCATTATCCAGATCCTGTTGGGAGGTATAACCCGTCTAACGGGTTCCGGGCTGTCCATTACCGAATGGCAGCCTTTTTTGGGCGCAATACCGCCGCTCAGTCAAGTCGAATGGGAAAAAAGTTTTGCTTTATACCGACAGATCGCGCAGTTTAAGAAACTGAACGGCGATCTGACGCTTACCGGCTATCAGCACCTGTATTTCTGGGAATGGCTTCACCGGGAATGGGCGCGCTTGCTGGGTATGGTTTTTATGCTGCCCTTCGCCAGGCTGCTTTACCGCAGAATGATAGGAAAGCTATTATTATGGCCACTGACAGGTATCTTCCTGATCGGGATTTTGCAAGGCATCGCTGGTTGGCTAATGGTCAAAAGCGGCTTAAATGACACCGACATCCGGGTAAACCACATCCGGCTGGCTATACATTTCCTGCTCGCGCTGACGTTACTGGCCGCCATGACCTGGTTGTATCTTCGGCTGAGGGTCAGGGGCGTCCAAACGCAAAGTTATCCTGGATTGCATGTCGTTACGGCCGTTTTGCTGCTACTGTTACTAATGCAACTAACCTATGGTGCTTTCATGGCGGGAACACATGCAGCGTTGTTCGCGCCAACATGGCCATCGATCAATGGATATTTTTTCCCAGCCGTTCAGCTCCAGCCTGGTCAGTTTCTCAGGCAATGCTGCAATGATCCCCTGCTGATCCAGTTCGTTCACCGGCTTTGCGCGTACCTGATCTTGTTCTGCATGATCATCTGGTATGTACTGGCTGGAAGGACCGGCAGGAACTATTTCCTAAATCGTTGGAGGAAATGGCCGCTGCTGCTTACTGTGCTCCAAATCATTTTGGGAATTACTTCCCTGCTATACAGCAGTTCGGCAAACCTGATCTGGTACGCATTGCTTCACCAGTTAAACGCGATCTTTTTATTTGTTACCCTGCTCATTGCCCTGTATTTTAGCAAGCAGCGTTCAGGGCTTTATGAACTGACTTAAAGTTATGGGATTTCAGGACGGTGATTATTCCCCCTGAAATAGGTACTCCTTTTCAGACATTTTTCGCAATGCCTGGAATAACGAAGAGATCCGGATACTACACGGACCTTATTTTTTTTCGCTGTGACCGCCCGGTGACAATGCGCATCGTGCCGTTGTAGCTATCATAAATGTCAAGGGTTTCAAATTGTTCTGCCAATCCGCTGATATTAAAAAAGGTTCCTTTTGCCCTTATACCCTGAATACTGATCGTGGCTTCCATTGCAGGCGGAATAATCTCCAACTAAATGCTATAAGCCAACTTATAGGCAGGAATAATCATCATTTAGCACGGTCATTATCTCTGAGTCCTCCATCCAACGCCCTCCCTTGGCTGTACACGGCTTGTCCATTCTGAAAATATACCGCGTCTCCATCAGCACAAGCCCGGCAGTAGAGGGTAAAAATTGAGCTGCTGACAGCTCATTGTCTTCCAAAGCCCTCCAAGATGCAGTCTCACTGCCGCCGCTTACTAAACCAGTTGACAGCAGAGCGACATTCCTTCCCGAATAGCCGCTGTCGGATAGCAAACCATGAAGAATAAGCGGAAGTTAAATGATCAGACCGACCGCAGCATAATTAATGCACAAGTTATAGTTTTCGGGTTCTGCGGCAAGTTGCTGTTCGTATTGCCGGATCAGCGAATTCAGACAGACCACATTTGATCATTCGTCTTCTCCTTCATAAATGACACCCGAAGTCGGTGTTTCCTTTAATTCGATCCGGCTCAATCCGGGTATTTTTGGTTGAATAGCCTGCCAGAACCAGCGGGCCACATTTTCTGCGGTCGGGTTCTGCAGTTCTTGTATTTCATTTAACATGGCATGATCCAGTTGATCCACCAGTGGTTTAACGACGGCTTTTAATTCTTTGAAATCAATTACCCAACCTTCTTCAGTGTTGAATGTTCCTGACACATAAATGGTCAAATGATAAGTATGGCCGTGCACTTGCCGGCAACGGTGTCCCACGGGAACATTGGGCAGAAAATGTGCGGCATCGAATGTAAATTGCTTATATATGGTCATAGATCGTTTTTGATAGCAAAGCATGGCGGCTACCTCAACCCAAAAGTGCAATGAATCCGCCATAGGAAAAATGCGCAGGATCATAAAATTCCCTGATGTCTGCACTTGGATTTTGCAGGAAAGCCCCGCTTTTCAACCCGGTAGAGGATCACAGGAATAGGTGACGTAAGTCACTTTTTCATCCGAGGCCATTCCCCAACTTTACATCAACAAACCAAGTGTATAAGAGCATGAAAACAATTGTGATCGCCACTGATTTTTCTGAAGGGTCTAAAGATGCGGCACGCTACGGTTATCACCTGGCACAGCAGGTGCGATCAAACGTCCTGCTATGCCACGCCATCATCATACCCGCAGAGATCCCACAGTCCGGCCTGATCTTATGGCAGGATGAAGAATATGAATTGTTACTGGATGACAGTGCAGCAGCGCTGCGTGATTTCAAGGAAGTTTTGGACAACTCCTTACCGGCAACGGGTTTTCACCCCGTGATCAGCTGCAGAAGCCAGCCTGGAATCATGGCCAACGTGGTAAAGGCTATGGCAGCAACCCCCGACAGTGAACTGGTAGTCAGCGGTACCCACCAAGGAGGTGTACTCAGTGACCTGCTTTTGGGAAACCATGCCTCCAACCTGATCGACAGTGCGGACAAGCCGGTGCTCCTGGTCGCTCCCGGCACCAAATTCCGCCCCGTAAAAAAGATCGCCTTTGCTACGGAATTCAACGATCCCGAAAACGATCTTAAACATATCTACCAGTTAGTTTACTGGGCGAGACAACTCAATGCTGAGGTACTCCTCGTGCATATTTGTAGTACCAAAAACGAAAGCCCGGTTTTGAAGGATAATATTGCTGACTACCTGGTGGACATATCTAATAATGCCGATTACCCGAATATTTTTTACCGCCTGATCCGAAACGACCGGGTCGACGAAGGTCTGGAATGGATCTGCGATCACGGTCAGGTCGATATGCTGGCAATGGTGCATCAGCCACGCAATCTTTTCGGCGAATTATTCGCCCACAGTCATACCAAACAAATGGCTGGTCATCTGCAGCTGCCGCTGTTGGTATTTCCAGGGACCAGATCATAAACATTATTAAAAAAATAGCAACATGAGTTACTTATCACCGGATACCGAATTGGAAACGGAACTGCAGGAATTATATATTCTGGCCCGCCACTGGCAGGACGACATCTCCTTTTTAGAAGATGAAGCCCGTTTCTTCCGAAATATTTTGATGAAATATGATGACATTGCGACAGAAAGTATAGGAACAGCGGCGGAATTCCGCCAAAAGATCGAAGGTCAGGAAAAACAGCTGGAGGCCCTCAGAAGCGCCGTCCCCGAATTTCTGTTATTCCTTGAACCTTATTTAGGCAATGATAAAAAAACTATGGACCTTACCTTTCTGGATCGTTATAATGAACTGCAAAATGGGCTGACCGCGTTATTCGCGGGTATCAAAAAGACCAAGAAAGAACTTTTCGCCTATGCCGAAGCGGTTATGGCGGGCAACGTGATCAGTTCACAATCCTAATACATGAAGACAATAGCCGTATTGACCGGACAAGACTCCGGCTCCCGTACAGCGGCGCGATACGCACTGCACCTGGCCAAAAAAATGAAGGCCAATGTCCTGTTATTTCATCTTGCGCCCGTAACAGCATCGATCCTGCAAATGCAGACTGCCGGAGAAGAACCGGAAATGAACGACGTTAAGAATAACGACCTGGGGGCATACGCCCTGCAACTGGAGCAGGAATTAGCAGCAAGCTCCTTTAGCGCGAGCAGGTTGCCGGAAATCAGTTTCGACGCCGCGCATACCGAACTGGTGGATATCATGACCGCCATAGATGCCCATACCGATATCGCCATGGTCGTAACCGGCGTCCCGGATCAGGAAGAACTGGCTGATTATGTTCTGGGCGATACTTGCAGCCGGATCATTGACTGGGCCAGGATACCGGTCATGGTCGTACCTCGCGGCACAAAGAGGATGAACCCGGAAAAGATCGCTTATGCCGCCACGCTCAAAGAAGAAGATATCCAGAGCATCGGAGAATTGGGCGAATTAATGGAGTCGTTCGCAGCAGAACTGATGGTCGCACATTTATGCTTAGTTCAGCCCGACAAGGAGGTAAAAAACAAGGAAAAGGAATTGCAATCAGCACTTCACCGCGACCTGAACTGCGGCGGCGTTTATTTCCGCAGTATCGATGATAGCCAGCCTGTCCGAGACTGGAAATGGCTGAAAGCGAACAAAACCACTGATATTATGGCGCTGATGCTCCGCCCAAAGGTTGAAATGAAAAGCTTTTTCAAGCGCGGCCAGAATTCCGAAGTAACCTATCACATCACCGTTCCGGTGATCGTTATGCCCAAACGCCCCTGAAAAATATTTATAAACAAAAGGCCGCCTCGTAATGAAAGCGGCCTTTTGTTGTTCGGAGTGTTTAGAATTCAATCCGGCTCAGTTCCAGTTCCGACACGGACAACTCGCTGATCCAGTCCTGGATCAATTGCGAGGTTTGGTCGGCTTGTTTGCTGAACAGGTCCCGGTAATAGCTAATCCCTTCCTCCAGTTGCGCCTTAAACCTGGCAAGTTGTTTTTGTTTTTTATCGGTTACACCCTTTAATTGCGCCTGAAGGTCGGTACGGAGGTAATCGATATACAAATTCAGCTCCTTAATGAACATATGCGGCCGTTTGATCTTGCCCAGCAAATCAAGCTCGCCATAAATATGACGAACCATTTCTTCCAGAGAATAGATTCGGGAAAAATAAGCCAGGTTCGGCCCCGGGCAGATAGCGACGGCCTTATTCTCCCGGGGTTTCAATAGATCATATTTCAAATAGGCGGAAGCGCAAAGACCCTCACATAAGCAGATCTTCTCCGTGATCGTCCGATATTGCTGTTCATATTCGGGATTACTGAGTTCCAGCGTATCCAGTTGTTGCAGTTTCAGATGCTGGTATTCCCGCGAAGCTGTACAAATGGGCTGCTCAGTAAACTCTGTATTGGTACATAAATATTTCTTAGTGCAGGGACTGCCCGGTCGGTTGTTTTCCAGACGCTTCAACCTTTGTGCCTCCGCCGTACTGCTTTTAAAATTATTGAACAGGATACCCAAAGGTGAGGCATTGCTCAGGTAAAATTCCTCTTCGCCGGCATGCTCCAGTTGATGCAAGGTAGCCTCATCCACATTGGTTACTTCAGGCACCAGCAGAAAGGGACTGCCCCAACCGGTCGCATCTACCTGGTAATGCTGGAGGAGGAAATGATTCTCATCCGCGGTGCCGATGCCGCCCTGAACACTTAAACGCTGCGCAGGTGCAGTCGCAATCGAGATCCCTTTTTCGAGCAAGGCTGACTGGTAGCCGGTAAACAACTCGGCTGCCATTTCCTGGCGCTTTTGCTTGAATTCCTCCAGGATGGGGCCCAATAAAAATCCTTCCGTTGCAAAAGCGTGACCGCCGCAATTCAAACCGGACTCAACACGAAATTCCGATACCCAAATCCCCTTTTTCGCCAGGAACCTGGCCTGAATAAAGGCCGAACGAAAGTCGCTTACCTTTAAAGTGATTTTTTTCTTGAGTTTCCCTTCCGCATCCGGCAGAAAACAATCAAAAGATTCCAGATAACTGTAAAGGCGCGGGTTCATCCCTGCCGAAAGAACAATGGAGGAAGTTAGCTGGCTTTTCGCAAAACCGCGAAGCGCCGACAGTGCGTCGGTGAAATGGTCTTCCAGGGCCTGCCCGTCGGCAGCATAATTCATTTTGTCCACTTTTGACATGATATTGACGTCTATCGCACCAGGGGTCATCTCACTTTTAAGCAGGTCAAGGAAATAGCGACGCTGTTCGCCATCCTTGAATTCCTGCATCAGCTCGTAACCCTGGCGTAATCGCGCACCTTCAGGCAGTAACTCAAAATAACGGCACAGGTCATTTCCTGGCTCAAAGGGCAATTCCAGCATCGCTGAGAACTGCCGGTCCACCTGCCGTGCCACCAGGTCAAGATAGGCGGTGATCCGTCTGGCCCTTGCATCGGGTTCCTTTTTGCCGATCGGATCAAAGCTTTCGCCGCATTCGGCGGCATGATAAATGCGCATTCTTTCGATCAACTCGTCATCGACGATCGACATGACCGACGATATGCCGTAACGGGCGACCTTTAACGGAGTATCTATAGAATAACCCAGCCCTAAGACCGGTATGTGAAATGTATGGCTCATAATCGATGAGATTTGTGTTAAGATTTAATAGTAGGCTCAACCTGCAGCTGCCGGAGCCGGAGTTCATTTTCATTCCGGAGCGCGGCCGGAAAAAGAATATTATTTTCCAAATGCAAATGCATCTGCAAATCGTCTTCGAATTCCTGTAGTATTTTATAGAGGATACGGAAGCCGTGCGTGACATAGTCTGGAGCGCAATAATGCCCTGTAAGCTGCCGTATCCGAAAAAAGGCGTTATAGATTCGCTCATGAGCAGCTTCCATCGCATAAACGACCGGATTTAGTGAACCCTGAGCGGGAGCTGACAGCCGCGTACCTGATTTCAGCGCATAAGCTAAATCGATCAGGTAAGGAAAAAGTAATTCTTCTTCCTTTTCCATGTTTTCGGCCAGTTCATCCGCCATTTGCCTGACCAGGGAATGTACTTCAAGGAGTTCAGTATATTTCGCTCCGTAAGACCGGGCTATTTTTTCACACATTTCCAACAGGAACGGCAGGTTGGCCCGGACATAACCGTGGTGCAGATTGATCAGGTATTTGCAGAAAAAGCCGGTGTCCCAATGCACGAAGTCCATAGTCTGAAGGCCTGTCTCCGGCAATTCACCATTTAACATGGTCAGAACCATCTTCGCATCCAGTTGCAGGTCCTCGCAAGCCTCGGTAAGGTTGCGGGCTCCGCCGCAGCAGAAATCTACTCCCAATTCTTTAAACACGGAGGCTTTACGGGGATCGTTTGTGACCATCGCGCCAATACTCTCCCTACGGTCAAAATCAGATCGTTTGCCAAGCTTGACTTGCCAGACCTCCGGCCCCGTTTCCAGCAGTTTCCAGCTGAAATTCCGGCCGGCACGTTCGAGCAACAGGAAATAAAGCGCTTTAGGGTCCCGGTCATAATTCAATATCAGATGTCCACCCAAAGGCAGGCTACCGAATTTTTCCAACAGCACTTCGCCCTTCAGACCATCTTCAACAGCGGTTATATCTAATATCTCTGGTATGTCCATTTACACGAGTTAGTCGGCAAATTTACCCCTAGCGGTACTCCCAGAAAATGATGACAGTCATTTTCCAATACGGTATACATCAAATAATGAAGATATTTTATTATCACTATTTAAGGCAGCCGTACTCATAATGCCCGGCGGGGCCTTGCCGGGCCATGGGATCACAGGCTACTCCTTCCCTTGAGTTCCGGATTTTCCCATTGACGTGATTGTTTTTTATGCAGTTGTTTTTGTTGCTTTCTGTTCTGTGGTCAAATCGTCGCAAAAAATGACACAGGTCATTTTTTAGGCCGACGGCCGTCATTCTCCCGGTTCGGGAGAACCTGCATTTTTGAACCAATAAATATGAAGATGACCGAAACCATACCAGCGGTAAAGACGAACTGCTATCACTGCGGTGACGAATGTGAAACCAACCTATACATCGCGGACGACAAACAGTTTTGCTGCCAGGGGTGTCAGAACGTTTATCAGATACTTTCCGGAAGCGGCCTGTGCAGTTACTACCAGTATAATGATCACCCGGGTGCCACGCGCGATAAGCTGGACAAGCGCTTTGAATATTTGGAAGAACCGTCTATCATCAATGAATTGCTGGACTTTCATGATGATCATCTATCGATCATTACCTTATATATTCCCCACATCCACTGTAGTTCCTGCCTCTGGCTGCTGGAACAGTTGAACCGCTTCAACCCGGGGATTCATTATGCCCGGATCGACTTTTTAAAAAAACAGCTGGTTGTAAGGTTCGATCACCAAAAGATCAGCCTGCGTGGCGTGGTTGAACTACTTTTCGACATCGGCTACGAACCGCTGATCAGCCTGCAGGATGTGATCAAAAAACAGCAAAAGACGACAAAGGGTAATTTGGTGCAACGGATCGCTGTCGCCGGCTTTTGTTTTGGAAATGTCATGCTGCTTAGCTTTCCTGAATACCTCGGCCTTTCCGCGTTTGAACAGACGTTCCGTCACTTCTTCGGCTATGTCAACCTGGCCTTTACGCTGCCTGTTGTATTTTTCAGCGGCCGTGAATATTTTACCTCTGCCTGGAACAACCTCAGGAAAAAGGTCCTTAATATCGATTTTCCGCTGGCCCTGGGGATCGCCGTCTTATTTATTAGGACAGCCGCCGAAGTGCTGACGCATAACGGAGCGGGGTTTGCGGATACACTCTGCGGCCTGGTCTTCTTCCTTTTGGTCGGCAAATTCGTACAGCATAAGACCTATCACCATATTTCCTTTGAAAGAGACTACCGTTCTTTTTTTCCGGTCGCGGTTCAAATTCTGGATAAAGGTATAGAAAAACCGTTATCGCTCTCGGAACTCCGCCCTGGCCACCGGATTTTGATCCGCCACAATGAGATCATACCGGCTGATGCCATATTGTTAAAAGGGCATGCCTTGATAGATTTTAGTTTTGTAACCGGTGAGTCGGTTCCCGTTGGTAAGACGCTGGGAGAAATCATTTATGCAGGTGGCCGCCAAACCAGTGAATCCATTGAATTGGAGGTCATCAAGCCGGTTTCCCAAAGTTATCTGACTCAACTCTGGAACAATGAAGCCTTTACCCGCAAGCAGGATAATCGGATGCGTACATTCAATGAGACCGTCAGCAAGTATTTTACGGTTATCCTGATCCTGATCGCCCTTTCTGCGCTGCTGGCCTGGGTGTTTGTAGACCCACGCCGCGGTATCGACGCTTTTACTGCGGTGCTCATCGTAGCCTGCCCCTGTGCACTGGCGCTAAGTACGCCATTTACTATGTCAGCAGCCCTCAGCATTTTCGACCGCAACCTTTTTTATCTGAAAAACACCGCAGTGGTTGAGCAGTTAGCAAAGATCGATACGATTGTACTGGATAAAACCGGCACGATCACTACGGGCAATGGGCGGAATGCTGAGCTGCAAAGCCAGCTCAGCGATGAACAGGTCAGGCTAATTTATAGCGCCTGCGCAAACTCTATGCACCCTTTATCCCGTATGATCTGCCGCTATTTCGGCGAACAGGAACGATTGCCGGTAAGCTATTATAGCGAAACACCCGGCCAGGGGATAACCGCCAGGATAAAAGGCAGCGAACTGCGGATCGGTAGCGGCAAGCTACTATTCGGAAATTATCATGAGTCTGCCGAAATGACCCGTGTACACCTGATGATAGATGGCCAGTACCTGGGGTACTTTGGATTTAAACATGAATACCGTCCTGGCATGGAACAGATCAGTGCGCTCGAACCAAATTACCAACTTTTCCTGCTTTCCGGCGACCAAGACCAGGAAAAACGAGAATTAATCAGGTACTTCGGGGATAGCGAGCGCATGCGTTTCGGACAATCGCCGCAGCAAAAACTCGATTTTATTGCGAACCTTCAGCAGCAAGGCAAAAAAGTAATGATGCTTGGTGACGGATTGAATGATTCCGGGGCACTACGCCAAAGCGATCTGGGCGTAGCCGTCACCGACAATGTCAATAACTTTTCCCCGGGGAGTGACGCGATCCTGGATGGCCGTTCCTTTGATAAACTGCCGGCTTTTTTGCGCTTCTCAAAAGATACCGTTGCCATCATCCATTTCTCTTTCTTGATCTCCCTGACTTACAATATCATCGGCCTGTCCTATGCGGTCACCGGGAAACTTTCACCGCTGATCGCGGCGGTACTGATGCCGCTAAGTACGGCGACCATCATTTCATTTACTACGCTTGCCACCCATTTTACCGCCAAAAGGAGGAAATTGTTATGAGCATCATTTACTTTTTAATCGGCTGCAGCGTGCTGCTCGCGCTGGTTTTCCTCGGCGCTTTTTTTTGGGCGCAAAGAACCGGCCAGAACGATGACCTCTATACGCCATCCATGCGGATATTACTGGAAGATGAACAACCGGAAGATAAAGAAAAGTGAGCGAAATCACATTTAAAAACAACTGTCATCATTCTGTCAATACAGACCCCTTAATAGTTTTACACCCATAAAAAGACAATACTTTATGCAGCCGGAAAAATTTTATTATGACAACAAGATCGTCCGAAATTTTGGTATCGCTACCGTAATTTGGGGCATTATCGGTATGACCGTAGGGCTGATCGCAGCCATACAGTTGTACCACCCCGCGGCCAACATGGGCAACCAGTATACGACCTTCGGTCGCATCAGGCCCCTGCACACCAACGCCGTAATTTTCGCCTTCGTCGGGAACGCCATATTTATGGGCGTATATTATTCGCTGCAGCGTTTGCTAAAGGCACGTATGTTTAGCGATTTGCTCAGCCAGATCCATTTCTGGGGCTGGCAGCTGATCATATTATCGGCAGTAATTACGCTTCCGTTAGGTTTAACGACCTCGCACGAATATGCGGAACTGGAATGGCCGATCGATATCGCCATCACCATTATATGGGTTGTGTTCGGCTGGAATATGTTCGGAACGATCTTTAAACGCCGCGAAAGGCACTTATATGTCGCCATCTGGTTCTATATTGCCACGTTCGTGACGATAGCGGTGTTGCACATTGTGAACTCATTCGAACTGCCGGTAAGCTGGTTTAAAAGCTATATGGTATTCGCCGGGGTACAGGACGCACTGGTGCAATGGTGGTACGGACACAATGCGGTCGCATTCTTCCTGACAACGCCTTACCTGGGTATGATGTATTATTTTCTGCCCAAAATGGCTAACCGCCCGATCTACTCTTACAAACTGAGTATCCTTCACTTTTGGGCACTGATATTCATTTATATCTGGGCGGGGCCTCACCACCTGCTCTACACTACCTTACCGGGCTGGGCACAGTCACTCGGTGTGGCTTTTTCCATCATGCTGATCGCCCCAAGCTGGGGTGGTATGATCAACGGACTGCTGACCCTGCGCGGCGCCTGGGATAAAGTTCGTGACGATGTCGTACTGAAATTCATGGTCGTAGGTTTGACCGCTTATGGCATGGCCACTTTTGAAGGGCCGATGCTTTCACTGAAACAAGTGAACGCCATTGGCCACTTTACGGATTGGATCATCGCCCACGTACACGTTGGGGCCTTGGGCTGGAACGGCTTCCTGACGTTCGCTATCCTGTACTGGCTGATCCCGCGTATTTATAAGACTGAACTTTTCTCGAAAAAACTGGCCGCTTTCCATTTTTGGATCGGCACGCTCGGTATCATTTTCTATGCCGTGCCAATGTACTGGGCCGGCTTTACACAGGGACTGATGCTCAAAGAATTCACCGCCGAAGGAATGCTGAAATATCCGAACTTTTTGGAGACAACCTTCCGTATCATCCCGATGCACATTATGCGCTCTATTGGGGGTACCTTATACCTTTCAGGAGTGATCGTCATGGCTTATAACCTGGTTCGTACCGCGCTGTCCGGCAAACTGGTAGCCAACGAAGCGGCTCAGGCCATGCCGCTGGAACCAATTCAAAAAGCCACAGCGAGCCAGGAAACCTGGCACCGCGTGCTGGAACGCCGCCCGATCCAGTTGATGATCGCTTCACTGCTGGTAATCCTAGTAGGCACTTTTGTCGAACTGATGCCAACATTGACCATATCAGCGAACATCCCAACCATAGCCAGCGTGAAACCTTACACGCCGCTGGAACTGGAGGGCCGTGACCTTTATATCCGTGAAGGCTGTTCCAACTGCCACTCGCAGACCGTCAGACCTTTCCGTTCAGAAACCGAACGCTACGGGGAATACAGCAAGGCCGGAGAGTTCGTTTATGATCACCCATTTTTGTGGGGTTCCAAACGTACCGGGCCGGACCTGGCGCGCATCGGCGGAAAATATGGCAATGCCTGGCATTATAACCACCTGATGGATCCGCGGCTGATGTCACCGGGCAGTATCATGCCGAACTATGACTGGCTGATCTCGCAGAACCTGGACACCAGCCTGACCGCAGCCAAGATCCGCGCCATGCAGAAACTGGGTGTTCCATATCCTGCAGGTTATGACAAGCAGGCTAACCGCGACCTGGACAAGCAGGCCAAAGAGATCGCCGACAACCTGTATGTGGATCATATTAAAGTAAAAAGTAATAAAGAGATCGTCGCCATTATTGCCTACCTGCAACGTTTGGGTACCGATATCAAAGCCAATAAAACCGCCAATAAATAAGACTATGTTTAAGCAATTCACCGAACACCTGTCAGGAAACCAGATCTATTTGCTGGCCTCTTTATGGATTTTCCTGGTATTCTTTATCGTCGTAGCCGTTCTCCTGGTCCGTATCAGGAAAACGCACGTCAACTATATGGGCGGCCTTCCGCTGGAAGACAACCTCATCAGCTCACCACAAAATAGTAAGCTATGAAAAAGATAAGCACCCTGATCTTAACCCTTTCAGCGCCGCTGTTAACCATTGCCGAACCTGCTAAAGAAAGCGGCGGCATGCTTTCCGGAGAAACCCAAAACCAGATCGGCTACTGGCTGATCGGCATCATGCTCTTCCTGTTTCTGATCGTCGTACTGGTACTGGTCCGTACGATTAAAGTGATGGCTCGCGTCATCTTTAAATACCAGGGCACCAGCGAAGAGGAGATCATCCGTGAAGAACAGGCGGCGAAAGCACCAAAAAAGGCAGCCAAACCCAAAAATGAGATACTGCTGAAACTAATGTCGCTGAAACCCATGTCTGAAGAAAAATCCCTTCTGATCGAGCATGATTATGACGGCATCCAGGAATTGAATAACCCGACCCCGGCTTGGTTTATGTGGCTCTTTTATGGTACGATTACTTTCGGCGTATGTTATATCCTCATCTACCATGTATTCAATCTGGCACCACTGCAATACCAGGAATACCGAAACGAGATGGCACAGGCCGATATCGCCAAGAAGGAATACTTAAGCAAAGCGGCCAACCGCGTCGATGAAAATACGGTTAAACTGGTAAATGACCCGGCCGTCATCGCTGCCGGCGGAGCTATTTTCAAAACCACCTGCGCCCCCTGTCATGGCGATCACGCGCAGGGTAACGTAGGTCCTAATCTGACCGACGACTACTGGCTGCATGGCGGCAAGATCAACGACATCTTCAAGACCATTAAATACGGCGTCGCCGCCAAGGGGATGCCGACCTGGGAAAAACAGTTGTCGCCGAAACAGATCTCCGACGTAGCCAACTTTATTAAATCCATTCACGGGACGAACCCGGCTAATCCCAAAGCGCCTCAGGGTGAGAAGGAAGCAGCGGACGAACCACAAAAAGTAGCTTCCAAATAACATGACTATGGACATATCAGCGGATATACAGGCGGGAAAGAGAAAGTGGATGTATCCGCTGATCCGCCAGGGGCGGTTCTATCGCTGGCGCAGTTACCTGAGCTATGTGTACCTGATCTTCTTTTTTGCCGGGCCATTTATCAGGATCGGAGGACAGCCACTGCTGCTGCTCAACTTTATGGACCGCCAGTTCGTGATCCTGGGGCAGGCCTTCTGGCCGCAGGATATTTTCCTGTTCGTGCTGGCCTCGCTCATTTTTCTGGTGTGCATAGTGTTATTCACCATAGCCTTTGGCCGCATCTTTTGCGGCTGGATCTGCCCCCAAACCATTTTTATGGAAATGGTGTTCCGGCGGATCGAGGTCTGGATCGAGGGGGAGCCGGCAGCCCGGAAAAAACTCGATGCCGGTCCCTGGACCAAACAGAAGATATGGAAGAAATCCCTGAAGCACGCCATTTTCGTATTCATTTCTTTTCTGATCGCTAATACCTTCCTGGCTTACCTCATCGGCAGTCCGGCCTTGCTGCGGATCATGACTGAACCCGTAGCGCAGCACCTGACCGGATTTATCAGCATCTGGGTATTTACAGCCGTATTTTACCTGGTATACAGCCAGATACGCGAGATCGTGTGTACGATGATCTGTCCTTATGGCCGGTTGCAAACCGTTTTGATCGATCAGCATACGCTGGTGGTTGCCTACGACGAGGTGCGTGGTGAACCACGCGGAAAGCTGCAAAAAAATGCTGACCTGCTCAACCTTCACGGTGATTGCGTAGACTGCGGACTTTGCGTCTCGGTTTGTCCTACAGGCATAGATATCCGGAAAGGAACCCAGCTGGAATGTATCAACTGCACGGCTTGTATCGATGCCTGCGACCAGGTGATGGATAAGATCCACAAACCACGGAATCTCATCGGCTATTTTTCGGAGAACATGATCCATGCTAAGGAAAAGCCTTCCTTTACAATCCGTATGAAAGCTTATGCGGCCGTGATCACTATACTGTTCTGTGTGTTGGGTTATTTCGTTTTTAGCCGTAGTGATATGGATATGACCGTGATGCGCGGGGCCGGCATGCTCTACCAGGAACAGCCGGGTGGCATGATCAGCAATATTTATAACGCGGAGATCATCAATAAGACCAATCACGACCGGACGATCCGTATCGCAGCGGACAATCCTGACATTCTCATTAAATACATCCAGGCACCCGGGATCGTTTCCAGGGGAGGGATGGTGAAAGCCATGTTCTTCGTGATGATCCCGGCGAAAGATATTCACACGGCCAAGACCGATATTCAACTAAAACTGATTTTTAACAACCAGGTCATTCAAACGGTGAAGACCGCCTTTGTAGGGCCTCCAAACGATTAAACTATGAATTGGGGAAAAGGACTGATCACCGGGATGATCCTATTTATGCTGTTTATCTCTGCTATGGGTGTTCGCATGTTCATGGTGCCGGGTGACGACTATGATCATCAATATTATGAAAAAGGCCTTACTTTCAACCGGGATTATGATCGGGAAAAGCAGGTGACGACCGACCACGCCACGCCCGTTATTGAACAGGTTGGCCAAACGCTGGTTCTGAGGTTTAAAACGCCATTGAGCGGTTCGATACGTTTTGAACGGCCCTCTGATCAGCTTCAGGACCGCTCATTCCCCTTACGGCCGGATGAAAGTAACAAGGTCGTTTTGCCTGTAAGCAACCTGGCCGCCGGAAAATGGCAGCTGACCCTGAACTGGCAGAACCAGGGGAAAGCTTATTTATATCACCAGGAGATCACGATCCGATGAGCACCATGGAGATCGCCTTTTTTATAGGGCTGTTCGGCAGCGTTCACTGCATCGGCATGTGCGGGCCACTGGCTTTTTCCATTCCGGCCTTTCATCATCAATGGTGGCGCGTAATACTGGATAAACTCATCTATAACGTGGGACGCCTGATTTCATATATGCTGCTGGGCCTTTTGATCGGCCTGCTGGGGCGGCAGCTATGGCTGCTGGGCTTGCAGCAGGGTGTCAGCATCCTTAGCGGATTACTGATCATAGGCGCAGGACTTTCCCGTATGCTGAAGTTCCGCTTTGCCCAAAGCCGTAGCTTAGCATCCATGCTTCAGCCACTGAATAACTTGATCGCCTATGCACTGCAACACCGGGCAGGGCATTTTATCGTAGGTATCCTCAATGGGTTCCTTCCCTGCGGCTTCGTCTATATTGCGCTTGTTGGCGCGGTCAACACAGGTACCACTTCCGGTTCTGCCGCCTATATGTTCTGGTTTGGCGTGGGAACCTTCCCACTAATGCTGGTCGCTACGATCAGTTCCGGATTTATCGGTCCTGTTCTGCGACGCCGTATCAACAGGGGCATTCCTTACCTGATGGTTTGCCTGGGTATCTGGTTCACACTACGCGGACTTGCGTTAGACATCCCTTACCTCAGTCCCGCAAAACAGGCAGGCGGCGTGGCCGTCTGTCATTAAACCGATCATTCATTTAATTAAAATGTTAAGGCATTTAGGCAAAAAACGGACCTTCCGCCACAATGTCAAACTGGCTATACTACTCAGCCTGACCGCGGGATTTATTAATGCCGCCGGGTTTATTGCGTTTGGTATATTAACAACGAATGTAACCGGTCATGCAGCGCTTTTTGCCGGGAAGGTCGCTGCTCTGCAGTGGGCAAGCGCACAAATTATAGCGCTTTGGATGCTGCTCTTTTTGTTAGGCGCTTTTTGCTCCTCGCTGATCATCTCCGCTATTGGCCGTGATCGCCGTTTTGCGTATGTCGTACCCGTCATGCTGGAGATCGTAGTATTGTCTACCATCGGTACTTTATCCAATGAAAATGCTTCCGGAGTAATGGTGCGCGATACCTGTGCAGGCAGCCTTTTATTTATCATGGGCATGCAGAATGCCATGGTATCTCTGGCATCCGGTGCAGTGGTCAGGACCACGCACCTGACCGGAACTTTTACCGATCTGGGTATCGAACTTGCGGACTGGTGCAAAGGAGGCGAACTTCGAAAAGCTGCAATTCCGGGTATCAAACTCCGGTTGAGTATCATTTTATGCTTTTTAACCGGTGCCCTGGGTGGCGCGATGTTTTTCAGGCAAATCCATTTCCCGGCATTTTACATCCCGGTATTGCTGCTGGCGGGGATGCTCGCCTATGATATTTTAAGTATCCCGGTCCGAAGGAAACTATACCGCCTCAACGAACGGTTGCCGGATGACAGAAAGTGACGTCAATCATTTTTCACAGGGGTTTTGATCATGGTTCGGACGGCATCTTACCGTGATATTTGTTTCATTAAATTATCAGATCATGGAACAAACGATAAGCGCCAGCCGCTGGACGACCCAAAGCGGACAAAAGATTAACCTGCATAACCTGCACCAAAAATTCAATATTTTCTGCGACAGCCAGGCCGGTAACCGTACCGCATGGTTTCTTTTCGCACTAGTCTTCCAGGGCGTATTTTTTCTACCGTTGCCGGCCGTACTGATCTATTATTATGGGGCGCCCGTCGCCGTACTCGCCTTGACTCTCGGGCTGTTTTTTGCCAATATCATTGCCGGAATGGGCGGCGCCGGTATACGCACCCTGCTGGGATTTTTTGCCGCCAGCTTGGTGGCTAACTTGCTCATGTTCGTTTTATTTCTGCTATAAAAAAATACAGGTATGATGCCCAAAACCATGAAAGCTGCGGTGATCCGGGAATTCGGACAGCCGCTTCACATTGAAGAAGTACCCGTTAAGTTGCCCGCAGATGACCAGATACTGGTTCGCGTGGTGGCTTGCGGCGTATGTCATACCGACCTGCACGCCTGCAATGGTGACTGGCCGGTAAAACCTAATCTACCGCTGATCCCTGGCCATGAGGCCATCGGCTATGTGGCAGCTACTGGTGCTCGTGTTACGGGCGTGAATGAAGGCGATATTGTCGGTGTTCCCTGGCTGCACAGTGCCTGCGGCTGTTGCGAATTTTGTATCACCGGATGGGAAACCCTTTGCAGTAATCAGCAAAACGGCGGCTATAGCGTAGACGGCGGTTTTGCTGAATATGTACTGGCGGATCCGCGTTATGTGGCCCATTTTCCGGCGGGCATTAATTTCGCTGAAATGGCACCGATCATTTGTGCCGGCGTAACCGTTTATAAAGGATTGAAAGAAACAGAAGTGAAACCCGGTGAATGGGTCGGTATTTCTGGTATAGGCGGTCTGGGCCATCTGGCTGTACAATATGCTAAAGCGATGGGCATGCATGTGGCGGCGATCGATATATCCGAGGAAAAGCTGGCGTTGGCCCGGAAACTGGGCGCCGACCTGGTTGTTAACGCGCTAAATGAAGACCCGGGTGCCTATCTTCAGAAACAGGCCGGTGGTATGCATGGCGTACTGGTGACTGCCGTGTCGCCGATCGCTTTTGAACAAGGTATTTCCGCCCTGCGCCGCAAAGGCACGATAGCCTTGAACGGGCTGCCCAAAGGCAGTTTCGACCTTTCCATATTTGAAACCGTACTGAATCGTTACACGGTGAGGGGCTCGATCGTAGGTACCCGTAAGGATATGCAGGAAGCGGTGGCATTTGCCGTAGAAGGCAAGGTTAAAGCAACCATACATAAAGCGAAGTTGGAAGATATAAATGATGTTTTTGATCAGATGAAAGCAGGGAAGATCGACGGTCGTATCGTACTGGAGATCGGGCAGCCCTGAATTTTATAATCATGACAAAAGGTATTTTATTGGTCAACCTGGGGACACCAGATAGTCCTTCGGTTGGAGATGTCAGGAAATACCTGGCTCAGTTTTTAATGGATCCCCGTGTGATCGACATGGCGCCAATCGCGCGCCTGTTGCTCGTACGGGGCATCATTGTGCCCTTTCGCGCTCCGCGCTCCGCCAAGCTTTATCAGCATGTCTGGGACCCGGAACGTGGCTCGCCCTTGCTCTACTGGAGCCGGTTGCAGCAAAAGCAATTGTCGGAAGACCTGGGCCCCGGCTACGTAGTCGAACTGGCCATGCGCTACCAGAACCCTTCGCTGGAAAATGCACTGCAGAGCCTGCGCCAAAAAGGTGTGGATTCCATTCGGGTCATCCCTATGTTCCCGCAATATGCCTCGGCTACGAGCGGTTCTGTTATCGCGCGGGTAATGGAGATCATAAGCCGCTGGCCGGTAATAATCCCTGTCTCCTTTGCAGGGGCTTTTTACGATCATCCGTTGCTCGCGCGGGCATTTGCTGCAAAAGCTGCACATATAAATCATGCGGATCATGATCATGTACTCTTTAGTTTTCATGGACTGCCGCTCCGCCAGTTACAGCGGACAGAAGCCGGCGGACACTACTGCGGCAAAGCCCCGGGATGCTGCCAAACTATCGATTACCGGAACAAACACTGCTATGCTGCCCAGTGCCACCGTACGGCGGCGCTTATCGCTGCCGAATTAGCCATCCCCGAATCAAAATACACGGTTTGTTTTCAGTCCCGGCTGGGTAAAGCTGAATGGCTGCGGCCTTATGCAACGGCCGTTATCAGGGATCTGGCAGCAGCCGGCACCAAACGCCTGTTGGTGTTCAGCCCGTCATTTGTTACGGATTGCCTGGAAACTACGGTAGAGATCGGTAAGGAATACCAGGAGCTTTTCCGCAGGGAAGGTGGCGAAGAACTGCAACTGGTTGAAGGTCTGAATGGTAGCCCGCAATTGGCTGAACTGTTAACAGCTCTGGCGTTGGAACAGCCGGAGTACAGTATGGCCTGAGCTTTTCAGCTCAGATCGCCATGCTGAATAATTGAGTGGACGGCTTATCGGCCCAAAGTCGGGCATCAAAGCATAAACAAATATTTCTTAAAAAACGTTTGCCGGTATCGGTAACCTGCAGCCCGTGGTCTGACAAATTGATTAATCCATCCGCTTCCAGCGCCTCCAGCCGTTTCCATGCTTCGGACAATCCGCCGGCAATTCGTGCTGTGCGCCAACTCGTGTGCTGCTTGCACATAATGTCGAGTATGTGACGACGGATCTGCAGGTCTTCATCGCTCAGTCCATGTCCCTTAAAAACAGGAAATTCCCCCTTTTTGACGATCGACAAGTATTCTTCCAGGGTTTTGACGTTCTGGGCAAAGGCATACCAGCTATCACTGATCGAAGAAACGCCTAATCCCACCAAGAGTTGGGTATGCTGCTCGGTATAACCCATAAAATTGCGGTGCAGCCTGCCATCTTTTTCTGCGATGAAAAGTTCGTCAGCAGGCAGGGCAAAGTGGTCCATGCCGATCTCCCGGTAGCCATAATTCAGTAACAAGGTTCGACCTAGCTCCTGCAGTTTGCTCTTTTGTTCCGGGTCGGGAAGGTCTGCTTCTGTAAAACGTCGCTGACCCGGTTTAATCCAGGGCACATGGGCATAACTATAGAAGGCTATCCGGTCCGGTTCCAACCCAGCCACAATATTAATGGTATTGACCAGCCCTTCCATGTTCTGAAGCGGTAAGCCATAGATCAGGTCATAATTAATGGAAGTATAGCCAATACTGCGTGCCTGGCTGGTCACTGTACGGACCTGATCCACGCTTTGGTGACGATTGATAATGAACTGTACACGTGGGTCGAAGTCCTGTATCCCGAGGCTCAGCCTGCGGAATCCCAGGTCGAAAAGTACCTGTAAGTGCTCCTCTGTCGTATTCGCCGGATGTGCCTCAAAGCTGAATTCAGCCTCGGGATGGACATCGGCATCCTTCAGGATGCTACTGATCAGCAGCCGCAGGTTTTCCGGACTGAAGAAAGTTGGCGTACCACCTCCCAGGTGCAGCTCCCGGATAATTGGTGTGCTGTCAAAAATTTCAAGATACAGCGCCCATTCTTTCACCACTGCAGCGATGTAAGGTTCTTCAACACTGTGATTTTTAGTGATACGGGTATTACAGCCGCAATAAGTACAAAGACTCTCGCAGAAAGGCAGGTGAATATATAAACTGATGCCAGATGCTACATTGCTTTCCAAAAAGGAAAAACGTACGGAATCTTCCCAGCGCCGTCTGTCAAAAGTCCGCGGATCCCAATAAGGCATTGTCGGATAACTGGTATAGCGGGGCACCGGTACATTGTATTTGTCGACCAGTGCTTTATGTTTTTGTTCCATGATCAATTCTTTAGTTCGGCTTCGTTATCCTTTACAACAGCAGTGGTTTTGCAGGCCTGGCCGCATGCGCAGGCTTTGCCCACGCATTTATTTTGCTGCCATAGATCCAGGCTGCGGATTGTCTGGTCGGCGATTTGCTGAAGCGCTTCTTTGGTTAGGTAGGCTTGATGCGGTGTGACCAGCACATTGGGATGGCTTAGCAACTGCAATAATAAAGGGTCCTTGGAGGTGTCGTTACTGTGATTCTCAAAGAACAGCCCTTTTTCGAATTCGTAAACATCCATACCAAGGTAGCCGACTTTTCTTTCTTCGAGCGCGGCCAGAACATCTCCCGTTTGCAGCAGTTGCCCGCGGGAGGTATTGATCAGCATCACCCCTGGTTTCATCTGCTGGAGCGATTTATGATTGATCATATACCGGGTTTCTTCTGTTAAAGGAACATGGATCGTGATGATATCAGACTGGCGGTAAAGTTGTTCCAACGAAACCGGCTTGACATAACGGTAATTACGCGGGAACTTTTCGTCATAAGCGACGAGCTGACAGCCTAAACCATGATAAATAGACGCAGCGGCCTGCCCGGTGTTGCCCATGCCAATGATACCTACCGTCTTGCCGGCAAAATTGAACCCGACAAGGTCGTCATTGCGAAAATCGAAAGCATGCGCGTGATGGTCGGCTTTAACGACCTGGCGGTTCAGTGCAAAAGCAAGTGCCACCGAATGTTCTGCGATCGCCTGTGGCGAGTAAGACGGCACACTGGCCAGCTTGATGCCGTAGATCGCCGCAGCCGATTTGTCAATATGATCAGTGCCGGCGGATCTGGTAACGATATAGCGTACCCCCAGCCCGGCAAGCTTTTCAACAACCGGCGCGGAAACATCATCATTAGTAAAGACGATCACCGCGTCCTTTCCACTGGCATACAACGCGGTATCGATGGAAAGCGGGTTTGAAATCAGCGTAATATCGTGCTTCTTCTGGTTAGCCTTAGCCAGGTATTCTTTTTCAAAAGGCTTAATACTGAATGCGACTGCTTTCATTGATTTGTTTATTTCAAACAAAGCTAACGGAAAGCAGTACAGCCGGGAATGAGCGGAGTCAGCTCAAAATATGATGTGTATCAGTTTTTCATTTTAGCCAGTTTCTCCGGTTCCAGGATCGTAATAAGACTGCCTTTTTTCTCTATCAGGCCCTCGTCCTTAAAATCGGATAGCGTCCGGCTCACGGTTTCGGTCGCCATACCCGCCATGGCTGCAAGGTCTTCCCGCGTGATCTTGAAGCCATCTTTTTCTCCCGAAGGCTGACGGTACAGCCGCAGCATGGCCTCCGCCATCCGCTTGCGCACAGAATGGTAAGCCAGCTGCATCAGCTGTTCTTCTTTTTCACGGATATTATCAGCCAGCAGCTTAATGAACTCTCTGCCAACTTCCGGTGAGGCATGCAGCAACTGCTCCAGCTGGTCCCGTGGGATCATGCAAAGCGCGCAATCTTCAAGAGCGGTAGCGGTATCCGTATAAGGTTCGTTCGTAAGCATGGCGTGGATACCCAAATATTCGTCATTGCTGTAAATTCCCGTCATCAATTCGCGCCCATCTTCGGCCATGCGGATCGTTTTTACCTTACCACTCAGCACGAGATATAGCCCCGCCCCCTTATCGCCATCATAATAAATGACCTGGTTCTTTTTAAAGAACCGGCTTTTGCGCTCCTGGATGATCTTTTTCAGTTCCGCCAGTCCGTCATTCCTGGAGATCAGGTTGCCCAGGGAGTCCAAAGAACGACTGTAAAAATGCTGATGCACTTCCTTTTTCTTCAAACGGCTTTCAATGGCATTGAGCAGGTCAAGGTCATCAAAAGGTTTGGTCAGGTAATCGTCCGCGCCCATTTCCATACCCTTGCGCAGATCTACGCGTTCAGCTTTAGCTGTCAGGAAAATAAAAGGGATCGCCGCAGTTTCCGGGTTCTTATGCAGGATGTGCAGCACACCATAACCGTCCAGTTCGGGCATCATAATGTCACACAAAATGATATCAGGCAAATTGGTGTTCGCCAGATCTACACCTGCTTTACCATTTGCGGCCTCGTAAACTTCATAGCCGGCCAGGCCAAGGATCTCCACGACATTTTCGCGGATATCATTATTATCTTCAATGATCAGTACTTTCTTTTTCATATCAATGGAATGGTGATCTTAAATAAGGTGCCCTGATTGACGTCGCTTTTAAAAGCTATCTCGCCATTCATCAGGCCGGTATAACGGGAAACAATATTCAGGCCGAGTCCTGTTCCGGGGATATTGCCGGTATTATGAGCCCGGAAAAATGCTTCGAACAGATGTTTCTGGTCGGCTTCAGGAATACCAATACCATTATCCCGGATCGTGATGATACAGTTCTTATCGTTAATTTCAGTATTAAATTCAATAAAAGTATTTTCTCCCGAATACTTGATGGCATTTCCGATCAGATTGATAACGCAGTTTTTGATCAGGTTCGGGTCAAGGTTCACCATGCTGAGCGTACCGGTATGCTGGTAAATAATATTCTGGTTTTGCTTGGCGACCAACTGTAGCTCTTCGGTTATTTCTTCGGACATTTTGACCAGGTCAAAATACTGGTAGGTGGCTTCCACTTTCCCAGCTTCCAATTTTTCGAGCGATAGAAAGTCGTTAAGGATATTAGTCAGGTTGCCCACCGAATTCTTGATCTTAGCGACATGCTTGCTGATATTGGCGTTGTCAAAAGGCTGGGCATATTTCTCGATCAGCGACGAAGAAAGCTGGATGGCGCTGAGCGGCGTCCGGAATTCATGCGAGGCCATCGATACAAACCGGCTTTTCAATTGGCCCAGTTCCTTTTCTTTCTCCAGAGAGGTACTTACTTCTTCCTTGGCCAGCTGCAATTCCTGGATGGCGCTTTTCAGATTTTGTGTTCGGTTCTCCACCAACTCTTCCAGGTGCACGGCATATTCTTTTAATTGTTCTTCAGCTTCCTTCTCCCGGGATAAGTCATGAATAAACCCCGTAAAGATCTTCCGTCCGGAAAAGGGTACTTCGCTGACCCCTAAACGGAAAGGAAATACGGTGCCGTCCTTACGCAGGCCTTTTACCTCCCGCCCAATACCGATGATATGTGGCTCACGTGTGCGCTGGTAGCGGGCGATATATTCGTCATGCTGGTCCCGGTCAGGCGGCGGCATCAATATGGATACATTTTTACCGATGACCTCCTCCGGGCTGTACTGGAATAATTTACAGGCGGCCGGGTTAATTGTTTCAATATGCCCGCGCCCGTCGATGGTGATAATTCCATCGATCGCATTTTCTATAATCGCTTTTAAGAGTGCGGCGCTTTCCATGTCGTGATCTGGTCTTGATAATGATATTTGATACAAATATTGGGAATATGGATCACAAAAAATATAATATGATTCAGATAAAAAAGTGACCGGTGTCATTTTTTTATCTGAATTTGACTTCTTCATTGAAAAAAGCTGACTAACAGCAGCTTCATTACTGACCGTCATCATGTTAGATCGTTGTTAAAGGTTGCACCTTTGTCTTATCATTCCCAGACCAGCAATTATGAAATCGATCCTCCTTATAGCAGACCATGTGGCAGCGACAGAAAACGCGGCGAGACAGGCGCTGAATATTGCCCGGCACCTGCATTTAAATATTATTGTCGGGCAAACTCTGCCGGCCAGGAAAACATCCCGGCAGCTTGCTGTTATAAGTGGCGGTAGAGACGAGATCCCGGGACCTGTTAACGCGTTAAGTGAAGTGCTTTCTTTATTGCAAGAGGAAATAGAAAATAGCGATGTTGATATAGAAGTGATAAATATTGCCGATTATGATGAGCGCGAGCTAACGGAGTTGATCAACAAGAGAGATATCTGGCTTATCGTCAAAGGGATGGCGGATACCGTAAGATCCGGCTCACCAGAGGGGAAATTCCCGGTGGAACATATCCTTAACCGTACCCGCGTGCCGATGATGCTCATCCCCGCGCACGCCATGATCCGTGATTTTAAGCGGCTGGTCTATATGGCTGACCTGCGTTACTGCCGCTATCATATTCTCCGCTTCCTCGCCGAACTGGCGGACCCTTACCAGGCGGGTGTTTCCGTGGCACACATTTCGGCAAAGGGTTTAACGAACATGACGGACGAATATGCCGAAAAGGTATTTAGTGAGGAAATATGCCGCCAGGTACATTATGATAAATTATATTTGAACAATATACATGAGAAGGACCTGACCAGAGCACTCGATGTACTGATCAACGGAATGCACAATGATCTGCTTGCACTAATCAATCATAGATTTCATTTTGAAGAAATCATGGGTCGGCATATCGGTGAGATACTACCGGTAGCGGTTACCATACCAATTATCATATTTCCGTACTAATTGAAAGACCTCTATCAACGTCAAGACCAAATTCCCGGTCGGTCAGGTTCCGCCTGACTGTTTTACGGTTATTTCGCCGGCGATGTCGAGGAAATTCCGGTAGCCAGACATGGACTTAGCATGCCGAAATATTGCGAATTATTGAAAAGGCACATAAACGATAAGAACAAGCCTCGCAAAGACTGCTGTTTATCATAAGCAACCGGTCCGGACCCAAGTGTCGCAACCGAAAAATTATGGTATAAATAAATTGTTAACAGGTTCGGAAAAATAAAATTAAGCTGCTAGCCCAACCAGAAAAGCCTAAGTGATAAGCGTCATGTATTTTAATGATCACCGTCATTCGGTCCCAGTTTTCGGAATACGAACTTTAAGGCAATTAACTACGCATATATTATGGAACAAACCATCACCATGTCTGCAAGGTCCCTGCAATATTTCGTGATCGCCAAACGCTGGCGTGCCGACCTTGACTTTTTTAAGATTGAAACCGGCTTCCTGCGCCAACTTCTGGATCGCTATATCAGCTACTTGCAGGACAGCGAACATATCGGCCAGTTGATCGCCTGCGGCAGATTGTTAGACAAGCTGGAAGCAATGGAAGTGGATGATCTCTTGGCCGGGCAGTTGAACCAGTTGGAACTGATGGCGGAAGATATTATTCCCGAAGATTCAGAATCACTTGCGGCAACGCAGGTCGAACTTGAATATTTTATAAGCAATCTGGTCAAAGAGTTCCGGGTATGCAAGGAACAGGTCTACCGGCTGTTGCTATCGGTTAATCTATCCGCTACCCAGGAAACTACCGCTTAATAATAACGTTTTATCCCCTGATTAACACCATAAAGACGCCGGCACGCCCGGCGTTTTTAGTTGCCTTATGTTTCAATTCTGTGCCCACCATCAGCTTAATTCCTGCGCATTATCATTTTTTTGATCCGGCATTCCCCTGAATTTTACAGAAAATTAAAAGGTCATGAAAAATGCGATGCGAACCTCCTTATTGCTCCTTGTCTGCCTGTTGCTTCTTGGATCGTTGGGCACAAAAGCCAAAGGTTTGGCTGGCGACAGCAGCCTGACCATGGAAATCAAGCACCAATTGCAAACGGGTACGGTTATGCAAAAATTATATTTTCCAAAGTCAGTGGTGCGGCTGTATGCTGACAATAATTTCCGAGCCGCCTGGATAAAACCCCAAAACGGATCAGGAGCCGCCTGGCAGGCCATGCTGATGATCGACTGTGTGCTTCAGTTTGGTCTGTCACACGCCGATTATCACCCGGATGAGCTGACTTATACCCAAATGCATGATATATTGGATACGCCCGGTAAAGTAAGCATTCCTTTACAGGCACGTTTCGACATACTGCTCACCGACGCGATCCTTAATCTGATGAATAACCTCCATTACGGTAAGCTCAACCCGGAATTTCCGGCCAGCCGCATAGACTCCTTAAAAGATATGAACTTTCAGGCCGGCGCAGCATTGTCTGCAGGGCTGAAACAAAAGGACCTGCTCTCAGTGATCGCCGCTGCTCAGCCAACCGATAAGTTATACCAAGCAATGCAATGGCGCATGCACATGCTGGAAGGCCAGTTGCAGGGCGATTGTTACGAGATACCGGAAGCCGAGGTGCGTAAGCTAGCCATCAATATGGAACGTCTTCGCTGGGCCAATACAGGCGATAGCGTTTATATTCAGATCAATATCCCTTCTTTTACCCTGATTTACCGCACGCCTGATTCCATTTACCGCTTTAAGGTGGTTGTGGGTAAGCCCCAAACGCCAACTCCTACATTGGTCAGCGCGATAACATATATGACCACCGCACCGGAGTGGAAGGTACCGGCGAAGATCTTTTTCAATGAACTGTTGCCTAAAGCCAGAAAAGATACGGCCTACCTGGAGAATAATCATTTTGCCATTTATGATCGCAGCGGGAATTTTATACGATCAACACCAGAAAATCTTGCCCTTATCAGCAGAACCCCCGCGAATTATTTCGCGCGTCAGTCCGCTGGCTGTGATAATGCCCTGGGATTGCTGGTGTTTCGCTTTGCCAACCCTTACGCTATTTATTTGCACGACACACCGGAAAAAGAATTGTTTAACCGCAAAGACCGCGCTTACAGTCATGGCTGCATCCGGGTAGAACAGGCAGAAAGATTGGGGAGCCTGCTCCTCAGGAATGATGGCGCTGGTGCACGAATAGATTTACTTCATCAGGATATGAGTACCTATATCCGGAAGGATTTCGTGCTGAAAAAACCGGTGACCTTGAAGATCACCTACCTCACCTGCATGATGATAAACGGCGAACTACAGGATTTTGGTGACCCGTATCAATTAGACCATAGCCTGGAAATGGCGATGTATGGCATAGACCAACCGCTCACTACCAGCCTAAAAAAATAATTGTTTTGAATCCCAAATGATGTTACGCCGACTGACCGCCATATTACTACTTCTTGCACTGATCAACTGTAGTTGTTCACGTTTCGCAGTATGTGCCGGTTTTGGCTTAAACCGGGCTTATATCACACGGGAGCTTTGCATCAATAAAACCCGACCCTGGCTGCATTGTAACGGCAAATGCTACCTGATGAAAAAGATAAAGCAGGCCGAAGAAAACGAAAAGAAACAATCTGAAAGGGATAATCTGAACCGCCTGGAGATCAGTTTATTCCAGGAAATAGTAGTACTTACTTTCCAGCAACCGGAGTCTGAACGGTTGAATCAAACCAGTTTTCCGGGTTATAGCTACTTATATAGCAGCCGCTATATAGATACCCTATTCCGTCCGCCGAAAATGCTGGCTTAAGCTGCCTATTCCCCGCAGCCAATCATCTGTTAACATTATTTATTCATTGCAGCCGGCAGGTTCCCTGCGGCGGCGTACCCTAATTTTTATGAAAAAGCTATTCTTCATAGTTAACATCCTTATTATGTTTTCCGACCAGATAATGGCCGCCAAAACCTTGACCATCCGTGGTAAAATATATGACGCTGTTACGCGGGAACCTATACCTGCAGCTACGCTTTCTGACAGCCTGGGCCACGCGGTGGCATCGTTGCCGGACGGCAGCTTTAGCATCCTGACCGCCGCACGGCGGTTGAAAGTTACTTCTATCGGCTACCAGACCCGCTGGGTGGAGACCAGCAGCGAATTACTCGCAATTGCGATGCAACCGGCCACAAGTCAGCTGGCCCAGGTGGTCGTCAGCGCCAACCGGACCGCAGAAAAACGCAGCGAAGCACCCATTGCTATTGCCAGCATATCCAAGCAGACTATTGAAGATATCAAGGCTCAGCGCATGGACATGCTGCTTAATAAGGTCAGCGGCGTCAATATGGTCAATCTTGGTAATGAACAGCATGAAATGAGTATTCGACAGCCGATGAATACCAATAACCTCTTCCTTTATCTGGAAGATGGCATACCTATCCGGACATCAGCGGTGTTCAACCACAATGCATTGTTAGAAATGAATATGGCAGCAGCTAAAAAGATAGAGATCATTAAAGGGCCTTCATCAGCCTTATATGGTGCGGAAGCAATCGGCGGCGTCGTTAATCTGATCACGCAGGCACCACCTGCGATGAACTCCGGCTTGATCAGCGTACAGCTGAATAACCAGGGCTACGAGCGGACGGACGCCCAGTTCGGTACTACAACCGGCAAGATCGGTTATGTCATTAGCGGCTACTACGCTCGCCAGTCTAACGGCCCTATAGAATACAGTGACTTCCATAAGACCGCCGTGACCGGCCGGATGGATTATAAGATCGATGTAAATACGCTGTGGACCAATAGCGTTTCCTATATCAATTACTTCAGCGATATGTATGGCAGCCTGGACAGCGCCCATTTTGCCCGCAAGAATTATGCAGCACAGGCCTTTTTTACTTATCGTAAAGTGACCGCCCTGCGGGCACGTTCCACAATCAGCCATAACTGGAGTGAGAACGGCAGCACCAACGCCACCTTCATGTACCGAGATAACTCGGTCATTCAGAACCCGTCGTATTCCATTGCCACTTACCGCACGGCAGGAAAGGCGATCAATCCGGTATCTGCAGACACCGCGACCGGAAATATCAACAACAATTCTTTCCGATCTTACGGGCTTTACCTGCAGCATGTCCAGAAATTCAAATGGCTGGAAAGTAAACTCATCATCGGAACCAGTGCTGAACTTGACCCGCAATCCTTTTACCAGCAATTTATCTGGGTGAGCAAAAAGAGCCAGAACGGAGTGGTCAATTATCCCGGCTATAGCACCCCCAGCCCGGACTCTGTTATGGCCAATTACCGCACGGTGATCAGCAATTTCGGTTCCTATGCGGATTATGATTTTACGGTGGCACAAGGCCTGCGCATTTCGATGGCTCTTCGCTATGATGCCTTTCAATATGCCTTCGTCAATGCCTTACCCGGCTCAAAAGTGACCGGCGGACCGTCAACCATTACCAATTACGGTAAACTGGCACCAAAGATCGGTTTCACTTATAACGACCATGGTACCGGATTTTACGGTACTTACAGCGAAGGCTATGTCCCGCCACAGATCACTCAAGTGTTTGGAAAAACAACCAATAATGCTTATCTACTGCCACAGAACTTTAAAAACTACGAAGTTGGCGGTTGGGTATCCCTGCTTGAAAATAAACTCTACCTGGATTACAGTGCATATCTGATGAACGGAAGTAACGAGATCATCAATGTTCGCCTACCGGATAATACCTCCCAGCCGATGAATGCCGGCGCGACCCAACATAAGGGGATCGAATATGGTATCAATTATCGCCCCACCGTGGAGTGGTTCCTTCGGTTAAGTGCCAGCAACGCGCTGCATACCTTCGTCAACTATGTAGCTTCAGGCATTAATTATAACGGCATGGAGATGGCCGGCGCACCGCACTTTACCGGCAATGCCGAGGTGCAGTATAAACCAGGATTCGTCAAAGGGTTTCGTATGGGCCTGGAAGAACAACTCGTCGGCCGTTATTATATGGATAACCTTCAGCAGTTGCCTTATGACGGTTTCAAGGTTACGAACCTCCGGTTAGGCTATGAATGGGGAAATGCAGAGATCTGGATCAATGCATTGAACATATTCAACGCCTATTATGCGACGCTGGCTTCGGCGACCGTCACCAATAAGGTGGCTTCTTATAGTTATAACCCGGGCGACCCACGGGCGTTCACCCTTGGGCTGGCCTGGCATTTCGGCAAAAAATAAGCTATAAATATGCGCCGTAAAATCGTTAACGACAGGTGACACTTGTAGCCGCCTATGAACATCCCCGGGGCATTGCGCCGGGCTTTCAGCAGTTTTCCGCATCGATGATATCAGGTGTTCGAAGGTCCGTCGACCTTTTCATAAACACGACGATAAATCATTATGAGCCGCCAATTTTCAGTCTTGCTGTTGTCCCGATTAATATAATAAATCATCAAGACCATCCTCTGAAAAATCTGGTTAAACCGAAATGCTACACGGGCTTTTGTTGGCAGGAGCGCGCTCCTGCCGGCGGCCTGACCTATATTGTGCCGGTCAATAGCGCTATTACCCTGAGGTCACGCAGCAGCCTTTATTTCCGAATCCCCGAGGTAATTCATTTGTTAGTCATTATGTCCGGCAGGTCATGGTAAAGTGCCTGTTCCAGTTGTCCATCAAGTTGATAGATATCATCGAATGTGTTGAGTTGCCCATCTTTGATCAAACAGGTGAGGTAAGTAACTTTGAACGGAATGCTTCTTTTGAGCGGAATATTTATTTCCTGACCGGCACGAACGCCGCGCCGAAGTGCCGGCAGTTGATTGGCGCCAGGTTGTAATTTTAGTATTTCACTGGCCAGGTCTGCACCGTTCGCAATACCAATGTTTCCTTTGGTCACGGCACGCAGTGCTTTATTGTACCATTCCGGAGCATTAAATTCGGCCATACTCACCGGATATTTACTCACAAAAACAAATTCCAGTTGGGAACGTAGATTAGGTTTCAAATTCAGCTGTACCAGTGGCAGTTCCTCGGAAATACGCAACGAACGGGTAAGAGTTGCTGCCGGGTGCGCATGTATTCCAGTTAAGGTTCCGGCCAGCAGTGGCGTTGGATGTGCCTTGTTTCCTACAATGACCGGATACCGGTACGTGGTATCCTTTAAAAAAATGCTCAAGGTGAACGTCGGGATATTTACCTGGATATAGGGGCCATCGGAAATGTTAGCCCAGCGGAGGCGTTCCATGTTGATCGCCACTTTGCGCACTTGTTCCTCAGGAACTTCGTAACAATCCCCGGTATAGAGACCTTTCCATTTGTACATCCAGTATTGCAAACTCTGATACGCTTTGGATTTGGGTTGTACTGCCTCCACGGCCTGCACCAGATCTGCTTGTTTAATGATTGTGCTTAACACCGTATCCAGACGCAGGTCGCCCTGACCCGCATCTACCGCACGCGTGGTCAGTTCAGGGTTTAGTTTCCCATAATGCAAGTGATCCAGCAACGTGAGCATGGCGTCCGTCAGCAGGATGTCAAACTCAGCCTTTTTTTCCGCACTTACTGTACCTCGCTTTTCAACTATAGCCCGCAATTCGTCATAAGTTAGTGCTGCAGGATGATAATCTTTGTGCGAAAGCCCATATTGAAGCACACAATCCAGCAACATCATCGCTTGCCAGGCCTGCCCGGTTTCACCGCGCTCCGGTGTCAGCCAAACCTGCCGGTAATCCCGATTGCTGTAAAAGCGTTTTACGGTCAGTGGGAAATAGAGCGATCTGGTTCCGCTGGGATAACGGAGCTGTTTGCTGATCGTTCCTGTCAATTCATCCTTGGAAGTCTGCGCCATTGCACCTTGGCAGGCGAAACAAAATAGGGAGGCGAATGTCAGGGCATACCCGATGCTGGTCAATGCACCGGCGAGACAGTTATTGCTAGATTTTTTCATCGTTTTATTTTTTAATAAAAATGATCAAAAGCAACATTTTGTAGAATGATAACGGTCAGGCCGGAATATGACCTTACGGCAGCTTTTGGAATGTCGGGAAATGCCGGGCGTCACATTCTCCAGGGGCAGCCGTCATTTTCTACGATGCCGGAACTGCTTAAACTTGTCTTATGAAAAAAGTTAGTATTAAGCACATCAACTTTGCGCATCAATCCATTTTTCGCGGGCTTGAATTTTATGAGCTGGAATTGCGTTTCCTAACGGAACGCCTCGAAGAGATAGCCTTGGATAATACAGGCCGGGAAGCAGCCGAAAAGGTGGAAACCTTTCAGAACCAGTTTATCATTCATAAAGACCACATCGGATTGCTGAAACACCGGCTCAATGAAAATTTTGTTCGACTGCAGCATAGCCTCGATCCTTCGGGAAATTATGTAGATGAAAACGTAGTAGCAGACGGTGAAAAAATCTCCGAAGACTACGCCACTGAAGAACGTTTATTCAAAGACATGCACCAGCAATTCAACCGCTTTGCGTCAGTTTGGTTATAAATTATCATAATTATATAGACATGATAGAACAACAGCTATATCAACCGTCAGAAAGCGTTTTTCTGCAATCACTCGGCGCAGCAGGAACTGTAACAGGCTCTAAACATTTGCTGACCACGCCTCATATGACCCTGATGATCGACTGTGGACTGTTTCAGGGAATCAAAGAATTAAGAGAAAAGAATTGGGAGCCCTTACCTGTTGACGCCAGTTCAATAGGTTGCCTGATCCTTACCCATGCACATTTGGATCATTGCGGCTATATACCTTTACTGGTTAGGCATGGCTTCCGTCAGGCGATATATATGACCGGGCCAACACGCGACTTGGCGGAGATCATTCTGCGCGACTGCGCCAAACTGCAGGAAGAGGACGCCGAGAGAGCCAACCGGCACGGTTATTCTAAACATAAACCGGCGGAGCCACTTTACAATACCGCAGATGTAGAAGCCGCACTTCCTTTGTTCAAAGTCTGCGAATCCGGCAAAGAGATCCGGATACAATCGCAGATCAGCTTTGAATTTTATCCGTCTGCGCATATTCCGGGCGCCTGTTCGGCGGTCATCCGCTGTTATGGCCGATCCATCGTTTTTTCCGGGGATATTGGGCGTTTAAGTTCAGAATTATTGCCGCCGCCTGCTGCATTGCCCAAAGCGGACTTCATCATCATGGAATCCACTTACGGAGACAGGTTGCATGAGGGTGGTGATACCGCCGCCGAATTGGCCATGGTCATCAATAATACGCTGTTTAATAAAGGGAATGTATTGATTCCATGCTTTGCAGTCGGACGGGCGCAAGAGGTTATGCATATCATCTACCGGCTAAAACAAAACAATCAAATACCTTCACAGGTTCCGGTTTATCTGGATAGCCCTATGGCGGCTTCTGCCGGAAAGGTGTTATTGCATTTCCCCGAATGGTTCACCATCGGTGAAAAAGAAATTGCCCGTATGTTCAGCGGCGTGACCATTAATGAGGATTACAAGACAACCGAAAAGATCATCGAACGTCATGGCAGCAAGATCATTCTGGCCGCCAGTGGCATGCTTACGGGAGGGCGTGTATTGTCTTACTTGAAAAATTTCCTTCCTGAGAAAAGGAACACGATCCTGTTGATAGGCTTCCAGGCGGAAGGTACCCGGGGACGCGCGTTATTGAATCATGCGCATGAACTAAAGATTCACGGCAATTATTATCCGGTTATTGCCGGTGTGCGCGAGATAGAAGGCTTATCGGCACATGCCGACCAATACGAACTACTTCATTGGCTTGATCAATTTAAGACAACTAAACCGCTGGTATTTCTAGTACATGGCGAACCCTGCGCCCAGCAAACGCTGCGGGTAAAAATAAACGACGAACTGGATCTGAAGGCGCATATTATGAAACCTTATGAACGTGTCTGGCTGTACAATACAAAGGCTTAATGCAATTATCATTTTTGATGGCGGTCCGGCCGTTAAAAAGCAGGATAACCGTTCAAAATCCCTTTAGCAATCATTATCGACCGCACCGCAGCAGTAGGTTCTGTTTCATTTGATAAATGACAGAGACCCCAACTACCGCGTCTCCGCATTATAAATTATGCCTTAATGGAGCGCTCCCATTTGAGTTGCTATTCGGCTTGCCTTTGCCATTGCATAAGACATCGATCAGGCAGGGTTTTATCGCGATAAAGAACTCCATACTGATAGCGGAGGATTATGGCTTCCAAATCTTAAAAACATTTTCATATCGGCCACCGGTATCTCTGATGAGTACGGAAATATCATTGTCACGATCTGGAAAACTTTTGTCGATGGTTTGCTGGATCGTTTGGAGTAACGTATCTATCCTTCTATCTAACTGATCGCTGGGAATTTTGATCTTGATCATACCGTCCTGTAACAGGATCTCAATGGTACCGGTAAGTGTTTTCTTTAATACTTCCGTCACCTGCGATTGAATTTTTTTACTTAGCATGGCCATACGAAGTTGTTTTAAAGGCAAATTTAAAATAAACTGATTTATATTCTGTCAACAGAACTATCAAATTATCATTCCTTCCCCATCAAATTACCGGATCAGAACTGAGGTATATATCTGCTGTTACGAATTAGTGATCGAAAGATTTGTTATAAATCATTTGACGCTCCTTCGTGTACTTATGTTGTTATAAAGCGAAGGATAAAACACGACTATGAATATTGTGGAGCATTATGCCGTGGCCAAAACTACTTCTGAATAAACCCCGAATTACAGGAGTGTACTTCTATCTGATCATTATCTTAGCAATTAATCAGCAGTTGTAAGAGATCCCCTGCATCTCCCTCAAGCCGATGCAAAACTTTTGATGGTTCGTAAGCCAGGAATCTAAATGCTGCGGATTTACTTTTTTCGATGCCAATTTTATTTTTGCTTCAACTACCAGGTTCTTACAAAATTTAACATGTGACCTCTGTCATTAATGGAACGGACCATGGTCATATGACAGGACAAACATACTGCTTAATCTTGCAGTATGAAACAAAGTAACATCAGAACGATCGGCCCACTGCACCATGAATGGCTGCGCGGACTGGAATTCTATAATATCGAACTAAATATTTTGCAGGAACGACTGGAAGAGATTGCCGCAGGCAATACCAGCCGCGAAGCGGCAGAAGGCATCGAGCATTTCCAAAACCAGTTATTGATACACCATAATCACATCGCTTCAATAAAACAAAAAGTTGAAGCCAATATAGAGCAGATGGCAAAATCGTCCCTACTAACAGGCGGTTACCTGGAATCGGTCGTGCTGAATGACTTCGAACAACTGGAGGATCAATACTACACCGAAGAGAACCTGGTCAGCGAACTGCGAAAAGAATTCAACCGCTTTGCCGCGAAGTGGTTATAATGTCCATTTGCTAAATTGATATCGATGAGTCCTTCCGCTACGCTGCCACCTTTAGAATCCATCCCTGAGACACTTGCCAGAGGCACGGGAAACTGGCATGCTGCCGGTTATTTTATTGCCGCTGACACGCCGTTACATGTGCTGACAAGCGCACTGCGGCCGGATTATTACTGCCTGTTCCTTTGTGTCGAGGGTAGGCTGACAGCTACCGTGAATGATCGGAAGATCGAACTGCAGCCCTATTGTCTTGCTGCCATATCACCCGGTTCGGTAATCAGCGTGACTGCGGTCAGCCCGGATTGCAAAGGGCGCTACGTTTTTTTTACACGCGATTTTTTATTACGCAGAAATATCAACGCTGTTCTCCTGGAAGCGTTACACTATCTGGGCGCGCAGACGGGTTATTGCGTCCATCTGAGCAAAAGGAAGGCCGGGCTGCTATTGCAACTCTACGCGCTACTTCTGAAAAAAAGAAACGTATTGGAAAATGGCTTAGAGGATGAGATTGTGCGTACGCTGTTCTATACATATATTTATGAGGTGACGCTTGTATTCAGATCAAATGGCGGTCAGCAGGCACCAATACCGGAACGCCATGAGGATCTGTTGAAAAAGTTCAGTGCCTTACTGGCCAAACATGACCGGAAGGAACATTATCTGAAGTTCTATGCCGATGCGCTTTTTATCACGCCACAGTATTTGATCCACGCGATTAAAAAAGCCTGCGGTCAGACACCGGGCGCACTGATTGACGAAGCCATCATTGCCGAAGCTAAACTGCTGCTCATCGAAACCAATCTTAGCCTCGGCCAAATCGCTGCGGAGCTTCGTTTCGGTGAACTCGCTGCCTTTAGCAAGTTCTTTAAAAAACATAACGGATTGTCACCATCCGCCTTCCGCAGGCAGTTAAAGCGGGAAGCGACGGTGATGTCCACGTAACGTGAGCAGGTCGAAGATGATGATGAACGCCGCTTGTTGAACGAAACAACGGATCAGCTAATGCGGAATCTGATGATGATCCGGATCCAGGTTTCAATCGTTAATAATAAAGCTGGATCTTCTAAAGAGATGACGCCTGAAATATGACAACTGTGTTTATTGCCTAATTGAGCCTGTTCATTTTTTGCTCCATCTGATGAAAAAAATACTTGTCCTGACCGATTTTTCTGAGGCAGCGCGCGCTGCCGCGTCCTTCAGTGTGCTGTTAGCCGGAAGGTGCGGCGCACGCCTCGTGCTGATCAATGCCTGGTTGCCGCACCTTCAGATCGAAGTACGCGATATCGCGGCTTATCCGCTGGAAGCCGAATGGCAGGCGCGACACGATCCGCACGGACAGTTACATGCGGAAGCACTGCGCCTTGAACAATTGCAAGAAAAAATACAGCCGGCGCGGCCGGCGGTGATCGAAACGCTAAGCTTTCGAGGTAGCCTCCCCCGCGCACTCGAAGCGAACCTGGCAACGATCGGCCCTGATCTTATTGTTGCCGGTCTCGATACGGCAACGTCCGCACATATCATACGGAATAAAATTACGCCCCTTAATTATCCCTTACTGCTTGTACCTTCCCGGACACCTTCTAACGATTTCGTCAAAACCATTGCTTTCGCCACCGACCTCCAGGCCGGCGACAGGCAGGTTTTATTGCAACTAAAGCGAATCTCGGCAGCATTCCAGATGGGGCTTACGATTTGCCACGTCTCGGAACCGGCTTTTAACATGGCCGCAGCAGAAGAACTGAAGATCGCCGGTTTTATGCAAGCTATGGCTTTGGCTGGAATTCCCTGGTCGGCCTATGAGCAGTGCTACGGAGTTTCGGTGCCCCAAAGAGTAGCTTTGTTTGCGAAAAACAAGCATGCCGGGCTTCTGGCTTTGGTACACCATGGGCATGGCTGGCTACCTTCGGTTTGGTCCGATGACAATGAGGCAGCGATCCTGGCGATTAACACCATACCCGTACTGCTCATGCCAGCGACCGGTTGATGTATCTAACAATGCACGTCATCTCACTAAACCCTTACCGGTAATTATCGGGCCGGGATTAATGAATTACAGACAAGTATTTGTGCATTTCGGACAAATGATCTTGCCGGGAAATTCCGAACTTCACAAGCATAACTTTTTTCCGGTTCCTTTTTTTCCGGTTCCGATCATTTTATTTGTGTTTATGACACCGAAGACCATTCTCCTGATCGAAGATAACGCGGATATCCGCGAGAACACCGTCGAGCTGTTAGAACTTGAAGGCTACCAGGTTCTGCAAGCGGATAACGGTATCGACGGCATTTCACTGGCGCAAGTCAGGTTGCCGGACGTGGTCATATGCGATATCCTGATGCGGGAGACGGACGGATATACTGTTTTCCGTTCCTTGCTGGACCACAAAGACACCTGCCATATCCCGTTCATATTTATGACAGCAAAGTCCGAGACTGCCGATCGCAAAAAAGCTTATGATATCGGCCGCTGTAGTTATCTTGTCAAGCCCTTCGATGAAAAAGAATTATTTTCCGCTATCCGGGAACTGCTGGAAAACTCCTGGAAGGAAACCAAAGAGTAAAGACGGTTCCCCGGTGTTCACGGCTATCGAAACTTACATTACCGTTCATGAGTGCGCAATAACGCCTTACGAGACTTAGTCCTAATCCCGTGCCCTGCCTGCCGATCACGTTGCCCGCCCGGAAAAAAGGCTCGAAAATGTGTTGTTGATCTTCGGCCGGTATACCCAAGCCGTCATCCGCCAGTATGATCTTACAGCCATTTTCGTTGATCTCGGCGGAAAGTCTGATAGACCCGTTCTCCCCGGAATACTTGATCGCATT
This sequence comes from Mucilaginibacter inviolabilis, assembly GCF_011089895.1. Classification (NCBI taxonomy): domain Bacteria; kingdom Pseudomonadati; phylum Bacteroidota; class Sphingobacteriia; order Sphingobacteriales; family Sphingobacteriaceae; genus Mucilaginibacter; species Mucilaginibacter inviolabilis. The sequence continues at coordinate 613,620 of NZ_JAANAT010000001.1, forward strand.
GGATAACAGGTTCTTGAGACATTCCCGGAGAATATTGCCGTCTATATGGAACCGCCTGAAGCTGCCCTGTTGGCTAAATACCAATCGCTGCCCCGGAATCGCTTGTAGTCGCATTTCGCGCAACACTTCATGACAGAGGTCCGGCACATCGATCTCCTCCGGATGAACCGCTATCGTACCTGCATCGACACGCTCCTGGCTTAAAAATTCTTCAAGGATATCAGTCATTTCTGCGATAGCCGCCCTGATTTTGCCAAGATGAGAAAATAATTTATCTCGTTCTAACCGGTCATAATAACGCTCGATCAGGGCCACTGACAGTTGAATACTGCTTAATGGTGATCGGAACTCATGTGATGCAAGCGCAATAAAACGGTTCTTCAACCGGGTAAACTCTTGTTCGGGAGTGTGGACTTCTGCTTTACCTTGTTCCGGCGTAGCGTATTTCTGCGCCAGCATATCAGCGCTTCTCGTGCCGGTCATTGGGAGGGTTGCGGCGGGGCTTTCCACCGTAAACAGGATAACCGCGAAAAGAACTTCCCGGTGGAGTGTGATTTCAGTGACCGATAAGATATAGTTCGCCAACTCGCCGGAAAGCAATAGCGTGCCGGGCACGTGTGCCACATCCAGGTTGTGCAGCATGTCCCCTGGAGCTATCGCATTCAGTATGGTGCCGATGGCTTTTCCTGATAATTCTTTTTCGGTCGTCGCGAACAGTACGCTGGCAGGCGCATTAGCGGAAATAATTGCCCCACTCTGGTCTGTGATCAGCAGGGCCGGGCCATCGCCTTCTCTGATTGAGCTATCGGTCAAAGTCATCATTAATAAAAATGTTTATAAAGCGAAAGAGCAATGAGTGCTCCATCGACGATTGTTGCGCAGGCTTGTTGTCCTGTATTACCATGTCTTTTCGTTCGTGCTAATTTAATTTTACAGCAACAGGGGGCCCATGATGCTGCTCACATTCTTTTGAGTCATTGGTCATTTATTCGCCGGATGTTTGTATTTTTATTTGCTAAAAACAGAACTATGCTGGGAGAACTTACGGATCAACAGATGGACGAACTGCTAAAAAAGCAGGTAACCGGGCGCCTTGGCTGTCATGCAGATGGACTTACTTACGTGGTGCCGGTAAATTATACTTACGACGGCAAACACATTTATGCGCATTCAGCCGAGGGTATGAAGGTGAACCTTATGCGTAAGAACCCCGAGGTCTGCTTTGAGGTCGATAACATTGAGAATATTTTTAAATGGGAAAGCGTGATCCTTTGGGGGCGTTTTGAAGAGATCGAAGGGGTGGACGAACAGCAAAGGGTCATGCAAGGTATCATTCATCGGCTAATGCCGCTCGCCGAAAAACCAGATAGTCATCCTTCGCATGGCATAACGGCCAACGACAGTGATATCGGGACCCGTATCGATCTGGTCATATACCGCATCGTGATCACCAAAAGAACAGGCCGTTTCGAAAGGGATTAAAAAACGTATTTGAGGGCAAGGCATTATAGCCCGGTCTGTTACAGGTCGGCCATGATAACCACAAAAAAGACCGACGAGTGACCGGTCTCTTTTTGAGCGAAAAGCTTATGCTGTTTCTTGGGCTGCCGCCTCATTTACGTAATTTTCAGCTACCCCGGTTAGCTTGCTGTCCGCTGCCTTTTCTTCATCCAGCGTCTGCCCGAATAAGTTTTGCGCTTCCCTGAAGCCCGGCGTCCCGGCTAAAGTTCTCAGGGTACCTTATGAAGCGATCTCATCATGCTCTACTTTCTGCGCGGCAAAGATGATCGCCACATCACGAACTTCTGTGCCTTTATCAGTCTCCGAGCGTAATTCATCTGCTTCCTTCAGTAAGCCTTCCATCACCAGGAATTTCACGGACTTTACTCTTTCACCGATCGATTCGAAGGCCTGTTCCAAACGGCTGATATGCCCTTTCATTGCTTCGGGATGATTGTCTATCGCCGTTTTCAGGTCGGGCGAGGTTGCGCCTGTACTTATCTTGGCTATGGCTTTAGCTAAATGTTGTTCGGCCTAATAGATGTCTTTGCTCTTATCGAGAAAAAGTTCTTTCAAAGCGCTTTCCTGTTCCTGGGTCCGGCTGACCTTTGCAGTTGGCTTGTTGTTTTGTTTCGCAGGCATGATCTGATGTTTTTTAAGATAAAAAATGTTTCAAGAATGATCGCGATCATCATGCCGTTACCAGTCGTAATTCACGCAGCTGAGTATTCTAGTTTCTTTCGGCTACTCCCTCGCCGGGAGGATGCAATGGCAAGGTAAAAGTAAAGGTCGAACCTTTTCCGGGTTCACTAGCCGCACGGATCAGTCCGCCATGCCGCCTGATGATCTCCGCTGAAATAAACAACCCGAGCCCAAGGCCCTGGAAACGATCGACCGCAGCGCCAGCGCGATAGAATCGTTCAAAAAGGTGCGCAAGGTCTTCCGCTGATATGCCGATTCCATAGTCCTGCACCGAAATCTCAACCTGGCCGCCCAGGTCACTGCAGAATAGCCTGACTTCAGGGCCATCCGGCGCATACTTGACAGCATTGCCCAGCAAATTCATCAGCAATTGTTCAATACGGTGACGATCTGCGCAAACTTGCGGCAATATACAGCCTTCCATCAGGAACAAAACGCGCGGGTGACTTTCCCGCATATTATCCAGGCATTCCTCCACCAGTTCCGCCAGATCGAATTCTTCGAAGTTATAGGTCATCTTACCGGCATTCAACCTGGATACATCCAGCAGTTCGTTTACCAGCCGGTCAAGCCGGTCCAACTGGTTCCCGGCCTTGACCGACAGCGCCGCCAGACGGTTGGCGGGATCCATTTCTCTCCTGACCAACTGAAAGAAAGCTTTTACCGTGGTCAGCGGCGTTTTCAATTCATGGCTTGCAATACTGATGAACTCGTCTTTCTGTTCCATCAGCCGCTGCATCGACAACCTGGCCTGTTCCTGTTCATGGATATCGGTCATCGTGCTGATAAAACCATAAAAACGGGGATTAAATACGGGCTGGGCATTATCAAGCACCCAACGGTACTGTCCGCTCGGCGAATGAAAAAACGGTACTTCAGATGGATGGCTGTGCGCTGCGCAAAACAATGATTAAAGTCGTAGACCGCCTGCCGCCTGTCATCCGGGTGTATATGTTTTGCCCAATCGCTATCGGACGGCTGCGCAAAGGCGGCACCGGTGTAGCTGCGCCAGGCCTGGTTGACGAAGACACATTCTCCATCCGCATTGAGTTGCCAGATGGGTAGTGAATTAAGCTCTGCCAGCGCCTTGAATTGTGCTTCGTTGCTTTCGAGCGCTTGCTGGATCAACTTTAGTTCATGAATATCCGTTGAGGTACCGATCCATAAGCCGATTCTGCCCTTGCGGTCCCGCTGCGGTAAAAAACGCGACAAATGCCACCTGTATTTTCCATCTTTATTCCGTAACCTGCTTTCGATCGTCGTTTCTTCGCCGCTGCTGATAGCCGCAGGCCAGGCCACCTCCGCCTCCGGACGATCTTCCGGGTGGATGGCATCCCAGGCCAGTACGCGAAGTTCTTCTATACTTTCGGCTCCCAAATAATCATACCAGCCCTGGTTGTAATAATTGGCGTTTCCTAAAGGGTCAGCGGTCCATAGTTTATGCGGGATCGCATCGGACAGGAAACGAAAAAGTTCCTCACTTTCACGGACCTGTTCCTCGGCAAGCTTCCGTTCGGTGATATCTACTACTACCCCGGTAAAACGGACGGGATGGCCTTGGTCGTCTTTCTGGGTTCGCCCCCGGGCGAAACACCAGCGGATCTGTCCTCCGACAACGATGCGGTACTCAGTTTCGTATTGTTCTGCCTGCCCGATCGAATCCGCACGTTGGCTATCGATCAGTTCACGATCTTCAGGATGCAGCCGCGCACGGAAATGTTCCTGCGGGCAGCCTTCCGGCGTGTAAGGGATGTCGAACAAACGCGACAGGTTCTCATCTGCATAAAGCCACCGACGTTTTACATCCAGTATCCAAGTGCCTACCAAGCCCGAGGATAAGGCGGTGCTTAGTCGTTCACTGGTTCTTTGCAGGCCTTCGTTAAGACGGGCGTTCTCCAGCGCCAGACCTATATGTGAAGCCAGGCTTTGTGCAAACTGGAGATCGGCCTGATCATAATCCCTATCTTTAGATATGAAGGTAATTACGCCGGAGATATGCTCACGGCCGAACAAAGGTGCCGTAATGACAGAACGCAGCCCGATCTCATCAATTGCCCGGCGTTGCCGCGGGTCAGTGATGGCCGCGTCCAGCATATCCCGCGTAACATGGGGGACGAACAATGGCTCGCCCGTGTTTAGCACACGAGCGGTACCCCGGTCGCTTGAAAGGTCCGTGGGGTAAGCTGCGCGGTAACTCTCGGCCCAGCGGACTTTTTCAGGGTCTTCATGGGCGAGTACTAACTGATCGAGCCTCCCGTCACGCAGGATATCGACTGCGAACCAGGCGGCAAAGCGTGGCACGATAAGGCGGGAAAGCTGCTTCAGCGCTTCGGCTGTCACTCTTGCCTTTGCCAGTTCACCCGCCGCTTCATTTAAAAATGTGAGTAGGTCTTCTCTTTTTTGGTTGCCCGAATTTTGGTGAGGGGCATAGTACCAGCAACGTTCACCTTTGACATCCGTATGCGCTTCAGCATCGCTGAGCGAGAATGCCGGTAACCATTGGGTGAGCGGTGCTCCCAGCCAATCACCAGGCAGGCGCAATGCTGTGATCGCACTTGGATTAGCATATACAAGCACGCCTTTCCCATCCAGGCCCAGCATAGGTACTGAAAAAGTGTCGTAGACCAGGCGGACGACGGCATGAGAAAGTTGGTCACTGTTTTCCATTGGTAGGGTTAAAGTTAAAAAATATCTTTTTTATGTCAAATCAGCCAGGTTTCACGAGTGGTCTATTGGGATGACGTTGTAACGATCAATAGGTCACTTTTGGAGAGTTTTTATTTATAACTTATTTTTTTAATTGCAAGGTAATAGCCGTACCTTCATGCGATTTGAAAAACAACGGCCCTAAAAGTATTTTACTAGTCGAGGATGACCAGGATATACTGGATATCTTATACTACATTTTTAGCGATGAGGGTTACCGCGTTGAACGCTCCCTGGGCGACCACGTCATCAATGAGGTCGGCGTCTTTCAACCCGACCTGATTTTACTGGACCACCGTTTACAGGTGGCCTGGGGTGCTGATATCTGCCGGGAGCTTAAGGCTTCTCCGCATACCCGTCATATTCCCGTGATCATGATGTCGGCGGTGCGGGAACTGGAAGCCATTGCGCAGGAAGCCGGCGCGGACGGTCACCTGCCCAAGCCTTTTGATATGGAGCAACTGCTGGGCGTTGTACGTTGGTGGTTGCAAGCAACTCATTAGGTACAAAGGTTACTTCGTAGTGCTTTATCGAGTTAGCATTTCAAAAAATCAGGAAATACCCTGACATCGGCTCCATTTATGAGCCGGATGTTTTATCATTGTTACCCACATCGCTTTGTTAACTGCTATCCGTCTAAAATGATAGCTAGGCGTAACCTGGGAATCGGGTTTGACGAGTTATTCCATTAACCGCTTTCAATTTTATAATAAAGAGATATAGGTACGGCATCGGTCAGCACCATGCCAATATTGAGGCCGTGAACCAATTAGGAATTAATTTGCATTAAATTACCCAATTCTGCTAAGTGTTTTTAGTATATCGGAAATCAGGGGCTTCTCACCGATAGCGTATGGGAAAAATATCATCCTAATAACATTCAAGCCATCGCTGGTCGGTCTCACGCTAAAAAAGACAGGTATTCCGGCATTAGCACCCCATGGGACGAATTCCACCTTGCAGACCCAAGGCCCCGCGAAAAACTAAATAATATTTATCCGATATAACAGCAGAGACCTGTTTTAAATAAAAGATAAAAAAGTCTTTTAATTTTAAAAATATATTTACTTTTGTTGAACAATGAGCATTTTTTCAAAAACATGCGAGTACGCTATACGTGCGGTATTTTTTATTGCGCACAGAACAGCCGAGGGCAGCCGCGTCGGTATCAAAGAAATTGCTAACGGTATTGATTCGCCAGAGCATTTCCTGGCGAAGATACTACAGGATCTGAGCCGACGCGGAATCGTACAATCTGTAAAGGGACCAAACGGCGGATTCTATCTGGATGCGGTTTCTCTAAAGCGGCCTTTAGCAAGTATCGTAGAAGCCGTGGATGGGAATGGCATATTTATCGGTTGCGGTTTGGGATTAAAGCAATGCTCAGAAATAAAACCCTGTCCGCTTCATCATGAATTCAAGGCGATACGAAACCAGATCCACCAATTACTTGTTAACACCAGTATCGGTGAATTTAATGAAGATCTGAATTTAGGTATTACGGCGCTAAAGAAATAAATTTTGTCAGTATAAAGATATAAAGGTATTAATATATTATAAATGAAAAGATCGCTGTTTTTTTTAACGAATTTATTGGTGATGCCGGCCTTGCTGATGGCGCAGGACAAGCTACGAACTGATGCTTCTGATGGTACGTCTGCCGGCTACATCATTTTATTCTCACTGTTCCTGTTGGGACTGCTCGCCCTGGCCTTGTGGCTTTTTAAGAATACTAACCAGTTGAAAGAGCTGGAGGAAAGACCGGAGGAGAGCGGCCGGTCATGGTTGCAAAAAAGCTTGCCCGATCTCGACCAGCATCAATTAGATACGCTCATCAAAAGAAAAGCCGGACAGGAAGGGGCCGCAAACCATAAAACAACTGCAAGAAATTTGAAAAAGCCGATCTTGCTATTGCTGCTCCTTTTTTCAGGTGCCAGCGCCTTTGCCCAAACGGAAGAAACATCCGGTTCGGTCTGGACCAATCCCGGTGTACTGATCACGGTTACGCTGATCCTCATTCCGTTATTGATCGCCGTATATATCGTAGCGGTGAAAGTGAACCATATTGTCAAAAAGGTCCGCGGTTCGCAGATCAGGAAAGATGCACAGAAACTTGCCAGGTCGATCAATGAGCTCAGCACCGATGAACTAAGCGAAGAACTGCTCAAACGCAAAGCTGCGCTCGAATTTAGCTTGACGAATACGGAACTCGCCGGTGAGGAAGTCCCTGAAGATAAAAAGGGGCTGCTGCACCACATCGCGGAAGTGGATTCCCCCCGCTTCATCGCGCCGAAAAAGAAAGCCGTTAAACGTCCCGATATTGACCCTGCGCTCTCCAAACTGATCTTATGGTATTTGGGGACAGCGGCTTTCTGGCTGGTATTGGGCACCTCGGTCGGTGAATACCTTGGTATTAAATTCGTAGCCCCGGATGCCGATCATGTCAGCTGGCTTAGTTTTGGGCGGCTAAGGCCGGTGCATACCAATATGGTATTTTGGGGCTGGTCCTCACTGGCTATGATCGGGTTGGGGTACTATGTCGTATCGACCGTTAGTAACACCGTAGTGGCCAGCCTGAAACGCGGCTGGTACGGCCTGGTGCTAATCAATGCCTCCGTAATTGCCGGCACCATATCCCTGATGGCGGGTATTAATAACGGCGGCGGCGAATACCGCGAATACATCTGGCCCATCATGCTGCTGTTTGCCATCGGTTTGGTCATTACGTTGATCAATTACTTACAGACCATCGCGCGGCGCAAGACCAAAGAAATTTATATCTCTAACTGGTATATCGTTTCAGCAGTAATGTTCACCATTGTTATCGCGCTGGTGGGTTACTTGCCGTTCTGGCAAAATGGACTGGGCGAAAGTATCGCGCAGGGCTATTACATGCACCAGGGCGTCGGCATGTGGTTCATGCTGTTTAACCTGGGGCTGATCTACTATTTTTTACCCCAGCAGTTAAATACCCCGATATACTCTTACAGCCTCGGCATCCTGGCGTTCTGGACGCAGATCCTGTTCTATACGCTGATCGGAACGCACCACTTTATTTTCAGCGCGATACCCTGGTGGCTGCAAACCGTAGCGATCATTGGCAGTATGGGCATGCTGATCCCGGTATTCGCGGGCACGACGAACTTCCTGATGACCTTTCGCGGCAATTTCAATAAGATCGGTTCCAGCTATACGCTGCCCTTCTACCTGGTAGGCGTCATCTTTTATTTTACCGGTTCGTTTCAGGGTACAGCGGAAGCCTTCCGCTCCGCTAATCTCTACTGGCATTTTACCGATTTTACGGTCGCCCATTCGCACCTGACCATGTACGGGATCATTGCCTTTATGCTTTGGGCGGCCATTTACACCCTGGTTCCCCGCCTGACAGGCAAAGAACCCCGGCAAGCCTGGGTCGGCGCGCATTTCTGGATGGCTTTGATCGGCTTAATGTTTTATACCATCCCGTTAATGATCGGCGGGACGCTGAAAGGCATGGCCTGGCTGGAAGGCAAGCCTTTTATAGATTCGGTAGTACTGATGGCGCCCTATTGGTTGTGGCGAGCCATTGGCGGTTCCCTGATGTGGGCCTCGCATTTAATATTTGCCTACAATCTTTATTATATGATCGCCGGAAGAACTGAGCCTGATCTGCAAAAAACGGTTTTTGAAGAATTAGAAAAATTACCTGTCCCACCTGTTAAGAAATAAGCAATGGATATCTATAACAATCATAAAAGACTATTTGGTGCCGCTATCATTTTATTTCTGGGGCTGACAATGTTCGCCGCTGTATTTCCTGCGCTAAATTCCCAAAATAATAATGCGCCGCTGCCTGAAAGTAAACCATTGACCAGCGAGGAAATAGCCGGTAAGGGCATATTTATCCGTGAAGGCTGTATCGCCTGTCATACGCAGCAGGTACGCAATGTCGATATGGATAAGATGTGGGGCATTCGCCCAAGCATCGCAGCCGATTACGCACGCAATATCCGGACAGATGTATGGCGGAATACGGCGAACCTGATGGGCTCAGAACGTACCGGTCCCGACCTGATGAATATCGGGAACCGCCAGCCGAGCGAGGACTGGCACCTGCTGCATTTATATAACCCCAGATCCGTAGTTTCCCAATCGATCATGCCGGCCTATTCTTGGCTGTTCGAGGTTAAAGATTATGCCTTCCCGGGTGATGTCGTGGTCAATGTACCGGATGAATTTCGCAAAGGGGTTACCGGCAAGATCGTTGCCACTAAAGAGGCATTAGAACTGGTCGCTTACCTTAAATCCTTTAAACAACTGAAACTGCCTGACGGCAAACCGACACCGCTTTTCTTATACGGCAAGGAGACCGCCCCGGTGTTGCCTGGCACGACCAGTAAACTGAATACCGAATTAGACGGCGCCGCCCTTTACGCCTCCAATTGCCAGAGCTGCCACCAGGAAAACGGCGAGGGTCTGAAGGGCGCCTTTCCGCCGCTGAAGGGCAGCCCCGTTGTTTTGGATAAAGACCCCAAGGTACAACTCACCATTATCATGAAAGGTTATAACGGCCGGGCGAGCGAAGGTTATGGCATAATGCCGCCTATTGGCACGAATAATAACCTGAAGCCCGAAGAAATTGTCGCTATCATGAACCATGAACGGACCAGTTGGGGGAATAATGGCCGAAAGGTCACTTTAACCGAGATCAAAGAACTGTTTAACCAGGTCAAATCAGGCCCTATAGCCAAGTAAGCATATGAAAAAGAACAGATTTTATAGGAAAGCATTATTAGCCGTTACCGGCATTTTAGGAACTTCTGCCACTGCGTTGGCCTGCGACGCCTGCAAGGCGCAGCAGCCCAAATTCCTGCAAGGCGTTACACATGGCGCAGTCCCGACCAGTAATTGGGATTATGTCGTGGTAAGTGTGATGGTCATTATTACCCTCTATTCCTTGTATGCCCTGGTGAGATGCCTGGCAAAACCCGCCGATAAAGCGCATGAACCTATCAAGAACATGATCCTAAATTCTTAAGCCATGGAAAATAAAAGCTTTGTAACCCTGTTCATCGACGATGACCCGCAACCGATCGGCACGTTTCCGGCCCCGGTTTCTTTTGAGCTGGATACCAAGAAGCTCACCGATGGCAAACACACGCTGAAAGTGGTCAGCAAAGATCATAAGGGAAAGGAAGGGATCAAAATCATTCCCTTTATTGTTCGGAATGGCCCGGCGATCGCCGTCGAAGGTATCCGGAAAGATGAGGTGGTTGACGGCGTACTGCCGCTGATGATCAATGCCTATGGCAAAGGCGATCAAAAGACCTTTATGTTGCAGGGCAGCGAAACGCCGCAAAGCATTCCTTTTTGGATCATTATCCTCTTAATTGCTTTTACCGCCTGGGCGGTGTATTACCATATTACGTCCGGCCAGATCCCATTGTTCAAATGAAAAAACAAATTGACGATATTGAAGACATCAAGATTTTTGTCGATGAGTTTTATGCGAAGGTCAGAACTGACCAATTGATCGGTCCCATCTTTATGGAAAAGATCAGTGACTGGCGCCCCCATCTGGACAAGATGTATACGTTCTGGAATGCCGCGCTGTTTGGTGTACCAGGTTTTCGCGGTAATCCTTTTGCTAAGCATGCCCCTTTGAAGATCGCGCGTCCGCATTTTGAGCGATGGCTGGAATTATTCTATGCGACCATCGATGAGTATTTCGAGGGCGCTATCGCCGATGATGCCAAAAAGCGCGCAGCATTGATGGCCGATATGTTCTTATCACGGTTGCAGCAGCTCAACGGAAACAGTGACCACGTAATTTTTTGATCATGGAAACACAACTTCACGATATCATGGATGAAGCAGATGTCCGGCAACTGGTGAACAGCTTTTATGGCAAAGTACGTCAGGATGAATTGCTGGCGCCCATATTTGAGCCGGTGATCGGTAACAACTGGGACCAACACCTCGGACGAATGACTGATTTCTGGTCTACCTTGCTTTTATACACCCGGAAATATAACGATGATCCGTTAACAAAACACTTGCCCCTGTCTTTGACCAAAGAGCATTTTGACCGCTGGTTATTACTGTTTCACGGAACGCTGGATGAACTTTTCCAGGGGCAGATCGCGGAGAACGCCAAAAAGCGGGCCTACAGCATTGCCCGGATCATGAAAGCGGTAAAGCAAATTGAGTAGTAATGAAAAAAGAAGTTGTGTTAGCGGTCAGAACCATAACGGCCATCTTTTGGCTGGGATTTTTTATGGCCATCAGTTTCCTGGAAACTCCGCTAAAATTTACCGCTCCGGGGATCAGTATGGCTCAGGGGCTGCAGATCGGACGTATCGTTTTTAGGGCGCTTAATCGCTGTGAATGGGGATTCCTAATTATTATTTTGCTGACGTATTTCCCGAAAAGAAGCAGCCGCTATGGTTTTTACCTGCTGCTGGCGATCAGTATCATTCTTATACTGGAGACCGCCTGGTTATTACCTGTACTGGATGCTCATGCGGCACGGGTGATCAAAGGTCTGCAGCCGCCCGGTCATTTGGAACACTGGGTTTATATTATTCTGGAAGTGATCAAAATACCGGTCTTGTTATTGATCGGCCTGGAAAGTGGAAGAACGCTTTATGATCCTGCTTCCGTTCATTTTAATCCGCAAGATCATGAAAGAACTTGAAAGAAACGACCATTATCAGGTCCTCGAAGTAGAATTGCCGGCCGGTACCAATATGCCCCGGCACTTCGCGACATCCGATGCATTTGTCATTGTAGAATCGGGCAATGCCCTGCTGATCTGCAAAGGCGAAACGAGTGAGTTGGTGAAGGGATCGACGCTATCGATCCCTTCTTATGAACCGCATATTCTCAAGGTCATACAAGACTTTAAGGCAATGATCGTCATGGCAGGCGATGCGGTGATCGAATACCCGGCTTCATAACCTTCAGCGCGATGGAAAACAAACCGATCAAACGCAGCGAATACATTATCGCACTTTCCAGGGACCACCATGCAGGATTGCTGTTTGGTTGGAAGGTCAAGGAAGGTATAAGAAAAAACATCCCTTTGCCCCAAATATTGAAATATATCAATTTCTTCTGGGAGCAACATTTGAAAGGCCATTTCAGGGAGGAGGAAGCCTTACTGTTCGACCGGCTGGATGATAACCTGTCCCGTCAGGGAAAAGCGGAACACCTGATGCTTGAACAGCGGATCCGGCAGCTAAACGATGATGGTCACGAGGCCGCCGCGGACTATTCCTCGTTTGCAGAACTGCTGATCAAGCATATCCGTTTTGAAGAGCGTACGTTATTTCCTCATTTAGAGGTTTCGTTACCTGAATCTGTTCTGAAGCAGGTCGGCGAGTTCCTGAATGGCCAGCATAGCGTACCATTCGTCGATAACTATCCGGATGAATTCTGGACCAAAAACTATCCGCTGAAATGAATTCCGGGAATTTATCAAAAAGTTCTATCGTTATTCATGTAGAGTATAGCGGAGAGCTATATGAACTGCGCACCTATAACAATGAATACCGCAGCCTGATGATGCTCATCTATGACCGCATTTTCACTGACGGTTTCGGGGAATGCCTGGGGATGGGAAAGTGCGGCACCTGCCTGATAGAGATCACAAATAAGCTACAGGAGCCTGCCGCTTATGAGCGCAATGGTGATGCCAACCTGCAGAGAGCCGGCCAAACCGGCGAAAATATTCGTTTGTCCTGCCAGCTCCTGATCGATGAAAAGATAGACGGCCTGGCTGTAAAGGTATTAACATAAAGTCAGAGATATGATCATACAAGATGTAGTAAAGGCATTAGAAAATTCGGCGGCTCCGGTAGTAAAAGTATTAACGAAAGGCGCAGCCGGAAAGGTGCTTGTCCTGGGTTTTAAAAAAGGAATGGTATTGAAAGAGCATCAAACCGGTGTCAACACCCGGTTGGTCGTTATTGACGGGAAGATCAATTACTTCAGCACCAAAGGAACATTAACCATGAACAAGTTCGATGAGCTCGATATCCCGGTCAACGAACCGCACTCCGTAGAGGCGCTGGAAGACAGTATTTGTTTTTTAATACAAGTATGATCTTAATGAAAAAGTAAATGGAAGAGCGTAATGAAAATATAGCAACTGATATTTGCATCGTTGGTGCCGGGCCGGTAGGCTTGTTCGCGGTGTTTGAGGCAGGGCTCTTAAAGATGCGCTGTCATGTGATCGATGCCTTGCCGCAGGTTGGCGGGCAGTTATCGGAGATCTATCCGCACAAACCGATCTACGATATACCGGGTTATCCGCAGATCCTTGGACAGGAACTGGTGGACAGGCTTATGGAACAGGTTGATCCTTTCCGGCCGGGCTTTACTCTCGGTGAACGCGTGGAAACGATTAACAGGAACGATGACGATTCGTTAACCGTCATAACCAGTGAGCACACCACGGTCAAATGTAAAGTGCTGGTGATCGCAGGTGGCCTGGGCTGTTTTGAACCGCGTAAACCGGCAATTGATGGACTGAGTGAATTTGAAGGAAAAGGCGTAGCGTACATGGTTAGAAACCCCGAAAGCTTACGTGGCCGGAACGTGGTGTTGGCAGGTGGCGGTGATTCTGCGCTCGACTGGGCAATATTTCTGGCTGACATCGCAGCAAAGGTAACCCTGGTACACCGCGGCGATACTTTTCGCGGGTCTCCCGATTCCGCCGGTAAAGTTTTTGAACTGGCAAAAGCTGGCAGGATCGACCTGCGGCTGCATGCCAATGTAACGGCTTTGCATGGTGACGGACATCTTCAGGAACTTAGTATCCACACGCATCAATTACCATTAATCAGGATCGCTGCCGATCATTTTATACCGCTGTTCGGATTAACCCCCAAACTTGGACCGATAGCGGATTGGGGGCTGAATATTTCGCAATCGGCAATATCGGTAAACGTTGCAGACTACTCTACGAACGCTGACCGGATTTACGCTATCGGGGATATCAACACTTATCCAGGCAAATTGAAACTGATCCTTTGCGGCTTTCATGAAGCCGCACTGGCCATGCAAAGCGCTTTTAAACATGTCTATCCGGATGAGAAGCTGAGTTTTAAATACACTACAGTTTATGGCATCAACGCATTCTGATCTGATAACCATCTATATCATAAAATCCGATGGCAGCCAGGCGCCCTTGGACGTACCGGTTAATATGAACCTGAGTCTGATGGAAGTCCTGCGGTCTGACGGTTACCCGATTCCCGGTACCTGCGGCGGCATCGCTCTTTGCGCTACCTGTGCAGTAGACATCTTATCGGGGAACGAAAAATTGTCACCCGCCGGGGATCAGGAACTGGATATGCTGGATCTTTTACCGCAAAGCACGGAAGCGACCCGCCTGGGCTGCCAGATAAAGCTGCGGCCGGAAATGGACGGCATGGTCATCCGTATCGATAGCGAAAGCTGATCGTTAAACCGCTTTTATCATGGCGCGTGGAAATAGTCTATCATTTAGAAATTGAATTAGTGATCTCCTTTTTCCTTTAATGCATCGACCAGTTCTTCGGCGAGTGGTTCGCTGGACATCCCATAACCATTTACCAGTATTCCTTTAATATTATGCACAGTTGAAGAGATCGCATAGACTATAGCTTCATCTGCCGGGTCAGACATGCCTTCAAACCGGTAGTGTTTGTCTACCACAAATTCGTTAGGATGAACCTGCAAAGCGTTCTGATGACATTCCAGGCAATTCTCTTTGAGATTAAAATCTACGATATAGCCTTCCGACTGGAGTTTTTGGATAACTTCAGATAGGGTTGTCATGGTGTTCATATGTTTTTTATTTTAATGTAAAGTGTGTTCTCGAACTTCGAAACGTTGATTAAAAACGGCAACAAAGAGCTGCTACAGACTTAAACTTAGGCTAATCACCAATTATAAGTAACGGGAGTTAGTAAAATCATCCGCCATTTTTCGCAGCCGATCCCGTTTAAAAATAAAAACAATACATAAATAAATTCTCCGGATTTCTCCGGAGAATTTATACCTAAAAAGGGGATCTACTTGTTTTGTTCTACTTTTTTGAGATCATATTCATCTTTTTTGTAGCTCCAGCCGGTTGCCAAGCCAATTACGAAAATAGCAAGTGCCACTGTTCCGAGTGCAAAAATGGTATCACCGAACAATCGCATCCAGCGTAAGGTATTCATTAAGGGCTGCTGCATAAACTCGGCAGATCTTGCATACCACATTCCGTGATTAACGCTTGCTATGGTTTGCAATAATCCAATGGGCAACAGGCTCAATAAAAGCATCAGCATTAAGCCGATATTTATGCTCCAAAAGGCGAACCTGATCCAGGTGTCTTTCCACACATTTTGGCGGTACAACCCTTTTAAAACAAATAGCATCAAGCCGATCCCTAAAACGCCATATACGCCGAATAATGCCGCATGACCGTGTAAGGGAGTCGTATTTAAACCTTGCATATAATATAAAGCAATTGGCGGATTAATTAAAAATCCGAATATACCTGCGCCTAAAAAGTTCCAGAACGCAACCGCAATAAAACAGTAGATGGGCCATTTATAAGCTTGTATCCATGGTTTAAGTTTACTGATCTTGTAATTGTGAAAAGCTTCAATACCAATAAAGACCAAAGGTACTACCTCTAAAGCGCTGAAGGAAGAACCTACCGCTAAAATCGCGGTCGGCGTACCGGAAAAATACAAGTGATGGAAAGTTCCTAAAATACCTCCTGACAGAAAAATTATGGTAGAGAAGAGTACATTTAGGGTTGCAAATTTCTCGTTCAACAATTTCATCCGGGTAAAAATAAACGCCATTACTACGGTAGCAAAAACTTCGAAGAAGCCTTCGACCCAAAGATGTACTACCCACCAGCGCCAGTATTCTGCAACTGCCAGGTTACTTCTGCGCCCCCACATTAAGCCTGCAGCATAAAACAAGGTGATAGCTATAGAAGATACAATAAACATAATTAGTAGATGCCGGCTGTTATTCTTGCTTCTTAAGGCAGGCATGATCGCCCTGGTCATCAAGATTAACCATAATATCAAACCAATAAACAGGAATATCTGCCAAAAGCGCCCTAAATCAACGTATTCGTAGCCTTGATGGCCGAACCAGAAGTTTTGTAGATAGCCTAATTTTTGCATGATAGCGTACCATTGACCAACCATAGAACCACCTACAATGATCAACAAGCAGATAAATAAAAAGTTGACGCCCAGTTTCTGGAATTTAGGCTCATAACCGGTCACTGCTGGCGCAATGTATAGGCCGGTGGCCAGCCAGGAAGTCGCGATCCAAAAAATCGCGATCTGGACATGCCACGTTCTGCTTAAAGAATACGGCATATAATCGGCTAAGGGGAACCCGTAAAACGCAGTTCCTTCAACCCCGTAATGTGCGGTGACCACTCCCAGAACAACCTGTAGCACGATCAGAACGGTAACGATCCAGAAATATTTGATCGTAGCCCGCATAGAGGGCGTAGGCTTAATAGAAAGTAAGGGATCCTCTACAGGCACTTCGTCAGAAGCCTGATCTTCTTCACTGTGTTGCGCATTATAAAATGCTAAGATCCCGATCCCAAGAAGTAAAATAATGATACTGAAACCTGTCCATAACATGAGGTCTCCGGTAGCAATATTGCCCACCAAATTATCATTCGGCCAATTGTGTGTATAGGAAACCGTTTCGCCCGGTCTGTCCGTAACACAGGCCCAGCTCGCCCAAAAGAAAAACATACCCATTAACCGGGCTTTAGCGGGATCTTTTATCGCATTCTTAGAAATAGCATATTCATTTCTTAGCTTATCATCATTACTGTTGTTCCCAAAAATACCTGCGTAATAATTGTTCAGGTATTCAAACGCCTGAACTCTTACCGCTGATAGCTGCAGTGTTTTGGTGCCAGGGTCATAGGTATTTTTACGGATTTCCTTTTTTAGCCGCGTTTGCAAGACCATCTGTTGTTCATCGGTGATCTTATCATAAGGTGAACCATAATCCGCTTTTGCCCAAGCATCCAGAATAAACAGCGACTCCCTATGCAGGTAATCGGCGGTCCAGTCAGGAGCGACATAAGCACCATGGCCCCATATCGAGCCAACTTCCTGTCCTCCGATACTTTGCCAAACATTTTGCCCATTACTGATATCATCGGCAGTAAATAAAACCTCACCGTTCGCTGAAACTACTTTTTCAGGAATGGGAGGCGCATTTTGATAAATTTTTACGCCAAAGTAAAGCAATACCATAAAAGATAAACCTATGACAATGGCAAAGGTCATCCATAGTTTTTTGGGATTTTTCATGAAAATTGATTTTTAGGTAATTGATGATAGATTTTTAACATGGTTATGGATCTTAGATTAGAAATCATAGGGACATTATTGAATAGCGCTCTTTGTTTAACAATAAAGGTGCTTGCTGCCCTGTTTTCCGCCAAAATAGTCATCATTCTAATAGATAATTATGAGAAAACCTACCTAAAATTATGACATAAATCATATTTTTCCATGATTAGTTTTGATATTTTTATCCGTTTACCGCAAAGCAGGTCGTCTGCGTTTAATAAGATGATTAAACACTGCTATAAAATTTCCTTCTCGTGTTTTCCTGGAGTCACGATAATTGCTGCCGCCGTGTTGCTTGATATATCGATCCTAAAACACGGTCCTGTAGATAGCTCACTATTCAAATAGGGCTTGCCAGCCGAAGTAAAAACAATTAAAACTTACGAGTAATATTTTCCCGTATGCACATTCATGCATTGAATGTTTTGAATAAAAACCAGCGTATCAGCTTTGGGCATAAGCTGACATTATACCGTTGACATTGATTTTGGAATTTTTTAAGAAAATTTGATCGAATTACTGATCGAGCGGATGTCTGGCAGGCAGACTTATGTCTGTTTAAACGGGGGTAATTAGGCGAGAGCGAAAGCAATCCGTTCTGATTGCTTCAACTATTGAAACAAAGAAATGAATTAAGGGTAAAAAACGATGGTGACCAGGCTATTTCAATTCCGGCTGAAAAAGCGGTCAATGAAATCCTGCTGAAGTTTTTTCAGTTTCTTCTTACGTACCATTATCAGCAGCATCACGGCCAGTAAGGAAGAACCCGTCACTATATTGCACCAGAAAACGTAGGCGCCGGAATTTTTGCTAAAAAGCGCATACAGATTTACGCCGACGGTTATAGCTAAAAAACAGATAATAATTATTGAAATTGCTTTCATTCTCTTTGCTGATCGATGCTAAAAAGGTTTATAACGTAAACAATAGGGAAACAGCAGCGGCGCCCATTACTGCAAAAGTAGCCCAAAGAAACGACTTTGATAGCCAGCCGCTCTTAAATTCGCCCATGATAGTTTCATCTGATGCGATCCTGGCCACCAGAAAAAGCAATGGTACGGCAGCAATACCGTTCAGTACCGCAGTGTATACCAGGGCTTTCACCGGGTCTATACCAATAAAGTTGATGATCAGGCCGATCAGTGTCGAAATGGTGATAACTCCGTAAAAGCCGTGGGCACTCCTTAATTTCAGATTCAGGCTTGCATTCCAGTCCAAAGCCTCGGAAACTGCGTAAGCTGCGGAGCCTGACAAAACCGGCACGGCAAGTAAACCAAGCCCGATAATGCCGATCGAAAAGATCAGTTTAGCCAGGAACCCGGCATTTGGAAAGGAATGCACCAGCGGTTCCAGGGCCTTCGCGGCATCCGAGGCGTTCTTCAGGTCTCTTATACCGCTGTTATGCAAGACCGAAGCACCTACAAGGAGAATACACCAGGTCGTTATTTCTGAAATGATCATGCCCGCTGTATTGTCTTGGCGCATCGTGCTTATATGCTTCCAGCTAATCCTCGGCTTCCCATTTTTTTGCAGCAATCCCTTGTCTTTCTCTTCCTCTACCTCCTGGGAAGCCTCCCAAAAAAACATGTATGGGGTAATAGTCGTGCCGAAAACGCCGGTAATGATAAAAAGGAATGCAAAACTAAATTCCACATGAGGGATGACTGAGGCTTTGGCCACGGTTAACCAATCCTGATGAACGATGAACACCGTCACGGGGTAAGACAACAGCGCCAGTGCCAGCCACTTTAAAATTTTGGAGTAGACCTTATAATTCGTAAAGATTTCCAGTATAAGGATACCTGCGGTAAACAATAGTGTCAGAACAACAAAAGGAACTGGAATAAGTAGTTGCGCCGCTGCCGCCATGGCACCGATATCTGCTCCAATGTTGATCGTGTTGGCTATAACGACGAGGCCTACTACGCTGTACAACACCGGCTTGCTGTAATGCTGCCGGACAACAGCGGCAATTCCCTTGCCGGTAACCAATCCGATCCGCGCACAGGCCTCCTGAACGGCGATCATGAAAGGCAGCATATACAATGCCGTCCATAGCTGGCCAAAACCGAACTGCGCACCGGTTTGCGAGTACGTGGCGATACCTGAAGGATCGTCATCCGCTGCCCCGGTCGTCAGCCCCGGGCCAAGGACGGTTAAGAATTTCAGAAACTTATTTTTTTTCGCGGATCGTTTATCTGCCATGAGTCCAGGTTTATTTACGAGTCATAAAGATAGTTATCTCTGTTAGTCCCTGCTCTTTTATTTTCAAAGCGGGTTAAAATGTCTGCCGGGAAGTAAAATTACTCAAAGATACCTTAGATACGGTAAAACGGCTGGATACGCTCGATGATATGCGGCCATGACCTATCGCTATTCAAATATGATGAACGAATCAATGATACAAAAAAAACGCTGGTGAATAATATGGAGGCAACTGATCAGGGAAGATCAAACATCTGATTATAAAGTCGTAATACATTTCTTATAAGTCAGGACTATCCACATATTTCTTTCACTAAATCAAAAGACCTTCCCGGAATGCAGGTGCCGCATCCGTTTGGATAAATTTCCGTACTGAACAAAACTTCTCGTGCTTGTTTATGCGACCGCTCCCCGCGTTCGCAATTCTGTCAATTTTCCATCATCTCATCTTAACATAAACAGGCCGTTCCGCTGAAATACGGCCGCGCTCTCCGCTCTATCTGCCGGGGACAGGCAGGATAATGCGTCCGATCGCTAACGGACTACTTCGCTGAAACTTTGCTTAGGCAGGCGTCGGCGGGGCAGCCTTCGGCCGGAGCAACCACCGGCAGGGCATGCCCCGCCGACGCTTCCTGCCCAGGTTCCTTTCTTTTTCCTGCCAGCGGTACCACTGAGGTTTAGGGACCTCCGGGGGTGTTCCGCTTTTGACCTCTGCTTGAGGCAAATTTACCCCTCTTCAGCGCGCAAGGCCAAGTGAATGCCGTCAAAATTTTTTGCGCTGATACCACAAAAATTTTTGTGTGGCGGCAGCCTTGACGCGCTCTCCCCACGCGCAAGTGATTTGCCTCTATCAGAGGCCAAAAGCTAAGGACTGCCAAAGACGCCTTTGAAAAAAAATTAAAGGAAAAAAAGCAAAACACAAAACGCAAGAAAATGGAAAAGCAACAATTCACGTACAGCATTCAATCACTCTTAGAGCAAAAAGACGGCAACGTTACAGGGCCAATGTCGCCAATGGAGTTTGCCAAAGAAATCGCCTTACAGGTTGGTTTCAAGTTTAACCGCCTCGCAAGGCTATGGTTTGCGGATGAACGCATCAACCAGCGCCATGAGGATGGCGGACTGACAGGACACGACACCCTGCTTATTGGCTCCGTGTACACCAATGACATTTGGCTGAGCCTGTGGGCAGACACGGGCGTTGGCGGTGTACCTATCGCTATGGCTTACCGCTCGGACGGCAGCATTGACTTTACAGACGTGTACCGTCAGCAGCACTTTGTATGCATGCTGAACCAACAGCAGGTAAAGGACATCTTCCAGTCCGTATTTGACGACCCCACCCAAATCAATATCAAAAACGCTTAACCTAAACTCAAAGCTATGACACGTTCAAATATGCACATCAAATTAACGAACGGCAATATTATTCAATGCGTTGCCGACAGCAGTAGCGCACCCGAACAGGGATGGGTAGTGGAAACACTCATTATCCCACTGCTTGCCCTTAACGATGCTGAAAAGGAACTTGCCCTCATCACCGAGTGGTGTACCATGAATGAACAGCGGGTAAATGCGGTTTACCGCTACATTATCAGCCTGCCAAGCAAGACCGTCCACTTTTTCGAGGAAAATTACAGCTACAGCGAGGATAAGTTCTATTTAGGCGATAACATCACCCATCGCTATGACGCGTACATCGCAAGCCATAACGCATTAGGTGAGTTGCTCAATGACATCAACGAAAATCCACTTTAAACCCTGCGCCATGAAAACGATACAGCTAAGACTATACCAATTCGGGGAATTGCCCGAAGCAGCAAAAGAAAAGGCGATAGCGGATAATGCGGATTTTAATGTCAGCTACAACTGGTGGGCCATGGTGTACGAAGATGCCCGTAACATCGGGCTGAAAATTACAGGCTTCGACCTTGACCGCGCCAATTACTGTAATGCGGAGTATATCCACGATGCGATATACACCGCAAGACAGATAACCATCGACCACGGGGAACAAACAGACACCTACCGCATCGCTATTGAATTTCAGGAGAGCCGTGATTTGATTGTCACCACATGGTCGAAAGATGAGATAGGCGAATTTGAGCAGGTAGATGAAATGGACGAAGCCCTCGACAATTGCGAGAACAGGTTTCTCAAATCCCTTGCCCATGCCTACCTCCGCATATTGGACAATGAACATGACCATCTGACGAGCGACGAAGCCATCGCCGATGCACTGATAGCCAATGACTATTGGTTTACCGCAGACGGAAAAATGGCGACCCATTTAGAAAAATTAGCATTAACCGCATAAAACCCAATAACATGAAAACGAACTTTTTTGAAAATATAGCCAACCTGAACGCCCCCGGCATTTGGACGATTGGCATCCAAAACGACGAGAACGGCAATTTTACCGTATCTGCACTATACGCCCCTTTCAAATCTAACGAACCTGCCACAAAGATGATAACACCCCTTATCCACAGGGGGACGGCATCCGACATGGACGAGGGATTTTTTGAAGCCACTGTAACGCAGGTGGATAGCCTAAAAGGTCTGTACAGCAACATCAAAGCGGTAACCGCAAGTGTAGATGCTGCCAAGAAAAAATTAGGACAGGGCAGTAAACCGCAACCTGCCAAACCTAAAGCCGAGGGCGGTACAGACGAGATTGAAGTAGGTGAGCCGAAAGCATCCGCAGAGGAAAAGCGCAAGGCTTATACGGATACCCTACGCAAAGTAGTGGAATTGAACGACCTGTGCAAATACGAGGATGCATTGGCCATCCTGCCATCGGTAGAGGATTATCCCGATAAAAAGGACGAACTCGAAAAAAGGCGTGCTGATTTGGAGCGTAAAAAAACACAGTACGCACAAGCCCTCCAATTATTTAATCAGGATTAAACCATCGTACCATGTTACAGACGACACAATTAGAAAGGATTTTTATCCATAAGGAAAACGGGCAGGAAGTCCGTTTGACCGACCCTAACGAAGCTATGAACCCCGATACGGTGCTGAACTTTTACACCGCTACTTATCCCATCCTGACCAACGCCCGTATTGTCGGGCCAGAGATAAAGGACGATATGATACAGTACCGCTTTGAAAGTACGATGGGCACCAAAGGCTAAACCGCAACAGCATGGAAACCAAGAAAATCAACAGGAAAGTAACCGTCATAGAAGATAGCACACAATGGAAACTACATCAATTATTCGGGGAGTTCGTAGGGAAGTTAGACCGCTTACCCGATGCAAGAGAAGTTCAGCAAAACCCGCTAAGAAGCGCACCAAAGGAACGCACCGTAATGGTTTTCTGACCCATTCCTTTCAGCCTTTCGTGAGCCTGCCGTTTCATGGCTACGGTCAGGGTGAAAAGGAGTTTTTCCAGTCATTGAAAAACTTCTGCCAGTTGTACAACTGGCAAGCCCCTGACGTTTCAGGCTTAACCTTTCCGCAGAACATATCGGCGGTACTGGAAAAGCTATCGGCACAGCGTTTTGACGGTGCATCGGCAATGCTGATACAGGATAAGGGTTGCCCTGCGAGACTGGCAACCGTTAAAACCTTTGATACCAATTTTTGCCTGTATTACGTACCTGTCCGCCCGTTGTGGCAGATGAAGAATGACAAGGCGAAACAGCCCTGCTATGAACTGACCCGAACGCTGTTTGCCTACCTGTATCAAATCATTGGCATTCCCTTTTTCCGTGAGCCGGGCTACTTGGATAATTCCTATGACAGTTTGGAGAACTGGATAAGGGAAATTGAAGACGAGGACGACGATGAAGAGAACGATTATCGTAAACGCCAGTTCGCTGAATTTAACCTGATGAAGTCAGCAGGTGATACACTGTTACCCGACATCAAAGCACCTTTTGATTTGGAAACATGGCAGGCGCAATTACAGCAAATACCTGTAACCGATAAGCAAGGCAGGGATTTGAGAGAAGTGGCTAACGAACTGCTTAAACTGGCAAAAGACTATCCCGAACGAGCCATCAAAGATACCATGCACTATGAATTGCATGAGGCAAGCGAAGACGACTACAGCATCTATTGGGAAAACTATATCTCCTTTTACTGGAGCGGTAACGACACCTTACAGCACATGCTGTTCGAGATGGTCAACAATGAGTTTCAGGAAATGGGTTATCAGGAAGAACCCGTAGCTATCCAATGGTTTGACACGCCACAGGAAAAGGCACACCATGATTTTGATTTTGAAACAAGACTATTTTTCCTGTTGGATGAACTGACAGGTGTATTAAACGACTTTGACCATGAAGAACCTAACGCATAATTTCAGCAACCTGTATCAGCCCGTAAAATCCCTGCTGATCTACACCAAACAGACCGAGGAAGATAAGGACACCACCAGTGTTTACGTAGAGAGCTACGACATTGGCAGGTTGGGCAACCCGATAAACGCCCACCCATTAACTGTTAAGGAAATGCTTGCCCTGAGCGGTATATTCCAGTCGGCACAGGAATTTAAAACAGGTTTTCTGCGCTGTAAAGGCGTGATGCCCAACAAAGTGCTATATGTGAATGCAGAACAGGAAGGCTATGCCATTTGGTACACACCGCCACAGGAAGTACCTCTGTACTTTTCCAATGCTTTAGGCATAAAGTCAGGCAGGGGAAAAGTACCTGCAATGGTATGGAAAGCGGGCAGGGACAGTTTAGCTGTTTATGCGCTGAAAGGGCATCGCAAGCCTGTAGGCAACACCGCCCTTTTTCATGCCCCATTCTTTAATGTCGGAACTGACGGAAAGGTGTGCATGGGTAATGTGCGCATCAATATTGGCAAGGCCATTCGTTTGGAAGATTTCATGGAGCAATGGGAAAGCTACTTTTGGAACAGCTACTTCAGCCACCTCATGGGCGAGTTTAACCCTGTCACCGAAAACATTGTCCAGTTGTGGCAGAAACAGGTCGCTACCAACCGTGTATTTCCCTGCGAAAGCCTGAAACCTAATCAGCATACCCTTAAAACCCTCTTTGTATGAAAACCCCGAAACTGAAGGCGGTAAAGACTGCCGTACATATCGTAGAAAAATCTTTGATTAACCCTTACAATCCCATTGTGGTCAACCTGATTGGCGCAGGGGGGACAGGCAGCCAGTTTTTAACGGCACTGGCGAGGATAAATCATTCGCTCATTGCCCTGAACCATCCCGGACTTGCGGTGCGGGTATTCGATGATGATAAGGTCGAAGAAGCCAATTTGGGCAGACAGCTATTTTCAACCGCAGAACTCGGCTTGCACAAAGCCGTTGCACTGGTTAACCGCATCAACCTCTTTTTCGGCACCAACTGGAAAGCCGTACCTGAAAAGTACGACCTGAAAACGTTGCAGGATGAACCTGAACTGGCGATGGCAGAAATTACCATATCCTGCGTGGATACCGTAAAGGCGAGGTTTGAAATTGCCGATATGCTCACCAAAATCTATACAAGCCGTAGGCACAGCTACCACCATCCCTTATACTGGATGGACTTTGGAAACAGTAAGGACATAGGACAATGTATCCTATCCACCATTGCCGAAATAACGCAACCCGCCTCCCGAAAATTCGAGGTGGTCAGCCGTTTGCCCTTAGTGACCGAAGAATTTAAGGAACTGTTAAAGCAGTCTGAAAAGGGCGACCATACG
Organism: Mucilaginibacter inviolabilis; assembly: GCF_011089895.1. Taxonomy (NCBI): domain Bacteria; kingdom Pseudomonadati; phylum Bacteroidota; class Sphingobacteriia; order Sphingobacteriales; family Sphingobacteriaceae; genus Mucilaginibacter; species Mucilaginibacter inviolabilis. The sequence continues at coordinate 638,765 of NZ_JAANAT010000001.1, forward strand.
CCAAGCTGTTCCTTAGCCGAAGCCCTGACCCAACAGGATTTATTCATCAACTCCGCACTGGCAAACTTAGGCGCATCCCTTTTATGGCAAATGTTCCGTGAGGGCATGCTCACGAACAGAGGATTTTTTCTGAACCTCAAAGACTTCAGGACGCAGCCCATCAAGGTAACGCCAATCGAGGATAAAAAGGTCAAAGTGCTGAAGCCAAAACGCCTGAAAACCGAAACCCCTAAAGCAGCCTGATATGAAGATAGTGGATTTAAACGGCAAGGTGATCGAGGTGGAAAACCTCGACCTTGCCTTTCAGCAAGCGGACGCCTACCGCCATTACAGGCATACCGACAGCGCATTTGCCCGATTGGATGAAGAACTGCAAACCTATTGGGAAGATGTCTACCAAAAGCTATTAACACTCAAAACCGAACAGCCATGAGAACATTCATTTATTTCATCGCCACCTGTTTTATCTCCACAGGTATCTATTTCGCCTCTTTAAACAGCAGTCATTTAGCAATAGGCATCGCAGCAGCCATAGCCCTGTGGGCATGGTTCCTATGGGGCTATGACAGCCGTATGCGAAAAGCCGAGGAAAGGCGCAACAGAAACCGCAGGTAAACACCGTACCGATTGTGAAACATTAACCGCTACTGTTATGGTAAAAATTAAAGAGGGCTATGTCATGTCCCAGCGTGAACGCGAGGAATTTGAACGGCAGGACGCCCTGCCCCGCAAAACTTCGGGATTGGTGGCTTATTACTTCAAATCGCAAACCAAGTACCCGCCACGCATCTATGCGTTTATACACGCCGAAACATGGTGCGACCGCAACCGCAGGCCGATGGGATTGCATACGGCGTTCCCTTTCCTGACACGCCCGATGAGTACCGCCGAAATAGAGTATCATCATTTTGACTGGCGGTTGTGCTACCACCAATATGAGGATTGGGACAAACTCTTGCGTGCTGCTGAACAGGAAGCCGAAGAACTGGATACGGATAAGGAAGGTACAGGAACGGACTTCTTAAATCAGTTGAAAGCCTTTCGTTCAAAATTTCCGCTGAATGCGAACACGGGCGGACTCCCGCCCGACCCGCCCGAATTACCAGCGGACGAGGAAACCGTGTATTTACGGGAACTGATCGCGACCGGGGATGCGCTGAACTCCGCTGAGGTTTACAAAATGCTGACCGATGAACTGCAAGCGCAAAAACGGCCTGCGGTGCTGATTGCCCTGCGACAGCTTCTCCAAAACTTTGAAAAGCCTGAAGCAAAAAGAAATGCGATTACTGAAGAAAGGATAAAACGCAAGGTAGTATTACAGCAGCAGCGCACGCGCCGCAACTTCGCGCGGCGGGTCTATCAAAAAAACAAGCTGTTTGCCTTGCAGGAGATCAGGACGAAATACCCTGATTATTCCGAGGAATCGCTAATGGCAGACCTGCACGTTGCCCGAAAAAAGGAGAAGCGATCCAAGCATAAACCCGTAACTGACCTGCGGGGTTGCCAGTTGCAGAAACTGGCGCACAGGCTGAAATATGTGCCACTGGAAGAAAAGGATTACAACGATACGTGTAACCGCATTGCCATATTGCAACAGGCCCACAACCTGCGACTGCCTGTACCGCTCATGGTCAACCTGCAAAAGGAAAAGCTGGTGTATAGCTTCCCGTGGAAGATACGCGAAGGCGTTGTAAAGGATTTCGTCGCCTTAGCCAATAAACCAGGCATGACCCATCAGGCATTACGGGAGCGCCATAAAGAAATGGTCAGCTCCAGTTATAGTTATTAACCCTAAGATCAGATGCGAAAAGGTGAGTTTGGCATTAATACTTGTAAAAAGAAACTAATAGCATAACAACATGCTACTGTCATATGCTAAGGCCGGTTTGAATAAAGACCGGCTTTTTTAGTGACACAGAGTTGATAAACACATATGACTTGAGTGATTAAAGTCACCGAAAGCGCGGCAGGTGTCGACCTATTTTTGCTTCAGATCAAAAAACACGATGACCAAAAAATATTTTGTTTACTTTTTTTCACTGGGATTGACATATGCGATCGGCTGTGTCCTGCCGGTTAAAGCTCAGGACAAGACCGAACGAATCACTATTGATAGTGCAGTGCTTTACGCTCTTGCACATAACCGACAGGCGGCAATAGCTAAACTGGATGAGAAGATCGCGACCGCTAACTATCGCCAGACCGATGCCGTTTTTTTACCCGAGGTATCCGTAAGTTATTCAGCTTTTACAACCAATGATCCCTTATCTTCTTTCGGATTTAAGCTGGAGCAACAGGTTATCACAGCAAATGATTTTAACCCGGCCCTGCTGAATCATCCTGACCGAACCAGTAATTACAACGCCAGTTTGACTGTAAAGCAACCTCTTATTAACCCTGATATGTGGTATGCGCGAAAGGGGGCAAAACTACAGGCCGACAGGTATGGCTATACGGCACAGCGCACCCGCCAGTATTTGGTATTCCAGGTGCAGCAAGCCTGCATGCAATTGCAATTGGCGTATGATGTAACTAAAGTGCTGGAACAGGGCCGCCATACGGCTTTGGATGCATACCGCTTCGCCAATGATCGCTATCAACAAGGTTTGTTGCAAAAATCGGATGTTTTAAATGCCCGGGTACAGGTAAACAATATGGAAAGCGACCTGGCGAAAGCAAAAAGCGGAATATCCAACGCATCCGATAACCTGGCCATACTACTGGGTCGGCCATCCGGCGTGGTTTATCAAATAACCGATAGCCTCATTATTAGCCTACCTGATAGTGCAAATTCGCTTGTGCCGCAGCAGCGCGCCGACCTGGCAGCGATGCAGAAAGCAATAGACGCCTCGGGTATGATGATCAGATCCGGCAAAATGGGCTACCTGCCTAAATTGAACGCCTTCGGAAACTACCAGTATAATGATAGCCGCATCGCTGGTTTCGGCGCTAACAGCTACTTTGCTGGCATCCAGCTTTCATGGGATATTTTTAATGGGAACCGGACACATCGGCAAATAGAGGCACAAACGCTGGAAAAAGATAAGCTGATCGCGCAATTTGCCCAACAAAAAGAACAGGCCCAACTCGAATTAAATAAAGCTTTGCGCGATCTGTCAGATGCAAATATTGCCCTGATACTACAGCGTTCCGCAGTAGACCAATCCGCCGATGCGCTGCGTATTATGCAAAACAGGTATAGCCAGGGGCTGGTCAATACGACCGACGTGCTTGCTGCCCAAACGCAATTGGCTCAACGCGGGCTGGCTCTGGCACAGGCGAAGTTCAGTGCCCAAATCGCTGTAGCCTATATCAATTTACTTACTACAACTGCTAACCCACAATAATTCACCTGACCATGAAGAATTCCTATCAATATATTTTCCGCACAGGCACGGCTGCGCTGCTCATTTCAGCCATGAGTGCCTGCTCCTCTCACCAGCCGCCACAAACCGCAGGTACCGACAGCACCATCACAGTTACTGTGGCTAAAGTAAGTGCATCAACCAGCGACCAGATCAGCTTGAGCGGGCAGCTAACATCAACCCAAACGGCAGCGATCAGCACCCGTATCATGGGCTACATTACGGCCATACATGTTAAAATTGGCGACAAAGTAGCTAAAGGCCAGTTGCTGGTGAGCATTGCAAGCCAGGATATAGCTGCTAAGCAGGCCCAGGCCGATGCCGGCGTAATGCAGGCGCAAGCCGCGCTCGAAAATGCGAAGAAGGATTATGAACGCTATAAGGCACTGTTTAGTCAGCAAAGCGCCACGCAAAAAGAGCTGGACAATATGACCTTACTATATCACTCGGCGCAAGGTCAACTAACAGTCGCCAAAGAAATGCGCAAAGAAGCCGATGCCAATATGGCTTATGCCAACCTCACTGCCCCATTTTCGGGTATCATCACACAAAAAATGGCGGACGCGGGCAGCATTGCGAATCCCGGAATCCCCTTGCTGATGCTTGAACAGGCTGGGAGTTACCAGGTAAGCGCCTATGCGACGGAAAGCCAGATCGCCCTGTTGCAAACCGGAATGTCTTTGACTGTAAATATCGGTTCATCAAATAAAATACGGAATGCCACGATAACCGAAATCAGCCGTTCGGCAGAAAATACAGGCGGCCAGTATCTCCTAAAAGCCAATATTCCGGGCAATGAAAGCAGCGACCTCTATTCGGGCATGTATGTCAACGTCATTATACCCGTTAAATCAATATCCGGCATGGACGACAATCAGGTGTGGGTGCCGGCTTCGGCTATTGTACACCAGGACGAATTGGACGGCATTTATACCGTAAGCCATGACAACCGGGCTATGCTCCGATGGCTGCGCCTCGGTAAAACACAGGGTGAGCGGGTTGAAGTATTGTCGGGATTGTCCCCGGATGATGCTTTTATTTCAGGCGCTGAGGGGCGATTGTTTAACGGTGTCCCTGTAAAAATTAAATAAAGGTTGTACGCAAAAATATGATCATGGAAAAGGGATTTGCAGGCAACATTGCCAAAGCATTTATTACGTCGAAACTTACCATACTGCTGATGATCGCCTTCCTGATGATAGGCGCTTACAGCACGTTCCTGATGCCTCGTGAAGAAGAACCGCAGATAGAAGTGCCTATGGCCGACATCATGATCGGGTATCCTGGCGCTCAACCAAAAGAAGTAGAGGCCCGTGTAACGGCTCCTCTTGAAAAAATTGTGGCCAATGTAAAAGGGGTTGAATATGTGTATTCAACCACTATGCAGGGACAGTCGATGCTCATTGTGCAGTTCTATGTAGGCGAAGATGTTGAACGCTCATTGGTGAAGTTATACTCGGAGCTGATGAAGAATATGGACAAGCTGCCGCAGGGGGTAACGCTTCCGCTGATAAAAACAAGGGCAATAGATGACGTCCCCATGCTGGGCTTAACCCTGTGGAGTAAGAAATATGATGATTATCGGCTGAAACAAGTGGCTGAAGTATTGACGAGTGAGATCAAGCAGCTGCCGGATGTTGCAGCAGTAAATATTATCGGCGGGCGTAGCCGGCAGGTGAAAGTGATTTTGGATAAGGACAAGATGGCCGGCTACCATGTCGATTTTCTAACGATAGCCAGGCAATTGCAGGCCAGTAATGTGCAATTGCCAGCCGGAACCTTGTTGCAGCGTGACAGCGCTATTGCCATACAAACCGGCAGTTTCCTGCATTCAGCAGAGGAAGTCGGCAATTTGATCATCAGTTCAAACGGGCAGCAGCCCGTCTACCTGAAACAGGTTGCGAAGGTGATCGACGGCCCGGAAACACCCGATCAATATGTTTATTACGGCCGCGGAGCTGCGGATACGTCCAGAATAGCCGCTGCCGGTACAGACTATCCGGCGGTAACTATATCCATTGCTAAAAAGAAGGGCGCCGATGCCATGAAGCTTGCTGAAAGTATTCTGAGTAAAACGGAACACCTGAAACAAACACTCATTACCAATGACGTAAATGTAACCACAACCCGTAACTATGGCGAAACAGCTTCAGCAAAAGTGAGCGAATTGCTTTTTCACCTTTTTATAGCCATCGTTGTTGTTACCCTGTTCGTCATGCTGGCCATGGGCTGGCGGGGCGGGTTAGTCGTCTTCCTTTCCGTGCCGGTAACTTTTGCGCTTACTTTATTTGCTTATTATTTTCTGCATTACACGTTAAACCGCATCACGCTATTCGCCCTGGTATTTATTACGGGTATAGTGGTAGATGATTCGATCATCATTGCCGAAAATATGCACCGGCATTTTAAGATGAAGAAGCTGCCCTTCCTGCAGGCCGCGTTGTATGCCATTAACGAAGTTGGTAATCCTACCATCCTTGCCACCTTTACGGTTATCGCAGCAGTGCTGCCAATGGCATTTGTTTCGGGTTTAATGGGTCCTTACATGAGCCCGATGCCTATAGGCGCGTCTATCGCCATGATGCTTTCGCTTATTGTTGCACTAACGCTCACCCCTTACCTGGGTTATATCTTTCTTCGCGAGAAAGACAAACCCGGTAAAGAAAAGCCCGCAATAGAGCTGGAAAATACGGGAATCTATAAGATCTATTACAGGTTCATCAATCCCATGCTGGAAGTGCGCTGGAAACGCTGGACCTTCATCATGGGCACCGTTGTCATTCTTTTTGGATCGATGGCGATGTTTTACACCAAAGCTGTGGCAGTTAAAATGTTGCCGTTTGATAATAAGAATGAGTTTCAGATCGTGATCGATATGCCCGAGGGTACCCCGCTGGAACAAACGGCCGTCCTAACGCGGGAGATCGGTTCTTACGTTTCGCATCAGCCGCTGGTAAAAAACTACCAGGAATATATCGGCACAGCAGCGCCTATCAGTTTTAACGGTCTGGTACGGCATTACGACATGCGCCGGGGCGACAACGTCGCCGATGTGCAGGTCAACCTGGTCGATAAAGATCAGCGCAGCGAACAAAGCCACGCCATCGTAAAACAGATGCGGGCGGCGGTACAGGCTATCGGCAGAAAATTTAATGCCAACGTGAAGATGGTAGAGGTGCCGCCGGGGCCGCCGGTATTATCGACAATGGTAGCCGAAATTTATGGACCTGATTATGACCAGCAGATCGCCGTAGCTAACCAAGTCAAAGACTTAATGCAGAAAACACCGGATGTCGTAGATATAGACTGGCGGGTAGAGCACGACCAGCCGGAGTATCGCTTTGAAGTTGATAAAGACAAAGCCATGCGCTTAGGCGTTGCACCCGCACAGGTAGCCATGACAATGAACGTCGCTTTGAGCGGGCAAAATGCCGGAACGCTACATGCCGACCATTCATTCGATCCCATTAGTATTTCACTACAGTTGGCGGATAAAAGCAAAACCGATATCAACGATCTGAAAGGCCTGAAAGTGATCAGCCAGCAGGGATTACCCGTACCAATCGGGAGTATGGTCAATGTGGTTAAGGGTATAAAAGAAAAGAGCATTTACCGCAAAAATCAGCGCCGCGTGGTGTATGTGACTGCGGATATGGCTGGCAAACTGGAAAGCCCTTCTTATGCGATGAGCAAGATATCAGACCAGTTAAAATCGATCAAATTGCCTAAAGGATATACGCTTACTGAAAACTATACCAAACAGCCAGACCTGGAAGATAATTTTACGTTGAAATGGGATGGGGAATGGCAGATCACTTTTGAGGTGTTCCGCGACCTGGGTATCGCTTTCCTCGTGGTGATCATTATCATTTACATGCTCATCGTAGGCTGGTTCCAGAATTTTATCGTGCCCCTGATCATGCTGGCAGCCATACCGCTTTCGCTGATCGGCATTATTGTGGGTCACTGGCTGATGGGGGCATTTTTCACGGCAACATCGATGATCGGGTTTATTGCCCTGGCAGGTGTGATGGTGCGAAACTCGGTGCTGCTTATCGATTTTATTAATATCCGTCTTAAAGAAGGCATTCCCTTAAAACAGGCGATCATCGAGGCTGGCGCAGTTCGTACAACGCCGATTTTGCTTACAGCAGGAGCCGTGGCCCTGGGCGCGGTTATCATCTTGTTTGACCCTATTTTCCAGGGCCTGGCGATATCGCTCATGGGCGGAACCATTACCTCCACGTTCTTAACGCTTTTGGTAGTGCCATTGCTTTATTTTAAAATGATGAGAAAAAAAGATATAAAAGCAAATAATTAAAAATATGAAAATGCTGATCGTATTGGGTATGCGTGAAGACGAAGCCCGCATTATGGAGATATTTAAGGAGGCTGGTGTTATGATGTACAGCAGGTTTGATACAACCGGATCGGTAAGCAATGACCACGTTGCACTATCAGATGAATGGTTTTCAGCAACCGCAGGGCAAGCCAACTCAGTTGCTTATTTCAGCTTTGCGGATGATCAAAAAGCGTCAAAAGCGCTTGCTCTGGTTAAGGAAGCTAATGATAATAGTGTAACAGGGAGCCCAATCCACGGATTTATCGTGCCGGTGGAAGCGCAGTTTTAATAAAAGTCATAGTCAAATGAGAGAAAGAATTGTAAGGGCCGTTGCAGGAAGTATGGTACTGCTTAGTTTAACGCTCGGTTGGTTTGTCAGCCCGTATTGGCTGCTGCTAACGGCATTTGTGGGACTGAACCTGCTGCAATCATCTTTTACCCGTTTTTGCCCGCTGGAAAAGATATTAGATGCGGCAGGCGTAAAACGCTGAATCAGTATCGGTCAGGCAATTTGTTCAATGTGTGATCGGTGTATTTTTATCGAGCCGTTCTGCTCCAGCTTTTTGAGCAGGCGTGTTATCACCTCGCGAGAAGTATTCAAATCGTCGGCGATTTGCTGATGGGTTAGCTTCAACTCGCGCGTATTCAGTTCGCTAAACTGACGATTCAAGTAGTTTTGCAGACGTTGATCCATATTTTTGAAGGCCACATCATCCAGCACCGAAAGTAATTCTTCAAACCGGTAGCGGTATGTTTCAACGACGAAACGGTACCAGCTTTTGTAATTTTTCATCATATCCTCCATGTATTGGATCGGGATCATGATGATTGTCGAATCTTCAACGGCTTTTGCCAATATCTCACTTTCCTTCGCAGTGGCAGCGCAGATCATAGAAACTGCACAGGCATTGCCGGGTTCGAGGTGATACATAAAAAATTCGCCGCCGTCTTCGCCTTCGCGATAAATTTTAATACGCCCTTCTGCAATAAGCATGGTATTTTTTAAGAATTGCCCACTGCGCACCAGCGCGGTTCCGGCAGATATATGTTTGATCACCGATACCGAAGCGATGAATTGTTTTAGTGATTGATCGAGTTCAGGAAAATGCCGGTCTAGAAAAAAAGATATGTTATCCATTATTAATTTTAAAGAAGCTAATTTAAGGAATAAGTGATAAAGGTCAGCAACCACGGCGGCTACCGCAGTACCTTTGCATATTCAATCAAATTGAATGGAAAAGCCTGAGCAATATAAAAGTTGGGCCTGACACCAGCGCTGATCGCCTTCAGGTGCCCCGCTTTGATATTTCCTGACGCCTGGTCTGAGGTATCCTCCGGAGATGAGTTAAACATTACACCGAAATCACGTTCCTGTTGATAAGTAACCACTTGTTGGTAAAGCTGTAATTAATAAGTAAATAACTAATTAACAGTGTGAGCTTAACAAGCTCCGGTGCAACCTTCTGCCATTTTAAAGTCCGGTACTAATCGCATTCATAGCCAACGGCGAAGACACCACTATTGCACTAACGATCAATTTTAAAGACATTTTGCATAACCTTACGTCTGCCGATATTGCTAATACCTTATAAAACCCTTAATATTGCTCAATACGACTATGGAAAAACTCTTTGCCGCAAAAGGGATCAAATATTTATCCTATTTAAATACACAAGGCTCAAAACTTGGATATGCTTTTACCCCGCAAATGCTGGAAGAAAAAATATTCCTTGAACTGGCAATTCATGAATACAGTACGGGGGAAAATGCCAAGTACGAAACTGTTATTTCCGTTTTCACAATCAGGGATGGATGTTCATTTGAATACACCATTTGCCATGACGACCGCGCGGTTATCCCGGTAATGTACCTGTATAGATTGATCTTAGATACCATCGATTTCATTGATAACTGTGATCGAAAAACACTTCCCGATGACTTGAAACAGGCGGCAACCGGTTTGACTGCATCAAAAGGTATCCAGGATAAAGAATTAAAAGAAAGAGTGTACGATTTGATAGAGGAAAAGATAGCAACCGTCTTTAAATTAATAAACGTTAATCAGATAAATAGCTAACGTAACCCCTATAGTGCCCTTCTTCTAATAAAATATTTTTATTCATCATAAAAAATCATAGTTTTGTTTAAACAGAACGGAAATGGTGTCTTCCGTTTAAAATAACCGCCTCGTGCTGATGACGCCTACAAAATGGATTGCGCAAGCTTAACGGCTTGCCATTAAATTTTTTGTAGGTGAAATTAAAACAAACTTCCACTTTCAGGTCGCTATTTAGCCAGGGTTCAGGACTTTTCCTGTTACTCATCTTTATTATCTGGCTGCAATTAACCATAGCATGCTTACATTATGGAAAGCAGGAAAGTCTGTTGCTAATCAATGGCTTTCATATCAAGCTGCTTGACCATCTCTTATTTTGGCTAAGTCAGATCAGCGGCGGCTATATCATTACTTCCATAGTAGTGATGATTTTGGCAAGATCATACCCGGTGCAAGCATTGACGGCTATGATGACATCTTTTGTGGCCTGGTACGTTTGTATCACTATCCAGTACAATCACTTTCCCGATTGGAAAAGCCCTTCAGCCTTGCTTGGGCCCAAACTGCATCTTCTGTCAAACCCTAACGCTCAACCTGAACTTAATTTTCCGTCCGCGCAAGCCGCTATCGTTACCGGTTTGGGAGTTTATTTATCTTGGCTTTTCAGCGACAAGTTTAAATATGCGCTATTGTTATTTGTTGTCACACTGATACTGCTCTATTCGCGAATTTATGTGGGCTGGTCATTTCCCAATGATGTTTTATTGGGAAGCGTATTAGGTACGATAAGCGGAATATTCTGCATTGTCTGGCTACCCGGGCGGCTGTCCAGTTGGTATGATAGGCGTACTTTATGGTGGCAGGATATGATCATCGCTATCCTGCGGGCTGCCGCCATCTGTACCATTTTTGTAAACATCAAAAATTTCATGTTATGAAATTAGCCATCATCAGCGATATACACGGCAACCTGCCGGCATTGGAAGCAGTTCTGGCTGCTATCGAACAGGATGGCATAGATCAGACGTATTGTCTCGGTGACCTGGTGAACTTCGCGCCCTGGACAAATGAGGTGATCGAAATGATCAGGGCGCATAATATTCCAACCGTTTGCGGTAACCATGATTGGGGTATTGGACTTGGACAGCAGAATTTTGCTTTTTCTTATCACACCGCTGAAGAAAAAGAAGCAGGTTTAAAGGCAATTGCTTTTACCAATCAAAATATCACTGAAGCCAACCGGAATTATTTGAGATCGTTGCCTAAAATTCTCCGACTGGATTATGAGCTATCATCTGGCATGACAGATATATTACTCACGCACGGCAGTCCCCGAAGCATCGGTGAATACCTTTTTGAAGATTTTGAAACGGCAATCCTGATGAAGATCATGGACGAATACAGCGCCGATGTGCTGGTCACCGGGCATACCCATCGGTCTTACATACGCAAGCTGGAGAAGGCCGGTGGTAAATGGCGATATGCCTTGAACGCGGGTTCCGTAGGTAAACCGAAAGACGGCGATCCCAGGGCTTCTTACCTGCTGTTAAGTATGGAACATGGACAGTTGACTGCCGAAGTGAAAAGAGTAAGCTATAACATCGTTAAAGCACAACAAGCTATCCGGCTGAGCGGTATACCGGATATTTATGCCGAACTATTAATCAAAGCCTGACCAATGAAAAACTTATCAGAAACGCAATTAAGATCTATTCAATCCATCGTGCATGTAGTCGAAGAAAAGCTGCGCGATATGGAAGCGCTCGTCTACTTTACTTTGGAGCATCCGGAAAAAGGTATACAGGTTACTTTAGAACATGACCTTACCGCCGAGGAACTGATGCAATTCCAGCATAAAGCGATTGAGATCAAACAAACCCTGCAAAAAATAAAAGACACTTACGGCTTTAACAGCGAAAAGGCCAGTTTGAAACGCCTGATCAGCACCAAAGCGGCCTTTATGTGGGAGGATATAACAGGTTCAAGTTTCGATAGCTTGAAGGGACACGGTGCAGTAGATGAAAGATTGCGAGGTGAATATGAAAGCCTTTTTGACCGTCTGACAAAACTAAGTGACGAATTTATTAGCAAACAAAAATCATAACCTATGGAAATTAAAACATTAAAAGCAAGGGAAGTACTCGACTCCCGCGGTAACCCGACGGTCGAAGTCGAAATTGAATTAACGGATGGTGCAAAAGCCAGGGGCATTTCACCATCTGGCGCCAGCACCGGCGAAAAGGAAGCCGTTGAACTCCGTGATAACGATACTAAACGCTACAACGGCAAAGGGGTTGAGACAGCGGTAAATCAACTTAATCAGGAGGTAGCCCTCGAAGCAACTGCTGTACGTTTGGAAAGCCAGCAGGATTTTGATCATTTTCTCATCGAACTTGACGGCACGGAAAATAAATCCCGCCTGGGCGCCAACGCAATACTTGCCGCTTCCATCGCCTATGCCCGCGCATCCGCTCATTCAAAGGGCATACCGCTTTACAGGCAGTTGATCGATCGGGAAGGTTATATCATGCCGGTCCCCTGTATGAATGTCATCAATGGCGGTAGGCATGCGGATAATAACCTCGACTTCCAGGAGTTCATGATCGCACCGCATAATGCGCCTTCATTTAAGGAAAGCATCCGCATGGGCGAAGAAGTATTTCACGCGCTGCGCACCTTGTTGAAAAGCAAAGGCTATTACACGGGTGTGGGTGACGAGGGCGGTTTTGCACCAAACTTGAAATCGAATGACGAAGCGATGGACGTTATTCTGGAAGCCATCCATAAGGCCGGTTACCAGCCCGGTAATGACATTTCTGTTTGCATCGACCCGGCCACCAGTGAAATGTGGCGGAACGGGCGCTATGTATTTTATAAGAGCGATCAGCGAAGCGTAAGCAGCGAAGAACTGATCGCACTTTGGGATAAATGGATCAAACAATATCCTATCGTGCTGATCGAAGACGGTTTGGGAGAAAATGACTGGCAGGGCTGGAAAAAAATGACCGCTGCATTGGGCAGCAAGATCGAATTGGTAGGCGATGATATATTCTGCACCAACCCAGCCATTATTGCGGAAGGAATCAAGGAAGGGATTGGGAACAGCGTACTGATCAAACTTAACCAGATCGGTACCATTACGGAGACATTGGAAGCGGTCAGGTTAGCCCAGGAACATAACTACAATTGCTTCATCTCACACCGGAGCGGTGAAACCGAAGACACCACGATCGCCGACCTGGTGGTGGCCACTAACGCCGGACACATCAAGACAGGTAGCGGCTGCCGTTCGGAAAGGATAGCCAAATTCAATCAGCTTTTACGCATCGAAGAAGAATTGGGGAACAATACAAGCTTTGCTGGTCTAAAAACTTTTAAAGTATGAAAACAGTACACCCGTGGCATGATATAGAACCGGGTCCGCAAGCTCCGGAAATTGTCAAAGCGGTCATCGAGATCGCCAAAGGCAGTAAGTTAAAATATGAACTGGACAAACCGACCGGGTTGCTGACGCTTGACCGGGTACTATTTTCTGCCGTACATTACCCGGCAAATTACGGACTGATACCGCAAACCTATTATTTGGACCATGATCCGCTGGATATCATCGTGATATGCTCGGAAGCGCTCGAACCGCTTTCCCTGATTAATGTCCGCGTTATCGGGGTGATGCACATGGAAGACACCGGTGATCCGGATGACAAGATCATTGGCGTGGCAGCGAACGATGTTTCGCTGGATTATATCCATGACATTGCCGAATTGCCGCCGCACACCGTACATGAGTTGCAGAACTTCTTTGAGGACTACAAAAAGCTGGAAAACAAGAGAGTTGATGTGTTAGGCTTTAAAGGAAAAGAGACGGCATTTACCATTATTAGTGAAAGTATACAACGATACAACGAAGAAATTAAACCCACCTTACCAACCGATAAACTATGAATGAAAACCCTGTAAATAACGAGTCGATCAGCTTAAAAGAACATTATGCGATCTTAAAGCATCTGTTTAAATGGGCAGCGCTGGTAATTCCCATTGCCTTAGTGATCGGCAGCATCATCGCATTTTTTTTGTGGCTGTTAGGCGCAGCTATCCATTTCAGATTCGCGCATTTCTGGCTATTGTTTTTGTTGCCGCTGGCGGGTGTCCTTATCCATTTTATTTACCAGTCAATCGGCAAGTCATCCGAAAAAGGCAATAACCTGATCATGGAGCAGATACACGAAGCAGGCGGCGGTGTCCCCAAACGCATGGCGCCGATCATCCTTATTACTACTGTGATCACGCATTTATTCGGTGGTTCTGCCGGACGTGAAGGTACAGCGGTACAGATCGGCGGCAGCATCGCCTCCATGTTTGGCGGCTGGTTTAAGTTAAAAGGATTGAATATGCGGATGGTGTTAACCGCCGGGGTAGCGGCGGGGTTTGGCGCTGTATTCGGCACACCACTCACCGGAGCTATCTTTGCAATGGAAGTATTGACTATCGGTAAAATACAATATGATGCCTTGTTACCCGCGCTGATCGCGGCTATCATAGGTGATATGACGGTTGCTGCATGGCATGTTTCGCATGTGCATTACCATATCGAAGCATTGCCAGCTTATCAGCCGCTCATGGTGTCTGATCTTTTTCATTTCGATCTGCTGTTATTGCTCAAAGTGATCGTAGCCTCTGCTGCATTCGGTCTCGCAAGTTACCTGTTCGCGGGTATGGTACATGAGATCAAAACCGTCTGCGGGAAAATATTTAAGCATAAGTGGATGATACCTGTGTTTGGCGGACTGCTGATCATCGGCCTTTATTTCCTGAACGGGAAACCGGATTATCTGAGCCTCGGGGTTGATGCGGAACATCCCGGTGCAGTTACCATACCATCGGCCTTTCAAGTTGGCGGTGCAGATACCTGGAGTTGGTTATGGAAAACCATTTACACCACTGTAACATTGGGAACGGGTTTTAAAGGCGGTGAAGTGACACCACTGTTTTATATCGGTGCCACTTTAGGTAATACGCTATCCGGACTTTTAAATGCACCGGTAAGCTTATTTGCAGCATTGGGATTTATTGCCGTTTTTGCAGGTGCCACCAATACGCCGCTAGCGTGCACGTTCATGGGCATTGAGTTATTCGGCGGTGAACATGCTTTGCTTTTTGCGGTGGCTTGTTTTACGGCTTATTTTTTTAGCGGGCATTCCGGTATTTATAGCGCCCAGCGAATAGCTGTGCCAAAAATATTTGATGACGAATATGCGGACGAAGCAACTTTGTCGGAATCCATGAAACGGCGGGGCTATTTTCACCAGAAATTAAACAAATACAGCCCACGGATAAAACGGAAAAATCATGAATAAGATTTTTGAGATCAATGAACGATCTTTAGGAAAACTACAGATCTATGTCAGGCCACAGGAGAAAATCGAAGCCCGGAACCTGCTGCACAGCTTACGTTCCCGGCAGTTGTACCGGGAATTGGTGAAGTATGCCAAGCATGATCATCTGATGAACGCATCCGTATTTCAAACGCATCATGGTTATTCCATGCACGGTAAGATCAGTTCCACTCATGTGGAACTGCCTGATCAGACCCTTTACCTTTGCATTGAACTGATCGACGAAAAGCAAAAGCTGGAGGACTATTGCCGAAAGCACGGCGAATTATTAAAAGGAAAAATGATCGTTTACCGCCCGGTAGAATTTTGGGAAATAAAAAGTTAGCCATGAAAGCAGTATGGATTATCTTCTTAGGCGGCGGCCTTGGCAGCGTGTGCAGGTACTTGGTTAACCGATGGGTAACCGGGATAGTGACTTCGGCCTTTCCTTACGGGACATTCCTGGTGAACATAACGGGTTGTTTTTTGATCGGCTTTCTGGTTTTTTATTCGGCAAAATTCGGCACGTATTCGCTTAACTGGCGGCTGTTCCTGGTCACCGGGATTTGCGGTGGTTACACCACCTTCTCTTCGTTCTCATTTGAAAATGTGCAACTGATCAGCGATCATCAATTATTTACGGCAATTCTTTATGCCTTTGGCAGTATCGTACTGGGTTTTTTGGCAACATATATGGGCATTTTGACAGCCAGAAGTTTTTAAACAATGAATTATGAAAAAGGACAGGATCTTAATTGTGGGTGACGACAGCCCGTCATCTCTTAAAGCCATCAGGTATGGTTATGAATTGGCTGCAAAACTGAATGCTAAGGTTGCCTTGGCCGGTGTGGTAGATGAGGCTTTAGCTGAAGGTAATGTGGACGCTGGTGTCTTTCCAGATCAGGCAGCTCATGATCTTAAGAAAAGTACTAAAGACTTTTTGTCGCACATGAAAGAAGACTATGGAAAAGATATCGACACGGAGTTTTTTACGCCTGAAGGCGAAGTCAAAGAAACCATACTGAATTTAGCCAAAGAATGGGAAGCAACGCTTATCGTGGCCGGAACGCATGGCCGGAAAGGATTGAACCGCTTACTGATGGGCAGCGTTGCAGAAGGAATTTTGAGAGATAGTAATATTCCTGTTATGGTTGTTCCAATGAAAATTTAAACAGATTACATAAAAAGCAGTCAAAATTTAATTTTATACTGAAAGAAAAAAGTCTGGAAGTAAATAGTCGAAGTATACTTTTAAAAATAATGTCAACAAACATTCAAACAAAACGTCGAATTAATAGGATCGATAAATTTAATCTAAGGCGAAAAATTAAATATCAGTCATAATTTTTAACATTTGAACAATCCGGGAATTAAGAAGCGAGAAGTATATCTGCATGGTAAAACCCCCGGAGTCGCCTTACGGCTCTGCAAAGAACGGTTTTTACAGAGCCTAATGGTATTTGTAACGTATCGGCCGTTTCCACATGAGTATATCCCTGGAAATATATGAGGTCTATGACTTTTTGTTCTTTTAAAGATAGTTGAACGCTGACATTCTTTATCGTGAAATAATCTACCTTACGATCCAAGTCGATAATGTAACCTATATCTTCGCATGCCTCTAACTCGCTGGTCTTAGCATCATTGCGATAAGATTTCGATCTGAGCCGATCAATAGCCAAATTTCGGGCAATGTTAACCATCCAGGTAAATAACCTGCCCTTTTCTGTATCATATTGATCAATGGCTTGCCATATACGTATGAAAGTTTCCTGTAAGATATCTTCGCTCAGGTGAGTATCGGAAATAATGCGAGAAATTACACCAAATAAGGCAGCACTATACATATCATAGAGGGCAGATATTCCACGATGGTTTCTTTTCTTTAAGTCTTGAATCAGCACATTCTCGGGTAGTCGGATTTTTTTGGATTTCATCAGGTGACTTTTTGCCAACTACGTAAAACGTCCCGCTATGGATTTGAAAATATAGATTTATTCCGATTATCATTACCCATACTTAATTAACTTATCTCTGAAATCATTTCAAATCGAAATTGAATAAGTCAAAGTGTTTTGTAAATTCACCTTAAATATTACTATTTCAAATAGTTATGACGGAAAATAAAAATCTGGCTGAAAAAATTAGCGAAATTCGAAATGTGATACAGATCATACAAAAGTTAATTGAAATCTGTAAAAAAAATAACGATGACTCAAATTCTGATCTTCGCAAACTTTACGAATTGCAGCAAGAATATTATGGCGAATTGAGAGTTCTTTTTGTGGCAGCTGTGGGGGATAAAAATCGCTTGATGGAACGCTTTGATGAGAGTTTATTTAGATATGAATTAACCTGGAATCTACATCTCAATACAATATTGCCAACTTCAACTTAATTGATTAGCTCCTGAATTTCTAGACGCAAGCATTTATGGATTACCAACCGTCATTTTAACAAAATTGGAGATGGTAAAGTAAGGGGAAATTATCAAAATACAGTTTTGATAATTTTCTCCGTGCCGTCAATCAGATCACAGGCTTCTTGGGTGTTAGGCATTTCCTTTTTATTCTTACAGGCCAGCATCCACAAATCATTCAGATGCTGAATATACCTCCAGGTTTCGAATGAGTATACTTCGTGCGTTTTTAAAAGATCATTGTAATCCTTAATAAACATACTTTTTTTAGGCGCTTTGATCAGGTGTTTGTTGCAAATCTGCTCAAGATGCTTTTCCAATATAATTCCGCATATCGCTCCTGAAGATCGTAGAAACTGTGATTTGGCCAGTTGGCGCGCGGTTTGAAGTTCCTGGTCCAAAAGCGTCGCCTGAATAACTTGTTGTATTTGGTAAAGAATATTATCCTGTCGCTCTAATACGCTGTTCAGAATGTTGACCTGTTGCTGAAATACAGGAATTGCATCAGGAGGACTGGCAACGACCTTTTTATCAAAACCGGCTGTAATAACAATGTTTTTCAGGTAATCCTCAATTACATAATTATCCGTTCTGATTTCTTTTCTACCCTTGGGTTGTTCATAGAGTGCTATAAAATCGTTGAGGCGGCCAGGAAGAAATTGCCTGATTACAGCTTGGGACGCAGAATACCAGGATTGATAGACCTGTATGAAGTTAGGTAAAGTCTTTACGAACGCCTGGTAATCCTTCTTTAGCACATGGGTAAAATGGTGTTCCATGCTTTCCGGAAATTGAGCCACCTGCATGGCATTAAAAAGATTGACACCCTGGTTTGATAGTTTTTTAAGTTCTGTTTTAATTTGATCGGTAGCTGTCATGATAGGCTTCAAAAATAAATGCTTTGCTACCCGTTGTCAATTAAATATTACAGAAATTATCAAACTCAGCCGGTTTTGATGTGACATCGTCGGCTATTCCGTCAAAAAGCCCCGCCACACCCTTTAAATGGTATCCGATAGTTTGCGCCACAGGTCCTGCCAGTAATTTATCAGCGCGTTTCCATTGCTTAAACATTCGAACAGCCCGAGCACCTACAGTCGATGCTTTGGCGAATTTCAATATACTGTCTGTTTCGCCGCTCCAATATAATTGATGTTATAGCCTGATTTTAGTAGTGTAAAGCTTGTGCAGTTCCTGACAGTTCTAAAGCGATTTGGCCGTTGGCCCCAGGTACGGTTTGCATAATTTTAGGCTGAAGAAGATACTTGCTTTTGTTTGAGCTCTTCGAAAAGTTCGATGACTTTTCTCTGCAAATTAATTATCTCATCTTCCCGACACCGAAGGGTGTCGTTCAACTGGTTCAATTCGTCATTATAGGCGGAAATGCCTAATGATTCATCGTAGGTTATTAATTGAATGATTGACAGGTCAAATATATTGGCAATCTGTTCTAACCGGGAAAGATTTAAATCCGTAATACCCGTTTCTATTTTTGATAAGGCGGGAATTGAAATCTCCAGTTTTTCTGCTACATACTGTTGGCTCCAATGTTGCGCTTGGCGCAAAAGCCGTATTTTTTTACCAATAATCGTATTCATAGTTTCAGCATTTACAATCCGAAAATAAACATTCTGGCGATGTTTATTTAACTTTCGCTACAAAGTCAACCTGAGCAATTAAAATTTTTATGCATTTTAATTATGAGGGTTGATAAGGTTTACCACTATTTTTTACCATCATGTCCTTTTCTTCTGGTCTACTTTCAGCAATCATTAAGGTAAGAGCGACTATTGCATTGTCTGCAATACGGTTTGAACCGTCCTCCCGGTACAGGATGCCATTTTTTTGAGAAACCATATAAACGGATATGCTGCTATCCGTTTTTTCCATCTGAAAATGAAGGTTTTTTTACAATAAAGCCCACTGATATGATTACGTCCAGACTGTATTTACGTAACGTCTTTTTACGTTTCTTCTGGCTTCCAGTTTAACTACCGAGGAATCCTCGGCAGTTGCTTCAGCACCTAGCTCACCTTCTTTATAGATGTTCCTGATATGTAAACCAATAGTATCAACATGTTTACCGAACAGCTCTGACATCTGGCGCTGTGTTAGCCAAACTGTATCTTCTGTTACTTGTAAATCTATAGTGTATTACTTTCTGTTATTTGGTATATTATGATTTGGTCATTTCCATATAATAAAATTAGTTGTTTTACATGATTTTAATAAATAAGTCAGCATAGCAACAATGAGTCATCATACCGCCTCTGCAAGCCCTGTAAAATCACGAGGTTGTAGTGGAATTCAATTCCGTCATCTATTTGGTCCGTCTGTTTTGTGAGCTCATATTCATTAAGCAGTTCAATTACCTTAGCTTGCACCTCATCAATAATATCCCAGTTTTTGAGACATAAATATCAGTAACCCTGTTTGACTGATCTTTATAGTTCATGGCAAGGCCAACATCATACATACTGAAGCGACAGCGATACGGACCCTGAATTATTTTTCGAACCCGCGCGTTTGGCCAGTTCCGGAAATACCACATGTTCTTCAAGGGTGATCGTCTTCATGCCAGCAAATTCGCCAAGACCGTGCCAAAGCCATTCTGAAGTTTTGAGATTTTATTTGAGAACAAAAACACCGCGGCTGAATCGCTCCATAATCAGTTCATTCCAAACAGGAGTGGATTTTTGCTGTTGTTGAATAGCGGGGGAATTCAAACCCGCCTACATTGATTTATTGCATTGGCCATGAACGACGAAAAAAACCTGATCCCTCCGCAGCAAACAGGCCGGGCTACTGATTTCAGTGAAGAAAAAAAATACCCGTCAAAAGCCGAAGCGCATGCGGGCTTTAAAAAAACGGCGGATAAATTCCTGAATATTAACCAGTGGCACGAATACTCCGGTGCGGGCTCCGCTATATTTACCCTCTGCAACAACCAGGGCGAACCAGCCAGCGGTTACGCCGCTAAAGGCGCATTGATGAGCATTGAATTGCCGGTGCCCGGTTCGGATGCCGGTAAAGGACTGGAGTGGGTAATGATCGAGGATATGGATGCCCATAGCGATGCCCGCGCACCAGAAGAATTTATTGCAATGATCGTCAGGCCTTGCCCGGAGCCGCATGAAACCCGCACCGAAATCGCCCATTTCTATCAGGATATATCCACCAGCACCTTTATTGTGAAACGTTCCGGTAAAGTGGTCAGCGCTGCCGTCCATGGCCGTAATGAAACGCCCAATAACGCAAACGTCGACCTGCATGATAAAGTTCGCAATACGCTGGTTGCTCTCAGCGCGCGGGTCGGTTTGGCCGGTCCCCAATGGAAAAAACTGGTCAAAGGATTACTAGCCCACTGATTTTTAATCTAAAACTAAATGAATCTGGAACAAAGACTTAAAAATTTTAATGAAACTTTATTAGCGGAAAAAGTACAGCTTAAATACGAAGCGATGGCGGAGAACGCTTTCCGATTTTTCCGGGGCACTTGTCATCTATTTTACGAAGATCTCGCGGCGGCCGAGCCGCTGCCTTTGTCGCCGCTGGCCTGGATCTGCGGCGACCTGCATATCGAGAACTTTGGCAGTTATAAAGGCGATAACAAGCTGGTTTATTTTGATCTCAACGACTTCGACGAAGCCTTACTGGCACCCGCCAGTTACGAAACCGTCCGGATGGTGACCAGCATTTTTATTGCTTTCGACACGCTGAATATCGAACCCGAAAAAGCGTTGAAGATGGCACATTTGTATATGAAGACCTACTCGGCCACCTTAGCCAAAGGCAAAGCCATCAGTATCGAACCCCGTATAGCTAAAGGCATCGTCTGCGATTTTCTGAAATCTGCCGAACAATCCACCTATAAAGAACTGCTCAAAAAACGCACCGTCAGCAAGAAGAAAAGTATCATGCTTTCCCTGGAAGACGAGCGCCACTTCAAACTTGATAAAGATCTGAAACACGAACTCAAAGCACATATCAACGAATGGGTTAAAACCAGCAGTGACGGCCCATATAATTATGAAGTGGTCAGCGCTGTCTTTCGCCTCGCCGGCACCGGCAGCGTGGGGGTTAAACGCTATCTCTTTCTACTCAAAAGCACCAACACAAAAAATCATTACCTCTTACTGGATATGAAGGAAGCGCGGCCATCTTCCCTGCAGCCATATGTACCTACCCAGCAATTACATTGGGACAACGAAGCTGCCCGCGTCATCGGTATCCAGCAACGCTTGCAAAGCACACCCACCGCTTTGCTGAGCACCACCGTTTTTCGCGGCGATGCTTTTATCATCCAGGAACTGCAACCCGTGAAGGATACCATTAAATTCAAACTCTTAAAAGACTACCGGGATATGTACCAGGTGATCGACGACATGGCCGCGCTCACCGCTTCCGCGCAGCTGCGCAGCGGCGGTATGCAGGGTTCCGGTACGATTGATGATCTGATGTCCTTCGGCCTGGATACCAACTGGCAGGATGCCGTGATCGCTTACGCACAGCGCTATGCGGCCACTACCAAAACCTGTTACAAAACTTTCAAAAGGGATTTTAAAGCAGGTAAATATCAGTAACCATGGAAACACTCCTCACTATCTTCGGCGAAGGCAAAGATCTCAGCATACTACAAATGTGCAGCCGTGGTATCATCGTTTTCTTCCTAGCCTTTTTGCTCATCCGCTTATCCGGCCGGAGAAGCTTTGGCATCCATACCGCGCTGGATAATATCATAGTGATTTTATTAGGCGCAACGCTCAGCCGCGGTATCGTCGGTGCTTCGCCCTTTGTGGCAACACTGGTGACCTGTACAGTTATCACCGCGTTACATCGCCTGTTTGGCTGGCTGATCGTCCGATATCATAAAGTAGGATTGTTTATCGAAGGGGATAAACTGCCTTTATATGAACACGGCAAATTCAATAAAAAGAACATGGACAGAGCATTAGTTTCAGAGGCGGAAGTAATGCAAGGTATCAGGCGAACCGCCATTACAGACGACCTGGATCAGATCAAGGTAGCTTATCTGGAGCGTAGCGGAGAGATCAGCGCGGTTAGAAAGTAAGCTCAATTTTGGCATTGCCGGGAACGATCAGTTCTGCATGACCACCTGTTTGGTGATGATCTCACCGTTCTTATCCAGTTGGTTCCAGGTGCGACAGGATTTCTTTGATAGAAAAATGAGCGCCACAAACAAATTCATCCGCTGCTCCATAATAAATCGTTAGCTGATCACTATTGATGATATGCCTGTTAGTAAAAACAACGTAACCGAAAAAGCCGCTCAACTCGTAAGCTTCGGTCGGTATCATAATGGCCTCCCGGGTCCGGGAAATTACTTTCCCTGGTTCCTGCAGATCCATCAAAAAAGCATCTAAACGATACTGATGTTCGGCATTCGCCCCGTGGTAGATCTCCAGCCAACCCTATTCGGTTTTGATCGGTGCTGCCCCTGCGCCAACCCGTGCGTTGCCCCATAGTCCCGGCCGGCTTTTGATCAGGCATTGGTGATTGCCCCATTGCCGTCCGTCGCTGCTTTCGGCCATCCATATATAATTGCCGCCGATCTCCTTACTGCTGGGGCGGTGCAGGTAGCAGAATTTGTTGTTGATCTTTTCCACGAAAATGGCGCAGTCCTTATTCGGCGGCGGAAGAATCATTCCCCCGGATTCAAAATCCCGCCAGTCTTTGGTAGTTCTTAAGCCAATGCCTACGCCGCTGTCGGATACCGCGGTATAGGTCAAATAATAGGTATCTTCGAAATGCGTTACCCGGCAATCTTCAATGCCAAAGCGCTCCAGCTTACCCTGGCCGAAAAGGGATGCCGATGATGCTGCTTCCTGAAAATGGATGCCGTCTTCGTTGTACAGGATTCGCAGGTGAGAGACCGTAGTGAGGTAATCAAGGCCCTTGTAGTTCAGTACGCGGGCATCGGTATAGATCAAATCAGGGTCGTTGAGCTGCACTTCGATGATCTCGCTTTCTCCCTTGGAGTTCAATGCCGGAAACAACATCGCGCCTTCTTTTTGCGCGGTTCCCTCTGCCACTCTGACGACGAGACCGATCTTTCCTTCAAAAGTAAAAACCCGGGATTGAGCAGACTGATGATCTGCAGACCCTCCTGGCTCGGCCGGAAATCCTTCGGTAACAGTAAGGGATTTTCGGGGAAACGACACGCAATATCGGCCATAGTGATAAAAAAACAGGAAAGGTCCCT
The DNA here is from genome assembly GCF_011089895.1 of Mucilaginibacter inviolabilis. Classification (NCBI taxonomy): domain Bacteria; kingdom Pseudomonadati; phylum Bacteroidota; class Sphingobacteriia; order Sphingobacteriales; family Sphingobacteriaceae; genus Mucilaginibacter; species Mucilaginibacter inviolabilis. The sequence continues at coordinate 662,542 of NZ_JAANAT010000001.1, forward strand.
GCCGGTTTGAAGCAGGGACTTTTTAAATGAAATTATTCAGCCACGGCCTGATCATTCACCAGGCTTTCCGCGCAAGTAGTCAGCGCTTCATCAGTCGCTTTTTCATTATCCAGCGTTTGCTGTAAAAGCTTGGCGACATCTTCGTGACCCATGGTAGACGCCAGCGTACGCAAACCGCCATAAGTCGCGATCTCGTAGTGCTCCACTTTTTGCGCGGCCAGGATCAGGCCCGCATCGCGGATCATCGTACCTTTTTCGGTGTCTTCGATAATGCCGTCCGCTTCTTCCAGCAGTCCTGCCATGGCATCACATTTTTTTGCGGCGGCTTTTTCGCCTAACAACTCAAACGCTTTTTCCAGGGTAGCAATATGCGTCTCAGTTTCCGCGGTATGCTTTTCAAAAGCATCTGCAAGTTCCGGGCTGGTGGCCGCCTTTTTCATTTTCGGTAAGGCTTTCACCAAGTGTTTTTCTGCCCAGTAGATGTCCTTCAACTCGTCCACAAAGAATTCATGAAATTCTGAGTTTTCCATTTTGCCGGTTCTTGCCGGTCTTTTTGTTGCTGTTGCCATAGTAGTAGATGTAATTGTTATTTGTTAAAAAAATAGATTTAAGGTTGTCCCGCACCGCCTGATGCACCATAGACTGCGCCGGTAGTAAAGCTGGCATTACTGTCTGCCAACTGCACATAGATCGACGCCAGTTCTGCCGGTTGTCCCGGCCGACCAAATACGGTTTGTGAACCAAACTTTTTCAACTTTTCCATACTTGCCCCGCCGCTCACCTGCAAAGGCGTCCAGATAGGTCCCGGTGCCACACCGTTTACCCGGATACCTTTCGGCCCGAGTTGTTTCGCCAGCGATTTGATATAGTTCATCGTTGCTGCTTTGGTCTGTGCATAGTCGTACAGATCGGGTGTTGGGTCATAAGCCTGCTCAGAAGTGGTACCGATAATGACCGATCCCGGCTGCAAATGTGGTAAGGCCGCTTTGATGATCCAAAAAGGCGCGTAGATATTGGTCTTCATCGTGGCGTCAAAATCCGCCGTGCTGATATCCATAATGGATTCGTGGGCCTGCTGCCGGCCAGCATTATTCACGATGATGTCCAGGCCGCCTAACTTTTCAATGGCCTCATTCACCAACCGCACACAAAATGCTTCTTCGCGCAGATCACCCGGTATCGCTTCCGCATGGACACCTTCAGCTTTGATAAGTTCGATCACCTCCCGCGCATCTGGTTCTTCGCTGGGGTAGTAGTTGATCGCTACGTCCGCGCCTTCGCGAGCATAGGCTATCGCCGCTGCCCGGCCCATCCCCGAATCACCACCGGTAATTAAGGCCCTCCGGCCTTTCAGCCTGCCCGAACCTTTATAGCTGGTTTCCCCGTGGTCAGGTTTCGGTTCCATCTTACCCGCCAGTCCCGGCCAGGTCTGCGATTGTTCCTGAAACGGCGGTTTCGGATATTTTTCTTTCGGGTTCTCCATATTTAATCTTTCTTTTTGGGCACTTTAGCACCCGCTTCCCGCGCTTCCGATAAACCGATCGCGATCGCTTGCTTACGGCTGGTTACTTTTTTACCGCTGCGGCCGCTTTTAAGCGTGCCTTCTTTTTCCTCGTGTAAAGCCTTATGGACCTTGTCCTGTGCTTTTTCTGAATATTTAGCCATGATATGTTGTATAAAAATATTTATCCGTTAACTACTTCACCACCGTTTATATGGATGACCTGACCGGTGATAAAGGAGGCGTCGTCCGAAGCCAGGAATACATATGCCGGACCGAGTTCCGAAGGTTGTCCCGCCCGCTTCATCGCTGTTTCATTGCCGAAGTCTTTGATCTTTTTTTCGTCGAAACTCGATACGATCAGTGGCGTCCAGACCGGCCCCGGTGCTACCGCGTTTACCCGGATCTGTTTTTCGACCAGATTGGTGGCCAGCGAACGCGTAAATGTCGTTATAGCACCCTTGGTTGATGAATAATCGATCAGGGATGGCGACGAACGATAAGCCGTCACCGAACTGGTATTAATGATACAGTCACCCGCCTTCATGTAATCCATCGCTGCTTCCGCAAAATAGAAGTAAGCAAAAATATTGGTGCGGAAAGTCGTGTCCAGTTGCTCCGGGTCGATAGCCTTGACGTTTTTTTGCGGAAACTGCATACCTGCATTGTTGACCAGCACATTCAATTTCCCGTATTCACCAACCACCTTTTTAACCGCCTTTTTACAGAAGTCCGCTTTTTTGACGTCTCCTTTGATCAACAAACATTTGCGGCCAAAAGCTTCCACTAAACTTTGTGTTTCCTTAGCGTCCACATCCTCATCTAGATAAACGATCGCCAAATCAGCGCCTTCGCGCGCGAAATGAACGCTGACGGCCCGTCCGATGCCGCTATCGCCACCGGTGATCAGCGCAATTTTACCACTCAGCTTGCCGGAAGCCCGATAACTGTCTTTGATATATTCCGGGGCGGGCTGCATTTTCGCCTCAATGCCAGGTTGCTTGTTTTGTTTCGCGGGAGTTTTTGCCATCGTGTAAAAATTTTTAAGAATTAAATGGATTGGGAAAAGTACGGTCTTAAATAAAGTCAGCGTATTCGTAATTGTTTTAAAAAATAACTAATAATTAAAAAGCAAAACTTTCACCGAAAATTCAGGTTGAACAGAAACTATGAAAGCACTATTTGTCAATTGTACGCTGAAACGCAGTCCGGACTTCAGCAATACCGGGGCTATGGCTGAAAAAGCCGCGCTGCAACTCCGTGAAGAAGGATTTGAAACGGAGATCATCCGGCTGAACGATTATCAGGTACTGACCGGCAATAGTTCCGATGAGGGCGATGGGGATGAATGGCCGCAGATTTTGGAAAAGATCAAAGCCTGCCAAATCTTTGTGATCGCTACACCCATCTGGATGGGACATCTGGCCTCAACTTCGCAAAAGGTCATTGAACGGCTGGATGCCATTTTCCGCGACGAAGATTTGATGGATAAGGAAACCGGTCAATTTATGCCTTACAATAAAGTTGCGGGGTGTTTAGTGACGGGCAATGAGGATGGCGCGCACAGTTGCGCCGCGCAGGTACTCTGGTCACTGCAGGAAGTGGGTTTCACCATCCCACCCAATGTCAATGCTTACTGGGTCGGTTTAGCCGGTGGCGAAAAAGACTATGTGGAAGCGGGCGGCGAGCGCTACCTGTACACCAATAAAAGCTTGCGTTACATGACCGGTAATCTGGCATTTTTTGCCAAACTATTGGCCAGCAACCCCATTACCACCGACCTGAACCAAGCCAATGAAAAAGCAAAAGCAGAAAGCGATCCGGAAGATTAATTTTGCCTCAGTTTCGCTTCCATACTCATCGTTGTATGGGGCACTGCCATTAACCTTTCCTTTTGGATCAGTTTACCGGTGGCGCGGCAAACGCCATAGGTCTTATTCGCGATACGCACCAGCGCCGCTTCCAATTGCTCGATAAACTTTTTCTGACGGCCCGCCATCTGGTGGATCGTTTCTTTTTCCAGCGTCGCTGCGCCATCCTCCAGCGTGTGGTAAGCGCCGCCCGTGTCATCCGTGCCATTAGAATTGGCATGACTTAGCGAAGCCGTCAGCGCGTTCAATTCTTCTTTAGCGATATTGATCTTCGACAAGATCAGCGTCTTGAAATCATTCAGTTCAGTATCTGAGTAACGTATAATCGTTGTTTCCATGCCCCCAACAACATCAGGGCCAACTAAAAGTTTGGACAAACAAAATCGCCCTGAATTTTCTTTCTAAGAAAATAAAATTCCATCACCTATGAACAGCATCGACCAACAACAACCAGAAGAGAACCGCGCGCCACTCTCCGGCGCCGAAGCCGTTGAAAAGATCAAAGAACTGGCCGGCAAGACTCATACCTGCTTTTTCTCCACCGACCTGAAAGGCGGCAATGCCGCAGCTACCCGGCCCATGTCCGTGCAGCAGATCGACGACCAGGGAAACCTCTGGTTCCTCAGCGCCAACGATAGCCTCAAAAATGGAGAGATCCAAAAAGACCCACAGGTGCAGCTGCTCTTCCAGGGTTCCGCGCATTCCGACTTTATGACCCTGGCGGGCAAGGCAACAATAAGCCGCGACAAAGAAAAGATCAAAGAACTTTGGGAACCTATTGTCAAAACCTGGTTCACCGAAGGCGTGGACGACCCGAGAATCACCGTTATTCAGGTAAGCCCTGTCGAAGGTTATTACTGGGACACCAAACACGGTAAAATGGTTGCCCTGCTTAAAATGATCGCCGGCGCAATTACCGGCAAAACATTGGATGATTCGATACAAGGCGACCTGAAGCCATGACGATAGCCTTGATCGGGGGCGGCCCCAGTGCATTATTTGGTTATAAAAGGCTGATAGATAGCGGCCAGTTTTTCGAGGTTGCCATTTATGAAAAGACCGGTAGCCTCGGCTGTGGCATGCCTTATAGTCGAAGCGGCTCTGCCGACGAGCATATCACCAATGTCTCCGGCAACGAGATACCGGCGCTCAGCAGCGATGTCGCCGACTGGATCAAGACCGTGCCGAAGGACACGCTGGATAAATACCATATCGACTCGGACAAATTCAACGATTACAAGGTATTGCCACGCCTGCTCTTTGGCCAATACCTTTGCGACCAGTTCAAGATCCTGCTGAAAAAGGCCAAGGAAAATGGCGTGGAGACCAACATCTATTACAACACCACGGTAACAGATATACAGGACCAGCAAAACAAGGTCGCGATCATCACTGAAACGGGTGAAAATACCTACGACCGGGTCATCGTCTGCACCGGTCACCTCTGGCTGAAAAATCACGAAGGAGAAATACCCGGCTGGTTCGATTCGCCTTACCCGCCGGAAAAGATCGCCCGACAGGTTAATTTTCCTGTAGCCATCCGCGGCGCTTCGTTGACCGCCATCGACGCTGTGCGTACGCTTGGCCGGCACAATGGCAGCTTTGAAAAAGATGAAAAGGGCAAACTCTCCTTCAAAGCTAACACGGACAGCCCGGACTTCAAGATCGTCATGCACTCCCGCAACGGGCTGTTGCCTGCCGTGCGCTTTCACCTGGAAGATACTCATCTGGGCAAGGATACGGTACTCTCCCAGGAAAAGATCAGGCAGATCCGTAAAGCCAATGATGGCTTTTTATCACTGGATTACGTTTTTGAGGAAAACTTTAAGAAAGGGATCAAGGAACATGATCCGGCCTGTTATGCTGAGATCAAAGACCTGAGCATGGAGGCTTTCGTCGACCACATGATGGCTAAACGGGAATCGCAAGACCCTTTTGATCTCCTTAAGGCCGAATATGCCGAAGCCGACCGCTCTATTAAAAGACATCGCTCGGTCTATTGGAAAGAATCGCTGGCCATCCTTAGCTTCGCTATGAACTATCCGGCTAAATATTTTTCGGCGGAAGATATGCTCCGCTTGCAAAAAACGCTCATGCCACTGATTTCCGTGGTCATCGCCTTTGTACCGCAAAGCTCAGCAGAAACCCTGATGGCACTGCATGATGCCGGCCGCCTGGAATTGGTGGCCGTCAAAGATACCGAAGAACCTGAACCCAACGAAAAAGGCGGTGCAGTCTATGCCGGACAACACTATCAATTTTTCGTCGATTGCATCGGCCAGCCGCATATCCCTTTTGAAGATATCCCTTTCGAAGGACTTAAAAAAGCAGGTACACCAGCAAGGTTAAAGTTCCGTGACTCAAAAGCCGGACAAGCGTTACTTAACCAGGACAATAAAAACATAACCCAGGACAATAATGGTGACTGCTATTTAAAAGTTCCTGGACTGGCCATCAATGACCGCTTCCAGTTGCTCGACGGTTTCAATGCCCTGAACGAGAGGGTCTACGTCATGGCCGTACCTTTTATCGCCGGCTTCAACCCGGATTACTCCGGTCTCGATTTTGGTGAGGCTGCTTCCAAACCGGTGCTCGACGGCCTGCTTGGCACAGCAATTGAAACTGACTAATTACATCTAAATAACAGAAGAAATGGAAATCACTGCAAAATCAACAGAGGTATTAAACGACCTCATCGAGATCAACAATGACCGCGTAGCCGGATTTGAAAAAGCTATAGCGGATATCAAGGACGAAAATATCGACCTAAAAGAACTGTTCCAGGAATACAGCGCGCAAAGCCGCCGCTTTAGCCAGGAACTAACACAGGTCGTAGCCAATGAAGGCGGCGAAGCTGAGACCGGCACCAGCGCAAGCGGCAGCCTGCACCGTGCTTGGATCGATGTAAAGTCGATCTTCGGTGCCAGTGACCGCGCTGGGATTTTGAACGAGGCCGAACGCGGCGAAGACGCCATCAAAAAAGCCTATCAACAGGCTTTAAGCGAAAGCGGATTAAGTCCGGAAGCTCAAAGTAAAGTAAGCGAACAGGCTGGCGATATCAATGCCGCCCACGACCGTATCAAAGCACTTCGCGACGCTGCGAAGTAATACCATACAGACTATACAATCAGAAAGCCGCTCCTGGGTGGCTTTCCTTTTTTTCAGCCATGGAACCCAAACTATTTATGGTATTGCTCGGCTCCAAAGCGACAGGCCGCAATGTCGAACAGCACGATTTCTTTTTCGGCATCGGGCATACGCTCCACGAGCTCGTTCCACAAATGAAAGCATTTTGGCCCGAAGCCGCGGACAGTCTGCACATTGATGGATGGCGCGAGGTAACCAGTGTAGAAGGCTATCAGGTCAGTGTCTTGCCGAAAGAAAACCAACTTCATGATAACCGGCATCTGTTCTTTATCAATCTCGGCGGCTATCAAAGCGGAAAACTCGAAGAAACGCATTACACACTCCTCACCGTCCAGTCTGACCGCAAAAGTGCGATCAAGACTTCGACCCAGACCGAGTTTTTTAAAACGAACGCCATCGAAAAAATCAAATCCGCCAGCGCTCATATCGATGAGAAATACGGCATAGATGTAGATGATATTTACCGGATCGAAGAATTACTTTCAGAAACAGACAAGCAACATTATCATATTCACCTCAGTCCGGGACCTTACGCCGTGTCCGATGAAATCCATCTTGGTTACTTTAAAATTCCGGCAGGCGAAAACAGCCCGGACCGCTAACTGTTTATCACTAAAAGGAGGAACTATGCCCTGGTATCACGGCGATTACCCGCCATCTTATAAAAACCAGCCCAAATACCTGCGCGATAAAGCGACTGAGATCGCCAATGAGGTTTTAAAAACCACGCATAATGAAGGCGAAGCCATCGCGACCGGCCTGAAGCAGGCGCGTATCCATTTTGAACATCACCCGGAAGAAATCCCGGCAAATGAAAAATGAAAACAAGCGCGCGGCAAATTTTTATCGGCACCAGTAATCTAGTGCTGCCGGTCGCCAATAAAGCAGCCTACCCAACCGAATTTCAGGATCAGCACCGGCTGGTTTATTACGGTCACTTGTTCAACAGCCTCGAAATTAACGGTTCTTTTTACAAAATTCCCCAGGCCAATACGCTTGCCAAATGGGCTAGCCTCGTTCCTGACGGTTTTCGTTTTACGTTCAAACTCTGGAAAGGTATCACCCACGAAAAGGACCTGGCCTACGAACCGTCTATTCTACAGCACTTCGTGACCGTTATTAATGCGGTCAGTGATCGGCGCGGTGCTTTACTCGTGCAGTTCCCGCCGAGCATCCGCAGTCCGCAGCAGTTGCAACTACAGCGCCTGCTACAAGACATTCACAAAGCCGCAAGTGGCTGGGATGTAGCTGTTGAATTCCGCCATGCTTCGCTTTACAATAGCGCCATGGATCAATTACTGACAGATCTCAACATGGCCATGGTGATCCATGACCTGCCCGCCTCCGCATCACCGCAGGAAGCTTTGCCTGTACCGTCCGTATATGTGCGTTTCCACGGACCTGAAAGCGGATACCGCGGGAGCTATGATGACAACTATTTGCAAGATTATGCTGAACGAATGAAAGAATGGACTTGTCAAGGTCAACGGGTTTATGCTTATTTTAATAACACCATGGGCGCTGCCGTCCAAAATCTGCGAACCCTAAACGGCTTGTTGTGAACATGTCGCCGGCTGAATGGTTTATAAAGTCATTCAGTTTTGACCATTCATGAAGTTAACGGACGACGAGTATTTAAACGCCATCATCGAAAATGTCCCGCTGGAAATCGCCATTATCGATGCCGTCACCTTTAAAATCGAAGTTTCCAACGACAATTTCCCTGAAAATGAGCATGAACGGTGTTTGTCCGATACCGCGCGATTAAGCCACGTTGCGCAAACCGGCGAAGCTTGGCAATGACGATGTTCTAAAAAGCGCCTCCAGTGGCGCAGTATATGCCCGTGAGATTGTTAAAGATCTTTTACGTCATGTCGATTCTCGGATGAGGAACAGCGTAAGATCGACGAATTCTAAGGCAATGCTGAGCCAGTTAGCTTAAATAGCTATCTTTGTTTCTTTTTATTTTTTTAATCATTTTAAATTTATTCCAATGGAACAGATCACCAAATTGAAAGAGCTTATCGCCTCGGCTGAGGCGGATGCAGAAAAGTTTAATAATGGCAATAATGCGGCCGGAACAAGGTTGCGGAATGCTATGCAGCAAATAAAGGTAACCGCACAAGAAGTGCGAACAGCCGTAACCGAGAAAAAGAACGCAAAATAATTAGAAAAAAGCTGTTTTGGGGAGTCCTGTTATGAACCGACAGGACTTTATTGTTTGTGGCTATTGATCATTGTTGCAGCTTCCTTAAAGGCAAAGGGCAAATACTTATTAAGGCGTGTTTTAAAAGAGCTAAATGGCAAACGCATTTTATGCCAACCCATTTTTAAATAAAAAAGCCGGTTAACCGGCTTTTTTATTTAAAAATGGGTACTATTTCGCGTACTTCTCAGGTACCGGGAATTTTTGCAATGTCTCCTTTGCTTCCTGAGTTTTTTTTGCCACGAAAGATGAATCCCTATAGTGCTTTACCTGGGAAGTTTCATTAGTGCCATTATTGTTGGCGGCTGAATATTTTGTATTTCTTGCCATAACTATACAAAGATAAATGATTATTTTCTGTTTGTCAAAAACGCCTTATAATTTACATTCCTAGTAAAAGGCTCCCAGCCATTTTCGGTTAGCCCCTTGATATCAAAATCTTGGATAACCTCATCTAAATTGCGTGCGATACTCATTTGGTAAAGTCGGGTGCGAGCAGCATTACTGCCTTGAGCAAAAATCAGGTGATTCCCGTGCTTATTGCAAAAATCATGAATGGAATGTGCTACAGTTGCCAGAACCTTATCCCTGTCTTCGTTATTACTGGTTACTACATCATCGATATCGCCATTTTCAGTGACATCACCAAAAGCCAAGTTATAAATCAAGAAAGGCCGGTCCTGAACAACGGTAAAGGTGATCATTTTTTTGATTTGTCCGTTGGGACCCTCGCTATAAAACTCATAATAGGTAAAATCTTCACTTGGAGTATATTCGTATTGTGGGAGGTTCATAAAATATCTAAAAGTTCAAAAATATAGAATTGCTTTCAGTTCGCGTTTTAAAGAGGGATAAGATTAACATAAATGCGCCCACCGAAATGAACGCATTATGCTTGACTAAATAAGATTTCATATCCTCATTTTATGACGCTATTGCCAATTCATTTGATTCAGCGTTTACTTCTAATGGCAATTCAATGCCGTCACCGGTCTGTTCAAGTGCAGCCCGGTCGTAATCAGCAAGAAGTGCAATTACTTTGGCCTGAACCTCGTCAATAATATCCCAATTTTTGGCGACATAAATATCGGTCACACGGTTTGACTGATCCTTGTGGTTCATGGCAAGGCCCACGTCATCCATACTGAAACGGCACCGGTTCCTTGCAAAATCGCCAAAGGCATGACGCGCATCGTAAAACTCTGCGTCTTTGTGGCCAAGTTCAGCGCCGATTTTTTTCATGCCACAAGACAGCGCATAATCCAGACTGTTATGGTCAACATAACGCGACTGCAAAGTTCCCGCATATTTCATATAAAGGGGGCGGGCTTCTTCAGGTATAAAAATGCTGATGAATGCCTGGTCACGCCTGCGGCTGACTGTTTTAGAACGGTTATAATCAATTCGCTTATCGGACGCTTTTGCAGGCTGCAACTTATACATATCTACTGCATTCATACCGCACATATAGAAGCTCAGCATAAAAAGGTCGCGGGCGAGTTCTATACGTGAGCCCGGTTTAGCTTTAAAGTCCCTGATCGCAATAACCTGTTTAATAGATAATTTTGGTTTGTCGGTCGGCAACGTCTGGGGAAGTTTATATTTCTTGAAGGGATAATGTTTCACAATGATCACTTCCTCATCTTCATCATTGTAAAAATTCTTGATCGTATTGAACAGCACCCGCAGATCGCGCATGTGATTATGCAAGCCGTTTACCGTCATGCCTTTTACTTTCCGGATACGAGGTCGCTGAAACTGATCCGGGCGGATCTGTACTCGTGGTTTGCACAGGAACTCTTCATACTTTTGAAGCATGTTGGCCCGGATATCTGTTATACGAATGTCTTCAGTTCCAAAAAAGTCGATGAGGCCATTAATGACAACTTTCATATTCTTGGCACTTCCTTCGCGGTGAAGTTTTTTCAGCTCCTCCATGCGTTTACGACCGAACTCAACAACATTGATATCTTCGGCCTTAATCTCATCTTTTCCGGTAAGTTCATCAGCCAGTTTAGATACCGAAAACGCGCTCAGCTTGATACCGAGTTCACCGACCTTTTTTCTGTATTCGGTTAATACTGGCTGAAGCATCGCCAGCAATCCTGTGTCTTTGATCTGGTTCTTTTTCCAGATTTGTTTAGCATTAACGAAATGGGGAGTTTCGATGTAGGTTGAACGACCATCTTTGTTCACCCTGATTTTTACATTCCATGTGCCATCCTTTTTTTTCTGACTGGGAATGATAACGGCATTTACTGTAGCCATGATCTTTGACTTTAAAGGCCCTCAAAACTGATAAATTCCGTTATCAATTATTTATCAATTTTTTTGAACCGAATTCGACAAATTTTATTGCTGAATTGCAAAGACACCCGACCGGGTTACCTAAAAAAGAATTAGCACAAATATAGGCTTTTTTTAAAAAGCAGGTCATTTTCTTTCAAAAATAACCTGCTCTAAGTGCGCCCACCTGGGCTCGAACCAGGGACCAAGAGATTATGAGTCTCCTACTCTAACCGACTGAGCTATAGGCGCTTACGGTTTTTTTGACGACCAAAAATCGTCATTTTTTTGGTTGATTTTTCACTTTTTTCAAAAAATTGACAATTTTTAAATTATCAATTTTCTTAAGGTCAAAATCGCCCTTTTTTACTACCTGCACCTAATAGAGCAGAGGATTATGAGTCTTCTACTCTAACCGACTGAGCTATAGGCGCGGTTATTTGTTTTTGTTTGCGGGTGCAATTTTACATATTTGCTGTCAAATTACAAAACTCTTTTATGGAAAACATTAAAAATATCATCTTCGATTACGGTAACGTTATATTCAGTCTTGACTTTTTACGGGGGCAGGCAGCTTGGAAAGAGTTGGGTATCAATAATGCCGCGGATTTTTTTGGACATAAACAACAGGATGAAATTTTTGATAAATTTGATAGGGGAGAAGTTACTGCCGATCAATTTAGAGCCTATATCAGGCAAAAAACAGGTAACCCAGAACTCACCGATGATCAAATTAATGCAGCCTGGAACAGTATGTTACTTGGAATTGAACCAGGTAATCATGAACTACTGTTGAGTTTAAAGGGTAAGTACCGTACATTTTTGTTAAGTAATATCAACGAGATCCATTACGGATATATCATGAACTATCTGAAAACTGACTTCGGATTTGATAGTAATGATCATATTTTCGAAAAAACATACTATTCTCATTTAATAGGTAAACGTAAACCCGAACCAGCAATTTTTGAGATGGTATTAAACGAAAATAATCTTAATCCTTCCGAAACATTATTTATTGATGATAGTCCTCAGCACTTAGCGACTGCACAAAAACTGGGTATACAAACTTTCTTAATGACTGCTCCGGATACTTTACAACAATTTTTTAAAAGGGAAAAACTATAATCTGCCAACTTTTAATAAATAATCGGGAACTAAGTTTTGACGATAGCTTTTAGTATTAACTCTATAAAGTGATCCATTACATTAAGGGGATCATTACTGAACTGGTTTGTTGAACGGTTAGCAAGAATAACATTAAATGAAAGTGCTTGATGCCCCAGGCAAGCGGCAAGGCCATATATTCCGGCGGTTTCCATTTCCAGGTTAGTAATTGAAGAACCGCTTGAGCTTTTAAAGGACGAAAGCATGGGCAGAAGATTTGGCGTTGATGATTTTGCCCGTACCTGCCTGCCCTGAGGTGAATAAAAACCCGGAGCAGTGAATGTTATACCGTGTGAAGCTATATGTTCGAATTGTTTGAGTAATTTTTTCCCTGCGGATGCATAGTAGGATTTAAGATCAAAGCGTGAAATAAGGGTTTCTTGGAATTCTTTTAAAAGTTTCTCGTCGCTATCACTTAACTCATGTTCGTAAAAATGCATAAGCGCGTCTAAACCAAAAGCACCGGATGATATCAGCAAACTATCAATAGGAATGTTAGGTTGCAATGCACCCGAAGTACCAATACGGATAATATTAAGACTACGAAGTTGGGGATGGATAGTGCGCGTATTAAGATCAATATTTACAAGGGCATCTAGTTCATTTAAAACAATATCTATATTATCAGTGCCTATGCCCGTTGAAATAACCGAGAGTCGTTTGCTACCTATACTACCGGTATGGGTAATAAATTCACGTTTACCTTTTTTTAATTCTATTTGATCAAAAAAGCGACTAACCCTGGGTACTCTATCTTGGTCGCCAACTAAAATAATGGTATCGCTTATATCTTCCGGGAGCAGGTTTAAATGATATATGCTACCATCATTATTTAAAATAAGATCGGTTTCTGAAATTCTTTCCACTTGGTTTGTTATTGGTTGATTAAAATTAATCAAATAAAATCAATAGAAGTTTCTGCGGCATTAACGTGAATCTATATTAGTTGATTAGATAATTCTTAGTTATTATTATTGTTAATGAACAGTTAATCTAAATGAAATATCATTGGAGCAATTTTGGAATAATTTTTAACTCGAGTTATACTATCTTAATAAAGTATATCATCGTAAATTGCTGAACGAATAACAACTCCATAATAAATATGAAAACCCTTTTAAGTGTACTTTTGATGCTGATTTTGCCTCTGCACCAGTGGAGTGATGGTGATGACAATGTGCCTATGAATAAAATACAGGTAATAGGATCTCATAATAGCTATAAGGAGGCTATTTATCCAACCTTATTTAAAGCTTTTCAAAAACAAAATCCTGAAGCCGCAGAAAAGATCGATTATGAGCATATTGGTTTATCAGATCAGTTGGACATGGGGCTTCTAAATTTAGAAATTGATGTTTATGCCGATTCAAAAGGGGGAAAGTATGCGCACCCGAAGGGTTTGGATTGGGTGAAAGATCAACCTCCATTTGATCCTGAAGGTGAAATGAAACAACCCGGTTTTAAAGTATTTCATATTATTGATCTCGATTTTCGCAGTCATTGTTTAACTTTTAAAGATGGTTTAAAACAGTTAAAAACATGGTCGGATGCGCATCCAGACCATAACCCCATTTTTATTACCCTGGAGCCTAAGGATGAAACTCCCAAAGATCCGAACCGGACTGCTCCGGAAAAGCTCACTGAACAAACTCTTGACGAATTAGACAACAATATCAGGGAAGGCTTAGGCAATAGCCTGATAACTCCTGACATGATCAGAGGTAAATATGCCACATTAGAAAGTGCCGTATTGCATGGTAACTGGCCAAAATTAAAAGCAGCGCGTGGGAAATTTGTATTCATAATGGATAACACCAAGGAAGATAGGGATTTGTACATCAAAGGCCATCCATCCTTGAAAGGCAGGGTTTTGTTTACCAATACTGATCCTGGCAATCCTGAGGCTGCCATGATGATCAGGAATAATCCAAAGGACCCTGCAATAAAAGAATTGGTTAAAAAAGGTTATATTATCCGTACCCGTGCCGATTCAGACACCGAGCAGGCCCGTGCAAATGATAAAAGTGATTTTATTGCAGCCTGCAATTCCGGGGCTCAGATTATAACTACTGATTATTATTTAAAGAGCACTCATTTTAAATCTGATTACGTAGTGAATTTTGAAGAAGGAAATAAATATTTTCGATTAAACCCCGCATTCAATAATACCATACAGAACAGTGGCACAGGAAAGTAAAGCAGAATTACAATAACCACTTTATTCTGGATCAAATAATAAATGAGGTGCAATATTTCGGCATATCTTGGCATTTAGCTGTAATTTTATACTTTTATCCCTATATTATAGCTAAGTGTATGTATTGGTACGAAGAAGAGGTTAAAGGACTTGAGAAAGAAAGGTTGAAATTGATATATGAACCCTCAACGTTGTTTTATGGAAGTTCATCGATAAGGTTATGGGATACATTATTTGATGATTTTAAACCATTTAAGCCAGCCAATTTAGGTTTTGGAGGTTCAACGCTTGCTGCCTGCTCCTGGTTTTTTGACCGCATTGTTGCCCCTTATGATGCTAAATCTATTGTTGTATATGCAGGTGACAATGATTTAGGTGATGGAAGACACCCCGAAGAAATATTTATTTTTTTTGAACAACTCGCTAATCAAATAGCACAAAGATTTGATGCTATCCCTTGTTATTATGTATCCATTAAACCCAGTATAGCACGCTGGGATCTCATTAATTCGCTTAGGTATACCAATAATATTATCGAGAATGAGATTATCAAACGGGATGACAACTGGAAATTTATCAACATTTATAACAAAATGCTGAATAAGGATGGATATCCTGACAAAGAATATTTTCAGACAGATGGCCTGCATTTAAGCAAAAAGGGATATGCGCTTTGGAAACAAGCTATCTACGCGCGGCTTTCGGAGAATTTTCACGCAGAATTAATATAAATATCACAACATAGAGGCATCTTGCATATAGTATGAACAGAGAATACACGCGATGGTATAGCCCGGTTCTTCAGAAAAATATGGAGATGCTGATATTTGGCTATAGCGGCGCCTCTGTTCTGTTTTTTCCTGCAAGAATGGGGCGGTTTTATGATTACGAAAACTGGCGTGTAATCGAATCACTACGTCATAAAATCGAAAATGGCTATATTCAGGTTTACTGCGTTGATAGTTGCGATACTGAAAGTTTTTATAGCTCAGGGTTTCATCCCTCGGTAAAAATATTAAGGCATATACAATATGAGCAGTACATCCTCGAAGAAGTTGTACCGTATATAGATGTTAAAAACCCCAATTCATTTAAAATTGTGGCGGGTTGTAGTTTGGGAGCTTATCATGCGGTAAATATATCATTAAGACATCCGGGTATATTTAATAAAGTAGTAGCCATGAGTGGCAGGTATGATCTTGCAACCAAAATTGGGCATTATGAAGATTTGTTAGAAGGCTATTGGGATGAGAATGTTTATTTTAATATGCCATTGCAGTATATTCCCAATTTAACAGATGAAAGTGAGCTGAAAATGCTAAGGCAACTGTGCATAGTTTTAGCAGTAGGGAAGGAGGATGTTTTGTTGGATAACAATTACACATTAAGTAATTTATTAACAGAGAAAGGTATTAATAATTCCTTATATCTCTGGGATAACGAAGCCCATCAAGCTCGTGCATGGCGCCAAATGGTAATTAATTACTTATAAGGAGGGCAAAACTCAATCAAACAACTTTACCCTAAGCCATCGTAGCCTAAATAAAGTGCGTATTGCATTAATGTATAAATATGCCAATATAATACCCTATTATGTTGTAATAAATTTACACTTTTGCCTATCAAGGTATTTCTTAATTAATTTAGGCTGTTAGTAAACGTCGTCCGTTGTGAGTACACAGGAACATATTCGTCGTATTCAGGTTAATGGAGATGAGGGAGCATTTAGTGAGCTTTATGCACTGCATGAACCCAGGCTCAATAAATTTGCCTATTCTTTCTTAGGCGATAGAGAAGTGGCGCAGGAGATTGTAAATGATGCCTTTTTGAAGATATGGACTGGTCGAGGAAACTTAGATAGGATAAAGAATTTACAGGTTTATTTATATGTATTGATAAAAAATGCCTGCCTGAACCATTTACGAAACACATCTACCCAGAAAATCAAGGAGCTGCAGCTTACTGAAACCTATTATTTCCGGCTATCTGTTGATCCTTCTCACTTACTCATTAGCAAAGAATTGGAGGCAAGAGTTTTGAATGCGGTTAACCAATTGCCACCTCGTTGCAAATTAATATTCAAAATGGTTAAAGAAGATGATCTCTCTTGTAATGAAGTAGCAACTATTCTCGGTCTCTCTAATAAAACCGTTTTTGCTCAGTTGGCTATTGCCCTTAAAAAACTAGATGACACGCTTGCCGGAAAATAAAATGTCGCCATCTGATAAATCTATTTTAATTTTTTTTAATTTCTTTTAGGAAAAAGTAGTAGTTGTGTGTCCTTAGGGAGTATACAATTATTTATGGGCAAATCCAGGTTTATAGAGTTAATGGCTAAAAGTATGGGCAAAACTGCCACTGCCGAAGAATTAGCCGAACTTAATACATTTCTTGAGCAGTTTCCGGAATCAAAAAAAATGTACCAGGTTACTATGGCATTAAAAGGCAATGAAAAGCAACCTGATGCAATAAAACAAAAAGATATCAGTACAAAGCTTGAGGAGCTTTGGTATAAGATAAAAAGCGCTGACGAAAATTCAGATACTTTTAATGGCACTAACAAAGTAAAGTCTTTATTTAAGTGGCAATGGGCTGCTGCTATTTTGGTATTAGGTATAGCAGGTGGCTTATTGTATACATGGAAACTTCGACAAGCAGATCAAGCTGCTAAGCTGGTTATGCACGAAGTTAGGGTTCCTTATGGAACAACCAGAAAGTTGATCATGCCCGATGGAACCAAGATTATACTGAATGCCGGAAGTATACTTACCTATCCTGAAACATTTGCAAAAAACACAAGAGATGTTAATCTTACCGGCGAAGGTTTTTTTGAAGTAACGCACAATGCCAAAAGGCCTTTCCTGGTGCATACCCATAAATTGACCGTAAAAGTACTCGGAACGGTATTTAATGTTAAAGCTTATAATAACGACAGAAATATCGAAACTACTTTACTCAAAGGTAAAGTACAGGTTGAATTGGAAAATAATCCGGAGAAAGATATAGTCCTGTTGCCTAACGAAAAGCTATTAGTGGCTAACAGCCAACTTCAAACCCATGCACAGGCTGTCGGTATTAAAGAAGCAAAAATAGAATACCAGGTCATTACCCTTCCACCTGTTAAAGCCGATGAGATTAAAGAAACTGCCTGGCTTGACAATCGGATATTGTTCACCAATGAGCTTTTTGAAGATGTTGCTAAACAAATAGAACGAAAGTATAACGTGCAGATTGTGTTTGAAAACCAGGCTCTTGAAGCCGAGCAAATAAGTGGTTTGCTGGATAAAGAGTCATTACAGGATGCTCTTCGGATCATAGAAGTAACAACCCCGTTCAACTACCGCATGGACGGAAATACAGTCTATCTGTCGAAAAAAGAGAAACAAAATTAATTTAACTAACCCCTAAAACTAACGCGTATGACATTGAAACATTACTTATCAGATTCCTGACATCCAAAATAAACAAGGGAAGAGCTGGCACTCCTCCCTGTAAAAACAAATCGGATTTTTATTAACAAGAGTAAGATGTTGTAACACAGGACTTACTCTATCCATTAATTTTCAAAACAAATGTAATGAAAAAAACAAGAAGGGTATTTCCGCTTCAGGGTGCCCCCGTATGTCTAAAAGTTATTTTGCTGATGAAAGCAGTTTTCCTTCTTATGCTGGTTACATGTATGCAAGTTTCGGCCACAGTGTATTCTCAACAAAAATTTACACTAAGCATTAAGCAAACCGAAGTAAGCAGCATATTAACCAAAATTCAAAAACAAAGTGATTATCGATTCTTTTACAACTACACCTCCATCAAAAAACTGGGTAAGGTTGATCTCGATGTAAAGGATGCTACTATCGATCAGATATTAAGCAGTCTTATTGATAATAAACTTTCCTACAAAATGGCCGATGATCATGTTGTGATCATATCCAACCAGCAAGATGCCAGCCGTCAGGCTATCATTAAAGGTAAGGTGATTGATAAAACAGGTGAGCCTTTGATAGGTGTAAGCGTTAAATTACAAGGCACCAATGTAGGTATCACAACGGATGTTAATGGTACTTTCAGTATCAATGCTCCGGACGACGGTACTTTGGAATTAACCTATATAGGTTATGCCAAAAAAATTGTACCTATAGCAGGTAATCACAATTTAACTATTACGATGGATGCATTACCGTCAGCTTTGAATGAGGTTGTAGTGGTGGGTTATGGTACCAGTAAAAAAATTGATATTACCGGCTCTGTAGCCAGTGTTAAAGGTGCCGATCTTCAAAATTTACCAGTAAGCAGTGCCGCTCAGGCGTTGGATGGCAGGGCCAGTGGTGTAAGTATTGTGCGTAATGATGGTTCGCCGGGTGCTGCCCCAAGTATCCGTATCCGTGGTACAGGAACTCTTAACAATGCCGATCCATTAATTGTAATTGACGGTGTAGCAACTAGCGATCCCAATGCATTGAGCGATCTTAATCCTAATGATATTGCTTCGATGGACATTTTAAAAGATGCTTCATCAAGCGCTATTTATGGTACCCGGGCTGCTAATGGTGTTGTTTTAATCACTACTAAAAAGGGATCATACAGTCAAAAACTGTCAACCTCTTTTAACTTTTACAGCGGTTTTTCTAATTCAACCAAATACATTGATCTGTTAACTGCTCCGCAATTGTATCAACTAAAAAGGGAACGTTATACCAACGATGGCGTAGCAATTGACACTCCATGGAATAACCCGTATTATTCTACCCAGCGAACAGATTGGCAGCGGGCCATTATGAAAACCGGCCATGTAACCAATGGGGATATCAATATACAGGGTGGAAATGAGCAGTCGAACTATTACTTTTCCACCTCCCTTTATAACGAAGATGGTATTATAGACAAAACCAACTTTAAGCGTTTTAGTACCCGTATCAATTCGGAGCATAAAATAAAGCCATGGCTTAAATTGGGCGAAAATATCCAGTTAACATATGCCAATAATAATGGGTTCGATAATAACAACTCGCAAACCGGCTTGATTTTTTCGGCTCTGCGTTTTAACCCAGCTATACCTTTGGTTAATCCCGATGGTACTTACGGCACGTCAAAAGCATTTGCAAACCAATTAGGTGATGTGAATAGTCCATATGCCACCATTCAGGAGGCAGATCGTTTTAACAAGAAATACAGAGCATTGGCTAATGCTTTTGCAGAGGTTTCATTCACTAAGGACTTGAAATTACGTGTTAATTATGCTTTTGATGGTACTATAACCCGTGGCTACAATTTCAACATAGCCGATGTTAACCAGGCCAGGCAAAATATCACATCACAATTAACGGAAACCGAAGGGGAATTATCATCTCAGTTGCTGGAGTCTTTTCTTACATACGATAAAGTATTCGGTAAAAGCCATGTTACATTTACCGGCGGCTATTCTT
The DNA here is from genome assembly GCF_011089895.1 of Mucilaginibacter inviolabilis. NCBI lineage: Bacteria > Pseudomonadati > Bacteroidota > Sphingobacteriia > Sphingobacteriales > Sphingobacteriaceae > Mucilaginibacter > Mucilaginibacter inviolabilis. The sequence continues at coordinate 682,340 of NZ_JAANAT010000001.1, forward strand.
ATCAAAACTTTAAAAACTATGGCTTTACGGCCTATAGATTAGGTTATGATGATACATCACCCGATCAAAGGGTACTAAATCAAGGAAATAGCCAATTCAATTCAAACGTGTTGGCAGCTCCATCGTCGTTGCAATCAGGTTTTGCAAGATTATTTTATGATTATGATGGCCGTTTCCTGGCTACAGTAACTTTTCGTGCGGATGGATCTTCAAAGTTTGCACCAGGTAAACAATGGGGGTATTTTCCCGCATTTTCATTGGGTTGGAGATTATCAAACGAAGAGTTTATTAAAAATATCAGCTGGATAAGCAATTTAAAATTAACTGGTGGTTATGGCGAATTGGGTAATCAAAATGTTAATCCTTTTCAGTATTTAGCTTTAATAAAAGTTGGTAGTACTTATGAAAATGGAGGCTATGCTTTTGGGGGCACTGGTGTAAGTGGTTCCGCCGTTACCAATCTGGCTAATCCGGATATTACCTGGGAGCGGGCAGCGATGACCAACATTAGTTTAGAAGCTGGATTTTTAAATAATAAGTTAAATACTACGGTAACATATTTCAATAAAAATACCAAGGATATGTTAGTTCCGTCCTCTGAAGTATCCACTGTTGGAAGTGTAACTATTCCCGATAAAAATATTGCTACTATGAACAATCATGGTATTGAGGTAGATGTTAACTATCAGGGCGGTAATAAGGTAAAATACTCCATCGGTGCCAATGCTTCCTTCATTAAAAATAAAGTTACCAAGCTTTACGGAGCAGGAGCATTTATTGGTTCGGTTGTTTATGGACGCTCAAGTCAGGAAATTTCCAGAACTTATGAAGGGCAGCCTATAGCTTCTTTTTATGGTTGGAAAACTAATGGGTTATACCAAACACAGGCGCAGATTGACAATGATCCTTATCTGAAAAACGACCCGCGCAAGAGCAGTATTAAGCCAGGTGATGTAAGGTTTGTAGATATAAACGGAGATGGTGTAATTGATGGAAACGACCGAACTTATCTGGGTAATCCCAATCCTAATGTGACCGCCGGTTTGCAGGGAAGCATATCTTATAAGGGATTTGATCTGTCTGCAAATTTTACTGGAGTATTTGGTGTGAGTTTATATAATGCCGATAGGATGCAAGGAATCGATCCAACTTATCCGTTTAACCTTTATGCGGAGGATATGGGCAGATCGACAGGACCTGGAACCAGTAATACTATCCCAAGGATGACATTAGACCGTAGCAATGATAACTATCGTACATCTGACCTGTTTGTAGAAAGCGGGAATTACTTCAGTCTTAAAAATGTAACATTAGGATACACTTTACCCGCAGTATGGGCTAAAAAAGCAGCATTAAGTAGCCTTAGGATCTATGCGTCGGGCCAAAATGTATTCATCATCACTAAATACAAAGGTTATACACCAGAGTTGGGTTATACAGATGGTAATGTGCAAAGAGGGGTAGATGTGGCTCAATACCCGTCACTCAGAACTATCACATTTGGTTTAACGGCTAAATTATAACATCATGAAATCGAAAATAACAATATATATACTTCTTGCCTTGGTACTATGTAACAGTGCTTGCAAAAAGGCGCTTGATTTAAAACAGCAGGGTGTTTATACCTCGGATAATTATTTCAGAAATGAGGTTGATGCCGTTAACGCTGTATCTGGGATTTACAGCTTACTGGAAGAAGAAGACTACACAGGTCATGCAGAAACTACCTTTGATGTTCCGTCTGACGATTACTGGCGTTCGGGTGACCATGGTGAAGATGAAGCGATAGAAAATTTAACTTACGATGCATCAAACGCAGCTATAAGATATCCTTATAAATGGAGGTACGAAGAGATAAACCGTTCTACCAACTGTATTATCAATATACCTAAGATCACCGCTATCTCAGCTGACGTTAAATCACGTAGTATGGGCGAAGCCTATTTTCTAAGAGCTTTCGGTTATTGGCGTTTGATGGTAATTCATGGTGATGTGCCTATCATTACCGAAGATGATTATACTAAGCAACTGTTTAATGTTCCTAAATCACCTATAGAGGACGTACGCAAGCAAATCGAATCCGACTTAAAACAAGCTGTTTCTTTGCTTCCTGAAAGCTATGGCCCTGCAGATCGTGGCCGTGTGAGTAAAGGAACCGCCCTTGGATTATTAACTAAACTATACATGTACTGGGAAAAATTTCCTGAAGCTATAGCAACGGGGCAGCAGGTGATTGCAAATAGCCATTATGCACTGGCTGCTAATTATCAGGATAATTTTACCCGGGCGAATGAAACTAGTACGGAGTTGCTTTTCTCTATCCAGGCAGTACAAAACGTAGTGCAGAATGATTTTACGGTGTATTATATTCCTCGTCCATGGGGAGGCTACGGCTTTAGTCAGCCATTGCAAGGACTTGCCAATGAGTTTGAGGCGAATGACTCGCGCAAGCAGGCAACATTATTAGGTGTTGGTGATCAGATTGATATTGGTGATGGTAAGGGACTTACTACCTTTACATCAGATTTATCTGCAACCGGTTATGTTTTCCGTAAATACGCGGTATTTAACAGCGCGGCAGCCGGCGGCGGTGTTGATCATTCTTTCGCAGTACCTTTAATGCGCTCTGCCGATATCTATTTGTTGGTTGCGGAGGCTTTGATCCGTACACAAGGAGCCGGGGCTGGTGACGCATTGATTAATCAGATCAGACATAGGGCTTCTCCTTTATTAAAACCGGTTTCTGGCGCAGGTATGAAAGAATTAATTCACGAGCGCCGTGTCGAGTTGGCTGGTGAGGGCGAACGTCATCAGGATCTGATGCGTTGGGACAAAGACAAGATCGTAGATATTGCTGCCATATACAATCTTCCGATCTCAAAAGCGCCGATAGATCAATCTAAAAATGTCATATTTGTTCGACCTAAAAATTATTATTTCCCGCTTCCGCAGGTTGAAATTGATAAGAGTAAGGGAGTTCTGGTACAAAATCCTAACTTTTAAAGGATGATAAAATAAATTGCCGGTAATCGGGGTAATAAATTCTCTTGCAGAATAATTTGTTCTGATTACCGGTGTTTTATAATGAAGTGGTTACACTTACTTTAATATCTTCATAACTATTCCATAAAACTATTAAATGAGAAAGTATTTACTTGTACTTGTTGTTATGGCATTTGGCTTAAAAGTTAATGCCCAGGTTGATCCCCAAACTTTATATGCCTTTATTGAACGGGTTATCCCCGGTAAAAGCAGTTCGTTTGCTATAGAAGCTATTCCACAGCAAAATGGTAAAGATGTTTTTGAACTTAGCAGCAAGAACGGTAAAATAATATTGAGAGGCAATAATGGCCTGTCCGTAGCCTCTGCTTTAAATTACTACCTTAAAAATTATTGTTTTTGCGATATCAGCTGGAACGGCAGTAATCTTAATCTTCCTGCAACTCTGCCTATGGTAAAAGGCTTAGTACACAAAAATACACCATATCAGTATCGCTATTATTTAAATTATTGTACCTACAATTATTCCATGGCCTGGTGGAACTGGGCCCGCTGGCAAAAAGAAATTGATTGGATGGCCCTAAATGGCATCAATCTGCCATTGGCCATTACCGGCGAAGAAGCCGTTTGGCAAAACGTTTACAAAAGCATGGGCTTTACCGATAAACAACTCGATGAGTTTTTTAGTGGTCCGGCTTACTTTGCCTGGTTTTGGATGGGTAACATTGATGCCTGGGGTGGTCCACTGCCGCAGCATTGGATGGATTCCCATAAAGAACTGCAGAAGAAAATATTGGAGCGTGAGCGTTCCTTTGGTATGAAACCTGTATTGTCTTCATTTACAGGTCACGTACCACCTTCATTTAAAGATAAATTCCCCAGTGCAAAAGTTAAAAAGACCAACTGGGATGCCGGTTTTCCCGATGTATATATCCTTGACCCAGACGATCCGATGTTTGAGACCATCGGTAAAAAATATATAGAGGCACAAACCAAAGAGTTTGGCACAGATCACCTGTACTCAGCCGACACTTTTAACGAAAACGTACCGCCAACCAACGATTCTACTTATCTGGATGGCATGAGTAAAAAGGTTTTTAATTCCATGGCGGCAGCTGATCCCAAAGCAATTTGGGTGATGCAAGGCTGGATGTTCCATTACAATAACAAATTCTGGCAACCACAGCAGATCAAGGCGCTGCTAAACGCAGTACCTAACGAACAAATGATCGTTTTGGATCTGTACAGCGATGCGCACCCGGTTTGGAACCGTACTGAGGCCTACTACGGCAAACCCTGGGTCTGGAGCATGCTGCAAAATTTTGGAGGCAACATCAGTTTGTTTGGTCGCATGCGCCATGTAGCGGCTGATCCGGCTATAGCATTACATGATCCCGAATCAAGAAATATGCGGGGGATAGGCATTACCCCCGAAGGTATTGAGCAAAACCCGGCATTGTTTGCTCTCATGTTGGAAAATGTATGGAACGATACTCCAATTGATGCGGATAAATGGTTGATTAATTACGCGCAAAGACGTTATGGGCAAAGTAACGTTCAGATAAACGAAGCTTGGCATATTTTATTGAACACAGTATATTCCGGTGGTTTAACGGAAGGTGGTCCCGAATCTATTATTGTTGCCCGTCCAACTTTTAAAAAGACTATTGACCGGGTATTAACCAAACTGGATTATGATCCCGCAGAGCTGGTTAAAGCCTGGGGCCTGTTTATAAATGCTGCTGACAGCTTGAAAGAAAGTGATGGCTTTCAATACGATTTGGTTGATATTACCAGGCAAGTGCTGGCCAACTATGCAAGTCCGCTACAGCAACAAATGGTTACTGCCTATCAAAGCAAGGATAAAGCGAGCTTTAAATTATACAGCACTCAGTTTTTGCAGCTTATGGATGATATGGATGCGCTGTTAAGCACCCGTAAAGATTTCCTGTTGGGTAAATGGATCATCGAAGCGAGGGCTAATGGTGTCACCGAAAAAGAAAAGAACCTGTATGAGTTTAACGCCCGCGATCTGGTTACCCTTTGGGGGGATAAGGAGAGTGGCTTACGTGAGTATTCCAACCGTCAATGGGCTGGTTTGATCAAAGGATATTATAAACCGCGCTGGGAGCTGTTTTTTGATCAGTTAAATAAATCACTGGCCTCCGGTGTTCCTTTTGATGAACATGCTTTTGATAAACAAGTAAAGGATTGGGAATGGCAATGGGTAAATAAACACGATAACGCTTATCCCAATACCATCAGCGGAAACACTGTTGAAAAAGCCAAACAGTTATTTGAAAAATATAATCCCATCATTCAGCAAGCCTATCAAGCTAAATAATGAACAAACGTATTTATACTTCCCTACTATTTGTTCTGATGCTGGCCGGAAGTAGGCTAGCTTACAGCCAGGCCATAAATGATCATATATTTCCAGCTCATGAAACAGCTAAACCATTCATTAATTTTGATAGCAAAGGCTTTTTAATAAATGGCAAGCGTACTTTTCTGACATCAGCCGGATTGGAATATGCACGGATACCAAGGCAACTATGGTATGATAGGTTATTACGGTTAAAACGGGCAGGCTTCAATTGCGTAGAAGTATACACCATCTGGAACTTTCATGAACCGCTGGAAGGTAAATTCAATTTCAATGGCGACCATGATCTGAACGCGTTTTTAACTATGGTTAAAAAACTGGGTATGTATGCCATCGTTAGGGTAGGACCATATTATTGTGCAGAATGGGATTTGGGCGGCTACCCACTATGGTTAAAATTTAAACCAGGCTTACGTGTACGGGAGGATAACGAAGGGTTTGAAAAATACGTCGACCGTTTTTTCGATCATCTTTTACCAATTGTATTTAACCAGCAAATTAACAAGGGTGGACCTGTAATACTGGTGCAACTGGAGAATGAGCATAATAATGGCTGGGGAACGATAGTGCCCGATAACTATTTTAAGCATTTGCAAAGTAAAGCTCTGAGTTTGGGTTTACAGGTTCCGTACTTTTTTAGTGGTCTGCATCACGCCAGTGATCCTGCAGGCGACGGTACATTAGATGACCGCAAACGACCCAATCCCTGGTTTTCTACCGAGTTTTGGAGTGTATGGTACTCTCAGTATGGAGCAAAGCCAACAGATTCTGCGGTGTATGCCCGGCGTACATGGAAAATAATAGCGCATGGCGGCGGCGGGTATAACTACTATATGGCCCACGGCGGATCTAATTTTGGGTATACCAATAATGATGAGGACGCTGCATCGTATGATTATGGTTCGGCCGTTGGGCAGGCAGGTGATCTGCGGCCTATCTATTATGGTTTTAAACGCGCTGCCCTGTTTGCCCGTAGTTTCCAGGATGTATTGGAGAATTGTACCGATGCAACCGCCGCTTATAAAGATATTGCAGTAGATAGCAGCTTAAAGATAACTGCGAGGTCGGCTGATATTGGTGATCTGATTTTCTTGGATAACCCTACAAAGAAAACACTCAAAGCCAGGGTTAAGGCCGATAATGATATACCGGTAGCTGATATATCCATTGCTCCAGACGAGATTTATCCGCTGGTACACAATTATACTATCAACAATGTAATAACGCTTAATTGGGCGCTTACACGTGTTTACGGAATGGTTAAACAAGGCAATACCACAACCATTTTTGTCGAAGCCAGTAAAGGAAACGCTGCATTACTTTATTTTAAGGTGAATGGTAAACCAACTGCTACACAAGGGGCCAAGGCATTTAAAATAGCCGATGGTAGTATTAGTCTTGCCGGAACTTTACAAGCCGGAGGTTTGACTGAATATACATTCGAAGTGTCGGGCCAGCGCGTCCGCATTTTAGTTGGTGATGCATTGATCATGGATAAAACCTGGGTAACTGAAGTTGAAGGATCACCAGTTATAATAAATGGTCCAGCATATCTTGCAGACCTTAACCTGAAAAAAAAATCAGCTGTCGGCAAATGCTGAATATCCGTTAATAGGTAGAAAAGATGGGCCTGTACATTTATATCTGGAAAATAGATCAATCGCATTAACTTCTGTTTATCAATTGAATAAGTCATTTGTTTCAATCGTAACTTTAGCACCATGGCAAACCAAAAATGCTTCTGTTTATGCCGCACCCACTTATGATGATAGCAACTGGTTTAGTTCTTCCGATCCGCAACAGATGGGGGCCGACAATAACCTGACGGCTGATGCATGGTATCGTGCCTCACTGGATATCCCAACGTCAGGAAAGTATACCATGCAGGTTGATGGAGGCGACCGGGCTACTGCATTTATTGATGGTAAGAAAGCAACTCAATGGAAAGTGAAGGATGGTGAGGTGACGTTCGATATTGAAAAGGGTAAGCATACAATGGCGGTATTTACCGCTCATGACGGTCGCGATAAATTGGCAGCGTATATTGGATCGATTACCGATGTAGATAAAAAAGGCTTATCGGGCCAGGTTCGGATCAAGCAAGGTGGTCCATTTATTTCTACCACCACTAACTGGTATTTTATCAAAGCCGAAAAAGCTGCTGATGTGAAAAACAATATTCCCGCATTTGACACTATCCGTTGGAAAAAATATAAAATTGGCGATGATGTATTTAATAAACAGGAGGGCTTTGGCTGGTTTCAAACCATTATCCCGGTTCAGGAAGGTAATCCATCAAAATTAATGATCAATTTCAGGAGTGTGGATGAAGATGCTACTGTGTTTATCAATGGTAAACAAGTAGCTCAGCATAAAGGTTGGAATTCACCTTTTACTGTGGAAGTTAATGACGCAGTCACGCTTCAAAAACCAATCGTACTTACCTTGTTCATCGAAAACTATTCTAACGAAGGCGGAATAGATCAACCTGTAAAAATAAACAGCATTGGAGATGGTCTCATCTTAAACAATTGGAAAATGTTTGGAGGCCCGGGGAATCCTGATGCTGTTGACGGCTGGAATAAATTAGCATTTAAAATCCCATTTGAAGGTCCGCAGTTTTTCCGGTCGCAATTTACCGTACCACAATCACCGGGTAAGCATTTGATATGGAGGGTTCATACAGATGGCTTAAGCTATGGTTCGGTTTGGGTAAATGGTCATAACCTGGGGCGTTATCCCGAAAAAGTTGGTAATATCGGTATGTATATACCGGAGTGTTGGTTAAAAGCAGGCATCAATCAGGTAGTAATTTATGATGAAAACGGTAACCGGCCAGATAAAGTAAGCATCAGATCAGAAAAAGAAGCTGGCAGAGTAACTTATACGCTTCAGGGAAAATTGTAAAATTTAAGAAATATGGCTTTAGCAAAGGACAGATTTATAACACTTGATATTTTCAGGGGCATGACGATATGTTTCATGATCATTGTAAATGCTCCCGGTTCAGGCGCAGTACAATGGGCACCATTGGATCATGCCGCCTGGTTTGGCTTTACGCCAACCGACCTTGTTTTTCCCTCTTTTCTCTTCGCAGTAGGGAATGCGTTAAGCTTTTCTAAAAACAAATTTGAAAGTAATGGCGCTTTCCTGCGTAAAATTGGGAAACGGACGCTGATTATATTTTTACTGGGCTACCTGATGTACTGGTTCCCGTTTTTTCACCGTGAAGCAGGGGGCTGGGCATTTAATCCGCTGGGCAATACCCGTATCATGGGTGTATTACAGCGTATAGCGCTTTGTTACTTTTTTGGTTCGCTGATTGTACATTATTGCTCAAAACGAGCAGCCATCATTATCTCCATTTTTCTTTTGCTGGGATATTGGGTGTTTTTGCTATTACTTGGCGAACCAGGGAAAGAATTAACTATGCTAGGTAATGCCGGTACCCGTTTAGACATCTTGATCATGGGTAATGCACATTTATACCACGATAAAGGTGGCCCGATAGCTTTTGATCCCGAAGGTTTGCTGAGTACTTTGCCCGCCATTGTGAATGTAATAGCTGGTTATCTGGCAGGAGCATATATACAACGTAAGGGACGTAATTATGAGTCGGTGGCTAAATTATTGATAGCCGGGGTTTGTTTGATTGGCATAGCGTTGTTCTGGGCCCAGTTTTTCCCGCTGGCAAAAAAATTATGGACAAGCACATTTACCCTGCTTACCATCGGTATCGATCTGGTGATCATCGGTGTGCTGATCTATGCCATCGAAATAAAGAACATTAAACGTGGTACCAATTTTTTCCTGGTTTTCGGCCGGAATTCCTTGGCCATATACCTGTTGTCGGAGCTGTTGTTTACCGTAATTTCGACTGTTTGGGTAAAGCCAAACCTCAGCTTTTACGACTGGGTGAACCAGGCATTTTATCAGCCGCTTTTCCCCGGGGCGTTTGGTACGTTAGTTTTTGCCCTGTGCTATATGATGCTTTGCTGGCTGGTAGGTTATGTAATGGATAAAAGAAAGATCTATATCAAAATATAAGTTTACGTATGTTTAAAATGCCCCTAGTAGCAAAAAAGATCGCCGGACTGCTGTTGCTATCACTTGTTTTAATTTCCAATACAAAAGCGCAAAACAAGTCGAATTTATCGTATGTAAATCCATTCATCGGCACTACCAAAAGCGGTGTACTCACGCATTGGGGTGGCGATGGTGGTACCTACCCAGGTGCGGTTGCACCGTCGGGTTTTATCCAGATTAGTCCAGAAACGCGGATTACCGGTGCAAGAGGGTATAATTATGTCGATTCAGCTATTTATTATTTCAGCTGTTTGGGGCATCATAGTGGTTTTCCCGAAGGCTCATCGGGTCGTTTGTTTGTTATGCCGGTTGGCGCAGATCAGGCTTTTGAACCAGGCGTATATAAAAATCGTTTTTCGCATCGGAATGAGATAGCACGACCAGGGTATTACCGGGTAAAATTTACCGATAATAACATTGTCACCGAAGCAAGCACTTCTACCAGAACAGGAATATTGCGTTTTACATTTCCCGCTAAAACAAAAGCACAGGTTTATATAGGGAATGCAGGCGATATTGCCATTGTTTCGGGAAAAGTCATACACGGCTTAGCGTTGAATACAGTGATCAATTTTAGCGAAGCTTTTACCGATAAAAAACCAGTAAGGGATGGTTATCTGTTTACTTTTAAAACCGCAGCCACCTCAAAGGTTATTGAGTTAAGGTTGAGCACGTCAACAGTGAATTTTAAGAGTGCTCAAAATAATATCAATAAGGAAATAGCTCAGCTCAGTTTTAAAGCCTTTGCCGCATGTACAGCCAGTGATTGGAGTAAACAATTATCTACCGTTGATATTACGGATAGCAGCGAAAACAATAAGACCGTCTTTTACACTGCTCTTTATCATTCGCTATTGATTCCCTGGGTAATTTCTGATGTGGATGGTAATTATCGTGGTGAAGATGGCGCTGTGCATCACACTTCAGGTAAGTTTGAGTATGGTGGATTTTCTCCCTGGGACACCTTCAGGTCATTGCATCCTTTGCTAAGCTTGCTGTATCCTGAAAAACAAAATGATATTATTTTATCCATGTTGGATATTTACAAGCAAACTGGTCATTTGCCTACAGAGAGTATGACGGGTAACCACGCTATCCCCATTATTGTGGACGCTTATTTAAAAGGTATTAACGGTTTTGACAAGACATTGGCTTATAAAGCTATGAAAAGCAATATCGTCGATTCTCCTTTTGTGCAAAAGGATATGAGCATCTATCACCGTTTAGGTTATGTGCCGTATACCAATTCAGAATCAGTTACGCGTACAGTAGAATATGCTTATGACGACTGGGCGCTATCACAGTACGCTAAAGAGGTGGCGCATAATGATGCAGATTACCGGCTTTTACAACAACGAGGGTTTAATTACCGCAACCTGTTTCATCCTGATGACTTGTTTATGCTGCCGCGATCAGGAAATGATTTTAAGTTGAACCCGGGAATGTCTGGTTACAAAGAAGGCGACAAGTGGGTATATTCCTATTTTGTACCTCACAATGCCAAGGACCTGGTTAACCTGATGGGGGGCAATAATGCCTTTGCCAATAGTTTAGATTCCGCTTTAAGGAATGATGTGATATTATTTGATAATGAAACGATTATACATGTTCCTTATTTGTTTAATGCAGCCGGTAGACCAGATCTTACGCAGGCATGGTGCAGAAACATCATGCTATCCCGATACAAAAATAGGCCCGATGGTTTACCCGGCAATGATGATTTGGGGGCAATGTCAAGCGCCTATGTATTTAATGCAATTGGGATATTTCCCGTAAATCCGGGCAAGGCAGCATATGCTATTGGCGCACCTTTGTTTCAATCTGCAACCCTGCATTTGGTAAATCATAAAGCATGGAAGATTGAGGCTAAAAATCAATCGGCAGTAAACAAATATGTAAGCTCATTAACGGTTAATGATAAGGCATACGAACAATTGGTTTTGCTCCATACAACTATCGCTAATGGTGGAGTAATGCAGTTTACGATGAACGAAAAGCTGCAAAAATGGCCTGCCGATAAAGATCCCATCATATTATCGGAGACTAAAACGGCATCAGATATAAAACTGACTGGCTATAGTTTGCAAAAAAACAGCGTAGAGCCGAATGCACAGTTATGGCTGCGGTTTACGGCGCAAAATAGGGGCTCTGCGGGTACAGAGAATATGAGGATATATGCTGATGGAAAGATCATCGCCAGCAAAAACTATCTTATTCCGCAGGGAAGCACTGTTACTGATTCTATCAGCTGCAGATTATACAGGTTAGGAAAAACAAGAGTGAGCCTGAATGAGGCAGGCGATAATATTGTTGAAGTTATTGAGCCAGGACAACCGGTACAACATCGTTTTGAAATATCGGGAATTGACACCAGGCCATTAATACACCGTGACAGCCAGCAGCAGATCAGTTACACAATTAAAAACCTGACTGGCAGGGATCAGTCCTTTTCTATCCCTGTAAAGTTGAACGACTCTCTTTTGTATACCGATCATGTGCAACTCGCTCCGGGGGAAAGTAGGATTCAGAATCATTATTTCAAAGATAAAGTAAATGGTGTTAAATATTTATCAATCAATAATATATCATCGATATATAAAGTATTTGATGATGATAAGGGTTCGCTGTTACTTGATCTTTCACTCGTTTCAAAAGATAATGATCAGCTTATTCCGGATCATTCAGGATTTAAGAACAATGCGCGTATTATTCAATCCAAATCCCTGGAAATTGGAAAAGGAAAAAGATTATTGTTGGGTGATGATCGCTTCGTAGAAGTGCCCAACGCACCGAGCCTGGATAAGCTGGAACAAACCATGACCATGATGACCTGGGTTTATCCCGAAGGAAAAGAAACCGGATTGGTAGATATGCTTACCAAAGGCGATACGCACGTTTTGCAAATGAACGATAACAAAACATTAACCTTTTTTGCCGGTGGCTGGGGGCGCGGTGATTGCACCGTAAGCGTTCCGGCAAACTGGAAACAAAACTGGCACCATATAGCCGGTGTTTGTAATGGTAATGTGCTGTTTCTCTATATCGATGGCAAACTGACAGGCACCTCAACAGTGGAAGGCCCTGTGAATCTGTCGGTAGCTAATAAATGGCAAATAGGGCGCAACGAAGAGTTTCCGTCAGAAAGAATATTTCATGGGTATATGGACGGGATCAAAGTTTTTGCCCAGCCGCTTTCAGCTGCGGAGATCCAGGAAATTTTTAGTAAGGAACAGAGCAATTATGAAAGCCAGCCTGGAAACTAAATCTATTTAAGCTGATACCGGGACTTCTGCTTGTTTTGACATATACTTTCTTAATTTCCTGATCGGGAAATAAGTAAAGATGATAGAATATGCAGCCGCCAGCGAACCGTCCAGATAGGCCATTATAGGTCCGTTGAATTTATAATGCGAAGGCAAACTTACTTGTGCTATTAGCATTACCGCTAAAACAATGAGCAATGTACCAACACCATTGATGATGGCTGTTTGCATGGCAAATTTATTCTTATTCAGATCATCGCTGATGGTTAAATCAAGCGCTCCCTGTTCAACCGCCAGTATCGTTTTCTTGAGGATGTCCAGACTAAGTATAAAGGGTAAAAATAACGACATGGGCAGCGTAAGTCGTGCCATGCTTTGTTCGCCTTCAAACAGATGCGTGTAGCCTAATTTAGCGAAGCTGGCATAGGCAATAATGGTATTGAAGAAAATATTAGGAATGATGTATTGCAGCAGTTTTTTTTGTACAAACCGTCGTAAAGTAGTTTTTTGTATTGGTTTTTCAGGCATGTGATAATTGCTGTAAATTGGCAAACATTAGTTCCATCGCGGCAGCTTTTATTTTTAAAGCTTCTGCCTCGTCAAGGAAATTATCGTTTGACATAAAGGTGAAATCCATCCTGTTTTTAAAAGTGGTTGCCACCAATGTATTCGGGTTGCGCCAGGGGAAAGCAACCGTTGGGCTATAAATAGTTTCTACTTCAAATGAGTTGTATTTCTCAGGAATAGTTAGTCTGCCCATGTTTGACAGGGTAACATCATGAGATCCATCTGTAGTTTTTAAAAAACCAATCATTCTTTTTACTGTTTTTTGCATGTATTCGCCCATCCATAACATTTCATAAGCGTTCATGGTTTCAATTTTGGCCGTCAGATCGGTTTTTATTTTACGTGCCTGTTCCCAAAAGCCTTTGTCTGGATTTTTATCAAGGGTAAGCTCCACAATGGGCGCGAAGGCAAACATGGTATCCGATTTTATGGCAGGGATGAAGCGCCTGATATCTACCGGACTGATCACCTTGCCACGGGCTTTAGCGCCTCTTACCTTCTGAAATGCCTGGAGAAAAGCCACACATAAAACCGCATGTACCGTTGTACCCGCATTTTTAGCAGTTTCGGCTATAGCGAGGGTTTGTTCTTCATCCAGTTTCCAGTGGATGGCATAGTTTCGGCCGGCTCCAAATTTGTTCCGGGTACGTTTAAGCAAAAAGAATAGTCTACCCAAAAATGAGTATATCCGGCCTTTGCGTTTGTTTTTGGCGATGTCAAAGCTTTCGGGCATTAATTCCTGTACCGAATTGAACGACGTATAAGCTTCCAATTCCTGTTCCGGCTTATCCAGTAAGCTCAGGATCTCACCAAGTAAAGCTGCACAGGTGCCTCCATCGCAAACACAATGCGGCATCACCAGTAAAAGCTCTGATACTAATGCCGATCTTAACCAAACTACCCTGGCTAATGGCACGTTGTCGGCATCAAATAATTTATACCATTCCGTTTCTGATTCTTTTAGCCAATCATCATCTGTAAGTCGCTCGGTGATGCGTACCGGGATCGACCGTACGTGCTCATTGGTAATAAAGTAGGGGCCGCCTTCCTGCTCTTCGTCTATGCGTACCCGTAACAGCGGGTGCTTTTGTTGAACTTTTGCCAGGGCAGTATGCAAGTTCTCGGGATTAATTCTCCCGGCTATTTTGACTGCAAATACACAATTAAGCGGCGTAGAGGCATCTACGTGCATAATTCTTTCCACCATCATTAGTTTTCTTTTCATGCTACGGCCACCGCTATGTTTCCAATCTGTTCTTTGATCATTGCTATTATTTTATCTTTTATAGCTAGAGCATCTTCATAAGGAATAAACCCTTCGCTGGCAATAAATGAAAAGTCCATCTGGCCGCGATAGGTGGAGGTTACCATGGTAGTGGTGTTACCCAGTGGACCGATCACAGCCGGACTGAATATAGTTTCCAGTTCAAACGAGCGGTATTGATGCGGGATGTCAATTTTTCCGAGATTAGAGAACATGCAGTCGTTAGTAGACTTTCCATTCTTTAATAAATTGGTGAAATTATCCATCGCGGAGTGTGCTGATTCCATCATCATCATGGTAGCATAGGGATCAAGCTTGGCCGATTTTTGGTCAACATCCTTTTGCATGGCTTTAATATTATCTAAAAAATCCAGACCTGCATGTGCCGAAACTACGATCATCAAACCAAATGCAAATAGCTGATCTTTTTTAATCTCCGGCGCAAATCTACGGATATCAACCGGGCAGGATACCTTATTATGCGCCTGGTCTTTTCTTACCTGCTTAAAGGCTTCCAATAATACTCCGCAAAGCATGGTATTCACCGTAATGCCTGCCGATTTGCAATAAGCGATCAGCTCTTTACTGGTTACTTCATCAAATTTCCAATGGATCAGATAATCCCTTTTCCGGTCGATGCCGTTTTTCTTTACCGGTATCAGCTTCAGTGCTACAGCAGCAAGGCCGCCAATTAACTTAGCTTTTAGCTGTTTTGTTTTGTTATTTAAAATAGCTGATGGAATAATATCTTCCACACCTTTTATCGGATCTTCTTTGCCGATATCAGCACCTGGATCATCCAAAAGTTGCAGCAATTCGGCTAATATGCTCATGGCCGAACCGCCATCGCATAAACAATGGTGGATGGTGATGATCATATCAGATATTGTCTCATCCTTTATCCATACCAGGCGTAAAAGAGGACCTTTAGCTGTATCAAATGGAGTAAGCAACTCCCTGTGCGATTCTATTTGCCAATCATTATCACTTAACCGGTTTACCGTTCTTACCGGGATATTAACCGGTTTTGTTTCATCAATAACAAACCAGGGCCTTTGTTTATCATCATCTTGCACAAAAGCATTTAACCAGGGATGTTTTTCCTGTATTTTTCCTAAGGCATATTGCAGGTCGGCCTCTGCAAAAACGCCGCGTAGTCTAAACGGTATAACGCCATTAAAAGGCAGCGTACCGTCGCCATGCAACATTCTTTCGCCGAATAGTAGTTTTCTTCTCATGCCACACTAAGTTCTTCTGTTGTTCCCGTTAATGTCGAAATAGTTTCCATCATTTTATCCTTAATAGCCATTGCGTCCTCATAAGTCAGGCTTCCTTCATTACTGATGAACGAAAAATCCATCTCTCCGCCATAAGTTGTTGTCGTAAACGCAGTGGCATGCCCTTCAGGTACCATCACTGATGGACTAAATATGGTTTCCACCTCAAAATGTTTATAATGTTGCTGAATGTCCAGCTTGCCCAGATTAGAAAACATACAATCCTTATTGGCTTTCTGGTTACGTAAAAATCTGATTATTTTACGCAATGACCCGTGTGCGGCTTCTAATAACATAATGAGCTTATACGGATCAAGTTTAGTCATTTTGTGTTCGATATCATTTTGCATGGCCCGTGCGTTACTGAAAAAATCAAGCCCCGGAAAAGCTGTTACCAGTATCATTAAAGGAAAGGCAAAGATGTTGTTCTTTTTTATCTGCGGGTTAAAATTGCGTATATCAACGGGGCACATGATCTTGTTAAGCGCTTTTTTAGGCAGAACCTGCTTAAAGGAATCTAAAAGAATAGCACACATAATAGTGTTTACCTTAATATTTTCGGTTTTGCAGCAGGTCAGTAAGGCTGAGCTTAATTCTTTATCAAGTCGCCAATGGATCAGGAAATCTCTTTTTTTCTCTACTGGTTTGTCTTTAGCTGGTATGAGCGACAAGGCTATGGAAGCCATACCAAACAGCAACTTGGCCATAAACTGGTGTATCTTATTATTCAGCATCGCCGGTGGAACAATATCGCCAATATCAGCTATAGGAACCTCGACAGCTATAGGAGCATCAGGATCATCCAAAAATTGTAAAAATTCTTCGAGCATAACCAATGCCGAACGGCCATCAAAAAGACAATGGTGCATCACCAGCAAAAGCTCTGAAACCGGTTTGCCCTTGATCCATACCAGGCGCATCAGCGGCTCCTGGTAACTGTTAAAGGGTACCGACCACTCTTTTACCGATTCTGTTTGCCAATCATCCTTATTTATACGTTCCATAATACGTATGGGGATATTAACCGGGCGTTCGTCATCAACTACAAACCAGGGCTCTCCGTTTTTGTCATTTTGTACCACTGCATTCAGCATGGCATGTGTTTTTTGCAAACTTACCAGCGCCAGCCGGATGTCTGTTTCTGAAAAATTACCGCGTACTCGTACCGGTAAAAGTGCGTTAAATACATAGTTCCCATCTCCATGCATAACGCGTTCGATCAAAAGTAACTTTCTTCTCATAGGCAATAAATAGGTCAAAGGTTTAGGTTGGTTGGTAGTTAGTTCAAAGGCGCCAGGACAGATTCTGCGGCGGCAAAATCTTCCAATAGCTGTACGGCCTTATCATTACCACCGGCGGCTACAAAGGTTTCATTTACCTTTATGGCAGCCTCCCGATATTTTGGATTTTGTAATAGCTCAAAAACGGTATCGCGCAGATCAGCTATACGCAAACGTTTGTACCGTATGCTTACACCTGCACCTGAATTCTCGATCAGTTTAGCGGTGTGAAAATGATCATACGCGATAGGGGTGATCAGCATAGGCAGTCCGTTGATAAACGTATCATTTACGGTGTTGAAACCACCATGGCAGATCACCGCATCCATATGCGGCATCAACTCTGTTTGAGGTACAAAACCGTTTACGATAAAGTTATCGGGCCATACCTCAAAAATATCAGGATTGGTGGCGGCTACTATGGTTACCGGCTGATCTGCAAAAGCGGTTATCAGTTTTTGGAAAAATTCTTTACGGATATCAACCAGTAACGTACCTAATGACACAAATACTTTTGGCGTTGTAGCCTTTGCCAGCCTTTCCCAATCAAAAGCGGCATTGTTGGGTCTGCCTTTTACAGGGCCAACAAATTTCATATGCGGTGATACTTCATCAAAGCCAGCGAAGGCCTGCGAAGTGAATACCATATTCAATTTATGTGAGTGAATAACGATCTCATCGCCATAAACACCAAACTCCTGCTGTAAGCCTTTTACCAGGTTTTGCTGCCATTCAAAAATTTTAGGCGCGCTGTTAGCGGTATCGCCCATCACATCCGGTGGTACAGGTGTGGTGGTTACCGATGGGATACCTTTGATGTGGGCACACAGAGCGCCTGCAAAGGTGATACAATCGTTAATGATCACATCGGGTTTCCAGGCATCCACAAAATTGCTTAGCCCCGGCATCATGATACGGGCAAAGGGTACATAAGTTTCTTCCAAAGCCAGTTTCATCACCTCCGGGCCCGAACAGGCCGGGCCATCATCCTGGCGTTTCAGGATACGGTTTATTTCATCCAGGTGCTCTTCTAACTCAGCCGCGGGATATATAAACTGTCCGCCAGCAGGGATATGTTTATCGGCGAGCGGTGTAATACCCAGCCATTTTACTTCATGACCGCGGGCAATAAGACTTGCACCAATACTTAATGTTGGACTGATATGCCCGAAAAATGGTGGAACAACAAATAAAAACTTTGCCATGGTAGATTGATGATATCGTTAGTTTTTTAATACTTCTAAACTTTGTTTTGACGCGATCTGTTCCAGCAGATCGGCCGCGGTTGCTGTGCCGCCAGCCTCCAGGAATGATTGTTTGATCACTTCTGCCGATTCTTTATAAGCAGGGTTATTCAACACGGTATTAACGGCTTCTTTCAAATGATGGGCCTTAAAGCGATTAAAATTTAAGCGCTCACCTGCACCAGTGCGCACCACGCGACCAGCCACATGTGATTGATCATAGGCAATAGGAATCACCACCATCGGTAAGCCATTTGACAGCGTTTCGCAAACGGTATTATGACCACCGTGACAAACTACAGCATCTAAATGAGGCAGCAGATCAAGCTGAGGTACATGGCGTTGCACAATAAAGTTGGCAGGCCATTGCTCAAACAGGTCGGGATCAGAAACCACCACTGCGGTAATATCCTCGTTACCAAAAGCTTCGATCACTTTGGTAAAGAAGCTCTTTTTATGCTCGTGGTCAAAAGTAGTGCCGATGCTGATCAGTATTTTAGGATTGTTGCTTTCTTTCAACTTATCCCAATCAAATGCTGTTTTGGTAGCCGGGCGATTGATCACCGGGCCGGTAAAACGGAAGTTTGGCGTTAGTTCCATATCGCCAAAAAAGGCCTGTGACGTTAATACCATGGTCAACAGGTCAGAACAAACTATGGGGGTTTCAGCTTCAACGCCAAATTCCCGCTGTAAACCTATAACCTGGTTCATTTCCCACTCATGCACTTTAGGCAGTTCCTCCATTACTTTGATAGCAGCAGGTGCAGTTACCGATGTGGCATAGGGCAGCCCTTTATTAGTAGCGGCAATAGCACCCGCGAACATTTGGTGATCGGTAATAACCAGGTCTGGTTCAAATTGGTCGAGCAAATGGATAATGCCATCATAGCTATGACGGTTAAGCGGGATCAATACTTCCTCGTACAGGAATTTAAGACTATCAATCCCGTAAACTATTTTTTTGGTGATGATATCCAGGTATTGTTCGCTTTCGCGTTTCTGTTCGTCGTTTTCGTCGTAACTGATGTGTAGCAGCTCGCCGCCTTCCGGAAGCCTGGCAGCCAATGATTCGTCGAGGGTTATCCAGCCAACTTGGTGGCCGCGTTCCAGTAAAACAGCGCCCATGCTTAAAGTAGGGTTGATATGCCCGGTTAAAGGAGGTACTATAAATACAAACTTCGCCATAGGTATAAGTTTTTCGCGGGTAAAGTTTAGTTCCTGAAAAATGTATTGATCATATTAGCGATCAATACAGGTTCTTGTATCGGTATGTTATGGTCACCAGGAACAGGGGTAAGTTCTGATGTTTTTATCTTCTCGTTCAGCTCTTTGCCGGTTTCCAGGCAGTTGGAATCCGCTCCGTAAAGCAACAGCGTATCCTTGTTCAAAAGTGATATCTCCTGCTCGTCCAAAAAATCTTTTTCGGCTATCATATCACTTTTGATACTGGTTTGGTAAAACAGGTATTCATACATGCGATGGTTACGTTCCATCTGACGTTTACCCATTTTTACTTTGGTAGTATCGGTGAAGTTCTCTACATAATGTTCCAAAAACTCGCGACTGTAATCGTCAATAATACCACGTGCTTTCTCATCCTTTGGATCTGGTGCTTCTATAACCACCAGCTTTTTTATTTTATCCGGAAAACGCAGCGCCATTTTCAGGGCGATCAATCCGCCAAAGCTATAGCCACCTAGATAAACTGAATCTAAATTCAAAGCTTCCATCAGGCCGTTCAGATCATCGGTCATGCTGTTGAGGTCGTAGCCGTGCAGGGTGCGTTCGCTCATACCATGGCTCTTCAGATCATACATCACCACGTGAAAATGCTCGGCCAAAATAGGGGCGATATTAAAATAATAAACAGACAGATTGCTGAACATACCATGAACCAACAACACGGTTTCGGCCGCGCCTTTGTTTAGCTCCTGGATATGCACATCCCTGTTATTTACTTTGATTACTGGCATTCGTAAATGTAATTGATGATCATACCTAAGTTCAGATTGATCAGTTGATCAAGATCCATGGATGACAGCCAGCCGGTAAAATCGATCTGGTCACCAAAATGGGCTTTAATTTTTTCGGAAAAAGACACAATCTCGATGCTGTCCATTTCAAGGTCTTTGGTGAACGAACTTTCGGTAGTGATATCCATTTCCTCCACAAATTCCTCACCTATAACTTCGGTGATGAATTGCTTCATCAGATCAAATATTTCTTCTTTGTTTAGTTTTCCTGTTGATGCTACTGTGTCCATCCGATTATGTAGTTTTTATGTTTTAATGTTTTGATATAAATGTCGTTGATGCGCAGTTCGTCGCCTTTGATCTCCTCAACCACGTAGGCTTTAGGATTGCCCTGCAGTCCTTTGCCCAGGTACTTGCCATAAGCCTCTTTGGCCACCCAGAAACGGGTTGCCCATTCGGCTTTATCCTTATCTTTTAACAGGGCTGTTTCTGCTTCGGTAAATACCATATCAAAAAAGCCAGTGCCTCGGTCTTCGATGGTTTCTATGTCGATACCTACAGGTTTATCATACTGGGCAATGCCCACGGCATCGGTACCTTTATGCGCAATGGATATGTGGATGCCATCAGCCAAACCGCCGCTTGGATAGGGTTTTCCCAGTTCATCCGCCTTTATTTCAAAGGTGATAGGGTAGCAGGCCTGTTGTTTTTGTTTATTAAGCAGATTACGCACGGCATCCTTTACCGCCACGCGACTGATCATCCAGATCTTGCGCTTGTTCGGCATTAGTGTATTGTGGTGTTTTTTCTCGTCCTGGTTGAAATAGCGTTTCAGGATAAAATCCCAGGATACCACGCGCGAGTAAGCCTGGTGGAACATAAATATACCCGGTGCTATTTCTTCCGATAAACGGTTATGCAATGGCGACATGGATACGTTCCACAGTGGTTCATCAATTTCCAACCGGCGGTTTTGCCAGCCCGAAATAATAGCCCAGATCTTGCCGTTACGTTTCATTACGAAATCGGCGGTGGCAAATTCATCATTTAGCTCGGTGAGTACGCAGGTACACTCAAACTGACCTTTCTGATCTTCCATCGGCTCAAAAAACTCGATCTCCTGAATTTTTACCGGGAACGCGATACGGTCTTTGGTCAGCGTTAATTGCAGCCATAAACCAAATAGTTGTCCGGCGTTATCCAGAAGGGAGCCTTTACCGGCATCGCCTTCAATAATACCGGTGATGCCTTTTTTGCCTACTGCTGTTAGGGAGCGAATACCCTGGTAACGCGGGCCATGAAACATGTGTGCATCATAGATCTGCTCGGCAGTACGTTGAATGTCCAGCAGTTCGCCTACATCAAAACGGCGTTCTGGTGCAGGGCTCAGTTCGCGAGCCAGTTGTACTTCGGCATTGGCAAATTTATCCAAGTCGAGATAAACACGTTGCTGATCTTTCCATTCGCCTTTAACGGTTTCGCGGAAAGGTTTCACTACGTTCATCCATTGGAACACCTTAATGTTCATGATCTTTTGCACCTGTTCGCCGGGTGATTGTTCAGCAGCTATTTCACCAAACATTTCAAATATCATGGTCATCGGTATCACCGGATCCATATCCTCAACGCAATGCCAGCCTTTTGGCTGACGCAGTAGGGAGTGATCTATCAGGTAAGGACAATTATCCAGACTTACATCCAACTGCTTCGAAAAAGGAACCCTTTTTGCAGGAGCATTAGTTGTTATTTGCGGCGGGGCTACAGGTGGTGGCGGTGCCTGGACAGGTATCGATGTTGTTGCTCTCGCTACAGGTTGTGCAGGTCTGTTCTGGAAAAGCTGTAGCATCTCGTTCTGTATGCTCACCATTTCGGCCACGTTTTCGCTAAAGGCCCGCATAATCGGATCGGCAACGTCAACCAGCATAGCTTCGTGATTTACCGGTACCTGTTGTTTAACCGGGGCAAGATTTTTAAGCCCGGTGAGGTTATGTACAATAGGTGAACCTAATTCCAGTTTGATACCTTTTGTTGTAGCGGGCGAAGAGGTCTTTTGATGACCCATAAAGTCCAACGCTACTTCTTTACCTTCCACAAACAAAGCCGCCAGTACCCTTTGCAGCTGGTTTAAGCCAGGGCGTGTAGGCACGTTTGATGCTATAGTACTAAAGCTTTGGCCTTTTAAAGTATCGTCAATAAAACCGATGAGGCCACCCGAGCCAACTTGTATAAAAACACGGGCGCCTTCACTATATAACTTTTCGGTAAGCTCACGGAAACGCACAGGCTTGATCAGGTGCTCGGCGCTCAGTTGCCTGATGGCTTCAAAACCTTCCGGATAAAGCTCCAATGTAGTAGCCGACCATAACGGTGTAGTCGTTTTGCGGAACTGCATGTTACGCATGCCGTCCAGTATCAGATCCAGTTTATCGGCCACAAAAGGGGAGTGGAATCCCGATTGAAATGGCAGTATCTGGTGAAATATCTGTTTCGCTTTTAATATCGGTACCAACTCATCCAACGCAGGTTTGCTGCCGCAAAGGATCACTTGTTGCGGGCAGTTATCGTTGGATAGGTATACATCTTTAATCCCGGCCATAATAGGCTCCAATTGATCGATACCGCAACCCACCGCTATAAAGCGCGAATCTTTTAGTTCGAATGTCTCCGGGTTCAATACATCCAGCAGTTCCAGTACGGAGCTTTCTTCGGCCAGTTCAGATGAACGTGCAGCCAGCCATTCGCCCAGGCTGTGCCCGGCGTTCATATCCGGTTTTACACCCAATTGTTTTAGGGCTGTATCCAGGATACTGCTTTTATTGAGTATGCCTAAGGCTTCACTCAAAAGGCCATCGGCTTTAGTGTCATTATCCGGTGCTATATTAAAATAATTGGCTACGGTAGTTACTTCACCACCTGCTAAACCGTCAAGGCCAGGAAATACAAAGGCTACCTTACCACCATCATTAAGCAGTGGAGCATTGGTATACCAGATATCCTGCTTGTTGCGCCATGGATTGTTTTTGGCGGCTATCTTGGTTGCTTTTTTTATTCTTTCGGGTGTTGGATCAAACAAGGCTATGCGGAAATTACCTTGTCCTTCGCTAAAATCTCCTGTTTCCAGGGCGGAGATCAATGCCTCGTGAGTTTCACGAGCCAACAACAATGCCTCGTCTTTTTTTGGAGCGTTAAAGCCTTCCAATACTACGTGTGCGTTGATACCACCAAAACCAAATGCGTTTACACCGGCAAATTTGGGCAAACCCGATGCCGACCAGCTACGGGATGCCTGCACCGGCGAAAACCGCGTTTTTTCCATCTGAGCCAATGGCGTTTCGCAATGCAGGGTTGGCGGCAAAGTATCATGATACAAAGCGAGGCAGGTTTTAATAAATCCCGCAATACCCGCGGCAGGCATGGCATGACCAATATTTGATTTTACCGAACCGATGCCTGCATTGGGCAGTTCGGGATGGTGACCAAAAAACTGGGCCAATGTTTGTAGTTCGGTTTTATCACCCAGCGGCGTGCCTGTACCGTGTGCTTCGATATAACCAATTTTATCTGTGGCTATACCTGCGTTTTCCCAAGCCTGCTCAATAGCTTTAAGCTGACCTTTTACCGCCGGACTCATCACGCTGGTGCCGCTGCCGTCGCTGCTTACACCAACGCCTTTGATCACGGCGTAAATTTTATCTTTATCGTTGATGGCATCTTCCAGGCGTTTTAATACCACAAAACCACAGCCTTCGCCAATGATCAGGCCATCGGCAGCTGCGTCAAAAGGTTTTATTTTTTCCTGGCGGGATAGTGCCCCCAGTTGCGAAAATATACTCCAGAATGCAGCATTTTGCCCGGTGTGTACACCACCGGCTATCACCATATCGCAACGACCACTGTTCAATTCCTGCACACCATGGTCAATAGCGATGAGCGAACTGGCACAAGCCGCGTCAAGCGTAAATGCCACGCCACCTAAATTTAAGCGGTTGGCCACAAGCGATGCTACCAGGTTGGGGATAAGCCCCATGGCGGTATCGGCGCTAAAACGCCCTTTACGCAACTGGAATTCCTGTTTTACTTTTTCTACTTCGGCATCGCCCAAACCGGGTAATATCTCTTTTAATAGCGAAGCGATCTGCTCACCGGTACGTACTATTTCAATGGCGCGGGTTGCACCGGGGCCGGTATAGTTACCTTTACCGATGATGATACCTGTTTTATCGAGCGTAACGTTTTTGGCAAATACGCCTGCATCTTCAAGAGCCTTGTATGCCAGATCGAGTGTTAGTAAATGATCTGGTTCTGTACCTTCAACAGCTACGGGGAGGATGCCAAAACGACGGGGATCAAACTCATAGTCGGGTATAAAGCCGCCGCGGTTACAGTAAAAACGATCTACAGCTGATGACTCTTTACTAAAATGCACCGGATCTATACGATCCGGTGGCACTATTTGAGTGGAATCAACTTTGTTAATTATATTTTGCCAGAAGGTTTCTACATCGCCCGCTCCCGGAAAAATGCATGACATCCCTATAACTGCTACATCGGTTTTCTTCATGTGTGGAATGGTTTGGCTGATGTATAATTACCAATTGTTGCCTGCCATAATTAATACCTGGCTTTCTTTGCCGTATTTTAATTCATTTAAAAATATCTCGCGACCATGTTGCAACGGTATCAACGCTATACCACGGCGTTCGTATTCTTTTTCAAGGGTTGGCGATACCATACCGGCACCTTTCCACGGGCCCCAGTTAATAGACATTACTTTACCATTGATGCGTTTGTTAAGCGCCCAGGCGTATTTGTCCAAAACGCTATTGGCAGCTGCATAATCTGTTTGTCCGCGGTTACCATAAACTGATGCAATGCTCGAGAACAGGATCACAAACTGTGTTTCGGGACGCAGCTGCTCTGCCAGGATACGCAATGGTTTCACTTTCGTGTCGAAAACACGGCCAAATGATTCAGGTGTTTTGCTTTGGAATAATTTATCTTCCAGTAAACCGGCACCGTGTACCACACCATCTATACGGCCATATATTTCATAAGTGTCATCAATAAAGCTGCTTAAACGTTGCTCGTCGCACAGGTCAAGTGATTTATATACTACGGTTGAACCACCTGCTTCCATTTGAGCGATGGTACGCATTACCTGGTTGTTTTTGTAAATGCGGGCCGTTTCCTGTTCAACTTCGGCAGGCTTTTTAATAGCCCCCTGTTTGATCACATAAGCGCGGATCTCATCTTTTGATTCCAGCGCATCTGCAGCGCTTTTAGCGGCTTTTCTTGGATCGGCAGAGCGGCCCACTAAGATGTAGGTACAAGGATAATCCTTAGCAAAATGAATCATCAGCTCGGAAGTAATACCCTGGGCTCCGCCAAATACGATCACTACCGATTTTTTATCCAGTTTAATATGTGACTCTTCCAAACCAGTGATCAACTGCGAAGGAATCAGCTCCATCACATGTCTTTGATGATCCTGATAAATCACTTCTGATGGTTTATCAGGGTTAAGGAGTTCTTTTAAAGTGATATCGGCTATTTCTTCCGCCGTCATCGGAGTGCCTAAGCTTACCACGCGGCATTTGGTGTCTTCGAACTCACGGTCGAGGCTTTTGAAAAAGCCTGGATAGCCCTGGTAACGTCTTAATAAGCTGATATCTTCAAATTCATTCAGATGCAACATGGTATCTGATATGATATAAACCCATTTTACGGTTTCAAAATCCAGTTTCTTGATCAATGCGAAATGGTCAATGATACCCACTGTTTTTTGTGAGGCAAACATATTGAGGATGATCAAACCCTGGTAGCCTTGTAGGTTTCCTCCGGCATATACAATGTCGGCTATTGCACCGCGTTGTTCCAGTAAATGTTTGATCTTGATGGCTTGTATGCCACCGTCGTCGGTGATGGCAAAGCGCTTACCTTTTATAACAGCATCTTCTGCGGTTGATGATTTAGTAGGGGTAAGCTCAAAACGCAGGCGTGATAATGTTTCATCAGTTGCTGTTTCTACGGCAGGCTCTTCTATGATCTTTTTGGCTTCGGTAACCAAACCGGTAGTTTCAGCTTCTATTTCAGCTATCCAGTTGGCCAAGCCGTTAAGCGTTTTAATAGCTGCCAGTTTTTCCATCATATCATCTGCTTGTTCATTAGCTTTGCCGAAGCCTATTTGCAACTTTAGGTCGCCAATGATCTCCATACGTTTGATAGAGTCGATACTCAGATCAGCTTCCATGTCCAGATCCATGCCCAGCATTTCCTGCGGATAGCCTGTTTTTTCGCTTACTACGGATAGTATTGCCGCTTTCAGATCCTCTAATGAAAATTTTGCCTTGGTGGTAGCCTGTACGTTTACTTCAATGTTAACTGTAGCAGGTGCGCTTGCAGTAGTTTGTGTCGTGTTTTCGTTTATCCAGCTTACCAAACCGCTTAAAGTTTTAATACCGGCCAGCTGCTCCATCATGGTATCTTCGCTTTTTTCGCTGTTACTAAACCCACCCAGTTCGGTGCGTAATGTACCGATGATCTCCACCCGTTTAATGGAGTCGATGCTCAGATCGGCTTCCAGGTCCATCTCCATACCCAGCATATCCTGCGGATAACCGGTTTTGTCGCTTACTACCTGTAGCAATACCTGTTTAACATCTTTTTGTACAGCGGCAACCGGTGCTGCAGCAGGTTGTGCTATAGCTTTTACTTCCTGTTTAACTTCAACAGGAGCTGCTACCGGGATAGATTGCTGAACATAGGCTTGTTGCTGGTATTGCTGCGGTGCCTGCTGGTAAGCCATCGGGCTACCTGGGTTTTGTCCTAAAAAGGACATCATTACATCTCTTTGTGCCTGTATCAGCATTTTCATGCTGTTCAGATATTCCTGCATCATCAATTCAGCACCTGAATTTACGATGGTGTGCGTTTCAGTTCGTACTTCGTTGTTTTTCATTTTAATAGGTTCAATGATAGGCAGGGCACCGTTTGCGGGCAGCTTTCCACTGGCAGGAATTGCTTGCTGACCATTTACGTACCAAACAGCAGCACTCTTTTTGTATAAAGCTGGTTCGTCCAGATTTAACAGTTTAGCGCCACGGCCTTCAAATAGTTTTTCGATATGGATGTTTCGGCCTGTAGCCATATAGTCGGCCAGCATGCAAAGCAGGTGGGTAAGTTTGTTGCGGCTGTTATCTTCTGCAAATAACAATACCTCGTCTTTACCCAGGCAGGCTTTAGTTAAGCCGGTTAATACTTTACCAGGGCCAACTTCAATAAATATCCGGGCACCTGCGGCGTACATTTGCTGTACTTCTTCTACAAATTTTACCGGTTTTACCAGGTGATCAGTCAGGCGTTCTTTTATTTCGTTTGCCTTAACAGGATATACTGCTGCGGTAGTGTTTGACCACACCGGTAAGCTCAGATCGTTAAAGTTTACGCCGGCAAGCACTTCGGTATACAGTTCTTTTGACCTGGCTACCAGGGGACTATGGAATGCGCAGGCAACTTCTAGTTTCCGGGCCGATATTTTTGCCGTTTTAAGTACCTCCATTAAATTTTGTATGGCAGGAGTAGTGCCTGCTAACACGCATTGTAACGGAGAGTTATAATTAACCGGGTAAATATCTTTTAATCCCGAAATGATCTTTTGTAATTCGTCCTGCGTAGCATTTACGGCTATCATGGCTCCGGCATCGCCATCAACAACGGCATCTAAAATAGATTGGGCACGTTTGGCGCTCAGTTTTACCAGTTCGTTTTCGTCAAAAGCACCGGCAAAACATAGTGCAGGTAATTCGCCGTAGCTGTGACCGGCAACCATATCGGGCTCAATGCCCATGGTTTTTAGGAAATTAGCTAAAGCCAGATCAACCATACCCAATAATGGTTGTGCCATACGGGTATCCTTAATGGCTTCTTTCTGTCCTTTGATTAACTCCGGATCGAAGGCTGCATTCGGGAACAATACTTTTTCATACTCAGGGTATTGTTTCAGCAAAGTGCGCATGGCCGGGAATACCACGAACAGGTCGCGAGCCATATTAATACGCTGGCTTCCCTGACCCGGGAACATGAACGCCACTTTACCTTCCTGTTTTTTAACAATATAAGTGTCCTTGCTTTCGATACCTGACAGGGCCAGTTCAACCTTCATCATCAGGTCGTCGGCGTTATCCGCTACAATACTCAGTTGTACGGGTTTTGCGTTGGTTGTCGCTAAACTAAAGGCAATGTCTCTCAGGTTGATATTGCCATTAATCTCCAGTAAAGCTTTTACTGAGTTTAGTTTTGTTTTGGCTTCATCGTAAGTATCACCACGGAAAACAAAAAGCTCCGAAGGCCATGAGGTTAATACCGGGTTTTCTGCCGATACGGGGTTGCTGCTTTCAATTACAGCATGGAAGTTGGTACCTCCAAAACCGAAAGCGCTTACACCTGCATAACGTTTATCATCCATCCATAAACCCGCTTCGGTATGGAAAGCGAATGGACTGGTTTCGGGATTATAAAACCCGTTTGGTGTTTTTAAATGTATGGTTGGTGGTTTTATACCATGATAAACTGCTAAAGAAGCTTTGATCAATCCGGCTAAACCAGCGGCGCATTTGGTGTGCCCGATCTGTGTTTTTACCGAACCGAGGTGTGTTTGGCCAGCAAGGGCGCCCGATTGGTTAAGCATATCAGTCAATGCGCTTAACTCGGTTTTGTCACCTACTACGGTTCCTGTACCATGTGCTTCAACCAACCCTAATAATGATGGGGTGATACCGGCTTGTTCATAAGCACGTTCCAATGCACGCACCTGACCGATCTTGCGCGGAGCGGTTAAGCCCAGCGCTTTGCCGTCGCTTGATCCGCCAACACCTTTGATCACCGCATAAACACGGTCACCATCGCGCAGGGCGTCTTCATGTCTTTTTAATACGATCATGGCCACACCTTCGCCTAAAGCTATACCATCAGCTTCGCCATCAAATGTAGCGCAACGGCCTTTGCGGGATAGGGCATGGGTGCTCGAGAACATCAGGTAATCATTGATACCATTGTGTAAATCGGCGCCACCGGCCAATACCATGTCTGATTTTTCCAAGAACAACTCCTGGCAAGCCAGATCAATAGCAGCTAATGACGACGCGCAAGCAGCATCTACTGTAAAGTTACGGCCACCAAAATCCATACGGTTGGTGATACGGCCAGAGATTACGTTGGCCAGGATACCCGGGAACGAATCCTCAGTAGTTTTTGGCAGGGCTGCGTCAACTTCTGCAGGGAGCTCGCCAAATACCTGTTTGTAATATCCTCTGAAACTATAGCTGTTAGCGAGGTCGTTACCACCTTCGGCACCGATAATCACAGAGATGTTATCACGATCAAAATTACCGCTGCCATAACCCGCATTCTCCATAGCTTGCTTGGCAACCAGCAAGGTTAACAACTGGGTTGGCTCAATGGCGGCCAATGATTGTGGTGGTATCCCAAATTCCAGTGGATCGAAATCGATCTTCGGAATAAAGCCGCCCCATTTGGAGTGCGACATATCGTCTGCGGTAGATGCAGGATCGTAATATAAGGCTTTATTCCAGCGCTCATCAGGCACTTCGGTAACACAATCTTTTCCTAAAATGATATTGCGCCAGTATTCTTCAATATTTTTTGCTTCAGGGAAGATACAGGCCATACCCACGATAGCCACATCAAGCGAGCGTTCGGTTGATTCTGGTGCTGCGGGTAAAGCGGCTTCCTGGATAAGTTGATAATTGTTTTCGGCAACATCCTGGTGCAGTTCCAGCAGGGAAATAACCTTGTTATGCATTACGGCCACCTGACCGATCATGTACATACCCAGGCTAAGCTGATCGGCTTCGTTGATGGTTACCAGTTCATCGCCGCGACGTTCAATGCCTTTGGCTGCAATGCGCAGCCTACCTACGTTAAGGCTTTCCAGTTTTTCCCAGATCTCTTTTTTATCGATACCGGCTTCCTGTAGTTTAGCTTTCTCTGTACTAAAGAAATCCGCGAATGCAGTGTTCAGGCAACGGGTCTCATGGCCCGGAGCTGTTTCCAGTAATACCGTATCTTTAGCCTGCAGCGCCTGTTCCTGAAATTTATCCTGAATGGCGCCAGTGATCACGGCTTCTTTAGTATATAAATAAGCGGTACCCATCAGCACACCTATTTTTACACCTTTGGCTGCTAATGGAGCTGCCATTACGGCGATAAAGGCCGTTGAAAATGCATCATGTATACCACCGGCAAAAAATACGCTGATCTCTTCGGGCTTGTCTTCTTTTAACAGGCGCTCAATTTGTTTTTCCCAAAGCACCATGCTGGATAGGGGGCCAACGTGACCACCGCACTCACGGCCTTCAAAAACAAAGCGACGGGCGCCTTCTTTCAAAAACATATCCAGCAGGGAAACTGAAGGGACATGTAAAAATGTTTTTATACCTGCTTTTTCAAGCGGTTTAGCCTGTGAGGGTCTTCCTCCTGCAATTAATACTACAGGTGGTTTTGCTTCCAGGATGTATTGCATTTGCTCGTCGCGCAGTTCCTGTGGCGCAAAACCGAGGATACCTACGCCCCAGGTTTTATTACCGGCGAGTTTCTTGGTATCCATCACCAGTTCCTTGGCGCGCGGGCCTTTTAATAATGACAGCGCAATGAATGATAAGGCGCCTGCTTCTGCAACAGCATCGGCAAAGGGAGCTACGTCGCTTACGCGGGTCATCGGGCCCTGGGCAATAGGGTAAGTGATATTGAGATCTTTGGCCAAAGCATTGTTTGGTCTGATCACGTTTAGGGCCCGTGCCTGGTTCAGGTGGCCATACATGGCTTCTTTGATACCAAATACAAGTTTGTTTAGTTTTTTGTAACGATTAACCAGATCGGTAGCCAGGGCAATGTCCTGACCCATCGGGATATAGCTTTTATCTACCTGGAGATCGTTGAAATAAGTTTTAAGATCATTATAGGTAGCATTCTCAGGCAGCGCGGGAGAGTTCGGACGAACCAGAACCCTGCAGTTGTCAATCAGTTTGGTTTCGGTACCGCTTAATTTGGTGCAAAGCTCTTTCAGCTCTTTTGGCGCAGAGCATTCCGGGAACAGAGCCAATTGACTATCGAGCACGATACCGGCTGCCCCTTGTGCGGATAATGCTGCCGCTGTATGTATACCAACACCACCTTGTACCCAAACCGGGATGTCTTTTACCTCCTGTATAACGCGCTGGAATAAGATGTATGATGATTCATAAGCCACATTACCGGCACCTTCGTTTCCTTTAATGATGATACCGGCAGCACCCTGGGCTTTAGCTTGTTTGGCAGAAGCCAGATCATTTACCTGATAAATAAGCTGAGTGTTTTTAGGTTGTTTGATCTTTACCCCGAATGGAGCTATGATCATGCTCACCTGCTCAGGGAGTTTGATATCGATGATGTCGGCTCCGGTAAAACAAACACCAAAATCGATTGAGCTACGGCTTACTAAGTTTTCAAGCGCTTCTTCGGCAAGGGTTTTATTGAGCCCGAGGCTCAATACAGGAAAAGCTCCCGCATGATGCAGATCAAGTGCAAGCGATACATCGGGTTTTTCGAAGGGGGTTAATCCAATTATTGCACGTTTTTTCATGATATAGGGTAGATAAAATGTTAAAATAGATGGCTATCTGCAAAAACTACCATACAAATCCCAGATGAGGATATAGAGAACACTAAATATTATGGCAGATGAAAATAATAAATCAATCTTATACTTTAATCAAAAAGTAATAATTTAACAACAAAGACATCTTAATCTTATTAATTATACAATAATACCACTATATTTTTATATTTATGCACAGTGAATACAATGAACAGAAAAAGAACAAAATGAAAAAATGGCCATTAAACATATGTTAACAAGCTAATATTATGCTGTTTATCATTGAGGTTAAATGATTTACTGTAAATAATAATGATAATTATTGGTTAAAAAATAGATTCTCTTGAGTTAAATATCTTTATAGAGTGTAGTTTTGATCAATTTGTTAATGTTTATTTAAAGCAGATTTTACTTTTGAATAATTGGCTTTGATTTTTAAAAATATCATATTAAAATATTGATATTCAGTTTTTTAAACTTGTGTAGGAAACTATTTATTCAACAAATGTTTGAGCATCAGGAGTTTCTGATATAAAGGCAGGTAAAGGTTTATAAAGGCTATTTGTGGTACTATTTGAAATTCATATTGCCTCTGGTGCTAAAAAAATAAACTAATGTGTAAGTATTTATTAAAATCCGATTAATGAAGAGGGATTTTAGAGCTATTAGCTCTGCTTTTTATTCTGATTTGGTGTTTTAAGTGATGTGGAATCGGGTTTTTATAATGGGCAAACTCCCCAATTCTGCTTCAGATCAAATATCCAGTAACAACAAAGGCCGCATTAAGCGGCCTTTGTTGTTACTGGATAGGAGGATTTGTTAGTTTACATCAAACCAAAGTTTGGTGGTGAGCACATCTGCACCCTGATCGGCTACGGCTGCTTTATAGCTTGTACCATTCAGTGTTTGCTCTGTTCCGGGGTAAATGAACCTTACCGGTATTTTACCATTCAGTGTGCCGGCAACAGCAGGCTGCAGCTGCGGGTAATCTAAACGGCGCCATTCGGCAAAGGCTTCCAGACCTTCGCCAAATAAGGCTATCCATTTTTGGTTACCTATAGACTTTTTATAATTAGAAGCATCATATTTAACCGCTGCCGAATTAATATAAGTGGCAATAGCGGCATTACTAATGCCATATTGCTGCAACGAAGCTGTAACTGCCTGCGTATAGAAATCTGCAGCGTTACCGGCTATAAAACCGCGTGCTACAGCTTCGGCCTGGTCAAACAATACCTCGGCATAACTGATGATCACTGCCGGAGCATGTGGTGCCCGGAAATAGGCTCCTGGTTTTGATGTTTTGGTAAAACCCAAACTGCTGGCATCACCAACCAGTAAACCATTGGGTATGCCCACATAAGTTTGCGGGGTGGCATCCTGGGTTGGAGTGGCATAAACAGGCAAACGCGGATCATTAAGCGCGAACAACTGATCAACTATAGTTTTACTGATCCGGTAATCATCGCGGGTATCAAACAAATTACTAATAGGGTTTTGGTTGGGCGAATCAACATAAACCAGTTGGGCTATCTCGCTGTTGGAACTGATATATCCGCTGCCTTCGGCCTGGATATCTGCCAATACCTGTTTTGCTTTATCAGGTTCACGATCGGCAATACGAAGTGCTATACGCAAGCGCAGCGAATTGGCGAACTTTTTCCAGGAAGTTATATTGCCACTGTATATCGCATCGCCTAAAATAGCCTTACCCGATGGATTAAGCGAGGTTTGTGCTGCTTTCAGATCATCAAGCAGGGCAAAATAAACGTCTCTTTGCGCATCATATGCCGGGGTAAGGTACTGGTCGATGTTGATAGATTGCTTATAAGGTACGTCGCCATACTGATCGGTCAACAAAGTAAATACCCATGAGCGTAATACCAAAGCAACACCTTTATAGTTGGGGTTGGCCTGGGCATCGGCCAGCTTAATAAGCTGGTTCAAGTTGATAACCCCTTTGGTATAAGCAGTTGCCCACAAACCTCCAAAAGAGGCATTGGTGAATATATAACGGTCTGGATCGGTGTATTGTATCTTGGCCCAGTGCTGCACAAAAAGCAGGCTGGAACCCATGTTGTCTTCAACGCCCCAATAGGTATCGGCCATATTTTTGATAACCCCTGTAAGCAGGTAATCAGGTTGTGGGTTTTGTGTAGCATTAGGATTCTGGTTTATTTTTACCAGCTCTTTTTTGCACGATGCCAGCGACAATAACAAGGCGCCGGATAATATGATGGATGTATATTTAAGTTTCATGATCATTAAAATTTAAGGTTAACATTAAAACCAATGTTGCGTACGGTTGGGAGAGTCAGATCTTCCAGACCTTGTCCGTTGCCTGTATTAAAAGCGGTTTCAGGGTCGATGTTTGGTGCATTTTTATGGATGATCAATAAGTTACGACCCACAACCGCGAAGGAGGCTCCCTGGAAACCAATACTTCTGGCCCATTTTTGCGGTACGGTATAGCCCAATTTTATTTCCCTTAATTTAATATAGGTAGCACTGTAAACAAATGGCTCGTCGGCATTGGTTAAGGATTTATAGTATGCTTGTGCCGGTAAAATGGTAGTGTTTTTACTGCCATCGGCCTTTACGCCATTGTAAATTATACCATCATTGTATACCGTTACGCCGGCTGGGGCATTGCCGTTTACCTGCACCGCGGTGCCTGATGTATTATTGCCCGGATAGTAATAGCTTATACCGCCATTAGCTGTACCACGGCCCGGCAGGGTAGATGCCAGGATGCCCGTATTGGTACCTGTTTGATTTGTTCCTGAGAAAATAGAACCACCAATGTGTGCATCTATCAAAACGCTTAAATTGATACCTTTATAAGTAAAGCTGTTATTGATGCTACCTAACCAGTTTGGTGTAAACTTGCCTAAGTATTGTATAGTGGGATTAATGGCAGGTGTTCCATCGGCATTTACAATTACCTGGCCGCTGGCATTACGCTGAAACGCGTTACCATAAATAGCGCCATAAGGTTGCCCAACCGCTGCCAGTACCTGTACAGTATTATCAGATCCTAAGATATAACTTTGCAGGCGACCTTCTTTATCCAGCGAAACCACTTTGCTCTTATTACGGGAGTAATTTACATTGATATCCCAGCTAAAATCTTTCAGTTTTACCGGTGTCAAACCTAATTGTACCTCTAAACCTTTGTTATTAATAGTACCGCCATTGATGAGTTTTTGATTATATCCCGTAGTTGGGCTCACATTAACTTTTAATATCTGGTTGTTACTATTGGTGTTGTAAACACTTGCATCTAAACGGATCCTGTCATTAAAAAAGCCCAGTTCAAAACCAGCTTCGGCCGAGGTGGTGGTTTCAGGCTTCAAATTAGGGTTCAGATCAACATTGTTTGCGCTTTGCTGCGGATTAGCATTAAATGGAGCAGTAAAATCATAAGTATTGATGAGCTGATACGGATCGGTCGCTTTGCCCACTTTTGACCATCCGCCGCGTAGTTTTAAGTAGCTTAATATATCGCTCTTAATATCCAGCGCTTCTGATAGCACCAAGCTACCATTAACAGAAGGATAAAAATAAGATAAGCTGGATGCCGGAAGGGTAGACGACCAGTCATTGCGGGCTGTAACGTTGATAAAAGCGTAATTTCTAAAACCGATTTGCCCCGAAGCAAAGTAGCTGTATGTTTTATATTTACTAAAAGTGTTTGATGATATGAGCGGATCACGGGAGTTGCTTAAAGTATACAAGCCGCTTACCGCTAATTTAGGCGCTTTCTGATCGTTATTCTCTAAGGAGTTGGCCCGGATGTTACCACCAATTAACGCGTCGAGCGAGAAATCGTCATTCAGCTTTTTGGTGTATTGCAACCTGCCTTCGGTATTGGTTTCAGAAAAATCATATGCATCTTCTTCGTATGAGCCGAATGGCGTACCATTGGTACCATAAGCTATCCTGATTTTACGGCGGTCATTATAATAATCGGTACCGGTACGGAAATTTGCCGACAGGCCATCGATAATTTTATAATTTAACTCCGCGCTACCAATAAAACGGTTGCGGGTTTGTCCCACTGTATTTTCATAAGCCTGGAAGTACGGGTTGCTGTAATAGCTGTTATTCCAGTTAAAAGTATTGCCATTGGCATCGCGGTAGTTTTTTAACTGGCTGATATCAACCTGACGACCAAACCAGGTAAACTGCAGCATGGTACTGGTAGCACGTTTGCCGCCGGCACCTGGTAAATTAGCGGCGTCATCCTTAATATAGTTGGCAATGGTTGTTAAAGTTAACTTGGGTGTAATTTTATAAGTGGCATTTAACAAGAATGAATTACGGCCTTGCTCGGTATTAGGAATTACGCCCGTTTGGTGCAGGTTGTTGTATGACAGTCGAAAATCATATTTATCGCCCGAACTGGCCAGTGATATACCATTATTAAGCGTAACACCAGTTAAAAAGAAATCTTTTACATTGTCAGGATGTGCTATAAAAGGTACGGGTGTGCCATTGGAGTTAAACTGTGGTATCAACTGACCATTCAAAGCCGGGCCCCAGCTTTCGTCAACACCATCATTAACGCCGCCGCCTTTACCATCCACATAGCTGAATTTACCATTGGAACCTTGTCCGTATTCGTTTTGATATTTAGGTAAACCCAATAAGTTGGAGAACGAAGTGTTGGAATTGATGGTAACACCCAGACCTTTGGCGCCTTTACCGGTTTTTGTTTTGATGAGGATAACACCGGCCGCGGCACGTGAACCATAAAGCGCTGCCGCGTTTGGCCCCTTGAGTACCGAAATGGATTCAATATCCTCGGAGTTAATATCCGAAATAGGGTTGGCAAAATCCCTTGAGCCACCTACACCTAATTGCTGGGTATTATCAACCGGCAAACCGTCAACCACAAACAGCGGTTGGTTATTTCCGGCTACTGAAGTTTCACCCCGGATAATGATACGTGATGATCCCATATCGCCCTGGCTGTTGGTTACGTTTACACCGGCTATTTTACCTGCCAGCGCATTTACCAGGTTGGTTTCCTTAGCTTCCGATATATCTTTTGATTTTAAACCCTGTACAGCATAACCCAGTGATTTTTTATCTTTTGAGATATTGAGCGCGGTTACCACAACCTCGTTCAAAGCGTTAGCCTGTTCATCCAGTATAATATGGAGCGATGTTTCGGTCCCGGTAACCGGTATTTCTTTAGTGGTAAAACCGATGTAAGTTATTCTGATCACATCATTCACTTTGGCGCTTAGGCTAAACCTGCCATCGCTGCTGGTTTGTACGCCGTTGGTTGTTCCTTTAACAGAAACACTTACGCCGGGTAAGGGGAGCCCGTCTGACTTGGCGGTCACCACCCCGCTTATTTTAACAGATTGCGCCGCAACCGTTTGGATGATGATAAAAGGCAATAGTATTGCCAGTAGTAGTTTGTAATTTTTAAACATGGTAATAGATTGTGAATGTTAACGATACCATACAGTATCCTGAAAATTAAAGGCTTAGCCATCCGCCGATCGGGTGATCAGGTGGTTTATGCCATTTCGTTAAACTGTAAAAGTTTTGATTGTTGGATTTTGCTGTGTTGTTGAAGATAAAAGCCTGACCGACCTAAACAACGCTGTAGTTTAACAGCAGCAACACTTGTTTTGCATAGATGACATAGGGGTAGAAGCAGATATTAAAGTGTAAATGTTCAAAATAGAAGTGTTGTTTAAAAGTATGTAATTTGTTTTCATGTGCTTTGTGATTGCTGGTTAAATCGATATAGCATGTTGTTATAGCAGAATCAGAGGATTCTTACTTTGTTATTTAGTTTACTGATGCCGTTTTATTGTTCACCAAAGCATCAACCGCTTTAACCATAGAAGCGAATTCCTGCTGATCATACAAGCGGGTGAGGTAAACGATGCGCCCATCACGATCGATCACCACATTACGGGTAACGCCGCTTTTCTTATTAGCAAACTTTCCAAAAATATTGGCTTCGGGATCAAGCGCCAGATCATAGGTAATCTTCATGTCCCGGTGAAATTTCTGTACTTTTTGCAGAGGCTCATCACGATCGACCCCAATTAATACCAGGCCTTTGTCTTTGTAAGCTTCCCAAATGTCTTTTTGTAAATGGGGCATTTCCTGGCGGCACACGCTGCACCAGCTGGCGGTAAATTGTAGTATCACTACTTTGCCGCGTAACTGTTTTAAGGTTGTTTTGGTACCGTTAGTGAGCACCAGTTCAAAATCATCCGGGGCCTGTTCGCCAACTTTTACCAGGTAACCACGGTCGATATTGGCAGAGTCAACAGCCTGAGCCGATTGCGCACGGGCTGCAATACCGGTAAACAGGAAGATAAAAACTATGAGTAAAAATTTGTTGTTCATTGAATTTATTAAATAGGGCCTGCTATAATTAAGCGAGCAATAAAAAAATAACATATTTCAATTAAACAGAAAGAATAGGAGAGGATAGCAGAACAGCCTATAGCTGTGAGTGTGTGGACATATCATTATCTTTTCTGCAAGTTATTGCAGATAGGAATTAGCACCTTTATAACAATCTGTACAGGTTGCTAAGACATCACAGGGCCTTTCCCTCAGTCTTTCTGGATAATTGGAAAATGAAATAAAGAACGATTTCGGGTGCAAACATATAAATAATTCTACTAATTCCATAGACTTTATATAAAATTGATAATTTTCGCTTATTTCTTACAATTTGGTGGCAAAAGGATAGGGGAGACTCCCCCCGGCATCGCTGCGCTCGCCGGCCCTCTCTTCGGCTTCGCCGGAAAGAGAGGGAAGAAATAGCAATCAAAACCATGTCATTGCGAGGAGGAACGACGAAGCAATCTCGTAGCTGTTTATACCGATAAGAACGCGATGAGATTGCCGCGCTGCGCTCGCAATGACATGGTTTTGATTTGGCGTATGATCGAGATTTTTGTTTGGTATGTCGTTACTGTCCCCTCAGGGTCTCTCACAGAGGACCCTGAGGTATAAAACTGGTTTAGAAACAACCTCAGGGGCATGGGAGAAGTCATCCTGAACTCGTTTCAGGATCCCACAGGACAGTTTAGCCAGCATGTTATAGCCCTTACTTGTGGGGTGCCGAAACAAGTTCGGCATGACTGGATTAATTTGCTCTATCCCCCAAATTAATATACCGTATATCAGGCAACGGCCCGGTTCTCTTGTTTAGGGAACCGGGCCGTTTTGTAAGGAGGAAACCAAATAAAAAACCGACCTTTTGGTATGTCGTTATTTGAATACCAATTATCTGCTACTTTTTAAAATTTTCAAAACCATTAAAAAGCGGATAGAAATTTGTTAAAATGGATTAGAATGAGATTTTTTCGATTGGCTTTTAGCCCTTTTTGCGCTGTTCTTGATCTGGAAAATGTTAAAATTCAAGATTTAAAAAGTTTTTGAAGCGAGGCATGCAATAAAACATGATCATCATCAAACAAAAAATCAGGAAAACGATTAAGTAAATATTTCAAACGTTTTTGAGAAATGTGATCTTAAAAATGAGAGATTTGTTTTGGATCTGTAAGCAGATCATTCACCAATTATACCTTCTGCAAACTATGCAATTAAAACGTAGCATTTATCTGTTAGGCTTACTAACTTTTGTTTACGCGGATAATTTCGCTCAAACCACAGCTCCTAAAAAACAACTGGATGAGGTTGATTACGTTGATCCGATAATTGGCACCTCTTTAAAAGGCTTTGCCAGGGATTTTGAGGCGGGCAATGGCGGTGGCGGTACTATGCCCTGCGTAAACGTACCCTTTGCCATGACCAATTTTGTAGCTCAAAGCCGTGAAAACAAAATGAGCTATATGGTTTACCACTACGAGGATAGCAAGGTTATTGGGTTCACGGCCACTCACCAGCCTACCGTTTGGATGGGTGATTACGGCTATGTTTCGGTGATGCCGCAAGTGGGTAAACTACGTGTTTTGCCCAAAGAGCGGGCGCTTACCTATAAACACACCGATGAAGTTGCCAAACCGTATTACTATTCGGTAAAGCTAAAGGCGACTGGCGCAGACAAGATCAAGGCCGAAATAGCGGGCGCCAATACCTCTGGCATGTTCCGGTTTACGTTCCCCAAGGCCGATCAGGCGCATATCATTATACAAGGTATCAACCTGAATCCCGAGCTTAAAGACTGGGCCAATGACTATACCGTGCGGTTAAAAAAGCTGAAAGGCTATGTACATGTAGATACCGTGAATAACGAAATAACAGGCTATAACCCCGACAGGCAATCGGCTCAGTTAGGTCCTGAGCTGAAGAATTTTAAGGGGTATTTTGTGATCAAATTTAACAAGCAGATCAAAAAATACGGAACCTGGGATAAACAGGTGATCAATAAAGGCAGTCATGAGCAGTACGGTACCCGCATGGGTGCATTCATATCATTCCGCACCAAGGCCAATGACGAGGTGCGGGTTGTGGTAGCCACTTCATTTATCAGTATTGACCAGGCCCGCGAAAACCTTAAAAAAGAGATCCCCGACTGGGATTTTGACCGGGTAGTGAAAAACACGCGCGACCAATGGCAACAGGCCTTAAAAGTTATACAGCTAAGCGGCGTGAGCAAAGATCAGCGGACGATATTTTATACCGCCTTATTTCATACTATGCTGTTTCCAAGACAATTTTCGGAGTATGGCAAATATTACAGTGCTTTTGACGATAAGGTGCATCATGGTACATCTTATAACGATTACTCCTTGTGGGATACCTTCAGGGCGCTGCACCCACTGTTAACGCTTACCCAGCCGCAGCGGGTTGACGGTATAGTGCAATCGCTGCTGCAGATGTACCAGGAGGGCGGCTGGATGCCCATGTGGCCAAATCCAACCTACACTAATATTATGATTGGTACCCACGGTGATGCTGTTGTGGCCGATGCCTATGTAAAAGGTTTCCGCGGATTTGATACTAAACTAGCCTACGATGCGCTGCATAAAGACTCATACGATGCTCCAGATGGCGATACCCACAAACGCTGGGGAGACCGTGATCTGTGGACAAGCTTTGAAGCCCGTGGCGGTCTCACCAACTATCACAAATTGGGATATGTACCAGTGGATAAAACACGGGAGTCAGTTTCGCGTACCATTGAGTATTCTATCGACGATTATTGCGTGGCCCAGGTAGCTAAAGGTTTAGGTAAGGATGATGATTATAAACAGTTGATGACCTGGAGCAAAAATTATGAGAACGTGTATAACAAAGCAACCGGTTTTATGGCTCCGCGTAATTCCGACGGGCATTTTTCGGCCCAGCCAGATTCGGGCTTTACCGAAGGTACCAAGTGGACCTATACTTTCGGTGCTATGCATGATATACCGGGGATGATCAAAATGATGGGCGGCGAAAAGGCTTTTGCCAATAAGCTGAGCCAAAATTTCAGCGGTGGCCACTACCGTGCCGATAACGAGCCTGGCCACCATTACCTGTACCTGTTCAATTACTGCGGCATGCCCTGGAGAACACAGGAACTGGTGCGCGAGCATACTTCAACACAAAATTTCAGGAATGCGGCTATCGGTATCAATGGAAATGACGATTGCGGGCAGACCTCGGCATGGTACATTTTTAACGTGATGGGCTTTTATCCGGTTGCTCCTGCATCAGGAGTTTACAGTATAGGCGCGCCGCAATTCCCGTATATGGTTTTGAATCTGCAGCACAATAAAAAGCTGATCATCAAGGCTACAGGTCTTTCGGCCAAGAATAAATATGTAAAAGAAGTAAGTTTTAACGGTATGCCAATAAAGGATTATACCATTTCGCATAAACAGATCAGCGAGGGCGGAACACTGGCCTTCACCATGACCGATAAACCGCAAAAACTATAAAACAGCGTAAGTTGGGTTGAAAAGTGGGTTTACATAATTTGTGATATGTTTTTTAATAACTGATTGATAATCAGATATATAAATTGATTTTTGCCCTGAAAAGTGTAAACCCATGTAAACCCACTTTTAATCAAATTACGCCTGTTTAATGAGCTTACTTAACGTGTGTTTGCTGCGGCAGGCAGTATTTGTGGTCAGTCGGCCGCCCGTGTAGAATCCCTGACTACCAGTTTGGATGGCAGGGTAATATTTTCTTTTTCCAACTGTATGGGCTTACCTGCCAGGTGACCAAACAGAAGCTCGGCGGCTTTGCGGCCCATATCGTATGCCGGTTGTAGGACCGTGGTAAGCGGCGGGTTTAAGATAGCCGCAGTGATCTGGTTAGTAAAACATACCACTTTGATATCATTAGGGATGTTCAGCTTCAATTCCTCACAAGCCAGGTAGGTGGTTGTTGCCAAATGTTCAACCGTGGCAATAATGCCATCGGGTTTTATTTTGGCGATGTGCTCTTTTAAAAAAGCAATGTTTTCCTGGTTGTACTTATTGGAACAGCTGATCACGTTTTGTTCCTGGTGTTTGATTTGATGCTCAGTAAGCGCCTTTTTGTAACCTCCTTCACGGGCCTGTAAAATAGAGGGGTAACCTTCGATGGTAACCAGTGAAATATTTTTACAACCCCTTTCAAGCAGGTGTTTGGTAGCCATGTAGGCGCTGTTAAAGTCGTCAGTTTTAATCTTGGCTGTAGGGATATCTTCACAAACCCGGTCGAAAAAAACGACAGGCACGCCAGCTTGTTGCAGGTCTTGTATATGTCTTATATCCTTGGTATTGCTGGCTACGGACATTAATACGCCATCCACACGGCCGCTGCTCAGGTCGGCAAACATTTGTGCTTCACGCTCGTAACTATCGTGGGTTAAATAGATGAGCGCATGATATTTTTCCTGCCCAACAATACTTTCAATGCCATTGATAGCCTGGCTAAAAAAGCTATCAGCGATCTCGGGTATGATAATAGCGATAGTATTACTTGATCGTTTCCGGAGGCTGCTGGCGTAAGGATTGGGTACATAGTGCAGCAATTTGGCGGTTTCTATAACCCTTTGTTTAGTTTCCTCACCAATGTCATGACTGTCCCTGAGTGCCTTTGATATAGTTGCAATAGATACATTTAACACTTTAGCTAGTGTTTTCATGTTTACTTTATTACTTTTTGCTTCGGCCATCGGGGTATTGGTATTTCGGAATTTTAACTATCTGTTAACTGATTTTTATCGCTAAACTATAAAAAAGTTTAGCAAGGTAATAAAATAGCGCTTAAAATATATGACGATAATACAGCTGTCAGTGATACAGTTTAAGTAAACGTTTAAGCAAATAAATACGGCATTTTTGATAAATCTGATTCTAAAAATGGACAAATTTGTATAACACAGCTATAAAAACCAGCTATAAAGGATTGTTTACCAATTATATTTCCTTTTAAATTATAACATCATGAGCAAGATAATCGGAACGCCTGAACAGGGGCCGCTAAATTCCATAGAAGAATGGGAAGATGATTTATTAGTTCGTTACCCCGATGCCGATGCCATAGCCGCCGGCAGGGATACGCAAGCATATCGTGACTACGAAGCTACCACAAAAGATAGTGTACGGGAGTTTTATCGCTTACAGCACATCAATCAAACCTATGAGTTTGTGTTGCAGAAAAAGCAGCAATACCTGGCGTTTGATAAACAAGAAATGACAGTTTGGGAAGCCTTTGATTTTTTAAATCAACTGGTTGACGACTCCGATCCGGATACCGATCTGGATCAGTTACAACACTTGCTGCAAACGTCAGAAGCTATCCGTGCAGATGGCCGCCCGGATTGGATGGTACTCACCGGCTTATTCCATGACCTGGGTAAAGTATTATGCCTTTTTGGCGAACCTCAATGGGCAGTGGTAGGCGATAGCTATCCGGTAGGATGCGCTTTTTCTGATAAGATCGTATACGCTCAGTATTTTGATCAGAATCCTGATTATCACGACCCTCGTTACAATACCAAATATGGTGTTTATGAACCAAATTGCGGTTTGGAGAACGTGCACATGACCTGGGGGCACGATGAGTACATTTACCATATCATGAAGCCTTATTTGCCAGAACAGGCCTTGTACATGCTTCGTTACCACTCATTTTATCCGCAGCACAGGGAAAATGCTTACAGTCATTTAATGACCCCACATGATCACCAGTTATTTAAATCGGTTGATCTGTTTAACCCATATGATCTTTATTCCAAGAGCCCCGTGCCACCGGATTGGAAAAAACTGCGCCCGTACTATGAAGATCTGGTTGCCAAATACTTACCGGCAACGCTGAAATTCTAACCGGGTTTTCTACAAATACCCCATTAGCATAACCGCTGGTGACATTATATCACCGGCGGTTATGTCAAATCATTTTATTTCATAGATTTGAAAAATTGAACCGGCCAAAAATTACCGGCCTAAATATCCTATTGCAAAAAAACTCATGCTGAAACACATTTCTACGGCCGATCTGTTGGTCTTTTTCTTCTATTTTATCATAGTTGCCAGTTACGGATACTACATTTATAATCGCCGTAAAAAAGAAACCAATAATAGCTCACACAGCTTTTTCCTGGCCGAAGGATCACTTACCTGGTGGGCCATAGGTGCCTCTATTATAGCCTCCAATATATCGGCAGAGCAGTTTATTGGGATGAGCGGCGA
This sequence comes from Mucilaginibacter inviolabilis, assembly GCF_011089895.1. Lineage (NCBI taxonomy): Bacteria > Pseudomonadati > Bacteroidota > Sphingobacteriia > Sphingobacteriales > Sphingobacteriaceae > Mucilaginibacter > Mucilaginibacter inviolabilis. The sequence goes on from NZ_JAANAT010000001.1 coordinate 726,956, forward strand.
TGGTTTTTTTGCCGGCATAGCCGTAGCTGTTTATGAATGGGTTGGCGCTGCCGCGTTGATCATTGTGGCCGTGTTTTTTATGCCGATTTATATCAAGAATAAGATATTTACCATGCCGCAGTTTCTGCAGGACAGGTATAACGGAGGGGTGGCGCTGGTCATGTCGATATTTTGGCTGCTTTTGTATGTGTTTATAAACCTTACTGCCATATTATACCTGGGTGCATTAGCTATCAACGGTTTATTAGGCGGTGAATATTTTCACCAGGTCATGATAGGGCTCGCCATATTCGGAGTTATTATTGCCCTGGGTGGTATGCAGGTGGTGGGTTATACCGATGTTATACAGGTAGGTGTGCTCATTATTGGTGGCTTAGCCATTACTTATTTATCATTAACTATCGTGAGTGAGAAATTTGGCTTCGGCACCAATGTGCTGACCGGTTTTAATTTACTATTGAAAAACGCGCCAGATCATTTCCATCTCATATTTAAAAAACCTACAGCAGGGGCCTCTACCGAAACCATAACCAAGTACCTGATTTTACCAGGTTTTGCTATGTATGTTTCGGGGCAATGGATCAGCAATTTAAATTATTGGGGTTGTAATCAATACATCACCCAAAGGGCTCTGGGCGCTAACATCACTACGGCGCGTACCGGTATTCTATTTGCCAGTTTACTAAAAATACTGATGCCGGTAATTGTAATGCTGCCGGGTATTGTCGCTTTTGTGTTGTATAAAAATGGTCATTTACCACAATTAGCAGGGGGTAAAGACGGTGCTTATTCAGCTATGTTATCCTTCCTGCCATCGGGTTTAAAAGGTTTGTCATTAGCAGTATTAACTGCGGCGATAGTAGCTTCGCTGGCTGGTAAAGTAAACAGTATAGCCACTATTTTTACGCTCGATATTTATAAAAAATACATCAAGAAAGACGCTAGCGAACGCCGAATGGTGTGGACAGGCAGAGCGGCTATATTAATGAGCTTGCTCACAGCCGTTATGTTTACCTGGAGCGACGTTTTAGGCATTAGCGGTGAGGGGGGATATACCTTTGTTCAGAAATACTCGGCCTTTGTAAGCCCGGGGGTACTAGCTACTTTCTTGTTGGGTATGTTCTGGAAAAGAACTACCGCGGTGGCCGCTATTGTAGGGATATTGGTAGGTATTACTTCTTCTATATTTTTTAACAGTTTTGCGGTTAAGTGGTTTGGGCCTGAAACGATATTGTATTCGGCATTTCATAATGCGAAGGGCGACTATGAGATACCATTCTTTATCTCCTTGAGCTGGTCGTTCCTGATTACTTGTATTACCATGGTAGCCATCAGTTTGAAAGGACAGGTGATCAATGCCAAAGCTATCACCATTGAAAGAACCATGTTTAAATTAAAACCTTCTTCCGTTATGCTGATAGCGGTGATATTGATATTGTTATCGGCTATTTACGTAAGGTTCTGGTAGGGGAGACAACAGTAGAAAAACGTCATTTCTTTTAGAGCCGAAGCATTGGACTGGAACTAAATTTGGCCAGGAAACCTTCTCAGGAGGCTGTCTCATAAATATGGGAACAGCCTCTTTTTCTTTGATGGTGATGGGGCTCGTTTTCGTATATGTGATTCTCAAAGCCCCGATTTAATTTATGAGACAATCTCTTTTAGTTTCCGACACGTTACCCTGTCTGGAGTAAGCTACTATCTAACGGAAAACCATGATTTGGTGTATTCAAACCATTTTCTTAGAAATACTTAGCTATCATATTATTATATTCGGCGCTTCAAATTCCAATAAATTTAATTGCGTTTAAGAACAAATAATTAACAATTGAAGATAATTTTATTTAAGCTTTATGAGATTTAAGAAACCATTAGATGTATTATTAAAAGAAGCTTCGGAAACGGGTGCAGGTACATTAAAGCGAACTTTAGGTAGTTTTAACCTGGTTACCATGGGAATTGGCGCGATAATAGGAGCCGGGTTATTTTCACTTACCGGGTTAGCTGCCGCCAATAACGCCGGACCCGCTGTTACCATATCATTTATTATAGGCGCCATTGGTTGTGCATTTGCAGGGTTATGTTATGCCGAATTTGCGAGTATGATCCCCATTGCAGGCTCGGCTTATACTTACTCTTATGCTACAATGGGCGAATTTACAGCCTGGATAATAGGATGGGATCTGGTGCTTGAGTATGCCTTAGGTGCCGCAACAGTGTCCATAAGCTGGTCGCAGTATTTAACCAAATTTTTGCATTTTTTCAACTTAGAAATACCTCCCCAGTTTACCCGGTCGCCCTGGGAAAGTGTCACGCTTGCTAATGGTACCGAGATTCATGGCATCATGAATCTTCCCGCTGTATTTATTATTGTATGCTTATCGCTATTACTGATTCGCGGTACGAGAGAGTCAGCCTTTGTCAATAATTTATTGGTTGTGCTTAAAGTTGCTGTGGTATTGGTTTTTATAGGTGTTGGCTGGGCCTTTATTAATCCGGCAAATCATACTCCCTACATTCCTGCAAATACCGGTAAATTCGGAGAGTTTGGCTGGTCTGGTGTGCTTCGGGGCGCCGGAGTGGTGTTTTTTGCCTTTATCGGCTTTGATGCAGTTTCAACCGCAGCCCAGGAAGCAAAAGATCCCAAACGCGGAATGCCGATAGGTATAATAGGCTCGCTGCTGGTATGTACCATATTATATGTGCTGTTTTCGCACGTCATGACGGGGGTTGCCAATTACAAGGAATTTAAAGATAGTGCTGCACCTGTTGCTGTAGCCATAGCCAAAACACCTTATGCCTGGTTACAGCAGTCTATTATAGTAGCCATATTGGCCGGTTATACCTCTGTAATTCTGGTGTTTTTGATGGGACAATCCCGCATATTTTACACCATGGCCAAGGATGGATTGATACCTAAAACATTTGCAACGGTTCACAAGAAGTTTCAAACTCCTTATAAATCAAATTTATTATTTGCTGTATTTGTAAGTTTATTTGCTGCATTTGTACCCGTAAGAGTAGTAGGTGAAATGGTATCTATAGGTACTTTATTTGCCTTTGTGCTGGTTTGTGTTGGGGTAATGGTTATGCGAAAATCAGATCCATCTACTCCGCGTCCTTTCAGAACGCCCTGGGTGCCTTTTGTTCCCATTGCCGGTATTATCATTTGTGTTTTAATGATGGTGTCGTTACCGCTTGATACCTGGATACGTTTAGCAGTTTGGATGCTGATTGGTTTAGTAATTTATTTTACTTACAGTAAAAAGCATTCAGTAATACGTAATGGTATTTTGAACAAGGGTAAAGAGCCTTTAAACCTCGATTAATAAAGATCAAAAAAGCATTAAAGCAAAAGGGCCTGTAAACATTTACAGGCCCTTTTACTTTTCACCAATATATTATTTACTGGTGTGATTCACTAGCTCGCGCCATTCTGTTAACTCCGGGATGCCCGGTTTGCGCTTACCAAACATTTGCAGTATCATTTCACCATCGGCATCATATAATTCAATAGAATTTACGTCGCCATCAGTTGAAGGTTTAACAACATGCCATACCTCGGCAACAAAATCTTCGCGCAGATGCAGGTTAAATTCCGGATCAAGTACATTGAACCATGGCCCCATAGGTACCAATTTGGTGATGTTACCACTGTGGATTTGGATGCAGCCTTTATTACCTACAAATATCATAACAGGTATTTGTTCGGCAGAGCATGTTTCGGCAATGGTTTGAAATGCTTGCAGATTCACCTTTTTAGCATATCCGGCAGGAGCCAGACGTAGCGCCTGAGTGCGGCTCAATTTAAACTTTCGCAATAAGCCAAAAAACTCATGGCTATCCTTCATGGCTATCCAGGCATCCTGAAACGCGGCGGTTTCAATAGCAGCATCGGGTAACTCTACGGTTGTGGTTTTTTGTGAGGCATCTACAGTAATTTCCTGGTTATCTGTATCCTGAAATTGTAATACCAGCTCATCATAGGCTGTTTTGTTGCTGGTATCGGTGAGATATATTTTATGTATGGCAACACCTTGCTTATCAAAAAACTGCAGGCTTTCGCGACCGTTTTCTTTTACTGCGAACCCAAAATGCCATTGTTGTAAAAACAAACGGAGGTCGATGTCTTCGCCCAATACTAAACCTGCGTGCGGAGTGAAAGAAATGTTTTGGTAAATGCCTTTTCGTTCGCTTACACAATATTCGTTCCGGGTAAGGGCCATTACATAACCCAAGCCGTTCACCTGTTGCAGGATGTTCTCAAAATCTTTTTTGAGTAAAGTTACGGTTTCACCAAGCCCTGTAGCCAGTAACTCAGCTTCACTTACCATCAGATCATCTGCTATTTCCCGGATGCGTCTTTTGGGATTGGCTAGTTTATATTCCTGATATCTCGTTTTTAATGTGTTAGTTAATGTTTCCATATTTATAGTTTTAAAGATGTTTTATTTTGTTCAAATGTTATTTCATGAGGCATAATGATCTGTTTTAAGGTAGACGGGTTAGTAAATACATCTGCCTCAATTTCAAATATTTCATAAACCGATTTGGAGTTTAATACTTCGGCAGGAGTACCATCATGCCATTTTCGGCCGCGTTTCATCATGATGATGCGATCGGCATATTGTGCGGCCAGGTTCATATCATGTAGCACGCTTACCACGATGAATTTCTTTTGCGCCATTGATCTTAAAATGGCCAGTGTTTGCTGCTGATATAATATATCCATACCTGCCACTGGTTCGTCCATCAGCAATAGGGCATGAGGCTGCTCCCATACCTGGGCCAGCGCTCGGGCCAGCTGTACACGCTGTTGCTCGCCGCCGGAGAGAGTAGGGTATGATCGTTCGGCAAATGTTTGTACCCCAGTAGCCTCCATGGCACTTTGTACAATGTGAATGTCATTTGCCGAAGGGGTATTCTGATAGTGCGGGTAACGCCCCATCATCACAATTTCCTTAACCAAAAAGGGCAAGCTCACCACATTTTGCTGAGTTAATACCGTTCGCTGATGGGCAAGCTCCATTGCTGTATACTTATTCAAGGCTCGTCCATGAAGAGATACCGTTCCGCTTTCGGGCTGATTGGTACCCGAGAGTATCTTTAGTAAAGTTGACTTACCCGCACCATTTGCACCCAGTATGGCCACCATTTCACCCGGCTTTATGCTGAAAGAAATATCCTTCAGTAACTTGGCTTGCCCAACGCAGTAGGTTATATTATTAACGGTCAGCATATTTAAATGAGACTTAATTTTCGTTTATCCCTGATGAGTATATACAAAAATACCGGTGCGCCAATCAGTGCAGTGATCACACCAATGGGTAATTCAATAGGCGCAATCAGGGTTCTGGATATGATGTCGGCCACAATTAGAGTCAGCGCTCCGAGTAAGGCTGATGCGGGGATAACATGTTTGTTATCAACACCCATTACCAAACGTATAATATGTGGTACTAACAGCCCCATGAAGTTGATGATGCCGGTAAGCGAAACCGAGGCCCCAATAGCCATGGTTGATAGCAGGATCACCCTGCGTTTGGTTTTGTTTACATCAAGCCCCAGATGACCGGCCTGCATTTCGCCCAGAGCAAAGGCATTAAGTGCCTTGCCTGATGATGGTAACAGGATAACCGGGATCAATACAAAAGGAGCCAGACAGGTTACCGTTTGCCAGGTAGCACCACCTAAGCTGCCTAACATCCAGAAGGTGATATTGCGTAATTGCTGCTCGCTGGCTAAATAAGTGATCAGCCCGGTGAGCGCACCCGCAAGCGCGTTGATAGCGATACCAGCCAGCAACATAGTGGCTACATTGGGTTTACCATTATGCTTCGATATCTGGTAAATAAGCAATGCCGTGAGGCCAGCACCAACAAATGCGCCAAATGCCAAAAGATAGTAACCAAAAAGATTACTTAAACTGGTTAATAAAGTAGCCTCCAAACCTATAATGGCTACGGCCATCAATGTTGCTCCGGCAGATATACCGATAAGTCCCGGTTCGGCCAGTGGATTCCGGAAAATGCCTTGTATTGCCGCCCCGGAAATACCTAGCGCTGCGCCAACCAGAATAGCCAGCAATAAGCGGGGGAGCCGTACAATAAAAATAATAACGTTGTGTTGTTCATTAACCTGCGACATATGATAAATGCCCAGTTTGTGCAGGATCAGCAAAAAAACTTCTCCGGCAGGGATATGTACCGCGCCTAACCCAACGGAAATAATGCCTGCAATTACGATACAGACAGATAAGATAATATATATGAGTCCCTTGGGCATGTACTTAAATAATTGGATACTAAATTTTGCTATGCAGTTGTAAAATGGCCTGATCAAGCCGGGTGCTGAAATTGATCAGCAAATCGGCATCCATTTGTACAATACGTTTGTTTTTACCGGCATTGGTTTGTGCCATACCCGGAATCTTCAGAATGCTTTCCATCCCGCCCAGGCTGCTAAACCCAAAGTCAAACATCAGGATGACATCGGGATTAGCTTCCACAAGCGCTTCGGTAGTGTAGGGCTTAAAATCGTTAAAAGAACTTACTGCATTTTTACCACCGGCAAGGCTAATGATAGCGTCGATATGCGTGTTTTTACCAGCCACCATCATCACACCAGGGCCACGAGCGTAAATGAATAGCACTTTGGTATTTTTAGGCTGCTGCTTTACCGATGTAAGCGCTTTAGTCACCTTATCCTTGGTTTGTTTAATCAATACATCGCCTTTTGCCGTTGCATTTACTGCCGCAGCAACATCTTTAATAAACTGATAGGTGCCGTCAATAGTAAAAAACTGCTTTATGCGCACCAGTTTGATACCCGCTGCATTAATTTGTGATTCAATTTCTTTGGATATCGAACCATCAGGAGCCAGTACAACATCCGGACTAAAGGATATCAGGCCCTCGGCTGATACAGAACGGTTTTTACTAACCTTGGGCAAAGTATTCACATAAGCAGGGTAGGTGCTGGTAACATCAACAGCAACAATGCTTTTACCCAAGCCAAGCGCATCTACAGTTTCGGTTAAAGCACCGTTCAGGGTGATGATACGCTTAGGTTGCGCCTGGGCTCTGTAACTAAATATAAATCCGGCTATGAATAGCAGGAGACAAAAAGATCTTTTCATGTGTTTATGCTTTACAATTAATTTCCCGGCTCAATAAAAGCGTATTTGAATGTATAATAGCCAGAATCGCCATCGCCATTCTTGTAATAGTTCAGTATCTCCACTTTAGCGTACTTGCCAGAGCTGGTATGTACAATAATAATACGGCCCGGTATGGGAGTGATACTGTGGTTGCTCATATCATAAGTGTACCAGCCATTATTGCTGCCCCAGGGTATGGCTTTTGTTTTCTGACTATCTTCCAGATATCCGTTTACAGGCGCCTTTTGAATTTTATCAAAAGAGGTGTCTTTTATAAGCTGGGCAGTTGTATTTCCCTTGCCGCTTGTACCACCGTTTACTAAGATCACCGTCCGGGCAAAAACCAGATCCCAGTCTTTACCGGTCGTATCCGCGTTTTCAACCCGTTGGCCTTTATCAAAGCTGAAATAGGTTTTCTGCTTAACTGCATCCAGATCATTTACCATTTTAAATTCTCCGGAGCTGGTTTGCGCCATTAAATGACCGCTATATAATAGTATAGTTAAAATCAGGATAAAAATGTTCCTGCGGGGCGTGTTGTTTTTCATAACACAAATGAACCTCTTATTTATAATTATTCCAAATAAGATGGTGCTTATTTATGAAATCAGGCTCATTACAATTTGAGGTTAATACCTTGGATTATAAGGTAGTGATATTTATTTAAATATCTGATTATTAACTACTATGATAGGTTTTATGTGGAATTAGGCTACTTATTTCGATCAACAATATGACTGCCTGATAAGATAATTACCGAAATAATAGTCCCAAAGTCGTAAAAAATAATCCCGATTCCGGTAACAAAGTATCAAATAAACTAAGCACTTTTGTCTTGTTCTTATTTAGACTGGTTAAAAATAAGAAACTCCTTAATGAAATACTTTTTACCACTATTTGTCATGCTGCTGCATTTAAACTATATAAAGGCCCAATCATTAACCGCCCAATTACAGGGTACGGTTACGGATGATAAGGGTAATGCGGTTGCAGGCGCAGCAATTACTATTATACAAACAGGACAGGGCAGTGCCACTAACGATAAAGGTCAATACGCCATAAACAATATTTTGCCTGGTGCTTATCATATCAGGATAAACGCTATCGGTTACCGGTCTACTATCATTAAAGCTACGCTAAAGACAAATGAACACCTGGTTTTACCCATCAGAATAGAAGCCGATGTTAATATACTGAATGAGGTAAACATCAACACCAAAAAATATAATCCTGATAACCTCATCGATTTACAGCGTACGCCGATGCCATCCATGGTAATCACACGCAAACAAATTGAGCAAATGGGCAGCAGGCGTTTGGACGAAGTGCTGAAAGAACAAACCGGTTTGGCCATTGTGAACGACATCGGTTCAGGGGCAAGGGCTATTGGTTTACAAATGCAGGGTTTCGATAGCGGTTATACCATGATACTGATTGACGGTCAGCCGATGACGGGCCGTAACTCGGGCAATTTCGATTTGTCGCGCATTACTGTGGCTAATATCGAAAGGATTGAGATCATCAAAGGAGCTTCTTCATGTTTATTTGGTAGCGATGCGATGGCTGGTGTAGTTAATATTGTAACTCGCCAGCACGTATCGCAAAGCCAGGGCATGGCCGGCGTGCGATATGGAACTTTCAATACAGTTGATGCCAACCTGGAAGGCGAAAGTCCCTTTGCCAACGGCAAAGGTTCAGGATATATCGCCGGAAATTATTACCGAACCGATGGCTTTAACGCCAATCCTTATCTATCAGAGGGCAAAACCGTACCTCCATATACCAGCTATACCCTACAAGGACGAGCAAAGTATATGCTGAGTACGGTTAACACCCTCAATTTTACCGGTAGGTTTGCATCGCGTCATTCGGTAAATGATAAATCGTATACAGGCAGTCCTACAAAAGACATATTAGACGAGAATGATCTAAATGGATCGGTTGTACTGAATACAAACCTAAGCAGTGGTTTGCGTATTAAATCGCAATACTACCTTACCCGTTATTCTACTGGTCAAAACATTACTGATCTTACTTCCAACCAGATCATACCAGGTAACAATTTCACACAATATCTGCACCGTGGCGAGGTACAGGCCTCAAAAATGTGGTTTAACTCCTTAACAGTTACCAGCGGTATTGGTACCCAGTATGAAACTATGGATAACGATGCTTACCTGGGTGGCAAACATCAGCAAAACTCTTTCTTTTACAGCCAGGGCGATTGGAAGGTATCTGATAAGGTAGGCATGATCGGTGGTTTTCGTGTAGAACACCATAGCCGTTACGGCAGCAGCATTACACCAAGCTTTGGTATTAATTATCAACCTGTAAAAATATTGGTGCTTAAAGCTGCCATAGCTACAGGATTCAAAACACCGGACTTCAGGCAGTTATATTTAGTGTTTACCAATTTTGCAGGTGGCGGTTATACCGTATTGGGCACCGAACAATTTGCGGCAGAGCTAAAAAAACTGCAGGATGCCGGCGAAATTTCGGCCGTTTTTCCAAATGCTTCCAAAGTAAGTAGCCTAAAACCAGAGCGTTCAGTGTCATACAGCGCGGGCTTTACACTTACACCTGCCGCCTCATTTAAGATTGATGTAAACGGTTTTTATAATAACGTTCATAATTTCATCAATACCGATCAGGTAGCATCCAAAAAAGGAGGTCAGCAAGTATTCTCTTACTTCAACATTGATAAGGCGTTTCTCTCTGGTTTGGATGTTGGTTTGAGTTGGATAGCTGCCAAGGGCTTCACCATTGCCGCCGGATACCAATTGCTTTATGCTAAGGATCGTGGGGTAATTGATTCGATTAAAGCAGGTACAGGCATTTATGCCAAAGTATACGACCCTAACCTGGGTACAGATCGTCGCTCTAAAGTTTCTGATTATTTCGGGTTAACCAATCGTTCGCGCCATATGGCCAATATCCGGTTCAGTTATGAATATGAGCCTAAGGGTATTACAGGTACGTTCAGGATAAACTATCGTGGTAAATATGGCTTTATGGAATCAAACCGGCCGAATGGTTTCCTGGATCCTTATGATACTTACGTTGCCGGCTTTTTTCTGTTCAATGCTTCGGTTCAGAAAACATTGCTCAATAAACACATGGCCGTACAGCTCACAGCTGATAATATACTCAACTATCGTGATATGCTAATGCCCGGTCAGCCCGGCAGAATGATATTGGCCGGATTAAACTACCGATTTTTTTAACAACAAAGATTTATGCAAATGATAAAATACAATTACTTCAAAACGCTCCTTTTCGCAATAGCTTCAACTTTATTGATCAGTTCCTGTACAAAAGAGCAAGTAAAACCACAGCTTCAGGATGGAAAAAGCACTGTAGTAAACGATCTGCCGGGCGATGTGGGCAAAACCATCAGCACCGGTTTCAGAACATTCTATTTCAGCTTTAGTACAAATGCCAAGGTAGATAGCAGTCAAAAGAAAACAGCATTGTGGGATATTTCTTTTGCTCGTGAATATAATTCTTATATAGGCATTAATAACGGTACAAATGATGCCAGTTATGGTTTTGGCGGAACTGGTAAAGGCAGCATGGTTGTGGTGAATAAAGCCTACGATCAGGTTACCGAAGCCCCTGCAGATGACGTATTTGCAAAATCATCCATCACGGCGACAGGTTGGGACAGTGGTAATGGCGATGCCACCGGTTGGTATTTCTACGATCTGAAAACCCACCTGGCTGTACCGGTTAAAAACCGCACTTATGTTTTGCGTACCGCTGATGGCAAATATGCCAAGCTGCAAATAGTAAGCATGTATAAAGGAGCGCCTGCCGTTGTAACCGATCTGAACTGGCCTGCACCATATTTTACCTTCAAGTATTATGTACAGCAGGATGGAAGCCGTAACCTGTCAACCAAAGATTAAACACATTTTACCATATATCAAATAATATATCAATCACATGTTATCACCAACGAATAATTTAAGAAAGTGGCTTTGCCTGCTTGCCATTACCGGTGTTTTGTTTACTGCTTGTTCTAAAAAAAACGATCCGGCACCAACGCCAGCGCCAGATCCAACGCCTGTAGCCCCGGGATCAGTATCATTTTATAAACTAACCAGGGTCGAAAATCTTTACGCTCCGGCTGATGACAATAACCCCGCGGCTACATTGCCGCCTTTATATTACAGCCTGGAAAATAAAACACAGATAACGGCCGATTTTGCAAAAACCGCATCGTGGGATATGGTATTTACAGGCACCTATAACATTTTTATAGGCAGCAATGGGGCAACAGATCATAAAACCGAGGGAGGGATACTCATTTTAAAACAGCCATTTGAACAGGTAACCGATGTGCCAAGCGATGATCAGTTCACTACTACAAAATCATTTGGGCTTGATGAGGCTGGAAACTTTGGCCAGGGTACAGGCTGGGCCTTGTATGATTTTAATGGTACCAAAATGGGTGACGGCAGTGCTTCAAAACAGCATGTTGTTTACGCTTTACCCGCCACACGAACGCTGATAGTTAGAACAGCAAAGGGAAATTATGCCAAAATCAAAATGATCAGCTGCTACAAAGATGCATTCACAGCCGACAAATGGTTTATTGATACCCCGCATATGTATTTCACTTTTGAGTATGTAATTGTACCCAAAGGCAGCAAGAAATTCGAAATCAAATAATAAGCCCAGGATAGATGAAACTTAAATTTATACATTTTCTTACGTTTATTGTATTAGCGGCGGCTTTTGTATCGTGCAAAAAAACGGAGGAACTGCCCGCCTTGCCTAAAAGCAGTATTATTACTTATAAAGTAGTTAACCTGCCAGATACGGTTATTTATGGGGCTGTTGATCAGTTAGATAAATCCATAACGGTTTACATACCCTATTTTTATAATCTAACGGTGATTGATCCGGAGATATCAGTTTCTGATGGTGCCAGTATAACAGAAAAAGTTGGGCCCTTTTTAATCAGTACAACTAATATAAAGTACACTGTAAAAGGAGCCGATGGAACCAGTACTACTTATACAGTTAAAGTGGTACAGCAAAATCCCCCATCGCTAACCATTAACTGGGCCGACGATCAGTATACAGAAACCAGTCCTGCTATGTATCTGCCAATTATTTTGGGCGATTTTCACAGCTCAAACAGTGGTGGGGTAAAAACTACTATTACGCACACTAAAACAGGCAAGGCGATCACCCTGCTTAACCCGGTTATTCAGCCTTCAGGTAATCTTTATAGTCTTAATGCCCAGATTCCTGCCGATGCAGATACAGGTTCTTATAATGTAAAAGTGGACTTTTTAGGGAATACCGCCACCTTAAAGAAGCCCTTGCATATAAAATATATACAACCGGCGGTGGTAATGACCTATCAGGAAGCTAAGCAAGGTGAAAACATTACATTTTTAGCCGACCAATCTGTTTTTATCAATCTAAAATCGGTCAAAGTAACGGTTAATAACAATACTTATGATCTCCCTGTGGTGAGTTATACACCGCAAACGATGATACTTAAAATACCAGACAATTTCCCGGTGGGCGACTATTTCTATACAGCCGCTTTCAGTTTTGAGTTTCAGGGATGGGACACTGTTAACAGGATCGGCATGTTGAATGTCCACCCCAAATAAATCAAGGTTATACTGCCTGGCGTACGAAGGCATTTAACATATATACAATTAATCAATTCACACTTTAATTACATTATCATGAAAATCAATTTCTTAAACGGATTAAAATCAGGTTTGGCAGTAGTTGCCATTGCAGTATTGGCGGTTTCTTGCTCAAAAGATAAAGGCGCGGCCCCTGCAAGTTCAGAAGCTGCCGCCAATTCCAAACTATCGGTTAATGCAGTACCCGTTAGTAATACTTATACTGTAACCGGCAGATATGGTAACCCGGCATCCGGACCGGCTGTTTATGGTTCGGTATATGTTAACCTTGCTAATGGGGCACAGGATACTACAGCTTCATTTCCTGGAGTAAATGCCATATTTACCGGCACCAACAATTCGGTGATACAAGTACCAAGCGGTTACACCCTTAAATTTTTATATAATACCAGCAAAACATTCGCTTCTTTAAAGATCAGTGATTTTGCAGCAGCGGCAGTAGCCAGTGTTGGTCGTAACACTTCAACTACCGCTACGCCAAATGGCTGGTACAATTATGTTATTCCTGCAGGTGTAACTCCAATTTCTGGTGTGTATTTACTGATCACTCCAACTACAGGTAACAGCTATGCACTGCAAATTACAGGAGCTGTTGGTCAGGGATCTGCAACCAGCAACAGAGGTGTTTACACTATTAAAACCGGTGTTATTAACAACCTTTAATTTAATCACTGGGCAAGCCAAATACGGCTTGCCCTTTTATCAAAACAGGGTTAGCCCTAATAAAATTTAACATTTGACTAATGATCTACTTTAAATTCCGCGCAGGCTTTATCAACGCTTATATTTTGGTGCTTACAATTGCCGCAGTATTAGCATTTTCATCCTGCAAAAAAGAATCTGTTAAATATCCGTATAATGATATAGAGCGGTTTACGATCAAAGACGCAAATGGCGCAGAGTTGAAGGCAAGTATTGAAAATAATAATATCATACTTTATTACCCCCCTTTTCAAACCGTTCCAGACTTTATAACCCCTGCTATAGTGGTATCAGAAAAGTCGGTAGTTGAGCCTGCTTCGGGCGCCAGGGTGGCGTTTAAAGATGGGGTCACTTTTAAAGTAAAAGCGCAGGACGGCAGCACTAAAACATATGTGCTTAAACGCTATATCAATGCGCCAGCACCGCAATTTGAAGCAAATACCGACGCTAAAATTGGCGATTATATACAGCTTACCGGTGAATTTATGATACCAGACACTAACCGTACAAAACTGTACCTGGTTGACAAGAACAATAAAGAAATTAAGGTACAGGGTTCAGCATTTGAAAACTTTACGGCATCGGGGCTCAACGCTTTATTACCCGCTACCATTGATACCGGTATTTATAAAATAAAATTGCTTACGGATGGACAACCGCTGATAAAAAATAATTTTCATATAGCTCCACCATTTTTGAAGATACTGATATCGCCAAACATGACAACAGTGAAGCGTGGTGCTGAACTTATTTTAGTAAGTTCCGATAACTCGCTGAAATACTATAAAAATAATATAGACAGGATGACTGTATATGTCGACCTGCGAAACTCAAAGGATGTTACTATAACAAGTGTAACGGATAGTGAGATCAGATTGCGCATCCCTGCCGATTTTCCATTGATAAATATTCAATACGCGGGGTTATATTTTAAAAACAACCCCGAAGTACTGTATATAAGCCAGGAAGGCAACGGGGTACAAGTAACGGAATAACACAACACCTACATATATCTATGAAAACATAGCCTGCATCCAATAGGGTGCGGGCTATAAAGTTAAATTATCACATGCACATCAAATCAAAAATAGAAGGTTTTGAAGATTGGTTGTTTATAGAAGAACTGCCCGACAGCTATAACGTACAAACGCCGCTGGCCGAAAAAAGTATGACCATTAAACGGCCACCGGTAAACCAGTTTTCAAATCATATGATTAGTTCAGGTGGTTTGTTCCTGATGAACGTGCATATGCAGTTTAATGAGCCAGCCAGCATCCTGTTTGAGATTGAAGGCGAAACCGTAACCTCGCAGTTTATATTTTATGAGCAAAAACAAGCTATGGATGATAAGCAGCGCACCAAAAAAATGCGGGGAGGGGCAAGGCATAATATTCGCTATATACCCTCGTTGTCTGGCAGGTATGAACTGCAGCCTGATGTGGTTTACAACTATTTTCTGATAGTGCTGTCAAAAGAATATTATTTTCATCTTATTAACCAGGATTCGTTGTTGCATGCCGATTTTGTACAGGAGATCAAGAACGGAAAATATACCTCCATATCGGCGCAGGACTTGTTAGTGTCGCACGAGATGAAGCAAACCATAAACGATATTGTAGAATGTAAACGTGCCGGCGAACTCAAACGTCTTCACACCGAATCAAAAATATTGGAGCTGCTGATGCTTCAGATGGAACAGCTGCAGAATGACCAGCACGATGAAGTACGAAAGTATACCAATCTGGAGCAGGAAAAGATAGAGCAGGCCCGTGATATTTTAGATCAGGATTTTGCAAACCCTCCGGTACTGCCGGTTTTATCAAGAATGGTATCCCTAAATGAGTTTAAACTAAAACGTGGTTTTAAAGCTTATTTCGGCACTACTATTTATGGTTATGTTACCAGGCTGAAGATGGAACGCGCCCGGCACCTGCTTGTTGATCAAAAAATGACTATCAGGGAAGTAACTTATGAGGTTGGTTTTAAGCATCAGTCGCACCTGTCAGAGGCCTTTAAAAAGTACTTCGGGATATTGCCAAGTGAAATAAGGAGTTAAAAAATAGTGCAGGTGCAGCAATTTAGTTTACCCTGACCGGCATACTATTGTTTCTTGTTGCATTATTTTTTACCATAATGGGGAATAATGTACACGCTTTTTGATTATTCCTGTATGTTGTATGGCTTCACGTATAGGTGGCATGAAAGGACTTTCCTATGGTCTGAATTTTGCCTTGATTAGCTCATATTCAGAAGCCTATGTCGATTGATTGTATAATTGTTGATGACGATGAAGGGGGGCTTTTCTACCTTCGGAGTCTTGTTGACAATACCTCGTTTTTAAAACTCTTATCATTTTATACCGATCCTGCCGAGGCTTTATTAGCTATAGAAAGCCAAATCCCAAAGCTTGTTTTTCTGGATATTCATATGCCCGGGTTCAATGGCCTTGAGTTGGCCCGTATTATCAATGAACGTATGGGTATTGATGCGCCCCGTATCATTTTCACTACTGGATTTGAGCATTTTGCCATAGAAGCTTATAAGGTAAATGCGCTTGATTATCTGCTTAAACCAATTGAATATGATGCTTTTGTGAGGGCAGTTTATAAGGCCAAAGCAGATATTGATAACGACAGGCAATTGCAGATCACTGCAGATTACACAGAACACGATTTTATTTTTTTACGGGTTGAGTATGAATTGGTAAAGATTTATTTGAAAAACATACTTTATATTGAAGGATTTAAGGATTATGTAAAGGTTTATGTAACCAATGCCGATGGCTATATAAAATCATTAACCACCATGAAAAACCTGGAAGAAAAATTAAAAACCGGGGCATTTATGAGGGTACATCGTTCTTTTATTGTGTCGTTGGATAAAATTGACAGTGTTACCAGAAGCACTATCCGGTTTGGAAAAATATTGATACCTGTTAGCGAACAATACCGTGAACCCTTTAAAAAGTTTATTGATAAGTGGTTTTAACTCTATCTCCTGGTTCTAAACTTTTGTCGACAAGATGTGGGTATCTGTCGAAACTATTTAACATTAGATTTAAAACTTATTTTATTTGATGCGGATTTGCAATATAACAATGCGTAGCTTTATAATAACTATGCACAGGTTATTATAATTGAACCAAAGTTGCAGTTTAGTTATTATATACCTGATCCTTTAACCTAATTTATAATTCACATGGAAACAAGCACTTTTTCAAAATTTTCTGCCGAATTTTTCGGTACACTCGTATTGGTTTTGATGGGCTGTGGCAGCGCGGTAATTGCCGGTGCCAATGGCTCAACTGGTGTTGGTTTGTTGGGTATTTCTTTTGCTTTTGGTTTATCGGTTGTGGCAATGGCTTATGCTATTGGTCATATATCAGGTTGCCATATTAATCCGGCCATTTCCATAGGTATGGTTGTTGCCGGCCGAATGAAAGCAAATGAAGCGGTTATTTACATTATTGCGCAGGTATTAGGCGCTATTGCCGGTGCTGGCATCTTATTGCTCATTGCATCCGGTAAAGATGGATATAGTGTAGCAGCTAATGGTTTAGGGCAAAACGGTTATGATGCTTTTTCGCCCGGTCATTACAATTTAGTATCTGGTTTTATTGCCGAAACTGTTTTTACCTTCATCTTTCTGCTGGTAATTTTTGGTTCAACATCTACCAAAAATATACATGGTGGTTTCGCCGGTCTGTCAATAGGTTTAAGCCTGGTGCTTATCCATATAGTTGGTATCATGGTTACCGGTGTATCGGTAAATCCGGCACGGAGTATTGGCCCGGCATTACTGGTAGGTGGGGCCGCCATTAGCCAGTTATGGTTATTTATTGTAGCACCTATACTAGGAGCCATATTAAGCGCTGCGGTGTGGCGTATTATATTGGAAAGAAAATAATATTACAAAGCACACAACCAGGTTAGCAGGTATATTCCTGTTTAACCTGGTTTTATAGCGTTACCTTTTTACCATGTGTATGAGTTATGCATGGCTTCATCATGCTCCTTTCTGATTTTCGTTTATGAGCTGTATTTTTATCTAATTATTTATATTTTAAACTTATTCTTACATTAGGTTAAAAATATACATCTCAAGGCTTTAATAAATGCTATTATTACCTTTAATTTTGCCAATTAAATATCGGCATCATAGTTGCTTAGCATTTAGCTTTAATGAAATCTACATATACTCAAAAAATCTCGAGGAAGATCATGCTGGCGTTTTTGGCATTGATCATTATCCTGGCTATCATCGCGCTTTTTGTACGTAATTCTATTTCCAATAAATTACAGGATCTTTCCAAATTAGCTCATGACGTTGAATACGATCAATCAAAACCACAGCAGGCCTTACTATTATTACACGAGGCCGAGGATGATTTCCAGGAGTCGTTATTAAGCACTGATGACGAAAAGAGCAAGGCTTATAAAATCAAGCTATCAGAAGCATTTAACCTGATTGATACCCTGCTTAAAGACCATGCTAATATGCCGGGTTTAAGCGAAGAACAACATCAAAAAGTGTTGTACTGGCACGCTAAAAAGTTAGAACTATCGGTTAAGTTATATGACCTTAAGCATAATTTTGATTCCCTGCTTACCGTTTATGCCGATTTTAATGAAGCTACCGGTAAAGAACCGGCCAGTATCAGTATCAATAACGGCCCCAGGAAAAAAAGTATTGAAAACAAAACCGACACTATAAAAAAAGATATTGTTGGCAAAAAGAAAGGCCTTTTTGGGCGAATCAAAGATGCTATCGTTAATAAAAACAGCAATACCTCTTCCAGTATTATTGTAGTTAATCATAGCCGGACAAATTTATTGGTTGATTCAGCAACCCGCAAGGTTGCTTACCGCGATAAAAAGAGTTATAATCAAAAGTTAAAACAGCTGCAGGAACGGAATATCAAACTGCTGGCCACACAAAAAGATTTAATATCGCTTAACATCCGTATCCGTAACGAACTGGAAAACATTATAAATGGTGTAAAGGATATCAATTATAACATCGCCAATGAGTTTAAGGGGATGACATTTAAAAGCTACCAGGAAACCACCCGGTTAATAAATAATTTTTACCTGGCGGCCCTTTTCCTGGTATTGATATTTGCCGCGTTGCTCATTGTATTTATACTTAAATTGGGAGTATCTGAAACCTTGCTGCGACAGGAAAATGAACGATCGGTTACTATTGCCCAGCAAAAGATGGATCTGCTGCAACACATGAGCCATGAAATCCGAAATCCACTCACAGCTATAAAAGGCTTTCTGTATATATTCAGCCAAACCAATCTGTCGCCCCGGCAAACGGATATGCTGGGCTCCATCAGGCTTTCGTCTGATATGCTGTTGCGCACATTGAATGATACGCTTGATGCCGCTAAAATGGAGAACAGCGAGTTTAAGATCAACCGTGATCCTTTCAATACCGATTTTGTATTGAAAGAGGTGATTGAAAGCATGGAGTTCAGCGCCACTAAAAAGAAGCTAAGTCTGGATTATCATTTTGAAGGCGATAAGAACGCCCTGGTTTTAGGCGATAGTTTCAGACTTAAGCAGGTGATGGTTAATTTGCTAAGCAATGCTATTAAGTATACTAATACAGGCGGTGTTACAGTAAAAGCTTCCCTGATATCGGTCAATAAGGAAAGCAGACTGGTTGTTGATATTACCGATACCGGTGCAGGTATCAGCCAGGAGCAGCAGGCCAATCTTTTCTCTAAATATTATCAAACCAGCTCGGCAAAAGGTCAAACCGGTACAGGGCTTGGGCTTTATATCTGTAAACAACTGGTTCAACTGCAAAACGGGCAAATCAGTGTAAAAAGTGTTGCCGGCAAAGGGAGCACATTTAGCTTTTATATACCTTATGAAGCCGGTAGTGTTGCCATTGACAAGCAAAAAATAGATGATCCGCTATCGTTACTCAATGGAATCAGTATCCTTGCTGTAGACGACAATGAGCTAAGTTTGATGTTCCTGAAAATGATGACCAGTAAGTGGAATATTAAATTTTACCAGGCTAATAATGGAGAAAGCGCCCTGGATACATTGGCCAAAGAAGCTATTACCGTTATATTAACCGATATTCAGATGCCTATGATGGATGGTCACGAACTTATTGCAGCTATCAGGCAATTAAAAGCTCCTTTAAATAAAGTACCGGTTATAGCAATCAGCGGTACTTCAAAACCATCGGATGCCGAGAAACTATCTAAAAAAGGATTTTCGGGTTTTGTGACCAAACCATTTGCCGAGGCTGAACTGGTAAGGCAGATCATCAGCGCGCTGAAATTGTAAATTTGGTTGGTATAAAGTAGTTAGTATCAAGTACCAAGACTTTGATTCAAAAACGTTATTTTCAATGGTCTTGATACTAACTACTTGATACTTGTCTCTAAAAGTCGTGGTATAAATTCCGGAAGCCGCTTTTTACCCCAAAGGTAACCAGGGTAGTTTTGTTATCATTCAAGGCATTTTTTTCTTGCCTGTATATACCACCTATTTCAATGCGCAGATTTGTTTTAGGGTTTACCAGAAACGATACGGTACCTTCGCCATAATAAAGTTGAGTGCTGATACCTTGTCCAATAGCCGGAGTTGGGTTAGGGTTAACCGGATATGGCTTGGTTAGTAACTTTCCGTTGTTGTCTGTGGCGTTAGCATCAAGTCCGTATTTACCATAATCAAGCTGACCCTGGAAATCGAACCGGCCGATAGAGTAGTTGACGATACCCAAAAACTCTCTGAAATTGGCTCCAAAAGGA
Organism: Mucilaginibacter inviolabilis; assembly: GCF_011089895.1. NCBI lineage: Bacteria > Pseudomonadati > Bacteroidota > Sphingobacteriia > Sphingobacteriales > Sphingobacteriaceae > Mucilaginibacter > Mucilaginibacter inviolabilis. Next base: position 747,270 of record NZ_JAANAT010000001.1, read on the forward strand.
TGGGCAAGCGGATCGCCAAAAAAAGTATAATTATTAAGCGTATTGCTATTGGTATAAGTATATGGTTTTACGGTATTAAACTCAAAAAGATAATTTAACCGGTTAACCTTAAAAATATCGGCTCCGCGGATACCCAATTGTATACCATTAGTATTATCGAGGTTATTGCCCGAAAAGAAATTGTTGAATTTAAACTTATCAAGCAGTAATTGGCCATAAATGGCCGTTTTGTCAAATATCTTATACTTACCTGTAAAACCCATAAATACATTATCCTTGGGTGACCCTGACGATCCTAAGCCGCTGGAGAATACTAATGGATTGATAAAGTTTACATCAAAACCCCGTCTGTTTCCCTGATCATCCGCTTCAGGCGTAATCAGCGCGTTGAAGAAACCCAATGATACACGGTTACTTACATTCCAGTCTACATAATGAAACAGGGCCCATTTACGCCTGTTACTTCCCAATTCATCAAATTTAGGTGCTTTCAAATCTTCCAGATACGCCCAGGCCATCATATACTGCACACTTCCAAGGTTAGCGGTAAGTCTTAACAAGGGCATATTTGCAGCATAATCTGATAATAACAATGACCTATAGCCATCGCCTACAAACATTTTATCCTGACCCAAAGTAATGTTCAATTGCTTTATAGGCGTGTAAGAAGCTATGGCGGTAACGTACGACCAATCCTGCGAGTTACGGGCCTGGCCGATATAATTACGGGCATAAGCCTGACCTGGTATAAAACCATTGGCATTTACAACATCGTTATAATAAGTCGGAAATTTGCCCTGGTCTTCAAAGCCGCTGGTGTAAAACGAGAATTTGGTACCTACAGTACCTCCAAATTGAAAACCCCGCGAATTTAAATAGGTTGATCGTTTACCGGAAAAATCTCTTCCAAGTTGTAAATCTGCAATAACATCCCCGTAAAAAGTATAATCTTTAGTTTGTACGTCGAACAAATGCTCATTAAACAATTTGCGGCTAAACCATGTTTTACGTTGATCGCTTACACCTATATTCATCACAGAATCATAAGTGCGGTTGATGAGGCTATCAATCAAAAAAGGACGTAGGGACGTGTGAAAAGAGCTTTTTGTGCTATATATATCACCATTGAATTTTTGATAAAGCAGGTAGGATTGTGGCAGATAAACAGCTTGTGCATTACTAGTCTGAACCGAAAGGAGGAGTACCCCAGCTAACAAAAATAATTTTATTGATTGAAAGAAGTAGAGTTTTTGCATCGTTACAAAGTAAGCATTATTTATATTAACATGAAAATTGGATAAGCTTATTGACTAAGGAAATAATACCTTATTTGTTTTTACAAAATAACATAATTAATAATTGAGCTTTGATTTTTTGACTAAAGATTATTGTGGCAGGAATTTTTTAACAGGGCCTTAATTACCCCAAATATATGATCGGGCGGTAGCGTTACAAAGATCAGATACAAGAGGGGCAAAGAAAGAATTCTTACTCTTTGCGCTCAAAACCTTTACGCTATTGATTGTAAAAGTTAATTTATGTTAAATTTGGTAGCGCGGAATTGTTTTTTTTAAATAAGCTATAAAAATCATGATATTTGCGCGCGCTAAAAACCCATACTATATATTAAATGCAATACAAAAAAATCAATAATCTTTTAGGCTGGCTTTGCTTTGTTATAGCTTCTGTGACCTACATTTTAACATTGGAGCCCTCCGTAAGTTTTTGGGATTGCGGCGAATTTATTTCATGCGCCTACCGTTTACAGGTAGCCCATCAGCCTGGTTACCCTGTTTTTGCCATGTTGGGTAAATTATTTTCGTTGTTATCATTCGGCGACAATACCAAGGTGCCTTATTTTACCAATTTAGGTTCGGCGGTAGCTAGTGGAGCTACGATCATGTTCCTGTTTTGGACGATAACCGCCCTGGCCAAAAAAATGCTTTTGAATAAACGCGATGATGTAGTTGAGCAATCAAACCTGATTCTGATTATGGGAGCAGGCCTGGTTGGTGCGTTGGCTTTTACCTATACCGATACCTTTTGGTTTTCGGCGGTCGAAACCATCGTATTTGCCCTGTCATCACTGTGTACCGCTATTGTATTTTGGGCCATATTAAAGTGGGATGCCCATGCCGATGAAAAAGGAGCCGATAAATGGCTGGTTTTTATAGCTTATGTTATAGGCTTATCTATTGGTATCCACTTGCTTAACTTATTAACCATTCCGGCTATAGCCATGGTGTACTTCTTCCGCAGGAGTAAAAATATTACCGTTAAAAATGGCATCCTGGCATTTTTAGCAGGTGTAGTTATCCTGGGGCTGGTACAATACGGTATTAGGGGATATACTATAAAGTTTGCAGCCTATTTTGACCTTTTCTTTGTAAACTCACTGGGCTTAGGTTTTGGCACCGGCGCATTTTTCTTTATATTACTTATTGTTGTGGCGCTTGTAGGCGGTATTATATATAGTATCCGCGCTAAAAAGCCAACGCTTAACCTGGCTTTATTATGTGTGGCCTTTATTTACTTTGGCTATGCTGCTTTTGCCTATATACCTATCAGGGCTACTGCAAACCCCGATCTGAATAACTCGCACCCAGACAATGCCTTTACACTTTACGGTTACTTAAATCGTATCCAATACGGCGAAACCCCTTTATTGAGCGGCCCATATTATGATGCTACCGTTACCGATCAGAAAGAAGGCAGCATCATTTATCGTAAAGGAAAAACGCAATATGAAAATGCCGGTAAAAAGATCGAGACCGAATACAGCCATACTACGCCATTCCCGCGTATGTACAGTACCGAACCCAATGATGTTCAGTTCTATAAAGAGTGGTTGCGTATTCCTGATGGCCAGGCGCCGGGCTTTGGTGATAACCTGAAATTTATGGCCACCTGGCAAATGTACCAGATGTACTGGCGTTATTTTCTTTGGAACTTTGTAGGTCGTACTAATGATGCCGACGGCCAAACCAGTATGGTGGGTGTCGACGGTAACTGGACTACGGGTCTTTTTGATAAAAACTTACCCAAATCGGTAACCAAAGGAACAACCTATACACCGCTATATGCCCTTCCGCTCCTTATTGGTTTAATAGGTGCTTTTTATCACCTTAACCGTAAAAAGAAGGATGCGCTTATTGTATTGCTTTTATTCTTCTTTACGGGGCTTGCTATTGTGCTGTATGTTAATCAGCCATCCATACAGCCGCGTGAGCGTGATTATTCATACGTGGGTTCCTTTTATGCCTTTGCCATTTGGATAGGGCTGGGCGTTATTGCCATTGCCGAATTTGCCCGTAAATACATCAATGCCAATACAGCTGCTATAGGATCAACTGTTATCTGTTTATTGTTAGCGCCGGTATTGCTGGCCAGCAAAGAATGGAAAAATCATGACCGTTCCACCAAATGGACTGCGCATGATATGGCTTATAACTACCTGATATCGTGCCCTCCAAATGCCATATTATTTACTTATGGCGATAATGATACCTATTCGTTATGGTATGATCAGGAGGTAGAAGGTATCCGTCCGGATGTGCGTATAGTTAACCTGAGCTTGTTTACCGGCGATTGGTACATCCGTCAGATGCAGGGAAAAATGAATCAATCAGAACCATTGCCTATCACCATGCCTTATGATAAATATAAGGAAGGAGTGAGGGATGTTATTTATTATAACGACCAGAAAATAGCCGGTCCGGTAGAAGTAAAAGAGGTATTTGATTTTATATCCTCAGATAACCGGGCTGCGCAGGTGCAATATCAAAGCGGCGACTGGGGTAACTATTTACCAACCAAAAACTTTAAAATCACTATTGATCCTGATGAGGTCATTAAAAATGGTGTAGTTACAGCCGATCAAAAAGATAAGCTGGCTAAAGTGATGGACTGGAAATTCACATCAAACTACGTTACTAAAGATAACCTGGCGATGCTGGATATTTTGGCCCATAACCATTGGAAAAGACCCATTTGCTTTACCACTACCATTGGTAACGACAACCTGATTGGTTTACAGCCTTATTTATATAAAGAGGGCTTTACCTACCACCTGATCCCTTTTCAAAAAGACACCACCAAACGCGATCAGTTAGGCAAAACCAATACCATGGTGATGTATAACAACATCATGAACAAATTTAAATTCGGCAACTTTAAAAATGCCCGTTATCTGGATCATGAGTCAACATCGATGTTTTACCCGGTAATGGCTTCTACGTTTATCGATCTGATACAAAACCTGATGCAGGAAGGTCATAACGATCTGGCTTTGAAAGCCCTGCATAAATATGATCAGGAAATGCCCGATATTACACCGTATATTGATGTAGCCGGTCGTAAATTATTCCTGGCTCAACTGGCATTTCAGCTTAATGACGTAGTTTTAGGCAAAAGGCTTACCAATAGCATTGATGATTACGTTACCGATCAGTTGGATTACAACTATCATCTGCTGGGTGATAATTCAAGCAGTGTAAATATGCGCGACGTGCAGATCAGCTTACAATTGCTAAACGGCATAGCCGATTTTACCAAGGAAAATAAACAAACCGATATCAATAAAAAGGTATCGGCCCAATTGAATGATTATATGAAAAAGTTTGCCCCTATCTTAGGCAGCGGGCAATAATCCATTTTCAAGCTATAAAAAGAAGCCATCTCATTTTGTGGGATGGCTTTTTTATTTTCCACCGTGATCAGGTGTTTTATATGGCTATTTATTTTAGTATATTTGTGAGTACAACGGCCTTGTTTTCTTTTACCAGAAAGCAAGGCCGTTTTGTTAAGAGATAAAACGGTACAAAAATAGATTGTTTGGTTTGTAATTATTTTATTTTCAAATGTTTAATACTTTTTAAACTTTTCAAAACACATCAAAACCGTGCTGGAATTTGTTAAAAAGTGTTAAAATGAAGGTTTTTCGAACGATTTTCAGCAGTTTTTTCCTCGTTTTCGGATCGAAAAATGTTAAAATTTAAGGTTTAAAAAGTTTTCAAACCGGTACATCAAATAATATCTGAGGAACATTTAATAGCCTGCCGGAAATATTAAATTTTAAAATAAATTTGATTACTTTAACCATAAAAAGCTATCATGAAATTTCAACAGTTGTTAGAAGAGGTAAAACATGAGGTCATATCATATTTTGATGAGCATCATGATCCCGAACTTGCATACCATAATCTTAAACATACAAAAGACGTAGTTGCTGCTGCTACCCAGATTGCCAATCATTATCAACTGTCTGACGAGGATTTCTTTATAGTACTATCAGCAGCGTGGTTTCATGACACCGGTTACTTTGTTGATAAGAGTAACCATGAGGTAAAAAGCAGCGAGAATGCAACCCATTTTCTGAAAAAGCAAAAAGTAGATAACGCGGTGATTGATAAGGTAAATGCCTGTATTATGGCTACCGAAATGCCGCAGAAACCAACCAATTTACTTGAAGAAATTTTGTGTGATGCCGATCTGTTTCACCTGGGAACCGATGATTTCAGGGAAAAAAGCAAAATGATGCGCAAAGAGCTGGAAGCCTGCAGGCACATAGAAATTAATAAGGATACCTGGCGGGCAGGCAATATTGAGCTATTACAATCGCATCATTATTTTACTGATTATTGCCGCTTGTTATTGAATAACCAGAAGCAAAAAAACCTGGACAGATTAATGGAAAAACAAACCGACGTGGAAGAAAAAGCCGAAAAAAAGGAAAAATCTGAAGGTGAAAAAGCAACTGAAATTGACCATGTTGAAGCAGCAGTTGCTAAAGAAGAGCAAGATCATCACGATAAAAAACATAAAAGCGATAAACCCGAAAGAGGTATCGAAACCATGTTTCGTATAAGCTCGGCAAACCACCAACGTTTGAGTGATATGGCTGATAATAAGGCTCATATTATGATCACGGTTAACTCCATCATCTTGTCGGCCATTATTAGTTTGGTATTGCGTAAGCTGGATGAACACTCCAACCTGTTGATCCCTACGTTTATGCTGCTTTCGGTAAGCTTAACTACCATGATATTCTCTATCTTATCTACGCGGCCATCAATACCCCAGGGTGTTTTTTCGCCCGAGGATATCGAGAAAAAGACGGTCAACCTACTTTTCTTTGGTAATTTTTACCGGATGTCGCTAAATGATTACAGCGATGGCATGGTAAAAATGATGGATGATAAAGATTTTTTATACGGTAGTCTTATCCGCGATAATTATTCACAGGGTGTTGTGCTGGGCAAAAAATACCGGCTGTTGCGGGTTTCCTATAATGTATTCATGTTCGGTCTCATTATTTCGGTAGTCGCGTTCCTGATCTCATCATTGATATAATCTGCAAAACAAAACATCTGCTTTTATGGATCATTATTCATTTTTTGACAGGGATCTGAGTTGGTTGCTATTTAACGGGCGCATCTTATTGGAGGCTGAAAAGGAAGATCTGCCTCTGATGGAAAGAGTGAATTTTCTTTCAATATTTTCTTCAAACCTGGATGAGTTTTACCGGGTAAGGATGCCTGTTATATTGGCTGTTAATAAACTGGCTAAAGGTGCCGCACACGAAAAAGAAGACGTTTTACTGGAGGCCCAGCAACTGATTGAGAGGCAGCAGCAAAAGTTTGGTGAGGTATTTACTGGCAGGTTGATACCTTTGCTCAAACAAAATAAGGTAAACCTGTTGTTCAATGAGCCACTTCCAGAAGTGATTCAGGATAAAGTAACCGACTACTTTTTTAGCCAGGTGATGGCCTTCCTGCAACCTGTTGATCTTTCCGAAACCGGTAAAAAATTCTTTCCCGAAAATAATCGTTTATATTTCCTAATTACGCAGGAGATAGAGGACAAAAAGGAAAAGACAATATTGCTTAATATACCTTCTAATCAGCTGCCCCGTTTTTATAGCTTATCGGCAGATGATCAGCAGTATATCATATTTCTGGATGATATTATCAGGTATAATCTTGATAGACTATTTACCAATGAGGCTGTAAGCGGTTGCTATAGCTTTAAAATAACCCGTGATGCCGAACTTGATCTGAAAGATGAGTATCATGGCGACCTCTCTGAGCAGATCGAAAAACAGTTGCTCAAAAGAGATATGGGTATGGCCACCCGGTTTTTACACCAGCCTGGCATCCCGTTGCGTACGTTACATTCCATAACCGAAAAGCTGGGCTTGCAGGGTTCTAGCGTAGTAGAGGGAGGCGTATACCATAATTTGAAGGATCTGATGGGACTGCCCGTAAATTTACCTGCTTTGCGTTATACCCGATGGCCTCCAATCGTTAATACGGGTTTGATAGGTAAAGAGTCTTTATTTGATCATATTGCAGATCATGACCATATCTTTCATGCACCTTATCAATCGTACAACAGTATACTGCGTTTTTTTAATGAGGCAGCCATTGATAAGGACGTGCAGGAAATATCAGTAACCCTGTACCGTGTAGCCAGTGATTCCCGCATCGTGAACGCGCTTATCAGCGCGGCTTGCAATGGCAAAAAGGTGAAGGTAATGGTGGAGCTCAAGGCCCGCTTCGACGAAGCCAATAATATCAAATGGGCCAAAAAAATGAAGGCCGCCGGTGTCGAGATCATTTATAGCGATAAGGCATTAAAGGTACACGCCAAAATCGCTTTGATCAAAAGATTGGTCAACGGTCGCATAAAATATGCCGGGCTGCTGGCCACTGGTAACTTTAATGAAAGCACCGCAGCTTTTTATACCGATCATATTTTGATGACAGCCAATCCGGCTCTGCTACGTGAAATGGAACTGCTGTTTATGTTCCTGGGTAAAAAGGCCAAAACGTCCGAAGGGTATCCTATCGATTTTAAGCATTTGCTGGTTGCCCAGTTTAACTTACAGCAACGCTTTATCGAGCTGATTGACCGGGAGATAGGCAACGTAAAAAAAGGTTTAAAAGGAGCTATCACCATCAAACTGAATAATCTGGAAGAGCGCATACTGATCTCCAAATTATATGAGGCATCACAGGCCGGTGTGAAAATATCGCTCATTGTACGGAGTATTTGCTGTATTATACCTGGCGTTAAAGGGATGAGTGAGAACATTACCGTACGCCGTATTGTTGACAGATACCTGGAACACGGAAGGATATTTATTTTTCATAACAATAATGAACCAGAGGTTTTCCTGGGTTCGGCCGATTGGATGAACCGTAATATTTACCGGCGTATAGAAGTATGTTTCCCGGTTTATGACCCGGGTATCAGGGCTGAGATCATGCAGATCATCGATTTGCAGTTAAATGATAATGTACAGGCGGTAATGCTTAACGAAGAGCTGCAAAATATAAGCATCGAAAAACATGAACCCCTGATACAATCACAGCGGGATATTTACGGGTTTTTAAAGCATAAAACGGATGGAGAAGCTTAAAAATAACAACGTGAAGAGAAAGATTGTTGCTTTGATCATGATGGCAATTGGCAGCGTCGCGGTATTTTTAGGCATATCCTGCGCCAATAAACCAGAAGTGATAGCCAATCCCAAAGGCTATGATCTGAGCAAACCGGTAAAATATAACATGCACATTAATTTAACCGAGATCTCGGGCATTGCTTTCAGGCATGGTAAAAGTGATTCGTTATATGCCGAGGAGGATGAGAATGGCAATGTATATTATTTGAAATTAGGTGATAAAAAGGTAAGTGAAAGTCGTTTTGCCAAATCTGGCGATTATGAAGATATCGCCATTTGTAATAATTACATGATCATCTTAAGAAGCGACGGCACACTGTTTACTTTCCCGTTTAACCAGGTAAGGAATAAAGAAATTCAGGGGGTGAAAAAAATAAAGGATATGGTGCCAACGGGCGAGTACGAAGGAATGTATGCTGATGAAAAAACAAATCGCCTGTATATACTTTGTAAAAATTGCGATGACGATAAGCGTAAGGTAAGTAGTGGTTATATTTTACAACTGCAAAGTGATGGAACTACAAAACCGGCTGGTGGTTTTAGTATAAATGTAAAAACCATTGAGCAGCAGCTAACTGGTAAAAAGAAAGGCGCGTTTCGCCCATCGGCCCTGGCTAAAAATTTAAATACCAACGAATGGTATGTGCTTTCGTCGGTTAATAAAGTGCTGGTGGTTACCGATGCTTCCTGGAATGTTAAAAACGTTTATCCGCTGAAGCCCCAATTATTTAACCAGCCCGAGGGTATTGCATTTGATGACCATAACAATCTTTATATATCTAACGAAGGCGATCTGGTTACCGCAGGTAACGTATTGAAATTTAACTATACAAAGTAATTAATGATAAAAGACAAAAGGCTTTTCCTGTTTTTTATATGGCTGTTTGTCTTTATAAATCCTGGGCATAGTTTAGCACAAAATCTTGATGTTGATATTTTAAAAAGTATTAATCCAAGATATCCAACTTCTCTTTATTGGCGCAATACCAGTAATTCGGCATATTATGTTGCCGGTGCTGCATCATTTGGTACCTTAATTTATGGCTTTGCAAGCAATAACGCCACTATAAAACGTAATGCCAGCGAAACCTTTATCAATTTGGGTGCAAGTGTATTGATTACCCAACTTATAAAAGTAGGAGTTAACCGTACCCGTCCGGCTGACCGGTACCCAGATGAGATATTTGTTAATAGTCCCACCCATAATTATTCTTTCCCTTCGGGGCATACTAGTTTGGCCTTCGCAACGGCAACAACATTATCTATGCAGTATAAAAAATGGTATGTAACGGTTCCCGCCTATGCCTGGGCATCGTCAGTAGCTTATTCAAGGATGTATTTGGGTAAACATTATCCTACAGATGTGCTGGCCGGCGCAGCCGTAGGCATTGGTACAAGCTTAGCAGGGCATTGGTTTAATCAAAAGCTGTTTAAGCAGTACCAGAAACCCAAAAAATATGATTAGATTAATACTATGGTTTTGATAGTAAGGATAATACAGGTTGTTTAATTACAAATCTGTTACTTACAAAAGCTATTGTTAGTTATAACTTTGACATGGCAAATGCATTTTTGAGTGTTGAGACAAACAGGGCCCAACAAAAAGATGAATGTGCCAAACTAAAGGAAGATAGTACCCGTATCTTTCAACAGTTTTTAAATTTTTAACAGGGTAATTTTATAACAATAATGCACACTGAAGTTTTAAATATAAATAAGGATGACTGTTTTTTATGCCAGGTAGATACCTGCTTGTCATTTAATCCGTTTGTGGAGCATTTGAAGGAACGTATACAAACCGAAAAAACACTAAAAAGTGAGTTTTATAAGTATGTATTAAATAAATTTGAGACTGACACCTGTATAGATCTGGATATGCACCCCGAAGATGCCGAAAAGTACCGGGAAATGCTTGAGTTGATTTATAGTATACTTACTCCTCCCATTTTAAATGAAAAAGAGTTTTTTTGGGCCCTGAGTACACCCGTCCCCGAAAAAATATTCTTTAGTACAGATGCTTTTTTTGATTTTCACTCCAGTCACCATTCAGGCTTACACTCTGTAAATATGAGCCAGGGTGAGCTGTTTAGTCAACGACAGAAACGATTTATATACAACCTGATACTGGAGCGTTTATACGGCTTTTCAACGGTATCAAAAAATGAACTGGTATTTGCTTATTCTGATCCTGAAACCGGGCTTTCAAGATATTATAACATCCAGACCAACACTCAATTTGTAAATATAAAATTGCTTGGTGATCTGCCTAAAATCAATTTCGACACCATTGAACCTTATATCAATAATTACGAAGGAATAGAGGTTTTAGAAGATATATTGCCGCTTACCAATTTTAAGTTTGAGGGTTTTAGCGTGATAACCCTCACCGATATAACGCTACCTCATGCTATAGAGAGCATCCGTAATGAATTGGTTAATCATTCTAATAACGAAATTGATCAGTACGATTTGATCATCGACTCCTTAAAGACGCTTTCTGAAAACCCTGCTATTGAGTTTGGTTTATTGCCATTTTTAACGGTTAATAACAAACTTATATTTGATACCAATGAATGCTCACAAAGTGTGCTTATCTCATCGGCCAAGGAATTTAGTCTGGCCGAAGAAACATTTTATGCCATTACCGATGATTATAAGCTAAACCCGAAACCCGTATTTTTTAGATCACTGACGGACGAGAAGGTATCCAAACATCCTTTTCTTAATGTTTTAAGGCAGGCAGGTATTAAGTCGTATGGTATCTTCCCGGTTTATTACAATAAAGCGGTAGCGGGTATTATGGAAGTATATTCCTACCAGGAAATTGTGTTATATGAAAAGCTGTTGTCTAAATTGCAGGCAGCTATTCCATTAGTGGCTCAGTTGCTGCAAAATAGTATAGATCAGTTTACCTTCCGCATAGAAAGCATTATCAAAGATAAATTCACCTCGCTGCAACCTTCTGTTCAATGGAAATTTAATGAGGTAGCCTGGAACTATTTGCGGAAAAGTAACCGGAAAAAAAGAAATCAGGAAATAGAGACCATAGTTTTTGAGGATGTGTATCCTTTATTTGGTGCGGTTGATATTCGTAACTCCACTATCGAGCGTAATAGCGCTTTGCAGGAAGATCTGAAATCCCTGCTCACCATGATTATGGAGACGCTGACGATATTAAAAAAACATATTCATCTGACATTGACCGACAGGCTGATCTATAAATGTGAAGAGTGGCTGGAGAAAGTGAACGGGTTTATTACCACCAATGATGAGTTGATGCTTGATAGTTTTCTGAATGATGAAGTAAACCCCTTTCTTGATCATTTTCGGAAAAATTATCCTAATGAAAAAGAAGTGATCGACCGCTATTTTGATTCTCTGGGTCAGGAAAATGGCTTGTCTTATACTAACAGACGAAACCTGGAAGCTTCCATGCAACTCATCAATACTTCCATCAATCATTATCTGGAACAAGCGCAGGAAGAAGTACAGGGGTCATACCCGTGCTACTTTGAAAAGTTCCGGACGGATGGCGTCGAATACGATATTTATATAGGGCAATCCATTGCTCCCGAAAAGATGTTTGATGTATTGTATCTAAAAAATATACGTTTGTGGCAGCTTAAATCAATGGCCGAAATTGCCCGCCTCACTCATGGACTAACCGAACAGCTTTCCAGGCCATTACAAACTACACAGCTGATATTTATACACTCAAATCCTATCGACATCAGTTTCAGAAATGATGAAAGACGCTTTGATGTGGAAGGCGCCTATAATATCAGGTACGAGGTGGTCAAAAAACGCATCGATAAGGTTTTAATAGCCGGAACTATAGAACGACTAACCCAGCCCGGCAAAATTGCCATGGTTTATTTTAACCAGACAGAAGCAACCGAATACCTGGAGTACATTAAATACCTGCAGGAAGAGAATATACTGCTGGATGACCTGGAACAACTTGAGTTGGAAGAATTACAGGGTGTTACCGGTTTAAAAGCGCTTAGGGTAGGGGTTAATTGCGAAATAGCTTTAGAAAAATAAAACTATTTTGTAATATGCAATGGTTCAACTATTGCTAAACAAAACCATATCATGCGTTCTGCTAAAAACGTGTTTAAATTATTATTCCTGTTTTTAACGGGACTTGCCCTGTTACGTCCGCAAAGCTTAAAAGCGCAGGTAACAGGCGATAGTATAAAACTGGCTATTGAACCCACCTATAATGATGTAAGTAAAACCCACCGGTTTTTTCTGGGTGAAAATTACCGGAAGCTTTGGGCTGCACCGGTTAAATTACCCATATTTCATATTTCTACGGAAAAAGGCGGCCTGAAAATTTTGCAAAAGGGCGGAGGGCAGCAAACCAAGTCACTGCGTTTGCAGGATCCTACGGGGCAGCAATGGGTATTGCGTACCATTCAAAAATATCCTGAAAAAGGATTGCCGGCTGATCTCAGGCCTACTGTCGCTAAAGATATATTGCAGGATCAGGTATCGGCGGCGCATCCCTTTTCGGCCCTTACGGTACAGCCATTAGCCCAGGCGTTAGATGTTCCGCATTCTAACCCAAAAATAGTTTATGTGCCCGACGACCCCGCATTGGGTGATTACCGGAAGGACTTTGCCAACCAGGTTTTTTTATTTGAAGAGCGGGAACCCCTTGATGCCGACAAAACCGATAATACCCCAAAAGTGCAGCGAAAATTGCAGGAGGATAACGACAACCGGGTTGATGAAAAGACGGTTTTAAGGGCACGCCTGCTGGATATGCTCCTGGGCGATTGGGACAGACATGAGGATCAATGGCGCTGGGAAAAGATAGATGGCAAACACGAAACTGTTTATGAGCCCGTACCGCGCGACCGCGACCAGGTATATTACAAAACATCGGGCGTATTACCCTGGATAGTGGCCCATCAATGGTTAAAATCAAAATTCCAGGGTTATAGTAACGAAATCAGGGATATTAACGGTTGGAATTTTAATGCCAGGTATTTTGACCGCTACTTTTTAAACCAATTGAGTGAAGATGACTGGAAGGAGCAGATCAGCTTTGTACAATCAAAATTAACTGACGAATTGATCAACAAGGCTATGAAACTGATGCCCGATACCATTTATCAACTCTCGGGTAAGGAGATAGCCAGTAAGATGATAGCCCGTAGGAATGGGCTTGCCAAGCAGGCCCTGGAGTATTATCGTTTTATATCGCGCGAAGTAGAAATTCCGGCGAGTGATAAAACAGATCAATTCACTATCCATAATGAATCGAATGGCGATTTAACCGTAACGGTTAACAAGATCAAAAAAAATGGGAGTGTTGATAAAGTAACCTATCACCGTACATTTACACCCACGGTAACCCAAGAGGTTAGGCTGTATGGTTTTGCCGGTGATGACGTTTTTTCGGTTACCGGTAGCCGGCCTTCACCCATAAAAGTACGTATGGTTGGCGGAGATGGAATGGACAGTTTTGCGGTGAACGATAGTTTACATAATAAACGCAATCTATACATCTATGATCGTTCAGACCAACAGAATAAATTACCGCTGCCATCCCAGGCGAAAAATAAAACATCTACTGATTCTACGGTAAATAGCTACGATAAAACCAGCTATAAATTTGACCGATTTGAGCCTATTATTTTAGCTAATTATAGTAATGATATTGGGATATTGCTTATCGGAGGCTTTTCATATGAAAAACATGGTTTCCGGAAAGAGCCTTATTCTTTCAGGGAAGAGTTTTTAACCAATTATTCACTCGAACGGAAATCGTTATTATTTACTTATGTGGCAGAGTGGAAAAAGCTGATTGGTAATAATGATTTTGGCATTAATATATTATCGCGGGGGCCAAATAACCTCAGTAACTTTTTTGGAATAGGCAACAATACGGTTTTTGAAAATAAAGGAGATCATCAAATATCCTATTACCGTAACCGGTATGATTATGTTACCGGTGATGTTTCCTTACATCACACCTATGGTAACTGGCGCATAAGCGCGGGTATAGCCGGGCAGTTTTATAATAGTCAGGCATCAAACAACGATGAGCGTTTTTTGAATGACTATAACCAGGCCTATCCAAATGAAAAAGTATTCGGCACCAAGGTTTATGGAGGAGTAATAGCAAATGCGAAACTGGATACCCGTAACAAATTGATTATACCCACGCAGGGTGTCTTGTGGAATACAACCATAAGTGGGTTTTCTGGTGGTGGCTCAGGTAGCCGCAATACGTATGGACAGATCCTGTCTGAGTTTAGTTTTTATTTAAACCCTGATAGGGATTCCGTGCTGGTGATAGCTAACCGTACAGGCTTGGGTACAACAGTGGGTGACGCGGCATATTTTCAGTTGATGAAGCTGGGCGGCGCGCAAAACTTCCGTGGTTTCCATACCAACAGGTTTACTGGTAAAACCATTGCCTACAATAATCTGGAGCTCCGGTTAAAAGTGCTCGACTTTAGCTCATACCTGTTACCTGGCTCCTTGGGCATCATTGGCTTTAACGATGTAGGACGCGTTTGGCAACCAGGCGAATCCTCCAACCAGTGGCACGATGGCTATGGAGGCGGTATCTACCTGATACCGGCTCAATTAGTTTTGATTGAAGGGGTAGTTGGTTTCTCAAAAGAGGGAGCGTTGCCTTATATATCGATAGGGTTTAGATTTTAAATAGACGTTCTCAGACTTACGAAGTTTTTAAAACTTCGTAAGTCTTTCTTCCATCATTTTATAAAATACTAAGAGAATAAAAGCAGATAGTATTTGAGTTATATCAGCTATGAGTTGGCGCTTATTCCGTAATATTTATACAAAAGTGGGTTTACACATTTTTTGTATAAAATTCATTTAATTAATTGATTATAAAATATTTATATCGATATAAACCATGAAAAGTGTAAACCCATGTAAACCCACTTTTTGGGTAATAAAGTGATTTTAAAGTTTTGTAAGCATTTCTCCTAAAAGCTCAGAGTAAAAGAATATCTATCTGGTGTGCATGAACCATATTCACCACGGGCGACCATGCAAACACTGTAAACCGGCCATCCTGCGAAGCTACTAGAGCAATGGCATCTTTTTGATCGAATACAAATTGGGCAGCTGATAAATGTCGTGTTCCTCCATTTTGTGCCGGGTGAATGATCTGGGTAGAGCAACCAACTACGGGCTCTGTCACAATAATTTCCTCAACACGAACACTTTTGGATGATCGACCTATTTTAGCGCCAAAGGCCAGTAATTCATGTTTGTCGTTGATTACGGTGGCTCCGTCAATAGAAGTTAACCCACCAATGGTATCTACAGCCCGGCGCAGTTTTTCCTGCCAGGAGGTATGATATTTTTCGATGCCCTCATGTATCATCAGATCGGTAAGGCCAGAAAATGCAGGGGCTACCGGGTAGGATATTGGCGTAATGATTGATTCCATCCAATCGTCGTTACCGGAAGGAACTACCAGCAAGATTCCACCACGACGGTGTGCCTGCATGGAAGCTGCCAATTGTACCAGCACATTCACAGGGTCGTTCCAGGAGGATGGTAGCGTAAAGTCGAGCATGGAGGTGAGGATGGTGGGGCAGTCGGAAAGGGTTGAACCTTGTTCGTCTACTACTTTGATATCATCACCTTTTAATATAACTATGTTCAGAAATTTGCCAAAACCGTCAACCCTGCGGTGCTTGATCACCAACAGGCCCGGTTCTATCACTTCCAAAACAAAGCAATAAGCAGGTATAGCCAATGTGGTGCCCCAAACATAAAGTTCACCATCTTCTACCCATACGCCTAAATGTATACCTGGCTGCTGAACCGCAGAGGCAAACTTGGTAAGGATATTTGGTGCAAGCGGTATTTTATGGCCAAATAGCAAAGGCTGTCCAGCACTTTCGGGAGGCAGAAAAGCCAGCGTAAATTTTGGCGAATAGCCCTCTTCCCGGCGCAAACTTGCCCAAAAGGCTATATCAATTATATTTTCAATGGTACTAATATCAGGAGTAGGGGCGGCAACATTGGCATCAGCCTCGGTATTAACCAATGAATGAAAATATTTAAAATGTCTTTCAACCGAAGGTGCTACAACCCGGGCAGCTTTATAAGTAGGTTCAGAGGTCATGCTGCTGGTTTTCATTTTTTTCAATAGGATGTGCTTGTTGTGTTACCAAAAATAATGCTATTTACCTGCTGACACAAGCAAATAGGTCAAAATTGCAATTGAAGGATAATTCTGTTTAAGTAAAGTAATATATTAATTTTATAACAAAGGTGCATTGCCTTTATATAGATATTTGCTTGTTATGTATCAAACGCTTTTACAATATATTATTGATTACTCGTCAATGAAGGTTTCAGATCAGGAATTTGAAATGATACAGGCAGTTTTTAAACCAAAAAAACTGCGAAAAAGGCAATACCTGTTACAGGAAGGCGATATATGCAAATACCTTTCGTTCATTTGTAAAGGGGCCATGCGACAATATTCTGTAGATAACAAAGGCGTTGAGCATATTGTAAGATTTGGGATTGAACGCTGGTGGATGGCCGATTACGAAAGTTTTACTACAAAAACGCCCTGCAGTTATGATATTGATGCTGTTGAAGACACTGAGCTTTTACAGATCAGCAGCGAGCACCTGGATGAATTAAAGGCGAAGGTTCCGGCCATTGACGCCATGATCGAAAAGATGAATCAGCGGAGTTACGTGTCCCACCAAAAACGCATCCGCTCATCCATCAGTCAAACTGCTGAAGACAGGTTTAGCGAATTGATGAATACTTACCCCGAATTTCTGCAGCGCTTTCCTCAAAACATGGTTGCCTCTTACCTGGGCATTTCTCCCGAAACTTTAAGTCGCATCCGCAAACAAATGACTTTGAAGTAATGGTACCTCACTTATAAATTATCCCTACTTTTGCCACTTTAACACAGGTATGGATCAGCTTACAACTCCCGGGAAATTGAAATTACGAATGGCCTGCGGGGTATTCTTTTTTATTTCGGGGTTTGGATATTCATCATGGGCTTCACGCATACCATCCATACAGCAACAATTGCACCTTAATGAAGGACAGTTAGGGGCTGTATTGTTCGCTTTACCCATAGGCTTGATGCTTACCATACCAATAACTGCAAAAATGCTGAAGCATTTTAGTAGTCGGAGTATTATGCTGGTTGGTGCTATTGCTTTTAATGTTTTACTGTGCCTGCCTGGTTTTACGGCTTATATATGGCAACTGGTGGTATTACTCTTTTTC
The DNA here is from genome assembly GCF_011089895.1 of Mucilaginibacter inviolabilis. NCBI lineage: Bacteria > Pseudomonadati > Bacteroidota > Sphingobacteriia > Sphingobacteriales > Sphingobacteriaceae > Mucilaginibacter > Mucilaginibacter inviolabilis. Next base: position 765,001 of record NZ_JAANAT010000001.1, read on the forward strand.
TTTGGTTCGGCTCGTAATATATTTAATCTGTCGGTAAATGCTCAGGCGGTGAGTGTACAAAGTTTTTATGACAGATCTATCATGGTTACATTCCATGGTATCTGGAGTATGGCTGGTTTTGCGGGCGCTGCTGTCGGATATTTGATGGTATCCTTTAATGTTGCTCCATCTTATCACTTATTATTTGTCGGGATTAGCATGATCATCATTACCTTGATCTTTTACCCCTATGCTTATTATGAAAAACCTGTTAATAAAATAAATCGGTCTGTTTTTACCTTGCCCGACAAACATCTGATCAAGTTTTCACTAATCTGCTTTGCATCTATGGCTTGTGAAAATACCATGTACGACTGGAGCGGCATCTATTTTCAAAAAGTGCTCCATGCCTCAAAACCGGCTGCAACGGCCGCATTTGTAGTATATATGGTATCCATGACCATTGGCCGGTTTACCGGCGATAAGCTGGTAGCATCTGCAGGTATAAAAAAAGTGCTCAGTTTTAGCGGTATTTTAATATTAACGGGTTTACTGTTTTCTGTCGTTTTGCCATATAATTATACGGTATATATAGGTTATGCGATGGTAGGGATGGGGGTATCATGTGTGGTACCGTTGGTATTTAGTATGGCTGGTAAATCACAAAGCATGAATACAGGTCAGGCATTGGCCGCTATATCAACGGTAGGTTATCTTGGCTTTTTGATTATACCACCTGCGGTAGGTTTTATAGCTCAGGCAGCAGGATTACGCTGGGCTTTTGGTATTGTGGCGGGTTTTGGCGCTTTGATCATTATTATGGTATCAAAGCTTAAATCACAAACCGAAGCCGTTGTTACAACTTAAACACTTGATAAATATCAAGACTATTTTCTGCTTTATATCATTTAACAGCTTTTGAGCTTAATTCACCTTTGCTATGTAAATATAAAACATAGCAATAATGAAAAAGATAGTTTTAGTAACCGGAACCAGCACCGGGTTCGGAAAGTTAATAACCCAGACATTATCAAAAGAAGGCCATACGGTAATAGCTGCGATGCGTGGGGTAAATGATAAGAACCTGGCCGCAGCTCAGGAACTGGCCGCCTTGCCCGGTGTTGATGTTGTTGAGCTTGACGTAACGAGTGATGCCTCTGTTCAGGAAGCATTTGAAAAAAGTTTAGCCAAATATGGCCATATTGATGTATTGGTAAACAATGCAGGTTTAGCCGGTTTTGGCGTAACCGAAGCCTATACGCTTGACCAGGTAAGGCGACTGTTCGAAGTGAATTTTTATGGTGTGCTGCGTACGTATAATGCGGTGTTGCCATCTATGCGGGCCCGTAAAGATGGATTGATCATTAATCTTTCAACGGGTGCCAGTGGTTTTACTTTGCCCTTCATGGTGCCTTATATGGCTTCTAAATTTGCCATGGAGGCCCTTACCGAAGGTTTTCAGCATGAGTTGAAAGATTATGGTATCGAAAACGTATCCATTCAAAGCGGTGTTTATCCAACCGAAATGAATACCGGTGTTAAACCTGGGGTTAATGCTGATAGGGAATATATTATAGCAGCTTACGGAAATGCAGCTACTAATGCATTCAACGCGATGGGGCAAGCACTATTTGGTAAAATGGCTGAGTTTAAAATGGATCCGCAAACCATAGCTGATGGTGTACTGGAATTGATCAACAAAGAAAAAGGTACACGACCTTTGCGCTTTCCGCTGGATGCTGTTGCACAGGGTACAGATCATGAGTTTGTAAAATCTCGTGCGGAGATCAAAGATAGGTGGGCTAAAAAATATGGATTTGAATTATAATTGTATCAAAATTAAGAGTCTGGCAAAAACGCCGGACTTTTAATTATCAAAAACCACCACAACATGAGCAATACAATAACCGAAACCAATACACTGTCGCTGCTGAATACAGCAGTTAAAGTGGCTATATCTAACTGGGAGCTGCAAAATACCCGCCTCAATACTTTATTAGATAAACTAACCGATGATCAATTGGCTGCCCAAACCGCTCCCGGTCGTAACAGCGGTGTATATCTGTTGGGACACCTTACCGGCGTAAGTGACGGTATGTTCACCTATCTGGAATTGGGCGACAGGCTACATCCTGAACTGGATGAACTGTTTTTGAGAAACCCCGAGGCTGCTGAGCTGCAAAGACCATCGATAGTGGACCTTAAAGCTTACTGGAATGATGTGAATGCTCAACTTAAACAAAAGATGGAAGCATTACCGGTAGAAGGTTGGTTTGCAAAACACAGCGCCATATCGGCAGATGATTTTGAGCGGGAGCCACATCGCAACAAACTGAATATTCTGATCAACCGTACTATTCACCAAGGTTATCATTTAGGACAATTAATTTACCTGTTGAGCAAACCAAACGTATAAAGCGTTTTACGTGACAATTCAATGAAATGAATTTGACAAAAGGATGGTAAATAAAAATTAGATCCTTTATACTTTTGCCTAACGCTGTTAAATGAATTAACAGCCGTTAAGAAAAACCGGGAATTGAAATAAAACCCGGTTGTTTTTGTAAAATCATTTAACACTGTTAAATAATTTAATTAAGTAAAAAAGTGGCAAGCAAAGAACGGATACAACGCTTAAAAGAAGAAACCAGAATCAATATTCTGGATGCTTCTCTCCAGATTGTGAAAGAGGAGGGATGGCAGGCTTTGAGCATGCGTAAAATTGCCGATGTGATTGAATATACTGCGCCCATTATATATGAATACTTTGCCAACAAAGAAGCTATCCTGTTAGAACTTACCCGAAAGGGGTATCTGATACTTACCCGTGACTTACAAGAGGTGAGAGCCAAATATGAATTGCCTGCAAAGCAACTGGAAGCCATGTGGTTGGCTTATTGGGACTTTGCAATGGAAAACAAAGAGCTTTACCAACTGATGTTTGGGGTAGAAATGAATTGCTGCTGTGATATGGTGGCAACACTCGAAGAATCAGAAGGGCCGTATAACGAATTCAGTCAGGCTATTATTGAACTCATGCACATCGAACACCCAACCAAGGATATGGTATGTTTAAAGTATTATACCTTTTGGTCTGTAGTACACGGATTGATATCAATCAACATCCTGCGCAGAGGTTATTCTGATGAGATGAACCAACAAGTATTAAAAGATGCTATTGGAACAATCATTAAATCAATAGAAAGGGCTTAAAATTTTGCCTGCATTAAAACAATGTTAAATAATTTAACACTGTTAAACATATAAAGTTTAAACATCTATCTATCAAACATATAAATACATACAATCATGGACATCAATTTTTACCTGTTACTCATTAACAGCATTAAGAAGCTTAAAACTGTTAAAACAAGCACAGCTTATCAGGAGTGTTAGCTGCAACAACAAGATCATATACACATGAACATAACTCAATCAACATATATGCAGACCGCAAGGTCATTTCAATCTCTATCATTTATCATCATCAAAAATTAATTATTTATGAAAAGTTTCATTTTAGCGCTTTTAGCACTTTCATTATATGGTTGCTCTTCAAAGCCTCAAACACAACAGGCTCCGCCGCCACCATCTTTACCCGTAGCCGCTGTTACGGCAGGCACACAAACTACTTACCAGGAATATCCTGCATCAATAGAAGGTATTGTTAATGTAGAGATACGTCCGCAGGTAAGCGGAACTTTAGATAAAGTTTTTGTTGACGAAGGTGCTTTTGTAAGCGCTGGTCAACCAATCTTTAAAATTAACGAGCAGCCTTATCGTGCAGCATTAAATAACGCAATTGCTGCTTTACATGCTGCCGAAGCAACTCAACTCAATTCACAACTGGAAATTGATAAGTTAACTCCATTAGTTGAAAACAAAGTAGTTTCTGACTATCAGTTAAAAACAGCTAAAGCAACCAATCAGGTTTCTAAAGCAAATATTGAACAGGCAAAGGCAAACATTGCAACTGCTCAGATCAATTTGGGTTATACTTTAATCAAAGCTCCGGTAAGTGGTTATATCGGTCGTTTACTTAAAAAACAAGGAAGTTTAGTTACACCAGCAGATGTTGATGCACTTACTCAACTATCAGATGTACACGACGTACGTGCTTATTTCTCATTAGGCGAAAAGGATTTTATCAACTTTAAAGAACAATATCCTGGTCAAACCTTAAGTGAGAAATTAAAACAATTACCATCAGTATCATTACTATTGGCAGACGGCACTGAATATGCCAAACAAGGTAAAATAGATATGATCGATGGTCAGTTTGATAAAAACACCGGTGCCATTACCGTACGTGCAAGTTTTGCTAACCCACAAGGTTTAATACGTTCAGGTAACACTGGTAAAGTTCGCTTAAGCCTGGAACATAAAGATGCTTTAATTATACCTGAATCAGCTACTGTTGATATGCAGGATAAAGTATTTGTATTTACCGTAGGTGATAGCAGCAAAGTGAAAAAAGCAGCTATTACTATTGTTGGTAAAAACGGCGACAATTATCTGGTTAAAGACGGCGTAAAAGTAGGCGACCAGATCGTGTTAAGCGGTGTTGATAAATTACAAGAGGGTATGGTAATCCAACCTCAAAAAGCTACAGGTAAAGTAGCTGACGCCGCTGTAACAAAAAAATAATACATACACTTAAACTTTAAAGTCATGTTTCAGAAATTTATAGAAAGACCAGTACTATCAACAGTTATCTCCATATTATTGGTGATAGTTGGTGTACTTGGTTTAACAAAACTGCCCTTAGAGCGGTTCCCAAATATCGCGCCTCCGTCGGTATTGGTATCTGCTGTATACCCGGGCGCTAATGCCGAGACTATTTTACGTTCCGTGACTCCGTCATTGGAAGAGGCTATCAATGGTGTGGAAAACATGACCTACATGACCTCCACAGCCAGTAATGACGGTACACTGGGTATCACAGTTTACTTTCAACAAGGTACCAACCCCGATCAGGCGGCTGTGAACGTTCAAAACCGTGTTTCGCAAGCAACAAGCCAGTTACCGGCAGAGGTTGTACAATATGGTATAACCACTACCAAACAGCAAAATAGCTTTATTGGAGCTATGGGTATTTACTCAGAAGATCCAAAAAAATATGATGCGACCTTTGTAAATAACTATGCGCAGATCAATATTATCCCTGAGATTAAACGTATCCCAGGTGTAGGTTCTGCCAGTGTATTTGGTGGTATTAAGGATTACTCCATGCGTGTTTGGTTAAATCCAACTCAATTGGCTACTTACAAAATCACGCCTGCCGAAGTAATGGCCGCTATACAGGACAAAAACCTGGAGGCTGCGCCTGGTAGATTAGGTGAGCGTAGCAATGAAGCATTTGAATATGTAATTAAATATAAAGGTAAACTTACCACTCCAGAAGAATATCAGAATATTGCTATCCGTGCAAATGCAGATGGTTCTGTGTTGCGTTTAAAAGATGTAGCGCGTGTTGAACTGGGCGCTTATAGCTATAGCAGTGTAAACCGCTTAAACGGATACGAAGGTATTACTATTGGTATTATACAATTGTCTGGTTCAAACGCCAACGAAATCCAGATTGCCATTGATAAGTTGATGGTGAAATTATCAAAGGATTTCCCGGTAGGTATCAAATACAATCAGTTTTATCGTACCAAAACCGATCTTGATGAGTCAATTGACCAGGTGGAGCATACATTAGTGGAAGCATTTATCCTGGTATTTATCGTGGTATTTATATTCCTGCAAGATTTCAGGTCTACATTAATCCCGGCCATAGCGGTTCCGGTGGCCATTATTGGTACTTTCTTCTTCATGAACTTATTTGGTTTCTCTGTTAATTTGTTAACCTTGTTCGCGCTTGTGTTGGCCATCGGTATTGTGGTGGATGACGCGATTGTGGTGGTGGAAGCGGTGCATGCCAAAATGGAGGATAATCCAAAGCTTACCCCAAAAGAGGCGACTACCGAGGCCATGCACGAAATTAGCGGTGCCATTATATCTATTACATTGGTTATGGCGGCGGTGTTTTTACCGGTTAGTTTCATGACAGGTTCAACAGGTATATTCTACAGGCAGTTTGCATTAACAATGTCTATAGCCATCATTATTTCGGCTGTTAACGCTTTAACTTTAAGTCCAGCCCTGGCTGCTTTATTTTTAAAGAATAAGCATACTGCCGATGGTCATGAGGCGCCTAAAAAAGGCTTTGTTGAGAAATTTTACGCTGGCTTTAACGGTGGGTTTAATTATATGACCACCAGGTACGTTGGGGCCTTAAAGATCCTTATTCGTAATAAATGGATCAGTATGATTGGGCTGGCAATAATAGTTGTTGCTACGGTTTACTTGGTAAACAGAACAAAAACAGGCTTTATTCCAACTGAGGATCAGGGTTTCGTGGCTATCGCGGTTTCAACACCATCCGGAACTTCATTAGCCAATACCAGTAAAATAATCAATCAGGCCGAAAAAGAGCTGAGAGCTTTACCATCAGCAAGATTTGTGATGGCATTGTCTGGCTTTAACTTTTTAACGCTATCAAACAGCCCATCAGCAGGTCAGATCTTCCTGTTGTTAAAACCTAATAAAGATAGGGGTGCCGTTAAGAATATTGATGATATACAAAATATAATAAGAGGTAAATTAGGCGCCATACCAAGCGGTACCTTCTTCGTGTTCAGCTTTCCAACTGTTCCCGGATTTAGTAACGTAGAAGCTTTGGACGTACAGCTTCAGGATAGAACCAATGGCCGATTGGATAAATTTAGCGGCGTAGCCAATAACTTTATCGGCAAGCTAATGGCAAAACCAGCAGTTGCTTATGCCTTTACTTCCTATAAAGCCAATTACCCTCAATTACAATTAGAGGTTAATGATGAAAAGGCTAATCAATTAGGGGTAAGTGTCAGAGACATTCTGTCAACTATGCAGGCTTACTTTGGTACTGCGCAAGCATCGGACTTTAACCGCTTTGGTAAATACTACCGTGTGATTGTTCAGGCCGATATTGCCGACAGAACCGACCCTGCATCTATCGATCGTGTATTTGTTAAAAACAAAGCAGGAGAAACTGTGCCAATTAATACTTTGGTTAAACTAACCCGTGTTTATGGTTCAGAAACTGCTTCACGTTACAACTTGTTTAACTCTATAGAGGTTCAGGCCATTCCTAAACCAGGCTACAGTTCTGGTGATGCGATTAAGGCTATTGAAGAAACAGCTAAAGAAGAATTGCCAAATGGTTTTGCTTATGAATTCTCAGGCCAAACACGTGAGGAAATTTCTTCAGGTGGACAGTCGGCAGTAATATTTATGCTTTGTTTGATATTTGTATATTTCTTATTATCAGCACAGTATGAAAGTTACATCCTGCCATTAGCGGTAATACTTTCTATCCCTACAGGTATATTTGGTGTATTTGTGGTATTAGGTTTAACAGGTATTGAAAACAACATCTATGTACAGGTAGCCCTGATCATGCTCATCGGTTTGTTGGCCAAGAACGCCATCCTTATTGTGGAATATGCGGTACAGCGACGAAGAGCAGGCCATACCCTGGTTGAATCGGCTATTGAGGCAGCCAGATTAAGGATAAGACCGATCATCATGACATCACTTGCTTTCGTGTTCGGTTTGTTCCCGATGAGTATTGCTACAGGTCCGTCTGCACAAGGTAACCACTCTATAAGTATTGGTGCAGCAGGTGGTATGCTTTCAGGAGTAATCCTGGGTTTATTCATCATACCGGTACTGTTTGTGATATTCCAATACTTACAGGAAAAAGTTTCAGGAGCACCTAAAGCACCAGTAAATAACGGTGGTAAAGATGTTCATGTAACAGACTTTGAACTGGCTAAAAATTAATTTGAGTATATGTCAATGGTGAGTATCAGGTATCAATAATTTAAAAAAGTTGTATTTGAGATTGTTAATCAATCTTGATACTTGATACTCACTACTTGATACTGAAAAATGAAAATCACTAATTCAATAATTAATCGATGAAACCATATATAAAACCATACGCCTTACTAATACTGGCGGTTGCTTTCATAAGCGCCTGTAAAGTATCAAAGGATGTGGCTACCCCAAAAGCAGAGCTGCCTGCTAATTTCAGAAACGCAGCCAACACCAGCGATACCAGCAGCGTTGCTGATATTCAATGGAAAAGCTTTTTTACCGATGTTACATTGCAAAAACTGATTGATAGCGCTATCGCTAAAAACTACGATATGCAGATCGCTGTTAAAAACATCGAGGCATCACAGTTATTGTTTAAACAGGTAAAATGGAACTATGTTCCTCAGCTGGATTTAAATGTAACAGCTAATACTAACAGACCATCTGACAATAGTTTAAACGGTTTAAGTACAAAGTCCTTCCTGCGTACTAGCCATGTGGAAGATTACAACGCTAACCTGGCGCTGACTTGGGAGGCCGATATCTGGGGAAAGATCCGCAATCAAAGCAGATCAGCCCTGGCATCATACTTGCAAACAGCTGAAGCTAAAAAATTACTCCAGACTAATATTGTAGCCAGCGTATCACAAGGCTATTATAACTTGCTGATGCTGGATGATCAGTTGGCTATCGCACAAAAGAATGTAAAACTTAATGACAGCACTTTGCGCATTATCCGTTTACAATTTGATGCGGGCCAAACTACCCTGTTAGCGGTACAACAGGCAGAAGCGCAACGTTTGTCTGCTGCTCAATTAGTTCCGGGATTTGAACAGAATATTGCAATACAGGAGAATGCCATAAAAATATTAACCGGTTCACTTCCTGATAGGATTGAACGCACTGTTCGTTTAGAAGATGTAGCTATACCTGATAACTTGTCAGCCGGTGTACCATCTATTGTGGTAAGCCGTAGGCCGGATGTGAAAAGTGCGGAATTGGCCTTAACTATTGCCAATGCAAACGTAGGTATTGCACAAGCCAACATGTATCCATCGTTAACTATTACCGGTAGCGGTGGTTTGAATACCTTTAAAGCAAGCAACTGGTTTACTATCCCCGGTTCTTTGTTTGGTACCGTAGCGGGTGCGGTGGCTCAGCCATTGTTTCAGCACAGGCAGTTAAAAACCCAGTACAAAGTTGCATTGGTTGATCGCGAAAAGACTGTTTTACAGTTCAGACAATCTGTTTTAAACGCTGTTGGTGAAGTATCCGATGCTTTGGTAAAAATCGAAAAGCTGAAAACACAGCAGGCCATTATTGCTGACCGTGTGAGTACTTTACAAAAAGCTACCAGCAACGCTAATTTATTATTCAGAAACGGCCAGGCTACTTATTTAGAGGTGATCACTGCTCAAAGCAATGTATTGCAAAGCGAGCTTGATCTGGCAACCGTTCAAAATGCACGCTTAAACGCTGTATCAGATCTGTACCGCTCAGTAGGCGGCGGCTGGAAATAAAAATAACCCCACCCCATATATATGCAAAGAGGCGCTGTTATATAACAGCGCCTCTTTTTTATTTTAAAGCGGTTGTTTATAAGCCGGATACATTGAAATGCGTATAGCTTGTAAATCCTAAAAAGGTGTTGTCATTAGGGACTCCATTTGGTGGATTGATCTCTCTTAATGATTTTAGATTGGCCGTATTATATTGATTGTAAGCAACCTCTGTTCCCGGAAATACTGGACTATTAACGGTACAATAATTACAACCGGTAGATTGATTGTAAGCTCGCCTCATAAAATCGTATCCCGCGCTAATCCTGCTTGAATTGGCTGTCCAGATGGAACCATCGCCTTGAATTTCGGCAATCTGAGCAGCGTATGCCAGCGCAGTTAAGGTATATTGATAGTGCACACAATCTTGTCTGTCGCACAATTCAGGCAATGTACCGTCGCTTTGTATAACTATGGGCAGATAGTTTTTGATCATATCTTCGCCATTCTGAAAAACAGTAGCGCTGTTCAGAAACACACCGATAGCCATTTTTGCATACCCTGCCGAAGTGTCCCAATTATTATTATACGAGGTTGGTGTGTTGTTGATGTAGTTATTTTTAACCAAATTTAGGAAACTACTGAATTGGTTAATATCGGCAGCAGACCAACCTGCACCTACGCCATTAACTTTATAATATCTGATGATTTCGGCAGCAGCAACAAAGCTCGGTGTTGTCCAGGAAGCTTCCAAATCTGGCTGATTAGGATTGGTTGATGAATCTTTTAAGCCATAACCTTGAAAATTGTACGCCCAGCCATTCAGGATAGCTATAGTTTGCTGTGCATAGCTGGCTGTACCCGTTTTTGCCCAACGCAAAGCCGTTGCATAAGCTAATTCGGCATCTTTACGAATCTGATCTTTGGACGGAGTTGTAGCTCCGTTTGATCCTACCACCACTGTTGATGGAAATGAGGTAGGGTAAGAGTGGCTGTTAATGTAGTCCAACACTTTTTGGTACGAAGCTGTGCGGGTTGCATCACCTCCATTTACCTGGCCGCCAACCAGGTCTAAGCTGGCTTGCGTGTTTAATACGCCGGGATGCACAAAGGTAGTTACTGCCGATGTAGACAGCTTTCCGGAATTAGCAGCATTGTCGGATGCTGCATTTTCCGGATTTGATGACTTTTTACATTGGTACAAAAATGTACTTCCGGCAACCATGCCGATGGCGATCAGCATGGAGCTGATTTTCTTGTTTTTCATAATTTAAAATTTAGTATATGGTTTATTAAATGGTTTGCAAAAGCACATAAGAATCCTGTTCGGAAATTGCAGGGGCTCCGTTCAGTATTTTTATTAAAAAATTATTATTATCGGTAAATATTGGTGACTCAAATCTATATGATATATATGTTACAACAAGCTGTTGATGAGTGATTTATTTACGAAAACGTTTGCGTTTTAGCTATAAGAACATTGAATTTAAGGGTTGCTAAGTGTATCTGCAGGTATCAGGTTTAGGCTATAGTTAGTGTAATTATGGATAGAAAATATTATTAAATATGACTGAAAATATATAGGGTGAAGCTTCTTATAAGAATTGACAACTTAATTGTATAAACTCAAATTGTACTGTCAATTTTAACTTATTGCAAATAAATTACCCTGAAATAGCCATATTTTTGCTATCATAGCAGCACCCGCATTGATTTGAACTTTTATTGAATGAAATTTAAACTATTAGCAGCACTTCTCTTATTTTCTGTTTGCGTAAAAGCCCAAAACTTAAACATTATCCCACAACCACAATCGGTTAATAAGGGGACTGGTCAATTTTACTTGAATAATCGTACTACTATTGGCGCTAATGATACCGCATTACTGGCTCTGGTTACTTATTTTCAGAAAGAAGTATATAAAGCAAAAAATGTTGCTCTTGTACAAAATAGTACAGGCTCCGGAAGCATGGTTGACCTCGTATTAACTAATACATCATCAACAATAGGTGCTTACACTGTAAATATAGCTCCGGAGCATATCACTGTTTCTGCATCAAATAAAGAGGGTGTTTTTTATGGATTGATGTCGTTACTGCAGCTTATAAAAGATCAGCAGGTTGATAATGACAATAATTTATGTTTGCAAACTTGTAGAATAACTGATGCACCACGCTATCAGTGGCGTGGCCTCATGCTTGATGAATCAAGGCATTTTTTTGGCAAGCAAAAGGTAAAGCAACTGCTTGACTGGATGGCTTATTATAAATTGAATAAGTTTCACTGGCACCTAACTGATGTTCAAGGCTGGCGGATCGAGATCAAAAAATATCCTAAACTGGCAACCATAGGAGGTATAGGCAATTACAGCGATACATCTGCAGAGGCCAAATATTATACACAGGATGATATCCGCGAAATTGTAGCTTACGCAGCACAAAGGTTTATAACGGTAATACCAGAAATTGACATGCCGGGCCATGCCACGGCCGCGAATAAAGCTTATCCGGAATTTTCAGGTGGAAGTGTTGCCGGTTATCCCAACTTTACTTTCAACCCGGCCAATGAAAACACTTATCAATACCTGGCCGATATCATCAAAGAAACCAATTCATTATTCCCGGCACACATGATCCACCTGGGAGGTGATGAAGTTGCTTATGGTGTTAAGGCCTGGTCGTTGGATACGGCTATTGCCCGTATGATGCAAAAAAAGAATTTTGATGGTGTTAACCAGCTGGAGCAGTACTTTTTTAAACGGATGGCGGATACCGTTACCAGTCTGAACAGTAAAATACTGGCCTGGGATGAGGCTACCGGTGGAAATTTACCTCCGGATAAAACAATTATTTTTTGGTGGCGGCAAAACCTTCCCGGCCAGTTGCATCTGGCGCTTCAGAAAAATTACCAGGTGGTGCTTTGCCCTCGTTTACCGCTTTATTTTGATTTTTTACAAGATACAGGACTTGTAGCCGGCAGAAACTGGAATGGAGTAGTTAACAGGGTAACCGATGTTTATAATTTCCCCGACAGGCAAGTAGCAGCTGATGAATTAAATTCAAAACTTATTGTTGGCGTTCAAGCTAATATCTGGACAGAAAGAATAGAATCTGAAAAGCGTTTGGACTTTATGCTTTTCCCGCGCATAGCCGGGCTGGCCGAAGCGGCATGGACTTTACCAGAGCAGAAAAACGAGCTGGCTTTCACCGATAAATTAAAAGCCGACTTTAAAAATTACGATGCTGCCGGTGTTTACTATTATAACCCGTTTGAGCCATCTTCCCACCCGGAGGTTGTTGATTTTATACCTCGCTTTAAGGTGGTCAAAGCGCAATCATACGTTCGTCACACCTCAAAACGACGAGTGCACGGGAAATCGAATCATAAGAAACATGTAAGCGCCAAAAAGAGTCATAAAAACTCAAAAAAATCCCATAAAAAAAGGAAATAACCAATTGGTTATTTCCTTTTTTTATCTTTTTAAACCTATCTGTAAGTAGAAAGATGGGTTGTTTTTATAGTAAGCATAAATGATTTACCTACACTTATTTTAACATTTTTATCAAGCAATAAAGCTTTTACAGCCTCGTCGGTTCTGATAGCTTCGTACAGATCACGGGCTACTGGTGAGCCGCTGATGTTATTGGTCACCTTACCGTTTTCCATACTGATGTTAAAGGTATATCCTGTTTTGCTGCGGCCACCAGCCGATTCAAAATCTGTTATATTCAATTTAAACTGCTGATCCTCATTCAGGCTCTTTTTCAAATGCAAACGAATAACCGGCATATACCTTTGCCAGGTAGCTAAAAACTTTCTTTCTTCCATACTATGCTTTTATAAAAAATGAAACCCTTGTGAGGTATTATTCTACAAGGGCATTAAAACGATTATAAGAACAGGCAATATTTCCTGATCCTAATTATTGAAAATTATTGTTTGTTAAATTAAAGGTAACTGTGAGCTGCAGGCCCTCCATAATGTTACCGCATGATTTTTCAAAGCTAAGTAAATTAATGTGTAAAGGGGCTATGTTGTTCAATAAAGTTATATCGAAATGTTTCGTTAAAGATAAATGGTGCACCGCCGGGAGAAATATTATCCTGTAGAGGTAATATAGGGGCAAATGATCGTCTATTTAAGGCAGTTCATAAAAAGCAGCGGCATATTAATTAGTAATTTGCACATACAAATTTTGTTAACAGAAAATGAACCGCAGCTCTAAACTCAAAACATCCCTGACTTGCTTTTTAACCCTGCTTGCTTTTATTACTCAAGCTGCTCCTATAATTTATATTAACCAGGTTGCTTTTGATGTCCGGGGAGCAAAAAGTGCGGTTATCCGTAATGATATTAAATTGAGTGGTTTATCATTTAAGTTAATCAACTCATCAGGGAAATCTGTTTTTACAGGCACACTAAAAGGGCCCGAACAAATTAATGACTGGGTTAAGAATGCTTTTTTTTATCAGGCAGATTTTTCGTCTTTTAAACTAATTGGCAAATATAAGTTAAGTATTAGTGTAAACGGCAAGCCATACCTTTCTGATGATTTTGAGGTGAACGAGAACGCGCTTGCGGTGAATACGCTTCCATCCATCATTAGTTATTATAATAAGCAACGGGCCAATACGCCAACGGAGCTTGATGTAGATAAAGCCGTGATTCTTTATGGCAGCAACAAAACCGCGGATGTACGCGGAGGATGGTGTGATGCATCTGGCGATGTGAGTAAATATTTTTCGCACCTGGCTTATGCTAATTATCTGTCGCCTCAGCAAATTCCGCTGGTTACCTGGTCAATGGTAAATGCGGTGCAAACTATACCGGGTTTACTGCATCAGCTTCATGCCGATGATAGCATGACTACTGAGGCTTTATGGGGAGCTGATTACATCATGCGTTCGCTGTCAAAAGAAGGTTATTTTTATATGACTGTTTTTAGCTACTTCAGTAAAGATCCCAAAGCACGCCGGATAGTAGGACTAAGGGCTAATAGCGTTACAACAGACGAATACCAATGTGCTTTTCGCGAAGGCGGAGGGATGGGTATAGCTGCATTGGCCCGTATCTCTACTTTAAAAAAAGACGGTGATTATAAATCGACCGAGTACCTTACGGCGGCCAAACGTGCTTACGCTCATCTGCTTATTAATAACACCAAATATGATGATGACGGTAAGGAAAATATCATTGACGATTACTGTGCTTTAATGGCTGCTACCGAACTCTGGATAGCAACCGACAGCTCATTTTATCAGGATGAAGCCCGCAACCGTGCAAAAAACATCGAAAAACGGATGAGTCCAGCCGGTTATTTTATCAGCAATGATCAGGGGCGTCCGTTCTGGCACGCATCTGACGCCGGTTTACCTGTTATTGCCTTGTGCAGGTATTTGAGCAAGGAGAAAGTGCAGAAGGAAAAAACAGCAGCGTTAGGAGTGATCAAAAAAACGCTTGATTATAATCTGCGGGTAACCAATGAGGTCAGTAATCCGTTTGGCTACGCCCGGCAAACCTTTCGCCTCGGCAATCAGATAAAGGATGGCTTTTTTATCCCCCATGAAAATGAAACCGGCTGGTGGTGGCAAGGTGAAAATGCCCGGTTGGGATCATTGGCTACAGCTGCTATAGTAGGAGGTCGCCTGGTTTACCCGCAAAAAGGCGGCTGGGGTGTAAAAAAAGATCTGGCCGTTTATGCATCCGATCAGTTATCATGGATACTGGGCTGTAACCCATATTCTATGTGCTTTATGTACCAGTTTGGCAAAAACAACGTGCCTTACATGAGTTCAAGTTTTGGACATGGATCGGGTAAAGGTGGCATATCCAATGGTATCACCGGTAAAGAAGGCAACCCGGATGGTAGCGGTATTGATTTTAAAACCGAGGATAAGGGTAACGAATGGCGATGGACAGAACAATGGTTGCCTCATGCGGCATGGTTTCTGCAGGCTATCACTGCTATGGCTCAACCCCAGTAACAATTAAGCAAGATTTTTAATTTATTCATCATTTCTTTATCTTAGCGCCATTAGCCAGGATTAATCAACCATGTGCTAAATATCTGCAAAGCTCAACCAATCATGTGCTTTATTATGCTATAATGCGACCGTTTTAAGTCGCACAAAAATCGATATTATGCTGATAGCTATAATGAAGGCCTGTATTTTTCTATGTATTCTGATATTGCCATTCCGGGGTCCTTCCAGGCGACGTGAAAATACACCAGACAAATCTCAAAGCGTTAAAATATTTTCAAAATATGGTGTGAACGAGTCTGGTAACCTGGAAATGATGGAAACGGATGATCATACCGGAACTACTTAAAATATATCTCTCAAGCGCCCGTTAGAGCGCTTGAGAGATAAAGGTTATTTTTTACTTTTTTTGGATAGGGCGAGGATCTCGTTCTGCATCATTCTTTCTGATATGATCTTTCTGATAAGTTCAACTGGTAAGGCTTCGCCCGGTGCAAAATGTAGTGTAGAACCAGATACCCGGATCTCTTTGAGCTCATCTGTCATTGATTTTACTAGACCAGGGCTCATGGTGTAAAAGCTACAGTATTTTTTATTTACACCGATGCCTACCAACATGTAATGATACTTGTAACAAGGCAGCTGATAGCTGATCACTTCTGTTGCCTGCGGAACAGTTGTTAATATAATATGCCTCAACTCCTCCAGCGTGGGCCTGAATGATGCGGGCTGCTGTGCAATATATTCATCGGTATTGCGTGGCGGCGGAAAATCTGAACCTCTCATAGCAGATAAATATACCAAATTGATAATTAACCTTGTGCGTAGGCCTCTTTTAATACGTTAAGGTCAATTTTAACCATCTGCATCATAGCCATCATCACGTTGCTGGCCTTTTTGGTGTTTTTATCTTTTAGCATCGCCTCAATTTCTATAGGGCTTACCTGCCATGACAGGCCAAACTTGTCTTTAAGCCAGCCACATTGATTCTCTTTCCCGCCATCGGCTAATAGGGCATTCCAATAAAAATCAATCTCTTCCTGTGTTTTACAGGTAATAGATAATGATATAGCTTCGGTGAATGGAAATCCAGGGCCACCATTCAATATCATAAACTCCTGTCCGTCCAGTTCAAAGCGGGCAACCAGTATGTCGCCGGCTAATTGCGGATGTGCTTCACCATAACGAGTGATATCTGAAACTTTTGAGTTTTTAAAAATCGAGGTATAAAAATCGAGGGCCTCCTGAACTTTACCGTTGAACCAAAGGCATGGGATGATCTTTTGCATAATGTATTCTCCTTAATTTGTTTTAATATGATTTGCTGTTAACTTGTTTTGTTAATACCAAAGTTACCTGAAGCTATCCTGTAAAAAAGGGGGTGAATGTGACAATATGCGGGGGCGATTGCGTATTGATAGGAATGACTTAAAAAGAAAAAGGCGATCTGTTTACAGACCGCCTTTTATATGTCGAAAAAGAATTTTCCTTTAAAGATTATACCACTTAGGAGTTTTTTGATTTTTCTCCGGCGAATGGTAAAGTTGAAATAAAGATAACCATGCCGACACCAAAAGTAATAAACCCGCCATAAACAACGCCGGCAGAAGCCTGAACTCCGCTGATAGAATCAGCAGGGTTAAACGCGTGGTTTGGCGTGAAAATAAAGAAACCACCTATTATTAAGATACCTATTGTTGTGATTAAAAGCCCTAATATTCTTTTCATGTTTTTGATGTGAAACTGTAATGCAGCAAATGTATAAACTTTAATGCAATCAACAAATAACCCTTATACCTAAATATGGGTATTTTGATGAATAATTGTACAAAATGGATGTTTGTTTTATAATTTTAGTTTAATCTATCAATTTAATTCCCCCCATTTTAACAAATCTTAAACCTTATGAAAAAGTACAATCTATTACTTAGCTTGATGACCGCTTTAGGTATAATAGTTATTTTAAATGCTAATGCACAAACCAGTGAGCCAGGAAGTAATGACAATAAGAGTGTTAAATTAGCTATCAGTTCCCCTTTTGATTTTGTGCCGGGCGACTCAGTAATCTTTGTTGAAAATTTCTCCAAAATACCGGATGGTTCAACCACGCCCGCGTTTAAAACTAATGGCTCAGCTACAGTTGTTAGCGTACAAGGTAAGGATGGTAAGTGGCTAGCCCTTGCCGATAATGCTACTTATAAATTAAGTAAACAAATTTTTTACCCTAAACATTTTTCGGTTGAGTTTGATGTACTGGCCGTTGCTGATCAAAGCAAAGATATTTACCCTGTGCCCATTGGCTTTGTTAAAGATAATGGTATAAAACAATATAATGATGGTGAAGGGGCTTACATCGATTTAAAATACTATAATGGTGAAGAGGTAGATGTTAATAGCTTGTTTACAAATAAGTTTTTGAATACTCAGTTCGATCTACCATCTTATGCTAACCGGGCAATGCATGTATCCATTATTGTGAATGGCGACAGAATGGTGGTTTATTTAGATAAAACAAAGCTGGCTGATACGCAGGCATTTTTACCTGGGAGTGCCAAAAATTTATACATCAGCGGACCAATGCAATATCATAATGGATCTAAGGTATTGGTGAGCAATTTTAAGATTGCAAAATTTAAAAGAAGATAGAAAATAACAAAAAGCCCCGCACATTGTACGTGGCTTTTTGTTTACTTCGGAATTTATTTAGGCAGGTCCTTCATGAATTCCAGAATATCGGCACCAATTTCCTGGGCATGGGTTTCCAGGGCAAAATGACCGGTATCATAAAATTTTACCTTGGCGTTCGGGTTATCTCTTTTATAAGCTTCGGCGCCGGCGGGTAAAAAGAAGGGGTCATTTTTGCCCCATACAGCCAGGAACTTTGGTTTTTTATCCCTAAAATAGGCCTGAAATTTGGGGTACAAGAGTACATTACTTTTGTAATCAACCATCAGGTCTACCTGAATTTCCACATGGCCTGGCAGATCAAGAATATGTTTATCTAATGCATAAGCTTCCGGTTCGATCAGTGATTTATCGGTCACGCCTGTTTCATACTGGAATTTCACCATATCCAGCGATACAAAACTTTTCAAAGCATCGCGGTTCTCCTGTGATGGATCGTTCCATGCTTTCTGTATCGGGTTCCATGCGGTGCTTAATCCTTCCTCGTAGGCATTACCGTTTTGTGATATGATGCCCGTTATTTTTTCGGGGTTGGCCAATGCCAAACGAAGGCCAGTAGGGGCGCCGTAATCAAAAATATAAACCGCAAAGCGTTTGAGCTTTAAATTATCAATAAAGCCTTGCATCGCAAGCGCCAGGTTATCAAAAGTATAACTGTATACTTTATGATCGGGAGCATCCGAAAAACCAAAGCCCGGAAGATCGGGAGCAATTACATGATATTGGGTGGCCAATATTGGTATCAGTTTACGAAACATAAATGATGATGTGGGATATCCGTGCAATAACAGGATAACCGGTGCGTCTTTAGGGCCCGATTCACGGTAAAAAATATTCAGATCATTTACCTTAACATTGTTGTAATGGATGGTTGTAGTTTTCATTTGATTGTTTTTTGTAGAATTTATTTGTTGGGCACATGCGGATGAAATTCCGGCAAGGAAAAGCAGTAATATAAACTGCCATTTTGTTTGTTTGATTGATTTCATAGATCAAATTTATATCGTACATTTGATTATAAAAAACGATTAATAATAATATAAAAAATCATAAAAAGTGATTTATGAATAGTAATGATCTTAAAATATTTGAAGCGGTGGCCACTCACGGTAATTTTACCAAGGCTGCCGAAGCGATGTTCACGGTACAGTCAAACGTCACAGCGCGGATAAAAAGCCTGGAAGAAGAATTTGATGTGCAGCTATTTAAAAGAACATCGCGTACGGTAGAACTGACAGCAGCGGGAGAGATATTTATACAGTATTGTAAAAGGCTAAACCATCTGACCGAGACCCTAAAACAGGAGTTATCCAATGCTCATCAACTTTCCGGCTCGCTTAAAATTGGATGTATTGAAACCACCATGGCGCTTAAAGTACCTGGGCTGATACAAAAATTTACCGATGAATATCCCGATGTTACCCTGAGTTTCCGGGCCGATAACTCCAATAATCTGATCAACGATGTATTGAATTATAAGCTCGATGCCGCCTTTGTTGCTTCCCCGGTTATAGCGCCGGAATTGGGGGTACATCTCGTAAAAGAAGAAAAGCTTGCTATCGCGACCGCCGCAAACTATCCCGATCTGCAGGAGTATGTAAAAAAAGGACAGGTTAAAATTGTTGTTTTTGACGTTGGCTGCAGTTATCGCCCCAAATTGGAAGACTGGCTAAAAAAGCAGGGGATCTTTAATTACCAATGCACCGTGCTGAATACGCTGGAGGGCATAGTGAATTTTGTGGAAGCGGGAGTAGGTATAACCATCATGCCCGAAGATCTGTTTAGCCAGATGTATTATAACCGGAAATTAAAAACATATCCCATTGAAGGCGAACAGGGCGTACTGACCACGTTGATCACGTACAGAAAAGATTTGCCGCAATCAAATGCTATGAAAGTGTTTATGGGGTTGTTTTGATCATGAATAACCGGGTTCATTTTTATAAATTTGGTCATCCTGCTAACGGGCTGTTGATTTTCCCTATGATTTTAAAAAAAATACGCGCGCGTGCTATCACTTTAAGTTTTATAATTTTTAATACGATAACAGCTTACGCTCAAATAAGCGCGCCGCCAGTTGAACCTGGCGTATCGCTGGCATTGGCCCGATACAGGCGCTCGGTGATCAGCGATATTCAATATACCCTTAATTTTGATATCCCTGCCGATAAAACTAAAGGTATTGAGGCAAAGGAATCAATCAGCCTGGTTTTAAAACATATCGATCAGCCTTTGCAGCTTGATCTGAAACAAGCCGCGGGCAAAGTGCATGCTATACAGGTAAATAACAAACAGATTCCTGTGAAACTGGAGCAGGAACATTTACTGATATCGCCCGGATTTCTGCGTACGGGTAAAAATATCATTTCCCTTCAGTTTACTACCGGCGATCAATCACTAAATCGTAACGACGATTATTTGTACGCCCTGTTTGTACCGGATAGAGCCCGAACAGTTTTTGCCTGTTTTGATCAGCCCGACCTGAAGGCTAACTATCTGCTTACGCTCCAGGTGCCTTTCGGATGGAAAGCATTGGCCAATGGAGCTATCGCCGATTCTGTAAGTCGGGGTGGGAGAACAACCTACAGATTTAATAAGTCGGACAAGTTGAGTACTTATTTATTTTCATTCGCCGCCGGCAAATTCAACGCTGTAAAGCAGCTTATTGGTGGCAGGAAAGCTGAGTTTTTATACCGTGAAACAGATACCACCAAAATCAAATTAAGCATAGCCCCAACGTTTACTGCGCATAAAGACGCCATTGACTTTTTGCAACAGTGGACCGGTATCCCATTCCCATTTCAGAAAATAGGCTTTATAGCTATACCCGATTTTCAGTTTGGTGGTATGGAGCATCCAGGCGAAGTGCAGTATAAAGCTTCAGCGGTGTTTCTGGATGATGGAGCCACCAAAGATATGATCATATCCCGGTCGAACCTGTTCTCGCATGAAACTGCGCATATGTGGTTTGGTGATATGGTAACCATGCAATGGTTTAACGATGTGTGGATGAAAGAGGTGTTTGCCAATTTTATGGCCGATAAAATAACCGAAAAACTGATGGGCAGCGAAACTTTTGATCTGAAATTCTTACAGGATCATTACCCGGCGGCTTATAGTATCGATCGTACACAAGGCGCCAATCCCATACGGCAGGAACTGGATAATTTGAAAGATGCCGGTTCGCTATATGGTAATATCATTTATCATAAAGCTCCCATCATGATGCAGCAGCTGGAGCTGCTGATGGGAAAAGAAAAATTCAGACAGGGGATACAGGAGTATCTGAAAAAATACGCTTATGGCAACGCTACCTGGAATGATTTGATTGCTATCCTGAGCAAACACACTACAACAGATCTTTATGCATGGAATAAAGTATGGGTAAACCAACCCGGCCGACCGGTATTTGACGAAAAGGTAAGTTATACCGGAAATAAGATCAGTGATTTTAAGATAACCCAGCACCCGGAATTTGGGGCTATGCGGGTTTGGCCGCAATCGTTCAGTGTAACTATGGTATATCCATCCTATACTAAAAATATAGTAGTGAATATGAAAGGCGCCAGTATCGATCTGAAAGAAGCCCTGGGCCTTGATAAACCATTATACATGGTATTTAATTCAAATGGGATAGGGTATGGTTTGTTCCCGGTAGATAAGGGAAGCACCGATAGTTTATTCCGGATCAATAATCCATTACAAAGGGCCTCACTTTATATTTCGGCTTATGAAAACATGCTGGCAGGCCGGTACTTTAAACCACAGGAATTGCTGAGCATCCTTTCGAAAGGATTAACTTTAGAAAAGGAAGAAACCAATTTGAGATTGCTAACCGGTTATATCGGCAATATATACTGGGAGTTTATCACGCCCGCAGATCGTAATGCTATGGCTGCTGAATTGGAGGATGGTTTATGGTTGGCATTGCAGCAGCAGGAAAAACCCAATAATAAAAAAGTGCTTTTTAGGGCGTACCAGGATGTGTACTTAACAGATGCAGCCAAAAAGAACATCTATACCATCTGGCAACTGCAAAAACCACCATTAGGGGTCAAATTAAATGAGGATGATTACACCTCGCTGGCACTGAGTATAGCATTAAAAAGCGATTCGGCGACAGGTGTATTGCAGATGCAGGAAACAAGAATAGCCAATGCCGATCGTAAAAAACGACTAGAGTTTTTAATGCCGGCTTTGTCAGTAAATGAACAGGAGAGGGACGCTTTTTTTAATAGTCTGCAAAATATAAAGAACCGGCAAAAAGAAGCCTGGGTAACCACGGCATTAGTTTATTTGCATCATCCCTTAAGACAAAAAACATCAGAGAAATATCTCCCTAAAAGCCTGGAAATGATAGAGGAAATACAGAAAACCGGTGATATCTTCTTCCCCCAATCATGGTTGCAGGCGGTGTTCGGTTACTATCAGGATAAGGAGGCAGCCAAGGTTGTTAGTGATTTTTTAAATGCGCACCCTCGTTACAATCCAAAACTTAAAGCCAAAATACTGCAGAATACGGATAACCTGTTCAGGGCGCAAAAATTGTTATGATTGACCTGGTGAGGTGTTCTTTTTAATGGTATTATTGCGAATAAACAGGAATGACATCAAAGCACCTAAAAAAGCAAGCAAAGCGGATAGCTGCATCACACGGGAATAAACACTAATAAAACCTGAACGATACAGCTTTTTGATAGCCTGCTGGTCATGAGTATGGAAGCCAGCCGGTACTTTGGCATCGCCCAGGTTGGTGGCTTGTGCCATCACCGTTTGTTTTTGTTTTTCATTTAAGGGGATGTGCTGAATGTCCTGCTGCAAGGCCCCGGTAAAAAGCAGAACGGCCAAAGCTCCTAAAATAGCATTGGCGAAAACATTGGCAATACGCGAAAGCGCATTGTTCACCCCAGAAGCGGTTCCCGAAAAATGATCACTTACCGAACCCATAACAGCAGCCGTAAGTGGCGCCACCGTGAATGACATGCCGGTGCCGAAAATAATAATGCCCGGGAAAAAGGTGGTCCAATAATCTGCGGGGCCATGGGTTTGTCCAACAAAAGATAGAATGAACAAGCCAATACCGGCAGTTGCCGGGCCGCATATCAGTAATAATCTGGGGCCGTGTTTGTCTGCAATTCCCCCCGCAAAACGGGCCATCCCAATCATCAATATAGTAAAAGGCAGAAAAGTAAGGCCCGATTGCAGTTGGCTGTAGCCCTGTGCCTGTACCAGGTTGAGCGAAAGAAACAACATAGCAGCGCTAAGCCCTGCATACAGGAAAAAAGTAAGCAGGTTAACCCCGCTAAAAGTCATATTTTTAAATAATGTTAAGGGCATCATAGGATGCTTGCTTTTACTTTCGATAAAGATAAAAGCAGCCAACAGTACCGCACCCAAGGTTAATGAAGTATAAACCTGCCAATTCCCAAAACCCATTGCCGGTGCCCTCAAAAAGCCAAAGGTAAGTGAAGCCAGACCAAGTGCTATGGAGATAGCCCCCGGGAAATCAATGGCATGATCGGTATCTTCACTCCGGCTTTCCTTTACTTTAAACCACAGGATCAAAAGAGCTGCAACACCTATCGGTACATTAATGAAAAATATATAGCGCCACAAACCGGCATCGCCAAAAGCCCCTCCCAAAATAGGGCCGCCTAAGGTAACCACTGTAGTAAAGGCCGACCAAGTACCGATGGCTTTACCCCGCTCTTTTTCATTAATGGAAGAGGAGATCAGGGATAAGCTCCCAGGTATCATCAGTGAGCCGCCAATACCCTGCAGCATGCGGAATGCGATAAGCAGTTTTACATCGGGAGCAAAGCCGCAGGTTGCCGAGCCTGCAATAAAAATAAAGATCCCGGCCATGAAAATCTTTTTCCGGCCCAGTTTATCGCCAAGTGCACCGCCAATCATGATTAGCGCGGCCAGCATCAAAAGATAAGCATTCAGTATCCAAAAAAGATCGGTACCGCTGGCATTTAAACTTTTTTGCAGTGAGGGTAACACTACATTTAGTGCAGTGCTATCAATAAAGGCCATAGCCGAAGCCATGATGGAGGAAACCATGATCCATTTACCGGCAGAACTGCCTAGTGCTACTGTTGCCATAAAATAGGTTAATGTATACGTAAATGTAGCAAACAGTAAGCACAAAAGGATGTAATAAGTGGTGGTGGGATGATTACTTAACAGTAGTAACACATCGAGTGATAGCTATCCTACAAAGGATGCCAAAGGGTGTCATGCTGAGCGCCGTCGAAGCATGGTGGGTAGCCTCTGCGCTCTACCCTTCGACGGCGCTCAGGGTGACAGTCCCTTTTTTATTTTAGTAGTATTCTTTCGTTATGTCTTTTCATCGGCTATTACTCACTTAACTACCCATTCATGTATCCCGGACGAATTGTCTACGGGTAATTGGATTTCCATTCTTAAAGCAATAGTGTTGACCGGTTCAAATGTTATCGTGTTAAAGGCGTCTTTGCTGATAGTGTACGGAATGGTGTTTTTTACAGGTACCCATTGACCATCTTTCAGGTAAAGTATTTTGTACGATGCCGGTATACGGCAACCACCCCAGGGGCCATCATCAAACCAGTAAACTTTTGATTCGCTCACCGTGTGCGCGGTGTCAAAATTATATTGAACATATTCGCTGGTGTTTTTGGCAGGCCACCAATGCAGGTAGGGATAACTGGCATCCTTGGAGTCGGCTGGTTCATATTGATCCTGAATAGCCGCATACATTTTTGTGTTTTTTAATGATGATGTTACCTTACTGGTACTTGCTATGGTGGGCGCAGGTTTGGGACGTGCTGCCGAAGCTTCGTAAGGAATCCATACGGTCATTTCGCTTGGTCCGCGGTTTGCCCAGGCGTAGTAGGGTATAGCTTTTACCTGCTGGTTGGTTTCAAGCAGTTGATCGCTGTTTGTTTGGCGTTTGGTGCTTTTGCCCGCCGCACTTATCACATCAACACCATTGAGCAGATCGGCATGGTAATTTGCATTGGCGATGGCGTTTGTATCAACCATAATGTTTTGTACCAGGCTGTCTTTATTATCCGGCCCTTCCAAACAGTACACAACCGGCCCGCGTTCAAAGGCAAAACGATTCCTGTCATCCTTAATCAAGGGGTTGGCCAATACCTTTTCTGTTTTCATTGGCAATAAAAGAGAAACCTGATCGCCTTTTTTCCAGGTTCGTTTTAACACGGCATAGCCTTTTTCGGTAACAAATGATTGCGGTTTACCGTTGATGGATAGCATCACCGGCAATACTTTTTTATCCATAAAAGTATACAGGTTACCCGGTACCGGTTGCTGTTTGGCCCAGCCCGGTATGCGTACCCTTAAAGTAAACTCAAAGGCTTTCTCCGGGTTAACCGTGATATCAACTTTACCTTTCCAGGGATAGTCTGTAGTTTGTATAATATTTACATTGCCCGATGTCAGTTTGATACTGCTGGAATTACCCATAAATAGATTGATATACAGGTTGTTTTTGTTTTTTGCATACACATAACCCGGCAGCGATGGTAAAAAGCGGGTCATATTGCTGATACAGCAGGCGCAGCTGATCCATGCACTACGCTCGTGCTGCGACATGGATGCCAGCGGATTAGGATAAAAAAAACGGTCGCCGCTTAAAGAAACACCAGAAAGCAGGCCATTGTAAAGTGTTCTTTCCAATACGTCGATATATTTCGAATCGCCATGCAGCAAAAACATCCTGCTGTTCCAGTATACATTGCCAATGGCCGCACAGGTTTCGGCATAGGCCGACATATTCGGGAGTTGGTAAGCATCGCCAAAAGCTTCTCCGTCAGCGTTGGCTCCTATGCCACCTGTGAGGTATAATTTTTTGTTAACCACATCTCCCCATATATCATCAATAGCGGTTAAATATTTAGTATCGCCGGTTAGGGCAGCAATATCTGCCATGCCGGTATACATGTAGGCTGCTCTTACGGCATGCCCTTCGGCTTCGTGCTGATCGACTACTTTTTTATTGGCCTGGTTGTATACCTCGCCTTTAGGGCCGCGCACATCCAGGAAAAATTTAGCCAGATCGAGATATTGCTTGTTGCCGGTAACCCGGTACATTTTTGATAGACCAATTTCTACTATCTGGTGACCTGGATACTCTTCCAGTTTACCCGGGCCGAAAACTTTAACCAGCAGATCGGCATTTTTTATGGCGATGTTAAGCAGACTGCGTTTCCCGGTAGCCAGGTAATGGGCAACAGCAGCCTCGTACAAGTGCCCGCAATTATACAGTTCATGGCTCAGCACCTGCTCTTGTTCCCAACGTTTGGTGCCTATCCATTTATTGGGATGTTTGGCATTGATGCTGCGGAAGGTGTACAGGTAGCCATCAGGTTCCTGCGCGTCGCCAATGATGCTGATCAGGCTATCAATATATTTATCCAGTTGAGGGTTAGCTTTATTTTGCATGGAGTATGAAGCTCCTTCAATAGCTTTATACACATCGGTATCATCAAATGGATATTCGGTTACCTTATCGCCGTCGAGCTTTTTGGCGGCTCTTAAAAAGTTATCCATACGTCCGTTTGCCTTGCATTGTGCCAAAACATAGGGTATAGTTACATTAGCATTCACATCCATTTTGGGCCGCCAGAAATGATCATTCACGTGCACACTGGTGAAGGCCACGGGTTGTATAGGATAATCCTTTTGTTGTGAAATAGCCGGGTGTGAAAATGCTATAGTGAATAATGATAACACGCAGGCCGCTTTCCTTTTCTTGATCATACGCTTGAGTTTACAGATATGCACAGTAAAGCTACAGGTACGTACAGAAATATTATAGATGATAATTTGCAGGGTGATAACCGGATTTTACCCCATTTTGCTGTCAGTATATTGCTCACATATATTTAGTATATTTGTAGGTAACGGCCCGCTTGTATGATAAAAATACAAGCGGGCCGTTCTGGTTAAGTCCAAAAGAGAACAAAAATAGCCTGTTTTTGAGTTAGTTATTTGATAGTCAATTGTTTAATACTTTTTAAAGTTTTAAAAACTCATCAAAACCGCGCTGTAATTTGTTAAAAAGTGTTAAAATGATGTTTTTTCGATCAATTTTAGGCCCTTTTTGCCCCGTTTTTGACCGGAAATTTGTTAAAATTTAAGGTTTAAAAAGTTTTTTGCATCATGATTTATCACGGTGTAGATATTAAAATTGGTTTATAGGATAAAATATGGTTAGTACCTGTTAAATTACTGACTTATTCATATGGCATGTCGGTCTAATTTTGTAAAAAACATTTAGAAATGATAGCATTTGATTGGAAAGGTGTATTTCCTGCTGTAACTACCAAGTTTACTGATAACGACGAACTGGATTTTAAAGCTTTTGATATCAACTTAAACGCTCAACTGGAAGCCGGTGTTGATGGTTTTATACTAGGCGGATCTTTAGGTGAAGCAAGTGTACTAAGCGATCAGGAAAAATATGACCTGCTTGCCCACACCGTGGATTTTGTGGATGGTAAAGTACCTGTGATACTCAATATCGCGGAGCAAACAACCAAAGCGGCCGTTATCTGCGCACAAAAAGCGTTGGACAATGGCGCTGATGGCTTAATGCTATTGCCGCCAATGCGTTACAACAGTGAAGAACGTGAAACCATAACTTATATCAGTACCATTGCCAAAAGCACGCCGCTACCGATCATGATATACAATAATCCTGTTGATTACAAGGTAGAAATCACGCTGGATATGTTTGAGCAGCTTGCCGCCTACCAAAACATACAGGCAGTAAAGGAATCAACCCGTAACGTGTCAAACGTAACCCGTATGATCAATCGCTTTGGTGACAGGTTTAAAATATTAACAGGTGTTGATCCTTTGGCAATGGAAAGCCTGGTTATGGGCGCAGATGGTTGGGTAGCCGGATTGGTTGATGCTTTCCCCAGGGAAACGGTGGCCATTTATCGTTTGGTTAAGGCTAAAAGATATGATGAGGCATTGGCTATTTACCGCTGGTTTTTACCGGTGCTGGAATTGGATATTCACCCTAAGCTGGTACAATACATTAAACTGGCAGAAGTAGCTACGGGCATAGGTACCGAAAATGTGCGTGCCCCGCGTTTACCTTTAGTAGGTGCTGAGCGCGAAAAAGTTCAAAAGATCATCAGCGACGCGCTTGCTGTCCGTCCGGTATTGCCAGTAGGCAGCTGGGGCAAACTAAGCGAGGTTGCGTTATAATACAACATATGGCCAGTAAAACTTTTTTCTGTATAGATGCACATACCTGCGGCAACCCGGTGAGGTTAGTAGCTGGAGGTGGCCCGACCCTGAAAGGCAACAATATGAGCCAAAAACGCCAACATTTTTTGAAGGAGTATGACTGGATCAGGACGGGCTTAATGTTTGAGCCCCGGGGGCATGATATGATGTCGGGAAGCATTCTTTATCCACCTCATGATCCTGAAAACGATGTGGCGGTTTTGTTTATTGAAACCAGCGGATGTTTACCTATGTGCGGTCATGGCACTATCGGAACTATTACTATAGCTGTAGAAGAGGGCTTGATACAACCTAAAGTGCCTGGTATTATACGTATGGAAGCACCTGCGGGCCTGGTTTTAATTGAATATAAACAGGAGGGCAAAAAGGTTACCTCGGTAAAGCTCAAAAACGTAGCTGCATATCTTGCAGCAACAGATCTGCAGGTAGAGTGCCCGGACCTGGGTATGCTCACTATCGATGTATCCTACGGCGGAAATTACTATGCTATAGTTGATCCGCAGCCTAATTTCAGTGGCATCGAACATTATACCGCCGGGCAATTAGTGGCCTGGAGTCAGGTGCTACGCAAGCGCATTAATGAAAAATATGAATTCATTCATCCGCAGGATCCCACTATAAATACCTGTACCCATATCCTTTGGGCCGGGGCTACCTTATCTGATGATGCCACAGCCAGAAATGCCGTATTTTATGGCGATAAAGCTATAGATAGATCACCCTGCGGTACGGGCACATCTGCCCGTATGGCGCAATGGTACGCCAAAGGAAAGCTACAGGTTGGTGAGTCATTTATACATGAAAGTATCATAGGTAGTAAATTTACGGGCAGGGTAGAAGAGGTCGTTAAGATCAATGATATAGATGCCATTATCCCAAGTGTGGAAGGTTGGGCCAAAGTTTACGGCTACAATACCATCAAGATAGACGATGACGATCCCTACGCACACGGATTCCAGGTGATATAATCGGTTTTATTTTCTAAAATCAAATATTTCAATAGTTCAAAATACAATTATGGCTAAAGTGCTGATTATTGGCGGTGGGATCGTTGGCTTAAGTTCCGCTTATTATTTACATAAAGCCGGGCATCAGGTTACCGTGATTGATAAAGGGGATATGACTGACAGTTGTTCCTACGGAAATGCCGGAATGATTGTACCGAGTCATTTTATACCTCTGGCAACGCCGGGTATGGTGAGCCAGGGTATCCGCTGGATGTTTAGCAGTAAAAGCCCGTTTTATGTGAAACCATCATTAAATCCGGAGCTAATATCATGGGGGCTTCAGTTTTTAAAAAAAGCGAATGCCGAGCATGTAGAAAAGTCGGCTATACCTTTAACAGAGCTTTCATTACTTAGTAAGAAGCTTTATCAAGAGCTGAGTAAGGAGCCCGGTTTTGAATTTGACCTGGTTGAAAAGGGTATCCTGATGTTTTATAAAACCGAAAAAGCAGGTGAAGAAGAAGCCCACATGGCTGAAAAGGGTAGGCAGCTTGGTCTGGATATGAAAGTACTTAGTCCCGCCGATTGCTTGAAGCTTCAACCCAAACTTAACCTGGATGTATTAGGAGCAGTGCATTATGGTTGCGATGCCCACCTTTCGCCCAATAAGCTCATGGCTGCTTTATTAAAATATCTACGGGCTGCGGGTGTTAATTTAATTACTAATAAAGAAGTCACAAAAATAGAAACCTCAAATGGGAAAATAAGTCGTGTATGGTCATTCGGGGAAGAATTTACGGCCGATGAATATGTGGTAGCAGGTGGCTCATGGTCGCCTTCAATAGGGAAATTGTTAGGGTTGAAAATTTTGCTGATGCCGGGTAAGGGTTACTCTTTTAATGTTCAGGATAATGCCGGAATGATGCAAATTCCAGCATTGCTGGCCGAAGCCAGGGTGGCTATTACGCCCATGAACGGTGGCTTACGTTACGGCGGGACGATGGAGCTTGACCGAATCAATAACCGGGTAAATATGAACAGGGTAAAAGGTATAGTAGAATCTGTACCGAAATACTTTCCCGGGATTAAACCAGCTATTCCGCAGCAAAAAGATATATGGTTTGGTTTCAGGCCATCATCTGCCGATGGATTGCCTTATATAGGTAGAAGTAATAAATACTCCAACCTTATTATAGCCACCGGGCATGGCATGATGGGTTTAAGTTTAGGTGCTGCAACAGGTTTATTGGTAACCGAAGTTATTTCGGGCAAATCAACATCAATCAATATCACTGAGTTTGCTCCTGACAGATAGAATAGATTCCCAATTTTATACTTTTATCGGAAAAACATTTAAATCATAAATTTATAATTGTTCTATAAACAATTATAAATTTATGATTTAAATACGTATTCTTGTGTTTTTTAAAATTGTATTTTTAACAATAAAAACAAACTAAATATCAACTTTGCAAAGCTATTTTTAGTGGCCTATCACAATAAATTAGCAAATAATAACCAGATATTATCCTGTTATTCTAGATTATTAGCTTTTTAAGTTAAGTAAATGTAAATTCAGGAAGAATTAACTCATATCAAGATGAAAGTTTTACAATTTACCATCCCGTTGCCGCATGATAAAAGTGTGATAGTGGAAAAAGTTTGTTTACCTCATCATTATCCATATTTGCACCGGCATAAAGAAATCCAGATCACCTGGATACGGCAAGGTGAGGGAACTTTAATAGCCGGAAACAATATGCATGATTATTCGGCTGGAGATGTGTTTTTTTTGGGATCAAATTTACCGCATCTATTTAAAAGCAATCCTGAGTATTTTGCAAATAATACCAATAAACAAGTAGAAGCTTTAACCATATTTTTTGATCCGGAAGGTACCCTGGCCTCTTTTTTTGATCTGCCGGAGATGACTCAGGGCAGGATATTTATGCAGCAGCACCAGCAAGGATTTAAAATTCCAGATGGCAGTGCTGATGAGATATCACAAATAATGACTACTTTAAAAGCTGCTTC
Organism: Mucilaginibacter inviolabilis; assembly: GCF_011089895.1. NCBI lineage: Bacteria > Pseudomonadati > Bacteroidota > Sphingobacteriia > Sphingobacteriales > Sphingobacteriaceae > Mucilaginibacter > Mucilaginibacter inviolabilis. Next base: position 796,300 of record NZ_JAANAT010000001.1, read on the forward strand.
AGGGTCTGATCAGTTGGTACAATTTTTATACTTGCTTAAGGGATTAACCAACTTAAAAGAAAAACTAGATCCGTTATCAACTTACGGTAATCTCCCCGGTATTACCGAAAATGAGGGTATACGTATTGGGAAAATTTACAATTTTATTATGCGGCATTACAGCGATCCCATTACGCTGGAAGATGTAGCCAAAGTAGCTTATATGACGCCTGAATCATTTTGCCGCTATTTTAAAAAACACACAGGTCATACTTTTATTTCATTTTTGAATGAGATCAGAATCAACGAAGCTTGTAAAAGATTGATTGCTCATAAATTTGAAAGTATCAACTCTATCGCTTATAAATGCGGATTTAACAGTATTACCAATTTTAACCGGGTATTTAAATTTGTTATTGGCAGCTCCCCGCGAGGCTATCTGGATACTTACAATAATAATTTAGTAAACCTGAACAGGGTTGCCAGTTAAAAACATAAAAGGAAATTTGTGTTTTCTGAAAAGACAGACAAGGATAGTGAGTACTTTAGCTATTGTTACATTAGCCTAAACCATTATAACGCTATTCTGTAACCTGTTTTAATGAAAAATATAATCACCAAAGTTTTTGGAATATCTGTTCTGACAGTATTAATATGTGTTTGCATGCTAAGCTCTTCACGGAGCCAGATCAAACAAGAGCCAACACCCCGGATTGTTAATATTGTCAATTTTATACGTTTATTGGAACCCCGCGATGCAGCAATTACAGAAGATGTGTTGTATCAGACTGTAGTGAAGCAGGTAGAAATCATGAAAAAGTATAAACTCGGCGGTACTTTTTTATTGCAATATGACGCTCTTATCGACCCAAGATATCAAAAACTACTGAAAGCCTTACCCCGCGATTCTTTTGAGATAGGAGCTTGGTGGGAAATTCCTCAGCCACAGGTAGAAAAAGCAGGATTGAAATGGCGCGGGCGATATCCCTGGGACTGGCGCGCCAATATTGGTTTCTCTACCGGTTACACACCTGCGGAACGAGAAAAGTTGATCGACGTATATATGGCAGAGTTTAAGCGAATTTTTGGATACTATCCCAAATCGGTTGGATCCTGGTTTATTGACAGCTATAGCTTGAATTACATGTATCAGAAGTACCACATTGTGGCTTCCAGCAATTGCAAGGATCAATACGGTACAGACGGTTACACTCTTTGGGGCGGCTATTGGAACCAGGCTTATTATCCGAGTAAGATCAATTCTTACATGCCTGCACAAAACGAAAAAAATCAGATTCCGGTACCGATCTTCCGGATGCTTGGATCCGATCCTATACGCCAATACGATAACGGCCTTGGGACAACCCGGCAAGGGGTGGTAACACTGGAACCTGTTTATAAATTTGGTGGCGGCGATTCTACGTGGGTAAACTGGTTCTTAAAATCGTTTACGGAGGATAAATGTCTTGGGTTTAATTATACACAGGCTGGGCAGGAAAATTCTTTTACCTGGGATGCTATGGCCAAAGGTTTTGAAATTCAAATGCCTTTGCTGGCAAAGCTAAGAGACGAGCATAAGATCAGGGTGGAAACCATGGAAGCATCTGGGCGCTGGTTTAAAGAGAAATATAAAGTTACGCCGGCTACTTCATTTGCAGTAAGTAAAGATATAGAGGGAAGTGATTTAAAAACTGTGTGGTTCAACAGTCGTTTTTACCGGATCAACCTGTTATGGGAAAACGGCAATCTCCGTGTCCGTGATCTTCACCTTTTTGATGAAAGTTTTCCTTCTGTTTACACCAATGAGGTAGCAACATCTAACGAATGCTCCTTTTTTACCTTACCTGTTATAGATGGTTATATTTGGAGTAAGCCGAATCAATTAGCTGGGTTAAGGTTAAAGGCAATAATTGATGGCCAGGAAGTATTGGTGAAAGGAAAAGATCCGGTATATAGTCAAACCGGGCCCGGCCACTTACACGTGTCCTGGCCGTTAATCTCTGTTAAGGGCTCTTTTGAAATGGATATGAATGAAAAGGAATTGAAAATGAGTTTAGTTAGCGACAATGCCTATAACTGGTATTTTGATATGACAACTGCTACGGATGCAAAGTTACCTTTTGAAAAAATCACTGATAATCAGATCGCATGTAGTTTTGAAGGAATGGATTATGTTTTTAAACCCATCAAAGGTAGTTTTTCAGAACCGGGGAATGGGATCTTGTTCCGGTTAAAACCAATAATGAATACTATCCAGTTTGATCTTTCCGCCATCAAAAAGCTTTAAACCTTAACAATTTATGTTTATCAAAAAGGTACATACTTTTTTTATTTATGCCCTATTCCTTTTTGCGTTTAGGAGTAGCATGGCGAAAACGACCATTGAGGGTGATAAATCGATCACTATAACCAGTTCTCATATATCGATGGTAGTTAACTATGGGAACGAGGCTAGTATTGTTTCACTTATAGTTAATGGGCAGAAGGTGGTTAGCGGAGCTAGTGGAGCTTTTACATCGGTTAAGGTGGGTAGTAATACTTATTCTTCCCTGCAGTTGAAAGGTAAACCCTTATTATCAAGTATCCCAAGCGGTATCCAAATCAGCGGAATTAGTTATGGGGGTAAAGGATTGACTATCAATGAAAATTGGATATTCCTGAAACAGAAAGAAGGGATTAAATGGCGTGTTGAAAGATCTTTTTCCAAAGCGGTGCAGGTTGAAGAAGCAGCAATGCCTGTTATTAATTTTGATCATATCAATACCTGGGAGGGCGCTTATCAAGGTTATGGTGGTATTGCCTGGTTTTACCTGTTTAATGAAAAACTATGCACTTATGGCGTTCACACCCGGTCTTCGAGTTTCTGGAACAGTAAAACCGGCAACGGGCTAAATATTACGGTTGATGCACCTGGTAAAGAGGTGGCAATGAAGTATACCCGCACCAACGAAGACAAATTGGCCTATACGGTTACTACTTCTGATCAGGAAATGTTACCCCGCTCAGATAGCGGAACCAACAGGCGGCGGTTTATCCGAAAAAGTACGGATGTTTGGGCACCATTTAGTATAGCCGGTGGCAAAAGCACGCAGAGTTTAACATTCAGTTATTTTGACTATCAGGAAAAATATGGAAGGGGTAAACTTACGGGTATAAATGCCGGTCAGGTGAATGCCGTATTGGGTACAATTGCCCGTATTGGTGTTATTGATTCCCTCCATTTTGGTGGAAATAGCTGGGCAACGCCCTATGGCCCAATCTGTCTGCACGAACAATATATCGGTCAGCTAGATTTAGGTATTAACGATCCTGGCTATTTGAATGGCTATAAAAGCTGTCTTGATTTTTATCGGGATCACGCCATAAAACCAGATGGACGGGTTTATCCGCGCTGGGCTTACACCAATGAAGACGCGATGCCTGGTCAATGGAACAAAGATGGTTTCTACGAGGCACAATGGGGGATATTGATGGATTCGAACCCGGATTTTGTAACCAATGTGGCCGAATTATATGACATGACCGGCGATCAGAAATGGGTGAAAACACACCAGCTTTCCTGCGAAAAGGCTTTGGACTGGATACTGAAAAGAGATAGTAACGGTAATGGTTTGGTTGAAATGATGACTGATTTTACAGGGCAAAAACGAAGCAGCGACTGGATAGATATCATTTGGGCATCCTATGAAAATGCCTTTGTAAACGCCAAACTTTATCATGCCCTGGTAAAATGGGCCGCGGTAGAGCGTTTGCTGCACAATACCGTTAAAGCTGGTCAATACGAAGCTTTTGCTGTTAAACTCAAAGCCAGTTTCAATAAACCAACCAATGAAGGTGGTTTTTGGGATGAAGAAAAGAAATGCTACGTTCACTGGCGCGATAAGGATAATACCATACATGGCCGTAATATGATTACGCCGGTTAATTTTATGGCTATTGCCTATGGTATTTGCGAAGATCATGCCCGTCAAAAACTTATCCTGGATAATATAGAGGCACAAATGCAGCGGGAGAAACTTTTCTTTTGGCCATTAGCCATGACTTCTTATACTCCGGCTGAAGGGAAAGAATATCAATATCCTTTTCCTGAATATGAAAACGGCGACCTGTTTTTATCCTGGGGAGCTTTGGGGGTTAAAGCTTATGCCAGTTATGATCCTGCTATAGCAGTTAAATACGTGAAAAATGTATTGGAGCAATATGGTAAAGATGGATTGGCCTACCAGCGATATGGCCGTTTGAAACAGGATGGCAGGGGTGATGATATTTTATCAGGCAATAGTTTATCCATCGTCGGTTTGTATCAGGCTATATATGGTGTAAATCCCCTCTACAATCGCTTTTATCTCGATCCGCATATCACACCGGAACTGGCAGGTACCGAACTCAAATACAATTTCAGGGGGCAGCGCTTAACTATAAACCTTGATAATGATAGTTATTCCATATCCAACAAAACATTTAAAGTAATCAGCCCTAAAAACTTTGGTTTTAACGCGACTGCTAATCAATTATCTTACTTTAATGGCAGTAGTTCTTACGTGGCTTTGCAAGTTACCACAGATAATCCCTTGACTTTAAAACTAAATAACTGGGGGCAAAATAAAATAGAATGGGAGCAAAGCATAAACAAATCATCCACTAAGCCCCTGGCTTATCAGATCAGTCAGCTAAGCCCCAATACTCATTACAGTATCTCTGTTAATGGGCGTCTTTTACAAAAAGCAAGCAGCAATAGCAAAGGAGAATTATTGGTACATTACAAGCCACTGCACTTGAAGGAGAAAGTTAATATTGATGTGGAGTAGTGAATCGTTACTAACACGAGCTGTCGGTCAGATTATTGACAGAGACTAGCCTGTGTTTGAAATTTTAGGTATTCCAGTGGCGTTTTTCCGGTATAGCCTTTAAAATCTTTTAGAAAATGGTTTGAATCGTAATACCCGTTTGATATGGCAATTTGCATCAAATTGACATCCTTGCTAGCAACCAGTTCGAGGTACGCATGCATAAAACGTTGGAGTTGAATGTACTCTTTTGGTAGAAGTCCAATATGCTGCACAAAACTCCTTTCCAGCCATTTATAGTTCACGCCGGCATCATGGGTTACATTCTTTACGGTGCTTTTTCCGTTTATTTTGTGAATATAATTCAATGTTTTATGTAAGGTTTCAGGGGCGCCCATCTTCGTAAAAGAATACTGAACATATGTACTTACAAATGCTACCTTTTCTTCAATAGATTTGAATTGGAAAAAATTCTTTATGCTGAAGTTATTGTTACTGGCGATATATTCAAATGAGGCAACTGGATTATATCTAAAATATAGAGCATCTAAACCAAACAACTGGTAAAAAGCACCTGGATAGAAACGAACTATAAAAATCTGATCGGTATTATAATGGTATTTAACATAAACATTCTTAATAGAGCCGGCACTTGCCCAAGCCGCTTTAATTTCAAATGTCCCATTTTGCCCTGTTACTTCTACTGTGTCTTCACGACCTGGTAAAAATACAAGTACTGGAAACCCATCATTAAAAATAAGATGTGTATTATCCTTTGGATCTCTGGCGAAAACATAAAATCCCTCAATAACAGATTCAAGCTCTGTTGATGGACTAATTTTATAACCATCAGCATTAAATTCCCCTAATTGTATCTTTTTCAGATAATTTATCGGCATGCAGCAAATTTACGGGAAAATGTTAACCGCCGCAGAATAATACCATGTCTAATATTTACTATGAGCACAATTTAATGACATCTAACTTTGCGTTTATGGTTGTAAAAACGGAAGAAGAGCTGCAAGGTATAAAGAATGTGAGTGAAGCTGTTGCACTTACCTTACAAAAAATGAAGGCGTATACGCAGATAGGTATGTCTACAAAAAACATAGATGAATACGGAAGACAACTATTGGAGGTTCTTGGTGCGAAATCTGCTCCATTCAAAACATATGGTTTTCCTGGTTATAGCTGCATCAGCGTTAACAAAGAGTTTGCTCATGGTATCCCTTCTGACAAGGTCATTCTGAAAAATGGAGATATTATTAATATCGATGTATCCGCAGAATTAAATGGCTTTTGGTCTGACAACGGATGCTCATTTATTGTAGGAGAAGATATACAGGGTGTACAACATTTAATAGATACCTCCAAAGAAATATTATTGGATGCGATTTCTCAAATAAGTGGAGGAATAAGGATTTCTGATATTGGAAAACTGATAGAAACTAAGGCCAAAAAGGCAGGATATACCGTTATCCGAGATTTAGGTGGTCATGGAGTTGGATTAAGTTTACACGAAGAGCCTAGTGGGATAATGAATTATTACGATCGTTTTGATAAAATCAGGCGATTTAGAAAGGATTCTGTTGTTGCTATTGAAACATTTATTTCCACCAGGTCTGCATTTATTGAGACAGCCTCAGATGGTTGGGCTTTTGTAGGTAATAAAGGTGGATTTGTAGCTCAGCATGAACATACTATATTGGTAACAGCTGGCAAACCAATAATTTTAACAGCAGCAAATGGAATATAGATTTGTTATCTCCTTGGTAATGAAGTCTCATTAGAAAATCACCAAAACAAAAAATCTTTAACACCTTTTATTGTTCTTGAGCGTTTAAAAAGGTACTAATTGCGATATAAATTAGAAACACCATATGAATTTGAATAATAAAACAATACTGGAAAAGGCAAACGCCGCTATTACAGAAGGCGATCATGAAGGTTTTCTGTCTTTTTGTACCGAGGATACGGAGTGGATATTTGTAGGTGACAAGACCTTAAAAGGGAAAGAGGCGGTTCGACAGTATATGGCAATCGCATACATGGAGGCACCAAAGTTCATAGTTGAAAACTTAATTGCCGAAGGGGAGTTTGTTACAGCACTCGGCAAAATCAGTATGAAGAATGAAGAGGGGAAAATGGTCGATTATTTATACTGTGATGTCTGGCGATTTCACAATGGAAAAATGGCCGAATTAAAGGCTTTCGTTATCGAGAATGTGTTGAAGTGAGAATTTCGGAGAGATTCTGCCTATGATCAGTGTTATCAATTATTTTACACTGATTTTTTAGTTTAGTAAAAAGCAACTGCTCAGACTAAACTGGTGTGCAAATTTGTAACTCTTTTAAACCTTCATGCTGTTTAATGATCTTAGTTTTAGTTAAAAAGCTATTAAAATTAATCGGCACTTATGAAACTCCTTATCATGCTTCTTGTCTCATTAGCTTTATGCTTACCGGCAATTGCTCAATCGTCTGTTAAGAATGCAAAAAAGGATACTGTCAATCAGGAATATCTTATCCAGTATGATCCTGGTATATTACGGGTAAAAGGTAATTCGTTGCCCATCGGTATCATAACCACATCTAATAAAGGGCAAAGATCACAAACAGAAGGTTTTTCAAATGGTACTGATAGTTGGTCGAAATATAAAATAGATGTAGATAGTGGCAGTTACTCAAATGGAAAAATTAAAATCAAAGGCAGCGGAAGTCAATACAAAAAGGGAGACTCAATAACGGTCAATGTCTATACAAAAAAATGGTTTTTAGGTGGAAGAGGTAAGTGGTTATTCACTCAGAAAATTCCGTACAATTACGAAACAAGTATACAAATCTTAACCACAGGGAATTTTTCGAAAGCGCCGGGCGACCATGTAATGTTTGGTGTCCGGAAATACTTTGATAATAAAATGTTTGTTGATAAGTGGGCACCTGTAAAGAAGAATCTGAAAGATTTTGGGTTCCAATTTAACGGTGTACATATCTCGAAGTCAAAAAGCGATTTGAAAATTGATAACGATCCAACCAAAATCAGCAACGATAAAATACAACTGACTGCCTTATTAGCTAAGAACACTACAATAACTGATACACTTAATTTTTTGCTTGATTATATTGCAAATTACCAGTGTATTATACGATCAAACGGAAGAGGACAAGATTTAAATATTACTGCAGATATTTATCACGACTCTATCATCAACGCACAATTGTTAAAAATCAGGGTAAATAATGATGTTTATCATAAAACCTATAATTACTGGGTTAATACAAATGGAGGTTCAATAGCTATTTCAAGTATTGGCGCAAACGGAAGTGATGGATTAAATGGTACAGATGGTCTTGCCGGTGCATCAGGATCGCCGGGAACAGTTTCGGTTAACGTAGAAACCACAACCAATAGTGATGGAACAACTACCACTACTACCAATACGGTAACTGGCGCGGGTGGAGATGGTGGAAATGGGCAGGACGGCGGAAACGGTCAGGATGGAGATGCAGGAGGTAACGGCGGAAATATTATTGTTAATTACTCACCAGCGGTAACGCCCTTCCTTAGTTTGATTAAAGTAAGTAGTATACCTGGCAAAGGCGGATCCGGAGGCAGGGGAGGACAAGGCGGTGCAGGCGGAACTGGTGGCAGCGGAAATCCGAATGGGAATAATGGGCTTAAGGGGCAGGATGGTCGTTCCGGGTGGGATGGGCCAGATGGACAGATGGGAACCGTGACTTTCAGAATGTTTAATCCATAATACTAAGTGTTAAAATTATATGTCTTTCGTTTATCTTTGCGTGTAATTCAATATTCCATACTGTGATCAATGTAAATAACATTTCCGTTTCATTTGGCGGAACCACGCTTTTTAGTGATGTAACCTTCTCTATAAATGAGAATGACAAGATAGCCCTGATGGGTAAAAATGGTGCAGGAAAATCTACTATCCTCAAGATCATTGCTGATGTAGCCAAACCTACTACCGGTAGCGTAACCGGCCCTAAAGATGCGGTAATAGCGTATCTGCCACAGCATTTACTTACCCAGGATAAAGTTACCGTTTTTGAAGAAACCATGAAAGCATTTGAAGAGGCGAATCAAATGCAAAAGGAGCTTGATGAGGTAAACGAGCAGCTTAATATTCGTACTGATTACGAAAGCGATGATTATATGAAGTTGATTGAGCGCGTATCAGAACTGAGCGAAAAAGTTTATACAATAGAAGAAACCAATTATGACGCAGAAGTAGAAAAGGTACTCAAAGGCCTGGGATTTGAGCGCAAGGACTTTGGTCGGCAAACTTCCGAGTTTTCTGGTGGTTGGCGAATGCGTATTGAGTTAGCTAAAATTTTGTTAAAAAAGCCGGATCTTATTTTATTGGATGAGCCCACCAATCACATGGATATCGAGAGTATACAATGGTTAGAAGATTTTCTGATCAACTCGGCAAAGGCGGTAATGGTAATCTCGCACGATCGTGCTTTTGTAGATAATATTACCAATCGTACCATCGAAGTTACCATGGGCAGAATATACGATTATAAAGCCAAGTACACTCATTATCTGCAGTTACGAGCCGATCGCCGCGTGCATCAATTGAAAGCCTATGAGGAGCAGCAACGGTTTATTGCAGATAATCAGGAGTTCATAGACCGCTTTAGGGGGACTTACTCCAAAACTTTGCAGGTGCAGTCTCGGGTAAAAATGCTGGAGAAGCTTGAAATTATCGAGATAGATGAAGTAGATACTTCGGCATTACGGTTGAAATTTCCACCTTCACCACGTTCGGGGCAATATCCGGTAATGGTAGAGGATCTGACCAAAACCTACGGCGATCATGTTGTATTCAAAAACGCATCTATGGTGATCGAACGAGGAGAAAAGGTAGCTTTTGTGGGTAAAAACGGCGAAGGTAAATCAACCATGATCAAAGCCATCATGAACGAGATCGATTTTGAAGGAAGTTTGAAAGTGGGTCACAATTCCAAGATCGGATATTTTGCCCAGAACCAGGCTGCATTACTGGATGGGAATTTAACCGTATTTGAAACCATTGACCAAATCCCGTTAAGCGATGGCACAGTTAAAATCAAGGATCTTTTAGGCGCGTTTATGTTTAGCGGTGATGATACCACCAAAAAAGTTAAGGTTCTTTCCGGAGGAGAGAAAACTCGTTTAGCCATGATCAAGTTATTATTAGAGCCTGTAAATTTGTTAATACTGGATGAGCCCACCAATCATTTGGACATGAAAACTAAAGACATCATTAAAGATGCGCTGAGGGATTTTGATGGCACTTTGATACTGGTATCTCACGACCGGGATTTCTTAGACGGGTTAGTGAAAAAAGTATTTGAGTTTGGTAATAAACGAGTACGCGAGCACTTTGAGGATATCAAAGGATTTTTGGCCTACAAAAAAATGGATAGCTTAAAAGAGATCGAACAAAGTTAAAAAGGTACTTGGGCATATTATCTAACTTATTCAAGCATGTTTTGCAGGTAAGCGACTGAGCTTATCGTATGTTGCAATTCTAAGACATAATGCTGCGATTACTTTAGCAAGATCGGCGTTTCTCTGCTCGCTAAGATATGCTTCATTGCATTTATTATGTTGGGCATTTTGTCTCCGAAACAGGCGTTATATATAACTAACAGAATCAATAATTATCTCATAACACTCGCCCTTATCTTTTTAAAATAGCGTTTTTTTATTCCGTTTTTTCATTGAGACGCGAGTAGTTATATTTAGTCCAATAAATATTAAAAAAATATTTATTATCGAAAATAGTATTCTACAGTACATTTGCGTTATAACTTACTCAAAACACATCAGGGTGCTTTCTGATCTGTTTGCTATTTGAAAGTCGCAAGCATTTGTAAAAGGCTGCTAATTATATATGATTGTAGAAAATAAAGATGATAACACTTCAACTAAATACGATGGTATTTACAAGGAAGACATATCGTCTTTTGAGCATTTCTATAAAGTGAATTATAAAAAATTGCATTTGGTATCCTTCAGGTACACTAATGACCATGAACAGTCTGAAGAAATTGTTCACGATATTTTTCTTAAAATCTGGGACAATTTGGAATTACTATCTTCTATAAAAAATATTGAAGCGTACCTGTTTCGTTCGGTAGTCAATGCATCGCTTGATTTTATCAAAAAGTCGAAGAGAACAGTTTCATTACAGAAAACATTTCTCGAAAATTCCGAAACGATAGAATGGGAAGAGAATAATTTTGATGAGCTGGAAAATCGTTTAAAACTAGTAGAAAAAGCAGTAGAACAATTACCGCCAATTTGTAAGAAAGTATTGCTGATGAGTAAATATGACAAACTTAAACAGCAAGAGATAGCAGATACCTTAAATATTTCTATAAAAACCGTCAAAAACCATTTGACCTATGGATATAAAAAAATCAAGGAATTTATAAATTCAAGTAAAACCTGGATTTTGATTTTTATTATAGTACTTTTTGGATGATTTACAGTCATGTATGCAGATGATGGAAAATAATTTCGATAACGCCCCATATGAACTGATTGTAAACAGTTTTAGCAATTCACTTTCGCCCGGCGAGATGGAGGAATTGGAGGCTTGGTTAGCATTGTCGGCCGAAAATGTAAAGCTTTATAATGAAATTGTTGCCATCAATCATGATCTGGATTCATTGGCTCATCAGAATCTTTTAAATACTGATGAATCATGGGTGAGATTTAAAAAGTTATCGGAGGATAGGAAAGTAGTAACCTTAACTAAGCACAATAACAGAAGTCGTATATTTTGGATTTCCTCTATCGCAGCAACATTAGTGGTAGCTCTAAGTATTGTCCTGGTAATGTGGCGCTCCCGAAATAATGATATTACTATTCTTCAAACAAAAGCAAACCAACATCTGAAAATAATTTTACCTGATGGGAGCAAGGTTCAGCTAAACAGCAACTCAGAAGTTTGCTACTCCAGAAAAGCTTTCTCTTTGTCCAGAGAATTAAAGCTTGTTAAGGGTGAGGCTTTGTTTGAGGTAATTCATAACGAAAAATATCCGTTTGTGGTTTACTCGGGTGTTTTGAAAATTAAGGATATTGGTACTATATTTAATATCAGAAATGGGAAATCGGCTACCATTGTTTCCGTTATTTCAGGAGTGGTAGCCCTCTCAGAAAAGACTGATAAAGATTCAATTAAACTAATGGCAAATCAGGAAGCGATCTATAATGTCTTTTCAAAAAACATACAGGTGGTTCCTCAGAAGGACCTAAATACTACCTCCTGGCTTGATAAAAAGTTTAGATTTATAAAATGCCCCTTAAAAAAAGTTGTTGAGCAGTTGCAAAACGCCTATGAGGTCCGTATTGATTTATCAGACAAGGATTTGGAAAACAAGGAGCTGACTGCTTCATTTAACAATGAGTCAATGGAGGATGCTCTTAAAGTAATTAGTGGCTCCTTGAATATAGATTTTGGAAATAAAAACGGAATTTATTATTTGAAGAGCAAAAAAATCTGATGTATTAATTAAAGTGCAGCCCCATCTTTATTGCTATTTTAAAAAACAACTATGGTTCAGATTTATTCTGATCTTTAGTCTTTTATTTAAATTGCCTCTATACGGGCAAACGAATAATTTAAATATAGCTTTTGAGAAAAGTTCTATAAGTGATGCGCTTACCAGGTTAATAGTTGAAAAAAAAATCAACCTTTCTTTTGATCCTGCGATAATACCGCGAAACATAAAAATAACCCGTAGATTTAAAGAGGTTCCAGTTTATGAAATTTTAAATTTCATATTCAAAGATACGCCTCTAGAATATCACCTTACCTCAAATGTTATTGTTATTACAGCAAAAAAAAAGCCCTTTTTTGTAATAGGAGGTTTTATTAAAGATGCAGAAACAGGTGAATATATTATCGGCGGCTCTATCTTTAACTCCTCCCAACATCTTACTTCCTCAAATAATTACGGCTATTTTGCTTTAGAGCTACCCGGAGGAAATGATACATTACATATTTCTCATTTAGGATATAAAAAGAAGGAAATTGTTTTCAATGTCAGTCAGCCGATGGCCGTTAATATCTTATTGGAGAAACAAACAGATACTTTAAAAGAAGTAAGGGTAGCAGCGAAAAATAATGATCTGTTCGTGAATCCCGTTGCCGGTAGCTCGTTAAACCAGGATATTATTTGGAGCCATTTATCAGAAGGGGGCGAACCCGATTTAATCAAATCTGTCCAATTATTGAATGGTATTCAAACCATAACTGAAGGCAGCAGCAGTTTATTTGTTAGAGGGGGCGATAAAGATCAAAATTTGATTCTTTTGGATGAAGCGCCTGTTTATAACCCTGCGCATTTATTTGGCTTGGTTTCTGTATTTAATCCGGATGCAATTAACCAGGTACAAATTTATCAAAATGAAATTCCAGCAAATTTCGGGGGCCGCTTATCATCCGTTATTGATAACGTAATGCAAAATGGAGATAACAAAACTTTCCATGTTAAAGGAGGCTTAAGTATGTTGTCTGCAAGATTGGCCGTAGAAGGACCGCTTGTATCCGATAAAGGTTCGTATCTTTTTACTTTTAGAAAAGGCTTTACCAATTTATTAAAAGCGTTTGATCCATTTCCTTATAATGCAAATTATTCTGATTTCAACCTTAAACTAAATTATCAACTTAATACCAATAATAAAATATATATATCTGGATATTATGGGTTTGATAAACTTCGGGCTTTTGATAATTATGATAATTCCTGGGGAAATAAAATTGCCACATTTAGATGGAACCACTTATTTAATAGTCGCTTATTTTTAAATCTATCCGTTTTATATAGTAATTACTCTAATCATCTTAACATCGATGCGGATCAGTCAGATGCAAAATCTCAGTGGATCACTGGGATTATTGACAGAAGTATAAAAGCAGATTTTACATATTATGTGCATAACAGTGAACAGATTAAGTTCGGTATTAACTTAATTAATCACAAGTTTATACCCGGAGAATCCCCGTCAAGGTTTAATGATACCATACCGGTAAATATACCAAGGCATAAAGCAATAGAAATGGCCGCCTATTTTAATCATCGTTTCAATATATTATCTGATTTGCAGTTAACTTATGGATTGCGAATGAGCTATTTTTACAATAAAACACTATTACCAAATGGACCCGATATTGTCGATTTTTATATGAACTCGGGATATTCAGATTTATTGACAGAACCAATTAAAAACTTTTTAAAATTTGAACCACGATTGTGTTTGCAATACAATTTCAATAAAAATAGTGCCATGAAAATGGTATATAATCGTAATTACCAGTATTTACAACTGGTACAGGGCGAAGAATTAGCTTTTTCTTCATTAGAGTCATGGATACCGGCAAGTTCTACAATAGCGCCTCAAATGGCAGATTTTTATTCCATCGGTTACTCCCTGAATAGTAAAGAAATCATTTTTACTACAACCGCCTATCTAAAGAAGCTATATAATCAGGTGGAACTGAATGATCATGCTCAGATTATTTTAAATCCTTTTATTGAAAGTCAGCTGCAATTTGGCAAATCTACTGCCAGTGGAATAGAATTTAGTTTAACAAAATCATGGAAGAACATAACCGGGAACCTCGGCTATACCTATTCTATGGTTAATAAGCAGATACCAGGCATTAATGACAATAATACATTTAAAGCAAATTATAACATACCCCATAATTTAAGATTTTCGGTAGATTATCAACCAGTTCCCAGAATATCCATAAATGCTTTTTTTACTTATAAATCAGGGCGCCCAGTTACGCTTCCGGTTGGTTACTACATTGAGAATGGGCAAAGGATCCCTATTTTTGAAGATCGAAATACATCTCACCTTCCTGATGAAAAAAGACTTGATTTAACGATAGAACTGAAGCCCCGAACAAGGACAGATCATAAAAAAAGATGGAAAAGTACCTGGCTTTTTTCTGTTTACAATGTGTTAAATCAAAGAAATATAATTTTTTATGCTATCGATCATCCAACAACCGTCAATAATCTAAGCTCAGGTATTGTGCCAAGTGTTACCTATAACTTTAAATTTTGATAAAATGAAAAAGATTAGTGCCTTGTTGATTTCATGTATTTTGATCACCGCTTGTAAAAATAGTTATGTATCACCAATAAAATTCAATAATCACGGCAGTACTTATGATCTGGCTGTAGAAGGCGGAATAACCACATTTCAAACAAGTCAGCAAATTAGATTATCGAAACCGGGGTTATTACCCGATGGAAAAACATCGCCGGTAAGCAATGCATTAGTAAGCGTAAATGATGGAACAGATGAAATCTCGTTTAAAGAGACTCAAACTCCAGGATTATATGCAGGTACTATAACTAACAATACCAATTATGACGGAGTTTATACATTACACATCACCTATAATAAAGTGGAGTATACAGCGGCTGATGTTTTAAGTATGGTAACTCCTTCTATCCAATTAAATAACCTGCCTTTTTCGGCCCGGGCTATTTCTGCAGATCAGGTTCAGCTGAAAATACCTAAACATTTATTTGGCGCTCCAACGGCCGCAAGGTGGATAGTTATATATGATAAGAGCTCTATAACCAACTTGCTTAACAGTTTCGTCGTACCTTATATTTATACTCATCAGCTTGGAGCGCCTAATTCTTTATATTCATCAACACAGGAGTTTAGAGAACCGGTTTTAAGTCTTCGCGACTCCATCACAGTTTATAAGTTTTCCTTGTCTGAGAGTTATAGTCAATACCTTTATACATTATTCCAGGAAACGGATTGGAAAAATATATTTTCAACTAATCCGAGTGGCATTTACGGTAATATCAGTGGTACAGGTCAGGGGTATTTTTATTGCACAGATTATGAGATGAAAAAGATTGCTGTTAAAGATTTAATTAAGTAATTCTATAAAAAGTGATATCAAAACCTTCTGCAAACTAATCACTAACGATTTTATGATATTTTAATTAATCTGTTTGGAAGAGATGGAGAAATATAGCCTGCACATTTTATTACTCAGTGGAAAAGTTGAAAAAATGGGGCCTCGTTAATCAATTAACTTGGCCCCGGTATATAGGGGTATTAATTAGGGGAGCAGTATTTTGTCGATCACATGCACTATTCCATTTTTAGCTATATTATCTGTTTTACTCAATAATATATAGTCGGTGTTAGATTTACCTTTTATTTTTAATCCACCCGTTGCGTTAAGTGTTATAGTCCCAGAAGCTAACGTTTGTACTTCAGCTTTATCCTTGAAATCGGATGAAAAAAGTCTCCGATTGATCAAATGGTATTTTAACAGGTTTGACAGTTTTGCAGGATCAGCAGCTTTTATAGCATTGATGGTTGGATACCCTGCATCAATGAATGCCTGATTGGAAGGTGCAAAAATTGTATACGGCCCTTTTTCAGACAGTATGGTAGATAAGTTTGCTCTTTTAATAGCTTCATCTAAATAGGTCAAATTGGGTGTGTTCTTAATTATTGCCATTACATCAATAACAGGAACGGTTAATATTGTATTAATAACTTGAATTGTTCCGTTTGTTGCCTTCTTACTAAGTTTTACTGTTGGTATCCCGTTAACAGAGATCTTATCATCATCTGTTCTTGTTACATATAGCTTTTCGCTGCTTTGTGTCGCGAATTCAGTATTCGCAGCAATAGGAATCGAATTCACCGGAAGAATATGGTACTGCAGAATGGAAGATAAAATACGTTTGTCGGCAGCATTTACTGCAGATTCATCTTTATAACCTGCAGCTTTGAAAGCCGTATTTGTGGGTGCGAATACAGTGAATGTTCCTTTGCCTTTTAAAGTCGTGGCTAAATCAGTCTTGATTAATGCAGCTCCAAGCAAACTAAAATTAGGATCGGCTGAAATTGTTTCAGAAATAGAAAAGGTTTTGGCTGGCGGGGGTACAGGTGCTGGATTGCTCTTTTTGTTTGTGCTACATGCCGTAACAATAAAACAAATGGAGCCAATTAGCCCTAAAGTACATCTGTTTAAATTTTTTACTGAATAGTTTTTTCTTATTTTCATTTTAATTGCTTTTTTAGGGGAGACGGATCTAGACTTAATAAGTCCTAAAAGAATTTGAAAATATTTTTAAATTATATTTATCAAGGCTGCCCATTATATACTAGGTTACTATGATTAGCATGAATGAATTAAAATAAACATGAGCAATTCAAACGAAGCGGACATGAGTAGTAACAGATAGAAAGAGATTAGCATAAATCCAGCGACATACAGGATTGTTTCATTAATTTGTTTTATCATTTTATAAATTCATCAATTGTTGAGATTAATTAGAGTGATTTTATGAAGGGTAAGCCTTCGGAATTTTTAATTCAATTTTTGAAGTTCAATCCGACATGATCACATTCTTTTTGGTCATCTTTCTTTTTAAATAATGTTGTAGCAGGTAAAGACATATTAAAATCATACTTCATTTTATTGTATGACGCTCTAATATTTAAAAGTCCTATAGAAAGGGGTGGAATATTTTGAATTAATTAAAAGCCCCTTTTTAGATGGAGATTTTATGCAATACTTCGTCGGATTCAAGGGAGCGTAAGGTCATAAAATCCGAATATTTTCTTGGGAGATTTGAGTAGAATAGCGTTTTGAGAAACAGTTCGAGAATGACACGATGCATTTCTCGACTGTTTTTAAACATACTACATACTTAATTTAATTAAATATAGTCTTTCTTCAAATAAGTCTTTCCAAATCACTAACTCTTTTTGACCCACAGTGTAACCTGTCTATTTCAAAGTCAACTTCTTTACCCTATAAGATCGGCAATGGCATGTATCTTGGATAAGTTTATTCTTCAAAAGCGCAGCAAAATTAAATTATATGTTGGTGTTGTTTAATACTGGTTGCGACTGTGTTCTATAGTATAATTGCTTGTTTTAATTTGATAACTCGCATAGCCAAAATCACTGTTTACATAAAACTGTTCCCGTTCGCATAGTTAACTTTTTGCCTACTATTTAAACACATAATATTGTATAAGAGCTTATTGTAGAAAATAGAATTGGAGTCAATTCTTGTGGGGTATTTACCCTTTTTAATAAGGATATACAGCATTAATGAGTGTATTAGATGAAAGAAAAACTGAAAAGCAACTCGAGCGCAAGCGCCAGACCTTATAAAGATGAAATTGCTATAATTGGTATGTCATGCAGATTTCCGGGAGCGGAGAATTATCATGACTTCTGGAATAATTTGGTAAACGAAAACTTCAGTGTTACAGAAATTCCCGAAAGTCGCTGGAATTGGAGAGATTACTACGGTGATCCTAATCAGGAAAATAACAAAACCAACAGCAAATGGGGGGGATTTATAAATGATATAGACAAGTTTGATCCGCTGTTTTTTAACATCTCGCCTAAAGAAGCAAAATATATTGACCCTCAGCACCGGATATTTTTAGAAGCAGCTTGGCATGCAGTTGAAGATGCGGGATATAGTATCGGAAGTTTGTCTGGTAAGAAAATTGGTGTTTATGTTGGGGTTTCTAAAAATGACTACGCAGAAATGTTACAGTCAACTCACCAGGAAATAAGCTCTTTCGTTTCTACAGGTACGGTGCATTCTATTTTAGCTAACCGGGTATCCTATCTGTTGGATATTTGTGGTAAAAGCGAAGTAGTTGATACCGCTTGTTCCAGTTCGCTGGTGGCATTGCACAATGCAATTCGTGATATACGTTTAGGCGGATGTGAAGGGGCTCTGGTGGGTGGAGTGAATGCGCTAATAACACCTACGATGTATCTTTCGCACGGTAAATCGGGCATGTTATCGTCAGAGGGAAAATGTAAAACATTTGATGAACGTTCCGATGGATATGTGCGTGCTGAAGGTGTAGGATGTGTTTTTATTAAACCATTAAGTAAGGCATTAGCCGATAATGACACCATTCTGGGTATTATTAAAGGAACGGCCGTAAATCATAATGGTCGTTCAAATTCTCTTACATCGCCAAGCGCACGTTCGCAATCAGAAGTTATAGATGCTGCGCTTGAGGATGCCGGATTAGAAGCCGGGCATGTAAGTTATATTGAAGCGCATGGCACCGCTACTCCTTTAGGTGATCCTATTGAAGTAAGTGCCCTGAAAAAGGTTTTCAGTGGCTATTCAAAAGATGACGACATTCATTGCGGATTAGGCGCTGTAAAAACAAATATTGGTCATTTGGAAAGTGCTGCAGGAATGGCTGGTCTTTTCAAGGTGTTGCTTTGTATGCGCCACAAAAAATTACCAGCCCTGTTACATTATCAAAAGCTCAATCCATATATTGATTTAGCAGGTAGTCCACTCTATGTTAATAATCATTTAACAGATTGGAAGAAATCTGCCAAAGGATTGCAAAATGGACCGCTTACAGCTGGTATTAGTTCTTTTGGAATGGGTGGCGTAAATGCGCATGTGATATTACAGGCATTTGAAGATAGTCGCCCCCAGCCTTTAATTTCATCTCAATCATATTTTCTAATACCACTATCTGCTAAAACGCTAAAACAGTTAAAAGTATATGCTAATAATATCGCAGTCTTTTTAAAAGGGCCAGGCCAAACACTGCCATTACAGGATATTGCCTTTACGATGCAAACCGGCAGAGATGCCATGAATTGCAGAGTTGCATTTAAAGTGTCAACCGTAACTGAATTGATAGATCAACTACAGGAATATGTGACCAATGATAAACATATTATTACCGAAGACAGGCAAATAGAGCAATGGTTAACAGGCGCTGACATAGATTGGAACGATCCTTCGGTTGGTTTAACCAGTAAGCGGATAGCCTTACCTGGTTATCCGTTTGAGCGGCGCACATGTTGGATGGATGCACCCGCCGATCAGAAAAATACAGTTGAAACTCCTTTGCTTGAGTTCAAAAATAACGACCAAAAACGTCAATGGCAATATCAAAGCTTATTACGTAAAACAGATTATTTTGTAAGGGATCATGTAGTACAAGGCGAGTGCATGTTGCCCGGTGTTGCATATCTGGAAATAGCACGTGCCGTTGCAGAACAAGCTTGCGGCCGCAGTGTAAATGAATTAAATGATATTTGCTGGATCCATGCGGTATTGGTAAAGGAAATGAATATGCCTTTACATGTAAACCTGCAACCAGTTGATAAAGGTTTTTCATTTGAAATAACCACTACTGATGGGGTACATGCCAATGGAAATATCCAGCTGGAAACTAATAATACTATACCTGCATCTATTGATCTTCGAAAGATCAAAGAACGGTGTAAAGTTCACAAAACCCCGGGTGAAATATATGCTGCGCTAAGCAAAGAAGGTTTAGGCTATCTGGAAACCTTTAAAACAATAAAAGAAGGTTTTTTTGCAGAAGCAGAGGCATTGTGCTATCTGGAGCCCACAATAAGGGAGCACAAATTATCTGAAAAAGTATGGGATCCATCCCTGTTGGATGGTGTTTTTCAAGCAGTTGTAGGCTTATGTATATGGGGAGGTGTGGAGCACAGTCATCAGTTGTTGCCATTTTATTTAAAATCTATCCGTTGTTACGGAAGTCCGGCTATTGCACGTTATGCTTATGTACGGAAATCAAGCACTTATGCAGATGGCAATCATTATTCATTTGATATGTTTTTATGCGATGAGAATGGCAACGTTATTATTGCATTTGATGAATTTATAAAACGCGCCTATAAAACAGCAACTACCAGTATAATAACTGAAACAACGATAACACCGGCCGTTGTTGAAAGTCTGCATTATACCACTGCCTGGTTAGAGCGTCCATTGGGCATTCTGAATGAACGTCCAAAATCCCTCATTCTATTTGATATAGATGAGCATTTATATGAGGAAGTAAAAAAACAGTATCCTCATACCGTTCCTGTGTTATTATTGCCAGGCGATACTTACCAGAAGAAAGATAAAAACACATACTACATTAATCCCGCCGATGCAGCATCTTTCAAGCTCTTGGTCAACGATCTGATAGAAGATAATATCCAGATTGACAATTGGGTATATAGATGGAGTATGGAGAAGAGCGAAGAAATTACAGAAAATATTCAGGATGTATATGTCTTATTATACCTGTCTCAAGCCCTTATCAGTTGCTTTTACAATGGCCGGGTGAGGCTATTGCATTTATATAATTATAAGGATACCTATTCGACTGCGGTACAACAAATGGTAGGTGGTTTTTCCAGGACTTTGGCTTATGAAAATCCATTGATTTCTATTCAAACGGTTGGAATAACCGAGGATGTTAAATCCAGTTACCAAGAAATCATTCTCCAGGAAATATCCAGATACTTTATGGCCCCTTTGCGTGAGGTAATTTATCGCCAGGGACGCAGAGAAGAAAGAGTGGTAGTAACCGCTAATGTGCCACCCGCTTTAACTCAGAATATACTCAAAGAGAATGGCTGCTATCTTATTACAGGGGGTGCCGGTGGATTAGGTATGGTGTTCGCGGCTTACCTGGCAATGGAATATAAAGCCAATATTGTGCTAGTAGGGCGAAGTTTAAAAAATACCGCAATTGAGGAGAAACTACAGGATCTGCGTCAGCTTGGAGGAAATGCCGTTTATTATTCGGCAGATGTTTCAGATAAGAAAGCTATTATCAAGGTAATAGATAAGGTAAGGAAACAGCATAAAACAATCAATGGTATCATTCATGCCGCTGGGTTAATTGAAGATGCTTTTATCCTTAATAAACTACCAAGTTCTTTTGAAAGGGTTATCACCCCAAAAGTGTATGGTGCTATTCATTTGGACGAATGCACAAAAGATGATTCATTGGATTTCTTTATAGTGTTTTCATCCATTGCTTCTTTAATGCCAAACCAGGGCCAGTGTGATTATGCAGCAGCCAATAATTTTCTGGATCATTTAATGCAAATCCGCAGAAATAGACAATTAGAAAAAGGTATTCATGATATCAGTCTGGCTATTAACTGGCCGCTTTGGGAAAATGGTGGGATAGATGTAACTGATGCGGAACGTGAGCACTTATGGGAAGTGTTTGGAATGAAACCTATGAGCCATCAACGGGCATTGGATGGCTTTGTCCAACTGTTAAACGTTTCTGCTAAAAGTACACCATGCCAGGCCATATTAATCGAAGGTGTTGCACATAAAATAACAGCACACCTTAACGCGGAGCAAATGCCTGTAGTTACTGTGTCGCATGAAAAAGCGTCAGCAGGTGGTCTCTTAACCATATTACAGCATGTGGTACGGATCGTTTTACCGGTTTTAACTACCATCAAAAATACCGACAGTTTTAATACGCTAGGCTTTGATTCAGTGAGCTTGGTGAAATTGGCTGGTAAAATACAGGAACAACTAGGGATTGCCATTAATCCTATTACGTTAATTGAGCATAATACTATTGCAAGGTTATCAGCTTATCTGGAAAATGAAGTTAGCAGTCCCGCCGCTATTTTGCCAGGACAAATCAGTTGTTTACCTAAAACCTCATTGGTAGATGCAGAACGTTCTGATAAGGCACAATTACTGTTCAAAAAACGCTTTAGCAATGAGGAGTTTTTTATGCAGGATCATGTGGTAGAGGGTAAATATAATGTTCCGGGTGCTTGTTATATTGAAATGGGCAGGCAGTCTGTGACTTTATTAGACAAGAAGGTTTACAGTATGTCTAATAATTATTGGCCCGAGGTTTTGTCTTCGGCGGGAGCTCCTATTGATGCCCGTATCCAGTTAATAAATAAAGAGAACGGATATGATTACGAGGTTTACAGTTACGATGCCAGTGGAAACAAAACAGTACATGCATTAGGCGAAGTAAATACTACTACTATACTTAAATCCGGAGACCTAGGTGTATTGGATTTGGAGGCTCTTAAGCAAAAACTAAATACACCCGTATCAAGAGAAAATGTTTATGCACAGATCATTGCGGAGGGATTACATGTAGGTCCATCCTTTATGCCGATGGAGGAATTGTGGGTAAGTAAACAGGAGGCATTAGGCCACCTAATGTTGCCCACCCACGTAGCAGACACGTTATCTGATTACATACTGCATCCCAGCATGCTGACCGGTGTTTTTCAAACAGCCTTAATTAATAATAAACCAAACGGAATAACTACCTCTAAGTACATACCTGTAGCTATTGAAGAAATAGTATTTACAGAACAAATTCCTGCCGAATGTTATGTACATACTACGGCGCATGAAGACAATGAACGGATGAGCGGTATTAAAAAATTTGACGCATTGATGGCCGATAAAAACGGATTGGTTGTAGCCCGGTTAAAAGGATTTGCCATTAAAGAAATAACTAACACTAAAGAGGCAGCAAGTGAAGGATCACCAGCAATAAAGCCTGTTATTACTATCGTTGGCGCAACGGGGCCTTCCATTGAAAATGTAGAACATTTACTAAAAACGCTATTGCACGAGGGCATAGGTTTAGAGATTAGTGAACTGGATGCCGATTCGTCATTTGATGCCCTGGGGATCAACTCCCGAATGATCATTGATCTGAATCGTCTTTTGGCAAAAACATTCGGTAATTTATCCAAAACACTTTTCTTTGAATACCGGAATATTAATGAATTAGCCGGATATTTCCAGAAAAAACATTCGGCTGTATTACAGGAACTCATAACAGAGGAACAACCTGAAGTATCGATAAAAGAACCAGAACAAGAGCTAATTACCGTTGCTAACGCAATAGCGGAAACAAAAAAGGAAGCATACACTAAAGACATAGCTATTGTAGGCATAGGGGGCAAATATCCGCAGGCCGATAACCTGTCTGAGTTTTGGGATGTATTGAAGAATGGAAAGGATTGCATTGTTGAAATTCCTGGAAACAGGTTTGATTACTCCGGTCATTTTGATGAAAATAAAGAAAAAGGCTTACTTTATTCGCGATGGGGTGGTTTTATTAATAACGTTGATCAATTTGATCCTTTGTTCTTTAATATTTCGCCCAAAGAAGCAGAGGAAATAGATCCACAGGAAAGGTTGTTCCTTGAAGTGGTGTGGAATACCCTGGAAGATGCCGGTATTACCCGTGAAAAATTAACCTTACAGTCAAAAAAGGTAGGCGTGTTTGTAGGAGCCTTATGGCAGCCTTATGTTAATCTCGGGGTAGAGGAGACAATTAAAGGAAATCCTATTGCTCCAAGTGGATTGTTATATAATATCCCTAACCGGGTTTCCTATTTCTTTAATTGGACAGGTCCAAGCATAGCTATTGATACCGCTTGTTCGGCTTCGCTAACAGCTTTACATTATGCATGCGAGAGTATCAGGAGCGGAGAATCAGATAGTTGTATTGCCGGTGGCGTTAATCTTTCATTGTCCCTGAGCAAATATTTATTTTTAAGTCAGCATAATTTTCTTTCAACAGATGGACGTTGCCGGAGCTTTGGAATTGGTGACGGTTATGTACCTGGGGAGGGTATAGGCGCGGTATTGCTTAAACCACTGGAACATGCTATCGCTAATGGCGACCAGATATATGGTATTATTAAAGGCACAGCTGTTAATCATGGAGGGCGCACAAATGGTTATACCGTACCGAATCCTAATTTACAAGGAGAGCTGATACAATCTGCATTAAAAAAAGCACAGATCGATGCGCGTACTATCTCCTATGTGGAAGCGCACGGAACCGGGACATCTTTAGGCGATCCGATAGAAATTACTGGTCTTTGCAAAGCTTTTGAAGATTATACCGATGATAAACAGTTTTGCGCCATTGGCTCTGTAAAATCAAACATTGGCCATCTGGAGGCTTCTGCGGGTATTGCAGGATTAACCAAAATATTACTACAATTTAAACACGCTTCCCTTGTTCCGTCAATCCATTCAACAACTATTAATCCCAATATTAGCTTTGAAGAAACTCCTTTTCATGTTCAGCAAAATCTTGCCGAATGGAAACGGCCTTTGCTCAATATAAACGGACTACAAACGGAAATTCCTTTAAGGGCTATGTTAAGCTCTTTTGGGGCCGGCGGCAGCAACGCCCATGTCATTGTTGAAGAATTCAGACAGCCGGTAATAAACAAATCGATAAATAGCAGACCCGCCATCATTGTATTATCAGCTATTGACCCGGAGCGGCTATATGAACAAGTCCTGAATTTACATGATTTTCTACAAAAGAATACCGGTTTGGCATTACATGATATTGCTTATACCCTGCAAATTGGCAGGGAGGCAATGGAAGAACGTTTTGCCGTTGTTGCTAATGATGTTCCATCTTTAATTGATCAGTTAAAACATTATCTAAACGGAACGTCATCTATGGCAATTACCAATAATATCAAGCTTAATACGAGGGAGCAACTGTTATTTAATAAAGGGGCTGTCGGGCAAAGGCAAATGCAACAAGCCATACAGGCCGGTGATTGGGGAACGGCGGCACGCTTATGGGTAAATGCTTTTTCTATTGATTGGGAACTTATATACCCGGGCAATAAACCCAGCAAAATAAGCATGCCTACATACCCCTTTGCAAAAGAGCGGTACTGGCTACCGATGGTTGAGGTAAATACGTCGGCAGGCACCAATGTCTATTTACACCCTCTGCTACATACCAATACTTCAGATCTGGACGAACAGCAATATACCAGCATCTTTACCGGCCAGGAAATATTCCTAACAGATCATCAGGTTCAAAACAAGAAGATTTTACCGGGAGTTGCTTACCTGGAATTGGCCAGGATAGCCGGCAAGTTAAGTACGCATCAAAAAGTTACACAACTAAAACAGGTAAGCTGGATAAATCCGATATGGGTAAATGGTGGTACCAAAACTATTTATACCCACTTATACCGTAAAGGAACACATATAGGTTATGAGATCAATAGTCTGCAACAGGAAGAAGAAATTGTACACAACAGCGGAACCATTGTTTTAATGGCAATTGAGCCACCTCAGGTTATCAATATTCCTCAGTTAAAAGCTGCGGCTAAGCGCGAATTATCTGGCAAGCAAATATATAAGGCATTTGATATTGCTGGCTTAAATCTTGGAGATACTTTTCAAGGTGTCGAAAAACTATATCTCGGGGAATTGTATGCGTTGTCAAGAATAAGCCTTTTAAATACAGAAGGGTTTGTTTATCCTCCTAATATCCTGGATAGTTTGTTACATGCTGTTTACGGGATAATGGAATCTAACGAGCAGTCATACTCCCTGGTATTACCTTATTATGCTGGTGAAATAAATTTCTATAAAGAAATAGAGGGCGCAAAAGAACTATGGGGTTATGCCACACAGAAAGCAAATGGCCATGATCATACTAATGTTACAGCCGATTTTTATTTGTTGAATGAAAATGGTGATGTTTTAGTGTATTTCAAAGACTTTATTTTCCTTCCGCTAGATGGTGTTTCAAGAAACAAAACTCAAAAAGAAATAACTGATGCAACCACCCATTTTTTCCGTGAGCAATGGGAGGAAGCAGTACTTTCTCCTGCGGATCAACTAGAGTTAACCCACCAACTGATCCTGTTAGCCGGTGGTTCTGTAGGATTATGTGATAAATTACAGGAACAATTAGGGTTGGAAGTATTGCCCATAATGCAGCAACAGCCCGAAGCTTATTTCAACAGTATATTAAAAGTAATAAAAGAAAAAATAGCGCAAAAGTCATCTGCGCATATTACTGTTGTTTGTCAGCATGCTGATTATCTGGATTACAGTTTTATATCCGGACTGTTAAAAACCGCGCATTTAGAACACCCGGAAATAACCGGAGGTGTGTTATTAGTTGATAGTTTATCCGTCAAGGATCTGGATGAACTTACATCGTTGATTGAGGCTGAACAAAACACCACAGATGCAGAAGTGCGATTTTATAATGGCAGGCGCGAAGTAAAAACATTAATGCCTTTCGTACCAGAGTTTGATCCCGCTCAAAACATAACTATCCAAGAAGGTGGGGTGTATTTACTAACCGGAGGAGCCGGAGCATTAGGGCGAATGATAGCCTCACATATCTGCAGAAAAAAGAATATCAAAGTTATTTTAATTGGCAGAAATCCGTTAACTGAAGATATCTCTGCGGCACTTCGTCAAATACAAGGTGTTGTTTATTACCCATGTAATGTAAGTAACAAAGAAGAAGTACAGGCTTTGATTAAAATGATTAAAGCGAACTACGGTCAATTAAATGGTGTGATACATGCTGCTGGTGTTATCAGGGATAGTTTTATTGTTAACAAAACACCGGCACAAATAAGTGATGTATTCTCTGCCAAAATATTAGGCACGCAGATTTTGGATGAGGTAACAAAAGATGAACCTCTGGATTTCATGGTATATTTCTCTTCTGTATCAGGAATTAAAGGAAACATAGGACAAGCTGATTATGCTGCTGCAAATGCTTATTTAAATAACTACGCCGAGTTCCGGAATACGCAAAGATCAAATAAAAAACGACATGGTAAAACGCTAAGCATCAGTTGGCCCCTATGGAAAGATGGTGGAATGCAGGTAAGTGAAGAAGACGCCAAATACCTGGAAAAACAGTGGGATATGTTATTACTTCCCTCAGCTGCCGGAATAACGGCCTTTGATATGCTGCTGAATAATGCCGAAGGACAAGTAATGGTTGCTTATAAACAGGTGCCTGTTTCTGAAGAAGTAAAAGATGCGACAACTGTTGTATCAATTGAAGTTCCAGTAGGCAATATTAACCGTTTGCAAGAGCAAGCAGAACGTACAATAACAGAAATAATAGCCAAGTTATTGAAGATCAATATTACAGCTATAAAAAAGACCAAAGAATTTGGTGATTATGGTTTTGAATCTATTTCATTAACCAAATTTGCACATACGCTGAATGAATATTATGAACTTGACTTGTTGCCTACTGTATTTTATGGTTATGCTACTGTTGAGAACCTAGCGGGCTTTTTAATAAAAGAACATGCAGCGCAGCTGTCCATCAAACACAGTAATTATACTTCTTTTGCTGTTAAACAAACCATAAGTCAGGAAGCTCCTGTAATGGCGCATGATCGGCCATCATTAACCAGATTAGGTCGGCCAGTGACTCATCAGGTTGTAAATACACAACTAGGTCAAATGCCGATAGCTATTATAGGGATGAGCGGACGTTTTCCAGGTTCGCCAGATGTACATACTTTTTGGGATAATCTGCGTCAAAACAAAGATCTGATCACCGAAATTCAACCCGACCGCTGGGATTGGAAAGCTTATTATGGCGATTCGCAAAAAGAGAAAAACAAGACCAAAGCCAAATGGGGAGGTTTCATTAGCGACATCGATAAATTTGATCCGCAATTCTTTGGCATTTCGCCCAGGGAGGCAGAACTGATGGATCCCCAACAAAGAATTACGTTGGAGGCGGTTTATCAGGCTTTGGAAGATGCGGCAATAGCACCTAATAAAATAAAAGGCAGCAACACAGGTGTTTTTATCGGCGTATCAACTTCTGATTATTCCTTATTGCTCAATAAACAAGCAGACTTTACCAGTCAGGGTCATTATGCCACTGGATCTGTTCATTCTGTTTTGGTAAATCGTATATCCTATTTGCTTGATATTTATGGACCGAGCGAACCGGTAGATACCGCATGTTCAAGCTCCCTGATTGCTATTCATCGGGCAGTTGAGCATATCCGTAACGGCCACTGTAATATGGCTATTGCTGGTGGTGTAAACGCGTTGTTATCACCAGAATTGACATTATCGTTTAGTGAGGCAGGTATGTTAAGTGAGGATGGTCGCTGTAAAACATTTGATCAAAATGCTAACGGATATGTTCGCGGTGAAGGCGTCGGAATAATTATTTTGAAATCACTGCAGCAAGCCGAGGCCGATGGCGATCCTATTTATGGCATAATACGCGGTACTGCGGAAAATCACGGCGGAAAAGCTAATACCCTTACCTCTCCGAATCCAAAGGCTCAGCGCGATTTATTATTAAAAGCGTATCGCTCAGCGGATATTGATCCCCGTGATGTAACCTATATAGAAGCTCATGGAACAGGTACTCCGCTCGGCGACCCAATTGAAATAGAAGGTTTAAAACTAGCCTTTGACGAATTATATAAAGAAAAAAATATTCAGCGGCCAAAAGCAGCTCATTGTAATATAGGCAGTGTGAAAACAAATATCGGACATCTGGAGGCGGCTGCCGGTATTGCAGGTGTTATGAAAGTGTTGTTATCAATAAGGCATCAAATATTGCCGGGTAATCCTCATTTGAATACGCCTAATGAATATTTAAAGCTGGAAGGAAGCCCATTCCGCTTGCAACAAAATACGGCCGGATGGACAGTTTCTGGAGCAAAATCAAGGATAGCAGGTATCAGTAGTTTTGGATTTGGTGGCGCCAATGCACACATTATTATTGAAGAGTATATCCCAGCAATCAAAAATCAATATCATAGTCAACAACCGGCCATTGTCATTTTATCGGCAAAAAATGAAGATCGGTTAAAAGTGCGGGTGCAACAATTGTTAGATTATTTAAAGACCAATCCGGGTATAGATGTACACAATATTGCCTATACTCTGCAAGTAGGTAGGGAGGCCATGGAAGAGCGGCTGGCATTAGTGGTAACTGACGAGGCCGAGTTGCTGATACAACTGGATGATTATCTGGCGGGAAATAACGGACATTTATTGCGTGGCAATGATCAAGCCAATGCGGATTTTTTACTTGAAGGGGAGGCTGGAAAAGCCTACATTGAAACAGCGGTTAAAAATAAAGAAGTGCGGGCGTTGGCACAACTGTGGATAAAGGGTGTCCAATTTGACTGGACATTACTCTATGCTGATAATAAACCGGTGAAGATAAGTTTACCTGCTTATCCTTTTGCCAGGAACCGGTACTGGCTCCCTGCCGAAACTAAAACAGTGGTGTCATATAGTAATAATAGCAGGTTACATCCTTTAGTTCATACTAATGAATCTGATCTGTATAAGCAACAATATGCCGCCAAATACACAGGTAATGAAAGTTTTCTGGCTGACCACATTGTTAGAGGAGAAAAAGTATTGCCAGGGGTTGCATACCTTGAATTGGCCAGGGCAGCTGGTGAGTTTAGCAGCCGTCAAGTTGTAACAAAACTTAAAAACGTTAGCTGGATAGCACCGGTGAAAATTGTTGGTGAAACAGCTGGCGTAAACATTGTTTTAAAACCCGGCCAAACCGGTATTAAATTTGAAATTAATAATCAGCTAAATGAATCTGTTACTCATGGTAGCGGGCACATCATTACCAGTGAACCTTCTTTAGGAGGATTCATGGATTTGCAGGTATTGAAAGCAGCCTATACAAATGAAGTGCACGGAAGTGAAATCTATCAGCTGTTTAATCAGGAGGGATTAAATCTTGGTAGCAGTTTTCGAGGTGTGGAGCGGTTATATAGGGATGAAAATAGTGCACTGGCTTACATTAATCTGTCAGGTATTGACGGATGTGTATATTCTCCAGGAATTTTAGATAGCCTGCTGCATACCATTTGTGGTCTGGAAACTTTAAATGGTCAATCCTACTCGCTGGCGCTGCCATATTTTGTTAAAGAAGTAAACTTCCATAAAGCATTGGGAGATACCTCAATATTTTGGGGATATGCCAGAAAAAGTGCAGGCAATAGGGTAAATGACCGGGTAGTAAGCTATGACCTTGATCTGCTGAGCGAAGGTGGAGAAATATTAGTAAGTTTTAAAGACTTTGTTGCCTTGCCTCCGGATGGCTTCACCGGGATTCAAGAGGTGGAAAATGAATCTCTGTATTTATCGGATCTGAATAATGAACTGGCTGAGTTAGATAACGATGTGTTATCAGAAAAAGTAACTGATAAGATTAAAGAATTTGTTGCAGATCTGCTCAAACTGGAAGTTGCAGATGTGCGGAAAGATAGGAAATTTGGTGATTTTGGCTTCGATTCAATTTTATTAACCAGATTTACTGCTTTACTTAATGAGCATTACGGTCTTGATTTGATGCCTACCGTGTTTTATAATTATGCAACGGTTAATAAGTTATCTTCATTTTTAATTGCGGATCATTATGATCAGCTGGCAATTCAACACAAACAAATCCCAGCTGGAGACATTCAATCAAAAACCGCTGCCAAGACCGCATTTGTTTCAACTGATAAATCAAAATTCCTGACCGAACGGCTAAGTAGATTTACTGCTGAACCTATGAGCGATCATTCAACAGAGCCTGTAGCTATTATTGGCATGAGTGGCCGGTTTCCAGGTTCACCTGATTTAGAAATTTTTTGGGAAAATCTTTATGCTAATAAAGATTTGATTACTGAAATCCCTGCTGATAGGTGGAATTGGAAACAGTATTACGGAGATCCGCAAACAGATAAAAATAAAACAAAGGCAAAATGGGGTGGCTTTATAAGAGATATTGACAAGTTTGATCCCTTGTTCTTTAACATCTCGCCACTTGAGGCAGAACTGATGGATCCTCAGCAACGCATTTTGCTGGAGGCTGTATATCTGGCGCTGGAAGATGCGAATATAGCTGCCGACAAAATTAGTGGTAGCAATACAGGGGTATTTATTGGTGTATCAGGTTCTGATTATGCTACTCTGTTGAGTAATCAAACAGATCTGTCGGGCCATATGCATTATACTACAGGGTCGGTGCATTCCATCCTGGTTAACCGTATATCTTATTTATTGGATATTAATGGCCCGAGTGAACCTGTAGATACTGCTTGTTCAAGTTCATTAATTGCTATTCATCGTGCCGTTGAACATATTCGTAATGGTACCTGTAACATGGCTATTGCCGGTGGTGTAAACGCGTTGATATCTCCCGAGTTAACCCTGGCCTTTAGTCAATCGGGTATGTTGAGCGAGGATGGACGTTGTAAAACTTTTGACGAGCGTGCTAACGGATATGTCAGGGGTGAGGGTGTTGGTATCATTGTTCTTAAATCGCTGCGCCAGGCTCAAGCAGATGGGGACTCCATTTTAGCTGTAATTCGCGGTACGGCTGAAAACCATGGTGGAAGAGCCAACACCCTAACCTCACCTAACCCTGTTGCACAAAAAGATCTGTTACTGCGTGCATACCGTTCAGGAGGTATTGATCCTCGCCGGGTAAGTTATATAGAAGCACATGGCACTGGTACACCACTTGGTGACCCGATAGAAATAGAAGGCTTAAAATTAGCCTTTACCGAGTTGTATCATGAAAATAACCTACAACAAGCGCAACACCCACATTGCAGTATTGGGAGTGTTAAAGCAAATATTGGTCACCTGGAATCAGCGGCAGGCATTGCCAGCGTAATAAAGGTATTGTTATGTCTTCGTCATCGCACGTTGACTGGTAACCCTCATCTGCTAACACCAAATCAGTATTTAAAACTGAATGGCACACCATTCTGCCTACAAAAAGATACGACAGCATGGACTACCGAAGAAAATCAACTCAGGGTTGCAGGAATCAGCAGTTTTGGATTTGGTGGCGCTAATGCACATATCATTATAGAAGAATATATACCACAGCCTGTCAATTTTTATAAAAATGATGACCCTGCCCTTATACTTTTATCAGCCAAGAATAAAGAGCAGTTAAAAAAGCAAGCTATTAATCTTCAGAAATATCTGCAGGGAAATAGCACTGCAGATCTGAATAATATCGCTTATACCTTGCAAACAGGCAGAGCCGGAATGGAAGAGCGGCTGGCGTTTTTAGCCGATGATAGAGAACAGTTGATGCTTAGACTTTTGGCTTATCTGGCAGGCAAGGAAGAAAACTTATATACAGGTAATATCAAACAAAATAAAAGCGAATCGTTATTAGAAGGAAATGCTTTAGAAATTTATATCCAGCAGCTAATAGCCCAAAAAGAAACATCATCCTTGATCCGTTTATGGTTGGAAGGGGTAAGTATTGATTGGAACTTGTTATATGAGGGGGCAAGACCAGCTAAAATTAATTTACCGACTTATCCTTTTATAAAGGATCGTTATTGGGTACCTGCCGATGCTATAAAAACAATCACAACAGGTGCTTCCCAGCTACACCCATTACTTCATCGTAATGAATCTGATCTGAATGAACAGAAATATAGCAGTGTTTATACCGGATACGAGATCTTTCTGCAAGATCACCAGGTGAAAGGAAAAAAAATATTGCCAGGTGTGGCTTATTTGGAGCTCGCCAGAATTTCAGGTTCACTGAGCACTGGTAGGCCAATAACACAGATCAGAAACATAAGCTGGTTAAACCCTATAACAATAAACAATCAGTCTGAAGAAATAAAGGTGAATGTTTATACAGAAGGGGATCATTTAAACTATGAAGTATATGGTGTGGTAAAAAACGAACCTGTTGTACATGGAAGTGGCAGCATGTCTGCTATTGTACTTCCAGAACCTGGCAAGATAGCTATTGAACAGTTGAAATCAACGGCGGTTCAGGAGTTGAATGGAAATGAAATGTACGAACAATTTCGGCTTTCAGGATTAGAATTGGGAACCTCTTACCAGGGAGTTCAAATTATGTACGCGGCCGCAGATGG
This sequence comes from Mucilaginibacter inviolabilis, assembly GCF_011089895.1. NCBI lineage: Bacteria > Pseudomonadati > Bacteroidota > Sphingobacteriia > Sphingobacteriales > Sphingobacteriaceae > Mucilaginibacter > Mucilaginibacter inviolabilis. The sequence goes on from NZ_JAANAT010000001.1 coordinate 829,633, forward strand.
TTGCTTATCTAAAATTAAGCTGGAAAGCCTGAAAGGATTTATGTATTCACCTGGGATATTGGATAGTATGCTGCATACTATTTATGGTTTACAGTTTGTAAATAACGAACCATATACACTGGCGCTACCTTATTTTATGGGAGAGGTAAATTGTTATAAAAACATAGCAGATTCATCATCGGTGTGGGCATACGCACGCAGAAGCAAGGCATATAAGACTGCCGATAAAGTGTTGGGCTATGATATTGATTTGTTGAATGATCATGGTGAGGTATTGATCAGCTTTAGAAACTTTGTAGCCCTGCCATTAACAAAGGAGCCTCAGGAAACTGATAATATTGATTTTATATATCAGCCTGTCTGGGAACCAATAATTATTGATGATAACAACAAGCACTCTGAAAAAACGCAACAACAGGTAATATTTTTAGCCGATGGTTCAGATATACTTGCCCGTGAATTACGGGAACGTGTAGGCATAGAAATAAAAACCATATCAATTACTGATCCAATCAATTATTTTGAAACGGTATGCATTAAAATAAAGGAGCTTCAGGAACAAAAAAATCCATTCAGGATAACGGTTATTTATGAAAATAAAAATCATGTAAAGGCAGGCTTTATAAATGGTTTATTAAAAACAGCCGCGCAGGAAAATAACCATATAAGCGGAAAAACGGTAGGCATTGAAAGTTTCGGGATTCAATATCTGGATGACTTATCAGCCATCATAAAAGCAGAGCAACATAATGCAGATACCGACATCCAGTATCATGGAGGTATCCGAGAAACGAGGCAGCTCAAACCTATAGACATTACTGATGACATATCTTCTGATATGGAGATTCGCGAAGATGGTGTTTACCTGGTAACCGGTGGTGCGGGAGGCCTTGGGCGCATTTTTGCAGAGTATATCAGTAAAACTAAAAATGTAAAGATCATATTAACCGGCCGGTCTCTACCGGGTGAAGAAATAAACAGGTTACTGGCGGTTATACCGGGAACGGTTTATTATCAATGTGATATCAGTAATGAGCAAGAAGTGGCAGCATTGTTCAAAACAATCAAACAAACTTATCTTCAATTAAATGGCATCATACACAGTGCGGGAACTTTACGTGATAGTTTTATCATTAATAAGACATCCGATCAGATCACTCAAGTTCTTACCCCCAAAATACTAGGCGCACAGTATCTGGATGAGAGCACAAAAGACGAGCCGCTCGATTTCATGGTATTCTTTTCATCTATCGCGGGCATCAGTGGTAATATTGGGCAGGCAGATTACGCCTCAGCTAATGTTTATCTGGATCATTTTGCGCAATACCGGAATGAGGCAGTAGTAAAAGGACAAAGGCAAGGGAAAACCTTTAGTATCAACTGGCCATTATGGAAAGAAGGCGGTATGCAGGTAGATGTTGCCATTGAACAATACCTTGAAAAAAAATGGGGCATATTACCGATGCCTACTGCTACAGGAATAAATATTTTTAATAAAATTTTAAAAAATAAACCAGGCCAATACGCCTGTTATTATGGAAAAAAAGCAGTCATAACGGAAAAAGCCGAGAGAAATGTAGCTACAAACAGGTCTCAATCCATTACAAATACAGCTGTAAATGATTTACAGGAAAAAGTATCAGCAAGCGTTATTGACACCATAGCAAAGATTTTAAAGCTGGATGATCATCTTATAAGTTCGCAACAGGAATTTGGTGATTATGGTTTTGATTCGCTTTTACTAACGCGTTTTGCAAAGACATTGAACAATCTTTATGGGTTGGATTTAACGCCAACCATATTCTATAATTATCCAACGGTAGAAAGCTTAACCTCATTCTTGCTGGATGAATATCAGGATCGCTTTATTACTGAAGATGATCATCCTCAACAGTCAACAGTAACTGCACCTGATGACCACCTGGTAAATAATTACAAATTCAGCAAGCCTAAGGTTTCTGGTAATGTGATTGTGAGTCGGCCGGAGAAAGAAACCATAGCCATTATAGGTATTAGCGGTCGCTTTCCGGGATCTCCTGATTTAGCTACTTTTTGGCACAACCTTAAAAACAATAAAGACCTGATTACCGAGGTGCCGGCTGATAGATGGGACTGGCGGAAGTATTTCGGGGATCCCAATAAGGATAAGCGAAAAACACGGGCAAAATGGGGGGGATTCATTACTGATATAGATAAGTTTGATCCATCATTTTTTAATATTTCACCCCGCGAGGCAGAGTTGATGGATCCCCAGCAACGCATAGCACTTGAATCGGTGTATGAGGCGCTTGATGATGCCGGCATTACCATTGGTAAAGTTAAAGGCAGTAATACAGCCATATTTATAGGTGTGTCGGGTTCAGATTATACCACTTTACTTAATAAACATCCCGATTTGATTAATGATGCCCAATTTCCTACTGGTACGGCACATTCGGTATTGGTGAACAGAATTTCTCATCTGTTGGATATTCATGGGCCAAGCGAACCTGTAGATACTGCTTGCTCCAGCTCTTTAATTGCTATACATAGGGCAGTAGAGTATATCATGAATGGGCATGGAGACTTGGCTATTGCCGGAGGTGTTAATGCGATGTTATCGCCTGCACTGACGCTTTCGTTCTCACAGGCTGGCATGTTGGGAGCTGATGGCAGGTGCATGGCCTTTGATCAACGCGCCAACGGCTATGTACGAGGAGAAGGCGTAGGCATGGTGATACTTAAATCATTGCGGAAGGCAGAGGAAGATGGTGATCATATTTACGGCATAATAAGGGGAACCGCTGAAAATCATGGTGGAAAAGCTAACACATTAACATCCCCTAATCCTAATGCACAAAAGGAATTATTGACAAAAGCCTATCGATTGGCTGGGATAGATCCCCGTGATGTAAGTTACCTGGAGGCGCATGGCACAGGAACTCCTTTAGGTGACCCAATTGAAATAGACGGATTAAAACGTGCATTTAAGGAGTTGCATAAAGATTATATGCTACCTGATGCAACGATGCCTTATTGTGGTATCGGTAGCGTAAAAGCTAATATCGGGCATTTGGAATCAGCAGCAGGAATCAGCGCTTTTATCAAAGTTATACTGGCAATGAAAAATAAAACCTTGCCAGGTAATCCACATTTACAAGTACCTAATGAATATCTTCATTTAACGAATAGTCCGTTCTATTTAGTTAAAGAAAGTACTCCATGGCTTACTACGAATGGAAAACCAAGATTAGCGGGTATAAGCAGTTTTGGCTTTGGAGGAGCTAACGCGCATGTTATCGTTGAAGAATACGTACCTGTACAGCAACAATTGTATAGAGGAACTGAACCTGTAATTATTTTACTATCTGCTAAGAATGCTGATCGTTTAAAGGCACAGGTTTTAAATTTAAAAACCTTTCTTGACCATCATCCCGATACTTCTATTCATGATATAAGCTTCACCCTGCAAATACACAAGGATGCAATGGACGAACGCATAGCAATTGTAGTGCAAACCGTACAGGAATTAGGAATACAATTAAATAACTACCTGAATGGAAATATAGGTGATTGGTTTGTTGGCAATGTTAAGGCAAATAAGAAAGAGCTATTGCTGGAGGGGGAAGTTGAAAAAGAAGATGTCAATACTGCTTTAAAGGAACGTGACAGCCACTCGCTTGCTCAGTTATGGATTAGAGGCGTAGGAATGGATTGGGTTTTATTATACCCTTTAAATAAGCCCCGCCGGGTAAATTTACCGTCTTATTCTTTCGCACGGGAAAGCTATTGGATACCAAATGCTGCTGATATTATTAGCGATGCACGTAGCAAGATTCATCCATTACTGCATGTTAACAATGCCAACTTAAATGAACAATGTTATAGCAGTTTCTATTCCGGTCATGAAATTTTCCTGGCGCAGCATCAGGTACGGGAGACAAAAGTGTTACCGGGTGTTGCCTACCTGGAACTGGCCAGAATAGCGGGTACACTTGGTGCACAACAAAAGGTTACGGGCTTGAAAAATATTAGCTGGTTACACCCGCTGAGTGTAAGCGGAGAGGGCCAAGCCGTAAAAACCAGACTCCTTTCAAAAGATAAGGGTATCGTTTATGAAGTGTCTAGCCAAAATAATGATGGCGACATTCTCCATTGTAGCGGAGATATTTTGTTGCACGAAATGAAAGCTCCTGAGGCCATAGATATTCAAAATTTGATTCAGAGTGCCCAACGGCAGATAAAAGGAAGTCAGGTGTATGAACTATTCAAGAAAGAAGGCCTTGATTTAGGCGATACATTCCGCGGCGTAGAAACGATTTATGTGGGAGAGCATAGTGCTTTGGCAAGAATAAAGCTTCTTCATTTAGATGGTTTTATGTATAGCCCTGGTATTTTAGATAGTTTGCTGCATACTACCTACGGGCTTGTAGCCGAACTAAATGAAGGTTACGAGCTTGCATTACCTTATTTTCTGGGAGAGGTGAAATTTTATCAGGATATCCAAACCTCATCGGCTCTTTGGGGCCTCGCAAGGAAAAGTAAAAAGAACAGCACTGGAGATAAAATAACTGCCTACGATATAGATCTGTTAAATGAGCAAGGTGAAGTAATGGTAAGTTTATGTGATTTTGTTGCATTGCCTATTGATAATTTTCTTAAACAGGATTTGATTAATGAAGGTCAACTACAGCTTGATGTTCTAAAACCAGTATGGAAGGAGAGGTCTTTAATACCAACCCCGACGAAAGGTGAGTTGATATCACAGCTGATAGTATTGGCGGGTGGTACGGCAGATCTTGCCGATAAGCTTCAGGATAATTTAGGTATTGAAGTGATTGCTTTACACCAGGAAGATACCATTACTTATTTCTATGAAATGTTGGAAATAGTAAAACAGCAGATCGAAAAAAAGGGAATGGTACAGGTAACGGTAATTTGCCAATTTGCAGACTATCTGGATAAAGGTTTAGTAACCGGGCTGCTAAAAACGGCTACTCATGAGAATCATCAATTTATAGGTAAGCTAATCTTGATGGATAATTTATCTATAACTCATTTGAATGAACTGGTCGGGATTTTAGAGGAAGAACATGGCAATAATGACGCCGAGGTAAGTTACAGAAACGGTAAGCGGTCAGTAAAAACACTGCAAACGGTATCATTAACTGATAGTATAAGCCAATCGGCGATTAAAGAAGGTGGGGTTTATCTCATTACGGGGGGAGGGGGAGGCCTTGGAAAATTGTTCGCGAGTTATATCTGTAACGTTAAAGACACAAAAATTATTCTGACAGGCAGAAGCCAGCTGCCAATTAAACAAAAAGAGATGTTACGGCAAATACCAGGTGCCGTTTATTACCCATGTGACGTATGCGATTCAGAATCTTTAAATGATTTATTAAATATTATAAAAAGGGAATACCGTCAGTTAAATGGCATATTTCATAGCGCAGGTGTAATCAATGATAGTTTTATTGTGAATAAAACACCTGGTATAATGAACCCTGTAATGTTTCCAAAAATTAAGGGAATGTTGAACCTGGATGAAGCGACAAAAGGTGAACCGCTTGATTTTATAGTACTCTTTTCCTCTGTTTCCGCAGTATTTGGCAATGCTGGTCAGGCTGACTATGCTGCGGCCAACAGTTATCTTGATCATTATACAGCTTATCGCAATGAGTTAGTGGCAAAAGGGAAAAGAAGTGGAAAAACTGTATCCATTAACTGGCCTTTATGGAAAGATGGGGGCATGCAGCTAACTGTTGAAAACGAAAATTTCCTGAAACAACAGTGGGGGTTGCATATTTTACCAACATCTGAGGGGCTTAGGGTTTTTGAACAATTGTTACAAAGTGCTCCCGGCCAGTATGTGGTATTGTATGGGAACAGAAACAAAATAAATAAAAAACTATTAAGCGTCCCCATCCAATCAAATGGAGAAAAGAAAAATACCGTGGCAAGCCCAGAATTATTAGAGGCGGTAAAACTTCAAATAGTTACAGGTATTGCCAAACTATTAAAGTTGGATGTTTCACTGATAAAGGGTAATGAACCATTCGGTGAATATGGTTTGGAGTCTGTTTTGTTAACTCGTTTTGCCAACAACCTTAATAACTACTACGATCTGGACTTGATGCCAACTGTTTTCTTTAATCATGCAACTATTGATGAATTGTCGTCTTGGCTCATAACCACTCATTTATCAGCTATGATAAATAAACATGGTAAAGAGGGAGGGCAAATACAGGTAGAGAATAAGGATGATAAGATTCAGCCGATCGTAGAGCTCAATAAAAAGAACAGGTTCATACAAACAGCCGCCGCCACAAATAAATATCCAGACCCTGTAGCCATCGTCGGTATTAGTGGGCGCTTTCCCGGGTCGCCAGATATAAATGCTTTTTGGAAGCAGATTGCAGAGAATAATGACTTGATAACGGAAATACCCCCTGACCGGTGGAATTGGAGACAGTACTATGGGGACCCTCAAAACGGGGCGCTCAAAACCAAGGCTAAATGGGGAGGGTTCATCACTGATATTGATAAATTTGACCCGCTATTTTTTAATATTTCTCCTAAAGAGGCGGCATTGATGGATCCGCAGCAGAGAATCGCCCTGGAAGCTGTAATTCACGCCCTGGAAGATGCCGGCACAGCACCATCCGGGCTGAAAGGTTCCAATACAGGTGTTTTTATAGGTGTTTCAGGAGCTGATTATGCCGCATTACTCAATAATGGTACTGATTCCATCAATCAGGGGCAGTATTCAACAGGTATAGCCCACTCTATGCTGGTAAACAGGATTTCCTACTTGCTGGATATACATGGCCCCAGCGAACCAGTAGATACCGCTTGCTCCAGTTCATTGATCGCTATTCACAGAGCAGTAGAGCATATCCGAAATGGGCATTGCGATATGGCTATTGCAGGGGGGGTAAACGCGATACTGTCACCAGAGTTAACGCTATCATTTAGCAGGGCAGGAATGTTAAGTGACGATGGACGTTGTAAAACATTTGATCAAAGTGCCAACGGCTACGTGCGTGGTGAGGGAGTAGGTATTATTATACTGAAATCTTTAGCTATGGCTGAGGCGGATGGTGATCACATTTATGGTGTTATACGAGGTACCGCGGAAAACCACGGAGGTAGGGCTAACACATTGACATCGCCCAATCCTAAAGCGCAAAAAGACCTGCTGTTAAAAGTCTATCGTACATCAAATACGGATCCGCGCGATGTAAGTTATATAGAAGCTCATGGAACGGGTACAGCTTTGGGCGATCCTATAGAAGTGGAAGCTTTAAAGATGGCTTTCGACGAACTGTACAATGATAGAGAATTGTTGCCATCAGAAAATCCTTATTGCAGTATAGGTAGTGTGAAAGCTAATATAGGACATCTGGAATCTGCGGCAGGAATGGCTGGTGTGATCAAAGTATTGATGGCCATTAAACATAAAACTTTGCCCGGAAATCCACATTTACAAACGCCCAATGCATTTCTAAAATTAGAAAACAGTCCTTTTTCATTACAAAAGGAAACAACAGCCTGGGAAACAGAAAATAACAAGCCCAGGATAGCCGGTATTAGCAGTTTTGGGTTTGGTGGCGCAAACGCGCACATTATTATTGAAGAATATCGCGAGCCAGCACAATCGGAACCTAATAATAATTATCCGGCTGTTATTCCTTTATCGGCTAAAAATAATCAACAGCTACAGTTGCAGGTAAATAATCTGAAGCACTATCTGGATGTAAATCATCAAATCAGTATACATGCCATGGCCCGCACTTTACAGGAAGGTAGGGATGCTATGAAAGAAAGGATTGTTTTTATGGCGATTGATATAACAGGATTAATAAAACTTTTATCAGGTTATAGCATCGGGCAAGTGGGCAAATTGTTGGCAGATGATAGCATATCTTTTGATAATAAACAACCATTAGAGGTCATTTCAAATGCCTGGCTAAATGAAGGACAGGCTGACTGGTCTGTGCTATATGCAGGTAGGAAGCCAGGTAAAATTAGCTTGCCGGTATATCCATTTATCCGTAATCGTTACTGGGTACCCGAAAATGCCCAAAAAATAGAAAAAGTAGCAGCTCGGGAAATAAACTTAGTTGATGCGCCCGAAGTTATGGAAGCTAAAACTGGATACACTTATACGCCAATCTGGAACCGGATTAAGATAGAGCCATCAGCCATTTCCAATGATTCGGGTAAACATCTGATCATATCTGGCCAGGGAGTTCCGAAACAAGCAGCTCAAGTGTTGGAGTTTCTTTCTGGGAAGGGTATACCTATAACCACTGTAGAAACCCTTATTGACATACCTCCCGGTGTTACTGACATCTATTTATTACAGGGGCTCCTCAACGCTGTAAATGATCAGGGATTAAACAGCAGATATGATCAAAGAGAGCTACCAGTATTCCGTGTCATAAAAAAGATCTTAGCTACAGCTTATGCTGAAACAAAGCTGAATGTGACAGTTTTAACCGCCAATACCCAACAGGTTTTTTCGGCTGATAAAGTGCAGGAGGCTGGCAGTGGAATATCCGGACTTATCGGCTCGTTGGCAAAAGAACAGCCACAATGGCAATTCCGGGTAATAGATGTGGAATTAGATACCGATGGGCGGATAAAAACAGATATACAAAAAATGCTGCTTACTCCATTTAATAATATGGATGTGATGGTAAGTTATCGCAACGGATACGCTTACAAGCGGGAGCTTTTTCAGATAGAACTACCTACTGATAAAAAAAGTAAGCTGAAACAAAATGGAACCTACGTAATACTTGGAGGTGCAGGTGGTATTGGTAAAGCTACTACGGCATATCTGGTAAACAATTATCAGGCACAGGTAATATGGTTGGGCAGACGTAGCCCGGATGCTGCTATTTATCAGGCGCAGGATGAAATGGCTCAATTAGGTGTTCGCCCATTGTATATACAGTGTGATGCAAATAATAAAGCTGATTTAATCAAGGCTTACCGGGAAATCAAGAACGCTAATATGGCGGTGAATGGTTTATTCCACTCGGCTATTGTATTAAATGATAAGTCGTTGAGGAACATGAGCGAAGAGGATTTTGTAAGATCATTTGAAATCAAATCAACAGCGAGTCATCACCTTATCGAAACATTTAAAGGAGAGCCACTTGACTTTATTTGTTTTTACTCATCAGTACAAGCGCAATGGAGCGCACCTGGGCAGGCCAATTACGCAGCCGGTTGCACCTACAAAGATAGCTATGCACATAGTGTAAGACATAAATATAATATCCCGGTCAATATCATTAATTGGGGGTATTGGGGAGATGTTGGAATTGTTACTTCTGCTGATTATAGAAAACGAATGAAACGATTAGGGATCGAAAGCATATCCTCAGAAAAGGGAATGTCCATTTTGGAACAGGTACTATCTAATAATGAATCACAGGTGTTTGCCGTAAAACTTACATAGTATGCAGTACATTAACAAGAACAAAAAATTCGTAAAAGCAAGTGCCATATCTATGCTGAAGCTGGAGGCTCTTGCAAGTACAAATGCTTTACCTCGTCATTCTGGTTTACTGTTTGAATTGATACAAGAGGGGTTAACTGAAAGTATTCCGCACCTTCAACCCGGAGAGAAGTTCCATATTATGGGAATAAATGCTGGTAATGAAGAACTATACCAGGAATTCGCAATTTTCGAAGACCAATTAACACTCATTTTAGATGCGAAACTGATAGTACCAACAGGTAGTTGTGACATGGTTATTAGTGTTGATGTATTAAGTCAACCTCATCAGCTCTCTCATCTTAAAACATACTTGAAGCAAGATGGGATACTCGTACTACAAGAATCTGCAATAAATGAAGATACCATTTACTTGCTGGGCGAGGACGGATACGAGCAAATGGCCGTTTATTTATTAGAAAACGGTACTTGGATTATACTGGCAAAAAGCAATGGAATTATACAAATACAGGAAATAGAATCTATTCCGGCCTCTCAATTCGGAAATACTTCTGATGCTGAGTGTTTAACGTCACGACTGATAAACATTGCTGCTGCTATTATTGAATTGCCGGAAGATGAATTTGATACTTCAATGCAGTTCAAAGATTTTGGATTTGACTCCATCCTGGGGGTAGAACTAATTAATAATATTAACGAAGCGTTAAGTATTACATTAAAAGCAACCGATCTCTATAACTACCCAAATCTTACTCAATTAGCAAACTATATACACGATCAATATCAGGGTGTATTAGTAAAACCTGTCGTACCAATTGGAGTTGGTGTAAATAACAATACTGAAAAAGTGGCGCCCACTTTTTCAAATCCAGCTTTAAATAGCATAGCTATTATAGGTATCAGTGGGCAATTTGGTTCAGCTAATGATTTAGCCGCTTATTGGGATGCGCTAAAAGAAGGAAGAAACCTGGTTGAGATTATACCTTCTAATAAATGGAACAACGATTCACAACATAATTTACCGGAAGTAAAATGGGCGAGTTGTTTAAAAGATGTTGATTGTTTTGATCCGTTATTTTTTAAACTTTCTGGAACAGAAGCTGAAATGATGGATCCTAAACAGCGGTTGTTTCTTGAACATTGCTGGAAAGCGTTTGAAGATGCAGCTGTTAATCCGGATACCTTATCATCAACAAAGTGTGGGGTATATGTAGGTGTTGGCCAAAGTGATTACGCGGCCAGAACAGAAGGTACTTTACCATCAGCACTTTGGGGTAATTCCAGCGCCATACTGGCATCGCGGATATCTTATTTTCTTAATCTCAAGGGGCCGGCGATAGCCGTCGATACGGCTTGTTCCAGTTCTCTGGTAGCTATGGATATGGCTTTCACCAGCTTACAAAGAGGAGATACCGATCTGGCAATTGCAGGTGGCGTTAATATTATTAACACAGCTAATGCTTATACCATGGCTAACAGAGCCGGTATGCTATCTGCTGATGGGCGTTGTTACACTTTTGACGACCGGGCCAACGGTTTTGTAATGGGTGAAGGTGTGGGCGTAATCGTGATGAAAAGACTGGCAGATGCAGAACGGGATAATGATCGTATTTATGGCGTGATTAGAGGCTGTTTAACTAACCAGGATGGAGCTACCAATGGCATAACAGCTCCAAGTGTAATATCCCAACAAGAGTTGGAAAAAGAAGTATACGAACGATTTAATATAAATCCTGAAACTATTACTTATGTGGAAGCACATGGCACTGGTACCAGTTTAGGAGATCCGATTGAGTTTGAAGCATTAACCACTTCTTTTCGAGCTTTTACAACTAAGCAACAGTTTTGCAGTCTTGGAAGTGTAAAAACCAATATTGGTCATACCCTGGAAGCGGCAGGAGTTGCGGGTTTGTTGAAAGTTTTGCTGGCCATGCAACATCAGCAATTGCCTCCAACTATCAATTACAAACAGCATAACCCACTTATTAAATTAGAGGGTAGTCCCTTTAAGATACAAACTAAATTAGCTGACTGGGTAACTCCAGAAAACTCCCCCCGACGCGCTGCACTTAGCAGTTTTGGGTTTAGTGGCACTAATGCACATATGGTAATAGAAGAATACATTCCGACTAAAACTCCTTTATATCAAAGCTTTGGATCTGTAATCTTTTTGTTATCTGCTAAAAACAGAGATCAATTACAGACACAAGCCAGACAATTTTGTCAATACCTGCAAACAAAAGCTATATCTAATATTCATGATATAGCCTACACCTTGCAAATCGGGAGAGTGGCAATGGAAGAACGTTTAGCCATAGTTGCAGATTCTGTTAGTGAGCTACTTCAGCGTTTGACAGCCTTTTCAGAAAACCGGACAGATAAAGTTTTTACAGGGAATATCAGAAAAAAACAAGGACTGTTAAAAGGTGAGGCTGATCAGACATTTATTCAACAGGCTATAGCAGATAAGGCGCTGGATACTTTAGCACAGCTTTGGGTAAACGGCAAAAATATCGACTGGAAAATGCTTTATTCGGAGCAGTTACCTAATAAGATCAGTTTACCTACTTATCCATTTGCTAGAGAGCGTTATTGGATAACCTCTGATAATAATAATCATACAACGACTGTTAATAACTTTATATACCCTTTATTACATTGTAATTGCTCAACCCTGAGCGAGCAAAAATTCAGCAGTATTTATACTGGGGGCGAGTTTTTTTTACGAGATCATCAAGTATTAGGGGATCAGGTATTACCAGGAGTAACGTATCTGGAAATGGCACGTGCTGCGGGAGAGTATGCAGGGGGGGGCAGGATCACGCAATTAAGAGATATCAACTGGCTGCAACCGATTAAGGTAAATGAATCAGCAGTAGAAGTGCATATCAGTCTTTTTGCAACAGATGAGGCAATAGGGTATGAGATCTATACAGAGGCAGGCGATCGGCAATTGCACGGACAGGGGATCCTTTTAAGCGGAGCTCAGCCAGAACCTGCGCGTCATGATATCGGGGCGTTAAGATCCAGCCTGTCTCATACAGAACAAGGAGATAGTTATTACGAAAAATTCCGCTCTGTTGGTTTGCATTACGGGGAGAGCTTCCAGGGCATCCGGGAGATCAGTTATAGCGAAGAGTCTGCCTTATCACGGATTGCACTACCACATCAGGCAGGTTTCGTATTGTCACCAGGACTGCTGGATAGTGCGCTTCAAACCTGCATGGGGATAAGCTTGGCCTCAGGCGAGCAGCAGCTGATGCTGCCTTTTAGTGTTCGTGAGGTTACTATTTATCAGGAGTTACCGGAAGAAGTATGGTGTTATGCGCGCCAGGACCGGAGCGGTAAACACTCGGGTAGTTATGATCTGGAGCTGCTTAATGCTTCAGGCGAAGTATTGGTTCAGTTTACCGAGCTGGTATTATTATCGCTGGAAAACAATACGGAGAAGACATCACCGGAAACAACCAGCATCGGTATGCAGCTGTATACTTCAGGCTGGCAAATGGCAAAATCAGAGACAACAAACCAGACCGAATCTTTACCCACATTGGTATTATTGGCCGGTGGCCCGGCATTGTTAGCAGATAAACTGCAGGAAGCCCTGGCATGCGAAGTAAAAACAATCACTGCATCACAGCCGGAGACTTTCTTTATAGCGATACAGGAAGAGTTGCAAAAGAGCTGGCAGCAAAAGCCGGGTATGGAGGTACAGGTGGTTTGTACCCATGCCGATTACCTGGATTATGGGTTTATCTCGGGGCTATTGCAAACAGCAAGTCAGGAAAACCCCAAAATACGGGGAAAGGTTGTAGTAGTAGACAGCCTGAGGATGAATGATGTAGAAGCATTAACGCTTATCCTATCCTCAGAGCAAAATAGTAAAGATCAGGAAGTTCGGTACCTGTCAGGCGTTCGTGAGGTAAAAGGGATAGCACCATTAAATCCCATAGAAAAGCCAAATGGTCTCAGTATTAAAGCCGATGGTGTTTACCTGATCACAGGAGGCAATGGCGGTTTAGGTGAGCACTTTGCTCAGCACATCAGCAAAGTATCCGGGGCGCGGGTAGTGCTCGCGGGAAGAAGTGAATTGAATCAAAGCAAACAGGCATTAATAAATAGTCAAAAAAACACCGCCTATTGCCGCTGCGATGTAAGCAAAGCCGAAGAAGTGACCACCCTGATCAGTACGATCATGGAAACGTATGGCCGGCTGGATGGTATTATTCATAGCGCAGGTGTTATCCGGGATAGTTATATCCTGAATAAAACAGCAAAAGAGATACAGGAAGTATTTGGTGCCAAGGTAAAGGGAGCGAGAAACCTGGACAATGCCACATCGTCAATAGCACTTGACTTTATGGTTTACTGTTCGTCGTTGGCGGGTGTATTTGGGAATGCGGCGCAGGCGGACTATGCCTCGGCAAATGCCTGGCTGGATAACTATGCACATTACCGGGAAACGGAGCGGAAGGCAGGCAAACGGCATGGGCAAACGCTGAGTATCAACTGGCCATTATGGGCATCGGGTGGTATGCAGATCGGGGCAGAGAACGAGCGTTATATGGCCTATCATTATGGTCTGTTACCCATGCCGACATCGGAGGGGTTAGATGCGTTTGAAAAGTTATTAAACAATGCAACGGTACAGGGTATCGTATTATATGGGTATCATGATCAACTATCGGCCTTAACTGGTCAACCCACTCAAGCAACAAGATCCAACATAACTGCGCCGGTTGCTGATGAGGCACTGTATATAGCTACTTTAAAATATTTAGGAGACTTGTTGGCGAGTGCGCTAAAGATACCGGTAGCCAAGATGCAGCCCGATGTTTCTTTTGAGCAATTTGGTATTGACTCTACCATGATCGTTGGATTAACCAATCGTTTAGAAGAAGTATTTGGTAAGGTTTCCAGGACACTTTTTTTTGAATGCCAGACACTCGATGAACTATCCGTTTATTTTTTAACTACGCAAAGCAACAGGCTACTGGAATTAACAAGTATTAGTCCCGTATCAATAACTACAATAAATATCCATACAGATAAAATTAAGGAAGTCAAAAAGTCACGGTTTTTACATAGCCGGTCATCGTTAGAAACGCATCATTACGCTGTAAATAAATCATCTGAAGTAATAAAAGATATTGCCATTATCGGGATCAGCGGCCGTTATCCAGGCGCAAAGAATCTGACGGAGTTCTGGGAAAATCTGAAAGCGGGTAAGGACAGTATTACAGAAATTCCCTCAACCAGGTGGGAAATGACAGGTTTCTACGATGAAGAAAAAGGTAAACCTGGGAAAAGCTACAGCAAATGGGGAGGGTTTATGGACGATATTGACAAATTTGACCCTCTATTTTTTAATATATCTCCACGTGAAGCTGCGTTGATGGATCCGCAAGAACGCTTGTTCCTGCAAACAGCCTGGGAAACCATGGAAGACGGTGGCTATACCCGAACCAGGCTGCAGGAAATGGATCATGATGAAAATGGACTGGCGGCTCAGGTAGGTGTTTATGTGGGAGTAATGTACGAAGAGTATCAATTATTTGGCCCAGAAGAAACAGTCAAAGGGAATCTCGTTTCATTATTGGGCAATCCTAGCGGAATAGCTAACCGGGTGTCATACTTTCTGAATCTTCATGGCCCAAGCACCGCTGTTGATACGATGTGTTCTTCGTCTTTAACAGCAATACACCTGGCTTGTAAAGATCTCCAGTCGGGCGAAATACAAATGGCTATTGCAGGCGGTGTAAATGCAAGTATCCATCCTAATAAGTATCTTATACTCAGTCAAGGCGGTTTTGCCTCAAGTACAGGTCGTTGTGAAAGTTTTGGTGAAGGAGGAGATGGTTATGTACCCGGTGAGGGCGTGGGCGCGGTATTATTAAAACCACTTCAACAGGCCATAGCCGATGGCGACCGGATATACGGCGTTATCAAAGGAACCGCAGTTAACCATGGTGGTAAAACCAATGGTTATACGGTACCTAATCCAAAAGCACAAACAGCGGTGATCAAAGCTGCCATGAAAAAGGCAGGTGTTCAGGCCGAAGATATCAGTTATATAGAAGCCCATGGCACCGGTACGAGTTTGGGAGACCCGATAGAAGTAGCCGGATTAAGCAAAGCTTTTGGAACCACGAGCAAACAGTTCTGTAGTCTGGGATCAGTGAAATCGAATATTGGTCATTGTGAATCGGCAGCAGGTATATCCGGGCTAACGAAGGTATTGTTACAACTGCAACACCGTCAACTGGTGCCATCGCTGCATTCGGCTGTTTTAAACCCAAATATCGATTTTGAAAATAGTCCCTTCAAAGTACAGCAGGAGCTAGCAGCCTGGAAATCACCGACAGGTAAAGCTCGCATAGCCGGTATCAGCGGTTTTGGAGCTGGCGGCAGCAATGCACATATCATTATTGAGGAATACACTGGTAAATCAGCAACGGTCTATCAAAATACAGATCCGGTAATCATTGTATTATCAGCACGTGATAGCACGCGTTTGCAGGAGCATGTATTCAATCTGAAAAAACATATAGAGACTTATCCTGAGATCAATATTCATGAGGTAGCTTACACGTTACAAACCGGTCGTGAGGCGATGGAAGAGCGACTGGCATTTATTGCAGCTGATAAGGAAGAGTTGTTGCAGCATTTGAGTAATTACCTGGAAAACAAAATACAGGAGCTGTTGACCGGTAATATCCGAAAAGATGCCCCTTGCTTTTTATTGGAAGGCAAAGCAGGTAAAGCATACCTGGAAAGTGCAATTGGTGAAAAGGAAGGTCGTTCATTGGCACAATTATGGACTAACGGTATTCACATTGACTGGAATCTGTTGTATACCGATGAACGTCCATCGCTGGTCAGCTTACCAACTTACCCTTTTGCTAAAGACTATTGCTGGTTCGAGAAATCCACGGCCGTATCTCCGGTAACAGCATCCAGACTACATCCTTTATTACACAGTAACACTTCTAACCTTAAAGAGCAACCACTACATCCACTTTTACATACCTATAATTCAGAAAAACAACTTAATTAAGTTATTATGAGCGAGCAAAGATTTAGCAGTATTTATACGGGGGCAGAGTTTTTTTTACAAGATCATCAAGTATTAGGAGATCAGATATTACCAGGAGTAACGTATCTGGAAATGGCACGTGCGGCAGGAGAGTATGCAGGTGGAGCCAGGGTCACGCAAATAAGGGATATCAACTGGCTGCAACCGATTAAGGTAAATGAATCAGCAGTGGAAGTGCATATCAGTCTTTTTGGAACAGATGAGGCAATAGGGTATGAGATCTATACAGAGGCAGGCGATCGGCAATTGCACGGACAGGGGATCCTTTTAAGCGGAGCTCAGCCAGAACCTGCGCGTCATGATATCGGGGCGTTAAGATCCAGCCTGTCTCATACAGAACAAGGAGATAGTTATTACGAAAAATTCCGCTCTGTTGGTTTGCATTACGGGGAGAGCTTCCAGGGCATCCGGGAGATCAGTTATAGCGAAGAGTCTGCCTTATCACGGATTGCACTACCACATCAGGCAGGTTTCGTATTGTCACCAGGACTGCTGGATAGTGCGCTTCAAACCTGCATGGGGATAAGCTTGGCCTCAGGCGAGCAGCAGCTGATGCTGCCTTTTAGTGTTCGTGAGGTTACTATTTACCAGGAGCTGCCGGAAGAAGTATGGTGTTATGCGCGCCAGGACCGGAGCGGTAAACACTCAGGTAGTTATGATCTGGAGCTGCTTAATGCTTCAGGCGAAGTATTGGTTCAGTTTACCGAGCTGGTATTATTATCGCTGGAAAACAATACGGAGAAGACATCACCGGAAACAACCAGCATCGGTATGCAGCTGTATACTTCAGGCTGGCAAATGGCAAAATCAGAGACAACAAACCAGACCGAATCTTTACCCACATTGGTATTATTGGCCGGTGGCCCGGCATTGTTAGCAGATAAACTGCAGGAAGCCCTGGCATGCGAAGTAAAAACGATCACTGCATCACAGCCGGAGACTTTCTTTATAGCGATACAGGAAGAGTTGCAAAAGAGCTGGCAGCAAAAGCCGGGTATGGAGGTACAGGTGGTTTGTACCCATGCCGATTACCTGGATTATGGGTTTATCTCGGGGCTATTGCAAACAGCAAGTCAGGAAAATCCCAAAATACGGGGAAAGGTTGTAGTAGTAGACAGCCTGAGGATGAATGATGTAGAAGCATTAACGCTTATCCTATCCTCAGAACAAAATAGTAAAGATCAGGAAGTTCGGTACCTGTCAGGCGTTCGTGAGGTAAAAGGGATAGCACCATTAAATCCCATAGAAAAGCCAAATGGTCTCAGTATCAAAGCCGATGGTGTTTACCTGATCACAGGAGGCAATGGCGGTTTAGGTGAGCACTTTGCTCAGCACATCAGCAAAGTATCCGGAGCGCGGGTAGTACTCGCAGGAAGAAGTGAGTTAGACCAAAGCAAACAAGCATTAATAAATAGTCAAAAAAACACCGCCTATTGCCGCTGCGATGTAAGCAAAGCAGAAGAAGTAACATCACTGATCAGTACGATCATGGAAAGGTACGGACGGCTGGATGGTATTATTCATAGCGCAGGTGTTATCCGGGATAGTTATATCCTGAATAAAACAGCAAAAGAGATACAGGAAGTATTTGCGGCTAAAGTAGGGGGGGCGAAAAACCTGGACAATGCCACATCGTCAATAGCACTTGACTTTATGGTTTACTGTTCGTCGTTGGCGGGAGTATTTGGTAATGCAGCACAGGCGGACTATGCCTCGGCAAATGCCTGGCTGGATAACTATGCGCATTACCGGGAAACGGAGCGCAAGGCAGGCAAACGGCATGGGCAAACGCTGAGTATCAACTGGCCATTATGGGCATCGGGTGGTATGCAGATCGGGGCAGAGAACGAGCGTTATATGGCCTATCATTATGGTCTGTTACCCATGCCGACATCGGAGGGGTTAGATGCGTTTGAAAAGTTATTAAACAATGCAACGGTACAGGGTATCGTATTATATGGGTATCATGATCAACTATCAGCTTTAACTGGACAGGCATCACCGGTAACCAAACTTGCCACAGCTGCACCGGTTGCTGTAGCTGATGAGGTGTTATATGCCGCTGCTGTAAAATACCTTCGTGGTTTATTAGCCGCAGTGTTGGGAATGGCGGAGGAGAAGCTGAAAGCGAAAGTTCATTTTGAAAACTACGGTATCGATTCCATCCAGATTACCCGGTTAACCAATCGTCTGGAAGAAGTATTTGGCCGTTTGCCACGTACCTTATTTTTTGAATACCGGAACCTGGAAGAGCTTTGCCATTATTTTATACAAGATCATCAAGCAAGCCTGTTAATCCTTACTGGTTTAAATACAAGCAAGCCCGTTAAAACCAATGCGCTAAGAATCGCACAGGAAAATAAACTTAGTGAGTTGGCAAATAAAAAGGCTGTTCAGACAAAGTCCGAAACACTAAGCAAAGCCATACCGAACAAAGATATTGCCATTATCGGGATCAGCGGCCGTTATCCGGAGGCAAAGAATTTGAAGGAGTTCTGGGAGAACCTGAAAGCAGGTAAAGACAGTATCACAGAAATTCCCTCAACGAGGTGGGAAATGACAGGTTTCTACGATGAAGAAAAAGGCAAGCCAGGTAAGAGCTATAGCAAATGGGGTGGCTTTATGGATGATATTGACAAATTTGACCCTCTATTTTTTAATATATCTCCACGTGAAGCTGCGTTGATGGATCCGCAAGAACGCTTGTTCCTGCAAACCGCATGGGAAACCATAGAGGACGGTGGCTATACCCGAACCAGGCTGCAAGAAATCGACCATGATGAAAATGGATTGGATTCGCAGGTTGGTGTTTATGTAGGAGTGATGTATGAAGAGTATCCATTATTTGGCTTGGAGGAGAGATTAAAAGGAAACTTTATTAACCCGGGGGGCAGTCCGAGTGGTATAGCTAACCGGGTGTCATACTTTCTGAATCTTCATGGCCCAAGCACCGCTGTTGATACGATGTGTTCTTCGTCTTTAACAGCAATACACCTGGCTTGTGAAAGTATTCAAAACGGTAGCTGTAAATTGGCTATTGCAGGTGGAGTAAATTTAAGTGTACATCCCAATAAATACCAGATGCTGAGTCAGGGCGGTTTTGCCTCAAGTACTGGTCGTTGTGAAAGTTTTGGTGAAGGAGGAGATGGTTATGTACCCGGTGAGGGCGTGGGCGCGGTATTATTAAAACCACTTCAACAGGCCATAGCCGATGGCGACCGGATATACGGCGTTATCAAAGGAACCGCAGTTAACCATGGTGGTAAAACCAATGGTTATACGGTACCTAATCCAAAAGCACAAACAGCGGTGATCAAAGCCGCCATGAAAAAGGCAGGTGTTCAGGCCGAAGATATCAGTTATATAGAAGCCCATGGCACCGGTACAAGTTTGGGCGACCCGATAGAAGTAGCCGGATTAAGCAAAGCTTTTGGAACCACGAGCAAACAGTTCTGCAGTTTGGGCTCAGTAAAATCCAATATCGGTCATTGTGAATCGGCAGCAGGTATATCCGGGCTAACGAAGGTATTGTTACAGTTGCAACACCGTCAGCTGGTGCCATCGCTGCATTCGGCAGTTTTAAACCCGAATATAGATTTTGAAAATAGCCCCTTTAAAGTACAGCAGGAACTGGCAGCCTGGGAGTTACCGAATGGTAAAGCCCGCATAGCCGGTATTAGCGGTTTTGGAGCTGGCGGCAGCAATGCACATGTCATTATTGAAGAATACACGGGTAAACCAGCAACTGTTTATCAAAATACAGATCCGGTAATCATTGTATTATCAGCACGTGATAGCACGCGTTTGCAGGAGCATGTATTCAATCTGAAAAAACATATAGAGACTTATCCTGAGATCAATATTCATGAGGTAGCTTACACGTTACAAACCGGTCGTGAGGCGATGGAAGAGCGACTGGCATTTATTGCAGCTGATAAGGAAGAGTTGTTGCAGCATTTGAGTAATTACCTGGAAAATAAAATACAAGATTTGTTAACCGGCAATATCCGGAAAGATGCCCCCGGCTTTTTACTGGAAGGCAAAGCAGGTAAGGCGTATCTGGAAAGCGCAATAAATGAAAAGGAAGGCCGTTCATTAGCACAGTTATGGACTAAAGGTATTCACATTGATTGGAATCTGTTGTATACCGATGAAAGTCCGTCGCTGATCAGCTTGCCAACATATCCTTTTGCCAGGGAACGTTGCTGGTTCCCGCAATCCACGGCTGTATCTCTCGTAACAGCATCCAAACTACATCCTTTATTACACAGTAACACTTCTAACCTTAAAGAACAACAATTTACCAGCACTTATACAGGTAATGAACCATTTCTAACGAATCATCAGATAAAGGGAATAAGAACATTACCAGGTGTGGCTTATCTGGAAATAGCCCGGGCCGCGGCCGAAATAGCTGTTCAAGAAAAAATAACGCAATTAAAAGATATAGTCTGGTATAGTGCTATACAAGTCAAAGATATCCCTCAAACAGTTTATACCAGCTTGTATACAGTAAGTGATAATGTTGAATATGAAATATATACTAACAACGGAACGGAACAGTTGCACTGTAGTGGGACATTGGTTACAAAAACGCAGGCTATTCCTGAAAAACATGATCTGGCCGCTATAAAGACAGGGTTAGTACATGAAAAAGAAGGGAGTGCCTGTTATGATTTGTTTAAAGCAGCAGGCTTGGAATATGGTAACAGCTTTCGAGGTATACAAACGTTGTATTATAACGAAGATGTGGCATTATCCAAAATTCATTTACCTATAGAAAAAGAATACGTATTTACTCCGGGTATATTGGATAGTGCTTTACAAACCTGTATTGGTATTCAGTTGGCTGAAGAAAAACAGGAAATACTATTGCCTTTTAGTGTAAGTGAAATCACGAATTACCTGCCATTGTCTGAAGAAATATGGTGTTATGTACGAAAAAACCGGACGAGTAAACAGATAAGCAGTTATGATATTGATCTGTTAAATACAGCAGGAGAAGTATTAATCCGCTTTACGGAACTAGTGCTGGTATCACCAGACGGATTTTCGACTGGCAAAAATGATTCTGAAAAAACAACTGCTGAAATGCATTTGTATACCACCGAATGGCAGGCAAAATCGATCCAAACAACCGATTTGGCGTTAAATGGGTTAAGTCCGTTAATTATATTAGCCGGAGGTGATGCTGCTTTGGCTGGCAGGCTTCAGGAAAACTTGGCATCGGTAGTAAAGGTCAGCAATCATGATGCCGAAGAGAGTTTTTTTAATGATGTTTTATTAACGGTTAAGACAATACTACCACAAAAAAGAGCAGCTCAGGTCATTGTGATTTGTAATAATACTAACTATTATAAATATGGTTGTATAACAGGTCTTTTAAAAACAATAACTCAGGAAAATTCCCAGGTCAGCGGAAAATTGATCCAGGTGGATGACGTCATATTTCAGGATGTAGAAGCATTAACACTTATCCTATCCTCAGAGCAAAATAGTAAAGATCAGGAAGTTCGGTACCTGTCAGGCGTTCGTGAGGTAAAAGGGATAGCACCATTAAATCCCATAGAAAAGCCAAATGGTCTCAGTATTAAAGCAGATGGAGTCTACCTGATCACAGGAGGGATCGGGGGATTGGGTCAGCACTTTGCCAAGCACATCAGTAAAGTATCCGGAGCGCGGGTAGTACTCGCAGGCAGAAGCGAGTTAGACCAAAGCAAACAGGCATGGGTAGCCAGCCAACCCGGCACGACTTATTACCGCTGCGATGTAAGCAAAGCCGAAGAAGTGACAGCGCTGATCAGTACGATCATGGAAAGGTACGGACGGCTGGATGGTATTATTCATAGCGCAGGTGTTATCCGGGATAGTTATATCCTGAATAAAACAGCAAAAGAGATACAGGAAGTATTTGCGGCTAAAGTAGGGGGGGCGAAAAACCTGGACAATGCGACAGTTGGAATAGCGCTTGACTTTATGGTTTACTGTTCGTCGTTGGCGGGAGTATTTGGTAATGCAGCACAGGCGGATTATGCCTCGGCAAATGCCTGGCTGGATAACTATGCGCATTACCGGGAAACGGAGCGGAAGGCAGGCAAACGGCATGGGCAAACGCTGAGTATCAACTGGCCATTATGGGCATCGGGTGGTATGCAGATCGGGGCAGAGAACGAGCGTTATATGGCCCATCATTATGGTCTGTTACCCATGCCGACATCGGAGGGGTTAGATGCGTTTGAAAAGTTATTAAACAATGCAACGGTACAGGGTATCGTATTATATGGGTATCATGATCAACTATCGGCCTTAACAGGTCAACCCACTCAAGCAACAAGATCCAACACAACTACGCCGGTTGCTGATGAGGTGTTATATCCTGCTGCCGTAAAATATCTGCGTGGTTTATTGGCCACAGCATTGGGAATGGTAGAAGAGAAGCTGGAAGCGAAAGTTCATTTTGAAAACTACGGTATCGATTCCATCCAGATTACCCGGTTAACGAACCTTTTAGAAGAAGTATTTGGCCGCTTGCCGCGCACCTTATTTTTTGAATATCGGAACCTGGAAGAGCTTTGCCATTATTTTATACAAGATCATCAAGCAAGCCTGTTAACCCTTACAGGTTTAAATATAATGGCAACGGAACAAAACGCTATTGTCAATACTGTTCAACCACAGATACAGGCAGGCAAGAATCGTCGCCAGCGTTTTGTGGCAATACAGCCAGTGAATGA
Organism: Mucilaginibacter inviolabilis; assembly: GCF_011089895.1. Lineage (NCBI taxonomy): Bacteria > Pseudomonadati > Bacteroidota > Sphingobacteriia > Sphingobacteriales > Sphingobacteriaceae > Mucilaginibacter > Mucilaginibacter inviolabilis. The sequence continues at coordinate 852,917 of NZ_JAANAT010000001.1, forward strand.
TAATCAGAATAACATTAAAGATATTGCAATTATAGGTATCAGTGGCCGCTATCCGGGAGCAAATAACCTGAATGAATTTTGGGAGAACCTAAAAGCAGGTAAAGATTGCATTACTACAATACCAGGCGAGCGGTGGAATGCAGATGAAATTTATAGCCTGGAAAAAGGACAACCTGGTAAAAGCTATAGCAAATGGGGGGGATTTATGGACGATATTGACAAATTTGATCCCCTGTTTTTTAATATATCTCCACGTGAAGCAGAACTTATGGATCCGCAGGAGCGCTTGTTTTTACAAACTGTTTGGGAAACTATAGAGGATGCTGGCTATACAAAAGATAATCTGAGATCAGCAGGTAGTAAAAACGGTGCAGATGTAAAAATTGGTGTATATGCAGGTGTAATGTACGAGGAATACCAATTGTTTGGTGCCGAAGAAAGATTAAAAGGGAATTTCGTTACCCCGGCGGGTATTGCCAGTAGTATTGCCAATCGGGTATCGTATTTTTTTAATTTTAATGGCCCTAGCATGGCTATAGATACCATGTGTTCATCATCTTTAACAGCCATTCATTTAGCTTGCAGAGATATGCAGGCAGGGGATGCAGATATAGCTATTGCGGGTGGTGTGAATATAAGTGTACATCCCAATAAATACCTGATGTTGAGTCAGGGGCGCTTTGTGTCGGGCGCAGGTCGTTGTGAAAGTTTTGGAGAGGGAGGAGATGGCTATGTACCCGGCGAAGGCGTAGGTGCGGTATTATTAAAACCACTGCAACAGGCCGTAGCTGATGGCGACCGTATATATGGCGTTATCAAAGGAACCGCAGTTAACCATGGTGGTAAAACTAATGGTTATACGGTACCTAATCCAAAAGCACAAACAGCGGTGATCAAAGCTGCCATGAAAAAGGCAGGTGTTCAGGCCGAAGATATCAGTTATATAGAAGCCCATGGCACCGGTACAAGTTTGGGCGACCCAATAGAAGTAGCCGGATTAAGCAAAGCTTTTGAAACCATCAGCAAACAGTTCTGCAGTTTGGGATCAGTAAAATCGAATATTGGTCATTGTGAATCGGCAGCAGGTATATCCGGGCTAACGAAGGTATTGTTACAGCTGCAACACCGTCAGCTGGTGCCATCACTGCATTCGGCTGTTTTAAACCCAAATATCGATTTTGAAAATAGCCCCTTTAAAGTACAGCAGGAGCTGGCAGCCTGGGAGTCACCGAATGGCAAAGCTCGCATAGCCGGTATCAGTGGCTTTGGGGCTGGTGGCAGCAATGCTCATGTCATTATTGAGGAATATCAACCCGCTGTGACTAAACTTGTTGAGTATCCATTACAGGCAATTATTGTTCTTTCTGCCAAACAGCATAACCGGATAAAATTGCAGGTAACCAACCTTGTGCAATTTTTGGAATCGCATCCTGGTTCCAAATTGCATGATGTGGCCTATACGCTCCAAAACGGTCGCGAAGCAATGGATGAACGACTCGCTTTTGTTACAGATAGTATAGATCATCTACTTTCACAATTGAAAGCGTTTTTAGATAACAAGATTACTGAACCCATTATAGGGAATATCCGGAATGTACAATTAAGAGAGTTACCCGCCTATGAATCAAAAGAAGATCTTCAAAGGGCTATACTGAGTAAAAACTATACCGAGCTGGCTAAACTATGGGTACGGGGGGAAACCATAGATTGGACATTGTTATATGCTAATGGTAAGCCAGCCAAAATTAGTTTGCCTGCCTATCCTTTTATCAAAGATCGTTATTGGATACCGGTAACTGAGCAGCATGTTATTCAACAACAATCAGATAAACTGCACCCGTTATTGCATAACAATGAATCGAATCTGCATGAACAGTTATTTACCAGTATTTACAGTGGTAAGGAAGCTTTTCTATCGGCAAGCAAAATACCTAATATAAAAGAACTTTCGGCATCGGCATTGCTTGAACTGGTACGTGAGGCCGGTGAAAGAAGTTTGCGTGCAAAAGTTACACAAATGAGAGAGGTCACCTGGGCGGACCCAATCAGAATAAATGGTACTCCCGCCAAAGTGAATATAAGCGTATTCCCAACAGGTAAGGATATTGCCTATTCAATTTACACGCACAATAAAGATGGCGAAGAGCAAGTAAACGGTCAGGGTATGCTGGTTATACAACAACAACCTGAGCCTGAAAGTTTAAATATAAAAGAGATTCTCTCCCGCCAGCAACGCACTATAGAAAAAGATGCTTTTTACCAACTATTTTCCAAAATGGGAATAATTAATAATAGCTCATTTATGGAAATTGAAGCATTATACTATAGTGAAACAGAGGCACTATCGAAGGTAAGCTTACATGTCGTTGAAAACTTTGTATTATCCCCGGGTATACTGGATAGCGTTGTGAAAATATGTATGGGGTGGCTGTTTGATACAGGTGGTCGGTTTATATATCGACCAGCTGGAGCAGCAGAGGTGACACTTTATAACCCATTGTCCCATGTGGCATGGTGCCACGTTGTTCGTCGTGATCGACAGAAAGCTAATAATAGCACAGTTTGCTATGATGCAGAACTTTTAGATGATCAGGGTAATGTTTTGCTTCGTTTTAAAAACTTAATATTAGAGCCGGAAAATGAACAGATAGAAGCCGCTGAACAGGAAAATGTTCACTTCGATGCTCCTTGTGTTTACAAACCTGTATGGGAACGTGTTCTCATAACGCCATCATTTTCGTTAAGAAAAGGAAAGCATTTAATTGTAGCAGGTAATTCAATGCCATCATTTGCAGGTGAGCTGCAGCAGCTACTTAAGGAAAAGGGGTGTGAAGTTGAAATTGTTAAAAATCTGGAAATTGTTCCATTGTGCATAGTAAGCATATATTTATTGCAGGGCTTATTCAATTTATCAAAAGAAGTTTCGCCTAAGAATGATTATTTGCAGAAAGAACAGGCCGTATTTAACTCTATTCAGACATTATTACGTTCGCCGCTAAAAGAACAGCCGTTGAATTTAATGGTTTTTACATCTAATACGCAGCGAGTATTAACCACAGAAGAAGTAATGGCATCAGGTAGTGGCATTATCGGCTTAACCGGTACGTTACTAAAAGAACAACCCCAATGGACTGTAAGCAGAGTTGATCTGGAAAGTACAGATACCAATAAAATTGATTGGGTGAGCGCTCTGATGGCGGGCAATAACAAGGATAATGATTTAATCTGCTTGCGTAGTGGCCATAGCTATCGTCAGCGCTTGTATCAGGTAAATCTTTCAACGAATAAGCCTTCTCGGTTTAGAAATGGTGGTGTTTATGTTTTATTAGGCGGAGCAGGCGGCATCGGGAAAACTACAACAGCATACTTGGTTAAAAACTATAACGCACAAGTGATTTGGCTGGGCAGACGGCCTCTGGATACAACAATTATTACCTCGCAAGAGGAAATAGGATGTTTAGGAGTGAAACCAGCTTATTTTCAATGTGATGCAACCAGCAAACAGGAGGTAGAGCAAGCCTATGAGGCCATCAAAAAGGTTTATAAGGAAGTACACGGTCTTTTCCATTCAGCTATTGTGCTGAATGATATGTTACTTAAAAACATGACGGAGGATGACTTTAAAACCGTTTTTGAACCTAAATCATTAGCGAGTCATTACCTGGTTGATGCGTTTCAGTCTGAACCGCTTGATTTTATCTGTTTTTATTCATCGGCACAATCATTACTGCAAACACCCGGGCAAGGAAATTATGCGGCAGGATGTTCTTATAAAGACAGTTATGCGTTAAATTTAAAACATAAACTGAAGGCTCCGGCATACATTATTAATTGGGGTTATTGGGGTGAAGTAGGTATTGTTGCGGCGCCGGTTTTCAGGGAAAGAATGGAGCTTGCAGGTGTGGGAAGTATTACTGCTGAAGAAGGAATGCGTTTATTGGAAACCGTATTAAGCGGTGACCAGGAACAAGTTTTGGCTATAAAACTGAATGACACGGTGATAACAGCTATACCGTCTATCATAAACAATGTGATTATCGAGCCTGTGTATACAAATTCCATAGTGAGAATTGAAGTATTAAAAATCGATGCGCTCACAAAATCAGATGACGCTGATAAGGCCTTTTTAGAGCTTTGCAGTAAAGGCATATTACAAGTTCTGTTGAAAATGGGACTTGAAAGTAAGCAACAGGATAATCAAAGTTTACATGAGTTAAGAAAAGCACTTGATATATCAGATACTTATGAGCCCTTGTTTTTTGTGATCATTAAGCTATTAAAAGAAAAGCACTATCTGGAAGAAAAAGGAGGCAGGCTGTTTATTAAGCAAGACATACAAGATTTCTTATTGCAAAATGCTGTAGCCCTTATTACCGCCGAGCATAAAGAATACTTACCTCATGGTACTTTATTAAGTCTTTGTTTAAATGCCTTTCCTGAAATTTTAACAGGTAAACAACAGGCTACGGAGGTTATGTTTCCGGGTGGTAGTTTAGATTATGTAAGTGGAATTTATCAAGGAAATAGACAATCTGACTATTTCAATACATTATTGGCTGATATTATTAAAAACAGCGTAGCCAATGGTATTAAACAATTACAACCAGGCGAAAAGATTAGGATACTGGAGGTAGGGGCAGGAACAGGAGGAACCAGCAATATTGTTTTTAAGGCTCTTGCTCCTTATAAGGATCATCTCGAATATATGTACACTGACCTGTCACGAAGCTTTCTTTTATATGCAGAACAGCACTTTAAAGAAATAGCCCCCTACCTGGAAACCGGCATCCTGAATATTGAACAACCACCAGTTGAACAGCACATGTTAGCGGGCAATTATGATATTGTTATAGGTGCCAATGTGGTACATGCTACTAAAAACATGACCGTAACGCTTAATAATATCAAATATCTATTAAAAAAAGACGGACTGCTGTTATTAAATGAAATAGCGAGAACTGAGTTGTTTACCACCTTAACCTTCGGTTTGCTTGATGGCTGGTGGTTATATGAAGATAGTGACATCAGGCTAAGTGGTAGTCCGGGCTTATCCGCAGTAAATTGGAATACCGTATTATCTGAAACGGGCTATTTGAATACACAAAGTTTACCGGCTATATCAGGGTTATCTCAACAGATCGTATGTGCTAAAAGTGATGGTATGATTCATACCGTGCCGGTTAAATCAAAACAAACCAATATGAAGATAAATATTGATGCTGATAAAAGTATTAGATACACAGAAGCACAGGATAGCAGTTGGTTAACGGATACACTAATTAATATTGCGGCTAACCTAATCAAGTTGCCCCCACAAGATTTTGATGTACATACCCAATTTATGGATTATGGATTTGACTCCATTCTGGGTATGGAGCTGATTAAAAATATCAACGAAAAATTAGAGGTTTCTCTGAAACCTACTGATTTATTTAGTTATTCCAGCATAACGCAAATGACCAGCTATCTGCAACAAACCTATCCAGATAAATGGCGGTTTGAAACAGTAGTAAATACGGTTCGGGTTTTACCCATTACATCGCAGGTTACAACACCAATTATTCCAGCGAAGAAGACCAGATTTACTGCTGAAACAGGTAACACAACTACCTCAATGGTGGTAGAAAACGATATTGCTATCATTGGCTTAAGCGGTCAGTTTGGTACTGCCGGGAATATGGATGCATTTTGGCAAGTTTTAAAAGAGGGTAAAAGCCTTATAGGTGAAATACCCGCGGATAGATGGGACGGTGAGGTTACTAGCAATGCTTCAAAATGGGTAGGAAGCTTTTTGAATGATATCGACAAATTTGATCCGATGTTCTTTAAAATATCAGGCAGTGAAACCGAAATGATGGATCCGCAGCAACGTGTATTCCTGGAACATTGCTGGAGAGCTATTGAAGATGCCGCAATTAATCCCCGGACACTCAAAGGAAGCAAATGCGGCGTTTACGCGGGAGTATCACCCAGCGATTATAACATCCGTGAAAGTGAAGAGGCTTCTGTAATGTGGGGTAACTCCAGTGCTATATTGGCTTCCCGTATATCCTATCTGTTAGATTTGAAGGGACCTGCGATATCTGTGGATACGGCTTGTTCAAGCTCATTGGTAGCTATGGATATGGGGTGCGCAAGTTTGCAAAAAGGAGACACGGATTTGATTATTGCCGGAGGGATTAATATCATGACCACCTCCGGGTTTTATACATTGGCTTCCAGGGCTGGAATGATGTCGGCCAATGGCAAATGTTACACATTTGATAAACGGGCTGACGGTTTTGTTCCGGGTGAGGGCGTAGGCGTGGTTGTTTTAAAACGCTTGTCAGACGCAGAACGCGATGGCGATCATATTTATGGGGTTATTAAAGCCAGCTTAACTAATCAAGACGGGGCCTCCAATGGTATTACAGCACCGAGTGTTTTATCACAGCAGGAACTGGAAAAAGAAGTTTATCAAAAATTCAATATTAACCCCGAGTCTATCAGTTATGTAGAAGCGCATGGTACGGGCACTAGTCTTGGTGATCCTATTGAACTGGAAGCCTTAACCGCGGCTTTCCGAACCTATACACAAAAACAACAGTATTGTGCCATAGGAAGTGCTAAAACTAATATTGGTCACACGCTGGAAGCATCGGGCATGGCTGGTGTATCAAAAATTCTATTATCGTTAAAGCATAAGCAATTACCGCCAAGCCTTAATTATGAGGAGTGCAACCCATTAATAGATATTATTAACAGTCCGTTCAAGGTACAGCGGGATCTGGGCGAATGGAAAACAGAAAACAACCAGCCCAGACGTGCAGCTATCAGCGGCTTTGGCTTTAGTGGCACCAATGTGCATATGGTTATAGAAGAATATATCGCACCGCAAAAAGCAACTCAACATAATTCTGGACCTGCTATCATAGTACTTTCAGCTAAAAATGCCGAGCGGCTAAAAGATCAGGTTAATAATTTATTAAACTTTATTAAATCGCACCCAGACGATCATCTGCAAGATATGGCTTATACCTTACAGGTAGGCAGAGAAGCGATGGAAGAACGGCTGGCAATAATTGCCCGCGATAAAACAGAGTTACAAAAGTTATTATCTGAGTTTCTGGCCGGGAAAAATGATCAGTTAATCGCTGGCAATATCAAGAAGGATAAAGCAGACTATTTATTACAAGGCGGCGCCGCGCAAGCGTATATCAGTTATGCCCTGAAGCATCAGGAATTGAAATCTATTGCTGCTTTATGGGTTAAAGGCGTTGATTTTAACTGGAATTTATTGTACCCTTTTAATAGGCCCCAACGAATCAGCTTGCCAACTTATGCTTTTGCCCGCCAACGGTATTGGGTATCTAAACAAGAAAAGCAGGTAGTGCAGGTGAATAGCGATAGCCTCCATCCTTTACTGCATAGCAATACTTCTAATTTGAAAACGCTGCAATTCACCAGCATTTTCACAGGTAAAGAATCGTTCCTGGAGCATCATAAAATTAGTACCGAAAAAATACTTCCAGGAGTAGCTTACCTGGAAATGGCCCGAATTGCAGGATGTAAATTAACAACACAGCAGGTTACCCGGTTAAAAAATGTTTCCTGGTTAAGCCCAATTCATGTAAACGGTAAGCCGGCGACGGTCAATATCCGTTTGCAGGGTGCAGGCGATGATGTAAAATATGAAATTTATACATCGGCAACTGAAGATCGAATACACAATCAGGGCCGTATCAGCATACAACCAGCGCAAGCTCCACCACGTTTAGATCTGGAAGGGATCAAAAATAGGTTCACACAATCAGTTGATCGTGAAAAATGCTATGATATATTCAGGCAAATTGGATTAAACTACGGCTCCAGTTTCCAGGGGATTGAGAGGTTATATTATAGCGATAATGAGGCGCTTTCAAAGATCAGCTTACCCAAAGAGGGGGCTTTTATGCTTTCGCCAGGATTATTGGACAGTACGCTGCAAACCTGCATGGGGCTGAGTTTTGGAAGAAAGGAAACATCAATGGAGTTACCTTTTAGTGTCAAAGAGGTTACTATTTATCATGAACTGCCGGAAACAGTGTGGAGCTATGTCAGGAAAAGTGATCTGAATAACAGTGATCAGATAACTAATTATGACGTTGATATAGTAGGAGAACAAGGCGATATTTTAGTAACCTTTAAAAATTTTGTTACTCTCCCCGCTCCCGGATCAGTAAAAGCCATCAAATCGGATGATAATGAAGGCGTACTTCTTTTTACCAGTAAGTGGGTGGATCAACCTGCTGTAAACCCGTTGCAACCAGAGTGGGATACCATGCCTATGATTTTGCTTGCCGGTGGTTCTTTTCAGCTTGCTGAAAATTTAAGCGCTACGCTTGAAATAGAAGTGAAAATCATTTCTGGAGAAACCGCTGAAGAAGCATTGTTAAATGTATTAACGATTGTAAAAGAGAAAATGAAGGGCAAGGTTGCTTCACATATTCTGGTATTGTGCAGCAATGAAGATTATGTGGAATACGGCTATATATCCGGATTCCTAAAAACCGCTAAGATCGAAAATGCAGAATTAAGTGGTAAAGTTTTAGGAGTAGATAGTTTGTCAATAAAAAACGTCACTGATTTGACAGAGATTTTACTGGCAGAACAGTTTACTACCGATACAGAGGTACGTTATGAAGCAGGTGTAAGAAAGATAAAACAGATCCAGGAAATAAAAGTAGACGATTGCGATCTGGTTAAAATTAAACCGGGTGGCGTATATCTGATTGTGGGTGGCGCCGGCGGACTTGGAAGCGTTTTTACAGACTATATCAATAAAGTACCGCAAACAAAAGTGATCCTGATTGGCCGTAGCGAATTGAGCGAAGAAAAGCGAGCTGCATTAGCAGCATTATCTTCTGCAGAATATTTTAAATGTGATGTGAGCAACAAAACTGAGGTTGTTAACCTGGTTCGCCTGATCAAAGAAAAGTATCAACGGCTTGATGGTGTTATACATTGTGCAGGTGTTTTGCGCGATGGTTTAATTATCAACAAAACCGCCGATGATGTACGGCAGGTATTGGCATCTAAGGTTACTGGAATAAAAAATATTGACGAGGCTACTAAAGAAGAAGCGATTGACTTCATCGTATTCTTTTCAGGAATAGCAGCCACAATAGGCAATATAGGGCAGGCCGATTATTCGGCTGCCAACGCCTATATGGATAACTATGCACAGTACAGGGAGGCCGAGCGGGTAAGAGGAAAAAGAAAAGGCAAAACATTAAGCATTAACTGGCCCTTCTGGAAAGATGGGGGCATGCAAATTAATACGGATAGCATTACCCATCTTGAAAACAATTGGGGCATGTTGCCTCTGCCTTCTGATGCAGGTACCTGGGCTTTTGAAAAACTACTGGGAAGCATTTATAGCCAGGGAATGGTGGTATATGGGCATGAAAATAAAATACGACAAAAATTATTGTCAGAACCTGTAATAAAGGAAAAAAGAATTATTCGTAAATCATCTGAACAAACAGATATACCTGGCTTGAAAGAGGTAATAGCCGAAAAAATACTGGAAATCACGGCTGCGCTGTTAAGGCTACCTGTAAGTGATATTGAACAGGATGAAAAATTAAGTGATTATGGATTTGACTCTATTTTACTGATCAAATATTCTAATGAAATCAATGATTTTTATGATATTGATTTAACCCCAGCAATATTCTACAATTACCTTACTGTTAATGATCTTACTCAGTTTCTATTAGAGGAATACAGGGAGAAGCTATTAATCAGGCATCCTATAAAATTGGATCAGGAAGAGGTCATAGCTCCCGTAACCAAAACCCAGGATATGCTGCAGGTTATAGACCCAGAGCATTATCCGCTTTCAGAAGGGCAAAAAGGCTTATGGTTTATACAACAATTGGAACCCGCAAATATTAATTACAATGTGCCCGTATCATTTATTATTCCTGGTAATATTAATGAAAGACTCATCAAAGAATCATTTCGGTTACTATTGGAAGAACACCCTTTATTAAGATCTAGCTTTAGGAAAGATACTCTTACCGGAGATGTATATAATCAGATCAATACAGTAGAACAGTCGCTGTTTTTTGATTACGCCGAAATTGATGAGCAGCAAGATATAAAGGAAATGTGTTGGTCGCTGATCCGAAGGCCTTTCAACCTTGAGCATGATAGTCCTGTACGGTTGTTTATCAGGACTAAGAAGAGCACGCAGAAAAACTATATTCTATTTGTATTTCACCATATCATATTTGATGGTATGTCAAGCGCTATATTTTTAGCTTCCTTTTTTGAGAAGTATCAATATCTACTGACTGGTAAAGGGACAATTACAGCTAATGAACCTGATTTTTCATACTTCAGTTTTGCCAAATGGGAACAGGAGTTTATCAATAGTAGCAAGGGCGCAAAATGCTTAACCTACTGGCAGCAAAAGCTGTCGGGGGCTTTACCAGTACTGGCATTGCCTTATGACAAACCTGTAAAGTTAAACGTAAGTACCACGAGCATAGGTAGTGAAAGTATTCAAATTGACCAACAGGAATTTCAACAGCTAAAAACCTTATGCCGTACACTGGATGTGAATATGCCTGTAATGATAGCCGGTATATTTAATATGCTGCTTCATAAGCTCACCGGACAAGAGGATCTTTTAATACTGATGCCTACAGTGGGCAGGCCTCGTAAGGAATATGAAAAAAGCATTGGTTATTATGTAAATATGATGGTTGTCCGTAATCATGTTTCAGCTGAAATGACATTTAATGAGCTATTACGGTCAATTAAAAATGAGTTCATCAATGGTATGTCTAATGCGGCTTATCCGTTGCCAAGGCTATTAGCAGATCTGCATATAGAGCGCTCAGGCGGCCGGGAAACGCCGCTCAAGGTATCCTTCATTTATCAAAGCATCTTTGATGGAATGTCCTCTGAGGGGGGCATACCCGGAATCGAGATCTATGATGAGGTATATCAGGAAACCGCACATATATATTCCCTTGATATACAGGAAATGCATAAAGCATTGATTATCAATTTAAAATATGATGATGATATGTTTTATGCAGCCACAATTCGCCAGCACCTGGGATATTTCAGCCAAATGCTGAAGGAGGTAATGGAAGATGCCTCTAAACCATTGAAGGCATATGAAATACTGTCGACTGAGGAAATTCGTCACCTGTTACTAGAGCGTAATGAATCGGCTGCTGAATACCCAAAGAACAAAACGCTGGCTGATCTTTTTGATGAGCAGGTATTGAAAACGCCTCAGAATTTAGCAGTGGTGCACGATGGTAAACGAGTCACCTATCAGGAACTAAATGATATGGCAAATCGATTAGCAAATTTTCTAAAAAAATCAGGTGTTCCAAAAAATGCTCCTATATCCATTGTTTCTCACAAAAGTTTAGAACAAATATGGGGGGTACTCGGCATTGCTAAGGCAGGATGCTATTATATACCAGTAAAAGGTGGGCTACCGAAAAACAGGATCAATGAATTGATTGTGCAATCAGAATCAAAGGTTGTGCTTGTACAACGTGATTATCTCGACAAGATTGACCATTCAGAAACCGTAAATGTGGTTGTTCTGGAAGAAGCATTATTTAGCGATGAAGCGTCAACCCATGAAACTGTAAAAGTGTCTGATACCGAACTGGCCTATATCATATTTACATCCGGCTCTACAGGTAAGCCAAAAGGGGTAATGATTGACCACAGGGGCGTTGTGAATACGCTATATGATATGAACGCTCGTTTCAAGATCACGCAAAACGATAAGATTTTCGGTATATCTGATTTGAACTTTGATCTGTCGGTTTATGATATCTTCGGCGTACTCGCTTGCGGGGCTGCATTAATATTACCACTTGAAAGTGAAAGACATCATCCCGATATATGGATGAAGTACGTAAAGGATGAAGGCGTAACCGTTTGGAATTCTGTTCCTCAAATTGTTAACCTGCTTATTGACAGGCAAGAAGAAACAGATGATAACCTGCTTACAAGCTTGCGCTTATATTTTATGAGCGGAGATTGGATACCCCTGGAGCTTCCGGATAGAATAAAACGGATCAATGCACATAGTGAGGTATTTAGTCTTGGCGGTGCTACAGAGGGCTCTATCTGGTCTATTTACTTCCCAATCGGAGAAATTGATCCGTTATGGAAAAGTATCCCATATGGCTATCCGCTTGGTAATCAGGAAATGTATGTACTGGATGTTAACTTGGCGCCATGCCCGGTTAATGTTCCCGGCGATATTTATATTGGAGGGATAGGCGTAGCCAAGGGGTACCATAAAGATCCGGAAAAAACAGCCGCCAGTTTTATTGATCACCCTAAATTGAATAAACGTTTGTATCGTACCGGCGATTTAGGTTTTCAACATCCAGGTGGATATATGATGTTTCTGGGCCGGCAGGATGGACAGGTAAAGATCAACGGTTTTAGGGTAGAATTAGGTGAAATTGAAACCATATTGCAACAATCTGAGTTTGTGAAGCAATGCGTTGTGCTTACTACAGATGATGCTCAACGGAATAAGCTCTTAGTAGCATATGTGGTTGTAAATGATGAGCTTAATGTCATAACTCTTCAGCAATATCTACGAATCTATCTGCCTGATTATATGGTGCCATCCATTTTTGTAGAGATTGATAAAATACCCTTGTCTTCAAATGGTAAAGTTGATCGTAATGCCTTACCCTCCGTAGATATGAGTAGTGTAAATACACAACAGTATGAAGCAGCCCGCGATGAGGTAGAACAAGAATTGGTTGCCATTTGGTCGCAGTTATTAAACGGAGTCCAGGTTGGTATTCATGACGATTTCTTTCAGGTGGGTGGTAATTCCTTAACCATGATACAATTAGTACATAAAATAAACACCAGGTTTAATAAAGACTTACAACTGATTGAAATTATGAAAAATCCAACCATTGCTCAAATGAAAACACTCCTTGATGTTGTGACAAAAGATCAGGATTCAAACGCTTCCATTTTAACACTAAGAGAAGGCTCTACGCAAGATGCTTCATTTATTATTCCAGGAGCATTAGGATCAACAGATGGTTATTATCATCTGGCTACTAACTTGCCGGGCCAGGGGGCTGTATATGGTTTGCAGATGAAGGGACTTAATGGCAAAGAAGAGCCAAATAGCTCCATACAGGAAATGGCTGCCCACAACTTGGCATTGATTAAATCAATTAACCCAATAGGTAAGATCTCGCTGCTGGCACATAGCTATGGAGGTATTGTAATATATGAAATGCTGAAGCAGGCCGCGTTAATAGCTATTGAAGTTGATGAAGTCATATTACTCGATTGTTTTGTTGATCCTCTTTTATCGTTCCATGCATTGTCGGAGCTTGATAAGCTGGGTACCTATTTCAGGGCGCTGCTTAAGTTTAGTCAACCTGAGCTTGATGAGGAAGAAGCTGAATTTATAATTACCTGCATGGGGCAATCAGATGCAGATAAACGGATGGAGTTTATTTGTGATATCGTAAATACGTTGCCGGCCAACCTGATAATACAAATGTGGAAAGTATTTTATGCTTCAGTATCTGCCAGTTACAAGATGACTGAAAAGCTTGATTATGCCATCACGTTTGTACAGGCGGATAACTCACAGCTTTCCGGAGAAGATTGGGGAGAAGAAGGTTCTGCAGCCGGATGGGATCAATACTTCAGCATAATAAAGTTAATGAATACAGAGGCTAACCATTTTACAATTGTAAACGAGCCTCATTGTACCGAGTGGTTAACAAAAATCAATAACGAACAAATTTTATCAGCTATATGAAAGTAGTTATGTTTCCCGGACAGGGATCGCAGTATAAAGGGATGGGTAAGGAGTTATTTAACTCTTTCAAACAGGAAACCCTTATGGCATCAGACATATTAGGATATGATCTGGAAGAGTTATGTATAAAAGACCCAAACAAGCAGTTAAACAGAACTGATTTTACGCAACCAGCTCTATACGTAGTTAATGCATTTGCCTATTATGCCAATCAACCACACAGTCGGCCCAGTTATTTAATAGGTCATAGCCTGGGAGAATACAATGCACTGCTTGCCGCAGAAGCTTTTGATTTTAAAACCGGGTTAAAGCTGGTGAAAAGAAGAGGGGAACTGATGGCTGCGGCATCTGGCGGCGGTATGGCGGCAGTATTGGGCCATAAAGCCGAAGTTGTGCAGCAAATGCTTTTAGATGGAGGATATACCGATATTGATATCGCCAATTTTAATACTTCCACACAAATTGTGATTGCAGGGCCCCAGCATACTATTGACCGGGTTGTAGAGGATTTTGAAGCTCAAAGTATTAAAATAATTCCATTAGTTGTTAGTGCTCCGTTTCATTCTCGCTATATGCAGCCTGCAGCAGTAGAGTTTAATAATTTTCTGCAAAACTTTCAGTTTTTGCCCTTGCAAATACCCGTAATATCTAACGTAACGGCAAATCCATACACAAATGAAGAAGTGAGTACTTTGCTGGCCAGGCAGATTGTAAGTTCTGTGCGATGGACCGATACCATACGCACCCTGATGGGCATCGGAATTACCGCTTATGAAGAAATTGGGAGTTCTATTTTAACCAAAATGGTTAACGACATTAAAGAGAACTGTACGCCACTTACAAGAATCGAAGATAGGGCCAAAAGTATTTCTGATGTACCGGCAACTGCTGCGACAAATGAAAAAACATGTTTATCTACGCGTTTAGGCAGTTTGGCATTTCGCGAAAACTACGGTATAAAGTATGCTTATGTTGCAGGCGCTATGTATAGAGGAATAGCATCGCCCCAATTAGTAGTACGTTTAGGGAAGGCAAATATGCTGGGATTTTTAGGTACAGGCGGAATGTCATTGGAACAAATGGAAAAAGGCATTCAGCAAATTCAACAACAGCTTACTAAGAATGAGGCATATGGGGTGAATCTTCTTCACAATCTGAATGATCCGGAGTTTGAAATGAAGGCAGCCGAACTTTTCCTGCGTTATGGAGTTAGCAATATCGAGGCTTCTGCTTATATGCAGATTACTCCGGCCCTTGTATATTATCGTCTAAACGGTTTGTACAAGAATCAGGATGGTCAGCCTGTTTGTAAACATAATATACTTGCAAAAGTGTCAAGACCAGAGGTTGCCGAAATATTTATGAGGCCGGCTCCTGAAAAAATGGTTAGACACCTCCTGGAAGACGGACTAATCACATCTGAACAGGCTGAACTCTCCAGATTAATACCTATGAGTCATGATATATGTGTAGAAGCTGATTCAGGCGGACACACAGACAGGGGAGTAGCCATGGTTTTATTGCCTTCTATTCAACGTTTAAAAAAAGATATAACAGAAGAATACGCCTATGGTAGCCTGATCAGAGTAGGTCTTGCAGGTGGAATAGGCACACCCCAAGCGGCAACCTGTGCTTATATGATGGGAGCAGATTTTATTTTGACCGGATCCATTAACCAATGCACAGTGGAGGCAGGCACAAGTGATGCCGTAAAAGATCTTTTACAAGATATCAATGTACAGGACACTGATTACGCACCAGCTGGTGATATGTTTGAAATTGGGGCTAAAGTGCAGGTATTAAAAAAAGGGGTGTTGTTTGCAGCAAGAGCTAATAAACTTTATGTATTGTATAATCAACACGCAGGACTGGAAGAGATACCAGAAAAAACATTAACGCAATTGGAGAAAACCTATTTCAATAAGCCTATTACAGATATATGGGAAGAAGTGAAGGTTTATTTTAACCGTATAGGGCAACCTGCAGAAATCAGTAGAGCAGAACAGAATCCAAAAAATAAAATGGCACTCATATTTCGCTGGTATTTTGGATATACTAATAACCTGGCATTTGAAGGTAATATAGAAAATAAAGTAAACTTTCAGATACATACAGGGTCTGCGTTGGGGGCCTTTAACCAATGGGTAAAAGGTACTCCATTGGAAAGCTGGAAAAAAAGGCATGTGGATGAAATAGGAGTGAGCATTATGGAAGGCGCAGCAAAAATGTTAGAAGAAGCATCATTAATGATCAATAATTAATAGAAAATTCATGCAAAACACGAAAATCATTGATCGTCATGTCGTGTTGTTATTCTCTGGGCAGGGTAGCCACTACCGGGGAATGGGACAGCAACTATATGAGCAAAACGAGGTATTCAAAAATAGCATCGAAAAGATGGACCTGGTTGTACGGCAACAATTGAGGCGGTCACTGATAGATGAATTATATATTAAGACCGACGAACCTTTTGATGATCTGCTCATAACTCATCCGGCAATAGTTGCAGTTGAAATTGCATTATTTCATGTGATTCAGGAACTGGGAATTAAACCAGCGTATGTGTCTGGTAATAGTTTAGGCGAATTTGCTGCAGGAGTAGCAAAAGGCATATGGAGCGCGGAGACTGCTGTAATAGCAGCAATAGAACAGGCTAAATCAATCCAGCGATGCCATATAGAAGGTGGATTGCTTGCTGTTTTAGCTGAAGAAGAAAAAATGCGCAGCCTTTACAAACAACATCAGCTTTTTTTGGCTGCCGATAACTTTCCGGGACATTTTACATTGGCAGGTAGCCTGTCGCAGCTTGATCAGTTTGAGATGATTCTGACAAAGCAAAATATCACTTTTTTAAGATTACCTGTAGCGAGTCCGTTTCATTCGCCATTAATGAGGGATGCCGAGCGCAGTTTTAGGTATCATACAGGCTGTAGCCCTCAATTGCGTCAGGCAGAACATGGGTTCGTTTCAGGTTTCTCCGGTCAGGAATTGTCTGTATTGCCAGAAAATTACTTTTGGGAAGCTATATTTCAGTATACCAATTTCCCGGCAGTTATAGATTTCTTTATTAAAAAAGGCCCCTGCTTATTTCTTGATATGGGGCCATCAGGTACAATTGCTACGTTTAGTAAATATAATTTACGGCCCTCTGCCAATTCTGTAGTTTTTCACATTATGAATCCCTTTAAAAAAGAAATGGAACAATTAGAAAAATTGAAGGAAATGATAATGGCAGACCAGAAAGCAAAAGTGGAAAAATTCCATGTCTCTGGTTCTGATATCAAAAATCAATGCTATGTATGCCATAAGAACAATACGGGGATTTTGGTAGATCCTGCATGGGATTACGATTTAATCAATGATTATTTGTTGGATAACAGAATCTTATTGAAGGCTATCCTGCTAACTCATGCTCATAAAGATCATACGGACTTGGCTGCTGTTTTTTCAGAGGCCTATGGAGTACCCGTTTATATGTCGGCCCTTGAAATTCATCAATATAGTTTTGAATGTCCCAACCTGCAGCCCGCCATCCATTTAGAGGAAATTATCATTTCAGATTACTCTATCGTTCCAATACATACACCGGGGCATACTATTGGTAGCATGTGTTTTCTGATCGATGGGCATATTTTTACTGGTGATACCGTTTTTATTGAAGGGGTAGGTATCTGTGATAATATCAATGTTAATCTACTGTTTGATTCTATACAGTTTCTGAAACAATATTTACCTGCCAATACTATTTGCTGGCCCGGACATTCATTTGGTGATACGCCGGGTAAAGATTTTGGGTTTTTGCTGAAAAATAACATTTACTTTCAATTTGATGACCGGGCGCAGTTTGTTGAATTTAGAATGCGTAAGAATAGTTTTGACGCCTTTGCTTTTAAATAAATCAGATCGGATAATGCATTTAAATTATAAGTGGCAGATGGATTGGATGCTTAATCCAAATATGATTTTACAGGCAATGAAAGTGAAATTTAAAAATGGCTGAAAGAAAAAAAAATGGTAACCTTCAAATGAAAGAGCTGATCTGCGCTGCTGCGGTACAGGTTTTTTCGAGGAATGGATATAGTAAAACGTCAATTAGAAATATTGCGGATGCTATAAAATACAGTCCAGGGACACTATACCTGCATTATAAAGATAAGGATGAACTGCTTTACGCAGTTCGGCATCACGGATTTATTAAGCTAATGAAGAAAATAAAACTCGGGGCCAAAAGCCTTAACCCGCTTAAAAGATTAAAACAAATTTGTAAACTATATGTGTTATTTGGTCTGGAAAGCCCAGATCTCTATGATTTGATGTTTATCATTCGTGCGCCAATGAATGTAGATAGTAGCCGGCATAAACCTAATGATGAAGGTCTTACTGATTATTTTCGAAAATGCCTGAATGACTGTATTCAGCAGCAGCTTTTATACATTGATAATGTGGATCAAGGCTATCTTCAGATATGGTCTATGGCACATGGAGTGGTTGCACTTAATTTACGTTGTCGTTTAAAGGTCTTTAGTCAGGATGAAATAACTCATCAGATTCTCTTAACTACGATTGATAATTACATTGATACGATAACCAAAATAGATTTGTAACAAACAGAATACTCCTCTTTAAGGAAATATTCTTTAATTTTTTATTTATGCTAACTCATGTTGCTATTGAAAAATTATTGGTGAAAAGAACGGATCGTGAGTTTCTGGCCTATATCACGGCTATAAACCTAACGCTTGATAATTTGATTGTTTTATCAGAGGCATTTTTACATCCGGATGAACTTCGTTACTTTATGTCGTTACGAGTGCCAAGAGCTCAACACAGTTATTTGTTGGGCAGATATGCAGCGAAAATGGCAGTGGGAGCATATATAAACAATCCTGTTTTTACAGATATACGAATATATCCCGGTGTGTTTAATCAGCCTATCTTGCAGTTACAAAATGTTAGGAATGTACAATTGAGCATAGCTCATTCCGGTGAAATGGGAATAGCGATAGTTTTTCCAGAGGATCACCCAATGGGGGTAGATGTGGAGATAATTTCCAGAGAAAAAAGCGAAACTATTAAGCAGATTATCACTGAAAAGGAACTGGGGCGTTTGTTTTTGTTAAATGTTGATACAGATATAGCTCTTACGATATTATGGACTATTAAAGAAGCTCTGTCCAAAATAATGAGAACCGGCCTAATGACCCCTTTCCAATTATATGAAGTTGCAGATGTGGAATATAAAGATGAAGTTGCAATTGGTTATTTTACTAACTTCCCCCAGTATAAATCACTTTCCTGGATTTCTGATCATCATGCATGGTCTATCGTTTTACCTAAAAACAGCCAGGTAGATTTTGCCGCAATTAATCATTTCCGTCAAACATTAAACAGCGTATCATCCGATGCGTTATTATCAAATGCTCAACCAATATTATCTTATTAAAAATAAACTATAAAGATAATTTAATATAGATAAGATTGGTATTCATGTTAAATTAAATCCAATCGATTGGGATCGAATTCAATAATAAAATCAAATTAACTTTAGATTAATTTGTAACGAGAAAACGAAATATTTATTATTAAAAGGTATTTTAATTTATATTTAGTTATTGATTAATATATAATGGATGTGTACTTTAGGCAATAAAACATAAAACTCACCAAGAAAGAGTTTATTATAGAAAGAAAAATTACCTAAATGACTCAACATTTTTCGGAGCCAAATAATTCCTTTGATCATACCTTTATTGAAAGATTTCCAGTTTTTAATTCTCGAAGTTATACACCTGAAAATATTGAAGTTTATTTAGACGATCCCTATTTCGATATGGCGCTGAAGCTGGCCTCACCTATACTTTGGGAGGAAATTTCTAAAAAAAAATCGTTAGGCGCTCATTTGAATTTTAAGCAGGTATTTAGTTTGAAAAAATACATCAACAGAATGCATTTCAGAGCAACACCCTTTGCTTTGTTTTCTGCTGTTGGTGTTTGCAGATGGAAGCCTGGTTTAAAAGATTTGCCGGCGATTAATAATAATAAATACCTAACCGCTTATGTCCACACCGAAAATACCTGTTTCAACTACAATGATGCAGGATCCGAGTTGATCTCTGGTAATGATTCTATTTATTATGTAAACAAGGAATTTAGGTACTTGTACTTTGAGAAAATCACCGGAGGTAAATTAAAATGGAGCTTACACAGCATTGGTTATAATGCTGTAGTGAAAAAAATACTGTTATTTTGTCGTTTCCCTAAAACAAAAGCGGCTTTAATTACTGTAATATCTGAATACTTAAAATCAGATCAACAGTCAGCCACCGAGCTTTTGGAAAAATTGATTGAAAGTCAATTACTATATACTAAGGAGAGTGCAAGTTCTTTAGGAAATGGAAAGGTTCATCAAAAAAAAGATTTTGTTTTACCCGACATAAATCAGATAATGAAACAGGAATCTTTTATGGATTTTCCTGATCAGCAGTCTTTTGTTAACTTATATAATCAACAGGAATATTCTTTGCCTTCTGGATATAAAAATGAACTCAATGAGGCCATTAACTGCCTAAGTGTGCTCACAGATGAAGAAGAAACGCCGTTGATGAAAGCTTTTATACAGAGCTTTCTGGCAAAATATGATCAACAATCTATCCCGCTCTTAAAAGCGTTAGATCCGGAGATAGGTATAGGGTACGCAGAAAATAGATTAGATGATATTCATAATAATGAGGTCATAGCTGATTATCCGGATTTAAAAGAAGATATCCCAGTGCCCTTTTTAAAATGGACCCCTGTTCATACTTTTATTTTAAAAAAAATCCAGGAGGGGACCAGAAGCATTGAAATCCATGCGCAGGATATTAGAATGCTCGAAAGCGAGATACAGGCAAAAAAAACACATACTGCAAGTATGTCTATTATATTCAGGATTGATAATGAGCAGAAAATAGTTATAGAAGGTGCAGGTGGGGCTAGTGCGCTCTGTTTAATAGGACGATTCAGTGCAAACGGATGTATTTTAGACCAGTACAAGCGCATTGCGGAGGTTGAGTGTAAGCTAAATCCAGGTATCTTGTTTGCAGAGATAAACTGTCGTCTGCCTGAAAAACATTATAACTTACATACCAGGGCAAAGGTATACCCTTATGAGATATGCATTGGATTTCCTTGCACGGAACCTGGCCAGATACCATTGAATGATCTTTATTTATTTGTTGAAAACGGAAGCCTGATTTTATATTCTAAACGGTTAAAATCGAGAATAATTCCGCGATTTAGTAGTGCTTATAATAACAATCATAGTGATTTTCCAGCTTTTAAATTTTTGTTTGATCTTCAATTTTACGGGGTAAAACACAATTATACTTTTCAATTACGGAAATTATTTCCAGAGTTGATTTTTTTTCCGAGAGTTACTTATGGTGATTGTATTTTAGAACTAGCTTCCTGGATACTTGACGAAAAAACTGTTGCTAAGTTTAAAAATAAAACAGAAACTGATGCACTGATCTTATTAAATAGTTTGTTGGTTAAGCATGTAATACCCGATCAAATCAAAATCTGCGAAGCAGATACTTATTTGGTTTTTAATCTTTCGGTACCAGCAGAAAAGATTTTTTTCATTGAATGTTTGCAAAATATGGGGAAAGCTATCGTGCTTCAGGAATACCCCTTTTTACAAAGTACATCTGCTCATTCTGCATATCAAAAACAATTTATTGGGGTTAAATATAGTGAAGCAGAAACCTATAAAGGTGCAGGTCCGCTCAAAATACGACCGTCAAATATACCTGATAAAATAGATCCCTTCTCCTGGATGTATCTTAAAATATACTGTCATCCTAATAGAGCAAACAACTTATTGACAGGCGCAATAACGGATCTGGTGAGCGGACTTATGAGTGCGCAGGAAATTACTCAATGGTTTTTTATTAACTATGTTGACCCTGAATTTCATATTCGTTTAAGATTTAAACTGAAGACTCCCTCTTCAATAGTAAAAGCCAGGGAACATATGAAAGCTTTGTATAGCTTACAACATCATGGATTAATACAAATGATTAATCAAGTGCCTTATCAACCAGAATATGAGCGATACGGCGTAAAACAAATAGGAAAAGTTGAAAAAGTTTTTTTTGCAGACAGCGAATATTGTATTAATATTTTGAAACAAGCAGATCAAGATAAACCAGAATATTATTGTTTACTTGTAAATAGTATTCATCATATTTTTGAATATTGCGGCTGGCCCATAGAAAAAAGAACGGATATTTTGTATCGATTGTCAGTTTCAGGATTTCAGGATGCAGATCAATTAAAATATAAATCAGATCAATCTTATCGAACACATTCCCGGCTACTTCAAAGTTATATTGCCAATCAGGTAGAGCCTGTTAAAATCAGAGAATTAAGAGATGTATATCTTCTCAGCTTACTTGATTATATCAATAGCCTTCCTAATGAAAAAAGAGAAACTATTTTAATTGATCTTATTCACATGCAATTGAATAGGTTATTGAGTGTTTTCACTAAATTACAGGAATTGACTATTTATTACTGGCTTTATAAGTATTATTTAAGTTTTAAATATCTTCAAAGTAATAATTATTAATAAATGAGCTATTTTTTACCTATACTAGCTGATTGCCACACCATAGTTGGGACAATAGTGGTTGTTGGAAGGATGGTGGTATCAATACCGCCGGTAGAAATGCCTTTTGCCGCCTTATTAGAAAAGGTAAATAATACGCATGGATTGATTTCAATTTTGGTTTTCATGATAGTTTTTTTTTACAATATTATGCGTTTAAGCAGTAAGCTAAAAGTTAACTATGCGAACAAGTATAGTTTTATGTAAACAGTGATTTTGACTATGCGAACTAGTAAATTAAATCAAACAATAGTACTACGACACGTACTTGCCTGGGTAATATTTATTACCTATGAGGTAAGTATATCGGCAATTTTAGGAGCACGTATGAGTTATTGGAGTTACTGCCCCTTTTACGTTTTACACATCTTATTATTCTATGGCTATGCAAGCTTTTGTCTTTATTTAGTTAAAACTAAAAAACAATGGTGGTTTTATCTTATTCCGATGACCATTGTATTGATATTTCTTCATCAATGTTTGATTTTATTGGTAGAAATAGGTCTGAGCCATTTCCATCTCATAGATACTACCTTTAATTTTACGATAAAGGGTTTAGCTGGTTCTGTTTGGAGATGCATCTACTTTCTATTATTAAGTAGTTCCTATTGTATGATTATTTATATTATTGAAAAGAATAATCGAGTTAACCAACTAGAATTAAAAAGCTTAGAAGCAGAAAAAGACCGATACAAAATAGAAAATGCCTATCTATTGGTACAAATGAATCCTCATTTACTTTTTAATTCATTAAGTTTCATTTATAATTCTGTGCGAAAAGTATCTCCGGAAGCTGCAAAAGGAGTTGTCATCCTTTCTGATATTATGCGACATGTGTTAAGTGGCCCAGATGAAAACGGGCTGATTTTAATAGATAGTGAAATAGATCATATTAACAAACTGATTGAAATTTCAAGGCTTCGCTTTCAGAACGATTTTTATTTAAGTTTTAACGTTAATGGTGTTTGGGACAATGTTAAAATCCCTCCTTTGATTTTAGTTACTTTTGTA
The DNA here is from genome assembly GCF_011089895.1 of Mucilaginibacter inviolabilis. Classification (NCBI taxonomy): domain Bacteria; kingdom Pseudomonadati; phylum Bacteroidota; class Sphingobacteriia; order Sphingobacteriales; family Sphingobacteriaceae; genus Mucilaginibacter; species Mucilaginibacter inviolabilis. The sequence goes on from NZ_JAANAT010000001.1 coordinate 876,394, forward strand.
GAAAATCTATTGAAACACGGAGATTTGACCGAGTCGCTGTCTCCTGGCGTCATCAATCTAGAAATCAATCCTGAAAATATATTATTTAGTACCCAAAATTTGATAAAGAAAACAGACTTGAGTTATTCAACCCGAATCGGTATTAACAATGCCAAACTGCGACTTGACTCTTATTTTGGTCAGGAAAGATATCAGCTTGATTTTCAGAAAACTATTAATAGTTATAATATAATGCTTAATATAAAATTATGATACGCTCATGCTATATAGTTGATGATGAACAGCATGGAATTGAAATTCTGACTGATTTTGTTAATCAAACACCAGGGCTTAAGCTAGTTGGAGCGGATACAAACCCGTTGGAAGCACTGAACAAAATATCTAACAATGAAATTAAAGCGGATATTACTTTTTTGGATATCGACATGCCGAAAATTTCAGGTCTTAATCTTTCCAAGCTCATAAAAGATAAAACGGAAGTTGTTTTTGTTACTGGTTTCAAAGATTATGCACATCAGGCATTTGATTTTAATGCAATTGATTTTCTTTTAAAACCAGTTACATATGAACGGTTTCTTCAAACATTAGATAAAATTTATGCTAAAACCAATATTTCTTCAATTGTTGAGAATAAGTTCTTATTCATCCAGGTTAATAATAAAAAAAAATACATCAAAATTAACACAGATGAAATCACCTATATTGAAGGTTTGAGCAACTATGTCAGAATTCATTTTGTATCTGGGAAAGTTCATACCATATATACGAGTTTAAAAGTGATCCTTGAAAAGTTACCTCAAAATCTGTTTGTCCGTTCTCATAAGTCTTTTATCATAAATTTGAAGTTTGTAGAGGTAATTGGTGGAGATGAAGTTATTATCCAGGGAAATCATGTTGTCCCTATTGGAGCTTCTTTTAGAAATGATTTAATGCACAATTTATAAAACTAATCTCTTCGAATTATTAAGATGAAATTCTGGAGCTCACATTGCAGACTTGTAATGGCTCCGGAATACTCCAATTATTTTGATATTTATTAACGTAATCATCTAAACCATATTTGCTAAGTCTGCTTAATGAAATTTTTATTCTTTAAAATGAGTTGTTAAATCATTTGATATTACTGCGTGACATGTTTGTTGTGTAGGTTGAATGTAATGGCTCCTTTATTCAGAAAGTTTTAGAAACAATAATTTATTAAGTGAAAAATGGAGTTAAGAGTAATACTATTACCGATGCATTTAGCAAAATGAGTTCATGAAATACCAGTTAATCACTGCGTTTACATCATCAATTTTGAGTTTGACATAAATTATATGACTTTTCACATAATTTACCAATAATCAATATTTATTAACCGGTAAATGTGCTTTAATTTGAAAAAGCTAAAAAACGGGATTATATACTTAGATATCATTGGTTAGAAATTCTGAATTGCTTTATACGAATGGCTTTGTATAATAGGAAATTGAACTCTAAAAAGCGTAATATTTATTTTAGATAAATTCCTTATCATGCTGGCAAAGCTTCACAACATTGTTCTATAGGTAAACTATGGGATTGATTTGATATTTACCAGTTGTAATCAGTTTAAAGTAATAGACCTCTTGGAGTGCCATATGATAGGCTTTTAAATTAATATCATAACAAATAGTTTCAACTAAATCATGAATTATATCTGATGATTTATCTTATTGAACAGTACAAGGGGGAAATTAGCGCGTACAACATTCCAATAGTGATGCGATTAACTGAAGGGGTTAATCTCAGCTCTCTGATTTCAGCTTTGCGTTCGATCCATTCTCGTCACGAAATACTTCGGAGTGTGTTTCTGAGGGACGAATCAGGTAGAGTTTACCAGTCGGCCCTTGATACAGAAAATTATCCATTAGAAATTGAAGAGGAAAGTTATACAAGCAGGGAGTGTTTGGACAATTCGATAGCGTTGGAGATGAATTATGTATTCCGCCTTTCGGAGGTTTATCCAATCAAAGTGAAGCTTCATGAGTTACTTAGAGAAGGAGAAGTGATTACCTATTTGAGTATCGTTATCCATCATATGGTGTTTAACGGCTGGTCTGGCGGTATCTTCGAACAAGAGTTAATGACTTGTTATCATTATTACGAGTCCTTATCTCATGGGATGATTTAGAGTAGTATATGAGTTTATTTTCCGCGAGAGGCTTCACTAAGCTATTCCGTGTGCTGTATAAGCAATGAGGCAAATCACCATTGATAATAAATAAATTAGAATGATCAAGGTGTTACGTATTCAACTGTATTATGGAAAAGCCGAAATTGAGACGAGCCAGGCGTATAGTAGATCGTCCTATAAAAGGGGGCCTGTTTCAGATCAAGAGAAACAGTTTTTAACTATTGCTGCCGAGATAGTAGCACAAATTATATTTTAAGAATTAGAAAGGGAAGAGGAGGAAATCCTTAGAAGTTTAAAATTTCTTGTATAGCTTTTAAGTTTTAAGGAGTCTTGAGCGGATTTTGTTTGGACCGCTTTTCTCGGATATGTAAAAAAATTACAGGTCAAGAACGGCTTGGTGATAGCGAGTGATTATTATTAAGAAAAAAGCTTCTTTCCTGCGTTATTTAAGATGTTTTTGCGCTATATCGCAGTTACCTCAGAAGGCGGCGAGTTCAAAAATATTGAATAGTACTTTTTGGGAGGTGAGAGAGGGAGAGCAAGGTTTGTGAACCTTGGCTCTTGTGTTTTGATAAACAGTAATTTACATTTTCAAAAGGCTTTTACCCTACGAATAACTCAATAGCAAAATGATTCTAATTGGTAATTTAAATATACTGACTTTTTTAGATTTGAAAATCTTTTTTGTTAGAACCTATTGCCTATACTGAGCCCTTATGCCGAGCCAAGTTTTAAGAGATTGGGACTTTGCAACCGCAGTTTGAAATTTTTTATGGAAGATTTGAAAAAAATGGTTTATATATCGCTATAAAAAAGAATAGAAGGGTTGAGATATCTCCTAAACTTCCTTGGCTCAATACCTCCTTTATCTGGACTAAATTGATCATTTAATATTGAGATACTCTCTCAAAATAAGGGACTTTTAGAGATTTTATTTCTATATCGTTCTATGGTTTGTTTTTCTTTAAGTTATTGATTATTAATTAACTAATAATCTGTATTGTTTCTTGTTTGTTTTTGGCTCTTGTTTTGGCTATACGGCATAAATAAGAAATACCCACCATGCAAAAACGAATACACCTCTCCGATAAACAAGCAACTCAAACGCCTGAAGAAAAAGGCAAATACACTTTTAAAGATATTGCCATAATCGTTTTTGCCTGGTTGATGACCCTGTCGCTGGTCTATATCTGCTATCTGAAATTCAAGTTTTTCCTGCACCACTAAACAAATTCTCAAAAAAGAATGATAACTATAATTTATGTACTGCTCGGCCTCGCTTTCTTCTGGCTGTTTTTTAAATCCGTCAACTATTTCGAAAAAATCTAACACTGTATGACCGCATTATTCATCATTGCTATAGCCGTGTTTGTTTACATGGTTTATGTGCTGTTAAAACCCGAAAAATTCTAATTACTAAAAACTATGAACACCGAACTTACAGGAGTAATTTTTACTTACCTGCTTACGCTTGCCATAGCTATCCCGCTTGGAATTTACATAGCCCGGATGTTCCGTGGCGATAAAACCTGGCTGGATTTCATGGCTCCCCTTGAACGTTTTATTTTCCGTTTCAGCGGCATCGATACTAAAAAAGAGATGAACTGGAAGCAACATATGTTTGCTTTATTGACTATCAACAGCGTGTGGTTATTTTATGCTTTTTTCTGCCTTCTGTTCCAGGCACATTTACCTTTGAACCCTGACGGTAACCCTAACCAAACGCCGGATCTTGCTTTTAACACAGCGATCAGCTTTTTAGTAAATTGTAACCTGCAAGATTATTCGGGCGAAAATGGCGCAACTTATTTTACCCAGCATTTTGTGATTATGTTTCTGCAATTCGTTTCGGCTGCTACAGGTATTGCTGCGCTGTTTGTTTTATTCAAGGCATTCAGAGATAAGGTTACCGACAAATTGGGTAATTTCTGGGGCTTCTTTGTTAAATCTATCACCCGCATATTGCTACCACTATCGTTTGTAGTAGCTGTTATCCTGGCTTTTAATGGTACACCAACCAGCTACAAGGGGAAAGATTCCTTTATAACGCTTCAGGGCGATACCGCTCATGTATCCAGAGGCCCTGCGGCGGCCATGATAGCTATTAAGCATATCGGTACCAATGGCGGTGGCTGGTTTGGGGCAAACTCGGCTCATCCGCTCGAAAATCCCAACTATTTAACCAACACAACTGAATTGGTGGCGCAGGTTATTATTCCAATCGCATTGGTATTTGCTTTAGGTTTTTACCTGAACAAGAAGAAATTTGCCTATGTAATGTTTGGGGTGATGACGCTAGGTATGCTCATGCTGCTTATCCCTACGATGAACGCGGAGATTAGCGGCAGCCCCGCCATAGCTAAAATGGGAATAAGCCAGCCGACCGGGGCAATGGAGGGTAAGGAAGTGCGGTTTGGACCTGCTAATACGGCCTACTGGAACATCGTAACCACCATCATATCTACCGGCTCGGTTAACTCTATGCATGACAGTGCCATGCCCGTATCCGGGTTTATGATGATGATGGCTATGATGACCAATTGCTTTTATGGAGGCTGTGGTGTGGGAATTCTTAACTTTTACATCTTTATCATCATCGCGGTATTCATATCCGGGTTGATGGTTGGACGAACGCCTGAATTTTTTGGACGAAAGATAGAAGCTCGCGAAATGAAGATCGCATCCATTATAGCCCTGCTACACCCTTTTATTATCCTGGTTGGTACAGCGGTATCATCCTATGTGCTGGTACATATGCCAAATGCCGACTGGGCGGTTAAACCATCTACCTGGCTAAATAACCCCGGTTATCATGGCTTTTCAGAAATGCTGTATCAATATACTTCCAGTGCGGCCAATAATGGCTCCGGCTTTGAGGGGCTTGGTGATAACAATATTTTCTGGAATGTGAGCGCGGGTTTTGTACTGCTGCTCGGCCGTTTTTTACCCATTATCGGCCCCGTTGCTATCGCGGGTATTCTTGCGAGTAAAAAGTTTATACCAGAATCTGCCGGAACGCTTAAAAGCGATACATCAACCTTTGGTATTATGGTATTTGCGGTGATCCTGATCGTAGCCGCATTATCATTTTTTCCGGCCTTGGCATTAGGCCCTATTGCTGAACATTTTTCTTTAAAATAATCATGAGAACTCAAAATACATTATTTCAGGGCGACCAGATGACGGAGGCTTTAAAGCAGTCATTTATCAAACTTGATCCCCGCCAGTTAATCCGTAACCCGGTTATGTTTACCGTGGAGATTGGCACCTTTGTCATGTTGATCGTCAGCATCTATTCCTTTACTAATAAAGGCCAGGGAAGTTTTGCCTATAACTTTACCGTTTTTATTATCCTGCTGCTCACCGTGCTGTTTGCCAATTTTGCCGAAGCCATTGCCGAAGCACGTGGTAAGGCACAAGCCGAAAGTTTGCGCAAAACCCGTGAGGAAACTCCCGCACGTTTGCTGATTAACGGAAAAGAACAAAAAGTGATGTCATCCCAATTAAAAAAGGGTGATGTGTTTATTTGCCAAGCTGGTGATAACATCCCTACCGATGGTGAGATCATTGAAGGGATCGCTACCATCGATGAATCGGCTATTACAGGCGAATCGGCGCCGGTTATTCGGGAATCTGGTGGTGATAAATCATCCGTTACAGGCGGTACCAAAGTATTATCCGACAGGATCAAAGTCATGGTAACCACCCAGCCAGGTGAAAGCTTTCTGGATAAGATGATAGCTCTAGTGGAAGGTGCATCACGTCAGAAAACACCCAATGAGATAGCCTTAACTATCCTGCTGGCGGGGTTTACGTTAATTTTTGTGATTGTTTGTGTTACCCTGAAACCGTTTGGAGATTATGCAAACACGCCGATCACCATTGCTGCATTTATTTCCTTATTCGTGTGCCTGATCCCGACTACTATCGGCGGCCTGTTATCAGCTATCGGTATCGCAGGGATGGACAGGGCTTTAAGGGCCAACGTGATCACCAAATCGGGTAAGGCTGTTGAAACTGCAGGCGACCTGGATACTTTGTTATTGGATAAAACAGGTACCATTACCATAGGTAACCGTAAAGCAACAAATTTTTATCCTGCTATTGGAGTTACACATGAAAATTTTATCGCTGCCTGTACTTTAAGCTCATTGGCTGATGAAACCCCAGAAGGTAAATCAATTGTAGAGCTCGCCGGAGAGGATAAAAATATGCCTAAAGTGGTTGCTCCGCATGGTGCCACCTTTATCAAATTCACAGCCGAAACCCGTTCAAGCGGCCTAGATACCCCAGATGGCTTGCGCATCCGTAAAGGAGCGTTCGATTCTATTCGCAACATAGCGCTCAAAGCCGGTCATCCATTTCCTGTCGAGGTAGAGGATAACGTTAAAAAGATCTCTTCAAATGGTGGCACACCGCTAGTGGTATCGCAAAATGAAAAGATCATGGGTGTGATCGAGCTGCAGGATATTATTAAACCAGGCATAGCCGAACGTTTTGAACGCTTGCGCAAAATGGGTGTAAAGACCGTAATGGTAACCGGGGATAATCCGCTAACTGCCAAATTTATTGCTGAAAAAGCAGGTGTAGATGATTTTATAGCCGAGGCCAAGCCCGAGGATAAAATGAACTATATCAAGGCCGAGCAGCAAGGTGGTAAACTGGTAGCCATGATGGGCGACGGTACAAATGATGCTCCGGCCCTGGCACAGGCAGATGTGGGTGTTGCGATGAACAGCGGCACCCAGGCCGCCAAAGAAGCGGGTAATATGGTGGATTTGGATAACGACCCAACGAAGCTCATCGAGATCGTGGAAATAGGTAAACAGCTGTTGATGACCCGGGGAACGCTCACGACTTTCTCTATCGCTAATGATGTGGCCAAGTATTTTGCCATTGTGCCAGCTTTATTCATGGTTTCTATACCGGCATTAAAAGCATTAAATATCATGAACCTGCACAGCCCGCAATCGGCCATATTATCGGCAGTGATCTTTAACGCGATCATTATTCCGCTACTAATTCCGCTTGCTTTGCGCGGTGTAGAATATAAGCCAATTGGCGCCAGCGCCTTGTTACGCCGTAATCTGCTGATCTATGGTCTGGGAGGTATCCTGATTCCATTTATAGGTATTAAACTGATTGACCTCGCGGTAGGAATATTCTTGTAGATGTGCGGATATGCAGGTGTGCAAATGACGAATGTTCAAATTCTGTTAATTCTTAAATTCTAAAAATTCTAGTTCAGACAACAGAATTCACTAATTCACTAATTCACTAATTCACTAAATCAATAATTCAATAATTAAAAAGATGAAAACGTATTTATTACCGTCATTAAAGCTGACCATTATCCTTCTGGTTATCCTGGCAGGTATATACCCGCTTGCTATAGCTGGAATTGGAAAACTAACACCAGGGCATGGCGATGGCCAAACTATTCAATATAAAGGTCGCACGGTTGGTTATGCCAACATTGGTCAAAAGTTCACCAAAGACGAATATTTCTGGTCACGCCCTTCGGCCGTCGATTATCATGCAGATGGTTCAGGTGGTTCAAACAAAGGTCCTTCAAACCCCGACTATTTGAAAGATGTAGAAAAACGCATTCAGGATTTTATGAAGCATAATCCTGGTGTAACCCGTGCCGAAATTCCTGCCGAACTGGTTACCGCTTCGGGTAGCGGACTTGACCCCGACTTGTCACCGGCCGGTGCGAAGGTACAAGTTGCGCGTATAGCTCATATACGCGGCATTGCTGCCGAGAAAATCAATAGTGTTATTGATGCTACAACAGAAAGGCCTTTGCTGGGCATGTTTGGCCCGGCCAAAGTAAACGTGCTAAAATTAAATGTGGCATTAGACGAGTTGAAAGCAAAGAACTAAAACAAAAAAGAACGAATGAAAAAACTTATAACAGGAATAATATTACTAATGAGTGCCGCTGCAATGGCACAGGAAACAAAAACTTCTCCTATTACTATAAGCGGTTACGTGGAAACTTATTACAACTATGACTTTAACAGGCCGCTCAATAATACCATGCCGCCATTTCTATACAATTTTACCAGGAACAACGAGGTTAACTTAAACCTGGGGTATATTAAAGCAGCTTACAGTTCGGATAAAGTGCGGGGAAATTTTACATTTGCCACCGGTACCTACATGAATGCCAATTACTCGGCCGAGCCAGGTCTGCTTAAAAATATCTACGAAGTCAATATTGGTGTCAGGCTGTCTTCTAAAAATAATCTCTGGATAGACGCCGGTGTATTGCCCTCACATATTGGATGGGAAAGCGCTCGGGGAATTGATAACCCAACGCTTAGTCGCAGTTTGGCTGCCGAGAATTCACCATATTTTGAAACCGGGGCAAGATTGAGCTATACCTCTAAAAGCGAAAAATGGTATTTAAGCGCTTTAGTACTGAACGGCTGGCAGCGCATACAAAGGGTAGATGGCAATACCACACCAGCTTTTGGCACACAGGTTACTTTTAAACCATCATCAAAAATAACACTTAACAGCAGCACCTTTATTGGGAACGACAAGCCGGATAGTGTGCGGAAGATGCGCTACTTCCATGATTTTTATGGCATTTTTCAGTTAAGTGATAAATGGGCCGCTACGCTTGGCTTTGACATAGGAGCTGAGCAAAAAACCAAGGGATCATCAGATTTTAACACCTGGTATACGTCGGCCTTAATCTTAAAGTATGCGGCTACGTCTAAAATCAGTATAGGGGTAAGGGCTGAATATTATGATGATAAAAATGGTGTTATCATAGCTACAAATACGCCCAATGGTTTTAAAACATGGGGATTCTCGGCTAATGTGGATTATAGCATCCTGAGCAATTTAATGTGGCGGGCGGAGATCAGAAGCCTGAATAGCAAGGATGATATTTTTGTTAATAATGACAACAAAGCATTAGGGCATAACATCGCCTTAACTACTTCGTTGGCATTCAGCTTTTAATTGACCGGTTTAAAATTACCGGATAATAAAAATAATTGTATCCATGAAAAAGCTTCATGGATACAATTTCTTTTTTATAAAAAAATGGAAGAAACCAAAGAACAATCTGTCGAGCATTTCCTGGATCTGATCAAGCGTTCCAGGCGCGGTAAATTTAAGATCTATATCGGCATGAGTGCCGGTGTTGGGAAAACTTTTCGGATGCTGCAGGAGGCCCATGCCTTGCTGCGTAATGGAATCGATGTGAAGATCGGTTATATAGAAACCCATATGCGTAAAGAAACGCAGGATCTGGTGGCAGGGCTCCCGGTTATACCACGCCGTGATTTATTTTACAAAGGAAAGCAATTACAGGAAATGGATGTGCAGGCTATCTTATCTTTGCGGCCAGAGATTGTTATTGTAGATGAGCTGGCGCATACCAATATTGAGGGTAGCAGAAATGAAAAACGCTGGCAGGATGTAGCCGAAATACTGGATGCCGGGATCAATGTGATAAGCGCCATGAACATCCAGCATATGGAGAGTTTGTATGAAGATGTAAAAAGTATTACCGGTGTGGAGGTTAGCGAACGGGTTCCGGATAATGTACTACTACAGGCAGACGAAGTAGTCAACATTGATCTGACAGCAGATGAGTTGGTTACCCGTTTAAAGGAAGGTAAAATTTACACCAGCGACAAAATTGACTTTGCCCTTAAAAATTTCTTTCAGAGCGAAAAGATCCTGCAATTACGGGAGCTGGCATTAAAGGAGGTGGCAACACAGGTAGAAAGAAAGATCCGGACGGAAGTGCCGGGCTCGCTACAGATGAGGCGGGAACGGTTGATGTGCAGTATAAGCACCAACAACAAAACGGCAAAATTCATTATACGGAAAACAGCCCGGTTGGCTACTTATTACAATGCCAAATGGTTTGTGGTTTATATCCAGACACCGAAAGAAAGCGCCGACCGGATTGGTCTGGCTGATCAACGGCATCTCATCAACAATTTCAAACTGGCCACCCAAATGGGGGCCGAAGTAGTGCGTATTAAAAGTAAGGTAGTGGCCAGCGGTATGCTCAAGGCTGTGGCAGATAAAAAGATCACCACCCTTTGTATAGGCAAACCTCACTTATCTTTGCTCAATATTATTTTAAAGACCGCAACATTTAACGAGTTGTTAAAAGCACTCGGCAAATTAGATGTAGATTTAGTGATACTATCATGATGAGAATGAACATTAAAACCAAACTGATGTTTGGTTTGCTTTTCCTGTTTGTGGTTATTATCTGCTTTGGCGTATTGGGCATTTATTATGTGAACCGGCTGAGTAACGATGCCGGCAAGATTTTAAAAGATAACCAGATCAGTGTGGAATATTGCAGTCAGATGCTCAAAGCGCTTGATGAAATACCGGAAGATCCGTCACAGATACCTGTCTTTGAAAAAAATCTGAAGCTGGAAGAAAATAATATTACCGAGCCAGGCGAGTTTCAGGCAACCGCAGAAGTACGTTATTTATTTGAGCAGCTCAAAAAAAATCCTGCCGGGTTCAATAAGATAAGGGAAATGCACAGAGCTATCTTTAAAATTGCTGATGTGAATGAAATCGCCATTATTCATAAAAATGCACGCGCCTCTCATTATGCTGAACAGGCTACACTATGGCTCACCATTATTGTAACGGTTTTAAGTTTAGTGGCTTTTACCTTTGTCATTAACTTTCCCTCGGTAATTGCAAAACCCATCCGGGAGTTGACAGAGGGTATCAAAGAAATAGCTAATAAAAATTATAGCAAGCGCATCCACCTGGATCAAAAAGATGAGTTTGGTACCCTTGCCGATACTTTTAATACGATGGCTGGGAAGCTTGATGAATACGAGCATAGCAACCTGGCCGAGATCAAAGCTGAAAAAGGCAGAATTGAGGCCATTATCAACAAGATGAACGACGGGATCATCGGGCTCAGCGATAAGAATGAGATCCTCTTTCTTAATTCCGCAGCGGAGAGCTTGTTTGGACTAAAAGAAAAGGACATTATAGGTAGTTATGCTGCCGACATTGCGATTCAAAATGATCTGCTCAGAACTGTACTGCAAAATGAAAGCAGTAAGCAACTGAAAATATTTTTAGATAATAAGGAAAGCTTTTTTGTGCAGGAATCTATTCTGATCCAGGCTGATCATGTGGTCGGTGGCCGGGTGATCATCTTACGAAATATCACACCGTTTAAAGAATTGGACGCGGCTAAAACCAATTTTATCGCTACCATATCACACGAATTGAAAATCCCTTTATTTGCGATTAATATGAGTACACAATTGCTCGAAGACAAGCGGATGGGGGAAATGAATAAAGATCAGACAGAAATAGTAGGTACTATTAAAGCCAATGCAGAACGGCTATTGAAAATTACCGGTGAACTCCTGAATATGTCCCAAATAGAAACAGGCAGGATCCAGCTAAAAAAAGAACCGGCAAAGCCTGAGGTGATTGTACTGAGAGCAATGCAGGCAGTTCAGCAACAAGCTACTCAATTTGATATTATATTGAAAGAGAACGTAGAAACCAACTTGCCCCATATTAATATAGATGAGGAAAAGACGGTATGGGTGCTCATCAACTTTTTAAATAACGCGATCAAATATTCTTCAGAGGGCGGAACTGTGGAAATATGTGTAAGGAGGGAAAAAGAAATTGTACAATTTTGGGTAGCCGATTACGGCAAAGGAATTGAAGATCAATATATAGATAGGGTATTTGATAAATACTTCCAGGTTCCAGGTACAACAGAAAGGTCTGGTACAGGATTGGGGTTATCCATCTCTAAAGAGTTTATTGAAGCGCAGGGTGGAAAAATATGGGTGAACAGTAAATATGGAGAGGGTAGCACCTTTGGCTTTAATATTTTAATTAATGCCTGAACATTAAATGATTGATAAGTATGACAATTGCAAATGTATTGCTGGTTGAGGATGAGAACGATGTTCGCCTGCTTTTAAAGCGGGTACTCTCTTTAGAGGGTTTCATTGTTTACGAAGCGGAAAATATCAAAACAGCATCAAAGCTGCTGGAAAATGAAAACATAGACCTGGTATTATGCGATGTTAAATTACCTGATGGCAATGGGGTGGAATTTATCAGTAAGATAAAGAAGGCCCATCCTTATATAGAGATCATTATGCTTACGGCTTATGGAAATATTCCAGACAGCGTACAAGCTATTAAGAATGGAGCCTTTGACTATATTACTAAGGCTAATGACAACCAACGGATCTTACCTCTACTTTATCGTGCGTTAGAAAAAGTTAAGTTAGAAAAAAGAGTTGCCCAACTAGAAAAGCAAGCTGCGGATCGCTATGCCAATTTTGATTCTATTATTGGTAAATCATTAGCTATTACACAGGCCAAAACGCTGGCACAAATGGCGGCGCCCACGGATGCTCCTGTACTGCTTTTGGGCGAAACAGGAGCGGGGAAAGAGGTTTTTGCACAGGCCATCCATTCGGCAAGTAAGAGGAGTGCTAAAACTTTTCTGGGCTTGAACTGCAGTGCCTTTGGCAAGGATATTCTGGAAAGTGAGCTTTTTGGCCATAAGGCAGGAGCCTTTACCGGAGCAAATAAAGATAAGAAAGGGCTTATAGAGGAAGCCAACGAGGGTACTTTATTTTTGGACGAAATTGGCGAGATGCCCCTGGATTTACAGGCGAAGCTGCTGCGGGTACTGGAAACCAGCGAATTTATAAAAGTAGGGGATACCAAACAGGTTAAGGTCAATATCAGGATCATTGCCGCAACTAACCGGGATATTCAACAGGAAATCAGCAGCGGAAAATTCAGAGAAGATTTATATTACCGGCTGAACCTGTTTACTATCAACTTGCCACCATTGAGGGAGCGGCAGGATGATATTCCACTGTTGGCTGAGTACTTTGTAAAGAAGTTGACTCGGGACGCTTATCAGCAAGTGAAAGGCATGACAAATGCCTTTGTAGAGCGGTTGCAGAAAAATGAATGGCGGGGTAATATCAGAGAACTAAGAAATGTGATTGAAAGATCGCTGATCGTTTGCAGGGGAACTGAATTGAGTATAGATAACTTACCTGTTGAATTACAGTATCATACGGCATTGAAAGCAAATACACTTTCGGCCTTTGATCTTTCCAGTGTTGAGCGCTTGCATATTCACCGTGTGCTGCAATATACCAAAGGGAATAAAACGCAGGCGGCTAAATTGCTGAATATTAGTTCGGCTACTTTGTACAGAAAAATTGAGGAATATAAAATTGAGGAATTTTAATCCTGACGGTGTTACTACTTTTTCAGCGTCTAATGGATATAGTTTATTAGAATGATATTTCTAGTCTCTCATTTTGAAATTGGCTTAACTGCTTTTGCAGGAGCCGCTTTCTTTAAAATGTTATTTCTGCAATTTAAATCCAGCTTTTCTGAGCTGTAGGAATGTTTGGCATCGCAATAGCTTATGGCAAATAGCCCGGGAGTATAAAGCCTCCGTATAGCCAGATCAGGCAACCACTTGTTTCAGCTTGTAAAGACTGCGAAACAGTTATTATTCCCGGTGTTTAATAGAATCATTCACCGCTGATATAGATCTGCATACGGGAAAATAGCAGCCTTAATTTTATAACACATGAATATACAATCCACTGTTTTACTTATCGATGATGAAAGAAGGTCGGGTGGCTGGCTAGGACGGATCCTGCGCCTTGCGGGTTATATTTGTTACCGCGTAGAAAGCGGATTGGAAGCCCTTAGTTTACTAGAAAAAGAAGAGATCCACGTTGTGATGAGTGATGTTGATCTTCCGGATATGGATTTTGCTGATTTTGTCAGAACGGTCAAAATAAAAAAAAGCTATGTGGAAGTGATTATGCTAACCACGCATGCCAGCGTTCATGAGGCCGTCAAGGCCATTAAAAGCGGCGCGTTTAACTACCTAGTTAAAGGTTTAGATAATGATGTTCTTTTACCTTTGCTTGCCCAAGCCAAAGAAAATGCCTGTGCGCATTATGAGCTATCTCAACATTTAAAAGCATCATAGTAGCCATTGCTGTTTTTTCTATAAAAAAAGTGTATTCATCAGATTGAGGTGTTTTAATAATACAAGTTTTGGACTCAAAAATTTAAAACACCCCATTTATACTTTAAAAGATTTGTTTGCTTGATAAGAATCAAGGCATATAAGTAACTCAACTACCACGTACCAATCCACTTGTAAAATGATAAAACTATTGATAGCCATGAAAATTTCTGCGACAAATACACATAAAATCAAAAGGGTTTGGTTGGCCACTAAAGCAGATGAAAGCAAGAACGAAAATATGGAATCAAGGATACAAAAACTGGATAGTAAGCTACAACAAATGCTCCTGTGGAGCAATGTTTGTACGCTGCTGGCTTGTGTTCAAACGGTTTTTACTGTTGCCCGCATTTATAGTAACTTCAAAGGGAAATATCCCATATTACTGGTTTTAACATTGGTTATCATTGTGTTGTTATTTGCTGTATTCCTATATTTTAAATGGAAAAATATAGCCTATAAGGATACCGGCTTTACAAAAGCAAGTAAAATCCATCTGAATTACTATATTATCAAACTCAATGGTCAATGTAAGCAGATCTCAGGTTACTTACTGATTTATGCATTAACCCTGATATTATCAGGTTTTTTCTTCTGGCGGGGTATCTACGATGGACTAACGCTGTTATTTAAAGCCACAGCGCTATTAAGCTTCGTTATCTATGGTCTAGGGTTTTACTTCATGATAAATTTCACCAAGCAAAAGAACAAATTGAAATTACTGGAAGCGCAAGTTAATCCGTTGGGGTTTATGGAGAATGTAGTTCAAAATTGAATGGTTTCAATATATCATTATGAGAATTTTTTCCTTTCAATTTGAGATGAAATCTCGACTCTTTGTGATGTTATTTATTTTAATATGCTCATTATTAGTTAATTGTGATAGTTTGCCAAAGTGGGCATCTTTTTAGCTTGAGGTAAAGAAAAAAGAATAAACAAATACTATTATGCTAACACTATCATGAAAGTATATAGGTTACAACAGCAAAGCCACGCTGCTTTCAAGCATCCATCCGGCCTACTTGTGGCTTTGAGGCACGGAAAAATACTGATCAATACTTTGTTGCGTTGGTGCAGCGCCGGTCTGATCGCCTCCTACGTCCTGACTGTCACAGCAGGTATTCACTTTTATAATCGGCTTGCTTTAACATCCGGATGGATATCTAATTTGATCCTTGTTTTATTCATATTACTTTTCTCCTGGTTGCTATATATACAATATAAGTATTCCGAAAAGAGAACAGAATGTCTCCCGGTTGGTGATAATGAAATCAAACTAAATTTCTTTTATATTAGAAACCACTATAAGGCAAATCAAAGGCTAATAGTAATTTACGTGATTGCCACCTTTGTTGCGTGGTTAATAATGACGGGGCTCTCCGTCTCAGATCAATTCTCCACTATAGGCCTTCTCTTGTTATTAGGTTTAGCCCTTTATGGCTTTGGCCTGTTTATGATCAGGAGCTTATTGAAGGAAAAATGCTCTATCAGGCAAATGATCAGCAAGTTCGGGCCAATCCAAAATGAACTTTGATGCAACTATTAAATCAATATGCTTACTGTAGAAAAAATTGGCGGCACTTCCATGAGTGCCCTCAGGGACGTTATAAACAATATTATTTTTTATCAGATCCCCGGAAAAAATATTTATAACCGTGTTTTTGTTGTTTCCGCCTTTGCCGGGGTTACAGACATGTTACTGGAGAATAAAAAAACGGGCAGTCCGGGTGTATATCATCGCCTTGCCAGGTATCAGGACTTCAGCAAGCCGCTCAAATCTGTTATTACAAGGTTGAAGACCATCAACAGAGATTATGCGGAATTAGGTCTTGATCTGGCTGTAGCTGATCGGTTTATTGAGGAACATATCAGAAAAGCGCAGAAACTTCTTTCAAATCTGGCTAACATTCTGGCTTCCGGCTATGTTAGTAAAGAAAGCATTTTACAGGCGGCCCGCGAGATCCTGGCCTCCATCGGCGAAAGTCACTCCGCATTCATTTTAACCAATATATTGCTGAACCGCGGTGTTTGTGCAAGGCTTATCGATTTAAGTGGTTTTGATGATCACCACGCCTTTACCATAGATCAACGCATCCGGCATGCTTTTAAAGGGATCTCCCTGAAAGATAACATCTGCATTGTAACCGGTTATGCTAAAGGCACCGAAGGGATCATGCGCGAATTTGATAGGGGATATTCGGAAGTTACATTCAGCAAAATAGCCACATTGTTAAAACCTCATGAAGCCATCATCCATAAGGAGTATCATCTTTCTACAGCCGATCCTGCTATTGTAGGGATTGAGAATTGTTCGCCGGTGGGCTTCACTAATTATGATATCACCGATCAACTGGCTGATGTGGGTATGGAGGCGATCCATCCCAAGGCCTCAAAGCCACTTGAAATCAACGGAATCAATCTGCGTATAAAAAATACATTCCAACCTTCTCATCCCGGAACATTGATCACCCGGGAGTTTATTTGTGAACACAAGCGTGTTGAGGTTATTACCGGTACCGATAAATTACTGATGATAGATATTTATGATCCCTTAATGGTTGGCGCGGTAGGGAGTGATCTCAAGATCATGCAGATCCTTAGCCAACACCACATAAGTTACACCTTTAAAACAACAAGCGCCAACAGCATTTCTGTAGTGATATGGGAGCGGAGCTTCAGCCGGAAACTGATCAACGACCTGGAAGATGATTTTGAAAAGGTTACTATTGAGCAAGTAGCCTTGGTGTGTTTGCTGGGCACCAATATGTATCAGCCGGGTTTACTGGCCAAAAGTGCACTTGCGCTCACAGATAAGGAGATAAATATCAAAAGTGCTGGTTTTGGGATCAGAAAAGTAAATATTCAGTTTATTGTGGCACGGGAAGATTTTAAAATGGCTATTTTGGCATTGAACAACAGAATGTCGTTAGACTACCACAACAGATGCGCATCAGGTATACGTTAATGATCATGGAGTTTGTTTATCTTCAGATAATGGGTTGATTGATATTTACTGGTATAAAAAAAGGAAACAACCATTATAGGTTGTTTCCTTAAGTACCCAGCGCCGGAGTCGAACCGGCACGGTTTCCCACAGGTGTTTGAGACCAGCGCGTCTACCAATTCCGCCAGCTGGGCATACTCAACTTGTAAATGGTATTTCTTACAAGCGGGCTGCAAATGTATCTAAACTCTCTTTAATTCGCAACAGATATTTTTGTCTAAAATAAATTTCTGCTATTTCATTAAGGCGGCTTTCCTGCGCAACATGATTCAGATCTGTATAATCAGCAGTAAGTGTAGTGAATTTATTGTTTATATCTCCTTCAATAGCAAGTACTTCTGAAGTAACTTCTGCCAGATGTTTCGCATCATTAACTTCCATCAGACGTTCATTAATATCCATCATTTCCATTAAAAAATCTGCCGGAAGTTGTGGTTTTGCCCCTTCAGATACCAGGTTATGCAGCTTTAAAATGTATTCCATACGTTGTGCCTGATCAGAAAGTACCTGGTAAGCCTTATTATTTAGTGTCGATAATTCCAATATTTCCTGTTGTTTGGTTTCATCTTCGCCGGCATAAAAATCTGGATGATATTGCTTGCTTAGCGCATAAAATTTCTTTTTTAACAGAGTAGCATCAATATCAAAAGATTCAGGTATACCGTAAAATTCAAAATAATTCATAGTACGAATTTCATGAATAAAAACTAATTAGCACGAATAGATTTACATTAATTACATCGATATTATGGAACTGTATAGTTAGTACGGATCAGTTCTACTTGGTTTTTATTCGTGAAATTTTTGTCAAACATTTCCTATTCGTTGTAATTGGTGCTTATCATTATCTTTGCCTCTTATACCATAAATACCACATCATGTTGTTTGAACAAATGCGGCAAAAGCCGTTCTTTATATTAGGACCCTGTGTAATGGAAAACCAGGAGCTCTTATATCAGGTAGCTGAAAAAGTAGCCGAGGCGGGTGAGCGTTATCAAGTTCCTGTAATATTTAAATCGTCATTTGATAAAGCCAACCGTACATCTATTCACTCATACCGGGGCCCAGGCATTGAAAAAGGTATGGAAATGCTGCAAAACGTAAAAGACCGTTTCGGTTTGCCGGTAACTACCGATATTCACGAACCAGGCCAGGCCGCTATAGCTGCTCAGGTGGTTGATATATTACAAATTCCGGCTTTTTTATGCCGTCAGACAGATCTGCTGGTTGCAGCCGCCCAAACAGGTAAAATAGTAAATGTAAAAAAAGCCCAGTTTTTGTCGGGTCACGATATGTTTTACCCGGCACAAAAAGTTATAGAAGCCGGAAATAACCAGGTGATATTGACCGAACGAGGTAATATGTACGGATATAATAACCTGGCCGTTGATTTCAGAAACATTTATGATATGAAAGCTTTTGGACACCCCGTTTGTATGGATTGTACTCACTCAGTGCAACGCCCGGGTGGCGCAGGCGGCAAAACAGGGGGCGACCGTACTTTTGTACCTATGATGGCGTTGGCGGCTAAAGCTTTTGGCGCCGATGGCTATTTTATGGAGATACATCCCGATCCGGATAATGCATTAAGTGATGGCCCTAATATGGTTAAGCTTCATGATCTGGACAAGGTATTAGCCCCGTTATTATCTTGATAATGCATCCATTGAACGTTGTTTCACACCAATAAGGGAATGAAAATCAAAATTCACTAATTCACTAATTCACTAATTATCTTCGGATGAAAGATATTGCCAGAAGGGTTTTTGATATTGAGATTGAGTCGTTACAACATGTTGCCGGCTTAATTGATGATGAATTTACCAAAGTAGTAAATGTGATACTAAATACTACAGGTAAACTGGTGGTGATCGGCATAGGTAAATCAGGCCTGATTGGTAAAAAAATTGCTGCTACACTGGCCAGCACAGGTACACCAAGTTTTTTTCTGCACCCGGGCGAAGCTTTTCATGGCGATTTGGGTATGGTAAGTTCTAATGATATTGTGATGCTGATATCATATTCGGGCGAAACAGATGAGGTACTCCGGATCATTCCGTTTTTAACCTGGAACAAGAACCTTGTCATTGGTGTTACCGGTAACCCGAGTTCAACAGTAGCCAGGAATAGCCACCATCATCTGAACATAAAAATTTCAAGAGAGGCCTGTCCGTTTGAGCTGGCACCAACTTCGTCAACCACAGCGGCGTTGGTTATGGGTGATGCCCTGGCTATCGCATTAATGGAGTCGCGCGGTTTTCAGCAGCATGATTTTGCCCGTTTTCATCCCGGCGGAAGCCTGGGGCGTAAGCTATTGGTTAAGGTAAAAGACCTGATGCGTACAGATAAGTTGCCTTTTATAAACGAAGATGCGCCCTTTATGGAGTTACTACTCAATATGTCTGCAGGTCGGTTGGGGATGGTGATGGTAGGCGATGCTACTTATATCAAAGGAATAGTTACCGATGGTGACCTGCGTAGAGCATTATTACACCATCCGGATACTTCTACGTTAACTGTGGCCGAAATCATGACCTCGAACCCTATAATTATTGATGGAGATGAGTTTGTGAGCCGTGCCGAACAATTAATGATCGAAAAAAAGATCACCACTTTGCTGGTTGGGTCTGCGGCAGACAGAACTATTCAGGGTGTTTATCAGATCTATAATCAGTAGAGTGAGTTAAGCATCATAAAAAATAAATCTATATTTACGATCTACAGCTATAAAAAATGATTGATCAATCGTCAAATCAATTCTCCAAAAAATTTGTACCACCAACCAGTACTCAAATCGCCATTATCGGGTTAGGGTATGTTGGTTTGCCCTTAGCCGTAGAATTTGCTAAAAAATATCCTGTAAAAGGATTTGATATTAAGCAAAGTCGAGTTGATGAATTGAATAATGCCTTTGATCGTACCCTCGAGACCGATTCAATTGTATTGTCATCAGTATTAACAATTGATGCAACAGGAACGAAAGGGCTCATATTTACATCTTCTGTTCAGGATATTGCTTCATGCAATATTTATATTATCGCTGTACCTACACCGACGGATCAGTATAATCGTCCGGATCTGAGTTTATTGGTTAAGGCCAGTAAAAGTGTTGGTAGTGTACTTAAAGCGGGTGATGTAGTGATATATGAATCAACCGTATATCCAGGTGCTACGGAAGATGTTTGTGTCCCGGTATTAGAGCAAACATCAGGGTTGAAATTTAACAACGACTTTTTTGCCGGATATTCACCGGAACGTATAAATCCGGGCGACAAAGTACACACGCTTACCAATATTTTAAAAGTAACTGCGGGCTCAACAACAGAAGCAGCCGATTTTATTGATGGGCTTTACCGGTCTATCATAACCGCAGGAACGCACAAAGCACCCAGTATAAAGGTGGCTGAAGCTTGTAAGGTGATCGAAAACTCGCAGCGGGATATTAATATAGCCTTTGTAAATGAACTGGCCAAAATATTTAACATGATGAATATTGATACTCATGCTGTTTTAGAGGCCGCTGGCACCAAGTGGAATTTCCTGAATTTTAAACCCGGACTGGTTGGCGGGCATTGTACAGGTGTTGATCCTTATTATCTGGCACAAAAGGCGCAGGAGGTGGGGTATCACCCTGAAATTATACTGGCTGGTCGTAGACTGAACGACGGCATGGGCTCTTACGTAGCTTTGGAAGTAATAAAACTGATGATAAAAAATGATATATCGGTTAAATATTCCAATATATTAGTATTAGGATTTACTTTTAAAGAAAATTGTCCCGATGTTCGTAATACCCGGGTTATTGATATTGTGAAAGTTTTGAGCAGCTTTGAAGCAAATTGCGAGATATATGATCCCTGGGCCGACCCGACAGAGGTTAAACAGGAATACGGTGTAGACACTATAAAGGATATTCATAAGCTGGGTGGAAATTATGATGCTATTGTTATAGCCGTTGGGCATCGGGAGTTTCTTGAACTAAATTATAGCGAGCTCAAGAAAAACGATTTATCAGTTATATATGATATCAAAGGGATCTTAGAAAAAGATCTTGTAAACGGCCGCTTATAATCATTGTTATAACCAGATAAAAAATCTGTTTATAGCGTTGAAGGGGCCTTTGTTTTTGGTTAATTGTTTTATATTTGATGTATATGGATGTTCTTAATTTATGATTTTGCGGATAGCCTTTTACAGTGTTACAATCCGTTTAACAATCAACCTTCAGGTTGCTATATAAATAAATTATGCTAATTTTAGCGTGTGTTTTCTACAGTAATAAGCTCTAATAAATGATTCACAGATACGCTACTTTTATTAAAGCAGTGAACCTTACCATTGATTATATTATACTTAATATAAGCATGGTGATTTCTTACTTCATCGAAGATAGATCATATATTTTTTGGATAAATAACAGGAGATATTTGCCTATTGTATTAGTGTTTAATTTAATTTGGTTACTCTCTGCTAACATCACCGGTTTATATGAACATGTTTTAAATAAAGACTCCATAAAAACCTACCGTGGTGTAATTAAAACTTATCTTTTATTTGTAAGCTTTATTTGTTTCACCATAATTATACTGATCGGAACGAAGGCCTACTTTATAACCCGCGAATATTTGTTCTATTCACTGGCATTGTTTGGCTTTTTGCTGGGGTTGTGGAAATTGATTTTCCTCACTATCCGTAAGAGTGATCGCGCTTCGCTAATTGATACGCGGGCTGTAATTATTATTGGTGGGGGCCGGATAGGGTCAGATTTGCATAGCTTCTTTAAACAAAACCCGGAACGCGGTTATAGCCTGATTGGTTTTTTTGATGATCGAACCGAGCACACGATGGATAAACGCCTTTACCTGGGCGGAACCGAGGATTGTATCAGTTATGTGCTCAATAATAAAGTTGATGAGATATTTTGTACCCTTCCAAATTCAGAAGCCCAAACTATCGAAAAGCTGATGCTGGACGCGGATAAAAACCTCATCAGATTTAAATTTATACCCGAATATTATGATTATGCCAAAAAGCCAACCTTTATACAAAGTTTTGGGCATATCCCGGTAATATCAGTAAGGCCCGAACCTTTAGAAAACATGCTTAACCGGTCAATTAAACGATTGTTTGACGTAGCGTTTTCTCTATTCATTATTTTATTTGTTTTTAGCTGGTTATTCCCGATACTGGCCATTTTGATTAAATTGGAATCAAGGGGGCCTATATTTTTTGTACAGGAACGTTCTGGGCGTGATAATAAGCCTTTTAAGTGTTACAAATTCCGCAGTATGCGGGTAAATAAAGATTCTGATAAAAAACAGGCTACCCGTGGCGATTCACGTATCACCAAAACCGGGGCGTTTATTCGTAAAACAAGTATTGATGAATTACCACAATTCTTTAATGTGCTTTTGGGTAATATGTCTGTAGTTGGGCCAAGACCACACATGATCAGTCATACCCAGCAATATTCGCAGCTGATAGATACTTTCATGGTAAGGCATTTTCTTAAACCGGGTATTACTGGCTGGGCTCAGATACAGGGCCTTAGGGGTGAAACACAAACAACCCAGGCTATGCTGGAGCGTGTGGAGGCTGATGTTTGGTATTTAGAAAACTGGTCGTTCCTGCTGGACATGAAGATTATTTTCCTAACTGTTTGGAATGTGGTGAAAGGCGAGAAAAACGCGTTTTAACATGGCTGTTTTTCACGATCAGCTCAATCGTGTGGTCAGTTTGCCGGTATCTCCACAAAGGATCATATCTATAGTGCCCTCTCAAACTGAATTGCTATTTCATTTAGGACTCGATACCGAGATTATCGGAATCACCAAATTTTGTATCCATCCGCAGAGTAAATTTAAAGCAGTAGCCAAAGTAGGAGGAACCAAACAATTAAATATCGACCAGATAAAGGCTTTAAAGCCAGATTTAATCATCGCCAATAAAGAAGAGAATGAGCGTAGCCAGGTAGAAGAACTCATGGCCATTTACCCGGTTTGGATTAGCGATATCCATGATCTTAATAGCGCGCTGGAGATGATCAGAATTGTAGGATTGCTTGTAAATCGTGAAACGGAAGCCCGGGCTTTGTATAACGATATTATTAGTCGCTTCACTCATCTGTTATTACCTGCCTTGAATTTAAAAGTAGCTTATTTTATA
This sequence comes from Mucilaginibacter inviolabilis, assembly GCF_011089895.1. Taxonomy (NCBI): domain Bacteria; kingdom Pseudomonadati; phylum Bacteroidota; class Sphingobacteriia; order Sphingobacteriales; family Sphingobacteriaceae; genus Mucilaginibacter; species Mucilaginibacter inviolabilis. Next base: position 899,782 of record NZ_JAANAT010000001.1, read on the forward strand.
TGGCGCAAACCTTATATGGTTGCCGGTTCTGGTACTTTTATTGATAACATGCTTCAAAGGTGCGGATTGATCAACGCCATAGATAAAAAACGGTACCCAGAGATAAACTCACAGGAAATAACAGATCTTAACCCCGATCTGATCTTTTTATCATCAGAACCATATCCTTTTAGGCAAAAACATATAGACGAATTTAAGCTGATGGTACCCAATGCTAAGGTAATCCTGGTTGATGGCGAAATGTTTTCGTGGTATGGCAGCCGTTTATTGTACGCTCCCGATTACTTTACAACTATCATGCAGGCCTTAACATTAAATTAATAACAAAGAAATGAGGGAGATAGCTAAAAAACGAAAATTTTGTTTTAATATTTACCATTAAACACTATCTTTGCGACCTGTTAAAAATCCTAATGCGGAAGTGGCGTAATTGGTAGCCGCACCAGACTTAGGATCTGGCGCTTCACGGCGTGGGGGTTCGAGTCCCTTCTTCCGCACAAACAGCATTTAAACCCGGTCAATTCGACTGGGTTTTTTTGTTTCAGATGGCTTGGTTTAGATTTTTATATCCTATCGTCATGCACAATTGTTGGTAAGTACCAATCAATACACATTGATTGTATGCAGCGCGTGTATGTAATTTGCAGCAATTTACAGCGCCAGAAAATGGCAGTAATCCCTATTAAAAACACAATTTATAAATGAAGAAAAGTTTACTTAAATCCGCAATAATTTATCTACTAGTAACCGTTGTTTGCGGGAGTACTTCATACGCACAGAAAAGATATAACGGACAAAGGATAATTGTGATTATGATGGACGGTTTTGGCGAAAAGTACTACCGGCAGGCATTAATGCCTTTTCTTAATCAAATGGAAAAGGAGGGTATCTACAAGGTTGTTCCGTCGTTGATGCCTGCTGTTACTAATGTAAACAACATGGCTATTGCCACTGGTACCCCTCCCGAACAAAATGGTATTACAGGCAATGTATTTTATGATGACAAAAAACAGCAAGAGGTTTACATAGAAGATCCGTCAATACTGCTTAGTCCATCTATCTTTCAAAAAGCGCATGCACAAGGTGTTAAATCGGCTCTTCTTTCTGTAAAAAAGAAAACAATAGATGTACTGGGTCAATATGCCGATTATACAATATGCCCAGAATGTCTTACCGCCCAAACCAAATGGAACGGCACCCCGTTACGTTTTTCAGATGTTTATTCCAGGGAAGTTAGTTATCAGTTATTTACCGCTGCTAATACTTTGTTGAAGACTGATAAGAATGTAAAATTGATATATATCCACACTACCGACTATCCCATGCATATGTGGCCGCCCGAAAGCGACAGTGTAAAGGTTTTTCTGACAAATATTGACAATTATATAGCCCAGCTTCATAGCACAGCACCCGATGCTGCCATTTTACTGACAGCTGATCATGACCTGAATCACAAATCTCAGGCCTGGGACCTGGAAAAATACCTGGCAGAACAACAAACCCCAGTTAAAATTGTGATCAGTCCGGAAAAAGACAGATACATTGTACACCACAGAGGGCTTGGTGGGGCAGCTTATGTTTATTTACAAAAAAGCAGTGATGCCGAAAAAGTACGGCAAAATCTGGTCAAGGTACAAGGCGTAGATGCTGTTTTAACCAAAGCTGAAGCTGTAAAAAAGTATCATTTAATGCCCAGTAGGATTGGTGATTTTATGGTATTGGGCGACCGGGAAACTGTTTTTGGACATTTGGAAACCGGATCGTATGAAAAGCTGCCGGATACTTACAGAAGTCATGGTTCGGAATACGAAGCACAGGTTCCGCTGTTTGTATTTAATGCTAAAAAGGCGCCATCGGCAGATTATTTTAACTGGAATTATAAATTAGCGGCCTGGTTGTTTAATAATTAATGGAGTAATTATTATTGGATATGATATATTTTATTGATTATCAATAGAATATATTTATTGTATTCTTAAGAGTCAACGGTATTTAAACCCGGTCACTTTGACTGGGTTTTTGTTTTCTTGCCGCCTAAATTCAATATATTTACTTTCAAAGTTTCGATGTTCGATATGAAAAATATTTACCTATTTATCCTGTTATTTTTTCCAATTACAGGAATCGCTCAAAATGCCGATTCAACCTGGTTTGTAAATAACTATACTAAAAAAGAGGTGACCATACCGATGCGGGATGGGGTTAAGCTTTTTACATCTATTTATATACCCAAAGATCAATCAGAAAAACACCCTATATTGCTTACCCGAACACCTTATTCTGTTGGGCCCTATGGAACAGCTTACAGACCCTATTGGCGTAGTTATATGATGCGCTATTGCCATGAGGGTTATATTATGGTTAACCAGGATATTCGTGGCAAATATATGAGTGAAGGTATATTTGAAGTTGTACGCCCCTTTAACCCCAATAAAAAAACAAATAAAGATATTGATGAGGCAAGCGACAGTTACGACACTATTGACTGGCTTGTAAAAAACATTGATAACAATAATGGCAATGTTGGTGGAATAGGTATATCATTCCCGGGCTTTTATGCCACTATGATAGCGCTAAGCGGTCACCCAGCCTTAAAGGCAGTTAGTCCGCAGGCACCGGTTACTGATCGCTTTTTTGGCGATGACGACCACCACAATGGAGTCATGATGCTGATGGATGCTTTTGATTTCCATGTGGGTTATGGCTTTAGCGCACCGAGCCGTACACCGTCCATAAAAGGTACAAAAGGTGTCAATATAAACTATAATGATAATTACGATTATTATTTAAAGATAGGGGCAATGCCCCATTTTACCAAACTGAGTGGTGATACCATGAAATTTTGGAGCGATATGATGAATCATCCCAATCTGGATGCCTGGTGGAAGGCCCGTGATGCCCGTAGCGGAATAAAAAATGTTAAACCGGCTATGCTCATAACCGGTGGCCTCTTTGACGCCGAAGACGGTTACGGTGCCTGGCATACTTATGAAGCTTTGATTAAGCAAAGCCCGGCAACTAACAGTAAACTGGTCATGGGGCCCTGGTACCACGGGCAATGGGCCAGTAAGGATGGCACCCATTTAGGCAATGTACGGTTTGACAGCAATACCTCACTATATTACCAGGATATGGAAGTCCCATTCTTTAATTATTATCTAAAAGGAAAGGGGACAGACACCTTAAGTAAGGTGAATGTTTTTTTTACAGGTGAAAATAAATGGCACAAATTTTCGCAATGGCCACTGGCCTATATTAAACAAACGCCTGTTTATCTGCAGGCAAATGGTAAACTATCATTTGAAGCTACAAAAAGTGCTAAACCTACGTTTGATAGTTACATAAGTGACCCCGCCAAACCTGTCCCTTACGCCGAAAAAGTGCACGCCAACCGAACCCGGGAGTATATGGATGATGATCAGCGTTTTGCCGCCCGCCGTACAGATGTGCTGGTTTATGATACAGGCGTGTTAACAGACAATATAACACTAGCTGGCCCGCTTGTAGCCGATCTGATGGTAAGTTTATCAAGCACAGATGCAGATTTTGTAGTGAAGTTGATTGATGTGTTTCCAGAAGATACGCCAGCCAACCCGGTTACAAAATACCCGATGGGCGGTTACCAGATGCTGGTGCGTGCCGAAATTATGCGCGGCAAATTCCGTAATAGCTTTGAGAAACCAGAGCCGTTTATACCCGGCAAACCAACACGGGTAAAATACATCCTGCCCGATGTTGCACATACCTTTAAAAAAGGCCATAAAATAATGATCCAGGTGCAAAGCAGCTGGTTTCCGTTAACAGACAGGAATCCGCAGCAGTTTGTTGATATTAACCAGGCAAAGGATGCCGATTTTATAAAAGAAACCATCCACATCTATCATAACAGCTCGAAGATTATATTGCCTGTTATGAAGTAGGGTAAGCTTTTCGACGGAGAAAGGGCTTCTCCTTCGGGACAAGTCCCCTTAATTCTGACGGGGTGAGATTTAATTTTAGGTGATTAACAAAGTTAATCTATCTTTGGGACTTAAATTTTCTAATTATATTTTCATGGCAAAGGCATCCGAAATTAAAGTAGGTAATATACTACGCTTCAACGGCGAACTGGTAACCGTAACAGAAGTACTGCATCGTACACCAGGTAAAGGCGGAGCATTCTATCTGGATAAGTTTCGTAACATAAAAACAGGGAAAATTGTTGAAGCTCGCTTAGCTACCGATGAGCAGGTTGAAATTTGCCGTGTAGAAACAAACGATTTTCAATACCTGTATGAAGATGGAGACGCCATGGTGATCATGGATAACACCACTTTCGAACAGCATAATATCCCGAAAGCGCTTTTTGGGCCCGCGGTGAAATTCCTGAAAGAAGGAATGAGCGTGATTGTTTCGTTTGAAAGCGAAGAACCGATCATGGCAGTAGCACCCAACTTTGTGGATCTGGAGATTACCTACGCCGAACCTGCCGTTAAAGGTGATACCTCATCGGGGGCAATGAAAACAGCAACTACAGAAAACGGAGTAGAAATTAAAGTACCACTCTTTGTTAATCAGGGTGATAAAATAAAAGTTGATACCCGCACCGGCGAATACGTTGAGCGGGCTAAATAGATAAACACCTATCAATTTATTATTAAAACATAAAAAGCTTCTTAAGGAATTAAGGGGCTTTTTATGTTCAGGGAAACTTTTTATTTAGCGCTTTTCGCCTTTCAAATGATCTGATTTTAGGAGAGGAGATACCTGTAATCGTATCAACAATATCTTCTCTTGGTCATTTTACTGCCGGGCAAAAAAATCAGTAACTTTAAAAAAAATCTAGCAGTTTATGAATAAAGTATTTTATCTGTGCGTTGCGTTAGTCGTTTTGAGCGCATGGAATTATCGGGATGGTCACAAAAGGAGTTTTGTTGATGTAGCCGGAATTGACTCCCTGACAAAACCCGGCGACAATTTCTTTCGCTATGTTAACGGGCGCTGGTATGACACCGCAAAAATTGCCAGCGATCAATCGGGCGTAGGTTCATATAGTTTCATGAACATCCCGCAAAAGCAACTGTTGCAAAACATCCTGGACAGTGTTTCGAAAACCAAAAATAATATGGGAAGTGTTGAACAGAAGGTAGGTGATTTTTATGCTTCAGGTATGGATATGGCTACCATTAACCAACGCGGATACCAACCCATTAAGCCAATACTTGCGCGTATTGACGTCATTAACAACATACCATCGCTGATCAAATTCGTAGCAGCGGAATTAAAAAGCGGGAACCGCTCGATCATTAGCTTTAATATTTATCCTGATAACAAAAACAGCAGCATCAACATTGCCCATGTTTCTCAAACTGGTATTGGCTTGCCTGAAAGGGATTATTATTTCAAAACAGATTCATCTACACTCCTCATTCAGCAAGCCTATAAAAAATACATCCGCACCTTATTTCAATTAACCGGTAGTGGTGTTGCCACAGCTACTAAGGATGCAGATGTTACTTACAGTATCGAAAAACAAAACGCGGCATCACATAAAACAAATATTGAACTAAGAGATGTAAACGCAAATTATCATAAAATAGCAGTTGCATCCATCAATAAAACACAAACTAATATAGGATGGGAATCATTGCTTGCCGACTTAGGTGCAACAACCGACTCTATTGATATGACCCAACCTGCTTATTATGATAAGTTAAATGAACAACTGAAATCAATATCTATACATGACTGGAAAATCTATTTAAAAGCAAGTACACTGGAAAACTACGCCGAAACGCTTAGTAAACCATTTGTGGATGCCTCATTTGAATTTAGTAAAGTATTATCGGGGCAAGCCAAACAAAAATCCCGCAGGCAGATCATGACCGAAAACGTTGACGGCTACTTAGGGCAGGCTTTAGGGCAATTGTATGTGAAACGATATTTTAATGAGGGCGCAAAAAAACGTGTACTTGCATTAGTAAACAATTTGCAAAAATCTTTCGAAAACAGGATCAACCATTTGGATTGGATGAGTGATAGCACCAAACAAAAAGCAAAAGAAAAATTATACGCCATTACCAAAAAATTGGGCTACCCTGATAAATGGCGCAATTACGATAAGGTGCAGATTAATAGAACCAAATACTTTGAAAATATCCTTTCGCTTAACCAAAACGATTATAATTTTGAATTGGCAAAATTGAACAAGCCGGTTGATAAAACAGAATGGGGTACAACACCATCTACGGTTACGGCTTACTATAATCCATCTTTTAATGAAGTTGTTTTCCCCGCCGGTATTTTGCAATTCCCTTATTTTGATTTTTCGGCAGATGATGCCATCAATTATGGAGGCATAGGGATGGTGATTGGCCACGAGATGACGCATGCCTTTGATGATCAGGGCGCACAATTTGATAAGGATGGTAACGTAAAAAACTGGTGGACAAAGGAAGATTATCAAAAGTTTAGGGAGAAAACAAAACAGTTAGCTGATTTATACGGCTCATTTACCGTTTTAGATACCGTTCATATAAAGGGAGCCCTGACATTGGGTGAAAACACCGCCGATAATGGGGGCATTGCTATTGCCTATGATGCATTTAAGATGACGGAACAGGGAAAAGGTTCTGTTAAAATTGACGGTTTTACCCCGGACCAGCGCTTCTTCCTTTCTATTGCCAGAATATGGCGGGTGAAAACAAGAGATGCATTTCTTCGCACCTACGTAAACACAAATCCGCACTCGCCGGCTATGTGGCGTGTAAATGGCCCTTTAATGAATTTTGCCCCCTTTTATAAGGCATTTAATGTACAGCCTGGTGATAAGAATTACAAACCAGAAAATCAAAGAGTAAAGATTTGGTAGTAAGCACCCAAGTGATTTTATTTACGATAAGCAACAAAACCTGATAATAGTCGGGTTTTGTTGTTTTATGTGGGGTGGATAGGAACTTATTAGAACACCTGGACGGGACTTTAGATGTTATAAAGGTATTCTCAAAAATTAAGAATAAAATTCCTGTCCAAACTTTGTACAGATTTTTGCAGTAGCTTTGGATAAGCTTTTTGTTTCTTTGCAGTAATGGCTAAAAAGATTGCAGTTTTTTGGATGATAGGGCAATTGCTTCTTGGCAGTATTGTTTTGCCATTAGGTGATTATTCCATGATTAAAGAATTGCCCCGTATATATCAGGCATATGAAAAGGTGGTGTCACCAGATGAAAAAGGTATACTGGACTTCATAGGTGATTATGTATTGAATGGTAAAGACATATTAGGCCATAACCAGCATGATCAGCCGTCTAAACCCGGCGCTTTACAATTTCAGGGTAGCCCATCCTTTGCTGTTACCGTACAACCATCTCTTACTTTGACCCAGCCCTTGCTGTTGGGCTTCGGCACAAAGCCATCCAGACACTATTTTTCTGCTGCGCTAAGCGATTACCATCCTTCATTATTCCGCCCACCTTTGGTATAAGCGTATCACCAATTTTATTATTCTAACTTTTTACGCTAAACGCTAATTTTTCATGCGCAAACTTTTTTTAGGGCTTGTGCTGCTGCTTTCTTTTTCAGCACATGCACAATATAATTTACGCCTGGTCGTGAAAGACGACGGGAGCAAATTGCCGTTGATAGGTGCAACGGCTTATATCACTGATCTAAAGCGAGGAAATGCTTCGGATTCCAGCGGCCATATCACGATCACAGGTATTCCGGCTGGTAAATATGAGGTTAAACTAAGTATGATCGGCTATTTGCCGGGGGATAAAACCCTTATACTACCGTCAAAATATGCTGATCAGCTTATCGAAGTTTACCTCGAACCGATGTCGGGTGAACTGGCCGAAGTAGTGGTGCAAACTAATCGCACCGGACAGAATCGAAGCGATATTCCAACCCGCATCGAAGCGTTGCCGTCGGAAGAACTGGACGAGAAAGGTACGATGCGGCCCGGCGATATCAAAATGTTACTGGGCGAGATCACCGGCGTGCATGTTCAAGCTACTTCCGCCGTTAGCGGGTTGGCCAATTTCCGTATCGAAGGGTTGGACAGCCGCTATACCCAATTGTTACAGGATGGCTTGCCCACTTATGACGGTTTTTCGGGTGGCCTGGGTTTAGTACAGGTATCACCGCTGAATTTGAAGCAGGTGGAAATCATTAAGGGTTCAGCCTCTACTTTATATGGGGGCGGTGCCATTGCAGGTTTGGTGAACCTAATCAGCAAAACGCCCGGTAAACATCCGGAACTAAGTTTTTTGCTCAATCAGAACTCAGCAAATGGTACCGATGCCAGCGGTTTTTATAGCCAGGAATGGAGCAAAATTGGTACAACAATCTTCAGTGCTTATAATTACAACGGTGCTTACGATCCGGGAAATACCGGTTTTTCAGCCATTCCTAAAACCAACCGTTTTTTACTCAACCCGAAGATCTTTTGGAAACCCAGCTGCAAAGATTCTTTATGGCTGGGTGTTAACGTCCTGCACGAAGATCGCCTTGGTGGTGACATGCAGGTAATCAGCGGTAACACCGATAGTCAGCACCAGTATTTCGAACACAACATCAGCGACCGTTTATCCTCGCAAGTTTCCTATACGCACAAGGTCGACAGTGCCAGTCGATTGAACTTTAAAGGTACGATTGGCTATTTCAACCGGAAGATAACTCAACCGCAGTTTGAGTTTAAGGGTGTACAGGTTTCATCTTATGCTGAAGCGAATTATTTGCGCAATAGTAAAACCACTAGTTGGGTGGCTGGCGCCGATATATGGACAGATCGATTGACACCAAAGGGTGGGAGTGCCGACCTGGGTTATAGACGTAATACGTATGGATTATTTATACAAAACACTTTTAAACCGGCTCAGTGGTTTGCAGTAGAAAGCGGACTTCGCTTAGATGGCAATTCGCCTTCACCCGCCTCGCCAGCGAATGGCTGGTTTTTATTACCGCGTATAAATATCTTATTTAAGATGAATGAACATTGGAGCAGCCGTTTAGGCGGTGGGCTGGGTTACAAAATGCCAGACATTTTTAATGATGATGCCGAAGAGCAGGGTTACCGCTACCTGCAACCGTTGAATATCGGCGCGACTAAAGCCGAACGCTCAGCCGGCGCTAATTGGGACTTCACCTATAAAGGTGCTGTGGGTGATGCGTTCTTACAGGTTAATGAATTATTGTTTCTGACCAAAGTAAACGACCCTTTGATCTTACAGAACAATGCGTTTGTCAATGCGCCTGGTTATCTGCTTAGTAAAGGAGCTGAAACGAATGTTAAACTACTGATTGATGAATTGGGTATTTATCTGGGTTATACTTATAATGATGTGCAGCGGAATTTTAATGGGATGAACAGCGCGCAGACATTGACACCGAAACAGCAATTGAATGCCGATCTTACCTATGAAGTCGAGCATCACTTCCGTGCCGGTTTAGAAGGATTTTATACCGGTGAACAATTATTGAGTGGGGGTACCTCCGGGCGTTCCTACTGGACATTTGGCGCATTGGTGCAGAAAATGTGGAAACATATAGATGTATTCATTAACGCCGAAAACCTGACCGATCAGCGCCAAGGTAAATGGGGAGCGTTATACACAGGAACTGTAACCAGCCCTATGTTTAAGGACGTGTATGCGCCATTGGAAGGGGTGGTAATCAATGGCGGTGTCAGGATAAAAATGTTTTGATGCAATTGAGCTTTAAAATGAAAAAGTTGAGTGGTTTGAAATACTACTCAGCTTTTTCTGTGTGCGGAAGAAGGGACTCGAACCCCCACAACTTCCCTAATCTGATAAAACATGCATAGGTGTCAACAAATCCAACAGATCTTGCCGGGATAGGGCTTTGAGAATGTTGGTATCTGTTTTAACCAGATCATGAACCAGGTCTTTTTTGTTTTCCTGTACCTTCATGATCTTTTCTTCTACAGTACCGGGACAGATTAACCTTATGGCTACCACTCTTTTGTTTTGCCCAATGCGATGGGCACGGTCAATAGCCTGGTTTTCGACTGCAGGATTCCACCAGGGATCAATGAGGTAGATATAATCGGCTTCCGTTAAATTAAGTCCAGTACCGCCTGCTTTGAGACTAATGAGAAATACCCGGCAGTTATGATCTTGCTGAAAGGATTGTACTACAGCTTCGCGGTTACGGGTTTTGCCGGTTAACTGCACAAAGGAGATCTTTCGGCTAAGGAGCTCTTTACTTACCAAATCAAGCATGCCTGTAAACTGCGAAAATACCAATATTTTATGTTCAGGCGATTTACTTTCAATCTGTTCAATCAGGGTATCAATCTTGGCCGATTCCTTGCCCGGCAGCCGGTCGCCGCTCAATAAAACAGGCGAATCGCAGATCTGGCGAAGTTTGGTAAGCCCCTTCAATACGTTCATCGGGTTTTTTTTAAGCTCTTCGTTGTTGATAGCTGATATATATTCCCTGAATTCCTTTTCGTAAGCATCGTAAATCCGTTTTTGTTCGGCACCCATTTCACAATGCAGTACCATTTCTGTTTTCTCTGGCAAATCGCCGGCAACCTGCTCCTTGGTTCTTCGCAGAATAAAAGGCTTTATCTTCTTTTGTAATTCTGAAGCACGGATGCTGCTTTTGAACTGATCGATTGGGGTGGGGTAGATATCCTTGAAATATTGTTTACCGCCCAGTAAACCCGGACAGGCAAAAGAAAGCTGACCATAAAGATCAAAGGTATTGTTTTCGATAGGTGTACCGGTTACCACCAGTTTATTGCGCGATTTTAACAGGCGCGCAGCCCTATATCTTTGCGATGATGGGTTTTTGATGTTTTGCGACTCATCGAGAATGACGTAGTTAAAATGATAATCTTTCAGGAAACGAACATCAGAGAGCATATTGCCGTAGCTTGTAAGGATAATTTCAAACCGGTCAAAATCATGTATTTCTTTTACCCTGTCGGCTCCGTAAAGGGTATGTAACCTGATAGAGGGCGCAAATTTTTGTATTTCCTGCTGCCAGTTAAAAATGAGGGAAGTTGGAACAACAATCAGATTGGTATTCTGACTAACTTTTTTACGCTGCGACAGGATAAAGGCAATCACCTGTATCGATTTTCCCAACCCCATGTCGTCGGCCAGGCAACCGCCAAAATTAAACTCATCCAGAAAGTTAAGCCAGTTTAATCCCTGATGCTGATAGGGGCGAAGGGCACCCAGTAGTTCGGCCGGTACATCAACAGGAGCAATCGTTTCAAAATTGGCAAACTTTTCACGATAGCTTCGCAAATCCTGTTTAACTTCTTCGGCTAAAACTTCTGCATCATAAAGCTCTTCGATAGCCGTGAAATTTATTTTAGGTGTATGTAAAGTATCATCGCTAACAACTTCGCCGGCATTAAAATAGCTTTCAAATTTAGCTATCCACTCTGCAGGAAGGATGCCCAGGGTACCATCATCAAGTTGTATAAACTTACTTTTGTTGCGGATGGCCTTATGCAAGGACTTTAAACTCGCCTTTTTCTGCCCGTATTTGGCCTGTATAATGGTATTGAACCAGTTCATACCACTCAATACCTTAATATCGATACTGATTTTATAAGGACTAAGCCGGTTACCTTCTATCTCGTTAAAACCCAGTATAGTAATGCGCTGCTGTTGCCACTGTTCAAAAACATCCAGAAACCAGTCCTCATTCAGGAAATGTTTTTTGTGCAGGTAAAAATAGTACAGGTCATCATCTGCCTGTTCTTCAAAATAAGGATGCTGTGTGATCAGGCTGGCTATAAAGGCCCTTTCTGCGGGTTCATTACGCTGTACCTGGAATTCTTTCCCTTTGGCATCGGTAGCATAGATATTTCTTTTGGTACGAACCTGTATTTCAGCTTCTCCGTACCGCATTACCGGGATGAGCATTACATGGCTCCCAAAGTCCGACAGGTAAATGATCTTTTCGGGATCCTGGTTAAAGCCCAATTGTTCCAACTGTTTTGGTGTTGCCTGTTGGATATGCTGGTACTTTACATCAATGGTATCCTCAAGTTTACCCAGCCATTGACTTTTGATCAAAGGGTATTTGGATTGATGTACGAGCAAATTACCGGGCCTTTGCTTTAAAAAACTCATCACATTTAAGGCCTGCAGGTTATCGGCCAGATATAGGGTATCACCGTTTAGCAGAAAATAGCTAAACATGATGCGTTGATCTTTTAGGGTATGGCGGTTGCCATCTATTTCCAGATCAAGCGTTAGTTCAAAAAAAGGTCCATCGGGTTTTACACGCATCTGCACCCCGGGCGGAAGTTGTGCTACTTTAACGGGTATAAGCGATGAGGCGCTTATCTTTTCGCCCTTTTCTGTATCCTGATAATAAAAAGGATAACCCATTGGGTTTTTGACAATGGCACGCAATGCGGCCAGATCGGTTTCGCTTTTTTTGCCGGTAAGGTTATTTTGAAATTTGCTGATACCGGTATAAAATTTCAGTTCCTCATGATCGGTAGTTTTCCAAACCAGGTCCATAGGTTCCAGGCGGTTCAGCGGGTTTTTTAATTTTCCTTCTTTGGTAAGGGCCGAAGCAAAAAGCTCTACATGCAGGTATTTATAATATTTATGCTCACGGATAACCACAAAAATGCTTTGTTCCTGATCCGCTGGAGATGACGCTGGTGGCTGCTCCGGAGCGGATGATACCATCGCGCGCAGGGTATTCAGGCTTTCTTTAGTTACCGGGAAAAGATCAGGGGAATGAGGGCTGATCACCAGTTTATTAAACAACAGTTCGATGCGGAAAAACTGATCGGGATCGGGCTCGTTTTCCAACCCATAAGGTATGGCCGCGTTTTTTAATTTTTGATGACGCAGCCGGGTATTAAAAAATACGGCAAACTCTTCCTTTTTTAGAATGGTTTGCAGTATTATGGCCTCATGCTCACATAATTTCCCAAGTTCACTGGCACAAGTACAGGTAAGTAATAATTGCTCAGTATCCTGTGAAACGGTAACCGTAGGAAAGGTGTCGTTTTTAGGATGATGGAAGGCCCCTTCGTTAACAGCTAAACTGATGGGTACAAGGTATTGACCGGCCTCTTCATCAGTGTAGAAACCGGCTGGATTATGCCGGGCAATATCCCGGCTGGTCATTGATTCCAGGTTGGCGTCTCTGAAAATAAAATGGTGGTTCCCGTGCTGTGTTTCTATCGTGCTCAATGCTTTGCCCCGGTATAATTATCGTGAGCGAATTTAGGATAAAAATAGATGTGCGAATGTGCAGATATGCAAATAATGCTAAAAAAAGTGGCAAAGCTTATTTGATTACACTAAATACTTGGCCCCGGGTGGGTTTACATGTAAACCCATTAAATGCTAATGTTTTTTATTTAAGTTATTGATTTTTAATTAAATATATAAATGTTGATCCTCGGAAGTATAAACCATGTAAACCCAAAATGTCTGCCTGTTCAAAGGTTATGTCTAATTCCATTTTTCAAGCTGTATTTTTCATTCTTTAAGTACGATGCTGTCCATTGCAGGGCTATTTTGCTTCTTTGGCCGGTTTGGCAAATGAATACCAGTTTTTTGTTGGCTGGTATATCATCGGCAAACTCTTGCAATTCGTACAGTGGGATATTTATGCCACCTATGTTGTATTCATCAAATTCATAGATTTCGCGTACGTCAATGATGCAGATCTCTTCAGGGTTTTGCGCGAGCCAGTTGTTTAAAGTTTCCATGCTGATTTCACGATCCGGAATTGCTGCCTGGTTAACGATCCCTGGGGCCGAAATTGCCTTCCCATGCTTAGTTATTTTATATATGCTGATACTATTATTATCCAGCGCGTTCATGCTGAATAGTTTGCCGGATAGGGTTTCACCTATACCGCAGATGATCTTAATAACTTCGTTAGCCATATAGGTGCCGATAATACCCGGAAGAACGCCGATAACGCCCGCTTCTTCGCAATTGGGTACTTCATTTTCCGGAGGGGGCTCCGGAAACAGATCGCGATAATTTGGGCCGTTCTGATAATTGAACACCGATACCTGTCCTTCAAACTTAAAAATAGAGCCAAATACCAATGGTTTATTTAAGGCCACACAAGTATCATTAACCAGGTAACGTGTGGTAAAGTTATCGGAGCCATCAACAATTATATTGTATCCGCCGATCAGCGTTACTGCATTGTCGGCAGTTAATCTTTCTTTGTAAGCGGTTAATTCAATAAAAGGGTTTAACCATTCCAGCTTTTGCTTAGCTGTTTCGGCTTTGGGTTTTCCAACATCGGCAATGGAGTACAGGATTTGCCGGTGCAGATTACTGATATCTACCACATCATCATCAACAATACCCACATAGCCAACACCGGCGGCTACCAGGTATTGCAAAACTGGACAACCTAAGCCTCCTGCACCAATCATCAGCACCCTGGCAGTTTTTAATTTTTCCTGTCCGGCCAACCCTAATTCGGGCAGTATGATCTGGCGGTTATATAGTTTTAGTTCTTCACGTTCCAACATTTTTTAAATTTTGAACCCTCTCCTTCAGGAGAGGGCAGGGTGAGGCTCTATGTTAAACAATTATCCCAATCCTTCCATACTGGTTCATAGCCCTGTTGTGAGATCACTTTAGCAATATCAGCCGGACTCCGTTCGTCCGAAATTTCAAACTGCTCCAATGATTCCGGTTCAACAGCATATCCACCTGGGTTGGTTTTTGACCCGGCGCTAATAGAGGTGATGCCCAGTTTAATGATGTTATTCCGGAAATGAGGTGATTCGCGGGTAGAGATGGATAGCTCTACTTCCTCGTTAAACAAACGGTAAGCACATATTAGCTGCACCAGCTCACGGTCGTTCATTTCAACCTTAGGTTCCAGACCACCACTGAAGGGACGCAGCCGGGGGAACGACAGGCTATATTTACTTTGCCAATATTTCTTTTCAAGGTAATGGAGGTGCAAGGCAGTAAAAAAGCAGTCTGTCCGCCAGTCCTCTAAACCTATCAATACCCCTAAACCCATTTTATGGATACCCGCCTGGCCAAGCCTGTCGGGGGTTTCGAGGCGATACTTGAAATTGGATTTTTTTCCTTTTGGATGATGTTTCTTGTAATCCTCCCGGTGATAGGTTTCCTGGTAAACCAGTACCGTGTTTAAACCATAGGGCGTCAACTGCGCATAATCTTCCAGATCCATAGGTTGCACCTCCATAGAGATGTGCGCAAAATGCGGACGGATAAGCTCCAGCACTTTTTTAAAATATTCCACATGAACCGTCACGTTGTCTTCACCGGTCACTAAAAGCACGTGTTCATAGCCCATGGCTTTGATTACCGCAACCTCCTGCATAATTTCCATGGGCGACAAGGTTTTGCGCCTCACCTTATTATCATAGCTAAAGCCACAATAGGTACAAATATTACTGCATTCGTTGGATAGGTAAAGCGGTACATACATCTGAATTACCTTACCAAAGCGTTTAAGGGTAAGCTGCTGACTAAGTTGTGCCATTTGCTCCAGATAAGGGGCAGCCGCAGGCGATACCAGCGCTTTAAAGTCTTCCAGGGTACGTTTGGTGGCTGATAACGCTTTTTCTACATCTGCACCGGTTTTGGCGTAGATACTGGCTTTTACCTCATCCCAGTTATAGGTTTCAAAAATATCGTTAAAGCTATGCATCTAAAAACGAGGTTAAGGGGCTGCTGGCAACAGCATGCGAAACAGGGGAGGCTAGTTTAGCTTCAAAAGCTATCCGGCCTGCTTCTACAGCAATTTTAAAGGCAGTGGCCATACGTATCGGATTGCCGGAAACAGCGATAGCGGTGTTTACCAATACAGCATCAGCTCCAATTTCAAGAGCCCGGGCGGCATCAGATGGTGAACCTATCCCTGCATCAATAATAACAGGCACATTGCTTTGTGCTATGATGATCTCTAAAAAATCAATGGTTTTTAATCCTTTGTTGCTGCCGATAGGCGAGCCGAGTGGCATTACTGCTGCTGTACCGGCATCCTCTAACCGCTTACACAAAACCGGGTCGGCATGGATGTAGGGGAGTACCACAAAACCTAGTTTGGCCAGTTCTTCCGTGGCTTTTAGGGTTTCGATAGGGTCGGGCATCAGGTATTTAGGATCGGGGTGGATTTCCAGTTTTATCCAGTTGGTTTCCAGGGCTTCGCGTGCCAGTTGCGCTGCAAAAATAGCTTCTTTAGCATTGCGCACACCTGAGGTGTTAGGCAGCAGGTTGATATGTGGATATTTTAAGCGGATCAGTAAGTCGTCCTGTTCATTGTTTCTCACATCAACGCGTTTCAGGGCTACGGTAACCAATTCTGATCCCGAAGCAACCAATGCCTCTTCCATTAATGCGGATGAACTGAATTTTCCCGTACCTGTAAACAGGCGGGAGCTGAAAGTTTTATCGGCTATTTTTAACATCTCTTTTAAATTTTAAGCTTCTTTCAAAGCATTCGTGTTTAATTGCTGATATATGAATTGAGTTATTTGTGCGGCATCGGTAGCATGAGTAATTGCTCCTGAAATGGCTACACCATATATCCCGGTTTGCATGATAGCCTGGATATCATCTGGTTCGATACCACCTATAGCGATAATGGGGATATTGATACCGGCTGATCTTACTTTCTCTAAAATCGCCTGGTAGCCCTCCAATCCTAAAATCGGACTTAGCTTTTGCTTAGTCCTGGTAAACCGGTAGGGGCCCAGGCCAATGTAATCTGCACCTTCTGTAACGCGTTGTTCAACGTGCTCAAAAGTATTGGCCGTTCCTCCGATGATCATTTGATTGCCCACTATTTGCCTTGCCTGGGCAATGGGCATATCTTGTAAGCCCAGGTGCAGTCCATAAGCACCGGCTTTCAGCGCAATTTCCGGATGGTCGTTCACAATCAGCTTCGCGCCAAATTCCTCGCATAAGGCCCGGGCTTCCAGTGCATATTCCAGGATCAGGTTTTCGGGCGCGTCTTTTACCCGGAGCTGGATCCATTTACATCCGGCGTTAAGTGCCGCCTTTATGGCTGTAAGATGTGTTCCATTTGTTGGTGGCTGCGATATATAATGAAGTTTATGAATCATGCTTGTTTTGTTAAAAGGTATTCCTGTAATTTCCTGAAGTTGGTGACCGCTTGTACGGAATCGTTCCATATCGTGCCCAAAACTGCCGCGCCATCAAATCCCATGAATTTTAATTTGTCCAAATTCGAGGGTTTCACACCGCCTAAAGCAATAATTGGTGTTGCGATGTTTGATGGTAACTGGAAATCATTGGGCAGCTGACTTTGATAACCCGCTTTGGATATACTATTAAATACAGGGCCGAAAAAAGTATAATCAAACAGAGGAGATGAACTGTTTGTAATATCCTGAGTAAGACTTACGAAGTTTTTAAAACTTCGTAAGTCTTTATCCGCATGTGTGGATGTGCTCAATACATAGCCTTCTTCTTTCTGAAGGATCAGTTTTTTCGGTTCTGTTGCCAATCTGTGTTTTTCGGTATAATGCAATCTCTTGGTATTAAAATCTACCGCAATATGATGCTGCTGATGTAAAGCGATATAAGGATAAAAAGTCTGATCAATCTGCCTTAGTAAATTGACCAGCTGCTTCTCATCCCAATCAGGTTTTCGCAAATGAAAACGTGTTAGGCCAGCATCAAACAGTTGGTTGATTATCCGCGCTTCATTTGTTACCGTATCCGGATGTGAAATAACTATCAGTTGCATATACCTTTATTCATTAGTGGTCGGTCAGTCTGAGCTTGTCGAAGACTCGTGTGTAGAGGCCTGCCCACCATGCTTCGATAGGTTCAGCATGACAGCTAGCTTTTACAAGTATATTTCGCTTCCTTTCTCAGCAAACTCCTTTGATTTTTGCTCCATGCCTTTTGCCAACACATCTGCTTCATCTACACCGTTTTCCTTGGCGTATTCCCGTACATCCTGCGTAATTTTCATCGAACAGAAGTTAGGGCCGCACATAGAGCAGAAGTGGGCGATCTTAGCGCCATCGGCAGGCAGGGTTTCATCATGAAACTCCCTGGCCGTATCCGGATCAAGCGATAGGTTAAACTGATCTTCCCATCTAAACTCAAAACGTGCCTTACTCAAAGCATTATCCCGGTATTGTGCACCGGGGTGCCCTTTAGCCAGATCGGCCGCATGGGCCGCTATTTTATAGGTGATCACGCCGTCTTTTACATCTTTTTTATTAGGCAATCCTAAATGCTCTTTTGGCGTAACATAACATAGCATGGCTGTACCAAACCAGCCGATCATGGCGGCGCCAATAGCCGAGGTAATATGATCGTAACCGGGAGCGATATCAGTAGTCAGCGGTCCTAAGGTATAGAATGGTGCCTCCCCGCAATGGGCCAGTTGCTTATCCATGTTTTCCTTGATCATGTGCATAGGGATGTGGCCCGGGCCTTCAATAATGGTTTGCACATCGTGTTTCCAGGCAATTTTGGTCAGTTCGCCCAAAGTTTCCAATTCTCCAAATTGCGCGGCATCATTAGCATCGGCAATACAGCCTGGTCTTAATCCATCGCCTAAGGAGAAAGCCACGTCATAGGCTTTCATGATCTGGCAAATCTCTTCAAAATGGGTATACAGGAAGTTTTCTTTGTGATGGGCCAGGCACCATTTGGCCATGATAGAACCTCCTCTTGATACAATACCGGTGATACGCTTGGCCGTGAGCGGTACATAGCGTAACAGTACACCCGCATGAATAGTGAAATAATCTACGCCTTGTTCTGCCTGCTCAATCAATGTATCCCGGAACAGCTCCCAGGTCAGGTCCTCCGCTTTACCGTTCACTTTTTCCAGGGCCTGGTAAATAGGTACGGTGCCGATAGGTACGGGCGAATTACGGATGATCCATTCGCGGGTTTCATGGATATTTTTCCCGGTTGAAAGATCCATGATGGTATCCGCTCCCCAGCGGCAGGCCCATACTGCTTTTTCAACTTCCTCTTCAATGCTGGAAGTAACAGCCGAGTTGCCGATGTTGGCATTGATCTTCACCAAAAAATTACGACCAATGATCATCGGCTCAATTTCGGGGTGATTGATGTTGGAAGGAATCACGGCACGACCGGCGGCAACTTCCGAACGTACAAACTCGGGAGTGATATATCCTTTTGGGGTATTTGCTCCAAAGCTATGGCCCTGGTGCTGATGGCTCATCACCTCGTATTGTCCGTTTAATTGCTCCTTTAACAAGTCGATACGTTGATTTTCACGAATAGCGATATACTCCATTTCGGGTGTAATAATGCCTTTTCTGGCATAATGCATCTGCGATACGTTCATACCTTCCTTTGCCCGCAAAGGTTTGCTTACATGAGCAAAGCGCAATTCGTCCAGGCTGCTATCGTTTAAACGCTGTTGCCCGTATTGGGAGGATATGCCTTCCAGTTGTTCCACATCTGCCCGGTTCAAGATCCACTGCTCACGTAAACGGGGTAGCCCTTTTTTAACATCAATAGTAGCGTTAGTATCAGTATACGGGCCGCTGGTATCATAAACAGTAACGGGCGCGTTGGGTTCTGTTTCGCCAAAGCGGCCGTGCAGTTTAGTATCGTTTAAACTGATCTCGCGCATGGCTACCTGGATGTCATGCAGCTCGCCTTTTACAAAAACTTTTCTGGAGGCCGGGAACGGATCGGTAGTTAATACCTTGCCGGTTGGAATTTTTTCTTGCTTCATCCTTATACAATTATTGAATTATTGATTTAGTGAATTAGTGATTGGAGCTAATTATTGAATTATCGATTTTTGAAGGGGAATCTATTTGCACTTAATAATTATTGATTTAGTGAATTAATGAATTAGTGACTTTTGTGAAGGGGCGATTTATCTGCACATCTTCATATTTGCATATCCGCACATCTAACATCATCCTCCTTGTGTTGCTTTGATGATGACGATTTGATCGTTGGGGCTGAGTATCTGATTATCCCAATTGGCTCTTGGAATAATGGCCTGGTTGATGGCTACGGCAATGCCTTTTGGCTGGGCATCGAATACAATAGCGAGCATTTGCTGCACATTGCATACATCGGTAACCTCGTAAGTTTGTTGATTGACGGTAATTTCCATTCTGTTTCTAAAATCTCGACTTTAGGAATGGCCCCGTTACATGGAGGAAAGAAAAAATAACCACATAGGGTTATCGTCACTTTTCCCTTCGGCAGTACTAACTGCATCAGGTTCAAAGGGTATTATCTCAGTCCATTAAAGGACACCCCTAAAGTTGCGGTAAACTTATAAAAAAATAGATAATTCAAAGAGATATTTATTTTTTTAATTTCTTTCATGGCTACTGACATAAGGCTGTCACTGGCCTGCAGTTACTTTGTTTTATAATCAAAACAAAAGAAACCATGGAAACA
Source organism: Mucilaginibacter inviolabilis (assembly GCF_011089895.1). Classification (NCBI taxonomy): domain Bacteria; kingdom Pseudomonadati; phylum Bacteroidota; class Sphingobacteriia; order Sphingobacteriales; family Sphingobacteriaceae; genus Mucilaginibacter; species Mucilaginibacter inviolabilis. The sequence continues at coordinate 920,166 of NZ_JAANAT010000001.1, forward strand.
AATTCAATCCAACAACAAGTAGACAATTCAGCCGCTCAACTTATTTCGCCAGAAGCTTTATTAAACCACTGGCAAGGTCACCGCAAATTAACTCGGAAAGTTATTGAGGCTTTTCCGGAAGATAAATTATTCAATTATTCTGTAGGAGGGATGCGTTCATTTGGCGTAATGGCTATTGAAATTATGGATATAACTCATCACGGTATTGATGGTATCATCACCGGCAAGTGGAATACCCTGCTTGATCATTCTTCGGGAAAAATACAGGCACAACCTAAAGCCGAAATTTTAAAGCAATGGGATCAGATCACTGCGCAATTGAATGAGTACTGGCCACAAATTTCCATAGAGCGTTTTTTAGAAGTTGAACTGGCTTTTGGAGCTTATGAAAATAAAAATATTGGCACTATACTTTATGCTATTGATAACGAGATCCATCATCGTGCACAAGCTTATGTTTACCTGCGTACATTAGGTATTGAACCACCTGCGTTTTGGGACAGGTTTTAAGCCGAATTCTGTAAATCAAAAAGCAGCCTCTCAATCAGGCTGCTTTTTGATTGTTTTTTTGATAAACCCTATTTTGTATGCACAGGTGAATTTTCATTGTAAGCATGAACAATCAATTCGATATTATTAAAATTATAATCTTTATTCTTATCCAGTTGTGCCACTATCTCGGGCTTATCCTTTAAGTAAGCCTCCATTTGGTTTTTGAATTTACCTTTGTGATGGTCGACCAGTGTGTATTTATTTTCACTATCTCTTTTTACATAATAATAGATACGTTTTTTGGTGAAATAACCAGACATGTCACTTCCCTTGGTATTATCGGCTACTTCTGTAGCCACCGCAGCAACGTGGTGTACTTTGTCCATCCTTGATAGTGCTAACCCAATCATATAGAGTTTTACATTACCCGATTCCAGGAGCTCGGCGTAGGCTTTATCAATGTGCCTTTTTCGGAAGATAACAACATAATCTACCTGACTAATAGCTACGTATTCATGGCCACCCACCTCAAATTGCGGACATTTGGCCACATTTATTTTGAGCGTTTTATCGCCAAGCTGTTTTTTGAATAGAAAATTTTCGCAATCAGAACCGTCAAAAGAAATGAGGCCCTCAACCTTATGTTGAGTAGAGTCGATATAATAACCGGCAGTATATTTATCGGCCGCATAGGTGTTATCAAATGAAAAAATAATAAGCAACAAAACGAGGTAAATGGAGGTTTTCATAGATTTAGTATATTTAGTAAGACTATATTTATAGGTAATTGTGACAAGGTTACCATATGATTTTGTCTTTTTATTTTAATTGTAATAAATACCATAACGATAATTATTATAGTTTCATTACAATAGATATCGTAAAAAAATATAATCCAAAATTACTCATTCAAATACCGTTGCCGATATTTTCTATAATTTTGCAGGCTCAGTAAAATTATCAACAACACATTGTATTCAAAAGACGAGGCATCACAGATCAGACAAGCTTTTTGGACCGCATTTGGGCAGTATATAGCACCACAGCTATCGGCCGATGGCTTAAGAATTAATTGGATCAATTATAAAACCGGCATCAAGCACCTCAACTTTAAAATGCAGGCCGGTAATCGCCAGGCCTACATTGCTATCGAAATTTCACACCCCGACGCCGGCATGCAAGAACTAATGTTTGAGCAGTTCAAAGAGCTGAAAGCTGTACTTAACACGAATTTTAATGAAGAGTGGGATTGGGAACTGCATACCCGCGACGAAAATAATAAACTGGTAAGTCGTATTATCAAAACGTTGCCATCTGCAAGCATCTTTAATCGTAACGACTGGCCTGCACTTATTTCATTTTTTAAACCTCGTATCATAGCGCTAGATGAGTTCTGGAGTGTAGCTCAATATAGTTTCGAACTGTTTAAGTAAAACCAGATTTGCAAATGTGCGGATATGCAGATGTGCAAATAAAACCGGATGTGCAAATATGCGGATATGCAGATGTGCAAATGAAGGTAATGATTGATGATTTGATTTCTTGATCTGGTGCGTTTACGTATTCAATCTCATTAGCGCATCTAACCTCATCTGCACATCTGCATATCCGCACATTTGCACATCTTCTACATATCGTCTCAATTAATCGTCAATTTAACGCTTTTTGTGGTGGGGTATCTGTTTTAAGGCGGAAAATGCAAATATTTACGGCTCTATAATTCCATATTGTATAAACCATTTATAAAAACATGAAAAGGTTCCCATTAGTTGCTTGCCTTGCATTGGCCGGTTTTTTGGCCAGGGCACAGGCTACCAAAGCTCCTGCTTATCCGCTTATCACACACAATCCTTATTTCAGTATCTGGTCGTTCACCGATAACCTGAATGAATCTACCACTCATCACTGGACAGGTAAAGATCAATCAATGCTGGGTTTGATTAAAGTTGATGGCACCGTTTACCGTTTTATGGGCAAAGAGCCGGTTGAATATAAAACTGTACTGGCTGCAGCTGATGAAAAACCTTATGCCTGTAAGTTTACAGAGACAGAACCTTCCAAAGATTGGGCGTCTGCCAAATTTGATGATAGCAGCTGGAAAACGGGGACTGCTCCATTTAGTAATGATAAACAGGCTGCCAAAACCTTATGGACAGGTCGTGATATCTGGGTACGCCGCACTTTTACCCTGAACGATTTGAATTTTAATAAACTTTGGCTAAGGCTGCACCACGATGACGAAGCCGAGGTTTACATCAATGGTAAAAAAGTAAACGAACAAGGGGGCGCCAATGGCGATCTGCAATATTTTATACTTTCTGACGATGCAGTAAGCGCATTGAAAAAAGGCGAAAATGTATTGGCTTTACATTGTACCAACACCGGTGGCGGTGCCTGGCTTGATGCCGGTTTGGCCGATGAGCTTAAACCAACAGGCCATACTGCTTTGGAACTGGCAAAACAAACCAGCGTAACCATAAATGCTACCCAAACTATTTACAATTTTAAATGCGGGAAGGCCGATCTGCAGCTTACCTTCACCTCGCCATTGCTGATGAGTGATCTTAATCTTTTATCACGTCCGGTGTCTTATATCAGCTATAAAGTAAAATCAAATGATGGGGCATCACATGATGTAAAAGTTTACTTTGGTGCATCGGCAGATATTGCACGCAATACAGCACAACAACCGGTAACCACGCAACAATACACATCGGGTACGCTGTCGGTTTTAAAAGCAGGCACCATAGAGCAGCCCATATTGCAAAAGAAAGGCGACGATCTGCGTATCGACTGGGGATATATGTATGTGGCCGTACCAAAAGCAGCCAATGCACAACAATATGTAAGCACCGGTAAACAAGCTGTCGATTCATTTTTTAGCGGCGACAGCAAATCAACGGTAAAAGAGGGAAGCAACCTGGTTTTAAATACCGTGATACCTTTTGGTAAAGTGGGTAAAACAGCCGTGGCTAAATTTGTGGAGCTGGGCTATGATGATATTACACCGGTACAATACTTTCATACCAATTTAAAACCATGGTGGCAAAACGCGCAAACTAAAACCATAGAACAGGTACTGGCAAAAGCTGCCGTGGAATATCCTGGTATTCTGCAAAAATGTGCTGCATTTAATACCTCTATGTATAAAGATGCTCAAAATGCTGGTGGTACTAATTACGCTAAACTGTGTGTACTGGCTTACAGACAATCTATTGCTGCTCATGTACTGGTAAAAAGCCCGCAAGGTGAAATCTTATTTCTGTCGAAAGAGAATTTCAGTAATGGCTCCATCAATACTGTTGATATTACTTATCCCTCGTCGCCCTTATATTTGCTTTACAACCCTAAATTGATGGAAGGTATGATGAATGGGATCTTCTATTTTAGCGAAAGCGGTAAATTTGCCCATGATTTTGCTGCCCACGATCTGGGCACCTATCCTTTAGCCAATGGTCAAACTTATGGGGAAGGTATGCCTGTAGAAGAGTCTGGTAATATGCTGGCATTAACTTTGGCTATAGCGAAAGCGAATGGCAATAACCCTGCTTATGCCAAAAAGCACTGGAAAATATTAACCACCTGGACAAATTACCTGGCTAAAGAAGGCTTAGATCCTGCCAATCAGCTTTGTACCGATGATTTTGCCGGTCACCTGGCCCGTAACGCCAATTTATCGGCCAAAGCTATTGTGGGGGTAGGTTGTTATGCCCGCCTGGCTGATTTGCTTGGTCAGAAGGACGTGGCTGCAAAATACAGGGCAATGGCTAAAGATATGGTAAGCAAATGGATGAAAATGGCCGACGCCGGCGATCATTATTCGCTGGTGTTTGATAAAAAAGATACCTGGAGTCAGAAATATAATATTATCTGGGATAAGATACTGGGCTTAAATCTGTTCCCGCAATCGGTTTATGACCGGGAGGTAAAGTTTTATCTAACCAAACAAAATCAGTACGGATTGCCATTGGATAGCCGTAAAACCTACACCAAAAGCGACTGGATCATCTGGACAGCTACTTTAGCCAAAAACAAAGCCGATTTTGAGGCGTTGGCTAACCCGGTTTACAAATATGCTATGGAAACACCAACCCGTGTACCCCTGAGCGACTGGCACGAAACTACCAATGGTAAACAGGTAGGTTTCCAGGCACGTAGCGTAGTGGGTGGCTATTTTATGAAGCTTTTACAACAAAAATGGAGCGCTAAATAAACCCCACAAAAGCCCTCTCGAAAGGAAGGGCTTTAAATAAAAAAACACACGTCATTGCGAGGAACGAAGCAATCTCTATGCTGTACAGAGCCAACATCCAAAGTTGACCAGCCTTAGTAGAGATTGCTTCGTGCCTCGCAATGACGCTTTTTAGTTTTGCCCTATGTTCATCGTTACATCCCTGCGGGTACACTCCAGGTATCCGCATTAAAGCCGGGATTGATCTCAAAGCTATCGTATTGAATAACCAGTTTTTTGATGCCTGATGTAACCACTTCATGAAAAGGGATCAGGATACCTTGTACCGGGCGCAGATCTGACAGGACAGATATGGATGTTCTGCCCGATGTTTTATTGGCCTCGGCCACTAGTTGGGTTTGATCGTTAATGGCAAAAATATAATCGTTACCGTCAAGCCTGCATAAAACCGAATAAGTGTTATTATTCTTCAATTTTTGCATACTCACTACCTGCATCTGGTTGATGGCCGGTTTGCGTAACCCCAGCAAACCCGAATAGAAAGTACTCTTCATTTCCGCTATCCTTGCAGAAGGCATAGCCGCTTTTCTGCCGTTAAGCCATTGCCAGCCGTTGCCATTTTCTTCCTGTTCAACAGAAATCATCTTACCGTTTTCCCAAAGTTCTATCCGGATTTTGTTGCCGGGTATATCCAAATAAGATATTGCTTTTACGCCCATAATAGTAGCCGAATAGCGCATGGTTTTAATCACATCGAGCTTAGTGCCGCCATGTATGCTGTTGGCCTTTAAAAGCAATGCTTTTGCTTCGGTGTTACCTGTTGCATCGGTAGTTGTGGCAATACTTGTTTTACCGGGTTGATTCATCGTATTTGTAGTTTTGGCAGGTTTGTCATCATCGCCCTTCATAAAATATATCCCTCCATCAATCGCTGCCATAGGCTTTCTTCCGCCCGTTTGACAAAAAAAGTTATGTATTTCTGTCCTTCCGTCACTGTAGGTGAGGGTAAGCGTACCATTATCTATTTTATAAATACCGCTACCGCTGCTGTTTTTGGTGCTTCCGCCACCTACATTATCGCCCGAAACTATAGTCGCAGCCGATTTGGAATTACTAAAATGTCCTTTTCCATCAAAAATTAAACCATTATTGCTGGATACCCCAACAGCAACCATGCCCGAGCCTGCTCCACCGGCACCTGCCACATGTTTCATTTCATAATATCCCGGGGGAATAGCCGATCCGCTGAGCTTAAATAATACTGAACCGCCACCATGAAGGTCACCGTCCTGTATGTCAAACTGGTCAGTTCCGCGGGTATAATTCACCGTTACTTTTGATCCGCTTACCTGGTAATGTCCACTCACCCTGGTTTTCCAGTCGGGTTTATTTAATTCGTTATTAAACGAACCGTCAGGCCTAAACAATATCACCATATCCGTTCTGTTCATGCCGCCGCCGATAAGCGGACTAACCGAAAATCGCATACCTGCATACACACCATTAAGTGTAGGAGTTTGCGCCACAAGATTAAAAACGATAAGGAGGCTGAATGATAACAGCCAGGCGGCTCTTCTCATAAGGGTTAATTTTTTAGTTAAACCCCTTAAATATCAACTTGTTTCTGCAAATAATTAAATTAACAGGTAATTAAGCCCGGCTTAAAATATCTGCTTTTTGCAAATACTAAAATTTGTATACTTTTATTGTTCAATGGAAACCAAAAATAATAAAAAAACCATCAGGGCCTGGGCCTTTTTTGATTGGGCCAATTCTGCTTACAACCTCGTTATCACTTCTACCATTTTTCCGGCTTATTATGTGGCTATTACCAAGGCCAATGGCGGTAGGGTAACGTTCTTTGGCAAAAGTTTTATCAATACCGCATTGTCTGATTATGCCTTATCGGCCGCATACCTGATCATTGTTTTGCTGCTGCCCATACTATCGTCCATTGCCGATTATAAGGGGAATAAAAAGATATTCATGCAGTTTTTTACAGCTGTAGGCGCCCTGGCGTGTGGCGTACTTTATTTTTTCGATGCCAGTCATATCGAACTGGGTATTATAGCCTTCGCACTGGCGGCTATTGGCTACAGCGGTGGTTTTGTGTTTTATAACTCTTACCTGCCCGAAATTGCTACAGTTGACATGCAGGATAACGTAAGCGCCAAAGGATTTACCTATGGCTATATCGGCAGTGTATTGCTGCAGCTTATTTGCTTTGTGTTTGTACTGAAACCAGAACTGTTTGGTATTGTTGATCAAACCTTCCCGGCCCGTTTATCTTTCCTGCTGGTAGGCGTATGGTGGATGGGGTTCGCCCTTATTCCGTTTATTGTATTACCCAAGGGAAGCCCCAATGCGGTAAGTCACGATCATAATATCATCAAAGGAGGCTTTATAGAACTGGGCAAAGTTTGGCGAAAAGTAAAAACCATGCCTTTGCTCAAAAGATACCTGCCTGCGTTTTTCTTTTACTCCATGGGGGTACAAACTATTATGCTGGTGGCTACAGGCTTTGCGGCTAAAGAACTGCATATGCCTACTTCGGCATTGATCACTACCATTTTAATAATTCAGCTGGTAGCCATTGGCGGGGCAACATTAATGTCGAGGCTTTCCGGGAGATATGGAAATGTAAAGGTGCTTATAGGGGTGGTGATCATCTGGATAGGTGTATGCGCCGCAGCTTATTTAACTACTACAGCTACTGAGTTTTATGTGGTGGCAGCAGTAGTAGGTTTGGTAATGGGCGGTATCCAGTCCATGTCGCGTTCCACCTATTCTAAATATTTACCCGAAAACATTACCGACACTGCATCGTTCTTCAGTTTTTACGATGTTACCGAAAAGCTGGCGATAGTGGGCGGGGTGTTTAGCTTTGGCTTTTTTGAGGAGTTGACCGGCAGCCCGCGTAATTCGGTATTGGTATTGGCCATATTTTTTATAATAGGTTTAATATTATTGTTTTCTTTGTTGTCGGCAGAAAAAAAAGTTAAGCAAAATGCGGAGCTAAGCGCTGTGTAATTGTGTAATAGATGAAGATTGAGTTATTTGTACCCTGTTTTATAGATCAGTTATTCCCTGATACCGCTTTTAATACCGTAAAAGTATTGGAAAAAGCAGGGTGTAAAGTAAGCTTTAATCCTAACCAAACCTGTTGTGGTCAACCAGCCTTTAACGCCGGTTTCTGGGACGAAGCCAAAGCAGTGGGCAGCAAATTCCTGAATGATTTTTCGGACGACAGTGTGATCGTAACGCCATCGGCTTCTTGTACAGGCATGGTGAAAAATTACTATAATGACCTGTTCACCAATACTGCTGTACATAATAAATGCCGGGCCGTACAGGGCAATATCTACGAACTCTCTGATTTCCTGGTAAACATCCTGCAGTTTGATTATTTTGGCGCTGAGCTCGATGGTAAAGCCGTTTACCATGACAGCTGTGCCGGACTGCGTGAATGCAAAATCAAAGACGAACCCCGCCAGCTACTCTCTAAAGTGCTTGGCCTGGAACTGCTCGATCTGAAAGATAACGAAACCTGCTGTGGCTTTGGCGGCACCTTTGCCGTTAAATTCGATGGTATATCTACCGCAATGGCTCAACAAAAAGTTGATAATGCACTGGCCGTAGGGGCGGAGTATATAATCTCTACCGATGCTTCCTGCTTGCTGCACCTGCAAAGCTATATCGACAAAAATAGTCTTCCCATACAAACCATGCACTTGGCCGATGTACTCACATTGGGCTGGGGGAATGTGTGATTTGGGCTAGGGAGGTGAGATTTTGCTAATTTGTATGGTGATTTATATTTGTGATGAAGAAAAGGATAATATTTTGGTTAATTGGATGGGCAATAATCTATGCTGTCTTTTTTCAGGTTTTACCTTACCTCACTGATAGATATCATGGATGTTATATACATCAGGATGTTTACGCCCAAAGTATTAAATCAGTTGTTTTCAAGAAATTTATTGATCATGCCAATCACAATGAAAAAACAATTGTTTATTTAGAAAACAACCGGGAAAAATCAATGATTTTTACTCCTGAATTTTATGGGATGTATGATTTTATAGATGTTACTGATTCAATCATCAAAAACATAAATTCGGTTAATTACAGGGTCAAAAATAAGACTACAGGAAAAGATACTACCATGAAGTTTGATACCACCTGTAAAGACAGTCTAAATAAAAAATAAAAAGCGTTGACCACTTTTATCTCCTCTAAATCTACTTAAAAGAGAGGTTATCTACAAACAACTTAAAGCTCGAGAAACCCCGAGAGGACAGGAATGATAGGGCTCATAAATCATATTGAAACAATTCCCGGTTTAAATAGTCATAATTACATGAAAAATTTAGTTGCAATTATGACGATCAGCCTTGCATTTGCCGGTGTGGTAAATGCAGCTAATTTAAGCCCCTTAAAAGTTACCGCAAGGCATATCGGTTTAAGGGATAGTATTACCCGCAAAAGAATATTCATGGCGGAGTTTCCTGTTCGTAATGTTTCGAGTGTTGATGTCCGCGAAATCACCTTTAAACCCAGACAAAAAACGGGCAGGCACCAGCACCCTATACCGGTGATGGGGTATGTTGTTTCGGGCACGGTATTGTTTGAAGCGGAAGGGCAGTCGGCCAGGGTTTTACATGCCGGAGATGCTTTTTATGAACCTGCCAATACCACTATCGAACATTTTGACAACCAATCAGATACTGAGCCGCTTAAATTTGTTGCCTACTATTTATTTAATGGCGAGAAAGAGCTAATAAAAATGCTACCCGAAAAGCCGGTAAGGCAATAAATAAATCACCTTAAATTTCGTATCTTTACATCATCATATTAAACGGCCCGTTGCTCTTTTATCAGAGTAACGGGCTGTTTAGTTAAGGCCAAATCAAGACCTGAAATCGATCTTTTTTTAATTAGTTATTTGATTTTCAATTATTTAAAACTTTTTAAAGTTTTTAAAACCTATCAAAATGGCATTGGAATTTGTTAAAAAGTGTTAAAATCGATGGTTTTGAATCAAATTTTAAGCGTTTTTAGGCCGATTTTGATCAGAAAAGTGTTAAAATTTAGGGTTTAAAAAGTTTTTAAAAGGGGTATGGGGATTTTGAAAATCCTAAATCAAAATAAAATCTTAAATTAGCGCCACAAAAATAAAGATCACTTTGTAGGTGATCGGCAAACGTAATTTTATAAAAATTTAAATCATAGTTGTAGATGATTAGTATTACACTCCCTGACGGATCCGTTCGCCAGTATGACAAAGGAATTACTTCCGCACAGATCGCACAGTCGATCTCCGAAGGATTAGCACGTAACGTATTAGCCGCCGAAGTTGATGGACAGGTTTGGGATGCCAGCCGCCCCATTGAACAGGACGCGCACGTTAAATTATTAACCTGGAACGATGCTTCGGGTAAATCAACCTTCTGGCATTCATCGGCCCACTTAATGGCCGAAGCACTGGAAGCACTGTACCCGGGCACCAAATTTGGTATCGGTCCGGCTATCGAAACCGGTTTCTATTATGACGTTGACTTTGGCGACCGTGAATTTTCTTCAGACGAGTTTAAACAGATTGAGGATAAGATCATTGAGCTAGCCAAAACCAAAGAAGAATATATCCGCAAGCCGGTAAGCAAAGCCGACGCGATTGAATATTTTACCGAGAAAGGCGATGAGTATAAGCTTGATCTGATCAAGGATCTGGCTGATGGTTCCATCACTTTTTATACTCAAGGCAACTTTACCGATTTATGCCGTGGGCCGCATATCCCTAACACAGGCTTTATTAAGGCTGTTAAACTGATGAGTGTTGCTGGTGCCTACTGGCGCGGTGATGAAACACGTAAACAGCTTACACGTATTTATGCAGTTACCTTTCCTAAAGCCAGTGAGCTGACCGACTATCTGCACATGATCGAAGAAGCTAAAAAGCGCGATCACCGCAAATTGGGTAAAGAGCTGGAACTGTTCACTTTCTCTGAAAAAGTGGGTATGGGTCTGCCTTTGTGGTTACCAAAAGGTACTGCCTTGCGCGAACGCCTGACTAACTTTTTACAAAAAGCACAGGTTAGGGCAGGGTATGAACAGGTAATTACACCGCACATTGGACATAAAAACCTGTATGTAACATCAGGTCACTACGAAAAGTATGGCGCCGATTCATTTCAGCCGATAAAAACACCGCAGGAAGGAGAGGAGTTCTTTTTAAAACCAATGAACTGTCCGCACCATTGCGAAATATACAAAAGTAAGCCTCGCTCCTACAAGGATCTACCGGTTCGTTTGGCAGAGTTTGGTACTGTTTACCGGTACGAACAAAGCGGCGAGCTGCATGGCTTAACCCGTGTGCGTGGCTTTACCCAGGACGACGCACACTTATTTTGCCGTCCCGATCAGGTAAAAGACGAGTTTAAAAAAGTGATCGATCTGGTATTATATGTATTTAAAGCTCTTGGCTTTGAGAACTATACTGCACAGGTGTCACTTCGCGATCCTGAAAATAAAGGAAAATATATCGGTACAGATGAAAATTGGGCTTTGGCAGAATCTGCTATCATTGAAGCTGCTGAGGAAAAAGGTTTGATCACTGTACATGAATTGGGTGAGGCCGCTTTTTATGGCCCCAAGCTTGATTTTATGGTGAAAGATGCCCTGGGGCGTAAATGGCAATTGGGTACCATACAGGTTGATTATAACCTTCCTGAGCGCTTTGAACTGGAGTACACTGGCAGTGATAATCAGAAACACCGCCCGGTAATGATCCACAGGGCGCCGTTTGGCTCATTGGAGCGTTTTATAGCGGTACTGATTGAGCATTGTGCTGGTAATTTCCCGCTTTGGCTATCACCCGAGCAGTTTATTATTTTACCCATATCAGAAAAATTTGAGGAATATGCAAAAAAACTTTCTGATGTGTTAAAAGATTCCGATATTTGCGGGCTGATTGATTTTAGAGACGAGAAAATAGGGCGTAAGATACGTGATGCTGAAGTCAAAAAGATCCCTTATATGCTGATTGTGGGTGAAAAAGAAGCTGCCGAAGGCTTGGTTTCTGTAAGGAAACATGGTCAGGGCGATTTAGGAAGTATGAGCATAGAAGATTTTAAAGAACAAATAACTAAAGAAATAAAAGTATAACTTGGCATTAAACAAACCCTTCAATAGAGGACCAAGGCTTCCTTTTAAGAAAAAAGAAGCTGAACACAACATTAATCAATTCATCAGGGCTCAGGAAGTTCGTCTGGTAGGCGACAATGTTGAGCAGGGAGTTTACTCCTTAAGAGACGCACTGGCCATTGCACAGGAGCAGGAGCTTGACCTGGTTGAAATATCTCCGAATGCTGTTCCACCGGTTTGTAAAGTAACGGACTATAACAAGTTCATTTACGAACAGAAGAAAAAGCTGAAAGAGATAAAAAACAATGCCAAGCAAACGGTTATTAAAGAGATCCGTTTCGGACCGAATACCGATGATCATGACTTTGAGTTTAAATTAAAGCATGCCATGAAGTTTTTGGAAGCCGGAGAAAAGGTGAGAGCCTACGTACACTTTAAAGGCCGTGCCATTGTATACAAAGAACAGGGCGAAATCCTGTTACTGCGTTTTGCACAGGCGTTGGAAGATAACGGTAAAGTAGAACAATTACCAAAGCTGGAAGGAAAAAGGATGTTTTTAACCCTGGCTCCCAAAGCAGTTAAAAAGTAAATAAAACAGGCTGATGTGTAAGGTTAAAATGCACAGAGGCAATAAAAGGAAAACGTTGAGAAACGTTAATATCTAAAAACAAATAAATAGAGTTATGCCAAAAATGAAAACCAATTCCAGTGCAAAAAAGCGTTTTAAGCTTACTGGAACCGGTAAAATCGCAAGAAAAAACGCATACAAAAGCCACATCTTAACTAAGATGTCAACAAAACGTAAGCGCGCCCTTGGTCACACCAGCTTAGTATCTGATGCTGACATGGGTAACGTTAAACGTATGCTTTGTATCGGAAAGTAATTCACAAATTTTTTAACCAGGTATTAGAGTTTTAAGTTCTGTTATAAAGCAGGCACTCACTACCAAAATCAAACAAGATGCCACGTTCAGTTAACGCAGTAGCGTCGAGAAGACGCAGAAAAAGGATCATGAACCTCGCCAAAGGTTATTGGGGTTCACGTAGCAAGGTTTACACCATTGCAAAAAACACAGTTGAAAAAGGTTTACAGTACGCTTATCGTGACCGTAAAACCAAAAAAAGAGAGTTCAGAGCTTTATGGATACAGCGTATTAACGCAGGTGCCCGTCAGCACGGAATTTCTTACTCTCAATTAATAGGTAAATTAGCAGCAAAAGAAATCGGCTTAAACCGTAAAGTATTAGCTGATTTAGCGATGAATCATCCTGATGCTTTCAAAGCCGTAATTGATGCAGTAAAATAATATAAAATACTAATCATTAGTATTTTACAAAAAACAAGAGAGGCCGCAATTTGCGGCCTCTCTTGTTTTTTGTATCTGATTAAAGTATAATCACTGTTGGGGTAAATTCCTCACTGTCATTATCAATATCCATGTACTGTTTAAAGTTCTGTACATCTTTATCAACCATCCTCTTAAATACCGGGTTTAGTAATTTAGCCACGCCAGTACCTAAGCCTCCAGCAGGAGGTTGATAACTAACAACGATGTCAACAATAGTACCTTTGCCATCCAGCGTATCCTGAAAACGCACTTTACCGGCATTGTTGATCATCGAATCGGGTAGAGAACTCCAGCCTATCATTTCATTCGGTTCGTCCTTTACAATTTCGGCATGCCAGCTCACTGTTGCAACCTCTGCCGGAAGCTTTAAAACCCAGTAAGAGTAGGTGGAGTCGATCATTTCAACACTTTCCAGGTGCTTCATAAATAGTGGCAAATTATCCAGCTTACGCCAAAAGTTATACACTTTATGACGAGGTTTGTTTACTGTAAATGACGAACGGATATTGATATTAACCGGGTTGGTTGAAAGTTTACCTATACGTTTATACAATTCACAATGTCCTGTGATTCCGCGGTTTAACAGGTAACCGCCGGCACCTAATTTAATAATACTGCCTATCGGGTTGGAAAAAATGTTTTTAAATCCGGATAACCCTAATTTTACACCCCCAATAATAGAAGTATAACGCTCGGGCCATTTTAAGTTTATGCGATTGTCTCCATAAAGTACAGGGAAATTATCAGTATATTTTATAATTGTAGTAGCCATAGTATTGTTTAAACGATTGTAAAATTTAAACAGTACACTCTAATCTAAGTTTTTTTAAAATGAAGTTATTTTACCTGAACGTAATTAAATTTAAATTGAGTTAAGTTTGATTGATACTTTTTAGGCCTTTTTAATTCATATTGATAAATGACTTGTCCCAGGTTTTTTAAAAATGGAAGGCAAACCGTAGCATATTCATATTTATTATCGTTGTAAACACCATCTTCATTTGATTGCACTACAGCTGTAAGTAAAAATTCTACGTTATGTTTAAAATCAACAATGTAAGCGTTATCAATATCATATCCATAGCTGTCGCCCACTTTGTTAAATATTCTGATGTTAGGTTCAATTGCAGCTGTACTGTCAGCCCCATAGTATAAAAACTTGCAGTAAGCTGGAAAATATTCAGGTCGGGTATAAGTAGGTTTTACGTTTTCGGTAGGGAATTTACTCATATAGCGATATATAAAAGCGTAATCAGCAGCAGTTAGGTTGTACCGCTGATCTGCTGGAAATGTTTGCGGAAAAAGTAGCCTTTTTAAAACCTGCTGCTGATCGTAAATGGAGTATACATTCTTTTCGCTCAGATTAAATGGCTTATTTACCAGACGGTCACTGCTGTCCAGATAAGCTTTGCCCATGATCATATTATCCAGATGCATTGGGTAATTCAAGCTATCATATAAAGCTTTTTTATAATAAATTGCCTTATCCCCATTGTAAAAGGTGACTGGATTGGTGTGCCTGGTGCTTTCACCGGCATCACCCACGGCCAGTCGGCCCACAATACGGGTGTGATATAACTGATATTTTTTTAGTTTACGATTAATCTCTTCACGGCCAACAAATTCATACAACCGATTGAAGGCATCATTATCGCTCACCAATAATATCTTTTTGATGTAATTCTCGATGCTTGGTAATCCGTTAGCTGACGAGGTATCCGCTTTTACTTTGGTCTGTTTGGCAAAGGCGCTGTCGGTGATCATCACAGACTTTCGGGTTAATCCGTGAATGTGCAGCTCATGCAGTTTTTCCAGTGCAAAAATAGCTGTCGGCAGCTTAACTGTGCTTGCAGGATAGAAATAATGCTGAGCATTTAAATGATAACTGTACGATTTAAAGTGCGGTACATTATTTTTATCCCGGTCGATTTGTGTATAAAGTATTTGCACCTCATTTTGGGTAGGGTGATTCAATATTCCACTAAATAGCTCCGGATGACTTTGTAAAAGTCCTTTTAAGAAAATGGTATCGGGTTGTTGGGCGAAGCAGGGAATAATACCGGTTGTGAGTAACAGAAGTGTAACATACAATTTCATTATTATAAATATACAGATTGTTACTTGTGGTTGTTAGTACTTAAAGTACTTTTGTCGATACTCCCGATTTTAATAACACTATATGGAAAAAAAGTACCTTAAATTTATTTTTGGATTCGGACTACTACAAACTTGTTTAATTATTACATCTGTGCAAGCACAGGATACTACACGTTTGCTAAATAACGTAGTGGTTACAGCTACACGCTCACCAAAAAAACTATCTGATATTGGCAGAGTAGTTACGGTGATATCTGCCGAGCAAATCAGCCGCTCTCAGGGAAAAACCTTGCCGCAGTTGCTAAATACTGTTCCTGGACTAACATTTTCCGGAGCTCAGAATGCCCCGGGTATTGCTACCTCTATTTTTCTACGCGGCGCATCTACGGGAAATACCCTCATATTGATTGACGGGTTTCCGGTAAACAACGCCTCTGCCATAGACGGTAGTTATGATCTGAATGCTTTTTCACTGGATATGATAGATCATATCGAGATTTTAAAGGGGAGCGGATCAACCCTGTATGGCTCGGATGCTGTAGCTGGTGTTATTAATATCATTACTAAAAAAGGAAAGGGGCAAGCACTTAAGGGGAGCCTGCAGCTAATAGGAGGCAGCTACAATACTTTCAAAGAGTCGGCTTCTTTAAATGGAACCGTAAGCAAAACGGGAGTGGCTGTAAATATTTCTAATTCAGATTCCAGGGGTTTTGCTGCTGCTACGGATACAACAGGTAAAGGCAATTTTAAAAAAGATGGCTTTCATCAACGTTCGGCCAGTGTAAATATCAGTCAGGCGGTTTCAAAAAAATTCAGTCTGAACGGAAACCTCCAAACCAGTTATACATCTGGTAATTTACCATACGGGGCATTTACTGACGATCAGAATTACACCTATAATAATACATTTCTATTTGGTGGTTTAGGAGCAAAATTAATATTACCGAAAGGGACACTGAATTTCAATGTTTCGCAAAACACAGTTTGGAATAATTTTAAAAATCTACCTACCGATAATGATTCTACCCATCAGGTAACTAAAAACATAGGGCGCATTACTAATGCAGAAGTTGTTTTAAATCAGGAATTGGGTAAATATTTTGATATTACCAGTGGGGTAAGTTTTAAATATAGCAACACCACCCAATATAGTTTATATGAATCAACAGGTTATCACCCAGGAGCCAGCACCATTGCTGATGATTTAGCTCATAATAATATATTCAGCGCTTACACTTCTTTATTTTTTAAGGATGATATTTTCCACATGGAATTAGGAGGTAGATATAACCACCATAGTACTTACGGCGATAATTTCACCTATACTATCAACCCCTCCTTGTTCCTGGCCGATCAGTTTAAAATTTTCGGTTCAATAGCGTCAGCCTACAAATCGCCGTCATTGTATCAATTATATTCTCAGTATGGTAATGTAAAATTGAAACCTGAAACCACTACCTCATATGAAGCTGGCTTTGACTGGGAGATTATCAAAGGCGCTTTGACATTTAATACCCAATTTTATAAACGGAATGCTAAGGATGTGATCTATTTCTTTACGGAATCGGTTTCTCCTTTTGCGTCTTTTTACCAGAACGGTCAGTTTCAGAAAGATAAAGGTTTTGAGAGTGAGTTAAATTATCATTCTGATAAACTTACAGCTTCGGCCTATTATGCTTATGTTACGGGTAAATTAACCGATGAAAAAGGTGTACAAACGGCCAATCTTTACCGCCGGCCAAAAAGCACATTCGGATTGAATTTTAACTATCAGGTTATTGATGATTTTTCAGTTGGGGTGAATTATAAATATACCGGTAACCGCACCGATCAAAACTTTGCAACTTTTCCATCTACTGTAGTTACGCTGAAACATTATAACCTGGCCGACTTACACCTGGAACTGAAGGCCACCAGGAACCTGCGTGTATTCGGCGACCTAAATAACGTACTGGATCAAAAATATACCGATTGGCTGGGTTACAATACCATGGGTATCAACTTCATGCTTGGGGCTAAATACCAGTTTAATTAACGGCTTTTTATTTAATACATTTATAAGTAATTTTACTGCACAAATTTTGATCATGAACTCAAAAGATAATACTACACGCAACATCGTATTGATACTGATGATTGTTGTGGCAGCTGCTTTCAGGTTGCTGGCTTTTAAATATAAAGAACTAAGCAATTTTAACCCGGTAGGCGCCATTGCTATATTTGGCGGTGTGTATTTTGCCGATAAATGGAAAAGCTACCTTACTGTATTACTGGCCCTGTTTGGTACAGACATTATCCTGAATTACTTCTACTTTCATAAATTAACTTTATGGTATAGTGGTGCTGAATGGACATACCTGGCCTTTATTTTAATGATCCTGGTAGGTAGTTTGATTAAAAAGGTAAACGTATGGAATGTGGTTTTAGCTTCAGTAGCTTCTGTATTGATACATTGGTTACTGACCGATTTGCCCGGTACATTGTATCCGCACACTTTAGCCGGTTATCGTACATCCTTGGTAAATGCTATTCCGTTTGAATATAACATGATCTATGGTAATTTAGTGTTTGGCTTCATCTTGTTTGGCGGTTTTGAACTGGCCAAAACCAAATACACCTTTTTACGCACCAAAAAACAACTGGCACTTTAAGCTAACTCAAGAATATAGAAAAGCGATTTGCCATCAGGGCAGGTCGCTTTTTTTATGGATATATAATTTCAGATACCTATATGAAAAAACTGGTAGTATTAACAGGCGCTGGTATTAGCGCTGAAAGCGGTTTAAAGACCTTCAGAGACAGCGACGGACTGTGGGAGGGTTACAATATAGAAGATGTGGCTACACCGCAGGCATGGCAGCGTAATCCGGCCATGGTACAGCAGTTTTATAATGAACGTCGCAAAACGGTACTGGAAGCCGAACCCAACGCGGCTCATTACGCATTGGCACAGCTCGAAGAAAAATACCAGGTCACCATCATTACTCAAAACATTGATGATCTGCATGAACGTGCAGGTTCAACCCATGTAATGCATCTGCACGGTATTATCACCCGCTCGCAGTCAAGTATCGATCCTGAGCTTACTTATCCTATTGACGGCTGGGAGATCAGAATGGATGAAGTATGCGAATTAGGTTCGCCCTTGCGAGCCCATGTGGTTTGGTTTGGGGAGGATGTACCCATGATAGGTCCAGCGGCGCATATTTGTGCCAATGCGGACATTTTTATACTCGTAGGCTCATCTTTGGCCGTATACCCGGCTGCCGGACTGATCAGTTATGTAAGACCGGAAATCCCAAGGTATATTATCGATCCTAAAATACCGGATGTAAGTGTGCGGGGCCAATTGATCAAAATACAGGAGAGGGCTACAGTGGGCGTTCCCGCATTAGTTGATCAGCTTCTGAAAGATCAGTAGTTCAAGAGGTAGGGCATGATCCCTGAACAGGCGGGGAGTTTTATTATAAAAAGTGGGTTTACATGGGTTTACACTTTTTATGGTTTAAATTGATGTATTTAATTGATAGTCAAATAGTTAAATTGAATACATGCCGATAAAGTGAGTTTACATGTAAACCCACTTTATCAGGCGAGAGAGCCTATGCAAACTTTAACGGCTCCCTTGAAATGATGATTGAAATTAGACTGTCTTTTCTTAAATACTAATTCACTAAATCAATAATTCAAATTAATGCAAAAGTGTATATTCAATTGGAGCGGGGGGAAGGATAGCGCATTAGCCTTGTACTATTGCCTGCAGAACCCTGATCTGGAGATCAGATATCTGGTTACCACCATCAATGATGCGGCCGACAGGATATCCATGCACGGCGTGCGTACAGAGCTTCTGATCAAACAGGCAGAAAGTATCGGCATCCCGCTATATCAAATCCGTCTGCCCGAGATGCCCGGTATGCAGGAGTACGATGAGGTGATGCATCGCCATCTGACACATTTTAAAAGCGAAGGCATCACCCATGCCATTTTTGGCGATATATTTTTAGAAGACCTGAAAGCTTACCGTGATGCCCGCCTGGGCGAGGTGAGAATGCAAGGGATATACCCATTATGGAAACGTGACACCAGCAAACTGATCAGCGAATTTTTGAGCCTTGGTTTCGGCACTGTTATAGCCTGCACACAGGAACGTTTGGAGCGCATAGTAGGGAAGGAGATCAGTCCCGAGCTGATTGATGCCTTACCCGACGATGTAGACGTTTGCGGTGAGAATGGCGAGTTCCATACCTTCACTTTTAAGGGCCCGATTTTTAAAAATGCTATACCCTACAAAACCGGAGTAAAGATTTTTAAGGAATACAAAGCCCCTAAAAATGCCGATGATTCCTGTGTTTCGCCAACCGATCAAAAACGTTCCGGATTTTGGTATTGTGACCTTATTTCGGCTTAACATCCCATTTATTTGGCAAAAATGGTCGCAGAATTAAATTTTTTGAAATATCATAACTACTTATTTTACAATATATTAAGTGTAAAATATAAAGTAATGATGTAATTTATTGGCAATAGAAGATTGTTTTTAGCCTGAAAATAATCATTTTGGCCAAATAAAATTCTGTTTTAAAGCCTATTTAAAATTAAGTATCTGTATTTTAAATAGTTGTAATTAGTAATTGTATCGATAGTACGACTCTTTGAAGTCTTTTCGCATTTCGGTAAAGCGGGTGGCTACTGTTTTCAGAAACTCTTCGTCGAGCAATTCAAAAACACTGTTCACGCCATCGGTCAAATCCATTTCGGGTATTTTGTAACTCTGTTCCAGTGCTCCCTGCTCTATCTTCACAATAAACTTTTGGTTCATATTCAGGATAGATATTTTAAAATCGGGGTGTGGTAGTTCGGCAATAATTCTCATGGTTATTAATTAGTGAATTAGTGATTGATTGAATTAGTGAGTTGTTTGTTGAGTAATGATTTTTGGACCAAGGAGTAAGGATTTTTGAATAAAACACTTTTATGATTTTGACCTTTATCCTCAATTCTTAAATCCTTGTTCTTTGTTCCCTGAATCCTTGCTCTCAAAATCTTTGCTCCCTGAATCCTTGTTCTTTGTTCCAATGACCCTTGCTCCAAGATCCCCAAGCGGATCTTTCCCGTGGAGCGATCCAAAACTTTCCAGTATTTTAAACCGGGCGAAAAGTTCTTCTTTGTACCAGTTTTCGCTGCGGGTAAGTTTGATCACTTCGGCATGCTCGCGGCTTTTGTAGGCAAAGTTTTTTACATCATCGAGGCTTTGCCAAATGGAAAACGTAGCCTGGCGGTAAACAGGTGCCTCGCCTATACCAAACGAAGTTATATAACCCGGCGCACCAGTCATCAGGTTAGCTACCTCATCCACATGCGACCAAAAGTTTTTTAACCGGCTTATCCTGATCGTGGCGCGGGTAAGTACGGCTACCGGACCGGTATGCTCTTTTGCTTCAGGATTGCCAAAAGGTGTTTTACCATCCCATTTGCCATGGCTTTGCAGGGGTTCGCAAAGTACTGTCCAGCCCTCATGGCCCAATATTTTCCACCAGTTGGCGACAAAAGAACTGGCCTGGAAACGATCGAAATCTTCCCGGCTGTCCCAGCAAGCGAGCAGGCCCCATTGCTGCCAATCGGGCTGAAGATCAAAAGTGCCATTATGGCCCGAACCTAGTAGCTTATAAAAGCTACAGCCTTTTTGCAACCACATGGGCAGGCGATGTATGGCCATGGCCAGTAATGCAAAAGGGATAAAAAGTTTCCGGTATCTGACAATGGTAAGGCTAACGATCATGTTTTGCTAAATAAAACATTAATTGCAAAACCCCGGCCGAAAAACTTCTTAAACCTAAAATTTTAACAATTTTCTGATCAAAAACAGGATGAAACGATTCAATAATTATCCGTTTTGATAAAGTTTTAAAGTTATTTGAACGGTTTTAACAAAATTTTGATGGTTTTGAAAACTTTAAAAAGATTTATCGGACTGATATCAAAGCTCGCCTTCTGCAGAAAGAGAGGCTAAAAAATATGTCATTGCGAGTGCAGCGTGGACAACCGACCAACAGGAGCTCATTAATGCCATAAAAACAATTAACAACATTAATAATCTCGTAGCTGTTTTTCGTCGATAAGAACGCGAGGAGATTGCTTCGTCGTTCCTTCTCGCAATGACATATAAGGAATGTACAGTGCTGATATGACAAGTAGGTATCACTTATTAAATCACAACTCTATCTGGTATTAGCCTAAATATGATACCCGGTTGATGTACTTTCTGCTATACATTGCTATTTTTGTATTATGGCAGAGGATTTAAACATAACCACATCAACCAATAAAACCGAACAGTATACTACACTTATTCCGCAGATAGAAGCCTTGTTGTATGGCGAGCCCGATTTGGTGGCTAACCTGGCTAATGTGGCCGCGGCTTTAAAGGAGCAATTCAAATGGTTTTGGGTGGGATTTTATCTGGTTAAAAACAATGAGCTGGTTTTAGGTCCGTTCCAGGGCCCTGTGGCTTGCACCCGCATTGGTTTGGGTAAAGGTGTTTGCGGCGCGGCATGGCAACAAGCCAAAACGCTCGTGGTGCCCGATGTAGAAGCTTTTCCTGGGCACATTGCCTGTAGCTCGCTTTCGCAATCAGAAATTGTAGTACCTGTGTTTCATGATGGGGAAGTGGTTGCTGTTTTGGATGTGGACAGTGAATTGCTGGATCAGTTTGATGAAACCGACGCTCAATATCTCGAACAAATTGTAAAGCTGCTGAACTTTGCATGAGCAGGATTTACCTGATAGCGGGCCTCGGTGCCGATACCCGGGTTTATAACAATATCGACCTGCATGATCACGAGGTGATTCCTGTTGATTGGATAGAACCTCATCAATCAGATACTTTAAACACCTATGCGCAAAAGCTTATCCATCAATACAATATACTACCAAATTCTGTTTTGATAGGTAACTCTTTAGGCGGAATGATTGCTGTGGAGATAGCTAAGCAGATTCCTGTAAAAAAAGTGATCCTGATATCGAGTATTAAAACCAACACCGAAGCGCCCGGGTATTTTAGCTTCTTCCGTACTTTGCCTGTTTATAAAATTATCCCGGGAAAATGGTTCACCTCAATGGGCTTTATGGTCAAGCCTTTATTCGGGCACATGAGCGCCGAAGACGCCTGGTTGTTTAGCGATATGCTGAAAAATTCATCACCCACCTTTGTAAAATGGGCTATGGGAGCTGTATTACATTGGAAAAACAGTGTTATCCCGCCCAATCTTTTTCATATCACCGGCGATAGAGACCTGGTGTTCTCTTTTAAGCGTATTCCCGATGCTACTGTTGTTAAAGGAGGTACCCATATCATGATATTTGATAAGGCCAAAGAGATCAATAAATTACTAAAAAATATCCTCAAAAAATGAAGTTACCCGAAGCGTTTTACCTGGGTACCGATGTGGTGGCTATCAGCAAAAGTTTATTAGGTAAGTATTTGTTTACCTGTATAGATGGTGTAACTACAGGTGGTTATATTGTTGAAACAGAAGCTTATAATGGTATTGTAGATAAGGCGGCGCACTCTTATGGTAATCGGCTTACGCCACGTACCCAAACCATGTTTATGCAGGGTGGCATTGCTTATGTATACCTGTGTTATGGCATTCACGAAATGTTTAATATCGTAACTTCAACAGAAGGTCACCCTACAGCAATTCTGATCAGGGCGGTGCGTCCGACGGAAGGTATCGAGGCCATGCAGGTGCGGCGTAATATGCCGGTGCTTAAACCAACCATCACTGCCGGTCCGGGTTCTGTGGCTAAAGCTCTGGGAATATCCCGAAACATCAATGCTATCAGTTTGCAAAGCGACACCCTTTGGCTGGAAGATCGCGGACTGAATTTTACCGATGATCAGATAACGGTAGGTTCGCGAATAGGGGTTGCTTATGCTGCAGAAGATGCTTTGTTGCCGTATCGCTTTTATGTGAAAGGCGATGTTTATGTGAGTAAGCCGAATAAGTGAGTGGTAGTTATCCTGAAAAGGATGTCATGCTGAGCTCCGTCTAATCATGGTGAGTAGGCCTCTGCGCTCAACCCTTCGACGGAGCTCATGGTGACAGGCCGCCGCCGTAAGTGAGTTATTTATCTACAATTTCTGACTGTTCACTAAGCGAAGAAGCTGGTTTTGGCGGATACTCAATCCCGGCTTCTTTGATCAATTCGTAGCCATATAGCATGATGTGCTCAATCAACGGTATAGCTTTCATGCCCTTGGCGGTGATGCGGTACTCTACCTTTGGCGGTACAACCGGGTAAACTGTACGCTCTATCAGTTCCTTGCTTTCCAGTTCGCGTAGCTGACTGGCTAGCATTTTATGGGTGATATGAGGGATATCCTTTTTTAGTTCGCCATAGCGCAGTACTTTGTATTGTAATCGCCAAAGTATAGGCATTTTCCAAGTTCCGCCTATATGATTCAGGGCGAATTCCATCGGCGTGTAATACAATTTTTTATCGTGAAAAAACTCTGGCATAAGCTAATGTTCTTAAAATCAATATACTTTCTATTTTGTGCGTATGCTACATAAAAGTGCATATCATACAGCAAAGCTGTTTCGACTTCAAATTTGCAGAAAAAACAAGTGAATGTTATGGATTACAATAAAATTTCAAAGGAAGCAACTATCGGTTATTTGTATAAATCGCACACAAGCATCAGGCAGTCGGAAACCGACAATCATCTGATCGCGCTTGCGGAACTACGGGTTTCGCAGATCAATGGATGCGCTTTTTGCTGTAAATTTCATGCCAATGAACTCCGTGAATTTGGATTTGAGCAAAACCTCGTAGATCAATTGCCGGGGTGGCGATTATCATCCGGATTTAACATCCGGCAAAAACTGGTACTGCAATGGGCAGAGGCGGTTACGCTGATGCAAAAAGATCTGCAGCTGTACAGAACGGAACTGGAAGCTCAATTTTCAGAAAAGGAGATCGTAGACTTAACCGCCAGTATCTCACTCATGAATGCCCTTAACCGCTTGCGCATAACGCTTGGGCATTAAAATTATTGAATTAGTGATTTAGTGAATTAGTGAGTGAGGAGTGAAAAATGTTATTTGAAATTTTGTGAGTTTCTGTGCAATTGGAAAAACGCGTCAGGTATTCTTTTGACAAAATTCACTAATTCACTAAATCAATAATTCAATAATTATCTTTGGCTCGATGAATTATCAGAATAGTTTGGCGTTTGCTTTGGAGCAGGACGCGCTTGATCCGTTAAAAAATTTCAGGAGTCGTTTTTTGATCCCGCAGCATCAGGGCGCCGACGCGGTTTATTTATGCGGCAATTCTTTGGGCCTGCAACCGGTTTCGGCAGGGAAATATATAGCCGACCAACTGGCTATCTGGCAGAACCTCGCTGTTGAGGGTTGGTTCCAGGGTGATGATCCCTGGCTTGATTATCATAAACAGCTTTTACCCTCGATAGCCAGGATTGTTGGCGCGAAGGAAAGTGAAGTTACGGTTATGAACTCACTTACAGTAAATCTTCATTTACTGATGGTAAGTTTCTATAAACCAAATCATAAACGATTTAAAATAATCATGGAAGGCGGGGCGTTCCCCTCAGATCAGTATGCGATGGAAAGCCAGGTTCGGTTTCATGGTTTTGATCCCCAAGAGGCTATTGTCGAGATATTTCCACGTGAAGGTGAGCTTACATTGCGTACCGAAGATATCCTCCAAACTATCTATAAACATGCCGATGAGCTGGCCTTGGTTATGTTCGCCGGTATCAATTATTATACTGGTCAGCTTTTTGATATGGAAGCAATTGCTGCAGCGGCGCACGAAGCTGGCGCATACGCTGGCTTTGATCTGGCGCATGCTGCTGGTAACGTTCCGTTGAAATTGCACGACTGGGACGCTGATTTTGCCTGCTGGTGCTCGTATAAGTATATGAACTCAGGTCCGGGTGGTATCAGTGGTGTTTTTGTGCACGAAAAGCATTTTAATAATCCCGAACTAGATCGCTTTGCCGGCTGGTGGGGCTATCGCGAAGACAAGCGTTTTTTAATGGCTCCTGGCTTTGATGCGGCCAAAGGCGCCAATGGCTGGCAGGTAAGTACCAGTCCGATATTGCTCCTGGCTTTATTTAAAGCCTCTATGGTTATCTTTGATGATGCGGGTGGTATCGATATCCTTCGAGAGAAAAGCGTGGCTTTAACGGGCTATATGGGGTTTTTGATCGATGAGTTGAATAAGGAGCAGGGAGAGGAGGTGTTTAAGGTCATTACGCCAACGGATCCGCAGCAGAGAGGTTGCCAGTTATCGGTAGTTTGCAAGCGGAATGCCAGAGCTATTTTCCAATACCTGGCAGATAACGGTGTAATAGGCGACTGGCGCGAACCCGATGTGATCAGACTAAGCCCTGTGCCGCTTTACAACACATTCCAGGATGTGTATCAGGCTGTGCAGCAAATGGCTGCGGCGATAAAGCATTGACTGCTGAACAAGAAATTTTTTGAATTTTGAATTTTTACTTAACAGAAAATGGTTTACTATAACCCCAAAGAGTGGTTTTCTTTTATTTTCAGGATCAATAAGGCTGATACTTTACGGGAGCTTTTTCCACTGATGCTGGCCGTGGGTGCCTATGCAGGCGTGGTTACTTATTTGCTGATAGATTTTTGGCATTTGCCTGATACTAATGTGCTGCGGAAGGTGAATTTTATTCATCAAACCATTGGCTTTGTGTTTTCGTTATTGCTGGCCTTTCGAATCAATTCGGCATATGACCGCTGGTGGGAAGGGCGCAAGATATGGGGTAGCCTGGTAAACAGCAGTCGCAATCTGGCCATTAAGCTGAAGCACCTGGTTGGTGAAAATGATGCGGCGTTTTTTAACTACGCCATACCACTTTTCGCGCGATCGCTTCGGGATCATTTAAGAGATAAATATGTACCGGAGGAATCTGAATTTATAACCATTGATCCGGGTAAGCATGTACCCAATCAAGTAGCCTCGGCTATTATCGAAAATGTGTACAGGCTCAATAAAAGTGGTGTAATTAACCCGGAGCAATTATTTAGTATAACTACAGAAATAACTTCATTTACAGATATTTGTGGTGGATGCGAGCGTATCAAAAAAACACCTATTCCTTTTTCTTATAATGTGTTTATCAAGAAATTTATTTTCACTTATATCATGACGCTGCCCTTTACCTGGGCCTTTGATTTGAAGTATTTTATTATCCCCGTGATTGCTTTTGTACTGTTTGTTTTTGCCAGTATTGAAATATTGGCCGAGGAGATTGAAGATCCATTTGGCTATGATGCCAACGACTTGCCTTTGGATAGTATCTGCGATAATATCAGGAAGCATGTGGGAGAGATATTGGCTTAGTAGGGTATGTTCAAAATAGCTTACGATACTATATACGCGCATCCACTACCCGAAGGTCATCGCTTCCCGATGCTCAAGTATGAGTTGATCCCGGCGCAATTGATGCATGAGGGGGTGATTAGCAGGGATAACCTGTTTTCGCCTGATGTGCTGTCTGAGGATATTATTCTGCAAACCCACGATGAAAGTTACTGGTGCCAACTACGTGATTTGACCTTGTCTGAAAAAGAGCAGCGTCGTATTGGTTTCCCTTTGTCGGCCCGGTTGGTGGAGCGCGAGATTAGGATAGCCAAGGGTACTATTGATGGCTGCAGGTTTGCTTTTGATAATCGAATCGCTTTTAATGTAGCCGGTGGCACACATCATGCAGGTAGTAACTGGGGTGAGGGTTTTTGTCTGTTGAATGATCAGGCTATTGCTGCTAACTGGTTATTAAATAATGGATTATCTCAATCTATCTTAATTGTTGATTTAGATGTGCATCAGGGTAATGGCACTGCCCAGATATTTGAAAACGACTCCCGGGTGTTTACTTTTTCGATGCACGGAGCCAATAATTTTCCTTATCGTAAGGAAACATCCGATCTGGATATCCCGCTGGCTGATGGGGTTGAGGATGATGAGTTTCTCGATATTCTGTACGATGTGCTGCCTGGTTTGATCCAACAACAAAAGCCCGATTTTATATTTTACCTGTCGGGCGTTGATGTCCTGGCCACCGACAAGCTGGGTAAACTGGCGCTGAGCAAAGAAGCCTGCAAAGCCCGCGACAAATTTGTATTTGAACAATGCATTGCCAATAATCTGCCCGTGCAGGTTAGTATGGGCGGTGGTTATTCTCCGCAGATTAAAGATATTGTAGAGGCGCATTGCAATACTTTTAAAGTGGCGGCTGACTTGTATTTTTGATGTTTGAAAATGCTTGTCATGCTGAACGGAGTGAAGTATCTATTATGAAGCTTTTCAATCGCAGAGTAGATCCTTCGTTCCTCAGGATGACAAAATAGCTGGGCTTTTTAATCCTTCGCCAATATCGGAATAGTATTATCGCGACGATGTTTTTTGCTAATGATATTAAAGCGAAGGAACAGCAATACCGAAGCCGTTGCCAGGCCTAAAGTTAAACCATACCAAACTCCGTTAACTCCCAGATTAAGCTTAATGCCCAATAGATAACCTGCCGGTAAACCTACTACCCAATACGCCAAAAACGTAAAAATGGTAGGGATGTTTACATCGCCCATGCCGCGGAGTATGCCCAGGCCAACTACCTGCGCGCCATCAAATAACTGAAAGAATGCAGCTATGATAAGTAACTGTGCTGCAATATTAATAACGGCCTGATCGGAAGTTATTATCCATGGTAGCAGATGCCTGCCGAAGGTAAATATCAGTGCGGTGGTAGCCATAAAGGCCAGCACAATATGATAATTGGATATGGCCGACATCCGGAGGTTTTGATGGTGACCTGCGCCAAAATAATTGCCTGATTTAATGGCGGCTCCCGCAGATATACCGCTGGCCATCATATAAGTCATGGCGGCTAAACTGATAGCAACCTGGTGCGCTGCCTGCTGATCGAGGCCGATAACGCCTACCAAAATAGCAGCTCCACCAAAGGCGCTTACCTCAAAGGTATACTGCAAAGCCACCGGGGCGCCAATCTTCATGATCTGTATACCCCGGATGCGGTCGATATTTCTGATAGCAAAGCTTTTCAGGTACTCCTTAAATATAGGCGATCTTAAAACATAAATGGCCATCACTATCGCCATCACGCAACGATCTATCAGGGTACTGTAACCAACACCTTTAATGCCCATAGGGTGAACACCGAACAGACCTTTCACAAAAATCACCCCAAGGCATATATTGAGCAAATTACCCCATATAGATATAAGCATAGCCTGCTTGGTAAAACCCAGACCCTCGGCAAATTGCTTAAAGGTGGCAAATACCAGTAACGGAATGAGCGATAAACTGAGCAGAAATAAATAAGGTTTGGCCTCGGCTACCACCTGCGGCGATTGATCTAAATGACCGATGAGCAGCATCGTTCCAAAATAGATTGCGGCAAATAATAGTATACCACTAATCATGTTTAAGAATAAACTATTAGAAAGCAGCAATCCGCATTCTTTAAAATTTTTACGGCCGTTATTTTGTGCTATGAGTGGTGTTAAGCCATAGGAGATACCCATGCCGATAACCAGCGGGGTCATGAAAAGGCTGTTTACCAACGACACGGCAGCCAGGGAAACGGTACCCGCAAAATGGCCCACAATAATAGAATCGGACATTTGAACCAGCGTATGCCCAAGCTGTGATATCACTACGGGAATAGCTAGTTTAAGGCTTTCGCCATAATAAGGTTTGTATTTCAGGAAAGTGCTTTTCATTATTTTAGGTATACAGGAGAGCAGAAAGCTTAAGGCAGAGAGCCTAAAGCTGCATTGCTGGTTATTAGCAAATTTACTATAATTTTTTTAGCTACCGCGTCAGCCCTGGCAATAGTTTATGGTATTAATAGCTTTCTGCCTGCAGTTTTCCGCTTTAAACTACTCAGCTTACGGTATAAAATTCTTCTTTTTCGGTGGTATTGATGCGAATAAGGCCCGATAATATCAGGTCAACCAAGATACGCTGTGCCCGTCGTCGGCCAATCTTTAATAACTCGGCACACTCCTTAATGGTGATGCGGGTGTGTAACTCCAAATATTGCAGCAGCGACTTTTCATTTTCGGAATATTCAATCAATACACCCTCATCACTTGACGATCGTTTAAGTACTTCGAGCACAATTTTACTGGCCAGCACGCTTTTATCCTTTACCCTTACGTATGCCCACCATTTGCCGTCTTCGGCCAGGGCATAGTGTGGTTTCAGGTCACTGGCAGGGGTATCAACAACCAATACCAGCTTGTCGTCTACATAAACCTCATCAAATATGGGTTCCAAAGCAGGGCGCGCAAAAAAGTGCGCTGCTTTGGTGATCATATAACGTTCTTCGTCTTCAGATTTTACACCTTTAATAGTACCATCATCGGCAACGCCTATTAATAGTTTGCCGCCTTTGTTGTTGGCAAAGGCTACCATGGTACGGGCAATTTTTTCGCAGCTGGTAATAGTTTTTTTAAAGTCGAGTGTTACACCTTCGCCCTCAAATATCAATTTTTTGATATGGTTCATG
Organism: Mucilaginibacter inviolabilis; assembly: GCF_011089895.1. Taxonomy (NCBI): domain Bacteria; kingdom Pseudomonadati; phylum Bacteroidota; class Sphingobacteriia; order Sphingobacteriales; family Sphingobacteriaceae; genus Mucilaginibacter; species Mucilaginibacter inviolabilis. The sequence goes on from NZ_JAANAT010000001.1 coordinate 950,028, forward strand.
TTAGCGCTGTTATCCTATCTGTTAAACTGATTACTGAGGTTTAATATAGGGAGTAAATATTTCCATCCATCTTTCCGGACGGCTTATTTCTGTAAATCCAAACTGATTGTACAAGCCATGAGCGTCGGCGGTGGCTAATGACCATCTTCTTAATCCCTGCAGATCGGGGTGTTTAACAATAGTTTGCACCAGCCATTTGGACAGGCCTTTTTGACGGAAATCGGGCAAAATAAATACATCGCACAGGTAAGCAAAAGTAGCATTATCAGTAACAACGCGTGCAAAACCAGCTTGAATGTCTTGCTGGTACACACCAAAGCACATAGAGTTGACAATGCCTTTTTCCAGCGTTTCGCGCTGAATGCCCTGTGCCCAGTATGAGTCGTCGTTCAGGTAATTATATATCAGATCAATGTTTAATAAGCTTTTATCGGTTGATATCAGGAAGCCTTTTTTAATAAAGACCTCGTCGTTCATATAAGTAGCCATTACAATAGAATTATAAATTAGTACCTGTAAAATTTAAATTACGCAAATACACCTCAATCGTTACTGATACGCACATTTCGCCATCTTTATTATAAATCTCGATGGGATGGTGTACCATGTATTTGCCTTCCGTGTTTAGTATCATTTCGGCATGTTCAATCTCGGCATCGGTTAAAGTGATGCTAAAATAGAGATTTGACGAGCCTGGTTTTAAATAATGTATGGTTGATGATTTTGACCATACCTTTAATTTGTACCCTTTTTGAATAAGCAATTGGTGAAACAATACCGGGTAAAACGGGTCGGCGGCCGAAAAAATGGTGCCTCCGAATATAGCATTGTTGTAATTTTTATTCAGGATACTCTTAACAATTTTTACCTGAACTCCTTTAAAGCCTTTATCAAATTTCACCACCCAGATACGTTGAAATAAAAGGGGAGGGTAGAAACGCATCGCCCACTTTAACATTCGTTCAGATACTACCATAGCCCTTAAATATCTGAAATTTATAAGAAATTAATAGCATTTGTTATGTAAAATTAGCGGTTTTGATAGCTCAGGATGTTTGATGGAAATTTTAACTTAAACAATATTGTTGCTGTATGGTTAATAATGGGTACTAAATAAAACAGGCAATTCATTAAAATACAGATAACTATGAAAAAGCAAATTTTAAGTCTGGCACTTGTCGCGACCATGGTAGGTGCCATAGCAGCAGGTTGCAGTTCCGAGAAAAAAGCCGGAGGATCTGACAGCACCAGCACCGACACCTCAAAAATGGCAAGTCCTGCGGCAAAAACCGATACGGCCGCAAAGCCCGACACCGCTAAAAAGGATACGGCTACAAAACCTGTTCACTAAAACAGATTTATAAATAATCCCCGGACAAGTAATTTGCCCGGGGATTATTTATTAAAATGCGCTTTTGATCACGCCACCGTCGGCCCTTAGTAAAGCGCCATTGGTTGCTGATGATAGCGGACTGGCTATATAGGTAACCAGGTTGGCTATTTCGTCGGTTTCTGTAAAGCGCTGAATGATAGATGTACCACGCATACTCTGGAAAAATTCTTTTTCCATCTGGCCGGCGGTCAACTTTTTTTCAGCGGCAAGTTTATCAATAAAGCCGCCTACGCCTTCAGAACGGGTTGGGCCGGGTAAAACGGAATTTACGGTTACGTGAGTGCCTTTGGTTAATTCGGCAAGGCCACGCGCTACCGCTACCTGTGCGGTCTTGGTCATGCCATAATGGATCATTTCCTCGGGTATTTGTATAGCCGATTCGCTGGAGATAAAAATAATACGCCCCCAGTTTTTTTGCAGCATTTGATCAAAATAGGCCCTGGAGAATCGTACACCACTCAGTACATTCACCTCGTAAAACTTCAGCCAGTCCTCATCGGTAATATCCTTAAATGCTTTAGGTTCAAAAATGGCTACGTTGTTGATCAGGATGTCAACTTCGGGCAGGCTGCTGATGATTCGGTCGATATCGCTCTTGCTGGCCATATCGCCGCTTAAGCCATGAATATCGTTATTACCGGTTTCTTTTTTAATCTGGTCTACCGCGGCTTTAACACGCTCGTCGGTCCGGCCGTTCACATATACTTTTACGCCTTCGGCAGCTAATGATTTAGCTATGGCATACCCAATACCGGCGGTTGAACCGGTTACTAAGGCTACTTTGTTTTTGAGTTGAAGATCCATGTTTTTTCTATAGTTGAATTAAGAAATTAAAAGTACCCAATGTTTCGCTGGCATATATCATTACAAATAAAAGATGGAATGGTGCTGACAAAATGGAAATTTAAAACTGTGACAATACGATTATAATGGATAATACCAATAGGTATATTTTTACTTTCGTAAATGATCCTTTGGTAAAGCGTTCCTGAGGTTTTAAGAAGAGCTTGTTAGTCAAATAACAAGGGTGTTTTGATAGAGAGGGGGAGGGTTCTATGGCTATAGAACCGCTCCCCTTTATTTGTCAGGCTGTTATTAAATTAATGGATAGCAAACGTTTGTGTGAAGAAATATAACCGGAATAAGAGCCATTTATCCTGTAGGATGATATCTTCATACTATCATGAAGAAGATATGGATATTGATGATGGCCTGTGCGGCATTTTGCCAGACCCGGGCCCAGGATTATAGCCCGGTTCAGCAACTGATAGGCAGGGAGTTTCCTTTTTTAAAGGGAAAAGTGCAATTTCGGAAGATTACCAAAAAGGATAAGGGGGATGTGTTCCGGCTTTATCAGCATGGTGGTTCGCTAGTTATCGAGGCCAATACGACATCTGCCGCTGCCTATGCGGTAAATTATTACCTGAAAAATTACGGTCATATGTCGCTTTCTCATTATGGCGACAATATCAGCCCCTTGGCAAAACTGCCGGCTGTTCCTGATACCATCAACGTGAATACACCTTTTCAAATCAGGTACGCTTTAAATTACTGCACTTATAATTATACCTATAGCTTTTATAACTGGAAGGATTGGGAGCGTGAGCTGGACTGGATGGCCCTCAATGGCGTAAACACCATGCTGGCTCCTATAGGCACCGAAAAAGTGTGGCAAAAAATGCTGGCCGGTTTGGGTTATACCGATAGCGAGATTCGCGCCTATATCCCGGGTCCGGGCTTTAATGCCTGGTGGCTGATGGGTAATATGGAGGGTTGGGGAGGCCCGGCGAGTGATGGGATGATCAATAAATGGGTGGTTCTGCAGCAGAAAATATTAAAGCGGATGAAAGAACTGGGTATCCAACCCGTGTTGCAGGCATTCACCGGACTGGTGCCCGATAATCTGGCTGTTAAATATCCCAAAGCCAAAATTGTACGGCAAGGTAAATGGGCAGGTGGCTTTCAGCGGCCGGCGTTTTTGGCTCCTTCTGATAGCTTGTTTACTAAAATGGCCCATCAGTATTATACCGAAATGAAGGCTTTGTACGGTAGTGATATCCACTATTTTGGCGGCGATTTGTTTCATGAAGGCGGCAAGGCGACGGGTATTGATGTTCCGGTTGCGGCGGGCGATATACAAAAGATCATGCAGCAGTATTACCCTAACAGCACCTGGGTTCTGCAGGGTTGGCAGGATAACCCTCGGAAAGAGCTGTTAGCAGGGCTCAAAAAGGAAAATGTATTGATACTGGATTTAAAAGGAGAGGAGTTTAACGAATGGGAAAGCAGGAACGCCTTTGAGGGTACGCCCTATATATGGGGTTCGGTGAACGATTGGGGCGGTAAGATCACCATGATCGGCGATCTGAAACGATTGGTGAGCGAACCGCACCGGGCAGATGCATCAGCCCAAGGTAAATGGATGAGCGGTATAGGCGTTATCCCTGAATCCATCACCGCCAATCCGGTTGCTTTTGATCTGGCCTTGCAAACGGCCTGGTCTGAACCTGGAATTGATATGGATAAGGTGATCAAAAATTATATCAGTTATCGCTACGGGGCTTACAATAAAGATGTTGATGAAGGCTGGAAACTATTGCTTGGCTCCTTATATGGTGTAACGGACTCCAAAGGAGCCGAAGCTATATTTTGTGCCCGGCCTTCTGAAAATGTAACCAATACATCAACCTGGGGTTCTGATTCGATACAATATGATATTCAAAAACCGGTGCAGGCACTAATGCTTTTTCGCAGAGCAGCCACACAGTTTCAAAACTCGGCTACCTATAAAATTGATATGGTCGATCTGGCCAGGCAGGTAATGTCAAACCAGGGCAGGATAGTTTACGCCAATTGTATGAAAGCGTATAAAGCAAAAGATGAAAAAGCTTATCAAAAATGGAGAGACCAGTTCCTGCAGATGATCCGTCTGCAAAACGAATTATTAAATACCGAGCCAACTTTTATGCTGGGGCCATGGCTGGAGCAAGCTAAGGCCTATGGCACTACCCCAGAGGATAAAAAACTTTGCGAATGGAATGCCCGTGCTCAAATAACCTATTGGGGGCCCGACTATAATCCTCAAACCGATTTGCACGAATATGCCAATAAAGAGTGGGGCGGCATGCTGGATAGTTTCTACCTTCCTCGTTGGGAGATGTTTTTTAAGGAATTGGACAACCGTTTAAAAGGTAAGCCGGCAGCAACGGTAGATTATTTTACTTTCGAAAAAAACTGGGCACGGCAACAAAATAGCTTTCCAATCAAAGGATCCGGAAATTTTTTAACGGAGATTGACCGGGTGATAAAATTGATTAGCCAATAATAAGCTGTTTATCTGCGAATAAGGGGGGCTTTATATGCATATAAAGCCCCCTTTTATGTATTCAAACTATTATAATATAGTTTGTTTTTTATGATTAACAAACGTTTGTGTGCTATTTTTGGCCGATAATGATGTATCGTTGATTTATGTTGTTTAGATGATGGTTATTAACCTGTTATTTTGAATGTATATTGAATTGAAGTAGATTATTCAAGATTAATTTAATAAGACCAAACCTGCTTTCCCATGCAGTTAAATGATTTAACACAAACGTTTGTGTTACAAAAACAAATGTTTCCCGAAAATTTAATATTTATCTTGTTTTTGTAAGCCAATAAATAGTTGAATATTAATTCGTTGTGTCGTAATCTGAAAATGTTGTTTTGTTTTCGGCTACGTTGCTTTTGTTAAGTGTCATCGCTTAATTTCTGGTGATTTACGATCTGTATTTTGGGTATCTATTGGTTTGTAGAATAGTTCTTTTCTATGAATAACATATATTAAATATTAACAAACCAATTAAATTACCAAAATCACTATGAAAATGATGTTAAACAAACTCGCAACAATTGTATTGTTATGCGGGGCTGCATTTGTATGCTCCTGTAAAAAAGACCTGGTGAACACTTCGGCCAACGGTGCGAACAAATCAAACCTGCAGACCAAAGTAGTCAGCGGCGATTACACCTCAGAAAACGCCTACAGTCTCAATGTGGTCTATTTTGTACCTTCAGACCGCACTGCCATTACTGATTATCAAACCCGTTTAAGCAAATTATTACGCTGGGGTCAGGAGTTTTACAGGTCAAATATGATCCGTAACGGGTACAATTCAACATTTGGCTTATTTGTAAAAACAGCCGATACTTCGTCTGTTCGTATCATCGTTATCAATGGGCAAAGTCCGGCAAGCTCTTATACCTACAGTAATAAAGGAACGGTTGAGCAGGAAATCAACAGTTATTTTACGGCTAACCCAAGTTTGAAGGCAAGTGATCATTATCTGGTTATTATGCCTGTGCCCGATATTAATGCAGCCGATGTGCCTTTTTATGGAACCGGCAGATTCTGCTACGCGCTGGATTATGCCAAATTTGATATCCAGTATATGGGGCAGGCCACCACCGATGGCAACCTGCTCACCAAATGGTTTGGCGGTATGATGCATGAGCTTGGCCACGGTTTAAATTTGCCACACTCGCACGAAACTAATACCGAGCATGCCACTTTGGGTACTAATTTAATGGGTTCGGGAAATTATACGCTCGGTTCGGCGCCAACATTTATAAACCGTGCGGGTAGTGCCATACTGAATAATTGCCAGGTGTTTTCTAAAACGGTAAAAACATTTTATAATACATCATCTGCATCACTTACCTCTTTGAATGGAAGCGTAAGCGGCGGCAATTTTATAGTTTCAGGAACTTTTACTACTACAGATGCTATAACCGCGGTTAATGTTTACCAGGATCCGGGACCAACTTATGGCGAGCCAAACAATAATTATGATGCTGTGGCCTGGTCCGTTAATCCAACAGGAAATTCATTTACAGTGACTATGCCCATTTCGGAGCTTCAAAAGACTACGGGTGACTATGAATTATTTGTATCATTAATTATGAGTAACGGAAACCGGACTACGGTTGGTTATCTGTATACTTTCAGCAATAATTTACCGGTGATCGGTTTTAATTTTGATCAGACAACCGCTCTAACTGATGGTATCTATGAATTAAAAGCCGCTTGCGCACCTGGTCGTAACCTGGATGTAACCGGCAGCGGAACAGCTGATGGTACCAACGTGGCTGTTTATACTGATGGGAATACCAGTAACCAACGCTGGCAGATAACCAGCCTGGGTAACGGATATTACAAACTTGCTCCGCAACATACTACCGGCAAAGTGCTTGATGTTGCAGGTGGTAGCGGTGCATCAGGAGCCAATGTAGATATTTCTACGGATAGTGGTTCCAATGCGCAGAAATGGAAAATTGTGAGTGTTGGCTCGGGTTATTATAAACTACAGCCAGCTTGCGCACCAACACTATGTCTGGATGTTACCAGCGGAACCGATGCCAATAACAATGTGGAGATCTATACAGATAATGGGGGAGGCGCCCAACAGTGGAGATTTGAAAAGATAAATTAACCCCGTTGCTTAATATTGCGAAAAAAGGCGTATCTTACTATTAGGATACGCCTTTTTGTATTTTAAAAGGAGTAGTGTTTTGCCCCCTGCAGAAAAGCAAGTTAAACCAAATGAATCCAATACTGTCCTATTACAAAAATATCCTCTAAGATGAAAAAAGTAATTTTTGCAGCAGCTTTACTCATAAACTGCTTTGTATTCAAAATAGCCAATGCTCAAATTAGTGTTAATTTGGGTATAAATATTGGTAGTCAGCCAGAATGGGGGCCTGTAGGTTACGATCATGCCGAATACTATTATATGCCTGATATTGATGCCTATTACTCAGTTCCAACACACCAGTACATTTATTATCAAAATAATGCCTGGATACGCACAGTATCCTTACCCGTAAGATATCGGAATTACGACGTGTACAGTGGCTATAAAGTGGTAATCAATGACCGGGATCCATGGTTGAGGAACGATGTTTACAGAACCAGGTATGCCAATTATCGTGGCAGGAGAGATCAGGTGATCATTCGTGATAGCAGGGAAGAGAAGTATCGTGACCACTGGGATAATGGTAAACACAAAGGCTGGTATAAAAAAGATAAAGGTTGGAAAAAAGACCATGGTGATGATGATCGAGACCATGATAAACACCATGGACATGATGATTGATAATTAGGGATGAAGAATCTTCAACAAAAAGCCTGAAATATAACTTCAGGCTTTTTTGTTGAAGCTGATAAAGATATCATAGGGCTTTCGTCTGCATAACGAAAGCTTTTTTTGTATACAGATTTTGAATTTAGGATACTCTTCTCAAGAGCAGGATATTACTTTTTATTATAGATTAGGTTGGTTTTTCATAAGAACTGTATATATTATAATACCTATAAGTAATAATGGTTATTGTGAATTCTACACCTTGCCAAGCAATCTCTTGCATCAAAAACGCCCCTGTTTGAATAATTTAAATGAATTTATTTTTATTTATGTCAATAAAATTTCTTCACGAGAAAGTAAAGTTCATTATTTATTAATCTAAAAGAAATGTAAAATTACTTGTTGTTATATAAAAATATCATACATTGCGCTTATTATTTACCTAATAAAACGTTTTATTAAGTTATTATAAGATAATATATTCTAATTTATTTGTTTATGGAGCTGAAAATGAACCATATGGAATTTTATTGCCTAATAAATAATTAATAAAAATTTATACAAACCAAATATTAACCACTTTCTAACTTAAAAACATGTCCAACAACGTCACTTTTACAAAAGGTAGTGGCATTCGCCTCTACACCCCCGAAAATGAAGAGTACATAGATGGGGCTTCAGGAACATTTAACCTCTCGCTGGGCTATAGTCACCCCGAACTGGTGGAGGTATTGAAACAACAGGTTGAAAATCTGATCCATGTATCATCGGCATTTACTGCCGAACTGGCGCAGGAAGTGCTTGACCGTATTTTGGATGAAGCGCCAGAGCATATTACCGATGGCTGGATGCGCGATATCATCGGCTCAACAGCCAATGAGGGTGCAGTGAAGATTGCCAATAAATTTAATGGTAAAAACGAGGTAGTTAGTTTATCGCTATCGCATCACGGTCAAACATTGTATACTACCAATATTTCGGGTAATGCGTTCAGGCGGAAGTCTTTTTCCAATACTATTTCAACCAAAAATGCCATTGTGCCTGCACCATATTGCTACCGCTGCCCGTTTTCGGCTAAAGGACCCGGTCAATGCGGTTATTTATGCGCCGAAGCTATTTATGATTATGTAGAATACGGCAGCTCTGGTAATGTATCGGCCATGGTAATGGAGCCTATACTGGGTAATGGAGGCAATATCATACCTCCGGATGGTTATTTTGAAAAAGTACGGCAAATATGCGATGAACTGGATATCACTCTTATTGCAGATGAAGTGCAGACAGGTATCGGTCGTACAGGGCATATGTTTGCCAGTGAGCATTATGATATTAAGCCCGATATTATTACGCTGGCCAAAGGCCTGGGCGGTATTGGTATCCCGGCAGCGGCCATTCTATATAAACCGGAGTATGCGGTATTGGAAAAATTCGAACACTCTTATACCTCGGGTGGTAATCTCTTGTCGCTCACGGCATCACAAAAAACCATGGAAGTGGTATCCCGGGAAGGTTTCCTGGAAAATGTACGTAGTACTGGTGTTGTTCTGGGCGAATTACTAAACAAACTTAAAGAAAACTATCCACGCATTATAGGCGATGTACGTGGTATTGGTTATATGTGGGGACTGGAGATCATCGATAAAGATGGCGCTCCTGATCCGGCTTTAACCAACAAGATCATTGATGTTGCTTTTGAAGATCATAGCCTCATTTTAAGAAGCTCCCGTTACGGCTTTGGTAATGTAGTTAAAGTGCGCCCTGCACTGACCGCTACTGTTGATGATATTGAAGAGATCTATTCCCGTTTAAATAAACTTTTTAGCCAGATATAAGACATGAAAGCAATTGTGTATAGCGGAGCCTGGGATATTGATATCCAGGACAAAGCAGAACCGGAAATTACCTTACCGGATGAGGTGATTGTAGAAATTAAAGCGACAGGTATTTGTGGTACCGATCTGAGCATTATCTCGGGTGAATATAACGCAAAACCCAGTGTGATCATCGGGCATGAATCGGCCGGTATTATTGTAGCCAAAGGGAGCGGGGTTGATAACTGCATCGAGGGGCAGCGTGTGATCATCGACCCAACTTATTTTTGTGGGTATTGCGAAAACTGTCGCAGAGGACAGCGTAACCACTGTCTGCATAAATCAAGTACCGAAGTCGGTGTATCTATAGATGGTACGTTTACTAAGTACTTTAAAACCACCAAACATTTCATCTATCCGCTTAATGACAATATCCCGTTTGAGCAGGGTGCCATGTCTGAACCGTTGAGCTGTGTGTTAACGGCAGTAAAAAAACTGGCGGTAACTCCCTTTATGCGTACGGCCATATTAGGCGGCGGCCCTATCGGTTTATTATTTTATATGGCGCTTACCCAACACGGCATACAGGAAGGTGTGATCTATGAAGCATCACGCCAAAGGATCAAACTGATAGAGGAGAACAACGTGTTATCCAAACATTGGAAAATTGAACCGGCCTTTATTCCGCAGAAAAATCAGTACGACCTGATCATCGATACAACCGGTTCTTTACTGGAAAAATCGATGCAGGCTATTGCTGATGGTGGTAAAATATCCATGATGGGTTTGCGTAACAATCAGCAAACCATTAACCCGAGGGAAATAGCCGATCGCAGTATTTCTATTATCGGTTCCATTGACTCTATGGATACCTTCAAACACGCAGTTGATATGATCAACGGTGGCAGGATGGGCCTTGAAAAGATCATCACGAATGATTATAACCTGGACGATTTTAAACTGGCTATTGAGCATTTAGGTGTTAACGTGGGCACGCGTGAACGCAGCAATAATATTTCGAGCCTAAAATCAGTGATTACTATCTAATTCATACGTTATTAAAAATCAACTCATGAAATACATTATTTTTGATATCGACGGAACTTTAACCGATACGACAGAGGTTGACGACCGTTGTTTTACCCGGGCCCTGGAAGATGTTTTTGGGTTCAAGGGCTTTGAAACCAATTATGGTCATTATGTAAATACCACCGATTCGGGTATTATTGATCAGTTATTCCAGGAGCAGCATCAACGCACTTATACCGAAGCAGAACGGGAGCGTTTTATCAGTCATTTTTGTAACTTGTTAAAAGCGGCTTACACACAGGAAAAACATTGCATGAAAGAAATACCCAAAGCAGCTCAGATCTTCCATACGCTTTGCGGACAGGAGGGTGTAAGTATTGGCCTGGCTACCGGCGGCTGGCGCGAGTCGGCTTTATTTAAACTCCGCTGTGCCGGTATCAATCTGGAAGGCTGCGTTGCTGCTTCTTTTGCACAGGATGCCAAAGCTAGGCGCGATATTATTAGCAACACCATCAGGCAGATGAACGAGCAGCATAATATAGAGGTACCTATGACCGATATTGTTTATGTAGGCGACGGTCGCTGGGATTATGAAGCTACCAAACAACTGGGTATCCGTTTTATTGGCATCAACAATAAAAAACTAGCCGAGATCAGTGATATTGTAAAACTGGATGATTATGATGAAATTCATCAGCATCTCTGGAATCAGGCTGTGCCTGCTTAATACTTAATGGATAATACCTGTCTGGAGTAATAAAATATTCCGGACAGGTAATTTTACTACCGCCCCCGGGCTTTTAAATAAATGTATGTTATCATCACCCGTATCTACCTCATCTATTGATATCAAGCGCTCGCATCGCATTGCTACCTGTATATTTTTCTTTATCTGTGGTTTAACCTATTCCAGCTGGACCTGCCGCATCCATGACCTGAAAGCATTTTTTAGCCTGAACAATGCCGAGCTGGGAAGCGTACTATTCGCTTTACCCATAGGTTTGCTCACCAGTTTGCCTATTTCGGGCTGGATGGTTACCAAATATAAAAGCCGCCGGGTGTTGATAGCCGCGGGGATACTTTTTCCGCTGATTTTATGTATGATTGGCTTGATAACCCATATCTGGCAGTTGGTTATCGTACTGTTTTGCTTTGGCTTTTTGAATAATGTTTTTGAGGTAGCCATGAATACGCAAGCGGTTGGTATTGAATCATTGTACGGACGATCGATCATGGCATCATTTCATGGTTTGTGGAGCTTGGCCGGCTTTAGCGGCGTTGCTATAGGCACGCTTGCTATCAATCTGCAATGGCCACTTTGGATGCATTATGTGATCATTGGTGTATTATGCTGGATCATGGTTATGATATCCTATAAAAATTTGTTGCCCGAAGACGAAGCTTCAGAATCACAACCGCTGTTTGCCAAGCCCGATTATAATATCCTGAAACTGGGCTTCATCGCTTTCGCAAGCCTGATAACAGAAGGAACGATGTTCGACTGGAGCGGTGTTTACTTTCAGAAAGTGGTAACCGTACCCGAAACGCTCACTACGGTGGGTAGCATAGCCTTTATGGCCACTATGGCGGCTGGCAGATTTACTGCAGATGGCCTGGTAACAAAATATGGCGTTAGCAAAATTCTGCAGTTCAGTGGTGTTATCAGTACATCGGGTTTGTTGCTGGCGGTTATATTTCCTAATATCTATACGGCAACCATAGGTTTTTTAATGGTAGGAGTAGGGGTGTCATCGGTAGTGCCTTTGGTACTGGCTATTGCAGGTAAATCAAAAACGCTGGCACCCGGAATTGCTATCGCGGCAGTGTCCACAGTTGGTTTCCTGGGTTTTCTGATAGGGCCGCCATTGATTGGTTTTATTGCCCAGGCAACAAGTCTGCGCTGGTCTTTCACATTGATCGCGCTATTGGGTTTGGGTACAAGTTTTATGGCCTCTCAAATCAAAAAAATGATATGATGCTTACTACTGTATGTTGCCGGACAGGACTCTCGTACAAACTATTGTAAAACTTCACTTCATTTGCTGAACCCATTGGCTACGCCATGCCGGTGCCTCGAAAGCATCGGCAAAATACTGTGTTTCGTGTACCACCTTGCCATTACGAAACTCCATAATACTTATGGTATATGCCGATTGTCCCTGGTAGATGATAGTGTATTCTGTGACCCAAAGGTGGCCTTGACCGAGAATGCGCTTAACCTGGAAGCCTGAAGGTTTACCGGGGTGATGGCTTCGCAGGGCCTGCAAATTATTTCGTCCGATAATCCGCTCTCCCGATTGGGGATAATCACAGATGGCATCGTCGTCATAAATATCATGTTCGGCGTTTGCATCGCCAGCTGCCGATGCCTGCCAGTGCGCATTTAGCGCTTCAAGTATTTGCTCATCTTTCATGATTACTTATATTATTGAATTTGTTCGTCTAAGTTACGTTTGGGGATGAAACCCGGTACGCCTGTACTCACTACTTGATTGAGTCTTTGTCTGGTCTTAATACCGTTGATCTCATCAAAGGCGTCATCAGGCAGGGGAGAGATATCAAAATTCTCTTTCGCTCGGGCTGCGGTTTTGGGTGTGGTAAGTATAGCTGTACCGCGTTGCAGCGCCCAGGCCAATAATACCTGAGCCGGTGTTTTTCCAATTCGTGCAGCAATGGCCAAAATAACCGGATCTTCCAGCAATCCCGGCCGCATTCCGTGACCTAATGGCGCAAAAGCTAAAAACACAATTCCTTTCTCCCGGCAAAATTCCAAAAGTTCTGTTTCCGGCAGATAGGGATGTGATTCTACCTGCACTACGGCTGGTTTAATTCTCGCCGCTTCGTATAGTGGGATCAGGTCTTTCAAGGTAATATCTGACAGCCCGATGGCCCGGCATTTGCCGCCGTCTACCAAACGCTCCATTGCTCTCCAGGTGTCGAGCAAAGTTACTTCCGGATCATAAATAACATTGCCGTTTTGATCCCGCGGGTCCTGATCATCACCCGGCTGAAATGCAAACGGTGTGTGGATAAGATAGAGATCCAGGTAATCAAGTTGGAGCCTTTTCAAACTCGCTTCGAATGCCGGTTCTACGCGCTCGGGCCGGTGATTGGTGTTCCATAACTTAGTGGTCACAAAGATATCTTCGCGGGTTATGTTTCCAGCAGTGAGCCCTGCCTGTAGCGCTTCGCCAACCTCGCTTTCATTCAGATATCGTTCCGCAGAATCAAAGTGTCTGAATCCGGCTTCCAGCGCATCTCTGGTAGCGCTTATAGTCAAAGCTTTATCTGGAATCAAGGTACCAAAGCCTAGCCAGGGCATATGAATGGGATTGTTTGTTGTTTTCATTTCTATGTTTTTAGATTGTACAACAAAGTACGTCAGAAAACTTCACGCGGCTGTGTGACCTATATCACATTTGAACAAAGGAGTGGATTTATATTAAAGTGGTCCTGTGATATAACTAATTCGGCCCGCTGATGAAACCTATGCCGGGTGGATTTGTAAGAACTTTGTCTTATTAAATCTTTAGCAGATGGAAAAGAAAAGAGTAGTATTGGTTACAGGGGCTTCGTCCGGCATCGGTGAGGCGACAGCCTTGTTGTTAGCCAATAGCGGATATATAGTATACGGTGCCGCACGCAGGGTCGAAAAAATGAAACACCTTGAATTAGCGGGTATTCACATTTTACCGATGGATATTTCCAATGACGAGTCGATAGTGCTTGCGGTAAACGAGGTCATCACGAAGGAAGGTGCGATTGATATCCTCATTAACAACGCCGGCTTTGGTTCTTTCGGCGCCGTGGAGGATGTCGCGATGAAAGATGCGCGCTATCAAATCGAAGTAAATGTGATCGGTCTTGCTAGGTTAAGCCAGTTGGTTTTACCTTACATGCGGAAACAACACTACGGAAAAATCATTAACGTTACTTCTATCGGCGGTAAAATGGCCACGCCTATGGGCGGATGGTACCATGCCAGTAAATTTGCCGTAGAGGGATTAAGCGATAGCCTGCGTATGGAAGTGAAGCAATTTGGTGTAGATGTTATCCTTATTGAGCCCGGAGGGGTAAAAACAGAATGGGGAACCATCGCGGCCAATTATGTTAGCGAAATTTCGGGCAATACTGCCTATAAAAAAATGGCAGATAAAGCCAAAGAGATGGATGCGGCACAGGAAACATATTCGGAGCCTATTGAAATTGCCAGGGTCATCAAAAAGGCGATGGAAGTTTCAAAACCTAAAGCACGATATTCCGCGGGGCGTTTATCGGGTTTAATCCTCTTTTTAAAAAGGTGGTTAAGCGACGCCGCTTTTGACAAATTTACCATGCGGCGTTTTAAATAATTGCCGATATTTAACTTAATCCATGGAGCAAACTGAGCGTCAATACAATATCATTATGTCTACCTGTCCGGCGGTAGGGCATCGGGGAGGGGAAGACCTCGTACCTGAACATGCCCTGGCTTACCGGATCAGCGGGGTATCGCACACCTTTATAGGCGATGATATGCATGTTTCCGGACCCGGCTCTATAGCACTGGCCCGGCGCAATACCTTATTAAAAACGATCAAATACCCGGAGCGCGACAGTCCGCCGTTTCGATCTATAGCTGTTTTTCTGGATCAGGCCATTTTGAAGAAGATAAGCATGGAAGAAAATATTATAGCCGATAATATCTACAACGGAGAGCCGGCTCTGGATCTTAGCCATAGCCAGTTTTTGAAAGGATATTTCGAATCTTTAATTCCATTCTTCAACACAGGCGCCACATTAACACCCGGTTTGGCAGAACTAAAGACCCGGGAAGCTGTCACATTATTACTTCAGCATAACCCGGGCTTGAAAAATATGCTTTTTGATTTCCGTGAACCGGGTAAGATCGACCTGGAGGCATTTATGCACAAAAATTACGTTTATCATATCCCGCTTGCCCAATTTGCCCGGCTTTCTGGACGAAGTATGACCACATTTAAACGGGATTTCAAAAAAGTTTTTGACGGCACACCAGAACAATGGATCAGGAATAAAAGACTGGAGCGTGCACATTTTTTAATTGCAGAACGAAAGCAATCTCCTGTATCGGTATTCGCCGAAGTTGGCTTTGAAAGTCTTTCCCATTTTTCCATCGCCTTCAAAAATCACTATGGTTATAACCCATCAATATTGACTTCGGGTTAGGTTTATTTCACGACATTTATACTTGAAGGTAAGCAATATATTTAAGATGCCTCAATATAAGATACAGCAATCCGGTTGCTATTAATTTTTATTCCAATGCCTTTGTGAATTAAGTCTTTACCAATTTTCCATTTAAATTCATATGCTTCTTGATCTTTTTTTTGAGTGATTTCTAAAGTACAATATATTGCTTTCTTGGGTTCTCCAAGTGTTTCAATATATCTTGCCTTATAATTTCCAACAATATCCTTTTCATGATTATTAGTGATTTCTCTTTTTGCAATCTCGTTGCTGATTTTAAAATCAGCAGAGGTTGAATACATGCCGTTTAATATTAGCACGTTGCCATTATCAATAATCTCGTAAACCATAATACCATGAAATAAAGCCATATTTTTATATTAGATCATAAAGCTAATATAAAAACTACACGGTAGGAATATTTTTTTTGAGTTTTAATGAAGCATTTTCGCTAATATTCTTACAATAGTATAAATTTCACATAATTAACATTATGTTAAGTAATAGAATTAAAAAGAGAGGCTTTATTAAAAAGCCCCTCTCCTGTATGATATCTTATTGACCGTTTAAAGCGTCAATTTTCTTTTTGGTTGCTTCTGCATTAACGTTATCTTTTTTACCTAAGTAATAAGTTCTAAGATTTGTTAAGGCATCAACAGATTTTGGATTCAGATCAGCTGCTTTTACCAGATATGGTTTTGCTAAATCAAATTGCGCGTTAGCTTTAGCTATAGCGGCATCATATTCTTTTTGTTTGTTGGCCGGTAATTTATTTGCAGCGTTGTACGCATCAATTGCCGGGTTAAGGATTACATAGCCCAGGTTTAAGTTAGCTTCAAAATAGTTTGGATCAATTTCCAGGGCTTTTTTGTACATCTCGGCAGCTTTATCATAATTTTCAACTTTTTGCTGTTGCAAAGTGTTTTTAGCTGCTGCGTCTTTAGCTTTAGCTTGTTCTTTAATAATAGCTTCGGCGGTTTGTGAGTAAGTTAAACCTGCGTAGTAGTACAAAGTTTTGTTTTTAGGATCAGCAGTTAAAGCGGCTTGTATTTTTTGAATTACTTCTTTTTCTTTTCCTGTTTGCAGGCTTATTTCGATCTCTCTTTTACGCAGATCGGTATTTGAAGGATATTTGGTTATACCCTCGCTAACAGATTTAAGCGCGTTGGTAGTATCTTTATTAGCCAAATAAAGTGATGACAGATCCATATAAACACCCGCGTTTTTGGAGTATTTAGTGGTAACCAGCTTGTTGTAATTGGTGATGGCTGCCGGATAGTTTTTGGCGTTGGCCGCTGCTAAACCTGTATAGTAAATAGCATTGGTATCCTCTGGTAAAACGGTACGGTAGTAATCAAATGAATGATAAGCCTGATCGTATTTTTGAGCACCATATTCAGCAACACCTTTGGTTAACTGGTATTGGGCCAGATTTAAATAAGCGTTATCAATCACTTGTTTGTTTTCGCCTTTGGTATCCAGTTCTTTGGCTTTTTTTAATGACTCATCCGCAGTTGTAAATAAAGGCAATGAAGTAGCCGCAACAGTATCCTGAACAGCTAATGCAGCGTAAATAGCTCCTTTTAAAGCAAAGGTTTGTGGTAAGGCTGATGTTTTTTCGTTAGCAGCTGCTTTGTCAATGGATGTTTTGGCTGTTGCAAGGCTTTTGGTAGCCACGGCTAAGGTAGCTTTTGCTCCTCTTAGTCCTTCGTAGTTGTCATATTCACTTTTTGCAGTGCTCAATTCACCTTTTTGTGCAAACGTTGTTGCTGAAACTAAGCCTAACAGGCCTGCCATCAAAAGTTTGATTTTCATAGTTTATTTTAGTTGGTTAACTGTTTT
Source organism: Mucilaginibacter inviolabilis (assembly GCF_011089895.1). NCBI lineage: Bacteria > Pseudomonadati > Bacteroidota > Sphingobacteriia > Sphingobacteriales > Sphingobacteriaceae > Mucilaginibacter > Mucilaginibacter inviolabilis. The sequence continues at coordinate 967,436 of NZ_JAANAT010000001.1, forward strand.
AGTTTACTGTTTATTTTATCTAGTTGATCTTTATTACCGGTTTTAGCATAAACCAGTTGCAGTGCTTTTAAGCCCTGTACATTATTAGGGGATATTTCGTTAGCTTTTTCAAGCCATTGTACAGCGCGACCTATGTCCTGATCTTCGGTCCCTCCTTTTGCGTTGGCGCTTTGTTTTAAATAAAGCAAGCCTAAATTAAAAACGGGATCATAAGCAGATCCATTTAATTCAATTGTACGCAGATAAAGTGATTCAGCTTTGTCAAATTTATTTAAATGATCATAACAATTAGCCGCTACAAATGCAATATCGGCGTTATTTGCATTAATGTCAAGCAGTGGGCCTATTAATGGCTCCAGGGCCTTATAATTTTTCTGATTATTATAAATGTTGGCTTCGTCAAGTAACAGGAAACGATCATTCGGCAACACCTTCCTCCCCTTTTGAAGTATCTCTAAAGCTTTGGATGTATCTCCCAGCGATTTATAGATGCTGGAAGCTGTTTCTATATATTCAGCCCTGTTGCTGTCAACGGCTAATAACCTGCTGTAGTACTTGGCTGCATCTACCAGGTTACCGGCCTTATTGTTTGAATAAGCGATGTAATCATTAATCTGCTTAAAATTTGGGGCATATTTGCGTGCATTGTCAAATGCTTCCCTGGCTTTGGTGAAATCTGAATTGTTGGTAAACTCAAACCCCTTACGGATGTAAACATTAGCTAAACAGCGCTTGGCATAATCAATTTCTGCCTGAAATTTATATTCCTTTTTATTGGCCGAAAGTTTATCAACCAAGGTTGAAGTCTCTGGTAACAATTTCTCGGGCTGGTTGAGTTTATTAAGCGAATCTATGTAAAGAATGCTCGAATTAACCAATGCCCGGTAGGTGTTTTTCTCGAGATCGGCCGTATCAGATTTGGTGATAATGAGGCTATCTGCCGATTTTTTGGCCGCTGCCAGGTATTTAAGATCATTTTTCTGCTTGTAATAAGCCAGATTATTAACTACAACCTTTAACGCTTCGCTTTGGGCAAAGGCAAAGGATGTAGTCATTAATGATATTAAAACCGCCAGGATAATTTTACGGTAACCCATATTTTTTATTCAGTAGTTTCGGTACTTGATTCCTCGCTGTTGTCAGCTGCATCATCACCATCGCCTGCTCCATTTACTGCATTTTCATCCAATTCCGCTTCTTCATCCTCGTCATGCTCAATTTTGGCAACAGATGCTATCTCGTCATTACCTTTTAAAGTAATCAATCTAACGCCCTGTGTGGCACGGCCCATGGTTCTTAGCTCGCTAACCGCGATACGTATAATAATGCCCGATTTGTTGATGATCATCAAATCTTCTTTATCTGTAACACCTTTTATGGCTACAAGGTTTCCGGTTTTTTCGGTAATATTTAAAGTTTTTACACCTTTACCGCCGCGATTGGTTACCCTGTAGTCGTCAATATCGGTACGTTTACCATAACCTTTTTCAGATACTACCAAAACAGTTGTTTCTGCATCGTTAATACTGATCATGCCTACTACTTCGTCGTTGTCGCTATCTAATGATATACCGCGAACACCGGTAGCGGTACGTCCCATCGGTCTAACAGTCGACTCGTTAAAGCGGATGGCCCTACCCGATTGTAATGCCATTACTATTTCGCTGCTGCCTGTAGTTAGGGTTGCTTCCAATAATGAATCGCCTTCGTTGATGTTGATGGCATTGATACCGTTAGCGCGCGGACGTGAGTATGCTTCCAACGACGTTTTTTTGATGGTACCTTTCTTGGTACACATGATAATGAAGTTGTTCTCCAGGTAATTCTGGTCTTTAAGGCTAATCAGTTTGATATAAGCCTTGATGTTCTCTTCCTTAGGAATATTGATGATATTCTGGATAGCGCGCCCTTTTGAGGTACGTGTGCCTTCCGGAATTTCAAATACCCGGAGCCAGTAACATTGGCCCGATTCGGTAAAGAACAACATATAGTTGTGGTTCGAAGCCACTAATAGGTGCTCAATAAAATCGGCATCACGGCTGTTACTGCCGATTGAGCCTTTACCACCCCTGCCCTGACGACGATATTCTGTTAAAGGTGTACGTTTGATGTAACCTTCGCGCGATATGGTAATTACCACATCCTCATCCTCAATAAAGTCTTCTGTTTGCATTTCGGCCGATGAGTGAACCATTTCTGTTCTGCGCTCATCACCGTATTTTTCTTTTATTTCTAACAGTTCATCTTTGATGATCTGCATTCTTAAGCCTTCATCATTTAAAATAGATTTTAAATAATCAATCAGCTTCATTAACTCGGCATATTCATCCTTGATCTTATCACGTTCCAGTCCGGTTAACCGGCGAAGCGTCATATCCAATATGGCACGGGCCTGTATGTCTGTTAGGCCAAACTGGCTCATTAAGCCTTCGCGGGCCTCGTCAGGTGTCTGGGATGCACGGATCAGGCGGATAACTTCATCCAGGTGATCGAGGGCAATCAGTAAACCTTCTAATATATGGGCGCGTTTTTCTGCTTCGGCCAGTTCAAATTTGGTACGGCGTACCACAACTTCATGCCTGTGCTCTACAAAATGGTGGATCAGATCCTTCAGATTAAGCATCATCGGACGGCCATTAACCAGCGCGATGTTGTTTACACTGAACGATGTTTGCAGCGCGGTATATTTGAACAGGTTATTCAATACAATAGCTGCATTGGCCTCCCGTTTAATTTCATAAACTATACGGATACCTTCACGGCTCGATTCGTCCCGGATAGAAGATATGCCTTCCAGTTTTTTATCATTCACCAGATCGGCGGTACGCTCAATCATAAGCGCCTTGTTTACCTGGTAAGGTACTTCGGTTACCACAATGCGTTCGCGGTCGCTGCCATGTGTTTCAATCTCGGCCCTGGCGCGGATCACTACCCTGCCACGACCTGTTTCCAGCGCTTCGCGCGGGCCTTCAAAACCATAGATGATACCACCTGTAGGAAAATCCGGACCTTTTACAAATTTCATCAATTCGGCAACCTCTATCTGGCGGTTATCGATCAATGCAATGGTAGCATCAACCACTTCCGACAAATTATGCGGCGCCATATTGGTAGCCATACCTACCGCGATACCGGATGCCCCGTTAACCAACAGGTTAGGGAACTTGGATGGCAATACGGTTGGCTCCTGCAGGGAGTCGTCAAAGTTTAACTGAAAATCAATGGTGTCTTTGTTGATATCGGCCAGCATCTCTTCGGCTAGCTTTTGTAAGCGGGCTTCTGTGTAACGCATAGCCGCAGGCTCATCACCGTCAATTGATCCGTAGTTACCCTGGCCTTCAACCAGCAGGTAACGTAAGCTCCATTCCTGGGCCATACGAACCATGGTATCATATACAGATTTATCACCGTGTGGGTGATATTTACCCATCACTTCACCTACAATACGGGCAGATTTTTTATAGGGTTTGTTGTTATTTAAACCCAGATCAAGCATGCCGTATAACACACGCCTGTGTACAGGTTTCAATCCGTCGCGGACATCTGGTAATGCCCTGGAAACAATCACCGACATTGAATAATCAATGTACGCCGATCGCATTTCCTCGTCAATATTTATCGAAATTATTCTGTCTTCCTTGCTTGAATTATCGTCAGCCATTTTTATTTATTTGTAGAACCTTCTCTTATAATTGCGCGTTAAAAAGTGTTTTTTAAACGACCTGCGAAGTTAAGAAAATAGTTGGTTATTTTCGGATGTGCAGATATGTAAATGTGCAAATGTGCAGATGATAGATGTGTTAAATTATCTGCACATCTGAAATCTGCACATCCGCACATCTGAATAATCATTTTACCTTAACCCAATGGTCTTCGATCTTGTTGCCATTGGGTAATATAGCCAGTAATTTAAGCGTATCGTTACTCACTGTATAAATGTATCTTACAGTTTTACCTAATAATTTTGATGGCTGGTTGCAATAGGTTTGGGTTTCAAAACAAGTATCCAATTGTAACCGGTAATCGCCTTTTTCGTAAATAAAAGTTTTCTGCCCTTTTTCAATTACTTTGGCCTGATAATGCAGATCGTCATAGGTACGCTGCAGTTTATAGCTGGTTGATACGCTATCCTGCTTACCATTAAACAGGCCTCCCCTATACTCCCAAACGCCCTTTAACGGACTTTTATTAGGAGTGAACGCGCAAAACAGGGTTATCAGTAATAAAGGGACGATCGCTTTTTTCATGGTATCTATTTTGGAGTATCAAAATTAGTATCGAGTAGCTAGTATCAAGTATCAAGATTTTTTGCAATATTCAATATCACGTTTAGAAGTCGTGATACTTGATACTAGCTACTTGATACTAATTCTACGCCCAATTAATGCCTTTTTTGAGTAAAGACAGTGTTCTTTCTTCTTCGCTGCCTGGTACTGGCTGAAAGTTATAAAGCCATTTGGCAGTAGGCGGTAAACTCATCAGTATAGATTCTATACGGCCATTGGTTTCCAGGCCAAATTTGGTACCTGCATCATACACCAGGTTAAATTCGGTATAACGGCTGCGGCGCTGGTATTGCCATAGCTGCTGTTCATCAGTAAAAGCGGTGTTTCTGTTACGATCAACCAGTTCGGTATAGATGGGAATGAATGACCGGCCCAGCGCTTTCGAAAATTCAAAAATGCTATCCCATGACAACTCATCATTGGCAGTTAAGCGATCATAGAATATACCACCAATGCCCCGGGTTTCGTTACGGTGTTTGATATAAAAATAATCATCGGCCCAAAGTTTAAACCGGTGATAAAAATCATGGTAATACTTATCGCAAACGGCTTTAATATTGCTGTGGAAATATTGGGCATCCGCATCGATAATATAATGAGGCGTAAGATCGATACCGCCGCCGAACCATCTTTTGGGCTGCTGCTCGCTGCCGGCAGGTGTTGGCATTTCAAAATACCGGATATTCATGTGGATGATAGGCACCAAAGGGTGGTTCGGATGAATTACGATGGATACGCCGGTAGCAAAAAAATCGTCAGACTCAACCTGCAGGGCTTTTTGCATATTTTCGGGCAGTTTACCATGAACAGCCGAGAAATTTACACCGCCCTTTTCAAATATATTGCCATTTTGGATGATGCGTGTACGACCCCCGCCGCCGCCGTCACGTTCCCATACTTCTTCTTCAAATCGGGCTTTGCCGTCGGTTAACTCCAGCGCCGCACATATCTCGTCTTGTATTTGCTGGTAATCGGTGGCTATTTGTTCTTTGCTTATCACGGGGATTAATTATTGAATTAGTGATTTAGTGAATTATTGAATTGCAATAATGGTAAAATTAGTAAACTATTGGTTATAGTGAATTATTGAATTACCGATTTATTGAACTGCAAAATTCAAGCTGTCCAATCACTAATTCACTAAATCACTAATTCAATAATTAACTGATCTCCGCATAATCCAGGTCCTTTCCAAAAGTTTCCTTTAGCTGACTTAAAGAAAGCAGGGAGATCAGCGTTAATATACCCATCATAATGTAACCGCTGGTGATCATTCCGTTATGTTTTACCAATGCATCAAATGCCCAGTTGATAGGAATTAAAGAGCCCCGCACAAAGTTAGGAACGGTTGTGGTCACTGTTGATCGTATATTGGTACCAAACTGCTCGGCGGCTATGGTAACAAACGTTGCCCAATAACCAACGGTACAGCCCATAAAAAAGCTCAGCCAGATAAATTGCGACGATGTAATGCCTTTACAACTCAGATAAGCAGTAACGCTCACTAAGGATAACACCAGAAATACAGCCATCGTTAGCTTTCTTGATTTGGTAATTTGGGCCAGTAAACCGGCAAACAAGTCGCCAACTGCTATACCTACATAGCTGTATAAAATACCAGAACCCGCGGTTAATACCTCTTTTGAACCTAATGCCGCTCCAAACTCTTTGGCCTGGGTTATGAGTATACCTACAACATACCAAAGCGGGGCACCAATTAAAATACAGTACAAATATTTTCTGAACCTTTTGCCGTTGTTAAACAGCATCAATAAATTTCCTTTAGATACCTCACTCTGGGCTACGTTTTTGTACATGCCCGATTCAAACGTACCCAAACGTAACAATAATAATACAATGCCTAAGCCACCACCAACAAAGTAAGCATTGCGCCAGCCGTATTTGGCAACTGTGGCAGCGGCTACGGCTCCAAAAAGACCAATTACAGCAACCATCATAGTGCCATAACCACGTTTTTCTTTACTCAGGGTTTCGGTTACCAGAGTAATACCCGCGCCTAATTCGCCGGCAAGCCCTATGCCTGCTATTAAACGTACTATAGCATAGGTATTGATATCATGTACCAGTCCGTTGGCAAAATTGGCTATAGAATACAACAGTATCGATCCGAATAAAACTTTTATCCGCCCGAATTTGTCGCCGATAACACCCCAGATAATACCACCCAGGAGCAAGCCAAACATTTGCATATTGATGATATAAACCCCTTGTGGCCGTATATCAGCCTCGGAAATGCCTATTCCACGTAAACTATCAATCCTCACGATGGAAAATAGAACCAGGTCATAAATATCAACGAAATAGCCAAGTGAGGCAACAAGAACCAGGAAAATCATATTCCGGGTAGCCCTGGCAGTGGTAGTTGTAGTAGATGTCATAAGTTTTATATAGGCATTTGAACGGCTAAAGTAGCAGAATTATATAAAATCAAAAATTTAAACACAAAAAAACCCCTGTGTATGCAGAGGTCTTTTTTTAAGAATTTTGGTTAAACTATGCTTTTTTTACGTTTACAGCCTGTAGTCCTTTTCTGCCTTCTTCCACTTCGTAAGTTACGTCGTCATTATCTTTAATGGCGTTTACGCCGCCTTGTACATCTTTAAAGTGGACAAAAAGATCTTTACCATCCTCGGTAACGATGAAGCCATAACCTTTTTGTGTGTTAAACCATTTTACTTTTCCAGTTTTCATAATTATAATTATCGTATTAAAAAAAAATTCGTATATAAGATTAATAACTAAAGCCAAACTGAAAATAAAACGGTTTTAATAATCAGAAGGAATAGATAAACCCATCTTTACCAAATATATAAAATTATTGATAAACCAAATAAAATTATTTATTTGGTTGTGGGGTTATCCTTAAATAGGGTTTTATAGCTTTATAACCCTTTGGAAATTTGGCCGGGATATCTTCTGTTTTTATAGCAGGCACCACTACCACGTCTTCTCCGTCCTTCCAATCTGCTGGTGTTGCTACTCCATAATTGGCTGTTAATTGTAAGGAATCAATCACCCGCAGAATTTCCTGGAAATTACGACCTGTTGATGCAGGATAAGTAATAATGAGCTTAACCGCTTTATCCGGACCGATAATGAATAACGACCTTACCGTGGCGTTAACAGAAGCATTCGGGTGGATCATATCATAAGCTTCGGAAATTTTGCGATCCTCATCAGCAATAATCGGGAAGTTTACTTCTACGCCTTGTGTTTCGTTGATATCCCCTATCCAACCGTTATGTGATTCTACCGAGTCAACACTTAGTGCCAATACTTTTACATTACGTTTGCTGAATTCGTCCTTCAAAGCGGCTGTTTTACCCAATTCGGTAGTACAAACCGGGGTATAATCGCCGGGATGCGAAAAAAGCACGCCCCAGCTGTCGCCAAGATATTCGTAAAAATCAATTTCACCTGCTGATGTTTTTGCCTGAAAATTTGGGGCTTTATCGCCTAATCGTAAACTCATGATTATGTTGTTTTATTTATAAAGAATAAATGACTACTAAGTTACTATACATTGTTTGATAAATCAAAATGTAAAAAGTGTAAACTGGTGAAAATTTACAGAATAATGTGATGAGCCGAGTTATAGATTGGTGATGAGGTACATTTCAGGTGTAAGCAGCTCACCCTGTCATCGCAATGCCTGGTATTCCTCTCCCCAACTCCAGCGCTAATAGGAATTCATGATAAAGTTTTAAGAGTTGATTGTAAGCTTATATCCTTTGCCGCGTATAACAATAATATTAATATTGGGATCAAATTCCAGTTTTTTTCTGAGTTTTGATATGAACATATCCAAACTACGCCCCACAATAACACCTTCATCTTCCCATATCTCTTTTTGCAGCCGGCTTCGCTCTACAGGCTCGTTAGGCGACAACGCGAAAATGCGCAATACACGGGTTTCCGTTCCGGTTAAGTCTATCATCTTTCCATTGATGATGAGCTTACGATTTTCCGCGTCGAACAAAGCCGAGCCTAAAGTGAACGTGCCGGTATCCTGACCTTTAGGTAAGGTTCTTCGTGGCTTAACAGATCTCATAAAAATAAAACCAATAAATGCTAAAAATGGCAGGCTGCCCAGGAGATATCCGTTTTTTACTGTAATTATGCCTGCCGGTTTAAACTTAATGTTGATCATGTAACATCCTCTGGGCTGCGTTCTTCCCAGGCATGCCACTATATCATCTTTTTTATTTTGGGAGATAGCGTATCCATAGGCTACACTGGAGTTGCCGCAGTTCAGAACATTAACAACATAATCACCTGCGAGCGGGTTTTTGGTCAGCACACGCCGGGTAGTATTCACCAGGGAGTCTGGTTGAAAAGTCAGATCATTTTCAAATCTGATCTGGTATTCATTTTCTGCAATCTTTTTTACCGGAAGCACCCTTGATTTACTATCGCCCGATTGTAAGAGCAGCTCATGTCCGATCCTGCGGAGCAAAATCTCTCTTCTTGCCATATCAAAATCGTTACTGCCGGTGATACTGAAAGCCACGCAGATTACAGAGATAAACGCCAGTGGTATCAGTGCGAGTAGATACTTGCGTTTCCCGGAGAGGAGATTTTGGCTAAGGTGCATAGTGTCAATATTTTATTTACAAAGTTTACAATTTTATTTACAATCCAAATTCCTCCAGCCGAAAAACATCAAAGTAGATTTGCTGAATCAAATTAAAAGGATATGAAACCATCATGAGCCAAAGGTTCACAAACCAGAACGAGTAAAAACAGCTCATGATAGCTTCATCTCCTTTAAAAAACAATTTACTCTAATGAAAATTAAAAAAATGAAAAGATTATTGGTATTTGTTCCGGCTACCCTGGTGGTATTATTTCTACTGAATTCTTTTGTACTGAAAGAAAAGAAAGCGGTGAAAAAAGCAATAGAAAAAACTAAATCAGCGCCTGTAGCTATCGTTTTGAGGTCTGCCGATGGCGGACAAACATGGCGGGACATTAGCGAAGGGTTGCCCGAAAATCTGCACAGAGAAGGTGTATGGAGCCATGGTTTATTTGCAAATGACCGAGGGCTCTATTTACGTGCCGGCAATGGGGTTTATCACAATGAACCCAATTCCACAACTTCCTTTTGGACAAAAGAGGTTGTGCCTGATGGGCAGCGTGAGATTGCCCCTGCCAGGAATGGGATATTTGCATATAATTTCAGGGGGCAGTTTTTACAAAAAATAAATGGAAAGAGTGATTGGTTGCCCATGTACACCAGTTTTCAGGAGCAAGCCGTACGCATTAACAAAACGGTAGATTGGATGTACAAGAATTATAAAGAGAAACAAGTATGCAGCGTTTTTGAAACTACGGGGGGCACAGTTTTCATCGGCTCCAATAACGCCCTTTTTAAATCCACTAACAGTGGCAAAACCTGGAAATATGTGCATGTTAGCGGTTGGGTAATGAAGATGGTAGAGTTAAACGGTGTACTCCTGGCTGCCAGCACACAGGGAATATTAAGGTCGACCGATGATGGTGAAAACTGGGATCGTGTGATTAGTGAAGGGGGTGCCGGCATCGCTGTAGAACGTATAGATGGAGGGTTTGCTGCTATAGTAAACAACGCCATAACCCAAACAAACAGCATACACATTTCACTAGATAATGGAAAAACCTGGAATGCAATAGGTGAAGAACTTCAGCCTTCCTGGAGTAGTTTATTAATGAAAAAAATAGGTTTACTTCAATCTCCATTAAATATTTCATCCATCAAACAAGTGGGTAAATATTTAATATGTGGTCGCTCAGATGGTATATTCCGGTCGGCGGACATGGGCAAAACATGGGAAAAGCTGTTACTTCCTGCTATAGAAAATCATGGCTTCAATTTATCTGTTTCAGGCAATGTGATTTATGCCATACCCAATAAAGGATGCTGAAAAACGCCAGATTCAGAAATAATGTGTGATGTCGGCCTCGCAAGATAAGTTGAAATATACGGGTGGTTAATTGCAAAGGCCATAAATATTTTGTATATTTATATATAACAAACAACGGCCCTGCTTACTTTGAAAAACGTAAGCAGGGCCGTTTGGTTAAAGGAATAAAATAGACCAAAAACCTACCGTTTTGTATGTAGTTATTTGAATGTCAATAATTTAATACTTTTTAAACTTTTCAAAACCCATCGATAATTTGTTAAAAAGTGTTAAAATCAATGGTTTTGAATAAGTTTTCAGCAGTTTTTGATCTGTTTTTGCCCCATTTTCGATCGGAAAAGTGTTAAAATTGGGGTTTAAAAAGTCTGGTTCCCCTACTCTGTTGTTTGAATTTTATAATCGGGCTTCAAAATTAAAATCAATTATTAATTCGGCTGGATTTACGCTTTGAAATTTTGCCTCAACATTACGCGGCAAATATTGTTGAACCTATTGACTAAGCACAAAACTGAATGAGCAGACACACCTATGATACCGGAATAATTGGAAATTGCGCCTTTTTGGCCCATATTAATAAAAATACCAATGTCGACTGGCTTTGCTGGCCCAAGTTCGACAGTACGTTTATCTTTGGCGGATTACTGGATAAAACCAAAGGCGGCGAGTTTTCCATCCGTCCGGAAGGTGAATATACTTCGGTACAGCACTACCTGGAAAATACCAATGTGCTGATAACCGAGATAAGTCCTAAAAGTGGTGGTAAATACCGTATAACTGATTTTGCGCCCAGGTTTTATCAGCATCAACGCTACTACAAACCTCTGATGCTGATCAGGAAAATTGAAGCCATAGAGGGCTCACCAAGGGTAATTGTGAAGTGTGAGCCGGTATCGGAATATGGCGCGGTAAAACTAACGGTGAACCGTGGAAGTAACCACATACAATACCTTGGTGGTGAAGAAAATATACGGCTTACTACCAATATACCCATTAGTTATGTATTTGATGAGCAGGCTTTTGTATTGAATGAAACTAAATACCTGGCCTTAACTTATGGTGAACCGCTGGAGGCTGCACTGATATCCACTGCCGACCGATTTTTGGCAGAAACTGTTCAATACTGGCGCACGTGGATCAAGCACTCCTCTATCGCTACGTACTATCAGCCCTTTGTGATTCGCTCAGGCTTGGCTTTGAAAATACACCAGTTTGAGGATACAGGAGCCATTATAGCGGCAAGTACCACCAGTTTGCCCGAATCGCCGGGAAGTGGCCGTAACTGGGATTATAGGTACTGCTGGCTCCGCGATACTTATTATGTGATTACGGCGCTGAATCATATTGGGCATTTTGAGGAAATGGAGAAGTATTTTAGCTATGTCACGGATATTTCTTTTTCTGAAGATGAACGCTATCAACCGCTTTATGGCATAACTGGTAAAAGAAACCTTGTGGAGGAGATCCTGACCGATTTGGAGGGTTATATGGGTAATCAACCCGTACGTATTGGTAACCAGGCTTATGAGCATATTCAGAATGATATTTACGGACAGGTAATGATCTCCCTGCTCCCGCTGTACACTGATCATCGTTTTGTTTTCTCAGAACGGAAGGACTCTGTACGCTGGATAGAGTCCTTATTGAATAAAATTGACCGTACCATTGATGAAAAAGATGCCGGGATCTGGGAGTTTCGGAATATGGCTAACATTCACTGTTACAGCAACCTGTTCCAATGGGCCGGAGCATCCGCTGCCGAGAAAATGGCTCGCACTATCGACAATAAAGAGCTCATTGATAAGGCTATCGAATTGAAAGAGCGGGCTGCTGCGCATATCGAAAGTTGCTATGACCCAGTGAGAAAAGTGTATACTAATTCGGCTGGCAGTTCCAATCTGGATGCCAGTACGCTGCAACTGATCATGATGAATTATCTTGACCCTGAATCGCAAAAGGCAAAAGATCACTTACTTGCACTGGAAAAAGAGTTAAGGACGCCTAATGGGTTATTTTACAGGTATTTATATACTGATGATTTTGGAAAGCCTAAAACCACTTTCCTGATATGCGCCTTTTGGTATGTAGAAGCTTTGGCAAGTGTTGGTCGTCTGGATGACGCACAGCGGGAGTTTGCCAATCTGCTGCAATATTCCAATCACCTGCTATTGTTTAGTGAGGATGTTGATGAGCAGGACGGCAGTCAATGGGGTAATTTCCCGCAGGCCTACAGTCACGTTGGTCTGATGAATGCCGCCTATCGCATAGCTATCAAGCTGGATCGGCCGGTATTTTTATAATTATTGATTTAGTGAATTATTGAATTAGCCATGTAAGTTTTTAATCACTAATTCAATAATTCACTAAATCAAGAATCAATTAACCTCAACTGTAGTATGTTGAGTAAAGCTGGTGAGTAATTTACGTACCTCTGTTGGGTTGCGGAGATAAAATTTAGCGGCTGATAAATTGCTGCCTACCTTAATGGTAATAGCGGTTTCGGGCAGGGCTTTAAATATATCTTCGTCGGTGTAGTCGTCGCCAAAGGCAATAATAAAATCGTAGTCTTTACCCTCTGTCAGGCTTAAAGCGGCTTTACCTTTGTTGATATCCATGTTCTTTACTTCCAGTACCTTATCGCCGGCTAACAGTTGTAAGCCTTTATCGCTGGCCAGGTATTTCAGGTTATTCATCAATTCACTTGCTCTAAGCTCGCCTAAGCCATTTTGTGCCTTGCGGTAGTGCCAAACCAGTGAATAGGTTTTTTCTTCAATAAAGGAGCCCGGAGTGCGGTCTACATAAGTTTCCAGGATAGGGTAAATATCATGCTTCCATTGATCGCTCAGGCCCGATATCTTATGCCAGTGGGTTTCCGGTCTTTTAAACCAGGAACCATGTTCGGCAATCAGGTATATGTCCAAATGTTTAAACCAGGCATCCAGGTTTTCATGCTTGCGGCCGCTAATCAATACCACCTGGTTGGCCGGGTCTTCAGAAAGCTTGTTAATGATGTTATATAGCTCTTCGTCGGGGCTAGCCTGATCAATGTTCGATTTAAAGCTTACCAAAGTACCATCATAATCTAAAAAGATGATCCTTTTCTTTGTTTTTATATACCGGTTGATGATAGATTGTTCTGTAGCAAAACTTACGTGCCGGGCCTGCATGGAGCGTTGCATGAGCTTAACCTCTTTTAAACGATCAAAGAAAATTTTGACCCAATGAGAAATGTTAAATTTAGACACCAGCTGCCGCATGGGTACCATTCGTTTTTGCTGCTCTTCCAGCGGCATACTAAGGGCTTCTAATATCGCCCTGCAAACTTCGCCGGTATTGTTAGGGTTCACGATGATAGCATCAATTAGTTCTTTAGATGAACCAGCCATTTCACTTAATATCAATACTCCATCGTTATTTATGCGACTGGCCACATATTCTTTACTTACCAGGTTCATACCATCGCGCATGGGAGTTACCAGGCATACATCGGCAGTATGATATAGGGCAGATAGTGTTTCAATCGGGAACGATCTGTAATAATAATGAATTGGCGTCCAATCCATGGTGCGGTATATGGAGTTGATATTCCCTACCCTTTTATCAATTTCTTCGCGCAGATGAGCGTATTGCGGAACGGTATCTCTTGAAGGTACCACAATCATGTAGAAGGTTATTTTTTCAATACACTCGGGACAAAGTTCCAGCATTAACTCAAAAGCCTGTAGTCGCTGTAATATACCTTTACTGTAGTCCAGGCGATCGATAGAAAGGATGAGTTTGGTGTCTTTGAAATTATTTTTAATCAGTTCAATCTGTTCTTTGACATCATCCTGCAGTGGTAAAGTAGCATACTTTTGCTCGTCTATTCCCATGGGAAACGATTCTACCACAATAGAACGTTCATCCATGGTAATGATGTTTGATGAAGTATTCACGGGTAAAATACGGGAAGTTGCCCCTAAAAAATGCCGTACATCATCAAAAGTGTGAAAGCCGATGAGGTCGGCACCGAGCATGCCTTCCAGTAGTTCAGATCGCCAGGGTATCAATCGGAACATTTCGTGCGAAGGAAACGGGATATGTAGGAAAAAGCCAATAGAAACATCTGGTAGTTCGCTCCTTACCAAGGCGGGTAAAAGTAATAGCTGGTAATCATGGATCCAGATGATGTCACCAGGTTCGGCAACACTTAAGATGATATCTCTAAATTTTTGATTTACAGTTCGATAGTAATCCCAGTTGGATTGTTTGTAATTAGCGTAAGTGGAAGCATAATAATGAAAAACTGGCCATAAAACCTCGTTCGAGAACCCTTCATAATATTGATTGATCTCTTCCTGATCAAGGAAAACGGGTATAAGACTTAGCTCTTTTAACTGATGGGAAACGTGGTCTTTATCCTGCTGCTCGGTAATCTCGATACCGGGCCAGCCTATCCATACATTATTATCTTGTTTATATATTGAACCTAAACCGGTTGCTAACCCCCCTTCACTTGACGATAAAACATACTCGTCATCCGCTTTTGAAATTTTGATAGGTAACCGGTTGGATACAATGATAGTCTTGGGCATATCTGCGAATTATATTAATAAACTGTACAGATTAATAAAGCCAGAAAGCCCTGATTTGTTTGCTTAATAGTTACAATGAATGGTAAGATAACAGGTTTGTGACATAAAAAAAGCCATCCTGAAGTATCAGGATGGCTTTTTACGAAAACTATTTAGAATTATCTTACTTGTTGGAAAAACTCCAGGTTAGCTTGTTGAGTGATTCTTACCAATACTTCATGGTTGTCGTTTTTAAGATCAACAAAGTATGAAGTTGGATCGATGTTGTCGTTCAGGTCGGTATTAGCCTGGTAAACGATAACCTCACCTATTTCGTAACCTTTGTAATCTTTAGCAATTTGTTTTAAAGTTTTAGCAGGGATAGCTTTAGCGTCAACACGTTGAGTTACACCTAAAAACTCACCATTCAGGTTATAGAAAGCAGTTTTCTTAACACCATCGATAGTGAAGGTAGCTTTCTGGCAATTTTTAGTTACAGTCCAGTTTACATCTTTTGCATCAGCAAAATCAACTGTGAAACCGTGTAAAGCGATGTATGAAACATTTGTTCCACCATCTACTACTTTTTTTACGCCGTCAGCGGCAAATACATTAACGCTTAATAAAGCGGCAATTGCTGTTGTTAAAAATATCTTTTTCATGTTCGTTTAAATTTTAAATCCATAACAAAAGTATGCTAAGATTAGTAATGTCACAAATAAAATTTAACTTTTATGAATATTTTATAATTATATGACTTTTAAGATGAAAAATTTAAATTTTTACAACTTACTTAGTGTATAATTTACAATATGTAAATTTAAAAATGCATAAAAAAATCGGTTTGGGATTAGCTAAACCGATTTTTCAAATTACTTTAACCTCAATTTAACCATTATCCGCGAAACCAGGATACAAAGTCATACCTCCATCCATAAAAATGGTGGTGCCGGTGATGTAATCTGCGTCGTCTGATGCCAGCCAGGCGGCAAGCTTGCCAATGTCTTCGGGCTGACCTATACGGCTATATGGTATGAGCGTGAGTAGTTTATCTAATGCCTCGGGTGTATCCCAGGCCGCTTTATTAATAGGTGTTTGTATAGCGCCTGGCCCTATACCTACTACCCTGATTTTGTGTGGTGCGAGTTCCTGGGCTATACTTTTCATAAACATGCTGATTCCGCCTTTGCTCGCTGCGTAGTTAACATGACCTCCCCAAGGGATTACCTCATGCACACTACTCATGCAAATGATCTTACCGGCTGCACGGCTCCGGTCTTCAACCACTCCCCTGCGTATGAACTCTTTGGCTGCCTCACGTGAGCATAAAAATTGCCCGGTAAGGTTAATACTGATTACCGTATTCCAATCATCCAGGGTCATATCTACAAATTTTGAATCCTTTTGTAAACCGGCATTGTTTACCAAAATATCAATGGTGCTATATTGCGCGAACATTTGTGCAAACATTTCCTTTACTTCGGCTTCGTGACTTACATCGGCCTGCACGGCAAATGCTTCACCGCCTGCTGCTTTTATTTCAGCCACCGTGGCTTCAGCGGCATCGTGATTGTGAGCATAGTTAATAACCAGCTTTGCACCCGCGGCTGCCAGTGCCAGTGCTACTCCTTTACCAATACCGCTATCGGCGCCCGTAACCAGGGCCGCTTGTCCTTTTAATGATGGGTTCATTGATTCATTGATTTAATGGTTTCAATATAACCAATGTATTTTACCTCAGAAGGTTTTAAAATATTAAAAATGTGTAAACAAAAAGAGATACATCTGATGCGTCTCTACAATAGAAAGAATATGTTGGTAATGATAGTTACAATGCCTTTATATAATCTAAAAACATATAAAGCGCTTTCTTTTTTCCGTCGGTAAGATCAAAGTCAATTTTGTGCATCAGGTAATCCTGGATGTCAAAATCCTCACGCATAGGTAATTCTTCAAAAAGTTCTGCACGATGGTCAAGACCATATTTCAGGGCGGCGTTAAACTCTTCCATAAAATCTTGTGGAATAGGCTTATTAGCTATCCAGCCTGCAAACATAAATGGTAAGCCGGTGAAGTTTTGCCATTCTTCGGCAAGGTCATAGGCATATTTATATTTCTCCTTTTTGCCAAAAGTACGGTCGCCAATTTGTACAAAGGCGGTATTGGCTTCTGTCGATTCGCTGTAGTCGGCAGCATCTTTAATCAATTCAGGTGTTACCTTCCAATAGTTTTTTAATAAAACTCTGGCCAGGTTATTGGATGAACGTGATTGCGGATCAAGCTGCAGATATTTGATGGCCTTAACATCACAATTACTGAAAATAAATACCGAATTTACAGCGCCAACAGCACCAATACAGTACTCGGATACTATTTCCCAATGCGGCAAATTCAGGGTGGCTGCTACCGGGATCAGTCCGATGTCAACCACATCATCAATTAGTTTTTGAGCGCAGTCTGACGGCATATCCAGGCTCAATTCAATTTTATCTAATATTCCACTATGTTGGATGCCGTATATAAAGGGTTTGGTGTTAGTGTAGCTTACAGCTGATATTCTTATTTTATTCACAGAAACGCTCTCTTTCAGGATTGTTTTAAATGTTCGGAGTTGTTAAAATCGACGATCTCAAATTTTTCGCCGTCATATATTACTTTGTATAGAACCAGGTTTTGATGCGGAAAGGTATCCATTTCGGTAAGGGATTTTCCGCTTAGGATGCAAAGCAACAAACGCATAGCCCGGCCGTGCATACATATCAATACGGTTTTTTCCTCGGGATGGCTCATGATTACATTAAGCGCTTCGCGCTCGCGTATTTCTACCTCATTCGGACTTTCACCACCTTCAAATTTGCTGTCTAGGCGGCCATCTAACCAGTCGCGCATAATTTGTAAAAAAGCGGCTTTGTTTTGCGCAGTTGCAGGTTGCCCCTCATGTATTCCCCAGGCCAGTTCGTCTAAACCTGATAATTTCTGATACGGTATACCCAAATCGATAAAAGGCTGAATACTTTGCTGGGTACGCTTCAATGCCGATATGTATATTTTATCAAAAGGTACACTTTTGTAAGCTTCATAAAATTGAGACGCTTGTGTGCGGCCTTCGTCATTTAAATCGGTATCCATTCCCCGGCCCTGTACAACGCCTAGTCTATTAAGCTCTGTTTGGCCGTGGCGAACTATATATAAGGTTTTTTGTATCATTCATTTTTAAGCTGAAAGCTAAACCCGAAGGCCTAAAGCTTTATCGCTTGTTTTATATTGCTTTCGGCTTTTAGCCTTCTGCTTTAAGCTTTTTATCTAGTTAATTACCGGCAACTTGTAATACTGCGGTTTGGGTTCAGTTTCTGGGAATTCAAAATTAGTAAAATCGGTTACCACATTATATAAAGTATCGCGCTCAATAGGCTGCCGTCCTACATTTTTGATCAGCTCAACCAATTGTTTGGTGCTCATGCCCGGGTGCTGTTCTTCAGCACCAGCCATGGAGTATATTTTGGTGGTATCATCCAGTGTGCCATCAATATCATCAACCCCAAAGTTCAATGATAATTGCGCTGTAGTACGACTGATCATGGCCCAATAAGCCTTAATATGATCAAAATTATCCAGGTAGATACGTGCCACGGCATAATTGCGCAGGTCCTCAACCACCGTTGACTCTGGTACGTGCGACATCTGGTTATCCTGGTTGCGGAATTTTAACGGGATAAATGTTTGGAAACCTCCTGTTTTATCTTGTAACTGGCGCAGGCGCTCCATATGATCAACCCGATGCCAGAATTTTTCGATATGGCCATATAACATGGTAGCGTTGGAGCGGCCACCCAGTTTGTGCCATTCTTCATGAATAGCCAGCCATTGATCGCCGGTACATTTATCTTTAGATATCAGGTCACGTACTTCAGGATGGAAAATTTCGGCACCACCACCGGGTATCGATTGTAAGCCAGCCTCTTGCATCAGGCGCATGCCCGTAGCGTAGTCAATTTTGGCCTTTTTAAATATATAATGATACTCAACCGGGGTTAATGCCTTGATATGCAGTTCCGGGCGATGGGCGCGGATACGACTAAAAAGTTCCTGGTAAAAAGGTACATCATATTGTGGCAAAACGCCTCCTACTATATGTACTTCGGTTACCGGTTCGCCGTCATATTTGGTCACCATGTTAAACATTTCGTCCATGGTGTACTCCCAGCCTTCTGATTTTTGTTTCAGCAGGCGTGAGTATGAGCAAAATTTGCAGTCGTAAACACACAAATTAGTAGGCTCAATATGAAAATTACGGTTGAAATAGGTTTTATGCCCGTGCCGTTTTTCGCGGATGTAGTTGGCCAAAACGCCCAGATAACCCAGGTCGCCCTGCTCGTACAAGATCACGCCTTCATCAAAGGTGATGCGTTCACTGTTGAGAACTTTTTCGGCAATGTGCTTTAAATCAGCGGATAGATCCGGATTTTGTAATAATAACTGTAAATTACCTTCAGCTTCCATGAAAAAAACTTTGCGCAAATGTACTAAAAAGCATAAAACTATGCTTTATGAGATAATTCATTACAAAGTGGATGGAAGTAAATGACACTAAAATTGCATAGAGGTTATTGCGCCTATGGTTATACCATTAAAACAATCATCCTGGCAACCATTTGGAACATAGCCGCAATTGGATATCATGCCGTTGTTTTTTGCTTCAAAATAAATGCTGTTGGATTTCTTATCAGCCTTAAGCCAAACGGTTTTAGCCTTTTGATAAACAGCATCTAAAGTAAGTGACTCATCTGTGTCGTTAGAATGTGTATTGATATGGTCAGCGTCTTCGTGCCATTGTTTTATGGTATCTTTTTGACTGGTGCCGTTTCGCCTAAGTTGCGTCGAAATAAAATCACGTGAAACAATTTTACCATTAATTACACTGATTTTAGTCTCCGATCCATAACCGAAAACAGATCCCGAGCTAGTGGTATATTGATATGAATTTTGTGCGTTGCTTTTGAAGCTTAACCAGATGTTATAGCTTTTATTAAAGTCGCTTTCATTGGCAATGTTATCTTTTTTGCAGCCAGCCATTGAAATTAAAATAATGATAGCGGATAAGTAAAGTGTTTTCATGATGCAGGTTTTTAAATATTACGGAAAAATTATTTCCCCCGCTACACCTTATAAAAATAATCTTATTTAATTTGGCCAAATGAAGATTGAAACTATAGCTATCCATGCGGGGAATAAAAAGGACGAATCGTCAAAAGCTGTAATACAGCCTATTATATTATCTACCACTTTTGAACGTGGTATTGATGGTGATTTCCCGGGCGGGCATATCTATAGCCGGTCATCAAACCCTAACCGCTGGTCGTTGGAAAATGTATTGGCTAAGCTGGAAAATGGTGTGGATGCGGCTTCTTTTTCATCGGGTAATGCTGCGGGCATGTCGATTTTCCAGTCGCTGCCCGCGGGGACGCACATTATAGCGCCCGATGATATGTATCATGGCTTACGTAACCAGCTTAAAAATCTGTTTGCCGGCATTTTAACTTTTGATTTTATCGATGTAAACGATACAGAGGTGTTGCAGCAGCACATCAGGCCAGAAACAGGATTGATATGGTTGGAGACTCCATCAAATCCGCTGCTTAAAATAACTGATATCAAAAAGGTAGTGGCTATTGCCAAAGCCAAAGGTATCAGAGTGGTTTGTGATAATACCTTTGCTACTCCGATATGCCAGCAGCCGCTTTCATTAGGAGCAGATATCGTGATGCACTCAGCAACCAAATATTTTGGCGGCCATAGCGACCTGATGGGTGGCGCATTAATTACTGCCGAAAAAAGCGAGTGGTGGCAAAAAATACGCCAGGTACAGGAAATGGGGGGCGCTATCCCCTCTCCAACTGATTGTTATTACCTCGTTCGTAGTATTAAAACATTGCCCTATCGGGTTAAAGGCCATGTACAAAACGCTCAACTGCTGGCTGAGTTTTTAGAGCAACATCCTAAAGTTGAGCGGGTGCTATATCCCGGTTTGCCATCGCATCCGCAACATGACATCGCTAAAGAACAAATGCTGGCTTTTGGCGGCATGTTATCCTTTATTGTTAAGGGTGATGAAAACGATACGCATAACATCATCAATAAACTCAGCTTATTTACTCGTGCCACCAGTTTGGGAGGAGTTGAAAGCCTGATAGAGCACCGGGCAACTGTGGAAGGGCCTGATACCAAGACTCCAAGAAATCTCCTCAGAGTATCTGTTGGCTTAGAACATATTGATGATTTAATCGCAGATTTGAAGCAAGCCTTGAGTTAAGGATAAAGGTGAAGGGCGAAAGGTAAAAGGCTTTTTTATGGTCATCCACATAAAACTTTTTGCCCTTAACCTTTCACCTTTTACCTCAAAGAAAAATTTAATTTGGTTTTTTAAATTATATCACCCTATATTTGCAACAATATTTGGTAGCGATACCATTGATCAATTCTCCGCGATAGTTCGGGTTTTGATTTATAAAGAAGCGGCGAGAGATCAGGCTCAATGACCCGCTGGCAACCCTCCAAAATTGGAGAAGGTGCCAATTCCTGTCCCGGAAAATAACCCCGGGGAATATAAATTTATAACCATGAAAAGTTTAATTAAATTTAGTCAGCACAACATTTTTAATACCTCAAACGGTAACATACAATCTATTTGCTCAAATATCAGCAATATGTGTATGTGTTGCTGCTGCTGATCGACTTAACACGTCCTCTTTTTCCGATCCCGAAAAACAAACGTGTTGCAACAACTGGTAAAGATCATTTACCGGCAAGTTAAAAATCCATCAAATCGTCAAAAAATTAATTAAACACATTTCAATCTTACAACTATGTCTGCCAACAATTTAAAATTCGAAACCCTTCAATTACACGCCGGCCAGGAAGCCGATCCAACCACTGGTTCACGCGCTGTACCACTTTATCAAACCACCTCATACGTATTTAAAAACGCGGAGCATGGTGCTAATCTTTTTGCGCTGAAGGAATTTGGGAACATCTACACGCGTCTTATGAACCCCACTACCGATGTTTTTGAAAAACGGGTAGCGGCTTTAGAAGGCGGTGTCGCAGCTTTGGCTACAGCATCGGGGCAGGCGGCACAATTCATTGCTTTAAACAATATATTACAGGCTGGTGATAACTTTGTGACCTCTCCTTTCCTGTACGGCGGAACCTATAATCAGTTTAAAGTAGCTTTTAAGCGTTTAGGTATCGATGTTCGTTTTGCAAAAGATGATACTGCTGAAAATCTAGAAGCTTTAATCGACAATAAAACCAAAGCCATTTACCTGGAAACAGTAGGCAACCCGGGTTTTGCCATTGCTGATTTTGAAAAGGTAGCAGCATTGGCTAAAAAACATGACCTGCCCCTGATTGTCGACAATACATTTGGCGCCGCAGGTTATTTATTTCGCCCATTGGAGCATGGTGCACATATCGTGGTAGAATCAACTACCAAATGGATCGGTGGACACGGAACCAGCATTGGAGGTGTTATAGTTGATGGAGGTAATTACAACTGGGGTAACGGTAAATATCCACAGTTTACAGAACCATCTGAAGGTTACCACGGGTTGGTATTTGCCGATGTATTTGGTATTGACGGCCCATTTGGTAACATCCAGTTTATTATACGTGCCCGTGTTGAAGGTCTGCGTGATTTCGGCCCTTCACAGTCGCCGTTTAATGCCTGGTTGAATATTCAGGGTTTAGAAACTTTGTCATTACGGGTACAACGCCATGTAGATAATGCGCTGGAATTAGCTAAATGGCTGGAGCAACATCCGCAGGTAGCTAAAGTTAGTTATCCGGGTCTGCAATCGTCACCGTATCATGCGTTGGCAAAAAAATATTTAAAAAATGGTTTTGGAGCGGTGTTGTCATTTGAGATTAAGGGCGATAAACAACAGGCAAGTCATTTTATCGACAGCCTTCAACTGGTAAGCCATCTGGCCAATTTGGGTGATGCCAAAACGCTGATCATTCAACCATCTGCTACAACGCATCAGCAGCTTTCTGACGAAGAACAGTTATCTGCTGGTGTAACACCAACATCGTTAAGGGTATCAGTAGGCATTGAACATATTGATGATATCAAGGCCGATTTTGAACAGGCATTTGCCAAAGTAGAGCAGCTTGCCGCAGAGTTAGTATAGTTTTTTTTAAGTGATATAGTAAAGTTATAAGGGATGGTTTTAAGTCTGAACCAAAGATTTGAAACCACCCGAATAACAAAACAAAAGGATGAATACAGAAATATTTAAGTACACAGAAGCATTTGAATTCGAATCGGGCCAGGAAATACAGGATCTGGAAATTGGTTTTCATACCTATGGCAGACTGAATAAGGCGAAAGACAACGTGATCTGGATCTGTCATGCCCTTACCGCCAATGCCGATGTATTTGACTGGTGGAAAGGTTTGGTAGGTACCGGGTTCCTTTTTAATCCCGAAGAGCATTTTATTGTGTGTGCCAATATCCTGGGTTCGCCTTATGGTACAAGCAATCCACTAAGTGTAAACCCGGTAAGTGGGCAGCCTTATTATCAAGCGTTTCCGCAATTTACTATTAGGGATATCGTAAAAGCACATCAGTTACTCGCTGATCATTTACAAATCAATAATATACATATTTTGATAGGTGGTTCACTTGGCGGTCAACAGGCAGTTGAGTGGGCTATTATAGAACCTGAACGGATCAAAAACCTGATCCTGATAGCTACAAATGCGCGTCATTCTCCATGGGGTATCGCATTTAATGAGTCGCAGCGTTTGGCTATTACTACCGACCGTACTTTTTATGCCAATACGCCAGATGGTGGCCAAAAAGGGCTTAAAGCGGCCAGAAGTATAGCTCTGCTCTCCTACCGTGGATATAAAACTTATTCCATAACCCAACAAGAGGAAAGCGATGATAAAACGGATGATTACCGTGCATCGACTTATCAAAGCTACCAGGGGCAAAAACTGGTGAACCGGTTTAACGCATATAGCTATTGGTATCTCACCAAAACTATGGATTCACATAACGTGGGTCGTGGTCGTCATGGGGTTGAAAAAGCCTTAAGTCAGATCAAAGCCCGTACTCTGGTTATTGGGATTCATTCTGATGTATTATTCCCGATTGATGAGCAACAATACCTGTTCCAGCATATCCCGAAATCAGCTTTTGCTGAATTGGATTCGTTTTATGGGCATGATGGATTTTTAATTGAAACAGAAGCATTAACAAATATTATCACATCGTTTTTTAAAACCGATGTAAAAGGAAAAATTATAGAATTACAACGTACAGCGTAATGAGTAAAAAGTTAAATATCGGATTATTTGGATTTGGAGTTGTTGGGCAGGGGCTTTATGATATCGTTAAAACCAAAAATTTAAACATTGAAATTGTAAAATTTGCTATCAAGGATCCGCATAAAGAGCGCTCCCTGCCGGCACATTTATTTACTACCGATCGGGATGAATTGCTTAATAATCCGGAGATCAATACCATTGTTGAGCTGATCAATGATACTGAGGCTGCTTTTGAAATTGTATCAAGAGCTTTAAGTTCGGGTAAAAATGTGGTTTCGGCCAGCAAGAAAATGATCGCGCTTCATCTGGAAGAACTGATCGAGTTGCAGCATAAACATGGTACATCTTTATTATATGAAGGTGCGGTTTGTGGTAGTATCCCTATTATCCGTAACCTGGAGGAGTATTATGACAATGAATTACTTCACTCCATAAGCGGTATTTTTAACGGTTCATCAAACTATATACTTTCCAAAGGCTTTATTGAGGGCCTGGATTATAACAGCGCCCTAAAACAGGCACAAGACCTTGGTTTTGCAGAAACCGATCCAACCAGTGATGTTGGTGGTTTTGATGCCAAATACAAGCTGGTAATAGCTGCTGCGCATGCTTACGGTGTAATTGTGCAGCCAGATGAAGTATTTAACTTCGGCATACAAAACCTGGGCGCACAGGATTTGCAATATGCCCGCGAAAAAAACCTGAAAATAAAACTGGTTCCTGTAGCCAAAGAATTGGACGAGCGAAATGTAGCCCTATTTGTATTGCCTAAATTTGTAAACGAAACAGAGTTTTTATACAATGTAGAATATGAATACAACGGCGTAACCGTACAGGCAGCATTTGCTGATCAACAATTCTTTTTTGGTAAAGGCGCAGGTGGCCATCCTACCGGATCGGCTGTATTGTCTGATATCGCGGCCCTGCGTTATAACTACCAGTATGAATATAAAAAGGCTAAAGAAAAGACCGACCTTAACTTTACCAATAACATTGAATTGAATATTTACCTGAGATATGATGATGAAAGCCTGGTGGAAGCGTTAAACTTTAAGCATATACAGGAACGTTATTACTCAGGCAGCTACAAATTTGTTATCGGAAAAGTTAATCTGCAAGATCTGATCGATAACCAGGATCTTATTTCTGAGAGCAAAGCTTTCATTGCTTTTGCTGATCAGCTAACCGGAGTGACTTTGGCATCAACAAAAACACTTGTAGCTGAAGCTGTATAAAAATGATATAAGTTAAAGGGGGAATTATCAAAGCATTAGCCAAGTATATTCCCCCTTTAGGGGGTTAGGGGGCCCTTACTCCAGGTAATAGTGTTTTATCCTGTTCAATCCCTCATCAAGCTCATATACCAAAGGAGTAGCAGTAGGTATTTCGAGATTACTGACTTCTTCATCGCTCAATAAATCGATATATTTTACTAAGGAACGCAAGCTATTTCCATGGGCAACGATCACTACTTTTTGATTACGTCGCATGGCTTTTACGATACGCTCATTCCAGAAAGGCAAAACACGATCCATGGTTTCGCTTAAGTTTTCAGTGAGAGGTAGTTCTCGTTCCGTGAGTCCTTTATACCGCAGATCGTGCCCCGGGTAACGGGGATCCTCTTTGGTAATAGCAGGTGGATACTCATTAGGATCGCGGCGCCATTTATGGACCTGATCCGGTCCGTATTGAGTAATAGCTTCATCTTTATTCATCCCCTGTAGAGCACCATAAAAGCGCTCGTTTAATCGCCATGATTTTTCAACCGGTATCCAAAGGTGGTCTAATTCCTCTAAAATAAAATGCAGGGTTTTAATGGATCGTTTAAGAAAAGATGTAAAGCCAACATCAAAATTATAGCCATTTTTTTTGAGAATGTTGCCTGCATTTCGGGCCTGTATATATCCATTTTCCGAAAGGTCGACATCTTCCCAGCCGGTAAAGCGGTTTTCTAAATTCCAGGCACTTTCGCCGTGACGTATCAATACTAATTTCTGCATAGGTAAATACTTAACGCAAAAGTACCCCTTGAGTTGTAAAAATTTGCTTAATATTTATAAATCAGTTAGATTGCAGTGAACCAATTAAAAAATCTAACCTATTATGATTCCTACAACACCTGTAACTGTTAAAGATGGCATTGCCAACCCTGCTCCTCTGGGCCTTTGCGCCTTTGGTATGACCACCGTATTATTAAACATTCACAATGCTGGTTTTTTTGAAATGAACACTATGATACTGGCTATGGGTATATTTTATGGCGGATTGGCACAGGTAATAGCTGGTGTAATTGAAGCCAAAAAGAATAATACTTTTGGTTTAACCGCTTTTACCTCTTATGGATTCTTTTGGCTGTCGTTAGTAGGTTTAATAGTGATGCCTAAATTAGGTTGGGGCGCAGCACCATCAGAAGGTGCCATGTGTGCCTATTTAAGCATTTGGGGAATATTCACGCTATTATTGTTTTTTGGAACCTTGAAACTAAATCGTGCATTACAGTTTGTATTTGCTTCGTTAACCATATTATTCTTTCTGCTGGTTGCCGGTGATGCTACTGGTAATAGTAGTATAAAGCACCTGGCTGGATATGAAGGTATAATTTGCGGTGCATCTGCCATATATACCGGTATTGCCAATGTGTTGAATGAAGTGTACGGCAAAGTAGTATTACCAGTTGGCCCTGTTAATGTTTAATTTAAAAGCTAAAAATAATTCTGCTAAATTGCGCAGGTGAAAGATTTTAAAAAATATTACAGCATACCGGCCACCCCCGAAGAGATTTATATGGCCCTAACCAATCCTATCACCATAGAATTATGGACGGGTGAAGCAGCCGAAATGTCAACCGAGCCAGGCTCTGAATTTTCCATGTGGGATGGTAGTATTACCGGAAAAAACCTGGAGTTTGAACTAAACAAAAAAATTGTGCAGCAATGGTATTTTGAAGGAGAATCTGATAATTCCATCGTAACCATTAAGCTACATCCTGATAAAAAAGGATCGTCTGTTGAATTAAGGCATACCAACATTCCTGATAGTGATTTTGATGATATGGTTGATGGCTGGAACAATAGTTATTTTGGAGGCCTGATTGATTTTTTTGAAGGAGAATAAAAGTTTTGACGATAAGCTTTGGATAAAAAAGGTTGATCAGAATATATCATAAAACAACAAAGCCGCTCATTTGAGCGGCTTTGTTGTTTTAGAAATTGTGTCTAAACTGAAATCCAACTATTAATATAGTGTGAATTCAACTCTGCGGTTTGCCTGACGGCCAGCAGCTGTTTTGTTAGATGCAATTGGTTGTGATTGACCATAACCTGTAGCCTCAATACGTGATGCATTAGCACCTTTGCTTACTAAGTAAGATTTGATTGATTCTGCACGGTCTTTTGATAATCTCATGTTTAGATCTTTAGAACCTGTGTTATCAGTATGGCCTGCTAATTTTAAGCTGAAGTTTTTCTCGATCAGTAAGTTGGCAACTCTGTCTAAGCTTGGTAATGAGTGCTCACGGATGGTTGATTTACCTAAATCAAATTCCAGATTTTTGATCGCATCCTTAACCACTTTTCTGTCTTCTTCAGTTACAACAATAACCGGTTTAGCTAATGGACAACCAGAACCATCTACTTTAGTACCAGAAGGTGTGTTTGGACATTTATCATTAATATCCAGTACTCCATCGCCATCACTATCAGTTGTTAATTTGGCAAGGTTAGCATTAGTAGTGTTCAAATCATTTCTTAACTGGTCGTTTTTAGCTTTTTCTGCATCAATTTCTTGTTGTAATGCAGTTTTGGTTTGTTGATTTTCCCATAAGTACTCCTTACGCATTGATGATACAGGGTTGTGTGTTGCCATTTGAGGTTTTTTACGGCTACCCAAAGCAAATTCTAAACCTATGTGTGCATAAGAAAATCTGTCATTAGTTGATCCATAATTGTAACCGTCAAAATTGTCAGATTGTACAAAGTTAACCTGGTAACCTAAGTCAAGATTTACACCTGGGGCAATATCAAATTTCAAACCAAGACCCAATGGGATGTAGATTTCGTTAATAGACGCCTTACCATCGGTCCTGAAGTTGGTTTCCTGGCCACCAGGAGTAGTGATCTTTGGTGTATAATTCATAGTACCGGCACCAACGGTTAAATAAGGTTGGATAAATGGTTTGTCATGACGCCAGTTGATGTTAGCCAGGGTAATGTTGGCGCTCAATCCAGCTGACCAGTTAATGTTGGTAGTGAATGAACTGTAAGCAGGTTTTCCTGTTGCATCTGGTTGGCTGTTGTTACCTTTTACTTTACCGCGCAAGAAATCTGCTTGTAAACCTAATGAAGGTAAAAACTGGTATTTGATATAGGCACCATACCCAAGTTGTTCGGTTGGATTTTTAAAATCCTGTCTTCCGTTAGTACCAAAAATAGTGTAAGGGGTTAACATGCCTCCGTGAACACCCACAGACCATGTACGGAAATTATTGCCGCCTGAAAAAGGCTTTACGTAATCATAGCTTGATGCTGTTGTGTCAGGTGACTGGGCAAATAATTTACCACCTACCATAAGTGCTGTTAAAAGCAGCGTGGTTTTTTTTAAATTTGATTTCATATCGTTGTGTTTAATTAGCGGTTTACTGTTCAATAAACCATATCCCCCTTAGGCAACATTAATGCCAGCAGGTTTTTTCTACAACATATGTTCAGGATAAAATTTAGCTATAGTTTTAAAACTAAGTGTTAAAATTTAAGTATAAATGGCTGATAGAACCTGTTTTAAGCAATGATAAAGGATACGAAAGAAACCCGTGTTTTAACGGGTAACAATTACGATTTCCTGAATTTTTGTACCAAATAGTTAATGAGTTAAAAACAGTACAGTCTGTATTAAAAAACTTATTTTTGTATATATTAATCTATACAATAGTTAATTATAAAGGTATTGTTCATAACAGGGTGAAAATGTTGAAGATGAAATTTGGATGAAATTTCGTTCGTATGGGGATTTTTAACTATTATTTAAAATCTAAAACCAATATATATAATATATATTATTATATGTAATATATATGGTTAGGCCATCACAGCAATCGTATCAAATATTTTCTCTCCTAATTGTCTATTACCCGCTAGTATGGAATTTTGTATTCCAATTTCAGGTGTAATGGCCTTAGTGAAAAGTTTCCAGGCAATATCTGGCTTGATGATTACTTTGCTATCAGCAACTTTGTTATTTTTAGTGACAAAGCCCCACTTATCCCTACCTTTTTGAAGATACCAGTTGCCGCCGGCTTCACTTTCTATGGCTATTTCAATTAAAGTGTTATCTGGTGCCTGCACATTGCGATAAGTATGTGGTAAAGCATACATAAAAGTGGCTATGCACGGATAAAAGAGTTCACGGTGCATAATGCCCGGTTTGTTTACTGCATCGCGTATTTGTTGTTGATGGTGCCATTTTTCGGTGTACTCCCTGGCTATATGGAACCAATTGGCAGATTGCTCCTCTCCTGCCCAGGCCACTGCGTATTTAGCAACGCCAAATGTGTCTAACAAGGCTAATTCATCTGTAAATTGTGTCCCTGTTGTTTCAAGTAGCTGTATGAGCAGATCGGGACTTACCTGTTTCATAGCCTTTACCCAGATCGCATTCTGCTCATTCAGAAAATTAACCAGATCCTGGTAACTATTGATCATTGGCGGTGTATCTCCAGTGAATGATTGTCGCGAGGAGATAGTACGCACGTTGCCATGCAAAAGATGAGCAGCAATATCTTTTACCGTCCAAAGTTTGGCTACAGTAGGCCTGCTCCAATCATCGGGTGATAAAGATTTAAGTAATTCAATAAGCAGTTGATCCAGTACCGGAAAAAGATGTATGGTTGGTAAAGGTACAGGGTTCATAATTGATAAGTTTATAGTTGATGGTTCATAGTTCATAGCAGCTGCATCCTGAGTCCATGAACCATCAACTATGAACTATCAACTAAGCAGAATGTACAAAAACTTTTGACTTAATCTCGGCGCCTGCCTTACCTAAGGTGGCGGCTACAGAGCAATATTTAGTTAACGACAGTTCAACGGCGCGGGCGGCCTTATCCTCGTCAATATCACCGTATAAATGAAATTCAATTTCAATATCCTCCCATAATGAGGGCTCTTTGCCTGCCTCACGTTCGCCGTTAACCACCATTTTATAATCCTTTACTTCCTGGCGTTGTTTTTTCAGGATGCTGATCACATCAATGGCCGAACAACCTGCAAGGCCCATCAAAAGTATCTGCATTGGGCGAACACCAAAATTATCACCACCGGTCTCAGGGCTGCTATCCATTTTTACGGTATGGCCGTAGGCATCAACCGCTTCAAACCCAAAATCACCATGTACACGTTTAAGTTCTATTTTATTAGGCATATTGAATATATTGTAAGGCTAAGTTAGGTATTTACGCCCGCTTAATAAAGTACTCCGGAGATGCTTTATATGGTTTTTTATAAAAATGATCTTAAGTTGATGTTTGCCTGTCTTTTACGGGTATTACTAATTTTAAACCCGACCATGTTTCATCCACCGAGCAAATTTTAATATCAACCAGCCCGCTTTTAAGAGCGGTACCTCTCACCAGGTCTTCGGTTACATCGGTTATTACTTTTGATGCTTTTTTGGGCCATGAAACCCATATCATACCATCCGGTTTTATCTGTCCCTTCAGCAACGGTAACCTGATCAGTAACTCATCTTTATTCAAAGTAAAAAAGTGTATAAAATCTTTTTGCAGAACCGGTGTATCATCAAAATATAGCTCTGGGGGCAGGTCGGTAAACAAGCCCATGTAATAATCGGGGGCATTGATCAGTTTAATTCTGAATCCTGGTTTGATGCCCAGTTTTTTTGCCAGTGGTGTTCCTGAATATCCTGTCATGATACCATTTGATTTAGGTGCGGTTTTAACATTTCGCGTAATTACTGCTTAGTTTATTTACGGTCAAAAACTTTTTAAACCTTTAATTTTAACACTTTTCTGCTCAAAAACGGATGAAAACTGGTCGAAAACCACTCAAAAAACATCGATTTTAACACTTTTTAACAAATTTAACGCGATTTTAAGCGGTTTTTAAAACTTTAAAAAGTATTAATTTATTGAGTGTCAAATAACTAAATCAAAAACAGTCGATTTTTGCCCTGTTTTCCTCCTTAACAAAGCAGCCCGGTTTTCCTTTTTAATCAGAAAAACCGGGCTGCTTTATTACCTATAAAGATACGAAAAATTTGCCCTAATTTATAAATGTTCTGTTATGACGTGATCTGTTTTAGGTGATGCTTTAAATGCTCCACATAATCATTAGCCAGCCAGGTTACCGTTTGCAGGTTGGGTTCCAGCTTGCTGTTATCGCAGCGGACGTCTACCCTGTCTAACGGATAGTTTTTTAGTACGCTAATGATCTGTTTGTTCAATAAAGTCCACAGATCTGTCAGGTCTTTAATATCAGCACTCTGGTAAGCTTGTGCTGTTACCCAGGCATCCTGCTCATAGGTGAGCCTGAAGTTTTCTTCGTAAGTGCAGCGTATAAACCGTTGCAGGTTAATCTGCGCGCTATCGATCAAATGACCCAGAATTTCTTTCTTTGACCACTTGCCGGATGCTGGCCTGGTTTCCCAATCAATTGCCTGCGATTTTATATCCTGAAACTCATTCAGGATAGTGTTTAATTCTTCTACAACGTGGTTCATTTTGTTTTAATCAAATAGTATTTAAAGATTGTTATTTCATATTAAATAACAAAACCATTAACTTCAAAGCCTTAAACATAGCTGATGGTCCTTAATTATATCTGGATAGCCTTTTTTTTGATAGCCTTTGTGGTTGCCTTTATCAAACTGGTGTTTTTTGGTGATGCAGAAGCATTTAAGTTATTGGTTGATGGTATATTCAGCTCGTCCAAATCATCGGTAATGGACATCGCTTTGCCTCTGGTTGGTGCAATGGCTTTTTGGCTGGGCATACTCAATATTGGTGAAAAAGCAGGTGCTATTAATTTTCTTTCGCGCATTGTAGGGCCATTCTTCAGCCGACTTTTTCCTGAAGTGCCGCGCGACCATCCCGCTACCGGTCAAATGCTCATGAACTTTTCGGCCAATTTACTAGGACTTGATAATGCCGCCACCCCACTAGGTTTAAAAGCTATGGGCAGCCTGCAGGAGTTAAACCCGGATAAAGAGTCGGCCTCTAATGCCCAGATCATGTTCCTGGTGCTGCACACCTCAGGTTTGCAATTATTACCGGTTACCATTATAGCCCAGCGGGCCATATTAAATGCGGCCAACCCTACCGATGTATTTATCCCTTGTATTATTGCCACTTATGTAGCCACTGTGGTTGGTTTGCTTGTAGTGGCTGTTAAACAGAAAATAAACCTGCTTGATAGGGTAATTATTGCCTGGCTTGGTGGTTTAACCGTTTTTATAACCTTGTTGGTTTGGTGCTTTACGCATTACTTAACTAAAGGGCAAATTAGTGCGGTATCCAACATCGGCAGCAATTTTTTGCTGTTTACTATACCAGTAATGTTTATTCTGGGCGGTCTGATTAAAAAGGTCAATGTGTTTGATGCTTTTATTGAGGGCGCCAAAAGTGGATTTGAAACTTCGGTAAAAATAATACCTTACCTGGTAGCCATGCTGGTAGGCATCAGCGTTTTTAGAAGCTGTGGCGCGCTGGATTATATGAACGACGGTTTGCGCTGGATATGTACGCAATTTAACTTAAACACACGTTTTGTAGATGCCATGCCCGTGGCTTATATGAAACCCCTGAGCGGATCGGGTTCCAAAGCCATGATGATCAATACTATGCAAACTTTTGGCGTGGATAGCTTTGCGGGGCGGTTAGGCTGCATATTCAACGGTTCGGCAGACACCACTTTCTATATAGTAGCGCTGTACTTTGGTTCTGTAGGTATTAAAAGATCGCGGTATGCCATCCCCGCAGGCCTCATAGCCGATTTTGCCGGTATCATTGCAGCTATATTGGTGGCCTACTTGTTTTTTGGTTAACAATTTTATTTTTAGCGATTTATAAAATTTTCTAACAGATTAATTTCCCATCATATTCTTATCTTTTTTTGTAACTAACAGGCAAAATATTCCGTATAAGAGTGCGAATTCGGCAATCATAGTAACCTGCATTATGATTGCTGCAATTGGTTGATAATTGTTTTACCCCCAAATTCACCTTATAGGACGGTGAGTTAAGAAGCATTTGATCATTGTGAAACCAATTTTTAATGAACATAAAGTATACTAAAAAATCATTTTTTTTAGCACTTCTCTGTCTACTTGTGTCATCAGCTGCAGCTCAATCTATTAACGTTGGTAATGTTGATGCGGGACCTTATGGTCCGGGTTCAACCATTACCATACCTATAAAGTTGAGCAATACTTCTGGCTGTTTTGCTGCCAATAATGTATTTAATCTTTATCTGTCAGATGCTAACGGCAATTTTGGTGCTCAACAACTAATAGGCACCATCAGCGGTTTTTATGCCACGTTTGTGAATGGTATTATCCCTGCCGGAACACCATCCGGAACGGGATATAAATTACAAGTAGTCTCCACCGCGCCGGCTATCACCAGCGCTGCATCATCAGCATTTAGCATTAATAACTCGGCAGGAGTAGTTGCTGCGGTAAGTTCCCAGATCATTAATCCGCAATATCCGGAAGTATTCGGTACATGTAATGGCACACCGAATACCACCACCAGATATACTTTTTTAAATCAGTCCACCTCCGGAGCATCAGTTACCGCTTCCTTTTTTAATGATCTGGCACAAACAGCCGAAGGTGGCACGGTTACCGTTTCGCCCAGTGCCGCTTTTGATGCCCAGGCGGCAAACTATACGGTAACGGTTAAAGCGGTAAATGGCGGTATTGTGGGTACAAAATCCTATTTGCTGATGAACAACGTAGCCAATAGCGGACTTGGCGCAACGGGTATCACCTCTGTATGTCTTTCAAACGGCAGCGGCGAGCTCACCTTTAATGCCGATATCACCTCACCCCAAACCGGATTGCAGAATAATTACCCGGGACATACCTATAAAGTAACCTGGGGCGATGGCGCCAGCAGTACCTTTACACTTTGTGAGATCATAGCACAAGGCGGTAAACTTGTGCATACTTACAACGCATCATCGTGCGGTAGTATTTTTAATAATATCAAGAATGTTTTTGGGGTCGATCTGCAGCTTACCAGTGTTTACTGCGGCGATATTGGTACCCCGGCAACCAAGTATGCACAGGTGCTTGCACCACCTGTAAATAAATTTTCAAATGTTGATGCAGGTTGCGTAAATGTACCTGTAACATTTGCCAATACCTCGTATCCCGGGCAGTCGGCCAGCACCACTACCACCTCGGCCAGTTGTATTAATACCGATGCAAAATATTCGTGGTATGTTGATGATATATTACAAGTTCAAAATTATGGGGCTACCCAACCTTTTGTTTACACTTTTACCACAACAGGTGTGCACACTGTAAAACTGGTTTTGCAAAATACGGCAGGTATTTGCGGAGCCGCGGATGTTATCAGGACTATCTGTATTCAAAACCCGCCAAAACCGATATTTAATTTCCCGGTGAAAGCCGGTTGCGGGCCATTAACTTTAATACCCGACAATACATCGGTAATTGATGCCAATTGCGATAACACCAATAATTACCAGTGGATAACCGCAGGTCCGGCAGCGGTTACTTATGCAGATAATACTACCGCTAATAGTCAGCAACCGCACATGGTTTTTGGTACGGCAGGTGTTTATCGTGTTAACCTTATTATTAATACCAAAAGCTGCGGTCCGGTTTTGGGTACCGAACAAAGCATTACGGTTGATGCCGCGCCAACGGCCCAATTATCGGCAGATGCATCTGTGTGCGGTATTAACCAAACGCTTAATTTTAATACTGATGCGGGTATTACCCATACGGTTTTAGGCGGTATAGGCGAACTTAAACCAGATTCGTACACCTGGACAGTAAGTGGTGGAGCGTTTGATTTTGCAGGTGGCACAACTGCCAATTCCCAGTATCCGCAGATAGTGTTTCATGACGCCGCAACTTATACGGTTAGTGTGGCGGTAAAAAACGGATGCGGTGCGCCGGCTACCGCTACACAGCATCTTACTTTCCAGGTATCCCCAACTATCAGTGCCGGTAATCCTTTTACGGTTTGCGCCGGATCAGATATCAACCTTACAGGAACCATTCCCAGCGGTTCTGTAACCGGGCAACAATGGACGGGTGGTACAGGCACTTTTAGTAACCCTAATGCATTGGTTACTACCTATACCCCATCTGCTGCTGATAGAGCAGCGGGCAAAGTTACTTTTTCATTAACAGGTACCACCTCATTAACGCCGCCTTGCGATAAGGTGGTTAGCACGGTTACCATTACTATTCAACCACAAACGGTTATTACCAGTGCTCCAGTTATTAATAATCAATGTTCAGGAACAGCACTTAATTATCATATACTCTCTACACCCAGCGGTAATTATAACTGGACAATTGATCCCACTAAAACATCGCCATCGGTTACCGGTTATGCAAGCGGAAGCGGTACAGTTATCAATGATGTGCTCACCAATAGCGACCCATCAAATTTTGCTATAGTGACTTACATAGTACAGGCTATTGGTGGCAACTGTAACGGCGATCCTTTTACCTTAACTGTTCATGTTTTACCGGCACATCTTACAGCTGGCTTTACGGCCAGTGTAGCCGAAGGCTGCGGAGCTTTAACCGTTCAGTTTACCAATACATCAGTACCGCTCAGCGGGAGCTTTACCTGGGATTTTGGCGATGGCAATACCTCAACCGAAGTTAGCCCTTCACATCAATTTACACCAGGTACTGATGGCAAGGATAAAATTTATACAGTAAATTTGCAGTTACTCAACTCCTGTGGCAATAACATAAATGCTACACCCGTACAGATCACGGTGCACCCGGCAGCACCGGTTGCGCTTATTCTTCCAAGTCCGCTAAGTGGTTGTTCGCCATTTACGGTGACCGTTCAAAATGCCTCACCGGGTAATAATAAAAACTACACTTATCACTTATATGACCCAGCCACGCAGCAGGATGTCCTGCCTGCAATAACGCATACAGATAAAACCCCGGCAGTTTTTACTGTCACTTCATCGTTAGCCAAATTGTACAAGTTATATATGGTAGCCGAAGACATTTGTGGTAACACCACAAAAAGTATAGAATGGCCCATTTCGGTATCGCCGCCTGATTTTGTGGCAAAAACCTTTGTGACTGATAATAACAATACAGGCTGCGTTCCTTTCGCTACCAGTTTTGTAAACGCCTCAACCGGTGGCGATACGTTTACTTATAATATATATGACCCCGCTGGTAATGTTACCCACATAACTGCAGGTGGTTTAGGCAGCACGCTTCCTTATACTTTTAGCCAGGCAGGTGTTTTTCATGTTTCTATAACAGCTACCAATAGCTGTTCGTCTATCGAGTCGGATAAGGTAACTGTAACCGTAAATCCGCTGCCATTACCCGCTTTCTCTGCCAATGTTACCACAGGTTGTAAAACGCTGTTAGTCAATTTTACTAACGGAACGCAAGCACCGGATGGTAATTCAAACGCAAGTTCATACCAGTACGATTGGGATTTTGGCGATGGCAGTGCGCACGCATTTGAGCAAAATCCAGCTCCGCATTTGTACCGGTTTAGTAATACACCGTTTACCGTTACGCTGATGGTGACCAACCCGGTAACCGGATGTACTACCACTGCTGTTAAAAATAGTTATATCACCGTAAATCCGCCACCCTTTACCGCCTTTGGAGTGAAACCAGATACCACCATCAGTATACCCAATTACAGGTTTTCATTTGTTGATCAGACCACCAATGGCCCCGAGAGATGGCTTTGGTATTTTGGCGACGGGCAAACCTCCAGCAATCGAAACCCTACACATACCTACGCCGATACGGGTACCTATTCGGTAACATTAACAACCTACCGGGGCGACTGCGATAGTGTTATTGTGCACAAAGTTCACATTACGGGTATTCCTGGTCAGCTTTACTTGCCAAATGCCTTTATGCCAACCAGCGGTTCAACGGAGCTTCAAAAATTTATAGCCAAAGGTTCCGGCATCAAAAAATGGCACCTGCAGGTATTTAATAACTACGGGCAGCTGATGTGGGAAACCGATAAACTAACCGATCCGAAAGGTACGCCGGTAGACGGTGATGGCTGGGATGGAACATTCAGAGGGGCGCCTGTACAGCAGGGTGTTTATATATGGCAGGCTTCGGCAACATTTATAAACGGCACAGAATGGAAAGGCATGAGCTATAATAACTCCCTGCCCAAACGCACGGGTACTATAAATTTAATACGATAGCAGATGCGCAATCCCTTAAAAAAAGCTATTCTATTTTTCGCAGCGCTGCTAACAGGCCTGGTAACCTTTGCCCAGGATCATATGTATTCGCAGTTTTTTAATTCGCCGGTTTATCTTAACCCGGCATTGAACGGTCAGTTCCCCGGCGACCTGCGTATGAACCTCATTTACCGTAACCAGTATACATCGGTACCGGGTGGTTTTAATTACCTTACCGCCTCGATCGACTATAATATTCCCCGGTTTGGTGGTGGCGTAGGCTTATTGTTTACCCGTGGCAGCGAAGGCGCTGCCGGCCTTGTTAAAAATAATATAGCAGGTATTTATTCTTATAGCGTAGGTTCAGATGATTTTGTATTATCGTTTGGTTTACAGGCGGGTATTACCAATCGTTCTGTCAATTATAGTAAGCTGATATTCAGCGATCAGATCGACCCGCAATTTGGCTATATACCCGGCGCTCCTACCGCAGCAGAACCACCGCTTTTTGACAACCGATACTATTTTGATGCCGGTGCGGGTATCAACCTGGTGGTGGGTGATTTTAATATCGGGGGCGCTTTACAACATATTAACCGGCCAAATGAGTCATTTACCGGTATTCCGGCCAAATTACCCATGAGGGGCACGGCGCATGCCAGTTACCGGCTTGACCTGAACCCCTATGCCAACCTGGATGAAGACGAAAAATCATTCCTGATTCCTTCCGTTATCTTATACAAACAAGCCAGTGCACAATCTATCAATGCCGGCATGCAGTTTAAGCGGAAAAGTATTAACGCGGGCCTGTGGTATCGCACCGGCGGATCGGCAGGGCCAAGCGCCGTAGTACTCTCGCTGATATTCGACATATTCATCCACCACGACGGCGGCGAAAAGCTGCGTTTAGGTGTAAGTCATGATGCTCCTTTCGGTGGGCTAAATTACAGCAACACCAGCGGATCATCAGAGGGAAGTATCGGGTATGAAACTACGCTCCCATCCCGCTCGGATGCCTACCGTAAATTTGAGGGATCACGGCGCTGTTATGATTTTTATTGAGCGGGTATTCATTTTAATCATGTGGTCCATTTTTGGCGTAATTGCAGGCTAACTATACTGGCTTTTAGTATCTTTATTGCCAAAATCTTTCCTTGGGTTTAGCGATTTTTATTGATGATGTGTTTTTTTTGAAAAAAAATGAATTGTGCAGGCAACCTTTTCATATCGGGCTACGTGATAACTATAAAAATGATAAATAATAGTACAATTTAACCCCATTTGAACCCCTTATATGGGAGAAGCGGAACTACAACAACTTATTGCGGGCTGCTTGCAGCAAAGCCGAAAGGATCAGAAAATGCTTTATAAGGCATTTTACGGCTTTGCTATGAGCATATGTTTGCGATATGCCGGTAACCGTTATGAAGCTGCGGAGATCATGAATCAGGGTTTTTTAAAAGTATTCACTAATTTGCACAAATATGATACGGGGCGCCCGTTCATTGCCTGGGTTGGCCGTATTATGATGAATACTTCGGTTGATTATTACAGGAGCAACCTGAAACTATCGCTCAATGATGATCTGGATGCTGCCGAAGATATAGGTCATGATGAACTACCCGACCAGAAACTAAATTATGATGATCTGCTGGGCATGATACAGCAGCTGCCAAATGCTTACCGTACCGTATTTAACTTGTTTGCTATTGAAGGTTTCTCGCACGAAGAAATAGCAGCCCAGTTAGGCATCAGCACAGGTACATCAAAATCAAACCTATTTAAAGCGCGGGAAAAACTAAAAACAATGGTACTTAACTCCGGCCGTTTGCCGGACAGTGGTTCTGAAGATATACGGCATAAAATTATTGCCATAGGTGCGATGAGCGTTGGACTATCACACTTGATTGAATTAATATTGCGATGAAAGGGAAAAACGAAAATAAATTAGATCAGCTGTTCAAAGACGGGTTATCCGGCTCTGAAGATCATTTTGCTTTTCGTGAGGAGGATTGGGCTTCTATGGAGCGCCTGCTGGATAATAAACCCAGCAAAAAGGCGGTCATCAGGAGGATAATTTATTACTCGGCAGCAATAGCAGCTATTTTACTGCTGGCTGTAGGCTTGTTCTTCTTTAACAGGAACGATAAAGAAAAGAATGAATTGGCAGTTAAACCAAAAATAAAAACAGGTACACAGTTACCTGTCCAAAAAGATAATGGCCAAAATAACCAGTCTGTAAAAGACTCTGTTAAGCATACTAACCCGGATAATGAAAACCTGGTTAAGAATAATGTAAACAGCGGCAAGAACGAAGCGGGATCAGCCTTGGGT
This sequence comes from Mucilaginibacter inviolabilis, assembly GCF_011089895.1. NCBI lineage: Bacteria > Pseudomonadati > Bacteroidota > Sphingobacteriia > Sphingobacteriales > Sphingobacteriaceae > Mucilaginibacter > Mucilaginibacter inviolabilis. Next base: position 1,007,278 of record NZ_JAANAT010000001.1, read on the forward strand.
GTAACTCCGGGTAAGCGTAATCAGCAAAATAATATACCGGTGAATCAAAATCCGATAAATCCGAATGTACCGAATAATAAAACCATAAAGGATAGTGCCGATAAAAACAAGGCGGTTGTTCCTCCGGTAGATAATACCAACAATGTGGTAGATCCTACAAAGGTAGCCGCTACAAACACGCAAAAACAAAATGACCTGGCTGCCAATACAACTAATCCCAGCCAAGCAGATACTGCTGGTAGTAAAACAGCGCCGGTGCAACAGGTTAAAAAAGATAAACCCTCTCTTAAACCGATACTGAGAACCGGGCCACGCTTTACGCTGGCCATAATGGCTGCACCTGATCTGAACGCCGTTAATTCGTTTAACCGGAACCAGGTGGGTACAAACTTTGGGGTGCAGTTAGGCATCCACTTGTCTAAAAAATTGAGCATATCAACCGGTGCATCATATGCGGTTAAGCCTTATCAGGCCACCGGCAGTCAATATAACTCCATAGCCTGGCAAGGGCGACCAAGTAATGATCTTCCGGATTATGTAACAGCTAATTGTAAAGTGTTGGATATACCCTTGAATCTGAATTATCAATTCTATGCCAAGGGCAGAAACAAGTTTGCTATAGGCAGCGGTTTGTCATCCTACATTATGCTGCGCGAGAATTATCATTTTTCGTTTGCCGATGGCTCGAAACCATCCTATGATGTTCAGGTTGATGGGCGTAACCAGCATTGGTTGGGTGTATTGAATTTAAACGCTACGTACGAACGCAGGATCAACTCCAAGTTCAGTACTATTATACAGCCTTATATGAAACTCCCGGTTACAGGTATCGGTGTTGGCCGGGTTGACCTCCGGTCGACAGGTGTGGCGGTTGGCGTAAGCTGGAATATTAATCCGTTCAGGCCTAAGTAAAAGAGGATTAAAAGCTGTCATGCTGAGCTCCGTCGAAGCATGGTGGGCAGGCCTCTGCGCGCGAGTCTTCGACGGAGCTCAGACTGACAGGCCCTACGCATTTATGTCATCGAGGAACGACGAAGCAATGACATATTTTATATATAAAGAATAAAAATTTTACCGGTTTTTAGCCAGCAAAATAATGTCTTTTCCTTCTATAACCTGCTTATCGTAACCATTTTCGGTAATATTAATCATGGCATGGGCTAACTCCTGCAACGTAACAAAGCCAGCAGGATACAAGGCCCTGCCAATAGGGAACAGCCAGTTGATGTATTTATAAAAATTATGTGTGTTCGACAAGCCTTTTATCGGTTTGATAAAGCCAGGGCGAAAGGCAAATACTTGCTTGAAAGGAAGCTTCATCAAGTCGTTCTCGGTTTTTCCTTTAACAGCCGCCCAACCTTTACCCTTTTCCTTGCTGTCGGTTCCGGCTCCGGAAATATAACAAAAGGTCATACCTGGGTTGAGTTTGCTCAAGATTTCGCCTACGTGCATGGTTAGCGTGTAGGTTAATCTGAAATATTCGTCGGCTTTTATCCCTACGGATGATACCCCTAAACAAAAATAGCAGGCATTATAACCCGATAATTCATTTTCAATAGCCGAAAAACCAAAAAAATCACGGTGTATGACCTCCTTAAGCTTGGGATGTGTAACTCCCATGCTTTTTCGGTTGATCAGCAGCACGGCTTCCACATTGGGATGCTGTAAACATTCATGCATCACCCCCTCGCCCACCATTCCGGTGGCCCCGGTTATAATCACTCTTAATTTTGCTTTCATATTATGCGGGGTTGATTAACATAGACCAGGTGAGATCAAATGCTTCGTTAATGATTTGTTCCTTTTTGTCGGCGCATAGATCGCACTTCACCAGGAACTCGTACATCCCGTTGATCTGGCTCCAGGCAAGCGTGGCGATCAGCTCGGTTGGTAGATTTTTAAATATTCCGGCCTGTACAGCACCCTCCAAAAGTTGCGTGTGCTGCCGGGAATGTTTGGCTATATCCTCGGCAGGAACCAAAGCCAGATGCGGCGAAAAATGGAATTGTTGGAGAAAAAAGAACTCTTCCGGACGTGTAACTCCCCATTTTAATGAGTACACAAACATATTCCTGAACTTATCCTTAAAAGTTTCGCCCTGGTTAATCTTTTCAAACAGGTAGGTGTTCAGCTCCTCTTTTGTTTGGTTGTAAAGGGCCACTACCAGCTCGTCCTTGGTGTTAAAATAATGAAACAGCGTACCATTTGACACACCGGCTTCACTGGCTATTTTACTGGTAGGCGTACCATGAAAACCATATTGTACAAACAACTTTAGAGCTGTTGAAAGAATTGAGGCTGACTTATCCATATATAAACTGACTAATCACTCTACAAATGTATCCAAAATTAAGCTCCTGCAAACTATTTCTTTGATTAACAGGGTCAAGATCATAAAATATTAAAATAAAAAGACAATTCCTGATTCTTCGGGCAACCCTTTGCCACAAAGCAACGATATATTAATAGACGCCTATGCTAGAGCCTGCAGGTGTATACAGGTTAGGTTTATTGCGTTGTGAAAGCTTGCTCATTTTTAATTATCTGCACATGGTACCAGTTTCAGTTGTGATCATCACCAAAAACGAAGCCGAAATGATAGGCCGCAGCATGAAGATGCTCAGGCAGCTAACCGACGATATTGTTGTGATTGATAACGATAGTACCGATCATACCGTTGATATTTCGGTAGAGAACGGTTGCCGGGTTTATCAGAAAAGCTGGGACGGCTATGGAGCCAATAAAAACAAAGGTATCGCACTTGCGCGGTATAACTGGATATTGAGTATTGATGCCGACGAAATTCCTGATTCGGCCCTGCTTACATCTATCAATCAATTGAAGCTAGACGATTGCGACACCGTTTATGATATACCTTTTAAAGCTTATTACGGCAACAAACCCATCAACTTTGGCAACTGGGGCCGCGATCATCATATCCGGTTATTTAACCGTACCAGGGTTAAATGGTCCGAACCACCAGTGCATGAAACCTTGGTTATGCCGCAAAACATGCGTATTCAAAAGTTGAGCGGTCATTTGCACCACTATTCGGTTAAAAACGTACAGGAACACGAAACCAAGATTGTTCATTACGCCCAACTGAGTGCTTTAAAATATCTGCAAAGCGGCAAAAAAGCCAGCCTGGTAAAATTATACCTTGCCCCTTTGTTTCATTTTGTAAAAGCTTATGTATTTTTATTAGGTTTTTTAGATGGCAAAGAAGGCTGGAACATTGCCCGGATGGCCTTTAAAAACACCTGGTTAAAATATTATTACCTGCATAAAGCCAAACGGAATCCCATTCAAAAGAAAAACTTTTATGAAGCACCTGTTATGGCATACGAATTTAAAGCCAATGCCCATACCGAATAAAGCAGGGCACCGCACATGAAAAAAAGGCTGATCCAAAATCTTTCGGCCAATACACTACAATTGGTCATTAACCAATTGTTTGGGGTATTGATGTTTTATGTGCTCTCAGTAAATCTATCAAAAGATAATTTCGGCCTCATCAACCTGGCGCTTACCGTAGTATTTACCGCGTTCAATATACTTTCTTTTGGTATCGATCAAACGGTAGTTAAAAAAGTAGCCCATGGCGATGATGCCCGTGGTGTACTATCCATCTATATATTCCATGTAGTTTTTACCGGGATCTTATTTTATGGGATCCTGTTATTGGGTAAACTATTTTTTACAGGTGATACCTTACTTTACCGGCTTATTTTATTTGTAGGTGCAGGCAAGCTCATGATCTTCTTTTCCACTCCACTGAAACAGGTATCCGGAGGGATGGAGCGATTTAAGCTGCAAGCTTATATGCTGGTGGTATCAAATATAGTAAGGGGCAGCGCTTTGGTGGTATTGGCAGTAACACATTTGCTAAGTATTAACCATATTTTATGGATATTTATAGCTGGTGATACATTGGAGTTTTTATTCAGCGTTTACCTGTTCAAAAGATATATTGGCATATTCATCGCACCCCGGTGGAATAAAGCAGAATACGGTTTGTTGGTCAAACAATCCTTGCCGCAGGTGGGTGTTGTTCTGATCACTTCGGCGCTGGCCAGGTTCGATTGGCTGTTCATTGGCTTTATGGTATCGGCTATAAAACTGGCCGAATATAGTTTCGCCTACAAAGTATTTGAGATATCTACCCTGCCCCTGCTGGCTATAGCGCCCTTATTGATACCCAGGTTTACCCAATTGTTTAAAGATGAAAGCTATACTGGCGATAACCTGAAACTGTTAATTAGGGTGGAGATGATTATCGCCACTTTTACGGCTTTGCTGTTAAACATGTGCTGGAATCCGCTTATTGATCAGATTACCGGGGGGAAATATGGCGCTGTAAACAACAGTACTATTTTTATCCTGTCGTTATGCCTGCCGTTCATATACCTCATGAACTTTTTCTGGACGATATATTTTGTACAAAACCGTTTAAAAATGATCCTGCAGGTTTTCCTGGTTACCTTTGGTGTAAATGTTATAGGCGATCTTGTGCTGATACCCTTTTTTAAAAATGAAGGTGCGGCGATTGCTTTCCTGGCATCATGCGTTGTACAGGCTGTTTTATTCAGCTCAAAAAATAAACTCAGCGAATTGAATGGCAGTCTGCTTGTTTTATTAAAATGCACCGCCTGCGCACTTATCAGTGGCATATTGGCTAAATTTCTATTCCAAAACTTCTGGCTGGCTTTACTAGTCTCGGTGTTTTTTTACTTTATGGCTTTAGCAATTATCCGCCAGATCAAAATTGCAGAGTATAAAAATTTCCGTAAAATATTGGGTAAATAGGTCAGGGTGCTCCGTAGCAAGAGTAAACATATCTAAATAAGCAAAGATGAAAATAGGAGGCTCCTTTGGAGCCATAATATTTCTCCATTTTACTATAAACAGGGTGCTCCTATGGAGCTATGTTTATTCAAGCTCCGTAGGAGCATCCTGTTTATAGTTCGTATTATATTAAGTGTTTTGGCTCCGAAGGTGCCTCCTGCATCACCATTTTTATTATTCATGACTATGCATATTTTCGCGTATGAACTGGCGCATTCCTACAAAAAGTCTTGATACTTGATACTCACTACTTAATACTAATCACCCAATTCTTTTTTTAAAATCCACCCAGGCAACCAATCCCATTTTCAGGTCGTAATGATTATAAAGAAACCGGAGAATGTTGACCAGAGCAGTGGCTTTTTATAGGGATAAAATAAAAGATAAGGTGGATTGGAAACTCCTCATCTTTTTGCTTTTGTTTTTAAATGTAAAGCTGGCCATAAAAATCCCGGTTATTATATTGATGAGCTTGTGGCAGTTCAATTTTAAATTCGGGTTCCGGTTTAAAAATTCCCGTTTGCCGCTTTTTTATCCGCTGATTATAGTCATCGTTTTAGTCGATTGGATCATTTATAAGGGCTATGTCAATGGTCATTATAACATCCTGTTAATTACCGGTATTGGTTTTTGGTTGTTGTGCATATTGGCTATACACCAGGTTAAACTGGCTGTTGATAATAATCCGGCCGAAGTAGTACATCAAACCATAACAATTTTCTTTGTTATCAATAGCCTGATATCGGTATTAACGCTTGCTGTTATCATCCTAAAAACCCATGCAATCAACCCCTATACTTACCAGGGGCAATATCAAAAATACTTTATCAATACCGGCGATTACATCAGGGGGATAGCATTTGATACTTCCATTACTAACTCCGTATTAAGCGCTTTTGGCGTAATTTATTTTCTCACCAGGAAAAACGCCGCGATGCTGCTGGTTTGCATGGCTGTTTTACTGCTTACGGCAAGCAATTTTGTAAACCTGGCTTTACTACCCATATTACTATTGCTGTTTATTTTTAAAACAGACCGGTATCAAAAAAGCCTTGTAGTTATCTGTCTGGTTTTTCTGGTTGTTTTTATGGCAAAAATATCGCCGCAGAATAATGAGTATGCTACCCAAACGCTCATTCATTTATTTAAGAAAGATAAGCCTTTGCCTATAGTTACTGCACCTGTGAACCCGATGGCCAACTGGCGTATCACCGATCGGCCCAACAATACCCTCACGCTCGAAGAACGCAAACAAAAGATAGCCACCTTATATCTTGACAGCGTAGGTAAAATTCTGGATTCGATACGAGCAAGCAGACGACCGGACTATGTAAAAAATGTTTTCCTGGCCGATGGCGGACGTATAGCCATTACCCAGCCCAATCTTAATGATGAGTATTACCAATACAAAAAAGAAACACCGGTTGAACTATTTCAGCTGATTGGTTTTATAAAATCGCACAAAACGGCTTTGCCGATGTCTGGAAGCGGAGAGTATACTTATTCTATGCCAGGAAAAGCTATGGGTTTTTTGCAGACTGTTTCTTTTTTTCGCACTCATTTAGGTAAGATTTTTACAGGAACGGGTATAGGCAACTTCTCGTCTAAGCTGGCTTACCGGGCCGTGGGAGCTGGTTTTGCCGGTGGGTATCCTGCTGCTTACGATTATATTAATCACGATTTTTTGGTTAACCACCTGGATCTGTACCTCTATTTCTATAGTAAACAAACAAGTTTTCACTCCATCAGCAATAGCACATACTCTGTTTATGACCAATTATTGGCAGAATATGGCCTGCTGGGTCTTGCCTTATTTTTAATCTGTTATATAGGTTTTTTTGCGAAACATTATAAAAAGCTCACTTACGGCTTACCCATATTGTTTTTGATGCTGGCTGTTTTGTTAACAGATTACTGGTTTGAGCAATTATCAGTGCTGGTGTTTTTTGAGCTGTTGTTGTTGCTCAATATCAAGGAAAATCAAACCGTTAACCCAATTCTCCCATGAATTTTGACACACCTCAAATAACGGTTTTAATGCCTGCCTATAATGCAGGTAAATACATAGCCGATGCTATCCGGTCGGTACTGGAACAATCATTTATCGATTTTGAATTGCTGATTGTTAATGATGGCTCTACAGATGATACCGCTGATGTGATCAACTCCTTTACCGATCCCCGCATAGTGATGATACACCAGGATAACAAAGGTGTATCACTAGCCCTGAATACCGGGTTAAAATACGCCCGTGCCCCTTATATAGCCCGGTTTGATGCCGATGATGTGTGCCATCCGGAGCGCTTACAATTACAGTATGATTTTATGGTCAACAATCCCGATTACAGCATTATAGGCTCCGCTGCCGACTATATGGATATGGAGGGGACTTATCTTTTTACCTCCACCCCACCGGCAACCAGTAGTGAAGATATTCAGGAGCTGGCATCCTGGGTTTGCCCGTTTATGCACCCTACCGTGTTCTATAAAAAAGAGGTGATTGTAAAAGCAGGCGGTTATAATGAATATGCTTATACGTATGAGGATCATTTTTTATGGGTAAGTATCCTGAAAGATCAGAAGGCCTGCAACTTCCCGCAGGCGCTGATCAAGCACAGGCTAAACCCGGAATCCATCACCATCGACGAAAAATGGCGGCCGCGAAAATTTCTCAAAATAAAATACAGCACCCTCAAAAGCAGGGTTGTTACCGCTGATGAAGGCGCCCAGCTAACCGCCATGGGCCAAAAACAGCAACTGCGCCGGGTTAAGCACGGTGCCTATTATGCCTTGTGTGCCAAAAAGTTATTGGTTAACAATTATCATCCGCAAAAGGCAAGGGTTCATGTAGCCAAGGCCATTAGCGTATCGCCTTTACGGTTGGACAATTACCTGTTATATACCATCAGCTTTTTGCCCGAAAAATTCATTATGTGGTTGCATAAATTAAATTCAGGGAGGCTGGCACAATGATCAAAGTAGCATTTATAACCAGGTCTACTATATATACCGTACCCGGCGGCGATACTATCCAGGCAGTACAAACGGCGCGTCACTTAACAGAAATGGGCATTACGGCCGATATCAGGCTGGCTAATGAAAGTATCCATTACAATCATTACGACCTCCTACATTTCTTTAATCTTACCCGCCCGGCCGATATTTTGTACCATAGCCAAAAGGCCGGTAAGCCTTACGTGGTATCAACCATTTTGTGCAACTATGGCGAGTATGATAAATACCACCGCAAAGGCATGGGCAGGCTACTGCGCTACCTGTCGACTGATACAATCGAGTATCTTAAATCCATAGCGCGTTACCTGCTGGGGCGCGATAGTCTGGCGAGTTTATCTTATACCTGGCTTGGTCAGCGTAAGAGCATCAAGAACATATTGAGCCGGGCGGCCATGATACTGCCCAATTCAGAGTCGGAATATAACCGGGTGATCGAATCCTACGAACGCAAGGTAAAACACTTGGTGGTACCCAACGGTGCCGACCAGAATATGTTCCAGTACGACCCGGAGATTAAAAAGGATGAGAAGCTGGTGATATGCGCCGCTCGAATTGAGGGTATTAAAAATCAGTTAAACCTGATACGGGCATTAAACAACACCCCCTACCGCTTATTGCTCATCGGCACACATGCCCCCAATCAACTGGCGTATTATCAGGAATGCCGTGAAATAGCCGCCGAAAACGTAGGTTTTATCGATCATATCCCCCAGCAGGAACTGGTAAAATATTATCGCCGGGCCAAAGTACATATCCTGCCAAGCTGGTTTGAAACTACCGGACTAAGCTCGATTGAAGCCGCACTGATGGGTTGTAATATCGTTACCAGTGATAAAGGTGATGTACGCGAGTATTTTGCCGACGACGCTTTTTATTGCGACCCATCATCGCCCGAAAGTATACTGGCTGCTGTTGAAAAGGCCAGCACAACCCCTTATAATGAAAACTTAAGGCACCGCATATTAAAACAATACACCTGGAAACAGGCGGCATCACAAACATTAAAAGCATATCAATCAGTATTATAGCCATGAAATTACGCATAACCATTTTAGGAACCCGGGGCATCCCCAATTATTACGGCGGATTTGAGCATATATCTGAGTATGTATCGGCCGGTTTGGTAAAACGCGGGCACTCGGTAACTGTTTACAATTCGCACAACCACCCCTACACCCAGGACAGCTGGAACGGTGTGGAAATAAAACACTGCTACGATCCGGAATACCTGATTGGTACCGCCGGACAATTCATCTATGATATGAACTGCCTGCTGGATGCCCGTAAAAATAACTTTGATGTGGTGCTGATTATGGGATATACCAGCAGCTCGGTTTGGGGTAGGTTGTATCCAAAAAATAGCACTATCATCACCAATATGGATGGTATGGAGTGGAAACGGTCGAAATACTCCAAACCGGTACAGCAATTTTTAAAATATGCCGAAAAGCTGGCCGTAAAATACAGTCATTATTATGTGGCCGATTCCAGGGTGATCAAATCATACCTGGCCGATAAGTACAACATCAGCAGTGAATACATCCCCTACGGAGCCGATGTGTACTCGGATCAGGAACGTGAACAGTACGACTTTAACGAGGCTATGAAAGAAGATTATTTCCTGCTGATGGCGCGTATGGAGCCCGAAAATAATATCGAAACCATTTTAGATGGCTTTAACAGAAGTAATTCCAACAGAAAGTTCAAGGTATTAGGTGATACGGGCAACCGCTTTGGCAAATACATCACCAACAAATTTAATAACGACGAGCGCATAGAATTTAAAGGGGCTATTTTTGATACCCCAAAAGTACGGTCGCTGCAAAATAACTCCTACCTGTATTTTCATGGGCATAGCGTTGGCGGTACCAATCCGTCCCTGCTGGAAGCCATGGCCAGCGAAGCGCTGATAGCCGCACACAACAACCCTTTCAATAAATCGGTACTGAATACCGACGCTTTTTATTTCTCCAATGCAGGTGAAGTACAGGAGCTGGTGGAAACCGTGCAGCGGAAAGACCCAGAAAAAAGTATGGTAATGAATAACCTCCATAAGATACAGGATCAGTTTAATTGGGAACGGGTGATTGATCAGTATGAGGAATTTATTGTAGAAAGCTATAAACATGCCAATCATGAAGCAATTGTTGCTTATTAATGATACACCAGCCAACAGGATAAGCTATTACCATGTGCTCTTGCTTATGGCAAGCCTGCCTTTTGATATGTTTTACAGCCATATCATTCTTATTAGTTTTACACTGCATACGCTCATTCATCTGGATAAAAGCAGGGTGAAATCATTGCGCTCTTTTAAATTGCTGATATTGCCCTCCGTTTTGTTTATTACCATCATTGCCACCATTTATAGCATCAACCCAAAAGCTGCTTTTAATGAATGGACTTTGCGTATCCCGCTCTTACTGTTCCCGGTTGTGTTCCTGCTCAATGGCCTCGATTGGAAAAAATACCGGGAAAACTTGCTGATGGGGTTTTCGCTGGTATGCGCGTTAACGGTTTTTTACCTGTTCACGATGGTTTTGATTACCGTCAGGTTTTATCATATGCCTTTACGGGCTGTTTTCGGTGAAGGGTTTACCAATCATAATTTCTCGGGTCCATTAAAAATTCACGCTACTTTTTTCTCTTTTCAGCTGGTTATCTCACTGGTTTATCTTTTGTCTGTTTTGATCAGGGGAGTAACATCCAAATGGTTAAGAAATATATATATCATCAGTTGCCTTATCCTGATAAGCGGGATGATTCAGTTGAGTTCCAAATCAATATTGATTATCCTGTTTGTAGCTGTAAATGTGGTACTGCCGCTATACCTGTTACAAGGAAAACAGCGCCGGCGATACATGATTACCGGATGGTTGATCACTGTAACCGGTATCGTCGCTATTTTAAGCATTTCAACTTTTAGAGATCGCTACGTAACCCTCCTGAAAGAAGACGTTTCGACGGATAAAACCCTACCCCGGAACTCTGATTCGCGTTTTGAACGCTGGCGGGTTGCTGCCGCGCGGATAAAAGACAGACCCTTATTAGGGTACGGTTCAGGCTCGGAAGTTAGCCTGCTGAAGGACGATTTTTACAACGCCAAAATGTACAGCTCCTATCTCAACGGACTAAACTCCCACAATCAGTATATCAGTTTCGTTTTGAAATCGGGTGTATGGGGATTGGCTGTTTATATACTGACACTGATTTATGGCTTTAAGATAGCCTTTAAAAGAAAAGATGTGCTATTCATCAGTTTTATGCTGATCATAGCTGTGGTGTCGGTAAGCGAAAACGTACTGGATGTAGATAAAGGTGTGATGTTTTACAGCTTTTTCTTTTCCTTTTTTATGTTCTCTGCTCCTGATTATGAAACCATTATCAGTGAGGAGCAAAAAGCTGATGAATATTTAATTCCGCTGGCAACCAACGTATTGGCTGTTACGTCATAATAGTATACATAAATAAACCGCACCGTGGCAGAGATCAAAAAAAACATATTAGCAACACTGGCTTACTTCGATGTGTTCAACTATCCGCTTACGCGGGAAGAGATAAGTTTGTTTCTGCCCGTTAAATGCGACGCCGTAAGTTTTGATATCGCTATGAGCTGCCTGGTAAGCTGCAGGCTGATTTACCGGTTCGATCGGTTCTACATGCTGAAGAATGACCCCTACCTGGTGAAAAGAAGAAACGAAGGGAACCAGAAAGCTGTCGAAATGATCAAAACGGCACGTAAAGTAGGCAATATTCTTATCCGTTTCCCTTATGTGCGCGGCATTGCTATTTCGGGCTCCTTATCAAAAAATTATGCTGATGCCGAGTCAGACATCGACTTGTTTATTGTTACTGCTCCCAATCGCATGTGGGTGGCCCGTACGCTGATGCACTTTTTAAAGAAACTCACCTTCCTGGTTAATCGTGAACATTACTTCTGCATGAATTATTATATCGATGAACAGCAACTGGAAATTGCCGAAAAGAATATCTACACAGCCACCGAGGTGGTTACCCTGATCCCGATACAGGGTGATACCACCTTTGCCGACTTTTTTACTGCCAACGCCTGGACGCGTGATTATCTGCCCAACCACATCATGCGGGTGTCAACGGCCAAACCTTTAAGCAGATTGCCGCTAAAAAGTCTCGTTGAATGGTTATTGAACAATCGCCTGGGTGAGTTATTGGACAACAAGTTCATGAGGATAACGGCCAGTCGCTGGGAGCAGAAAACCCGCGAGAAAAGGTTAAACGATCATGGTATGCTGCTGGCCATGGCAACCGGTAAGCATTATGCCAAACCAGATCCAAAGAATTTTCAAATTAGTTTGATCAGTCGCTACGAAACAAGGATAGCGCAGTTGCTGGTAGAAAACCAGCATAGCGTAGCGAACTGATACGGTTAAATCACCACTATGTCATTTATCACTCGCGCTTGTTTGCAACGAGTGCTTAAAATGGGTGAGCGTTTAAAACGCGAACCCAAAATCTAATAATACTACATTCATCATTCCCTCTTCACCAGCATAATTTGCAGCCGAACTATATTGATAATACTCAGGTATAATAACAATACCGGCGCGCACAGGATTATTATGAATATAATCCAGCTTCTGTGAAAGTATGCTGGCGTTGTCGCACGCTATTCCGTGATAGCCATCTTGCCATACTTTGTAATCCTGCACACGACTACTATATTTTGTATGGTATTGAAATCGATAAAGGATCCAATCTCTACGACTTTCGGGTTCGTCTTGTATTAGCTTAACTATCTCCTTACTGGTGTATTTTTTAAAATCGCGAATAATGTCTGGTAAAATAGCGGGGTGTTTGGTAGAAACAAGCAGGTGCAAATGATTTGTCATCAAACAATATCCATAAACCTCCAGTCCCTTTTGTTGTTGACAGTAAATTAAAGATTCGATTATAAGTTGCTTATATGCTGGTCTGGTGAAGATGTCAACCCAATCAACAATGGTGAAAGTAACGAAATAAACTTCTTCAGGATTTCTGACACGGTATTGATCTGACATATGGGATAAGGTTTCAACTAAAATAAGGAATATTTTTAGAAGCGATGCAATCGCTTGACCATATTAAGCGCTCGTTGCAAACGAGCGCAAGTGAAACTCTTTTTGTAATTAACCCTATTTTCTCCTTGCGCTCGTTTGCAACGAGTGCTTAACATGGGTTTGCGTTTATAACGCGAAGTCCAAATCTAATGGAGATACTTTTTAGAAGCGATGCAATCGCTTGACCATATTAAGCACTTGTTGCAAACAAGCGCAAGTGAAATACTTCCGAATAGTTTTGTTACTTCTTCTCTAACGAAATAATAAAATAATCGCCCATGTATTTCCAGGGCCAGCGGCTTTTTAATTTATCCTCTTTATTTTTCAGGAGTTGGTAAGCTTTTGGATGCTTTTCGGCAAAGCCTTCTATGTAGGATGGTGGTACGATAGTGCAAAGTCCCTCCATGTGTAATACTTTATATGATTGTTGTAATGTTTTGATAATGAATGATGAATTGTAATACCAGCACTTAAAATAAGTACCCTCAATATGTGCGGTACGTCCCTTGCTGCTAAAAAACCTGCGGAAGGCGGTTTTGAATTTTCCTTTAAAAACCAACAGTGTTTCCCATAGACAAAAGCTTGGAATAACCACCAGGGTTACCTTGCCGCCGGGCTTTAAAAGTTTATCAAAGGATAAAAGAACCTTGTCCAGTTCGCCGGTACAATTGAGACCGCCAAAGTTGGAGAATATATGGTCAAATGGCCCCTGGTTTTGTAATTGCTCCAGTTGGGTAAATGAGCAAATTTCTGTGCTGATCTGGTCGCGGTAAGCTTCTGTTTTTTGGCGCAGTACCTGCTGCATTCCGGTTGATATATCGGTAGCGTGTACCCGGTGACCATTTTGGGCAAAAAACAAGGCATCTTCGCCGGTACCGCTGTTAAGCTCCAGTATACTGCTGTTGGGTGTAAGGTATTGCAAAACATGTTGTCGTACCCTCGCCCGTTTATAGTTAACAATGGTATTGGTGGAGTAGATCTCATCAAAAATAACCGATTGCCGGCTAAAAGCTGTCGAGGCATCGGTTTCGTTAGTACTCGCTATGCTGATACTGTTTGTCATGATGCTTTTTCCAGTTGGTTAAGTTTAAACCGCTCTATCATCATAGCGGGTGCATGGTATAATACGGATGCTGCTTTGCGGATGCGTTTTACGCTCGGTTTAAAGGGATTGCTCAACAGCTGCACCAGACTATGTTTAGCCAGATGCGCGTGATAGTTCTGATGTACGTATTTATGCAACTGTTTGTAGTATGCTGGTTTAAAAGTATTGCTGAACATCAGTGCCATCTCGTCGGAGTCGGTCCAGTTGGTTTTTTGCTGCAGATCGGCCTTTACTTTTTCATAAAACAGCGTACCAGGCAGCGGATACGAAACCGAGATGCCAATTTCATGCGGTAACAGGCGATTGATCATGCGGATGGTTTGCCTGATATCTTCCTTGGTTTCGCCCGGATAACCAAACTGGATAAAGAAAGATGGTTTGATGCCGTGCTTCTTCATCATTTGGGTAGCGGTGTATATCTGTTGTATGGTTGTACCCTTATCCATGGCATCCAATATTTTTTGCGATCCGCTTTCCGCGCCTATCCAAACATTATCACAGCCCGATGCTGCTAAAGCTTCTACGGTTTCATCATCCAGTAACAGATCGGCCCGGGATTGCAGTTTGTATTTAAACTGCAGGCCTTCCTGCTTTACCAGTTTGGCAAATTCAACTACCCAGCCGGGTTTTAAGCCAAAAATATCATCACAAAACCAGATATGATCCATGTTGAACATCTCCTCCATCAGCTTCAGTTCCGTAATCACATTTTCGGGGCTGCGCGAGTTGTAACGGTTGCCATAGATAGGCTTGGCGCACCAGTTGCATTTAAACGGACAGCCGCGGGTGGTACCCACGTTAAGTGAAAAATAGCCTTTATGCTGCAGCCAGCATTCGCGATATGGGGCAATGTTAACCAGATCCCAGGCAGGTAGCGGCAAACTATCCAGATCCTTAAGCACCGGGCGACCCAGTGTTTTAACCGGGACGTTATCCTGAAGATAAGCAAGGCCTTGTATATGAGAAAAATCTTCTCCTTTTTTTATGGTGGTAACCAGTTCCAATAAAGTCTGTTCTGCTTCGCCGATGATCACGAAGTCGGCGCCCTCGGCCAGGTATTCTTTGAAGCGATCGGTTGAATCGGAACTGGCCACAATGACGGTGCAGCCACGCTCTTTGGCCAGTTTGCACATGGCAAAAGCAGCCTCGCGCATATTGGTGAGGCACATTTTGGTGAGATAATTAAAACCATCATCATAGATCACAAAGAAGCCGGGACGGGTTTTATCCAGCAGATCGGTGATCTCCAACGGAGTATGACTGAACATGGTATCAAAAAGCGATACCTGGTAGTTATTTTGCCGCATCAGTGAAGCCGCATATAAAGTGCCCAATGGTGGATATGGCTGCCCCTGAGCCCATTGTTTGGGGTCGAAACGCAAAAAATAGGAATGCGTAAAAAGTATATGATTTAACTGTTCCATAGGTTAAGCGACACTGGTTAATGGCGACAGGTTAAGCGAGCAAACGCATTTTACACAGGTTGAGTGCCCTGAAGTATCCAACGCCTTGCGAAAAGCGATCGCCTCGTCGCTGTTGATGATCTGTTTGAGCGGGGTATCCCTGATATTGCCCATGGTTTCCATAAAAAAACATGGCCGCACAGTGCCATCGGCTTCTACAACTGTTGATACCCAAGGCGCATTGCATTTTTTAAAAGGGAAATCATTCAAGCCATAAAAAGCGGCATAATAATGATAAATGTCCCTGATCTTTTCCCGGCTTTCGGCAATAAAGCGGTTGTCAAATTCTGCAGCGTATTCGGTCATCAGGTAATTGACTACTTCATTCAATTCGGGAAGTTCGCGCTCTGCTATCCGTATTTCATCCTGCCGGGGTTCTTCCCAGGCCTGCTGGCGGTTAAAGGCATGACTGCTTACATCCGCGGGCAAAAAGCTCACCTGGTCGAGTCCCATTTTTTTTGATTCGGCGATAATGGCCGGCCAGTTACGGTAGTTGAGCCGATGTATCACCGTGCGACCGGTTATGCGATAGGCCGGGTTTATTTTTTTGATATACTCCACCCCTTCCTTAAGCTTACGAAAAGCGTTGGGAATGTTCCGGATAGCATCATGCAGGGGTTCATCACCATCTAAGGATACAATCAGATCGTCAACCCAGGTCAACAATTGCTCTGCATTGCTTTTTATGGATAAACCGGTGGTGAGCAGCGTTACTTTGATACCGGCATTTTTAAGGATGCGGCACAGCGCAAAGAAATTGGTATTTAATAAAGCCTCGCCACCAGACATGAGCACTTGCTTGGTACCCAGTTTTTTTAGTGAAGCGAATAAGCCGTTGATATCCGCCTCGGTTAGTTGTTTCAGGTTTTTGTTGTCCTTCCAGATATCACACATCACACAACGGCAGTTACAGGCGCTGTGCGGCATTAATATCACAATGGGTAATGCTGATATCCTATGCGTTTGCAGTGTGCGGTAACGCTTAAAAGTATGATATAACGACTGACCTGGCATAACTAAAATCTTAAACACAATTAAAAACCCTGGATCTCCGGCTGGCGGTATTTCCAGAACCTTTGCAGCAGCTTTATTTCGTATGGATACTTGTACAGATTTGTTTTGTAACGCAGGGTTGAGAGTAATTTGATCGACTTTCTCTTGAGCTCGTTCAGTCTGATATCTGTAACAGTAGGATAAACGCCGTTTAATACGGTTTCAAAATTTCGGATTTTATCTATCATCTCCGGTTTTATCCAAGGTGTTAATGGATTCTTGCGCAGATCAAAACTTTCCCAGGCCGGACTTATCCAGTCTTCCAGTATTTGAGGGTATGCAAAACCCGACTCCAAAACCTGCTTATACAATTCAGATCCCTCTGTGGGCACTGGTGTATAGGTATAAATAACAATTTCGGTTTTAGGATTAACAGCCTTTACCTGTTTAATAAAATTGATCTCGAAATCTATTTGTTTCTGCACTTTCTCTGGCGTTGCTGCCGGTGTGCCTAATACAAATGAATATTCGGGTATAATGTCAAACTTTTTTAATCGCTCCGCAAACCGTATGATCTGCTCTCCGGTTTGGGTACCACCTTTATCCATCTGTTCCAGGATATCGTTATTGCCGCTTTCGGCGCCAAAGAAAATACATTTACAGCCCGATTCGCGGATAATTTCCAGTGATGAATCCTTAAACTTATCCATGGTGTCGATGCGGGCCATGCCCCACCAGGTCATGCTTTCGGGCTTGATGAGTTTGGAAAAATCTACCGCGCGTTTTTCGGATACAAAAAAGTTATTGTCGTGAAATTCTATGGCATCGGCGCCCCACTTGTCTTTAATGTATTTCACATCCTTATAAACCGTTTGTGCCGATTTGGCTTTCCAGCGGGCCTCGTAAATGGGCACCACTGCACAAAAAGAGCAGGTAAACGGACAACCTATACTGGAATGATAAGCCAGTGTATGCTCGCCTAAATAGGTTTTACCCAGGAATTTAGGTATGGGATAAAAATTGTTCAGCTTATCATAAGGCAGTGGCGGTAATGAATCCTGATCAAGCAGATCCTCCTTGATGGTTTTGGTTATTTTACCATCGGCCTTGTAGATCAGGTTTTTGATAAACTCGTATGGTTTACTGTTCTCCAGGGCATCTATCAATAAAGGAAAAGCATTATCACCCGGACCGTTGATAATAAAATCAACATATTTGGAATCCAGTACCACTTTGGGCTGGTTAGAAGGAAAATACCCACCCCAGATCATGGTAGTATAGGGATAATTTATTTTGATGGCTTTGGCTATTTCAATGGCTTGCTTTAACTGCGGGCCGGGCATTACCGTGAAGCCCAGGTAAGCATACTCACCGGTGCTTAAATAGCTTTCTATTTTCTCCATAGGGTCGGCTTCACAATTGCCGTCAACAATGGCCCATTCATATTTTCCTTCTATAGAGGCCGCGATATTGAGGATGGAATTGGGTATACGGTATTTGGCTATAGCGCTTCTGGGGTTAAATAGTATTACCTTATTAATTTTTGCCATACAGATTTATTCTTGACGCATGAATATTTAAAAACTGGTCATTTAATTTTAATGATAAGCGATGGGCTTTTACACCCACCGCTTACACAACCCTAAATCATAAAATTATAACCGTTCATTATACAATACGCTGGGTATTGGGTAGTGGTTGCCTGGGTAAGTAATAAAAAAGCACGGGCAACCTAAGGCCTGTTTGTACCGTAATGTTATAAAGATGAAAACCATGCTGGCAACCATAAAAAATTATTTACAAAAGAAAAGATCATTGGCCACAGTAGCAGAAAAAAGCGCGGTAGACGCCTATGATATCTGGGCCGGAAGCTATGACAGTCAGCCCGATAACCTCATGCTGCATTTGGATGGTCAGCTATTTGAACGGCTCATCAGCAAGGTTGATATCCAAAATAAACAGGTAGCTGATATTGGCTGCGGCACCGGCCGGCACTGGTCGCTGCTGCTTAGTAAAGAGCCTGGTACCTTAACCGGTTTTGATGTATCTGGCGGGATGCTTAAAAAACTTAACGAAAAATATCCGCAGGCGCATACCCACATGATCACCGATAATTTGTTTTCGGTGATCCCTGATGAAACTTATGACGTGATCATATCTACCCTTACCGTAGCCCATATTGAGGATATTGAAGAGGCTATGCAAGCCTGGAGTCGTTTGTTAAAAAGCGGCGGTGAGCTCATCATTACCGATTTTCATCCGCATATACTGGCATCCGGCGGCAAACGGACATTTAAACATAATAACGCCGTGATGGCTGTGCGCAACTATGTGCATCCCATCTACACTATTAAAGATGCTTTGCTCCGGAATAATTTTCAATTGCTTTTACAGAAAGAAATCAAAATAGACGAAACCATGAAGCCTTTTTATGAAAAACAAAATGCCTTGCATGTGTACGAAAAGTATAAAGGTTTCCCGGTGATTTATGGTATTCATTTAAAAAAAGAATAATGATACTCCAGGGGCTGCGAATGGCCGATGGCGGGCAAATTGTAAACGTCAGGATCAATAAAGGCAAAATTGAGGAGGTAACACCTGTGTCAATTACCGGAGATGCTCCTGATTTGCAATTTGACGGTGCCCTTGTATTTCCAGGATTGATCAATTCGCACGATCATCTTGATTTTAACCTTTTTCCGCAATTGGGTAACCGTACCTATAAAAACTATACCGAATGGGGCGCGTATATCCATCAACAATATAAGCCCGAGATAAACCATGTACTGCGGGTGCCCGCTCCGCTGCGTATTAGCTGGGGCATATATAAAAATCTGCTTTGCGGCGTTACCACCGTGGTTAATCATGGCGAACGCTTGCCCCTTGATAATGCCTTGATCAATGTTTTTGAAGAAACACAGGATCTGCACTCCGTAGGATTTGAAAAACTCTGGCGACTGAAACTAAACAACCCATTAAAGCGACATTTGCCCGTGGTGATACATACCGGCGAGGGTACAGATGAAACCGCTTCGACAGAAATTGATAGCCTTATCCGCTGGAATAAAGGGCACCGGTCTTTAATTGGTATCCATGCCGTAGCTATGACGGCGAAACAAGCGGCAAATTTTAAAGGCATTGTCTGGTGCCCGGAGTCCAACTATTATTTGTTGAATAAAACGGCCCCCATCAATCAGTTAAAACTGCATGCCGCTATTTTATTCGGCACCGATTCCACCCTTACCGGTAACTGGAACATCTGGGATCATATCGCCATGGCCCGCAAAACAGGTTTGCTTACCGACGAGGAATTATTTCATTCCCTGAATAATAATGCGGCAAAAATATGGCAGATGAACACCGGTGAAATCAGCTCAGGAGAAAATGCCGACCTGGTAATTGCCCGCATAAAAGATGGTACATCCGCGCTTGATTCTTTCTACAATCTTAACGCTGCCCGTTTGCTTCTGGTGATGCATAAGGGTAATATTCGCCTGTTTGACCAGGAATTATTACAGCAACTGGCACCCGTGTTAAAGGGGGGCGGGTTTAGTTTGATCAGGATAGAAAATACTTACAAATATGTGGAAGGTAACCTGGGTGAGCTGATAGAACAGATTCATGCCTATCTGCCCGAATTTAATTTCCCGTTTGAATTTATGGATCATCAAATATTTTAAAAGGTGAGTAAAAGTGATATAAAGAAAAGTGGGGATGTCACCCTGAGCTTCGTCGAAGGGTTGAGCGCAGAGGCTTACCCGCCATGCTTCGACAGAGCTCAGCATGACACCCCTTTATACTTAAAAAGCACAAGTATTTTAAAAAGTGATAAAGCTGGTTGATCTTACATATTACGCGCATCTCAACTATACTCATGCTGCCCAGGTTAAGGAGAACCATTCCCCTGCCCTGGCCTTTGCGCCTTACCTTATCCATAAGATCGACTTTTGCTTTGTTAAACATGCTTCTTTTGAAGAGCATGTGGTGATGGATGGTGTTCCCTATCATTTTTTTAAAGGGTGTAACCGCTTTTGGTCCATCACGCTAAAAACACATCGGTTCATCAAAAAGCTAAAGCCTGATATTATATTGGTACAGGGGTTCATCTTTCCGCTGCAGGTTATTTTCCTGCGGTTGTTTTGTGGCAGAGGTTTTAAAATCATGATCCAGCATCACGGCGGGCTGCCCTTTAGCGGTATCAAAGGCTGGTTGCAAAAAATAGCCTGTAGTTTTGCCGATGCCTTTATTTTCACCGCTGCCGGTAATGCCGGAGCATGGAAAAGGAGAAACATCATCAAACAGGATGCTCTCATATTTGAATTGCTGGAAGCCTCCACTAACTTTAAACAACAAGACAAGCAAATAAGTAAAACCCGTACCCAAATGACGGGCGAAATCAATCTTTTATGGGTGGGCAGGTTAAACGCCAATAAAGATCCCATGGCCGTTCTGTTAGCTTTTATGCAGTATCTAAAGATAAAACCTACAGCCAAATTATACATGATCTACCAAAGTGAAGATATGATCAATGAGGTAATGGCATTGTTTGCTTCCAGCAAACCGCTGGCAAACGCGGTGGTGTTGGTGGGCCGGGTTGCTAATGAAGAGTTACCGTATTGGTATAGCGCCGCCGATTTTTACATCTCGGGCAGTCATAAAGAAGGCAGTGGTTATGCTTTGCTGGAGGCTATGGCCTGCGGCTGTGTTCCGCTGGTTACCAATATCCCTCCTTATCAAAAAATAACCGGCAATGGCTGGTGTGGTTTTTTATACCCTCCCGGCGACGTAAATGCGCTGGCCAGATTGCTTTATTCTGTAAGTAACGTAGATCGAAAAAAGCTATCTGATGATGTGCTGATTTATTTTCATCAACATCTCACTTTTAAAAATATCGCTGATGATCTGGTGCGTATTTGTGAGCAGATTATGACGCCCATTCAAGCGTCCACGCTTGAATGATTTTTTAGGGTAAGCGTCCACACTTACTTGTCTGATGTTGCAATCGTAAGCATGGACGCTTACTTTAATTGCAGTTCAAGCGAAGGACTCTTGAACTGGCAAGGAGGCTTTTTTTTAGTGTTGTCATCCTGAGGAACGAAGGATCTAATCTACGATTGAAAAGTTCAATAATAGATGCTTCACTGCGTTCAGCATGACAAAATAGTTTCCCTACCCTCTCTTCGCCGCAGGCGAAGAGAGGGTGGTCCAGCGAAGCGTAGACCGGGTGAGTCGGCTTTGCGAGAGGAACTCATGGGATGGTTTACATGTAAACCCACTTTTTGTTGAGTTTAATTATTTAATTGTTTGATTAGTAGTTTTTTTATGTAAATATTAACCGTGAAAAGTGTAAACCATGTAAACCCACTTTTTGTTACTCATGGTCTTCTGGGAGAAACCCTGAGTGGACAGTAAAAAATCTCTTGTCATTCTGAGCATTGCCAAGAATCTATTATACTACAGAACTGTCTGCGAATAGATCCTTCGTTCCTCAGGATGACAACCTGAATTGTGGAGATTATCGTGGTTCGTTCGAAATGACATTGGGTTTTAAACAAATGAATCTTACTCAACACCCAAATAAAGCCGCAATCTTATTGGCAATCGTTTCCACAGGATAAGCCAGTATCGGCTCATGCCGTAAATTAGGGTCGTGAAGCAGTTCTTTAATTATCCCCGGTATATTTTCAACATTAGCGGGTATATGATGCTGTGGCGGGTGCAAATCCATTCCCTTAACCAGGCTTACCACATGGCAGCCTGCATACAAACCTTCGCTTAAAACGGTACTGTAGCCTTCGTAGGCCGATGTGTGCAGCAGTATTTTGGAGCGTTGCATCAGCGCCAAAACTTCCGGGTGTGATAGCTCGCCTTTTAGTGCGATATGATCGTCCAGTTTTAACTTGCTGATCTGTTTTTGAAGATTCTCCATCTCTGGTCCCTTCCCGCATATCACCGCCTTCAAATGCGGAAACTCGTTTCTAAGACTTTTAATTACCTGGATGAACAGGTTGTATTGCTTCAATGGTATCAGCGATCCTACCCCTATAATATCAATATTTCTGTTGGCAGGTAGTTCTCCAAAAAGCGAAGTGTCAATACCCGTAGGGATAGTGTGTCTGGGTTTTATATGATAATTGATGCTGAATTCCCTGGCCAAAAAATCGGATATGGCTATTATTGATCCGGCAGTGGGTTTTACCTGTTTTACATAATGATTACCTGCTTTGGCGTCCTGACCAAGCAGCCAGGTATACTGTAGTAAGCCGTACTTTTTGGCAAAGCGATTACCCATGTAGGCGGCCTCACCCATCCAAAAGCTTAAGAGGCCTATCAATTCATACCGGCTATGTAGTTGTTTGAGCGTTTGCCATACCCGCCGCCAGGTAATTAAGCGGTATAATTGACCTTTGCCCTTGCCCGCCAATGCTATCACTTCAACGCCATTCCAATCATATCGTGCGGCTTTAAACGGGTATTGAAAACTGACAACCACAATATGCAGCCCGGGTTTATTTTGCTTTAACCCTTTTACAAATACCTGCATAGACGGTATGCAGGGAGTATCGTTTTCATCAGCCGGGAAACCGGGGCTCAATATTACTATGGTTTTTTGTTTGGTCATTCCAGTGTTATCAGTTTGTTGCAATAGGCCAGGCTTGCCGTATTATGGGTAATAAAAAGGATGATCTTGCCCAAAGCGGCCAAGCGTTGCAATTGTATTAAAATAACTTCCTCGGCTTGTTGGTCCATTTCGCCAAACGGCTCATCCAGTATCAGTACATCAAAATCATGGTAAAGCGCCCGGGCAAGCAGAATACGCTGACGCTGCCCACCACTCAGGTTTTTGCCATTTTCCCTGATCACCCGGTGCAATCCTTCGGCATTACCGTTTAGTAATTGATTCAATCTACATATGGCAATAGCTTCGGCCAGTTTTTCATGGTCGCTTTCCTCATCGCTTAGCGTAATGTTTTTGAGGATAGTATCATGAATAAAATAACCCTGTTGCTTCACATAAGCTATCCTGTTCCAGTACAGCCTGCGGCTTGCATTATCCGTCGACTGATTATTGACCAGTATATCACCGGCATCAGGCACCAAAAAACCTAATAGTAGGTTAATGAGCGTGGTTTTGCCCCTGCCAGATACAGCCGATATTCCTGCCAGATCGCCCTTATGGATGTTAAAACTGCTATTTGTTAGAATCTGATGATCCTTATACCGGAAGCTGATATTATTGAATTGGATGGAGGTGACAGCCTCGGCCTCACCCCGGCCCTCTCCAAGGGAGAGGGAGTCACAGCCGATAAAGCCGCCAAATGAAGTCCTCTCCTTTGGAGAGGATTTAGGTGAGGCTTTCAGCAGATCATTCAGCGTAAATTCATAGGTTTTAATCTGCCCGGTGCTATTGAGTATTTTGATAATGCCGGGGATGATCTTGTACGCAGCGGCCATAAAAACACCAATGGTGAGCAGATCAATTACGGGTTCGGTAGTCCAGTATTTATTGATGAGCACCAATATAAAAAAGCCCAGTACCGCGAATATCTCTACCAGGCGCGATGGTAGAGCCTGCAAGGTTTGTTGCCCGGCCAGGTTATCATTCAGTTGTTGTTGATAGCTGTGGTAACGGCTGGTGAAAAAATTGCTTTTGTTATAAATATTGCTCTCCACAAAGCCGGCCAACGACTCCTGTAAGTGCTGGATGGTTTTTTCGCTGGCCTGTTTGGTATTCACCCTGATCTGTTTTGATCGTTTCCGGATAAACCAGGCTAATAAAATTACCGGCGGGAGCAGTAACAATAGCAACAATAAAAACAGCACAGGCTGATAAATGAGTATAGCGCAAACGGTAAACAGGATAAGTATTCCCTGCGAAATAACCTGCTGAACATTGGTGAGGATATAATGACTAAACTCAATAGGCTGCTGGCTGATCTGCCGGATATGGATGGATGAATCGACATTTACAAAATTCAGGTAATCGCTTTTCAGGTAATGGATAATATTCTTTTTTGATAAACGTGAGGCCACTCCATAAAAAAAATGATGCTGAAAACGCATGATGAGATAACCCATCCAGTTTTTAAAACAAAAAAGAACCAGAAATACGCTGATGAGCAGCAGGGAGTTTTTGTTGAACCAGCTTGAGGGAAAAAAAGCAAAACTCGTATTGATAGTTTTGGTTGAAGTGTAAATACCGATCACCAGTAGCAGTATTCCCAAAAAAGCGATATCAAGCACACTGATCAGCAGGTCGAGCAGGATGAGTTTGCCCAATTGCCTTTTCTCCTGCCTATTCAGCAGCGTTAAAATGCCTTTTATAATATGCTTCATTTTAGGATTTATGGAGCAAAGATTTATGGAGCAAAGAACAAAGATTTAAGCAACCCGGATTTAAAACAAATGCTGTAAAGTTTCCTTTGTCCTTACTCTTTGTTCCACAAGTCTTGCTCTATAGTCCCTTGTTCTTTGCTCCATAAATCCTTGCTCCCTCACAACAATTACGGACTAAAAAGCTGAATGGTTGCCCACTATAAAGCAAAAAAGCCCGGTAGTTTAAACTGCCGGGCTTTTGATATAAGATCGAAAAAACTTAGTTGTTCAGTTTGATCTCTACGCGGCGGTTTAAAACCCTGCCGTCTTCAGTGCTGTTATCGGCAATTGGTTTGCTTTCGCCATAACCTTTCACAGTTAGGTTATCACCGTTAATGCCGCTGTTTACCAGGTATAATTTTACCGAATTAGCTCTTTCAATAGATAATTCCATGTTGTGTTCAGGCGTACCTTCTGATGAAGCGTTTCCGTTCAATACAAATTTTACGGTTTGGTCTTTCTTCATCTCGGCAGCAGCCTGGTCAAGTGTTTGGTAAGAAGATGTTCTTAGTACAGCAGAGTTAAACTCAAACTGGATATTGCTAAAGTTATAGTTTGGTTTTGCCGGTGGTGGCGGCGGAGTTTCTTTTGGTGCAGGTTTTGGAGCCGGAGCCGGTTGTGGCTTTGGCGCATAAGTTTGTTCGTTTTCAACCGGTACAGGTTTTTGAACCAGTTTTTTTGATTTACACGAAATTACGGTGATAGCGGCTAACGCAAAGATTAAAGTAAAAAAGGGTGTTTTTAAAGCTTTCATAGCTAAGTTTTGTTTTTTTGTAAACATAAAAAATATTCGTGATTTCAACCTCAATTGAGTATAATCCATGGCCAAATAAAGCGAATATTCCTATTAAATCAGGACACAGCGGTTAACTCTATTACCGATGTGCCCTGATTGAACGGGAATTTTGCAGCATAAGTATTCAGAAAGTTCAATTAGATGATGAGAAAATAGATTATCCGGGTTGCTGTAATGATCTTGGCTGCGCTTAGGTATTACGCCCAATATTGCGTATATTTGTACATACACCAGCCCGGTTTTTCTGATCAAAAAGGAAAACCGGGCTGTTTAGTTAAGGGAAAATACAGTCCAAAAAACGACTGTTTGGTGTGTAATAGGTTTAATATGAGTAAATTAATACTTTTTAAAGTTTTCAAAACGCCTCAAAACCAGGTTGAAATTTGTTAAAAAGTGTTAAAATGAAGGTTTTTAGATCGATTTTGAGCCGTTTTTGCCTCGTTTTTGATCAGAAAAGTGTTAAAATTTAAGGTTTAAAAAGTTTTTGTACAGGCTGTGTCAAATTTTGTTAGCCGATAGGTATCCCGTTTAAATATGTATTTATTTGCGATATCGAATTGAAAAACCTATGCACAACACATTACAAAACGATCTGGATAATCTGGACTATCTATTATCCTTAACTAAAGATAAGGCAGCAGCCTACCTTACCGAAATAAACGATAAGCCCGTAAGTATCAATAACGTTCAGGGGACAATTCCTATCAATCTTCCTGAAAATGGAATTGGTTTGGAGGATACCATAAAAGCTTTCTACGAACAGCACCAGGATAAGATAGTAGCAGCATCGGGTCCACGGTATTGGGGGTTTGTAGTGGGTGGCACCACTCCTGCCGCTATTGCCGGCGATTGGCTAAGCACCGTATTTGATCAGAATCCACAGGGTATCAATGGTGCGGGAGATGTATCTGCCAATATTGAACTGCAAACTATTAGCTGGCTTACTCAATTATTTGGTTTGCCCTCCTACTTTAAAGGTGGTTTTGTAACGGGTGCTACCATGTCAAACTTTACCTGTTTGGCCATTGCCCGTCAATGGGCCGGCAAACAAAAAGGTATTGATATCGCCCGCGAGGGTATCAAAACAGAGATCAGGATACTGACGGCTACTCCACATTCATCAGCCATTAAATCATTGGCTATGCTGGGTTTGGGTAGCAGCAATATCATTACCATAAAAACTGCCGAGGGCAACCGGGAAGCCATAGATACGGCTGATCTGGAAGTTAAATTGCAGGAGAATAAGGATTTTCCGGTAATTGTGATCAGCAGTGCTGGTACGGTTAATACCGTAGATTTTGATGATATGCAAGCTATTGCCAACTTACAAAAACAGTATACTTTTTACTGGCACATCGATGCGGCTTTTGGTGCTTTCGCGGCTTGTTCTGAAAAGTATAGTCACTTATTAAACGGCTGGCAATTGGCCGACAGCATAACTGTCGACTGTCATAAATGGCTTAACGTACCTTATGATAGCGCCATATATCTTGTTCAGGAAAAACACTCGGCATTGCAGCTGCAAACTTTTCAAAACAGTAATGCACCTTATCTGGGTGATCCGGCAAGTGATTTTAGTTTCCTGAATTTCGGCCCCGAAAACTCCAGGCGATTAAGAGCGCTGCCAGCCTGGTTTGCGCTGCAAGCTTACGGTCGTAACGGATTCGGATGGATAGTAGAAAACAATATTACCCTGGCCAATCAGTTTGCACAACTGCTGGAGCAAAAAACTGTATTTAAACTAGCGGCGCCGGTAAGGTTAAATGTAGTATGCTTTACCATTGAGGATGAAGAAAACCGGAGTGGTAAATTGGCCTCTGTATTAGAAAAATTAAAAGTATCAGGTAAACTCTTTATCTCGCCAACATCTTACAAAGGGATTCCCTGTTTACGGGCTGCCTTTGTAAACTGGCGAACCACAGAAGAGGATGTTTTAATCGCCATTGATGAATTGATCAAGGCTTCCTGATAGGAAGGTCTTTGTAATTGATTGATGAATTTTAGTTAATTAAAATATTTAAATAAAGTTTCATAAACTATTATTTATTAATTATTTAAAATATTTAAATAAAGTATTAGTTTAAATAACTTAACCTATTCCAAATAGAAGAGAAATAAATTTTGGTTTTTCGTTATGATTGATTTATTTAGTTATTAAAATATTGTCTCTGAAAAAATTAGCGTTATATTGCACATAGCATATAATGCTAAACTGCTGAATTTAGGGATTATAATACGGCTTTATAAACCAATTTATTATATGAAACATATATCGATACTGGTTCCTAAGCGAGCCATACTCGGAAGCTTGGAAGGTTCGCGTCAGCTGCTTACTCAGGTGAACCAGTTTTTTATGGCCGCTGGGAAAGATCCCATCTTTAAGGTTGAACTGGTTGGCCTTACCATGGAAACTCCTGTTAGCGGAGGCTTATTTACCGTTAATGCCAATAAGGTTATCGGGGAAGTGCAAAAGACCGACTTAATCATTATACCAGCTATTGATGGCAATATTGGTGAAGAAGTTGAGAATAATAAAGAATTTTTACCTTGGCTAACCCAGCAATATAATAATGGCGCAGAGATTGCCAGCTTGTGCATGGGAGCTTTTTTGTTGGCTTCAACCGGCTTATTAGCCGGCAAAAAATGTGCAACGCACTGGATGTTTGCTAACGAGTTCAGGAAGATGTTTCCGGATGTTAACCTGGTAACCGAAAAAATCATTACCGATGAGCAGGGTATTTACTCCAGCGGTGGTGCTTTCTCCTATTTGAACCTAATCTTATATCTTATTGAAAAATACGCTGGTCGCGATATCGCTATTTTAAGCGCCAAAGTGTTTGCCATTGAAATGGAGCGGAATAGCCAATCCTCATTCATTATATTCCAGGGACAAAAAGATCATGCTGACGATCCGATCAAAAAAGCTCAGGAGTTTATTGAAAATAACTATCAGGAAAAGATCACGGTAGAGCAACTGGCCTCTATGTTTGCCCTGGGCCGCAGAAATCTGGAACGCCGGTTTAAGAAAGCGACAGCCAACACGGTAGCCGAATATATACAGCGTGTAAAGATAGAGGCGGCCAAAGTAAGCCTGGAAACTTCGCGCGAAAATGTGAACGAAGTCATGTATAACGTCGGTTACACCGATACCAAGGCTTTCCGCACCACATTTAAGCGTATTACAGGTCTCTCGCCTATCGATTATCGCAATAAATACCAACGGGAATACGCTACCTGATACTCAAATAGTGTCAGGGCATTACGGAAGGTTTCTGAGAACAGATATAAGTAATACGTTCCTGTTGGTGCGTTGTGTCTTTATCAGCTGTTAATTCTTTTCCTGTAAATTGCTGATAATTAACAGATACGTCTCCGTTATTTGAACTAACTGTTTTAATTACTTCAACAGATAGCAGATCACCCGGAATCTTAGCGCCAAACCAACGGTCATCATCCTGTTGTTTCCAGGTAACCAGTGTGAGGTTTTCCCCCGCAGGATGGTTTGTTGATCCTGAAATTGCAGTTTTTAAAGCCAGGTCATTACCATAAAGGGTTGACATGGTTTGTGCTTTTTTGTTGATGGACGAGGTGATCACTTTTAAACCGGCTTTACTAAAATTAAACGAAGCGGGTATAGCGGCTTTTTTATTCAAAAGCTCTTCGGCGGGTTTGCGGTTATTACAGGCTGATACTATCAAAACAATGGCCGCAAATAATATATGGATAATTTTCATGACGGATTCCTGATTTATTAATGTTGAATTGGTGAGGTAAAAACAAAGTCGCTATTACTTAATGGCTTATGGCAGCTAACGCACTCATTGGTAAACATGGCCGTTTTACCATAAGGCACCAGCTTATCGGTTTTAAACCGGGCCCAGCCCCAGCCAGCCGTAGCCGCGTACTTTTTATCATCCTTGATCATATATTCAACCTGTTTAAAGGCGCCGGTATGTACATTGCCATCTTTATCGGTCACTTGATCCCAGGCAACTTTGGCAAATGTTGTTCCATTGGGCCATGGATTAATATGATGCTCACGAATGGCTTTAATAGCCGTCGGATTTCCAAATATCACCCGCATGGTGCCATTATCAAAGCGCTCGGTACTGCTGATAGTTTCCCAGTTTTTATAATCAGGGATATAGGTAATTCCGTTTAGTGCGGTGGGCAATTTAACTGAAGCTGTTGTTGCTTTTTGCCAGTGATTATACTGTTTATCAGCTGCGTTTATTTTGGCGGTATCGCCCGGAATTTGCTTAGGCGACAAGGATGAAACGTATTTTTTTAATACTTCCAGATCATTTTTAGAAACAGCAGAAGAAGGGTGAACCAGTTCATAGTCCTTGATAGGCATAGCACCGGCAGCTATCTGATTTACGGCTTCCCAAAGCATGGCTTTTTGATCGGCTGGTGCTAAGTTTTGCCAGTTAGAAAAATTTAAGTGCTTACGGCCCGTATTCACGTGGCTGGCTACTTTCCAGTAAACTGGCGACACCTGGTCATACCAGCGCAGGTTAGTTTGGTTCGAGTGGCAATCATAGCAAGCCCGTACCAGTATACTTTTTACCTCTGCAGGAGCTTCTATCTCAGCTTTTACCGGTGGATTTGTAATTTGTGGGCGGATGAATTGAACAGATAAAAAGCCTATCAGTAAAATGGCTGTGATGATGACAGGCTTTCTTCTGAATAAATTGGGCGACTGGATATTCATAGTTTGATGATTATATCGTAAAGTTGCTTAATAATAAGCATTTATAACGCATAATCAACCGTGAAGTAGACAATCGTACGGATGAACCAGACATTTTAATAGTTGAATTAGCCAATGCTCCTATCCGATTAAAAAATACGGATAGTTATTTTTAACCGGCCTCTACAGCTTTATCTAAATCCAATTGAAAGGCTTTATCTGCATCACTTATTTTAATATCCTTATCGGCTTCCAGGTTAATGATGGTGTCATTATTTTTGAAAGCCATGGTTGCATGCAAGGTATATTTACCCAAAGGCACCTGCGTCGCTGTAAATTCTGAACTTTGATCGTCGACAGGTTTTTTCAGGGTAATAATATCGCCTGTTGAGGGTTTTAGTGTAACAATTGCCGTATTAAAGCCTCCGTCAATAATATCGGCGGCTTCCGGTGTTGATAACATAGCCTGGGCTAATTGCAGGCTTATGGTTATATCTGCAGTTTTATCAATGTCATTGGCTGTAGAGGCGTTATTGTTAATTGTGGTACTGTCGGTTGAGCTTAAGGGTAATATCAGATCTTTTAGCCGGTCAATAAATTTCATAACCCGACCTGAAAAGAAACCGGAAATAAAAGAAAATAGTAACAATCCTTTACCTACGCTTATATCTGTCATTTTGGTGTTGCTGCCGGCCAGTAAGTTGTATCCGAGTACTAAAACAAGGGCACATACAGGGGCATAAAACATTTTTGATACCTGTCCAGATATTTCAGCAGGGTCAAATGGCCCTGTATCAGCGTCACCAGCCACTTTTAACGACTGGCCGTTAGCAATACTCACATAATAAATTAAACTCACTAAAACGCCTATAAGTGCCCAAAACAGCACTTCCGCATAAGTGCCTGTTCCAACAAACCAGAAAAAATCATTTACAATGATCTCCGTATCCGTAAGATATGTTTTGGTGTCTTTATTATTCAGGTTGATCAATAAACCATCCATGCGTTTTAGTCGGTATTCATCTATACGGCCGTCGTATTCATTTCTTAAAAAATTAAACAGCGCATGATCACGTTCTTCGCGTTTCGCTAATACCGCTTTTTTAACCGCGGGATCTTTTGAAGCGGATTGTGCCGAATCAGGATCTGGATATACAGCTAGCACGTTATCAATATTTAAGAGCTGCATATTATTAAGTTTTTTATGATCTGTACCTTTATAGCAAAGATGAAGTGCTGTATAAATCATTGCTATAAAAACAAGTAATACGCAAAGGGTCAGTAACCAGCCGGCACCGCTCCAGGTTTTTGCTTTAAAAAGTGATAACATGATCTTTTTATGTTTTTGGTTAAAAATGTTTAGGATAAGTAGCTGCTGAACACCCACTCATCTGCCGTGTTACTTATTTTACTCCATTGATTGGTTGTGGTATAAATAGATACTTCTGTGCCTTGTGTAATAGTTCGCAGAACCGGGAATGATGTGCCTGGCCCCGAACGTACGTTCAATAAGTTCACATTTACAGTGCGGGATGTGATTGGAGGTACAGGGGCTCCATCGAGCTGCTTTATTTTGTTATCGATCAGGGGGAAGAAATTTGCTTCGGCCGATGTAATGGTATTGGTGCCAAAAAAAGCAGTGCCCGGACAGGTTTTCTGTTGGTTGCCCACTTGGTTATTGTTAACTACGCTTTCCGGAAATCTTTTACCTGTGCGATCAAACCAATGGTGGTAAACCACTTGTTCTTTCACTGGTTTCAGATTAAACTTCATACAAAGCACAGCATTTAAAAATACAATGGTATCCTTATGGGGTAATGTCATCTGATCATGCCCTGCATCAAAGTTACCTAAGTTTTCAATACAAATAGCACCAGAGTTTGCTCCAAAAATGCCGGCCGGGGTAATATTTATAGGGCGGCATAAGCCAATATTCCCGGAAGGAAAAGTGGTTAAATTTTGGGCAATATCGCTCCATCCATTATTGTGGATATGGTAATCCCTCATCGACTCGAGCCAATACATTTCTCCCTGATTAGCACTTAATGAGCTATAATTGGGTTCCCAGGTATGGTGGTTCTGTATCACCTTAATGCTTCTTGAAAAAACGGTATTTACCAGATATTGCTGAAACTCCTGCGGTGTGTAAATATGAAATTGTGCTAAAGCCATGTTTTTTTCCTCCGGTTATTTATTTTATTAACTCATGGTACGTTCTTCTTTACGGTATTCCTTTCTGATTGCCTCTATCAAATCGGTATTACGAATATATTGATCATCTCTGGAAATAGATTGTAGCGCCGCGTAATGTATAATATTGAGTATCGCTGCCCCGGTTAGCTCATATTTATCGGCAAGATTCTGTAATTGAATAGTTGGTTCTGGTTTACATGAGGCGGG
The DNA here is from genome assembly GCF_011089895.1 of Mucilaginibacter inviolabilis. Lineage (NCBI taxonomy): Bacteria > Pseudomonadati > Bacteroidota > Sphingobacteriia > Sphingobacteriales > Sphingobacteriaceae > Mucilaginibacter > Mucilaginibacter inviolabilis. The sequence continues at coordinate 1,040,039 of NZ_JAANAT010000001.1, forward strand.
GAATGCTTTTTCCCATAGTTTTAATCGTTCATGGGCATTTGGCGCCGAAAAATGTATGATGGTATGGAAACGTCTTAAAAAGGCATCGTCCATATTGCTTTTTAAGTTGGATGCCAATATAAGCAAGCCCGGAAAGTCTTCTATGCGTTGTAGTAAGTAGCTTACTTCCTGGTTAGCATATCGGTCATGCGAGTTTTGTACATTGGTACGTTTACCAAATAAGGCGTCAGCTTCGTCAAAAAATAGTATCCAGTTTTTATTTTCGGCTTTTTGAAATACTTTTTCCAGATTTTTTTCTGTTTCGCCTATATATTTACTCACCACCTGCGACAGGTCGATACGATATACATCTTTGCTAAAGTGTTTACCCAATAAGGATGCTGTTAATGTTTTACCTGTTCCGGAAGGGCCGTGGAACAGGGCCCGGTAGCCTGGTTTTATTTTTCGTTTCAGTACTTCATCCTGCATCAGGGTTTCATTATGTTTTACCCATGTCATGATCTCATTAAGCTGATTTTGGGTATAATTATTCAATACCAGATCATCCCATGTCATTGCTGTACTAATATTCTTTGCCGGAAAATCGGGACTAAACTTAGGTACAGTTTCGGCACCGGTGAGGAAACGACTTATCCATTCCGGATCAAGTATTACCCGGCCGCTCATCAATGGTTCACCTTCTTTAACGGTTTCTAAAGATAGTACGCTTTGTTTAACCAGTATGCCATGAGTAAGTAAATACTGAACTGCAAGCCGTTTGTCAATATCATTACTGCCTAATATAAATTGAACGGTTTCGCCTGTTGGCAATAATCCGCGATGGTTACTGCCTTTTATTCCGCCAAATTCCGGAAAATCGCCGCCATTAGGTAAAAATTCTTGTATGATGTTTTCAAAGAAGGAAGTTTGCAAATGCGGAGCCAATGCTGTTAATAAAATAATATATTCCTCAATCGGAAGCTTATTTTCGATGATAAACCTGTTCAGAGAACTGCCATCGTCTATGATGGTAACCGCCGGAAAAGGGGTTTCCGCGTTATTAAAATGTGATTGCAGGCGATTATGTATCACCTGGTACAGCATTTCCAAAGAGTTTGTTATTGATTGAGCCTGCATTTTTTTATTTTTTATCCGGTGCTTTTATATCGCAATCTTTTATGATATCCGCAGAGGGGTGTTGGCCTATATCCGGTAAATTACCGGCGCTCAAAACGGTTATTGCCTTCTGACAATGTTCATCTACCCTTGTTCGTAAGGATTTGGGGTAGTGCCATTTCTGGGTATCTCTGACTCTGGTTTTTGAGGCTAAGCACCAGAAATAATTATTCCACTGATCTGGGTGTACTCCTGTTTGTTTTTCCAGATAGGTATTGGCTTGTGATTGGGATGAAAACTTTTTTCCAGCGGCGCTATTCACAGCCTCCCTAAATTTGGCTAAACTAAGGTTGAATGCAAGGGTAAGATCGCTGCAATGTTCCTGTTCCCCCTCTTTGATCTTATCCGAACCACTCTGGGTTATCTGCCAATGTTTATCGTAAGTGCCTTTAGGGCAAAAATGATTTTCCTCACCGCTGCCGCCATCCTGTATAATAACACTTCCTTTATCTTTAAATGTTTGTGGCAATAAGTAAAAAGAACTAACCGGCATACCGGCAGTTGTTTTTTGTAGTTCACCGTTTTTTAAAATAACTTCCGGGAATGTAACATCGTCCCTATTCAGTGTTGTTTTTCCAAATGAATCATCGGTGTTACCGGCTTGTTTTAGGAACTGATCAATAGTGACACCCTGCGGATCACAACTGGGGCCGGTGCTTGCTTTAATCTCCATAGGCTTAACCTCATCTTTATTTCCACCCTCCTGTTGAGCAACACTATCTTTAGGTGATATTTCGGGATTAGCAACCGGCGCATTTTTCGTTTCTACTGGACTAACAAAGGCGTTTATCTGCTTCTCTGTACCATCATCAGACCCATTGCTTCGCTGTATCCCAAAGAAAGAAGCACTGCGTGAAGTTGTTCTTTGGGTTTGCTCTTCACCCGGTAAATTCAAATATCTTTTTCTTTCAAACATGGTAGCTTTTGTTAAAGGTTTGATTATCAATTAATGCAAATTGTGATTTTATCAAGGCGAGGTTTTATTTGTACCGGTAACAACTACCTCAACAGGTGGTAAGTCTGACAAGCTTGCAAAATCTGTCTTCGCCTTTTGTGCTGCTGCATTTAATTCAGGTGTAACCGGCGCCTCGGCAAGATGTATATGCACAATTACTTTATCTGGCGTACCTGTGCGCTCTACCCGTCTGTATGTATCCGGTGCTATGGGATTTGGATCACGCGCAGCAGCGTTGCCAGTTGGATTATGCAAGGCATCAAAAATGGCATTGAGTTTATTTGTTACTGCATTACCTACATTTTGCGTAGTCGCTTTATCGGCAGATAACACAGTATGCAAACTGGTCCATGTACCACCTTCAACTGATGTTTCCTGAACTGTAATCGGTTTGTTCTTATATTTTGATGGAATATTAGTAGTTGTTTCTTTTCCACCTTCATACCAGTCAAATGCTTTAAATTTAGGAGGAAGCTGTTTTGCGGCTGGTGCATAATCTTTAATTACACCGGCCTCTGCCAATTCGCCAACGCTGGATGCATATGGCGCTTTGATATTAGCAGGCATAGCTTCTTTTAATTCCTTTTCAGCATTTTTCTGCAGTTCCGACTTTGCTGCACCGGGCGCCTCTTTTTCTGCAATATCGGTAGCTAATTTACTCTCGGCAGATTTTGCCAATGCCGATTTTAAGCCCGATGCCATTTTTGCACCTACAGGTAATAAAATAACGTATTCAAAACCATCGGGTAGCGGTGGTCCGGCCATAAAAGCTGTAGCCGCCTTAAAAAGGTTATCCTGGGTATCAACATCAAGAGCATTTATGGCAGCTATTAACCTAGGGGCCACAGAGGCCCGAATATTTTGGGGTTTTATAATGTGCTGAGTGGTGTCTTCATAAAATTTATCAGCTGGTCTGGTATCAATTGATGTATACTTGCCATCGCCTTTTTGTGTGGATGAAGGGAGCTGAAGATCACCTGATTTTTCAAGTTCATCCAATTTCTTTTTGAGTGAATCGCTTATCACTAATGGTTGATTATTACGGTCAATTTGATTTATAGGGATAGCTACTTCGTTTCCATCCTCATATATGAGGTGCACTTCCCGTCTGAAAACGTCATATGAAGCGCTTTTAAAGTTATCAATATAGGCCAGGTCTGATTTTACTTCATTATAATCAGCGTTAACGGGTATCGCATTTTTTAGTGATGATAATTGGCCTGAAACTACACTTAGCGGCACTCTTTTTTTAAATCCCAGATTATTAAAATCTACCGATGGTATCTCTACTTCAAACATCATTCCTCCGAAAAGCTTACTGTTATCAGGCTTGAATATATTCCATGTTCTTAGCGCGTCGGGGCCATAAACCCGTTCGGCCTGATAGTTTCCTGTGATCAGATCTTTACTGATGCTTCGCACAAAACCATCATATTCTCTGCCTCCAATGGTTGTTAGGCGGGCATGAAGAGATTTACTATCCAACACCATGGAGGCAATCGTATCTTCAGTATATCCTTCCATAACATCCAGAGGATCTTTAAGATCTCTTTGTATACTTGCTGTTTGCAAAGCTCCGCCCTGCTGTATCACATGGGTGAGTTCATGAGCCATCAGTCTTTTTCCACTATCACTATCAGGCGAATATTGCCCGCTATTAAAAACAATATTATTACCTGTTGTATAAGCGAGGGCATTAATGGATTGTGCCGATTTTGCGGCTACAGAGTCGGTATGGATGTGCACATTTGAAAAATCATGTCCGAAGCGCGGTTCAAAAAACTGGCGGCTACTATCAGATAATGATTGCCCCGATGATCCTAATGACGCAACATAGCTATCCAGATCATGGCTGCCTTCAGTTTTGGCAGCAGAACTTTCTTTACGGTGAAGTTTTTCTTCCTCTTCGCAATGCTGGCATTTGCGTTGGACGTTTGCCTGAGCCGGTTTAAAAAAAGCATGATCATTTATAATAGGATCAGGCATTCGCGTAACCCGTTCGGCCGTGTCATCTGCCTCGTGCTCATAAACATCATTGGGTTGATTTATGGTAAGTTTGGGTTGAAAAAACACATGTCTGTCACCCTGACCTGCTTTGTCAGTTGACGCTTGACTATTATTGTTCTTAAATACCATGTACGTAAAGTTTATTAACCTGATCTTTATTTATGGAGCAGCGTCTTCGGCTGGAATAATTGGTGAACTGCCGGTATAATATTGCCTTGGATACCAGTTAACCCTAAATGCCGGGCCTGTATAAGCAGTTGGACACGTAGTAGCACAGTTCGACCTGTCAGGTGCTGCCGGTCCCCCTACCGCCGGCCAACCCTGATAACCGGCATATGCCCATACCTGCGATGCGTGAAAATTAGCTGATGGAGTAGCCAGACCAGAGAATCCTGTTCCTTTATAAAGATCGATCAGATGCATCATACTAGCTAAAGTAAACCTGGCATAACCAGTATTGATGGGGCCATGAGCCAGGAAATGATCGGCGCATAGTTTGCACATCGCACCAAAAATTACATAGTTTACTGATCCCGCATAATGGCAGCCATTACCAACCTGAATTGATGAACCGCATGCCGGTGTGGCATGTTCAGAAGCACATGCCGGTCTGTATCCTAATATCCACGCGTTATTATGAACTTCTACAATATCCCATGCCATACCACCGGTTGTAAGGCCATCAAGAGCATCACAAGCTTCAACCTTCTGAGGATCTGTCCATCCTGCGAATCTCGAACGTGTTTGTCTTACCGCATCTTCAACCTGGGTTGTTACATTTGGTCCGCACACAAAAGCAGGTGGCGGTGCTGGTGGGGTACCTTCAATAGTTTCAGGTGCAAAACTAATCGATCTTGACATAACGATCTCTACCCGCCTGTTCTCCGGTCTTGTGGCATAATGAGTGTCTTCACCATGTGCCTCGGTACTCACGCGTCTTGTATCTACTCTACCTGCTCTTAATAAGCGTAACACAGTTTCATCCCTTCGGCGTGAAAGGTCCATATTATAAGCAGCATCTCCTTCTTCGCTCGCATATCCATGTAATACAACCGTGCCATCAGGATTATCACGAAGATAGGTTCTGATCTGTGCCATGCAGGTTGCGAACTCATTGGCGTCAACAAATTCTGTAGATCCTTGTACAAAATGTATGCGGCATGAACTTAAATCTGATGGTGAAGGGCCGGTGGGTGCGGCAGCTGCCTGTCTTTGAATTTTACGCCCTACTGAGCCTCCCTGCTGCACTACATGCGTTAACTCGTGAGCCATTAACCTTTTTCCACTATCACTATCAGGAGAATATTGACCGCTATTAAAAACAATATTATTGCCAGTAGTATAGGCTAGTGCGTTGATGGATTGTGCCGATTTTGCGGCAACCGAATCGGTATGGATACGCACATTTGAAAAATCCTGACCAAAACGTGGCTCAAAGAAGCTTCGACTGCTTTCTGATAAAGCCTGACCAGATGAGCCTAATGAACTTACATAGCTGTCAAGACCCAAACTTCCATTTACATCGGCACCTGAGCTTTCTTTACGATGGAGTTTTTCTTCCTCCTCACAATGCTGACATTTACGCTGAACGGTCATTGATGCATGATTAAAGTCAATATTTTCGTTTACACTTTCCGTTGAGAGTTCCTTACGATGGAGTTTTTCTTCCTCCTCACAGTGCTGACATTTACGCTGAATATTTGCTTGAGCTGGCTTAAAAAAGGCATGGTCATTTATAGCAGGATCTGGCATCCGCATAACTCGGTCGGCCATGGTATCTGCCTCCTGCTCATAAATATCATTCGGCTGATTTACGGTAAGCTTGGGCTGAAAAAATGCTCCCCCACTCCCTGATCTGGCTCTGGTTATTGTTTGATTTTCATTTGTGCTAACTTGTTGTAAATTCATCGCTTAAATTTTATTTAAAAACACATTGAAAATTTATTTACGGTTTTAGATAATCGGACAGCTTGGATCAAATGGTGTTATGCTGTAGATATCAGCAACCAAACTTGAATAACATTCTGGCTCAGTTCTTCTTTGAGCCGATGACTGTGCAAATGGTGCCGTGTCATGATCACCAAAATGGAACAACATATGCGATATTTCATGAATCATGCCTATTGCTTGTTGATCCGGCGCACTCACTCCCCAAAAACCTGGACATATAGCCATTTCGTTACCATGCCCGGCAGAACACGAGGCCAGTACGGTAGAGGCTCCGCAATGATGTGTACAACTACCTATTGTGGTATGGCGGGTGCCTGTGCATTTAAAGTGGATACTCCCGCCCAGAAAATTACTGATGGTTTCTAAACGTTTTGATAAAAATTGTAATTCTGAAGCCTGTGCTTTCACTAACGTATCATGGAGACTGTTATTAAACCGATTTTGGAATTTAGCACCTACAGCTACCGGATCGCCGAATCTTCTTTTGTAAAATGTAAATACAGAGGATGGGCCAAATGTAGCATCCTGAATAAATAAGGATTCGCTAAATAACAATAAGGATGTTCCCAAAGACATTAATACTGCTCTGTCATTTGCCGCTTGTAGCGCAGATGTCGGGTCTGCCGGTGAACCATCGGCGTTCGGGGCGCAGTTAGTACGTGCGCCAAGAGCCCGTTGTATTTTTCTATCAACTCCACCACTTTGTTGTACCACATGGGTAAGCTCATGGGCCATTAATCTTTTACCGCTATCACTTTCAGGTGAGTACTGACCGCTATTAAAAACAATATTATTTCCCGTAGTATAAGCCAGTGCATTAATGGATTGAGCCGATTTTGCTGCAACTGAATCGGTATGGATACGCACATTTGAAAAATCCTGGCCAAAACGTGGTTCAAAGAAACCGCGATTGCTTTCTGATAAGGCTTGACCAGATGAGCCTAATGAACCTATATAGCTGTCAAGATCCAGACTGCTATTTACGTGAGCGCTTGAGCTTTCTTTGCGATGAAGGCTTTCTTCTTCACAATGCTGGCATTTGCGCTGAATACTTGTTGAAGCTGGTTTGAAAAATGAGGACTCATTTGATGCAGAAATATTCATAACCTGATCGGCCATGGTATCGGCTTCCTGTTCATACCTGTCACCAGGCTCATTTACTTGTAATTTTGGCTGTACCAAATGCCCCGAAAAAAAAGGAGCATTATTTTTTACCTTTACGGCATTTTCAGGTTGTGATTGTTTAGTTGCCAACATAACTTTATCATTAATACCAGTCTACGTTTAATATTTCGTGCATCCATGGCAGCCGTATAGTTGAATAACCCCAGGGCAGTTTCCCTAACAACACATCAATGGTTTTTTGTTCAACAGTTAATAGCCAGCCGTTTTCTTTTTGGCTTAGTTTACCATCCCGTTCAAAAAAGGCACTGCGTAAGCCCTTAATCGATGTGTTATTTAACGGAGTCCAATAATCTATAAGGGCTTCAAGTAATCTTTTTGCCTCTGTTTTTTCCTTTCTTGTTAAGGTAATAACAGCCGGCAGGGTTTCTGTAATGGGATAGCCGCATAAAATTTTAGAAAGTGTTAAATCAAATTCAGCGACTTTACTTTTCCCTGTTGTCAGGTAATAAAGTAATAATACTGCCCGCTGATGAGCTATGACATCTTTAAATTTTCCATTAGCTAATAATTTCAGATCAGCAAAATATGGGGATAAAAAATAATGGAGTATTACAATTCCGCTACCTTTTACATATAACGTTTCCTTTTCTGTAATACCCGTGAGGATTTTATTTTGAAATGGTGATTGCTTCCCTTTGTTTATATTTTCTTTTTTATCAGATACGGCTTCGCCCGGTTCACCTCTCCGGTCTCCGACGCTTTCCAGAGGGTTTAAAAATCTTTCATCTCTAGTGTTAGCGGGATGCGCTGTTTGAGTAGCTTCCTGCTCTCTGGCTACGTTTTCACTTATATCAATAGGTGTTTTTTGGAGATCGTTATTTTCTGATAACATATCCCCTTTCATCAAAGCATCTCTATTTTTACTTTTAATCTTGCTTTTTTGACTGTTTATAGGATCTGTATTTCCAGGCCGTTTTTTCTCTGTGTGTTTCTCTTTGCGTGTGCTTATTACTTCTCCCTTATCAGGAACATTATTTTCATTCTGTCTTAAAGCTATAGAATGGTCTGTGTTTTCTGCAAAATCAGTTTCTGTGGTTAAATGGGAATGGAGCTTTTTAAATGCTTTTTTTACGATGTTTGTCTTAAGTTTTTTAGTTACTTGGTTTTTCAATAATACTATATATCGGTCCTCTATATTAAAGTGTTCCACCAGTAAATCTAAGGCATAAAATAACCACTCGGGGTTTCTTTTATTTGCCGGGACGAGGTGATTTTTTAAAAAAGTATAGTTTAAAACTGCTTGGAAAATGTGTTGCCATACTTTATCACGAACCGGTAACCTTTTCTTGGTGAAATTGATGACTAAAGCTTCCAGGTCATTATAAATATTTCCCCAGGATTCATCCGCTAAAGGAGCTATGATTGATAATATTTCTTCCAAAAAAGTATTATCAAATTGCAAAACAAGTCTTTGCAATATCACTGGTTTATCTGCATAATTATCATGAAGCCAGTTAATGAAATATTGATCATTCTTTTTTGAGAAAGCATTTAAGATTTCATTACTCCAATGAGCCATATTCCCGACAGAGCTATACCATGGTAAACGGCCATTCTCCAAAAAATAAATGAAAGCTTTTATAAATGATTGCTCAGGACTTAATATCTCTTCGTCATTTTCCTGAGACGACTTACTTTTTGGGGATGATAGGTTTTTCCTGAGTTTTTCAATAAGATGTACCTTAAATTCCTGTTCAAAATTGTGTATTTCAATTTTACCCAAGTCAAGAAGCAACGAGTCGATCCGTATAATATCGCTACTCGGGAATATTTCATCAAAAATAGTTTCCATGCTGGCTGATAGTTCATTACGCAGTAAGTCGCTCACACGATTTTGAAATACGTGTGCCTCTTCCCGCTTAGGAAGATTTAAAGTGACTTGCTGCTTATGAATAATATGCGATGCCATGGTGATATTACTTATCGATTAGTTTAATTTTTCTTTTTCCTGGTAAAAAGTTTCTCTATAGCCCCTGGTTTTTTAAGCGAAGCCGGTGGCCCGTCTGAAGGCACAGGGCTAAAGCCTATGGAGCTAACATCTAGTTCCATTGAGCTTGTATATGAATTGCAATTTCCGTTTGATATGGTTAATGAAACTTCAACTGTTGAAGCCCGCACATTCACTACCGAGGTATCGTATGATATCCTAACAACTCCGTCGGTAGCCACAGTACCTTTTATGGCATTTGCAGAAACCTTCCAACTATAGGTAAATCTGTTATCCCTGACGTTAGGAGTAAATGTTGCACTTACAATACCTTTATTAACGGGCGCTTTGCTAACTACTGCTGCGCCTTTAACGGTATTACCAGACCAATCATTGATAAAAGTGAACTTGCTATCAGGAACGGGAAGCACGGTTACCACAAATGCATCAGAACTTACATTATTTACGGTATAAATTATTCTATATGTTCCGGCTTTTGCTAGGGCCGGGATAAAGGTTTGTTTGACGGGATCAAGACCTGGCACGGTATTAAAAGTCCCTCCGGGTATGGACACTGTAATTGGCTCAGGATTGGTATCATTATCACAGAAAGTATTACCCATAGTAATAACTGGTGCGGGAGGTGGCGGAGGTGTCATTTCGGCCGAACTACGCTCGATTGGTGAACCGATATAAGGAACATAAAAATCAGCAATAATAATTTTATTGTTGATGTCATAGCTTGGTTCGGGTGCCGGATTATCTCTCCCTGCCAAAATATCTATCAGCCTCATTTTGTCAGCATCAGATACCACTTTACTGTCGGCCACCATTTTTTTGACCATATTTAAGGTATTTACATCAAGCTCTGGAGATACTGCATCACCGGCTTTAAGGGCTGGAGTATTCGTGCTCTTTAAGCCAATAGCATTAAAATTGGGAATATAGTTTTTATAAACTAATACTAATGTACCGCCTTTAGGTACACCCGCTTTATGTTCAAGTCCGGGGTTGTTTTTATAGAAGTTTGAAAATGTATGGTTATGGCCGTAGCGGGAGTACCTGTTGTCGGCTTCATGGGTTAATTCCCATAACCGATCGTCAAGATCAATGTCAATCAGCGTTTCAAACGCTACAATTAAGACGTCTAATTCATAATTCTCAATTAATGATATCATTGAGGCATCCCTGGGCACTTGTGTTTTAGCCACTGGACCTTTTAAGGTAGCGATAACGTTATTGACAGAATCGTAATAGTTATTAAATATAACATCCTGAGCCCTCACGTCGATGTCAAGAATAGAGTTGGTATTGCGTAAATACATCATCAACTCTTCAATAGCATCAATAAAATTAAAAAAGTAGAAATAAAGTTCATCTACACTACCTTGTTGATGACTGGTTATTGGATTAGTGAACACCCTTGTACTGCTTAGCGCATTAAGGTAAGCGCTACCTATTGTATTGGGCTGTGGCGGACAATAGATTCGTATAAAATCACCTTTACTATAGTTGTTGTAATGGATAGTCGATGAGCTTACCGGTTCAGTACCACGAATAGTGCTCGTTTTAAATTCCGAAAATCTTTTAATTGGGTTACCTGTTTCTACAGAAAACCTTCCAGGTATATTAGTTCCTGTGGCAATTTTAGGAACATAGGGCAAGCCTGCAACAAAAGCAAATGGGACTAATATCTTATTTTGTGCTTCGGCTAATATTAGCTTGTAATCAATTTCTAAGTCCTGAGTTTCAGCATTGGGCAATGTTACATTTGAAAAATCAAACTGCTCATCAGCAATAGCTACTACATCAAATGGTAAATTATAGGTTAAACGCTGAATTAAGATATTGGATAAAACATTCTGGTAATTTTGTCCTATATGTCCTTCAACTCTAAAAAAATTATATTTTTCAATATCATACAAAAGCGGTTGCGTCACTGCGGTGCTATTGTTATATAAACCAGAATTGTAACCCAGGTTTAGCGTGGCTTTTCCGTTGTTTGTTTTGGCATAGTTCCATGATTTATATAATTCGGCACCGCTTTCATTTACCGTGTAATAGTATGGAATAGCCCGTTCTGAAAGCGGAAAATGCATGTATTGGCTTGGGGTGATCTTTACTGTAAACTTGTCTGACTGGGTTGTATCAGGAATGGTAAAATCCTTAATCAGTAGTACCATTCGGCTAAACAGCAGGAGCACTTCGGCCGATTCTACCCCCATTTTTGAAAATAGCGGTGAATAAATAAAATAGTTACGATAGCTATCTTTTACATAATCATTAGTTGCCAAAGATGCATCACCTAAAACAAGATGCAAAGGAAATAGATTCTCATCCGGACACGCGGTGGTGACGATATGAGATACCTTAGCAGAAAACTCATCATATGCTTTGATCAGGTCATCGATAAAATCATAAAAATATTCAATCGATAATGGGTTTTGTTTTAAGAGCAAATCAAGGTAATTTTTCAGCACCGCCAGCATATCAGAAAAGGGGTTTGATGTGATGTTTAAAATTCGCCCGTATTGCTGATAGCAGGAATTATAAGCATCTGTCAACTGACTTAATGTAGCATCATCAACCAAGTTAACAAAGGCGTTCAATATATCATCAGCGGTTTTCAGATCAGTGTATGGTACATTAAATCTTTTTAGCTGTATTGGAGATCCTAAATTTAACTGGAAAGGTTTAAATGGAATATTTAATGACGGAGGTATTTTAGTTACGGTACGTATCCTGTCAACGCCGCTTATTGTATTAGCGTTATTATTATACAGGTCATTTTTGGCAACAAGCAGAGGCCTCACTTGTAAAACCATTTTTTCACCTTTGTTATTACAATCCTGTGTGTCGCAATTCTTTAGATCGGTTTCGCGTATTTCCAAAAACAAGGCAACTACATAGTCGCTTAAAAAATTGGCTGCCGCAGATGAAAGTGTTTGCGCATTTAATTTTTGTGCTGCTTCCAGGGCATTGAACTGATCATCAGTAAGTAATAACCAAACATTTTTATTGGTGCAAAAGGGTTTGTAAAATGGAAGATCGCCATTATTATAAACAAAGGGCAGATCAACGGGGACATCAACAGCCGTATACGGCATATAATAGGTATACTGATTGATATCCTGCGTAATCAAATACCCTTGCGAGGTAACTCCACAGCCTTTGTTAATTTGAATAACCCCCGGATTAAGCACTATATCCAGCCCGCAAACAATACCAATACCTATCAGTTTGTTACGTGTCCAGCGATTTTGCTGATCAAGGTAGTTAAAAGTTTCATTGAGATGATCGTTAGTAAGTACCTGATCCGGTTCAAACACGATGTATTCTATTGGATTTGCCATATATCAATTTTTTAAAGATCCTAAAATGGTTTTGCCCAGCATTACCGGGTTGGTATCCTTGCTTTCGGCACAATCGTGCAAAGTGGCTACCGGGTATTCACTATGTAAATTAAACAGCAGTTGTATTAAAATATCATTAGCTTGCTGCAGATCATCTATTTTGGTGTTATCAGATGAATAATTAGCTAAAGCCGTTATCCATGCCTTATAAGCATTTTCAAAACCATAAATCGACTGGTCATTTATCCAGCAGATTTTTACCATGGTATGTGCAGGTGTTTCCTGCCGGATAATATCTTCAAAATAGTTTCGGAAGGCTAAATTGCGGAAGTGCATTGGCCAATAGGGCAGCACAACAGACATTTTGAACGAGTAAGGGTCTTGCTCACCGCAAAAATCACAATTCTGATCAAGGCATACCGGTGCAAATTTGAATTGGTTATTCCGGGGTCTTAAAAGTAAATGCTCAATCAAGTGCAGCCCGTCGGCATCACATTCCTTATTAAATTCTGTTACAAATTGAGCCAGTGCTGCATTTGCATCAGCAAGGGATGTAAAATCATTGCTTGTGGCAAGGTTATTATTTTCATTATCAACAACGTAAATATTCCAGCTGCTACCGGTTTGCTTAATATTATAATGATCGTTAGTTAAAACAAGATCCATAAATGCAGGTAAAGCACTATTCAGCTTATCTTCTGTATCGTAAACTGCTATTGATGTTAACGTTCCACCATTTTGATTGCTGAATGAAAACTGGTATTTAGCTGGCGTATCACCAGTAGGCACAATAGTGACGTTGCCAATACAATACAAGAACCGGCGATAAAAATTATTGATACCTCCCAGGTGACATAGTTTTTTTTCTAGACCAGACACATTATCCGTATCCCATAATTTGCTGTTATCAATTGAAAAGTCAGGCTGAGGCGGGAAGTAGTTTTGTGGGAAATAATTGAACGCCCTCCCTCTTTGGTAACTAATAACAGGATAGTCTTTCAAGAAAGAGATCTTGCTATCAATCATATCCGCAGGTGTTAAATTGGATTCCTGCTGAGTTACATAGTCAAGCGAATAATTCAATAAAACATACTCATTAAATGATTCGCCGAAACGGCTCATCAGGTGATCGAGGAAACGGCTGCGCCTATCTGTGAAAACTTCATTTGATTCATATAAGTTCTGCCAGTTGTTTGCTGGCACAACGGTTGAATCCTGGTTTTGCATCACCAGTTGTTCAATAGTATGGGCTGCCCCATCTTGTTTATATACCGGTTGAATATTCTTTATATCGCCCAAAAACTGTGCATAATAAGTTTGCACGATATTATCGGTAGAAAACAATTCTTTTGCGCCATTTAGTTGTGAAAAGAAATCAGCCAGTAATTGGTCAAATAATAACAGGTAAGCTTGTAATTGTTTGGCTTGTCCTTTTCTTTGATCACTTTCATTTGATGAGAGTCCTGCCGAGCCAACCCCATAGGTCTGAGGTAAAAGATATTCAAGGGATGTGTAATTGCCGAGTGGGTAATAGCTGCCAGAAGGAATAGCAAGGTCATCAGTATGACCAGAAAGTTTATTCCGAGCTTTTACAGCACGCAGCCATTTAAGGGTATCGCGTACCTCGGTTAGAGATGGCAAATACGGAAATTGATTTTTATAGAAAAGAAGCTTTGATTTTGTTTCAGAAAATACAGGTTTACAGCCTGTTGTGATGGGCATACACCAGTTTTTTCCGGTTAAACCGGTGACGGGTATATCATCAGCTCCGTATTTTGTCATCATAAAATTTCGGGCAGCTAATACACCGTCGATATCCATGATCAGACTGATAATATCCGATGCGTATATTTCCTGCCGTAACTGTGTTTGCTCCAGCTCTGCTGTATCAATAAATCCATGTTGCAATGTAGGACCTTCAAATATGGCATCTGTTGTATAGCCTTTATCCTGTAATTCGCTTAACAGGTAAAAGTTCACCGATGGGTTAAGGTATTCCTCTATAACGTAAAATACCTGTGCCTGTATCTGTTCCATATCTGCGGAGGGTGAAACTTCTATATCGCAGCAAATGGCTACTTCTTCATCTTTTATCGTGGTAACGCTTACAAAATCTTCACACAAATTTCTGTTTTCATTCAAGGTACGGACAGCCGATTGAACAATCCTTTTTGCCTGTTGAATTTTCAGCAGATACAGGTTAAGTACCTGAGCGGTAAAATCGGAACTAAAAAATGCCTGGATATCGCTCAATTGTACCAACTGACCTGATGGTTGCAAATCAACATCAACTATGCCGGCTATTACAGCAGAAGAGTTTGTCCCTCCAGAGGTGTAATTAAAATCAATTTGAATAGTAATATTATTTCCGGTTGTAAAACTGGCAGTAGCTCCTGAAACAGATTTGGGATCAATGGTTAATAATGGGGCTACGGCTGCATCGTCCCACACTGGAAAGATGAGGGTAAGACTAACATCGCCTCCTTTAAATTTGCCGCTGGCCGGATTTAAAACCTGTAACTCGCCATTGTTCATATCACCAAACTGCTGATCCGAATCCAGATCAAGTAATACTTTATACAAACCTGACAAGTAAACCGGATGTGGTGTTTGATCGTATGATAATGTATCCTTCTTACAATCGGCATAAAGGGCTATTTCTCCGGCAGGAACGTTGCGATCATTACTGATATAGAAGTCATCGTACAAAAACCAGGCGTTATGTACCCCTACTATATCTATCAATAATTTACGATAATCATTTACTGTAAGTGGCGATTGTGTAAGTATATTTTTGGCGGTATACAGAGTTTGTGAAGATGCTATTTGACCATCAGCCCCGGTAAGCAGGTCTTCCATTGGCATCCCAGTTCTGTAACCCAACTCGGTTATAGCATAACAGAGGGCTTCTAAGATAGTAATGCCTGGATCGTGCTCGTTATAATCTGTCCAGATTTTACCACTAAGCTTTTCAATATAACTCAGACCTGCCTCTCTGAGAAAAGCATAATTTTGATCGTCGGTTAAACCCGGATCTTTGCTGATTACTTTTTGCTTATCCATTACAATCGCAGTTAGCTGGTGAATTAATCAAATGTTTTACTTTAGTTTCTTCATTATAATAGGATACCAAAATGGATCTGGCAGTGCTGGCTATCGCCTCATCTATATCGTATTCAGCCTGTAAGATTAACTGCCCCTGCCGAAGGATAATATGATTCATCTTAAAACAGGTAACAAAGTCTACATAAGGCCTTTCCTCAATAAAATTGAGCACCACTGATTTTTCAATACTGTTACCAAATTGAATTGCTTGTGGATTGCCAAAAGCCCAGGGGGTTAAAAATTGCTCAATTTCATCGTTCAATTGATTAGAGAAATAAACGGGGTCGATATTTTCGCGGAACGTCACACTAAACTGAAACTGAACTTCTTCAAACAACGGGTTACTGAGGTGTAGTTTTACAAATGGCGATGTTAACGTTGCAATATATTTCTCTATTTCAGTCAGCAAACCTATACTGGTATATGGCCTGAGCGGATTGGCATTATTGAGGTGCGTAAGATCTGGGATCGTTATTATCGTTACGTGTCCTGCCAGCATCTCGCTATATTTTTGCTGGTTGGTATTTTCATCTGGCAGGAAACCGGTATGATCAATACATTTTACTTTGAAAACCTGTGGAAAATACTGTAGGATTAAACGTTCATAATCCCAGGTGGTAATAGTCCTGTTTTTGTGGCGCAGGCGTTCACTCACCCTTTGATAAAACTGATCATCAGTTTCCTGTACACGACCGCCAAACGAGGTATATGGTTGTTGTGTTTTCTTTAAAGCAGCGTCGGCAATGGCTGGTTTACTGATTATATTAGGCGGCAGTACTTGGGTAAATACGATGTTATTTGCAATATCTTGTACAAACTGTGCCTTTGCAGCGTTTACATCAACGGCAATTAAATTACAAATAGCATCTGTATCGTGTTGTACAACTGCTTTTATCCAAATCAGCCCGCTGTCTGCACGGCTATTCACAAGTGTGGCATCTGCGGGGACATTAAATATCACCAAGCCGGAACTGGTAAGATTATTGGTTTGATCGGTAACCGATTGTTTGTTAAATGACAGCCAGTTGTTATTGCTCAGATAATACCAATCAACCTGTGTCATGTTTTTCAATGGATTGGCACTTCCGTCAGATACCTGGAACAGGATAGAGAATGTTTCGTCGGCTTTGGCATTGATAAGCCCAATCCACAATTCGCCACCGTCATCTGTAGGTATTCCGTCCTCTACATTAAAAACAGGTAATAATGTAAGCGCGTCTGTAGTAATAGTCGGGTGCATTTCACGATAACCGAATGGTTCCAGATGATAAAAGAAATTGCTACGATCGGTAAAGTCTGTATTACTGAAAACAACACTATCCTCAGCAGTATATTTTACGTTTATTGATTTTAAAACCGGATGGTTTGGTACTGGCGCGGCGGCAGTATCAACGGTATAACCAACAATTTTATTGGGGTCTGTAGTATCATAAACAACCTTAACCGAAGGTTGGGGAATATTGCTTAGAAATGTAGCCATGCTATAATCATTGCCAATCATTTCCAGTTTTATATAACCATCAATGGAGGTTATACTATAGTCTTCGTTTGGTGTAAAATCCTCAGGCGATTGTACTACGCGTTCTAACCCGGTAATATCAACCTCTTTAGGCCCTGCTGCAACGTAAATGTGTGTTGGATTGGCTATTATTATGTTGGGTATTTCGTTTTTAATAACCTTGTTTGGATTAAAGGATAAACCGTTGTTGATTATATTTTTAACGTTGAATGGCTGATCATTCTGCGCGAAAGCGCTTATATTCATGAACTGAGTATTATTAGCTTCAAATCCTAAACCTTTATTTACTATCGAAGTGATATCAGTGGTTAAAGTATTACGTAAGTTGAGGTCATTGAATATTTGTGGGTTACGTACCCTTTGTTGCAAGTCTGTTATAACAATGCTCGATGCATATAAACTTGTTGCATTAGCAATGGCTGTCCAACCTCCTTTAGCTAGCGACGATATATTTACCGTTGTTTTTGATAATGGAGCCTCTTGCCAATCGAAATCGACGGTTAATTTAGTCAGTTGCTTTTGAAAGATTTCTTTACTGCCAATGATAAATGAGGCACCATTTTCAGGAAAATCACCAAATGGCTTAAATGGTTTTGCCGGGTTTATTTTCCCATCATCGTTTTGCAATATTAAATTCTTAATGGCATCAACAGTTACTGATACTGTTACCGCATTTATCCTGGGGAGTTTTATTTTTTGATAAGAGGCATAGCTGTTGAGCAATACCTGCACCATTGGAAGCGTAACAGCGAAATTTCCACCATGTATTTTTAACGAATATGGAACTATAGCAGGCGCATCGCCCTCCAAAACTATGGTTAACGAGAATGTTGTATTATTAATAACTGAAGCCGTATAAGCAGAAGCAGTATACCAGCTCTTTTTTCCTGTTAATTGTATGCTGAATATCCCAGAAAGATCGGTGTAGGTGATACCGGCTAAACTATCGCAGGTAAAAGTTAACGTTATAGTTCGATTACCTTCATTTAAATATAATACGTTTGATGCTATTGCAAAGCCTATAGATGCCTGTTGAATGTTCTTGGGGTTGCCAAAAGGAAACCAGGAGTTATCTGCGCTTAGTAATTTGCCGCCCTGTCCGTCTTCCGAATTGGCTATAGGTGAAGAATACAAGGCTACGGGTGTATTGTCTTTATTTAAATAAATAGATTTTAGTTCCTGAATACTGGCTGTTTGAATCACAAGATCATCTGTGAGCGAATAAAACAGGTCTTTATTGTTGGCATCCTTTCCGGCTTTAAATGAAGTGCCTTTTGGTAATAAGTGCTGATCTATATTTTTTTGCAACTCAAAAACCAGATGCACAAAATCAGCTTCGGCTACATTATTACTTAATTGTAAAACCTGTTTATAGTAAAAGTCAAGGTGTTTTTTGGTATACTGATTCAGATGCTGCTGGGCAAAGCCAAATAACTTTATGAAAACCAGGTAAAGTGCATAATGAGGTGCATGAGTTGGATAATTATCCAATGCTTCGGATAGATAAGTTGGAGTTCGGCTTACTATATTTACGATGCCCGAAATAAATGATTGTAAGGCACCGGTAAATAAATTATGTGTAAGGATATGGTCGATATCTTTGTGTAGGGTGCCTGTTAGTGTGATCGGAAAGGCGGTAACAGGAGGATTAACTGTAAAAATACTATCCAGCTGTTTCTGGGAAGAAATGACGAATATTCCCCCTACCGGATCAAAAGTGAAATTTTGTGAGAAGACAATATCATCGAGAGGGATTGAAGCATCTGTGTATGTTGAAGCAGGATCAATAAGCGAGCCAGCCACAAACGTCTCATAATATTGATACAAAATGCTTAATGGCGCCGCTATTTTTGAAACAATGGAAACGGATAAAAAGGTTTTGTAACTCAGATCATCAGCTAAATGTTTATAAGCATCATCTAGCGCGCCGGTAATGGAGAAAATAAAATCAAAAAGGATTTTAAAGTTATTTTTGGCATCGGTATCATTAGGGGCATTAACTATGGTGTCATTTAGGTATTTGATAAATGATGCATAATCATTTATTCTCCATTCGGCAATTGCTGCAATTACTACGGCAATATCTTTGCCCATGAGCTGTTGCCAATCTCCGTTGATGGTATTGGTATTATCATAATAATTTAACCAGGCACTATACTTTTTTGTGAGCAGGATCAAATCTGCATCAGTACGCTCATCTACAAGTGCACATTTAGCCAAAAGGGCATCCAACGCACGCTGAGCCTGGCTGGTGCCGTTATAGGATAAGAGTTTGGTATCGAAACAATTATTTGCCATCAGTGTATTTCTGTTCCTTCGTTTTTATAGAAAGGATATACAAAATTGAACCTTGAATTTGTAGTGCGAACAGTATAGTTGAGGATGATTAGAATAACCCCTTCTGTTTCGCGACTGTCGTCTACCTGTATCGAACTCAGATCAATACGCGGCTCATAATAAAGTATAGCCGTTTTGATCATCTCGCGGACATAGGTTTTAAAAGTGGTAGTCATGGGCTCAAATAACATCTCATCTAAATTACATCCGTAATCGGGCACCATCACGCGTTCACCCTTGCGTGTTGCCAGTAATATTTGCAGACTGAATTGTATGTCGGCCTCATCACTGGTCATGATCACCGAGTTTGCGGTGGTATCAAATGTTGGCGGAAAACTCCACCCTGTTCCTAAAAATGAATCAGCCATGTTAACCTCCTATGATTACTGTTGGACATCCTATTATAATTGAACCGCCATGCGCCGTTGGGTCACCCATGCGCGCCGCTGGTTTACCTCCTATTAATACTGTAGCAGAGCCATTTGCTATTACGTCCGGCGGACCTGCGCAGGTACACATGTCGCCTACACAGGCTGCGGGTAATCCACCTATTAATACGGTAGGGCTTCCTGGTGGCAATATCGGTCCACCTACATGCGGAACCGGCCCTGTAAACATGGGGCAAACGTGCATATCTGAAATTCTTGCTGCGAGTGGCATATTTTTATTGGTTAAGTGGTTGATTGAGTTGGATTAGGTTAGATTAAGTGAATGGTTGATTAAGTTATTATTCGTCAACCTATCAAACCACTTAACTCAATCAACCGTTCACCTAATCAACTAAAAATTAATTAATCATTACTACGCCGCCTTTTATGGTTGCCGTTCCAGAACCTTCCACCTTTACAGATGGTGCCGATATGGCAGCGCTTCCGCTATCGGCTTTTATAGATGAACCACCGGCACTTACCGAAAAACTTGACGACGGGCTAAGCGAAATATTCACCGCTTCGATAGTAAGGTCGCCCGTTGCTTTCAGCTTGATATCCGCCCCGCTTTGCAAGCTTATGGCTGATGAATCCATAGTTACCTTATTATTATTCTCGTCCTCCATTTGTATATAGCCTTCTTTCTCACTGATGGTTACCTTTTTGCCTGCTGGTGTTTCGATTTTTAATGATTTTTCATCGTCATTAAAAATCATTTTCATGCCGCTGCGGGAGGTATAGCCCTTTTCATCGTTCTTATTAGCGGCTTTCAGTGGCGCCGGTTTATTGCTACTATTCAGCATGCCTAATACTACCGGGTGCCTGGGGTCATTATTTAAAAAACCAACAACTACCTCATCTCCTATTTCCGGACGAAAAAAAGTGCCCCGGTTATTGCCAGCATCTAAACAAGCTACACGTGTCCAGATACCATCCTCGGCCGGATCAATGATGGGGAGCCTCACCCGTATCCGGTCTTGCGTATCCGGATCGTTTTCCAGGTCGGTCACTATCCCTATCTGTAAACCTTGTATGGCCGGTAGCATATCTACAGCTGGTGCAGAATTTACATCTGGTTGGCGGGTAAATAGTTCATTTGACAAACCAAATTGCACATCAGTCGTCCAGCTTCCATTTACTATTTCATGGCGCACACCAGATACAAATACTTTTCCGTTAAAACGGTCACCCACCCCGCCTATATTGATCAGATCACCTGGATTTAATTGCCCGCCATATCCACGAAAACGAACCCGTCCCCTACAACGTGACATGCGTGCTTTTTGAAGACGTCCATCAGCCAGGCTTTGTAACTCATCACTTGTAAGGTCTTCGCCCGAGTACAGGTCATATTCTGATACACTTAGTACCGCCCCCAAATCGCTGCTTGAAATATTGCCATTCTCTTCAAAACCAGGTTCAGCAGCGCTTGCAGTGGCTATTTCCTGGGTAGTATAATCCCATGTTTTGGCGGTAAGACTTTGATATTGATTACGGGCATCCAGATCGGCGTCAAACTCCAGGATGGTGGCTCCAAATAAAGCATCAAGTACTGTTGCTGAACTGAAATCAGGTTTTTTTGCGGTTATTTTACCGTTATCAACCATGCAAAGCTTTCCGTTGGCCTCCATACGTGATACCATAAAATCCCAGTCGGTACTGTCATATTGAACAATAGCTTTTAGTGTTGTGCTGGTATCCTCTATGTCGGTATCTAATCCGTAATTACCTATGATCTGTGTTATAGCATCGCTGTCTTTACTATCATAAAAATATTTGTTCTTGCGGGCTACGGTCATTTTAATGGCTTTGTCACGGCAGTCCAGAATCAACATGGGTGAGCCATTGCCTCTTATTTTTAAGCTGTGTTTTAAAATAATGCCATTAAAAAGAGTGGCTTCGTCTGCATGATAACCTACGGCTATTTCAATTTCGGCACCTGGAACCAGGGTTGCTTCATTACTTATTGCAAAATCCTGTACCGATGCATTGCCATCATATATCAGCAATTTAGCTACCGGGATGCGGTTTATCTCTTTACTGAAATTCATGGAAGCCACCTGATAGGACGCGCCTAATACTGTCCCGTTTACCTTGATAGTGAAGGTAACCAGATCTGTATTTTGTGTTCCTGGTAATGTTTGGCTTAGTGACATGGCTTATTTGGCAATTGGTGGAAAAATGATCTTAGTACCAGCTGTTAATTTTTTAAAATCGGTTAACCCATTGTATTGAGCTACCTGGTAGTAATACTTACTATCTCCATACTCTTTATAGCACATTAAAGGAAGTGTATCTCCTTTAATTACTGTTCGGATATGTGTAAGATCTGGTGACTGTCGATTTTCGATAGCCGCCAGTTTGGTTTCGTCAATTACACCCTGGAAAGTACAATCCGCTTCGGCTCTTAATGGTGTTCCATCTGGGTTGAATAGTTTAAAAGTTAACGTCATGCGGGTCATCTGGCAATTGTAAAGCAAAGGGCCCCATTGTAGCTGAACATAACGTGGCTGATGTGTGGTACCATCGTAGTCATAAACCACGCTTTTAAACTTTTCAAAGTCCTGAACCACATCAGGTTTATCTGCCGGCAATCCCGGTACAGCTAAGCCTGATAACAATCCGCCACCTCCCCTTTTTATCACACCCGTACCATCAAACAGAAATTTAAAGGTGAGTGATTGAGCTGATCTTTTACTAAAAGAAGTAATACTTTCGCTGGAGCCCTGGGCACTTTTTTGATTTACTTCGGTTCCATAGGTAAGTGCATACGATTCCGGATTGATTAAGACGTCGTAATCCAATCCATCGGCTTTTGTATTAAAACTGATATCCGTATAGGCAACCAGCTTCATCTTTTTTAATTCACCCAGGCTCATCTGTCAGTTTTTTCTTTTAAAATTTCCAGTACCTGTTCAACACATTTGGCAATGATATCTTCACTACCAGTAACGTTCGGTGAAGGCGACGGTGTGTTACCACCCGTACTTCCACCTTCGGTGATGGTTGTGACAATTTGCAATTCTCGTATCTCTACTGGCATTGGTTTACTATTAAACTGTTTGTTAAAACATATGGATTATCCTACAGAAATACTGGCACTTGCACTGGCCCCTCCAAACAGATCGGCCACGGCTCCTACTGCAGCGCCAACCGCTGCTGATAGGTTGAGTGTCTTGTAATATTCATAACGAAGGGTCATAGATTCAATCACTATCGAGTTTGTTTCCGCATTAAATGAAGAAAGACTGTATTTGATTGGTATGGCATTGGCAATGTACCATGACGATACCGGTAAATGATCTTCGTTTAAAAGCGATATCAACATGTTGGTTGGCTGATAATTGAAATTCTCGATCGAATCAAGACACCATGCGGTTACACCTGATACCAGTGTCATTCCCCGTTTTAAAACCAGGTCTGAATACGTGTTACGTCCGGGTAACCGGTGTACAAAACGGTTCTCGCCACCCTCCTTATAAGTATCCAGGCCCACATCAACAGTTAAACCGGTTACCTCCTGAAAACGGAAATCATTAGGCACCTGGGGAAATATTTCAAATACTACCAGGAAATGGAAGCCGGTAAAAGGATAATCAAACATGGCTATTCGTTTTGCATGGTTAAGCCTTCATGTGCGAGTTCAAGTGTTTCGATAGCAACCTCGTTACCATCAGCTTTCAAGTCGGTGGATGTAACTTTGGTTGGCCAAGCATTTTTAACTTTCCATACCACTACAGGTGCTAATGTTTCATCAAGCAGACTGATGGTAATGTCGCGGCGCTCAACCGTATTCATGTTGATAGAGTTGTGCCAGTTATAAAACTCATTGTCTGATTTAAACACGCCACGTTTAAGCGTTATGTTGCTGAATTTGCGCTGTCCGGGCATCTTTATTTTATGATACTCCGGGCTTGCGCCGTCGCGGTATTCAATTACATCGTTTGTTATATCTAGTCCGCTTACGTCAGTGAAGCCGATGCGTGTGCCGCCCCAGTCAACACTAAAATGGAATTTCGGAAGTGGGTAATTAGCCATAATATTTAAGTTTTAGATTGATTGATAATTAATTTTTAAATGCTACTATTAAGCTTGTTGCTGAATCTGAGAAAAACGTAGGATGATAAATTCAGCAGGGCGTACCGGAGCCATACCAATTTCAATGATCATTTTTCCATTCAGGATGTCATCAAAAGTCATGGTTTGTCCCAGACCTACTTTTACATAAAATGCTTGCTCGGGTTTTGGCCCGGCTAAAGCACCCTGACGCCATAAATTAGTAAGATAGTTTTCGATCATGGCACGTACGCGAACCCAGGTATTACCGTCATTAGGTTCAAATACAAACTGCATGGCTGCTTTTTTAACTGATTCCTCAACCATGATATAAAAGCGGCGTACCGATATGTATCTGAAATCATTACTATTGCCATCCAGTGTACGGGCTCCCCAAACCAGGATACCTTTACCTGTAAATGCGCGTACCGCGTTAATTGACTTGCCCGAGTCTGTATCAATATTCAGATCTTCCTGGGTGTTGTCATCTACATTTACTAATGGTTCAACTATGGTGTTGACACTAACATTGGCTGGAGCTTTCCAAACGCCCCTGGTGCCATCAACCGATGCATAAATACCGGCCAGGGCTCCGCTCGGAGGTACTACAATGCCTTGATTTGCAATGGCTACAGTAATGTTGCTGTAAATGGAGCTTGAATCATTCAATTGAAGTTCCAGATTTTGCAAACGCAAGTTTACTTCACTAATGAATGCCATCACAGAATTCACAACACTTGAATACAGGTTGTTAACTCTTGTCCTGATGTATTTTACCGCAGCGGCAGCGTCGGCGGGTGCTGGTGTGCCATATATGGTAGGATCTGCCACTACACCTGTAGCATTTGGAAATGCCGGGGTAAAATTAGCTGCAATTGCTGCGCCAACAGCTCCGCCGGGGAAACTTTCATCCAAAAGAAGAAGTTCGCGGATCAGTTGATCCATTGGTGAAATATCAGTTGCGTCAGCCCCAGCACGGATATAACTGGAATGAATATCCTTGGTTGTGCGTCCGCCGTAGATGTGGCTCGGATCAGAATCGGTTAGTGTACTGTTTAATGCCACAAACCCCAATATCATATCTTTAATATATGATAACCGCAGGGTCATTTCAGGCTTATCACTGGTGGAAGGTATCAGGCCATAGGCATCGGTTATTGCCCCTAAATATGGCGCCACATTGAACGGGGCACCAAAACCTGGAGTATTAACAAAAGTGTTGATATGCGTATTCAGGTCAGTTACTGCTCTGTCAATTTGTGTTACAAAAACATTATTAGTTATAATATCTTTTGTAGGCACATTGGTACCGGCAGGCTTTTGTATCTGGATATTTCTATAAGAAAAAGAGTATGACAAACTTGAACGCAACCACGGATAGTAAGCGGCGCCATAATTCAGGTTGGCCGAACCAATGCCATTTCTGAAAACGGTGACAACATCTGCATTGTCATAAGATCTTTCCTGATCGCCATTAAGTATATCCAGTATCGTAAACCTGTCTTGCAGATCAGCGCAAGCTTTTAACGATGTTGTAGCCAGATTATTAAAATCATTGGCACCAAATAAAATAGCATCAGGAATAACTATCAGCGTAGGCTCATCCTCTTTACGTAAAACTTCAAAAGCTCTGATCTTGCCGGCGTCAATAAAATCGGTAATCAGAACTGATCCATCATTTTTGTAGGTACCTACAGAAAGAATATAGCAGTTAACACCGCCATTACTATAAAACATTCGTACCGCGTTATACAACTGGTACCTTGGCGATATGCTTACCGTATCAACGCTATTGTCTGCATTAAGCGCAACATTAGCGGTGAGATTAGGAAAGTCGGCCCCAAAATACTGTACGTATTGAACAAGCGAAGAGATACGTATGGCCTGATTAACCACACTCTTTCCATTTCTTGTTGCAACTTGCGAGTATCCGATAAATATCGGAACCGCAGTGGCCACCTGAGCGATAGATGGCGGAAAGGATGGAATTTCATTCACATAAACCCCTGGAGTTTTAATTGTGCTTTCGTTTATTTGTGACATATTTATCGGTTTTTAAAAGTTTAAAAAGATCTCTGAACATGGATAAGTATCGGTACCCTTGATAATTGTGACGAGCCTCTGAGGATCTGCACAAGCAATTGGAGAATAATCATGATTATTTAAGGTTAATTTTAAATTCAGTGCCTTATTGCTTAAGGGAATTGGCGTAAGAGAGGTTATTACACTTGCGGGATTCGCAAAGTGATATAAGTTTGCTGTATCATTAATATTTCCGGGCTGGTTACTTGCCAGAATATATTTCCAGATGGTAGCCCTGCTTAAAAAGTAAATGCTGTAGTGAGGGGCTGGATTGAGGAGGGCTCCATTACCATCAAGTAAGGTAGAAGAAACTGGCGCAACATCATTAAAAATATCAATTACGGCAAAAGTTTTACCATCAGTAAGTTCATCATTAATGTAGATCCATTGATGAACACCATTAATTGTTAATGAATATTTTCCGGGCTGTAAGAAGCTCAGATCAAGTGTAAATGAGGATGCCGGGTTTGCAAAAGCTATTGTTTTTGAAAGTACTGATTGGGTATAAGCTGTTGTAATGCTATCATAACCTAATACAGATATGCTGACCGATGGTTGCGGAGATCCTAATTGATATACTGATATGGACGGCATCCATTGTAAAGCATCATTATCCGAAAGATACTGATTGTTATCAACCTCCATCCAATGATCGGTATTAGAAAGATCAAAACTATTGCCAGGTTTACTGCTGCTGATAGCCCGGTAGGTAGTACCACTGCCGTTTAATGCTAAATCACCGGGTGCATACGTATTGGCTGCATTATAAGCTGTTATTTTGCTGGTGAGAAAAGTTTTTCCGTTACTGACGTTATTATTTCTATTAGTGAAGTAGTAAATTTTGCCCGGCGCGGTTGACGATAAATTGGTATAGTTAAAAAACACAGGATTATTAAGTTGCATGAAGAAAGTAAATTGTGTACCCTCTTCAATCGCGATGAATGGTTTTGGTGGGTTTACTTTGGCATCACAGTTTGCCCCGGCAATTAGTTGGTTATAATATTGCCTGGCTATTATTTGATGACCACCTAAAGTTTTTACGGTTTGGTTGGAGGCCGAAATATTAAAGTCGGGACACAGTTGATCTTTATAGTAACTATGCAATAGTTCAACAGTGAACAGGTTTCCGAAATTGATATCTATCATAGCGTTTGAAGCGTTTCGTTAACAATAATTTCATGTAACAAAGGAGCATTGCCCTGTTTAAATTCTTCACTTATACTGATCATCCGCATTTTATACATTACAGATGGTAAATACTTTGAACCCAGTATACCCCATAAGTTGTTCATATCCTGGAATGAAAGTGTATTGAGATCCATGATCAGTTTTTCGACTCCGGCAGGTAAATCAGGTGAGCCGAGAGATGTAAATACATTTTGGTATTGGAAAAACTGGATGATGTAAGAAAGCCGCTTTAACGACTCTGTATAAGATGACAGGTTAACTGCGAATAACACATAAAGATTAAGGTATATTTTAGGATTCTTGTAGGTGGTTTCGCTTCCCTGCCGAATATAATTCTCAGGTGATTTACTGATCCTGTCTTCCTCAATATTTACCAGGGTGATGAACGCATTCGAAGGGCTGTTTGTTCCGTTAGATCCAGAGGTATCGCTATCATTCCAAGCAATATTGGCTACCTGAATGAAAGAGTTACTGTTGGCGGGATCCAACTTTAACCGTAGGTAACTATCCAATTGCGTATTCAAGAATGTTAATACCTGATCTATCATGACGTTATAAGGTTTTTATGCGGTTATAAAAATCTGTTTTATAAAAGGGACTTATAAAACAGCAGGTTAATAATTTCAGGGAGAATTATTATGATATAAAGCTAGGTGCTTAATTATTAATTAGCGCGCGTACTTTTACGAAAAATACTTTAAATAGCTGCGTAGTTTTACGCAACTTTTTTGTGTTAGTATGACAGGTGTTTGTTTCTGTTATTGAGGTAGTTATATGGTGTTTCTGTCCGGTTGTAAAGACATGAAAAATTATTTCATTTATCGCGATAAAAAAATGATTGATAACAAAAAAAGGGAGGCACAAAGCCTCCCTTTTTACTACCAGGTAAGAAGTAGAATTAATATCCTGGATTTTGATACATTTTAACCGGGTCTAATTTGGTTTCATTAAACGGAATTGGGAAATATCTGTCTTTAGTCGAGAAATTTGAAAGTAGCGCCGAACCAAAATCAGCCTGTTTTTTGCTATGGAAATAGGTTACCAATTCATCGGTAGTAAATGTTCTTAACAGGTCGAACAAACGATGGTGCTCAAAAGCCAGCTCAACACGACGTTCGTGTAATATAGCCAGTTTAAGCGTAGGATATTTAGAACTGTAGTTAGGATCCAGAGAAGAAACTTCATAAGTTGGCATACCAGCCCTCGCACGTACCATATCCACGTACTGGATAGCGGCGGTATTGTTACCAAGATACATATTTACTTCGGCAAGCATCAGGATCACATCGGCATAACGCATCAGAATCCAATCATTTCCGCCATAGCCGTTTTTACCTGCTCCAGAACTTACATCCCTGAATTTGGTAACGAACCAATCTTTAACAGTAGCATCATTGGCAAATTTGATAGAGAATGCACCACGCGGATCATTAGGTTCATAGTCATTCACCAGGTCATGTGTTACATTGTTACCAACACCTGTTGATGTTTTTTGAGAGTTAATAGTTTCGCCTTTAGCCTGATTATTTGCCGCTATGCTTGAGCTATAAATAGGATCTCCCTGGATATTTACAATTTGCCAGATCAATTCCGGGCAGGTAGACTTCTTTGTTACATCAAATACATCAGTGTATGGAATATCCTTTAAGTTGGCAAAGGTTTTGGCATTATATGCTGCAGTGAGACTTGTTAAAGCATTATTTAAATTAGCAGTTTTGTTTGCCGCATCCAGTGTTGTAGCCATAGTTAAATAAACCTGGCCCAGCAAAGTATTTACAGCGGCAAGTGATATACGACCAATAGTACCAGTAGCCTGGGTAGCAGGTAGCGGGCTACCCTGGGCGTCTTTTAAATCAGCAACTATCTGCGCATAAACTGTTGCCTGTGGCGAGCGGAAGGTATTTGCAGTAACATCGGCAGTACTGATCAATTGTTTGGTAACCAATGGCACATCGCCCCATTCGCGTACCATATGAAAATAGATCAGGGCACGTATAAATTCGGCCTCTGCCTTATATTGTTGTTTGGTTTCGGGCTTTGCAAAGGTTACCTTATCAATATTTGACAATACGATATTGCAATTTGATATAACCGTATACATATTCAACCAATGGGTGTATAAATAGCTGTTGGTCGGTATCAGCGAAAAATTGTTGAACCCAAAAGGTTCGCCGGCGTTTGATTGATTGTCGTTGGTTCCAGTATCGTCAGACCGCTGATCCGTCCACAGGTCGCTACCTTCGCCTATTGTATTACCGCTTCTCAATAAGGAATAACAGCCATTAACTGCTAATAATACGTCGTTCTCAGTTTTAAAGGAAGTGGCTATTACGCTGGCATCAGGGTTGCTTTGCTGTAGAAAATCCTTTTTGCAGGAACCCAGCATAAATAATGCTGCCAGGCACATTAGTTTTATATTTATATTCTTCATGTTGATCAAGAATTGATTTTTTTAATTAAAAAGTTGCTTTAACACCCAGATTGTATGAGCGTACCAATGGGTAAACGCCATAATCAATACCCGGAGCAAGATTAGCACCCTGTGAACCGCTATTGGTGTAATTGTAATTAACCTCAGGATTATAGCCTTTGTATTTGGTAATAGTAAAGCCGTTGTTAATTGAGCCGTATACTTTAAGGCCGCTTAAACCCAAATTACGACTTATGTAGTCTGACTTAATGGTATAACCAATGGTTGTATTGGTATTTCTCAGGAAAGAGCCACTCTGCAAATAAAATGTTGACAACCTGGTACTATTACTTTGCGTGCTGCCGCGTGATGCACGGTAAACAGATCCATCGCCCGGATCAGCGGCGTTACGGTAGCGGTTGGCAACATCCTCGTATTGGTTACCTGAGCCTTCCATATTGTACAGATAGTAATCCTGTCCGTCAAGCACCTGGTTGCCATATGAACCGGCAAATGCCGAACTGAAGAAGAAGCCCTTATAAGTTGCATTGATAGCAAAACCATAAGTGAATTTTGGATATGGAGTGCCAATAACACCTGCATCTTTACTATCAACTACACCATCGCCGTTAACATCTTTAAAATAAAGATCGCCTGCCTGCAGCGGAGTTGTTGAAAATGTAGAAATTGGTGGCCCCTTGATTTTATAACCTGCAGGGTAAGAGTGCGTAGCTGAATTATAGTTTGCTTTATCGGCAGCTATATTAGCCAGATCGGCCTGCGTAACTATGCCGCCTACCTGGTAGCCATAAAACATACCTATAGGTTGCCCGGTCTGTGTAATGCTGGTTAAGTATGATCGCTCGGCGCCGGCGGTGAGGATGGTATTGTTACCACTTAAACTAAGCACCTTGTTCCGGTTTATAGAAATATTACCGCTTAGATTTAAAGTAAAATCTTTGGTGGCAATGGCCTTACCGTCAACCTGAAAATCAAATCCTTTGTTGCTAATTTTTGAATTAGAACCTAAATTGGTAAGGATGGTTGAACTTCCTGAAATGGCTGATATCGGTTGATTAAATAATAAATTGTAAGAGTGGCTCAGGTAATAATTGGCAATAATAAAGAGGCGGCCTTTAAGCAAACCTAAATCAGCACCAAAGTTATATTGTGAAGTTGATTCCCAGCCTAAATTTGCGTCTTTAATTGTACCGGCAGTAAGTGCAGAGGATAGTGACCCTGTACCAAATACCGTGTTTACAGGCGAGTTAAATACACGTTGGGTATTATAATTACCCACATTATAATTACCGCTTAAACCCCAACTTGCACGCAATTTAATGGTAGATTGGTCACCAAGCCAGCTATGATAAAATTTCTCATCAGACAGATTCCAACCCGCAGATACCGATGGAAAAGCTGCATACCTGTTATTAGACCCAAAGCGTGAAGAACCGTCTGTACGGAAAGAAGCCGATAAAAAATACTTACTGTCATAATTATAATTTACCCTTGCCAGGTATGATAATAAGGTAAAAGTATCATCGCCTGTTGGCTGTACACCTTCAATAAAACCGCTGGTGGGTGTAATTAACGTTATCTGGCTTGGAGCAGCACCAGTTATGTTAGGTATATTATCGTTCTGAAAGCCCGTACCTTGTACCGTAAGTACATTATTAGTTGTTTTTTGAGCGGTATAACCTACTAAACCATCAAAATGATTTTTGCCCAGCTGTTTGCTGTAATTTAAAGTAAGCTCACCTAACTGATCACGATAGTCAATGGTTTGTCTGACAGCTTTTGCCGCCTGTATTGATTGAGGTGAACCTGGTGGGTTTGCACCATTACTAATGTTGGTAGGTAAATAATAATTATAGTTCTCGGCATAAGTTTGCATGCCTAAGTTGGCATTGAATGTCAATCCATCCAAAATAGAATAACTGGCATGGGCATTATAGGTTGCACGGTCACCCACCCTATTTATCTTTATTAATGTTGCTGTTGCTATTGGATTTTCAATTGACTGGTAGGCGTAAGCCGTTGATTGCGCTGCAGCCACGTTTGTAGCAATACTGCCATCGGGATTGTAGGCAGGAAAGAATGGCATATATATCAAGGCCCCAAAAGCCGGGCTATGATCCCAACGACCATCCTGAGTTTCCTGATTAGTGGTTTGTGTAAATGCAATATTGGCACCTACTTGCAGCCTTTTACCTATCTGGCCATCAACATTGGCGCGCAGATTAATTTTTTTCTGTCCGGTACCCAACATAATACCAGGTTGATCCTGGTAACCTGTGCTAAAATAATAGCGGGTTCCGTTTGAACTGCCGGTGAATGACAGGTTATGGTTTTGTGTTAAAGCGTTACGGTATAACTCATCCTGCCAATCGGTGTTAACCGTTTGGTGAATCAGTGATTGCGTTTGAAAGTTGTATA
Source organism: Mucilaginibacter inviolabilis (assembly GCF_011089895.1). Taxonomy (NCBI): domain Bacteria; kingdom Pseudomonadati; phylum Bacteroidota; class Sphingobacteriia; order Sphingobacteriales; family Sphingobacteriaceae; genus Mucilaginibacter; species Mucilaginibacter inviolabilis. Next base: position 1,072,135 of record NZ_JAANAT010000001.1, read on the forward strand.
GATAAGGAGGAATACTCACGGAACCGGCATTACCCACATTGGCAATACGCGTTGCGTTATTATCTGAGTACATGGCATCGTTCCAGGTATGACCGGTGGTTATCCAAAGATCATGATAAGAGTTATTACGACCATCGATTACCAGTTGAGCAAACTGATCAGAGTTTAACAAATCAACCTTTTTGGCCATTTGGTTTATCCCGGCTTGATAATCATATTCAAACTTACCTTTGCTGTCGGTTTTTGAACCGTGCTTGGTTGTGATCAACACCACCCCTCCTGCAGCTCTCGATCCATAAATAGCTGCCGATGCAGCATCTTTCAATATGCTTATTGATTCAATGTCATTAGGATTAATAAACAGGTCATTGCCGGCAGCGTAGCCGTCAATGACATACAGCGGATCAGAACTGGCATTAAAAGAGCCGACACCGCGTACAGCAATTTTGGTAGTTCCATAAGGAGCACCTGTTATTTGCGATACCTGTACGCCTGCCACCTTACCAACAAGGGCCTGGCCCGCGGTTGGCGCGGTTAAATTCAGTTCTTCTGATCTAACGCTGGCAACGGCTCCTGTAAAGTCACTTTTGCGCACTGTTTGATAACCAATGGCTACAACTTCGTTCAAAATATTGGCAGCAGGTTTTAACTTAACATGGATCGTAGTTTTGTTGTCAACAACAATTTCCTGATCTGCATAACCCACAAAAGTAAAAACCAACGTTGAACCCGGTTCAACAGTAATATTAAACCTACCATTAACATCGGTAGAGGTGCCTTTATGTGACTTTTTTTCATAAACGCTTACTCCCGGTAAGGGTAAGTCAGCTTCATCAACTACGGTACCCGATATTTTTACTGCCGCAGCCTGTTCTGTTTTTGATGGATTTTTGAGATCCAATGCGGGTTTTTCTACCCGGATCACCACATGATGATCATCTACCTGGCTAATGGTTCCTTTGTAGTTTTTTAATAACTGTTTTAATACCTCGCTTATGGTTTGATTGTTTACGCGAAGTGATACGTGTTTTTTAATATCAACAGTATTATCATATCCGATAATGAAATCTGTTTTTTGTTCAATAATGGCAAAAATATCCTTAATGGTAAGATTATCAGCTATAATTGATATACGGGTGTTGTTAATGGTTTGCCCATCGGCTGCAAAAGCAGGGACGCCTATCTGTAATAAAAATATTATTACGAGCAAAGGATGAAGTATTATTGATGTAAACTTCTTTATTAAATAAAATGGAGGACTGATTCGATAAAAATTTTGCATTTTAGAAGAATTTTTAATGATTGTAAGATCGTTTTTGAAGGCAGACACTACTTTAGTGTCTGATTTAACAGGGAATGGTGAAGCGTTCCCTGTTTTAATGAACTGGCTGCTATTTCATGCTGGTACAATTTTTTAGATTAATTAATACAATCTTATTTTTCATTTGGTAGCGTAAACCTGTAAGGCGGGTAAGTACATTTAATACCTGATCAAGAGGTTCGTTATTAAAGCTAACAGTGTAGCGTCGGCACTCTTTATTGTTTTTAAGCTTTATGGTTACATTATACCACCTTTCAAGCGTATGGGAAATCTCATCCATAGAGGCATTGTTAAAACATAGTTTATTATATTGCCAGGCAGTTAAATCAGAGGTTTGAACCTGGCTTAAGGCATGCTTGTTGCTTTGTTTATCATACACCAATTGCTGATTGTGAGTAATTGCGCCGGCAAACATTTCAGGCTTACGCCCGACACTGTTTTTTTCCACCTTTACTTTACCGCTTTCCACTGCTATTTGTATTTTTTGTTCTTCAGGGTAAGCTTTTACGTCAAATTCGGTACCCAGATCGGTAATTAGTAGCCTGGAGGAGTGGATAGTAAATGGTTTGGCAGCGTTGTGTTTTATTGAAAAAAAAGCCTCACCAGAAAGAGACACCTCTCTGCTTTTTATACCAAAGTTTGATGGAATGCGGATATGGGAGCCCGAATTAAGACTAACCCAACTGCCATCGGGTAATGAGAATCGTTTTTTTGTACCCTTTGGTGCTGCAATAATGCTGTAAGAAATTGTTGAACTTTGCTTATCAGCAGTTTGGCCATATTTAAACCATGCAATTCCAAAAGATACCAATATTAGGGCCGCTGCTGCATACAGCCATTTATAACCAAATGAATGACGTGGCTGTGCAAAAAGCATTTGATTTATTTTTTCGTCCATTGGCGAAAAAAAATCAAGATTTTCTTTTGTACTTATTTCTTCAATATCTGCCTTTTCAAAACTGGCAAACCAGTCTTCAACTATTTTGCGTTCCTGATTATTTGCTTGTCCCGATTGATACCTTTCAAATAACTTCTTAACCCTTTTGTTCACTATACCCTGCTTTTAGATAAGCTCGTGTGCAAAGGCAGTTTGTCCTTTAAGAAAAGGTTAACAATTTGTTACCTTTTAAGTATGGTTGTTAGAATCACTGAAAAAATAGCTTTAAAGCTAAGGACAATGGTAAGTATTAAAAGTTCGGGATGACTATTTCGTAAATTTAAGCGGAGGCGCTTTAAAGCCTCGGATACATTATTGCGTACTGTTTTTTCTGATATGTTGAGGATATCGGCAATCTCACCATTCTTTTTGCCTTCGTTTTTGCTTAAATTATAACAAGAACGCATGGTTTCTGGCAGTTGTACCACCAACTGATCAATATGATCAGTTAGTTCACGGGCAAATCGGTACTCTTCAGCAGAATGAGCCATTTCCTCAATTTTGCCTATGAGATAATTTTCGCCTTTAATTTGGGTATTCTTTTTCCGATAGGCTGATACTACCTGATTACGACTAAAAACGTATAAGTATAATTTAAAATCATTTAAATTACGTAACTGCTCACGATTTGTCCACAGCGTTATAAAAATATCCTGTGTAACATCTCTTGCGTCTTCCTTACTGGCGAGCCTTAAGCAAACTATATTAAAAACGAACTCTTTATACCTGTGATAAAGTTCCTGAAAAGCAGCGGTGTCACCATCGCTACATCGATTTAGTAGCAATTGTTCTGATAAATTTATATATATCATTGATTCGCTCCTGATAAACGCTACAAATTTAATACCCCTATGTAGTCAGATTATAAACTACATATTAACAAACCAATACATTGCGGGTAACATTACCAACCAATATGGATATAGTTCACATTGTTTTTTCGTGATGATGTTACAGCAATGCCCCTTTTTCCTGTACCGGTAAAGGCAAAACCTTCTAATTCATCAAGTCTTTCATTGACATCAACTGTCTTGATCACTTGTTGCTGTCCTGTTTCGATAGATTTTTTCAGATCAACGTAGGTAAATCTCCACTTTCGGCCTTCAGTTTGATTTTGAATCAGTACTAAAATACCTTTATCTGCCAGATAATATAAATTTTGCACCCAGGCGGTACAGGTAAACTTTTTAAACAATACACCCTTTTCACTTGTTTTGGAAGCTGCTTTTAGCGTTTCCGGATCATACAATCTCACCTCGTTACCGTTATTACCGTAATCGGCAGTAGCTACATACCACTTGTTGTTGTATTTTATATATTCAGGTCTTGTACCCTGAATACAGGCATCATCATCAATGGTATTTATCAAATTACCATCAAGTGTACCGGTTTTCAGTAGCCCTTTCCAATCAACACAATAAATTACAGCTTTCCATTTAGTACCTTCCTTGTTTAAACGGATAGAATTACCCATAAAAGTAGGTCCGGTTCCATTATAGGCAATACCTGTGGGATGATTGATCACATCCTGTCCATTTTGGGTAAGTTTATATTCTTTGTTGGTATAAGTAAGACTATCCCCTATCATCTTAAATTCCCGTATCATTCCCACTTCGCGGTCGCCATATAAAAATATCCTTCCGTTTTGATATGAAATACCTTGACAGGCACCTAATGAATCGATAGTTATGGAATGGGTAATAGCCATATCAACCGTTTTATTTATAAATGCGAAGAAGCCTAAGCATAGTATAGTCGTTGAAGCAAAAAATAATTTCTTCATGATCATCTTTTTATGTGTTTGAAAAATAGTTTCCCGGATAAACTGACCTGCTATGGATCCAGAGGTTCATCATTATCAATTCGCAGGGATTCAATGGTTGGATAAAATTCCTGTTCGGTATCTGACAGGCGGTTGCCCAGCTTGTAAGGCACATATCCTAACTCTTTTTCGCAGCGGGTAGCCATGTTTGATATAAAATAGCTTTGTGATTTATCTGTTGAGGTGATACATGGCTTGCTAAATGGCATCCCGTAACGGAATATGATACGGGCACAATTACGCATGTTGGTAGTGGTGTGCCGTGCATGAGGGTCAACCAATATGGCGTTTTCCGGCACATGCAGTTTTTCGATCATATACTTTTTCATTTCATCAGCTTCACAATATTTTGTTTTATACGGATGTACTTTACCGCCCGATGTCATGATAAATGGTGCCAATCCTTCAAAGTATCTTAATGCAGCTACCCGGCATCGTAACATCCCTTCGGCACTTAAGGCCACACCATCAATATCCGGACCTGCTCCGGGTATCAGGATCATGGTGTATTTATACTTGGCCCAATTGATGGTTTTTGCACGATTATAAGCGTTCTTATTGATCCCCGAGATCATTGGTTCATCATTGGCGGCATCATCTCTTTCATTTATTTCCAGACAATGTAATGCATAATTCATGGATGGTAAAAAAAACAGCTTTTCGTTTTTGCTTTCGTCCCATATAGTCGCAGAGGCATCATAAACCAGGTTAAGATATCCCCGGCTTTTTACATTGAAGCTGATAGAGTCAATAGCTGGATAGTTGGGTTTTCGTCCTTCAGCATAAACTTCAATCGTATAATTAACTGCTTTAGCATCCTGTTCCCACGCACTAACCAATATTTGAACCGGTGACAAGCTATTAAATTGCTGGTAAGTACCAGAAGGTATTACATGTTGTTTTATCAAATTGTCCAGGGCATTACCTGTTTTATATAAATTGGTTAGTCGGTCACTAACGGTTTTGATCTCGCCGTCACTAAACTTTAATACTTGCGTAAAACACAATGGATCCTTACAAGTTGTAAGTGACGATTTAATATTATCCAACCGAGTTTGATTCAATTTGACCAGTTCGGGATCATTGCTTAGCAGCTGTTTTACCGCTGCATTATTTTGAAATAAAGTAAGCAGGAAATAGTTTTTGGTCTGTATAATATTGCTGCCTATCAGTTTGTAGTTTTGGTCTGCTGTTTGGCCATAGCTGTGGTAAGCAACTAAAGTTAATAATAGGAATAAGTATTTCTTAAAATCCATGTTGGTGAAATATTGGTGTTTTAAATGGTGAATAAGTATGACCGACCGGTTAATTAAATACTGAATCAATCATCGTCATCTTTCTTTTTTTGCTCTAACAGTACAAAAGCACTTCTTTTAGGTGCCGGCATTGTGGAATGCTCACCTTTTACCGATTTCCAGACTACCTCGTTCAAGTCAAGATCAGGTACCGCATCCTCTTTGGCAAAGTTGAATGATTCAGAGCGGCGGCTACTTTCGTTATTGGCAATATTCCGCCTTTCCAGATCAACCTCCGCCGGTTTTAGTTGGTAAGGTGTAACATCAGCTTTACTGGTGAAGCATTCATATAAAGGCATTGCCCCGGCATCATACTGGCTCATAGGGGGTAAACCGAGTATCAATTCCATGGTTCGTAAAAAGCCCGAAGTTGAATACATGGTATGCACAACAGCATTATGTTTTACATAAGGGCCAACTACAAATGCAGGCGAACGGTGAGCGTCTACATGATCCGGGCCATTTTGAGCGTCATCTTCCAGTATAAATACAACAGATTCCTTCCAGATAGAGCTTTGTGATAAATGCTCGATAAAACGACCGATGGCAAGGTCATTATCGGCAACCGCCGCAACTGGCGAAATCTTACCTTTCTTTTGCCCGCTGGTATGATCATTTGAAATGCGGATAGTATTAAACTGAGGTACAGCATTAATTGTAAGCAGCGAATCAAAATCATGTTGCCAGGCGTCAACCCTGACTTGATCTTTTATATCGAGGTTGAAGCCCGGTGATTGTGGACAAATATGTCCTTGCAGCGTTTTAATATTAGCCTTTCCATCGTCACTGAATTCGCCATAGCTTCGATAAGTAATGCCAGCTCGTTTACAATAATCCCAAATAAAGCCATCGCGTGGATAAGTGGCCGGCCTGCCACCTTCAAAATTGGTGCTGCCACCCCGATTGCCATAGCTAGTTGGCCAGGTTTTTTCAACAACATCGGTAGCGTATGCTGCCATACTCCAATTATGTCCATCGGCACTTACTTCCGCATCAACATAAAAATTATCAAGCAATACAAATTCACTGGCTAATGCGTGGTGATTGGGGGTTACGTGTTTGCCAAATAAGGTTAAGGATGTGTCGCCATTACCACCCGGCATATCTCCTAAAACCTGGTCATAAGTGCGATTTTCTTTAATAATATAAAAAATATGTTTTATGGGCGATTTTTCGCCGAGTTTACGGGGGATTGGGTTTCCCGCCTCCCCATCAGCGGTTTGGGTCCTTTTGTCGGTAAATGGGGTATTAGCATAAACCTGATGTGTATATTGTTTCAACTGTTCAGGCTTTGGAACATCAATAAAAGATAATGAACCTTTAAATAAGCCCGCAATGTATTGTAAATGGCTGTTTGCTGTGCTACCCGTTTGATAGCCACTATTATCGGCCTTTGAGATAGGTTGAGGACCCTGAGGGTTAGCCATAGAACTTAACCCTTTTCCATTGGTTACCAATATTTTATTCCCTAATGTTTTTACATTGGTGGGATACCAGCCTACAGGGATAAAACCCTGACTTTTGCTATAGCCAGGCTTTGATACATCAAATACCGCCAGGCAATTATTATCGGCATTAGCAATGTACAATGTTTTTTCGTTAGCGCTAAGTGCCAGCCCGTTGGTAGTGGAACCGGTAAGGCGGGTTGGGTATAATGTAGTGGCAACCGTTTCAATTACCTTATTACTACTAGTACTGATGATGGAAACCGTATTGTCATTAGCGTTGGCCACAAACAGGTAATTCCCTTTTTTATTCAAGAGCAATTCATTTGGATGATCGCCGGTTGCTATTCTGTTTTCAATAACCTGAGATGTTGTATTTACTACCGCAACAGCTTTGCCACCCCAAAGCGAAACGTAAAGCTTTGTTTCGTCAGAGGATAGCACGCAACTGTAAGCAATAGCAGGAAGCTGAACTTTATGAAGTATCTGTTTTGCTTGCGGATCAATAATATAGAGTGTACTGTCTTCCTTGGTTACTGTATATAGTTTAGTATTAGTTTTATTAACGGCGATACCTGTAGGGCATATTTTGCTTTTAGGCCATGGCGTACCCAACTTTATAGTATCAGCCTGGTTTAGTTTATTATCTTTTAAATGAAAGTCCAATATCCAGTTATCGTTCCCGCCTGATGCGTACAGATGTTTTTCGTCGCGGCTAAAGGCTAATCCGTACCATGATTTGCCCAGCACCTGCTCGTCCAGTAGTTTTTCGGTTTTGGGATCTATGAGCTGCAATGATTGCGTACTCTGTCCATTATTGGTTACTGCCAACAATTTGCCAGAGGTACTTAGTTGCATATTTAAAGGCAGATCGCCCAATGTTAAAGACCTTCCGGCTGGACTTAACTTCCAGCCATTGGGAAGTAATACCTGCCCTGTTCCTTTTACTTTACCTGGTATCTGCGCCATTGCTGATGCACTAATTCCTAAGCTTAAAGCTATAATGCAGCTTATGTTTTTAATTGAACTAACCATAATAGTTTAAGTAAATGTAAATTAAACCTGAGCCCTGATAACGTATTTGCTTTGTGATAGATTGAAGCTCTGATACGAAGAACCACCTGTAAGCGTATTAACAGAAAAGAAAGATAATTGTGCAGTCGCAGTTAGAGATTTGTGGGACAATAATTTTGTGTTCGTCCAGCCAATCTTAATGTCAATAAAAGCGTCATATACTAAAACTCTCTTTTCATGGTGTGAAATAACCCTCTTTATGTTAACCTATGATTAAGTAAAAGTAAACATAATGTTTGATGGCTTTTGGCCATGACTTTGTTACAAATGTTCCCCTCACTCTGGTTCGATCAATGTAAACCCAGAATAATGATGGTTTACACTATATGATGGTTTGTTTTATTTAACTTATTGATTTTCAATTTAATAAATCAATTTTAGTCGTAAATTGTGTAAACCATGTAAACCCACAATTGCCCGGCTTTTACCGCACTTATTTGGAAAACTTTACATAGAAAAAGGGACATGTTTTATTCTCTGGCTTTTTTAAACGTAATTAGAATACCCATTACCAGCCCTATCGCTATGCCCACAGGCAAACTGTGCAGAATTAAACCGATGATTATGCCAATAACCAAACCTCCTATAAAATACCCGGGTTTTATCTTATTCATTTTGCCTATAAAATTAAAGCATCTACGCTAAATAATGATATCTTTTACGGCTGACAAACTGCTGTTATTCCGAATCATTAATTTTAACTTTATAATCAATCTATCAGGAATTATAATGAAGAATAACTATCTGGCTGCACAACGAATCCATAACCAACAAATTTATAACCCACAGTTTAGTGAACCAGAAAATGTTATAAAACACATGGTAGCTATGCAGGCTCAGGACTATGCCGGAGCCAAATGGGCGATAGCTTTGCGGACGCATAACGCCAGTGAGGATGTTATAGAACAAGCTATAAGAGATGGCAAAATATTACGTACCCACTTGTTACGGCCTACCTGGCATTTTGTTTCGCCCCAGGATATCCGTTGGCTATTAACGCTTACCGCACCGCGTATCCACGCTATAAATGCACCATTTTATCGAAAATTTGGATTTACCGACGCTTTGTTTAATAAAACCAATGAGCTGCTGACCAGAGCCCTACAGGGTAACAAGCAGTTGAGCCGGCCCGAGGTTTTAAACTTGATTAAACAGGCCGGTATTGCGACCGACGATATCAGGTTTACCATAATACTCATGCGCGCCGAACTTGATCAGGTTATTTGCAGCGGAGCCCGGGTTGGTAAACAATTTACCTATGCTTTACTTGATGACCGGGCTCCCGTAACACCCTTATTAACTCAGGAAGAAGCATTGGCTAAACTAGCCCTGGGTTATTTTAAAAGTCGTGGCCCGGCTACTTTACATGATTTTGCAAACTGGTCTGGCTTAACTTTGACTGATGCAGGTATTGGGCTTGAACTGGTCAAATCGCAATTGATTAATGATGTAGTTGATGGTCGTACCTATTGGATGCCGGATAATACAATTGACCTACCTTCTCTCAAAACAAAAGCCTATTTATTACCGGCATTTGATGAATTTGCCATTGCCTATAAAGATCGCGATGCATTGGTTAATCCAAAATATCTTAAGCAGGCACGACATGTAATTTTCGATCCGGCAATAATTGTCGATAATCAGGTTGTGGGTAACTGGAAGCGAACGGTTAAAGCTAAATCTGTCGATGTCCATTTAAATTTTTTTGGCCAATTAAATAAAACACAGGAAAAAACGGTGGGAGCAGCTGTTTCCAGATACAGAAAATTTCTTTTTTCCTAATTAAGGGTATTCCCGGGAAAATTGTCCATGTACTAACGAAATTCATCCATGTTACCGCTTCACGCTTGTATGCAATTTTGTATTGTCAATAACGACAAACTAAAAAGACAAAACAATGGCACGTTTAAAAGCAATAAACCCTGACGAAGCAACAGGTAAAACAAAAGAATTATTTAATGCAATACAAAGTAAATTAGGTGTAGTGCCTAACATGATGCGTACAATGGGTAGCTCACCGGCCTTATTACAAGGTTACCTTGACCTGAACAATACCTTATCCCACGGTTTGTTAGGTGCAAAAAACAGCGAATTTCTAGCGCTCTCCATAGCTGAGACAAACGCATGTGGTTACTGTTTATCTGCACATTCTTATATAAGTGAAAAATTGGTTCATATCGATACTAATAGTATTGTCAAAGCTCGTCAGGCAAATTCATCTGATGCCAAAACCGAAGCGGCTCTGAAATTTGCAAACGTGTTGATTGCTAAAAATGGTCTGGTAAATGATAGCGATGTTGAAGTTGTAAAAGCGGCAGGTCTGTCAGAAGGTGAAATTGGTGAGGTAGTTGGCCACGTTGCCCTAAATATATTAACCAACTATTTTAATAATACCGCTAATACCGAAATTGATTTCCCCGTTGCAAAACCCTTACAAGAAATCGAAGCTTAAGAAACTATGTAACTAACAGTAAAAGTCAAGCACAAATGCTTTGGCTTTTGCTGTATTGTTTAACTTTACGGTTATTTAAAGGCATAATTAGCTAATAATACTAAATGATTAATACGCAAAATACATTTACACTGATTGATGAACCAAAAGGGAATCTCGCCTTTAAATTATTTTGGTTTGATGACAATAGTCACTTTGATCACTTGCAGCGTCATAATTATTTTTCGCTTATCTGGATCAAAGAAGGGTCTGGTATATTAAAATCAGATTTTTCGGAATACAATTTTGAAGCCGGACGGATGCTTGCCTTTTCGCTCTATCAACCGTTTATGTTATTGGCACAGGGGCCTATAAAGGGTGTGGCCATTCAGTTTCATCCTGATTTTTTTTGTATTCTGAAACATCATAAAGAAGTATCGTGCAGTGGTATCTTGTTTGATAACATATACAAACCACCTTACGTAATGGTTGATGCGGTAAATGAATCACTTTTAAATTTACTGCTGGAGCAAATGAAGGCCGAAATGCTGAATAAAGCGCTCGCACAATATGAAATACTCATCTCCTACCTCAAAATTTTCCTGATAACCGCATCCCGTTTAAAAACTGAGCAACAGGATATTTTGTATCAGCTCGATGATGATACAAAGGAGCCCTATATATTGCAGGATCTTAAGGATGCCATCGAAGCTCATTTTAAAACCAAACATAGCGCCAGTCATTATGCCGATATGCTGAATATTTCGGCGAAAGCCCTGGCTCGTATCACTAAAGCCCATTTTAATAAAACCATCAGTAACCTGATTGCTGAACGCATTATTGTCGAAGCCAAACGCGAGTTGTATTTGACCAATAAACCGATAAAGGAAATAGCCTATGAGTTAGGTTATGATGATGAATATTATTTCAGCAGGTTTTTTAAAACAAATGCCGATGTATCGCCGCAATTATATCGTGATACGGTTGGCTATGGCCGGGCAAGCGCTTAAATTAAAACTTATCCTCTTATATTTGGTTTTCCATATTAAAAAGCTTTCATCATGCCTGAATTACCCGATCTGCAAGCCTTTAGTTATAATCTCGATAAAAAGTTAGCCGGTAAAACGGTTAAACATGTAGCCATTATCAACGCCAAAAAATTGAATGTAAGTCATCTGGAGCTGAAGGATACACTAGAAGGCCAGAAGCTGGATAAAGTGTATCGGGAAGGTAAAGAGCTTTACTTTAAATTTTCAAAAGGCGATGTTCTCGGTTTGCACCTGATGTTGCATGGTAAACTATATTTATTCGAAGGTAAAAACGAGCATAAATACCCCATTATTGAATTGCATTTTACAGATGGTAATGGTTTGGTATTGACAGATTTCCAGGGAATAGCTAATCCTACCTTAAACCCAGAAGAAAAAGAGTCACCTGATGCCTTATCTGAAGATGCCGGCGTTGATTATTTAATTCATCGTTTGCAAAAAACAAAAACCAATATTAAAACGGTTTTGCTTGATCAAAAGATTATTCGCGGTATTGGCAATGCTTATGCCGATGAGATCTTGTGGCATGCAGGTATATCGCCGATGTCTATAAGCAGTAAAATTCCGGAGCATAAGATAAAGGAATTGGTTAAATCCATCCACACCGTACTTACTGATGCCGAAAAGGCTATCCTTAAATCAAATCCCGATATCATCAACGGTGAGGTTAGGGATTTTATGCATATCCACAATTCAAAAAAGCCCCATAGCCCTAAAGGCGAAAAGATCATTGTGAAGGAAGGCACAAGAAAAACGTATTACACTGAGGAACAGGAGCTGTATAGTTAAATTGGCTAGTACTTACTCTACTTTAGCTTTTTAACCAGCACATTAAAATCGGCGCCAACAATGGGTATTTTTTTCCATTCTTCGGTTGGGCCATTTTTGCGATAAGTGCCGCCGTTGAGTACGCCGCATGAAAAACCGAGTTCTTTACGGGGCTGCGTTTTTAAAAATTCAACAGCAACCAATATATCGCCTTTTACCTCCACTTTGTACGGTGCCAGATCAACGGTGATCAATTGGTTATTCATTAGCGGCTCGTTAGGATTTTTTTTCCTAATTATTGATCCCCTTATTTCTTCTTTAACCAGGTTGTCGCCCTCTGGCAATTTATCGCCCATGGCATACACGTTCACTTTAAACGGAATAGTATCCTTACCCAGGTTGTCGACATGAAAACTCAGTTTCAGTAATTCAACCGGTTTATGGCCGGCATTCATCCTGATCCCTACTTGCGCCCCTTGTACAACATTGAAAGAGTTATTGGTTGTTCCTGACCGGAGTTTGTTACCGATAGTTTTAGTTTTATCCTGTGCCAGGCTATTAAAAGCAGCAAAACAAATGAAACAGATAAATAATAATTTAAAGATTTTTGATAGCGGCAGGCAGCGGTTGATCATAAAGTTGTTTATAAAAGTATATCTAATTAAGAGCAAGACGAAACCTGATGCAAATTGGTTGCAAGGCCGGTAGCTTTTATTTCCTGATCATTTTATAATGCCATATGCCGGCTTCTTCAAACTCCGGACCTTTCTTTTCAAAATTAAACCGCTCATAAAGGGATACGGCCTGTGTTTGCGCGTGCATATACACATAGGTAGCATCGGCCGGCAAATTATCCAGAACGGTTTGCACCAGGGCCTGCCCTATGCCATGGCCACGGAATTTTTTCAATACGGCAAAACGCTCCAGTTTATAGCCCTTATCTGTTTTTCGCCAGCGACAGGCACCAGCCGGTTCTCCATTAATAGTGGCCAGAAAGTGGGTTGATTCATCTTCAAACTCCCATTCCAGTTCCGGTGGGCAGTTTTGTTCAACTACAAACACTTCGCGTCTTACGGCAAATACTTTATCCAGATCGGTTTGCTCAGTTACTTTTTTTACTTCTGGTTTTAAGTTTGTGGGCATTATAGTGTGGTTTTGATTGTAATAAAGTTAGTTTAGCATTATGATTCTCTTCGGCAGCATCAATGGAGTGCGTACAAGTGAGATCATCTTCGCGTTCGGCCAGTTCCGACAATTGTACGTAAAATTTATGCAATTGGTCGAGCTCTTTTTCATTCATATCTTCAATATCTACCATCCGGTTGCTGGCACCCTGGTGCGAAGCCAGTAATTCATTCAGTTTTAAATGTATGGCTTTTGAATCCTTGTTTTGTGATTTCTGGATCAGGAATACCATGAGGAAAGTAACGATGGTAGTACCCGTATTGATAATGAGCTGCCAGGTATCAGAATAATGAAATATCGGCCCGGTAATACCCCAAACAATAATAACGGCAATAGCAGTTAAAAAGGCCCCGGAACTACCTGTAGCAATAGTGGCCCAGTTGGCAAAATGTTCAAATAAATTCTTCTTTTTTTTAGCGATCTCTGCCATACATTATATTTATTAGGTTGGGAAACGCTTATAATAACAAAGCGCCATTACAACAAATGTAACGGCGCTTTGTTAGTTTATGATGAATATTATAATTTGCTATTTACATCAACACAATTAAGGTCTTCAAAAGCAATAGCTAGCCTTTTTACAAAGGTTTCTTCACCTTTACGTAACCAAACGCGTGGATCGTAGTATTTTTTGTTTGGAGAATCCTCACCCTCAGGGTTACCTATCTGGTGCTGCAGGTATGCTTCTTTTGATTTGTAGTAATCTTTAATGCCTTCCCAGTATGCCCATTGCATGTCGGTATCAATGTTCATTTTGATGGCACCGTAAGAGATAGCTTCGCGGATCTCTTCCTGACTTGAACCAGAACCACCATGGAATACAAAGTTGATTGGTTTTTCGGCAATTAAGCCAAATGTCTTTTTCACATACTCTTGTGAGTTATGTAAAATAACCGGTTGTAATTTCACGTTTCCTGGTTTGTAAACACCGTGAACGTTACCAAAAGCAGCGGCTACGGTAAAACGCGGACTTACTTTTGATAAATGCTCATATGAGTAAGCAACATCTTCTGGCTGAGTATATAAACGTGAGCTGTCAACGTCAGAGTTGTCAACACCGTCTTCTTCACCACCGGTTACACCCAGTTCAATCTCCAGGGTCATACCTAATTTGGCCATACGGGCCAGGTATTTTGCCGAGATCTCGATATTTTCTTCAATAGGTTCTTCAGAAAGGTCGAGCATGTGTGACGAGAAAAGCGGTTTACCTGTTTCGGCAAAGAATTTTTCGCCATGGTCAAGCAAGCCATCAATCCATGGTAAAAACTTCATGGCAGCGTGGTCAGTATGCAAAATTACGGCTACACCATAATGCTCGGCCAGTAAGTGCACATGTTTTGCAGCTGATACCGCACCTAATATACAGGCCTGAAGTTTTGAATTATCTAATGACTTGCCGGCATAAAACTGTGCGCCACCGTTTGATAGTTGAATAATTACAGGAGAGTTTACCTGTTTGGCAGTTTCCATAACCGCGTTAATGGTATTAGTACCGATAACGTTTACCGCAGGTAAAGCAAACTGATGCTTTTTAGCAACCTCAAATAGTTCCTGCACCTGATCGCCGTGCAGAACACCTTTATAATTTTTTAAATTCATGAGCTTTTATTTGGGCCTCGAAGTTATAAAATTTCTTGGTTTTAGTATAAGTATCTGATTATTTGTTACGATTTAACCGTTTAGCTACTCACTTACTGTAATTTATACACTTTGCTTGATGAAAAATAGATTAACAAATAAAACTGAACATGGATTACTTACTACTTGTTATAATATTTTTCGTTTCTTTGTAGTCAATTGAAAGAGCTCGACATAGATATGGCATGGTTTAAACGAGAGTTGAAAGGGATAATTACGACTACTGAGGAAAAGAAAGAGGCCCCCGATGGGATCTGGAATAAATGCCCTAATTGTAAGAAACCCCTGCATTATTCTGAGCAGGTTGAAAATCAATATGTTTGTCACTATTGTGGCTATCACCTGCGTATAGGTTCAAAAGAATATTTTGCAGTATTATTTGATAATAACGAATTTACAGAGTTGTTCCCTGATCTGACATCGGGTGATCCCCTGCATTTTGAAGATACTAAAAAGTATACCGACCGACTAACTGAAACCCAATTTAAAACTGGCTTAAAGGACGCTATACGCGCTGGGGCAGGTAAAATTGATGGACAAGACTTGGTTATTGCCTGTATGGATTTTAATTTTATCGGTGGTTCAATGGGATCGGTAGTGGGCGAAAAAATAGCCCGTTCTATTGATTATTGTATCGCTAACAAAGTGCCATTCCTTATGATATCCAAATCGGGCGGGGCAAGGATGATGGAAGCAGCTTTCTCCTTAATGCAGATGGCTAAAACATCAGCCAAACTAGCTTTACTGTCACAGGCTAAAATTCCATATATTTCTTTACTGACTGATCCTACTACCGGTGGTGTTACCGCTTCGTATGCCATGCTGGGTGATATTAATATTGCCGAACCAGGTGCTCTCATAGGTTTTGCAGGCCCAAGGGTTATTAAAGAAACTATCAAAAAAGATTTACCGAAAGGGTTCCAAACCGCAGAGTTTGTTCAGGAACATGGTTTTCTCGATTTTATTGTTGATCGTAGGGAAATGAAAGAAAAACTGGCTTCGTTTATTAAAATGATGGCCAATTAAAATATCGTTTCATTAAATAATAAGAAAGGCTATCCAAAACGGATAGCCTTTCTTATTATTTAATTTATTTGGTTGTTGCACCGGCATTTGCACCTCCGCCCTCTACATGCGGGTCTGGAAGGTCGGCAAAACTCCCATCTCTGTGAAATACCTTGAAATCACCTCTGTGAGGGCCATATTTTTCAATGTACCGCTCATTTTGAACGCTACCTGAATACGTATTCCGGTAGTTTGATCCTGTTTCTTTGTTATTGCCTGGGTTCATCCCGGGTCTTAAATAGCTGCTCATCGTCTTATCCTCCTATGCTATAAATAATCAAGGTATTGGTTATATACCTTCGGTACCCGGCTCGTGGCCTATCATTCGGCCGGTGGTACGGCCTTGCGGACGGCTTTCAAAGTCGGTTTTAGCTGGGCCTTCGGATGGGAACTCTTTTTTGTTTGGCGGTGTTACGTCGTTTTTTTCGCTGTATGAAGTATCTGCACCACGCATGGGCTGATCAACTTCCGGTTGGCTATGATAGCCTGAGCCTTCTTTTTTTATTTGACCTTCTTCAGGTAGCTCATTATCATCGTCTTCTTCTGGAACTTCATCGGGGCGATCATATTCCTCATCCTCATCATTTAGGTCTTTTTGATTAAACGTGGGTTTCAGATCATTAGTATAAGCATCCTCATCCTCTTTCAGTTCGTCGTCACCCAATTCATTACTATTAAATGCATCTTCGTTTTGGCGGGGGAAAGAGCTGTTGGTATGGTCGGAATCATTACGATTATTGTCCCGGGAATCCCAGGCTTCTTCTTTATTGGTCATCATAGGTTTTTAATTTAGTAGTTAATTGATAAACCAGTTTGATTCCTGAATTGTTTTTATTTTTTCTAAATAAGAAAATTAATTTCTTACAATATGAATTTATTTTACTTGATCTTGCGCTCGTTTGCAACGAGTGTTTAACATTGGTTTGCGTTTTAAGCACCCGTTGCAAACGAGCACAAGTTGAAATGACAATGGGGTATAACGAAAAAGCCCGTCATTAACAAAATGACGGGCTTTGAAAACGAATTGTCTTTTTAATTTAAGCGTTCACCAGGCAAAGTTCACGAACTTTGGCTACAACGTAATCAACTTCTTCTTTGGTGCTGTATTTGGAGAAAGAGAATCTTACCGATGGTCTTGACGAGCTAGCGCCAATAGCCGTAAGTACATGCGAGCCAATATCGCTACCCGAGCTGCAGGCGCTGCCACCAGATGCCGAAATTCCGGCAATATCCAGGTTAAACAACAGCATATCCCCCATTTCCATTTCCGGGAAGGCTACATTAAGTACAGTGTACAAGCTTTTCTCCGGATCTGTTTCGCCATTAAAGCTAACACCCGGTATCTGATCAGTTAGCTTACCCATCATATAGGTTTTCAGGTCTTGTATATGATTGCGGTGCTGCTCCATTTCGGTATAAGCCAGTTCAAGCGCTTTGGCCAACCCTACTATGCCATAAATGTTTTCGGTACCGCCACGCATGTTACGTTCCTGTGCACCGCCATAAATAAACGGTTTTATTTTAATACGATGGTTGACGTGTAAAAAGCCCACACCTTTTGGCCCATGCAGCTTATGCCCCGCACAAACTAAAAAATGTGCCTTTAGTTTACTCAGGTCATGTTCGTAATGCCCCATAGTTTGTACGGTATCACAATGATAAATAGCATTGTATGCCTCACAAAGATCACCAATGCGGATCATATCAGACAGGGTGCCGATCTCGTTATTGGCATGCATGATAGATACAAAACTGCGTTCATTATTTTTCAATAATGTTTCCAGGTGATCATAATCCACATTGCCCTTGCTGTCTACATTAACGAAGCTTAACTTGATGATGCCCGATTTTTCCATCGCTTCCAGTGTATGCAGCACTGCGTGGTGCTCAATTGGAGTAGTAATAGCGTGGGTAATATTATGATCAACAATACCACAGCGGATGGCTGTATTATCGGCCTCGGTGCCGCTTGATGTAAAAAAGATCTCGGCAGGTGAAGTGTGCAATAAACCGGCTATGGTTTTACGTGCCCGTTCGATCAGTGTGCGTGCTTCGCGACCATGGGCATGAATAGACGAAGGGTTACCATAATGGTTCTCCATCACTTTGTACATTTCTTTTAAAACTTCCGGATCAAGCGGTGTGGTAGCCGCGTTATCAAAGTATACACGCATCTCTCTTTTGTAATTATTGAATTATTGAGTTAGTGAATTAGTGATTGAAATGGTGATATGCAGCATTTGAAACTACTATCTCACCACTCTCTACTCACCGCTCACTACTTAATTTAATATTTCTTTTATATCGGCAATTATTTTGTTTGCCAGGCCGTTTGCTACCGTTTCTGAATTACCCTCAGAGTATATCCTGATGATGGGTTCGGTATTTGACCTGCGCAAATGTACCCATTCTTTGTCAAATTCTATCTTCAGGCCATCAATGGTGCTGTGCGGTTGTTTGCTGTATTTCTGCTCAACTTTAGTTAAAAGGGCATCTATATCCATTTCGGGCGTAAGGGTTATTTTATTTTTCGAAATAAAATAACCGGGGTATGACATACGAAGCTGAGAAATAGATTTGCCATACTTAGCCAAATGAGTTAAAAACAGGGCGATACCCACTAAAGCATCGCGACCGTAATGCAGTTCGGGATATATTACCCCTCCATTGCCTTCACCACCGATAACGGCGTTTACCTCTTTCATTTTGTTAACTACGTTCACCTCGCCTACCGCAGCCGCATGGTATTCGCCGCCTTCTTTTTCGGTAACATCGCGCAGGGCACGGGTTGATGACAGGTTTGATACTGTATTGCCTTTATTGTTTTGCAGCACGTAATCGGCCACGGCCACCAGCGTATATTCTTCGCCAAACATGTTACCATCTTCGCAAACAAAGCAAAGTCGGTCAACATCCGGATCAACTGCTATACCTAAATGTGCTCTTTTGGCGGTTACTTCTTTTGATAAAGCCACCAGGTTTTCTGGCAGCGGTTCCGGGTTATGCGGAAAATTGCCATCGGGTTCGCAATATAGTTCATGAACGGTATCTACGCCTAAAGCTTTAAGTAAAGCCGGTACATAAATACCACCGGTAGAGTTTACACAGTCTATAACTACACTAAATTGCGCATTTTTAATAGCCGCCACATCAACCAGAGGTAATGCCAGTATCAGGTCGATATGTTTTTGCATCCAGCTATCGTCTTGGGTAACTTTACCCAGGTCGTTCACATCAGCATAATCAAAATCGCTGTTCTCGGCCATTTCCAGTACCTCTTTGCCATCAGCATCACTTATAAATTCGCCTTTAGCATTCAATAGTTTAAGGGCATTCCATTGTTTTGGGTTGTGGCTGGCAGTAAGGATAATGCCCCCTGCGGCCTGCTCGCCGGTAACGGCAACTTCCACAGTTGGTGTGGTAGACAGACCCAAGTCGATCACGTCGATGCCCAGACCCTGCAATGTGCCAATAACCAGATTATTGACCATAGCGCCGGACAAACGCGCATCGCGACCAACGACAATTTTTTTGATGCCTGATTTTTTTACGGCCCATGCACCATAAGCCGATGTGAATTTAACAATATCCAATGGTGTTAAACCGTCGCCAACAGCACCGCCTATGGTGCCGCGGATCCCTGAGATAGATTTTATGAGTGTCAAAATTATTTGGTTTTGAGTGGCAAAAGTAAAAATATTTAAATGATAAGCGGCGTATAAACGGGTACAATTTGCAGGCTGAACAGGTTTTATAAGCTACTTTTTTCACGCAAACGTTTGTGATAACATGCTTTTAAAACGGAAGTTTAAATGCAACAAAGCTACATTATGTACTTTGATTGTAAATTATCCGTTTATTTATCAGCATTAGCCGTACTGCATCAATGTTGTTTTAAAGTAATTGATAACTTTGTTACCTAATTGCGGCTTCATATTCGTACGGCTTTTATCATTACATACAAACGGCAATGCCAGAACATCTATTACAACTCGACCGGCATTTATTCTATTTTATTAATCATGATCTGTCGAACCCGTTTTTTGACTGGATTATGCCTTTGCTGCGTAACCCAAAATTCTGGATCCCGCTATATCTGTTCATTATAGGTTTTTGTATCTATCGTTATAAAAAAACGGGCGCTATTATTATTTTATTGCTGGCCATTACCGCGGGTTTTGCCGATTTTAGCAGCGCCAGTATCATTAAGTATAATGTAAAACGTTTGCGTCCCTGCCGCGACCCTATCGTTTCGCAAACTGACATCAGTCGGGTACCCTGCGGAACGGGCTACAGCTTCCCTTCTACCCATGCTACCGATCACTTTGCCATGGCTATTTTCCTGAGCCTGGTATTTTTCAGGAAATGGCGCTGGATATGGCTTTGGGCCATACTTTGGGCTGGTATTATCAGCTTTGCCCAAGTGTATGTAGGTGTACACTTCCCTGTTGACGTTACCTGCGGCGCTATTTACGGTGCGTTGATTGGTGGCTTATTTGCCTTACTGTTTAAAAAATTACAACCTGCTTTTTAATGGCTGTCTGGAAAATTTGTTTATTATTTTTTTGTGCCTTCTTTGGCGGTACTTCTGTGTTCTTCTTTAAGGGCGATAACCATAAAACTCTTAAACTGGTGTTATCATTCAGCGGCGCTTATCTGTTTGGCATTACGGTGCTGCATCTAATACCCGATGCCTATCATGGTAATGATAATTGGGTAGGTGTTTTTATACTGGCCGGTTTTCTGTTTCAGATCATACTGGAGCAGTTCTCTGATGGTATTGAACATGGACACATGCATAAACCTAAGCATGATATGCCTATTTTTCCGATGGGGATTATGATCAGTCTTTGTTTACATGCTTTTCTGGAAGGAATGCCGCTGGCACGGGGCAATCAGGATCAGTTGGTGTATGGCATCGCCTTGCATCACATACCAGCAGCTTTTGCACTGGGTACAGTTTTACTGACCAATAAGCAGAGTAAACAGCATACTATTTTATTCGTCGCCTTATTTGCAGTGATGGCGCCTGCGGGTTATTTTTTCAGTAATGCGCTCAGCAATGGCAATATTGGCAATTTGCAGCATTACTTTAACCGTATTATGGGGGTGGTTATCGGTATATTTTTGCATATTTCCACCACTATCCTGTTTGAATCAAGCGCCGATCATCGCTTTAACCTACGTAAAATGATTGCGGTGTTACTGGGTGTTGCCATAGCATTGGGGGCTTTTTTGGGAGAGATGTAGAGCCTCCCAGCCCCCTGAAGGGGGAGCTTTTGACTTGCTAATTCAGTAAATCAATGTAAATAACAAAGCCCTGGTTTCTTTTGGAACCAGGGCTTTGTTATTTTTTAGTCGTGCTAATAAAAAAAGCTCCCCCTTCAGGGGGCTGGGGGGCGTCTAATTTATACTTTCCAGCATTTTTATATACAGATCGATGCCTTCTCTGATTTCGTCTACATAAACAAACTCGTCGGCGGTATGCGAACGTGCCGAATCGCCGGGGCCAACTTTGATGGATGGGATATCTAGTAGCGATTGATCTGATGTGGTTGGTGAACCGTAAGTGGTGCGACCTAAAGCAATACCTGCCTGAACTATTGGATGTTCTTTAGGTATAGATGAAGGTTTTAAGCGGATAGAGCGCGGATTAACATCGCAGCTTACATGTTGGCGAATAATCTCCAATACTTCTTCATTGCGGTAAGCATCGGTAACCCTTACATCAACTGTAAAGGTACAGCTGGCAGGTACCACGTTATGCTGCGAACCTGCATTGATAATAGTTACCGACATTTTGATCGGCCCAAATACTTCCGATTCTTTCGGGAAAGTAAAACTACGGAACCATTCGATATCCGTTAACGCTTTATAAATGGCATTGTCGCCCTCTTCACGTGCGGCATGACCTGCTCTGCCATGCGCCACGCAATCCAATACCATTAAGCCGCGCTCAGCAATAGCCAATTGCATTAGTGTAGGCTCGCCTACTATACCAAAATCAAGCTTGCCTAGTTCAGGAATGATGAGTTCCAGACCATTTACACCTGAGATTTCTTCTTCGGCTGTGGTGGCCAGGCAAAAGTTGTATTTTAAATTCTCCTTATCGTAAAAATAGAGAAATACCGCTATCAATGATACCAGGCATCCGCCCGCATCATTGCTGCCCAGGCCATAAAGCTTGCCATCTTCAATTTTGGCGTCATATGGATCGCGGGTATAGCCCGAATTAGGTTTTACAGTATCATGGTGAGAGTTGAGTAAAATGGTAGGCTTGGCTGCATCAAAATGCTTGTTCCAGGCCCAGATGTTGTTCATTTTACGATGGGTTTGTACACCGCGCTGCTGTAAAAACTCATTGATCAGATCGGCCGTGCGATCTTCCTCTTTACTAAACGATTGTATGGATATCAGTTGCTGCAGTAAAGATACTGCCTGTTGAAATAGATTATTGTTATCGGCCATATATGTAGGCATATCCTATGATGGTAAGCGGGCAAAATTAATATTTTTTAGCCAGTATATTGGTATCAAGTAATTAGTATCAAGTATCAAGACAGCTGCATTTATTTTTATAACGACTTGAAAAATCTTGATACTTGATACTAATTACTTGATACTAAATAAAAACTAAATTATTCATCTTCTATTTTAGAATGTTTGCGCGTGTCATTCATCGTAGTGTATAAAATCAGTGACAACGCGATGCAGACAGTTACATACCAGTAAAACCATTGCTGATGGTGCTCATTTTTAAATAGCAAGGCTATGTACTCGGCAGAGCCGCCAAATAAAGAAACGGCTATAGCATACGGGAAACCTACGCCGAGGGCGCGTACATTGGCCGGGAAAAGTTCGGCTTTAACTACGGCATTGATGGAGGTATAACCACTTACAATGATCAGGGCCGCTAATATCAACGCAAAAGCTACCCAAACATCTTTGGTTTCGCTCAAAAGCGTCAGGATAGGTACCGTGGTAAGTGTGCCCAATACCCCGAATCCAATGAGCAGAGGTTTTCGGCCAATTCTGTCAGATAGCAGGCCAAAAACCGGCTGTAACAGCATAAATACGGCAATGGTAAGCGTTGATACCAGGGAAGCACTACTTTTGCTAAAACCAGATGTGTTTACCAGGAATTTTTGCATATAAGTAGTAAACGTATAAAAGGCAAGTGTGCCTCCTGCCGTTAAGCCAATTACCGTAAATACAGCTTTGGGGTGCTTAGCTAAAGCCTTCAATGTGCCATGCATTGATTTTGACTGGTCGCTTTCATTGGTAAATGAGGCCGATTCCTGCAGGCTGCGTCTTAAATACATGGTAATAATCGCCAAAAGAGCGCCTATACCAAAGGGAATGCGCCAGCCCCAGTTATGCAGTTGCTGTTCGCTTAAAAAAACACGCTGCAGTAAAATTAATACGCCTAATGCCATCAGTTGCCCCATGATCAAGGTTACATACTGAAAACTGGAATAGAATCCCCTGTGTTTTTTGCCTGCCATTTCGCTCAGGTAAGTTGCGCTGGTGCCATATTCGCCACCTACGCTTATTCCTTGTATAATGCGGGCCAGTACCAGCATCAAGGGAGCAGCTACCCCAATGGTACGGAAACCAGGTGTTACAGTGATGATGAACGAGCCCAGGCTCATCAATAATACCGATGCGGTCAATGCTTTTTTACGACCATACCTATCGGCAAAAGTACCCATGAGCCAGCCGCCAACGGGCCGCATCAAAAAGCCAATGGCCAAAATACCTGCTGTATTTAAAAGCTGCATGGTTTGATTATCTGATGGGAAAAACGCGTCGGAAAAGTATAGGGAAAAGGCAGTATACACATACCAATCGTACCATTCTACCAAATTACCTAAGGAGCCGCCTATGATGGATTTAATACGCCCGGTTGTTGTTTTGGGTATAGATTTGGTTGTCGATGGTTTGTCCTTGGTTTCTTCTTTCATAGATTGTGGTTAGCGTATCTGATCATAAATGTAAGAGAATTTGATTGATCTTGCCTAAAATCAAGGTAATCCGTTAATCCTCCAAATCAAGATTCAGAAAAAAATCAGCGACATCAATAAAATCAGCTAAATCAACGGTCAAAAATAATTACCTTGTTTGATGCTTTTTACCGAAGACTTTTTGCATTATGTATGGAAATTCAGGCTGTTTGATCGCACCGATTTGAAAACGGAAGATGGCGAAAACCTGGAGATTCTTTCGGCCGGAATGGCTAATACCGACTCAGGGCCCGATTTTCACAATGCCCGCGTAAAAATAGGTGAAACGGTTTGGGCCGGGAATGTGGAGGTGCATTTATCCTCGTCTGATTGGCAAAAGCATGGTCATACTACCGATAACGCTTATGACAACGTGATACTGCATGTGGTTTACCGCAATGATGTACCGCTTATCCTGTCCAACGGACGTAAAGTGCCCACCCTACAACTAAAAGATCGCGTGCCTGACGAACTATACAACCGTTATCATCAAATGGTATTTGGAGATCAGCATATTATTCCCTGTGAAAAAAGTATTGCCGGTATTGATGGGCTCATCATGAGCAACTGGCTTACCAGGGTGTTGGTAGAGAGGCTGGAGAAACGTTCTATAGCCGTAACAGATTCTCTTAATATCAATCATAACGATTGGGAGGAGACTTTTTACCAGTTCCTGGCTGCTAACTTTGGCTTTAAAACTAATGCCTTGCCCTTTGAATTACTGGCCAAATCTTTACCGCAACTTACCCTGGCCAAACACAAAAATAACCCCATGCAAATTGAGGCCCTTATATTTGGGCAAGCCGGGTTCCTGGAAGCAGAGCTTAAGGATGAATATCCTCTGAAGCTAAAAAAAGAGTACGATTTTCTGCGGAAGAAATACAATCTGCAACCTATTGAAAACCATTTGTGGAAATTCATGCGCCTGCGACCACAAAATTTTCCGACCATCCGGCTGGCGCAATTTGCGGCGTTGATTGTGCAATCGAATCACCTGTTCTCCAAAATTCTGGAAATAAAAGACATCAACGCGTTACGGGCACTGTTTACCGATATCAAGGTGAATGATTATTGGGAAGATCACTATCGTTTTGATATGCAATCAAAACCGGTACCAAAAACTTTGGGGGCAGCTTCCATCGATATACTGCTGATAAACACTTTGGCTTTGTTTTTGTTCAGCTATGGAAAGCAGCACCAGCAGCAGTATTATATTAGCAGGAGCTTAAAGTTATTGGAAAATTTACCGGCCGAAAAGAACAATATTACCGAAGATTTTATTACCTTAGGGCTGAAAATTAACAATGCTTTTGAGTCGCAGGCGCTGCTGGAGTTGAAAAATAATTATTGTAATTATAAGAAATGCCTGCAATGTGGCGTTGGTAACAAAATATTAAAACTTGCCTGACATGATACAGAGAATCCTTACTTTTTTTGAACGATACTCCTTTGGTGTATGCACCTATCTTGGCGAAAAGTTTAACATTTCCATCTCAAAGATCCGTTTGTTTTTTATTTACTCTTCTTTTCTTGCGGTTGGTTTTCCGCTGATATTCTATTTCTTTGCCGGTATTGTGCTGGATATCCGCAATTTTGTAAAACGCCGCCATACCGGGGTTACGGACAGATAAAAAGGCGTGAGTTTGTTCTGAACCTTGATTTATAGGATTAAAAGATTATTGGGATTTTTGAACTGAATTGATTTCATTGAAAGTTCTGCTTTAAAAAATCCGGGATCGAAATTCCGAATTCCCAAATCTTACAATAGTCTTCCGGTTTTTACAGCATCCTGCAAGTTGCTGATCTTAAACTTTGGTTTATAGCAATATAGAGCCAGTTGTTTTGCCCATGTACTGTTGTATCCAAACATAATCTTGATCATACGTACCCGGGTTGAGCCTTTGGGATAACCATATTTATACCAGGTGAATTTGGATTGATCAACTTTAAACTGATCAGCAAAATCGGCCAGGAAAAGATCTATCTCGATATCAAAAATATCCAGATCCAGATCAATGCTGGTATCCAGGTTCAGGCTACCCGGATCAACATGATTCAGCTTATAGCGGTTGCAATAATCAACAATAAATTCTTTTAAGGGTGGCAGTACTTCTTCCATTTTAATCGAATATAGTTTTGACCATGTGTTGTATAGGACGTTGTTTTTAAAATTAGGTTGCATCTGTAGAGACAGTATTTAAAAAAAAAGGTTACCATAAATCCGCAGGAAATAAACGCCGGATGATTATTATTGCAGTCTTGTTTATAAAAGCACATGAAACTAAAGGTTATAGCTTTTGATGCCGACGACACCCTCTGGGTAAACGAGCCCTATTTTTTAAAAACCGAAGAGAAGTTTTGCAGTTTACTGGAGGATTTTTTACCCCAGCATACGGTTTCGAATGAACTTTTTAAGATCGAGATAGCCAATTTAGCCCTTTATGGTTATGGTATAAAAGGATATATCCTGAGTATGATTGAAGCTGCGCTAAAAATATCCGACAAAAAAATAGGCCTCGACGCTATCGAGCTAATCATGGACTATGGCAAAGGAATGCTCAATGAACCTATTGAACTATTGGATGGTGTGGAAGATGTATTGGCAACCTTAAAAAAGCATTACCGCCTGGTGGTGGCCACCAAAGGTGATCTGCTCGACCAGGAACGTAAGCTCAAAAAATCAGGCCTCTCACATTATTTTCACCATATCGAGATCATGTCTGATAAACAGGATGATGATTATACCAAACTGATCAAACACCTGGATATCAAACCGGCCGAGTTTATGATGGTGGGCAACTCCTTAAAATCTGATGTAATGCCGGTGCTTAATATCGGCGGTCATGCCATCCACGTCCCTTTTCATACCACCTGGGCCCATGAGCATGTAGAAACTAATTTAACCCACGAAAATTTTAATCAGGCTGATACACTTCGGGAAATTCTGCCGTATATACTTTCATGAAGCATAAATTAAACATTGATACCTGGGCGCGTAAAGAGCATTTTAATTTTTTTAAAACTTTCGAAGAACCATTTTATGGCGTTGTGGTCAATATCGACTGTACAAAGGCCTACAGTTACGCTAAGGATAACGGTGTGTCTTTTTTTCTATATTATCTGCATAAATCCTTAGCTGCTATCAACGAGTTGGAACCATTCAAATACCGTATTTATGGCGACGATGTTTTTGTTTATGACCGTATAAACGCCGGCCCAACTATTGGTCGTGCTAACGGCACTTTTGGTTTTGGCTATATCGATTTTCATCCTTCGCTAAATACTTTCCTGGAAGGTGCTAAAAAAGAGATTGAAAGGGTGCAAAGTACCACCAGTCTTTTTGCCCTAAAGCTCGATGATGATATTGTACATTATTCGGCTATGCCCTGGATCAATTTTACCAGCTTATCCCATGCTCGTAGTTTTTCGTTCCCGGATAGCTGTCCTAAAATATCATTCGGAAAAATGACGGAGGATAATGGTAAAAAAAGCATGCCGTTATCACTTCATGTACATCATGCTCTGGTTGATGGCTTACATGTGGGGCAATACTATGATCTTTTCCAGGAACTGATGAACAGTAGTAATTAAACTACTGCTTTTTCCATTACAATGAGCTCTATCAACTGTTTAGGGCTACCAAAGCGGCCATGCGCATGAAAGGGTTGTATCTCACCGGT
Source organism: Mucilaginibacter inviolabilis (assembly GCF_011089895.1). NCBI lineage: Bacteria > Pseudomonadati > Bacteroidota > Sphingobacteriia > Sphingobacteriales > Sphingobacteriaceae > Mucilaginibacter > Mucilaginibacter inviolabilis. Next base: position 1,099,848 of record NZ_JAANAT010000001.1, read on the forward strand.
AAATGCGTAACCACGGCGCTCATACCAGCTAATGAGTTCTGCACGGGTGCGGATAACCGTCATGGTCAGGGTATGACAATTCAACTGTTTGGCTAATACCTCAGCCGCTTCCAATAAGGCCCGCCCTACTCCTTTCCCCTGCAATACAGGCGATACACTAAACATACCGAGGTATAGTTTTGGCCCTTTCACTTCCAGGTAGACGCAGCCTGTGATCAGGCTGTTATCATCCGTGTATTTTAATATAGTGATAGCCTCGTTAGCGAAATATTCTTTCAGCATCGTTTCATCAATCCGGATACCATCGAGCATATCAGCTTCCGATGTCCAGCCTTTTTTCGACTCTTCACCGCGGTAGGCGCTGTTAACTAATACATTTAATTCGGGAACGTCGGCAAGTGTGGCTTTGGTAATGGGCATATAGTAAAAAGGGCGTTATTAATATTTAAAATCCTCACGTACAGGGTCGAATATATCAATCAGCTTGCAATCGGTAATAGCCCTGCCCCCGTGTATTACATTGGGAGGGATAATGGCATACGTACCTGTATCCAGTATTTGCGATACGCCATCCACTGTTAATTCAAACTGACCCTCAATAACAAAGGCACATTGATGATTAATATGCTGGTGCATAGGTGATACAGCGCCAGCTTTTACCTCCAAAAAATTGATGGTATTGCCCGGGGTATGAATGATCTTGGAGAAGTAACCGGGTGTCATTTCCCGGGTCTCGATGTCTGCAAAATGATTAAATACTTTGTTATCCATGATAGTGTTTGAAGCCTTATGAAAGCTTAAACGTAAAAGTATAAAAATTACCTTGAACGCAGTAAGCCTTGTCGTTGTGTTTTGATCAGGTTACCGTCAGAATAGCAGGTAAAAAATACACGGGTTAAAACTAAGCCGTATATTTAAGGGTTAATAAATTATACTACATTCTACGCTTGATATGGCTTTTATTGATTACTATAAAACTCTGGGTCTTACTAAAACCGCCACCGATAAGGATATTAAAAATGCTTACCGCAAGCTGGCGCGTAAATATCACCCCGACCTTAATCCGGATAACGCGGAAGCCCACAAGAAATTCCAGGAACTTAATGAAGCTAATGAAGTGCTGAGCGATCCGGAAAAGCGAAAAAAATATGATAAATACGGTGAGAACTGGCAGCACGGAGAAGCTTATGAACAACAAGCCCGGCAACAACAAAGCCGACAAGGTAGTTATGGTGGTGGTGGTTTCGGCGGATTTACTGATGATGAAAGCTTCGGTGGTGGCGATTTTTCCGACTTTTTTAAATCAATGTTTGGTGGCGGAGGCAGCAGGCAAACTAAATACCGCGGGAAGGATCTGAATGCAGAGTTACAATTAAGTCTGCTGGATATCGCGGAAACTCACAAACGAACCTTAACAGTTAATGGTAAAAATATACGTATTACTATTCCTGCAGGCATCGAAAATGGGCAAACCATTAAGATAACCGGTCATGGTGGTGCAGGTGTAAATAACGGTCCGGCAGGAGATCTGTATATCAAATTTTCAATATCAGATGATCCCCGCTTTAAGCGTGACGGGCGCAATTTATATGCTACCATAAAGCTTGATCTTTATACCGCTGTGCTTGGCGGCGAAATTACCGCGGAGACATTGACCGGCAAAGTTAAGGTAAAGGTAAAGCCAGAAACGCAGAATGGTACCAAAGTGAAGCTAAAAGGCAAAGGTTTACCTGTTTATAAAAAAGAGAATGAGTTTGGCGACTTGTACCTTACTTATGATATCCAGATACCGGTTAACCTTACCGATCAGCAAAAGCAGTTATTTGAAGAACTTTCAAAGTCATGATATAAATTAAATAAGATGAAAACAGCGGATTTAATATCAATAAATGATTTTTGTTTGTATCATAACGTGGAGTATGCCTTTATAGAATCGCTATATGAGGCTGATTTAGTCAAAGTTACCCTGATTAATGAAACTACTTATATACCTGGCGAGGAATTGCGAAAACTGGAAAAACTGATTAATCTTTACCAACTGGATATCAACGTAGCCGGTATAGAAGCCATCAGTCATTTATTGCACCGCATGGAAAAAATGCAGAACGATATGCAAAGCCTGAAAAATAAACTGAGGTTGTATGAAAGTGAATAAGTGCCCCCTATTCTAGTGATCTAAAGATATATTGTTCATTATAGTCTATTTCGAAATGCTCAAGGAATGATTTATACTCTTCCAAGAAAGACTTTTTTCGATGATGCTCCTCTTGGTTTTCTATATATTCCGAAACATTTTTTATGTGTGAACGTGAATATGAAAAAGCTCCGTAACCTTCCTGCCATCGAAAAGTTAAGGTATTAAACTTTTCTTTATTTATCCATTCAGATGAGTCGCTTTTAATCATTCGCATCAAGTCTGAAAGCGATTGATTAGGTCTGAACCCAATAAAAAGGTGTAAATGATCTGGCATGCTATTTATGGCTATCATTTTATGTCCATTATTACTAATGATTCCAGTGATATATTGATGTAATTTTTCTTTCCATGAAGGAAGGATCAGAGATTGTCGAAATTTTACGGCGATAACGCATTGAATATGTATCTGGGTATAGGTATTGGGCATAAAATTGTATGAGTTGCATACCTACGGCATGCAAAATATTAAATTACTATTTCTACCGACATTTTGCTCCTATCGGAGCACTTTTTATTTTACAATCAGTGTTATTGGTGGTTATATTGGATATGGGAGTATATCGGAACTAGATCCGGTTTACAAAAATGCTCCGATAGGAGCAAAATGTCGGTAGAATTATGGTCGTTAGTAAAGAACTCGTGCCGTAGGTACGAAACTAAAATATGGTGACTTATTCCATGTACTTCAACATCATCCGCTCACTTACAATATTAGCATCTTCTATCACAGAATCCGGATATCCCATGGATTCTAATATGGCTATACCGTTACGGCTTTTGAGTAGGCCCTCTTTAAGCTTATAGTCAAACACCAGGACAGCCCCCGATTTTGAATCTTCGAAAGAATAAATAGCAAAATCTTCATCGAGTAATTCGGCCAGTTCCAGGTCATGAGTTGATACAAAAACAAAATTTTGATTAGCGGTGATATAGGATAATACCGATTTTGCGGCGGCGATACGTTCAATTGTATTGGTACCCCGGAAAATTTCGTCAATAATAACCAGGCTTTTTACCTGTTCAACCTCGTTGCTGCGGCTCATAATAGTGAGTATGGATTGTGCCTGAGCCTGGAAATAGCTTTTTTGCTCTTCTATACTATCACTGGTTTTGATGCTGGTCTGTATCTTTAAAAAAGGTGCTTTATATTCCTTTGTGCAGCTCGTGAATAAAGTTTGAGCCAACAGGGTGTTAACAGCTATAGCCTTAATAAAGGTTGTTTTACCCGACATGTTTGAACCCGTTATCAAAGCGCCTTTATCAGCACGGGTATACAGCGAATTGGTAACACATTTATCAATCAACGGATGATAAAGATCGGTGATGTTCATTTGTGCATCTGTGTCGATAAACTGGGGCTTATTGTAATAAGGCAACCCATCTCTTACCGATTGGATAGCTACCAGCATATCAATTTCTGCAACGTATTGATAAATCTGCTCGATATCTTCCCGATACTTTTCAATATGCTTTATGGAGCTGGCGTAGATGCGGGGTTCTAATAAAAATAATGTTTTAACGAGTTGAAAAACGGCGTAGCTCAAATCACCGGCCCCATTAATCAGCTTGCTTTCTAAGTTAATAATACTTAAAGATCGTTTTAGCCCCAGCAAATTTTTTAAACTGTTCTTCACAGATTCATTATCCTCCAATCCGGAGTTTTTTACCAGCCATACCGCTACATTATGCATGATAAGCAATTGGGGCAGTGAGTTGGTATAGGCGCTTATTTTTTTCTTGTTGGCATAATGTAAAACCACATTATAACCCACAAAGAACAATAGTAACAGGATACTGATGGGGTTAGGGTAAACAATTAGTGACGCGATCAGGGCAATGATCACCAATGGTACAAACCTGATATAGAAATTCATGATAGGCACAAACAGTGATTCATGAGTTTTTAAAAACAGATCGGCAATATAATAGGCGTACGTGTTGTTGAGTTTTGATAGTTGCAGTTCAATCAGCTCGCGGTTGGGTTTATCTTGATTGATAGCCTCAACCTTAGCATCAAGCTCCAGTAGTTTTTCAAGGTTTGTTTCGGGGAAATGCAGCTTTTTATATAGATATTGTTTCCCGGGCTTGGAACTTGTTCTGTCGATATAGTTAAAAATACTTTTAAGATCGATATCTTCTGCGGTAACATCTGATAACCTATCCCAGCTTTTATCGGCATTTAAATAGGTTTTAATCAAGTCGAAATTGCGCCTGGTATTTACGGGCTTACCCCATTTACTTTTTATTTTATCAAGCTTTTTTTCTTCGGCCCGTAGTTTACCGTAATAAGAGCTTATCAATGAAAAACCCAGAACGATGGCCAAAAATAGCAGTGTAAATAAAAAGTAATACATGCCTTAAAAATAAAAAAAATATACTAAACCTCAAGTAGTATTTATAGTCTATAAATATAAAATAACTAATAACTACAGTGTTAACTTAAGTTTTTGAATTATGAAACTCATCAAATTTTCAGTCATAGTTTTTGCATTACTATTTTCAGTTCAATTTGTAAAAGCTCAAAGTATATCCGTAGGCGCTTCATTTGGTTATGGTTACCCGCATTCACGAGTGGTAGTTGCGTCTAATTATCCGGCATATGGTTATTATGACCGCCCTGTATATTACGGTTATGCCCGCAGGGTTTATTATAATCGCCCATATTATTATCCAGGCCGTTATTATGCCCGCCCTGTTTATTACAGAGTACACCGTCATTACGGGTGCTGGTAAGCACTCTATAAGAAAAGAAACGCCCGGTTATTACCGGGCGTTTCTTTTTTAAAACGAGTTGGAACAACTCCTTGAGAATAACTCAAACAGTGTTTTATCTGTTGCCGCTCAAAAAGCGTTGTAATGCCTGTTGGGTGAACTCTGAAAGTACCAGTTCGCCACTAATGGCTGCGCGTTGGGTTAATAGTTCGTCCCAGTCTTCTGTGCCTTCCCACAGGATTTGTTTTAGTCCGGCGAGGGCATCGGGATTATAGGAGGCTAGCTTTTCTGTAAGCTCCACTACAGCTGAGTCGAGTGAAGCAGTATCTTCATATACGTCATTATACAGGCCATGTTCATGCGCCCATTGAGCAGTTTGAAAATCAGAGGCCCTGATGGTTAACTGGGAAAATGCAGATAAACCAACTTTACGGGTTACCGCCGGCGATATTACAAATGGCCCTATACCGATAGCCAGTTCACTTAGTTTGATAGAAGCAAAGCTGGAAGCCAGGCAATAATCGGCCGCAGCTGCAAGCCCCACTCCTCCTCCAACTGCCTTGCCCTGAACACGGGCAACAATTATTTTAGACGATTTACGGCAGGCATTGATTACTTTGGCAAAGCCCGAAAAAAAGAGCGCCCCTGTTTCCTTATCTTTTATTTCCACCAACTCATCAAAACTGGCTCCGGCACAAAACGTACGATCACCGCCACTCTTCAAGATGATCACCTTTACTTCCGGATCATTACCCATCTGTGTAATATACCCCGCAAGATCATTTAAAAGAACAGTTGGCAGGGAGTTTTGGGCAGGATGAGAAAAGCTTATGGTTGCAATACCGTTTGAACTCTTTGAGAAAGTCACGTTACCATTATCAGTAGATGGCATAATTTTGAGGTTTATTTTAAGATAATGCAGTGATTTAGTAATCACCAATCAGCCCAATATCAGAAGTATTTAGTTTACCTGCAATTTTGGTTTAAAATAGTTTGTCAAACAACTAAGGGTAATTCAAAGTAAAAGGTAGCCCCTTTACCTAACTCACTCTCTACCCCTATTTTACCCTGATGATTATTAATGATTTCGGCACTGATATACAGGCCCATGCCCAGACCGCTTGTCATAAACTTTTTATCTTCAACCCTATAAAAACGTTCAAATATCCGCTCTATCTGTTCTTCAGATAAACCGATGCCATAATCGCTTACCGATACGCGTACCACATTAGCATTTATGGTGGTTTTCAGAATGATTTTCTTGTCGGCAAGCGAATATTTTACGGAATTATTTATAAAATTCATCAAAACCTGCTCCAACCGTTCGGCATTACCCGTAATTAGGATATCAGGTTGCAGCTGACTGTCAAACTCATATAGTGGATAAATGTGTTTTGAGTTTTCGGTTACCTGTGCCATAAGGTCAGACAAGTTAACTTCGCCCATGGCATATTCAAGTCTCCCAGCCTGTATTTTACTCACATCAAGCAAATCATTGATAAGGCGCTGCAACTTATTGATAGCTACGCTTGCTTTTTCGATATACTGCTTTACTACAGGCGGTACTTCTTCCCTCTTATAGGAAGTGATGAGCTGCAGATACCCTTTTAAACTGGTTAATGGCGTGCGGAGCTCATGGCTGGCAATGCCGATAAATTCATCCTTACGATCCATTTCCCTTTTTTGATCTTCAATATCCGTAGCTGTACCTACCCAGAAAATAATTTCGCCCTTATCATCCCTCAAAGGAACGGCCCGGTTCAGGTGCCAGCGGTAGGTGTTATCCCATCTTTTGTACCGGTTTTCAACCTCAAATATATTGCCCGTTTTTAAAGCCTCAATATACTTATCTAAGGTATTGGGCAGGTCATCCGGGTGTACTACATGCTGCCATCCCCAGCCTACAGTATCGCCATAGCCACGGCCAGTATAGTTATACCATTGCTGATTATAAAAGTCAACCTCACCGGCTGGCAAGTTTGTCCAGGTCATTTGCGGTATATTGTTGGCCAGTAGTTTAAAATGTTCGCGGCTTATCAGCAGATCATTGGTTCGGGCTCTAACCGTATCTTCCAGTTCATTATTGAGCTTTTCTGCCGCGTTTTGGGCAGCCAGTAGCTGTTCGTTTTTTACTTTTAGTTCCCATTCAGTCTCTTTTTGACTGGTAAGATCGGTTAAGATCAAACTTAAGGCAGTGCCCTCATCCAGGTCAAGTGTAGTGCAGGAAAGCAGACAGGGCGTAAGTTTTCTGTATTTATCGGCCAGTAATATTTCGCCTTTGCAATCTTCCTTCCACCCTTTAAATATGAGCTCATTAAATTTCTCTCCTGATATTTCAGGAATAAAAAAGGCAAAGTTTAGTCCAATTACCTTTTCTAACGGCAAATTCATCATGGTGGCAAACCGCGAATTACTGTACAGAATAGTTCCTTCTCGATTCAAGGTAACCGCGCCTTCATTCATCTTTTCAATAAAAACGCGATAAGTTTGGTCGGCTGTTTTTAAAGTATATAATTGGTGCCCTTCAGCGTCTTTTACAATAAGCGCATCAACCTGGCCGGTACGAATGGCGTCAATGGTATCATTGGCTTCCTCCAGCTGTATCCGAAGTTCTTCGTTTTGCTGCAGTAATTCTTCATATGTATATTTAGCCAGTTCCATTAATTTTCTGTTTGTAAACCAAGACCTTTTAATACTTTACCCGTATTGGACATATCACCAATGAGCCTGCGTTCCATACCTGGCGCTTTTTTGATAAGCATGGGTAAAGCGATGATCTGCTCATATTCAACAATTAGCGGCTGTTGATAAACATCTACTATCTCCAGGTCATAATTACCTTTTAAATGGGTTTCGCAAATATCTTTGAGATTGGTTATAGCCCGCGATGAATTTGGAGATGCACCCGTTACAAACAGGCGTAAATGATACATCTGCTGTTCCTGTTCATTTAAATAGTTATCCTCAGATAAAGATGATTGATCCTTTTCGGCCATTTTTTATAGTTTACGGGGGCGTATATCTAATCCCACCAATACTTTTTCTTCATTTGACAGATCCCCGATTATTTTACGGATAGGCTCCGGAACTTTGCGTACCAATGTGGGGATAGCAAATATCTGGTCGCCTTCGGCCAATTGAGGTTTTACTAAAAGGTCAATCACTTCAATAGAATATTGGCCTTTTAAATGTTCTTCACAATATTTTTTAAGATTAGCTAAAGCACTTACAGATTTTGCTGTTTTGCCCGCAATATATAACCTTAATTCATAATTTATAACTTCCGCTTCCATTACTTTTTTTTCTTTATCGGACTTTCTTCTTTTACCCCTCTTCTCATTTTCGTGATCTCATCCCGGTTTTTGTCCATTATTTGTTGTTTCAATTCGTCTTCATAATAAATCCTGTTCAACTCTTCTTCTACCGATTCGAACTCAGCTTGTAAATTGGATATCTTGGCTTCCAGCATTATCCGTTTACGCATAATTTCCTTGTCTTTTCGGGATACGGCAAAATCGCGTAATGCTACACCGGTTTTTTCTTTAAGTTGTTGTGCCTGCCGTGCCGATCCTGTTAATACACCTTCCGGTCCCAGGTAAACATCAACAAGATCAAGGCCTTTATCGGTAATAATAAATTCACGCACTTGGTTAGAGTGTTTCATACCGCGCGATTTCATGATATATAAACCACGGTTACGCTCGCCATTATGTTCAATATCGCGCACCAACATCCAGGTATCAACCAGCGATGATACGCCTTCGTCCGTTTGTTCATTTACCACGGTGTTAAGCGATAAAGCTGTGAACATAACCGTAATTTGCTCGTTTTGTAAAAAATCTATCAGCCGTACCAGCATCGATTTTACTTCACTTACAGATCCTACAGTGATCAGATTGGTTATCGGATCCAATATTACTGTATCTGGTTTAAATTGCTTTATCAGTTTGTAGATAGCTACCAGGTGCATCTCCAATCCATAAAGTGTTGGCCGTGAAGCATGAAATCGCAATAATCCGTTATTAACATAAGGCTGCAGATCGATATTAATCGATCTCATATTGCGAATGATCTGGTTCGGAGATTCTTCGAAAGCAAAATAGAGGCATTTCTTTTTCTGTTTGCAGGTTTCGGCAGCGAAATAAGCTCCAATACTGGTTTTGCCGGTTCCGGCAGTTCCGGAAACCAGGATGCTGCTGCCTTTAAAAAAGCCCTGACCACCGAGCATATCATCCAATGCCGGGATACCAGATGAAACTCTTTTTGAAGAAACGGCTTTTTCTAGTCCTAAGGATGTTACCGGTAACACAGAAATGCCATCCTCATCAATTAAAAATGGATATTCGTTAGTTCCGTGTTGAGACCCCCGGTATTTTACAACGCGAAGACGGCGGGTTGATATCTGGTTGATAACGCGGTGATCAAGCAGAATAACACAATCAGAAACATATTCTTCTAAGCCCTGACGGGTTAATGCCCCGCCATCTCCCTTTTCGCCGGTGATAATAGCAGTGACGCCTTTATTTTTTAAAAATGTAAAAAGCCGGCGCAATTCGGCACGCAGTATGGTTTGATTATTAAGGCCTGAAAAAAGATTTTCAAGGGTATCTAATACCACCCTTTTAGCTCCGATGCTGTCAATGGCGTGGCCTAGTCTGATAAACAATCCTTCCAGATCATATTCACCGGTCTCCTCTATTTCGCTACGGTCAATATGTACGTGATCAAGCTTAACTTTTTTCTCTTCCTGTAATTTATATAGATCAAAGCCGAGCGAGGCTACATTCATAGCTAACTCGTCTGTTTTTTCTTCAAAGGCCATAAAAACCCCCGGTTCATTAAAGAGTGTAACTCCGCGAACTATAAATTCAAGCGACATCAACGTTTTACCGCAGCCGGCTTCTCCGCAAATAAGTGTTGGCCTGCCGGTAGGTAAACCACCATCTGTTATTTCATCAAGTCCGTTAATGCCCGTCGGTGTTTTGGGCAATGTTTTAAAATTGGTTTGCTGTTTTTTATGTGATTTAGTCATCGTAAACAAATGTTTTTTCAAGTGTTGATCAACTCAAGCCTCAAAATTATAGTGTGTTTTCATGTCAAATGGTTAATAAATACTTATTGGGCTCAAATTGTTTTAATCACTTAATTTATGATAGCTTCATTAACGCAATTTGATACTATTGGTTTTTAACAGCAAAAAAACTTTACTCTAAATTTGAATATTGTTAGATATTTAAACAGGTTCATTTACCTCAATTAAAAAAACATTAACTCACTTGTTATGTTTATTAGTTATAAAAATAATAATCATGGGAGTTTTACAACACGTACAACATCAGATATCGTCGCTTAACGATCTGATCAAAATAAATAACGACCGTATAGCGGGTTATGAAAAAGCCAATGAAAGTACTAATGAAGCAGGCCTGAATTTGCTTTTTAAAGAATATATAGACCAAAGTAAAAGCCATGTTTCGGATTTGAAAGAGTACATTCATGTTTTGGGGGGTGATCCTACTGATGGTACTACTTTATCTGGAAAACTTAATAATACCTGGATAGATGTTAAAGCGGCTTTTGGAAGTAAAGACAGACATAGCATATTGGTTGATTGTGAGCGCGCCGAAGATGTTATCAAAAAAGCATACAGAGCAGCATTAGATGACAAAGAACTGATCTGGGAAGATCAGCAGGTTGTATTTATCCTCAAAAAGCATTTGGAAAGCTTAATAGTTGCCCATGATACCATTAAAGCTTTGCGTGATTCGGAAGTCAGTGCATAGTATGCTGCACTGACACAATTAATGGATTAAGCCGGAAGATTATTGACTAACCGGCTTTACCGAAATAATACTATCTACAACAAATACGCTTACACCGCGCCAAGGTAATGCGTGCAAATACTCTTTGTAATGTAGCTCAAGGAACGAACCTGTGCTACTGTTTAGTTTTTGTGCTACTTTCTCATCAGTAACCGAAAACATAAATTCGTTGGAGGAGATATTACCACCGCCCTGTGGTGGCGTTTTTATACCACTTTGTATTAAACGGCCCTCGTAGGTTTTAAACATATATCCCTTTTTTACAAAGTAATTCATAGTGCCAGCCTTTGCGCCTTCGCCAAAAACAAAGAAATAACGTTGATAAGTAAATCCGGCGATCAATACTAGTATTACGATTAAAATAATTGCTTTGGTACGGCCTTTCATATAGATATATTTTTATCTAAACTACAAAATAAAAATAAGAGTCAGGAATCAAGAATTAAGAATCAAGAAAAACAACAATAGTAGGATAATATTGCTATAAGAAAAGTACTTCCTTGTCTTAATTCCTGATTCTTATCTCTTGATTCTCATCAATTATTGCCAGCTGGAGTAAGCTTTACGTTTTTATAAGATGAGAGCATGAACTTTACCAGGTCGATAATATTTAGCGGAGGCTCGTTGGTATTGATGCTTAGTTTCTTTTTACTGTCAACAAAATCAATGGCGAAGTAATAGTTAGGCGCGTCAACCACCTGATTGCCCTGCTGCCAGTCGTTCATTTTTTTTAGCTCACTGTGTTTTAACCAATAATTTAAAGTGTCCAACTGAGTTTGACTTAATTTTCCAGTATAATCACCCTTATAAGGTGTAGCATGTTCACCAGCTTTTAAATGATAATCGCCATTGGGCCATATCTCAATACCCAACTGCGGGCAATCTCCAAAACAGGTGGAAGATAAGAAATAGATTTTGGCAAACCTGATATTCTTATCATAACTGTTTTTAAAGTTGAAGAATTCATAAGTAATAGTACCGGCCAGTTCGATAGCATTTGGTTCAACAGCTTTTAAATATATGCGATTATAGTCGGCGTGCCTGATCAGGAACTTAAAATCAGTCCGTCGTTGTTTCTTGAAATTGTCGGCACTGCTTCTGAAGATGTCTGACAAGATTAGCGTATCGTTCACAATGGCATAATGGTCTTTGACCCCGGCGTTACCCACAAAATTGTAGTATACTTTCTTGTCGGCAAAGTATAGGTGACCCAAATCCTTTGTTATCCATCGTTCGGCATCCAATTGTACTTTTTGAGCAAATAATGAGCCCGGGATTAACAAAAATAACAGCAGGGAGAGTTGACGTTTTACCATTGGGGTTATACTTTTAGGAGCAAATGATTTTGGCTAACGTTTTAAAAACTCACAAACTCATATAATATTTCGTTAATGATTTAAAATCATCAAACTTCAGAGCATAATCGTCTGTTTTGCCAAAGCCATAGCTCACAAATATAAATGGTATCCCGGCCATACTTGTCTGCTCAGCGTCACCATTGGTATCACCTATATAAACCGGGTGTTTTAAATGATGCTTATCAATCAGCAATTGCATGTTATGGTGTTTGGGCATATTGTTTTGCCCATAGGCTATAGAGTCGGTAATGTCATCCCCTATTTTGGCCCAGCTGATAAATAGCGGGATAATACCCACAGCACAATTGCTGAGTATAAAGATTTTGTATTTTGTGGTTAATTGCTTAATCCCCTCGGTTACCCCATCATACATGATGCCACCACTGGTGGGGAGTATCTGCCTGCGGGTTTCATTTACGTCCATGTAAATGCCTTGAGCCTTATCGTCATCAAAATCGGGCATAAGAACCTTGGTTAGTTTTTTACCTTCCATGCCCATTAACTGCATCAGGTCGTTTCGACCGATAACGCGTTGAATACTCATTTTTTCAAATACAAGGTTCCAGGAGTTGGCGTAGGTGTCAACGGCATCCCAAAGGGTTCCGTCCATGTCAAATATCAGGCTGTCGGGTTTCTGCATATAAGCAATCTTGTTTTCTGCTAAGATGTAAAATTTACACCAAGCATAAAACAGAAGTTCATGTTTTCTTCATTATTTATCTTCACCTTAGCAGTGTGATAAGGTTAATGTGGGCCAGCTTAGCAGGAGGTTGGTTCCATAGGGCCTCTACCGTAAAAGGTAGGGGCTTTTTTTATTTTACAACATTTTATTTGATAAATATATAGAACCGGAGTCTGAGTATGACTTCGGTTCTTTTGTTTGAATAGAGTTATTGTAATTTGATTATCAGATAGTTAAACTATTTCCAATTTGATAGATCTCATGGAATTTAATGCCTAGCTTATCAAAATGCTTCACATAAGCGGCGTAGCGTTTCTGAATAAAGAATGTTTTAGCGTATCCATCATGAACGGGCAATATCTGGCGGGGATTTAACTGATCGGCAAATGCAGTTATCATTACTTCACTGGCAAATGGGGCCATAGTTACCATGATGAGTAATTCTATATCTTTGAATTTCAATAGATTATCTTCCATAGAATCGACCGGGTGCAGCACTTTGTCATTTATGAGGAAGCCCGTCATTTGCGGTAAAGGGTTATCCATGATCAAAGCATGCTTTACCGGGAAGGCCTGCAGTTTAAATGGGCCAAAGTGTTCAATGCCTTCTTCCAGGAGAGCATATTTTACTCCCGCTTTCTTTAATTGCTCACCAACCTGGCTATTAGTTAGCACTTGCGCACCGCTAAAATTTATAATTTTCTGTAAAATATCTATTACAAAATGATCTGGGTGGATATGTGTGATCACAATAATGTTGACGTCGGCGAACATTTCTGGAGTTACCAGGCCTTCAATAAAAGAAAAATCGCCCGGATCAAATAAAATTTTATAACCATCGAGCTCAAATACAAGACACGAATGGAGATATTTTGATATTTTCATAATTTTTAAATTAGTATCAAGTAGCTAGTATCAAGTATCTAGATTTTTGAATGTGTTGCGAAATAAATGTAGCTGTCGTGATACTTGATACTAAAAATTACAATAGTTCATTAGCCAAATTGGCCAGTTCGCTCCGCTCCCCTTTTTGTAGAGTGATATGTGCATATAACGGATGCCCTTTGGCTTTATCTATCAGGTAAGACAAACCATTACTTTCTGCATCCAGGTATGGTGTATCTATCTGGTAAATATCTCCCGTAAAAACAAATTTGCTGTTTTCACCGGCGCGTGATATGATAGTTTTTACTTCATGCGGTGTAAGGTTCTGCGCTTCATCTACAATAAAAAAGATTTTGCTCAGCGTACGGCCACGGATAAAAGCAAGCGGAGCTATCGATATTTTATCGTTAGTGACCAATTCATCAATCTTGGCCTGCATCTTTTCGTCGTCTACGAACTGATCTTTGATAAACTTCAGGTTATCCCATATTGGGGCCATGTATGGATCGATCTTGGATTTAATATCACCGGGTAAAAAACCGATATCCTTATTACTTAAAGGTACAATTGGTCGTGTAACAAAAATTTGACGATAATATTTTCTTTGCTCCAGTGCACTAGCCAGGGCCAGTAAGGTTTTACCTGTACCGGCATTACCTTGTATGGTTACCAGTTTAATATCCTGATGTAATAAGGCATGGATAGCAAAAGCCTGCTCAATATTCCGGGGTAGTATATTAAATACGGGTTGTTCAATAACTTTTTCAAGCTGCCGGGTCTGTGTATTATAAAAACCTGGAACATCACTGTTCTTACCTTTTAGTATATAAAAGTGGTTGTTAGTATAGGAGGCAATATGCAAACTCTCGGCGGGTAGGTTTTCTTGTTTGTTGAGCTGGGTAATGAGCTTTTCGGTCACCTTATTTACATCGGTTTGCCCGGTATATAATTCAGCCAGGTTTTTAATCTTACCTGTTTCATAGTCTTCTGCATGCAGGTTGAGGGCTTTTGCTTTCAGCCGCAAGCAGATATCCTTTGATACCAGTACTACTTTTTTACCGGGATTTTCTTCCTGTAAGCCCAGGGCAGCATTTAGTATACGATGATCTGTTTTGTCGGAACCAAACACCTCTTCGGCATCAATGGCAGTTGTTTTAACATCCATTGCCACTTTAAAGCTGCCTTTGCTTTTGCCATTGAGCGGGATCCACTCATTGACCAGGCTATTGCGCGACAGATCATCCATGAGCCGGATAAAGCTGCGGGCTTCAAAGTTGCGGGTATCGTTACCGTTTTTTTTATTATCCAGTTCTTCGAGCACCTGTATGGGTATGGCCACGTCATGTTCCTGGAAATTCTGAAATGCATTGTGATCGTAAAGGATCACTGAGGTATCTAAAACAAATATTTTATTACTTACAATAGTCCCGTTCTTACCATCTTTATTCATATCCGCCTAATTTAAGGAATCTGTTTTTAGTTTCAAGCACAAAGATCATCTGGATTTCGGAATTCAGATGATCGATTTCGGATTTAAACCTCAGAATTTAGAATTTACCTCCTTGTCGGTTTTGTTCTATTTTAATTTTTGATATCGTGGCAATTTTATCAAAAAATAAAACGCCATGAAATCATCAATTTTTAAGAAAGATATTATAACACGGCAATGGCTTGTCCCTTTTGTCATCATTATTGCCCTGGGATATCATAACGTTGCTACTGCCCAAAATCCGCCACTAACAGGCAGGGCATTGTTTGAAAAGAAATGTACTCCCTGTCACGGCGCCGATGGTACAAGAGGGCGCTGGGGGGCTAAGAATTTACAAATAAGCCGGCTGGATAACGAGGAATTGCTTAACACCATTAGTAAAGGCCGCGGGATAATGCCCAGCTGGGGTAAAAGGCTATCAATTGCCCAGATCGCCTCGGTTATTGAATACATTAAAACTTTAAGAAAATAATTATGATTAAGATAAATATGACAACCCTCATTTTAATAATCACCGCTACAGCTACCGCTTTAATTGCGGGCCTGTTTTATGGCTACACCTGCTCCGTTAATTTGGGACTAGGTAAACTATCAGACCGCGAATACATTGCGGCTATGAGTTCCATCAACGTACAAATACTAAATCCACTGTTTTTTGCCAGTTTTATGGGTACATTATTGCTGCTACCTCTGAGCGCTTATCTACATTATACTCCGCAATTTACTCCCCGTTTTATATTATTGGCAGTCGCTACTTTGGTTTATATTATTGGTGTATTTGGTGTAACCATGTTTGGGAACGTGCCTTTGAATGATGCGCTGGCCCGGATTAATGCAGAAACAGCATCAGCAAAAGATCTTTCCATATTCCGGGCGATGTTTGAGGGGGCATGGAATTTTTTGCATAACATCCGAACCCTGGCCAACGTGGTAAGTTTGGTATTGGTTATTACAAGCTGCTGTTACGAAAGCAAATAGGAGGAAAAAAGATCACAAAATCTTGTAAACACGAAAACGGGAGTCTTTTCTTTCGAATTGATCTCCCGTTTCCCGACCACTGTTCGGCCATAGCTTCCCAGTAGCATCAAGTTTTGTGTATCATTACCGATATGACCTTGTCCGTCGTTCTCTCGAACTGTCGACTCCTTCAATATCATTGGTTCAGTTGCGGTTCTCCGTGAAGTTCCTGCATTTTCCCAATACCTCTTTTAATCACAATCTTTTTTCAAAGACTTTCGTTTTTTCATTTTTTCATGTGACTCAAGCACTTCTGTTGTTCTTTAGTTTTCCCGAAGGCTAACCCGATTCAATTTCTGTAATCCTGAAAGGCTGTCAATGTACGTCGTTCTTGATGATTTCAATATCGGGACATCTGCATGATTATGCAAGGATTTTATTTATTTTTTATTAACACATTATTAACATTGTGGATGAGTTTATGAACATTCATTACAGTTTGATTTACAGTTGATTATTTACTTATCGTTGAAAAATAATCATGGTTACAAACAATCTATTTATTCACAAAATTTGACGAAATCAAGAATTTAACTTCTGGTAAAAAATCGTAAAAACGAAAGTGCTTTAAATTTTCTCTGTTAAATGTTTCCAATAACGCCTCGGAACATGTCTTAAATGTAGCCGGGTATTTTTCCTGGAAATGATATTTACACTGGCGAAATAGTTTTTCCAGAGGTGCTGATAAATACTTTCATCATCACTAAAAACAGTTATTGTATTTGCGGGATTGTTCACTTCCGAGAAATCAAGCGAAATATATTGTGTGTCATGCAGATTATAATACAGTCCATAACCGCGCTTAATATCATAAATTATCCATTTTTGATCAGCATATCTATCTTTAAAATGTCTGATCAGCAGTGGTAATACATTAAAATCAGGTTCAATAGCAGCGTAAAAAGTTTCATCCTTTAGTTTTTGAAAACGCACAAATGCCTCCATTCTGTGTTTTTCGCGACGAACCATTTTGATGATCTCTGAAATACGCATTACATATTTGTTGCCATAATCTTCCTCAATATTCCGATCGGCGTCAAAGGCATAGCGAATAAAGCCAACAATCGCGTTTTCTTCATTCTCCATTTCGGCCATTTGGGCAATATAAAGCCGTTGTACACAGGCTGCTGATAATCTTTTACGTAGTCCTCTTAATACTCTGTTAGCCCGGTTTTCGTCTGTGATAATCTGCAATACCTCCTCAAACAACGCGCTGGCACGCCACTCTCCTTTTATTAATTTTACGTGGAATAGTTTACGCTCGTATATTTCAAATACCGCAGTCAGTAAGCCCTCAAATGTTCCATCGTAAACTAAGGTATACATGATCAAAACAAGTTAAGTTGGGTTTGCGTGTTTTTGATGTACTTGCTTTTTGATTCGGCCAGGATAAATTGTTTAATGTTATTGCCGGTCAGGTCCCGTCGTTCAAACTCATTGCTTTTACAAATGATAAAATACCGGGCCCGGTTAATGGCCACTCCTATTTTTTTAAGTTGCTCCCAGCTCAATTGGGCAAACTTGCGCGCACTTATAATTTTTTGTGCCGATAGTAAACCTATCCCCGGCACTCGTAATATCAATTGCAAATCGGCCTTATTTACATCAATAGGAAAAACCTGCATGTTACGAATGGCCCAACCCAGCTTAGGGTCAATATCCAGATCAAGCAAGGGTTGTTGCTGATTTACAATTTCATTTACATGAAAACCATAAAACCGCATGAGCCAATCGGCCTGGTAAAGCCGGTTTTCGCGTACCATGGGTACTGCCGTATTTAATGCGGGTAGGCGTTTATCAATCAGCACAGGAACATAACCCGAATAATACACTCGTTTTAAATTGAAGTTTTTATAAAAATAATTAGCTGATTGAAGCACTTGTTGATCGCTCTCGGGTGTAGCGCCAATAATGACTTGTGTGCTTTGCCCGGCCGGGGCAAACATGGGTGCATTTTTAAATAGCTTCTTTTCTTCGGTTCGTTGAATAATCTCCTTTTTCAAAAAGCTCATGGGGCTGATCATATCCTGCCGATTTTTGTCAGGTGCTAATAGCTTTAATCCGGCCTCTGTTGGCATTTCCAGGTTCACGCTTAATCTATCTGCGTAAAGGCCAGCCTCCCGCATTAATTCATCACTGGCGCCAGGAATTGATTTAAGGTGTATGTAGCCGTTAAAATTATGCTCTGTACGCAATTTTTTAGCTATCTTAACTAAGCGCTCCATGGTATAATCAGCATCTTTAAAGATCCCCGAACTCAAAAACAAGCCCTCAATATAATTACGACGGTAAAAATTGATGGTCAGGTCAACCACTTCCTGTACGGTAAAAGCTGCCCGTTTGATATCATTATTCTTACGCGATACACAGTAGGCGCAATCAAAAATGCAATGATTAGTAAGCAGTATTTTTAATAACGATACGCAACGTCCGTCTTCTGTATAACTATGGCAAATTCCATTACTAGTGTTCCCAAGTCCCTTGTTTTCGTTTTTACGTTTACTGCCGCTTGATGCGCACGATACATCATATTTAGCGGCGTCTGCCAGTATATTTAACTTTTCTGTTATTCGTTCTGCATCCATATGAAATCAAAAATACTAATAATTTTAGCAAATTGATTTTTAATAAGAATATATTGCAGCGCTTTTGGTTGTAGTATAGAATGAGCTCTTTATAGTTTAATAACAAAAAAGGCCGCCCCATATGGAGCGACCTCTCTAAAAAACCAAACTAACTACTCTATGAAAACAATCTTTAATTATTTGATAGCTATTTCTCTTGATTGAAATTTAGCTTCTTCTTTTTTGGTTATGGTAAGCTTTAACACGCCATCGGTATAATCAGCTTCAATTTTTGAATGATCAGCGCTTTCTGGTAAAGTGAATGATCTGTTGAAAGAGTTGTAGCTATATTCGCGTTTGCTGAATTTTTTACCTTCTTCTACACTCTCAGTTTTCTTTTCGGCAGAGATGGTTAATACATTCTTATCCAGGTTAATCTTAAAGTCTTCTTTCTTTAAACCAGGTGCAGCCAATTCAATCTGAAATTCATTTTCAGTTTCGGCAATATTTACCGCAGGCACACGGGCTACTAATTTATTACCGATGTATGAGTCGTTCAATAAAGAATCTAATACATCATTAAAGAATGGGTTTACCGCGTTATTTTTTAATCCGTTGTTGAATTTTACAAGTGTCATTTTTAATATCTCCTTTAAGTTTTTGTTTTTGTTAACTTCGTAAGCTATTAATCAAGTGTTGTACCAAGTGATAAAATCAATAAATAAGAGACAATTTGTCATTGTATATTGATTTTGTACAGACAAAATGACCTAAATGAGCGAAAAACTTACAGATTACAAGTACAAAACGGCAATCCCCATCCGTTTTTCAGATATAGATGCCTTCGGGCACGTAAACAATGCGGTGTATTTAACCTATTTTGAAATAGCCAGGAGCAATTACTGGAAAGAGATCATTAACTGGGATTGGAACCATGCTGGTATTATTCTGGGCCGGTCTGAGATCAACTATCTGAAACCAATTACCATTAATGATCAGATAGCCTGTTATGTGCGTACCGTACGCATTGGTAATAGTAGTTTTGATGTAATGCATGTATTGGTTAAGATAACCGAACAGGGCGAAGAAATTGTAACTACGGGTAAAACCATTTGCATCAGTTATGATTACAGCGCTAATAAATCAGTAGCTATACCAGCCAATGAGCGCCGCAATATGATCGAATACGATGAACCAAGGTTGATATTGAATACCAATTAGAAACCATCAGTCATCACATAAAATTGCGATGACTGATGATTTTTGTTATTAATGTATAGAGCCCGTTGCGTCAACTATAGTAAAGTTCTTATTAAAGGTGGTTGAGTGTACGTTGATGTTGATGCCGCTTGGACTATTATTGGTGTAATTAACCAGGCTCCAGTTACCTAATGTTGAGCCGCTATAAGTAGACATGGATTGCGTCTTGGGGTGTACTACAATAAGATTGGTATTGCTGCTGCCTGGCTGACTGATAGCAATATCATTACCCGGGCTACCATTGAAATCTTGTATACCATTGGAGAGTACTGCCCAGTTACCAGATGAAATTGGATAATTGTGTTGCGAACGTGTTCGTTGATTAACAATAGTTAGGTTCGGGCCGTTGGCAATAGCTATTTCTGCACCGGCTACCCCGTCCATATCGCTTATGCCGGCCGAACCTGTTGTGATCACCGCCCAGTTTCCGGAGCTGATGTTGTAAGAATTGGTTGAAGCTGTTTTGGCTGTAAATATGATCAGTTGCGATCCGCTTATCATCGTTAATTCTGCCCCGGCTACGCCATCAAGATCGGCCGTAGCGGCTGGTACCACCGCCCAATTTCCAGAGCTGATATTATATGCTGTTTTTGAACCTGTTCTTGCGGTTACAATAATTAGCTGACTACCGCTAATAATGGGTATTTCGGCCCCGGCTATGCCATCCATATCAACGGTAGCGCCTTGTACTACCGCCCAATTTCCTGAACCAATAGGATAAGCTGTTTTTGAACCGGTTCTTGCTGTTATAATGATCAGTTGGCTACCGCTAACAATGGGTATTTCGGCACCCGCCACCCCATCCAGATCGGTAATGGCGCCTGGAGCCGCAGCCCAACTTCCAGATCCTATAGCATAATTAGTAGTGCTACCTAATCTGTCGTTAATAATTAACAAACTGCCGCCTATATTTACAGGGATTTCGGCACCCGCCACCCCATCCAGATCTACTATGCTACTGGCGTCGCCATATAATAATGCCCAGGAGCCATTACTTATAGGGTATTGATGCGTAACACCAGTTGACCGCACTACCGTTATGGACGATCCATTATTATAAATGTTATCCGGAACACCATCGCCGTTCACATCAATGGTGCCCATAAGCACACCGGTATTCGGGCTGGCTACGGCATTGGTTTTTGCAACAGTCGATGATTTTAACGAGGATTCCGGTGAAGGCATCTCGTCATTTTTTGTTTTGCAGGAATAAAAGCTGAGCAGGCAAAAGCTGAGGAAAGTAAGTTTTGTGATAGCAATAAGGTTTCTTTTTGCATTAAATAAATTTTTCATAGAGTTTTAATTTAGGTTTTAGTGATAGATATATTGTATTATAATAAATGAGCTTATTTTAATTTATAAATACCCTATCACTATGCCTCCATAATATTTATTCAAATGCTATCGGGTGTTTCTGTTTAATCAGTATTAAGTTTGTTTTGTATTGATAATTAAATGATTGTATGGTAATCATTATCCAGGCTTAACAAGCTATACTTCGCTATACCTAAATTGGAGAGATAATAAAATAATTGCAAAATATGTAACACAACATTACTACATCAATTTAAAATATTTTTATACTTAATGCAAGTATTTGTTAGTGAGGTAATTATAAAATATCAAGAATAAGTATTTTAATTAATAATACGTGGAATGAGAGCTAATGTTGTAGTATTATAATGAGAGAATGGATTAGTTTAATTTAATTAACCTCCAATATTATATAACGAAGCAATCTCAATACTATACAGAGACACTCTGTATAGTATTGAGATTGCTTCGTACCTCGTAATGACGGGTTTTTTATTTACACATTAAAAGATTTTTCCCGGATTTAATATTCCGTTAGGGTCAAATGCTTTTTTGATACCTTTCCATAAGGCAAAATGAACGTCGGAGTATTTTATGGGCATAAATTCTCTTTGAACCAGGCCAATACCGTGTTCGCCCGAAAGCGTACCACCCAATGATACGGTTAGCTCAAAAATTTCACGGATACCAAATTTGAGTTTATTATTCCAGTCGCTATCGTTCATCTTGGTTTTAACAATATTTACATGTAGGTTGCCATCACCTGCGTGGCCATAACATACTGATTCAAAACCATATTTGGCACCTACTTCCTTGATGCCTTTGATCAATTGAGGCAACGCCGCACGAGGTACTACCGTATCTTCTTCTTTATAAATGGAGTTCGACTTTATAGATACTGCCACAGTACGCCGTAAACGCCAAAGCTCCTCCTTTTGTGCCGATGAATCGGCAAAGAGCACGTCGCTGCAATCATAGTTTTCTAAAACTGCGTTGATCTTTTCGCAATCGGCAAATATCACATCCTGATTATTGCCGTCAACTTCTATCAGTAAAAAAGCTTCTACCCCATCTTTCAGATCAAAAGCGATATTGTCATATTCTATTACCCACTCCACTCCCCTGCGTTCCATGAACTCTAATGCCGAGGGTACGATACCCGCCCTGAATATAGCCGATACAGCAGCACAAGCCAGTTCGTTGCTCGGAAACGAGGCCAGCATCAGCGCATCAACTGTAGGTAACGGTATTAGCTTAACCACAATTTTGGTAACAATACCCAAAGTACCTTCAGAACCTATCATGAGCTGGGTTAAATTATAACCCGAAGCATATTTAAGGGTATTGGCACCCGTCCAGATGATCTCGCCAGAAGCAAGAACAACCTGTAAATTCAATACATACTCGCGTATAGTGCCATACTTTACCACCCGTGGCCCACCAGAGCCATGCGACACATTACCCCCAATAAAACAACTCCCCTTACTGGCCGGATCAACCGGGTAAAGCAAGCCTTTGTCCGCTACCTCGTTCATGAATTCCTCGGTAATTACACCTGGCTCTACCGTAGCCTGCAGGTTTTGCTCGTCAATCTCCAGTACTTTATTAAAGCGCTCCATGGCTATGAGCAAACCACCTTTAACCGGCAATGCACCACCACTTAAACCTGTGCCCGCCCCGCGTGGGGTAACCGGGATACGGTGTTTGTTGCATAGCTTCAATAGAGCAGCAACCTCTTCCGGTGTTTTGGGCTTGGCAACTACTTCGGGGTAGTAAACCAGGTCTTCGGTTTCATCGTGACTATATTTTTCAAGATCGTCATGTTGTACAATAACCGCGTCGGCACCAACTATAGTTGTAATGGCTTCAATTACAGGAGGTGTTATGATATTATAATTCATGTTGTTGGTGGGTAATTAATAGTAACGCTTGACTGGGCGACTCTTCCTGTCAGCGGGGGATTTAATTTTTTGATGGTAACTTCAATGGTTTTCACAAAGGGATATTTAAGCAGGATCTGGTTTGTAATGGCTTGCCCCACCGTTTCTATCAGTTTGCTGGGAATCTTCATTTCCTCGCAGGTTATGGCATATACTTTTTCATAATCAACCGTATTATGCAAACCATCTTTCAGATCGGTTACCGGTTCAAAACCTACGGCAATATCTACCAAAAAACGGCATCCTATTTTTTGCTCTTCCGGATAAAATCCGTGATAGGCAAAAAATTCTGCACCCTGCAAGGCTATGTTTATCATGCTCCAAAAGTAATTGATTTTTTGGTTTAGATGGTCTGTTTATACCTTGTGATCATTAAAATTTATCAGGAATGACCAGTTAATGATTTTTCTTGAAAAAATATAATTTGTAAAAAGCAGGTTTAAACAATCTAAACCTAGTTTTTGGAATAAAGTGGCTTCTGGTATTCAAAAACAACGATTTGGGCTTTATCAACTCCACCCTAAATCATCTATATTTGCCCACCAACTATAACATTATGGCTAAAACAGATCTGTACGAATCGCCTGATTATTATCAATTAGATGAATTGCTAACCGAAGAACATAAGCTCATCCGTTCATCCGTGCGCGACTGGGTGAAAAAAGAATTAAGCCCCATTATTGAGGATTATGCCCAAAAGGCAGAGTTTCCCAGTCAACTGGTAAAAGGTCTTGCTGAAATAGGTGCCTTTGGCCCAACCATACCCGTTGAATATGGCGGTGCCGGTTTGGATTATATGGCTTACGGCATTATTATGCAGGAAATTGAGCGGGGCGATTCGGGCATCCGTTCTACTTCATCTGTTCAGGGTTCCTTGGTGATGTACCCTATTTATGCCTATGGCTCTGAGGAACAGCGCAAGAAATACCTGCCTAAACTGGCATCAGGTGAAATGATCGGCTGCTTTGGCCTTACTGAGCCTGATCATGGTTCAAACCCTGGTGGTATGACTACCAATATCAAAGATGCAGGCGATCATTATATTTTAAATGGCGCCAAAATGTGGATTTCTAATGCACCATTTGCCGATATAGCCGTTGTGTGGGCTAAAGACGAGAGTGGCAAGATTCGCGGGGTTATCGTAGAGCGTGGCATGGAAGGGTTCACTACCCCTACTACCCATAATAAATGGTCGTTAAGGGCATCCGCTACCGGCGAACTGGTTTTTGATCATGTGAAAATACCTAAAGAAAACCTGTTGCCAAATGTAGCAGGCTTAAAAGGCCCGCTGGGTTGTCTTAACCAGGCCCGTTATGGGATTGCCTGGGGAGCCCTTGGCGCAGCTATGGATTGCTATGATACGGCCCTGCGTTACTCTAAAGAGCGTGTTCAGTTTGGCCGGCCTATCGCTGGTTTCCAACTACAGCAAAAGAAACTGGCCGAAATGATTACCGAGATCACCAAAGCACAGTTACTGGTTTGGCGTTTAGGAGTACTCAAAAATGAAGGCCGGGCAACGCCTGCTCAAATATCTATGGCCAAACGTAACAGCGTGGAAACCGCTATTAACATTGCTCGTGAAGCCCGCCAGATGCTGGGTGGCATGGGTATTACCGGCGAGTATTCTATTATGAGACACATGATGAACCTCGAGTCGGTGATTACCTATGAAGGTACGCATGATATTCACCTGCTGATAACCGGTATGGATATTACCGGAGAGGATGCGTTTAAATAAACATTGTTAGAACTCGAATTTTAAGAATTTAAGAATTGCCAGAATTGATCTAAAATTCCACTAATTCTTAAATTCTTAAAATTCGAGTTCAGATATATTCTACTATTCTACCGATAAAAATTCCCCGTACCATCTCCCAGATGCCTTAACAATACGTTGTTGGCTGTCATGATCTACGTAGATGATTCCGAAGCGGGGATGATAGCCTTCGGCCCATTCAAAATTATCAGTCAACGTCCAGATAAAGTAACCATTTACTTTGCAGCCTTCATTTTTGGCCTTTAAAACCTGGCGTATATAATTCTGAAGATAGTGCAAACGTTGAGGGTCATCAACTTTGCCTTCATTCACCACATCCGGAAAAGCGGCGCCATTTTCGGTAACGATAATGCTTTTTATCTGCGGGTAAGCATCAAATTTTTTGATCATATGATAAATAGACGGCGGATGAACTTCCCAGCGCATAGCCGTAAGCTGCTCAACTTTTCTATCCTCGGCCTTTACCATTTTGGCGTTGATGTAAGGTGTAAAAAAGGAGTATTTTACAATTTCGCGGGTATAATTCTGAATGCCTATAAAGTCAAAATCAAAATGCATGTTATCTTCATCGCCCGGCAGTACATATTTCTGGATGGTCTTCAGTATTGGTAACTCCTTTACAGGGTAGCCCATGCCTAAAATAGGTTCAATAAATAACCGGTTTATCAGGGCATCAGCTCTTACTGCGGCAGCAACATCGCGTGGTTTATCGGTAGCGGGTTCAATTTGCGAACAGGAAAATGTAGTACCTATTTGTGCTCCGGGTACTAATTCCCTCAATATTTTAGCACCGGTAGTTATACTGAGAACTACATGATGTATGGCCGGGATAAAATTCCGGATGCCGCTTCTGCCGGGAGCGTGGATGCCAAAAAAGTACCCGGCTCCTGTAAAAACAACAGGTTCATTCATCACCATCCAATGTTTTACACGGTCGCCAAAGCTTTGGGCGCACAGGGTCGTAAATTCACTGAACCAGCCGATAACTTCGCGGTTTGTCCAGCCTCCTTTTTGCTCCAGTATCTGCGGCAAATCCCAATGATAAACGGTAATCCATGGCTCTACCCCTTTTTCAAGGCAATAATTGATAACCCGGTTATAATAATCAATACCTGCCTGGTTTACTTCGCCGGTACCGTTGGGTAAAAGACGCGACCAGGATATGGAAAACCGGAAATTAGGGATATGAAGCTGTTTGATGAGGTCTATATCCTCTTCATACCGGTTATAAAAGTCGCAGGCTGTACGGGCATGATCGGCATTGAGTATTTTACCTTTTTTATTAGTAAAAGCATCCCATACAGATTCGCCTTTGCCATCAGCGTCATGTGAACCCTCTATCTGAAATGCAGCGGTTGAAACGCCCCAGGCAAAATCGGGGCCAAAGAGTTGTTGTTGGAGTGGAGTATCGAGATCAGTTAGTTCCATTAAATTGAGCTACGCAAAGCCCAAAATTGCGATTATATTTATGAAAGAAAAATTTAACGGACAACTTAATGTATGAAAGATGATCTCATACTTTTCAGGATCATCCATTCGCGAACACTGCTGATCAACCTTGAAAAAATGGTGATGAATTTCATAACTATGTTTTTAAATATATAGTTAAAGGTAACATACTGGTATAACCTTATTGTAACAGTTATATTATCATATTATTAAACCCCGTTATTGTACGGTATTAATCAATACGTATGTTTTACTTAAAGTTAGTAAATTATTGTGAAACAAGTACTTATTTTAAGGAATAAGTTTTAAATGATTTACGCTTTGAAATAAACAGGATAAAAACAGATAAAATTCTGATTTTGAGTTTTGCAATTTAAGCTGGATACTTGTTTATCGTTATCTCTCATCTCATGAAAACTCACTTTATTAAACTGTTCAATTATAACCGTTTTGCCAATGATCTGTTATTGAAAGCCATAACTGATGCTCATGTGCCTCCTAAACCATTACAGCTTTTTGCGCATTTGTTAACGGCCGAGCAGGTTTGGTACGACCGCTGCCATGGCTTGCCCAATAAATTTACCAGTCCCTGGTTTGATTATACTATTGAAGAGTGCACGCAGCTTGTTCCGGAGTGCCACGATCGATGGATAAGCTATTTAAATGACTTAACCAACGCCGATTTTGATAGATTGATCAAGTATCAGAATTTTAGAGGCGACTATTTTCAGGACTCCCTGGCCGATATATTAACCCATGTAATTAACCACGGTACACATACCAGGGCACAGATTGGTCAGCAGCTGAGATTAGCCGGTGCAGAAAGTTTACCTATTACTGACTATAGCTATTATTTAAGATTGCTGAGAAGCGACATTTAACCTGTTTATTTGCCATATTTGCCAATACATACTTCTATCAAGAAAAAGACCTATGAAACCATCATGAGCTAAGAGCCCATGACAGCTTCATTACCTTAAAAAAACAAAATACTCTAATGAAAAAAATTAGTTTAGTGATTTTAACAGCTGTTGCTTTATGCAGCTGTGGAGATAATAAAAAACAGGAAAAATTACTTTTAGACAGTGTTATTGCTATTCATGATAAGGTAATGGGCAGCGACGAGCAATTGATGAAAAATAAAATGATCCTGGACAGTATTATCAAAAAAGCTCCTACTACTCTTAACCTCGATTCAGCCAAACTGTATCTGAAAATTGTTGATGATGCTGATAACGCAATGAGCGATTGGATGCATAAGTTTGACGCCGAGAATAAAGGTAAATCGCATCAGGAAATCATTGATTATTTAACCGATCAGAAAAAAAAGATAGTGGTTATTGATTCGCAGATAAATAAAGCGGTTACTATTTCTAATAAATACCTCAATACAATCCCTAAAAAATGAAAAACCTCATCTGTGCATTTATCATTATAGCATTTTACAGCGCCTGTAAACCAGGTAATACTGCCACTACTACGCTTCCAATTTTGGGCAACAGGGAGCCGGTTACCAAGACAGTTGATGGCAAACAGGTTACCGATACCGTATACTCTACTATACCGGCATTTAAATTTGTAAACCAGTATGCCGATACCATAACCAATAAAAGCCTGGATGGCAAAATATATGTGGCCGATTTCTTTTTCACTACCTGCCCGTCCATTTGCCCGGTAATGCACCGCAATATGCTTAACGTATATAAGGAATTTAAAGCCGATGATAATTTCAGGATCATATCCCACACCATCGACCCTAAATATGATACCGTGCCCGTATTAAAAAAATACGCCGACAAAATGGGTATCAGCGGCAACACCTGGTGGCTTTTGCATGGTACCAAAGAAGAAACCTACCAGATAGCTAAAAACTACCTGGTGTCGGTGCAGGAAAAAAATCCGCAGGGAGAATATATACACGATGGTTACTTTATTTTGGTTGATAAGCAAAAAAGGCTACGCGGCACTTATGATGGTACCGACCCGGCACAGGTAACCAAGCTAATTGCCGATATTAAAACACTAAAAACCGAACCCGATCAGGTTGCAGCTAAATGAAATTAGCGTTTATAACAGGTATCGGCTTACTAGTCATCGCTGCCCTGGTAGCTTCTTGCCAGAGCGATGAACAGGTTGAATTTAACCGCTATTATTCTGGTGGGAGTGTGTTATACTTAGCCCATTGCCAAAATTGTCATGGCGAAAAAGGCGAAGGCCTGCAGGCGTTGATCCCTCCTCTTACCGACTCTGTTTTTATGAAACAGAGCAGAGCGTCGCTGGCCTGTTATATCAAAAACGGGCTCAAAGGAAAAATAGCTATAGCGGGTCGCGAGTTTGAAGGTGAAATGCCTGCCGCTGCCGATCTTTCGCCCATTGAAGTAGCCAAAGTATTAACTTATGTTACCAATTCTTTTGGCAACAAGCAGGGTTTAGTAAACCTTCAACAGGTTGAGGCAAATTTGAAAAATTGCAAATAGGCTCTGGCTATAAAGGGTGTCATGCTGAGCTCCGTCGAAACATGGTGGGCAGGCCTCTGCGCTCTACCCTTCGACGGGGCTCAGCATGACACTCTAAGGTGTTTTACTAACAAATTGAACGTCAGTTTTGCTATCAGAGCGTAATACGCTTTGCTGCCTGAACCGGCGGATATACAATTGGGCAATGCTATCCAGTGCGGCATTCCGTTGCTTACTTGGTTTTCCAAAAAAGGTAGCCACCTTGGTTGGTTCGGTTATGGTTACTTTTGTTTTGGTATCCTTCCAGCGTCCGTCGGCATTCCATTCGGTGTAGCCTTCGGGAAAAAAATGACTGATCACACTGTCGCTAAAATTTTTCCATTGTTGTTCGCTAACCTGCCCGCCATCGGGGATATCTCTTCCAAAAAACAGATCTGTTCGCTGATAAGTAGCACAAGAGGCTAAACTAAGGCAAAATAAAACAGGCAAAAGTCGATAGGTATTCTTTTTCATAGGTATAAAAGGTTTGGGCGGCGATCAAAAATAATAAAAAAATAAAATTTAACTATTGTTTACGAGCTTTAATTGATGGTTACAAAGGACTTAGTTATTTCAATTTTAAAATATCCACGCGTCATTGCGAGGCACGAAGCAATCTCTATACTATACAGAGAAATATTTGCCTTGTGGATTTGCCTAAGTAGAGATTGCTTCGTGCCTCGCAATGACCCTAGAGAGAGTCTGATCATCTTCCCTAAAAAATCCTTACCTTTGTCCCCGCAAAACGTTCTATCGCTGCTATCATGTATAGCGGAGGAAAGTCCGGGCAACACAGAGCATCCTGCTTCCTAACGGGAAGGCGCCGGCAGCCGGCGACAGCAAGTGCAACAGAAAACAAACCGCCACGATTTATCGGGGTAAGGGTGAAACCGTGAGGTAAGAGCTCACGACGTTTCCGGGCGACCGGAAATGATGGTAAACCTCAGGAGTTGAAAAACCAAATAGGTCCCGGAAGTGGAGCTGCTCGCTTCCGCAATGCCTTCGGGTACTACTCCGGGATGGGTAGGTTGTTTAAACCTGTCAGCAATGGCAGGGCCAGATTAATGATAGAAATTGCTTTTTAAGCAATACAGAACCCGGCTTACAGATTTGCTGCTGAATTATATAACCCTTTCCTGCAAACAGGAAGGGGTTATTTTTGTTACAAGCTCAAGTGTTTATTTTTCTATACAAAATCTTATATATTAGCAAGCTAAACGAAGCCTTAAATTCAGAGCTCTAAGTCTGAAGTTTATTCTAAAATAATCTTCAATTGATGACTTAAAACTTACAACTAAAGACTTCGGCATAAAAAACTACCTGAATTACATTTAATAAAAAATATGGCTAAAATTTTAATCATTGATGATGAGCGGGCGATCCGCAATACGCTCCGCGAAATATTAGAATATGAGGACTATGAGGTTGAGGACGTTGACAATGGTGTCGATGGATTGCAGCTGATAGAAAAAAATGATTATGACCTGGTACTGTGCGATATAAAGATGAACCGCATGGATGGCATGGAAGTGCTTACCGAAGGTCTGGCCATAAAACCCGATCTGCCTTTTATCATGATATCTGGTCATGGCACGGTTGAAACGGCTATAGAGGCCAGCAAAAAGGGAGCGTTTGATTTTATATCGAAACCACCCGATCTTAACCGCTTACTGATCACGGTACGTAATGCCCTTGACCGCGGAAGCCTGGTTGTTGAGGCCAAGGTTTTAAAGCGTAAAGTTTCAAAGGTTCGCGAAATTTTGGGTAACTCTCAGGCCATTGTTAAAATAAAAGAAACTATTGACAGGGTTGCTCCTACCGATGCCCGCGTTTTGATTACGGGCGCAAATGGTAGCGGTAAAGAATTAGTTGCCCGCTGGCTACATGAAAAGTCAAACCGTTCATCCGCTCCTATTATTGAAGTTAACTGTGCGGCTATCCCATCGGAATTAATTGAGAGTGAGCTTTTTGGTCACGAAAAAGGTTCCTTTACCTCGGCCATCAAACAACGTATCGGCAAGTTTGAATCTGCCAGCGGTGGCACACTTTTCCTGGATGAGATTGGCGATATGAGTCAATCGGCACAGGCCAAAGTTTTACGCGCTTTACAGGAAAATAAGATCACCCGTGTAGGAGGTGAAAAAGAGATAGATGTTGATGTACGGGTAGTTGCGGCTACGAATAAAGATCTGCTTAAAGAAATTGAGGCCGGTAATTTCAGGATGGACCTTTACCACCGTCTGAGTGTGATACTGATACACGTACCACCATTGATTGAACGTAAAGATGACATTACCCTGCTTACACAGAGCTTCCTGGATGAGATCTGTAATGAGTATGGTATGCCTATTAAAAAAATATCTGATGCAGCCCTGGATGCCCTGAAAGCTTTACCATGGACAGGTAACATCCGCGAACTCCGCAACATGGTGGAACGCCTGATTATCCTGAGCGATAAAACCATTACCGATAATGATGTAAAGGCATTTGCCAATCCTTCAGCACCAGCGGTTTCGGGTGGCGATGGTAATGGTGTGGCACAAACCGATTTTGACCAGTTTAATAATTTCCAGGAATACAAGGATTTTGCCGAGCGTGAATACATCAAATTCAAATTGGAAAAAAATAACTGGAACGTATCAAAAACAGCTGATGATATTGATATACAACGCAGTCACCTTTACAGTAAGATCGAAAAATTCGGTTTAAAAAGAGGCGAGTAATAAACTTATGAAATAATTTTAAAAAGTGATTGAACTTATGGTTTAATCACTTTTTTTATTGGGTTAAATTATCTACAATTGTAATAAACCCAATCACGTTATGAGAACCACATTTTTATTATCGTTTTGCATTTTTGCCATTGCCGGCTGTACCCAGAAACCTGCCGAAACAGAAAAATCTGTATCGCAACCACTTATTGGTACGTGGCATTTAATATCGAGCAAGAGCATTACCAAAGGAGATACCACGGTAACCACTCCCCCTAAAGATCAGGAAATGGTTAAGATATTTAATGGAAGTGATTTTGCCTTCTTTACTCACGACTTAAAACAAGGAAAAGTTGATAAACCCGTTTTTAGTGCAGGCAGCGGTACCTATACTTTACAAGGTAACAACTACGCAGAGCACCTGACCTACTGCAATGCCCGTGAATGGGAAAATCGCGATTTTAAATTTACTGTTGAATTTAAACACGATACCCTGGTACAAAAAGGCATTGAAAAAATTGATAGTTTAAAAATTGATCACGAGATCATCGAAACCTACGTAAAGCTTCGTTAAAGCTTAGGATCTGTTTCAAAATTTCCGTATTTTTGTATATGCCACAGCCCGGTTTCCCTGATCAAAAAGGGAAATCGGGCTGTTTAGTTAAGGAGAAATGATCCCGAAAAATCAATTGTTTGGTATGTATTTATTTGACAATCAATAAATTAATACTTTTTAAAGTTTTTAAAACGTATCAAAACGGGACTGTAATTTGTTAAAAAGTGTTAAAATGAGGGGTTTTGAACAAGTTTTGGGCAGTTTTTACCCCGTTTTTGAATCGAAAAGTGTTAAAATTTAAGGTTTAAAAAGTTTTTTCTGATATGGTGAGACAGTTAATGGCCATAGCCTCCTGGTAAAAAAGCTAAATAGCGAATTTGATCAGAAACTGATTATCTTTGCATTAGCCCCATATGAACGTACTATTGTCAAAAACAGCTAAAATGCTTGTGTCCTGTAAATTTACTGTCGTTTTATCCCTCACCTTATTATTTTTTAATAACTGCCGGACAGAAAAACTTAAACCCACAAATGACGGCTCCAAAACTCCTGATGGTACCGTTATTTCAAAAGATACAACAACCGATGGCTCGCTTGTTCCGCATAGTGTAGCCTTAAAAAATATGTTTGGTATTAATGCCTACGAATGGAACTTTTTGCAGGATCCCGCTAATCCTAATTTGAAAAGCCATATTTATGAGGCTAATATGGCTGTTATCAAGTCTTTTAGTTCAGTAAGACATTATATGAACTGGAATAAACTGGAAAATACTAAGGGCAATTACACCTATAATCCCACCAATAACGGCAGCTGGGATTATGACCTTATATATACCCGTTGCAAACAAGATGGTATTTTGGTTTTGGCTGATCTGAAAAATTGTCCAACCTGGCTGGAAAGCACCTACCCCGCTAATTTGCAGGACAATGAAAATGTACCTGCTCCTTATGGGCTTGATAAAAGTAACCCGGCAACCTATGCCGATCAGGCGCGTACTGCTTTTCAATTTGCTGCAAGATATGGTTATAACAGTAATATAGACAAAGCATTGGTAAAAGTTGACAGCCGTCCGCGATGGACTAACGATCCGCCAAATGAGGTTAAGATCGGCATGGGGCTCATAAAATATATTGAATGCGATAACGAGCGCGATAAATGGTGGAAAAGTGCAGCCACGCAGCAAACTCCGGAAGAATACGCGGCAAATATGTCGGCATTTTATGATGGTGACAAAGGTAAATTGGGTAATAATGCCGGTGTAAAAACCGCGGATCCCAATATGCAGGTAGTGATGGGCGGTTTGGCCACCTGCGATGTAAACTGGGTTAAAAGAATGGTAGAGTGGTGTCGGAAAAACAGAGGCTACAAAGCTGATGGCAGCGTCAATCTGTGTTTTGATGTGATCAATTTTCACTTTTATAATAATGATGGTAATATCCTTACCCATTCCAGGGCAACTACCGGGGTGGCGCCAGAACTCTCGATGGCTGGCCAAATTGCCGACTCATTTGTGAAATATGCTAATACGCTGCCTCAAAAGCCCGAGGTTTGGGTAACAGAAACAGGTTACGATATTAACCAGGGTAGTTATCAGAAAGCCATCGCCATTGGTGGCAAATCAGTTCTTTTGACTCAGGCAGATTGGATACTGAGAACGTCTCTTTTATATATCAGGCATGGTATCAAAAAAACATTTTATTATCAATTGCTGGATGATACCCCTGATGTTGATGTTCAGTATGCTACCTCTGGTCTCGCCACAGACGCTAAGCCAAGAGCTGCCGCAGATTATATCCTGCAAACCAATGCGCTGATGGGGAATTATGCCTATCAAAGTACTATAAATGCCGATCCTGTGGTTGATAAATATGTTTCTGACGGCAAAGTGATGTACGTTTTAATGATCCCTGATCAAAAAGGACGTACTGCTGATTATACCCTTAACTTGGGTTTGCTGGCCTTGAAAGCTAATATTTATACCTTAAAAGCAGGTGCAAATGCCGTTGTCAAAACTCAGGTTTCCACAACATTGGGTAAGGTAACCATAAAAGTTTCGGAGACCCCGGTGTTTGTAGAAGCAGCTAATTAAAACAGTATATCAAAATCTCATCCTAAAAAGCTATTTTTGCGGTTCAATGGAGCACATTCGTAATTTTTGTATCATAGCACATATTGACCACGGCAAGAGTACACTTGCCGATAGGTTATTAGAATATACCAACACCATTACTCAACGCGAATCGCAGGCACAATTGCTTGACGATATGGATCTGGAACGCGAACGGGGTATCACCATAAAAAGCCATGCCATACAGATGGATTATGTGCTTGATGGTCAGAAATATATTTTGAACCTGATTGATACCCCGGGCCACGTGGATTTCTCTTACGAGGTTTCCCGTTCGATAGCAGCATGCGAAGGCGCTTTGCTTATAGTCGACGCGGCTCAGGGTATACAGGCACAAACTATATCAAACCTTTATCTGGCATTAGAAAACGACCTGGAAATTATCCCGATTCTGAATAAGATGGATCTTCCTGGTGCGATGCCTGAGGAAGTGAAAGATCAGATTGTTGATTTGATAGGTTGCAAACGCGAAGAAATACTGGCCGCATCAGGTAAAACCGGTATGGGTGTTCATGATATATTACGCGCTATTGTTGAGCGTGTCCCAGCTCCGGTTGGCGACCCTGAAGCACCTCTGCAAGCATTGATATTTGATTCGGTGTATAACTCCTTCCGTGGTATTGTTGCTTACTTTAAGGTAGTTAACGGCGAGATCCGTAAAGGCGATAAAGTAAAGTTCTTTGCTACAGAAAAACAGTACATAGCAGAAGAGGTTGGTACCCTAAAACTTAAGCAACAACCCAAAGATGTAATTAAAACTGGCGATGTTGGTTATATTATATCCGGTATAAAAGAGTCTCGTGAGGTAAAAGTTGGTGATACCATTACCACTATTAACCGTCCATGCGAAAGCGGTATACAAGGTTTTGAAGAGGTAAAGCCAATGGTATTTGCTGGTATTTATCCGGTTGATACAGAGGATTATGAAGAACTGCGCGAATCGATGGCCAAACTGCAGCTAAATGATGCATCACTGGTTTTTGAACCGGAATCATCAGCGGCCTTGGGTTTTGGTTTCCGTTGCGGTTTCCTGGGCATGTTGCACATGGAAATCATCCAGGAACGTTTGGAACGTGAGTTTAACATGACGGTGATCACCACTGTTCCCAACGTATCTTACCTGGCCTATACTACCAAAGGTGACGAGATTGTAGTAAACAATCCGTCTGACCTTCCGGATCCAAGTAAGATTGACCGTGTTGAAGAACCTTATATAAAAGCAACTATCATTACCAAATCTGAATTTGTAGGGCCGGTGATGTCGCTTTGTATTCAGAAACGAGGTAGCATTTCGAACCAGTCATACCTAACATCAGACCGTGTTGAGCTCATATTTGAAATGCCAATGGGCGAAATCGTTTTTGACTTTTATGATAAGCTGAAAACAATTTCAAAAGGCTACGCGTCGTTTGATTATCACCAGATAGGTTACCGCCAGTCGGACCTGGTTCGTTTAGATATACGCTTAAATGCCGAACCAGTGGATGCCCTATCGTCCCTGATATTCAGAGGTAACTCTTATGATTTTGGTAAAAGAATCTGTGAAAAATTAAAGGAGCTTTTACCACGCCAGCAATTTGAAATTATCATACAGGCATCCATCGGTGCCAAGATTATAGCACGCGAAACAGTGAAGGCTTTACGTAAAGATGTTACCGCTAAATGTTATGGTGGTGATATTTCCCGTAAGCGTAAACTGTTAGAGAAACAAAAACAAGGTAAAAAACGCATGCGCCAGGTAGGCAACGTGGAGATACCTCAATCGGCATTCATGGCGGTTTTAAAACTGGATTAAATTTATCATCTACTAAACCTATAATTTGTCTGCCTAATGAAAAAACAATTTTTGAGGGTATTTCCTTCAGTGTTACTATTATTGGTTACAGGATATCATCTTGAAGCTAAAACACAATTTGGTGATGTGTTGAATAATACAAAAGCCAAAAAAAGTAAAGCTGTTTTAATAACTCAAAAACCTATTATTGATTCGGCCTTCGACTTTGTCGCTGCTGATTCGGTGATATTTTCAGACAATTTCACTGGGAGTACATCTAAAAACTGGAAATCAAATGGACTTGGTAAGATAATAACATTGCCCGGTATTGATGGAAAATGGCTAATGTTACAAAATTTTTGCTCTTATAAGTTAGTCAATCCACGTTCGCTGCCTGCCAAATTTACCATAGAATTTGATATTGTTGCTTCTGCTGATAAAACCGAGGACCTTTCCCCTGTGACGTTTGGTTTTGCAAAAGATAATAGTGTAAGTCAATATGTACCAGATGCTTACAACGCTGGTAGTATAAATGCGGTGAGTGTAAGATATTCTAATGGTGATGAAATTAATATTGCCAGCAGTGCTACAAATTTCGATGCTTCTACCAAGCTTGATTTGGTTAGCTATGCCAATCAAATTATGCATGTTTCTATTGCAGTTGATGGCGACAGGATGCGTGTTTATCTTGATAAAACTAAAGTAGCTAATGAGTTGCTATTTAATAAAAACAGAGTTAAATATTTTTTCCTTAGTGCTCCTATTAAATCAGACAATAAAGCTAAAGCCGTTGTTAGTAACTTTAAAATAGCTACCTACAAATCACAATCGAAGTAAATTAGTCAAATTAACATGTACCAACGTTTTACGCTGTTTACTGTTATTTGATTCTTTAATATAGTACATCAAAGCATTATTAATATTTGTATGCAATTATTGGACGGAAAATACGTATCAGAAAAACTCAAGGTTGAAATAGCCGAAGAAGCGGCTAAAATATTACAAAGAACTGGCCGTCAGCCGCATTTGGTGGCGGTGTTGGTTGGTCATGATGGTGGCAGCGAAACTTATGTGGCCAGCAAAATGAAAAACTGCGAAAAGGTAGGTTTTAAATCAACCCTGGTACGTTATGAGGATGATGTAACCGAAGAAGAACTGTTAAAGAAAGTAGAGGAACTGAATGCCGATGCCGATATTGATGGTATCATTGTGCAGCTTCCCCTACCCAAACATATCGACCCGGAGAAAGTAACCGAACGCATTGATCATCGTAAAGATGTGGATGGTTTTCACCCGGTAAACCTGGGCCGTATGCAGCGTAATTTACCTTCGTTTATACCGGCTACGCCTTATGGCATCACCTTGATGCTGAAAGAATATGGTATTGATACGGTAGGTAAACATTGTGTAGTTGTTGGTCGCAGTAATATTGTAGGTTCGCCTATGAGCATTTTAATGGCTCGCAATACTACGCCGGGTAACTGTACAGTTACCATATGTCACAGTCGCACCCCCGATATTAAAAGCATTACCTTGCAGGCCGATATTTTGATTGTAGCTATTGGCAAAAAGAATTTTATTACTGCCGATATGGTAAAAGATGGTGTAGTAGTAGTTGATGTGGGTATGAACCGCGAAACGTCTGCCCTAACCAAATCAGGTTACAAACTATACGGCGACGTTGACTTTGAAAACGTAGCTCCAAAATCATCATGGATAACCCCGGTACCGGGTGGTGTTGGTTTAATGACCATTATAGGTTTGCTTAAAAATACCCTGGCTTCGGCTAATAAAGAGGTTTATCAATAGATTGGTTGATTAAGTGAGCAGTTGATTGTGTTGTATTAAGTTAGAACCCATTTAACACATTCAACTACTCACTTAGTACAACT
Source organism: Mucilaginibacter inviolabilis (assembly GCF_011089895.1). Taxonomy (NCBI): domain Bacteria; kingdom Pseudomonadati; phylum Bacteroidota; class Sphingobacteriia; order Sphingobacteriales; family Sphingobacteriaceae; genus Mucilaginibacter; species Mucilaginibacter inviolabilis. Next base: position 1,137,871 of record NZ_JAANAT010000001.1, read on the forward strand.
CTCCCCTTACTTACCAAATATTTTCATCTCAGCTAAATCAATCTGCATAGCCTGCCTGCGAATAGCTTCATCGCTGAAGCCTTTCTCTTTCCGTATCAGATACAACTCTTTACGCTGATGTTGATAAATGTCTTTCAGCGCTTTTCGATAAACATCCCTTTGTGTTTGGTGGGTATTTCCATGCTCTAGTGATTGCAGGCGTGCAGCGGCATGTTGAGCATTATTTTGCAGCTCGGTTTTAAATACCTGCAATAGATGATTGTTCTCTATTTCATCAAAATAATGTTCATCAAGTCTTTTTAGCGCCACTTCTGTCAGCCTGATCTTGATAGTCATTTCCTGCTGATCCTCAGGTACCGTCGGATCCGTGTCTTTTATATTCATTAATTTAACCAGAATTGGTAACGTAAATCCCTGAAATACTAAGGTTACCAGTATCACCACAAATGTGATAAAAATGATGAGGTTACGATGAGGGAATGCTTGCCCTGCATGGATCATCAATGGTAGGGAAAGTGCCGCTGCCAGCGAAACCACACCGCGCATACCTGCCCAGCCTACAATAAACGAGTTTTTCCATCCGGGATTAGGTTCTGTGGTGCGGATACTTTTAAACAGCCAGCGCGGTACGTAGGTTCCGGGGTAGATCCAAATGAGTCTGATCAAAATAACCACCACGCTGATGATAATACCATATCGCCAGGCTTCGGCAAGTGAATAGCCATCCAGACCTTTTATAATGGTTGGCAGCTCCAAGCCAATGAGTATAAAAACCAATCCATTAAGAATCAGAACCAGGGTTGACCAAACATTGGTGGTTTGCATACGGCTTTGCCCATCGGCAAATATTTCGTGCGACCGGTACGAAAGAAACAACCCTCCGCTTACCACCGCCATAATACCAGAGTAATGAAACTGTTCGGCCGCCAGATACATAAAATAGGGTGACATCAACGTCAGCGCCGAATCAATATTGGCTGTAGTTGGTAAAAAACGATGAATAACATACATCACATGGGCTACAGCTAAACCGATCACTATCCCCCATAAACGTAACCACAAAAAACTCCGAAACTGCCTGATGAAGGGTGAAGTGCCCTGTAATTACAGCAGCTAAAGCAAAACGCAATACAATTAAACTTGAAGCATCGTTAACCAGGCTCTCACCTTCCAATATGGTGGTTATCCTCTTGGGTATCTTAATGTTTTTTAAAACCGAAGTGGCAGCAACCGCATCAGGGGGCGATATAATACCACCCAATAAAAAACCCATCGGTAGAGTAAATCCCGGTATAATAGCTGTAGCCAAAAAGGCTATGATTGTTGAAGTGAAAATGACTAGTCCAAATGCCAGCAAGCTTATTGGTCGTTTCCATTTCCAGAAATCGTTCCATGAAGTATACCAGGCAGCCTCGTATAGCAACGGTGGTAAAAATATCAGGAATATCAGGTCGGGATCAATAGTAATGATGGGGATTCTGGGTATATAGCTAATAACCAGGCCGGCCAAAACCAAAAATATAGGATAGGCTATATTGAGCTTTTTTGCCAGCATAATGAGCATAAAAGCAGCAAATAATAATATCAGAAATTGCAAGAGGGCGTAATGCATAGCTAAAGATCAATAAAACTTTATGAAAAATTTGACCGGATTTTACTTTCCACTTAACCTATCCCAAAAAGACTTTATGCCTACATAAATATCATCATTCCTGATATCAACCGGATAAGTAGTCACAAAATCGTTCTGACCCTCTCCTCCTTTACCTGTTTCCAGGTTGTAGGTATACCGGTGATACGGGCACACGATTTTGCCTTTTACACACAAACCCTCGCTCAGATCGGCCCCGGCATGCGGGCAAATAGATGAAAGTGCATATATCTGTCCTTCAAAACCAACCAGGCAAATACTTTTACCTCCGGCTCTTACTTTGGTGATAAATGGCTTATTGGTGTTTTCAATACCGGGTATCTTATACCACTTCATGAAATATACTATGTTGAGCTGTAAAAGTAATGATTGGTTTTAAAAGTCGATTTTTAGGTTCATTACTGATGGGTTTTTGATCACCTCATCCATACTGGTAACCAATGTTACACTGCGTCTGTCGGCAGAAAGTACAGCCTTGGGGTTGTTTAATTTTTTAACAGGCTTGGCAAACTTCAGGATTACTTTATAAGGCATATCTATCAGCATGGCTTTAGCCATCATAAAGGTTGATTGGGTTTTCTTTAAAAAGGCATTGAATTTTACCTTATCTATGATGCGATAAAATTTGTGTGGGGTAATATCATACGAGTAGTAATCCTGACCGGCTACCATTTGGCGGGCGTCAAAGCTTTTGCTGGCTTTATCGGCACTGGAAAATGCATTGATACGACTGTTGAGGGCTATCTTTGAAAGATTTTGAAGGTAGTATTGTAAATCGGCAGCGTTTTTGGCCACGTGGGTGATATTTACTTTCATGATACTTTTTTTCAGATTCATGTTAATGGAAAGATCACTGGTTTTGGCCATATCGGCTTCTTCGATACTCATTTTTTGCTGGGTGCTATCAGGCATCGCGCTGTAAAAATTCAGTGTGGTATCCTTAACTAAGCTAAACTGAGGTGTTTCCTTTACCGAGTCTGACATCAGGTTTACCAATACCGATACTGCCTTGCTCATATCAAAACCATAAACAACATTACAACTGCCATCGGCTTTAAAATCGTATTGTTCTTCAATGTCTACACAGGAGCTCAAACATAAAATGGCCAGAAAAATTAGGGGTAGGTAGAATTTTTTCATTGGCTGATGGTTTTAGGTTTACAAGGTTTTCATATCAGTTAAGTTAACTCAGTATTAATTCGACACTGGGTATTAAAATTGAAGTAATAATAAATATTATTAATCGTAATAAAAAGAACAAATAGCTAAAACGTTTACGCAGTGTTTACTATTCCCCCTTACGCTTTCGGTATAAAATAGGTAACTTTGCAAAAATTATGGCACACCAGATTCCAGACGATGGCACGCTGCTCCCCTTGATGGAGGAGTTTTATACGATACAAGGCGAAGGATACAACACAGGTAAAGCGGCTTATTTTATACGGCTGGGCGGTTGTGATGTAGGCTGCCATTGGTGCGATGTTAAAGAGAGTTGGGATGCCGAATTGCATCCGTTGACGGCTGCCGATCAGATAGTGGCCAATGCCTCTGTTCATCCCTCAAAAGCTGTTGTGGTTACCGGCGGAGAGCCCTTGATTTACAATTTGGATTATCTGACCAGTCATTTACATGAAAAGGGTATCAAAACCTTTATAGAAACGTCAGGGGCCTATCCGCTTTCGGGCGATTGGGACTGGATCTGTCTTTCACCAAAAAAATTCAAGGCACCTATGCCACACGTGGCCGAAAGTGCCCACGAACTAAAAGTAATTGTGTTTAATAAATCGGATTTTGAATGGGCCGAGTATCACGCCAAAATGGTATCGCCCGATTGTAAGTTATATCTACAGCCCGAATGGTCAAAATCAAAAGAAATGACCCCACTTATTGTTGATTATGTGATGAACAACCCGCAATGGGAAATATCGTTGCAAACGCATAAATATTTGAATATTCCTTAATATTTGTAACTTACGGTAACATTTATCGTATCAAAACAGATGAAGATTGTAATCATCCTGATTTTATCAATTTTTCTTCCTGTTATTGCTTTAGCTCAGCAAAACCAATATACTACCACCAAAAAGGAAGCTATAAAATATTTTGCGGCTGCCAATCAAAATCTCGATGACCATTTATATGATGAGGCAATTGCCAATCTTCAAAAGGCTATAAATGAAGATCAGAAATTTGTAGAAGCCCACGCACAGCTTGCCGACGTGTTCCGGTTAAGACATTTATATAAGCAAGCCATTGAGGAATACTTGAAGGTTATTGTGCTCAATCCTGATTTTAACCGCTCTGTATATCTTAAAATTGGAGAAGCTGAAATAACTGAAGCAAAATACACTCAGGCTCAACAGCATCTGGAGAAATATTTAACTTATCCCGATATCACACCAGCCAATAAACTATACGCACAAAAACTTATTGCTGATGCCAAGTTCAGTATTCAGGCTATACAGCATCCGGTAGCATTTAAACCCGTGAACATAGGCCCCGAAATAAATACCGCTAATGACGAATATCTGCCGGTTGCCACCGCCGATCAGGCCTTATTGATATTTACCCGAAAAATTAACAATAACGAAGATTTTTATAAAAGTGCCAACATCAATGGGAAGTGGCAAACAGCCACTTATCTGAGCGATCAGATCAATACAGCACAATATAACGAAGGGGCGCAGTCTATTTCGCAGGACGGTAAGTATTTGTTTTTTACAGGTTGTAACCGCCCCGATGGGTTGGGCAGGTGCGATATTTACATTGCTCAAAAAAAAGGTGACGATTGGGGTAAACCTGTTGACCTGAGTCCACCGGTCAACACCTCTGGATGGGAATCGCAACCATCCATTAGTGCAGATGGGCGCACGCTTTATTTTGTAAGTAACCGTGCTGGTGGCTACGGCGGCTATGACATATGGAAATCAACCTTGAGCAATAAGGGCTGGGGACCTGCAGAAAATCTTGGACCCAATATTAATACGGCTTATAATGAGCAATCCCCTTTTATTCATGCTGATGACAGTACGCTTTATTTTAGTTCCAACGGATGGCCTGGCTTGGGCAATAAAGATCTTTTTGTGAGTCGGTTAGGTAAGGATGGTAAATGGCAAAAACCCGAAAATCTGGGTTACCCTATTAACTCCAATGGTGATGAAAACGGACTAACCTTAACGGCAAACGGCAATATTGCTTTTTTTGCATCAGATAACCTCAACGGTTATGGCGGGTATGATATTTATACTTTTGAGCTGCCCGTCAATGTAAGGCCGCATGTGGTAACTTATGTAAAAGGTAATGTACATGATGCAAAGAGTAATCATCCACTGGAGGCAGCCGTGGAGATCATAGATCTGCAAAGCAATCAGCCGGTTTACCAGGATTATAGCAGTGATGATGAAGGCAGCTTTTTGGCTACTATTACGTCCGGTAAAAATTACGGCTTAAATATCTCCAAGAGTGGTTATATGTTTTATTCAGAAAACTTTTCGTTGATAGGATATCAAGCAAAGAATCCGTTTAATATTTCTGTTTCCCTATCCCCTATTGATGTGGGCAATAAAGTGATCCTGAAGAATATTTTTTTCGATACCAATAAATTCGACCTGGAATCAGAATCAAAGGCTGAGTTGATGAAACTGATTGAATTTTTAACCGTAAACCCCGCGGTACATATTGAAATATCTGGCCATACAGATGATGTTGGGCCCGATCAGATCAATCAAACCCTTTCCGAAAACCGGGCCAAATCGGTATATCAATATTTAATTACTAATGGCATTGCAGCTACCCGCCTGGTTTACAAAGGCTATGGCAAAACCCAGCCAATTGCACCTAATGATACTGACGACAATAGAGCAAAAAACCGCCGTACAGAGTTTAAGATCATTTCCAAATGAAAAGAAATTAATTATAACTGATCTCTAATTAATTTCCGCTGTGGTGTAAAATAAAAAAAGCTTTTAGCAACACACTAAAAGCTTTTTTTATTTTGGATGTTTTTAATTCCCCATTTCGGATATAAACTTGATGCGCATTAATTGTACCTCTTCGCGGGTATAATCATCGCCTCCTAGTTCGGCTAAAGCATCATCAATAGAATCAACTTCGGCGGTGCGGAAGTAATCAAATACTTCTTCCTGTTTATCTTCGTCTATAACTTCGTCAATATAGTAGTTCAGGTTAAGTTTTGTACCTGAGTTCACTATAGTTTCCACCTCCTTCAATATCTCTTCGTAGGTAAGCCCTTTGGAGGCTGCTATGTCATCCAGGTTCAAATGGCGATCAATGTTTTGAATAATAAAAACCTTAAGTGCCGATTTATTAGCTGCGCTCTTGATCACCATATCAACCGGACGGTCGATATCATTATCCTCCACGTACTTTTGTATCAGATCGGTAAAAGGTTTACCAAACTTCAGCGCCTTGCCCGCGCCTACTCCCGAAATCTGTTTCAGCTCCTCGGTAGTGATTGGGTAATGCGTACACATCTCCTCTAATGATGGATCCTGGAATATCACAAATGGAGGTAAACCCTTTTGTTTGGCCAGTTTTTTACGCAGCTCTTTCAGCATTTGCAATAACTGGGTATCTAATGCACCCCCGCCTTGTTTAGGGCCGTCTGCATCATCATCATCATCCGTAGCTTCCATCATCTTATTCAGGATAAAGCGAACGCTGTGCGGGTTGTCGATAAAACTATTGCCTGTTTTGGTTAACCGGAGTAAACCATACTGGTCAATATCTTTAGAAAGATAATTATTAAGCAAAGCCTGCCTTAACAGCGAGTTCCAAAGGTTTTCACCCTGCTCCTTGCCCGATCCATAATAATCAAGCGCATCATGTTCATAATTTTTGATTTGAGCATTTTCTACTCCCATCAATATGCTGATGATATGCTGATCGTCAAATTTTTCACCAATATGTCTGATCAGGCTTAAGGCCTTGTGTAAATGCTCCTCGCCATCAAAATGTTCTTTATGACCGCAGCAATTATCGCACATGTTATTGCAGCCTGCCTCATTGAAGTTTTCACCAAAATAATGCAGCAGTTGTTTACGACGGCATACGGATGATTCGCAATAATCAATTACCTCTTTTAATATCTGGGTGCCAATTTCCCGTTCAGAAACCGGCTTATCCTTCATGAATTTCTGAAGCTTATCAATGTCTTTTTCAGAATAAAAGGCAACACAAACCCCTTCGCCACCATCGCGACCAGCTCTGCCGGTTTCCTGGTAATAACCTTCCATGCTTTTGGGCACATCATGGTGTATCACATAACGCACATCCGGTTTGTCAATACCCATACCAAAGGCAATCGTAGCTACAATTACTTCTACATCTTCCATCAGGAATTTGTCTTGTGTATCGGCACGTACTTTGGGATCCAGGCCGGCATGATATGGTAAAGCTCTAACACCATTCAGGTTAAGCGCTTCTGCAACTTCTTCCACCTTTTTACGGCTAAGGCAATAGATGATACCCGATTTGCCCTGGTTCTGCTTTACAAACTTTACGATTTCTTTGATCACATTGCGTTTGGCACGAACTTCATAAAACAGGTTAGACCGGTTAAATGACGATTTATATACCGTGGCATTGTTCATTTGCAGGTTTTTCTGTATATCCTGCTGAACTTTTGGGGTAGCTGTGGCTGTTAAAGCGATGATTGGAATGTTTTCACCGATATTACTGATTACCTGGCGTATTTTGCGATACTCAGGTCTGAAATCATGCCCCCATTCAGATATACAGTGCGCCTCGTCAACTGCTACAAATGACACATGATTGAGTTTTAAGAAATCGATGTTCTCCTGTTTGGTTAGTGATTCGGGAGCAACGTATAAAAGTTTGGTTTTTCCGGCCAGAACGTCTTCCTTAACCCGGCCTATATCTGATTTGGTAAGTGATGAGTTTAAAAAGTGAGCTATACTGTCTGAACCTCCAAAAGCCCTTAACTGATCTACCTGATTTTTCATCAGGGCTATGAGTGGTGAAATTACTATAGCAGTGCCTTCGCTCATAAGTGCCGGCAACTGGTAACACATGGATTTGCCACCACCGGTAGGCATAATCACAAAGGTATCATTACCCGCCAGTATGTTAGTTATAATCGCTTCCTGCTCCCCCTTAAAGTTGTCGAATCCGAAAAAATTCTGGAGATTATCAAATAGCGACCTCTTAGTTTCTATCATTGTTTAACGTGCTCTTGAATTGTATTTAAAAGTTTAAAGTAACAAAATTTAATGAATAAACGATGGATTTACTTTTAAATTTTATACAAATATGATTATTAAATGAAAAACAATTTGTTCATTTAGCGCATTTAAATTGCGGACAATTTAGCTATCCAATTATTTAGTTTTATTTCATACATATTTAACAGATTATTGTACACTTTTGCGCTGGCTACGCCAAATAAAAACTCTTTTTACCACATGAATAAAAACAATTATGCGATCATCATGGCAGGCGGCATCGGGAGCCGTTTCTGGCCAATAAGCCGTTCATCGCATCCCAAACAATTTATAGATATCCTGGGAACAGGCAAAACGCTGATCCAAAACACTTACGAGCGTTTTCTGAAAATATGCCCCAAAGAAAACATTTATGTAGTAACCAATGAGAATTACACCAAACTGGTAAAACAGCAGCTGCCGGATATGGCCGATAGCCAGATCCTGACAGAGCCGGTAATGCGTAATACAGCGCCTTGTGTGGCTTATGGCTGCTTCAAGATCGAAAACCTGAACCCGGAGGCAGTTATCGTGGTAGCGCCATCAGATCAGCAGATCCTGGATGAGGAAGCCTTTGTGACTGCCATCGAGAAATCACTGCAAACAGCAGCATCAACCGATAGTTTAATTACCCTGGGCATCAAACCATCCAGACCCGATACAGGCTATGGCTATATCCAGTATACCGACCAGGCTATTGACCATGATTTTCATAAGGTAAAAACATTTACCGAGAAACCCACGCTGGAGATAGCCAAAACCTTTATCCAGAGCGGTGATTTTTTATGGAACGCGGGCATCTTTGTATGGTCGGCCAAGGCCATTGTTAAGGCTTTCGGTCGTCATTTACCCGAGATGCATGAGATCTTTGCCGAAGCACGACCGGTGTATAATACCGAAGAAGAAAAGAGCTATGTACATAAAGCCTATCAGCAATGCATCAATATCTCGATCGATTACGGGATCATGGAAAAGGCAGATAACGTGTATGTGCTGCCATCGGCTTTTGGCTGGAGCGACCTGGGTACCTGGGCTTCGATCTATGATCTGGCCGAGAAAGATTATGTAGGCAACGTGGTGATCCCGTCAGAAAAGGTGATCATGTATGATTCCTCGAACTGTATGGTGAATGTACCGGGCGAGAAATTGGTGATACTGCAGGGTTTGCATGATTTTATCGTGGTAGAATCCAACAACACGTTGCTGATCTGTCCGCGAGATCAGGAACAAAATGTAAAACAAGTAGTGGCTGATGTAAAAGCTAAATTCGGGGCCAAGTATATTTAGCCCCCAACCCCCTAAAGGGGAGCTTTTGAAAATCTTATTTAAAAAAACAAAGCCCAGTTTAGAAATAAACTAGGCTTTGTTTTTTATGTATGAGTTAGAGAGAATTCAAGCACATCAAGAGACTTCCCCTTTAGAGGGCTGGGCGGATCTCTGTCTTATAGCCTCGTACAATATCACGCCGGTTGATACGGATACGTTAAGGGATTCGATCTCACCGAACATCGGGATCTTGGCCAGATGATCTGATATGCGAATAATCTCGTTACGGATACCGTCTTCTTCCGATCCCATAATAATGGCTGTTGGGGCGGTATAATCGGGCGAGTAAATATCTTCTTTTGTTTTTTCGGTACAGCAAACCAGCTGCAAGCCTGATTCCTGTAAAAATCTTACTGTTTGCATAAAATTATCGTGGCGGCAAACCGGTATTTTATATAAAGCACCGGCAGAGGTTTTAATAGCATCAGGGTTAATTTGTGCCGAGCCTTTTGCCGGGATAACAATAGCGTGTACACCTGCACACTCGGCAGTACGGGCAATAGCGCCCATATTACGTACATCGGTAATAGAATCTAAAACAAGTATCAGCGGCACCTCCCCTTTTTCAAATACTTCCGGGATAATATTTTCGATTTTTTGATAGGTTATAGGCGAAATAAAAGCCACGGCCCCCTGATGATTTTTAGGAGTAAGGCGGTTTAGTTTTTCAACAGGCACCTGCTGTGCGGTAATGTTATATTCTGTAAGCAAAGCCTTTAGCTCGTGCGATAGGCCACCAGCAGCTCCTCTCTGAATATATAATGCTTCAATTTCTTTGCCCGAAGTGATAGCCTCCATGATCGCCCTGATACCAAAAACCATTTGGTTGCTTTCCCGCTGAGGTCTTGAATTAAATGCCATTTGTAATGATCTGTTTTTCTGCAAAAGTAGCTATATTAATTGATTAAGCACTTATTGAACTGATAACCCTTTTCGGTTTTTTAAAAGTATGGGGCGATAATAGTTAACATTATAAAACTTTATTAACATAGGTTTAAATGTTTGAAAATCAGGGTGAGTGATATTTTATTAGTAAGTTATCAACATAGGTGTGTTTATTAAAAAGCTTAAAATTATAACGCTGGATATGATTGTTTTAAAATCTCGATACACTATGTTGATTGAAATGTAGCTCCGCAAAAACATTTTTTGTATATTTTTGTCGCCTTATGAATTTTGAGAACGATAACCTACCGAGCAAGCCGAACACTAACGATCGCCGGAGCCGAATCACTACCCCGACACCGTATAGCGGACTGGGGAAACTTCCGCCCCAGGCTACTGATTTGGAAGAGGCTGTTTTAGGGGCGCTGATGTTGGAAAAAGATGCCCTTTCATCGGTTATCGATATTTTAAACCCTGAGGTTTTTTATCGGGACAATCATCAGAAAATATTTTCGGCCATAAAACAACTGTTTGAAAAATCTTCTCCGGTTGATATTCTTACAGTTACTGCCGAACTACGTAAACTTGGCGAACTGGAAATGATTGGCGGCGCCTATTACATTACCGAATTAACCAGTCGTGTAGCCTCGGCCGCAAATATTGAATTTCACGCCCGCATCATCATTCAAAAATACATCCAGCGTGAGCTGATCCGCATATCTACAGATGTTATTCAAAGTGCTTATGAAGACACATCTGATGTATTGGACTTGCTAGACAGAGCCGAGAAAAATCTTTTCGAAATAGCGCAGAATAACTTAAGACGCGATGCGCGTAAAATGGATGATCTGGTGCATGAGGCTTTAAGAGATATAGAAGCACTTAAAGATAAAAAAGACGGTTTGACCGGTGTAGCATCAGGCTTTACAGCGCTTGACCGGATGACTTCAGGCTGGCAAAAATCAGATTTGGTTATTATTGCTGCCCGTCCTGCGATGGGTAAAACGGCTTTCGTACTGAGTTGTGCCCGTAATGCCGCAGTTGATTTTGATAAACCGGTTGTTGTTTTCTCACTCGAGATGTCCTCTGTTCAGTTGGTTAACCGTTTAATATCCGGTGAAACCGAAATTGAGCAGGAAAAAATCCGTAAAGGAACTCTGGAAGAATGGGAATGGCAGCAGATTCACTCCAAAATTGGTCGCCTGGAGCAGGCTACCCTGATTATCGATGATACTCCTGCATTGAATATATTTGAATTCAGGGCCAAATGTCGCCGTTTAAAATCACAGCACGATATCCAGCTTATCATTATTGACTACTTACAGTTGATGCATGGTAAAGGTGAAGGCAAAGCTGGTGGTGGTAACCGTGAGCAGGAAATTGGTAGTATATCAAGAGCTTTAAAATCGGTAGCAAAAGAATTGAACGTGCCGGTGATTGCCCTGTCGCAATTAAGCCGTGCGGTTGAAACCAGGCCGGGTAACTCCAAAAGACCAATGCTATCGGATTTGCGTGAGTCTGGCTCTATTGAGCAGGATGCGGATATGGTATTATTCTTATACCGCCCGGAATACTATGGTTTAACAGAAGACGAAGATGGTAACCCAACCAATAACGTGGGTGAAGTAATTATAGCCAAACACCGTAATGGTGAAACTGGTACTGTACGATTGAAATTCGTAGGTAAATACGTGAAATTTGCCAACCTGGAAGAGAGCATGGACGGCTTCCCTCCTGCTGCCGGCAGTGCATTCTCAGGTCTGGCACCATCACAGGATTTTGAAAAACAAAGCAACTTTATTATCCGCCCATCACGAATGGATGATATTGATGATGAACCACCGTTTTAGCCCCCTAGCCCCCTGAAGGGGGAACTTTGGATATGCTAATTACAGATATCATAAAACAAAGCCCAATTCTTAAAAAAATTGGGCTTTGTTTTATATAAATAAAACGTAAGATCTTCAGAAGTTCCCCCTTCAGGGGGCTAGGGGGCTAAAAAAATATCCCCAGCAACACCCCGATGATGATAATTACCGGGGTTTTTATTTTGGTAAAGTGTAGCAGTAAAAAAGTGCCAGCCATAAGGCCATAAGCTATCCAGTTGCCACCAAACGGTCGTACCAGTAAGATAAAAGCTGTGGCCATAAAACCTACGGCTACTGCGCTGATCCCGCTTAATGAGTTTTTGATACGGGTTATTTTTTTGAGATCTTCCCAAAATGGTACGATAAACAGGATTAGAATAAGACCAGGGGTATTTACGCCGATAACCGCTACGATACTGCCAATGATCTGCCCGCCAATGCCGTATCCTTTATTGCCTAAAGTAATACCCCCTAAAAATGAAGTAAAGGAAAATGTAGGCCCGGGAAGAGCCTGTTGCAAGGCATAGCCAGAAAGGAACTCCGAATTACTGAGATAGTGTTTAACCTCTACAAACTCCGTATACATCAGTGGCACCATTACCTGCCCGCCACCAAATATTAATATACCATTACGGTAAAAATTCTCAAATAAGCGAATAGGTAAGCTAAATGGTGACGTTTGGTTAATAATAGCCCCCAAAACTGCAAATAGTAATAATATACCGATAAAATAAGCCACTTTATTTGGATTTACATTGGCGTATAACTTAACACGCAATTCGTTTTCCTGAGGCTGTGTTTCCAAGGCTGATGATATGATGCCCCCTAATAAAACCAAAAGAGGAAAGGCATAGGCATTTTGCAGAATAAGGGTGGCTATAAACGATGCGATTGCCAGCATGGTACTTACACGCGTTTTTAGGAACCTGTGAGCAAAGCTGTAAGTAGCATAGGCCACTATACCTACCGCCATAGGCTGTATATAGCTAATGATGTGGGCAAATTGAGCATGGTTAGCAAATATTTTATAGCTAATTGCAGCCATGGCCATGATAGCAGCCGAAGGTAATATCCATATCAGGAAGGTAATAAGGGCTAACCTTAGTCCCCCTACTTTCCAGGCTATCCCCACCAGTGTTTGGGTTGATGATGGCCCTGGTAACACTTGCGACAGCGCATTAAGCTCCATCAGTTCATCCTCGGTAATATAGTGTCTCTTCTCCACAAATTCCCGCAGTAAAACGGCTATATGCGCCTGTGGGCCGCCAAAAGCCGTAAACGTATAGATCAATACATCGCGAAGAAATAAAAGGTGACGGTTTTTCATTAATTAGTTAGTTCATAGTTGATGGTTCATTGTTCATAGTGATAAGTAAATGATATAGTACTAAGACCATGAACCATCAACTATGATCTATGAACTATTTAATAATCATCGTCGTCTTCTTCTATGCCTTTGGCCTGCCGGTAAACGGCCTGTAATTCCGAAAATGCGTGGTTATCGCGCTTCTGTTTGGCTATGGTCATGCCGTTTTCGTAGGTTGTTATGGCATCCGGTTTACGGTTCAGGGCCTCATATAGTTTACCTAAATGATAATAAGTGCCCACATATCCCGGATGATTTGTCACCAGATCCTCATAATAAGTCAATGCCTTATCTGCCTGATTCAGACGTAGATATTCGGTAGCGAGCGCATATTTTAAAAATTCGTCCTCCGGTTCATTCTTTATAAATTCTAATAGCTTATCCAATCTGCTCAACTCCATTTTAAACTCTATCTTTTTTAATTAAATTTGCAAAAACCTATTGATATGAAGATCCTGGTATGTGTAAGTAATGTTCCTGATACCACCACAAAAATAACCTTTACTGATAATAACACCCAATTTAATACAAATGGTGTTCAATTTATACTAAACCCTTATGATGAGATAGCGCTTTCGCGTGCTATTGAGTTAACCGATGGCGGTAAAGGGGAAGTAACGGTTATCAATGTTGGTGAAGTAAATACAGAGGCTACCATTCGTAAAGCGCTGGCTATTGGCGCTACAGACGCGATACGTATTAACGCCAAACCTCACGATGCCTGGTATGTAGCGTACCAGATAGCAGAGTATGTGAAAGCCAATCCGTTCGACCTTATTTTAACCGGCCGCGAATCTATTGATTACAATGGATCGAAAGTAGCTGGTATGCTCGGCGAGTTGCTCGATCTGCCTTCTGTATCTATCATTAAAAAACTGGATGCTGCTGATAAGGAGGCTACGGTTGAACGCGAAATTGAAGGCGGCAAAGAGCTCCTGACTATTCCCTACCCTTTTGTGGCCGGTACAGCAGAGGGTGTTGCCGAGCCCAAAATACCTAATATGCGGGGTATTATGTCGGCCCGCACCAAACCGTTAGCTGTTGTTGAACCGGTGGAGGTAAAAACGTATTCGGAAGTGCTTAGCTATGAAACACCGGCGCCTCGCGGACAAGTAAAACTGGTACCTGCTGATGAAACCGCCAAATTGGTGGAGCTTTTACATACCGAAGCGCGCGTTATTTAACTCATTTAAATCTATTCCAAGAAACACATCATATGTCAGTTTTAATATATGCGGAAAATGCCGGCGGTAAATTCAAAAAGTCAATCTTTGAAGCCGTTACCTATGCCCGTGCCATTGCCGATCAAAATAAAACCAATCTGGTTGCCATTTCTATTGGCGATGTCAGCAAAGATGAATTAGCCGCTTTAGGTAAATACGGCGCCGAAAAAGTGCTGAACGTATCTGGCGATAAACTCAAGAACTTTGTAAACCAGGCTTACGCCTCTATCATTGCCGAAGCTGCTAAAAAGCAGGGAGCCGATATTGTGGTATTATCCAATACTTTCTCCGGCCGTGGCTTAGCGCCAAGATTGGGCGTAAAATTGCAAGCTGGTGTTGCCGATGGTGCTGTAGCGCTACCGGAGCAAAATGGTGGTAAATTCACCATCAAAAAAACGGCATTCTCTGGCAAGGCATTTGCCATTGTGGAATTAACGTCGGCCAACAAGGTTATCGCTTTGGTACCTAATTCCTATAAGGTAGTGGAAACCGGCGGTACTGCCCAGGTAGAAGATTTCGCTGCCGAAACTAAAGATTCTGATTTTAGAGCGATAATCAAGGAGATTGTACGTTCAACCGATAAAATATCCCTGCCTGATGCAGAAATTGTTGTTTCTGCCGGACGCGGCCTTAAAGGACCTGAAAACTGGGGTATGGTAGAAGAACTGGCCGAACTACTCGGCGCTGCTACAGCATGCTCTAAACCAGTGTCAGACGCCGGTTGGCGCCCACACAGCGAACACGTTGGTCAAACCGGAATAGCTGTCAGTCCAAATTTGTATATTGCGATAGGAATTTCAGGTGCTATTCAACACCTAGCAGGTATCAGTTCTTCAAAAGTTATTGTGGTGATCAACAAAGATCCGGAAGCTCCTTTTTTCAAAGTGGCGGATTACGGTATTGTTGGCGATGCGTTTGAAGTGGTACCTCAATTAATAGCGGCCGTTAAAGAATATAAAGCTTCAGCATAAATTATTAGGTGCGATGGGTAATAACATGAAAAAAATTAAGCTGGATATTGTAGGGTTATCGTACAGTCAGACACAATCGGGAGCTTATGCTTTAGTTTTAGGCGAGGTAAGCGGTCGCCGCCGGCTCCCTATCATTATCGGCAGCTTTGAAGCACAGGCCATAGCTATCGAGATAGAGAAAATGACCCCAAGCCGTCCGCTTACGCACGATTTGTTCAAGAGCTTTGCGCAAGCTTACCAGATTGAAGTACAAGAGATTATCATTTATAACCTGGTCGACGGTATATTTTACTCTAAATTGATCTGCAATGATGGTAAACGTACTGTAGAGATCGACGCCCGTACATCAGATGCCATTGCGGTAGCTGTAAGGTTTGATTGCCCAATTTTTACTTACGAGTTTATCTTATCTACTGCTGGTATTGTAATTGAAGGCAATGATTTTGTTTATCTCGAAAATATCAACGAAACCCAGGAAGAAAAATCTGTAGGCACAGCCGTTGGAAGTGGATTTTCATCATTAAGTGTTGACGAGCTTAAAACTAAGTTACAGGAAGCGCTTGCCGAAGAATCATATGAAAAGGCTGCAAAAATTCGCGACGAATTGAACAAGCGTAAAGCATCCTGATCTTTATTTCGGATTTTTCGTATTTGTTTGCTTTTTAAGGCACTTAAAGAAGGCTACGCCGTTTCGGACGTTCGATTTCGGATTTATTGAATGAAAATATTCTATTTTGAATTTATAGAATAAGGAAATCACCACTTTATAAATCAAATATTAAAATAAATCCGAAATCGAACGTCCGAAATCCGAAATCAATTTATTACTTTCCATTTTTAATTTAACACTGATTTTTATTATTTAAACCCGTCGTAGTATGAATATTAAGTTGCGCTTAATAGTGATGAATTTTATGCAGTATTTTATATGGGGTTCATGGCTGCTTACTATCGGCGTATACTGGTTTCAAAATAAACATTGGTCTGGCGAGCACTTTGGGGCTATTTTTTCAACAATGGGTATTTCGGCTATCTTTATGCCTGCCCTTACGGGTATCATTGCTGATCGCTTTGTAAATGCCGAAAAACTGTATGGTATAATGCATATTTTAGGGGCAATGACCTTGTTTTCCCTTCCCTTGGTAACCAATCCGTTTACTTTTTTTTGGGTGATGCTGCTTAATATGGTTTTTTATATGCCAACCTTGTCATTATCCATAACCGTGGCTTATTCGGCTTTAAAAAAAAGTGATAAGGATATTGTAAAAGACTATCCTCCTATCCGTATCTGGGGAACTATCGGTTTTATTGCTGCTTTGTGGACAGTAAGCCTCACCCATAATGAAACCTCGGCCAATCAATTTTATATTGCATCGGTTATGGCACTTACATTGGGTATCTATTCATTTACGTTACCAAAAGCCCCTCCGCTTTTAGGTAAGGTTGCCAATAAATCATTAGCAGAGTCACTGGGTTTAAAAGCTTTTGCTTTATTCAAAGTACCAAAGTTCACTATATTTTTTGCCTTCTCACTGCTGTTAGGCGCTGCTTTACAGCTTACTAATGCTTATGGTGATACTTATATTCATGATTTTGCTACCGTGCCTGCTTATAAAGATACCATAGCGGTAAAGTATCCTGCCATTATTATGTCGATATCCCAGGTTTCCGAAACATTATTCATCCTGGCTATTCCTTTTTTTCTGCGCAGGTTTGGTATCAAATACGTTATGCTGTTTAGTATGCTTGCATGGGTGTTACGTTTTGGCCTTTTCGCCTTTGGCGATCCTGCCGGTGGTTTATGGATGATCATTGGCTCCTGCATTGTGTATGGTATGGCCTTTGATTTCTTTAATATTTCGGGTTCATTATTTGTAGAAACACAAGCTACCCCCGAAATAAGAGCTAGTGCCCAGGGGCTTTTTATGATGATGGTGAATGGATTCGGAGCCTTTTTTGGAAGTATTGGTAGTGGGTTCATCATAGACAAATTCTTCACCCATGCCGATCACAGTAAAAACTGGCATGGTATCTGGCTTACCTTTGCGGCTTATGCCCTGGTTATAGCCGTTATCTTCCCATTCGTATTCAGGTATAAGCATAATGCGGCATTAAAACATGCCATTGCGCATGCATAAAACAAAATGATTACAAACAGAAAAGCCGGTTTTAAACCGGCTTTTCTGTTTGTATAAGGTTTAGGTAAATAATATTATTTCTTGCCAATTGCATATTGTATGCCACCCAAAAGGTGTTTCAGATACAAAGGATCTGCATATGATTCATCGGTGTGGCCCAATTCGGTATAAAATGCCCTGCCGCCATCAAAGCTATGATACCAGGCCATGGGATGATTATCGCCATTTTCTCCGCCTGTGTAGCTTTTCTCGTCTATTTTAATCAGTACGTGCAAATCATCAGCTATCCATTTATAGTTGTACCATTCATCCCAGCGTTTCCAGGTTTCGGGTAGATGTTTGGTGGCTATAAAATTACGGTCGACCACATGCAGCGTAGCTTCCTGTTGTTTGGGGTGACTTTTAAAATAGGCACCTACCAGCTTGCCATACCATGCCCAGTCATACTCGGTATCGGTAGCCGCGTGTACACCTACAAAACCTCCTCCTGCTTTAATGTATTGTTCAAAGGCGGTTTGCTGAGTGTCATCCAACACATTACCGGTAGTACTTAAAAATATTACCGCGGCATATTGCTTTAAATTGGTCGTGGTAAATTTTCTGGCATCAGTGGTGCTGTCTACGTCAAAGTTATTCTCCTGTCCCAGTTTCATAATGGCCGGTACACCAACTGCTATCGAGTTATGATGAAAGCCTGCCGTTTTACAAAAGATCAAGACTTTGGGTTTTGATTTTGCATAAAGCAGCGTAGTGCTTAATAGCAAACAAATAAAAAATAGTTTTTTCATAGTTGTATTGTTTTATGTCATGCTGAACTTGTTTCAGCATCCCACATGCATGGCCGTTCTGTATGAGTAACCTTGCTTGTGGGATCCCGAAATAAATTCGGGATGACGTGTAATGGTGGATTTGTTTTTTATCCTTGTTCATTTTATCATTACTCTTCCTATATATTCCCCTTCTTCAACTCCCCAACAGCAAAATCTGCCGCACGGGCAGTTAGTGCCATATAGGTTAATGATGGGTTTTGGCAGGCTGACGAAACCATGGCTGCGCCATCGGTACAGAATACATTTTTGGCATCCCAAACCTGGTTATGCGCGTTTAAAACGGATGTTTTAGGATCAAGTCCCATGCGGGCGGTACCCATTTCATGGATGCCATCACCTACATTGTGGCCCCGATCGTGCGTTTTTACATTTTTGACACCTGCACTTTCCAGCATTTCTTTGGCTTCTTTTACAATATCAATCCGCATTTTATGCTCGTTATCCCTGATAATCGCATCCATGGCTAAAATAGGCAGCCCCCATTTGTCCTTCCGGGTTTTATCGAGGGTGATTTTGTTATCATGGTAAGGCAGCAATTCACCAAAACCACCAATGCCTATCTCCCAGCCTCCTGGTTCTGTTATGGCGTCTTTATATTGCGCACCGATATTTAACTCCGCTATCTCCCGGCTCCAACCTGTACGGCTCGCTCCGCCCTGGTAGCCAAAACCACGCAAGTAATCACGTTTGTCGCCAAATAAATTAGCAAATCTTACCACATAGATACCATTAGCCCTGCGGCCATAATAATATTTATCTTCAAAACCATCTACCTGACCGGATGCGCCCAGGTTGTAGTGATGATCCATAATGTTATGCCCCAGTTCGCCACTGCTGCTACCCAATCCATCGGGCCAAACATCCGTAGCCGAGTTCATCAATACCCAGGCACTGTTTAATGCCGAGGCGTTCAGAAATACAATCTTGGCGTAATACTCATAGGTTTGGTTGGTTTCGGCATCAAGCACTTCAACACCAGTGGCTTTTTGAGTATCCTTATCGTACAATATTTTAGTAACTATAGAGTACGGTCTAACGGTTAGGTTGCCGGTAGCTAAAGCTGCCGGTAAGGTTGAAGACTGCGTGCTAAAATATCCGCCGAAAGGACAGCCTTCCCAGCAACGGTTACGGAACTGGCATTTGGTACGGCCCGGTATAGCTGCTGTTAAATTGGCCGAACGACCGATGATCATATGCCGGGTGCCGTTATAATTCTTTTTAAGACGGGCAGCTACATCCTTTTCTACCCAATTCATATCCATCGGTGGTAGGTAATGCCCGTCGGGTAATTGCTCCAATCCTTCTAATGAGCCACTTACGCCTGCAAATTTCTCCACATGATCATACCAGGGTGCCAGATCTTTATAACGAATTGGCCAGTCAATTGCCCAGCCATCTTTAGCGTTTGCTTCAAAATCATGATCGCTCCAGCGGTAGCTTTGTCGGCCCCACAAAATAGAGCGACCGCCTAATTGGTATGATCGCCACCAATTAAATGGCTTAACTTCGGTATATGGTGCATCTTGCTCATTGGCCCAATAATCCATAATTGGTTCATAAGCACCCCAGCCACGTGATATTACGGGTCTAACCTTGCGTTGTGCCTGTGTAGGGCTGCCACGGTGCGGCATATCCCAGGGATTATTATTGGCCGTTTTATAGTCTTTGATATGCTCAAAATTCCGTCCGCGTTCCAGCATGATGGTTTTGAGGCCTTTTTCGGTTAATTCTTTAGCCGCCCAGCCGCCGCTAATACCCGAGCCAATAACTATAGCGTCATAGGTGTTATCGGCTTTAGCCTTGCCGTTTACATTGTTTAATGGCATGATTTCAATAAAATTAAAGGTTGGTTTTGCAATTGGATAAACAATTATATCAATTAAAATTTAACAAAGCAATGAACTGTCAATAAAAAAACAATCGATTGTAATTATGAAGATACAAAGCCATTAAAGTAAAGTATCATGCAGATCACATATAATCATATTCTGGTGAAATCACCGGACAAAACAACTCCAGTTTTCCTATTTTTACCTTCTCTATCCTGTTGCCCATGCTTACTGTAAGTGAAATAAATATTTATCCCATAAAATCCTTAGGCGGTATATCATTACCGTATGCTGAGGTTACCGATCGCGGTTTGAAATACGACAGGCGCTGGATGCTTGTTGATGAACAAAATCGTTTCCTTACCCAGCGGGAATATCCTCAAATGGCTTTGTTAAAGGTGCAGATTGAAAATGATGGATTGTTAGTCACCCATTATCTGAATGGATCAGTATTGATACCATTTGAACAGCATGATCAAAGTAAACAAGAAGTAGCTATCTGGGATGATACCTGTGCAGGTGTATTTGTTGATCAGGAACTGGACAACTGGTTTAGCGCAGCATTGGGTATAAAATGCCGGTTGATTTATATGCCCGAAGATACCCATCGTCAGGTTGACCGGCAGTATGCACCTGAAGGCATGATCACCTCTTTTGCTGATGCTTATCCCTTTTTATTGATCGGCCAGGCTTCGCTCGATGACCTGAATAACCGCATGACCGAACCATTGCCCATGAACCGGTTCAGACCCAATATTGTTTTTACGGGCGGAGATGCTTTTGATGAGGATCTGATGAACCATATACAAATAGCCGGTATTGATTTTTATGGGACCAAACTTTGTGCACGCTGTGTGCTCACGACCATCGATCAGCAAACAGCTGTTAAGGCTAAAGAACCATTAAAAACATTGGCGCAATACCGATTGAGGGACAAGAAGATACTATTTGGGCAAAATTTAATTCATGAAAATACAGGCATCCTTACCGTTGGTGATACATTAAATGTATTAAGCACCCATACCGAAGAAAGATTCCTGGTGCCTCAAAAATGAAAAGACATATTGCCCATATTACCTTAGTAGTGGCCGATTATGATGAGGCCATTGCTTTTTATACGCAAAAGCTTGGCTTTGTATTGATAGAGGACACCGTTTTAAGCGAAACAAAAAGATGGGTTTTAATAGCGCCCGATAAAGATGCCCAATGTGCTATCCTGTTGGCTAAGGCTGTAGGTGATGAACAGAAACAGGCCATTGGCAATCAATCGGGCAAGCGCGTATTCCTGTTTTTATATACCGACGATTTCTGGCGCGATCATGAGGCGATGACCACTAAGGGGGTTAACTTTGTGCGACCGCCAGTTACAGAAGATTACGGTATAGTTGCCGTTTTTGAAGATCTTTACGGTAATTTATGGGATCTGATACAGCCATCTGAAAACAATAAACCAAATGAAACCAACCATCACCATTGAATACTGCCCCAAATGTAACTGGATGATGCGCGCCGCTTATATGGCACAGGAACTTCTCACCACCTTTACAGATGATGTGTATGGGGTAACCCTGCAGCCCAGCGAAACAAGTGGCAAATATACCATCAGCGTAAATGACACCGTACTGTTCGACAGAAAAGAACAAGGGCGCTTCCCGGAGATCAAAGAGTTAAAGCAATTGGTACGTGACCAGGTGAATCCCGATAAAAGTTTAGGACACTCCGATAACAGGTAAATAGATAGTACACTTGTACTCTATAGTATTACTGGATATTTTTATTTATAATTAACAAAATTGTTATTTACCTTTGTTAGTTTTATTTTAGAAAATGCTATCCAAAAAAACTAAATACGCAATTAAGGCATTGGTGATCCTGGGCAAGAACAGAGATCAACCGCCAATGCAGATTTCAAAGATCGCCGAGGCTGAACGCATCCCCAAAAAATTCCTGGAGCAAATACTGCTCGATCTGCGGAATGCCGGTTTCCTGTACAGTAAAAAAGGTGCAGGTGGTGGCTATAGCCTGAACCGCGATCCCAAGGAGATATTCCTGGTAAGCATTATGCGTATTACCGACGGTCCTATTGCCATGGTTCCTTGCGCCAGTCTTAATTTTTATCACAAATGTGATGAATGCCACCAGGAAACTACCTGCGGTATCCGCGATGTATTTGTTGATGTGCGCGATGCTACATTAAAAATATTAAGTGAGACCAGCATAGCCGATATCATATCTCGCGAACAGACGCTTATCCACACCTAAAAAATCTCACCAAACTGTAAAAAGGCAACTTTTTTCAATTAAATTCTACCATTTCCGTATAGTATGTATATATTTGGGGAATGAATACCCTCAACAGGAATATTTACTACAAAAATCTGATGTGTTATTGCGTGAGAGACAATAAGGCCAGGCTATAATTTTTGTATTAACCATATACGCCTCTTTAGCCTAAGCCAAAGAGGCTTTTTTATAATTGATAAAACGATAAGATATGCAGAGCTTCAGAACGGAACTGGAGAACCCAATAGTTGAGAAAGATATTATTGATCTTGAAAAAAAGATCAGGGCCTTTCGTGAAGGTAAAATTCACGACGAAAAGTTCAGGAGCTTACGTCTGGCTCGTGGTATTTATGGGCAGCGCCAGCCTGGTGTGCAAATGGTGCGTATCAAGCTGCCATTTGGTAAAGTCACTTTCAAACAGCTGTTGCGTATTGCCGAGATATCTGACGAGTACGGAAGCCGTAACCTGCACCTGACCACGCGTCAGGATATCCAGATCCATTACGTAAGTTTGGAGCGAACGCCTGAACTTTGGGCCAAACTGGAGCAGGATGATATCACCCTGCGCGAAGCTTGTGGTAATACCGTGAGAAACGTTACCGCCTCCCCTGCCTCAGGTATCGATCCGCAGGAGCCATTTGATGTGTCTCCTTATGCCCATGCTACATTCGAGTATTTTTTGCGCAACCCGGTTTGCCAGGAAATGGGTCGTAAGTTCAAAATTTCCTTTTCATCAAGTGATGCTGACACCGCATTTTCTTACATCCATGATATCGGTGTTATCCCGAAGCTCAAAAACACTGGTGAGCGCGGCTTTAAAGTACTTTTAGGCGGTGGCTTAGGCGCGCAGCCTATTCTGGCCAACATCGTAGAAGAGTTTTTACCCGAGGATCAGTTGATCCCTTATATCGAGGCCATCATCCGGGTGTTTGATCGTTATGGCGAACGCAATAACCGTAACAAAGCCCGTTTGAAATACCTGATCCAGAAATTGGGATTGGAAGAGGTACTGCGCCTGGCTGCTATTGAAAGAACAGCTATCAAAGTAAAAAGTTACCCCATTAACCGTGATGCGGTTCTGCAACCAGCCGTTCCGGAAGAAACCGCTTTTGCCGAGGTAAGCATCAGCAATCCGTTCCGCTATGAGCAATGGCTGGCTACCAACGTATTTGAGCAAAAGCAAAAAGGCTTTTATGGCGTATACATCAAAGTTCCGGTTGGTGATATCTCCTCAGATACCGCCCGTGAACTGGTAAAAGTTTTACAGCCATTGGTTGCCGATGAAATCCGTGTTACCCAAAATCAGGGCTTACTGTTGAAATTTGCCCGTAAAGAAGCATTACCAGCCCTGTACGAAGGTTTGGCTAAGTTGGAACTGGCCGCTCCGGGGTTTGATAGTGTAGCCGACGTGACCACGTGTCCTGGTACTGACACCTGTAACCTGGGTATCTCCAACAGCATGACCATGGCCCGGGTACTGGAAGACCTGATCTATAACGAATATGAAGATTTTATTTATAACCGCGATATCAAGATAAAAATAAGCGGCTGTATGAACTCCTGCGGTCAGCATGGTTTGGCACATATTGGTTTTCATGGCAGTTCACTTAAGGCCGGTACCAAAGTATTACCGTCTGTACAGGTGATGCTGGGCGGCGGTACTGTTGGTGATGGCATTGGTCGTGCTGCTGATAGGGTGATCAAAGTGCCTTCAAAAAGAGCAACCGATGTTTTACGCACCCTGCTTGACGATTATAAAGCCCTCTCAACAGAAGGCGAATTGTACAACGATTATTACGACAGACAGGGTAAAGACTATTTTTATCGCCTGCTGAAACCATTGGCCGATCTCACTAACCTTACTGATGACGAATTTGTTGACTGGGGGCATCAGGAAACTTTTGTTACCGCCATTGGCGTTGGCGAATGTGCCGGTGTGATCATTGACCTGGTAGCTACCCTGCTTTATGAGTCGGAAGAAAAACTGGGTTGGGCCAATCAATCATTCCAGGCCGGTGCATGGTCTGATGCTATATATCATGCATATAATACACTGCTAAGCTCTGCAAAAGCGTTATTGCTGGATAAAAGCATCAACACCAGTACACAAGCGGCAGTTATCCGTGAGTTTGATGCCAATTATGTAGAAAAAGGCGAATTTGATATCGAAGGCAGCTTTAACGATCTGGTTTTACAGATCAACCAGCATGAGCCTTCTCAGGAATTTGCTACTGCTTATTTAGCACAGGCAACCGCGTTTTTAGAAAAAAGTAAAGCAAAAAGAGAGGCTTTGGTACAATAATAAAATTGTTAAAGGATAGTAAACATGTCATTATTGCCCAAAGATAGCAGCATAACCAAGGTCCAGAATCAGGATACAGGGGGCAATCAATTGTTTCCCGTGTTTTTAAAACTGAACGACCTGCATACCGTACTGGTAGGTGGAGGCCATGTTGGTTTGGAAAAACTCACCGCTATTTTAAGCAATAGTACACAGGCCAAAGTAACCGTGATATCCCGTGAGTTTTTGCCGGAGATACATGAACTGGCCGCCCGATACGATGGTTTAACCATCATCCAGAAATCATTTACCGATGATGACCTGAACGATGCCGAAGTAGTGATAGCAGCCACCAACGACAGCGACCTGAACAAATATATCCGCCAGGCCGCGCATGATCGTAAGTTACTGATCAATGTGGCTGATAAACCGGAGCTTTGCGATTTTTACTTAGCATCCATCGTTCAAAAAGGTGATCTTAAACTGGCGATATCTACCAATGGTAAATCGCCAACCATAGCCAAACGTTTAAAAGAGGTGCTTAACGAAAGCATTCCTGACGAGCTGGATACTACCCTGCAGCAAATGAGCGAACTGCGCAATACCCTCACCGGCGATTTTGCCGACAAGGTTAAAACTTTAAATAAAGTAACCTCGGTACTGGTTGAGCCAAAAATAACTATCAAGAAGAATTTTATCTGGCTTATCTGGTCAACCATTATTATTTCGCTGGCTATAGTTATTGCGGCATTATATTACAGGGAGCCTCAGTTTAAGTCATTTGTAGAAGGTGTACCACCGCAATTCTATTACTTTTTAGGGGCTGGTTTCCTGTTTGCACTGGTTGATGGGGCAATCGGTATGTCATACGGTGTTACCTCTACCACCTTCTCCCTGTCCATGGGTATCCCGCCGGCATCAGCCAGTATGGGTGTCCACCTGTCAGAGATCATGAGCTGCGGTATCGCCGGTTGGATGCACTATCGCATGGGTAATATCAACTGGAAGTTATTTAAACTATTGGTGATACCGGGTATTATCGGCGCTGTTACCGGTGCTTACCTGCTATCATCATTAGAACATTACAGTCAGTATACCAAGCCGGTAGTGTCTTTATATACATTAATACTTGGACTGGTTATCCTGTCCAAGGCGTTTAATATCAAGCGTAAAAAATCGGCCGATAAAGTTAAACGTATTTCGCTGCTTGGTTTAGGTGGCGGCTTTATTGATGCTGTTGGCGGCGGCGGCTGGGGATCTATCGTACTGTCAACCCTGATAGCCGGTGGCCGTAGTCCGCGGTTTTCATTAGGTACGGTAAAATTATCCAGGTTCTTTGTGGCCATCATGGGCTCGCTTACCTTTATCAGTATGGTGAGCAGCGATCACTGGCCTGCAGTAGCCGGTTTAATATTGGGCAGCGCACTGGCATCGCCTATCGCGGCCCGCATCTCCAATAAAATATCCACAAAAACCATTATGGTTTCTGTCGGAATTATCGTAATACTGGTGAGTATCAAATCGATAATTGCCTTTATTACAAAAGTTTTGTAACATGAGCGAAGTAGTAAAACATATACAAAAAGTAATTGCAGGCCTTGACCCGGTTGACGCCCTGCGTGAGCTGGCCGAGCTGTTTCCCGGCGAAATTGTATTCTCCACCAGTTTTGGATGGGAAGATCAGGCTATCAGTCACATGATATTTGCCAATAATTTGCCTATCAAAGTTTTTACCTTGGAAACAGGTCGCCTTTTTCGTGAAACCTACTCGGTTTGGAGCAGCACTATGGACAGGTATAAGCAAGCTATCCACGCCTATTATCCCGATCGTGACCTGCTGGAAGAAATGGTGAATAAAAAGGGCCCTAACAGCTTTTATGAGTCTGTAGAGAACCGTAAAGAGTGCTGCGGCATCCGGAAGATTGAGCCCTTAAAACGCGCGCTGAAAGGTAATAAACTATGGATCACCGGTATCCGTGCCGATCAATCAGCCAATCGTCTGGACATGGAAAATGTAGAATGGGATGAACAAAACCAGCTAGCCAAGTTCCACCCTATTTTCAGCTGGACATTGGATGATGTAAAAGACTATATCAAACAATACAATATCCCTTACAACTCATTGCACGATAAAGGCTTCCCGAGCATTGGCTGTATGCCTTGCACACGTGCTGTTGCCGAAGGCGAGGATTTTCGCGCCGGTCGCTGGTGGTGGGAAGATCAATCCAAAAAAGAATGCGGCCTGCACGAAGTAAAGCAACATTAAACAAAGACGTTTTTTAATAATTATACACCCAAAGCCGGTATGATCATCAGATCATCCGGCTTTTTTGTTTTAGAGTTGTCCACCCCATATTCTCCCACTATGTCATTGCGAGGAGGAACGACGAAGCAATCTCATCGAGTTCAATACCCGAACGAGGAGATTGCCACGCTATCGCTCGCAATGACATGTTTTTTAATAATTCTACATGTTGTCATTTCGAACGAGGAACGAGGAGAAATCTTTTACAATAGATAGTTTAACCAAGCAATGCTTTCCATGTATGAAGCAGAAGATTTCTCCTCGTTCCATCTGCTGCCGCGGGCTTCCAGCCCGTGGTAATCATGATCTCAGCTTTCAGCTGAACTAACCTTACAATTTAATTCTCTCCCTGCACCCTGAGTTTTCGCAAATTCCAGTATTTCTGGATCATTTTACCGGTTGCAAATTCGCTCAACCAGATATTTTTCACCTGGGGATCCAAATTAAGATCATCCGGCAAATAGGTCAAAATATACCTTGCCGATAAAGAAAATTCAATAAAATTGCCCAGTCTTTTTATATAAGTTACTTTATAAAAACCAAGACTATCCCTGAGCTTATTTAGCGCTCCAAGTTTATCAAACAGATTTGCCGATTTAAACACATCCTTAAATCTCAAACTGTCGGTCAACAAATGGCCGCGCCCAACGTTGTCAACCCCGATGATCCGAATTGTTTGATCATATTTTGAAATATTGAACCTCTGGTACTTTGTTATATCTAGTATATAATTTGTAGGAAAGTCTTTCTCAAATTTATTGGGTTCACCGATATATATATTTAGCTTCACGGTATCCTTATCTGTCCGGTAAAGACAATTATAATAAACGCTATCGTTTGATATTCTGCTCCAGATTCCCGCTTCACCCCTTTGAAAATAGTTCCATTCTCTAAAAACTTTTATTGAATTACTGTCCAACCGGTTAGCTATCTTTCGCGCCTGGATCTCCCTTTGCTTATCCTCCAATTTCGGGTCGGAACATCCAGTGATAACCGCATGCAACAACATTAAAATGATTATTAACCGAAATTTAGCTTTCATAATTACAATTCAGAAATGATATGGCTGTAATTTAATTAAAATTGCCCATTCTACATCCCCCACCACAAAAAAAGCGAATGGGCATCGCTGCCCATCCGCCTTAAAAACTATAAAAAAACGTATTAAAAAAGTGCTTATTTAGGTTGCTGTCCGCTCAACAGGCCATCTAACGTAACCGATACATAGTACAGACCACCAATGGTTGGGCCGCCGGCATATTGATAGTACCGTTTGTTAAAAATATCGGTTGCGCCCAATTTAAAGGTAGCGTAGTATACCGGTACGCGGTAGGTAACCTGGGCATCAACAGTACCAATAGCAGGCACAGTACCGGTAACCAGTGGGCTTTCCCACAGGAATGATTCCTGCCACTTGTACACTACGTTGAAACCAAAGTTTTTAACCACTTCGCGGTTACCAAATGATACGTTGCCCGACCACTCTGGTGTGTTAAAGCCGGTTACAAAAATATCAGAGGCCGATTGGGCTTTCAGCTTGTTAAAGCTTACGTTGCCCGATATGGTGTATCTTTTATAAAAGTTATAAGTGATACCAGCCGATGAACCATAATTATTATAGATGTTCTTGGCATTGGTATATACACGGTACCTGCTTTGGCCCTGGCTGGCCGCATTGGTTGAAGTTGCGGTAGTCGGGTCGCGGTTAATGTCCAGCATGGATAACACGGCTGCGTCTGTACCCACAGTAGTTCCATTGGGTACAAATACCTGTACCTGGCCTAAAAAGCCATTGTAGCGGTTGGTATAGGCATCTATGTCGATAAATACTTTGTTATCCGCAATAATACCTTTATAGCCCACTTCGTACGAGGTGATTTGTTCAGGGCGGGCAGGCGGCAGATCGGCCACTTGCAGCAGCTTTCTGTTGGCTAATGCATTGGCATCGGTACTACCACCCGGCGCCGCATTTACAGCTGCATTAAAGTTAGTTACCGATGTTTGCGTATAGCTATTGCCTAAATAACCCAAACCATCATTAATAAATGGCAAACTACCCACACGTTTCACACGACCATTGTTCACATAGGATAAAGCCTCAAACAACGATGGGAAACGGTAACCGTTCTGAAAAGTAAACCTGAAGTTATGGTTCTCGTTCACGGTATAAACAGCTGCTAAACGCGGCGTGAATTTAGGGTCGAAGTAAGGATTATAATCCCAACGGATAGATCCAAATAATTTCAGCTTTTCATCAAAAAAGGTTTTGGTTACCTGGGTAAAGGCGCCGTACTTTTTGTAGATCACATCTTTGCCAAAGCTTCCGTTGGGCAAAGGTGTGTTACGATCAGCAATCGGACGGCTAAAGTCCACAAAGTTATTTCCGTCAGGAATGATAGAATATACACGCACATCAGCGCCAGCCAGCAGGTCAACCACTTTTACACGGCTGCTCAGGTCCCATTGTGCCTCGGCATTATACATATGGCTTTTTTGTATCAGTGCGGCACCACCGGTTACAGGCGCATTCGGGATCAGGCTCGATTTGATATCCCAGTTATTAATACCGATAATGGTTTTACGCAGATCGTTAAAGGCCTGTGTTCCGGGTTCTACCCTGCCCTTATCAGCAGCGGCTCTTGCAAATTGCTCAGCAGCGGCCAGGTTGGCTGATGTTAAAACACCGCCATTATATGATTTAAGGGCGTTTCCGTATAAAGTAGCCCAGGCTGAGTTACTGGCATGATTCAGATCGAGGTTATCAGCCAACGGTTTTACGTTGAATGAATTACCGGTATTTTCTATGGATTCATATGCGCGAACCAGGAACTCTTTGCCTTTTAATTCCACTTTATGGTTCTGTACAGTAGCTCCGTCTAAAGAAATTTTGTTACCACGTTGAAAAACGCCATCCATGCGTCCATAGCGGTAGGTGTATGACAATATGGTGTTTGGTGTTATTTTGTAAGATAAAGTACCATCCAGTTTCAGGTTGGTCACGTGCGGATCAACCAGATCAACCTCATTATAACCAGTACGCGCCACGGTAAGATTTGGACGGGCAACACCATTAACGCTGATACCTTTAATAACCACGGTATTGCTACCCGCAAGCGCATCGTCGCCATATTTGTTCCAGCCGTCATAAGCCGCGTTGCTGGTTCCCGTCAGTTCCGGGTAAGCAGGGTTAGCCGTTTTAAGGTAGCCTGGGTTTTGGTCTTTCTGAGTATTTGATTGCCAGTCGGTGCCCTGTAAATAGCTAAAGTTTACTTTGAAGGCGAATTTATCGTTAAAAGCTTTAGCAAATCTTAAAGCATCCTCGGTTAATGAGCTTGTGCCCAGAGGGTCGTTACCCACATGGTTTATAGCCTGGCGATGGTAGAAACTAAGGCCCTGGTATTTAAAAGGATCTTTGGTAAAAAGGTTAGATAAACCGTTGATGGCATTGGTACCATACAAAGCTGCTGCCGCGCCTGGTGTAATCTCAATGCTGGCAATATCTAACTCGGTTGGGCCAATGGCGTTACCCAGTGGTACACCTAAAGTAGCCGACTGCATATCAACCCCGTCAACCAGTTGCATAAACCTAAAATTGTTGGGGCTGTTAAAACCACGGGTATTGGGTACTTTAAGGGTGATACTGGTGGTGGTCATCTGTACACCTTTCACGTTCTCCAGCGCATCATAAAAACTGGGGCCCGGGGACTGTTTCAGCGCGTTGATGCTCAGTTTCTCGATGGCCACCGGCGAACGTAGCAACTTTTCTTCCTTACGCGACGCGGTAACCACCACCTCATTGATTAATAAAGATTGTGAAGTTAGCTGGATATTTAAAGCGCTATTAGCATTTTTAATATAAAACTCCTGCGGTTGAAATCCTACCGCGGTAAAAACCAGTGTATACGGTAATTTAGCGCTTGTGGTTAAAGAGAATTTACCGGTACTGTCTGTAGCGGTTTTATTGGTCGTGCCTTTTATGCTAACGGTGGTACCTACTAAGGGCTTGCCATGTTCGTCGCCTACTTGCCCGCTTAAAATATAAGAGCCGTTAAGTTGCGCAAAACCGACGGCCGGCGCAAGTAAAAGCAAAAGTACAATGAGTTTTAAAGAATGAGTAAAAATTTTCATGTAGTAAGGTTGGTGTTGGTGGAAAACTAAATTTGGGTTGATTAATGTTTTGATAGATGTAGGGGTCAAAAGCATCAACAACAGGCAGCAGAGTACTGCATATTTACAAGGGGCATTAAAGTAATTTTATAATAATGATACATTGTCTATAGAATTAGTCGACAAAAATAGAAAAAAAATGACTTTAACAAATCTTTTTTGATTTTAATTTTTTGGCGTGCTTAATCAGGTACTATAATCTGATACTTTTTAAACCTTTCAAAACACTTCAAAAATTTGTTAAAAAGTGTTAAAATGGCGTTAAAGCTTTGTTAAAATAGCCAAAAAGCACCCCATTTTCCCCTGATTTTGACTGAAAAAGTGTTAAAATTTAAGGTTTAAAAAGTTTTTCGGATAAGGGTCCCGATAAAGTATTTTTAACCAAAGCAACTCTTTGAGACCCTACTCCTCCCTCCTTTTGGCCACATTTTAATTAGTAATAATTGACTAAATTTAGCATTAATCATAGTTATTTAAGCCATTATTTAATACAAGTAGATTGTATATTGATAATTTTAGATCGTAAATTAACATAAATTGAAATTAAATGGCTTAAAACATCTGTAAATTATATAAAAATGGTAAATTTTAACTAAAAATAGACTTATTGTATGTTAAAGTGAGTCAATATCAATCAAAAAATATTATTTTTGGATCAAAATACGATCAGCAGGAAATGGCCTTCAACTATCAACGCATCATTATCAAAATAGGCTCTAACGTTTTTACGCAGGAAAATGGCTTACCCAACCTGCAGCGTATAGAACACCTGGTTGAGCAGATAGCGGCGATCAAAAAACAGGGTAAAGAAGTTATCCTGGTATCATCGGGAGCAGTAGCTTCTGGTCGTAGCCTGATCACTATTTCCGAAAAATATGATGCCATCGCCGCGAGGCAGTTATTGGCCTCCATAGGTCAGGTAAAGCTGATCAATACGTATTCCAGTCTTTTTGAGCGCTTTGATATCCTTTGCTCGCAAGTGTTGGTCACTAAAGAGGATTTCAGGGATAGGATGCACTATCTGAATATGAAAAACTGCCTGGAGCTTTTATTACAGCACCAGGTTATACCTGTTGTGAACGAAAATGATGTAGTATCGGTAACAGAACTCATGTTTACAGACAATGATGAGCTTGCCGGTCTTATAGCTTCCATGCTGAATGCGGAGGCACTTATTGTGCTAACTAATGTAGATGGTATTTATAATGGCAATCCAAATTCGCCGGGATCGGCTGTAATTGAACAAGTTAACGGCGCTGTGGTTGATTTCTCTGAGTTTGTTTCCTCTGGACGTTCGCAGTTTGGCCGTGGCGGTATGATCACTAAATCAACCATGTCTCAAAAAACAGCGCAATTAGGCATTGCGGTACATATTGCTAACGGTTCCCGTGATAATGTTTTAACCGATGTGCTGGAAAATAAAGTAATACATACCCGCTTTATTCCTACAAAAAAAGCATCTGGTAAAAAGAAATGGATAGCGCATTCCGAAAAGTCGGCTACAGGTGTAGTACAGGTTAATGACGGTGCCAAGGTCGCGCTTACATCCAGCAAAGCCACCAGTTTATTACCTGTTGGAATTACTAATGTATTAACTGATTTTAAAAAGGGAGATATCATTAAGCTGGTTGATGAGAAAAATAAACAGTTGGGTTTGGGTATAGCGGAGTATGGAGCAGATAAGGCCAGGGAACGAGTTGGGCTTAAAAACCAAAAGCCTTTGGTACATTACGATTATCTTTATTTACAGAGTTAATGGCAACAGTATACGATAATTATTTTCAAAATGCGCTTGTTGCAGGCAGAAAACCCACTCTTGCCCCTGCTCTGATCAATCAGGTGTTGCAGGATGTGGCGGCTGAAGCTATTGCTCAAACAGGTTACCTACTAACTGAAAATCAGAAGGATCTTGACCGGATGGACAACACAGATCCTAAGTATGACCGGTTGAAGCTTACTGCTGCCCGTATTGAAGCCATAGCCGGCGATATGGTAAATGTGGCGCTTTTAGATAGCCCATTGGGTAAACAGCTTTCCAAAACTAATATGCCAAATGGCTTATCCATCACAAAGGTTAGGGTTCCATTGGGGGTTGTTGGGGTTATTTACGAAGCCCGGCCTAATGTTACTTTTGATGTATTTGCGCTTTGCTTTAAAACAGGGAACGTCAGTATTTTAAAAGGAAGCAGCGATGCCGACTTTTCCAATCGGGCAATTATTTCGATCATATATAAAGTATTGCGTAAGCATCATTTGGATACTGATATTGTGACCTTGCTGCCTGCTGATCGTGAAGCTACCGCTGCTTTATTAAATGCTGTTGGCTTTGTAGATGTGCTGATCCCGCGAGGAAGTCAGTCGTTAATTAATTTTGTTAGGGATAATAGTAAAGTACCCGTAATTGAAACCGGGGCTGGTATTGTTCATACTTATTTTGATGAGTCAGGTGATCTGGAGAAAGGTGCAGGAATTATCGCCAATGCCAAAACACGCCGGGTAAGTGTGTGTAATGCGCTCGATTGTTTGATTATTCACGCATCACGTATTGCTGATTTGCCAAGGCTTACACATTTATTAAAACAGAAACAGGTAGAATTATTTGCCGACGAAACTGCCCATGAGGTATTAAAGGGTAACTACCCCGATGATCTGCTGAATAAAGCAATTCCGGAGCATTTTGGTACCGAGTTCTTATCTATGAAAATGGCTATTAAAACGGTAGCTAATTTGAACCAGGCGCTTGAACATATTGCTGTAAATGGGTCAAAACATAGTGAGGCTATTATTAGCGAAGATGCCGATCATATAGCTACATTTTTAAATAATGTAGATGCAGCTGCAGTATATGCTAATGTCTCAACCGCATTTACTGATGGAGCCCAGTTTGGGCTAGGCGCCGAAATAGGCATCAGTACACAAAAACTCCACGCCCGCGGCCCTATGGGGCTTGAGGAATTAACCAGCTATAAATGGTTAGTTAAAG
The DNA here is from genome assembly GCF_011089895.1 of Mucilaginibacter inviolabilis. Taxonomy (NCBI): domain Bacteria; kingdom Pseudomonadati; phylum Bacteroidota; class Sphingobacteriia; order Sphingobacteriales; family Sphingobacteriaceae; genus Mucilaginibacter; species Mucilaginibacter inviolabilis. The sequence goes on from NZ_JAANAT010000001.1 coordinate 1,172,219, forward strand.
GCGATGGTCAAACCCGAAATCCATAATTATAAACCTAATACCTACACTTTGTCGCAAAAAAAAGGTGCTTGAAAAAGCACCTTAAATTTTTCCTCACTGTCCGGTCTGTGTAGTTTATTTAATCAGGTAATTTGCTATAGCAACAAAACAAATAATCACTAAAATCACTCCTTGCAGTTTTTGCTCTAATGTTAACTGGCTTATCATTTTAAATTAATTAGGGTATAGCAAATTTAAAATGTAAACGGGATGTTACAAGAGCACAATACACTTTTGCATTTTTTTTAACAAAAAACTTACATGCTTTTTACAATGGTCAGCTGCACATTTATTCATTAAAATAATCGCAAAAAAACGCTTGCCCTGTTAAAATTTATTTAGAGACTAAACATAGTCAGAATGATAAATTTTATGCTTCATGATTAATTTATCTGCATTTTTTAGATAATTTTTGAACTATGTGTTTTTTTGTGTTTTTAACATACAAGAATATTAAAGAGTATTTTAGTTGTAAATATTCTTTAAATAAAAAGTTTCTATGTTGATTAGGATGATATCTTCTAAATAAAGAAAAGTTTAATATTATTAATTTAAGCATTTGATTATCAATATTATATTAATTAATAATTAATTTCGAATTTTATATTTGCTTTCCATTTTACTCTCGGCTGACCTAATAACCTATCAACATCAGAATCAAAAAGGTATCTTTGCAAAATTATGAGTAAGCACGGTAGGATCTTAGTGGCAATGAGTGGTGGTGTTGATAGTTCGGTAGCGGCAGTAATGCTGCATGAGCAGGGCTATGAAGTTATTGGTCTTACCATGAAAACCTGGGACTATGCCTCATCCGGTGGTAGTTCAAAAGAAACGGGCTGCTGTAGTCTGGATAGTATTAATGATGCCCGTGCTTTAGCTGTAGGTTATGGCTTTCCACACTACATATTAGATATCAGAAACGAATTTGGTGATTTTGTGATCGACAATTTTGTAGACGAGTATCTGGCTGGCCGTACTCCCAATCCATGTGTATTATGTAATACCCATATTAAATGGGATGCCCTTTTAAAGCGCGCTGATAAACTCGATTGTGAATTTATTGCAACAGGGCACTATGCTAATATCCGGTTGCAGGATAACGGGCGTTATGTGATATCAAAGGGAAAAGACGAAAACAAAGATCAGTCTTATGTATTGTGGGGCGTATCTCAGCAAAATCTTGCCCGCACAAAATTCCCTTTAGGTAGTTTCTCTAAACCAGAGATCAGGCAAATGGCTATGGATATGGGACAAATGGAACTTGCCGGGAAAAGTGAAAGCTATGAAATATGCTTTGTGCCAGATAACGACTATAGAGCCTTTTTAAGACACAAAGTTGAAGATCTGGATGATCGTATAGGTCCGGGTAACTTTACGCTTACCAACGGCACCATAGTAGGCAAGCACCAGGGATATCCGTTTTACACCATAGGGCAGCGTAAGGGTTTGGGCGTAGCATTAGGGCACCCTATGTTTGTTACCGCCATAGACCCGCACACCAATACCGTTGTTTTAGGTACAGCTGATGAATTGGAACGCAAACAAGCCTGGGTTAAAAACCTTAATCTGGTTAAATATGCCAATATTAATGAACCTATAGAAGCTATTACTAAGATACGCTACAAGGATGCCGGTACGCAAAGCAGCATTGTACAAATGGGCGAACATATGAAAGTTGATTTTCATCATAATGTATCTGGCATAGCACCAGGCCAGTCGGCTGTATTTTATGAAGGGAATGACCTTCTTGGTGGTGGTTTCCTGATGTAGATCCTCCTTTGTCGTAAGCTGGCGATAAACTGTTATCTGTAATTTTTATTATCAAAACATCGTAAAACGTTGCTTTAATAATAATCCTGCATTCCAACTATTTATCAGTTTGGCCGTAAAAGCTTCGGGGCTTTTCCTAAAACAAATTTGCGTTTCACTTTCTTTATGTTTTATTTGCAAAAAAATAACTGCTTAAATGGCCAAAAACCTACTTATAGTTGAATCTCCGGCGAAAGCCAAAACCATCGAAGGATATCTTGGGAAAGACTTTACGGTTAAATCAAGTTACGGCCATATCCGTGATCTGGTAAAATCTGAAGATGCTATTGATATAGCTAATAATTTCACCCAGAAATATGAAGTGCCAGCCGATAAAAAGCAAGTTGTCAGTGAATTAAAAAAATTAGCTAAGGAAGCCGAAATGGTTTGGCTCGCATCGGACGAGGATCGCGAGGGAGAAGCCATATCCTGGCATTTATTTGAAACACTAGGTTTAAAAGATGCTACCACCAAACGCATTGTTTTTCACGAGATAACCAAACCTGCTATTTTAAAAGCGATTGATACGCCTCGTAAAATTGACTATAACCTGGTTAATGCCCAACAAGCCCGCCGCGTGTTGGATAGATTAGTAGGTTTTGAACTCTCCCCTGTTTTATGGAAAAAAGTAAAACCATCTTTATCTGCTGGTCGGGTTCAATCAGTAGCAGTAAGATTGATTGTTGATCGCGAAAGAGAGATCAATAAATTTAAATCGGAAGCCGCTTTTAAAATAGTAGCCATATTTGGCAAAGGTAAAGAGGCATTCAAAGCTGAGCTTGCTGAGCGTTTTAGCAAGCAGGAAGACGCTGAAAAGTTTCTATCCGATTGCATTGGAGCTGATTTTGATATCCGGTCATTAGAAACAAAACCCGCAAAACGTTCTCCTGCTGCCCCCTTTACAACATCCACATTACAACAGGAAGCCAGCAGAAAATTAGGTTATTCTGTAGCCCGTACTATGCAGGTTGCTCAGAAACTATATGAATCGGGTAACATTACCTATATGCGTACAGACTCGGTTAACTTGTCAGAAACCGCGTTAAATGCCGCACAGCAGGAAATTGTTTCTGCGTATGGAGAAAAATATCATCAGCATCGTAAATATAAAACTAAAAATGCCAGTGCCCAGGAAGCGCATGAGGCAATAAGACCAACTTATTTTACTAATCATACCATTGATGGCGATTCTTCTGAAAAACGCTTGTATGAGTTGATCTGGAAACGTGCTATTGCTTCACAAATGAGTGAAGCACAGTTTGAAAAAACAACCGCGAAGATCAGCATTTCCAGTCGTAGAGAAGAACTGACGGCCAATGGTGAAGTAATGAAGTTTGATGGGTTCCTGAAAGTGTATCTGGAATCTGCCGACGATGAAGAAGAAGATACACAACAAGACGGTGAAAATGCTATGCTGCCTCCTTTAACAAAAGGCCAGCGTCTTGCATTACAGGAAATGTCGGCAACTGAGCGTTTCTCTCGCCCGCCTGCACGTTATACAGAGGCCAGTTTGGTTAAAAAACTGGAAGAATTAGGTATCGGTCGCCCGTCAACCTATGCCCCTACCATTTCAACCATACAAAACCGTGGTTATGTAGTTAAGGAAGAGCGCGAAGGAAAGATACGTAACTTCAGAGTATTGACTCTAAAAGGTAACGCTATTGTTAAGGAAAACAAAACCGAAAATACGGGTGCTGAACGGGGCAAACTCTTCCCTACCGATATTGGTGCAGTAGTGAATGATTTCCTGGTTCAATATTTTAACGGTATCGTCGATTTTAACTTTACAGCAAGCGTTGAAAAACAATTTGACGAGATAGCGCAAGGTTTAAAAGAATGGACGGATATGCTCCATGCTTTTTATAATCCTTTCCATAAAGAAGTTCAAAGCACCATAGAAACTGCTGATAAAGCTACGGGCGAACGCGAACTAGGCGTACACCCAGAGAATGGTAAAAAAATATCGGTACGCATTGGCCGTTACGGCCCGTTTGTACAGGTAGGCGACAGTGCTACAGAAGAAAATGAAGAAAAACCGCTTTACGCGAGTTTAAGAAATGGGCAGAGCATAGAAACAATCAGTCTTGAAGAAGCTTTAGAGCTTTTTAAACTACCAAAGGTTGTTGGAGAGTACGAAGGTAAGGTAATGAAGGTGGCTATTGGCCGTTTCGGGCCATACATTAGCCATAACAGCGCGTTTGTTTCTTTACCAAAAGAAATTGATCCGCTAGATGTCACTGAGGAGCAGGCAATCGAATTGATCAATGCTAAACGTAAAAAAGACGCCGAAAAATTGATCAAATCTTTTGACGAAGATCCGGAGGTTAAAGTATTAAATGGTCGCTGGGGACCTTATATCGAATTTGGTAAATTAAATGTAAAGATCCCTAAAGATAAAGATCCTTTGACCCTTACTTATGAAGAGTGTAAGGCCTTGGCTGATGCTATGCCAAAGGATGCTAAAAAAGGACGGTTTGGTAAAGCTGCTTCAGCAAAACCCGCAGCCAAAGCACCGGCAAAGAAAAAAGCTGTAGCAAAGAAGAAATGATTTCCAGTGAATGGTTTATTAGGTTGATTGAGTAAATAGTTGTTCTATCAGCTATTTAATCGCCCACTTAATCAACTATTCACCCAATCAAAAAAACATGATAAAAGATCTTCCCGAAAATAACGTACAGGATATAGCAGTAGCAGTTGCATTAGAGGGTGAAAATATCGAAAGCAAGATTTGGTATGTATACCTCATCAATCTAAAAAATGAACCTATAGAAAATGTACTGGTTACATCTAAAGGTTATGGTGAAAAAGATGGTGTACAGGTAAAAACTTCAACCTTGAGACACATGTTTCCCGAAGTTCCGGGCCAGGCATTTAAGCTTATTGAACCGATTGATGAGCAAACGTTTGGTCTTAATAACGAATATTGGCTTAGTTATTATATCGGAAAAAATATCTACGATAAAAAGTTCATTTTTTTGCCTGAAAGCATCGTTGAAATGAACTTTATCAAACTCCCGGTTTTGAATAAACCAGGCGTTATGATACTATAATTTCATAAAATAAGTTTCCGTTTAAATTATTTATTCTCATAAATTTTATAATTTACATGATTATAAATAAACCTATTCCATGGAGAACGGATATACCAGATTCCGCAGACGCAAAAGTATTATTACTATCTGCGCGTCACTTGCGCTCATCTTATTAGTTGTTTACATTATTGCTAATGGACGTAAAAAAACGGCAGTGGACCCGGCTTTTAGCAAATATATTGAATCGTATACTACAGGAGTTATCTCGAAAGAAAGCACCATCCGCATACGTCTTGCCGGACAGGTTCAGGTTACCCATCAGCAAAACGAACAACTTACTGATGACCTTTTTGATTTTTCCCCATCAGTAAAAGGTAAAGCCTACTGGGTTGATACCAGAACTATTGAATTTAAGCCGGCCAGCAAACTTGATCCCGAAAAAAACTACACAGTAGATTTTGATCTGAGTAAACTGATCGAGGTTCCGTCGAAATTTGCCCATTTTAAATTCGGGTTTCAAGTAGTAAAACCTGATTTTAATATAAATTTTGATGGTTTAACAACCGCAACAAATTCATCTGTTGACGAAATGAAATTGGGGGGAACCATCCAGACCGCTGATGCAGAAGATCCATCGCTTGTTGAAAAGCTATTAACCGTTAATTACGAGTTCCCTGTTAAAATAAGCTGGGAGCATAATACAGGTACCAAAGCTCATCACTTTAAAATAACCGGGTTAAAAAGGCAATCTGGCAAGGCTACACCAGTTAGTATTAACTGGGATGGTAATAGTTTGAATATTGATAAGAAAGGTAATCAACGTTTTGACGTACCCGCCATAGGCGATTTTAAGGTATTGGATATACGTGCCGTGCAAGATAATGATCAATATGTATTGGTTCAGTTTTCTGATAATATACTGATTGGACAGGAATTGAATGGCCTTATAGGCATCAATAATATTACCGATCCTGCTTATACCATTGATGGCAGTACGGTGAAAGTTTATTCGCCCGAAAGTCTTCAGGGCAATTACAGTGTATTTGTAAATGAAGGGGTTGAGAACATCTCGCATAAAAAAATCACAAAAACGTATACAGCCAGTGTCTTTTTTGAGAATCGGTTACCGGCTGTAACCATACCTGGTAAAGGTGTTATCCTCCCCGACTCCGGTAAATTGATGATGCCTTTTGAAGCGGTGAATTTGAACGCTGTTGATGTAAGTATCATTAAGATTTATGAAAGCAATGTGCCTCAGTATTTTCAAAGTAATGGTTTTGATGGTGGGCAGGAATTACGTCAGGTTGGTAAACCTGTAGTTCAGAAAACCATCAGGCTTGATAATGATAAAAGCCTTAACCTGAATAAAAAGAATCGTTTTATGCTGGATCTGGATCAGATGATCCGCACAGAACCAGGAGCGATATACCGCGTCGTGATCGGCTTCCGGAAAGAATACTCCCTGTATAACTGTAGCGTTGCCGGAGCAGGCGTAAAAAGTAGTAATAGCGATGGCGATGATGAGGGATATGATGGAGGGGAATATTATAATGATAACAGCAAGGTAAATGATGAGGATGACGACTTTTGGTCGCGTTATGACAATTTTTATCCGGAGGGTTATAACTGGCAGGACAGAAACAATGCCTGTACCCCATCCTACTTTACCAAACAGCGTTGGGCAACACGTAACATTATAGCTTCAAACATTGGCCTTATAGCCAAACGAGGTACCAACAATAATATGCTGGTGGCGGTGACTGATATTCTAAGCGCTCAGCCCATGGATGGTGTGGACCTTGAACTGCTGGATTATCAGAAACAGGTGATCTACAAAACCACGTCGGGCAGTGATGGCATTGTCAAATTTGATCTTAAACGAAAACCTTACTTACTGGTTGCCAAAAAAGGCGCTCAGCGCGGTTATCTGAAATTGGATGATGGCAGCTCCCTGCCCCTCACCCGTTTTAATGTAGGTGGCGAAGAAGTGCAGAGCGGTCTTAAAGGTTTTATATATGGCGAGCGGGGTGTGTGGCGCCCGGGCGATTCCATATATGTATCATTTATACTGGAGGATAAACTAAAAACACTTCCGGCAGATCACCCGGTTCAGTTTGAGTTATATGACCCTAATGGTAAGTTATATAAGCGTATCAGCAAAACAACAGCTTTAGATGGCTTTTATAGCTTTCACACTTCTACAGAAACCTCCTCACCAACCGGTAACTGGACTGCTAAGGTAAAGGTTGGCGGTGCCTTATTTGAAAAGAAGATCAAGGTAGAGACTATTATGCCTAACCGCATGAAGTTGAATCTTTCGTTTGGCGGTGCTGCGGAATTAACCAAAGGCAATAATGCCAATGGTAAGCTGAGCGCGCAATGGTTATTTGGTGGGGCTGCGCAAAATCTCAAAGCCAAGGTCGACGCTTTTTTAACACCCCAAACCACAAGCTTTAAAAAATACGAGGATTATGTTTTTGATGATCCAACACTGGCTTTTAACACACAAACCCAAACGGTATTTGACGGCAAGCTCAGCGCCGATGGCTTAGCTGACGTAGATGCTAATATCAATGTAGAAAAACAGGCACCTGGACAGCTAAGGGCTAATTTCCTGGTTAAAGTATTTGAACCTGGCGGTAATTTTAGTATACAGCAAACTACCTTGCCTTATAACGTATATCCGGGCTATGTAGGTATTAAAACGCCACATGGCAGCGAGCTTTCGGGCATGCTGGTTACGGATCAGGATCATGAGGTTGACATAGCTGATGTAGATGTACATGGCAATGCATTGGCCGGAGCCCGTACTGTTCAGTTAGAATTGTATAAAGTACAATGGCGCTGGTGGTGGGATCAAACCGGCAACGAAACAAGTAATTTCACACAGGATAAATACAATAAGCTTATTAAAGCTGCAACCGTAGAAGTTACCAACGGGCATGGTAAATGGATTCTTCGTGTACCTAAAGCCGATTGGGGCCGCTACCTGATCAAGGTAAAAGACGAGCAAACGGGACACTCTACTGGAAAATTCATTTATGTGGATTGGCCAAACTGGTCGGAAAGGTTACAGCAAACCAACCCTACTGAAGCAGCGATGCTGTCATTCACATCCGATAAAACCAGTTACAAAGTGGGTGAACAGGCAACATTAACCATACCAACAGCTGTCGATGGTCGCGCATTGATCAGCTTTGAAAACGGTAGTAAGGTTTTAAAAACAGCCTGGATAGATACTAAAAAAGGCCAAACGCAATACCATTTTACTGTTGATGAAACTATGGCCCCTAATGTATTTGTGAATGTTACCTTATTGCAAAGGCATTCGCAAACCGTTAACGACTTGCCTATCCGTATGTACGGCGCTATTCCATTACAGGTTGATAATCCGGAAACTATCTTGAAACCAGTGATCAGCATGCCAGACAAAATACGACCTGAAACACAGTCGGCCATTACCGTATCTGAGGCATCAGGAAAGGAAATGACTTATACCATTGCCATAGTTGATGAAGGCTTACTGGATATCACCAATTATAAAACACCTAGCCCGCATGAAGCTTTTTACGCAAGGGAAGCGCTCGGGGTAAAAACCTGGGATCTATTTGATTATGTAATAGGCGCTTTTGGTGGCGGACTGGAACGTATTTTAAGTATAGGTGGAGATGGCAACCTGGGCACTAACAAAAATGTGTCTGTGAATCGTTTTAAACCAGTTGTGAAATTCATGGGGCCATTTCATCTGGGCAAAGGCGAAAAGCAAACTACGCCCTTTAAATTGCCTCAATATGTGGGCTCTGTTAAGGCGATGGTAATTGCCGGTCACGATGGCAGTTATGGTTTTGCTGATAAAGCTGTGGCCGTGAAGAAACCACTGATGATATTGGCCACATTACCTCGTGTGCTTGGCCCAACAGAAAAAGTGCAGTTACCTGTTACCGTATTCGCTATGGAACCGAATATTAAAACGGTTACGGTGTCGGTACAATCAAATGCATTCAGTAACCTGACAAATAATAACACCAAAACAATAACCTTCGCTAAAACTGGAGACCAACTGGTTACATTTGATCTGGATGTTAAAGATTTTGTAGGTGTAGGAAAAGTAAAGATCATTGCCAAAAGTGGCTCTGAAACTGCTGCTTATGATGTGGAGCTGAATGTGCGTAACCCTAATCCACCAGTAACCCGGGTATTGGAAAAGGAACTCAATCCAGGCGAGGTTTGGAATGCAGCATATCAGGCCATAGGCATTAGCGGAACTAATAAAAATACACTCGAAATTGCTTCTATACCTCCTTTAAACCTAAGCAAACGACTCGATTATCTGATAGCTTATCCGCATGGTTGCGTAGAGCAAACTACATCTTCGGCTTTCCCGCAATTGTATTTAGGCCAATTACTTGATCTTTCACCTATTCAAAAGGCTGAAGCGGAACGTAATATCAAAGCTACCATTAACAGGCTTAACGGCTTCCAGGTACAGGGAGGTGGTTTGAGCTATTGGCCGGGTTATGGTGACGCAGATGAGTGGGGAACCAATTACGCCGGCCATTTTATGCTGGCGGCCCAAGCTAAAGGTTATAGTATGCCGATTGGTTTTATTGAGCAATGGAAAAAATATCAAAAACAAAAAGCCCAAACCTGGGCACCGGATCCGCATAAATTTTACGGTGATGATTTGAATCAGGCCTATCGTTTATACCTCCTTGCTTTAGCAGGTTCCCCCGAATTAGGCGCAATGAACCGGCTCAGGGAGTTTAAGTATTTAAGCATTGAGGCAAAATGGCGATTGGCAGCAGCTTATAAACTTGCCGGGCAACCCGAAGCCGGCTTAAGAATGGTTGCTGGTTTACCCACCACCATAAAGCCATATAATACCATGTATGGAACTTATGGCTCCGACCTGCGCGATGAAGCGATGATACTGGAAACCCTTACTTTGCTTGGACAACAGCAAAAAGCAGCAGGATTATTACGCACTGTGGCTTCGAGATTATCCCAGGATGACTGGTACAGTACCCAAACCACGGCTTACTCCCTTATTGCCATAGCGCAATATTGCGGGCAAAACAAAGCCGCTAGCAAGCTTATTTTTAGATATGATGGCGGAGCATCAAAGGGCAATATTAATTCCGCTTCTTATATATGGCAAGCTGGTTTGGCTGCAAACGGCGGAAAAGTGATGGTTAAGAACAATGGCACCAACAAGCTATATTTAAGACTCATACAAAAAGGCCAGCCTTCATCGGGGCTTGATGTAAAAACCTTTATTGATCCGCAGGTGATGGATATGAGGGTAGGTTATTTTACGATGGGTGGTAAACCTATTGATCCAACAACCTTAAAACAGGGTACCGATTTTGTTGCCCAGGTTAATATTAAAAACCCTGGCAGACGTGGCCGGTATGATAATTTAGCACTTACACAGATATTTCCATCTGGTTGGGAGATATTGAATAGCAGAATGCTGAACAATGACGAGGCATTCAAATCCTCACCATCTGATTACAGGGATGTTCGGGACGACCGGGTGAATACTTATTTTAGCTTAGTGGAAGGTAAAGAGGTTACCTACTATGTAATGCTCAATGCTGCCTATGCAGGTCATTACTACTTACCGGCAGTGTATTGTGAGGCTATGTACAACAGCACCATCAACAGCTTAATTAAAGGACAATGGGTTGATGTATTAAAGTAAAGTAAAATAAGTCACATGGATATTTATAAACATTATTGATTCAAAACAAAAAAGACCCGCTATTTAGCGGGTCTTTTTTAAAAGATCATTTTTTCTTTATAGCGAAAATAATTTGTAAGCCAGAGCAAGGCTAAAAACGTTTACCCGTGTATGTGAATTACCATCACCGTAAGCAATTTTGTTTAAACCACCTTCGTAACGTAAATCAACCGAGAAACTTCTGATATCAACACCAGCACCAATCTGAAAACCATAATTGGCACTTTTATAATTTAGATGTGTGGCTTCACCGGCAGATTCTGCAAAACTTTGATTCTTATCTACAGCAAACGAGAGTACAGGTCCGCCGTAAAAACGGCCGCCCAAGCCAAATGCACCTATTTTGCCGCCTAACAATAAAGGTACATCAATACTGGTAAATTTAGCTTTGTTCTCAGGTTCATTTGGGGCACTTACATTAATATTCTTGCTGGTAAGATAAAGTTCTGGTTGAAAATTAAACCCTAAACCACCTACCCTGGCCCAAAAACCCGCCAAATAACCTGCACGATTATTATTATTAAATACTCCGTTTGAAGGAAAAGAGGCATAGTTTAAACCACCTTTTACACCAAATGAAAAACTAGGTATTACCTGGGCAGAGGCCATACCGATAGTGAATAAGCAGATACTTAAAGTTAAAATAATTGTTTTTTTCATGTTTTAGAATTGTTTTTAAGGTGATTGATGTAAAAGCGTTAATACTGTTGTAAACTAAACGTTTTATAATTAGCAATATCCGGCTCATAATGTTTTATAATTTTATGCAAAACACTATGAGCCGGATATCAGGATTTAAAATCTGGGAATAAAAGTATAAATTTTTTACAGAATCAGTGTAATTCTATTTACCATGATAGCCGCCCCATATAGTAATCAAGTACTTTATTATAAATATAACAATCGTAACGGGCATTAATGAGATTGATATTGGCCTTATCAAAATTATTTTTAGCTACTACAAAATCAACTGAAGTTAGCACACCTGCATTAAAACGGATTTCGGCCGTTCTGAAAGATTCTTTGTAAGCTTTAACCTGCTCCACCAATACATTGTATCTGTTATAGGCCAATGTCATATTCACATAAGCTTGTTCTACATTCTGGCGTAAAACATTTTTGGTGTTTTCTTCTATATACTTTGATTCCTGCAGATTAATTTTGGCAAGCTTAACCTTGTTTTGGTTTTGAAAATAATTCAAAATAGGTATAGTTAATCTAATACCGAACTGCGTTCCATAGTTATTTTTAAACTGGTCATAATAACCTATGTTTTTGTAGACATTATCATATTGTGTTGTATAAACGGTGCTTTTACCTGTTGGGGTATTAACAAATTGCTTAGTTGGTACTATAGATGAATCGCTAACGGTAGAGTTTTGTGCGGCACTTGAGTAGTTAGTTGTTATTCCGCCAAATAAAGAAATTGTAGGTGATAAGGCCCCCTTGGCTACCTTTACACCTTTTTCGGCGCTTTGCCGTCTTAATTCTGCAGCCTTTACATAAGCGAGTTGTTTTAACGCAGTATCAAATACCTGATCAGCATTTTCACCGGTTTGTTTGGCAACATCCTGCACACTTATAGGTTCCAGTTTTATGTTTCTATTATAAGGAATATTCAATATCTGAACCAGACTCAGTTTCGATGCCTCCAGATTGTTCTTGGTATTTACTAAGTTAAGTTCATTATCACCATAGGTACCCTTTAGGTCATACAAGTCTGAAGGCAATTTATTAGCACCATCTTTTTCTAATATCTCCAGCCTTTCAACCTGTTTCTTTGATACATCAAGTTGATTATAGGCCTGGGCTAATAGCTCTGTATTATCTAATACTAAAAGATAAGCGGTTATCACATTAATAGTTACCTGATCTTTTGCCTGTTGAAAATCCATTTTACCAGCCTGATAGGCCAATGACGTTTGCTTAATAGCATTTAAGTTTTGCAGCCCGCTAAATAGGGTTAAACTGGCATTTAAGCTGTAATTGCCAGCTGTATATGATTGAGTTACATAGCTGTTTGTGAACGGGTTGATACTGCGCCCACTATTGAGGCTATGATCAACCTGACCGTTTAATGATGGTAACAAATTCTCTTTAGCCTGCGTATAGCCTATCTGTAAGCGTTGCATCTGAAGGGCATTTTGTTGTACTACCAGGTTGTTTTTTATAGCAAGATCTATACACTGGCGTATAGTGGTTAGGGTATCTGTTTGTGCCTGAGTTTTGACGGCTGATAATATCGTCAACCCCAAAAATATAAGTTTAAAGTATCGCATTATTGTATGATCAGAGTTGTTTTGAAGATTCGATTTTACCATCTAAAAGATTAATGATACGCGAACCGTATTCGGCATTTTTTTCGGAGTGCGTTACCTGAATAATAGTAACCCCGTCTTCTTTATTTAGCTTACGGAATAATTCCATTATCTCCTCCCCTTGTTTAGAATTTAGGTTGCCAGTCGGCTCATCAGCCAGTAACAATTTGGGTTTAGCTATCAGTGCACGGGCTATGCCCACCAACTGCTGTTGTCCGCCTGATAATTGTGCAGGAAAAAGATCTTTTTTACCTACAATATTAAAACGATCCAATATATCGGCTACCATAGCTTTACGCTCAGCTCCCTTAAAATCCTGATAAATTAATGGTGTTTCGATGTTTTCGTAAACGGTAAGCTCATCAATTAAATGGTATGCCTGAAAAACAAAGCCAACATACTGCTTGTACAAAGCCGAACGCTGTTTTTCTTTCAGTTGATGTACTGCATGACCGGCAAAATAGTGGTATCCTTCTGATGGTTCGTCAAGCATACCGATGATATTAAGTAAGGATGATTTACCCGAACCCGAGGGCCCCATAATAGACACAAACTCGCCTTCATCAATTTCAAGACTAAGATCATTAAGAACAAAATTTTTAAGCCCGCTTACCTGGTAGTATTTCGAAATATGTTGGAGTGATAGCATTTTAAATAATCGTTTTGGTTAGTACTTATAAGTTTTTGTTTAAAAATATCAATTCATTTCTTGCAATCAAGTATCAATAATATACCAAACTATTAATTATCTAAAAATCAATTGATTATACCAATCATTGTCATGGATACTGTTCGCTTACGTAACACGGAGCGTACGGTTATGATACAATGAAAAAGCCGAAAACTTAAGGCAGAAAGTTAAAATCTTTCTTGTCCTAAGCTTTCGGCTTTTTTGTTTATTCGCTTCTTAAACTTTTTACGGGATTAGTTATTGCAGCTTTAATAGCCTGGAAGCTGATGGTTAACAGTGTAATGACTATTGCCGCCACAGCTGAAATAAGGAAAACGCCAGGGCCAATACTTATACGATAATCATATTTTTGTAGCCAGTTTTGCAAAAAGTATAAAGCCAGCGGCGATGCGATAACACAACTGATAATAACCAACAAGACAAAATCTTTCGAGAGCAGGAACCATAATTGGCTTACCGTTGCCCCTAAAACCTTACGCACACCAATTTCTTTGGTGCGTTGCTCTGCTATATAAGCGGCCAGTCCAAATAAACCCAGGCATGATATAAAAATGGCCAGACCTGCAAATATGCCTGATAACTTTCCTATTAATACTTCCTGACTGAACTTGCGATTGTAATCGTCATCAACAAACCGATAGGTGAAAGGATACGCTGGATTATATTTAGAAAATATCTGCCCGATTTTTTCAACGGCGTTATGAGGGTTTACATTTGGAGAAAGCCGATAGATGATATTATCCTGCGGAAAAGTGCTATAAACAAACATGGTTGGATCTGCTTTGGCGAACGGTGAGATCATTAAGGCATCTTTCATCACACCAACGATCTTCATTTTGTTTCCATTATATTGTATAATTTGGCTGAGCGGTTCCTTTAATCTTAAGCGTTTAACAGCGGCCTCATTAAATATCAGATTTAAAGTATCTGAAGCAACGCCGGTATATTCCCTACCTTCTTTAACATGCATGCCCAAGGTTTTAAAATAATCACTGGTGATAAAAACGACTCCCATTTCAACAGTTTCACCCGCCAATTTACCCGGCCAGTGATCAATATTATTATGTAAATAAATATCAGTAGCCGGACTGGAAGCTTGGGTTATACTTTGAACAACACCACTTTGTAACAATTCATCTTTTAATGCCGGATAGTTTTTACCCAGGTCACTATTAGAATTGGTTGTCATCAAACTATTAATATTATAGCCGGAAGGCCGGTTTCGTGCGTATTGGATCTGTCTGTAAATGACTATGGTACCGATGATAAGTGCAATAGAACAACTAAACTGCATTACTACCAGTATCTTTCTTGACAATGAAGCGGAACGCCCTGCCTGTATTGTCCCCTTTAAAACTTTTACGGGGTTAAATGACGATAAATAAAATGCGGGTCTGCTCCCGGCAATAAGCGCAGTAAGTAATACACAGCCAATAGCTATTAACCAAAAAGCGATATTTTGAAAAGGTATGCCAATAGTCGTGCCCGTAAGAGCATTAAAAGGTGCTAATGCTATTTGTACAAACAGTAACGAAAACAAGAATGCTATAAATGTAATGATGGTTGATTCGGTCAAAAACTGAAAAATCAAATGCTTACGTTGTGAGCCGATAGCTTTCCTGATACCAACTTCCCGGGCACGTTTTTCAGACCGTGCCGTTGTGAGGTTAATAAAGTTAATACAGGCAATTGCCAGAACCAAAATTCCAATTATACTAAAAATACGCACATACTCAATAAAGCCCCCACTGGCTACCCCGTTTTTCCAACTATTGTATAAATGCCAGTCATGCATTGGTTGTAAGATAACCTCGGAATTTTTTGCATTGATGTTATTTTCACCTTTTTCCATATTTTTTATCTTCGGTGCTAACTGACTATATGAAGCTCCAGCTTTGAGCTTTACATATATCAGAAAAGCATTAGCGCCGAAACTTCCGCTACGCGCCTGTTTTACATAAGGCTGTGTTGCCTCCATGTATGCAAAGGGGATAAGATACTTAAATTGAAAAGACGAATTACCAGGCAAATCCTGTAGTACACCGGTTACTTTTAAATTATCCTTATTATCAACTTTTACTGTTTTGTTTATAACATCTGTAGAACCAAACAGAGCTATTGCAGTAGCTTTTGTCAGTACAATAGAATACGGATCTTTAAGTGCATCTTTCATATTTCCCTGAAGCATGGGATATTGAAACATTTTTAAAAAATCGCTTCCTACTTGCGAACCATTTAGATAAAACTTTTTTTCGCCAACCATTAAGCCGTGGGATCCATTGCCGTCTGTTTCTGCCGCATATTCTATTTCCGGAAAATTATTTCGAAGTGCATCGGCCAGCTTCAGTGATGTACTGCTGAAGGTAAGTGTTTCACCATTGCTGTTGAAATTACGCCAAACCTGATATAATTGCCCATAATTCGGTAAAAACCTGTCATATGAATACTCATTATTTACCCAAAGGGCAATAAGCAATGCAACCGCCATCCCGGCAGCCAGTCCAAGTATATTTATGGCGCTGTAAACTTTATTACCTACCATATTGCGCCAGGCTATTTTAAAATAATTTTTGATCATATTTTACAAATCCGAAAATCTAAGCGTTAAATCCTAAACTATAAAAACTTTTATGCTCTATTATTCACTCCGTAAACTCTTTACCGGATTAGCCGTTGCTGCCATAACGGAACGGTAGCCTACTGTAATAGAAGCAATAATGAATGTAGACAGGATAGATGCCAGGAAAATGCCTGGCCCAATGGTTATACGATATTTAAAGTCCTGTAAATAATTGTGCATAGCCCACCATGCTAGTGGCGCGGCAATTACAAAAGCGATAAGTAATAAATAAGTAAACTCTTTACCAAACAACCATAATATGTGCGCGGTATCTGCGCCTAATACCTTACGTACTCCTATTTCTTTGGTTTTGCGTACGGCCATAAACGATACCAGGCCGTATAAACCCAGGCAACCTATCAATATAGCTATAGCTGCAAATGCCTCAACTAATTTTAGTTGTATATTATCCATCTCGTAAAACTTGCCAACACTATCGTCAAGAAACTGGTACGAGTAAAGTTCTTCGGGGAAGGTTTCGTTCCATATTTTTTCAAATGCAGCCAGTGAAGTTTGAGCGTTACGCATATTTATCTTAATTGCTAATGTAGAATATGACCGGTAATCTGGCATGATACAAATAGGCGATATTTCAGTATGGAATGAGTAGTTATAAAAATCTTTTACTACACCTACAATAGGTGCTGTAGTTGATCTCCCATTTACAGACAGCATTTTACCGATCACATCCTGAGGTTTAAGGTTAAGCTTTTTTACAAAGGTTTCATTCACCAAAAATTCACGTGTAGTGTCTGCCGGAAAAAAGTTACGTCCGGCAACTAACTTCATTCCAAAGGTTGATAAATAATTCTCATCACCTGGTTTGGTATTGATACCCCAGTGCTCATCATCGGCCCGGTGATTGAAACGAACATCTGTACTGTTGTTTGATTGAGAAGCGGGTGGTCTGTAACAATAAGATAATTTCTCAACTCCTTGTACCTCACTAATCCGATTATGCAAAGTACTCAGCTTAGCCTTATCATTCTGAGGCACTGGTAGCAATACAACAGCATCTTTATTAAAACCCAGATCGGCATTCTGTGAATAATGTAATTGCGACACAATAATTATGGCTCCTATAATCAGCACCTGTGAAATAGAGAATTGTGTAACCACAAGTATGCGTCGCAATGAAAACCCTCCTACATGTTTTTGTGAGAGCTTACTTTTAAGCGCCAATATAGGTTGAAAACGGGCTAATACTAACCCCGGATATGAGCCGGATAAAAATACCACCAATACGCTTATCAGTACAATAAACACAGCAAGCTTAGAAAACTCAAATGTCATTTCTGAGTGAAATAAATTATTTATCAGGGGCAGTGCTATAAATGATAAGGCTACAGCCAGAATAAGAGCCACCAGGGTAATTAAAGCAGTTTCGGCTATAAACTGCCAGAATAATTGGCGAGGGAGACTACCTAAAACCTTTCTTACCCCTATTTCTTTAGCCCGATTCAATGCCTGGGCTGTAGCCAGGTTAACAAAGTTTACACATGCGGTAATGATCAGGAACAGGCCAATGAAGAATAAAGCCCATAAGTATTTCTTGTCGGCATAACCATCAAGATCGGAATTGAAGTGTATATCTGAAAGAGGCTGTAATTTAAATTTCCATACCTGTAAATCATGACCTGTATAATGCTTTTTAACAATAAGTGCCATGGCTTCATTTGCGCTGGTCAACGTAGTTGATGGTTTTAATAGCGTAAACACTTCGCTTCCGCTAAAAACACCGCCCCAATTATCTTCACGTCGCTTATCAGTATATTCATCCATATTACCATACGAAACATATACCTGTTGTTTACGATCGGTATTGGCGGGAAAATCTTTCAACACTCCAGTAATCGTAAAATTTACTTTATTATCCAGGCGAATAACTTTCCCTATTGGATTATCATCACCAAAATATTTTCGGGCGGTTTTTTCCGTTAGTATGGCTTCACCTGGTT
The DNA here is from genome assembly GCF_011089895.1 of Mucilaginibacter inviolabilis. Classification (NCBI taxonomy): domain Bacteria; kingdom Pseudomonadati; phylum Bacteroidota; class Sphingobacteriia; order Sphingobacteriales; family Sphingobacteriaceae; genus Mucilaginibacter; species Mucilaginibacter inviolabilis. The sequence goes on from NZ_JAANAT010000001.1 coordinate 1,190,429, forward strand.
TTACCAGTATCGTTTTTTTATCTCCTTTTAATAACGGAAAATTCAGGATACTAAAATAGTCTGGTTCAGTAAAAGCAACTCCATTTTCTTCATTAAATTTTTTAACCTGATTACCCTGAGTAATGCTGATTAAATTGTCGTGAAAGCTGATGACACGGGCTGTTTTTTCTGCCAGCGCAAAATCGTTACGAAAGGTTTTTCCCAAAGGTTGCGGCACCCCCTGCGATCTGCCAATGCCATCGTCATGCCATTCCGTATATAAGCGGTAAACTCTGTCGGGGTTTTTATGAAAATTATCAAAGCTGAGATGATAAGTGATGAGTGTAAAAATCAAAATACCACAGGTAATGCCCAGGGTTAATCCCGCAACACTGATAAATGCGTAAGCCTTATTGCGTTTTAAATTGCGCCAGGCTATTTTAATATAGTTTTTGATCATAAGGGTAAAATTCTAAACTGACATACTTTTTATTTACAATTACTCACTGCGCAAGCTTTTTACGGGGTTAGCTAAAGCTGCTTTTATAGCCTGGAAACTGATAGTTATTAATGTAATTACAATAGCTGCTGCTGCCGATAATACGAATACTCCCGGGCCAATAGTGATACGATAATCATATTTTTGCAACCAGTGTTGTAGAAAGTAAAATGCTACCGGTGATGCGATAATACAGCTTATACCTACCAATAAAATAAAGTCTTTTGACAATAACAGCCACACCTGAGCTACCGACGCCCCCAATACTTTACGTATACCAATTTCCTTTGTTCGTTGTTCGGCAACGTAAGCAGCTAATCCAAACAAACCAAGGCATGATATTAAAATGGCTAGGCCTGCAAATATTCCTGCCAGTTTACCGACCAGTATTTCCAGATTAAATTTATGATTGTATTCTTCATCAACAAACTGGTAGATGTACGGATAAGCTGGGTTATAAGAGTCAAATATATTAGTGAGTTTTTTAATGGTCTCCTGCGTATTGGCATTGGACGATAAACGGTACATGATATTATTGGCTACGTGGCCATGACTAAAAATGGCCGGTTCAACTGGTGTAAACGGCGAGCCCATCAAGGCATCTTTTACTACTCCAATAACACGTACAGGTACACTGCTACCATTCCAGCTTACTAATTGATTTATTGGATTTTTCAAACCAATTCTTTTTACAGCAGCTTCATTAAGTATAACACTGGTAGAATCGGCTGTCCAGCTGTGCGTAAAATCACGGCCTTCTTTAAGGGTCATTCCCAGGGTTTTAAAATAATCATCCGATACAAAAACAGCCGCGATATTCACTGCTTCATCGCCGGCACTTTTACCTGGCCATTTATCGAGTGACATATGGCTATATATATTGGTAACCGGGCTTGAGGCCGCAGCAACGCTTTCTACATACCCGCTCGCCAGTAAGTCGTTTTTTAAAGCATCATATTTTGTATTCAGATCCCCGCTCATGTCAGTCATCATTAGTCGGGCTGCATTATAGCCTGTTGGTCTGTCTTTGGCGTGTTGTATTTGCTGGTACACAATGATTGTACTGATGATTAGGGCAATAGAGCAGCTGAACTGCGTTACCACCAATATTTTACGAGGTAGTGATGCCGATTTCCCTTCTTTGATAGAGCCTTTTAAAACCTTCACCGGATTAAATGAGGATAGATAAAATGCCGGCCTGCTTCCAGCCAGTAAACCGGTTAACAGCACATAAATTAACATGCTGCTCCAAAATATTGGATTGGCATACGGTATACTAATAGCACTGTTAACCAATGAATTAAAATATGGCAGCGCTAACTGTACAAACAATATCGAAAATAAGAAAGCAATGAAAGTGATCAGCACAGATTCGGCTAAAAATTGGGTGATCAGGTCGCTACGCTGTGAACCGATTGCTTTTCGCACCCCTACCTCCCTTGCTCTTCGTTCAGAGCGAGCAGTTGACAGGTTCATGAAATTAATACAAGCAATCAGTAACACCAATATACCAATGATGCTGAACATCCGGACGTAATCGATAAAACCGCCTACAGCCTTGCCATTTTTAAAATCAGTATACAAGTGCCAATCTTTTAAAGGATGTAGAATCACTTTTGGTTTTCCTGGCCTCATTTGAGGACTATGTTCATATACCAGATTTTTAATTTTAGGCGCGATTTGTTCAACCGTTACACCAGGCTGTAATTCTACAAAAGCATTGAATGAATTATTTGTCCACGTGGTACGGGCGTTTTTCATCCAGTTTTCTGTTTGCTCTTTAAAGTTAAACGGAGTTAAAAAGGTAAACTGCTTGGTAGCGTTTTTAGGGATATCTTTTATTACACCCGTTACTTTTAAATTCTGCTGGTTATCAATACGGATGAATTTATTTATCGGATCGGCATTACCGAATAAAGCTCTGGCAGTTGATTCATTTAAAACAATAGAGTAAGGATCGGTTAATGCATCTTTAGCACTGCCTTTAACAAAAGGGTATTGAAATATCTTTAAAAAATCAGGGGCAGCTGCACCTCCGTTTAAATAAAGCTTTTTATCGCCAACCACTAAGGAATGCCACTGCCATCCTACCCAATCTGTTTCGGCAGCATACTTTATTCCGGGTATCTCTTTTCGCATCACATCAACCAATGGAATAGCCATAGCAGTCTGTGTATGCTCTCCATCGTGCTGAGTAGTGAAGTTTAATTCAACCTGGTATAACTGTTTATAGTTGGGCAGGAATTTATCAAAAGAATATTCATTCACTACCCACAACCCAATAATGAGCGCAACAGCCATACCGGCCGCTAACCCTAATATATTAATGGCGCTATAAACTTTATTGTTGACGATGTTACGCCATGCAATTTTCAAATAGTTCTTGATCATTATATTTTCAATGATGAAAGCTTAAATTTTAATTATAAGAAAGACTTTTAGTAGGATCCTATTCATTCCTTAAACTGTTAACCGGATTAGATAAAGCAGCTTTTATAGCCTGAAAACTGACTGTTGCCAGGGCTATAAACATGGCTAGTATACCTGCAGCCGCAAAAACCATCCAATTTATAGTTATTCGGTATTGATAATTTTGTAACCAGTTACTCAACGCCCACCAGGCAACCGGGAAAGCAATAAGGCTGGAAATTCCAACTAATTTTAAAAAATCCTTTGAAAGCAGACCAGTTAAACCGGCAACAGAAGCACCAAGTACTTTTCTGATCCCGATTTCTTTGATCCTGCGCTCAGCTGTGTATGCTGCCAAGCCAAATAAGCCCAGGCATGATATAAGTATAGCTAGCGAGGCAAATACACCCGCCAGTTTACCTGTTAAAGCTTCTGTTTTAAATAGCTGATCAAAATCATCATCCATAAATTTGTATTCAAAAGGATAACCTGGATTATTGGTCTTAACAATAGCACCAATTTTTACCAGTGCGCTCTGTAAATTCACATTTCTTTTGATACGTATGCTTAATACATCTGTTCCGGTTGGATTGTTATATAGTAAAAGTGGGGCTCCTGCGGCATACATATCATTATAAAGGAAATCTTTAACTATACCGGCTATCTCATAGCTTTTGTTACTAACATCGCGGATAATTGCTCCTATATGCCCTTGTTTGCCCATTTGTTTGGCAAGCGCCTCATTAATAATTACGCTATTACTATCTAAAGATGAATTAGCATAAAAATCTCTGCCAGATATTAATTTCATCCCCATAGTCCGTACAAATTGAGGACTCACATTTTCAAAGGAAATAAGCGGATTTTGTGTGGGTTGTTTCCCTTCCCATGAGTAATTATCGGTATTTTTCCATACCTGTAATACCGGAAAATCGCTTAACGATGCTTCTTCTACAACCCCGCTTTGTTTAAGCTGTTGATAAACGCTTTCAAAATGTGCCGAAAGTTTACCTTGTGTATTTACATAAATCAGGTCATTCTTATTATAGCCTAAATCCCTGTTTTTTACATGCTGTATTTGCTGGTAAATAATGATAGTACCAACAATGAGTATGATAGAAATAGAAAACTGAATAACCACCAATCCTTCCCTGATAAAACCTGCTCCAGCCGGTAATTTCATACTTTTTAATACTGTGATTGGATTAAACGACGAAAGATAAAAGGCAGGATAGCTACCTGCCAATAGACCAGTAACAATACCTATGGATACTAAATAAGTAAGATGCAGTGGCTCAGAAATATTAATAGACAGCTCTTTTTGAACCAGATTATTAAATGATGGCAGCACAAGATATATAATTCCAATAGCTATAAATACTGCTATAAAAGACATTACAATAGCCTCACCAATAAATTGAGCTATCAACTTACCTTTACCTGCGCCCATCACTTTACGTACACCAACTTCCTTGGCCCGTTTCTCTGACCTGGCGGTTGAAAGGTTCATGAAGTTAATGCAGGCTATAATAAGAATTATAAAAGCGATGATGGAGAATAAACGTACATACTCAATACGCCCACCATCCATTTTTCCGTTAACAAAATTATCGTGCAGGTTCCAATCGTTCATGCCAAAAAGAAAACATTCTGTTTGGGTACCGTCATTTTTACTGGCTAAATAATGCTGTAATTTTTTATTAACCCCATTAACATTGGCTGATGGCACCAATTCAACATAGGTAAGTGCCCAGTTGGCACCCCATCCGGTCATCCAGGGCATTTTGTGGTCAATATTGGCTAATGGAGCCAGCCACTGAAATTTAAACGTTGAATTTTTAGGTAAATCTGTAAAAACTCCGGTTACTGTATATTCTTGTTCGTTATTTATTTTTAACGTTTTGCCCACAGGATCTGAATCTCCAAAAAACTTTTTGGCCATGGTAGCATTAATCACAACGGAATGCAATTGCTTAAATACGTGGGTGATATCTCCATGAACAAATGATAACTTCAGCATGGAAAATATTTCTGGATCCGCGTAACTACCTTCTTCAGTAATAGCTTTCTCACCCAGAGAAAACAAAATATTATCCGTGCCGCCTGTACGGGCAACATTCTTTATTTCGGGCATTTCGGCTTTGATTGCTTTAGCCATAGGGCCTGGCGTTGCATGAAAGGTGGATATTTTACCTTCGTAGGTTTGGTTTTCATAAATGGTATACAGGTTATCCCGCTTCTCAAAATTATGGTTGAAGGTCAATTCATCTTGTACCCATAAAAATATGAACGAAGCACAGGCTATACCTATGGCTAAACCGGCAATATTTAAAAAGCTGTAAGCGCGGTTTTTGAGCAAGCTACGCAGGGTGGTTTTAAAATAGTTACCTATCATTGCAATTGTTTTAAGTTTTATGGTTATTCGTTCCTTAAACTTTTAACCGGATTTACCAGTGCTGCCTTTAAGGCCTTGTATCCTACAGTGATCCAGGCAATAAGAACCGAGGATATAATAGCCAGTGCAAATACCCAAACACTTAATGATATCCGGTAAGCGAAATTTTGCAGCCAGCCAGTCATCAGGTACCAGGCTGTTGGCATAGCAATAACAAATGAAATGGCTATCAGCACCATAAATTCCTTGGAGAACAGATAAATAATACTGCTTACTGATGCGCCCAATACTTTACGGATACCAACCTCTTTGGTGCGCTGTACTGCCATAAATGATACCAGGCCATATAAACCCAGGCAGGATATAAAAATGGCTATACCGGCAAATATTTTATAAACCAGAGCCATCTGATTTTCCTGCTTATAAAAGTCAGCTATATTTTGATCCAGAAAATATCCGTTATATGCGTATTCCGGATAAGTTGTCTCCCAAATTTTTTGCAATTGCGCAACTGTTTTATTCAGATTTGCTGTTTTAATCTTTATGGCTACCTGCGATTCATAAGATTTTTGGGCCGATATAACAATAGGCTTTACGGTTTCACGAAGAGAATTTGTTTTAAAATCTTTAACCACACCGCTGATGGGTAAAATAGACCCTTTGCCTAAGCGTACAGTTTTACCTATAGCTTCTGTGGCGTTTTGAATGCCCAATTTGTGAATAAAGGTTTCATTAACTACTACCTGTCGTGCTGTATCGCTTACGTCATATTCTTTACCCGCAGCAAAACGTAACTCATAGGTTTTGAAGTAGTCAGCATCCCCATATTTTAAAAATGTACTAAAGCCGGGGTCTTTAATGGAATGATTAAAATAAAAATTAGTGGCCGAATTATTTTCAGATGATGGGGCATCTGATGAAAAGCTTACCGATTGTACCTCTGCATTTTGTAATAACTGTTGTTTAAAGGAATCCATCCGGCGCAAACTCAGACTATCTGTATAGCCAGGTATGATCAATACAGCATTTTTGTTAAAACCAAGATCGGCGTGGTTTACATAATCCATCTGAGTTACAGCTACAATGGTGCCTATAATAAGCAACTGAGAAATAGCAAACTGCCCCACTACCAGAGCCCTGCGTAAAGGTATACCACCTATAGAGGCAGCGGTTATCTTATTTTTCAAAGCCAATACCGGTTTAAAACCAGAGACAACCAGTGCCGGGTATATACCTGAAAGTAAGATCACGCAGACCATTACCATTGCCGCAAATAAGATATTCTCTGGATTGAAAAGTCCGATATCTACCGGCACGCTGGCCATATGTTTTAAGTAAGGGATAGCCAGTTTAGCAATAACAAGCGCCAGTAAAACCGATCCTATAACAATTAAAGTAGTTTCGCCTATAATTTGCATGATCAGCTGTTTCCGGGTGCTTCCTAATACCTTACGGATACCTACTTCTTTTGACCGGCCCACTGATTGCGCGGTAGACAGGTTGATAAAATTAATGGAAGCCATAACAATGATCAGTATGGCAATAAATGATAACGTGCGCAAGGTAGCTTTGCTCATAATATGATCACCCAACGTGTTACCGAAACGGGTATCAAAATGTAATAACGACAATGGTTGAGCGAAAATAAGCTTCTTTTTGGTGCCGCTTTCATAATGCTTTTTAGTAAAAGATATAAGCTGGTTATCTATATTATTAACAGAGGTATTAGGAAGTAGCATAAACACCTGATGACTGCTGCTTATAGCGCCCCAATCGTTTTCGTAATAATACTCGTTGGGGTGCTGTTTCCAGGTAATATAAGACACCATTATTTTGAACGGAAAATCAGTATTTACCGGTTGATCTTCCGTAACACCTGCAACTTTAAGATCAATCAAGTTGTCCATTTTCAGGGTTTTACCAACGATGTTAGTCCAATCGCCAAAATATTTCACAGCTATACTTTTGCTGACAACTACGGTATTAGGTTCTGTTAAAACAGATGGCGTTCCTGCAAGCCATTTAAAACTGAAAATATCAAAAAACTGAGGTTCGATAAATACAACACCTACACTCTCCGTAAACTTTTTATCACCGGTATTTTTACCTGCGCTAAGATCCTGCACGGTGAACTGACTTCCATAACTGGAATTTAAAGCGGCTATTTTAGCTTGAGGGAAGTCAACCCGTAAAGCATCAGTGGCGGGAGCAGGTAATCCAGGAGTATAATTAAACCCATCCTCATGGGTTTGCTTGAGTACAATGTGGTAGATATTTTTAAAATTGGGTTGGCTGGTATCAAAACTCATTTCGTAACGGATGATAATGAAGATCAGCAAACAGGCAGAAATACCCAATGTTAACCCAGCTATATTAATAGCAGAGTATCCTTTATGACGAATTATATTTCTCCAGGCTATTTTAAAATAGTTTTTCAGCATTTTTCGTAGTTTAATTCATGTTAATAATTAAAACACATACCAAAACACTAATGTATTGATTATTAACTAATTAAATATTTATTTAAAAACAAGGTGTTCGTAAGTGTAACAACACATGTACGGTTATGATACAGTGTTTCTTAGGCTGATTACAGGCTACTAAATGGATACAGAAATCGATATTATTACATTTAGTAGCAATTCATAAATGATGCCAATTACACCAATATTATTCGCTGCGTAAGCTTTTAACAGGATTGGCGATAGCTGCCTTAATTGTTTGAAAACTCAGTGTACACAAAGCCGCCAGCAACATACCAGTACCGCTCAATATAAATATCCACCAACTGATGGTTGTACGGTCGGCAAAGCTTTCCATCCATTTATGCATGGCGTACCAGGCCAGCGGAGTAACTAAAATAAAAGCTAATACAATAAGAAATACTAATTCTGTTGATAGCAACGTAACTATTTGGGAAACTGATGCGCCCAGCACTTTCCTAACTCCTATTTCTTTGGTTCGCAAATTGGTTGTGTACATAGCCAGGCCAAGCAATCCCAAACAGCTGATGAATACCGATAATCCGGTGGCCCAGGTAAGTAAGGTTGATGTCTGTTGTTCACTTTTATAAAATTTGGCTATGCTTTCATCAAAAAAGCGATAGTCAAAATCATCATCAGGATATACTTGTTTCCATGCTTTTTCTATACTATTTATAGCGGTTTTCCACTCATTTCCACCTTCAATTTGTGGTTTTAAAGCCAAATGGAATGTGCGGTTTATAAATTTTGAAGTAGTTAACATTGCCAACGGCTTTATAGGTGAATGCAATGATTTTTGATAAAAATCGCCCACTACGCCAATGATCTCTGTTTTTTTATCATTATAGTCCACCATGTGCCCAATAGCAGCCGCTGGGTTTTTGAAACCCAGTACACGCGCGTAGGTTTGGTTGATCAATATAGCCTTTATCGAATCTGAAGCTTGCAGATTGCGGCCTGCGAGCAGTTTTATGTGATAGATTTTAATGTAATTTTCATCTACAAACTTTTGCTGAACGTCTGTTTTAATCTCTTTCTTGCCATCCTTATACTTAACTTCTGTTGACATGGTGTTACCTGATGATGGTGCAGGCCCGCCTACGCTGATCATTTCAATTTGTGGTATTGTGTTAATGGCATTCATAAATACCTGTTGCTTTTTATGACTGTCCAGGCCTTTAAATGGTATACCAATATTTAGTATAGCTTCTTTTTTAAATCCCAGGTCTTTATGTAAAGCATAATAAACTTGTTTACTCACCAATATGGTAGCCATAATAAAAAATTGAGCAATAACAAACTGTGCTACAGTCAACGATTTACGCAGTATCGCATTTCTGGTTTTACTAGTGCCTGAATTTGCCTGGTTTTTAAGAACCAGAGCCGGTTTATATCCGGAAAGAACCAGAGCAGGATAAAAACCCGACAAAAGACTTACAGCAAAGGTTAGCCCTACTAAGAAAAGTATAAGATTAGGCTGATGCAGGTAATCAACTTTAACGCCGGCTGGTATAAAATCTGCAAATAGTTTTAAAATAAAGGGAGCTATTAAAATGGCTATGATTACTGCTAATAATGTAACTAAAAAAGTTTCGCTTAAAAATTGTAATATAAGTTGCCTGCGGGTGCTGCCCATGGTTTTGCGTATCCCTATTTCTTTTGCCCTTTGTGATGCCTGGGCTGTTGTAAGGTTTACAAAATTGATACAACCTAATGCCAGTAAAAAAGCGGCAATAGCCAGCAAACCATATAACGTGGCTTTGTTAGCTATGCGACCATTGTCAAAATTGGAGTAATCCTTGTTAAAGTGCAGATCGTTCAGCGGTTGTAGGTGGTACACCCGTTTATTACCTGCATCTTCTTTCCGGCCCGGGTTATGCTTTTTGAACAGTACATTCAGTTGTTTTTCTACATTGGCCGGGTTAACATTATTAGCAAGCTTAATAAATAATGCCGATGCAGAGGTAGTACTCCCCCATTCTGTTAATTGTAAACTACCTTTCAGATCGGCATTGCTTAAACCCGTGCTGTATGATATAAAATCCTGAAAGTAAAGATCTGTGTTCTGTATAGGTGTTTGTACAATGCCTGTTACGGTAGTTTTAATAGTATCAAAGATCACAGTTTTACCAAGCACCTGGTTATATGGAATATTGGGGAAATAAATTTTAGCCTGGTCTGAAGTAATAACTAATTGATATGGTTCATTTAGGGCAGTTTTAGGTGAGCCAGCTAACCAACTGTATTTAAACAGGTTAAAATACCGGGCATCCGCTAACACCGCATTCTCCTGGTTTTTAAACTTAGCGGGTACATCTGCTCCTGCTTTTGGCACAAATACATTTACCTGGTTTAAGGTAAAAAATGGCACCACATCCTTAACACCGGTTACTTCAGATTTTACCGCACCGGCAAGCGGTCCGCTTACGCCACTGTTATATCCTACTTCACCAGAAAATGAAAATTCGGTTACCGCCCTGTAGATCCTGTCGCCGTCCGGATGAAATTTATCAAACGTAAAATCAAAATGTACGATAAGGTAAATAACCAAAGCCGCACTTATACCTACCGATAACCCAATAATGTTGATCAGCGTAAATAATTTATGCCTGCCAAAGTTGCGCAAGGCTATCTTGAAGTAATTTTTGATCATGATGATATAAATTCTAAAATCTAACTTCTAATTAACTTTCAGTTTTACTCACTCCTCAAACTTTTAACCGGGTTGGCGATAGCTGCTTTAACCGTTTGGAAGCTCAAAGTGCACAAAGCAGCCAGCAGCATACCGGCGCCACTCAAAATAAATACCCACCAGCTGATAGTGGTGCGGTCGGCAAAATTTTGTATCCATTTATGCATGGCATACCAGGCTAGTGGTGTAACTAAAACAAAAGCCAATACAATAAGTATGATCAACTCTGTTGATAGCAGGGTAACAATTTGAGTTACCGAAGCACCAAGAACTTTCCTAACTCCTATTTCTTTGGTACGCAAATTAGTGGTGTACATGGCTAAACCAAGCAAACCCAGACAGCTTATAAATACCGACAATCCAGTGGCCCATGTCAATAAAGTTGATGTGTGTTGTTCCGCATCATAGAATTTGGCAATATTTTCATCAAAAAAATGATATTCAAAATCGTCTTCAGGATAAATCTCTTTCCATGCCGATTCCATTGCCGAAATTGCTTTTTTCCAATCATTACCACCAGCCGATTGGGGTTTTAATGCGATATGAAATGTGCCGTTATTATAACGTTCTTTACTGGTTAAAATAGCCAATGGCTTAATCGGTGAGTGCAGCGATTCATGATAAAAATCCGCAACCACTCCAATGATTTCCATTTTGGTATCGCCATTAAAATTATCTATTAGTTTACCAACTGCATCTTTAGGGTTTTTAAATCCGAATATTTTTGCACAAGTCGTATTAATTAAAAAGCCTCTGGAGGTATCTGATAATCGTAGATTGCGGCCGGCAAGTAGTTTGATCTTATATACATTAATGTAATTTTCATCGCCATATTTTTCTTCCAGATTTATTTTGATATCCTTCTTTCCATCTTTATAAGTAGCTTCTGTTGAGTTACTTGAGCTGGAAGATGGGGCATCCTTTCCTATTGCTATAATCTCTATTTGAGGTATAGCTTTTAACTTATTCATAAATACCTGGTTACGACTCACCGTACGGCTTTTCCAGGGGGAGTTAATTACTATAATTGCATCTTTTTTAAAACCCAGGTCTTTATGAAGCGCGTAATATATTTGTTTACTAACCAGCACCGTGGCCATGATAAAGAATTGGGCTATAACAAACTGTAAAACGGTTAATGATTTACGTAACACCGCGTTACGTGTTTTATTGCTATTGGCAGCGGTTTGATTTTTAAGCACCAGTGCGGGTTTATATCCCGATAGTAATATAGCCGGGTAAAACCCAGATAAAAGGCTTACCACTATTGTTAATATGAACAGAAAAATTATCAGATCGGGATGACCTAAAATATCTATCGTAATACCCTGCGGAATAAAATCAGCAAAAAGTTTTAAAATAACAGGAGCTATAGCTACAGAAACAATTACGGCAATTAAGGTTATTAAAAATGTTTCACTTAAAAACTGGATAATAAGTTGTACACGACTGCTACCCATTGTTTTACGAATACCTATTTCTTTAGCTCTTTGTGTAGCCTGAGCGGTGGTTAAATTCACAAAGTTGATGCAACCTAATAACAACAGGAACAAGGCAATCACCAATAAACCATACAATGTAGTTTTGTTGGCACTACGACTGGCACCGGTATCAAACGTTCCGTATATTCCGTTAAAGTGTAAATCGCTTAATGGCTGTAGTGTAAAATTTCGGGTGTTGCCTTTATCTGATGGTTTAGGTGGATTGTTTTTCTTTAATAACTCATTTAATTGTTTTTCGATATGGGCAACAGTAATGTTTGGTGATAACTTGATAAAAAGTTGAGAGGCAGATGTTGTACCACCCCAGTTTTCCGGTCTTATTTCATTTTGAAGAGCCTTATTTGAACTTACAGAAGCATGAGATATAAAATCATGAAAAGTAAAATCGTTATTGCCTTTTAATGGCTCTACTATACCGCTAACGGTTGTGGTTAAAGTATCATAAGTAACCGTGCGTCCTAACATTTGGTTATAGGAAAGCGAGGGAAAGTATTTTTTAGCTTGATCTGTAGTCAATACCACCTGGTTGGGTTCATTTAGCGCGGTTTTAGCAGAACCAGCTTTCCAACTATAATTAAACAGGTTAAAATAACGGCTATCAGCAATAACAACATTATCCTGAGTTTTGAATTTAACCGGAACACCTGATTTTGCAGGAATAAGCACATTAGGTTGACTGAGGGTAAAAAAAGGAGCCGAAATAGCTACACCGCTAACAGATTTCATTGCCTCGGGCAATGCTCCGGTAACTCCCCTGTTATGAGCTTCCTCACCAGAAAACGTATAATTAGAAACTATGCGATATATCCTGTCACCATCAGTAAAGGATTGATTAAAAGTGAAATCAAAATGCACGATCAGATAAATAACCAATGCCGAACTTATACCAATGGATAGCCCGATAATATTGATCAGCGTAAACAATTTATGCTTACTAAAGTTGCGTAAGGCAATCTTGAAATAATTTTTGATCATGATGCTATAAATTCTAAAATCTAATTTTTAAATCCTGAATGTTCTTGAGTTCTAGCTTTCTGTGTGTAGCTTTTATTCGCTGCGTAAACTCTTTACCGGGTTTGCTGTAGCTGCTTTGATAGATTGAAAACTGATGGTTACAAAAGCGATCACTAATGCAATAACACCGGCCATTACAAATACCCACCATTGTATACTGATACGGAAGGCAAAATCAAGCAGCCATTTACTCATGGCGTACCAGGCCACAGGTAAAGCGATCACTGAAGCAATGAGCACCAGTTTTAAAAAGTCTTTGGATAGTTCCGTTACGATTTGCGGGATACTTGCTCCAAGCACCTTACGTACCCCTATCTCTTTAATGCGTTGGCTAATGGTAAACGCCGAAAGACCAAAAAGTCCAAGACATGCTATAAATATGGCAATGAAAGAAAATATAGTGAACAAGTGGCCTTGTTGCTGTTCGCTGTCATATAGCTTTTGAAACCTTTCGTCCAGAAACGTATACTCAAATGGCGTTTCTGGTTGTAACTTCTGCCAGGCTTGCTGAATTGTATTTATAGATGAGTTTATATTATTGCCAGCAATTTTTATGGATAACCTGTCATAATTTTCGCCGCCTGAATTATTGTGGCCTGGCATACGGAATAACAAAGGAATTATACTTTGATGCATCGACTCAAAATGAAAATCGTTAACTACCCCAATCACTTTACCCCTTACTCCGCCATATGCAAGATCTTTTCCTATCGCATTTTCGGAAGTTTTCCAGCCAAGAACTTTTGCAGCAGCAGTGTTAATAACATAGTTATTGCTATCGGTACCAAAATCACGCGAAAAATTGCGCCCGGCAGCCATTTTCATACCAAAAGTAGGAATAAAGCCATAATCTGTATTTACATATTTGACATCTGCCTTAACTGGTTGTGATTTACTCCCTTCAAAAACTGATATATCCCGATCGTCCAATAATCTGCCAGACGGAATGCGTGATGAACGGCCCATCTCTTTAACACCCGCATTTTTAGTTACTTCATTTTTAAATGTTTCGAATTGGCTATTGCTGAATGGGTTACTCATTGTGATAACATGCTCCTTATCAAAGCCCAGCGACTTTTGTTGGATATAACTCAATTGTTGAAATACAATAGTAGTAGCAACTATAAGCACGATAGAAACAGAAAACTGCACTACCACTAAAACTTTACGAAATGATATACCACCTGTACCTATTTTTAATATCCCTTTCAATACTTTAACAGGTTTAAATGACGACATGAACAGGGCAGGATAAATTCCGCTTAGGATACCTATAAAGAATGGCAATATTAATATGGTTAGTAATAACCCTGGCTGATATAAACTGCTGAAGTTCAATCCCAGGTTTGATAATCCATTAATAAACGGTATTAATAACCAGGTAAGTACTAATGCCAATATCAATGAAAAGAAAGTGATCAATACCGACTCACTTAAAAACTGCGTAATTATTTCTTTCCGCTGAGCCCCTATAACTTTACGGATACCGATCTCTCGCGCCCTTAATGCCGAACGCGCGGTCGATAGGTTCATATAATTGATACAGGCTATCAGCAGGATAAATAAAGCTATTGCCGAAAATATATAAACCCGCTTAATATCGCCATTGGCTTCTATTTCAGAATCTAGGTGCGAATGTAGATGTATGTCTAACAGTTTCTGAATATGCAACTTACTGTTTTGTGACTCCCGAAAATTCCCTGGTTGTCCGGGGAAATGAACATATTTATCTAAAAAGCCCGGGAATAATGATTCCATATGCTCTATATTGTAATTGGGTGGTAAAAGCATATACGTATAAAAGTCATTGTTGCCCCAATTAGTATGTAGTTGTTTATCGCCATACAACGTACTATCCTTTAAAGTAATGAACGATAAAAGCATTTCCGGGTGAAGGTGCGCATTAGCCGGGAATGGTTTATAAATACCGGTTACCTTAAAGTTAAACCGGTTACCCAGTCTGATCTCCTTATTCATAGGATCCTCGTTACCAAAGTATTTACGGGCCATGTCTTCGGTCATCATCACCGTGAAAGGATCTGAGAGAGCGGTCTTCGGATCGCCCTCAATAGTTTTTACAGTGAAAACATCAACAAAATTTTCATCGGCAAAGTAAGATCCATTTTCATTAAGTAATTTATCCTTATAACGCATGGAAATGACACCGTTTCCCCGCAGCCGGGTTATTTTCTTGATGTCGGGAAATTCATTTTTTAATAAGGGGGCAAATGGTGGTGCTATTGACCCCAGGAAAAGCGTTTGAGCACCATCTACGGTGTTAAAGCTCCTGGTTACCCGGTAAACATCCCTGGCATTGGTATTATACTTATCGTAGCTCAGTTCATTTACAATATATATGAGGATAAGCATACAACAGGTTAAGCCGATGGTTAAGCCAAAAATATTGATGAACGAAATAAATTTATGTCGTGTGATATTGCGTACTGCGCTTCTCAAATAATTCTTTAACATGCCTGTAAATATTAAATTATAAAATCTGATGTCCTCATCTCCATCTTCCCTGCCTAGGCAAGTAAAATATGTACCAATTATATAAACTACTAATAAACAGCAAATTATACATAATTTAATATTTTAACTGTTCGCAGGCGTAACAGTGGGTGTCCGGTTATGATACAGTAAAATAAAACAAAAAAGCCTGTTGGGTTAATTTTCCAACAGGCTTTTATATAACTAGTAATTAATTAGTTAACATTCAGATTAACCCGGCCGTTCCCTCTTACTTCAACCAATGCACCACCACCATTGAGTTTACCCCTTACTCTGTCTTTTTCTTTAGTTCCGTCAAAGTTTCCAGTAAAATTAGTTTCTACCTTTTGGCCACGAAGGTCCAGATCAACACCCTGTTTTGAGGGCAGATCCAAATCAATATGGCCAGAACTTACATCTATTTTAACATACTTACCCACGCTGTTAAACTGCGCATGAAAGCTGCCCGCGCTGGTTGAGGCCTCAAGTGCGCATGATAATTGAGTAAGGTTAATACTACCCCCGCTTGTGCCGGTTATCAGTTCGCCATTAATGCTGTTACCACGAATACTACCCCCACTTGTTGTTGCATCAATATTACCCTGTAATCCTTCTAATTGTAGCGAACCTCCGGATGTTTCTAACCTGATGTGCCCAATGCAATTAACTGCAGTGATGCTTCCTCCGCTTGTTGACAGGTCAATATCCTGGCCAGAGTTACTTACATGAATACTGCCTCCGGAGGTTCGGCCATGTATGGCACCGGTTAATCTGTCCATATGAAGGCTTCCTCCGCTGGTTTGAAAATCTTGTTTACCGGTTAAATTATCCAAACTAATGCTGCCGCCGCTGGTATTCAGATCTGTAGTTACCTGTTTAGGCACAAATACCTTAAATGATATATTAAGAGAGTTATTCCAGTTAAAAAGACCTTTACTTTTAGCCTTTGCTATAGCCTGTACTTCGCCATTGTTAATGGTTACCTCCAATACATAATCCTCTAAACGCTTTTTTATTTCATCGTTCGAAATATCATTGTTACCATTATTTCCACTGATATAAACCTCAACACGCGGTGCTTCGCCACTTCCACCAGTAACAGCAATGCTCCCACCGGATGTTTTAACCACAGCCGATCTGATTGCGGAGCCTGATAATGATTTAGTCATATAAGGAGTTTGCCCACTACGCTGAGCAAAGGCTACGTAACTTTGACTGGCGACAAATAACAACAGTAAATATTTTTTCATGATTTTTTGTTTAATTCAGCTATAAGACCAGCTTTAATAGATTTTGGTTGCACCTGGTATAAAATATATCAAATTCAATAAGCGATTTCAAATCTAATACAATTCAAAACCAGTTAACCTTATTCGCTCTTTAAACTTTTTACCGGGTTGGCCAATGCCGATTTGATAGATTGAAAGCTGATGGTTAAAAAGGCTATTAAAATTGCTCCTGCACCGGCCAATAATATTATCCACCACTGAAAATTAACACGGTAAGCAAAACCTTGTAACCATTTATGCATAAAGAACCAGGCCAGTGGTGATGATATTACGATAGCTATAAATACCAGCTTAATAAAATCTTTGGTAAGCATGGTTACAATAACCGTAACATCGGCTCCTAATACTTTACGTATACCAATCTCTTTGGTACGTTGCTCCGCTGCATAAGCGGCTAACCCAAACAGACCCAGGCAAGCGATGGCAATAGCCAACGAAGTAAAAACCACAAATATTTTTCCAACGCGTTCTTCTGAACGATAGGTGGCTTCAAAATCCTGATCCATAAAAGAATAGACAAAATGTTGATTAGGTACCAGCGATTTCCATTTATTTTCTATCTGTGCCAGCAATGCTGGAATATTTTGCGCATTTACACGTATACTTAAAGCCCCGCGATCTTCTTCCAGAAATAAAGTAACAGGTGAAATATTATCCCGTAACGAGCTGAAATGGAAATCCTTAATAACGCCAATGATATTGAATTTCCTGATGTTTTTACCCGAACTATCCATTGGGCGGTAAATAGACTTATTTAAGGGCGAAGTAAGTCCCAATAAACGGGCGGCGGTTTCATTGATAATTATGGATGACGAATCGGTAAGCAGTTGTTCTGAAAAATTACGACCGCTGATCAGCTTGATCCCCAAGGTATTGATATAGTCTTCATCAACCGACCATATTTGCGGCAAAATTCCCCGCTTTTGGTCGAGAGTTGGGTCCTGGAACAACGCAGATGTGTTCCGGTCGTCGGCAGTTGGTAAATATTCCGTCATTGTGGCATTAACTACCCCTGAGAGTTGCTTGATCTCCTGTTTGAAAATTTTTGCCTGATTACCCAATGCGCCCGTGTTTTTTACAATGAGTACCTGGTTTCGGTCATATCCCAAATTTTTATGCTGAATATAGTTAAGCTGATTATAAATAACCAAGGTGCCAATGATCAGGATAATAGATATGGAGAATTGAAAAACTACCAGAAAGCTCCGGAGCCTGCCGCCTTTAAAACCCGTTGCCAGTTTCCCCTTAAGAACATCAACAGGCTGAAATGCTGATAAAAAAAATGCCGGATAGAAACCGGCTAAACAGCCTATACCTAAAGATATGGTGATGATGACAGGCAATAACCAAATAAATGATTGTGAAGTTATAGCCAACTCTTTATTAGCCATTTGATTAAAGAAAGGCAGCATAAGCCATGCTAACACCACCGCTATAAGAGTAGATAAAAATGTCACCAAAACAGACTCGGTTAAAAACTGGGTAACTAATGCACTGCGCGCAGAGCCTAATACTTTACGTACCCCAACCTCGCGTGCCCGGTTTGAGGAGCGCGCTGTAGAAAGGTTCATGAAATTGACACAAGCTATAAGCAAAATAAACAGCGCAATTGCCGAAAGTATATACACGTACTGAATACTGCCATTACGCCCCAGTTCACCTATCCGGTTGGAGTGTAAATGAATATCGGCAAGCGGTGTTAAATTCAGCCTGAAATAATTACCTGCTTTCTCAAATTCATCCATGGTTAAATGTACCATGCTTTGTAACTCGGTATTAACGTGCCTGCGTAGTAAAGCCGGAAGTTGAGCATTCAATTTTTTATAATCGGCACCTGGTTTTAATAATACATAGGTGTTAAAGTTATTGCTTAACCATGTTGTTGACCTGCTTTCGGGAAATGAGGACATGGAAAGGAAGAAATCGTAATTGAAGTGCGATTGTTTGGGAATGTCCTTTATAACCCCGGTAATTTTATAGTTCTCTTTATCATTAAACAGGAATGTTTTACCTACTACATTGGTGCTGTTAAAATACTTTTTAGCTGTGCTCTCTGTAATTACCACGCTATTGGGCTCTACCAGGGCAGTTGCCGGGTTACCATTAACCATGGGCAGGGTAAAAATGTCGAACAAACCAGGATCGCTATAAATCATCATGTTTTCCAGGATGTTTTCATTATCCTTTTTTACGCGTACCCCTCCTTTTGCTTGCATGCGCACCGTATTCTCTACATCCGGAAATTCTGCCTTCAAAACCTGTGCTAAAGGAGCCATGGTTTGGGCATATATGGAATTATTGCCGCCAAATTTCAGTTCAAAATTCATGCGTACAATGCGGTCGGCTTTTTTGTTGAACTTATCGTAACTCAGTTCGTCCATCACGTAAAAAACAATCAGCAGACAGGTTGCCAAACCAACAGACAGGCCCAGGATATTAATAGCGGTAAAGCCTATATTTTTTCGCAGACCGCGGAGAGCGGTTTTGATGTAATTTTTTAACATGATTTTTAAAATTTTAAATACTTTATACTAAAAATTTAAACCGCTCATCTCAAAGTCGTCATCTACATCATATACAGTTCAATGCTCCATTACCCCTATTCGTTTCTCAAACTTTTTACCGGATTTGCCAAAGCTGCTTTTAAAGACTTAAAGCTGATGGTAAACAGAGCTATTAAAAAGGTTAAAACTGCCGCTAAAACAAATATCCACCAGTGCAATGTGGTGCGGTAAGCAAAATTTTGCAACCATTTATTCATACAGTAATATCCAACAGGCATAGCAATAACCGTAGCCAGTAAAACAGGCTTCAACATATCTTTTGACAGTAGCAGCAAAATATTGGGCACAGATGAGCCCAGCACCTTACGTACACCTATTTCTTTGGTACGTTTGGCTGCTGTAAATGAGGCCAGACCAAATAAGCCTAAACAGGCAATAAATATGGCCAGACCGGAAAATATGCTCAACATGGTTTGCTGCCTGATATCATTTTTATAAGTGGTATTAAATTGTTGATCCAAAAAGCTGTACTCGAAAGGATAAACAGGCGCTACTTTGGCATATATTTCTTTAATACTGGCCAATGCAGCCGGTATATTTCCAGGTTTTAATTTTATCACTACTACCCGGCGATCATCATTGGGTGCTATCACCAACGCATCCATATTTTCTTTAAGTGATAAAAAGTTAAAATCTTCTACAACGCCTACTATGGTACGTGGTTTATCGTCGCGCCCATTATTTCTTATCCATTTGCCCAAAGCTTGTTGGGGCGTGTAACCCAATTCTTTGGCTGCAGTACGATTAAGCAGCACCGCATTAGCAGTATCGGTAGCAAATTGTGCCGAAAAATCCCGGCCAGCTATGATCTTTAAGCCAAGAGTTTTTACATACTCAAAATCGGCAAACTCGGTTCTCGACCTGAATACATCATGCTGACCTTCGACAGTAAAAGTATGCGTATCAAAAAAACCTCCCGGCTGACCCGACATAAGAGATACCGATGATACAACACCAGAGTTTTGAAGCTCGTCTTTAAACTGGCGTCGGTGGTCATAAATATCATTATTGTCTATGCTTACAGTAATAGTTTGTGCTTTATCATAACCCAGTGACTTACTTTTGATATAATGCATCTGGTTCATAATAACAATAGTACCAATGATGAGTAAAACAGAGATACTGAACTGTAACACCACTAATGATTGCCTCAGCAATGTACCTCCTTTGCCTAATCTTAATTTCCCCTTTAACGCCTGTATGGGTGAAAATGCAGAAAGGAAAAACGCCGGGTAACTGCCAGCCAAAAAACCTACAGTCAATATTACGCCTACCAGGAACAGGTAAATAGGTGGCTGGTTCCAGGCAACCGATAGCTTGTAGCCCAACAACTGGTTATACCAGGGCATCAACATTAATAATAAGCCAACGGATATAACACAGGAAATTAATGCTAATAAAAGTGATTCACCAATAAACTGAATAATTAAATGGTTACGTAAGGCTCCCATTACCTTTCTCATACCAACCTCTTTTGACCGCTCAACCGCACGTATGGTTGACAGATTCATGAAGTTGATACAAGCAATAAGCATGATAAGTACAGCAATGGATATAAAAATGAATACTACAGTTTTATCGCCGTGCTTCACATTATCAAATGATGAAGCATCTTCAAAATAAATATTTTTTAAAGGAGTAAGTTTCAAATCGAATTTAGCGCCAAAACGTTGCATATCCTTGCTCATGTACTTATCCATAAACTGGGTAAAATGACTTTCGAGTGCCGATTGTGTACTATGCTCGTTTAGCAAAAGATAAACAAATAGTCCGTTATTGATCCAGACATTAAAGCCTGCGTCTTTGGTATAATTAGCTATAGGAAAAACAACATCAAAGTCAAGATGCGAATTTGAAGGAACGTCTTTCGCAATACCGGTAACCTTCAATTGTAGGGTCTTATCTATCTGAATTACCTTGCCCATGGCATTTTCTGTACTCCCAAAGTATTTTTTGGCTGTGGTTTCGGTAAGTACTACACTGTTAGGGTTTTCCAATGCTGTTGCTGCATCTCCCTTGATAAGCGGAAATGAGAATAATTTGAAAAAGCCTGCATCGGTTGCGTATACTTTCTGTTCGTTGAATGCTTTTTCACCAAATGAAACCAAATTATTTTGTGGCCTTACCCGTACCGCCATCTTGATATCCTCAGGATAATCATTCAATAATGCCGGCGCATAAGGACCTGAAAGATAAGCCGTACGTGGTTTTCCCGGCTCGAAGCCCCGCATCACCCTATAAATATTTTTGCCTTGCTTATGGAAACTATCCACGCTAAACTCATTGGTGATGTACAGGAATATCATGAGGCAAACGGTAATGCCCATGGTGAGCCCAAGGATGTGGATAAGCGAAAAAGTTTTATTCTTATAGAGATTTCGCCAGGCTATTTTGATGAAGTTTTTTAACATGATATTTTAAATTCTAAAATTTAAGCGCTAAACTTTAAATTATTTATCCTTTTGTTCACTACCGCTTTACTCATTTTTTAAACTTTTTATCGGGTTGGTAAGTGCAGCTTTTATAGATTGAAAACTAACTGTTGCCAAAGCGATGATCATAGTCAACAACCCTGCTGCTATAAATACCCACACCTGAATATTGATACGGTAAGTATAGTTTTGCAACCAAACGTGCATGCCATACCAGGCTATCGGCGATGCTATCAAAAATGATATCAATACCAGCATTAAAAAGTCCCTGGACAATAAAGTGGTAAGATGAGAAACTGATGCGCCCAATACTTTACGCATACTGATTTCCTTTTGACGATTTTGGGCCATATAAGCCGCCAAACCAAACAAACCAAGGCATGATATAAATATGGTTAATCCGGCAAACAAGCTGGCTAACGTGCTTGTCCGCTTTTCGTCATTAAACTTACGGGCGTATTCCTCGTCGGCAAAATGATATTCAAATGGATATTCCGAATTATATTTTTTGAATACACCTTCTGCCCGTTTTAAATTCTCGGCAGTAGTGTTAGCAGGATTTAATTTATAATGAATTACGCTAAACCATGATTTTGGCCCCTGTACGATCATCGGCCGAACAGGTTCATAAGGTGATTCGATAATAAAATTTTTGACTACACCGATAATATGCCAATCGTGTTCATCTCCATTTTTCACAATCTGGCCTATAGGGTTTTTAAAACCCATAACCTTGGCGGCGGCTTCGTTCAGCAGCATAGCCGTTGAGTCGGTTGGATAAGCGGCAACATCAATGTCCCTGCCGGCTATAACTTTCAATCCCATTGTTTTTGTGAAATCCCCATCGGTATTGTAAATGATAAAGTCAATTTTCTGACTTTGATCCTTTCCTTTCCAATCGTAGCCCCAGCTATCACTCCAGCGCTGCGTAATAGGCGAACTGGTTTTGGTTACCGATGTTGCTGCCCCGCTGCTAATCAATTCGCTCCTGATCATTTTATAATTCTTCTCTATGCCCCCCATCATCATGGTATAAACCAAGTTATCTTTTTTGTAACCTAATTCGCGGTCTTGCGCATATTGCATTTGATTGCGCACAATAATGGTACAAATGATGAGCACTATAGCAAAAGTAAACTGTATAACTACCAGTAATTTACGCGGGGTTACTAAAGCATTTGCTGCTTTAAACGTTCCCTTTAATACGCTTACCGGCTTAAAGGATGATAAATAAAAGGCTGGGTAACTGCCGGCTATAGCACCGGTTAACAGTACAAACAAAAGGCATATAAACCAAAAAACAATGCTGCTAAAGGGTATAAATAATTGCTTATCGGTTAGCTGGTTAAATCCTGAAAGACTGATTTGCACAATAATGAGAGCTAATGCACCGGCAATTAGGGCAAGTAATATCGACTCACCCAAAAACTGCCCTATGAGCGAACCTTTTTGCGCTCCTACTACTTTGCGGATGCCTACCTCCCGCGCACGCCGTTCGCTGCGTGCCGTACTCAGGTTCATAAAGTTAATACAAGCAATAAGCAAAATAAACATGGCTATCAACCCAAATAACTTTACCGTATTGATGCGGCCACCCACTATTTTACCGTTTTCAAAATTGGAGTACAACCGCCATTTACTTGCAGGGTGCATAAACACCTCATCATCTTTTTGGTCGGAGTGCGATTTGGTTATATTTAATACCTGTCTATTTAAGCTGGCTTCAGACACATTGGGTTTGGCCAACACCCAGGTTTGTACAGAGTTGTTGCCCCAATTTTTCTCATCCACATGTTCTGTTTTTACCAAATAGCTCCAGGGTACCAGGTATTCAAAATCAAAACGGGTATTATTAGGCAATGCCTTTAAAACACCGGTAACGGTAAAATTATCTACACTATCTATCCTGACAACTTTACCTATGGCATCATCATTACCAAACAGTTTTTTAGAAAGCTGCTCGGTGATCACTATAGAACTAACTGTATTAAGCGCTGTTTTAGGATTACCATTCAGCAAGGGAAAGCTAAACATGGTCAGGAAACCCGGATCAGTAAAATAACCAGGAACGTTCAGGTGCTTATCGCCAACGGTAAACAAAAAATTGGCCGATGTGGTACGCGCAGTTTCCTCTACTCCAGGGTATTCCTGTTTTAAAGTTTTGGCCATCACCTTAGGCGTACTTGACCAGCACCAAAGCTTACCATCAAAAATCGCCCGGTTATAGGCCAGGTACAAACGCGATTTATTGGCATGAAACTGATCGTAACTTACCTCATTCTGTATCCAGAATAAAATAAGAGCTGCACTTGCCATCCCGATAGCTAATCCGGCTATGTTGATCAGCGAAAATGATTTATGACGTAATAAATTTCGCCAGGCTATTTTTATAAAATTTTTGATCATAATGATTTGAAATATCAATTTCTAAACTCTAAATAGCTTTTTCGTTTCCTTATTCGTTCTTTAAACTTTTCACCGGATTACTCAAAGCCGCCTTAATAGCCTGCCAGCTTACCGTAATCAGGCACACGGCTACGCTTATACTTATAGTTACTACAAATACCCACAAACTTATATCGGTACGGTAGGTATAATGCGCAAGCCAGCGGTTCATGTAATACCAGCTAATAGCCGATCCTATCACAAACGAAATAATGACCAGCTGTAAAAACTCTTTTGAAAGATTAAACCAGAGACTGCTGACTGTGGCACCTAATACTTTTCGTATACTTATTTCTTTCTTTCGCTGCTCGGCCGAGAATGAGGCAAGTCCGAATAAACCTAAGCAGGATATAACAATAGCCAATATGGTAAACGCGGTTGATATGGTACCCAATAATTTTTCCGTTTGAAATTTGCCATTAAAGCTTTCGTCAACAAATTTGTATTGAAAAGGATACTCTGGATTGTATTTTTTGTAAATGCTTTCTAATTTGGCCAAACTCGCCGAAACCGGCGCTTTGGGGTTTAAACGTAACCCCATTTGTCCGGCCCAGCCTTTATCAAACCCTATAATCACCGGTTTAACAGGTTCATAAGGTGATCCCCATACGAAATCCTTAACTACCGCTATTACAGCACATTGTTTTCCCTGCCATTTTACTATCTGACCTAGTGGCTGTTTCAGTCTCATCAATTTTACCGCGGCTTCGTTGAGCATCAAAGCCAATGTATCGGCCGGGCGGCTTTCATCAAAATCCCGTCCTTGTAAAATATGCAAACCAAAGGTTGATATAAAATGATAAGATACCGCAATCTGATCAATAGGTATTTTGTCTTCACCTGCAAGCTGTCCCGGCCATGTAACACCCCATGTACTACCGTTAGTATTGGCAATGCTGGTTGATGTAGCTGCAGCGTCCGTTACCGCTCCTGAACTAATAGCGTCTAGCCTGAAGTTATTAAATTGATCGATCATTTTACCTTCCAGGCCAAACTCCACCAGTCCGTTTTGCGAATAACCAACAGGCCTGTTTTTGATATAAGAAATTTGTTTATATATCAGAATACTTGATATGATCAAACAGGTAGCAAATACAAATTGGGTTACAACCAGTATTTGCCTGGTATGCCATGTTCGCTTCCCGGTGCTGCTATTACCCTTTAAAACCCTTACTGGTTTAAAGGATGATAGAAACAAAGCCGGATAACTACCCGCCAAAAGGCCGGTGATTACTGTTACCGCGATGGCCGCTGCCCATGCCCCATAATTAGCATACGGTATGGTCAATTGCCCCCTGATAAGCTCATTAAAATATGGCAACAACACCGACATCAGTAAAATGGCAAATACAAATGCCAAAAATGCGGTAAGTACCGATTCGCCTAAGAATTGCTGTATGATGGCGGTTCGCTTTGCTCCCACAACCTTGCGGATACCAACCTCTCGTGACCGGCGCCCTGAGCGGGCTGTTGAAAGGTTCATGAAATTGATACAGGCAATCAGTAAAATCCCAATAGCCAATAACAGAAATAATCGCACATACTCAATACTCCCCCCAACACTCACACCATTCTTGAATTCACTATACAAATGCCATTTAGTAAAGGGAAATAAAAACAACTTATTCTCTTTATTATCTGCATTATACCGGGCTATCACATTTTTTATTTTGTTGCTAAATACATCAGGGTTAATACCTGGTTTTAACAATACATACGTCATGAAGCTATAATTTCCCCAACTTGAGCCTTTTACCCAGGGTTGTGCCGACTCATAAAGCTTCCAGGGTATAAGTGCTTTAAACCGGAAAGTTGAGTTTTGAGGCAGGTCTTTTATTACCGCGCTTACCTTAACCAGCTGGTTACCATTTAATTTTACGGTTTGGCCCATTGGATCTTTATCGCCAAACAAAGCCTTAACCACCGACTCCGTTATGATCACAGACGACATGTCTCTAAATGCATCCTGTTTGTTGCCTTTAACAAAGTCGAGCGTAAATATGTCCAAATAAGAAGCATCAACCGACATCAGGTTAAATTTCAACGGCTTATTGTTGTAGTTAAGCAATTGATCGTAGCCCCAATTGGTACGGGTTATAGCTTCAATTTCGGGATAATCTTTTTGTAAAGCACCGGCAAGCTGTACTGGCGTTGCATCGCCGGTATTTATTTCGCCGTTGGCAGGCTGATTTTTCATTACCTTATATATCCTGTCCTTATTTTGATGAAAACTATCAAAAGTAACTTCATTATATACGTATATCAGCAGTATAAAACTTACGGCCATACCAGCACCTAACCCACCGATATTGATAGCGGAGTACAGCTTGTTTCTGATAAGTCCGCGCCAGGCTATTTTAAAATAATTTTTAAACATGAGCTTTAATTTAAGTCTGCTATTCTATTCGTTTTTTAAGCTATCAACCGGGTTGGCCACTGCAGCTTTGATGGATTGAAAACTTACTGTAATAACTGCTATAAATAATGCTGCCATGCCGGCCAGCACCAGAACCCACCACTGGATATTAATCCGGTAAGCAAAATCCTGTAACCATTTATTCATCAGGTACCATGCTAAAGGCGAGGCTATCAAAATGGATATAAACACCAGCTTAATGAAGTCCTTGGACAACATACCCGCAATGGCCGATACACTGGCTCCCAGTACCTTCCTTATACCAATCTCTTTGGTGCGCTGTTCTGCAGCATAGGCGGCCAAACCAAATAAACCCAGACAAGCAATTACAATGGCAAGAGAAGTAAATACTATAAATATCTGACCTGTACGCTGTTCTGTGCGATAGGAGGCGTCAAACTCCTGATCCATAAATGAATAGTTAATCTGCACGTTGGGCGATAATTCCTTCCACCTGTCTTTTATTTGGGATAGCAGCGCAGACAGGTTTTTAGTATCTACCTTAACACTTAGAGCGCCTGTATTTTCGCCAAGTGTCATCACCACCGGACCTATACTTTCGCGCAGGGAACTAAAATTAAAATCTTTTACTATACCCACTACATGATATTGCTTTACATTATCCAGCGTATTTTTGCCACCCTGGCTCCTGTACAGGATTTTATTAACATCGTTAAAGCCCAGGAATTTAGCGGCAGATTCATTAAGTATAATACCCGTAGAATCCGTAGGCATATCTTTGGAGAAGCTGCGCCCTGCCACCATCTTCATATCCAACGTTTTTACATAATCCTCATCAATTTCCCAGCTTTGCGGAAACAGGGATTTTTTTTGATCAAGCGTAGCATCTTTATAGTATATAGCCGTGCTTTTCCAATTGGAAGTAGGCAGGAAACCCGTCATGGTGGCATTCATAACCCCAGGAATTTCTTTTACCTCCTGTTTAAATATTTTAGCCTGTTTGTTAAGCTCAAAAACATTTTGAACAATAAGTACCTGGTTGCGATTGTAACCTAAGTTTTTTGTTTGGATATAATTTAACTGGTTATATATCACCAAAGTACCGATGATCAGGAAAATGGATATCGAGAACTGGAAAACGACCAGAAAACTCCTGAGCCTTCCCCCCTTAAACCCGGCAGCTAATTTTCCTTTTAAAACATCCACCGGTTGAAATGCTGATAGATAAAACGCTGGGTATGCCCCAGCAATGGCACCAACAAATAAGGATATGAATAATAACGATGGGATGATCCAAACTAAAGACTGGCTATTAATTGCCAGTTCCTTACCCGATAACTGGTTGAATAGTGGTAATAAAAATAAGGCTGCTGTAAAGGCCAGTAAGGTTGCTACAAAGGTAACCAGAACAGATTCGGTTAAAAACTGAGCGATAAGATGTTTACGGTCGGAGCCTAAAACTTTACGTACACCAACCTCACGTGCCCGGTTTGACGAACGTGCTGTAGAAAGGTTCATGAAGTTGACACAGGCTATTAAAAGAATAAAAATGGCTATTGCCGAAAATATATAGATATACTGTGTGGTGCCATTAGGGCCTAATTCCCCGCTCAGGCTCGATTTCAGGTGAATGTCAGTCAGCGGAATCAGATTCATTCTGAAGAAACTGCCGCTTTTTTCAAAGGCATCAATACTCATATTCATATCCGCCTGCATTTGGGCCCCGCTGAATTTTCTTAATAATTCAGGAAAGCTGGCCGCTAATTTCCCGGCATCGGTAGAATTCTTTAATAAAACATAAGTATTATAATCACTGCGTAACCACTCATTGGAACGGCTATCGGGCCAGGTAGACATCGACAGAAAGAAATCAAAATTGAAATGCGACTGCTTGGGCACATCATGAATTACACCGGTAACTTTAAATGGAGTATTATCATTGAACACCAGCGTTTTGCCTATCGCATTAACGCTGTTAAAATATTTTTTGGCTGTACTTTCGGTAATTACAACGCTATTAGGTTCGGTAAGGGCCGATGAAGGGCTGCCTTCGATCATCGGTAAGGTAAAAACATCAAACAACGAAGGATCGGCATAAACCAACCGGTTCTCCAGTATATTGGAATTTCCTTTTTTAACATGCCAGCTACCGGCATTTTTTAAGCGGACAGTATTTTCAACGTATGGATATTCTGTTTTTAGGGTTTTAGCCAGCGGGGGCATGCAAACGGCATATTTTACGCTGTTATCTCCCAGTTTAAGATCTTCATTTACCCGGTAAATTCTGTTGGCTTTGGTATTGTAGCGATCATAGCTTAATTCATCAACTACATATAAAATAATGAGCAGGCAGGTGGCCAGGCCCAAAGCCAGGCCCAGGATATTGATGGCGGTAAACCCTTTGTTTTTTTGAAGATCGCGGAAAGCTGTTTTTATATAATTCTTGATCATTTACTTGAGCGTTAAATATTTAACTATTATAAAACACCATTTCTACATCTTCCTTAATACCGAAGGTTTATCTCATGTTCTTTTAAAAACTAAAGGATATTTTGAGTTATCCCGATGGAACTAAATCATAAAACTCAAGCTAACCCCTCCTGATAAGGAGAGGATAGCAAGGCACTTACTAACTTATATAAACTATTTTCTTTTGGGAAGAGGCTGGTGGTTAAACCATAATATTCTCCATTACGCTCTGACCATCCAACAAGCGGATGATACGGTGGCTATAACGGGCATCATGCTCAGAGTGCGTAACCATAATAATGGTAGTTCCCTGCTCATTTAAATCAGTCAGCAGTTCCATTACGTCGTTACCGTTGCTGCTGTCCAGGTTACCAGTGGGCTCATCCGCCAGTATCAGTTTAGGTTTGTTAACTACTGCACGGGCAATAGCCACACGCTGTTGCTGACCACCTGATAATTGTTGCGGATAGTGGTTACGGCGATGCATGATCTGCATTTTGTCCAATACCTCTTCTACCCTTTTTACTCTTTCGGCTGATGCTACACCAGTATATATCAACGGTAATTCTACGTTTTCAAATACAGTAAGCTCATCAATCAGGTTAAAGCTCTGGAACACAAAGCCAATGTTGTGTTTACGCAGATCGGCACGTTTACGCTCAGTAAAATGAGCTACCTCAATATCATTAAAAATATAACTGCCCGCATCCGGATCATCAAGCATCCCTAAAATATTAAGCAAGGTTGACTTACCGCAACCAGACGGCCCCATGATGGCCACAAATTCGCCGGTAGCAATTTCAATCGACAGCTTATTTAAAGCTATGGTCTCTACCTCTTCTGTACGGTAGAATTTTTCGAGATTAGTAATTTTTATCATTGGTGCCTCCTGCATCATCCCCGCCCTGTGGCGGATAGATTTGTTTTTTTAAGTTTCGTTAAGTTAATTAGTTTTATATATGATGTTTTACAGCTGCTTTTCGTTGCAGTTTTGTTCATTTATTTTTTCAATACCAATTCCTGTATGTCGCCATAAGTTTCATAGCTTGAGGTAATTACCTTGTCGCCAGGTTTCAATCCATCGGTTATTACAAAGTAATCCGGGCTTTGTCTGCCTAATTGTATATCTACCTTATAGGCCTTGGTGCCATCTTCGCTTACTTTAAATATCCAGTTACCACCGGTTTGCTGGTAAAAACCACCTTTAGGAACCAATATAGCCGTAGTTTCGTCGCTCAGCGCCAGTCTTACCTGCAATGTTTGTCCTTTCCTGATACCTTTAGGTACCTCACCTACAAACTGCATATCAACCTGGAATCTGCCTGCAGTTACCTGTGTGAAAACCTTTTTGATTACCAGGTTATAGGTTTTATCAGCAAACTGAAAATCGCCTTTTAAGCCAGTGTATATACGTGACAGATAATGCTCGTCAATATCAACCCTTACTTTATAGCCTGATTGAACATCGATCTGCCCCAGGTGCTCTCCTTGTTTTTTGTTTTGACCAACTTCTGCATCCATTGAGGTTAACTGACCATCAATAGGCGCCCTTAAAACCAGGCTGGCTACTTTTTTACGCATCAATTCCAATGTGGTTTTCATGTGCGCATATTGTTCCTGTGACTGCGAAGCCTGCTGTTTAACCAGTGAGGTATCCTGCACTAATATTTGCTTGGCTAATTTATAACGGTTAACCTGATAATCATACATGTTTTTATCAGATTGGTATTGTTGTAAACCAATAGCTTTTTGGTCATAAAGATGTTTATCCAGCTTATATACCCTTTCGGCTTCTTTGTAAGCGTTCTCAACATCGGCCATGGTATTTAACTTGGTAATGGTGTTCTGCTGCGCGTTGTTATGCGATATCTGCATCTGGGTTTGCTCGGCATATACAGCAGTTTCCTGGTTAGCCAGACTCAGTTCCAGATCGGTATTGGACAGTTTTAAAATCGGATCGCCTTTTTTCAGGTTGGCGCCATCTTCCACAAACTTTTCTTCAACCACACCACCTTCTGATGCGTCAAGATAAATAGTGGTCAGTGGCATTACCACGCCATTAACCGGGATAAACTCCTGGAACGGGCCTTTAGTGATAGTACTGATGGTTATACGTTCGGTGTCAACATCCAATTTGCTTTTACCAGATGTAAAATAAATACTGCCGCCAACTAATAAAATAATGCCTGTTATGCCCGCAATTGTTAGTATCCGTTTATTATTCCAGGTCTTCTTTTCAATTTTTCTGTCCACTGTAGTTTATTATATTTTGAATAGTGATAACAAAAAGATATGCCACAAATTAAATTACTGTATTTCAACACATTAAACAGCAAATAAGCAATTAAAGCGTACGCTTCTGTTACAGCAAGTGTTCGGTTATGATACAGTGATACAATTTTGCTATATCCGTTCACTATTGATTTACAGTTTAATACTTGTATTATGATAAATGGTATGAAATTTAAGCAATTTAGTTCAATTGTTCACTGGTTCTTTAGTTCATTGGTAGCAATAGTCTGTTATATTTGTCAATATAAGTAAGAGATCCTAATGAACTAATGAACCAGTAAACTACTACTGAACTATATAAATATATGATATTAAAAAAAGCTACTATTTTAATTGTTGACGATGACCCGGATGTGTTGACCGCCGTTAAGCTTTTACTGAAGACAGAAGCGCAGGAAGTGATTACCGAGAAAAACCCGGAGAATTTAAATTGGTTATTGCAACGCAACGAAGTTGATCTGGTTTTGCTGGATATGAATTTTAATAGCGCTATAAATACCGGCAACGAGGGCTTATACTGGTTACGCAAAGTGAAGGACTGGAAACCCAATGTATGCGTGATCATGATAACCGCTTATGGCGATATTGATTTAGCCGTACGTTCTTTAAAAGAAGGCGCTAATGATTTTATTGTAAAACCATGGCATAATGAAAAGCTAATAACTACCATAAAAGAGCTCCTTGATAAAAAAGAGGGTGTAAAAACCACCAAAACCGCTGTTAAAAGTACAGCTGGCGATACTTCTATCCTTGGCGAATCAGAAGTGATGCAGGATATTTTTTACAAGGTGAATAAAATTGCCCCTACTGATGCCAATATCCTGCTCCTGGGTGAAAATGGTACCGGTAAGGATTTGATGGCCAAAGCCATACATGAACGTTCGCTGCGTGCCGATAAGCCTTTTATTAAAGTGGATGTAGGAGCCTTAACCGATACTTTGTTTGAGAGTGAACTTTTTGGTCATAAAAAAGGCGCATTTACCGATGCCCGCGAAGACCGTACCGGCAGGTTTGAAGATGCACAGGGCGGTACTTTATTCCTCGATGAAATTGGCAACATTAGCCTGCAGCAACAGGCTAAGCTGCTTACTGTATTACAAAACCGGCAGGTAACCCGTTTAGGTACCAACAAAGCTGTTGATATCGACATCCGGTTGATTTGCGCCACCAACGTGCCTATGCATGAGCTGGCTAACGAAAACCGTTTCCGCAAGGATTTGATATACCGCATCAATACCGTTGAGATTAATATGCCTCCATTGCGCAAGCGTAATGAAGATATTACGATACTGGCCAGACATTTTGCCAAATTATATGCCGGTAAGTACCTGAAACCTTCGATGGATTTTGATGCCGTGGCTCTGCAGAAATTAAAATCATACAATTATCCAGGCAACGTACGCGAATTGCAATATACTATTGAACGGGCGGTGATTATGGCCGACGAGAATATACTGCGCCCCGACGATTTGATATTCTCGATCCTGGAAACGGCGCCTGAAACCGTTGCCGATGATGATAACATACAGCTAAGTACCCTGGAAAAAAACGCCATACTTCGGGTTATCGAAAAACACAATGGCAACATCACACGGGCCGCTAAAGAATTGGGATTAACCCGCACGGCCTTATACCGCAGATTAAGCAAATATGATATTTAACCGATATGAATGGCGGCTGTTGCTGCGTGTATTTCTGATGTTCCTGGCCCTGGTTGCCGCCGCTTTTGTTATTGTTAGCGGTAAACCTTTATACCTGGTTATTTTTATCCCGCTCATTGTATATGCGGTTATTGAAATGATCCGTTTTCAGAAAAAAGCACAGGACGAGGTAAACCAGTTTGTGGAGTCAATCCATTACCGCGATTTTTCACGCCACTTTGATGTTCGGCGCGCGCCCAATGAGCTGAAGCCATTACGTAAAGGATTTAATGATATCAATACCACCTTTAAACTCATCAGTCGCGAACGTGAAACACAATATCACTATCTTCAAAAGATTTTGGAATTGGTTGATACCGGTATTCTTTCGTTCGAGGAAGAAAGTGGCAACATCAGCTGGATCAATGAAGCTTTTAAAAACCTGATTGGCATCCCCTATCTTAAATCTCTACATTCGCTGGAAAAACGAGATCCGGCCCTGTACCATGAGCTGATCATCGTAAAACCCGGCGACAGCAAGATCATCACCATTACACGTAACCAGCAGCTGGTTAAAATGCTGATCACCGCCAGTGTAATGCGCAGTGATAACATATTATACAAATTGGTAGCCTTTCAGAATGTAAGCGAGGCCCTGGATGAAACGGAGTCAAAAGCATGGTCAAAACTGCTTAACGTAATGACGCATGAGATCATGAACTCGGTAGCGCCAATATCATCATTGGCTGATACCTTGAAAAACCGACTGCAAAGCCCCGAAATAACCGGTGCTATTCAAAGCAGTGAACTGGAAGACCTGGAACTGGGTATCGATACCATTAAAAGACGAAGCGAAGGCTTGCTCAAATTTACCGAAAGCTACCGCAGTCTCAATAAGATCACCAAGCTCGATCTGAATAAAATCCTGGTACGCGACCTGTTTGAGAACCTGGCCAGCCTGATGCGGCCAACACTCGAGAAAAAACACATCGAACTGGAAATCATCCTGCGCGATCCTACCCTGGCTATACAGGCTGATATTAACTTGATTGAACAGGTAATGATCAACCTGCTGGTAAACGCCATAGAAGCGGTAAAAGACCGTGAAGAGCCCCGCCTGATATTATCAGGCGAGTTACAGAATAACAGCAAAACCCTGGTAAAAGTGATAGACAACGGTTTGGGTATGCCGCCCGAACTGCTCGATAAAATTTTTATCCCCTTCTTTAGTACCCGTAAAACAGGCAGCGGTATAGGTCTTAGTTTATGTAAACAGATCATGTTATTGCACAAAGGCAATATACAGGTACAATCAACCGAAGGCAAGGGATCATCATTTATTTTGCAATTTATACCATGACAATAAACTTACGAAGTTTTAAAAACTTCGTAAGTTTGAAAGTGCCCTCTATATATGAAAATCAACAATAACACCTGCTACCATTTATATAACAGAGGAAACAATAGAGAACCGATCTATTTTGAAGAAGAAAATTACTGCTATTTTCTTACCCAATTTAAAAAACACGTATTACCATCCTCTGAAGTTTACTCATATTGTTTAATGCCAAATCATTTTCATTTCTTTATCCGGGTCAATGATAATGTGCTTTTTGAAAAAGGGATAAAAAACTTTTTTATTTCATATTCCAAAGCGATTAATAAAAAATACAATCGCATTGGAAGCCTATTTCAAGGTAGATATAAAGTATCCGAGGTCAATTCAAATAGTTACTATACTAAAATAATCACTTATATACATCAGAATCCGGTAGTTGCCAAACTGGTTGACAATATGATTGATTATAAATACTCATCTTATTCAGCATATTTGACGCAGAAAGAAACCTCATTAAAAAAGCAAGAAGTTTTGGATTGGTTTGGTGGCCTAATTAGCTTTATTGATGTTCATAAGATAATACTTGATGAGCGTCAAATAAGTCAATATTTAAAGGTTTAAACTTAGCCCTTCAAGGACCGGAGCACTCTCCATATAAAACTTACGAAGTTTTAAAAACTTCGTAAGCTTACTGTTCTGCCTTCATTTGCCTCGTTTAAAAAGCAATCACTACCTTTGGTACAATGTCTTTATTTGTAAATAAAGACAGTACAGTATATGAAAACCTATAAATTTGAGGCATTTACTTCCGATATTGAAAAGAACATCAGAGATGGAATTTATAAACCCGGTCATAAGCTCCCTTCTGTCCGCGATCTGAAAAAGCAATATCATACCAGCGTTAGTACCATTCAAAGTGGTTATGAGCATTTAATTATCTTAGGTTTAGTAACCAGCATTCCCAAATCCGGCTATTATGTAGCGGTGCCATCAATCCCCAATAAAAAAAATACGCTACGAGATAATCCAGTAGTCAGGGACGCCATTTTTGAAAGAAATATCGAGCAAATAACCACATCCCGAAGCGAAAAAAAACTAGCAGAGTTTAATGTAGCCACCCCCGGCGATCTTATTATTTCTCAAAAGTTGCTACTGAGAACAATGCAACAAGTTATACGAGAAAAAGGCGCAGGCCTGTTAAGATATTACCCTACAAATGGGTCCGAAGATTTAAAAAATAACATTATAAAACATGCGGCCGGTTATCAGACCCGTATCAATCCACAGGAATTGCTGATCACCGATGGTGCATTACAAGCCCTTTATATTGCCCTTTCTGCCATATGTAATGCAGGCGACGTAATCGCTGTAGAAAGCCCCTGTGTTTTTTCTATATTGGAGGTTATCAGGGTGCTTCATCTCAAAGTGATTGAAGTACCTGTCGATTTGGTGAATGGTTTTGATGTTGCATTTTTTGAAAAAGCCTGTCAGAAAAACAAAATAAAAGCTGTTGTTATTACACCCAACTTTCATAATCCTACAGGTATACTACTTGCTGATGAGGTTAAAAAAGAATTGGTTAAAGTAATACAGCGATACAATGTTGCCGCTATCGAAAATGACATTTATGGCGATTTAAATTTTAGCGGAAAGCGTCCATCTACGCTAAAGAGCTATGATGATAGTGGCCTGGTAATCACTTACTCATCCTATTCCAAAACCCTTGCACCCGGTATTCGCCTGGGTTGGTTAGCCGCCGGCAAATTTCTGGAGCGTGCAGAACAAATTAAATTTTCTATGGGTAGTACGGTTTCCCCTATCTATCAGGAAACTGTCAATCGTTTATTAGATACCAGCAGCTACGACCGGCATATCCGGGCTTTCAGAATGCAACTGGCAAAAAACGCACACTTTACCATCAATCTTTTATCAACTCATTTTCCTAAAGATACATATATCGTACCTCCTTCAGGAGGTTATAATATATGGGTAAAAATGCCCGATCAAGTGGATATGAATAATTTTTACCATCAGTGCGAACGAATCGGTGTCAAATTTACGCCAGGCTATACTTTTTCTTTTTCGGCCATGTTTGCCAACAATTTCAGAATTGTATTCGCAGATAAATATTCTTCATTAAAAGTTAAAGCGCTTGAGCTACTGGGCGAGGCTGTTTCATAGTAACTGTACTGCTTGTTTTTACATATTCTGTATATGTATCAATAGTATCATAGAGTCTAATTTTGGCAAATGGATTCAACAATCATAACCAAATTTACTATTGCTACCCAACAAGGCATGGATGCCTTATTATACCTCACCCAAACCATTGCCAGGGAAAAGTTTTTGCCCTTGCTCTCACAAAAGCAGGTTGAGAATTATCTTTCAGAAAACTTTAACGAAAAGGCGTTGATGGCAGAAGTCAACAGCATGTCCAATCAATGGCTTGTAGTTTACGCCGACGATAAACCTGCAGGTTTTGCCCGTATTACGTCTAAAGGAGAGCGCCCCAGGCAGATAGCTCAAAATCGTATTATCCGCATTGCTGATTTTGGTATCATTAAAGAATACACAGATCCTGCTATCAGACAATCATTATTTGATAAATGCTTAGCAGTTTGTAAATCCTATGAAGCCATCTGGATTAATGAATATGTGGAAAATCCCTTCATTGGTTTTTTTGAATCGGAAGGTTTTGCCAAACAAGATGAAAAATCCCAACTGCACGAACTTCCATTGCAATCTGTTTGCCTGATAAAACATCTTTCCTAAAAAACGATCAACAGTTTTTATCATGCCTTTTATACCGGTAAAAGCAAAGCGGTTTTTATCACTATGGGATAAAAAATCATGTCTATGGAAGGCTGTTGCCTACCTCTTCATCAAAATATACTAAAAATGAAATCAGATCAACAACTAACTGCCAATTCCGCATCAGTTACTAATATTATTGCACCGCCAATGTTCCTGGTCATTATTTTATCATTAGGAACTTTCATTATTTTTTTCCAGGGATTTATGGTCGCGCCGATTTTGCCAGGACTGGCCATGCTATTTCACGTATCTGTGCGTCACGTAAGTTTTATTGAACCAGCTTACTTATTAGGATATGGATTTGTTACCCTGGTTTACGCGCCTTTATCAGATAAATACGGCCGTTTTCCGGTTATATTATTTTCATTAAGTTGCTTTATTGTGTTAACTGCCTGCACCGGATTTTGCACCTCCATCACACAGATGATTATCCTTAGGTTATTGACTGGTTTGGGTGCAGGCGGCGTGGCTCCAATTACCATTGGATGGATTGGTGATAATTTTCCATATGAAAAGCGAGGTCATGCCCTGGGTATTTTTTTCGGGTTTATGGCCGGTGGAATGGCCTTTGGTTCCAGTGCTGGAGCTTTGCTTACTGCTCAGTTAGGCTGGCAAATGATGTTTTGGGTTGCGGCTGCTGTAGGTGCTTGCGTTTTATTGGTATTGATGGTTAACGCTAAACATTTTTTACAAAGAAACACCAAACATGCCGGCGGCTTCCATATTATGTACCAATCTCTTAAAGAGATTTTTTGCTTGCCGAGGGGCTGGCGAACTTACTTGTTTGTGCTGTTTAATGGCATGTTTCATAGCGGGGTTTTCGCTTGGACAGGTTATTTTTTTTATAAGAATTACCATCTTAATGAAAGGGAAATCGGCTTTGCGCTATTGGGCTATGGCATACCCGGATTGCTCTTTGGGCCAATACTGGGCAAACTTGCCGATAAGTTTGGGCGCAATAAAATCATCCCGATAGGAATTTTAGTGGGGGCTTTATCTGCAATAACATTGGGCATAAACTATTCACTGGCCGTATCCTGCATGGCTATTGCCACCTTATCCTTAGGGTTCGATTTAACCCAGCCCCTGTACGCAGCCATTATTACAACCCTTTCGCCCAAAAAAGGAGCAGCCACAGGTTTGTTCGCTTTCTTCCTTTTCATGGGCTATGGGTTTGGAAGCCTGATTTTCAGCATGATTGTAAGTATAGGACTGAATCAAACCTTCCGGCTATTTGGAATAGTTGCTGTTGTTGTTGCTTTTATCGCTGTAAACAATTTTAAAAATGAAAAATAAGAAGAGGGTAAAATTTTAAGAAAACGGAAAGCAATCTTTTGTTTCTTCTAAACACATAGCAAGGTTCCGGTTAAGTAACCACTATATTTGAGTCGAGCATTGATAGAATATCACGATGAACAAACAATTTCAAACAGATGATACGCCCATTTTACAAAGAACACAACTTCTTGCTATTTCCGGGAGTTTAAGAATAGGTTCATCTAACCATCATATCCTAAAATACCTGGCCACCCAGGTTCCTGACAGTATTAATTATACCATATACGATGAACTGGCACTGATACCGCCATTTGATCCGGGTTTGGATAATGACACACCGCCCGATGCCGTTACACGTCTGCGTGGACTTTTAAATACCGTTGATGGTGTGATCATTTGCACGCCCGAATATGCTTTTGGTGTGCCTGGGCAGCTTAAAAATATGCTGGATTGGCTGGTATCCAGCAGTTCACTGGTCGAAAAACCAATAGCCCTTATTACGGCTTCCCTTGGTGGCGAACATGCCCATGCCTCGCTCCTGCTTACGCTGGGCGCGTTAAATAGTTATGTTATTGAAAGCGCAACATTACTTATCCCTTTCATCCGGTCCAAAATAAACGCGGATGGCCATATTATCCATCAGGAAACCGAAGAAAGCTTAAAATTATTACTACATAATTTTTTAACTTTAGATTCACATCCATCTCAATAAATTTAGCCCCATGAAAAAGATCACTTTGTTGTTTTTTGCACTCGCAATTGCCTTGAGCAGCCATGCGCAAACCACCAATCCATCAGCCGATGAGATATTAAAGCAGGCTTATTCAAAAGCTACCAAAGAGCATAAAAAGGTAATGCTGATATTTCATGCGTCATGGTGTGGCTGGTGTAAAAAAATGGAGGCCTCGCTGAATGATCCATCCTGTAAACAAATGATCGATAACAATTATGTGATAGCCACATTGGACGTACTGGAACAGCCTGCCAGAAAAAATCTGGAAAACCCGGGATCCACAGAGGCTTTAACCAAATTTCACGGGGAAAAATCAGGATTGCCCTTTTGGTTGATCCTGGATGAAAAAGGCAAAGTTTTAGGCGATAGCCAGGTAAGACCAAAAGGCGCTTCATTGGATACGTATGGCGATAATGTAGGCTGCCCGGCCAGTGAAAGCGAAGTAGCTTATTTTGTTCAGCTGTTAAAATCAACTTCTAAACTAAGCGACCTTGATTTGGCGGTTATCGGCAAACGTTTCGCGCAAAACCAACCTGCCCCGGCACTAAAACCAGCAGGTACAAATTAAACGATTAAAAAATACACGAATCAGGCATTTGACAATGCTCCGGGATTTTCGTGTAGTGATATCATTACCCAGCCCGGTTCTCTTTTATTCAGAGAACCGGGCTGTTTAGTTAAAGGGAAAAGACCTCAAAAAACAGTCGATATCTTAATACTTTTTAAACCTTTTAAAACGCCTCAAAAATTTGTTAAAAAGTGTTAAAATCGATGGTTTTGGATCGAATTCCGGGGCTTTTTTAAGTGATTTTGATTGTTTTTTGGCTCAAAAAATGTTAAAATCTGAGGTTTAAAAAGTTCGGGGATTTAAAATTTAACATTTGCCTACCGGTATATCTTCAAAATTCTTACTGACAATTTGACAACATCACCGCCTTTGGAACAGGCATTGATAGTTATCGATCGAAAATCATATTAAATCAACCATATAAAAATATTATGCAAGAAAAAGGCAGTATTTCGATTCACACCGAGAACATTTTTCCGATCATTAAAAAATTCCTTTACTCTGATAATGAGATATTTCTGCGCGAACTGGTATCAAACGCAGTAGATGCTACCCAAAAGATCAAACGCCTGGCCTCTCTGGGTCAATACAATGGTGAACTGGGCGATCTGCGTGTTGAAGTAGCTTTCGACGCCGACAAAAAAACCATCACTATTTCCGATAACGGCCTGGGTATGACCGCCGAAGAGATTAAGAAATACATTAACCAGATCGCTTTTTCGGGCGCTACTGAGTTTATGGAAAAGTTCAAAGAAGCCAAAGATGCCAATGAAATTATCGGTCGTTTTGGTTTAGGTTTTTATTCTGCCTTCATGGTGGCCGATAAGGTTGAAATTCAGACACTTTCCTATCAGGATGGTGCCGAGCCTGCTTACTGGGTTTGCGATGGCAGCACCGAGTTTGAAATTGGCGAAGGCGTATTGGCAGAACGCGGTACCGAGATCACGCTATATATTAACAGCGAATCTGAAGAGTTTTTGAACGAACACAAGCTGCAGGAGATACTGGATAAATACTGCAAATTTTTACCTGTGCCTATTAAATTTGGCACCAAAACCGATCGCGAAGAAGATGGTGTTGATGAAGAAGGCAAACCAAAATACATTGAGGTTCAGCACGATAATATCATCAATGAAACCAATCCTATCTGGACAAAAGCGCCATCAGAATTAAAAGATGAGGATTACCTTAACTTCTACAAAACACTTTATCCTTTCAGCGAAGACCCCTTATTCTGGATCCACCTGAATGTAGATTATCCTTTCAATCTAACCGGTGTACTGTACTTCCCTAAGCTGAAAAACGATTTTGAGATTCAAAAAAACAAAATCAAATTAT
This sequence comes from Mucilaginibacter inviolabilis, assembly GCF_011089895.1. Lineage (NCBI taxonomy): Bacteria > Pseudomonadati > Bacteroidota > Sphingobacteriia > Sphingobacteriales > Sphingobacteriaceae > Mucilaginibacter > Mucilaginibacter inviolabilis. The sequence goes on from NZ_JAANAT010000001.1 coordinate 1,231,470, forward strand.
TTAGCCGCCAGGTATTTATTACCGATGAGGTAAAAGATATCGTACCTGAGTTCCTGATGTTATTGCATGGTGTTATTGATTCACCGGATATTCCGCTTAACGTATCACGCAGCTTTTTACAGGCCGATAGTAACGTTAAAAAGATCAACAGCTATATCACCAAAAAAGTAGCTGATAAATTGTCAGAGCTGTTTAAAACCGACCGTAAAGCCTACGAAGAAAAATGGACGGATATAGGTTTGTTCGTAAAATACGGTATGGTGAGCGAAGACAAGTTTTATGACAAGGCAAAAGACTTTGTTTTGGTAACCAATACCAAAAACGAGAACTTCACCCTGCCTGAATATAAAGATAAGGTTGAAGCTGTTCAAACCGACAAAGATGGTCAGCTGGTTTACATTTACACCAACGATCCGGCAAAACAGGATGCCTTTATCCAGTCTGCAGGTAAAAAGGGATACGATGTGCTGGTGATGAACTCTCCTATTGATAATCACTTCATCAGTCAGTTGGAACAAAAGCTGGAAAAAACATCACTAAAACGTGTGGATGCTGATGTGGCTGATAAATTGATCAAGAAAGATGACGCTCCTGAAATTGTTTTAACCGAAGAACAATCAACCAAGGTAAAAGACATCTTCAATAAAGCTATTAATAAGCCTGCATATAATGTTCAAATAGAGAGCCTTAACCCAGACGAACTACCTGTAACCGTTACCATGGATGAGTTCATGCGACGGATGAAAGATATGGCCGCTATGGGTGGTGGTATGAGTTTCTATGGCAATATGCCCGACAATTATAAGGTGATTGTGAATGGTAACCATAAATTAATCAACCGCATATTGCAGGAAGAAAACGAGGATACCCAGGCTCAATTATCAAAACAAGCATTCGACCTCGCTTTGCTTTCCCAAGGCTTACTTACAGGTGCCGAGCTTACCGAATTTGTTAATCGCAGCGTTAATCTGATATAATTTAAAGTCTGCTTATTGATATAAAACCACTCGTTTTACGGGTGGTTTTATTGTTTAAATAATGCTTAACTTTAATAGTAATTAAACCTAAGTATTACTTTATTGTCTAATCTACAAATACTTAATTATGAAATTATTAAAGAATATATCAGCATTGCTCTTACTGGCCTTTATCAGCATTAATATAGCTCATGCGCAAAGCTCTGGGAATGACAAAAAAGCTGCCCGTGCCCTGGCTGTAAAAAACATGGTAGAGGCTCAAAACTATGTATTTAAAGCCAATTACGTGATGCCAATGCGAGGCGTAGGCAGATCATTAACTTCTGAGTATGATCTGACTGTATCTAAGGATACCATTGCTGCATTTTTACCTTATTTTGGCAGAGCCTATACAGCGCCTTATAATCCTACCGAAGGGGGCATTAAATTTACCAATACCCACTTTACCTATACTTCAAAAGTTGGTAAAAAAGGAGGTTGGAGCATTACCATAAAACCAACCGGCAAAGACAAAAACATTAGTGATTGGCGCGATGTGCAAACCTTAAGGCTTGATATTTCTGCTGATGGTTATGCATCACTACAGGTAACCAGCAGCAACCGGGATCCAATTTCTTTTAATGGAACTATCGAAAAGCGCGGGAAATAAGTTTTTCTGTCTCCTCCTGGTCTTCTCAGAGTTTAAGAACCTAAGGTATAAAGTGGGTTTACACATAAATCAATTATATAGTAAAAAATTACATATATATAATTGATAATCAACTATTTACATACATGTAAACTATAAAAAGTGTAAACCCATGTAAACCCACTTTTCGTCTCCTCGGGCTTTCTTTTAGCTTCCTCAGCTTTCCAGTAATCCGGCGTTATCCTTAAGCATCACGCCTGATAATTTCCGTTTAAAGGCCTCGCTGATAAGATAGAATATTTTCTTAGTTGCTTCAGTGTACGATAAACCTCCAGGCCTGATGTTGGATACGCAATTACGGGCTTCATCAGTAAGGCCTGGTTTAGGGCCATAAGTGAGATAAACGCCCAGACTATCCGCCGAGCTTAGTCCAGGCCGCTCTCCTATCAATACCAGGGATAGTTTTGCATTTAACCCATGTCCAATGTCGTCACCAATAGCAACGCGCCCTTGTTCAACCAGGCTAATGGGAGCTAATTTAAAGCTTGATGCAGTCAATTGCGGGATTAGTACCTGTAATAATTCCAGTGAATTTTTATTGACAGCAGTTGCCGATAGACCATCGACTATAATAATAGCTATATCTGTTGGGGCATAATACCCTTGTTGAAGCAGATTAATAGATTCCTCGTTTAATCTGCGGCCCATATCTGGTCGTTGCAGGTATTGTTCGCGATAACCAACTCTACTTTGAAGTTGTAAAATCGGCAAACTAAACAATTGAAGTAGCTTTGTTAAGCTATTGATATCCAATTCAGAATATACAGCATCACGAGCATGCGCATGGGCCAGTTTAAACTCCAGCGATTGTTTTAATGGGATACTGGTACCTACCCTCCCCAAACCTATCCGGGCGGGTGTAAACTCCTGTAGCGCCTTTAATGGCTGTATTTCCTGGGGGATATTCCTTTTCATGCTATTTGATCATGACATCTAATAAGCCATGTGATTGACTTACAGGTAACATATTTCCACTGTTATCAATTATTCCTTGTTTAATGAGCCATTTTTCAAACTCAGGTGCGGGTTTTGTCCCTAGTACCTTTCGTAAATAAAGTGCATCATGAAATGAGGTAGATTGGTAATTAAGCATAATATCATCGGCACCGGGGATTCCCATAATGAAATTACAGCCAGCCACGCCTAACAAAGTGAGCAGGTTATCCATATCGTCCTGATCTGCCTGGGTATGATTGGTATAACAAACGTCTACACCCATAGGTAAACCGAGCAGCTTTCCGCAAAAATGATCTTCTAAAGCAGCCCGGATAATTTGCTTGCCATCGTATAAATATTCGGGTCCGATAAAGCCGACTACTGTATTGACCAGTAATGGTTTAAATTTACGAGCAACCGCATATGCCCGCACCTCGCAAGTTTGTTGATCCACGCCAAAATTGGCATTGGCCGATAGTGCACTACCCTGCCCCGTTTCAAAATACATCACATTATGGCCGATGGTTCCACGGTTTAATGATAGTGTGGCTTGATACGCTTCTTCAATTAAGTTCAGATTAACCCCAAAGCTCGTATTAGCCTGCTCCGTTCCAGCTATGGATTGAAAGCAGAGATCAACAGGCGCGCCCTGGTTAATCAACTGCAAAGTGGTAGTAATATGGCTCAGTACACAGGTTTGCGTTGGTATATCAAACTGATAACGAATATTATCCATCAGATTGAGCAGGTTATTTACCGCTGCAGGGCTGTCTGTAGCCGGATTGATACCTATACAAGCGTCTCCGCTACAATTTAACAAACCATCAATAATACTCGCCGCTACACCCTTTGGATCATCAGTAGGATGATTTGGCTGTAAGCGGGTACTAAAATGCCCTTTTAAACCAATAGTATTGCGAAAACGGGTAACCACCTCGCATTTTTTACCTATGGCGATCAAATCCTGATTACCCATTAATTTAGATACCGCTGCAGCCATTTCGGGTGTAATACCGGCAGCAATACTGGTCAACGTTGCTGTATTAGTTTCATCACTCAGCAACCAATCACGCAGTTCACCAACGGTTAAGTGGCTTATTTGGCTAAAACTTGTATTGTTATGGGTGTCAATTATCAATCTGGTTATTTCATCCTGCTCATAAGGTATTATGGCTTCGTTCAGGAAAGTTTTCAAAGGAACATCGGCCAGGGTTATCTGGGCTGCTACACGCTCCTCATAACTTCCGGCAACAACGCCGGCTAATTCATCGCCAGATCGGTATGGCGATGCCTTGCCCAGTAAAGTTTTCAGATCTGGAAACTTATACACTTTATTGCGTATGGTGTGCTTGTAGGGCATCTACTTTCTAATTGGCATTAAGTCAATGGTTTCGTCGTTTAATGACTAAATACCTTAATGATTATATTCCGGCGTCGTCATCATTTCATCGGTTAAGGCTATTTTATGTTTTCCCATCCATACAAAAACCACAATTACCACAGCCAAACCAGCAAAGAATATACCGCTTACTTGTAAATTAAACCAGATAATGGCAAAAAGGCATACTGCTGATATGATAAGGGCAGTAGCCGGGAATACTGGGTAAAAGGGCGATGCAAAGGGTCTTTCTAATCTTGGTTCCTTTTTACGAAGGATAAACAGGCTCAGCATGCTCATCAAATACATCACAATAGCTCCAAGTACCGATAGTACTATAATTTGCGCTGTAGTGCCACTATAAATAGCTATAAAGCTCACTACCCCGCCAGCAATAAGCGCCCAATGTGGCGTTTTAAACCTATGATTGATGCCTGCCAGCCCTCGTGGCAGGTAGCCGCTGCGCGCCATGGCAAACACTTGTCGTGATGAAGCTAATATGGTGCCATGCAATGAAGCAATAAGCCCAAACAAGCCTATGCTGGCAAATATTTTTGTAAGACCACTTGCTTTACCCAAAACAATTCCGATAGCTTCTGGCAAGGGATAATCCAGGTTGCTGAGTTTGCGCCAGTCGGTTATTCCACCGGTTAATATCATCACTCCTAAGGCTAAAGCTACTAAAGTAGCCAACGCAGATATATAACCTCTTGGGATATTCTTTTTAGGCTCCTTAACTTCTTCGGCAACCATAGCCACACCTTCAATGGCCAGGTAAAACCAAACAGCGAAGGGTAATGCCGCGAATACTCCGGCCCAACCAAAAGGCATTGGGTTGCTTAGATAATTATCCATTTTAAAATGGGGCGATACAATGCCCATATAGAGCAACAGTTCGGCTACGGCCAATATGGTAATGAATACCGAAAATGTGGCCGATTCCTTTACCCCGGATATATTCAATACAATAAAGGCCAAATTGAATAGCATAGCCGACTGCATAATGGGTATAGCCGGATATAAAAAGTGAAGATAACTTCCCAGTGAGATGGCTATGGCCGGCGATGCCAGTAAAAAATCAATCAATGTAGCATAACCTGCTACAAGACCGCCGATAGGCCCCATTGCCCTGTAAGCATATGCAAATGCCCCGCCTGCATGTGGAATAGAGGTAGTAAGCTCTGTATAACTAAAAATAAATGTAATATACATTACCGTGATCACCAGGGTAGCAATCAGAAAGCCAATGGTTCCGGATACGGCCCAACCCAGATTCCAGCCAAAATACTCGCCGGATATAACCAGACCAACAGCTATTGCCCACAGATGAACAGGTTTTAATACGCGTTTTAACTGTTCTGCCTGGGGTGCTGCCATATTTTTGTTTTAATGCGGCTTTAAGATACTTAAAGCCGCTGTTAAATCAAAATGATGACATATTATGGAATTGTTAAGGTCAATATTTCATTGAAGTCATTCCTATTTATTCAATAACCTAATGAATTAATAATCTTACACTTTCAATGTATTTTTCAGATAGCTGATGCTGCTGGTGATGCTTGCCAATGGGTCTTTAGGCATGTCATGCTCTACAAAAAAGTGTTTCATGCCTGCAGATGATGCTGCAGCAAAAATGGGCTTAAAGTCGATAGTTCCACTACCTACAGGCAATATGGTTTCGCGTTTTGCATCCAAATCTTTAACGTGCCATAGCGGGAAACGGCCAGGATGTTGTTTAAACATTTCAACTGGGTTTTTACCGCCTTTGATAGCCCAGGCCAAGTCAAGTTCCATTTTTACATTTTTGGCGTCGGTTTCGCTCAACAACAGATCATAAGGGACTTTGCCGTCAACCTGATGAAATTCCATGTCGTGGTTATGATAGGCAAATTGTATACCTACTTTTTTAGCGGCCTCCCCTGTTTTGTTCAATACCTTAATGGTCGATTTGATCTCCTCCAGCGTACCTGTGGGCGAATTGGCGCAAACCAGGTATTTGATTCCCCCTTCAGCAGCATCGTCAACCAGTTGCTGCATATCGTCGCGCAGGTTTTTCATAGGCGGTATCACCAAAGGCTTTCCATCGGCTCCTACAGGCATTTTTGCTCCTGGAGGAAGCTTAAACGGTGCTCCAAGCACATGATGCGATGTCCAGGCCATACCCAGATCGTTCACCATAGCTTTGAACTCTTTTGGACTCATTCCATAAAATCCTCCTTTTTTACTAAAGGCCGATTCCAGCTCTTTATAACCCAAAGCAGCTATTTTGGTGAGGGTGCCTTTTACATCTTCGTCAATCACTCCAAAAAATGTAAATAACTGTAGACCAATTGCGTGTTCTCCTTTTACATTATTGAGCAGTGTAGCTGCTTTTCCGGATAGTGCCATGGTTCCAAGAGCCAGTGCACCAGCGCTTTGGATAAACTTTCGCCTGTTGTAATTCATGCTGATAATTTTTAGTTTTTGTAAGTGGTACAGTAAAACTAAATAATTTTTACATCGAATTAAACTTTATTGTGTCTTTATTACACAATAAATTATTAAACAATCATTTTTTTCTGTTACAGCAAATTATTGCTGTAATAAATAGGTATGTTTTTAATTATGTCCACTTATAAAAAAACTTTTTAAACCTTAAATTTTAACACTTTTTTAGTCAAAAACGGGATAAAAAAGTTCAATAATTACTCTCTTTAACTAAATTTTAATGCAGTTTTAACACTTTTTAACAAATTTTTGAAGTGTTTTGAAAGGTTTAAAAAGTATTAATTATCTGATTAACAAATAAAACATTATTAAACGGTCAATTTTTGGTCTTGCTTTCCCTTAACTAAACAGCCCGGTTCTCTGTTAAAAAGAAAACCGGGCTGTTATAGATATAAATATACGAAAAGTTTGCCAGACTATCAATCTTCACAATTACATATACAGACAGTTTGCTATCAGCCCTGTCCAGCCGGTTTGGTGCGATGCGCCTGCCCCGCGACCATTATCGCCGTCAAAATATTCGTAAAAGAGAATGTAATCTTTAAAATTCGGATCCGTTTGCATTTTGTGATATTGGCCAAATACCGGGCGGTTACCATTATCGTCACGTAAAAACAATTTGGATATGCGCCTGTAAAGTTCATTAGCTACCTCTTTAAGACTCATATAATTCCCCGATCCTGTAGGGCATTCTACTTTAAAGTCATCACCATAATACTCATAAAAACGGTGCAGACTATCAATAATCAGGTAGTTAATAGGTATCCAGATAGGGCCACGCCAATTGCTGTTACCGCCAAATAAACCACTGTCACTTTCGGCTGGGATATATCCAATACCAAAATCAACACCATTTACATCTACATGGAATGGATTATCCAGGTGATATTTGGAAAGCGAGCGGATACCGTAATCGCTCAGGAACTCTTTTTCGTCCAGCATGTATTTCAGGATGGATTTCATCCGGAAACCACGTAACAAACTAATAAGATGTTTGCCATTAGTACTTTTCTCATTCCAGCGCGATACCAGCGAGGCCAGGTCGGGCCGGTTTTCGGCAAACCATTTCATCCGGTCGCGAAATATAGGACTCTCTGTTATATCACTCTCATTGAGCACTTCGGTAGCAAACAGTGGAATAAGCCCAACTATGCTGCGTACTTTCATTTTGATGGAACCATCATCCGGAAAGCTAATCTGGTCGTAAAAGAAGCCATCCTCATCGTCCCAAAGCCCTTCATTATTTTCACCCAGGTTTGACATCGCCCCTACGATATAAATAAAATGCTCAAAAAACTTCGAGGCGATATCTGAATAAGCATCATCTCCAGCTGCCAGTTCTGTAGCTATACGCAACAAGTTAAGAGAGTACATGGCCATCCAGCTGGTGCCATCGGCCTGCTCCAGGTGCTGGCCACTGGGCAGGTGCATGTTGCGGTCAAAAACACCAATATTGTCCAAGCCTAAAAAGCCGCCTTCAAATACGTTGTTGCCCGATGAGTCTTTACGGTTTACCCACCAGGTAAAATTGAGCATCAGCTTATGAAATATCCGTTCCAGGAAGTAGGTATCGCCTTTGCCATTATTGGCTTCCTTATCTGTTTTATAAATACTCCAGGCCACCATAGCGTGTACCGGTGGGTTACCATCACCAAAATCCCATTCATAGGCTGGTAATTGCCCGTTAGGATGCATGTACCAGTCGCGCGTAAGCAGTATGAGTTGATTTTTGGCAAAGGCCATATCAATGCGGGCCAGTGCCAAACAGTGAAATGCGAGATCCCAGGCAGCAAACCATGGATATTCCCATTTATCGGGCATGGATATAATGTCGCGGGTGTTCAGGTGCATCCACTTACTGTTGCGGGCGGTTTTACGCTGCTCTGGCGGTGCTGGTTGTGCCGGATCGCCGCGGAGCCAGTGACGTATGTCGCAATAGTAAAATTGCTTATTCCACATCATCCCTGCAAAGGCCTGCCGTTGTATCAGGCTGCGATCTGTATCGGGTTTACTGGTGTATACATCCTTATAAAATTGATCGGCCTCCGTAATACGGGTATCAAATATATGGTCGAAATCTTCAAAGCTATAATTGGCATCGGGCGATAAACGGAGTCGCAGTGTAACGCTTTGTTTAGCGGCTATGGTAATATCATAGTTAACAGCAGCCTTGGTGCCCGTATTCCGGGGGTTGAGGGTATCAGCGCCATGTACAATATGATCATTAATACCATCCTTATGGTATTTGATGCCATTATCATAATTATAAAGCCGGTTTGTATTGGTTTCGTTATCACAAAATAACAGTTCTGGCGAGCCTTCGGCATGCAGCCATAGCTGATCAAGGTCTTTATGCGATACTTCTATCCTACCTGCTCCATTGGCCGTTAAATAGGGTTTATAATCATTATAGCCCCAGCTCCAAGTGTTGCGAAACCATATAGTTGGCATTACATTTAACGCCGCGTCCTGGTTGCCGCGGTTGTGGATGGTTATTTTGATAAGGATATCATCCTGCGCGCTTTTGGCATATTCGGTAAATACATCAAAATAAGCATCATTGTCAAATATCCCGGTATCGATGATTTCAAATTCCGGATCTTTACGCGTGCGGCGTTTGTTTTCGGCCACCAGCCATTCATATGGAAAAACCTGCTGCGGATATTTATACAGGGCTTTCATATAGGAATGTGTGGGAGTACTATCCAGGTAGTAATAAATCTCCTTTACATCCTCGCCATGATTACCTTCGGGGTTACTGAGGCCAAAGTAGCGTTCCTTGATAATGGGGTCTTTTTTGTTCCACAGAGCTATGGCAAAACAGAGGTTCTGTTGCCTGTCGCAAATGCCTGCTATACCCTCCTCGCCCCATCTATAGGTTTTGCTGCGGGCCATGTCATGTGTTATATAGCTCCAGGCATCGCCATTGGCGCTATAATCTTCCCTAACGGTGCCCCATTGACGGTCACTTACATACGGGCCCCATTTTTTCCAAGTGGTATCTTTTAACCTTGATTGTTCTGCATTCATGATAGATGATAATGCTTTTTTGAAGCAAGTGTTTGCAAATTAGGCTTATTTAAGGAAAGATAATAGGATTGGATGGTTTGTTTTACATGGGGATGAAAAATCGGATTTAGAAATGATATAGGAACAAAGACAAAAGAGCAAGGACATTCTTGTCATGCTGAACGGAGTGAAGCATCTATTATTCAATATGCAAATTGGCAAACAGATCCTTCGCTGCGCTCAGGATGACAACTTTTATTATTTTATTCAGCCCAGGTCTTTCTTAAAAACCTCAGCCAGTTGCCGTGCATCATGTTTTCAATATCCTGATCGGTATAGCCGCGTTTTTTGAGCAGAGCAGGTACTTTTTGCAGATCGGCGATGGTTTCCAGATCATACGGGCATTGTTCGCGGCCGAAAGCGCCGTCGAGATCAGAGCCCATACCGATGTGCAACGCGTTACCCGCTATCTGGCAGATATGATCGATATGATCAACCATCACTTCCAGGTTACAGTTCATGCCTCTTGGAGTAGATTGTCCTCTCACCCAATTGGGTACCATCATCCAGGCATCCAGCGCGGCACCAATCACCGCCCCGCGATCAATCAGGGCTTTAATCATCTCATCGCTGTACTGGCGGTTATGGTTCACGAGAGCGCGGCAATTATTATGGCTGGCCCAAACATGCCCGCTAAAATGATCAAGTGCTTCCCAAAAACTATCATCGCATAAATGGGTGGCATCCAGGATAATGTTAAGGCGCTCCATTTCTTTTAATAATTCATGTCCTTTCGGTCCCATATAGCCTGTAGCATCTGTACCCTGGGCGTAACGACCCGGGCCGTAGTGTGCAGGCCCAACGGCACGTAAACCATAGTTATAGGCACGTTCCAGATGTTGAACGGTAACGATAGAATCTGCACCTTCCAGGCTTAAAATATAGCCTATGGGTTTATGTTCTGTGGATTGTCCATCGCTCCAAAGCTGCAGGTGTTTCTCCAACGATGGCAGATCATTTACCTGTACCATTTCGCCGGCATCTTCCATAGCTTTATACCAGGCAACCTGTCCCTGCGTTTGCGCCCAGGCCTGCTCTGGCGAATGCCAGCCCGGCAGTGGATTATCGGGCGCAACGTAACGGCCTATCTGCGTAGCTACCACCAGGCCGATATTGCCTTTGCGCAGCTCGGGTAAAGTAACTACAGCTTTGGCGCGGTCGGGTTTGTCGGTCAGGCCTTCTTCGCGCTGGTTAACTTCGGATAGCGGACGGGTAAGGTCGCGGTTCCACTCGAGCGCGTTCATGCTCAGGTCTAAATGGGCATCAACTATAAACATATTAGATGGTTATTTTTCTGTCGCGGGCAGCGTTGAGCCACTCACTATTAAGTAATTTATTTTCAATAGTATAAGCACGTTCATATAAAGCTACAGTTGGGCATATATGATGCGGTATACCATATAGCACATCGCCTATCTGATAAGCATGCCCTTCGCCTGCTTCTACTACCAGATGTTCTTCGCTCTGGCTAACAGGTACCAGTTCAGGGGCATTTAAAAAATAGATGCGCTTACTTAGTTCATTCTCCGTAGATACGGATTTATGCCCTACATCCAGGCAAAGTTTGGTAGTTCCTGGCAGGGATATTACCCTGGAAATAACCAGCGCAGCGGGTAAAAAACCTTGTTCGGCCATGCCCAGCTGATAGCCTTTATCCCAGTAAACAAAAGTACCGGGACTGCATTCTACCACTCCTCTTTTGGCATGTATAGGAAAGGTGGGCGATCCACCGGCTATAATTACCGGTTCGGCATAACCACGCTTTTTAATATCCTCCTGTAGTTTTAAAACTGGCTCAAAACTGTTATTACAACGCTCGGCACGGGTGGCCAGATCGGCATCATGGATATGACCATCATAGGCGTGCAAGCCTACTGGATTTAATCCTGGTAATACGGCGCAGTCCATATATAGCTGCAGCGCCTCAAAACCGGCTTTTATACCCGTACGGTTCATACCTACATTAATATCAAGATAAACATCAACCCGCAGTTTGTATTTTTCGGCTACTTCTGATATTTCATTCGCAGCTACGGCGTTATCAACCAGGCAAGAGAATTTAGTACCCGGATACGCGTGTATAAGCTTTATAAAACGGTAAAGCTTTGGGCCCACCGGCTGATAGGCCAACAGCACATCCGGCGCCTTGCATATGGCTAAAAGTTCGGCCTCGGCAATGGTAGCGCATTTGAATTTTCGGATACCTGCTGCCATAAGCAACAGGGTAACCTCTTTATTCTTGTATGTTTTTACATGCGGGCGCAAGCGGGCAACATCATCGATCATGGTTTTAAGCAGATCGATATTAGCCTTTACCCTATCCGGATAAACCACTAAAGCCGGAGTATCCAGCTTTTCTATATCATCAATTGTGTACCAGTTGTTCATTTTTGAGTTTTGGGGCTTTTTCTGAACCTTGATTTCCGTGATTAAAGGATTAACAGGATTTTTTCACCTTTATCTATACTGGCTCCATCCTATCATGATAATCCTTCAATCAGGAGAATCATGGTCAAAACCTCTTAAATTATTCGGCTAACTCAAACAGGGCCTCAATTTCAACCGGGATATTGTCTGGTAACGAACCCATGCCCACAGCGCTGCGTACGCCGATACCGTTCTCTTCGCCCCATATTTTGGCAAAGAGTTCACTGGCGCCGTTAATGATAAAAGGATGTTTCTCAAACTCGGGGGTGCAATTCACCATACCCAATACTTTGATCACTCTTTTTATTTTATTAAAACTGCCAATATTAGCCTTAATAGTAGCCAACATGGTTAAACCAACCTGCTGAGCCGCCAATTTTCCGTCCTCCTGTGAAACGGTATCGCCGATACGGCCGATGATCAGGGAAGCATCATCCTGAACCGGGCCATGACCCGACAGGTATAAATATTTACCATCAACTAAACATGGTTTATAAACGCCAAGTGGCTTTGGTGCGGGCGGCAGGTTTAAACCCAGCGCCGCGAAGTTTTCTTCGGGAGTGTTCATGCTGGTAAAATTATAAAGTTTGCGCCATAATTAACAATAAAAAAGCCGGGGATCTCACTCCCGGCTTCAATTAATCAACTATATGTACTGTATGGTATTCTATTTAAATTTAAAGGTAACGCCAACGTTAACGGCATAATCAGCAAAAGCAGCATCACCCTGGGTATATACACCTGTTTGTTGTGTGGTAAGCTTGTCAGGTACGCTCTGCGTACGATCCCGTTTCAGGGCTACCGGAACAAAAGCATATATAGATAGCGTTTTGAGGCGATAAGTAATACCCGGCTCGGCCGAGATAATATAGCCAGGCCTTCTGAAGCCATTACTGCCGCCGATCAGGTCTTTTACTGGTAAACACTCATAACGTACGCCTGCCGAAAAGTCGAACTTGCCAACACCATAGCTGGCACCTCCCCTGATCATGATCTGATCGGGAACGCTCATTACATCACTTCCATTAGCCACTGCTTTGGCACTTGGTGCACTGCCGCGTGCTGTCGATATCCCATTTTGCTCACGTGGACTAATGAGGTAATAAAAACCACCGTACAGGCCAAATTGATGAGTGAAGTTGTAATAAGCGTTGATCTCGGTAGTGATGCCTGTGCCGCCGTCACCCAGTTGTATCGATTGATCAACAGGGCCCAGCGTACGGGTATCATTAGCACCGGTATGGTAAAAATAATCCTGATAATTATAATTACCGGTAGGCAGTTTAAGACCCAAACCAACCTGAATATTTCCTTTCCGTGCCTTAGCCGGGTTAAGCAGCCAGGCATAAGCGGTTAAGCGGATGTCGCCCAGGCCAAATGAATGGGTACTCAAGCGTTCTTTACCACCGTGCTCATATAACGATGACCGGCTATTATCCAAAATAGGCACATCAACTGCAAACGACCAGCGATTGTTAAAAATTCGGGTAAGTGTAAGATCTTGGGTATAGGAATGATTGATCACATTAGTGCCCTGGGCAATACGTTGTTTTTGCTCCTGAGTACCAATAAAATGCTTATATGACCGAAAATAACGGTTATTACTGTTCAGTAACCAGCTGCTGTTGGTATTATTACTGTCTGGGTGCTCATCCATAGTGCACAAACCACCCGTACTGCGAATGGCTACACAACCCTGTGCATTTGCACGGGTGGAGTTAAAAAAGATGTAAAAAGAAATAGAAAAAAGTAAGCGTAGAGTTAATTTCATATTTATTGGGTTAAAATTGGTCTATGGTAATTTGTTTAATAAAGCCAGGTTTCTCAGGCCTGGCTTTCACCTGCTCTCATACAGGATTTTTTATTAATCAACTAAATCTCAAATCTTTGGTGTTTTTCCAGGGAAACACGATAAAACCCGATGGTGCTTTTTTTAGCGCGAACCATAAAGCCAGCAGTACGCCATAGCTGCCGCCCCGCTCTACCCATTCAAATATTTCGTAATGAGGATAAAACAGCTCGCTGGTTATTTTCCAGATGATAAATACAAGTAATAAATTTTTAAACGGACGGATGAGTATGGACAAAGAGGCTAATATTTCAAAAGCGCCGGCGATTAGCGCTGTTTTAGCCGGGTCATGAAAACCCAGGGATTCATATTGTTTCAGCAATCCAGCCTTTTGTATGAGGTTAAGCCAGCCATGACCTAATAACAATAAAAATGCCACCGCCCTTAAGCTATTGATCACCGTTTTTAATGCCAGTGGTTCAATTACTACCTGATCATTCATGCGAGCGAACCATTGCTTTAAAGGGATTCTGATTCCTCCTTGTACTATCAACAACACCAAAGGAGCGCCAAAGTTACCGGCACGTTCAATAAACTCAGCAAAAGGCTCACCGGATAATGGACGGAAGGAAGCCGTAATAATGCCCCAGATCACCAACCAGCCGGCAACAGCACGTGTTGGGTAAATCAGCATGGATATACCCATCAAAATATCAATAGAACCTACAACCGGCATCAGTCGATAGGCCTCATCATGCCCTATACCCATTATCGCGAAATAGTTACACCATATTTGTTTGGTAATGATACCAAATGCGCCATGCCCAATAAAACACATGGCACACGCCAGCCTTAGTGTAAAATATATTTTTTGATCAGTTGTTAAACGTAACATTCTTTTTTATTTTGTTTTGGAACAAAGATTTTTGGATGAATGACATCCTATTAAAATCCTTGCTCCTTGCTCCAAAAATCCTTATTCTACTTATCTGCCCCATCTGCTTTTCCCCTCAGCACCGCGTACTGCCCTACTTTGGCCCCGGTTTGCAAACCTACCTCACAATCACTACGGTAATGTATGGCACCATATAGCCGTGACATGGCCGCGTCATGCGCCAGATCGGTGAACTTGGTACCTCTATCGGGCAGTAAATAGGTTAATACCGCAGCAGCTGCCGCGCTAAAATTGGAGTGCCCCGATGTATATGCCGGAAAATTTGGTACTCCTGTCAGCGTTTTAATATTAGGATTAGCCTGTGACGGCCTTTGGTTAAAATAAAAATATTTGGTATCCCAGCAAACAATGGCGGCATCCATTTCGGCCATATTCAGTAATGCTAAATTTCGGGCCCAACGAACTTCGCTGTAATTTTGCTTTACAAATTCATCAGCAGCAATAGCATTCCAATGACCAGGAGGTGTGTATGTACCTATACCATCGGCCCAGAAAGCTACCTGCGTTTCATGATCACGGGAATGATCTTTACTAAATGCCAATACCTCCTCAGTTTCCTTTTTAAATTCAGGTGAGTTGGTTAAGTACGGCGGCGCTGGTCTTAAAGCAACCACTGTAAGTGTGTCAAACAAAAAGGGTAAAACTTTTGAAAACAAAGGCAGCATCGGTGGTCTTTTGGGTGTTTCCAGGCTCACCCAAAATTGTTCTCCTTTGGCAGTGGCGGCTGTTTCAAAACCTTTCCAGATAGCGGGTGTTCCAATAGCCTTGCCTGCACGATCATTACGGGCACGGTTAGCAAATATGGCCGCCACCTGTTTGCCTAAGGCTTCACCGGCATTAAGCTCACCGCGGGTATTTGCGCCAGCCATAATGCGGTATAGCTTTTCTTCATCTGATTTTTGCTGTATATAAGCAATCTCCGTAGGGAATAACAATTTCATAATTTCCACCGTGGTTCCAGCTATAACTGCATCTTCACTCGGGTACGATGGTAAATCTGAAGTGGGTACCAATGGTTTTACACCTGTATCATTTTTATATGGTGCTGTGCGCTTGTACAGGTTTTTAAAATGCCAGGCAGCAATTAACGCATCATATTGGCTCGCGCTTACATAAGCGTAAGCTCTTGCTGCATATGGTGGGTTGGAGAACGGAAATTCCGGATAATTGAACGGATTAGCCGAGTTGGGGGCAGGATAAGTGCCATCTGGATTTTGGTATGGAGCTACATTGTGCTTAGCTACCAGATCGCGCAATATCTCGTTCCATCTCAAAACCGAACCTGCGCTCCAGTATTTAATGCTTGCTTTCTGATCATCAGTCAGGCTGCGTTGAAGAGCCTTGATTTCGTTGATATCAGCCACATAAGCCGGCGAGGTTACCGCGTCGGGAGCAGCTACGGTTAGTGTGCTAAAATCGGTTACCAGTACCGGTTTCCAGGTATCCGCATTCAGGTCGATATTGGCAGGTGCCAGCGCCGGGTACAATGTTGTACGATCGGTAATATCTTTTTTGCAGGAGCTTAAAAAAGCGGCACCCGAAAATAATATTGGGGCTATATAGCGTAATGTTTTTTTCATATTGATCATCGTTAAGTATTAACCTGCCTATTTCTCTTTCTTAGTACTAAAAACGTAATAAACCCCTCCGTAAAAGGTCCGGGTTTGTCCCACATTGCGGCCACTCAGCACATAATTACCACCAGCGGTAAACTCCAGGCCGCTAATAGATTGCAGACTATATTTCAATATAACACCGGCCAATGTTGAATTCATTTTATTGCTGGGAAAAGGCATATCGTTTTTACGGATATCAAATCCGCCCAGCGTGGTCACTTTGGTTAATACAGCTTCGGCATTGAATTTTAAACTCCTGTAGCCAGAGCTTACCAGGAAGTTGGTCATATTAGGCATTTCAACCTCGTTGGTATAATGCAGCTCGGTAGTATAATAGGAATTTCTGTCGATAGTGATATTGCTCCGACGGATATACTGACCGGCCCCGGCAACAAAAAACCGGCCCGTTTGGTAGTTTAACAAGGCTCGTAAGGCCACATTTTTGCTATGAAGACCAATTGATAAGGGTAAATAATCAGCTTCGTAGTTGCTTAGTGGTATCGATCCGGATAAGATAGCATGTAAGCTGAACAACCCTCTTCCAATTTCTTCTTTTAATGCCATCCATTTGATAGATGCGCTCAAGTCCTGGAAATTGTGTTCGCCTCTTAATGTACCGGCGGTAGCATTGGTAGTTACATAAGGTACCATGAATAATAAATTAATACGGTTGGACAAGCCATAATTACCACCTAAACTGTACACATTGGAGCTTACCGTCCCCAGGTTCAGGTTATCGCGTTTAAAAGTACCTTCCCAATAATGATCCCAGCTGCTGTGGGTATAGATACCGGCGGCACAAAAATAATTCTTGGGGATCATCAATGCATCAGCATCTGTTTGCGCCCTGGCAAAAGGCAATAAAACAAGGCAAAAAGCTATAACTAAACAGCATCTGCAGAAAAGTTTTGATAAATTTTCTATCATATATAATTAATTAGGGTGAGGCTAATAAATCAATCTGTAACCGGGCTATAACCCGTTGAACGGGTATTGATAACCGGTTTTTATAACCAATTAGCAATACAAAAGACAATCAATCCGTAAATTGTGCTTACAAATAGCTCGTGTATATTCTAAATACAACCTAAACAGTAGTTCAAACTGTAATCAAATACAGCGGCAGCTTTAAAATAAAGCATGCAAAGCCATTCAATAACATCATTTAAGGTTGCTGGTTAGCAAGAAAAATTAGGAGGTTTACCGGGAGATTCAATGAAGGGAGAACTCAAGTGGTAAGATATAGGATTCATGGTAGCTTTAAGCGTGGTTGAAAATGCCAAAAAGCGATAATGCATCACTTCGCAACTATATTCACTACCGAAGGTTACTTTTTTAAGCGGTGCTTCGTGTCCTTTCTTGCTCAGGGGCACATCGCAAAATTCTTTAGCGATAATTAAATTGGCGGTAACCAACCTGGTTTTTACACTGTTGGCAATGCAAATAAACGACATGGTGTCGCGGGTAACCTTATATCGTAAATAATTATAATAAACTCCTTTGAGTTGCAACTGCCCATGGTCAACTACATAATCATTCCAGTCGTGAATGCCCGGTAAATGAACAGGAAGCTTTATTTCGACAAGTTGAGTTGCATCTACTTTATTTTCGTAGATCTGTTTAACTATCTGAACTTCTGAACGGTGAATTAAGTATTTAAAAACCAAATTATACCCGCCCAAATTGAACAGATGCACATTTAGTAAGAGTATGGCAATAAACCTTTTCACCAGAAAGAGACAATTAATAGGGTATAATCTATTGTAAAGATATTGATACGCTTGATAAAAACAAATAAAAAATCAATAATTACT
Source organism: Mucilaginibacter inviolabilis (assembly GCF_011089895.1). NCBI lineage: Bacteria > Pseudomonadati > Bacteroidota > Sphingobacteriia > Sphingobacteriales > Sphingobacteriaceae > Mucilaginibacter > Mucilaginibacter inviolabilis. The sequence goes on from NZ_JAANAT010000001.1 coordinate 1,249,606, forward strand.
TAACAAGTAGTGTATTGCTCACACAATAAATATCTTTACCATAATATAGCTATTACGTATCATGTTGGATATTTTAAAACACCCCTGGCCCTGGTATGTTGCCGGTCCTTTAATTGGTCTTGTCGTACCAGCCCTTTTATTAGCAGGCAATAAAGCATTCGGTATATCATCATCATTAAGGCATATCTGCGCAGCTTGCTTACCGGCAAATATTTCTTTTTTTAAGTACGATTGGAAAAAGGAAAGCTGGAACCTGTTTTTTGTTGCCGGTATCGTATTAGGTGGTTTTATAGCCACGCAATATTTATCGGGCAATCATCCAGTTCAGATCAATCCGCACACCACTACCCTGCTCAAACAACAAGGCATTGCAGACTTTAGCGGGCTGTTGCCACATGATGTATTTAGCTTTAGTCAACTGTTAACCCTGAGAGGATTTATTTTTATAGTTATCGGAGGTTTTATGGTGGGTTTTGGCACGCGGTACGCAGGCGGCTGTACATCTGGACATGCTATTATGGGTATATCCACATTACAATGGCCTTCTGTAGTGGCTACCTGCTGTTTCATGGCTGGTGGTTTTGTTATGACCTGGTTCATTTTACCTTATCTCATCAGTCTGTAAACTATGCGCAATATTAAATACCTCATCATAGGGATGCTTTTTGGCATTGTGCTGATCAAATCGGAAGTAGTATCCTGGTTCAGGATACAGGAAATGTTCCGGTTACAATCATTTCATATGTATGGCATTATCGGCAGCGCTATTGTAGTAGGTCTTATCTCTGTTTTGCTCATCAGGCGCTTCCAGGTAAAAACCATATCCGGAGAAGCTATTATTATCCCGGTTAAAAAATTTCATTGGGGTAACGTTTATGGCGGATTGATATTTGGCTTAGGCTGGGCCATAACCGGAGCATGTCCGGGCCCACTGTTTGCTCAGATAGGCAGTGGTTTTGCCGTGATTATTGTCACCCTGTTTAGCGCTATAGTTGGTACCTGGGTTTATGGACTCCTTAGGGACAAGCTCCCGCATTAGTTTGCTATAAACCTGATATAATGGAAAAGAAAAAATTAAGCGTTGGCAATATTATCTACCTGCTATCGATAGCTATTTTGGTTATTATGCTCATTAATCCAACGGCCAAAAGTTTATGGATAAGAGGTTTAATAAACATTGGCTTTTTTAAACCAGAGATCCCGGCCCAGGTATTACCCAAAGTTTTGACCAACCCGTCCAATATAGCTTTCAGAGATAGTACAGGTAAGGTTTTAAATATAACTGATTTAAAGGGTAAGGTAATATTTGTGAATTTTTGGGCCACCTGGTGCCCACCCTGCATTGCAGAAATGCCGAACGTTAACGAGCTGTATCAACAGTATAAAAATACTCCCAATGCGATTTTCATACTGGCTGATGTAGACAATAACTATACAACAGCCAATGCATTTATGAAAAGTCATCAGTATGATTTACCTGTTTATACATTGGTTGGCAACATGCCCGAAGATATTATGGACGGAACCATCCCTACCACGCTGGTATTTAACAAAAAAGGCGAGCTGGTATTTAGGCATGCCAACACTGCGAATTATAACAGCACCAGATTTGCAGATTACTTTGCCAGGCTGATTAAGCAATAGTCTAAAGCGTTTTATTAATTGTTTAGCTAACACCAAATAAAATCATTTCAATAAACAGGTTTTTATTTAAATTAATTGTTGTTATTTTAACACTTATTAGTTTTTTTTCTTTTCTTTACAATTCCAATATCAAAACCTCATTCAATGAAAAAGAAAACACTTATCCATCTGTTTACTTGCTTGCTATGTTTTGGTTCGACTGCTGCCTTTAGCCAAACCGGAACCATTACCATTAGTGATAATTCAAAAACTACAATCGACAAAAACATCTACGGGCAATTTGCCGAACATCTTGGCCGTGGGATATACGGTGGTTTTTGGGTAGATAAAAGCCTTCCGGTAAAAAAACAGGATCGCATCAGGCTTGATGTTGTTGAGGCTTTAAAGAAAATAAAGATCCCAAATCTGCGCTGGCCCGGTGGCTGCTTTGCAGACGAGTACCATTGGCGCGATGGTATAGGTCCCACAGCACAACGCCCGCGCATGGTAAATACTAATTGGGGCGGTGTAACCGAGGATAACAGCTTTGGCACCCATGAATTCCTGGAGCTTTGCAGTTTATTAAAATGTGAACCTTATGTTGCCGGTAATGTTGGTAGTGGTACGGTTGAGGAAATGTCAAAGTGGATCGAATACCTGAACTCCAACAGCACAAGCTCAGTGGTACAGGAAAGAGCAAAAAATGGGCACCCGGAGCCTTACAAAGTTACTTTTTGGGGTGTGGGTAATGAAAGCTGGGGTTGCGGTGGCAATATGACACCCGAGTATTATGTAAACCAGTTTAAACGCTACGCTTCTTTTGCTAAGGATTATCCTGGTGCAAGACTTAAAAAAATAGCCAGCGGCCCCAATGCCGATGATTATAATTGGACAGAAGTGTGTATGAAAAACATACCGCTGCACATGATCTACGGTCTATCACTTCATTACTATACTATACCAACAGGTAACTGGGGTAAAAAAGGCTCAGCAACTTCATTTAGCGAAAGTGAGTACTTTAACACCATGGTAAATTGCCTTAAGATGGAGGAGCTGGTAACCAAACACTCGGCCATCATGGATAAATACGATCCGGAGAAAAAAGTGGCTTTAATAGTTGATGAATGGGGTGTTTGGACAGATCCTGAGCCTGGCACCAACCCAGGCTTCCTGTATCAGCAAAATAGCCTTCGTGATGCGCTCATTGCAGGTACCACGTTAAATATTTTTAACAATCACAGCGACCGGGTAAAAATGGCCGCGTTGGCACAAACTATTAATGTTTTACAATCGCTCATTTTAACTGATAAAGAAAAAATGGTACTTACTCCTACCTATCATGTATTTGATATGTACAAAGTGCACCAGGATGCTAAATATCTCCCCATCAAATTAGATGTACCAGATTATGAAGTAGATGGTAAAAAAATAGCGGCAGTGAATGCTTCGGCTTCACAGGATGCTGCAGGTAAGGTACATATTTCATTGGTTAACCTGGATATTCATCATCCTATAACCATTACAACGGCTTTGCAGGATATCAAATGGTCGGCAGTAAGGGGACAGATATTAACTTCGGCCAACGTAACCAATATCAATACTTTTGCCGATCCCAACAAAATACACCTGAGTAATTTTACTGGTGCCAAAAAAAACGGCGACAAACTAGTGGTTACGTTACCGGCCAAATCAATTGTGACTTTGGAGTTGAACTAACACCTGCCTACACATTGTCATGCTGAGCGTAGCGAAGGATCTATTAAAAGATAGGCATATCGAAGAGCAGATCCTTCGCTACGCTCAGGATGACAAATTGTGCTATAAAGGGCTACTTTACCTTAATCTTCCAAATATCACTCAACGCTTTTTTAGCTGCATGATAACCACACATACCATGTACGCCGCCACCCGGTGGTGTGGATGAGGAACAAATGTAAAACCCCTTAGCTGAGGTTTTATAAGGCGACCAACGCAATGCAGGTCTGGTAAATAGTTGTCCGATATCGATAACGCCGCCATTGATGTCCCCACCAATATAGTTGGGGTTATACTGTTCCATCTGCGTGGTATTGAAAGTATGTTTGGCCAATATAGTATCCCTGAAATCTGGTGCAAAGCGTTCCACCTGTTTTTCAATAATAGTGGTCATATCTTTTTCAGAATCGTTGGGTACGTGGCAATAAGCCCAGGCGGTATGTTTACCTTTTGGCGCCCGTGAAGCATCAAACTGACTTTGCTGAGCCAGTAATACAAATGGTTTTTCTGGATGTTCACCTTTCCATATGCGATGCTCGCCGTCGGCTATTTCTTCAAATGTGTTACCAATATGCACGGTGCCTGCTTGTTTAACTTGCTCTGCTTTAAAAGGTATTGACGTACTCAGGGCCCAGTCTATTTTAAATACACCCATTCCATAGCGGTAGCGTTCCAATTGCCATTTATACAAAGATGAAAATCGGTGCCCGGCTATTTTGAGGAGTTGTTTAGGCGTGATGTCAAACAATACGGCGTGTGCAGATGGCAGTTGACCTAACGATTCAATATAACGGTCAGTTTCTATTTTTCCTCCTATCGAAATAAAATACGAAGCCAATGCGTTGGCTATTTGTTTTGATCCGCCTTTTGGTACAGGCCAGCCTTTTAAATGCCCTTGCGCCATTAGTACCAAGCCAATGGCTGATGTAGCGAAATTGCTTAAGGGCTGTATGGCATGTGCTGCCATCCCGGCAAATAAGCCCTTTGCAGCCTGGGTTTTAAAACGTTTCTCTAAAAAGCTGGCGGAAGTTAAGCCATCCAGACCAAATTTGGCCATGGCCAGCGGGTGTTTGGGAAAATGCAGCGGCCCTAAAGCATCGGGCGCTATGAGCGGCCAGTTTTTTACTACGGGTTTGATGAGTTTAAGATAAGCCTGTTCGTCGGCACCTAACAGGCTTGCGGTTTGTTCAATTGATTTGGTTAAAATAGCGGCCGTGCCATCATCAAATGGATGCGCGGCTGCTATTTCGGGATAAATATATTCCAACCCGTGCTGGTCAAGTGGTAATGTTTCAAAAAACGGTGAAGCTGCAGCCAGAGGATGGATGGCGGAACAGATATCATGCAGATAACTGGGTAAAGTGAGCTCTGCCGAACGAAGACCTCCTCCTATTTCTTTTTTACCTTCAATCAATAATACCGACAAGCCATTTTGCTGTAATAATATGGCAGCAGCCAAACCATTAGGTCCAGAGCCAACTATCACGGCATCATAATCACGTTTTTCAAGCTTCATGTATACGGTAAGGTGTTTAATAACTCACTAAGATATTTAAATAAAGGCTTTATTATCTTAATGAATTTTAAAAACACAACCCTATTTTCCGCATCAATTTAAAACCTCACCGGCATGGGTAGCTTCAGGCACTTCGATAAGTTTACCGGAGCGTACATCATAAATGTAGCCATAAATAGGAATATTTTTAGCTACCAACGGATGCTGCCTGATGCGTTGAACATCTTCAGTAACGCTTGCTTCCAGGTTTTTAAAAGTAAGGAAAGCAATATGTCGGGCTTCATTTGATCCGCCGCTTTCTTCGGTATTACGCCAGCCGTGCTCATCAACAGTAGCAGTCTTCAAACTTTTGGATAGTAAGTCACGAATAATATCATCGGTAAACAAAGCCATACCACAATCGGTATGATGGATCACAAACCATTCCTTGGTACCCAGTAGTTTGTGCGATATCACCAGCGAACGGATGGCATCATCGCTTGCCCTGCCTCCAGCGTTACGGATCACGTGTGCGTCGCCCTCGGCAAGACCTGCATATTGAGCTGGGTCAAGCCGGGCATCCATACAGGTTAAAATGGCAAATTGGCGGGCGGGTGGTATAGCCAGTTCCCCTTTGTTGCCAAAGTGCTTCACATATTCCTGATTGGCCGAAAGCACCTGCTGGTGAACTTTCGACCTCACTTTTTCTAATGGATCAATAACGTTTGACATGGTATTTCTTTTTTTAAGATGATCAGGCAGATTTTCTGCTATGGTTGATCAATGCTGATTCATAAACCGAAGCAATAATATCATCGGCCGAAAATGTACCCAGAAAGTCGAAATCAATATGACTATATACAACCTGCTTTGAAGGATCGACGATGTAAGTAGCCAATAAAGGCGCATTTACATCAATCCCTGAAAACCTATTCCAAACAGGATCTTCATCGGAGAACACCCGAAATGCCTGCGCCAGTTCTTTTGCCTCATCATAATAAAAATTAAGGGTAAAACTGTGCTCCCAGGCTTTCTTTTCCAGCTCGTCGGTGCGCTCATCACTGATGATCAACAGGTTTCCGCCACTTGCTTTTATTTCGTTATGGATATTGTTAAGCTGTTTAAGTAAGTTAAAACCATGATCGTGCCAGTGATGCGAGTAAAAAGCTATAACGAGTGGTTTATTTAAGAGATGTCTTAATGAAACAGGGCCATGCACTTCGGCCCCGTTAAAAAACTGTTGCCAGCGGTTGTAAGTACTATAGAATTTAAGATCTGGTATATAATTGCCGGCTTTAACAGGCTTTAACGGCTGGTATGGTTTAAACGGAAGATCGGCGTCTGCAACGATCTCTGACAGATCAAAAAAAGGATATTTGGTATTATTTGTAGTTAACATTTTAAATAGAATGAAGATTAAATGAATTGTAATTGATTAACGTGGTGATAGCTCAGCATCAACAACTGCACAATCCGTAAATTACAGGGTAGTCAGCTAATAGCCGGGCGATTGCGGGCTTTTTTAATTGATTTACCAGATAAGCGTTCATAAAATATATGTTAAATAATGAAATCAGTAAAATATGGGAGTAGACGGGATCGACAGAAGGTATAATTCAACAACAGCAACACATGACCATTTTGCTATCGACGCGATGCAAAAAGAGAGGTGTATTTAATATAGATTTACTGCCCGACATGATTTTGAATGTTCTGAAGTTCAAATATACTACAATGTCTATATATTTAGTATATATTTTATAAATTATTTTTTTGTCTTTTGTTTTTTATCTTTCAGACAAAAAATAAACTATGCTAAACAGGCGGATAAAACAATATACTCTACTGATAATCACCAGCATTTCTATCCTGTTCAGCTGTAAACAAAACCCCAAACACCGGGTATCAAAAGCCGATTCTATTAAAAAGAAGATTGTAAAGGAATGGAATAAAACCATCCCGGGGAGTTTTAGTGATCAAACCGAAGCGGTTTTTGACAGCATACAAATAAATATTTTCCTCAAAAAGTATCCGGCTTTTGATTCCTACGCAAAAGATATTAACCAGTTTTACAGCAAGCGTAAATTTGCCTATGCCTGGTATGCCAAGAGCATATTAATAGAACAAGCCGGCAACCTGGTTGACAGATTAAACAATTTACAAAGCGAAGGTATATATAAGGCCATCCCCTATCCCAAATCTTTAGACTCACTGGTGTTTGATGCTCACCCCAAGGCGGCTAATATTAAAGCCAAGACAAATATTACCACCGAACTGATGCTTACCGCACAGTACTTTGTTTTTTCGAAACTGGCCTTTCAGGGTATGAGCGATTCAGTTACACGTGCAGTAAACTGGTACCTGCCGCGTAAAAAGGTATCTTATAATGATTATTTGGATAGTTTATTAAAAAAAACAGGCAAATCAAGCAATGTTTTATCTGAACCTGTTTATCGTCAATACGATCTTTTAAAAGGCTTCCTGGCCAAATACCGCCATTTGGATACGGTGGATAAATGGCAACCCATTGTTCCGGGTAAAAAACTTAAGCCAGGTGATTCCTCTGCGGTAATATCCTTAATCAAAAAACGACTTTATAAACTGGAGGATTTTAAGGGTGACACATTAAACAATGTATATGATGATGAACTGAAAGATGCTTTTAAACAATTTCAGATGCGACATGGACTTACAGCCGATGGTATTGCCGGAACAAGTACTATAACCGAATTAAATGTCCCGCTGAAAACCCGGATGCGACAGATCATCGTTAACATGGAACGTTGCAGATGGCTTCCTGTAAGTTTAAATACTGATTACCTGGCGGTGAATATACCTGAATTTAAACTCCATGTTTATCATGCTGATAGCTTATTATGGAGTTGTAATGTAGTTGTGGGTCAAAAAGTGCATCAAACGGTAATATTCTATGGCGAAATGCAGTATATTGTTTTTAGTCCGTACTGGAACTTACCCGAAAGCATTATACGAAATGAAGTATTGCCCGAGCTTAAAAAGAACCCCAATTATATTACAGAGCATAATATGATTATTACCGGAAAAGAAAATGGGCTTCCGGTGATTAAACAAAAGCCCGGGCCAGCTAACTCCCTGGGGTTAGTTAAATTCCTTTTCCCGAACAGTTATAGCATTTATCTACATGATACACCATCAAAATCATTATTTGGAGAATCATCAAGAGCATTCAGTCATGGCTGTATCCGTGTTGGCGAACCCGCTAAACTGGCTTCATTTTTATTAAAATACGATACTACCTGGACTGCGGACAGGATTAGCAAAGCTATGCACCTGGGTAAGGAGCAGCAAATAACCCTTAAACATAAAACTCCTGTTTTTATAGCCTATTTTACTGCTTTTACAGATCGTAGTAACAAACTCAACTTCCGTAAGGATATATACAATCGGGATGAGCAGCTGGCATCCATGATCATATCTGGAAAAGGCAGATATTAAACAAAACAACAGCCATTCGTCGGTAGAATGAAGCCTTCTTTTTATTTGTCATTTTGACAATAAAATTTGCGATTAAACCATTTGAAGGTTTATAATACTGGCAAATTAAAAAATCAAAATATTTTTCATGGGTTTGTAGGCAATAGTTAAAATTTAATTGTCCACCTCTTAAATCACTTCTTGCGCCGATCCTAGTCCGGCGGCATTAAGTGTGAATTTAACACCAACATTGATTATTAAAACCCGAAAAAATTAGGCCTATGTAAAAAATGCTTACTAACCCTACCAAAGCACAATTACCCGGCGGGAAATTGCTGCTCGACAGAATGATTTTTGAATGTTTATAAATGCAGGTGCAATCGACAGCGCTTGTTATTAACTCCCTTTAAATTCAGTAAAATATGAAATTTTTAAAACACCCAATGGGTGTACATAGGCCATGGATATCCAAATCTTTGCCCTTATGTAAATTAGCCCTTGCAGGTATAGTTCTCATAAATACGCAAACAGTGGCCCATGCCAGTCCAAAGTTTACCAACAATCTTGGTTTTAATATCAATAGCAACATTGCAAAGATTAGTGGTAAAGTTATTGACGAAAAAGGAGAACCTCTTGTTGGCGTAAGTATCAGGGTAAAAGGCACTACAACAGGTACACAAACCGATGCCAATGGTAACTTTACACTGGAAGCCGATAGCAAAACGGTTTTGATTGTAAGCTATATAGGTTTTACTACAAAAGAAGTAGCTGTAGGTTCAAAAACATCATTAACTATAACCCTAACAAGTAATAATAACCTAAACGAAGTGGTTGTTACGGCTCTGGGTATTAAGAAAGAACAGAAAAAACTGGGTTATGCATTAACAACAGTTAAAGGTGACGTACTTGATAAAGCAAAAGAAAGTAACGTGGCCTTATCATTAGAAGGCAGAGTTGCCGGTTTAAGTATAAATGGTGCTGCGGGTGGCGCCGGTTCATCTGCTCGTATACTATTACGTGGTGTAACCAGTACCAGCTCTACTCAAGGGCCATTATTTGTAATCAATGGAGTTCCAATGGATAATACCCAAAGAGGCCAGTCAGGCGAATGGGGCGGCGCTGATTATGGTGATGGTATTGCTAACATCAACCCGGATGATATTGAAACCATGACCGTACTAAAAGGCCAATCAGCATCAGCCCTCTATGGTACACGTGCTACAGGTGGTGTTATTTTGATCACTACTAAATCAGGCAAGAAAAATTCAGGTTTTGGTGTCGAGTACAATACCAACTACCAAATGGATAAGGTATATGATAATACCGATTTTCAGGATCAGTACGGGCAAGGTGAAAATGGGTTAAAACCTACTACCGTTGCGGGTGCCTTAAGTTCAGGGAACCTTGCATGGGGTGCCAAATTGGATGGATCATCTGTTATACAACTTGATGGTAAACAATATGCTTATTCTAAAACCAGTGATAATTATACCAAATTCTATAAAACAGGTAATACATTTACCAACACTGTAGCATTTACTGGCGGTGGCGAAAGCGGCGCGTTTCGTTTGTCGTTATCTGATATGAATAACCACGCTATTACACCTAATAGTGGTTTAAACAGAAAAACCTTCAACTTTAACGGTATGCAAACCGTTATGAAAAATCTGGATATCAACGTTGTTGCCAATTATATTCTTGACAACGAAAAAAACCGTTCCGGATTGAGTGATGGACCTGGCAACCCTAACAACGTTCAGTTTTTGGCTCCAAATGAACCTCAAAGTATGTTAGCGCCTGGCTATGATGCAAATGGTAAAGAAACGTCGTTTACTAATGATATTTATGTAACCAATCCTTATTTTGCCGCATATAAGTTTGTAAATACTACCAAAAGAGAGCGTTTAATATCTTCACTATCAGCTAAATACAGTGTAACTCCATGGGCTTACGTTCAAGGTAGGGTTGGTTATGATAATATTCATGACTCCCGTTTGAATATCGAACCTACCGGGACTGCTTTTTTAAGCACTCTTGGAGATATGGGGGTTCAAAATACAGAAATTACAGAATTTAACGCCGACGTTTTGGCTGGCATCAAGCACGATCTGATTAAGGACTTTTTAAATCTCGACTTTTCTGCTGGTGGTAATATTCGTAAAAGTACAGCTTCTGGCACTTATATCAGAAATGTTGGTGGTACTGGCTTTATTATACCTTACTTCTATGATCTATCAAATCTGTCTAACCGCGACAGTGGTAATCAGGGAATTTCCAATTTACAGATAAACTCCTTGTATTATACTGCTGATTTTGCTGTAAAAAACTACCTGGTACTGAGTACCACGGGCAGATATGATACGTATAGCAGTATTGCCGGTAATATTGGCCGGGGCATATTTGCGCCTTCAGTATCAGCTAGTTTCATTTTTTCAGATCTGACACACATTAACGGACTTGACTTTGGAAAACTCCGTGTTTCTTACGCAAAAACAAGCTCAAGTGCTGCTCCATATGCTAACCAGGTTTACTATAGTGTAGCAAATCCTATTAATGGCACAAGTGCTGCAACATTTTCAAGCACACTACCCAACCTTACATTAAAACCATTCACCCTAACTGAGCTTGAAATAGGTACTGAGTTAAAGTTTTTAAATGATCGCCTGGGTGTTGATGTCGCTTATTTTGACAGAAAAACTAAAAATGAAATTGTACAGGCTACATTGGATAATTCAACCGGTTATACTTCTCGTTACGCGGCAAGCGCCAGCATGCAAAATAAAGGCGTAGAAGTTGAAATACATGGTACTCCAATTAAAACAAGCACTTTTTCTTGGAACCCCTCATTTAACTTCACTTATATTCATAACAAAGTATTGGAAACCGACGCTCAGGGTGCCAACTTAGGTTTAGGAACCTATCGTCCGTTAAATGCAACCACAGCCTTTGTTAAAGGTATGTCAGGCCCTCAGATCATGGCCAATGATTATAAACGCGATGCAAATGGTAATATCATATTTGATGCTAACGGTAACGCCGAATTTACTGCTCGTAAAGCAGTAGGTAGTGTAACACCTAAATTTTATGGTGGTTTAAACAACGATTTTAACTACAAGAATTTCAACCTGGGTTTCCTGATTGATTATCGTTATGGTAATAAAATATTATCCGCTACTAACTATTACAGCATCTTCCGTGGTTTAAACAAAATGACATTAGTTGGTCGTGATGGTGGTGTTGTAGGTGTAGGTGTAACAGAATCAGGCACTCCAAATACCGTAAAAGTACCTGCGGAAACTTATTACCAAACTTTAGCTAAAAATGTATCAGCGTTAAACGCGTTGGACGGCAGCTTTATTAAACTTCGCCAGGTTACCTTTGGATATACTATCCCTAAAAATGTATTGGGTACTACCCCATTCAATTCTATAACTGTATCACTGGTAGCCAGAAACTTATGGACTATTATGAAACGTTCGGATAATATTGATCCGGAATCGAATTTTGCACCTGGAATTAATTATGCAGGTATCGAAGGCACAAGCGTACCTGCTGTTAGAACTTATGGGTTTAATGTTAATTTCAAACTTAAAAAATAACTCAGATGAAAAAACGACTAATATATAGTTTCCTGCTTGCTGGCTCCACCTTAATAGCGGGTTGTACTAAAAATTTCGACCAAATAAATACAGACCCAACTAAGATAAATGGAGATCTGATCATTCCGGATTATTTCATGGCGCAGGCACAAATCCAGTTCTCTAATTTGGGTTATGGGCAGTTATTATTTCAAAGCATGTGGAGTCAGGCTCTGGCCTCAACCTATGACTATTATGGTAATGGTGATAAATATGTACTTCGCGGAAGTTTTGATAGTTATAAAGCCAACTTATGGAACAATGGCTATAATGCAACAACACTGCTTGATGAGATGAAAAACCTGATCAAGGGAAAAGCAGCTTATGGCAATCTGGATAACTGCGGTACTATTATGCGAATGCTTATACTGCAACGTATTACGGATACTTATGGCGATATCCCGTTCTCGCAGGAAGGCCAGGCAAAAACAGGTGTATACACTCCTGTGTTTGATACGCAGCAAAGCATTTATACCTCAATGCTCGACCAGTTAGATAAGGCTTGTACTGCCCTTGATGTTTCAAAACCAGGTCCAACCAGCGATCTGTTTTATGGCGGTAACGCTGACCAGGTAAACCAATGGAAAAAATTGGGTTATTCATTAATGCTGAGAGCTGCCATGCGCTTAACAAAAATCGCACCTGATGTAGCTCAAAGTTATGCTGAAAAAGCATATAAGGGTGGTACAATGGCGGGAATCAATGATAACGCCAAAGTAAAAACCGACAATGCCCACTCCAATGGCAATGCAGATGCCGGAGCTTTAACAGTGCCCGACGATTTTAGAGAAGTACGCTGGGGTAAAACCTTGTTTGATTACATGAATAGTAATAACGACCCACGCGTTAATGCCATTGGTGAAATATCAGCGGGCACCGGTAAAAAAGCTAATGAAACTCAAATTCCTGGAATTTTACCAACTGGTCAGCAATTAGGTATGCCTAATGGTTATGATTTAGGAGGTGGTGCAACAGATATTTCAAAAGCGCCTGGTTATCCTGGAGCAACCCCCGCTGATCCTGCAGTACCAGGTGACGCCCCTGCTCCGGTTGCCAAATACTCACGCCCGAAATTTGCTGTATACGACGATCGTAATCGTTACAACTTCCTGTTAACTTATGGCGAAACTGAGCTTTTATTAGCAGAAGCATCTACAAGGGGCTGGAACACAGGTACCGCTGCTACACATTTTTCAAACGCACTTACTGCAGATATGCAAACGTTAGGGCAATTCGGTACAACTTCTGTTAACGCTGCCGATATAGCTACTTATGTTGCGGCACATCCACTTAATCCGGCCACTGCTATGCAGCAGATTAACATGGAATACTATGTGGAGACCGCCACTGTATTTAACTTCATTGAAACATGGTGCAACTGGAGAAGATCTGGTTACCCAGCTTTAGTAGCTGTTGTGTACCCAAATCAATTTGCTACAAGCGTACCAAGAAGGGTACCTTACCCGGTTACTTTACCATCAACCAACGGTGCTAATTATAACGCTGCTGTTGCCAAACTTTCTGGTGGTGATACTTTTACCGCAAGGGTTTACTGGGATAAATAATATCCTTATAACATGTTAAAAAAACAAGGCTATGGATTCATAGCCTTGTTTTTTAATTTTTACACAAAAAAGGGGTATTGATATTGGCTGCAATTGCATATCAAATGTTTATTTTTATAATTACCGTACATCATATAAAATCAGCTCATTAATGTATTGTTCCTTCCCGTTTGTTTCCCTTTTAAAAAGGCTACTTAATCATAAATGGAGCATCATACTCCTGCTGTGCTTTACTGCTCTTTCAGCAAAAGCTCAACAACCACTTTTTAAACTATTATCTCCTGAGCAAACCAACATTACATTCAAAAACAATCTTGTAGAGGATGAGCATTTGAATGTTTTATCGTACGAGTATTTATATAATGGCGGTGGTGTGGCTGTTGGAGATATCAATAATGATGGATTGGTGGATATCTTCTTCACCAGTAACCTGGGCCCCAATAAACTCTATCTGAATCTGGGCAATTTCAAATTCAAAGATATTACCAAAGAAGCCGGTGCAGAATTGGCCGGGCGACCAGGTGACTGGAAAACCGGTGTTACCATGGCCGATGTAAACGGCGATGGCCTGTTGGATATTTATGTATGTTATTCGGGGCTTGGTGATAACAGTAAACGCCGCAATCAATTATTCATCAACAAGGGTAATAATAAGTTTGTTGAACAGGCTAAGGAATACGGCTTAGACGATCCTGGCTATAGTACCCAGGCTGTGTTTTTTGATTACAATAACGATGGTAAACTGGATATGTTCCTGCTTAACCATAATGTAAAAAAAATAAACAATCTGGAATTTGCCCAGAATAAAAAGGAAACTGACGAATTAGCCAGCAATAAACTTTTTGAAAATCAGGGAGGGCACTTTATAGATGTTTCAAAAAAAGCCGGTATTATACAAAACCCACTCACTTTTGGCTTAGGTGTTGCCATTGCCGATATCAATAAAGATGGCTTTCAGGATATTTATGTAACCAATGATTATAACGAACCCGATTATATGTACATCAATAATGGGGACGGAACTTTTACTGATAAAAGTAAACAAAGCTTAAGACATCTATCCCAATTTTCAATGGGTGTAGATATTGCAGACATGAATAATGACGGACTCCCTGACATCATGACCCTGGATATGCTCCCCCCGGATAATCGCAGGCAAAAGCTTTTGCAACTCCAGGAAAATTATGAATCGTTTGAGTTAATGTTACAACAGGATCTGTATAAGCAATACATGCGTAACATGCTGCAGCTAAACAATGGCGATGGTACTTTTAGTGAAATAGGCCAATTGGCAGGTATTTCCAATACTGACTGGAGCTGGTGCCCGCTTATGGCCGACTTTGATAACGACGGTTATAAGGATATTTTTATTTCCAACGGTTATTTCAGGGATTATACTAATAAAGATTTTTTAAGATACTGGGGCGATTATAAGCTTAAAAAAGCTATGGATCGCGAACCGTACTTACTGATGGATCTGGTGAAAGCCATGCCATCTACAACCTTGTCAAACTACATTTTCCAAAACAATCACGATCTTACTTTCACTGAAAAGAAACAAGATTGGGGTATCAATAAACCAGGCATATCGAGCGGTGCCGTTTACGCTGATCTGGATAATGATGGCGACCTCGATCTCATTACCAACAATATCAACAGCGAAGCTTCCATTTATCGGAACATGACGATGGAGACTTCTAAAAAAAATTATGTGGCCGTTAATTTAAAACAGGGCGGTCCCAATGTAAACGCCATAGGCGCTAAAGTTTATGTGTATAATGATAAACAAACACAATATCAGGAGGTTAATCCCAGCAGGGGTTACCTATCATGCGTGTCCACTGTTTTAAACTTTGGGCTTGGCGATCAAAATAAAATCGACTCCATCCGGATCATATGGCCCGATCAAACCACACAATTATTAACTGATGTAAAGGCCAATCAACGTTTAAATATTATTTATAAAGCAGGCTTGGCCGTCTACAAACCAACGGCTAAAAGTAATAAAACGCAATTAAGCCTAGCGAAACCAATTATTGATTATAAACATACTGAAACTACCATAAACGATTTTAAACGTCAGTTGCTGATGCTCTTCATGAGTTCCAAAACGGGCCCGGTTATAGCTAAGGCTGATGTTAATAAAGATGGGTTGGAAGACTTGTTTATTGGTGGTGATCAAAACACACCGGGTAAAATCTACATCCAAAAACCAAATGGGACATTTACAGCTACAGAAGTATCTGATCTGAATCATGAAAACACCGCCGCGGCTGTGTTTTTTGACGCCAATGGCGATGGTTTTCCTGATCTGTATGTGGCTAAAGGAGGGTATTCCTTATTAGAGCCCAACACATCTGATTTGCAGGATAAATTATATCTCAATGATGGTAAGGGAAATTTCACGCTGTCAACAACTTCCCTACCCCAGCTTAATGCCGACAGTAAATCATGCATACGTCCCTGTGATTATAATAACGATGGCAAAATAGATCTCTTTGTGGGCTCTAATGTTATCCCCGGCCAATATCCGGTAACCCCTAAAAGTTATTTATTAACCAATGCCGGCGATGGCCGCTTTGTCACTACCGATGTGCCTTTTACTGCCTGCGGTATGGTTAAGGATGCGCAATGGGCCGATTTAAATGGCGATGGCCGTAAAGATCTGATCATTTGTGGTGAATTTATGCCCATCATGGTTTATATCAATACCACCAATGGCTTTGTGGATGAAACTACCAAATACTTTGATCATCCGGAAAGTGGCTTTTGGAATACTTTGACAGTTGCTGATATAGATGGTGATGGTAAACCAGATATTATAGCCGGCAATCTGGGTACCAATACTCAGATACATGCCACAACTACCGAACCCGCTGAAATGTATTATGCGGATTTTGATGGCAACGGTTCTATCGATCCATTCTTTAATTTTTATATTCAAGGGGTAAGCTACCCGTTTGTTAGCCGTGATGAATTAAACGAGCAAATATATCCCATGCGTAAAAAATTCAGCTCGTACAAGGCCTATTGTGATGCTACGATGAAGGATATCTTTAGTCCGGATGATTTGGCTAAAGCTTCAAAGCTAACCGCCAATGAAGTGCAGACCAGCTGTTTTCTGAATAAGAATGGCAAATTTATAAAGGTCGGCTTACCTATTGAAGCTCAGTTTTCTATGGTTACTCAAATAATTACAGGCGATTTTAATCATGATGGTAAAGTTGATCTCCTATTACTAGGTAACCATTCTGATAATCGCTTGAAACTTGGTAGTTTTGATGCCAATTATGGTTGTCTGCTGACAGGCAATGGCAAGGGAGACTTTAAATATCAAACTCAGTTATCGTCAGGGCTATCAGTTACTGGAGATGTAAAGTCAGCGATAGAAACAAAAATAAATGGCTCAAAATACCTATTGATAGGTGTATCTGGCCAGCCACTACAATTCTATAAAGAAAACTAATGATTAAGAATATATTCATCTTTTTGCTGATTCTTTGCAGTGCAACTTTTGGCTATGCGCAAAAAACTAAAAAGGCATTACCTGATTATTTACAGTTGGATAAGGCCATCAATGCAATATCGGCAGTAATGATCCACGATGTAGTAAATCCGCCTGCGGCAGCCCGCTATTATAATTATGTTATGCTGGGTGCTTATAATCTTACAGCTTTAAATAATAAAGAGATAGTTCCGCTTGCTGATTTTGTAAAAAACTATCAAGAGGATAACCACATCAGTATTGCAAAGGATAAGTACAATTATCAGATAGCCGCGATATACTGCATGTTAGAAACTGGTAAGCAAATGCTTCCTTCGGGCTTTATGTTACAGGATGATGAGGATAAATACATCGCTTTATTAAAAACCAATAAAATAGATGATGATATCATCAAACAATCCGTAGCGGCAGCTTCAGAAATGACCGCCAAAGTAATCAAATACTCTAAAGGCGATAATTACAATAAATTAAGCGGCAGGCTAAGATATACGCCCATAAAAGGCGGTAAAAACTGGTATCCCACTCCCCCAACTTACATGGAGGCGATTGAGCCTAACTGGAAAACTATCAGACCTATGCTTATTGATTCGTCTAATGAATTTGTGCCGGTGCGACCAACCCCATTCAGCACCGATAGTACAAGTGAATTTTACAAACAGGCATATGACGTTTATAAAGTTTCCAAGAACCCTCCGATGGAACAGGTTACCATCGCCAACTTTTGGGATTGTAATCCTTTCGCCGTCACTACATCTGGTCATATGATGATTGGGTTTAAGAAGATCAGTCCGGGAGGACATTGGATGAACATTGCAGGTATTGTTACAAAAAAAGCTGGACTAAGCTTTGATCGTTCAGTAACTGTAATGACGCTTGAAGCGATAACCCTCATGGATGCCTTTATCAGCTGTTGGGACGAAAAATACCGTAGTAATGGTATCCGACCAGAAACTTACATCAACAAGTACATCGACATTACCTGGACACCGTATTTACAAACACCACCATTCCCTGAATACCCAAGCGGTCACGCCGTGCTTTCTAATGCATCAGCGGGGGTTTTAACCTATCTGTTGGGCGACAAATTTGCCTATACAGATGATTCTGAAATTCCATATGGCGTTGGCCCGCGCAGCTTTAAATCTTTTTACGAAGCGGCAGAAGAAGCTTCGATATCCCGCTTTTATGGCGGTATCCACTTTAAAGATGCTATAGTTTTTGGCAATAAACAAGGCCGGCTGGTAGCAGCTAAGGTGATTGAGAAAATAAAAGCTGCAAAAATTACCAGGCAAAATTGATCGGTATGAAAATGAGGGCGTTTATTTTAACCGGGCTTTTTGTTTTGACCGCTCTTATTTGCCTCAATTCCTTTACTTCAAAAAAAACTATACCACGTAACGATGATGGCAAAATACTTTTTGAGAGATACTGTACCAGCTGCCACATGGCTCCAGATCCGGTTAGCTTAACCAAAGAAATATGGCAAAACCATGTATTGCCCGTTATGGCTAGCCGTATGGGAATCATCTACCCTAACTATGACCCTTTAAGAGGATTAAGTGACGAGGAACGGGAAATTGTAAAAAAGAATCACATCATTCCGGATGAACCTATTCTGACCAATGAAGAATATGGTAAAATTGTAAATTACATACTTAGTAATGCGCCAGATAGTGTATTACTAGATAAAAAAAGGTTAACACGTAACAGCCCGTTACAACAATTTGTACGTCAGGATATACCAATAGCAGAAGCTACGCCGTCATTAATAACAGGTTTAGAATACAATACCTCAACCAATACACTTTGGATAGGTGATTTCTATAAAAAGGTTTATAATTGGCAATACGACAAAGGCGTAACTAGGGTTATCAATAGCAACTGCCCGGTGGTTGATTTTAACTTTTACAAGGGAGATACTTATTTTACAGAAATAGGAAAATTATACCCAACGGAGCTTAGCACAGGATCTTATTCGCAATTGAAGGACAGTGTCAGCTCTACCTTAATTAAGGCCTTGCATCGTCCCGTTCACACCGAAATAGATGACCTGGACAATGACGGTGTACCAGAAGTAGTAGTGTGCAATTTCGGAAATAAAACCGGCTCACTTTCTTTGTACAAAAAAGACAAATCCGGAAAATATACCGAAGATGTATTACTACCATTGGCGGGTGCCATTAAGTGTTACATTAAAGATATGGATGGTGATGGTAAAAAGGATATTGTGGCTATGTTTTCGCAAGGAGATGAAAGTGTTTGGATCTTTTACCAAAAGGACAAATTAAAATTTAAGGCTAAAAGAGTTTTACGATTTCCGCCAAATTATGGCACAACAGATATGGTATTGGTTGATTATAATCATGACGGACTTACAGATATCGTTACCGTTCATGGCGATAACGCCGATTATTCCAACATTTTAAAGGCCTACCATGGAATTCGCCTTAACATCAATCAAGGAAATGGTGTATTTAAGGAAAAGTTCTTTTACCCGATATATGGCGTTACCAAGGTATTAGCGGAAGATTTTGACAAAGATGGAGATATTGATTTTGCAGCCACAGCTTTCTTTCCGGAATTTGGAAAACTAGTGGATGAGTCTTTTGTCTACCTGGAAAATAGAGATCAGAATAAGTACATCTTTAAATCATACACACAAAAAAGCGAAGTCCCGATAAAAACATTAACACTTGAAGCAGCAGATGTTGATGGAGATGGAGATTTAGATATTATCATGGGTAACTTTGCTCAAAGCCCCGGTCCTGCTCCTGCGGATCTTGATCAGAAATGGAAATCAGCCAAGTATGGTTTGAGTATTTTTTATAACCAGTTGCATCAGCCTAAGAAATAGTATAATTAAAATTATGTCATTGCGAGCGATAGCGTGACAATCTCCTCGTTTGCATATTGAACGCGATAAGATTGCTTCGTCGTCCTCCCCGCAATGACATATTTTTATATGGTGACTATTTTAGCACCGATACTGCTTTATTAGCATCGCCCACGCCCCAAACCGTTCCCGGTTTATTGCCCATGGTAATTATCAGTTCGCCGCCATCCATAATATCCTTATGTGCAAAATAGGTTTTGTTGTAAACCTTGCCATTTAACAGCATAGCATTAATGTACTTATTTTGTGGACTGTTGTTTTTCACCACGATATGGAAAGTTTTGTTGCCTTGCAATTTCAACGTAGCCTCATTGATAACAGGGCTGCCGAAAACATACAAGCCATTTGCCGGGTTGGCTGAGTAGAAGCCAAGTGCCGATAATACATACCAGGCCGACATCTGGCCAACATCTTCGTTGCCAATAATACCATCGGGTTTATCGGTATAAAAATCATCAAGGATATATCTTACTTTTTCGGCGGTTTTCCAGGGCTGGCCAGAGTAATCATAAAAATAACTCATTGGGTGGCTTGGTTCATTACCATGGGCGTATTGACCGATTAAACCAGATACATCTGGTGATTTAAATTTACCCATATCTCCCTGGGCTATAAACAATGAGTCAAGTTTGGTGTTGAATTTTGCTTCGCCGCCTAAAAGGTTGATCAAGCCCTCGACATCCTGAGGTACCAGGAAAGTATATTGCCAGCCGTTACCCTCGGTAAAATCACCATGTTCATGGATAGAAATAAAGGGACTGTATGGTGTGCGCCATGAGCTTTCTGACAAACGGCCACGCATAAAGCCTGCCTTGGGGTCGTAATAGTTTTTATAGTATTGACCACGTTTGCTGAAATACTCATAATCAGCTTGTTTGCCTAATTTTTTGGCAACCTGCGCAATGCACCAATCATCAATGGCATATTCCATACCCATTGAAACCGATTCAGCAGTACTATCGGCAGGAATATAACCCAGACTTTTCACAAACTTGATACCACGGGCATCCTGCATAGCGGTTGTTTTCATAGCCTCAAAAGCCAGGTTAGCATCAAAACCTTTATAGCCTTTTAGTAAAGCATCAGCCACAACCGGTACCGAGCTGTAACCTACCATACAATTGGTTTCGTTAGCCATGAGATGCCATACCGGTAAACTACCCTGCTGCTGATAAATAGCCAGCATTGAGTTGATCATATCGTTAGTATGCTCCGGATGTATAATGGTAGATAGCGGATTATTTGCTCTGTAAGTATCCCACAAAGAGAAGGTAGTTACATTATTGAATCCCTGGTTTTTATGCACTTTTTTATCCGTCCCCCAGTATTCGCCATTCACATCATTAAATATAGATGGAGCTATCATGGTATGATAAAAAGCGGTATAGAATTTTTTAAGCTGTGATAGTGAATCGGCTTTAATGGTGATCTTTTGAAGCTGGTTGTTCCAGGCTTTATCAGCATCAACAACTACCTTATTAAAATCCCAACCCGGTATTTCGGTTTTAATATTCAGCATCGCGTTTTCGGCACTTACCGGTGATATACCCACTTTGGCATAAACTACCTCGCCTTTTGTAGTGGCAAAACTGATCACGCCTTTAGTCTTCTCGCTTTTCAGCTCGGTTCCGGAAGCAAGCGTTGTATTGTCATAAACCTCGAATTTGCTGATGGGTTTGGAGAATACAGCGGTAAAGTAAATACGCTGATCAGCAGCCCATCCTTTTGAAAAACGGTAGCCTACAATGGTATTTTTATCAACCTGTTTGATATAGGTTTCCATTGGTTTGTCCCAACCGATACCTTCTTTTAAATCGATCACGATATGAGCATCTTTTGCAGCCGGGAAGGTGTATTTATGCATACCTACCCTGGTGCTTGCAGTAAGCTCCACCCCTATACTATAACGTTTTAGCTTAACTTTATAATAACCGGGTTTTACTACTTCGTCCTGATGACTAAATAGTGAAGTATAGCCACTTTGCAGATCTTTGATACTACCTTTGGTTACTTTAATAGGTCCGGTGGTTGGCATAAAGGAAATATCGCCCAGATCGCCTATGCCGGTACCGCTCAAATGGGTATGCTGAAAACCGATGATAGTTGAATCGGATATATGATAGCCCGAACACCAGTCCCAGCCCTCCGAAATATTGGTTGGCCCTAATTGAACCGCTCCAAAAGGTACGCTGGCGCCCACAAAAACGTGACCGTGGAACCCCGTACCAATGTAAGGATCGACATATTGAGTTAAACTACCTTGCTTTGCCGCAGCCGGTTTATGCGCCTGGCTAAACGAATTTGAACAAAATAATGCCAGTAACCCGGCTAAACAGATCTGTTTTTTCATTGAATGATTTGATATAGAAATAGTATTGGGTTTATAATTCTATACAAACATAAACCCAATACTTAATAGTTTATTAATAAACGCTTAATTCGGCAACAGTAATACCATTTCCTGAAATTACATGTGTTGCCTCAAATTTAAAATATCTGGCTTTAACCGGCTCTTTTAAAATAACCGGTTGCTCAATCAGGCTTGCTTTAATGTTAGAAAATTCGCCCGAAGCCACTTTTTGCCATTCTTTACCATCATTACTGATGTAGAACACATAGCTATCCACAATTCCATCAAATTGTTTATCCTGGCGTGGCAAATAGCCAAAAGCCTTTATCTGTTTAATACCACCCAGATCAATGCTTATTTGTTGCGGAAAAGATGCGTTTTCCTGTTTTGAAGTACTGTAAAGAGAATGGCTATTTTCGTCAATAGCGTTTTCGGCCCGGTTATTATTATTGGCATCAATAACCTTCCAATCAGCCTTAGCATATCCTAATGAGGCAAAAACAACTTCACTTTGCTGATCTTTTCCCTCAAAACTACGTGCTTTTACTACCGCACCATTAGTTATAATAAAAGGGGCCTTATATAATGGCGACTGTAAAGTGGGCTCCTGTCCGTTTAAAGTATAGTGAATAGAATTTACAGGCGCTTCGGTGGTGATACTTACCTCTCCGTTTTTGTTACGATTGATCTTTGGAGCAGTTAGGTGAACCGGTTCTTTATAAATGCCAAAATCACTCAAAGCTATGGCAGCCTGCGAACCGGTTATACGCAATCTTAATTTTGATGCTGTTAGATTTTGAGTTAAACGAATAAGCCGGTTCCCTCCTATGCTAGTTGCCGAAGCAATTTGCTGCCATTTGCCATTGGTAAACGCGTCAACAGCGAGCGAATCGATGCGTTGTCCTAATTTAATATTTTCACGTACTCTAATTACATTAAATGTTTTAGGAGTATGCAGATCAATAGTTAACTGAGGTGTCGTTACTTTATCGTCTGTAGTCCAGTAGGTATAGCGATCGTTATCCAATAAAAACTGTGGGCCGTATTTAACCTTGTTGCCACCACGTACGTTACTTGCTGTAAGCGTTGCTCCTTTTGCCAGATTTACCGCAAAGGTTTGTTTCAATAACTGGCCAAATTCGGTAAGGGATTTTACATCTATCTCATTAACAATACCCCGCTGATCAGGCGATAAGCCCAAGTCAAGTGAAGCACCACGGCCAACACTTTTGTAATACAGATCGAGCAAAGTATAAGGTGATTTTACGCCGCCATCCTGTGTTTTATGGTAAAACCACCCGGGTCTTAATGATACATCGCATTCAGCCGGCATCCAGTATTTACCATCGCGGGTACCTTCTGTACCTTCATAATCTTTTACGTATCCATTGCCGGGTTCTTTACCTTCATCCGGAGCATGAGGAGTATAAGTAGCCCAGCAGGTTTCGCCGGCATGGCCTTCTTCATTACCTACCCAACGTACATCCGGACCTACATCGCCAAATATAACCGCGTTGGGTTGTAGTTTGCGGGTAATGCCCCAGGTGTTCTTCCAGTCGTAATAAGTTGAACGGTCTATTTTACGTATTTCGTGCTTGCCGCCATAGTAGCCATCACCGCCATTGGCACCATCGTGCCAGGAGATGAACAATGGGCCGTAATGTGTGTACAGTTCCCGTAATTGTTCCTGATATATTTTTAAATATTCGGGGGTACCATAGTTGGGATTGTTTCTATCCCAGGGAGAGCAGTAAACACCCAATTTCATCCCTAACTTGTCACAAGCCTCCCGGTATTCCTGCAGTATATCGCCTTTACCATTTTTATATGGGCTTTGTGATATGTTGTGTTCTGTTGTTTTGGTTGGCCAAAGGCAAAAGCCATCATGATGTTTTGCTACCACTACAACACCTTTAAATCCACCGGCTTTAGCCGCGGCTACTATTTGCATAGCGCTAAATTGAGATGGATTAAGCAATTTAGGATCTTCGTCACCATAGCCCCACTCCTTGTTGGTATAAGTATCCAAACCGTAGTGTATGATGCAATACATCTCCATTTCCTGCCAGTTAAGTTGCCCCTGCGTTGGTAAAGGTCCATAAGGTTTTGGGGGAGTCTGACTAAAGCATCGAAGACTAACAATAAACAGTAATACTAACAAGATAATTCTTTTCATTGCTGATATTTAATTTTTTAACCATTCGGCAGGGACATCCTGCCGGGCCGAACCATTTACACTATATTGTAGTTTAAGGGTAAAACCTCCACCGCCTTCAATAAAATCAAGTGCGAAAGGATGTAAGCCCATTTTCAGCGCTATCTGTCCGCTCCTTTCTTGGGCAGAATGGTTACCGTCGTTATCAACCACCGTTGCAGGACCAATTTTTAATACAGCTCCGTCATCAGCAGTTAAATAGAAACTATAAATACCATCAGCTGGTACATCTATATACCCTTTATAAGCTATACCAAATGATGGGGCTTTTACCGTTGATGGCACCTCGATGGCAGTAGCGGTAAACGTACTGTCAACCCTGGCTTTCTTCATCAGGGATGTTTGTTTGAAATAAGCTTTGTAATATTTGCAATCTAATCCAGGTTTTGTACTCCTTACCTTTATCGGGCCAAGCATATATTGCTTAGTATAGTTTAAATTATAAACATCACCGCGTGTACCATTAGCGGTAAAGGCTGCAACCCTAACAGTTTCATTATTGGTTATGCTTAAAGCTTCTGGTAATTCCCGTGATTTAACATCGGGCAAAGAGCCATCGGTTGTATAACGAATAATAAGCGAAGGCAGCGGTTTGTTAATACTTAAACTTCCCTCATCAGTAAATACATAATTGTTTAGCAATCCGGGAAGATCAGGTAAGCGATAATTGATATTCATAGCATCCATCCGGCTATATTGTTTTACCAAACGTTTCTGGTAAGAGTCATATTTATCAGGCTTGTTTGTCCATAACATTTCGGCCAGGGCGGTAAGTCGAGGCATGTACATATAGTCAGCTCTCTTTTCAGAAGGGATCATTTCTGTCCAGATATTGGCTTGTGCACCGATAATAGATTTGGCTTCTTCGGCATTTAGCGCTTTTGGGATCGGGTTAAAATGATATACTTTATCAACTGAATACTGATCTGGCTGGTAATCAAAATATAAAGGTTCTCCCGGAGTCATAATCACGGTGTTACCGTTTTTCACCGCTTTTACCGGGGCATCAGGTACCCAGGTGCGCCAGTACATAATGATGGCCGTGGGACTGATACCACCTTCGATAATCTCATCCCAACCAATCAATTTACGACCTTTGGAGTTAAAAAACTTCTCCATGCGATTGATAAAATAGCTTTGCAGGGCAGGCAGGTCTTTGATCCCTTCACGTTCCATTAAAGCTTTACAATCAGCAGATTTACCCCAGTCTGTACGATCAACTTCATCACCACCAATATGAATGTATTGTGACGGGAAAATATCCATGATTTCGCTGTATACATTTTGTGCAAATTCATAAGTTGACTCTAATCCTGGGCAAATAGGCTTGGTAAACAATGTACCCCAGGAATTTTCGCCATTACAGGTTAAAAAAGGATAAGAGTTAATAGCTGCCATCATATGACCAGGCATATCAATTTCGGGTATGATGTCGATATGACGGGCGGCGGCATA
Organism: Mucilaginibacter inviolabilis; assembly: GCF_011089895.1. NCBI lineage: Bacteria > Pseudomonadati > Bacteroidota > Sphingobacteriia > Sphingobacteriales > Sphingobacteriaceae > Mucilaginibacter > Mucilaginibacter inviolabilis. The sequence continues at coordinate 1,275,553 of NZ_JAANAT010000001.1, forward strand.
AGCTACCACCCCTTTCATTTCCTGTTGGGTATAAAAGCCGCCATACATGGTTTTGCCATTGCGTTGGACGATATGTTCTTTGTCGATAACAAAATCGGGATTATCCTTAGCCTTTTTCATACAGGCCGAATCCTGGTTATTAAAAGTACGCCAAGCGCCTTCTTCAGTTAGCTTTGGATATTTTTTGATCTCGATGCGCCAGCCCTGATCATCAGTTAAATGCAAGTGGAACTTGTTCATTTTATAAAGAGCCATCCTGTCGATAAACTTTTTCAGATAATTTATCGAGAAGAAATGTCGGGAAACATCCAAATGCATACCACGCCATGCATAAGCGGGTTGATCCTGAATAGTTACCACCGGCAACAATAAAGTTTTAGCCATTTTACCTTTTTCTACAGAAACCGGTAACAGTTGACGAATAGTTTCAATCCCATGAAACATACCAGCCGCGTCTTTAGCCGCGATGATTACCTGTTGTTTACTGATAGTCAGCTTATAAGCCTCAGGTGCTGTTAATGAAGCATCATATACCAAATTAATGGCATTGGCTTTATTGCCTTTGACTATTGGTAGTTTTTTGCCTAAACCTTTTAACAATAGCTGATTGAGCTGATTGGCTTCGTCAGTAAATTGCTTCGCGGTTGTGATGCTGGTTTTATTGTTAATAATAAAAGCTCCTTTTCCTGCTACTAATTGCGTTGGATAGGGTATCAAGGGAAACCGGGCTGCTGTTTCTTGCGCGTTTGCAGCATCAACACAGGTAAACATCAATGTTGCAGCCAACAAATATTTTGAAATAGTCTTCATTTTTTCTTTTTGTTATTTGCTGATAGATACTGTCCGTTCAACTACATTCCAGCCGCCTATAGTTACAGTGAGGCTCTTTTTGGCTGAGTTTTTATAATCAATAATCACTTTCTTTTCCTCGCCTGGTAAAACAGTAATATAATTATCACTGTAAAAGGCAGGTAATATCCTTTGTTTAGTATCCGAATCAGTTAATGACAGCCGATTAAAAAATGCCAAAGGGCCATTACTTGTATTACCTAAAGTTACTTCTACTTTGTCCGTGCTTAGGTATTTAGCCGAGGCATTTAAGTTTCCTTTAGGTATGTTTTGTAAGCCGGAATAGTTTCCGTTAGCATCCGGTATCCAATAAATATTTTCGCTGAGGGTCTTTTTATCTTTGTCCAATAACTGCAGGCAAAGGAAAGCTCCTTTGTCTTTGGCCAATTTATCCATTTCTCCTTTTAGTGATAAATAACGCTTAACCGTAGTTGGCGTTACGTCAGAAAATACCTGGGTAAGCATTTTTTCTTTACCATCCATATCATAAGCTTTGGCTACCAGCATCATATTGGTGTGGCTCTTAAATGTGTTATTGGCTACCATCACCATACCATCTGTAGGATCATACATAATGTGCAATGGCTCGCTGCCATTGTGTAAGCCATACAGGCAAGCATTTGGATCCAGGTAATAATCATACATTTGCCCACGCATCGCTGTCCATGGGTTTTGGGTTTTCCATATAATAGTGCCCGTATACCACTCCCACATATGTGAGCTAAAACCTTCCATCAAACCACGGTACTGATCATAATTAACCAATTGTGCTTTAGTTGCAAAATCTTCTACATCTTTTGCTTTGCCATATTTATCAATAAAACCGTCGTAACCAATATATTTATGATAATCCCAAACAGAGTCGGTTTTAGTTTTACCGGTAGACTCATCATACTCTGGTACTACCATATTTTTAGCCGGGATAAATCTTTTGAGCGATTCATAATCGCTTACACCCACAGAACCAACTTCAGAGTTAAATGGATAGGTTTTATGCGCCCAAAAAGTGGATAAAGGCTGAATGCCATAAGGCCCATCACCATTACCACCCAGCGTATTACGCGACATTTCTTCTGAATTGGAATAAGGGATAAACCAACGTGTGTTATCCAATTTAGGCATGATACTATCGCGCAATGATATCAGCATATCTTCTGGCGGAGTGATCTCATTGCCTCCGCACCAAATAGCCAGCGAAGGATAATTGCGCACCAGCTTTACCTGATCTTCAATTGATTTAAGGTATAAGCCGTGATCATCAGGGTATTTTCTGCGCGTCCATTGATCATCCAGCTTCATAGGATCCGTCCAGCGGCCATTACAATCTCCCGATCCCCACATATCCTGAAAAACCAGCATGCCATAACGGTCACAGGCTTCATAAAATTCGGGGCGTTCAATCAATGCACCACCCCAAACCCTGATCAAGTTCAGGTTCATATCGCGGTGAAAGCGAACTTCGGCATCATATCGGGCGTCCGAAAAACGCAACATCTCATCCGACACTATCCAGTTACCACCTTTGATAAATATTTTTTGACCATTGATATTGATCTGTCTGCTCTCTGTACGGGTATTCCACTCGGTTGTTATCTGCCTTACTCCTACTTTTATTTCATCTTTATCAGATATTTTATTGTCAGCGGTTATAAACTGCAGGTTCATGGGATAAAGATGCTGTGTACCATACCCATTGGGCCACCACAGTTTTGGATTTTTCAAAGAGTAATCATTGAGTTGTACTGTTTGAATCGAATTCGCTTTGAGCGTAACTTTTTTTGACACAGTGTTACCATCTAAAGTATATTTTAATTCACCACTAACAGGTACATTGCTGGCGTTTTGCAAATCTGCCGACACCTGGATAATAGCGGGTTGTTGTGGCCCTTCCGGTTGCCTTACTCCGGGAACCAGGGTTATAATGTGTGGATCTTTAATTCTTATCGGCCCGGTTTTTTCTATAGTTACTTTATCCCAGATGCCGGTATTGCGGTCTTTAATAGGTTGAATCCAATCCCAACCTGCGGTATATTGAATACCCACATTACGGGCAATGGTACCATCACCACCCTGGCCTCCGTTAGGGTTACCCACTACATCAGGAGGATAAACAATAACAGCTATCCGGTTATTGCCATCTTTAGCCATCCACTTAGTAATGTTGTATGACTGACGTAAAAACATGCCCTTATTAGGCTTATCATTTAATTGATGACCATTTAAAAACACATCGAAGCTGTAATTTACACCTCTGAAGTTCAGATAAATCTGATTGTTACCAATAGATTGCGCTTCTTTAAAGTCTTTTACAAACCAATAAGTATAGTAATCGCGACCTGTTTTGTAAATGTCAGGGATCTGCTCATTGTTCATACCGTAAAATGGATCGGGCATTTTATGAGCGGCTACCAGACTTGTTAATACTGTGCCCGGTACAACGGCAGACATCCACGAGCTGGTATTATAGGTTGTATGCGAGATATCTGTCCCCGCTTCTTTTTCATCACTTATCGGGGCACATTTCCACCCTTCATTTAGTTCATAGTTATTTTGCGCATTTGCTGTAATGCTTTGAAAAGTAACACAGAGTATAAACAAGGTTACTATAGAGAATTTAAAAGATAAAGATCTGGTTGCCGGATAAACTTTTTTCATTATTGGGTGGGGTGATCGTTTCAAAATTAAGCACTGCAATGCATGCAGAGTTATACTTGTTTGGTAATTTAATGTGTTTTTTTATCTCAGTATTTAATATTCTAACTTAAAACAAGCTGCTTCACTTAAGCTACTGTTTTGTTGCAAGCCTGCAGGGATACTGATTATTAGTTCATCATTTTGTTGTTTCCATTTCAGGTTTTGCTTGCTTCCCAACAAAATTATTTTCCGAGGCTTACCGGCTTTGATCGAAACAGTTGCAGGCAGTGTCACCTTCTCCTGATCTGATAACATAAAAGCATATATGGCTTTATCGTTTTTTGCCTTGGTATAAAAAATATTACCTGTTGAATATGGAGCAACCGATTTGGAATTATAAATACCTTCCCCATTTATTTTCATCCAGGTGCTTATACCTTTTAATCGTTCGTAAGCTACAGGATCCCAATCACCATCCGGGCCAGGGCCAATATTCATCAACAGGTTACCACCGCGTGATACTATTTTAACCAGCAACTGTACAATTTGCTGCACCGATTTATAATGGTCGCCGGGGACATAGCTCCAGGAATTACCCATGGTAATGCAACTTTCCCAGGGATGATCAAGGGGCACTTCAGGTACTTCTTGCTCGGGGGTTGTATAATTTTCATATTCGCCGGATACTGTACGGTCGACAACAATAAGACCAGGTTGTTTTTGTCTGCCCATCGCTGCAATTTTGGGCATATCAATATCTTGATCATATTGAATCCCCCTTTGCCATTCCACGGTGGTGTCGATACTCTTTTTTGGACGAACCCATCCGCCATCGAGCCACAAAATATCTACTTTTCCATATCCTGTCATCAATTCGCTGATCTGGTTATAAGTAAAATCTTTAAACTTCTGCCAGCGCTCGGGATATTTTTTGGGATCATAATTCACGTTTCGGTCTTTCGGTGGAAAATAAGGCCACCAATAATTCTCCGTGTGCCAATCGGGTTTTGAAAAATAAGCACCTATCATGAAATTTTCTTTACGAAATGCGTTGAATACTTCTTTAGTAACGTTGCTTCTCGGATTAGTCGAAAACGGTGTTTTTGAACTGGTAATCTTATAATCAGTTTCCTTAGTATCAAACATGCAAAAACCATCATGGTGCTTCGTGGTAAATATCACATATTTCATACCCGCATCTTTTGCTGCCTGCACCCATTTTTCGGGATTAAACTTTACCGGGTTAAATGTGGTTTGCAAGTTTTCATAAGCTGCTTTATAGCCATTATAGGTAGCACCATATGGGCCGCGACGCTGGGTCCACCCCTCGTCTTCAGGGCAAATGCTCCAGCTTTCAACTACACCCCACTGGCTATAAGTTCCCCAATGCATAAAAAGTCCGAATTTTAGATCCTGCCATTCCGTTAACTTTTGTTCAACCAAAGGATCTCCTGGTGCAACGTACTGTTTGGAAACATTATGTTTTTGCGCCATTAAAAAGGCGCTAAAAAAGCTTAAAACAAGAAATGTAAAGATTTTTTTCATGCTAAATCAGGGTTTAATATAACTGACAACAATAATAGGTGTATTGCTTACACTTTTTAAATTTTTTTAATAAATATTGAAACTTTGCCAATAAAATTTCTTTTTTAGTAATTAATGTTTTATTATTGTTAGACCGATATTAAGATTTAAATTTAAGTGATTAATTAAAAATTCCCGGGTTTTGAAAGACAGAAAGGTTGATACACTGAACTTGTGGAAACTCATTTGCAATAATGATGATGAAAAAGCTTTTGAGCTTTTATTTCATTTGTTAAACAATTCACTTACTAAATTTTGTATTCTATACGTTAATCAGCGCGAAATAGCAGAAGAGATTGTCTCTGATGTATTTGTTAAATGCTGGTTAAACCGGAAAACCTTAACTGAAATATTAAACCCTGAAACCTACCTGTTTGTAGCTGTAAAAAACCAATCCTTAAATCACATCAAAAAATACTCCAGTATCCACCTGGTACAGATAGAAGAAACCAATTCTGTTGAATTTGTAAATACTTACAATCCGCAAAGAGAAATCGAGAATAAAGAATTGATCTTCAGAATGGATAAAGCCATTACTGCCCTTCCTCAGCAATGTCGTATCGTGTTCAGGCTCATCAAAGAGGATGGAATGAAATACAAAGAAGTTGCCGAGATTTTAAATATATCACCACGTACCGTACAAACACAGCTTTTTAGAGCTGTTAAAAAATTAAGTATAGTTCTAAGCAATTATGATAAACTTAATAATCCTAAAGTACATACAAGCAATATATTCAAGGCATTAAGTGTGATTATTGGTATTTGGCAACTATTTTTTATAAACTTGTAGGTAATTTATTAAAAATAGTTGTCCACCTATAAAAAGCACGAAATATCAAAAATGGGCAATGATAGATTTATAGAGCTGGTTAGTAAAAAATTAACCAATGAAATCAGCTCTGAAGAAAGCGAAGAGCTTCAACATTGCTTAAATTCCGACGAAATAAATCGCCGTGATTTCGAGTTCCTTAATATTTACTGGAATAGTAACGATACCGAATTTGCGGATAATGCCCTGGCGTTTCAAAAAATAAAAACAAAAATCAAAAGCCAGGAAGTAGCTTCGCCCGTTTTTCCTGCTTCTAAAACGTCTTACCTGTATATTTGGCGTGTGGCCGCAGCTATCATTTTGCTTGCCGGTGGCTCATGGTTTTTTTATTCCCGATTTGTTAGTAAAAGGATTAACCAACTTACTACTACCCCCAATACATGGCAAAATAAAAATACAGTCAAACGTGAAAAATCAACCATTGTACTTACCGATGGAACACGAATTACTTTAAACTCACAAAGTACACTTAAATATCCTGCGGTATTCACGGGTAAAACCCGCGAAGTTTATTTAAGTGGCGAAGCTTTTTTTGATGTACATAAAGATCACGAACATCCCTTTATTATTCATACTGAAAAAATGAATATTAAGGTCTTGGGTACTGCTTTCAATGTAAAATCTTACCCAAATGACCCCCAAAGTGAGACTACGCTCATCAGAGGTACTATAGAGGTTACACTTGATGACAGGCCTTCTGATCGTATCATATTAAAGCCAAGCGAAAAACTCATCGTAAAAAATGGGTTGTTTACAAGCAGGCAACGAAATACAACTAAACTTAAACACGCAGAGACTAGTTCAGGCATGCAATACGTACTTACTACCTTTACTCGCCTGCAACAAGATGATAGTACCATAGTTGAAACCTCCTGGACACAAAATAAGTTCATCTTCCGGGATGAAAGTTTCCCTATTCTGGCCGATCGGATGGAAAGATGGTACGGAGTAGACATCAAATTTAAAAATGATGCCCTAAAGCAATACCGTTTTAGCGGGGTTTTTGAAAAGGAAACAATAAACCAGGCTCTTAATGCGCTACGCATGACAGAAAGCTTTAATTATAAGATTAAAAACTCAACCATTTACATCTATTAGATTGCCTATGAAACTAAAATTTACTTAATATTTAAAGAGCCAAGTCTGATGTAACAAATTTCCGGGGAACTGATAATTGTTACATTTTTTTTATATAATTACCCCCATCTGTACCGCGTTTGGCAGCCCCATCTATTCCTTATTAAAATTTATGTAAATTTAAAACACAACGGCAGTGTAAAGGCAAATATTGACTATAATGTCCTTATTGATAAATGAAATTAACTTGTACTTTAATTATATTTTTTAATTTTCTGATCTTAAATTCTCATGCCCAAACACGCGTAAGCATCAATCTGCAATCGGCCGATTTTCGTAAGCTACTATCAATAATTGAGCATCAAAGCAGTTATCATTTTGTTTATAGTGAGCGCAAAGTACCGGTGATGAAAAAAGTAACCATTGATGTAAAGGATGAAGAAGTTATAAAAGTATTAGATAAAATTTTACTCAATTCCGGCTTTGCGTACACCGAACTGGCTAATCACCTGGTTGTTATAGCACCAACTACTGAGATTATTAATATAACCAAGATAAGTGGTCATGTAACCGGTGAAAAAGGTGAACCATTAGCCGGCGCTACAGTCATGGTAAAGGGTTCAACAGCGGGCACCCCAACTGGAACAGATGGCTTTTTCTCATTTGAAGCGCCGGAGCATTCTATCCTAAGAGTAAGCTATGTGGGTTATCAGACAAAAGAAGCAAAAGTATCAGGAACTACTCCCTGCGTTATACAATTATCTGTTAGCAATGTACTTAACGAAGTGGTTGTAACCGCACTCGGTATAAAAAAGGACGAGAAGAAGGTTGGATATTCTGTGAGTACTATTAGTGGTGATTTGCTTGATAAAGCAAAAGAAACCAATATTGCCTATTCACTCGAAGGCCGGGTTGCCGGTTTAAGCATTAGCGGTGTAAACGGTGGACCTGGTTCATCAGCGCGTATATTATTAAGGGGGGTAACCAGTTTCGGCGCTGCATCACCGCTGTTCATCATCAATGGTATACCTATTGATAATACACAAAGAGGTACAGCTAATGAATGGGGAGGCGCTGATTTTGGTGATGGCATAAGCAATATCAACCCAGACGATGTGGAGAGCTTGACCGTTTTAAAGGGGCAATCCGCTTCTGCGCTATATGGAGCCAGAGCCGCCAACGGTGTTATTTTGATCACAACAAAAAGCAATAAAAAAAGTGCTGGCTTTGGGGTTGAAATAAACAGTAATTATCAATTAGATAAAGCAGTTAATACCTTTGATTATCAAACTGTTTATGGACAAGGGGAGAACGGTGTTCGACCACAAAATATATATGGTGCCATATCAACAGGCAATTTAGGTTGGGGCGAAAAGCTTGACGGTAAACCAACCATTCAATTTGATGGCAAATATTATCCATACTCTGCTGTAAATGATAATATCACTAAGTTTTATCGAACTGGTTCATCCGCCACAAATACCGTAGCTTTTAGTGGTGGAGGTGACAACGGAGGATTCAGACTTTCGCTCTCCAATCTTAGTAATAACTCTATTGTGCGTAGTAGTGGTTTATCGCGAAAAACAGTTAATCTTACTGCCAATCAAAACGTATCTGCTAAACTCAGCTTAAATGTAGTGGCCAATTATATTCAGGAATCATCAAACCTTAAACCAAATTTAAGTGATGGACCGATGAATGCCAATAATATACAATACCTTGCTGCTAATGAAAATCAGGCTGCTCTGGCTCCGGGCACCAACGCAGATGGCTCAGAACTACGTTGGAATAACGACTCATACGTAACCAATCCTTACTTCGCCGTAAATAAATTTATCAACAACATCAGCCGTCAGCGACTTATTGCTGCTATTGTTACCAGGTATAATTTTAATAACTGGCTGTATGCACAGGCAAGACTGGGCAATGATGTTTTGCATGATAAAAGACTGACTATTATACCTACCGGCACTGCTTATACACCGGGAGGTACGGGTTTGATTCAGGAACAGTCAGAAACACAGAGATCTGAACTAAACACGGATGTGTTAATAGGCGCAAAACACGATATAATAAAGAATCTACTTAATTTTGATATATCAGGAGGAGCGAGTATACGTAAAAACAGTTATGAATATACTGATCTTTTCGGTGGGCCTTTCATCATTCCTTATTTTTACAGTTATGAGAATCTAAGTGTAAAAAACAGCACTTACAGTTATAAAAGCAGCGAAACACATTCAGCTTATTATACTGCCGATTTTTCGATCAAAAAATATCTGACAATTAATAATACGGGGAGGTTTGATGCTTACTCCACCCTACCCACAGGGCATCAGGGCATATTTACGCCATCTGTATCAGCCAGTCTTATATTTTCTGAGCTTGCACATATACCAGCACTCGATTTTGGGAAGTTTCGTGTTTCTTACGCGCAAACCAGTGGAGAACCTTCAGATACTTACATCACCTCTCAATATTATACCATTAACAACCCTGTTAACGGCGTTCCTACGGCTGGTTTTTCTAATACTCTGCCTAATTTATTTTTAAAGCCTTATACTTTAACCGAGACCGAAGTTGGTATTGATCTCAAATTTCTCAATGGCCGCTTAGGTTTCGATGCCGCTTTTTTTCATCGAAGAACAAGGAATGAAATCATTAAAGGTGATCTGGATATATCATCGGGATTTACGACACGATTTATTGGTACAGGATCAACTCAAAATAATGGTATCGAGATTGAATTAAATGGAACCCCTTTTAAAACAGCCAATTTTGTATGGAACCCTTCTTTTAATTTTACTTATGTACAGAATAAAATACTCCAAACAGATGGAACCCCTCAATCGGCAAATATCAGCTTCGGAACTTACAGGCCATTAAATGCTACTACTGCATTAGTTAAAGGTTTACCAGGTCCACAGATCCTGGCAAATGATTACCTGCGAAATGCTAATGGACAGATCATATTCGATGCCAATGGTTTACCTTTAGCAGGGCCACGGGTACCAATGGGTAGTGCAGTACCCAAAATTTATGGTGGCTTTAACAATAGTTTTACTTATAAAAATCTAAATCTTTCCTTTTTGATCGATTACCGATACGGGAACAAAATTTTATCAGCCACCAATTATAACAGTATTTTCAGAGGATTTAATAAACTAACTCTTGTTGGCCGTGAAGGCGGGGTTGTTGGTGATGGCGTAACATTAACAGGAACTAAAAACACCATATCTGTACCGGCAGAAAATTATTATCAGGTATTAGCCCAAAGAATATCGGCGCTTAATGTTCTGGATGGTAGTTTTATTAAACTAAGGCAGGTTACTCTCGGATATACTTTTTCAAAAGGTCTATTAAGAAATTCTCCAATTGAAGGTATAACCGTATCTTTAGTGGGTCGTAACCTGTGGACAATTATGAAACATTCAGACAATATCGACCCTGAATCTGGCTTCTCGCCCGATATCAAATATGCAGGTATTGAAGGTGCAAGCTTACCTCCTACTCATACATATGGAATTAACCTTAATATTAAACTTAAAAAGTAATTACAAAAAGATGGCTCCAACCATAAAGAATCTCCTCAAATCGTTAGCCACCATGATGGCGATATTGTTCATTAGTACTGTTACACAAGCACAACAAAAACTTTTTTATAAAGACCATTCGCAATCGATTGAAATAAGAGTAAAGGATCTTTTATCAAGACTTACTCTGGAAGAGAAAATATCCCTTTTAGGTTACCGCAGCCAGGCTGTACCCCGCTTAGGTATACCGGCATATAACTGGTGGAACGAAGCCTTGCATGGTGTAGCCCGCGCCGGAGAAGCTACTATATTTCCCCAGGCCATAGGTATGTCTGCAACATTCAATGACGATCTTTTGAAGGAAGTTTCAACAGTTATATCAACAGAAGCTCGTGCCAAATATAACCTGGCTATAGCACAAGACAGGCATTTGCAATACATGGGACTAACCTTCTGGACGCCCAATATTAATATTTTCCGCGATCCGCGCTGGGGCCGTGGGCAGGAAACTTATGGCGAAGATCCATTTTTAACCGGACGTATGGGCTCAGCATTTGTTAAAGGGCTCCAGGGTGATGATCCACGTTACTTAAAAGCTTCTGCAACCGCCAAACATTTCGCTGTTCATAGCGGTCCGGAAGCGGAACGTGATCACTTTGATGCCAAAGTGGATGAAAAAGACCTGCGCGAAACCTACTTATATGCTTTTCACGAATTGGTGGATGCCGGCGTCGAATCAGTGATGAGCGCCTATAATCGGGTAAACGGTGTGCCTAATTCCATTAACAAAGTATTACTTACCGATATTTTACGCAAAGAATGGGGATTTAAGGGACATGTTGTTACCGATTGCGGGGCACTTGATGATGTTTACCTAACCCATAAAACTTTACCAACAGCCGTTGAGGTTGCCGCAGCAGCCTTAAAAGCCGGCGTAAATTTAGACTGTTCATCCATTTTACAAAATGATGGAATGAAAGCCATCCAACAAAAATTATTGACAGAAAAAGATGTGGACCTGGCATTAAGCGCCATTTTACGCACCGAGTTTAAACTTGGTTTTTATGACGATCAAGCCCTCAACCCTTATCATGGTTATGGAGCAGACAGCATTCATAATACGCAACATATAGCCCTTGCCCGTAAAGTAGCCCAACAAAGCATGGTGTTACTTAAAAACGATAAAAATATTTTACCATTAAATAAGGCTAGTGTATCCAGCATTATGGTTGTAGGCCCTAATGCAGCATCTCTTGATGCTATGGTAGCTAACTATCATGGCACAAGTAGTAAAGTCATAAACTTTGTTGAAGGTATCACCGCTGCGGTTAGTAAATCGACAAGGGTTGAATACGATCTGGGCTGTGATTATAAGGATACCACTCATTTTGGAGGCACCTGGGCCGCAGGAAATGCCGATGTTACCATAGCGGTAATCGGATTATCACCTGTATTGGAAGGTGAAGCCGGCGACGCGTTTTTATCAAACAGCGGCGGTGATAAAAAGGATCTTAATTTACCAGCCAGCGAAATCGCATTTATAAAAGCGTTAAGAAAAGGTGTTAAAACTAAACCAATCATCGCTGTGATTACAGCTGGTAGTGATGTAGATGTTTCGGCTATTGAACCATATGTCGATGCGGTTATATTTGCCTGGTATCCCGGTGAACAAGGTGGTAATGCTTTAGCCGATATTGTATTTGGCGATGTTTCTCCTTCGGGACATTTACCGCTCACATTTTATAAAGACATAAGCAACGTACCAGATTATCAGGATTACAATATGAAAGGCCGTACCTATAGATATTACAACGGCCCGGTTCAATATCCATTTGGATTTGGTTTAAGCTATACTTCGTTTGCTTACATTCTTGACAGTAAGCCCAAAACTCAATATAAAAAGACAGACACTGTATCCGTAACAGTTAAAGTACAAAATACAGGTAAAATAAATGGGGATGAAGTTGTTCAGGCTTACATTGAATATCCAAAACTTGACAGGATGCCCATTAAAGAGCTAAAAAGCTTTAAGCGTATTAGTCTGGCGAAAGGCAGTGAGGGATCGCTTACATTAAAAATACCTGTTCAGGACCTGCAAAAATGGGATATGGCTACCCATCAATGGAAAATATACTCCGGTAAGTATAAATTAGTACTTGGCAGTAATTCTGCTGATGAAAAAGCAAGCGTTGATTTTACTATAACTAAATAAGATATAATGAGGCTTAATATCCTAAGTTATTCAAGATATTAAGCCTCATTTTTTCGCTTCGTTTCAGCTTAAAAAGTCAACTCCATTTACTCCTTTTATCTTCTTCAGTTCAGCAATCACCGTCAGCACAGTTTCCTGCTGATTGAATTGTTTTTGTATCGTGATCTTGATCTCATCATTTCCATCACCAGAAAGCAAACTGATTTCCCTGAATGGAATATTATTTGTTTTCAAAACCGCTTCTATCGCTTCAAAATCTACCTGTTTCTGCTCTAAGGTCATTCTAATATTACGATACCTGTTTTTCTTGAAAAATCTATTTTCAAAAGGCTTAAATACAGCGAGAATAATCAATGCAATAAACGTGGTACTCACCGCTTCTATATATAAACCACCGCCGACTGCCAAGCCAATAGCGGCTACCGTCCAAAGACCTGCTGCAGTGGTTAAGCCTTTTACAATCTCGTTACGCAGAAAAAATATAGTTCCGGCCCCAAGAAAGCCGATACCACTCACTACCTGAGCAGCTACACGTGAAGGATCAAGCGCGATGCCGGGTTTACCCACTACATCATTAAAGCCATAGGTAGAAACCAGCATAACAAGCGCCGAACCAAGGCCTACCATCATATGGGTTCGTAAACCTGCCGTCCATTGCCTGCGTTCCCGCTCCCATCCAATTATACTACCCAATAACGCGGCTACTAACAGCCGTAAGAGCATATCATATGTATTGATCATATTATTCAAATATACATGAACATTAAAATGTTTGACACAAAAGATAAAGTTGGATGAGTTTTAGAAATGGTAGGTTATCATTACCCAGAATCTCCGAACAAAGCGCTATTTTGTTGTAAAAGTGGGTTTACATGGTTTACACTTTTTGCGGACATTTTTTATTTATATAATTGAATACCAATAAATTAAATAAAAAAATCATCATATTTTGAGTTTACAGTGGTAACCATGCTGCAAGGCTTTTTATATCTTATTAATTTTCCCAAAACAATTCCATACACCTTTTGTCTATCAATTAAAATTCATTCAATATGATTACCAGCGGCGTTACAATAGGGATAAAGAAACAAGACGGTACCCCAATTAATATTGCCATTGACCCAGTAAATCCCAATAAGATGGGATCGGAAACTGCAAATACGGGCACCTATAAATTATATAAGGATACTGATAGCGCTAAAACCTTTGATAAAGGCTATCTCGGTGCCATATCTCTAGATAGCGAAGATAATAGCTATCATTATTCAGGAGGTACTGAGCTTACTGATTTTGAACTGAACCAGCTAGCCGATTTTATACGCAACTACAGCGCTACAGGAAAAGAATTGGATGACCATAACCGGGACATCACTACCAAGTGAAGTGTTGCTTATTTACAAAAGAACTTTGTTAAACTCCCTGATATATTTATCAATATAATCTTGTTTTGATTTTGCCTTATACTGCATAATATACCGGGGATGTTCCAGCGCGATGACTTGTTTAAAAAAGCGTTTCTCATCGTTTAGCTTTCGTAAAAAAGCTTCATTTTTACCCGTTCCAAAGCAAAAACAAACATCTGTTTCAAATCCTATGTCTATTTGTTTCTGTATGTTTTCTACAATAAATGGATATACCGCTTTTTGTAATCCGGGTGTATCGTAATAGTTATAATTCGTTTCCTTTCCGTTGCTGCCTGTAATAGTAAAACCCAGCGGGCAAACTGAATGGATATAAAACTGACTGTAAAACTCCGGTATGCCGCCAAATGCATTGATCATATCATAAACATACTCTGAGGATGGCTCATGTGTTATTTGACCTTCAAAAGGTATCTGACATTGAGCAATCATTCTTTTGGGATCGGTAAACGATACTCCCGTCATACCAGAGCCAAACCTACCCGGATTAATCCCTAATATTAAATGCCTGGGATGCTCATCATTATAATACTTTCGGTAAAACCGGGTAGAAACCTGCAGGGCAGGCCCGTTTTCTTTAAACGGGTTCATAATGCTGATACCGGGCGGTAATATTCCGGCAAAGTCAAGCTGTTGGTTAAAGGCTATTATTCTATCGGCAAAGGTACTCATATTGAGTGCTAACTTATTCAAAAAGAACCGATACAAAAAATAAAATCCCGGCTCCAATTGGTAACCGGGATCTATCAGCATCAGTTAATCAATAATTATTTCATATACTCTTTGTCCAGGAACAGGTAACGTGAACGATTCACCTCTGTTTTGAGTTGACTTACAACATCGATAGTCATAAATTTCACATGATCATTATCTTTAATGGCTTCCCATTTCGGCTGACTATTACCATTCGGGTTACCCGTTTTTATAAAATTGGCAAAATAGTTTTCCATGGTGGTGGATACTTTATAGTCCTCAGGTGTCCATGCATAAACTTTATTACTGGCTAGGTTGCCCATTGCATATTCAATTTCTGAAGCATGAGGAGCTCCTACAGTCAAAGGTTTAGGGGCTGCCGCTTTGGAGGCATCACCTTTTACCACACCACCGGCCAAACCAGGTGTTGCATTACCCATTTGAGCTGTCATAGCAGGTCGTACACGGGCAAATTCATAACGATATACTGGCTTACCTCCTGTTTTTACTTGTAAATCAGCCCATTTCCAGGTGCTGTAAACTATAAAGCGATCGCTGGATAACGCCGTTGCCGACCGGATCACTTCATCGTTTGAAGATGCCGGATATAATTTTAATACCTCTTCGGCACGGTCGCCATAAAGTTGTTTTATTACTTTGGTATAATTTTCAAGAGTTGGTGAATCGCCTCTTAACAAAAATTGATACGGAACCTCTGCAGAGTTCCATCCTACCAGCAAAGGTACATGAGCCTGTTCGCCAGCCTCAAAAATTTCGGGTAATGACTTGGGCAACAAGTAGCCGTCAATAGTAGCTGATGTTACCGATGCTCCGGCTGAAAAAACAGAATCAAGTAATTGTTTAGCTGGTAAAGCCCTTAATTCAGCCAATGAATTCACTTTCATGCGGGAGGCAAAAGTTGTACCTTTTTGTTCACCCTCGGCCAATGGCACGGGATAAAGCGTAGGTTTAATGCCTGCCCCGCTTTCGCCAATAGCGCCCGCTATCAGGCCTTTGGATAAAGGAGAAGCCATTTGTACCGATACCGAAATAGAGCCCGCTGATTCACCGGCAATGGTAACCCGTTTAGGATCGCCGCCAAATGCCGCGATATTTTTTTGCACCCACAATAAAGCTGCATGCTGATCAAGATACCCGTAATTACCCGACGAATGGTTAGGTGATTCTTTGGTAAGTTCCGGGTGGGCAAAAAAACCAAATATGCCTAACCTGTAATTTACAGTAAGTGCTACAATACCTTTCTTAGCCATGCTTTCCCCGTCATAACGTGGCTCAGATCCATCACCAGCAGCCAATCCACCCCCATAAAAATAAACCAACACCGGAAGTTTTTCTTTGCCGGTTTTAGCCGGTGTCCAAACATTCAGGTACAAACAATCTTCACTCATACCAGCTGACCGGAAGCCCATATCACCAAATATTGGTTTCTGCATAGGATTGTTTCCAAAATGATCGGCCTTTAATACGCCTTGCCAGTTTTGAGCCGGTTGGGGTTCTTTCCATCGCAGATCACCTACCGGCGGCTGGGCGTAGGGAATTCCCTTAAATATCAAAATTGGTGAACCTGCTTCTCTTGTACCCTCCACTACCCCATTCTGTGTGGTTACCTGATTGCCTGTTTGTGCTAACACTTTTACGCTAACAATCTGTGTAAGCAGCCATACTGCTATTAGTGTTTTTTTCATATTGGTTATAATTGCTAATTGGCTTAAAATGAATGGATTTATATTATTGTATCATTTTGTTACAATAATAAATTAAATTTAATTAAACATCAATTTTTTTGTTAATTGCCACCTGAATTTTATAATATTAAATGGACAACGAGTTTATAAAGCAGGAAACTAATGTTACCGGCGAAGGCTTCTTACCGGGTTTAGCTATTGATACGGTTATTTTTGGCTTCCATGACGATAAACTTAAAGTCCTGATCCTTAGCTACAAGGACACTAGCTTATATGCGCTTCCGGGTGGCTTTGTACACACTGATGAAGATGTTAATGAAGCTGCCCGCCGTGTTTTGTTTAGTCGTACAGGGTTAACCAATATATTTCTTGACCAGTTTTATGTATTTGGTGACAAAAGCCGGTATGATAGTACACCGCTTAAAACTATCATGAAAGCTCGTGGCCTCACACCTCCCGAAGATCATTGGTTGTTAAAACGCTTTGTATCTGTTGGCTACTATGCCCTTGTCGATTTTACAAAAGTTATTCCAACCCCGGATAGTATATCCGATAGTTGCGATTGGTTTAGTTTAGATAAGCTGCCTGCCTTAATGCAGGATCATCAGCAAATCATTAATAAGGCTCTACAGACCCTGCAAGCTAATCTTGATCATAAACTTATCGGCTTTAATCTGCTGTCGGATAACTTTACCATGGGCGATTTGCAACGTCTTTATGAAACTATTTTAGATAAAAAACTAATCCGTGCCGCCTTTCATCGTAAAATGCTTGGTTTAGGTATACTGGAACGGATAGCCAAAAAATGGACAGGTGGAGCGCACAAAGCGCCTTATCTATATCGGTTTATTGCCCGGGATTAGCATTATGTCATAATCAACCCCTTAATTGTCGTATTCGCCCCTTTCGCATCCTGTTTGATGAAGGTAAATTTGATCTGTAAACAACTTACAGATCAATACATACTTAAATTAAGCACAAGATGATAACAATTAACCCTTATTTGAATTTTGCCGGTAATACCGAAGAGGCGTTTAACTTTTACAAATCTGTTTTTGGAGGCGAGTTTGCAGTTGTAATGCGCTACAAAGACACTTTTGAAGCAAAAAATACAGCCGATGCGGACAAAGATAAGCTCATGCACATAGCCCTGCCCATAGGTAATGGAAATATGCTGATGGGTACTGATGTTTTAGACCAAATGGCCGAAGATTTAGTTCAAAGCAACAGTTTTTACATCTGCATGAATGGCGAAACGCCAGAACAAACAGAAAAGCTATTTAATGCGCTTGCTGCTGGTGGCAAAATTGTATATCCTTTTGATAAAGCGCCGTGGGGTGGTTATTTCGGTCAGTTGGTAGACCAGTTTGGCATTCAATGGATGGCAGATTCCATGTCAACCATTAACCCTTACCTGAATTTTGCTGGTAATACTGAAGAAGCTTTCAATTTCTATATATCTGTTTTTGGTGGTGATTTTTTCATGTTAATCCGGTTCAAGGATAGCCCCGAGGCCGATCACACTTCTAAACAGGACCTGGATAAACTAATGCATATATCATTACCAATCGGCGGAAATGTGTTGATGGCAACAGACGCCATAGGTAAAATGGGAGAAGGTTTAGAGCGCGGCAATAATTGTCACCTTACTATTAATGGAGGCGGCGTAGAAGAAACAAGAGCATTATTTAATGCACTGGCAGCCGGTGGAGGAACAGTTGTATATCCATTTGAGATAGCACCCTGGGATGGCAGTTATTTTGGTATGTTAACCGATCAGTTCGGTGTTCAATGGATGGCTGACGCCGCCAACAAACAAGGGTAATAAATTATAAACAACCTTTAATCAGGCCCATGTTATATAATTATGTTCCCAGGTAAAGTTCTATTTAAAGAGGCCATCGTACTTAAGTAATACAACTATGCATGTTGAAGTTTTTAAAACCAATGTAAATACCCGTCGATACGCTAATAAGCTGATTAATCAGATACATCAAACTTTTACACATTATAATGCCAACTTTGACCTGGACGATTGTGATAAGATATTGCGTATTGAGTGTACAAAAGGTGTTATTGGATCTAAAAAACTGATCATTTTTTTAAATGATTGTGGATGTCGTGCTGAGGTGTTACCTGATTAATATTTTAGCCAGGCAAACAAAAAACAATTAGTTTAATTATTAATTAACAAAACAGAAGATCATGTTAGAATATAATAGCGCATTTAGTGGTTTTTCAGTGAATGATTTACCCAAGGCAAAAGAATTTTATGGCAACATATTAGGTCTGAACATTTATGAGGACAAGGAAATGCCTAACTTGTTAAATCTGCAATTAAGTGAGGGGAATATTATTCTGATCTACCCCAAGCCAAATCATCAGCCCGCTACCTTCACCATACTTAATTTCACCGTAAATAACGTTGACAAAACAGTTGATGAACTAACAAACAGAGGTGTAAAGTTTATAGTTTATAACGATGAAAATTTTAAAACCAACGAAAAGGGCATCTTAAAAGGCGATCATCGTGGGCCGACTATAGCCTGGTTTAATGACCCCGCTGGCAATATTTTGTCGATTATTGAGAAGCCTTGAGTATATACTTCATTTTTCTTTTTAATACAAAAGCGTAATTATTGCTTATATACCATATCAACTCATAGTAAATTTATTCCCTAACAGGGAATAAATTCCTCACTTTATCCACTTCGGGGTAAAATGAATATACTATTCCCAAACTGCATTTATACGTATAGGGCTCTTTATGGGCTCAATATAGGTATGTTGACAAATAAAACCGCTTCCTGAAACTGTGGCAGGCATTATTTCCGTACTTTCGGTATAGTAATTGAACATGTATCCAAAATTGAATATCAGTGCTTAGCTTTTATATTTCATCAATAATAACAAACCCTGGATACTGTTTTAACGTAAACCCAATTGTTTCTATTGATCGTCAAAATAATCTTTTTAAAAGAAAATTAATAAAAGTCAACAGTGCGCCCGTTCATAATTAAAACATGTTTACAACTTAATTAATTCAGGTTTTATAAATCTTCAGAAATGAAAAAAACCCTACTTATTGTTGATGACGATTTAAGTATTTTAAAGTTACTCAACTTTATCCTTTCAAAGGATTATGATATAGTTGTTAAAAATAACGGAATTGACGCCTTTGGCTGGCTCGAGGATGGCAACATGCCCGAGTTAATTATTTCCGATCTTCAAATGCCTTACTTTGATGGTCAGTCATTTGTGAAAAATGTCAAAATCAGCGGATTTTATCGTGATTTGCCTGTAATATTACTTTCAGCTGCACATGATCTTGATGAACAGGTAAGTAAAATGCCTTTTAAGGTTGAGGCTTGTATCCACAAACCATTTAAACCTAATGAGTTAAAAACAGCCATTAACCAACTTTTACAAGTTTATGAATCACCAAACATCTGATTGGAACGAAAACTCAGGCGCCCATGTCAAAATTGCTTACGCAGGTCTAGCATTGAAGGAGTTGGTTTTTGCAGGTCTTCATGAGAATTTTAAAGTGGTATATAATGATTCCATTGCCGAGCTTGAAGAATATCTGGGCAATCAATCAATTTTAACCGTTCCTGATATTATTTTAATGGAAGTTGACGCCGACGGAGAATGCTTTAAAATGGTTCAGGAAATCAAAAAGAGCTTTTTACTTCATGGATCGATCATCGTTCTTTTATCATCAATTGATGACAAAAGCCTTAAACAAAAAGCGATGCAGCTAAAGGTACATGATTTTTATAGTGTACCCTTTCTGGTTGATAACCTGCGTGAACGTCTTAACTTCCTGGTTACATTTAAATTGATCAAGCCAAGATTGCTTGAACTTTCTAAAGAAGTAGATACCACTTATAAAATGCCTTTTGGCAAACGCTTAATTGATCTGGTTATATCTTGCAGTATGCTGTTTGTACTGTCTCCGGTATTCCTGATCATTGCTATATTGATTAAGTTAGATTCAAAGGGTCCTGTTTTTTATAAAAGCAAACGTGTTGGTACAGGTTATAAAGTGTTCGATTTTTATAAATTCAGGTCGATGCGCACGGATGCCGATCAGTTGCTGGCCAAATTATCAACAGAAAGCAATCAGTATGCATCTGAAACAGGAACTAATAAAGCGGCATTTGTAAAGATTAAAAATGATCCGCGCATTACTAAGCTTGGACAGTTTTTACGTAACTCGAGTCTTGATGAATTGCCTCAATTATTTAACATCCTGGTAGGCGATATGTCTGTAGTAGGTAACCGTCCATTGCCGGTTTATGAAGCAGAAATGTTAACTTCCAACGAATGGTCAATGCGTTTCTTAGGCCCCGCTGGTTTAACCGGACTTTGGCAGATCAGTAAACGGGGAAAAGAAGACATGTCTGAGCGTGAACGGAAAAAATTAGATAATTTTTATGCCCAAAAATATTCTATTTGGTTAGATTTAAGAATTATTATGGGAACTATACCTGCACTGTTTCAAAAAGAAAAAGTATAAAACTAATGAACCAAAATATTATTAAGCTTTCTTTTCTATTAATTTTTATTGTTTTTACGAATAATATATACGCTCAGGAATCTTTTATTAAAGATATCTCCTACCCT
This sequence comes from Mucilaginibacter inviolabilis, assembly GCF_011089895.1. NCBI lineage: Bacteria > Pseudomonadati > Bacteroidota > Sphingobacteriia > Sphingobacteriales > Sphingobacteriaceae > Mucilaginibacter > Mucilaginibacter inviolabilis. The sequence goes on from NZ_JAANAT010000001.1 coordinate 1,296,720, forward strand.
TATCTTGAAAAATTGATAGCTACTGCAAAGAAAAACTATCCGGAAGTTAAATTAAGGCAAAGCCAGGTAAATGCTGCTAAAAGCAATTACAATGCAACCAAATTCGCCTGGCTCGATGGTTTAACCGCCTCTTATATTTATAGTCCGCAAAATTCCATCAATCTTTCTACCCCCACTATTTTTAAAGGGTATCAATTATCTGTGTCCCTTAACATTGGTCAGCTACTAAAAAATCCGGCCACAACTAATGCAGCCAGAGAGACGTATAAAGTAGCAGAGTATCAGCAAAGCGAATATTTATTAAGCCTTGAGGCGCAGGTAAAACGCTTTTATTTCGCCTATCTGGAAGCTCAGGCCGAACTTAGGTTACGTTCAAATGCGGTACTTGATGCCGAAGGTGCAGTTAAACAATTAAAGTATGCTTTTCAGAAAGGTGAAACCACTTTTCAAATTTATAACGAGCAACTAAATAGCCTTTACAATCAAAACTCATTTAAAGTACAAGCTGAATTGGCGACATTTACAGCAAAAACCAATCTGGAAGAATTATTGGGTACTAAATTAGAAGAGATTAAATAATAATGGAGATCGCTAAGTTTTTTAAACTTCTACGTAAATATAGAAACACACTCATTATCATTCCGTTGGTAACGGTAATTGGTTCATTTTTTCTTGTTAAGAATTTACCTAACAATTATATATCCCATGCCCAAATAGCAACCGGTATAGTTGATGCTTCCAGGCACCTGCTGGATAAAGAGGATAACGTAAATGCCCAGGAACAGCAGGTCTTCCGCGAGTTTAGCAACCTGATAGCTATTATGAAACTAAAGAAACTGATCAATCAGGTTTCTTACCAGCTCATGATTCATGATTTGAGCAGCCCTACCCCATTTCGTAAATTCAGTAAGGAATTATTGGCATTGCATCCTTATGAACGCGATAGGGCCTTGGTGCTATTTAAAAATAAATTTCAAAGCATGCAGCCTCTATCTCTTTATGATAAAGAAGAAGATATGCTAAATGACATACTTATATCCATGAAGTATGATGAGCGTTCCATCATGAAAGAACTTACCATTGCACGTGATGAAGACAGTGATTTTATTTCGGTAAGCTTTGATTCAGAAAATCCGCAATTATCAGCTTTTATAGTTAATACATTATGTAACCAGTTTATAGCTTATTACACCCAAAATGTAAGGCAAAATGAAACTAATGCAGTGAATTTCTTATCTAAGCTATTGGAAGAGAAAAAGAACGCTTTAAGTAAAAAAACGGAAGAACTGCAAAAGTATAAGATACAAAATGGTGTACTAAGCCTTGATGAGCAATCTAAAGCCATTTTTGGCCAGATCATGGTTTATAACGACAAAAAGTTACAGGCTGAAAAAGACATTATTTCTTATGACGGCGCCATTAATGCCATCAATAGCAAATTTCAACCAGGCGACAGAAAATATGTAGAAGCCTCAGTTAGTAAATATAATCAGGCCATTACTACAACTCAGGATCAGCTTCACATCCTGGAGGACAGATATGTACGCAGCGGGTTTAATCCCCGTTACAAAAACACGATAGATTCTGTTCAAAATGTTCTTACCGGCCAGATAAATCAATCATCAGATAAATACGTTACCAACCCATTGGTAGCAAAGGACGACCTGATCCACCAAAAATTAACTCTGGAAATATCAAGGGATCTTGCCAAATACAGCGTAAAATCAATTGATAAGGAATTGGCTAGTTTGAATGGCAAATTTTCACGCCTGGTTCCTTTTGACGCCACTGTAAAAACTTATGATTTTGATATTGATATTGCCGGCAAGGAATATCTCGACGTTTTAAACAGATATAACGAAACCAATTTAAAGTCTAATTTTTCTATCAATCTGCGACAGGTTGAAGTTGCTACACCCGATGTTGCTCAGCCATCCAAAAAAATACTGCTGATTGCGCTTAGTGTTATATTAAGTGTGTTTGCCTGTTTGTTTGTGTTATTTGTATTGTTTTACCTGGATAGAAGCATTCAGGATCCATCAGATTTGGTTAATAAAACACAATTACCCTTATTGGGCTACCTCAATCGTATCAAGGGTGAAAACCTCGATCTGAAAAAACTTTGGGATGTAGAACATCGTGATAAGATGAAGCAATTTAAAGAATTGATCAGATCAGTACGATTTGAAATTGATCAGGAATTGCAGGGTGAGAAAGTTATTGCCGTAACCAGTTTAAATGCTACCGAGGGAAAAACGTTATTAGCCATTAGCCTGGCCTATTCTTACTCCATGATCAACAAAAAGGTATTATTGATTGATGGCAATTTCGATAACCCTACCATTAGTAAAACAGCGTTGCCGGGTGTTTATGTTGAAGATTATTTTAAAAACAATCCACTTAATGCACAGGTAGTGAACAGCAGCACAACTACCGTATTGGGAAATCATGGCGGGGATATTACCTTATTTGAAATTGGAGACGAGGCTTTTATAAAAAGCCGCCTTGATGACTTTAGATCAAAGTACGACATTATTATTATTGATACAGCTCCATTAACCGCTTTAAATAAATCAAAAGAATGGTTATTGTTCGCCAATAAAACCCTTGCAGTTTTTGAATCGGGGAAAAGTATCACCAACAGCCAAAAACCTGATATAGCTTATCTGCGTAGCCTTAATAATAAATTTGCGGGCTGGGTACTTAACAAAACTGATTTCAATCAAAAAAAAGAATCAGCATCGTAAACTAAGGACTTTCGACTGGTGTTAATATTGATTTAAAACTACATTATTATGAGGTTGGAACCCAAGAAACAGGAACTTGACCCATTTGAAAATTTAAGTCCCCTGCAAAAAAAATCACGCAAAGCTGCTGTCGTTGTCGCTTTTATCGGAACATTTGTTTGGGTAGTTAAAATTTTATTTTTTTAAAACCATAATAACAGCAAATGCTGAACAATGTCAACAATAGTACTGAAACAAAGCCATCACTTTGGAAAAGCATATTAATACAAAAGCTATCCAACAAAGTGGTGATATTGTTATTGTTGTTGGCTTCGTTATTCTTTAGTTATATCGTGTTTAAATTCGGGATAATTGGGGGGAGTATAGTTTTAACATTGCTCGTTGGCATTCCTATACTATATGGCATTGTAGCCTATCCTAAATTCGGAATAACAATCCTCATAATCGCCTCATTTTTTATAAACTATTTTTCGGAGATGGTTCCGGAAATAGCTCCTATAGGTACGCTGCTTGATGCCATAACGTATTTATTGATTCTGGGATTTTTTATCAAACAAAAGAGAGAACATGATTGGTCGCGCTTTAAAAACCCAATTAGTTATATTATTTTAATCTGGCTGGCATATAATTTCCTGGAAGTAGTTAACCCCTGGGCTACGTCAAGGCTTGCCTGGGTATATACAGTACGTACGGTTGGTTTTATTATGATGATGTACTTTGTATTTGTATATCACATCAGATCTGTTGATTTTATAAAGTTTCTGTTAAAGCTATGGCTTGCTTTTTCCTGTATTGCAGCTATTTCAGCGTTTCAACAGGAAAACATTGGTTTTTTTTGGTTTGAAAAAGATTATCTGTACGCAGACCCTTTACGCGTAAGCTTGCTTTTCATTAACGGGCATATGCGTAAGTTTGGCATTTTCCCCGACCCTGTTACTTTTTCATATAACATGGTAGTTGCGGCCTTGCTTTGCATCGCTTTAATTATGGGTAACCATAGTTTGCGTAAAAAAATAGCCTTAGGTTTCATGGCGGCATTTTTCCTTTTTGTGATGCTTTATTCAGGCACCAGGGCCGCTTATGTGCTTGTTCCGGCATCTCTACTGATGCTTGCCGTATTAAATTTCAATAAAAAGGTGATGCTATTTGCCGTAACAGCAGGTTTAATGCTTGGCTTTTTAATTGTAATGCCTACTTCAAACCCATTGATCAAACGGTTCCAGACTGCTTTTAATCCTTCTGACGACCCATCATACAACGTAAGGGCAGAGAATCAAAAACGGATAAAACCCTACATTTTAGCACATCCTATCGGTGGCGGACTGGGTTCTGTAGGTGTTTGGGGACGACGGTTTTCACCAAATTCTGAATTATCAAAATTCCCTCCGGATAGTGGTTATGTACGTGTAGCAGTTGAAATGGGCTGGATTGGACTGATTCTTTTTTGCACACTAATATATATTGCCCTTTATAACGGCATTAATTATTACTACAGAATAAAAAACCCGGAGCTCAAAAACTATTGTATGGCTATGATATTGATCATTTTTGCTTTCAACGTGGGTAATTTTCCGCAGCAGGCATTAGTACAATATCCAAGTAACGTCTTGTTTTATTTGGCCATAGCTATCATCGTAGCCTGTATGCGTTTGGACAATGAAGAACAGGCAAAGATTATGGCTCAACCTCTTGCAAATGAACATAAATTACAAAAATGGAGTTAGGTAAATGGCGCTAGTATCAACAATAAAATCAAACCCTGGTTTAAAGCGTTTCGTGCACTGGTTAGTTGTACGTAGCGGCGAAGCTAAACCCAGATTATGGGTGCGTTGGTTTGTCAATCCATTTTTTCATAAACGGGGTAAAAAGTCGGTTGTGAGGTTTAAAGCTCGGATGGATATATTTCCTTTCAACAAATTCGCCCTGGGTAGCAACAGTATTGTTGAAGATTTGGCTACTATTAATAACGGTGTTGGTGATGTTATTATTGGCAATAATTGTGGCATTGGTATTGGTAACGTATTGATAGGTCCGGTGAATTTGGGCAATTACGTTATGCTTGCTCAAAACATTGTGCTTTCAGGTCTTAATCATGGGTATGAAGATGTCACCACGCCCCCACGTTTGCAAAAAGTAACCACCAAACAGATCACTATTCATGACAATGTTTGGATAGGCGCCAATAGTGTGGTAACAGCCGGTGTTACTATTGGCAAACATGCCATTATTGGGGCCGGCAGTGTAGTTACTAAAGATATACCAGAATATAGTGTTGCAGTTGGTAATCCGGCAAGAGTGATTAAAAGATATAATTTCACAACCAACAGCTGGGAAAAAGCGTAACAACTGATACATGAGCTTTTTAAAAAAAGTTATTAATAAGCACACACTTTCCTTAGCCAGTAACGCTATTATGCCGGTATTGGGGATGGCCATCTTATCGCTGATGGCCCGTTATCTTTCCAAGGCAGATTTTGGCGATTACATCTTTTTCCTGATCGTATTTACCCTGGCCGATACCTTTCGTACCGGCTTTATGCAAACATCTCTCATTAAGTTTTATGCAGGTACTGATAAAACACGGGCAGCTAACATAGCAGGCTCAGCCTGGTACCTGGGTTTTATGATTGTATTGGCATTTGGTATAGGTAATTTGCTGATGTACTTTTTCTACTTCGGTAATAATCCGAATATGTTTATGATCATCAAATGGTTCAGTGCGATATTTTTTTGTACACTACCTGCAGCCATAGCCATGTGGATACTGCAGGCAGAAGAACGCTTTGATAAACTATTCCTGTTACAGCTGATAAACCAGGGAGGTTTTTTTGTACTGATACTGCTGTTGATTATTTTTCACCAGGCAAGTTTTCAAAATGCCTTATATAGTTATCTTATTAACAATATAGTAAGCAGTATAATTACCATTATTATAGGCTGGTCAAAAGTAAAAACCATCAGTAGCAAAAGCTGGGCATCTATCAAAGAGTTGGCTCATTTTGGTAAGTTCAGTGTCGGTACCTCTATCAGTTCCTATCTGTTGCGAAGCTCGGATACCTTTATTATTAAGATGATGTTTCCATCTGAGTTGCTGGCTGTGTACTATATTCCTCAGCGTCTTATGGAGATATTTGAGATACCACTCAGGGCTTTTATAGCTACGGCCCTACCCGTAATGTCTGCAGCCGTCCACCGCGAGGATAAAAGATATGTATCTTATATCATGAAAAAGTATGCAGGTATGCTCACCATTGCCCTGATACCTATTGCCATAGTTTCATTTATAGCTGCCGATTTGATCATAGGGTTACTTTTTGGGGGTAAATACCAACATTCTGATGCTGGTAATATCTTTCGTATATTCATGTGCTTTGTAATGCTGCTGCCTATCGACAGATTTTTTGGAATTACACTCGATATCATCGGCAAGCCACAGCTAAACATGATCAAGGTATTTATTATGTTGACGGTAAATGTAATTGGTGATTTTGCCGGTATATTCATCTTCCATAATCTTTATGGCGTGGCTATTGCTTCTATATTCACCTTTTTTTCGGGGGCGATATTCGGTTACTGGGCTCTTAAAAAACATCTGGAATTTAAGATCGGAGACATATTTAAGCTGGGATATATCGAACTCATGGAGCTATTAGGTTTACTGTATCAAAAGCTACGAAAGAAGGAGTTGAAGCAAGACTAATCATGGAGTTGAAAAACAGGCATATTATTATATTTTCGCAAATGCAGTTTGATGGCCGCCTGGAGTCAACTAACTATACTATGGCCAAACATCTGGCTAAAGACAATTATGTATATTATGTAGACCGCCCTTTTACCTGGAAGGATTATATCAAGTTTAGAGATTCCAAAGAGTACAAGATACGTAAGCCGCATTTTTTTTCATCGACCAACAGTTATATTCAAACCGATATTCCGAATCTTAAAATTATCATTTCTCCTCCGGTGCCATCCATTAACATGCTACCCGAAGGTGTATTTTATCGGGCGGCAGTCAAATTCAATGAGGGTATTGTAGCCAAAAGGCTCAAGAAGGTAATTAAGCATCTGAATATCAAAGATTATATCTACATCAATTCCTATAACTACACCTACCCTACTTTTCATCAACTGATAAAACCGGTATTAACGGTTTATCATTGCGTTGATCCCTTGGTTGAAGAGTATCAGATCAGGCATGGATTGATATCAGAAGATATTGTTGTAAAAAGTGTCGACCTGGTTATCTGTACCAGCAAACAGTTAAGAGACAGCAAGAAAAAGTTAAACAGTAATTCCTTTTTTATTCCAAACGCCGCAAACATCACTCACAGCCAAAAAGCACTTGATCCGCAATTACCGGTAGCTGCTATTTTAGCAGACATCAAAAAACCGGTAATCGGTTATTTCGGAAATATAGAACGACGTATTGATTATGATCTGCTATCTGAATTATTACAACAAAATCAAGATAAGAACTTTGTTTTTGTAGGGCCTATTGACATCGATTATTTAGACCATCCCGTTTTCAAGGCGCCGAATATATCACTAAAGGGAGCAGTACCTTATGAGGAAATGCCTGCAGTTTTAAAGGGCTTTGATGTAGCTATTATTCCCTTTAAAAAAGACGATGTGAGTAATGCGATATTTCCATTAAAGCTATTCGAGTACCTGGGATCAGGCCGACCAGTAGTATCAACTGACTTTAATATCGACCTGCGCGAATTTACAGGAGATACGGTAAACTATTGTAGCAGCGTAGCTGAGTTTTCGGAAGCTTTGAATACAGCACTAAATGACACCGCCGATCTGCAGCAAAAAAGACTTGCGGTAGCTGCTGAAAATACTTGGGAGCACCGGATTTTAGAAATCGAAAACTTGTTGGCATTAAATTTAGATAGAGTATCTAAATAGTTAAATTTATAATATAACACTTCATAGATAATACACACATGGATATTATAAAACTAATAGCAACAGTAATTATGGATGTGCTTTTTATATACCTGGGTATATACTGCATTTATCTATTTATTTTCTCAGTCGCGGGGAAATTAATACCCATTAAGCAGCCTCCGGTTGCTTCTTCGTTAAGTCGGTTTGTAATTTATATCTGTGCTTATAAAGAAGATGAGATATTATTAAACTCTGCCGCAAGTGCCTTAACTATTGATTATCCTAAAGATCTGTTTCATGTTTGTATTATAGCAGACTCGCTAAAACCTGAAACCATTGAAAAATTAAAGCAAATGCCTTTGCAGGTATTGGAAGTTTTTTTTGAGAATAGCACTAAATCGAAAGCCCTAAATAAGGCTATCGAAAACACAGCCGACGGTTTTGACGCAGCCATTGTTTTTGATATCGACAACGTAGCTGCACCCGACTATCTGCACCAGATTAATAACTGGTTACAAGCTGGAGAAAAGGTAATACAAGGCCACAGGGTTGCCAAAAACTCCAATACATCAGTAGCTGTGCTTGATGGCATCAGCGAAGAGGTTAACAATCACATTTTCAGGAAGTCGCAATGGGTATTTAAATTATCGGCAGCTATAATTGGCTCCGGAATGGCGCTGGAATACAAGCTTTTCAAAGATACTATGAGTAAAATAGATGCCGTAGGTGGTTTTGACAAGGAGATGGGTTTGATACTTACCAGGCAAAAGATCAGCGTGGCTTATGCAGAAAATGCTTTAGTTTATGATGAAAAAGTAAGTAATCCTGAAGTATTTAAAAAGCAACGAAAAAGATGGCTATCAGCCCAGTTCAATCTGCTGCGTAAGTACGGCAGCAGTGGATTTGGTCAGCTGTTTTTACATGGCAACTTCGATTACTTTAATGAGATATATCAAATGTCCATATTACCCCGGGTATTGATGTTGGGTCTGATGCCTTTTATGCTTTTGATTTCCTTATTGCTTCCAGGCATAGGTCCGCATTGGTATTTGTGGCTTATCGCTACATGCTGCTGTTATATTGGTATTGTTGTTGCTATACCCAGAGAGTACTTTAACAAGCAATTATTTAAAGCGGCCTTAAAGCTGCCAATGATATTTTTCACTATGCTATTGTTACTATTTAAATTAAAAGGTGCCAATAAAAAATTTATACACACACCTCACGATCATACTGCCGCTTAATTACGTATATAACACTTGAAGTTGATTATTAACCGGATAAAAAATTAAATGTCTCACCACGATGGCTGTTCCAGTAAATACAGACGCTATAAATACACTAAACAATACCCAGGCTCACTATCCGAAGGATAAGGCACTTCATCATCTTATTGCTGACCGGGCTGCACAGATACCAGATCAAGTAGCGGTGGTGTTTGAAAATCGTTCACTTACTTTTAAACAGGTAAATGAGGCAGCAAATAAGCTAGCCGCGCATTTACTTACCTTCCATATACAAACCGGCGATATCATTGGTTTATCAATTGATCGTTCACCTGAAATGGTTATCGCATTGCTGGCTATTCTTAAAACCGGAGCTGCTTATGTGCCACTTGATCCTGAATATCCTAAGGACAGGGTAGAATTCATGATGGAAGATTCAGCTGCCAAAATACTGCTCACTTCTCAAAAATTTAAAGGTCATTTTGTTTCTGTAGCACAGGAGGTTTTGATAGAAGACGCCATAGCTAAGTTTGATAGCTACAGCGCCAATGAGCCCGAAACCATAGTTACCGGAGATGACCTCGCTTATGTTTTGTTTACATCAGGCTCAACAGGCAAACCTAAAGGCGTGCAGATTAAACATCATAACCTGGTAAACTTTCTGCTCAGCATGCAAAAAGAACCCGGGCTGAAAGCTGGCGACAACCTGCTTGCCGTTACAACTGTCTCATTTGATATCGCCGGACTTGAAATGTTTTTGCCATTGTTAACTGGCGCTAAACTCATTATTACTGATGCCATCACTGCAAAAGATGGCCGGGCGTTGATCGATCTGGTTGCTGACCATAAGATAACCGTAATGCAGGCTACGCCTTATACCTGGCGGGTAATGTTAGAGGCCGGCTGGGAAACCAAGTTCCCGCTACGAATACTTTGCGGCGGCGAAGCTCTTCCAAAGGATCTGATCAATAAGCTCCTTGCCCGTTGTTCTGAACTCTGGAACATGTATGGCCCTACAGAAACCACAGTATGGTCAACCGTAAAACAGATTACTAATGATGAGGATATTTCGATAGGTAAACCTATTGATAACACCCAGGTATATATCCTAGATGAAAAGTTGAACAACTTTACAGATGGCACCGTTGGCGAAATATATATTGGTGGCGATGGTGTGGCCAAAGGTTATTTAAAACGACCAGAACTTACAAACGAGCGTTTCGTTGATGATATATTTTCGGGTATTCCTGGCAGCAAAATGTATCGTACTGGTGATTTAGGTAAAATACGTGAAGACGGAGAGATTGTTTGTCTCGGCCGAATTGATCACCAGGTGAAAGTTCGTGGTTATCGCATTGAGCTGGAAGAAATAGAACAAAACCTTTTAAAACAAGACAATGTAAAACAGGCGGTGGTTATTGCCCGCGAAGACACACCTGGTAACCCGCGATTGGTAGGGTATGTGATCATCAACGAGCAAAAAAACGACAGTGATCTGCGGGCCCAATTTGATACCTGGCAACGGGGTTTGCTGGAAGTATTACCAGAATATATGGTTCCTGATGACTTTGTGATCATGGAAACTATACCCATCACCCCCAATGGCAAAATCGATCGCAAGGCCCTACCCAAGCCAAACTATAGTAATATACAACGTACCGGCGAAATAGTAGCTCCGCGCACCAGTAACGAAAAACTGGTAGCCGATATCTGGAAAGAACTCATGGGCTTGGAAACCATTAGTATTTTTGATAATTTCTTTGAACTGGGTGGCCGCTCTCTGGTAGCCGTCAAGATCATGGCCCGCCTGAAACAGGAAACTGGTAAGCGCCTGCCACTAGCTACGCTTTTTGAACATTCTACGGTAGAAAAACTGGCTGCCCGGCTCGAGGTTGATGCCACTTCTATCACCTGGGAATCATTAGTGCCGATAAAACCCAATGGTTCAAAGATGCCGCTTTACATCGTACATGGCGCAGGCTTAAACGTATTATTATTTAATGCGCTGGCCATGAATATGGACGCAGAACAACCTGTTTATGGTCTTCAAGCCAAGGGACTTAATGGTATTGACGAACCATTGGATGTAATGGAGGAGATAGCGGCTAATTATATTGCTGAAATCGTTGCCAAAAATCCGGATGGCCCCTATGCACTCGCCGGCTACTCTTTAGGTGGCATCATTGCCTACGAAATGGCGAATCAACTCATGACCGCGGGCAAAGAGGTTAAAATGCTGGCCATGTTTGATACTTATGCAGACCTGTCGACTGTTAATGATCCGCTCTTGAAAAAGGTTTTTAATAAAGTAACATTGGTTTTAAAACAGATTGGCTACAGCCTGGTATTACTTGCTGAGGATCCCAAACGTACCATCGAATACAAAAGCCTGATCCTTAAACGAAAGATAATCAAACTTTTCTGGAAATTATCTCCTGGAAAAGATGAGAAAAAAGAGGGCTTTTTTGCTTATGATAATGAGATAGACGAAGCAAGTGAAAAAGCTTTGCGCAATTATATCTTAAAACCATTGCCTATTGCCATTGAATTATTCAGGGCAAAAAAACGTACTTTTTATATGGCAGATTTTAAATTTTTAGGATGGCAACCATTTGCACAAAAAGGTGTTCATGTACACGAAATACCCGGCGAGCATAATACCATATTTGCTCCACCAAATGATAAGGAATTTGCCGTAGTACTGCAAAACTGTCTTGATCAGGTATCAAAAAATTAAACTTCTTTATACTATTAACTGATCTGTTACCCGGTGATATTAATTTATTACTGGGTAATTTTTTGGAACCGTTTTTTAATCCTTAAGAACGGCTTTTCGTAACCGTAATAAGAAGCTGAAGCCAGGGCGATAGTCCCCCCTATTGTTGCCACATAAATTATTATATTTTCGGCAAACGCTCCTCTGGATGACAAATAATTTTTAACCAGATACAGGATCAGGAACAATACAAACTTGTGTAACAGATATATTCCATAGGAAATCTGACCAATATAATCCAGATATCGATGATTTAATGAATAGATACTTGTTTTAGCTTCGCAAAGGTTTACAATGAGCAACGATGACATAAACGCAATCAAAATATCTCCGTGAGGGATATCATAATTAATATACAACCCGAGATAAGTAACATAAGTAACCAATAATAAGGCTTGGAACCACCTTTTAAAGATCACATCAAATAACGCCTGAAATTTGAAATTAAAATCCGGATGTTTGGTATTATAGTAAATAACCGCAACTACCGCTCCTATCATCATGTTATCATATCGGGCGTAGTACAAAACTAAATGCAGGGTCTGATAAATAGGATTTTCACCAGCCAATTTCCCAAATACCAGCTGAATTGTTATAATAAGAACAATAAAAAGCAACATAGCATAGAGGATGTGCTGCAGCTTTTTAATCCTGAAAAAGTGTGGGTGAAAAATATAAAATTGCTCTTCTGTACCAATTGACCATATGGGATCCATAATAGCCGGTAACAAATTCAAACAAAAAGCAAGATTAGGTAAAAATAACACCGAAAGCCATAATGCTGTGTTTGACCCACCCGGGTAAATAAAAAAGCCAAACAAAACTACCAGGAAGTATAAAGGCCATATCCTCAAAAGCCTACGCATATAAAATGCTTTAAAATTAACCGTTTTAAAGTTTTTCTTTTCTTCCAGTAATAAGTAGGTTATTAAAAAGCCACTTAATGAAAAGAAAACGGTTACACCTATCTTTCCTAAGTTAAGCACGTTAAAATGTGGAATACGGGATATATTAAAATTAACCTTATGTAATTCAATATGTGCTATAACTACCATCAGTGCAGCCAAAGCCCTGATCCCATTTAAATTGGGGAAATGTAATTTGGGGTGATTTTTACTCAATGAAACTGGTTTCGTTCCATCATCCATAGCTATTCTATATTATAATTTTAACTTTTAGATAATCTTTTCCGATTAAGAAACAACAGGTTAAATACTTCTGTATCAACAATGATAACTACAGACATATATCCATATTACAGATCATTAAATAATGCCGGCAACGGTTTGTATTACACGTTTAACATTGCTATGGCTTAACTTTTGTTTATATTAACTCGTAAAACATACCACACCTGGTGCTAAACATTGTGCATGAAAAAAGTTTCTATTGTTACTGTAAATTTTAATCAGTCGGTTGTTACTGAAGATTTGCTCGAATCAATAGAAAAGTTGAACAGTTACAAAAACATACAAATTATTGTAGTTGATAATGCAAGTATAGCAAATCCCCTACCAGAGTGGTCTTTAAAATATCCACAGGTAATTTTTATACGTTCAGAAGCTAACCTGGGTTTTGCAGGCGGAAACAATCTGGGTATAAAACAGGCAACCGGCGATTATCTTTTCCTGGTTAATAACGATACTGAATTTACTCCCGGATTGGTGGAAAAATTAGTTCAGGTAATGGATGCTAATCCAGAAATAGGCATGATATCACCCATGATCAAATACTACAGCGATAAGCAACTCATACAATATGCCGGTTATACACCCATGAATTATTATACCTGTCGTAATAGCTGCATTGGGCTAAAACAAAAAGACGTAGGTCAGTATGATCATATTACAGGCCCTACCGCCTACTGTCATGGCGCCGCTATGATGATCAGGAAAGATGCAATTGACAAGGCTGGATTAATGAACGAGAATTTTTTTCTATATTATGAAGAGGTAGATTGGTGCGAGCGTATTATTAAAGCCGGATACAAGGCCTGGGTTTGTACCGAGGCGCTGATCTATCATAAAGAATCGGTTTCTGTAGGTAAAAAAAGTAAACTAAAAGAGTATTTTATGAATCGAAATCGGATACTCTTTATACGCAGGAATGCACCTTTTGGCAAAATGCTGATCTTTTATATTTACTTTTTATTTCTTGTGGTGCCCCGCAATTTAATGGCTTACCTTAAATCTGGGAACCGCAATTTTATACCTATGCTTTTTAAGGCTATTTGGTGGAATTTTACCCATTCAAAAAACAGTAACAATTTAGGCTATCCTATTAACACCATTAAATGAAAATTACATTACTCCTAAGTCTGATCATTGTATTTTACACCTTTGCCGGTTATGGGATACTTTTATATTTTATCATTCGTGTTAAAAGGGTATTCAAGGGTATTAAAACAGTTGCAGAAGATCTGGATAATTTGCCGACATGCACACTGGTGGTTGCTGCTTATAACGAAGAGAGCTTTATGAAGGATAAAATAGCTAACACGCTTTCGTTAAATTATCCTACCCAAAAACTAAATCTCCTTTTTATAACAGATGGTTCATCTGATAATACACCAAACATCATATCGCAGTACCCACAAATCCAATTAATGCATCAGCCACAGCGGGCCGGTAAAATAGCGGCTATACACCGCGCAATGGAGTTTGTACATACCGATGCTGTTGTATTTACCGATGCCAATACTTTTTTAAATAAAGACGCTTTAATAAAAATATGCCGGCATTATAGTGATGCCACAGTTGGGGCTGTGGCCGGGGAAAAACGTGTACACTTTGATGAAAATGCAGATGCAAGCGCTGCCGGTGAAGGCTTCTATTGGAAATACGAATCAGCTTTAAAAAAATGGGATTCCGAGCTTTATTCTGTTGTTGGTGCAGCCGGGGAGCTATTTAGTGTGAGACGATCACTTTACCAACCCGTTTCTGCGGATACCGTACTGGACGACTTTATGATATCTATGCTCATAGCCAAAAAAGGATACCGTATTGTATATGAACCAGAGGCTTATGCCACTGAAACAGCATCTGAAAACGTATCAGAAGAATTAAAAAGAAAGATCAGAATAGCCGCCGGAGGCATGCAATCTATTTTGCGTTTAAAAAGTTTATTTAATCCTTTTCTATACCCTGTACTTTCATTTCAATATATCAGCCACCGTGTTTTACGATGGACGATAACTCCTTTTTTACTGATATTGTCATTCGTATTAAATATCATATTAGCACTTGAACCCGAAGCAACCGGTTACCAAGTACTTTTATTGGCTCAAATATTGTTTTATATATTGGCGCTGTTAGGCTTTATCATGGAAAAGAAGCAACTACGAATAAAAATACTATTTATACCGTACTATTTTTGCGTGATGAATTATGCAGTTCTGGCTGGCATTATCAGGTATTTTACCAGTAAACAAAGTGCGGTTTGGGAAAAGGCCCAGCGTAAACAATAGTTAACATTTAAGCATAAGTTTAATATCAGCCTCTAAACGGGTTAAATTATTATCACTGCTGATTTTAATTAATTTTATTTCTTTAAATTAAAATATTAAAACATATAAAATCGCTACCTTGAACTGGTTTAAAGTTCCTGCAAATAACTTTAAAAACCATTAATAAATGGTCTGTGACCGGCGCAGATAGCTATCCTTGTCAACTCATGAATAATAATATCGGCAAAGCATCGACAGAGGGTACGGATCATATTTCTCTGATACATCAATTATTTGGGCGTCAGCTAAACAAAACACCTGATGCCACAGCCATTGTTCATAACGGCGAAAGTATTACCTATGCACGCTTAAATCAGCTATCAAATAATTTAGCAGCTGTAATTTTAGCGCAAACTTCAGTTTCAGGAATAATTGGTGTTAGCAACCACCGTTGTATAGAAACCATCATTAGTGTACTAGCCATACTTAAAGCAGGTAAAGCCTACTTACCTCTTGATGCCGATTACCCTAAAGACAGACTCGAGCAAATCATAGCAGACTCCGGCATCGACACTTGCCTAATTACTCAAGCACAGGAATCTTTTTTCAAGGAGTTATCTGTTAATATCCTATTAAGTGATATAATTTACGCTGAAGTAGATTCCTTACCTGCTATCGAAACGGCAGCAGGTGCCTATGTATTATATACCTCCGGATCAACCGGTAAACCCAAAGGCGTGTTGATGGGCCATGTCGCATTAGTAAACCTGTTACTATGGCAAAAGGATAATTCGACTTTAACAACAGGCAGCCGTACTTTACAATTTGCGCCGCTTACTTTTGATGTATCTTTCCAGGAAATTTTTTCTACACTAACCACAGGTGGTACACTGGTACTTGTAAACGACGAACTGCGGATTGACCCGGTTCAATTACTAGGATATATTGAGTCGAATTTCGTAAACCGTATTTTTTTACCGTTTGTAGTATTGCAGTATTTAACAGAAGCTGCTATTGCCAATAATCTTGTCCCCGCTTCCTTACAGGAAATCATGACTGCTGGGGAGCAGTTGAAAATAACCCCACAGATCGTCAATTTTTTTAAGGCATTACCGGGCTGTGTACTATATAATCAATATGGCCCCACAGAAACGCATGTAGTAACACAATTAAAGCTAAACGGAGACACTTCCCTATGGCCATTTTTACCAACCATTGGAAGCCCTATCTATAATACAGACATTATTATACTTGATGAAGAGCTGCATAGTTTGCCTAAAGGTGAAATTGGTGAACTCTGCGTTGCTGGTACCAGTTTGGCGGAAGGTTATTTAAATAAACCAGAGCTAACAACAGAAAAATTCATTAGCTGGCAAGAAAAAGAGCACCAAGCCACCCGCATTTACCGCACCGGCGACCTGGCCCGTTATCTGCCCGATGGCAATATTGAATACCTGGGCAGAAGAGATACCCAGGTTAAGATCAGGGGAAACCGGGTTGAACTTGGCGAAATAGAGATATTACTAAACCAATTGGAAAATATCAGGCAAGCTGTAGTAATTGCAGAGGAAGATGCTACCGGTCAAAAACGGTTATTAGCTTACCTCGTTGCATCTGGTGAATTGCCAAATACAGACAAAGTCCGCCAGCATCTGGAGAAGCATCTGCCCGATTTTATGCTTCCTTCTGCTTATATGTGGTTAAATGAACTACCCAAAACCACCAGTGGTAAAGTGGATCGCAAAGCGTTACCCAAAAACAATTTGCAAAGGCCCGAACTTTCTACATTGTATAAAGCACCATCCACATCAATAGAAAAAAATATCACCTCTGTTTGGTCAAGCCTGCTGCAATTAGATAAGATCGGTTTAGATGATGATTTTTTTCAGCTTGGCGGTAATTCTTTACTGGCTCTAAAAACAATAGCCGTATTAAAGCAACAATATAATTATACCATTGCAGTAACCAAGCTTTACCAATATCCTACCGTAGCTGGTTTAACAAGCTTGTTGAGCGGGACAAATAAGGCTACATCACTCCCTATACGTAAGAAAAAAAAGGATGGTAATACCAATCGGGATGTAGCGATCATAGGTATGGCAGGCAGGTTTCCGGGAGCTAATACAATAGATGAATTTTGGGAGCTATTAGTCGAAGGACGGGAAACAATCAGCTTTTTTGGTATTGATGAATTAGATAAAAGTATTCCATCCTATATTAAAAATAATCCGTCTTATGTAAGGGCTCGGGGTATTATTGATGGAGCCGATGAGTTCGATGCTGAATTTTTTGGTTTCAATCCCCGCTCGGCAGAATTGATGGATCCCCAACACCGCGTGTTTTTAGAAATAGCCTGGGAGGTATTGGAAAAAACCGGGCATCTGCCGCAAAAATATTCGGGTAGTATTGGTGTCTTTGCAGGATGCGGATACAATACCTACTACGACAATAATGTTTTAACCAACCCTGATATACTAGAAAAGACAGGTCATTTTCAGGTACGGTTATTAAATGAAAAAGATTATATAGCTACGCGTACCGCCTATCAGTTAAATTTACAAGGCCCTGCGGTAGCAGTTTATGCAGCTTGCTCTACATCATTATTAGCAGTAGCACAAGCAGTAAACAGTATACGCGATGGGCATTGTGGTGTAGCTATTGCCGGTGCAGCTTCTATCACTTCACCGATAAAAAGCGGGCACCTGTACGAGGAAGGATCGATCATGAGCAGTGATGGTCATTGCCGCCCCTTTGACGCTCAGGCAACAGGTACCGTTTTTAGTGATGGCGCTGGTGTTGTTTTATTAAAAAACCTGGAAGATGCCTTGCACGACGGCGATACCATTTACGGCGTTATAAAAGGTGTTGGTATTAATAATGATGGCGCTGTAAAAAGTAGTTTCAGTGGCCCAAGCGCGCAAGGGCAGGCAGGTGCTATCGCCATGGCTATAGACGATGCGGGAGTCGAGGCCTCTACTATCAGTTACATAGAAGCTCATGGAACAGCCACTCCTATTGGCGATCCTATTGAAATAGAAGGTTTAAATCTTGCTTTTGGTGATCAGGATAAAAAACAGTTTTGTGCTATTGGCTCCATAAAAAGTAATATGGGCCATCTTACATCGGCTTCGGGCGTAGCTGGACTTATCAAAACGGTATTAGCCATTCGCAATAAGCAAATACTACCATCATTATTTTATCAGCACATCAACCCTAATATTAATATTGAGGAAACTCCTTTTTATATAAATACAGAACTAAAACCATGGGAGACTAACGATATCAGGCGTGCCGGTGTAAGTTCATTTGGGGTAGGTGGCACCAATGTTCATGTAGTTGTGGAGGATTTCTTAACTGAGCCAGAATCTGCAGGAATGGACAAGCCCTGGAAACTACTCTGCTGGTCGGCAAAAACTGAAAGTAGCCTTAATCAGTATGCTCAAAAACTGGGCAAATATATTTCACAACACCCATTTGTTGATTTGAATGATGTTGCCTATACCCTGCAAACTACAAGAGTAGGATTTAATTTCCGAAGATTCGTATTGGTTGCCAATAATGAGGAACTGCTGGATAAATTAAACACTTTCCAGAAGGAAACTTCAACTTTTAAAGATCTTAAAAAGGATATCAGTGGTGTTACATTTATGTTTCCGGGGCAAGGCTCGCAGTACCCGGAAATGGGCATGGATCTTTATCAAAATGAGCCTGTTTTTGCTAATGCGGTAAACGAGTGTATAACCCTATTACAAGGCACTATCCACGAAAACCTGTTACAAATCATGTATCCCGAATTACCGGATAGTGAGTTGTACGAAAAAATAAAACAGACCATAAATGCCCAACCTGCCATATTCATATTGGAATATGCTATGGCCAAATTATGGATGAGTTGGGGTATACAACCCGAAGTATTAATTGGTCATAGTATTGGTGAATTTGTGGCTGCGCATTTAGCAGGGATATTTAGTCTTAAAGATGCGTTGATATTGATATCTGAAAGGGCAAGGTTAGTAAACGGCGTATCGAAAGGCAGTATGTTATCTGTAAGATTGCCAGCTGATCAACTCGGTGAGCTATTGCCAGAAGGCTTATCTATAGCTGCCATTAACAGCTATAAATTATGCGTTGTAGCAGGACCGGATAAGCTGATCAATAAATTTTCTGATGATTTATCTGAAAAAGGTATTCCAAGTCGTTTATTGGTAACCAGCCATGCCTTCCATTCATCCATGATAGATGAGGTTATTGCCCCATTTGAAACAGTAGTAAGATCAATAAAATTAAATACACCTGTAAAACCATTGATATCTACCGTTACTGGTAACTGGATGACTGAGGCAGAAGCTACGGATCCAAATTATTGGGCGCAACATCTGCGCAAAACTGTTCGCTTTGCCGATGGTTTAGATACTTTATTAGAAGATGAAAACAGGCTTTTCCTGGAAGTTGGCCCGGGAAATATATTAGCTACATTAACCCGTCAGCATACTACAGGCAAAAATGTTGCTATCATATCAGGATTTGAAAAAACAGAAAACTTAAACGAAAGTTATTCTTTACTTAAAGCTCAGGGGCAGCTTTGGTTAAACGGAATAGAACTCAACTGGAACGCTGTTTATCAAGGTCAAAACAGAAAAACGATTGATCTGCCAACTTATGCATTTGATCATAAACAACACTGGCTTGAACCAGCTACTATTATCAACAAATCTGAAGCAGCAGCCAATGCTTTTGTACAACAAAACACTATCACACAAACTACACCGATGAGAAAAGATATTTTGATTAATAAACTAAAAAAAATATTTGAAGATGCGGCAGGTATCGAAATCGACGCGGCCAATATCGGATTGAATTTTATTGAAATAGGATTTGATTCTCTTTCACTAACACAAATTGCAACTAATCTTAAAAAAACATTTAATATACCTGTTACTTTCAGAAAGCTATTTGAGGAGTATAACAGTTTAAACTTGCTGGCATCATATCTCGATGCAAATTTGCCTGCCGATGTGTTGAAACCAGAAACTGTTACTCCTGTGACTGTACAACAATCATTTACTCCACAACCAGTAAATAATGGCGCAGCAAATAACGATCTGATTATTGGGTTGATATCACAGCAACTACAGTTGCTTACCAATCAATTGGCACTTATACAAAACGGTGGTAGTATCCAACCATCTGCTTCTATTCAAATTCAAAGTCATAGTACACCTCCCCTAACTCTTGTAAAACCACAGCCGGTAACGTATGAACTTACCCCCGAAGAACAGGTAGAGTTAAAAAAACCTTTTGGTGCAACCGCACGCATTGAGAAACAAACACTGGAACTAAATGATAAGCAGGCCGCGTTTTTAAAAGATCTCACTGCCCTGTACAATGCCAAAACGGGAACCAGCAAAGCTCAAACACAAAAAGACCGTCCATATATGGCCGATCCGCGCGTAGTTAGTGGTTTCAGGCCTTTAACTAAAGAGCTTGTATACCCTTTAGTTGTTAATCGCTCAAAAGGTAGCCGCGTATGGGATATCGACGGCAATGAATATATTGATGCTTTAAATGGTTTTGGGTCAAACTTTTTGGGTTATCAAACAGATTACTTAAAAAAAGCAGTTCTTGAACAAGTTGAAAAAGGTTATGAAATAGGTCCGCAGCATGAATTGGCTGGCGAAGTTTGTAAATTAATTACCGAGTTTACCAATTTTGACCGAGCTGCGCTTTGCAATACGGGCTCTGAAGCGGTACTTGGTGCCATGCGTATAGCACGTACAGTTACAGGGCGTTCGCTTATTGTGGCTTTTAGTGGGTCTTATCATGGCATTAACGACGAGGTTATTGTACGTGGAACCAAAAAATTAAAAACTGTACCAGCCGCACCGGGCATTATGCCCGAAGTAGTGCAAAACATGCTAATACTGGATTATGGCACCGAAGAATCCTTAAAAATAATAGCCGAACGGGCTCATGAACTGGCAGCCGTATTAGTAGAACCTGTGCAAAGTAGAAGACCGGAGTTTCAGCCGATATCTTTTTTAAAGAAAGTACGGGAGATAACCCAACAATCAGAAACCGTTTTAATCTTCGACGAAGTAATTACGGGTTTCCGGATGCATCCGGGTGGCGCCCAATCCTTGTTTGGGATCAAGGCTGATCTTGGTACTTACGGAAAAGTAATTGGTGGCGGGATGCCCATCGGTGCGATAGCAGGCATCAGCAAGTATATGGATGCATTAGATGGCGGTAACTGGCAATATGGTGATGATTCAGCACCAGAAGCTGGTGTCACCTACTTTGCTGGTACATTTGTTCGACATCCGTTAGCATTAGCAGCTGGCCGGACTTCGCTGTTATACATGAAGGAAAAAGGCCCTGCACTTCAGGAAGAGCTTAATGCCCGCACTAAAAGATTAGCAGATGCCTTAAATACTATTTGCGAGCAATATACCATTCCATTGTATATACCGTACTTCGGCTCATTGTGGAAGATAAAATTCAAATACGAACTCGCTTATGGGGAACTACTGTTTACCCTCATGCGCCTAAAAGGTATTCATATCTGGGATCTTTTCCCTTGCTTTTTAACTGCATCGCATACGGACGAAGAGGTAAACGAGATTATTAGCAAATTCGGCGAAAGCGTTGCCGAACTCATAGAAGCTGGATTTATGCCTTCAGAAAAAACACAGCAAGCCAGCGTTACGCAAAATGGATTAGCCACAAGCCCTCCTGTTGCCGGCGCAAAACTTGGACGGGATAAAGATGGAAATCCTGGCTGGTTTATCAGCGATGAAAATAATCCAGGAAAGTATTTACAAGTAAAAATTAGCAACAACTGATTTGGACATCACTTACACATACGATACCATTCCGGTTGAATTTGATCCTTTTGCCGGACCCGAATTGCTAAATTTGGCTCATCCTACGGAATCACAGCTGGAAATATGGACATCATGCCTTATTGGTAGCGATGAAGCCAACTGTGCTTACAATGAATCTTTTTCGCTATCCTTTTCAGGTATCCTTAATCAGGATGCCATGCTCCGTGCACTTCAGGATCTTGCTAATCGGCATGAGGCACTCCGGTCCTGCTTCAGTGCCGACGGTAAATATATCTGCATTTATAAAGAGTTAATCCTCGAAATCAATTATCGGGATATTGCTGACCGTTCGACCGAAGAACAACAGGGTTTTATTGAAGATCAAAATAAACAAAACGCATTAACGCCTTTTAACCTGGTAACCGGACCTCTTTTTAAAACTACGCTGATTAAGCTAGCCAACGACAAGTATCTTTTAACCTTCATCGCGCATCACATCATTTGTGACGGGTGGTCGATAGGCATTATGATGCAGGATTTGGGTAAACTCTATAATGCGTATATCAATAATGAACTTCCGAAACTACCACCAGCTCCCCTTTTTAGTAATTACGCCGAAGAACAGTTAGCATTTGAGCAAACTCCGGAATATAGAAATACCGAAACTTATTGGCTCCAACAATTCAATGGCAGCGATCATACACTAAACATCCCTACCGATCTGCCGCGCCCTGGCCTACGTACCTACAAAAGTCGTCGTGATGATTTTAGTCTGGACAGTAAGTTGGCTTCCTCGCTCAAGCAGCTGGCTAAAAACAACAGCAGTAGCTTTGTTACCACTTTATTGGCATCATTTGAAATATTTCTGCAACGTTTGACCGGTCAGGAGGAAATCATTTTGGGTTTACCAGCCGCCGGGCAGTCAGCTACAGGCAATTTCGGATTAGTGGGCCATTGTGTTAACCTGCTTGCGCTAAGAAGTTATCCTAAGGGAGAACTTTCATTCAAGAGCTATTTAAAGCAACGTACTTCAACCATTTTAGATGCGTATGAGCATCAACAGTACACTTTTGGAAGCTTGCTCAAAAACTTAAATATTGCCAGAGATGCTTCCCGAATTCCCTTGGTACCAGTAATGTTTAATATTGACATGGGGCTTGACGATGATGTAAAGTTTGACGGCCTGCAGCATCAGTTGATAAGCAACCCACGCGAATATGAAAACTTTGAAATATTTGTAAATATATCTGGCCGGGACGAATCGCTCACGCTGGAATGGTCATACAATACCCGGTTATTCAAATCATCAACCATTCGTAACATGATGGATGATTTTGAATTTTTGTTAAAGCAGTTAGTAAAAAATCCGGATGTACTGATTGGCCATATTCCCCTTAAAAACTCTGAGGAACTTATCAATCGGCTAAATACCTGGAATAACACATTGGCTGTTTATCCAAAAGATAAGGGCCTGCATCAATTAATTAGTAAACAATCACAAAAATCTGGTGATCAGATAGCTATAAAGTTTGCTAATAAATCACTCAGCTACAAAAAATTGAATGAAAAGGCCAATCAACTGGCGGCACTACTCATTAATGAAGGCGTTAAGAAAGGCGACAAAGTAGCATTTGTACTTGATCGTTCGGAACAACTGGTTGTGATCATGTTAGGTATCATGAAAACCGGTGCGATATATGTTCCTGTCGATCCTCAATTTCCTTTAAACCGCATCAATCACATGCTGACCGATTCTGGTGCCGTTTTGCTTATTACATCCAAAGATTATAAAGAACGCTACCAATCATCCGCAAAAGAGTTACTGATCGATAATATATGGCCCCTGCTCAATCAATATCCGGTAACAGATGTCGAAATCGCCGTAAATGGTGATGACCTGGTTTATATACTATATACCTCTGGTTCAACGGGATTGCCCAAGGGTGTACAGATAGCTCATCACAACCTGATTAACTTTTTGTATAGTATGCAAAAAGCACCGGGTATTACCGCAGCAGATAAACTACTGGCAGTAACTACCGTAAGTTTTGACATATCGGGCCTGGAATTATTTTTACCGTTGATCAGCGGCGCTCAAGTAATTATAGCCAATAGTGCAGAAGCTAAAGATGGTCGCGCTTTGCTTGATATCATCAGGAAAGAAAGTGTTACCATAATGCAGGCCACCCCCTATACCTGGCGCATTATGATTGAGGCCGGCTGGGATAATTCGACCTCACTAAAAGTTATTTGTGGCGGCGAAGCATTACCAAAGGAGCTGGCCGAAAAAATAAACACAAGGGCAGAAAGCCTGTGGAATATATACGGTCCTACAGAAACTACCATATGGTCAACTGTAAAACAAATTAAGGTAGATGATGACATTATCACTATTGGTCGCCCTATTAATAATACAGCGATTTATATTTTAGATAAGTATCTGAATCCACTACCCGCTGGATTGGCTGGGGAGATATACATTGGTGGCGATGGTGTTGCCAAGGGTTATCTAAATCAGCCTGCATTAACCGCTGAAAAATTCATTATTGATCCATTTTCCAATACGCCGGGTAATAAAATGTACCGAACCGGGGATATGGGGAAATTCCTGGAAAATGGAGAAATAGAATGTCTTGGTCGTATTGATTCGCAGATAAAAATACGTGGTTACCGGATTGAGACCGGCGAAATCGAGTATCATCTGGTTAATCAATACAATATTAAAGAAGCCGTAGTTTTGGCTCAACCAGATAGCAATGGCATTAATAAGCTGGTTGCTTACCTGGTTGTGGGTGATGAATTCAAAGCCGAATTTGAAGCAGATCAAATAAAGGGCTGGAAAATGGCATTAAAAACAGGGTTGCCCGATTATATGGTACCTGATAACCTGACCATTATTCCAGCCATGCCATTAACCCCTAATGGTAAGATAGATAAAAAAGCGTTGGCTAATAAACATAACAAACTGGCCGAAAGCGTTCGTTTGTTTATTGCTCCCCGAACAGATGTAGAAAAATTGGTAGCTGATATATGGTCGGAATTTCTGGGAATCAAAAACATAGGAATTTACGATAACTTTTTTGAGTTAGGCGGTCATTCACTTATTGCCGTGCAGGTAATGACCCGCATTGAAAAGCTCACAGGTAAGCGCCTGCCCCTTGCTACCCTTTTTGAAAATTCTACGGTTGAAAAACTGGCATTGATGTTAGAGATGGACGGCAAATCTATCGTATGGGATTCGCTGGTACCAATTAAACCCTCGGGTAATAAAATGCCATTATATATTGTACACGGGGCCGGACTTAATGTTTTATTATTCAATACCCTGGCATCAGGCATGGATGCAGATCAACCTGTATATGGCTTGCAGGCTAAGGGACTTAATGGTATTGATGAACCCTTAAGTAATATTGTGGATATAGCGGCGCATTATAATGCAGCTATCATGGCACAAAATCCAACCGGGCCTTACGCGCTTGCTGGTTATTCATTCGGCGGCATTATTGCTTTTGAAATGGCTAAACAATTTGAGGAACAAGGCAAACAGGTAAAAATGCTGGCTATGTTTGATACATACGCTTATCGCTCTCCCTACTTTGATCCATGGCTGACTACGCAGATAAAAAGAGGTAAGTTTTTTGCCCGTAAACTATCGTACAATCTTACATTTCCAAATGGTTTTGTGAATACTATGGTACACACCGGTAAGGTTACTAAACGTGGATTAACCAAAGTATTCTGGAAGCTATTCAAAGACGAAAAGCAGGAAGGTTTTTTTGGTTACGCTAATAAAATTGACGAAATGAACGTACTTGCCGAAAAACATTATAAATTAGAGGCCCGAAATATTGCTATTGAATTATTCAGAGCCGAGGATCGTACTTTTTACCTGGACGATTTTGAATACCTTGGCTGGAAACCGTATGCATTAAAAGGAGTTAACGTTCATCAAATACCAGGTGGGCATAATTCTATTTTTAAAGCACCCAATGATAAAATATTTGCAAGCATATTACAAAACTGCCTAAACAAAGTCGCCCCAAAATAACCATACTTATGTGTTTAATTAAAGTTCATATCAAATATCAGGATGACATTAATTGGCAAAACGGGGCGCATTGTGACTATAAATTAAAAGATGGACAGGTTGATGTCTGGCGTATCCGAATCAGTTCTAACCTGGTATTTATTGATGATTTTTTTAAAGTACTGTTACCCGATGAAATAATAAGGGCTAATCGTTATGTGCAAAAAAAAGACAAGCTCCGGTTTGTGGTAAGTCGTGGTGCATTGCGTTGCTTATTAAGTAAATATACCAACCAACCTCCCACCACAATTAAATTTGTAATCAGCGCAAATAAAAAACCCCATATACATCAACAAAATTTAAAGTATAATGTATCACATGCCGGTGATTGGGTTTTAATTGCCATATCAAACACCGAAGTGGGTGTTGATACCGAAGAAATAGATCACTCCTTTAGTTATAAGGAGATCCTCGCTGATTATTTCAGTAAAGATGAGATCAATTACATTGCTCATCAGGGCTCCAGTAATAGTTTTTTTTTACTTTGGACACGTAAAGAAGCCTTAACCAAGGCAACAGCCATTGGTTTAGACAATAACCTGAAACATATCCCCAGTTTAAACGGCGATCATGAATTAGACGGTGGCATATTAGCCTCATGTGGTAATTGGAAAATGAACAGTTTTAAAACCGACGAAAATAATATGGCAAGCCTGGCTACCGAAATAACAGCCGGGCATACGATGTACTGGGATGTTAACTTCGAGAATTTTTTACCGGGCTTTAAACAATCCGTACTTTAGTATACAGAATATCGCCCTTACCCCATCTTTCCATCCTATTTTTTTTCCCTCTTCGTAAGTACGACCATAATAAGATATACCAACTTCATATATCCTGATCTTAGGAATGCGCGATACTTTTATGGTAACCTCCGGCTCAAAGCCAAAACGTTTTTCGGTAAGCGAAATACCCTGTATCATTTGGGTGTTAAATAACTTATAACAGGTTTCCATATCCGTAAGGTTTAAGTTGGAAAACATATTAGAAGCGAACGTAAGCCATCTGTTACCTATCGTGTGCCAGAAAAACAATATCCGGTGTGGGTTACTCCCCATAAACCTTGAACCATAAACAACATCAGCAAAACCAGAAACTACCGGTTTTAACAAGTCATTATACTCCGCCGGATCATATTCAAGATCAGCATCCTGAATAATAAGGTACTCTCCAGTCGCCTTTGATATACCGGTATGCAATGCGGCCCCTTTGCCTTTGTTTACCTCATGCTTAAAATATTGTATATTAAGGTCTGGATTGGTTTGCTGATAGCTGGCTATGGCCAGCTCGGTATTGTCTTTTGAACAATCATTCACAATAATAATCTCTTTCTGGATATCATTTATAAGGTTTACCTCTTTAATTTTATCCAAAATCAAATGTATCGTGTTACCTTCGTTATAAGCAGGGATGATAATTGATAATTTTTGTAATGTCATTATTGTTTTTGTGGTCAAACTTTGCTTTGTTATATATATTTATACTTCGGTATAAGCTTATTATATCTTTATTGAAAATATTTTAATGCAAGCCGTACTAGAACACGTCAAAATTTACTTAAAAAAACCAAAAGTAATATTTATACTCATATTCCTGACTGTTTTAACTCTGCTATTTTGGTTTTGTTTGCCAAATCCTTTATTTAAAAGTCCAACATCTTATGTTATTGATGATAGCAATGGACAATTACTGGGTGCTTCTATTGCTACAGATGGTCAGTGGCGTTTTCCATACAACGATAGTGTGCCCTATAAATTTAAACAATGTATCATTGCTTTTGAGGACAAACGTTTTGAACATCATCCAGGTTTCGATCCTCTGGCCTTTGGCCGGGCCATAAAACAAAATATCTCATCCAAAAAAGTAACCAGCGGTGGCAGCACCCTCACCATGCAGGTTATCAGGCTGGCTACCAGGCACAAGAGAAGCATCTGGAACAAGTTTTTAGAGATATTCATGGCATTGAGATTAGAGCTTACACACAGTAAAAATGAGGTATTGGCGCTCTATGCCAGCAACGCGCCCTTCGGTACCAACGTAATAGGTTTGGATGCGGCTTCCTGGCGATACTTTGGAAGAGGGCCGGATAAATTATCCTGGGGTGAGATGGCAGCTATGGCTGTTTTACCTAATTCACCGTCACTGGTACATCCCGGCAGGAACAGATTGATACTGCTCAAAAAACGAAACCTACTACTTCAGCGACTTTATAGAAATAGGATTATAGACAGCACTACAAGAGCCCTGGCCGAACTGGAGCCTGTACCTGATCGTCCGGTTCCTCTGCCGCAACAAGCACCTCACCTGCTTCAACGTTTTAAAAACGATCATCAACATCATCCAGATGGAGATACCCGATTGCAAACCAGTATAAACTCAGCATTACAACAGCAGGTTAATGACATTTTAGAGCAGCATCACCAGGTTTTAAAAGCTAATGATATCAATAATATTGCCGCCATTGTTTTAGATGTAGAAACCGGGGCTACGCTGGCTTATGCGGGTAACATAGCTCATCGGGAAGATCCGCAGATGGAAAGTGATGTTGATGTGATTGACGCACCACGAAGCCCAGGCAGTACCTTAAAACCTTTATTATATGCATCGATGTTACACAGCGGTTTGATATTACCTAATAGTCTGCTGCCAGATGTACCTACATTAATAGCAGGTTATCACCCAGAAAATTTTGACCTGGGTTATGATGGGGCAGTACCGGCATCCCGGGCGCTATCCCGATCATTAAATGTACCTGCTGTAAAAATGCTACAGCAATTTAAATACGAGCGTTTTTATGATTTTCTGCAAAAAGCGGGTATTACCACCTTAACAAAGCCGGCAGATCATTATGGGCTTTCATTAATATTAGGTGGTGGCGAAAATACCTTATGGGAGTTAAGCGGGGCCTATGCCGATATGGCTCGGGTACTTAATCACTATGATAGATACCATGGTCAATATAATCCGGCTGATTATCACAGCCCTGTTTATAGCGTGCCTGAAAAGCCTATAAAACCAAATCTGGAGAAGACAGGGTTATTGGATGCAGCATCTATATATTACACCTTTCAAGCTATGGAAGAAGTAATGCGCCCTGGTGAAGAAATGCTGTGGCAACAGTTCAGCTCTACCCAACGTGTAGCCTGGAAAACTGGCACCAGCTTTGGCTTTCGTGATGGGTGGGCAATAGGCATTACGCCCAGATATGTGGTTGGCGTATGGGTTGGTAACACCGATGGTGAAGGCAGGCCAGGATTAACAGGTATTAATACCGCCGCTCCTGCCCTCTTTGAAATCTTTAGGTTATTGCCTGTATCTCGCGATTGGTTTCCAATGCCCGTAAGCGAAATGGTCAAAATAAAAGTGTGCCATCAAAGTGGCTACCGGGCCGGACAATATTGCGATAACACCGATGATATGCTGGTACCTAAATCAGGGCTTAAAGCGCCAGTTTGCCCCTATCATAAGCTAATACATTTATCTGCAGATAGCCAGTACCAGGTGAACGGTAATTGCGAATCGCCCGATAATATCGTAAATAAAAATTGGTTTGTGCTACCACCATCAATGGAATACTATTATAAGGCAAGGGATTATCAATATCATGTATTACCACCGTTTAAATCAGGTTGTTCACAGGCTGAGAATGGTAACGCTATGGAAGTAATATATCCTAAAGACGATGCTAAAATATACGTACCACTAGAAGCCGACGGCAGCCGGGGCCGGATGATCTGTAATGCAGCACATCGTGTCCCAGGTATGAAAATATTCTGGCATCTGGATGATCAATACGTTGGCGAAACACAGGATTTTCACCAAATGTCACTAAATCCGCCACCCGGAAAACACATACTTACTCTGGTTGATGGAAATGGAAATACCATAAATATAGGCTTTGAGATATTAAGCAAATAACCCTCATTTTAATAATTGACCGATTGCTTTTTTTGGCTGATCTGGAAAAATCTTTAAAAATCATGGATATTACCCAACGTTTAAGGTTGTGAGTACGATGATGCAATAAAGATAAATTACTTAATCAATCAAAAAAATGAAAAACTTAACCTATGTCCTTGTGGCCTTTCTATTATCAGTTTGTATTATCACAGCGTGCAAAAAGGCCGAGAATCCAGTTGCTGTCGACAAAAAATCAACGATCAGCAAAGCTAATGCAGCCAACAATGGTGGTAACCCTGCTGATACAGTAGCCCTGGTTCCGCTTACTGGTGATCAGATTACCTTAGCACCGGGATTTTCACCCAGTGCAGTTGGCGACAGCGTATCTATCAGCTTTAACGCCCATACTACTAACTTATATTGTGCTCAGGGCACATTACAGT
This sequence comes from Mucilaginibacter inviolabilis, assembly GCF_011089895.1. Lineage (NCBI taxonomy): Bacteria > Pseudomonadati > Bacteroidota > Sphingobacteriia > Sphingobacteriales > Sphingobacteriaceae > Mucilaginibacter > Mucilaginibacter inviolabilis. The sequence goes on from NZ_JAANAT010000001.1 coordinate 1,327,061, forward strand.
ATCAAGCTATTATTGACTACAACAAAAACTTCAGTATTGATTTTTTTAATGTGAGAGAACCTGGTGTTTGTCCAGTGGGCGCTAAAATACCTATGGTAGCAAGCCCTGTTTTAATCAGACATGTAAATCTTGCTAATGGTAATTATCCGCTTAAAGTTATCTTAAATAACACTACGTACACTGGCAGTATTACAGTCTCATCAGCAAACATTACTTTTAATTGGACCTATACCTCAGGAGTAGTCATATCGCCAAAGATTTTAAACCGTTAATTTAAATCCTAAAACAAGAGAGATCAATCTGCTCACTGCAGATGATCTCTCACTAAAAATCAAATATTAAAAAAAATAAAAAAATATTTTCATTTTTACCCAACGTTTAAGCTACTACTTACGAAGAGCCTGTTAAAAGCACCTACTGTGTGAATTTCTTGAATGAATCTTTCTAAAAAACAGGCTGAAAAGCTGGTAAAAGGCTGCATTAACAACAACCGCACGGCCCAGGAAGCTTTGTACAAGCTTTTTCATGCCGATATGCTGCGGGTGTGCTATAGCTATTTGCCTGATAAAGAGCTTGCCAAGGAAGCTTTTAATACAGGATTTCTTAAAGCTTTCCAATCCATAAAAAATTTTGATATCGAAAAAGGTGAATTAGGCGGATGGATCAGGAAGATTATGATCTATACGGCCATTGATCTATGTCGTAAAGAACTAAAATTTAATGTTAAAAGTCTCGACGAGCGGGACTCAGATGATTACCTTATCAGCCCGTCTGCATTAGAGAAATTGTATTTTGAGGATATTCTAAAAAATATCAGGACCCTACCCTTTGCTACTCAAACCGTCTTTAACTTATCTGTACTCGATGGTTTTACACACAAGGAAATAAGCGAACAGTTAAACATTAGCGAAGGGACGTCGCGCTGGCATTTAGCCGAAGCAAAAAGAAAGTTAAGAGAACTGCTGGAAGCGTTGGCAACAGATAGCAACAAGTCCAAAGAAAGGAGTGAAAAAGCAAAATGAAAAATTCATTGAACTACCTTAATCTTTGGCAGAAAAAGAGAAATGAGTTGCCTGTGAGTGATGAACCCCAACAGGACTGGCTGGCTATGCAAGCTCTTTTGGATGCTCATCTGCCTAATCCTACAGTAAAACATAATGCAGCTTCGAAAATAACTAAAGCTATAAAAGCGTCAAAAACATGGTCGATCATATCCGTTACCCTACCGGCAGCAGTATTGATTTGTGTTTTAGCTTATGTGTATATCATCAAACCAAAACACATAGATCAGCCAAAAAAACATAAAAAGCAGGAAGTAATCACCCATAAAGACAGCTTGCAAAAACTCAGCTCAGATTCTTTAAATAAAACAGATACCGTACTGTTTAAAAATGATAGTACTTCTGCAATTAAAGGACTATCTGATACTGCTGATAATAAAAATGAACTAACAAACACCAGAAAATTAGATTCACCTGTTTCATCAAGCAAGCCTTATATAACATCGTCATCAAATACCACTCAAAATAATCGTAATGCTACCCTCGTTATGAATAATAATAACAAGAGAGCTTTCTTAGTAAATGGCATTCATGCGTTCTCTGGCACCACCACCGGACAAACAGTCAATCATAAGCAGTCAAATAAAACTAAAATGAGTGTACCAGCCGCTTCCTTTTATACCCAGGGTATTAATCCAACTGATCTAAACAACAATAAGACACTCCTATTAGCCTCAAACAGTTATATAACACAACACCTGATCAATAATTCAGATAGTGTTTTTTATGATCGTAACAGTTTTTTTAATTCGTATACCGCAAATAATATATTAGCAACAAAAGGCGGCAATACGCAAAATAATAGTGTTGTAGATCTGATCACAAAAGATCATAAAAAGATAAATGCGTTAAGTACACGGATAAAGGATAAAAATCCAAAGACAAGATCCGTAAATAACAAGATCAACATTTCAATCCCGTCAAATATTGATTATGGGATCCTACTTGGTGTAAATGCATCCAATAGCTTTACCCCTAAAGCCCAAAACAGTAATTTTTATGGAAGCCTGCCGGTTGATATGTATGCTGGCCTATATGGCACTTACAATTTCAATGATAAACTGGCTATCGGTATACAAGTAAAAGGCCTAAATCCATTGCGCTTTAATGGGTCGTATACCCACCACAACGAAAGTAAAATAGATACCAATCAAACGTTGAGTATAAATGATTCACGAAAAGCTTATTTTGTAAATATACCCTTGCATCTTGTTTACCATATTACGCCTAACATTCACGTTAAAGGTGGACCGGTTATCCAAATACCGGTGAAACAAATTAATGGCACCAGCAATTATCAAACATCAAAAGCCAAAAAAGATACATTGGGATATTACAATACGGTAACTGACAAAATAAACGCCACCCGGTATGAGCAGAAAATTAATTTAGGCTTTTCAGGAGGTATTAGCCTACAGTATCAACGTTGGATGTTAGAAGCTACTTATAATAAAAGTTTCAAAGGCTATCTGGTAACATCCGATTTGGGTAGTTACAACACAAATCCGGGTTCTGTTCAAATCTCTATTGGCTTTCAACTCAATAAGACTAAAAAGTAGTTGTAGTAAAATTACATTCCTATAGACTAAAACACCCTATTTAAGCAAAATACAAGTACAAACATTTATTATATTGGCAGATCAATTTTAATAGCAATGCTTGAACAGTATGATCTGCATAATTTAATGGTAATTGATATTGAAACTGTGCCCCAATACAGTTCACATGATCAGGTGCCAGAACATCTTCAAAAATTATGGGAACGCAAGAGTCAAAACATTCGTAAGGATGAAAGCGCTGAGAATTATTACACCAATGCTGGGATCTGGGCTGAGTTTGGCAAGATCATTTGTATATCTGTTGGCATATTTACCGGCGGCAAAGATATTGGTTTAAGAATAAAATCATTTGCCGGCCACGATGAAAAAGATCTGCTCACCCGGTTTTCAACATTATTATTTAGCCAACCGTCAAACTTGGTTCTATGCGCGCATAATGGTAAAGAATTCGATTTCCCTTACATCTGTCGTAGATTGTTGATCAATGGGCTGCCGTTTCCGCATCAGTTACAATTAGCCGGGAAAAAGCCATGGGAAATTGTACATATTGATACCATGGAACTTTGGAAATTTGGGGATTATAAAAACTACACTTCTCTAAATCTGCTTACCGCAATTTTTGATATCCCAACCCCAAAAGACGATATTGATGGTAGTATGGTTGGCGATGTTTATTGGAATCTGAACCAGCTTGATCGTATATGCACTTATTGCCAAAAAGATGTAATAGCTACAGCACAACTATTAAGACGCTATCGGGGCGAAGAATTGATAAAAGATGAATTGATTACCCTAATAGGTCAATAAATGTTACAGGTAAACGATCTCTCTATTAGTTTTAAAACAGCTAATGGCTTATTCAAAGCGGTAAAAAACATATCATTCAGTTTAAAAAAGGGTGAAACTATTGGTATTGTAGGCGAATCCGGTTCAGGAAAATCGGTAACATCACTCGCACTGATGCGTTTGTTGAATGCCGATCAAACTGTAGTTAACGGTGAGGTATTATTAAATGATACCCGTTTGTTCGACCTGCCCGAAGCTGATATGCGCCACATTCGTGGCAACCGTATGGCTATGATTTTTCAGGAACCTATGACTTCGCTCAATCCGGTGCTTACTTGCGGCTTTCAGCTTACAGAGGCCATTAAGCTTCATTTGGGACTGAGCAATGCCGAGGCTAAACAAAAAACCATAGAGTTATTTAACGAGGTACAATTGCCTCGTCCCGAAGCCATATTCGACAGCTACCCGCATCAAATATCCGGCGGACAAAAACAAAGGGTAATGATAGCGATGGCCTTGTCCTGTAACCCTGAAATATTAATAGCAGATGAACCAACCACAGCGCTTGACGTGACCGTTCAAAAAGCCATTATCGAGCTATTGTTAAACCTGAAAAGTACACGCTGCAGGAGCCTGATATTCATCTCACATGATTTGGGTGTGATAAGGGAAATTGCAGACCGCGTTTTGGTGATGTACAAAGGACAGATAGTTGAAGAAGCTACAGTAACCGATCTATTCAACAATCCGCAACATGCTTACACCAAAGGCTTATTGGCCTGCAGACCATCTCCTGATCAGCATTTAAAGAAACTGCCCGTCATCGCCGACTTTTTTGATGCCGGAGGTTCCCCGGATACTCAATCGGCCACTATCGAAAGCATCCGTGCAAAATATAGCTATAGTGAAAAAGAAATTACTGATCGTAAAAAGGAGCTTTATCAGCAACAGCCTCTATTAAAAATTGACAAACTCTCTACTTGGTTTCCTATTAATCCGGGCTTATTAGGTCCATCGGGCCATGTAGTAAAGGCAGTAAATAACGTAAGCCTGGAGGTTTATCCCGGTGAAACATTAGGTCTGGTAGGCGAATCGGGCTGCGGTAAAACCACTCTGGGCCGTACTATTTTGCGGCTTATTGAACCCACCCATGGCACTGTAAGTTTTGAAGGCACAGACCTGGGCAGTTTAAAAAAAGATGCACTCCGTGAGATTCGCCGGGATATCCAGATCATTTTCCAGGATCCTTATTCTTCGTTAAATCCACGGTTAACCGTTGGGCAATCCTTAATGGAGCCCTTGCAAGTGCACCAGTTTTATAGCAACGATACCCAGCGTAAGCAAAAAGTGCTGGAACTGCTGCAACGGGTAAATCTTTTGCCGGAGCATTTTAACCGCTACCCGCATGAGTTTTCGGGCGGGCAAAGGCAGCGCATTGTTATAGCCCGTGCGTTGGCCCTGCAACCCAAATTCATTATTTGTGACGAATCGGTCTCCGCGCTCGACGTATCTGTACAGGCCCAAGTATTGAATCTCATCCGCGAGTTGCAGCAGGAGTTTAAGCTTACCTACATCTTCATCTCGCATGACCTGGCTGTTATAAAGCATATATCCGATCGTATGGTGGTTATGAACAAAGGCGAAATTGTTGAAACCGGCTATCCTGATGATATTTATTATCGCCCGCAACAGGATTATACCAAACGGCTGATAGCATCCATTCCTCAAGGATAATGTTTTTGAGTAAGGATTTGGGGAGCAAAGAACAAGGACAGAAAGAACAAAGAAAAAATCCTTACTCCTAGCTCCCTAAATCTTTGCTCGCAGAAAACTCTCCCATCTGCTAATGTCCAAATTCCGTATCTTTGACCAAATACTTATGTATGTCTAAAAAGAAAAACAATTCTTCTATAGTTCAGGTGCTAACTCAAATGGTGCTTGATATATTTGAACAAAACGGTAATACACCGTTAAACTATAAACAAGTTTCTGCTAAACTAAACGTTCGTGACCCGGAAGCCCGGGAAATTATATTCGATATATTAAAAGACGAGGCCAAAAAATCAGTATTAAAAGAACTTTCACCCGGTAAATTTCAACTACTGGAATTAAAAACATTTGTTGAGGGTAAAGTTGATCTTACTAATGATGGTTCGGCATTTATTGTTACGGATGACGAATTTGAAAGTGACATCTTCGTTGCTCCCCGTAAACTACGCAATGCCTTAAACGGCGATCGCGTTAAGGTATACGTATACGCCAAGAGCAAGGGAAAACACAAAGAAGGCGAGGTTATTGAAATCATCCAAAGGGCTAAAATGGAGTTTACCGGTGTGGTAAAACTATCGGAGCGCTTCGCGTTCTTTATTCCTGATGATCGTAAAATGATGCATGATATCTTTATCCCTATCAGCGAATTGAATGGCGCTAAGAACGGGATAAAAGCTGTCGCCGAGATTACGGATTGGCCAACCGAAGCCAAAAACCCTATCGGTCGCATCAAACATGTACTAGGCGCCCAGGGCGAAAACGATACGGAAATGAATGCCATACTTGCCGAGTATGGGTTCCCACTCTCATTCCCTGCCGAGGTAGAACATGAAGCTGAGGCTATATCTGGTGTTATCTCGGAGCATGAAATAGCTAAAAGACGCGATTTTAGAAACATCACTACGTTTACTATCGACCCTTTTGATGCCAAGGATTTTGATGACGCGCTATCATTCAAACAATTAGACAATGGTAATTATGAAGTAGGTGTGCACATCGCGGATGTATCACACTACATTGCACCTGACTCTGCTTTAGATAAAGAGGCTCTGGAACGCGCAACTTCAGTTTACCTGGTTGACAGGGTAATACCTATGCTCCCCGAACGTTTATCAAACGGATTGTGTTCTTTACGACCCAAAGAAGAAAAGCTATGCTTTTCGGCAGTGTTTGAACTCGATGAAAACGCCTACGTTATTAATGAATGGTACGGCAAAACTGTGATCTACTCCGACAGGCGCTTTACTTACGAGGAAGTACAGGAAGTGATCGAAAATAAAGCCGGCGAGTTTGTAGATGAAATTTTAAAACTCAATGCCTTAGCATATAAACTCCGTGAGCGCAAATTTAAAAATGGGGCCATTAGTTTTGAGGCTACCGAGATTAAATTTAAGCTGGATGAACATGGTAAACCAACCGGCGTTTATGTAAAAGAACGAAAAGATGCCCACAAACTTATTGAAGATTTCATGCTTTTGGCTAACCGTAAAGTAGCCGAACATGTAAGCAAAATGGGTAAAGGCAAACACAAATACACTTTTGTATACCGTGCACACGATTCTCCAAAACCTGATGCGCTGGCGAATTTCGCGCAATTTGCAGCACGTTTTGGCTATAAAGTAAATACAAAATCAGACAAGGAAACGGCCAAATCGCTCAACTTTCTGATGGAAGATGTGGAAGGTAAAAAAGAGCAGAACGTGCTTACTCAATTGGCTATCCGGTCGATGGCTAAGGCTATATATACCACTAAAACCAGTAGCCATTATGGACTGGCGTTTGATCATTATACGCACTTTACCTCTCCCATCCGTCGCTATCCAGACGTGATGGTGCACCGGCTTTTGTTTCATTATTTGAACGGTGGTCAATCGGCCAATGCCGAACATTATGAGAAACTATGTTCGCATAGCTCACAAATGGAGAAAAAAGCTGCCGACGCTGAACGCGCCTCCATAAAATACAAACAGGCCGAATACCTGAAAGACCAGGTGGGCAATATGTTTACCGGTATTATATCGGGTGTTACCGAGTGGGGTATGTATGTGGAGATCATCGAAAATAAATGTGAGGGTATGATCCGTTTACGCGATATATCTGACGATTTTTATACTTTGGATGAGAAAAATTACGCCATCATCGGTCAGCGTAAAAAGAAAATATACCAGCTTGGCGACGAGGTACAGATCAGGGTGAAAAACGTAGATCTTACCAAAAAACAAATTGACTTTTCATTAGTACAAGATTAGTTTATTAGCTCATTAGGTCACTGGTTCATTAGTGGTTTGTTCAATACCTATCCGCTATAAAACACCAATGAACTAATGAACTACTGAACCAATGAACCAATAAAGAATGAAACAACTTACTGATCTGCAGGCATTAATAAACGAGGCTATTGACAAACTTGCTTTCCCTCAACAACCTGCAGACTTATATGAACCTATAAGTTATATACTTACGCTTGGTGGTAAACGCCTCAGGCCAGCGCTTTTATTGATGGCCTGTGACCTTTTTGGAGGCGATGTAGAAAGTGCGGTGCAACCGGCTCTGGCCATTGAGGTTTTCCATAACTTCACCCTGATGCATGATGATATCATGGACAATGCCCCCTTACGTCGCGGCCAGGTAACCGTACACGAAAAGTGGAACGCTAATGTGGCTATCCTCTCGGGCGATGCCATGATGGTAGAATCGAACAAACTAATGATGCGGGTTCCGGATGCCATTTTACGCAAAGTAATGGATGTTTTTAACGAAACCGCTACCGGTGTATGTGAGGGACAGCAGATTGATATGAGCTTTGAGCAACGCGGCAACGTAATCATCGAAGAATACCTGAACATGATACGCCTTAAAACGGCTGTATTATTAGGTGGTACGCTTAAAATTGGTGCCATTATAGGCGGGGCAACACTAACCGATGCGCAGTTACTCTATGATTTTGGCGTGAACCTGGGCATCGCGTTTCAACTGCAGGACGATATCTTAGATGTTTATGGCGATCCTGACAAATTTGGGAAACAAGTTGGGGGCGATATCATATCCAACAAAAAAACATATCTGCTCATTAAAGCACTAGAACTGGCTAAAGGCCACCAGGCGCAGGAGCTTGACAACTGGCTCACGCTGCAACTATTTGATGTTCCAGAGAAGGTAAGCGCCGTTACAGGCATTTACAATGAACTTCAAATAAGGAAATATGCCGAAGAAGCCATGCACACTTATGCCGATAAAGCATTTAAAGCATTAGACGACATAAACCTACCCGAAGAACGCCGCCAATACCTGCGTCAGTTTGCCGATAGTTTGTTGGTGAGAGAGTATTGAATTATCTAAATCAAAAACCTGGTTTCAGTCATAAGCTATAAATCTGTGACTGAAACAGGATTATTATTATGATTCCGGCACAGGATTCTTGGCCTTCATCGTAGCACCCGCGCTCGCTATAACGATCAGTACTACTGCTATCCACTCATTCAAAGAGAGGTACTCATGAAGAAAAACAAGACCGGAAAGCGCAGCAACAGCGGGCTCCAGGCTCAGTAAGATACTGAATGTTTTTGCTGGAATCCTACGTAAAGCACTCATTTCTAATGTAAAAGGTATTGCACTTGAAAACAAGGCCAGTAAAATACCAGACAACAACATACCCGGTTTAAAATGGACTAATAATCCACTGCCTATAGCCACCGGCAATACCACCACAGAAGCGAAAATCATACCGATACTCACAGCTTTACCCCCATCCATTATTTTTGAGATACGTCCACCCAGCACAATGTAACCCGCCCACAATACACCAGCGAGTAAAGCCAGCAGAACACCAACAATATCTAACCCGTTATTGCTCCATGGTGCTATCAAGGCTATCCCTGCCGCCGCCAGAATCACCCATAAAAAGTCTATGAGGCGTTTAGACCCTGTCAAGGCGAGAACCAATGGCCCAATAAACTCCAGGGCGACCCCCAAGGCCAAAGGTATGCGGGCAATAGCCATATAAAAAACAATATTCATGGCCCCTAACGTTAAACCATACCAGGTTACGGCTTTCCATTGCGCATTGGTTAGATTTTTTAGGTTAGGGCGATTAAAAACAACCAGTATAATGGCAGAAAAAACGATTCTTAATGCAGAAGTTGAAGCAGCACCTAATACCGGAAAGATACCTTTGGCAATTGCCGCACCACCTTGAACACTTATAATAGATAATAGTACAGCAGGTACCGCCGGAATCTCAAATCCCTTTTTATTTTTCATTTAAAAATGTTGAGTGATAAAAATAAAAGATTTGACCCGCAACGATGTCAAGTCTGTGTAAGTTCAGGCAGCTCATAATAGGATAAAAAAAGCCCCGGTCAAATTGACCAGGGCTTTTTAATATCTGTTTAGCTTAGCTAATTACTCAGCTGCTGCTTCTTCAGTTGCTTCTGTATCAGCTTTTTTTGCTTTTGGAGCTGCTGCCTTTTTTGCCTTTGGAGCTGCTTCTGTAGCTTCAACTTCGGCTACTGGTGCTTCAACTGCTTTTTTTTCTGCTTTTGCTTTTGGTGCAGGAGCTGCAACCTCAGCTACAGGTGCTGCTGCAACCGGAACTACAGAAACGTATGAACGGTTATCAGCTTTTTTTCTGAACACTACGTGTCCATCAGCTAAAGCGAATAAAGTATGATCTTTACCAATACCTACGTTAACACCAGGATTGTGTTGGGTACCACGCTGACGTACGATGATATTACCCGCAATTGCTGGCTGACCACCGAAAATTTTGATACCTAAACGTTTGCTATGCGACTCACGGCCGTTTCTGGAACTACCGGCCCCTTTTTTGTGTGCCATTTCTTAATATTTTTATGGAATCGACAAGCAATCCCAGGTTTAAACTTTAATTATAATGTAATACCAGTGATCTCGATCTTGGTAAATTGCTGACGGTGACCGTTTTTCTTTTTGTAACCTTTTCTTCTTTTCTTTTTGAAGATAATTACTTTATCACCTTTTAAATGAGACACGATCTTAGCAGATACTTTAGCACCTTTCAAATCAGAACCTAATTTGAATTTACCTTCGTTTTCTGCTAACAATACACTGTCAAATTCAATACTAGCGCCCTCATCGCCTTGTAATCTGTGTACAAAGATCTGCTGGTCTTTTGCAACTTTGAATTGCTGTCCGGCTATACTTACTATTGCGTACATGTTTGTTAATTATTGTTTTAAAATTCGAGGTGCAAATATAGGGATTAATTATTAAATAAACAACACCATCTATTTTATTTCTTTAATCTTTCTTCAGCAGTATATAAACTCTGCTCTATTTCCTTGATCAGGGTTTTATTGGCATCAATCAATCGGATGTCCCCTACGTAACCACTATCATACACTACCCGCTTGCTTTTTTTCTTGTACTTAAATTCAATAATATAGCGTATCGACTTGTTTTTACCTTTAGTACTATCCGCCAATTCTTTTACCGGAAAATCCCAGAAACCCAGATCGGCAGCCTTATGGTGTAAATAAAGCAGATCATCGCTGGTTAAACGCAGGTGCATTTTTACCAGGGAGTCTTGTTTATTTACATATTGATAATCACCTGTTTTGGAATCATATTTATTGATCAGGCTATCCACAGGCCCGAATTGTATGGTCATGGAATCAAAATCAGAGAAGCGGTAAGGCGCATTCTTGATCATCATGCCATAATAATAAAAGCAGTATGCTAAAAAGGGCACTATAATAGTAAGCGCGAAAAATATTTTCTTGGAACGATCAGACATGGAATTAATTAGTGAGTTAGTGAATTACTGAGTTAGTGAATTATTGAGCATCATTATTTTTTGATACTGTTTTTCTTGACGCTGAAGCTATTTTAAGAATTTGGCTTGCTTCATCTGCCAATATCGATAAACTTGATTCTGTTACTACTCCTGCATCTATCAGAACCTCCATCCAAAACAAAGCCTCATCTGCTTCTTCTACAACAATGGAAAGTTTAGCATGAAACTCAGCTTGTGATCGTGCTCTACAAGCAGCCCGATAGTTAGCTCCAACGGATGAAGATGACCTTAGCAATTGCCTACCAATAATTTTAGCCTCCTCCGTCGGCGGCAAAGTTCTAAAAAATTTAATATTATCTACAACAAACTTTTTGGTTCGCTGTCTAAACATCTCTGCAAATGCTGTTTTGCTATTATCTTCCACTAGTTACTTAATCAATTAATAACTAAAATTCTACTTAAATCACTAATTCACTAACCCACTAATTCAATAATTAGCTATCCAGCTCTCCTTCCCATTTACTTACAACAGCAGCTGCCATGGCATTACCCAAAACATTGGTTGCCGACCGGCCCATGTCTAATAATGGATCTATACCGATTAATAAAAACAAACCTGCTTCTGGGATATTGAACATAGATAAGGTAGCGGCAATTACTACCAGCGACGCTCTTGGAACACCGGCAACACCCTTACTGGTCAACATAAGCACCAACAGCATGGATAACTGATGACCGAAAGACAAATGAATATCATATGATTGCGCCAGGAACAAGGAAGCAAAGGTCATGTACATCATAGAGCCATCCAGGTTAAATGAGTAACCCAGCGGCAATACAAAACTTACAATTTTGTTGCTGCAGCCAAAATTCTCCAACTCCAGTAATACTTTAGGATAAGCGGCCTCACTGGTTGATGTACTGAATGCTATCAGCATAGCATCTTTTATACGACCAATTAATTTAAACACTGGTTTCTTTAATACGATGAAGCCAACCATAATAATGACCAGCCAAAGCATCACCAATGAAAAATAAAACTCACTTATAAAAATACCATAGGTTGATAATACTCCCAGCCCCTGCTTGGCTATTACTGCAGTAATGGCTCCAAAAACAGCTAAAGGAGCTGCTTTCATCACATAACCTGTAATTTTTAAGATCACATGAGCGAAAGCATCCATAGCTTTAATCACTATCTTGCCTTGCTCCCCAATAGCAGCGGTAGCCACACCAAAAAACATGGCGAAAACCACGATTTGCAAGATCTCATTATTGGCCATCGCCTCAAAAATGCTTTTAGGAAAAACGTGGCCCACAAAGTCAACAAAAGACAGTGCCGTTTTCTTGATACCAGTGCTTAAATGACTGTCGGGCAATGGCAAGTGCATAGCTTTACCGGGTTGAAACAAGTTAACCAACAGCATTCCCAACAGCAAAGAAACCAAGGTAGCACTTAAAAACCAAAGCATGGTTTTACCACCTATACGTCCAACGGCTTTAATATCACCTACTTTGGCAACCCCAACCACCAATGTGGTAAAAACCAATGGGGCCACGATCATTTTGATCAGTCTTAAAAATATTTCGCTTAAAATAGAAAAGCCTTCCAGTTTATCCTCGCGAATAGAATTGTTATCTTTACTGATCTTTATTTGTTGTACTTTTTGCGCTTGCAGTGTGATGTGCTCGGTAGCAGTAGTATCATTTAATAAAGCCAATTTGGTGTTAATAGCTTTAATATTAGCATCAGCCGTATTAATTTTTACGTTGATGGCATTAATTACGCTTACATTATAAATGTAACCGGTTATTACACCTAGTACCAGGGCGATAAAAATGTAGAGAGTCAGGTTGTTTTTTGGCATATAACTTTTTGCAGGGCGCTAAACTACAAAAATTAATAGTTTTACCAGTATCAAGTAGCTAGTATCAAGTATCAAGACTTTGATTATAAGACACCTATATCTAAGATAAAAATCATTCTGTGTTATATCTTGATACTTGATACTAGCTACTTGATACTTAACCAACATGAACATGAGTATTACCACTTACGGTTTACAGCATATAAAAAAAGAAACTCAGCACCTGTCGCATGAGCAATTAACAGAGCTTTTGCTTCGTTTGGCACGTTATAAAAAGGAGAATAAGGAGTTATTGGCTTACCTGTTATTTGAAGCCCATGACGAAGCTGCTTTTGTTGAAAAAATAAAGGGCGAAGCGGGATTTATGTTCAGTCAGCTATCCGCACTGAGCTATCATGCCGCAAAAGGTATGCGTAAAATTTTAAGACTGCTGAGCAAGTACACCAAGTTCGCGGGTTCAAAAGAAGTGGAGATTGAATTACTGTTGAATTTTTGTGTTAACTACCTGGAATATGCCGACAGGCGAACTACCTACAAACCTATCAGATTCATATTGACCCGGCAGGTTGAAAAGGTGCGTGGATTGATAGGAAAATTACATGAAGACCTGCAATTTGATTACCTCGACAGTTATAATACCCTGCTCGATGATGCCGAAAAAAAACTGATTTGGTTTAAAAAGAATGATTATCAGTTGTAACATATAGCCTTTACATTAATCTAACAATAAAAATCTATTAACGCGTGGCCAATAAAGAAGCAGCCTTCAAGCAGATATATGAAGCTAATTCTAAAAAGATATTCCATTTATGTTATGGTTACACCGGCGATGATGACGCTGCGAACGACCTGCTACAGGAAACTTTTTTAAAAGTTTGGCAAAATTTAGAGAAGTTTCGCAACCAGGCTATGATTTCAACCTGGATATACCGCATTGCTGTAAACACTTGTTTAACCTATTTACGATCAGAAAAAAGACAGGCTAAGGATGAGCTAACCCCTCAGATAGCCGAAACCAAAAGAGAAGAACTATCGGATAAAAACGAGCAGGTAGCTTTGCTGTACAAATGTATTTCAAAGCTGGAGGAGTCGGAAAGAATTATAATAACCATGGTACTTGATGAAGTGCCATACCCCGAAATAGCAGATATTTCGGGTATATCAGAAGGAAACCTGAGAGTGAAGATTTATCGTATAAAACAAAAATTAACAGAATTATTTAACCAGTATGAAAGACTTTGATCATCTGATGTCGGTTTGGCAGGGACAGCCAAAACCAGATCAACTTTCAGTGGATGATGTGCTGAAACAGGTAAAGAAGGGAATTCGAAGCATAACTACCAAGTTATACTGGACAATTGTGGCCATGGTGGCCATAGCAGCATTTGCGTTTATTGTTACGTTTTTCCTGGCCTTTAAATCGTGGATAACTACCGTAGGTATATTAATAGTGCTGGTCACTATGCTGATGTACCTGTCGCTTGTAGTAAGGCATTACCATATTTTAAGTAAGCGCGATGCCACCCAAAACCCCTCAGAATACCTGGACAGTTTGAAGGCATACCAAAAAACAAGAACAAAAATTATCGGCTGGTTCTATTACATTTACATACTACTCATCAGCGCCGGCCTCGCCCTCTACTTTGCCGAAGTATTATCAACCTCCTCCCTCCTTTTTAAACTCATCACTTACGGTTCTATCATTATCTGGTTTTTATTTACCACTTTTTATTTAAAACCGCGTATGTTTAAAAATGAAGAAGAAAAGCTTAATTTAATGATTGATCGCCTGGTACGCCTGAAAGAACAATTTGATTAAGCCTTATATTAAATTGATGACGGATAATAATATCATTATAACAAAAGCTAAAATTGCTGATGCCGATATGCTTTTGGCCTTCAGCAGAAAAACATTTTTTGATTCCTTTGCGCATCTCAATACGCCAGAAAACATGGAGGCTTATGCAGCCAACGCATTTACACTGCCGCGGGTACAGGCTGAATTAAACAATCCGGATTCGCACTTTTATTTTGCTATGCTTAACGGGATCATTACCGGGTATATCAAAATAAATATAGGTGCAGCACAAACCGACATTCAGGATAGTAATACACTGGAAGTAGAACGTATTTATGTTTCGGCTGAATATCATGGTAAAAAGATAGGTCACCAATTGCTAGACTTTGCTTTTAAAACAGCACAAGACAGTGGTTTTAAATATGTTTGGCTGGGGGTTTGGGAACACAATCATAAAGCCTTAAGTTTTTATGAAAAGCATGGCTTCAAAGTATTTGGTAGTCACCCTTTTATGTTAGGGAACGACAAGCAAACCGACCTGTTAATGAAGAAAGAACTATAGCCTTATCTTTGATTAACTAACAAAAACATTACCTGCTCCCTCAATTGCCTGCTGATAGGTACCTGATGATGATTGATATGCAACATATTACCCTCAATAGCCGTGATTTTTTGAGTAGCTACTATAAACGATTTATGAGTTTGTAAAAAACCTTGCTGGGGTAGTTTCTCCAGCAACGCTTTTAATGTACTATGGGTAATAATTCTGCGGCCGGGAAAATGGATCTCCACATAGTTCTCCATCCCTTTAATATATAACACATCGCTAAACACTACTTTTTCCAGTTTCCCTTCGCTTTTTACAAACAGGTAATCTGCTTCTTTAATATTGCTGTTACGCAATTCAAAGTAATCTTTAGCTTTAAAAGCGGCTTTCATAAATCGCTCAAATGGTATAGGCTTGAGCAAATAATCCAGCACATCCAGATCAAATCCATCCGTGGCATACTCTTTAAAGGCTGTAGTGAAGATCACCTTTGGAGGATCGGATAAGGACTTAATAAAATCAACACCGGTGATATGTGGCATTTGTATATCCAAAAACAAAAGATCCACCGGTTGCTGAGCCAGCACGGCGCCCAGTTCCATGGCATCTTCGCATTGTGCCTTAAGGTCAAAAAAGCCTGCCTTTTTCACATAGCCCTCTAAACCTTTCCGGGCAAAGGGTTCATCATCGGTAATAATACAACTGATCTGGCTCATGTTCTAAAATTCTAATTCTAGTTGTGCAATATAACTATCTGCTTCGCCACCGGCTATCAAACGGTGCTTATTCGGGTAAAGCAACTCTAAACGCCTTTTTAAATTTTCGTGACCAATGCCGCTGTAATTATCTTTCATTTTCATCTTTGCCGGCACATCATTATATACTTTAAATAACATTCCTTTTTCGCTGATAAAGGCTGAAATATCAATTTTATAATCGCCGCCAACATACTTAAAAGCATTCTCCACCAGCGGAAGCAAAAGTAAAGGATACACCTGCTGATCGGTAAGCTCTTCATCAAAAAATACATTCAAACGCATTTTCTGACTGGCCCTTATCCTTTGTAGCTGGATATAATCCTGCAGGTATTCCAGCTCCTGTTTTATGGGCACCTGTTGCTGTTGGTCATAAAGCTGGTACCGTAACAGACTTGAAAGCAATTCTGTGCTTTTTTTAGCACCCGCTACATCTTCATCCATCTGAAAATAAATAGTATTCAGCGCATTGAATAAAAAATGTGGATGATACTGCGCCTTTAGAAACTTCAGCTCAGTTTCCAGGTGATCATTGGTTAGTTTTTCCAGTTGCATCTTATTATTTACATAAGCCTTTAGCCAGGTTCTGCTACGTGCTATGCCGTAATAAACAATAGCGTACAAAGTGGGTATCATATTAATGTCGACAATATCAGCCCAGGAAATTATATCATTACGCAAGGATATATTCATTGGGACAAATATTACGTTTACCAATATCAGGTTTGCACCTACTAATATGGTAAGTTCTCGCACCACGTCCTGATAGGATAACTGTGCCGGCCAGTGTTTATCATAATACCTAAAAAGCCGGCTGAACAGGTGTATAGCAATATAACCTACTATTATTGAGCACGTAATTTCAACAGCGTTTATGTAAAAATATCTCTCCCAAAAATGTTGGCCAACGTCGATATCGTGGAGCAATCTGATAGTAAAGTATACCAGCAGACCATACAAGGCTGGGAAAATGTATTTTCTGAAAAAATTCATACCGTTAAGTTATATATTTCAGGTAGAAAGTATTACAGTAGGTTGTATTTCTTCTGTAGGAGCCTCTATCACAGGTTTTGGTTTATCCTTTGGTTTCATCCCAAATAAAAAGCGCATTAAAGCATAAGGCCGTATCAGTAAATGGTAAGTTAACACGGTTACAAAAAAGGTTATACCAACAGTATAAATGTATTTGGATAAAATGCTTTCATTTTGAACCTGCACAATGTAATAAACTATCAGTACAATAACCGTTTGGTGCAAAATATAGAACGGATAAACCGCCTGGTTTAGGTAGTTTAGTACAACATGTTTCCGGTTCAGGTAATGTTTGCCATAGCCTACCAGTGCCAACACCCATCCCCAGGCAATAGTTGGCCTCAACGCTGTAAAGGCATACGAAAATAATATATGATGAAAGGGCCATGCAACATGATCGGGTTCTATTTTATTCCACCTCATCACTTCCCACGTCATCAGGCTCAGGAAACCGATGGTTAACGCGAAGCGGCGGTTACGCTCTAAACTATCCATCAGTTTTGGCTGAAGGATGCAGATAAAACCAACCAACAGAAATAGCAACCAGTAAACAAAATAACTGCCATCATGTATCAGGTCATTGGTTTCGGGATAATCCCAACTAGTAAAAGTGAACCAAACGATGCCGGGCAGCATCAGCAAATAAATCCATTTCCCTTCGGCTAAGACAGCCAGTTTCTGCTTCAATCCATCACTTTTGGGTGAGATAAGCCAGGCAAATACTGGTGCAAATATGAGGTCATAAATAAACAGGTAAGCAATAAACCACAAGTGGTGCCAGCTAAAACTACCACCCTTTGGATAGGGTACAAAATTAAATACACTTGGATACCAGTCCCAAAAGTAGCCTTTGTAGCCATGCACCAATCTTTCTATAAATATCTGCGGCGGAACAATGATGAACATGCCTACCAAAAGGGGAATAAAAAGCCTGCGGAAACGCAAACCGATGAAACTTAAAGTAGAACGCCGCTGCATCATGTAAAAACTTACTGTACCCGAAATGAAAAAAAGCAGCGGCATCCGGAAAAGGTGCAAAAAATGGTTCGATTCCATCAGCAGGTTGCTGGTTTGCTGGTTTTTAATATGCCAGTCATCTTCAGAAACAAAGGGCATAGCCGAATGAAAAAATAATACCCCGACAATGGATATTATCCTTAACCAATCGAGGTAGGTTTGACGTTGTGTGGTTTCCATCATGTTTTCTTTTTTATTCAAAAGAAGCTACCACACATCACTTCATAAAAATAGTTTGACCAATGGTATTGCCGCTTTGACCAACAGTAAAAAAGATGGTTTCATTTCAACCTTTCATAAACGGATTAAAATTGCGCGTACCTATTTCCATGCCGGCGGCGCGGCAAATAGTTTTATCGCCAAATTTGAAGTTGATCCTGTCCATAGCCTGGTAAAGCCTGATCTGCTCTTCGTTATCCTCAAATAAATTGATCTGGTAACTGCCGGTACAGAGATCACTCAGTCTCACACCTATCAGCCTGACGTGCCGGTGTTGGTTCCAGGCTTTTTTGAGCAGATTTTTAACGCCAGGGATCAGGATATGCTCGGCCGCCGTAAGCGGTATTTTTTGCTGCTGGGTATGGGTTTCAAAATTAGCATAGCGGATCTTGATAGCCATACAAGAGGATAATTTATTCTCCCGTCGTAGCTTACCAGATAGTTCTTCGGTCATAGATACCAGTATATTTTCTAAGGTACGCGGATCATTCACATTGCTGCCAAAAGTATGCTCAGTAGATATCGATTTACGGTCGCTATGGGGAATAATCTCACTTTGATCAATACCGTGGGCTTTTTCCCATAGATATGTACCGGCCTTGCCAAAAACAGCCTCCAGGAAACGAATATTGGTTCGTTGCAAATCGCCGATCTTTTCAATACCATATTGATACATTTTCTGGCAGGTACTTTCGCCCAAACCAGGTATTTTACCAATAGGTAATGGCGCTAAAAACGCCAGTTCCTCGCCATGCTTAATATATAGCTGCCCATTAGGTTTAGCCTGATTGGTGGCCATTTTTGCTACAGTTTTGCCCGATGCCATACCAAAGGAAATAGGCAGACCAGTTTCACGGATCACCTTTTGGCGCAGGTTGCTGGCTATCTGGTAACAATCATAAAACCGTTCCATACCTGTCAAATCAATATAAAACTCATCAACAGATGTTTTTTGATAAAGGGGTACCGAGTCATGGATGATTTGGGTAACCTCGCGGGAGGCCTCGGAATAACGACCATGGCTACCATGTAACACTATGGCATGCGGACAAAGTTTTACGGCTTGCCGGGTAGGCATGGCAGAATGTACACCATAGGCGCGCGCCTCATAGCTGCATGAGGATACCACTCCCCTGTCAACCGAGCCGCCAATGATTACCGCCTTACCTATCAGGCTGGGGTCAAACTTGCGCTCAACCGATACAAAGAAGGAATCAAGGTCGATATGAACAATATGCCGCTTAACATCCATGCACAAATATGAAAATAAATTTAGTATTTTACTAAAAATATTAGCATTTTTGTTCAATCAAAACCAGCCGCTATGTATATGTACGAAGACTATTTATTTCTGCTTTCGCCTCCCGAAGCTATTAAGCAGGAAATCTCCCGATATAAAAGAGCCTCGGCTAAATTAATTGGCAATTATAAAAGCATGGATTCACCGGCACATATTTCTGTTCATCACCTGGAGCGGCAAAAACCCTTTATGGAAGAAACCAATCTGAACAAGATAGAGAAAGGCTTGAATGAGCTGCCTCCTGCTTTATTACATGTAGATGGGTTTAAGTTTTTCCAACACCTGCATAACCGGATGACCATCTACGCTCATATCCGGGTTACACCTGCTGTTGATGAGTGGTTTACACAGCTAAAAAGGCTACTTAAAATTCGTAAAACCATCATTCCTCACATCACTGTTACCCGCGATGTTGCCGGGCCCGATTTTGAACGTCTATGGCCAAACTTCCGCCATAAAAAACTGGTGGAACCATTTTGGGTCAATGAACTCATTATGCTTAAACGGGAAACATTTGCCCATGAGCCGCAATGGCAGCCTTTTAAGGTTTTTGAATTTAAGAACAAGCAGACAATGGCTAATACTGCGGAGGCTATCCTTCACAAACAAGCCGCTGCAGATAATCAGATCCAGGATCAGATAAACCTATTTTAAACCAACCACCATGAACAACAAAGATTATCTTACCGTTATTTCTCCGCCGGAGCACGTGGATAAAAAAGTTGGCTCGTTTAAACAGGAATGTGTTAAACGCATCGGAAAATTTCCGGGGATGTATGCGCGGGCACATATTACTATTGAATCCTTCAGGGACGAGGTGCATCAGCTTACGCTCAAACCTTTGCTCCTTACTCCTTTTTATGAAATGATTAGTTTTAAAGTTAAAACCATACCCCAACATAAACTTCGCATCAATGGCTTCGACTTTTTTAAACATGGCCCCAATTCCAGAACCATATATGCCAGGGTAGATCTGGATAAAACCACCGAGGACTGGTTTAACCAGGTTAAAGGAGCCTTAAGAATGAAAACCAGGAGAATTACACCACACCTCACCATAGCCCGCAATATACCGGTAGCCTCATTTAACAAACTATGGCCATATTTTCAGGAAATGGAATACCGGGACACCTTTTTAGCGGATTGCTTAACCATACTGGAAAAGGAAATAGATAACAAAAACGACCGCTATAAAGTGCATAAAACGATCCCTTTTGGTAAAAATCCGCTGGCGGCTTAACCTTTATTTGTATCAATTGGCACTACAATGAGGGCTAATTACCTAAATCATAATCAATTATCTTTTTTAACAATTTATTAACCATAAACAAACCTTTTTCTATATTTGCGCCGGGGTAAGTCTTTTACGGCCAGCTCCTCTTGAACTCCCCCAGGGTGGGAACACAGCAAGGGTAGAGAGTTGAGCGGCGCGATAAAAGTAGCTTACCCTTTTTTATGCCCCAATTTTTGGAAAGCCTCCAATTTCTTGCATTAAACATAAAGAAGAACATCAAAAGCCATGTTATCCCAAACAGGCCAGGGGAGCATATCTTTTATGTAAGATGCATCCAACTCAATTGTGCAAACGTTGGCTGTCTGGAAAATGTGTACCTTTAGGCATACCTTTTTATCTGGTAACAATAGCTTAAAATCTACTCATTTAGTGCATGTTAAAAAAATCAATAATTTTCCTTTGTATAACGTTCCTTTTCACTATTGATCATAAAACAAACGCTCAACTGTTAATCACACCCAAACGAGAGTTTAGAGGAGCGTGGCTATGCACCGTATCTAATTTAGACTGGCCTTCAAAACCCGGATTATCTTCTACAATACAAAAGCAAGAGTTATTGACTATTTTAGATAGCCTGCATTCATCAGGAATAAATGCGGTTATGTTCCAGGTTAGGCCCACAGCCGATGCTTTTTATGGCAACGGACCCGAATTATGGAGTCGATATTTAACCGGAAAACAAGGCTTACCGCCCGACCCTTATTATGATCCTTTAACTTTTGTTATTTCTGAGGCACATAAAAGAGGGATGGAATTACATGCCTGGTTTAACCCCTACCGGGCATCCTTGGATTTAATAGCATCTCATTTTAATGACAAGCACATCAGCAATCAAAAACCCGAATGGTTTTTCAATTACGCCGGACAAAAAATATTTAACCCCGGCCTCCCACAAGTCAGGCAATATATTACAAGTGTTATTATGAACGTTGTTAGAAATTATGATATTGATGGCGTGCACTTTGACGATTATTTTTATCCTAATGAGGTTCACGGTAAGCCTTTACCGGATTTGGCAGCTTACAAATTATATAATCCTGATAGTTTAAATATCAAAGATTGGCGAAGACAAAATGTGGACGTTTTAATCCGTGATTTAACTGACAGTATACATGCTTGCAAATCTTATATAAAATTTGGTATAAGTCCTTTTGGTGTTTGGAAAAATAAACAGCAGGACGCCGATGGTTCTCTTACAAATGGGGGCTCATCCTATTATGAATTATATGCAGACACCCGGAAATGGTTAAAGAATGGATGGATAGATTATATTAATCCGCAGCTTTACTGGCCCATAAAGCATCGCTTAGTGCCTTTTGAAAAACTATTGGAATGGTGGAGCAATAATACTTATGGCAGGCATCTTTATATTGGGCAGGCAGCTTATCGGGCACAGGAAAACGTACAAGGGTTTCGTAATCGCAGTGAACTTTCAGATGAGATCAGGTATGTTCGTGGGAATGCGCGGGTGCAAGGAAGCGTTTTCTTTAGAGCGAAGTCCTTAATAGACAATTTAGCGGGACTGAAAGATTCTTTGAAAAATAATTTCTACAACCGTCCCGCTTTGCCGCCAGTAATGCTTTGGTTAGACAGTATTCCTCCCAATCCCCCTCAGAATGTAATTGCCAAACAATTGGCCAACAAATCCATCCAAATAAGCTGGACAGCGCCCACAAAGGCAAAGGATAATGATTTGGCCTATGGATATGTTATTTATCGCTTTAATGACGGAGAAAAAATACAGATTGATAATCCACGCAATATCATCAATATTTCATTTGAAGATGCCACCACATTTGTCGATAATACAATTACAAGGCCAGGTAAATATATTTATCTCGTTACAGCAATTGACAGATTAAAAAATGAAAGTTTGAATTCTAACCCGGCACCAGTCGAAGTGAAATATTTAGTCTACGATCAATATTATCATCCTACTATGCCATAGGATTTAATTAAAACAGAATAACCGTACCCACTTCATTATTCAGCATTAGGCACCACCTCTTCTTTATCTGTTATGGCTAAATACTTACAATCTGTATATTTTAATTGAGCAGTATTGTATTTAGTTTTGCAAATCAATACAAAAACATCATGCCTAAGATCTCCGTTTTAGAATACCTTCAACGCCAGTTAGCTGGCACACTTACCCCGGATATGGAAACCCATATGAGATATCCCACAGCCATATCTCAAACTTTAGCCATCAGAATAGCCGCAATAGATCACGGAACTGCCACCGTTGAAATTGATGCCGATGCACTGATCCATGGTAATCAGCAGGGTACCGTTCACGGTGGATTAATCTGCGAACTGGCGGATGCAGCCATCGGTACGGCACATTCTACACTGATGAAAGAAGGGCAATCCTTTACCTCTATTGAATTGAAAATTAACTTTTACAGGCCGGTATGGGAATCAAAGTTAAGAGCCATTGCTACTCCTTTACAAAGCGGCAAAACTATTACGCATTACAAGTGTGAGGTAAAAAACGAAGAAGACAAAGTGGTAGCCATGGTAACCAGTACGGTAATGACTCTTCATGACGATAAGGCAGCAGGACGCTAGTTGATTGGTGAATGTAGAATATCAGATGCTGAATATCGAATTTAGCCTGTGGTCGGTGTTATCACCGCACCACATTCACTGGAGTCTGTATTTTTTGAGTAAAATCACTAGCCGGTGGTCGGTGTTTAGCCTGTGGTCGGTGTTATCACCGCACCACATTTAGCCCGTGGTTGGTGTTATCACCGCACCACACTTCACTGGAGTCTGTGTTTTTTAAGTAAAATCACCTCGATATTCAGCATTCAAAATTCATTATTCGATATTACTTCTTTCTAAACTGCCTATCTTCGCAACATGCTTGATATACTCATTATAGGTGGCGGCCCAATTGGTTTGGCTTGTGGTTTGGCTGCTCAAAAAGCCGGTTTAAGTTTTGTTATTATTGAAAAGGGCTGCCTGGTTAATTCGCTGTACAATTACCCATCAACAATGACCTTCTTTTCTACTTCAGAAAAACTGGAGATTGGCGGGGTACCTTTTGTAACCGTACATAATAAACCCACCCGTAATGATGCGTTGGAGTATTATCGCCGTGTAGCGCTTTCTAACCACCTACCCATCAACCTTTTTGAAGAGGTAACCAATGTTACCCCGCAGAATGGAACTTATACTATAACCACCAGTAAAGCTACCTATCAGGCCAAAAGGGTGATTCTTTCCACCGGCTTTTATGATATCGCCGTTAACCTGGATATTCCCGGCGAGGATTTGCCCAAAGTAAAACACTATTACCAGGATCCGCATTTTTATACCTTACAAAAAGTAGTGGTGGTTGGTTCCAGTAACTCGGCTATCGATGTAGCATTAGAAACCTATCGTAAAGGTGCCGAAGTTACCCTGGTAATTCGTGGAAGCGAAGTAAGCAACCGGGTAAAATACTGGGTACGGCCCGATATTATCAACCGCATTAAAGAAGGCAGCATTAAAGCCTATTTTAACTCCAATCTACACGCCATCCGCCAATATGAAGTAGACATACAAACCCCGGATGGGCTGGTAACCATCCCCAATGACTATGTAATGGCCATGACAGGTTATCAACCAAACTTCGATTTTCTCAGGAAGCTGGGCATCGTATTGTCTGACGATAAATTCATCCCGCAATACAACCCCGAGACTATGGAAACCAACCTGCCGGGTCTTTACCTTGCCGGTGTAGTTTGCGGCGGTTTAGATACTCACTTGTGGTTTATCGAAAACTCCCGTATCCATGCAGATATGATCATCAATGATATCATAACAAAGAGATAACTAAACATCTATTTCTCACAATACACTCCTCTATCTGAATAATTTAATTATTCACTAGTAAATATTTTTTTTATAAAATAGTACTATGTATTGCATATTACTATTTAAAACATGTATCTTTATTTGAGTTTTAAACCACATAAAGAAAAAACCATGAAATCAACCATTATTGCGTTACTGCTACTATTGGCCGGCGGTACCGTGTGCCTGGCACAATGCGACAAAAAATTAAGTCTGGTAACTTCAAAAACCGAGCATCTGGATGCTAACAATAATCTGCAGCGAACTGCAGACGAGCAAACCGTTATTGAAATAATTGACAAGAAAATCTCGGTTAATATTGAAAATGGAAAACAAACCCTTATGGGAACTATCAAATCAAATACCTGCAACTGGACAACACCATTTAAAGAAGGCAAATCGGTAATCAATACCACCATCAGCGATGAAGATGGTAATGGCGAAAAAGACTATACCCTCACCATTGAAGGTAAGGACGGTAAGGTTACTCTGATTGCTGAGAGTCCGCAAATGCCGGATCATAAGCTAAGATTTGTTTTAGACAAATTTGAAGAGAAAAAGTGACGATAAAATACAGCAACTTAATACTTATCAGAAATTTGAGTATATTTATATCATAAGCAGCCCGGTTCTCTTTTACCCAAAGAACCGGGCTGTTTGGTTAAAAGAAAAACAAGACCCAAAACCAACTGTTTGACACCTGGTTATTTAAGCATCAAATCATTTAATACTTTTTAAAGCTTTCAAAACGCATTAAAAATTTGTTAAAAAGTGTTAAAATGGAGTTAAAGCCCTGTTACAGTGAGTGATTATTGAATCTTTTCACCCCGTTTTCAACTAAAAAATGTTAAAATTTAAGGTTTAAAAAGTTTTTGGGTATGTCATCTGACCATCTGTATTTAAAGACCCGGGTATCCCCCTCAAAAAACCGAATATAATCTTAACGTTATTAAATCATTTTTTTCTTGCATAAGTAAAAATTTATGCAATAATTTGCACCCAAATTAAAAACACAGTAATACCACAAAAAAATGAATCTACAAAGCTTAAATAAGCCCGCAATAAGAGCAACATTTGCTCCGGCTGCCGCTGCTTTGGTTTCAACTGTTTTTTTATGCTGCCCTCCCCGACGAAGGCCCTATATGCCAAGGGTTTGAATTAATTTCCTGTAACAGACCCCTTCGAAAGAAAAAAGTTTTAAACTTATTCTTTTAAAAACCATCTAATTATTAAGGCCTTAAAAGCCAATTAATTTAACGGTAATATCTATTTTAATGACCATACAAGATTTTGATATTCAGGTTGCTACTGCACAACATGTAGATTATGCGCCTCAAATATGCGTTGAAATGGCCGAATCGGCCAAAGCCAGGGGCACAGGTATAGCCCAGCGCTCACCAGAATATGTTGCTAATAAAATGCTGGAAGGCAAGGCTGTTATAGCCCTGCATAAAGATGGCACCTGGGCCGGTTTCTGCTATATAGAAACCTGGAGCCATGGTGATTTTGTGGCCAATTCCGGTCTTATTGTTAACCCACAATTTCGTAAAGCGGGTTTGGCAAAAGCCATTAAACACCGTGTTTTCCAGCTTTCCAGAACTAAATACCCGGAAGCTAAAATATTTGGACTAACAACTGGTTTAGCCGTAATGAAGATCAATTCAGAGATAGGTTATGAACCAGTTACTTACTCTGAACTTACCCAGGACGAAAATTTTTGGGCTGGCTGCAAAAGCTGTGTTAACTATGATATTTTGATGAGCAAGGAGCGTAAAAACTGCATGTGTACTGCCATGCTGTTTGATCCGGCCGAAAAGCAAAAACAGGATGAGGAAAAAATGAAAAGAATCACCCACAAAGCTACCTTGCTTGAACGTATCGAAAACGCCATCAAGAAAAGGATACACCACGATAACGATTAAGGGTTTATAATAACAAATACACATAAATTAAAAAGAAAAAGCTTTAAGCCTTCTGCTTTTAGCTTTAAGCTCAAAAAAAGATGAAGAAAAAAGTAGTATTAGCGTATAGCGGCGGATTAGACACCTCATTTTGCTGCATATATTTAACACAGGATCTTGGTTATGAAGTTCACTCCGTTATTGTAAACACAGGTGGCTTTAGCGACGAAGAGTTAAAAGGCGTTGAAGAACGTGCCTACAAAATGGGCGTAACTTCGCACCATGTGGTTGATGAAACCAAAAACTTTTACAATACCTGTGTTCGCTTTTTGATTTATGGTAATGTTTTAAAAAATAACACCTATCCCCTTTCTGTAAGTGCAGAGCGCGTAAGCCAGGCAACAGCTATAGCCAACTACGCTAAAGAAATAGGTGCAGAATTTGTAGCACATGGCAGTACCGGTGCAGGTAACGACCAGGTACGTTTTGACATGATCTTCAATATCCTGGTACCTGAAGTACAGATCATCACCCCTATCCGTGACCTGAAATTGAGCCGTGAAGAAGAGATCGAGTACCTGAAAAAACATGGCGTTGACATGAACTTCGAAAAAGCGAAGTACTCCATCAACAAGGGTATCTGGGGAACATCTGTAGGTGGTAAAGAAACCCTTACTTCCAACTTAGGTTTACCCGAAGAGGCATGGCCTACCCAGGTTACTGAATCAGAAGTAAAAAACCTGGAGCTTATTTTTGAAAAAGGCGAGCTGGTAGGTATCGATAAAGAAAGATATGATCACCCAACAAAAGCGATACAGGCTTTACAGGCCATTGCGCAGCCTTACGGCATTGGCAGGGATATTCACGTTGGCGATACTATAATAGGTATTAAGGGGCGTGTTGGTTTCGAAGCCGCAGCGCCAATGGTGATCATTAAGGCTCACCACACTTTAGAGAAACATGTACTCACTAAATGGCAACTGACCTGGAAAGATCAATTATCTGCATTCTATGGTAATTGGCTTCATGAAGGACAATTCCATGATCCTATTATGCGCAACATGGAAGCCTTTTTAACCGATACTCAGCAAAACGTAAGCGGCAAGGTATTTGTACAACTGCACCCGTATCGCTTCCAGGTAGTAGGTATTGAGTCGGATCACGACCTGATGTCGAACAAATTTGGCAGTTATGGCGAAATGAATAATTCATGGTCTGGCGAGGATGTTAAAGGATTCTCTAAAATATTCGGCAACCAGGTTATGATCTATCATAAGGTTAATAATCAATCACAGAATGATTAATACAGCTTTTTCAAAGGGTGAATGTCTTGACCACTATAACTGGGGTGATGATTGCCATGGCTGGACTTTTATTGATACCGAAGCGTTGTCCGTTAAGCAGGAACTAATGCCACCGGATACTGCCGAGCAGTTGCATTACCACGAAAAGGCTACACAGGTATTCTTTATTTTAAAAGGTAGAGCTACATTCACTATCGACGGTAACGTTACGGAGCTAAAACCAGAGCAGGGAATAGAAATTTTACCTGGTCAAAAACACTTTATCAGCAATAATGACCGGAGCGATCTGGAATTTATTTTATATTCTTATCCATCAACCAATCATGACAGGGTTAACATTTAGCCCCCTAACCCCCTAAAGGGGGAATAAATATAAAAGGTATGACTAATATTATCGAAAATACAGATAGCTCTTCTTCGCTCACTCCCCCTTTAGGGGGCCGGGGGGCTATACGTGCGGGTATTATAGGTGGCGCAGGATACACTGGCGGCGAAATGCTGCGTATACTGATCAACCACCCCAATGTGGAGATAGTTTTTGTAAATAGCAATAGCAATACAGGCAATTACGTTTACGAAGTTCACACCGATCTTTTCGGCGAAACCAATCTTCGCTTTACCGGGGAATTATCATTTGCCATTGATGTGCTTTTCCTCTGTGTTGGTCATGGCGATGCTAAGAAGTTTTTAGAATCGACAATGATCCCTGATCATATCAAAATAATAGACCTGAGTCAGGATTTTAGATTAAGTCAAGGTTCAAAATTCAAAAGTAAAAACTTTGTTTACGGATTGCCGGAGTTAAATCGCGAAGCCATAAAAACTGCTGCTAACATTGCAAACCCTGGCTGTTTTGCTACCTGTTTGCAATTGGGCTTATTACCTTTAGCATCCAAAGGCTTATTAAACAACGATGTACATGTGGCGGCTACAACAGGATCAACAGGTGCAGGCCAAAGCTTAGCGCCTACATCTCACTTTACCTGGCGTAATGATAACCTGTCTGTTTACAAGGCATTTAATCATCAACACCTAAATGAGATAGGTCAGTCGTTAAAACAATTACAAGGCGATTTTAACAAAGCCATCAACTTTATACCTTATCGCGGCGATTTTACCCGTGGTATTATAGCTTCCATCTATACAGATAGCGATCTGAGTGAAGAAAAAGCATTGGAACTGTATAAAAGTTACTACGAAGGTCATCCTTTTACCCATGTAACCAATCGCAACATCGATCTGAAACAGATCGTGAATACCAACAAGTGCTTTATTCAAGTGACTAAACACGAGGGTAAACTATTAATCATCAGCATACTGGATAATTTACTTAAAGGCGCCTCTGGCCAGGCAGTACAAAACATGAATTTGTTATTTGGCTTAGATGAGCGCGCAGGGCTACGACTTAAGGCGACCGCTTTTTAAGCTTTCGCCACAATTGCAGCATTGTTAATTTAAGTTTTTAATCTATTATCTTTTTCAAAAATGAATCTATTCGACGTATATCCTGTTAACCCAATAAATATAGTAAAAGGCCAGGGCAGCCTGGTTTATGATAATCATGGTACTGAGTACCTGGATATGTACGGCGGTCATGCCGTAATATCTATCGGTCATACCCATCCACATTATGTAAAACGGTTGGAGGATCAGTTGCACCAGTTGGGTTTTTACTCTAACTCTATTGAGATCCCAATTCAAAAAGAACTGGCAGCCAAATTAGGCAAAGTATCAGGCAAAGATGACTATCAGCTATTTATGTGTAACTCTGGTGCCGAAGCCAATGAGAATGCTTTAAAACTGGCCTCATTTTATAATGGCAAGAAAAAAGTGATCGCCTTTACCAAAGCATTTCATGGTCGTACTTCTTTGGCAGTTGCTGTTACAGACAATCCTAAGATCGTTGCACCAATTAATGAAACAGATAACGTAATATTCTTACCATGGACCGATGAAGCTGCATTAGAACAAGCCTTTGCCGATCATGGAAATGAAATATCATCCGTTATTATCGAAGGTATACAAGGTGTTGGCGGTATACAGGTAGCTCCGGAAAGTTTCCTGCAAAAAATTCGCTCTTTGTGCGATCAGCATAATGCCGTTTTCATAGCTGATTCTGTTCAATGCGGTTACGGACGTACCGGTAAATTTTTCTCGCAGGATTTTTCTGGTATAAATGCCGATATCTATAGCATGGCTAAAGGTATGGGTAACGGTTTCCCTGTAGGCGGTATTATTATTTCACCCAAAATACAGCCAGCTTATGGTATGCTGGGCACTACTTTTGGCGGAAACCATCTGGCTTGTGCGGCTGGTTTAGCGGTATTGGAAGTAATAGAGCAGGACAACCTGCTGCAAAATGCGGCAACTATTGGCGAATACCTGATCAAAGAACTTAAGAAACTGGAACAGGTTAAAGAAGTTCGTGGCCGGGGTCTGATGATTGGTATTGAATTACCAGAGGAGTTGGCAAATGCACGCAAAGACCTTTTATTTAAACACCATATTTTTACAGGTGAAGCCAAACCAAACGTGGTAAGGTTACTACCTGCTTTAAATTTAACCAAAGCACACGCCGACAGATTTTTAGAGGCTTTTGTAAATGTTTTAAACCAATAATTCGCTATTAAATATCCGGGCTAATGAAACTATTCTCTTCTGTAAATGATGTTGCTGATATCAATGCTCTCGTAAAAGAAGCTTTGAAGCTTAAACAAAATCCGTATGCTAATCAGGATCTGGGTAAAAACAAAACCCTGGCACTGGTATTTTTAAACCCAAGTTTGCGTACACGTATGAGTACCCAAAAAGCGGCTCTTAATTTAGGCATGAACGTAATGGTGCTTAATATCGATAAGGAAGGATGGGCTTTAGAACTCCGTGACGGCGTGATTATGGATGGCAGCACTGTAGAGCATATCCGCGAAGCCGCTGGCGTTATGGGGCAATATGCTGACATTATCGGCGTACGCTCGTTCCCTGGTTTAAGAAATCGTGAAGAGGATTATAGTGAGATGATATTCAATAAGTTCGTGCAGTTTTGTAAAGTGCCGGTGGTAAGTTTGGAGTCGGCTACACGCCACCCACTGCAAAGTTTAGCGGACCTCATCACCATCGAAGAATTGAAAACCACAGCACGCCCAAAAGTGGTATTAACCTGGGCTCCGCATATTAAACCTCTGCCACAGGCTGTACCAAATTCTTTCGCAGAGTGGATGTGTAAGGCTGAAGTTGATTTCACCATTGCCCAGCCCAAAGGTTATGAGCTTTGCACCGATTTTACCCGGGGAGCAAACATTGCTTATGACCAGGACGAAGCATTAAAAGGCGCCGACTTTATCTATGTAAAAAACTGGTCGGCCTACGAGCCTTACGGTAACATCCTCGGTAAAAACGAGGAGTGGATGCTGACCAACGAAAAGCTAAAGATCACCAATGATGCAAAAGTTATGCATTGCTTACCCGTACGCCGCAACCTGGAGCTTTCAGACGAAATTCTGGATGGGCCAAACTCAGTAGTAGTGCACGAAGCCGGTAACCGGGTCTGGGCTGCTCAGGCAGTACTAAAGCAAATGCTGGAAAGTTTGTAGCATGAGTTGGTTCAGATGTCTTGTATCTTGGATCTCATAATCTTGATTCTTTATTATGTACATCCCATCATTCAACAAATTCGAAAGCGAGCAGGAAGCCATCAGCTTTATGCAACGCTACAGTTTCGCTACTATAGTTACATCTAATAATGAAGTACCGGTAGCTACGCACCTGCCATTTATAATTGAACAACGCGATGATAAGCTGGTCTTATCATCGCATTTTGCAAAAGCCAATCCACAGGCAACAGGTATAGAAGGCAAAAATGCACTCGTAATCTTTACCGAACCCCATGCCTATATATCACCCGCTAACTACGAAAAGGAAGCCAACGTACCAACATGGAACTATCTGGCCGTACATGCCTATGGAAAAGCAGCTTTATTAACCGATACTGCAGATCTGCTTGCCCGTACCATCGACAATTACGAAGAAAATTACCTGCAACAATGGAATAACCTTCCCGATGACTACAAGCAAAAAATGATGAAAGGGATTGTAGGTTTTGAAATTATAGTGGATGACCTTCAAGCCAAGAAAAAACTAAGCCAAAACCGCAGCGAACAGGAAAAAGAAAACATTATCAATACTTTAAGTAAAAGCACAAATACTACTGATAATGAGATAGCTGAATACATGAAGCTTATTAAACCCAAACAGTAATCAGTTGCTTATATTTTACTTTGGCTCCGGATCAATAGCCCGGGTCTTAATATCAAAATACCGGATGATCAATCGGTTATCACTATTCTTCGTAAAGTAAGATATGGCCCAGCTAAAAAATATAGTCCCTTTGTTGGTGAATCCGGCTAATGACATAATATGTACCACACCCCATATTATCCAGGCAATAAATCCCTGCAGATGAATTTTACCAATATCAGCCACTGCTTTATTTCGGCCAATAGTAGCCAGTGATCCTTTATCATTATATTTAAATGGGACGGTGGCTTCACCATTAATCATACGAACCAGGTTTTTGCCCAGATGCCTTCCCTGTTGTATGGCTACCTGTGCCACACCGGGGTGTCCATTTGGGGTATCGGTTGTGATCACCGCGGATACATCGCCTATGGCAAATATATTAGCATAACCATTTACCCGGCCAATACCATCGGTTTGGATACGATTACCTTTAGTGATGGATGTTTCGGGCATACCTTCAGGCACCTCTCCTTTTACACCTGCTGCCCATAAAACATTACGGGTTAATATAGTGGTACCATCATCAATTTTAAGTTCGGTACCATTATAGCTTTGCACATGCACACTATTAAATATGGTTACATCCATATCCAATAAGAACTTTTTAGCCTTTGCAGATGCTCCAGCTGAAAACGAAGCCAACAGTTCGGGTTTACCCTCAACAAGGTAAACTTTCATACTATGCTTGCGCAAACCATGATAATCTTTCATCAATATCAATTGGCGCATTTCGGCCAAAGCGCCAGAAAGTTCAACCCCGGTTGGGCCACCTCCCACTACTACAAATGTCATTAAAGCTGCTTTTTCCTCGGGATCCTTAGCTATTAATGACATTTCCAGATTTTGAAGTATCAGGCTGCGCAGGTTCAATGCTTCGGGAATATTTTTCATAGGCATGGCAAAATGCTCTATTTCCTTATTTCCAAAAAAGTTGGTATTTGAGCCTGTTGCTATAATCAGGTAATCAAAATAAATAGTCCCTATATTAGTAGTGAGTGTATTGTTTTCCGGATTTACACGTTCCACTTCGGCCAGGGCAAACCTGAAATTATCTTGTTTGGTAAATATCCTTCTGATAGGGAACCCGATCGAGTCGGCAGCAATGCCGCCAGCGGCCACCTGGTAAAGTAAAGGCTGAAAGGTATGATAATTATGCTTATCCAATAAAAGCACATCTACGGGCGCATTTTTAAGATTTTTGGCTAGTTCCAGACCACCAAATCCTCCACCTATAATAACTACACGGGGTTTTGTACCTTTCTTTTGATCCATAGAAAAACTTTTAAGCAAGTTTAGTGCCTTAAAAACTCAATATTACTAATTATTTCATAATCAAATTGTAAAGTTACGCAGATAACACTTTAATCATTTTTTAACATTTTTTGAATAAAATACGCTATAAATTCATATTTTTAGCAAGTTCCTGTTTAATTTAATAGGAATTTAACATCAAGAAGGTTATATTACTATTAACAATGGATAAAATTGATACAGATTCGGGAAATTCTACCCTATTACAGGAAAATAAAAGCTTGTACATCATAAAAATAGGAGGAAACGTAATTGATAACTCCGAAAACCTGTATCATTTTCTGAAAGATTTTGAAGGGTTGGATGGTTTTAAAATATTAGTACACGGCGGCGGCAAGGTAGCTACTCAAATTGCTGAGGAATTAGGCATCGAAGCCAAAATGGTTGATGGCAGGCGCATCACCGATATTGAAACCCTAAGGGTGGTTACCATGGTGTATGGTGGCCTCATCAATAAAAATATAGTGGCGCAGCTTCAGCGCTTCGGTAACAATGCTATTGGCCTTACCGGGGCCGATGGTAATTTTATAAGAGCCAAAAAACGCCCGGTAAAAACCATTGATTATGGCTTTGTAGGCGATATAGATAAAGATTCCATCAATCCTGAAAACATAAGCCGCTTAATGCAGGCAGGCTTTACCCCGGTTTTTTGCGCCTTAACGCATGATGGCGAAGGGCAGTTGTTAAATACCAATGCTGATACTATTGCTTCGGCACTGGCTGTATCACTATCGTCATTGTATAAAACAACGCTTATTTACTGTTTTGAGAAAAAGGGTGTGCTGCAGGATATTAATGATGATGAATCGCTGATCAGGGAAATTGACCCCGTACATTACGAAGAATTGAAGGCCCGGCACATTATACATAGCGGCATGTTACCCAAACTTGATAATGCTTTTACCGCTATTGCTTGCGGCGTAAAAGCAGTAATCATAGGTAAATCTGACGACCTGGGACAATTAAAAGAAAATAAACCATTTGGAACACGTTTAAGCAAAAACGCATGAATTCATCACAGCATTTAGCCATTTTAGGATCTGGTAACATTGGGCTGTCATTAGCCAAAGGGTTAGTAAAAGCAAACATTTGCAAACCCCAGCAAATTTCACTCACACGCCGTAACGTATCGGCATTGGCAGAATATGCCCAATTAGGCTATCATACTACCGATAATAATACTAAGGCAGTAAAAAAAGCCGATATTATTGTTTTGGCCGTACTCCCCCAACAGCTTAATAAACTACTGGATGAAATAAAACCCGTTATAAAAGCTGAAAAGCAATTGATCATTTCCGTAATATCCGGAGTTACTTGTAACGATATCCGCCAGCAGCTTGATTTGAATGTACAGGTAATAAGAGCTATGCCCAATACGGCTATAGCCATTGGTCACTCTATGACCTGTATTGCTACTGATAATGGCACCAATAAAAATATAAACCTGGTAAAATCTCTGTTTGATACCGTAGGTATGAGTATCCAGATCAATGAAGAGCTGATGACTTCGGCAACGGCTCTTTGTGCCTGTGGTATCGCGTTTTTCCTGCGTTCTATCCGTGCGGCCTCACAAGGTGGTACCGAGATAGGCTTTCATGCACATGATGCTTTAAAAATGGCGGCCCAAACCGCTAAAGGAGCTGCCGATCTGCTGTTGCAGCTGGCATCACACCCGGAGCAGGAGATTGATAAGGTTACCTCGCCAAGCGGATGTACTATTGCCGGTTTAAATGAAATGGAGCACAATGGTTTCAGTTCGGCTATGATCAAAGGCATTAAGCTTTCGGCAGAAAAGGCGGGAGATCTTTATAAGAAGGACGAATAAGCACAATATTATTTTGATAGCCCGTGTATCAATATGATATACCGGGCTAAATAGCACACAAAATACAATAATCTAAAAACCAATTCCTTAAACGTGCCATATCAACTAAAAAACCATCATTTTGCAGATGGTACGGTTTTGGCATTCATGCGCTAAAAGCGTTTATTTATAAAAATGTTAACAGTCGAAAAAATTGGCGGTACCTCTATGACCGCCTTAAGTGATGTCATCAAAAACATCATCTTATTTGAACGTTCCGGACAACAATTGTACAATCGCATCTTTGTAGTATCGGCCTTTTCAGGGGTAACCAATCTCCTGCTTGAAAATAAAAAAACCGGAGCACCCGGTGTTTATCATAAACTGGCTACTTATAAAGATTTTCATAAACCGCTTAAAGCCCTTATCGTAAAGCTAAAGCAGATCAATAAAAGCTATGAAAGCCTGGGCTTAAATATTGCCGAAGCAGATAAATTTATTGAACAACGTCTTAAAGATGCGCAGACCTATCTCGAAAACATCGCTAATATTCTGGCCTCTGGTTATGTAAACAAAGATGATGTGCTGCTGGCTGCCCGCGAAATCCTGGCGTCAATAGGCGAAAGTCACTCGGCGTTTAACTTTACTAATATCCTGCAAAATATGGGTATTAACGCCACGTTTGTTGACTTGAGTGGGTTTCATGACCATCGATCTTTCACTATTGATCAGCGCATTAAGAAAGATCTGCAGGATATCGATTTTGAAAATACGATCACCATCGTAACTGGCTATACCAAAGGTACGGAGGGTATCATGCGAGAATTTGACCGTGGCTATTCCGAAGTTACTTTTAGTAAAATAGCCGTAGCCGTTAAACCGGAAGAAGCCATTATACATAAAGAATATCACCTATGCACAGCTGATCCGGAACTGGTTGGTGTTGATAATTGTTTTCCTGTGGGTAATACAAACTACGATGTAGCTGATCAATTGGCCGATGTGGGCATGGAAGCGATACATCCTAAGGCATCAAAGCCACTGGAGATACACGATATCGATCTCCGCATCAAAAATACTTTTCAGCCTGAACACCCGGGTACATTGATAACCCGCGAATATATATGCGATAAAAAACGCGTTGAGGTAATAACAGGCACAGAACGTGTGATGATGATTGACATCTACGATCCATCCATGGTAGGTAATGTAGGTACCGATTTCCACATCATGCAGCTGTTCTATAAATTCGGTGTAAGCTATACGTTTAAGGCCACCAGCGCCAATAGTATCTCTATAGTGATATGGGATAAGGATTTTAATAAAAAGCTGATACAAGAGCTCGAAAACGATTATGAGAAGGTAACTGTAGAAAAAATGGCTATGGTTTGTCTCATAGGCTCTAATATGGATCAACCAGGCTTGCTGGCTAAATCTGCAACGGCATTAGCTCAAAAAGGCATCAATATCAAAAGCTGTGGTTTTGCCCTGCGTAAGGTTAACATCCAGTTCCTGGTAGCCCGCGAGGATTTTAAAGAAGCCATCAAAGCTTTGAATAAAGCGATGATATAAATAGAATGGAAGCAGAATATAAAACTAATTTTATACCTTGCTTCCATCTATTTCTTGAGCTTGAATGCTATAGTTATTAAGGGTGGTTATAAGGTTTTTCATATCAGCTTTAACGCAACTTAAATTGATATTAAATCGTTCTTTACGTTTCGAGTAATAAAGATATCTAATGTAAAAGTTACTAAAGAACTTTAAATATTTAGCTGGATCATTTACTTTAATATAAAGTGTGCGATTATCCTCATCTGCATCAATTACGTCAATATCAATCCAATAATATTTTATGTTATTGACACCATCAAAAACATAAGTCTCATTGGCCTCTAACAATGGCTTTTTTCTCAGCCCCAGCATTACAGATTTATAGTTGTTCACAAAAAGATATATCAGCATCAGGCAAAGTATGGGGCCTACGTAATAATAAAAATGATCTGACTTTCTCAAAATTTGAATAATGGCAATTGATAGGTAAACTAAAACAATCCCAAATGTACCAAGCAGATTTTTGCTAAGTCTGAAGTAATATTTCATGGTTAATAACAAAGTAGCTAATATAACATAACAATAAGCTCATCACCAATAGCTTGTTTCACTACAGTCACCTCCATGCCCTCTGCGAGAAAACAGGGGTATAAAGGTGGGTTTACACTTTAAAGGTGCTAAATTGCATAAATTACGCATAAATATTTGATTATCAATTATTTTAAATTATATTAACCATAAAAAGTGTAAACCCATGTAAACCCACTTTTTGTCACAAACTGCTTTATCTGTTCAGGCATTATGCTTACAACATGCTTTAAATGCCCCCATGGATTTAAAGAACAGTAATTTTCCTGTGACTAAATTTTAATAAATGTCCTGTTTTTAGCATATTTAACTCTTAATTAAGTTTCTTATGCGCAAAACCTTACTCCTGTTATTTTCGATCTTTATTTTTCTTAATGTATCTGCTCAAAAGACAGAAAAAAAACCTTTAGACAATACCGTTTTTGATGGATGGCAAAGCATCAGCAACCAGCACATCAGTAACAATGGCAAATGGATATTTTACGTAATAAAACCACAGCAAGGAGATGCTGAGCTGGTGATCACCAATACAGCTAATTCCACTAAAATAAGGATACCCCGTGCTGATACGGCCAGCTTCATTAACGATTCCAGGTTTGTCACTTTCCTGATCAGGCCATTTTATAAAGCCATCCGCGAGGCTAAAATCAAAAAGAAAAAACAGGCGGAGTTTCCAAAAGATACACTGGGCATTATTACCTTGGGTTCCCAATCTATTACCAAGGTGCCTGCTATTCGGTCGTTTAAGCTTTCGGCAAATGCACCGGTAGTAGCCTACCTGGCCGCTGCTGATACGATAAAAAAACCGCTCCCTAACGACACCTCAAAAAAAGCTGTAAGCGCAACAATTGCTCCTTCTACACATGAAGGTTCAAATTTAACCGTAAACAAATTAGGTACCACCATAACACGTACATTCAAATATGCTACC
Source organism: Mucilaginibacter inviolabilis (assembly GCF_011089895.1). NCBI lineage: Bacteria > Pseudomonadati > Bacteroidota > Sphingobacteriia > Sphingobacteriales > Sphingobacteriaceae > Mucilaginibacter > Mucilaginibacter inviolabilis. The sequence goes on from NZ_JAANAT010000001.1 coordinate 1,365,372, forward strand.
GATTATCAATTAAGCAAAAATGGAAAGCTATTGGCGTTTGCGGTTACCGCGCCTGCAAAACAGAAAGATGTCAAATCGGGCATGTATGTTTATGATATTGATAAAAATGTGCTTAAGGTCATAAGTACCGGTCGCGGCAATTACCGCAATATCACAATCGACGATGAAGGTAAACAGCTGGCCTTTACCGCCGAAAAAAATCCTGAAAAGGCATTAGTTAAACCCTTTAAACTGTATTATTATACAAACAGTCGTGATAGTGCGGTAATTATAGCCGAAGCTGGATCAAAAGGCCTTTCAGAACATTGGGCTGTAAGTGGTGATGGTAAGGTTTACTTTAGCAAAAGTGGCAGTAACCTGTTTTTTGGTACCGCCCCTATCCCCAAACCCGCTGATACTACTATTGTTGATTTTGAAGTGGCTAAACTGGATATCTGGAATTATAAGGACGATTATCTGCAGCCCCAACAGTTAAAAAACCTGCAAACAGAATTAAAACGTAGCTACCTGGCTGTTATAAAACCAAATGAGGCAGAGCCTAGACCATTACAATTAGGCAGTAAGGCAGTACAGGAAATACTGGTTGCCGAAAATAAAGACGCCCGTTATGTTTTGGGAGTAACTGATACCGGGGCTCGCATACAAGCCCAATGGCAAGGCGGCACTAAACAACAAGCTATTTTGATTGATACCAAAAGCGGCAATAAACGCCTTATTAACGCGAGCGCCAGAGCACGATACCGGATATCCCCTGATGGCAAATATGTGATATGGTTTGATCTGGAGCAACAAAACTGGTTCTGCTATACCATTGCCAATGGACAAAAAAATAACCTTACAGCTACTACTGGAACAAAAATGAGCGACGAACTAAATGATGTTCCTGATTACGCGTCGGATTATGGTCTTGCTGGTTGGTTACAGGGCGATAAAGCTGTTTTAATATATGATCGATATGATATCTGGAAAATCGACCCCGCTACAGGTGCTGTTACTAACTTTACCAATGGTATTGGCCGCAAGAATAAATTCATTATCCGCTATGATGCTACCGATCCGGAACAGAAGTTTATTCCGTTAAAACAGCAAATGTGGCTGCAAACCCAAAACGAGACTAATAAACAATGGGGCTATTATACTAAATATCCGGAGAGCAATTCTGTTCCGGAAAAGGCTACGATGATCCCGATGAGTTATGGCGATCTGTTAAAAGCAAAAAACGCCAATACCTACATCTATACCAAAGCCAGCTATGAACTGCCTCCTGATTTATATGTATCGTCAGATCTGAAAAAAGAAACCAAACTAAGTGATATCAATCCACAACAGGCCAATTATAATTGGGGCACCGTATCACTAGTACATTGGACAACTCCCAAAGGATATCATTCGGAAGGTATTTTGTACAAACCTGAAGATTTTGATCCCAATAAAAAATATCCAATGATCGTATATTTTTATGAGAAACTATCAGAAGGGCTTTATAACTATATAGCTCCAGCCCCTACTCCATCGCGATTACCAATCTCGTACTTTGTGAGCAATGGATATTTGGTTTTTGCGCCCGATATCAGCTATCAAACCGGGCATCCGGGTGCATCAGCGGTTGAATATATTAATTCGGGTGTAGAAGCGCTTAAAAAGAACACGTGGGTTGATGCGGCCCATATTGGCATCCAGGGACAAAGCTGGGGAGGCTATCAGGTGGCTTATCTCATCACACAAACTAATATGTATGCCGCTGCCTGGGCCGGCGCACCTGTAGCCAACATGACATCGGCTTATGGTGGTATACGTTGGGAATCGGGTGTAAACAGGCAATTTCAGTATGAAAGAACACAAAGCCGTATTGGTGCCACTTTGTGGGAAAAACCTGAGCTGTACATAGAAAATTCACCCTTATTTCAGCTCCCTAAAGTGCAAACGCCTGTAATGATCATGAGTAATGATGCCGATGGCGCCGTGCCATGGTATCAGGGTATAGAAATGTTTACCGCCTTGCGTCGCCTGGGGAAACCTGTTTGGCTTTTACAATACAATGGCGAAGCACATAACCTGGTTTTAAGACAAAACCGTAAGGACATCACCATACGTGAGCAGCAATTTTTTGACCATTTTTTAAAAGGCGCACCTCTGCCTGTTTGGATGGCTAAAGGGGTACCTGCTGTTGACAAAGGGAAAGAGTGGGGTTTTGAATTAGTGAAGTAATATACAATCAAAACAAATCCAGTTTTGGAATACAACAAAAAAGCCAGGTATTGCCTGGCTTTTTTGTTGTATGTATATCAATTAAATTATATCGTTCTGTTTGGATCCCATTGCTCCAGATAATCAGCAACACGGCGTACAAATGATCCGCCCAGGGCCCCATCAACCACACGGTGATCGTAGGATAATGACAGGAACATCATATGACGGATAGCGATCATATCACCTTCTTTTGTTTCGATTACAGCAGGTTTTTTCCTGATAGCGCCAACAGCTAAAATAGCTACCTGTGGCTGATTAATAATAGGCGTACCCATTACATTACCAAATGAGCCAACGTTAGTAATAGTAAATGTACCATCCTTTACATCATCAGGCTGCAATTTGCCGATACGAGCTCTGTTAGCCAGATCATTTACCGCTTTGGTAATGCCCAACAAGTTTAACTCATCAGCCTTTTTAATCACCGGTACTATCAAATTGCCACTTGGTAAAGCAGTAGCCATGCTGATGTTAATAGCCGCTTTTTTGATGATCTGTGTACCATTTACGGTAATATTGATCATCGGGAAATCTTTGATAGCTTTTACAACAGCCTCGATAAATATAGGTGTAAAGGTTATCTTTTCACCTTCACGTTTTTCAAAGCTACTCTTAACCTTATCGCGCCATAACACCAGGTTGGTTACATCGGCCTCCACAAATGAAGTAACATGCGGCGAAGTATGTTTACTCATCACCATATGATCGGCAATTAAACGGCGCATTCTGTCCATTTCAATAACTTCATCCGCGCCGGATACCGAAGCAACAGGCTTTGGTGCCTCTTCTGTTTTAGCTGGTTCTGCAACTGGAGTGGCAACCGGAGGAGGCGTATAAGTATTTGCGACAACCGGCGGTGCCACAGGAGCGCTAAATGTTACCGGAGCTTGTTGCTTCAATGGTTCTTCTGCTTTTTGAGTAGCAGATGATTTCTGTTTATGTTGCAGATAGTTTAAAAGGTCATCTTTGGTTAAACGCCCGTCAGAGCCGCTTCCCGGTATCTTGTCCAGTTCATCGGTACTGATACCTTCCTGACTGGCAATATTTTTTACTAATGGCGAATAAAAACGTCCTTCACTTTTAAATGAAGGGGCATCGGTAGCAATATTCTTTTTCTCCAATTGATCCAAACCTGGTATAGCCAGAGATTCAGCTAAAACCGCGGGCTGCTCATTTTGTACCGTTTCTGTAATGTGGCTGGCAGTTTGTGCAGGAGCCGCTTCTTCTGTAGCTTTTTGTTCTTCTACAGGTTGTACAGCTGTTGTTTTTTCAGTTTCATTTGAAGCAGGTTCATTGGTTTCAATGATGGCGATCACAGATCCCACCTGAACAACATCATTCTCTTTGTAGAGTTGTTCAATAAGTTTACCAGCTACCGGTGATGGAACATCCGAATCAACTTTATCCGTTGCTATTTCCATTACTGCTTCATCAGCATCTATATGATCACCTGGATTTTTTGTCCATTTAATTATAGTTGCTTCTGCAACACTCTCACCCATTTTTGGCAATAATAGTTGGTATTTGGCCATTCTAAAATTATAGTTTCTCTCCCAAAATTAGGAATTTCGATCAGTACTTTACAATTTATGTGAGTAAAGTATTCAACATTGTTAACGCCGTTACAGCACTCCTTTCAATGTTTTGACGGCGTTTATTACCGAATGTGTATTTCTTTATTAACATTTTTTGATTGCCTGCAACCGCAATCCACACAGTACCAACAGGTTTAGTATCAGTACCTCCGTCTGGACCTGCAATACCAGTTATAGCTATAGCAAAATCCGATTTGAAATTCTTTAAAGCGCCTTCTACCATTTCTTTTACGGTTTGCTCACTTACAGCACCAAAATTGTCCAACGTTTCTTGTTTTACGCCTAAAATACTTTCTTTTAGCTCATAAGCATAAGTAACACCGCCGCCTAAAAATACAGATGAACATCCGGGATGCTGGGTAAACAAATGTGAAAGATAACCGCCTGTACAACTTTCAGCAACAGATAAAGTAAGTCCTTGAGCTTCCATTTTATTGAGTATTGCTTTTTCAAGAGCAATATCCTCATCTATTACAAAAGCAGCCCCTATACGCTCAATTATCTTTTGGGCAAATTGATCTACTTGCTCCTGTAAATCTGTTTCCTGATCAGCAAACGCACTTAAGCGTAAACGCACCATGCCCAACTTGGGCAAATAGGCTAGTTTAATGTGAGCGGGAAGACTATCTTCAATATCGGCTATACGTTCGGCTAAAAAGGATTCTCCTTCTCCTGCAGTCAAAATGGTTTTATGAATGATAACGGGTAGCTTGAACAGTTCTTTAATTTGAGGTAGTACCCGCTCTGTCATCATGTACATCATCTCAAAAGGTACTCCCGGCATAGATATGTAGGTAACTTTATTTTCATAAAACCACATGCCCGGCGCTGTGCCATTTTGATTAAAGATCACTTTGCAGTTAGCTGGTACGTAAGCCTGTAAACGATTCACCTCAAGTAAGGGGCGATTATAACGGGCAAAAATACCTTTTACATGTTCAAGGGTTTCTGCATCTTCCACCAGTTCAACACCAAAATATTCTGCTAATGTTTTTTTAGTAATGTCATCCTTGGTTGGCCCCAAGCCTCCGGTAATAAAAACAATATCCACTCGATTGGTAGCCTCGGCCAGGGCTTTCAGGATATGTTCACGATCATCAGATATCGAGGATATTTGTTTTACACGGATGCCAATTTGATTTAGCTCGGTGGCCATCCAGGCCGAATTGGTATCAACAATTTGACCTATAAGTATTTCGTCGCCTATGGTTATAATTTCTGCCAGCATTTTAATTAGTAAAAGGTTCCACTATTGGTATAATCATTTCGCTTGCTCAGTTTCAGATCCTGCAATATAGTTGATTTTACCTTCAGCGTAACATTATATGATTTCAAATAACCAAAAGGTATCCATTGAATGGAAAGATCCCAGCAATGCAGATCGCGATAAATCGAAAATGAAGTTGCGCTCCCTAATTTCCCAGCTTTGATATCATAGTTAGTTGAATATTGCACTTTCCACTTAGGCGAAACATTGACATCCCCGCTTATCTGTACTGTATTGCTCGTTGTGACTGTATTTAATGAATTAGTATAGCTATAGCTGTAATTAAAGTTAATATTCCAGGGCACATTAAAATCAACGTAAGCATTCGGGTCGCTATTTACCAAAGCCAAACGCTGGGATTGGGTTGGCGTAAGGTTAGCCAGACCGTTTACCGCTCCCGGGGTACCGCGCGCCGCCGCTTTGGTTGAATTTAAACTACCACTCATAGATATACCTATATTTGATAATTGAGGAAACTTGCCATCTTGCCAGGTATAACGATTGATCGGAACAGCGTATCGTTTGATAGTGTTGTTTTCTATAGAATCCCGAATAGATGTCACATATGGGTTAAAGCTCCCCTGAAAGCTAATGCTCAACTTTTGATTAAAAATGGCGGTATGCCCCGAAAACGTAATGGGTGAAAGCTTCATAGAATCGGCGGCAAAATTGTAGAAGGTTGAAAAAGATAAACCCTGCAAAATAGTTATCTTACGATCTGTACCCGATGTATCTGTACTTTTTGCCTTTACTTTGGCTTCAATCGTATTATCTACGCTAAAATTAAGTCCGGCTTGCTTACCTGGCGAAGGGCCTCCATAAACAGCTCCATCAAAAATAGAATATTTCTGGGAGGCATATGGATAAGGTATGGTAGCATTACTTACCGCAGTTTTATAATATCCAAAACTTGGATCAGAAAAATCCGGGCGGTAACCAAAGCTTATAGAAGGTGTCATTACGTGTCTGATCGCTTTCAGATTTCCATGTTTAAAATTTACCTGACCGTACAATTTAGTAGATAAGCCGGTACTGACACTATATTCTCCGGCGCGTTTAAAACCAGGTACAGTATCTGTGATCAACTGATCGGAGTTACTGGTACTTCCGCGTTCAAATCTTTTAGTTATACTTTGAAAATACCAACGCTCGGTATAGTTAATGCTGCTGTTAAACTGGAAGTATTTCAACACATTAAGACCTAAACTCACAGGTATCTGATGCTGGAAACCATTTTGTAAACGTTTTGAAAGCGTTTCACTTTTAAAAAGCTCGGCCTCCGGTATGTTATTTACCTTATTGGTGGCCGTCATGTTATAGCTTACTGTAATTTTCTGATACCATTTTTGCTCGCCTACCCTATCTTTAGAATCAAATGGATTTATGGACGACATACCAAAGGCCACCGTTGGTAATTCTATAGTAATGGTTTTATTGGCGATATCCTGGCTATGCGACAAACCAACACTTAAATTGAATGGTGTACCAGCCCATGTTTTACCATAAGATATACTTGAGCGTAAGCTGCTTGTAGCTATAGTATTTACATTGACCGTTCCCCTGGTATTTCTGAAAAAGCCCGAAGTACCGGCATTTACCGAGGCGCTAAAGGTAGAGCCGGGGTTAGCGTTAGGGTCTTGGGAGTGCGTCCAGTCAATATGAACGTCTTTTGTAGCCGGATCACCGGGTAAGCCATAATTATGCGATCCAAAGCTTAACGCAAGGTTACCAGTATATTTATATCTTTTTAAATAACGCATCACGCTATTTAACTCATATGATCCTTTTGAATATACGGTAGCTGTAGTAGTAAGGTCAATATAATCATTAAAACCTAAGTAGTATCCAAAATTGGAGAGTTTAAACCCAAGCTGTTGATCCTCGCCAAAAGTGGGTAGTATAACACCTGATGTTCGTTGATTTGGTTTCGGGAAAAAACCAAACGGAATAGCTAATGGTAAAGGAATTCCTTCAATTTCAAGATAGGCAGGCCCTGAGATGATCCTATTTTTTTCACCAATACCCCGGGTTATCACGATTCCAAAGTGGGTTTCCGGGTATGGGAGATCGCAAGTACTGAATATTACATTGCGATAAGCCACTTCAGTTTCGTTCAGTTTTTTTGCCTGTCCGCCGGATATAAAATTACCCTCTTGTTCTGACGCCGGGTTATATAGTTTTCCCTTTTTAGTTTCATAGTTAAACAACAGCGAATCGGAAGATACTGGTTTCTCAGTTTTTTGCTTCGATATTGGCCGGCCTATATAACGGTGTGTACGAGGGTCTATACTTCCGCGAGCGAATATGATGTGATTTTTCTGATCAACACGGATAAAATCAGCATCGAGTTCAAAGTCTTCATAAGTAACACGCGCACGTCCGTATAAATACAAAATATTATGCTCGTTATCTACATGAGTAGAATCTTCGGCCACAGCCTTTACTTCTGATTGTATATCACCTTTCTTTTGTGTGGTATCAGTTTGGGCAGTTGTTTTCTTTGTCGCGGGAGTGGCTCCATTTTTTTTGCCCTTAACAGCTTTTCCGTTTTTAATGGTGTCGCGTTTTATAATCGTATCGGTAGCAGGAACTATATTATAATTATTATTTAAACCTGTGTTTTCAACACCAAGGGTGCTTATATTTTGTTTAGTTTTCTTAATCCTAAGCAGTTTCTTGTCCCGAACAGAATCAAGTTTTATAATAGTATCTCTAACAGGTTTGCTGCTATGGCCTTTATACGTATTTTTGCTTTCGGCAGAAAGTACACTCACCGTTAAAATAATTGCAAGCAGAAAAAAGAAGGTTGTGAATTTCAAAATTGATTATGAATAGTATTTTTGCAGATAAAGTTAACAGCGTTCAAAAATAATGAAAAATAGGGCATTGAAAAGATTGATTTATAGTTTATCGGTATTGCTGGCATTCCTTTCATATTTTCCGGTCACATCTTATGGTTCCATAAAAAAAGATACAGTTATAAATAACACTGGTTTCAAGATCAAAACTATTATTATTGATGCCGGTCACGGAGGTAAACCATCCAGTAATGTGGGTCACTTTTCACATGGCGCATCAGGCGAATATTCTACTGAAAGGAATGTAACGCTTGCGATTGCGTTAAAATTGCAAAAAGCGGTAGAAAAAGATATACCGGGTGTAAAAGGGGTGCTTACCCGCAGCACCGAAGATGATGTTTCATTTGAACGGCGTGCCGAAATTGCCAATGAAAATAAAGGGGACGTTTTTATTTCGATACACTGTAATTCTTTATCGGATAGACGCGTAAGCAGAAGAGTAGGTACCAAACATCATAAACCGGTTTATAAAACAAGTTTGGTTCCCGATCGTTCAGGTAAAGGAGTGTTACTATTGGTTTATGCATTAAAACGCACAAGAGAGGCCGAAAATGAGATTAAAAAAAACCAGGTTGAAGGCGACTCTGAGCTTGATGGAGGAGCTTTAGATCCCAACGATCCCATAACTATTATTTTAACAAACGAGTATAAAAGAAAATTCAGGCAGCAAAGTATAAATCTGGCAACATTACTTAATAAAGAGTTTGTTGAAACAGACGGAAGGCCAAGTGAAGGTATAAGAGATCAGAGCATTTATGTATTGTGTCATAGTTCTATGCCATCTGTTTTGGTAGAAACAGGATATATTAATAATCCTGATGATGAGGCTTATTTAAATTCAGAGGATGGACAAAATACCATTGTCAATTCGATTGTAAGGGCTTTAACAAATTTTAAAAATGAGGTTGAGCAGGTTTCAAAGTAATATAGTTTAGCTTTACCTGTTATATAAAATCAAGCAACATCAACAATTCAAAACAAAAAAATAATTTAACCCGAAAACCACTACTTAATGAAAATTTCAAACGAAACAAAAATAGGTGCCCTTACAGCCATAGCCATTACTATATTGATATTAGGATATAGCTTTTTGCGCGGTAATGATGTTTTTTCGGGTTCCAATAAATATTATGCCGTTTACAGAAGCGTGGAAGGCCTTGCTTTAGCAAAACCGGTATTGGTTAACGGGTTTCAGATAGGACGTGTATCAAGCATGAAATTACAGCCCGATGGACATACTATTGTAGAGTTTAAGATTGATCCGGATTATGTTATACCCAATAACACCCTGGCTAAACTATCAAGTACCGATCTTTTAGGCAGTAAGGCTATTGTTTTTGAACTGGGTAACAGTAAAGTAGCTGCTGAAGATAAAGACACTCTGAAAGCCGATATACAAGGAAGTTTGGCCGAAAGTTTACAACCCATCCAGAAAAAAGCCGAAATGCTGATATCAAAAATGGATTCATCATTGGCAGCTATCAATAAAATACTGAACCCTAACTTTCAGAAAAATGTTGACCGGAGCTTTATGAGTATTGCCAATTCGCTGCAAACATTAGAGGGTACTACTAAAAAAATAGATAATCTGGTAGCTTCTCAATCAGGACACATCAATGGTATTTTAACTAATGCAGAAGTAGTATCCGGCAGTCTGAAAACGAGCACATCTCACCTGAACGGCATGACTGCTAACTTTGAAAAGGTGAGTAATGATATCGCATCAGCAAACATCAAACAAACTTTAGACAATGCCAATAAAGCCATGGCAGATCTGCAGGCTACTATTGCCAAAATCAATAATGGCCAAGGTTCATTAGGCTTATTGATGAATGATGATAAGATGTACAAAAATCTTACTGATGCATCAAATAACCTGAATAACCTGTTCATCGACCTGAAAGCGCATCCAAAACGATATGTAAGCTTCTCAGTTTTTGGAGGTAAAAAAGACTGATCTTTAGAATCAAGAAATTAGCGTCAAGAATCAAGACGGAAAATATGCATCAAAAAGTGGGTTTACATGGGTTTACACTTTTTACGGTTTATATTGATATAAATAATTGACAATCAAATAGATATGTCATTTTTCAAGTTAAAAAGTGGGTTTACATGTAAACCCACTAAACAAAAAAAGCAAACGATGTTCGTTTGCTTTTTTTGGTATAGACAGTTTTGATTCTTGACTCTAATCTCTTGGCTCTATTCTATAGCGAATGTTTTTCCTTCAATAGCCAATTCGGTCTCTGGAAAAACACTTCTGGCTTCATCGAGCAATTCATTCAGGGTTTTATACCTGGCCGAAAAATGGCCAATCAACAATTTCCGGGCATGGGTTTTTAGCGCTATCTCTCCTGCCTGCAAAGCTGTGGTATGATGCGTATCTTTCGCCCTGTCCAACATATCATTTAAAAACGTAGCCTCGTGATAAAGCAACGTAACATTACTGATCTGTTCAAAATACTGCTCGTTATAAATTGTATCTGAGCAATAGGCATATGATTTTGGTATTTGGGAGTCTATAGTTAAAGTATCATTTTTGTACACCTCCCCACTTGCTGATGTATAATCACTTCCTCTTTTTAAAGCGGTGTAATACTCCACCGGAACATTCAGGTTTTCCAGTTTCTCCTTTATCAACTTACGCAAACGTTTCTTTTCTTTGAAAAGGAAGCCAGTACAGGCAATACGATGATCAAGCGGAATTGTTTCTACGATAACATCACTATTATTGACAATTACTTCGGCATTTTGGGCATCGATAGCAGTAAACTCCAGCGGAAACTGTAGCGTTGTTTCCGAATATTTAAACTGCAGGTCTATAATCTCTTTCAAGTGAGCCGGCCCAAAAAGATAAAGCGCTTTTTTACGGCCATTAAGATGCATAGACGATAATAAACCTATCAGCCCCAAATAATGATCGCCATGAAGATGACTGATGAATATATGATCGATACGGCTCGCCTTAACATCAAAACGCAGCATTTGCTGCTGGGTACCTTCGCCGCAATCAATTAAATACAGGCGCTCATTGATATTAAGCGCCTGTGCTGTAGGATTTCTGTTAAAAATGGGTGTCGCGGAACTACTCCCCAGTATTGTTACCTCAAATTTCATATAGGGTAAACAACCATAAGGCCTATCTTGCTTCTTTTTTCAGCTCTTTTTCAATCTCTTCCATGAAAATAAGATCGATACCTTCTTCGGCTGTAGGTACAATGTTCAGTACATTATCCAATTGTGATATGGTTACTAAGCGGGCCACTGCATCATTTAAACCTGCCAGGATAAATAACCCAGTAGCATTTTTACATAAACGGTGCCCTACCAGTAAACTGCTTAAACCAGAAGAATCTGCAAATTTTACCTGTGAAAGATCAAGAATTATATTTCGCTGACCTTCAGTATTGATCAATATCAACTCAGACTTTAATTGAGGTGTAACCAACGAGTTCAATTTCGACTCATTAAGTTTCACTAAGATATATTTCTCGTGCTTATCGACAGTAAATTTCATTCTTATTAATAATTAGAAAGCTAAGATATGATAATTTTACGTGTAATTAAAAACTACAAATTTGTTAATGCGGCTTTGATGCTGTTTTCAACCCGGTTGAGTACACTCTCGTTATCAGGTTTTACAAATACTTCGCCGATAATTTGCTCATATAACTCGATATAACGTTCGGAGATCGACTGTACAATTTCCGGGGTCATCACCGGCACTACCTGGCCATCTTTACCCTGGAAACCGTTTTCAATTAACCATTTCCTTACAAACTCTTTCGAAAGTTGTTTTTGCGCCTCCCCTTTCTGCTGGCGCTCTTCATAACCTTCTTTATAAAAGTATCTTGATGAGTCGGGAGTATGTATCTCATCAATCAGATATATCTGATCCCCAACCTTACCAAATTCATACTTGGTATCAACCAGGATCAAGCCTTGTTTGGCTGCTATTTGAGTGCCGCGTTTGTACAAAGCTTTGGTGTAAGCTTCCAATTTAGCGTAATCATCAGCAGATACAATATTTTGTTTCAATATCTCGGCTTTTGATATATCCTCGTCGTGCCCAACAGATGCCTTGGTAGTGGGTGTTATGATAGGCTCTGGTAATATATCGTTCTCTTTTAAACCTTCGGGTAAGCTTTCTCCGCAAACTTGTCTTTTACCAGCACTATATTCCCGCCAGGCATGACCGGCTAAATAACCACGGATCACCATTTCTACCTTAAAAGGCTCACAAATGCGACCAATAGTAACGCTCGGATCTGGTACAGATATTACCCAGTTTGGTACAATATCAGCAGTAGCCTCTAAAAAACGGGCCGCTATTTGGTTAAGTACTTGTCCTTTATAAGGGATAGCTTCTGGCAGCACCACATCAAAAGCAGAGATGCGGTCGGTAACCACCATGGCCAGGTATTTATTATCAATCGTATAAACATCACGTACCTTGCCTTTGTAGTAGTTAGTTTGGCCTGGTAAATTAAAATGTGTTTCTTTTATCGCGTTCATTCTTTTTAGTTCATGGTTGATAGTTTATAGTTCATGGATGATTTGCAAGAATACTATGAACCATCAACCATGAACTATGAACCTTCCCTATTGTATATCCCCGTAAGCTTCCAGTATTTTACGTACCAGTTTGTGCCTTACCACATCTTCGCCGCTCAGGTAAACAATTTCAATTCCTTTTATATCAGTTAATATGCGCAACGCGGTATGCAAACCTGACTGCTGTTTTTTGGGTAAATCAATCTGGGTAACATCACCGGTAACAATAAACTTGGCCGATGGGCCCATACGGGTCAAAAACATTTTGAGCTGCATATCAGTAGCGTTCTGTGCCTCATCTAATATCACAAAACAATTATCCAATGTACGACCGCGCATAAATGCCAGCGGAGCTATCTCAATGGTGCGATTCTCCAGGTAAAACTTCAGTTTTTCTGCAGGGATCATATCATCAAGCGCATCATACAAAGGCCTCAGGTACGGATCTATCTTTTCTTTCAGGTCGCCCGGTAAAAATCCAAGATTCTCCCCTGCTTCAACCGCCGGCCTGGTTAAAATTATCCGTTTGATCTCCTTGTTCTTGAGCGCCCTTACCGCTAAAGCAACAGCGGTGTATGTTTTACCGGTACCCGCTGGCCCTATGGCAAAGAGTATATCGCTTTTGTTGATACAATCAACCATTTTGCGCTGGTTGGCCGTGCGTGCCTTCACCATAACCCCGTTTGGCCCAAACACAATTACTTCGCCGCTGGCAAATTTATCTGCTGAGGGATCAGCTGATGGTGCATTTGTATTTTTTGAGCCCAGGATACGCTCCAGGTCGGTAATATTCAGGTTTTCGAACTTCTCTACGTGTTGTAGCAGGTGATCGAATTTTTCCTGAAAAATATTCAGTTCGTGATCATCACCCAGAATTTTAACTTCGCTGCCACGCGCAACTATTTTAAGCTTAGGATATTGTTTCTTAATGATCTCAAAATGATCATTATTTGGCCCCCACAATACTGCCGGATTTACATTTTCAATTGATAGCTTTAGCTCGTTCAATACTAATTTGATTTTTAGTTACGGATTTTTATGAATTAAAAATTGAATATTTGTAGCTTCAAATGCTACTACAAGATTAGCAATAAATATTATAAAATTAATGGCAATAATAACATTAACTACTGATTTGGGCGATAAAGATATTTACCAGGCTGCTTTGAAGGGCAGCATCTACAAATTGTTGCCCACAGTGAATATTGTTGACATTACCAATAACGTTGCCGCGTTTGATGTACAGCAAGCGGCCTTTATACTAAAAAACAGTTTTTATTACTTTCCTGATGGTACCGTACACCTCATTGGTATTGATACGGTGTATAACGACCACACCAAATTTCTGGCCGTAAAGTATAAAAATCATTACTTCGTGGGTGCCGATAATGGCATTTTTTCGCTGATGTTTAAAGAAACTCCGGAGGAGATTGTGGAAATAAACATTATGCAGGATCTTAAGTTCTTACATTTTCCGTTAGCAGATATTTTTGTAAAAGCGGCCTGTCATCTGGCTAAGGGTGGTAAGCTTAATGAGATAGGCATCCCTATACAGGATATTGAAAATAAAATGAACCTGCAGCCCGTTATCGAAAAAAACCTGATCAAAGGTGTAGTGATCTATATCGATTCGTTTCAGAACGTAATTACCAACATTACCAAGGAGTTTTTCAATAGCGTACAACAGGGTCGTAAATTCGTATTAAATTTTAAACGTAACGAAACTATCAATCATCTGAGCTGGCATTATAACGAAGTTCCTGTTGGAGAAAAATTGTGTCTTTTTGGTATAAGCGATCATTTGGAGATAGCAATTAACAAAGGTAACGCCAGTGGCCTTTTAGGTTTAAATTTGAATGATAAGGTAATCATTGAGTTTCAGTAGCAGCATGAAACCATCATGAGCTATCGCTCACACCAAAATGTATAAACATCTCATGATAGCTTCATCTCCATTAAAAATCAAATTATACAGATGAAAAAATTCTTACTGATTGGTATTATCCTCTTTTTATTTAATGACTTATACGCGCAAACTGACGCACAGGTAAGTGCCGATTCCGTAGCTTATCAGTTGCAGCGTAAAAAAATAAACAGTATGCTGGATGCCCGTAAAGTACGCTTTGGGCAATACGGTCAAAGCCTCAATGAGCATACCGGGATATTCGGTTTTCAAACTAAAGGCGATATCCGCCGGTCGAACGATATTTTGATGGATATTGTTAAAACCGACGATAACATTTATAAAGAGCTTAAGATCCTGCTGGAATACAGAGCATTTCAGCAACGGCAGATTCAGAGCCACTCCAAAGAAGCCGAAACTATTAACCAGAATTATGTCAATCTGATCAGCAAGTTAAGGCAGCAAAATGCAACATTAAAGGCAGATAATCAGCGAGCTGCCACTATGCAGCGCATCTATATTTTGATCATTGTTCTCATGATTGCGTCAATTTTATTTCTGATAAGCAGAAAAAGTAAAGTTAAGGTGTAATTTTGCGATCTTAACTATAAACGTATACATGGCAAGAGGACGGCTGAATAGTGGCGCTAAAGCAGAAGCAGAATTACCCAAAGCAAAAATAAACAGGCAGAGCATACAGAACATCCGTAAGCTGCTCAATTACATTAAACCTTACCGGGGCAAATTTATAGCCGGACTGATATTTTTGTTTATATCCAGCTTGGTTGGGCTTGCTTTTCCTAAAATATTAGGGGCATTGATAGATGCCGCACAAGGCAAATTTCCCAACAGTTATTTACCCCATAGCCTTAATGCTATTGCCATTGCTGGCTTTCTGTTATTATTTGGGCAGGCCTTTGTTTCCTTTTTCAGGGTGGTTTGGTTTGTTCAGGTAGCCGAGAAATCGCTGGCAGATATCCGTCGGGACACTTATTTTAAGCTGATCACCTTGCCGATGAACTTTTTTGCCAACCGCCGTGTTGGTGAGCTGAACAGTCGCATATCAGCCGATCTGTCACAGATACAAGATACCCTTACTACTACTTTTGCCGAGATCATCAGGCAACTGGTAATCATGGTAGGCAGCGTTATTTTGCTGGCTGTGGTATCCATAAAATTAACCCTGGCTTTATTGGCTATCCTTCCCTTCCTGGTAGGTTTCGCCGTATTTTTTGGGAGATATATCCGCAAACTATCCCGCCAGGCACAGGACAGGCTGGCCGAATCCAATACCATTGTCGAAGAAACCCTGCAAGGTATTGCCAATGTTAAAGCTTTTGTAAACGAGGCCTACGAAGCCACCCGCTATGATAAAATTCTGCGCATGGTAGTGAACATAGCTGTAAAAGGCGCCAAATTCCGCGGCATATTTGCATCGTTCATCGTATTTTGCCTGTTTGGGACCTTTGTGGGTGTGATATGGTACGGTTCGGTACTGGTGAGTAATCACGAGATACTGGTAGGCGATCTGACTACTTTTATCATGTACTCCATATTTGTAGGCGCTGCCATGGGTACTTTCCCCGATCTGTATGCTAATCTGCAAAAAGCTGTTGGAGCAAGCGAGCGTGTGTTGGAAATACTGGCCGAACAAGGCGAAGACATACATATGGTTGAAAATAACAACCAGGTAGATCAAAAAATCAAAGGCAACCTGGCTTTTGACAAGGTGGTGTTCGCCTATCCTTCCCGGTCTGAACTTACTGTTTTAAAAGGCATTTCGTTTGATGCAGCTGCAGGGCAAAAAGTGGCTATTGTTGGGCCAAGCGGTTCTGGTAAATCAACCATGGCATCGCTTATCCTTCAATTCTATCATCCTCAAAATGGCAATATTCTGTTTGATGGTCGCCCAGCTTCAGATTTTTCCATTACCGATATCCGTAACCAGGTAGCTATTGTACCGCAGGATGTAATGCTTTTTGGCGGAACTATATCCGAGAACATTGCCTATGGCCGGTTGAGTGCATCGAAAGAAGATATTATACAAGCTGCTAAACGCGCCAATGCGCACCAGTTCATTACTTCCTTCCCCGAAGGTTATGAAACTGTTGTGGGCGAACGTGGAGTTAAACTGTCTGGTGGTCAGCGCCAGCGTATCGCTATAGCCCGGGCATTGCTTAAAAATCCTTCTATATTGATATTGGATGAGGCTACTTCATCATTGGACTCTGAATCAGAACGCCTGGTACAGGAAGCCCTGGAAGAGTTGATGAAAGATCGTACATCCATCATCATAGCACACCGTTTGTCGACCATTCGCGAGGCTGATAAAATCATCGTGCTGGAAAAGGGCGAGATCATTGAATGCGGTAACCACCTGGAATTGATCAGCAATGAACAGGGTCTTTACCGCTATTTGAACCAGTTACAATTTGATGCGCAGAATGGCTAATGTTGGCGTTTTACGTTGGGTGTTTTACGTAATACGTTAAACTTTCTGAAATAATTTTTTCAATTATTTATATTACCCCCCGAACAACGTAAAACGTCATACGTATAACGCATAACATAAAAAATGAAATTAACCATACACGGGGCGGCCCGTCAGGTAACCGGCAGCATGCATTTGCTGGAGGTTGACCGATATAAGATTTTAGTGGATTGCGGGTTAGATTACGAGAAAGACCGCAGCATACAGGATAACGAGAACTTTCCTTTCCGCCCGGAAGAAATCGATGTGGTGATACTAACGCATGCGCATATCGATCATTCCGGCAATCTGCCCACGCTCATCAGAATGGGTTTTAACGGGCAAATCCTATGCACCCCACCTACTGCCGACTTAACCGAGCTCCTGCTACTCGATTCGGTTAGTATCTTCATGAATAAGGCTAACAAAGGCCATAGAAAGCGTGGTAAAGGCAAATTCAATACCGGCGGAGGCCCACAGCCACTTTACCTGCAAAAACACGTGATGGATACGGTAGACCGTTTTGTGACCATCGGCTTTAACCGTCCCTTCCGTATCAATGGCAATATTGAACTCACTTTTATACCGGTTGGGCATTTACTGGGTGCTGCATCCGCAGTGCTGCGTGTTACCGAAAACGGCGAAGAAAAATCCATCGCCTTTACCGGTGATATAGGCCGCAAAAACTACCCGGTATTAAATGATCCACAGGAATTGCCTCCGGTTGATTACCTGGTTACGGAATCAACCTATGGAGGCCGCTATCACACTAAAGATAAATCCGTTGAACAAACCCTGATAGAGGTTATTGATAAAGCCTGTGTTAAAGAACAAGGACGGTTAATTATACCCGCGTTTAGTATCGGTCGTACCCAATCATTGGTTTATTCGCTTAACAAGATCTTCAGCGAAGGCTTGCTACCACCAGTTAAGGTGTTTGTCGACAGCCCTATGGCTACCATGGCCACAGGCATTTTCAGGAAGTACCACAGCCTGGTGAACCAGGACGCCCAGGATTTTTACAAGGATAAAGGCGACGAATTTGAGTTTGAAAACCTTACCTATGTAGAGAATCTAAAGGATAGCCGCCAGATATCCAATTATTACGAGCCCTGCATCATCATCTCTTCGGCGGGAATGCTGGAAGGTGGCCGTATCCAGGATCACCTGTTTTATAATATTCAGAATTACTACTGTACCATTCTTTTTATAGGCTATTGTGCCAAAGGCACTCTAGGTCACCGTTTACTGCGTGGCGACTCCATAGTACACATCAAAGACCGTGAACTGGCCGTTTATGCTACCATCAAACAAACCGACGTACTGAGCGCCCACGGCGATCATAACGACCTGATGGAGAATGTAAAACATCAGGATAAGTCAAAGCTCAAAAACGTGTTCCTGGTACATGGCGAAACCGAAAGCATGCAACTACTGGCCAACGACCTGGAGCAGAATGGCTATACGGTTACTATACCAGAGAAAGATATAGCGTATCAGCTATAAGCGGGGTTAGCCAGTAGATAATGATAAAATGACCTATGGCCACCATGCTCTGTTTGGGCGAGTGTAAAGCCCAGTTTTTCAATAACATGTACAGATACCGCATTTTCGATATCAATGGTGGTAACAATCCGTTTTAGGTGATGATCATTAAAACCAAAGCGAATCAAAGCAAGCCCCGCTTCGGTGGCATAACCTTTTCGCCAGTGTTGATGAGCTATGTAAAGGCCCATGGAGGCATCACCCTCTATGATTTCACCCGCCTCATTATAGTGCGGATACAAACCACACCTGCCAACGTATTGATTGTTTGATTTTAATGTGGTAGCCCACATAGCCCAGAAACCATCATGGGGCTGCATGGGGCCATTAATAAACCTGTCTTCGGCTTCCACCCGGGTACGGGGTTTTCCGCCAACATATCGCCGTACTTCAGGATCCTGCTCCATGGCGCAAAAATCGTCCATGTCATCAAGAGTATGCAGCCGGAAGAGCAGCCTTTCCGATTCCAGAATTATTTTTCCAGTATTGAGTTTCATTTCATGATCCCAAGGAATACCCTAAGATACAAATCCCTTCTGAAAACTTTTTAAACCTTTAATTTTAACATTTTTCTGCCCAAAATCAGATCAAAAACGCTCGAAAATTACTTTAAAACACCCCATTTTAACACTTTTTAACAAATTTCAACGCGCTTTTGAGCAGTTTTTAAAACTTTAAAAAGTATTAAATATTTGACCATCAAATAACTACATAAAAAAAGTTAATTTTTGGCTTGATTTTGACCTTAACCAAACAGCCCGGGCCTCTTAAAAAAGAGACCCGGGCTGTTGTTATATGTAAATATAATCAATTGAATTATTTAAAACAAATCGGCAAAGCTACTGACCTTTAACCCCAGTGAAAGTTGTTACACTCAGAGCTGGTACCGTAACGCTGATGCTTCCGTCGGGGTTGGCAGTTACAGGAATGCCTTGTAGCCAATGAGCATGGTTATTGCTATCGGCAGTGAGATATGAGTTTAACGTAGCCGCGGTAAACCCTTGTAATTGAAGGGTACAAACGGCAGATTGATTACCCGTATTAACCGCAACAATACTAAACTTACCGCTTGAAGGATCTTTAAAGGCTGATACTTTCAATGAAGAATCATTCTGCACGTTGGCATCAAAACGAACATAGCCAGGGCGTACATATCTTGAAAACTGCCCCATAACATCATAAGTTTTGGCAATATCCAATGAACCATCACTATTTTTATTGATCAACGCCTCATTATCCTGTCCGGCTAGCATGCCCAACCAGTATACAAAGGCGTTTACATTACAGGTTGTCAGGAAGTTATGCATGCTGGTGGCTAATTTCAAGCCCTCTCCCATGGTATTGTCATAAGCTACACCTGCATCAGATGTTTCGGTGAGCCATACCGGTTTACCACCAGTACTAAAGGTCCAGGCTGAAGGGGTTTGATTCAGACCCTTTTTACCAAGAATGGCATCTACCACTCCTACATAACCATGGCCGGCCAAAATATCGACATTGCTTTTATCCATTCCCGACAAAAAGCCATTGGCTGTATCCCAGGCCGCGTTTTCAGAAGCAATGATCTTAACCGAATTGAGACCCTTTTCATTTAATGCCGGGCGGAGATTATTGGAAACAAACTGACCAAGATGTGCCGCATCCCAATATGATGCAGCCCAGGATGAGAAAATATTCTCGGGCTCATTGGTTGGCGATACTGCAGAAAAATTAACACCTTCACTTTGAAAAGCTTTTGCAAAGCCTGCTATATATCTTGCAAAATCGGTAGAACTGGTGTTGAAGTTAAGCCCGTTAAACCACTGTGCGTTTACACTGTTCGGATTAGTTTTCATGGCCAATGGCGGCGTCCACGCGCTGGCAAACATTACCGGCACCTGGTACTTGCTCTTTACCGTTTTCATGATCCATAATTGCGCCAACTGTTCTTTCTGATCATCCGTTAAGGAAGTATAGGCGCTGCTGGTTACATCTACGTTAATATCTGCTCCGCTGGGTTTTATAGTTACCACTCCGCTGGATTTATCAAAAGGATAGGTATACAGGATCTCTCCGCGGATGATATTGAGCTGTAAACCCTGATTGCCCCAGAGGTACGCCATAATAGTATCCCGTTTGGCCGATTCAAAAAAGGGAGTAACTCGTCCGCCGAAGCAGCCAAAACCATCAATGGTTTGGTAGGTTTTATCCCAGTTAAATGTAATACTGGCCGATGTAGTGCCAGCTGTAACAAGTGACTTACTTTTCGAAGTCTTCACTTCCTCCAGTGTGCCTTTTTTACAGCTCCCGGCTAAAATAGCAGCGAGCATAGCCAGTCCCGCGATTTGTAATTTGTTGTTTTTCATAGGTGGTTGGATTTTAATTTGTTTATTTTATATAATCATGATTGGTAAGCATATTTAGGGTGATACCTCCCACGGAGGCGATATTTTAATTCGGATAGATTATGGTTTAAATTGGGGATAGTGTTTAGTATATATACAATTATAATCACTATTTATAAACACTATGTAAACTAATATTAAACTTACTCAACAAAAATTCAACCGAGGCAATCAGCTATTTTTGTTATTAAACAATCATATATAAAGTTGGAAAGGAGGTTATATTACTTAAAAGCA
Source organism: Mucilaginibacter inviolabilis (assembly GCF_011089895.1). Lineage (NCBI taxonomy): Bacteria > Pseudomonadati > Bacteroidota > Sphingobacteriia > Sphingobacteriales > Sphingobacteriaceae > Mucilaginibacter > Mucilaginibacter inviolabilis. Next base: position 1,386,435 of record NZ_JAANAT010000001.1, read on the forward strand.
ATGAAGCTGGGGTTTAAATTTACGTTGCGTTACGGTTAAACCTACAGCAAGCTATCAAACAATGAATCAGATGTTTATAAATACTAAATAAACCAATCACAATGTTATTGATATACATAACCACACTTACGAAGTTTTGAAAACTTAGTAAGTCTTAAATAATGTCAATCCAACCATGTCAATTACGAGCGCAGCAAGGCAATCCGTAATAGCCCATCAAATAGTTTTATGCAAAAAGGGGTGTCATGCTGAGCTCCGTCGAAGCATGGTGGGCAGGGCCTCTGCGCTCTACCCTTCGACGGAGCTCAGGGTGACAGCCCCCTTTAGTTCATTATTTATTCGCCATGCCTTTTCATGTGTTATTACTCTCGCAAGTAAAGGTTCGTGAGGATATTGCTTCGCCGTTCTTCTTTACAGCAATCACATATTTGTTTGCGTCTACTTAATGAGATGTTATTGAATCCGTCGATACATGATGATAATAACAGCCAGTGACTTAAACTATTGCGGCTTAAGGTATTTTATGATGAGACCAGGGAAACGTCACAAATATTGAATGACAGAGTATTATAATTTTCTATCATTTTGATTATTATTATCGTTTTTTTGAGGAATGGCAATTGTTACGGTTCCATAAGGACTGGTGTATGTAGTACCATCAGCACTTAAAAGAGTTACAGTTAAAGCAGGAAATGTCCATGTGGCGCTAAAACAATTACGTGTTGCACCGAAGCCGTTTTGTAATTGGTATCGTTTAATAGATACATCGTTTCCGTATTTTTGCTTCAATTGTTCCAAATCGCTGTTTGCCTCGTCGGATCGGATCTTGAAGGTTATGCCTATTAACTTAGAATCCAGAATACCGGCTGTGAAAGAGATCACCGGGCAGATGGCTGGTATTTTATTTTTTGCAAAATAGATGTCGATAAAGCCATTGGTTACTTCTGGCAGCGATTTTGTTTTTTTGGGGTCGTATTTATTTAAATCTCCTCGTTCAAAACAATCTACGGCGCTTAGTGGAGGGTAAGTGTATTCGTAGTATTCCTTTTTATTAAACCGGGTACCTCCAAGATAAGCTTTAATTTCACAGGAGCATTCCGGAACATGCAATGGCTCTCCCAATTTATATCCGAATACCGTCATGTCAGGCTGAGTGGTTTGTGCATTGGCCCAAACAGGCGCCAAAAATAAAATGATATACAAAAAGGCTTTAGGCATAACGTAGGCTTTAAATAACAAATATAATATACTTTAATATTTTTGCGGCCAACTTAAAATAATTTCAAGATGAATTATTGTTCGATAAAGAAATCTTATAAAAAGTTATTCTAACTAGCAGCTTCTCTTTTACATACACAAAATCGACTTCGCTAAACAGATAAACGAAACAATGTCTTGACTATGCTTCAAAGGCTCTCTCCGGGATGATCTTCCAAACACTGATGATGAGGATACAGGTAGCGGCGATTGAGCTATATAACAAAATAGCCAGGATCATTTACAGATCCCGGCTATTTGCGTTAAACAGTAAACCTCGTATTTACTTTTACTTTTTGAAATGATCAATGATCAGATTGGCCAATTCAACACCTATACGTTCCTGGGCCTCGTTCGTGGCGGCGCCAATATGCGGGGTAAGTGAAATTTTAGGGTGTTTTAATATTTCTTCGCGCGGAGTTGGTTCGTTATCAAACACGTCTAATGCTGCGAATGAAACTTGTCCGCTGTTTAAGGCGTCAATCAGGGCCAATTCGTCAATCAAGCCGCCGCGTGAAATGTTCACCAGGCCTACGCCTTTTTTGGTTTGAGCCAGTTCTTCGGCGCCTAAAAGAGCTTTGTCGATGAATGGAGTGTGCAGGGTAATAAAGTCGGCTGTTTTAATCACTTCATCAAGCGTAGCTTTCTTAACAGATACTTTTACAGTTGTACCGCCGCCCAAAACAATATCCAGCTCTGGGTTAAAATCAAAAAGATCATAAGCCAACACATCCATACCAACGCCGATAGCAATTTTTGCTACTTCGCGACCGATACGACCAAAACCTACAATACCTAATGTTTTACCGCGTAGCTCGATACCTTTAGCATAAGCTTTTTTCAGGTCGTTAAATTTGGTACCGCCTTCAACCGGCATTTTGCGGTTGCTATCATGTAAAAAGCGTACAGCGCCAAATAAGCTGGCAAATACCAGTTCGGCAACTGATAAGGAAGAAGAAGCCGGCGTGTTATAAACGCTTAAACCTTTTTCCCTGGCGTATTCTACATCGATATTATCCATACCAACACCACCGCGACCAATTACTTTCAGGTTAGGAGTTGCGTCAATTAAAGCCTTGCGAACTTTTGTTGCGCTGCGCACGGTGATGGCATCGTACTCTTTTAATTTTTCAGGCAATTCATCCTGAGGTATATTGTTGGTATCAACAAAAAATCCGGCATCTTCCAACAATTTCTTTCCAATTGGATCTATACCATCGTTAGCTAATATTTTGATCATGTCTTTTGTGTGAGTGGTGAGCAGTGAGTGGTGAATGGTTAAATGACGGCAAACTACTCACCATTCTCCATTCTCCACTCACCATTCACTAAATTATTTATTACTTTCTGCAAACTCGTTCATTACATCAACCAGCACTAAAATGCTGCTTAATGGTAAGGCATTATAGATGGAGGCACGGAAACCGCCTACGCTGCGGTGACCTTTGATGCCTACTATACCTCTTTCGTCGCACAGTTTCAGGAAAGGTTTTTCCAGCTCTGGGTTCTCCATTACAAAACATACGTTCATGTTCGAGCGATCTTCCGGAGCTGCTACCGCCTTAAACAACGGGTTAGCATCGATAGCATCATATAATACGCGTGCTTTGGTAATATTTTCCTGCTCAATGGCAGCTACACCACCTTTGGCTTTTAACCATCTTAAGGTTAACATAGAAACATAGATAGCGAAGCATGGAGGCGTATTGTACATAGAACCACCTTCAATTTGTGTCTGGTAGTTAAACATAGACGGGATCTTACGATCAACTTTGCCTAAAATATCATCTTTTACGATCACCAGGGTTACACCTGCAGGACCCATGTTTTTCTGAGCACCGGCGTAGATCAAACCAAAATCGGCAACATTAACTTTGCGGCTGAAGATATCTGACGACATATCACAAACCACCGGTATTGGCGATTTAGGGAACTCCTGTAATTGTGTACCATAAATGGTATTATTAGAAGTAATGTGGAAATAAGCGGCATCCGCAGGGATGGTATAATCCTTAGGGATGTAAGTAAAGTTGCTCTCTTTTGAAGAAGCTACAATTTCAACCTCGCCAAAGTATTTAGCTTCTTTTAAAGCTTTGTTCGCCCAAACACCTGTTTCCAGGTAAGCGGCTTTACCGGTTGATGGCAACAGGTTATATGGCGCCAAAGCAAACTGGGTGCTGGCACCGCCCTGTAAAAACAGAACCGAATAACCCTCAGGAACGCTGAATAACTCTTTCACCAAACTAACAGCTTCATCTAAAACTGCTTCAAATTCTTTTGAACGGTGTGAGATCTCCAATAATGACAATCCTATACCATTTAAATCAATTACTGCCTCAGCAGCTTGTTTTAAAACTTCCTGAGGTAAAATGCCGGGTCCGGCACCAAAATTATGTTTCATATAGTTAACAAATTGTAGGTTCTGAATACACGATTAGGAACTTCGTATTTAGTTGGGCCGAAGTTAATTAATTTGACAAAATATATAGAGATTATTTGCATTTTTTGAAAAAATATACAATTAATCAACAAAAGGCCCTTTGATTGCAAATTTGTAATTTATCCTACGGAGTTCGTAGAATTTATTACGATTGTAATAACTTTTCGGGATATTTAAGGTGAGATATGGCAGCCGATGGGTCGGCCGACGAAAACACAGAACTGCCTGCAACCAGCGCGTTGGCACCGGCATCAACCAATTTCTGGATGTTGTGCTGATCAACACCGCCGTCAACCTCAATAAACAGGTTTGGATTTTTGTCGCGGCTCAGCGCTTTCAGGTCGTGCAGTTTTTTGTAAGTATTGTCGATAAATTTCTGTCCGCCAAAACCAGGGTTAACAGACATGATGAGTACCAGGTCCAGATCGGCAATGATGTCTTGTAGCAAAGTAACCGGTGTATGCGGATTAAGGGCCACTCCTGCCCTGCAACCCAGCTCTTTAATAGCCTGAATGGTGCGATGCAAATGCGGACAAGCTTCATAATGTACCGTCATGCCATCAGCACCGGCATCTTTAAAGGCTTTCAGGTACCGGTCGGGCTCTACGATCATCAAGTGAACATCAAGCGGTTTGGTAGCGTGTTTTTTGGTGGCGCTAACCACCGGGAAACCAAATGATATGTTGGGCACAAACATACCATCCATAATATCAACATGCACCCAATCTGCATCGCTTTTATTGATCATTTCCAGATCGCGTTGCAGGTTGGCAAAATCGGCAGCTAAAATTGATGGTGCTATCAAATGGTTCATATGCAAATATAATAATCCCCGCGGCCCTCAGAAGGCAGAGTTATAAAATTTATGTAAAGTTTTTTGGGAGGAGGATTTCTACCTTCTGTCATCCTGAGCGTAGCGAAGGATCTATTAACGAACTATGCAAACTGCAATAAAAGACGTAGAATAGATTCTTCGCTATGCTCAGAATGACAAGAATATTTTTTTAGATCATAATCTGAAAAGTTTGTCATCCTGAGGAACGAAGGATCTATTACTGAACTATGCTAACTATAGGAAAAGTAAAGAGTAGATTCTTCACTACGTTTAGAATGACCAGACACTTTTGGTTATAGTTTAGCCAGTAAATACTGGAGGCCATTCCATAATTTCCTTATTCAGAAAATCCCAACTTTGGTTTTCCACCTCAATTAGTTTTACCTTTTTCTCCCTCGTCCAGCCTGTAATCTCCTTTTTACGTTCAATAGCATGATTTATAAATTGGTGCCGCTCAAACCATACGAGATAATAACATTTATACTTTGAGGTGAAACTTTCAGCTTGTCTAACACCAAAATAATGCTCGTACAATCTTTGATTTAAATCGTTAGTTACACCAGTGTATAATACCGTTTTATTATAATTTGTAAGGATATAGGTAAAAAAGTTATACTGGCTCATCTTATAGATGAATATACAAATTTACACCTATTTAAAGGAATATGGCGTAGAATAGATTCTTCGCTACACTCAGAATGACAAAAATATTTTATACTTAAAAAAGCTTGTCATCCTGAGGAACGAAGGATCTATTAACGAGCTATACAAGCCGGAAGAAAGGGCGTATAATAGATTCTTCGCTGTCGCTCAGAATGACAAAAGAAGGTAAGAAAAAGATGTGTAAAAGGATTTGCTTTATCACTCCCCCCTTCAGGGAGCTGGGAGCCTTAATCGCAGTTAAGCAACAGGTCGTAGTACTTTTTCATGAGTATAGTATCGTAGTTGACCAGGGAGCTGTAAGCTTCGGATACCAGTTCGTTCAGGATAGATGAGCCTAGCTGGCCGCCTCCGTTGGGTATGGAGTCGTAATATACAATGAGATCTTTTACCCTGATGATCTCATATAACAACAACTGCACAAGATCGGTCTGTGTTCCCGACTGTATCCCATGCGGATTGTTATTTAGAAAATCTAAAGGATCATTAGTAGAAGAAGTCATGTTTTCTCTCAAGCAGGATCGGACTTTATGGTTTTGTCAAACTATCTCTCAATTTTACTAAAGTTCAAATAAGCCTGTTTTGTTTTAATTTTTTTTCAAAAAAAACATTCACAAAACAGGCTAAATAACAAAACCCTCGTTACGAGGGTTTTGTATACTAAAATTCAATAATTAATTGGCTTTAGGCGCTTCTGGTTTTGGTAATAAAACTTTTCTTGAAAGTTTTAATTTACCTTGCTTATCTACATCAAGCAATTTAACCCTTACCTCGTCGCCAATCTGGAATATACCATCCATCGTTTCGATACGGCGGTGATCAATTTCAGAAATGTGCAACAGACCATCTTTACCAGGCATAATTTCAACAAATGCACCAAATGGCATAATTGATTTTACTTTACCTTCATATATCTCGCCTACTTCTGGTTTTGAAGCAATAGCGCGGATACGTGACAGAGCGGCATCGATAGAAGCCTTGTTATCGGCAAATACCTGAACAATACCCTGGTTGTCTTTTTCTTCGATAGAAATGGTTGCACCTGTTTCGCGCTGCATTTCCTGGATGATTTTACCACCGGGCCCGATAACTGCACCAATAAATTCTTTGTCGATTTTAATGGTAACAATACGCGGAGCGTGTGGTTTGTAATCTTCACGTGGCTGAGTAATGGTTTTAGCCATTTCGCCAAGGATATGTAAACGACCATCTTTAGCCTGGTTTAAAGCGTTGGTTAACACTTCGTATGAAAGGCCATTGATCTTTAAGTCCATCTGTACAGCAACGATACCATTTTTGGTGCCGGTTACTTTAAAGTCCATATCACCTAAGTGGTCTTCATCACCCAAAATATCAGAAAGGATAGCATATTTAGTACCCATTTCGTTGGTGATCAATCCCATCGCGATACCAGATACAGGCTCTTTAATTTTCACACCGGCATCCATCAGCGCCAATGTACCGGCACAAACTGTTGCCATTGACGACGAACCATTTGACTCCAGGATATCAGATACGATACGGATAGTGTATGGGTTTTCGTCTTCAGAAGGCAATACTTGTTTTAATGAACGCATAGCCAGGTTACCGTGACCAATTTCGCGGCGACCAGCACCACGGTTAGGACGAACCTCACCGGTTGAGAAGCCTGGGAAATTGTAGTGTAACAGGAATTTCTGGTAACCGTTAATGAACGCACCATCAATCATTTGCTCATCATCTTTAGCACCCAGGGTAACGGTGGTTAATGATTGGGTTTCGCCACGGGTAAATACAGCCGAACCGTGAGCAGATGGTAAATAACCAACTTCGCTCCATATCGGGCGGATCTGGGTAGTTGTACGACCGTCTAAACGTTTACCTTCGTCTAATACCAGATTACGGATAGCATCATACTCTACATCATGATAATATTTTTTAGCCAGGAACTTGGTCACGTCATCTATCTCACCTAAGGTTTCGATATACGCGTCACGAACTTCTTTAAATTTAACACCACGCTCGTCTTTTGCAGATGCAGAAGAAGCGATAGCGTAAACCTGGTCATAAGTAGCAGCGTAGATGGCTTTTTTCAAGTCTTCGTTGCTGTGCTCGTGGCTGTAAGTACGTTTTACAGTTTTACCAACTTCGGCAGTTAATTCTTTTTGAGCTAAACACTGTAATTTAATAGCAGTGTGCGCAAATTTGATAGCTTCAACCAATTCGGCTTCCTGAATTTCTTTTGATTCACCTTCAACCATGTTGATGTCATGCTCAGAACCTGCAACGATGAATTCTAAAGTCGCGTTTTCCAGCTGGCTCAGGGTTGGGTTAATTACTAACTGGCCATCAATTTTAGCTACACGAACTTCAGAGATAGGGCCATTGAAAGGGATATCAGAAACAGATAAAGCTGCTGATGCTGCCAAACCAGCTAATGCATCGGGCATAATATCTTTATCAGCAGATATTAAAGTGATCATCACTTGGGTATCCGCATGATAATCTTCGGGGAACAATGGACGCAAAGCACGGTCAACCAAACGGGAGATCAAAACCTCATAGTCTGATAAACGAGCCTCACGGCGTAAAAAACCACCTGGTATACGACCAGTGGCAGCGTATTTTTCCTGGTAATCAACAGAAAGGGGTAAAAAATCAACTCCCTCTTTCGCTTCCGGTGATGATACTACAGTAGCTAATAACATGGTATCACCCATTTTAATTACTACCGAGCCATCGGCTTGTTTGGCCAGTTTTCCGGTTTCGATCTCAATGGTGCGGCCGTCACCTAAATCAATAACCTTTTTAATTACGTTTAAACTCATCTTGTTTTTGTTGTGATGCGCTTTTCATCTTTCGGAACGCATCGGTTTTTATGTGTGTATAATATTTGTTCAAAAGTAAAAAAGCCATCCGAATATTACGGACGGCTTTTTATGAAAAACTTGAAAAACTTATTTGATGATATCCCTAAGCTGTAACGCTTTGATGATAGCACGATACCTTTCAATATCCTTATTGTAAAGGTATGCCAGCAATGCACGGCGTTTACCTACCAATTTTTGAAGTGATAATTGAGTAGAGAAGTCTTTTTTGTTATTTTTTAAGTGCCCGGTTAAGTGAGCAATACGGGTGGTGAATAAGGCTACCTGTCCTTCTGCAGAACCTGTGTCTGTAGCTGATTTACCGTGTTTTGCAAAGATCTCTGCCTTTGCTTCTTTACCTAAATACATTACTTGAATAATATTAAAGCGTGAATGATTAATTAATTGTGGGTGCAAAGATAGGTATTTAATTCAAAAGTAAAAATTCAAAAATCAAAAGGCTGCCTTTATATTTTTCCGGGTAAAGCTTTTGATTTTTGAATTTTAACTTACCAAGTACGTTGCCTTCGGCCCGGGCTTTCCGCTCATACGCCTGCAGGCCTTAGGCGTCAGGCCGGTATCCGCTACAATCCCTAACGCAAGAGAATATGCCCCTTTGTCAGATCAAATAGTCGCCAGCCTTACCGTATTTTTCTAATTGCCTGATGCCAGTGCTCGAAATATGTTCAAATTCCATATCGCAAAAGATAGCTGCTACGCTTATGTTTTTACCGCTCAGCTCCTGCATATACCGGTATTGGTTAAGCTCATATTGTAGATCAGATCCATTTCGCAGTCCGCGTATAATGGTAACATCATAACCCAGGCTATCTGTAAAATCGGTGAGTAAACCTTCGTAGGTGGCTTGCTGCCTGTATTTTAAAACATCGGGCAGATCATAGGTTGATTTTTCCTTACCCGGGTTAATACCACGGGCAATGATCACTTTGTCAAATATCTGCTCGGCCTTTTGCAGGATGTTATAATGCCCTTTGTGAAAAGGATTAAAACTGCCGGGATAAACGGCGATACGGGGCTGACGGTTGTTCACATAATCGATCAGGTAACTCAAGGCCGGGTTATTGACCATGGCTTGCAGGTTCTGTAGTACCTCTACCCTTTTTTGCCGATAAATGACATGATCAACAAATTGAAATTCTTTAAATATCTGTTGCTCATAAACCAGCAACTTGTCAAATGATTGATGGAGGATATTCAGATCAACGTCGCAAAATATGCGCGACAGTTCTGTTTTGGGTTGATGGGACTTAGTATCCAGTATAATCTGGGTTACTTCATCTTTTAGTGCCTGATCACCGGCAAATACCTCGTTAAAATAAGCTGCGGAATCCTCCTCGTTGGTTGCCGAGCGAGGATCGTAAATAATATCATGAAACACCGTGGCCAACAGCAAAATATCATTATCGCCAAGACCCTTGAGTTCCAACTGATTGTAAATATCATCCAAATGTTCCAATGTATGATAAAACCGGTGCGGCTCCTGATAGTGTTTTAATATATCTTTGCCAAGCCCCAGGCTAAGCAGTTTGTCTGTTTTATCTGTAATTTTCATTGTGCGCAAATGATGGGTAATTTTACAAACAAATAATCAATAATTAAAAATGAGCCAAGCCCAATACAGCACCTTTGAAACCGAACTCCGTGTACGCCCCGACGATATCGACATGTTTCAACATGTGCATAACAGCAAATACTTTGATTATGTGCTGGCTGCCCGGTACGATCAGATGGAACGCTGCTATGGTATGGCCATGGAAAAATTCATGGAACGCGGCTTTGGTTGGGTAATACGCATTGCCCATGTGGATTATAAACGCCCCCTGGCTATGGGTGACTATTTTGTGGTAAAAACAGGCATCGAATCCATTAACGAAAAAGGCTGCCGGGTACAATTCAGCATCACCAATAAAGGCACCGGTAAAATAAGCTGCGACGGCTATTTTGATTATGTGATGATCGATATGGCTACCGGTAGAGGAGCCAAGATCCCGCAGGATGTGATTGAACACTATTTGATATAAGTTTAATGTCAAACCTTCTCGCTTACGACTCCTTCATGCTTATAATAGTTATTGTAGAAAAACAGGTAAGCTGTAATCAGGTTCAGCGGTATCAGCAGCCAAAGTAAGTGGAACATAATTATCCAAAACAGTACTATAAATAATCCGAGGATCCATTGCAGGTACTTATCCATATTTAGCCCAAACCAGTATAGCAGGCTATGAAATAACATGGCTATGCTTAACCCGGCCAGCAATAACTCAACCGCCATTAACGGGCGAAACCTGCAGAAAAGCCAAACACTTTCGGGCAGCAATAAAAAGAAATAAACCCCGCTAAAATTTAAGAATAATTTGAATCGGCCAATCGGTAAATTACGTGTAAAGCTTAGCTTAGTTTCCTCAAAACGGCGCTCTTCAAATATCAGCACCACATGAGCCGTGATTACAGCCAATATGGCTATGCCCGCCACTCTTATATCAGTACTTACATCGGCAAACAAATAAAATACCCCGCTAATAATAAGCCATGACAAGCCCTTAGTGATAAAGTATGGTACTTTTTTATCGTCAAATATGTGATACACGTACAAGCTGAAATAAGGTTTGCGCCATTTGCTGCTCCATCTGAGTAAAAGCGATTGTTTACTACCATCAATCAGTCCATTTATTAAACGTGCATATATCAAGGCACTACACCAGATCATAGCCGTTAAAAACAATACGATTACCACTGGCAGTATATAAAAATGATGCGCCATCCCTACCCCAACGGCCAGCAAGGCGTAAATAATAACAGGCGCTAAAATGGCAGCCTGTGTATAACACCAACTTTTATGTTGTTCAGCAGGGCTCAGTGCAGTACTGCTGTAAAACAGAAATTGTTTATCTGGTGCAAAAAGTTGTGTACCTACATAATGCCAGCTTTTGAAAATATAGATAAGCCAACCTCCTATCACTAAAGCCAGCATAACCGGGCTACTGGTCATGGCCAACATTAAGGATTCGTGATAACTGATCAGCATATTGCCGGGTACCGTACCCACCATAATAAAAAACACAAAAAACAATATCCCTGCATGTACCTGGTAAAAGCCGCCGGCAAATATTTTGAGCAATACTTTGGTCAATGGCTGCTGCATCAGGCAATAAATTTGAGGGTTTGGTTTTCGACCAGTAATTCGTGCGCTATGGGTAGTTCGGCATGCTCCAGCGCCTGGTGCGATGATAGCAGGAAACTTGTACCATCCTGATTGTAACGTTCGGCTATCCAGCTATTCAATACTTTTAAAGATGCGGTATCGATGGTGATCAGCGGTTCATCTAGTAGAATCAGTTTTGGTTTTCCCATAAAAGCCAGTACCAGCGATAGCTTTTTGAGCATTCCGCTGGAGTACGTACCAACCGGTCGGTTTATATAAGCCTGCATTTGCATGGTATCGATGTAATGCTGCTCCTGCCCTGCCGGCGCGTCTTTGGCTTGTGCAAACAGGGCGATCATTTCCTTACCCGTTAAAAACTCCGGGAATATGGGCTCTGCTTCGGCAAAGTTTACCTGTTTCCGGTACTCCACGGGTTGCTTTTTGATGCTGATACTGTTGTCCAGCAAAATATCGCCCTCAAAAGATAATATACCGGCTATGGATTTGAGTAAGGTACTTTTGCCCGAACCGTTTACACCCTTTATCCAGTAAATACCCGGCTCGATGACGAGTTCATCAACCTTCAGTGCAGGAAAACCTCCATATAGTTTTTTGAAATTTTGGAACTTTAACATTGATGGTTGGATAATAAAAGAGAGACCATTGTTACAAAAAAGAGACGCTAATATGCGTCTCTACAATTATTCATTTAAATAGTAAATCCGAAATCGAACATCCCAATTCCGAAATCCCTTATATCGCTCCTTCTATTAAAGCGCTGTAAAACTCACCCAGGTCCATGCCTGCAGCCCTTACCTGTTGCGGAATCAGGCTAGCAGCTGATTGTCCTGGCGTAGTATTTACTTCGATAAAATAAAAATCGTTTGATCCTTCCAGCAGAATAAAATCTATCCGCACCATGCCTTTGCAATTCAACCGGCTGTATACTTCGGTCACAATACCGGCTATCCGTTCGTTTTGCTCCGTGGTTAGGTCGGCCGGGGTTACCTCCTCTGTTACACCTGCGGTATATTTGGCTTCATAGTCAAAAAAGTCTTTAGAGGTAATTATCTCGGTAGCGGGCAAAACGGTTATTTTCCCATGCAGGCGGGCTATACCAATGCTAAATTCCCGCCCTTTAATAAATTCTTCTACCAATATCTGCTGATCTTCGTGGAAAGCCTTTTTTAATGCATCGGGCAAACCGGCTACATTATAAACCTTGCTCATACCTACGCTGCTGCCGCCGTTATTAGGTTTGATGAACAGCGGAAATTTCAGTGTTGCGGCAATAATAGCCACATCATGCATATCCTTTTCAAACAAGCGCATCGAATGAGCAGTATGCAAACCATGTATACCGTTTACCAGAGTTTTGGTGTAGGCCTTATTCATAGTAATGGCCGATGTAGTGGCATCGCAGGTATTATATGGAATGCCCAGCATATCCAAATAACCCTGTAACTTACCATCTTCGCCGGGGGTGCCGTGTATGGTAATAAACGCGAAATCAAATTTTATCTTTTCACCATTCAGTGTGATAGTAAAATCATTTTTGTCTACATCAACCAGACCGTTCTCCGATTCATAAAACCATCTGTCGCGCTTAATTAATAAGGTGTATACCTTATATTTTTCGGCAGGTAAAGTGTTCGCTATATTCCTGGCACTGTTGATAGATACTTCATATTCACCGGTAAAGCCACCGGCCAAAAGGGCTACATTTTTAGTTGTCATATTTGTTGTTTTAGGGGAAAACTTAAAAGACTGTAAGTCTGTTTTAAAAGTATTAAAGGTGATGTAAAGGGCAAAAAATCAGTCAGGGCCGAAATTAAAATCTTTAAATTGAATAATTAAATAATGAACCATAAATTTTACAAAAATCATTATATTCCGTGACTGATCATCTGCATCCGTAAGACTTTCGGACTTTACAACCTTCCCTACTTTCGGAGTTTATACATAGCCAAATCCGAAATTATTACTATGTTTGATGCTTAATTTGAAGCAAATACCAATGAGCAAATTTGGGGCTTATTTAAAAACAAAATCATTTCGCAATAACATCATTATGGCTATTATTTCGGTAATAGTCATTGTTTTAATAGCTTTTTACAGCCTCGGATACTATACTCACCACGGAGCCGGCATACCTGTACCAAAACTCAAGGGATTGCTGATAGATAGAGCCACAGCCACCTTAAAAGAGCAGGGTTTTGATTATAAGATCGACTCCGTTTATGTGCAGGACGTAGCCCCGGGAACCATTGTAGAGCAAGACCCTGACGCAGGCACCAACGTAAAGGAAGGCCGCGTTATTTACCTCACCATGGTAACCCTGCAGGCACCTAATATTTCGCTGCCCGATCTGGAACAAAGCAGTTACCGTGAAGCAGTAGCAACCCTGTCAAACTATGGTTTAAAAATTGGCGATACTACCTATCGCTCAGATATTGCGCGAGATCGTATCCTGGAAGTTCGTTTTGGTGGTCAGGTGATCAAAGCTGGTACTAAAATACCAAAAGGCTCACGCATTGACCTGGTTTTAGGTGATGGTGAAGGCGCCAGCGAAGTGGAGATCCCAGAACTGGTTAAACTTGATCTGGATGCAGCGCGTTTTGCCATTAAAGGTGCGGGGCTTACTATAGGTACCATTACCTACCAGGGAAGCATTACCGACTCAACCAATGTGGTTGTAGTATCACAATATCCTATGAAAACCGATTCGTCCAGTAAGGCCAGCATAGGTACACGCATCAATTTAACCGTAACACAAGGCACAAAAGCACCCGATGCCCCAACAAATTAATGCTACCGAGTTACTGGCCCGCTTAAACAATGGCGAGCACCTGAACCTGGTTGATGTACGCGGGGTAATGGAATACCACACCTATAATATAGGTGGACTCAATATTCCCCTACCACAACTAGAGCAAAGCATTAATGACTGGGACTACAACAAAACAGACGAGATCATCGTTATCTGCAAAGTTGGTTTGCGCAGTAAAACGGCACAAACTATATTGCAGCAAAATGGTTATCTTGATGTTAAAAATTTAAGCGGCGGATTGATAGCCCTCCAAAAACTAAAAAAGTAAGAATCAAGATACAAGAGTCAGGAATTAAGAAAATCAATTTGTTTTCAATAGAAATATTACAATCAGAAAGTTTTTTTATCTTGATTCCTGACTCTTGTATCTTGACTCTATAATTATATCTTGACTCAATAAAAATCTATTTATCATGACTGAACAAAAAGCACCGTCAAAGGGTATACTCAAAAAATTCATCATAGCCCTGGTGCTCCTTATTATTGTAGTACTGGCTTTTGGAGCATATTATTACTCCAAATATTTTGGCCCCAACGTTACAGGCAAACAGGAATACCTGTATATACATACCGGCGCCACTTATGATCAGGTGTTAAAAACCATACAAGATCAGGATATGGTAAAAGATACAGCCTCATTTAACTGGGCCGCTGTGCATATGAACTACCCTAAACGGGTAAAACCAGGCCGCTACCACTTGCATCAAGGTATGGGCAACCGCAAGCTCATTAATATGTTGGCATCGGGTACGCAGGAACCTGTTCAGTTGGAGTTTCATGGTTTAAGGCAAAAAGAGCAGTTTGCAGGTTTTGTATCAAAAAAGATCGAGCCGGATTCAACCGCTATCATCAACCTGCTGGATTCTGCCAGCTATGTGTCTAAATATGGCTTTACTACCGATAACGTGTACACCATGTTTATGCCCAACTCCTACCAATTATATTGGAATACATCAGCCGATAAATTCTTTGAAAAGATGTACGCCAATTATGAAAAGTTTTGGACTCCGGAACGTAAGCAACAGGCCGCAGCACTTAATTTAACGCTGCCCCAGGTATCTATTTTAGCCTCTATTGTTGATGCCGAAGCTTTGCATGATGACGAAATGCCCGCTGTGGCTGGTTTGTATTTGAACAGACTAAAAAAAGGCATGAAACTGGAGGCCGACCCTACTGTTATATTCGCTTTAAATGATTTTACTATTAAACGGGTGCTTAACAGGTACCTGTCATACAATTCACCATATAATACCTACCTGCATACAGGTTTGCCTCCGGGCCCTATTATGATGCCATCGGTTGCAGCAGTAAAATCGGTATTGAACTATCAGAAAAGCGATTATATTTATATGTGTGCCAAGGCCGATTTTTCAGGTTACCATGCCTTTGCTACTAATGTGGCCGATCATTTGGTAAACGCACATAAATTTCAGCAAGCCCTTAACGAGCGAAACATCAAGCGCTAATAATGTTTGAACATACTACTAAAATACGTGTCAGGTATGGCGAAACCGACCAGATGGGCTATATGTATTATGGCAACTATGCCGAGTTTTATGAGGTTGGCCGTGTAGAAATGCTGCGCAGCCTGGGTTTAACCTATCGGGGTATGGAAGAATCAGGTATTATGATGCCCGTGTTGGAGCTTAAATGCAAGTACCTGAAACCAGCCCTGTATGATGAAGAAATCAGCATAAGGGTGATCATGGACAAAATGCCGGGTATCCGCATTCATTTCCGCTACGAGCTAAGTAACCCAAAAGGCGAGCTGATAAACCAAGGCGAAACGCTATTGGTGTTCATCAATATGAAAACAAACCGCCCCTGCCTGCCACCCCAGGATTTCATTGATAAATTAGTACCGTTTTTTAAGTAGATTTGGTTTAATGAGATGGCTGCATCACTTTTTGCTCCGGTTTGGTTTTTACAGATACGTTGTTGACTGGACAAAAGTTATCATCCTGCCTGGTTTTCGCCCCCTGCCCTTATATACTGTAGTTGTTTTTTTTATTAAGGAGATCACCAACAGCTCACTGGTTAACCGGGCATCGTCATTAGCATACAGTTTTATGCTGGCCATTTTCCCGGCTACCATATTTTTGTTTACGCTGATACCTTATATCCCTATTCATAATTTTCAAAGGGAGTTGCTGCGTATATTGGCCAGCATCATGCCAACTAACGCCTACCTTGCCTTTAACGATACTATTATTGATATCATTAAGAATCAAAACGGCAAGTTACTGTCCTTTGGTTTTCTTTCTACCATATATTTCTCCACTAACGGTGTAATTAACCTCATGAAGGCCTTTAATAAGTCATCGTTGATAACAGACAGGCGTAGCTGGATAAAAAGGCGTGGTGTGGCTCTGGGATTAACGATGGCCATTAGTTTAGCCCTTATTATTGCCATAGGCATTATGATAGCCGGACAAGGCCTTATTAGTTCTATAAGGCACCACCTGGATAGCAAAAGTCATTTCTGGATCTATCCTATCCTGCTGCTTCGTTGGATAGTGATCATCGTGATATTTTTTGTTACGGTATCGTTTCTATACCGCTATGCCCCGGCTCACAAAAAAAAGTGGAAGTTTATTAACCCTGGATCAATTTTAGCTACCGGGCTTGCGATATTAACTTCCTTAGGTTTTTCATACTATATCAACAATTTCTCGTCATATAACAAAGTCTACGGATCTATCGGAACACTGATTGTGGTGATGTTATGGATGTACCTCAATTCGCTAATTTTACTCATCGGATTTGAATTAAATGCCAGTATTGAGCTTTCAAAACGCAACATTCGCATCGTAAAACCCCGTTATAATAGCTTCAGGAGCAAAAAAACAGGCAATTTATAAGCAAATTCTAAAATTAATAAACTGGCTATCAAAAGCTTATTAAGGATATGTAAATAAAATGAAAAAAAATCGTTTTCAGATTTGGCAATCCGCTTCAGATTTGTACTTTTGTCGCCGGAGAGCTGGCAGAGTGGTCGATTGCGGCAGTCTTGAAAACTGTTGAACTGTGAAAGGTTCCTGGGGTTCGAATCCCTAGCTCTCCGCTGATTACATTAACAAAAGTGTCAAAAGCCCCTTAATTGCAAAATTAAGGGGCTTTTTCTTTTACACGACCTATCAAAACTCGCATATAATCGCAAAACTCTATTGCGTCATTCGTAGCGTCCTCTCAAAAAAGCACAAAAAAACAAAAAGACGCTACGAATGGCTTATAACCATTTGAATTACAGCATGTTCGACAGGTGTACATCTTGTGAAAAAAGTGGCTAAAACGTATTTTTGTTTAACTTTTATTTATGTTTTATGTTAGAAAAAACGTTTGGGTTATTGTTCTTTTTAAAGCAGCCCAAAAACAAAGGAGAAGACAACAGATTTATCTACCTGAAAATCACGGTGGATGGTAAAGCAGTAGAGCTTTCCACCAAGCGAAGGTGTGAACAATCGAGGTGGAATGCCCGCGCAGGCCGGGCCGTTGGGACAAAGGAAGCCACCAAAGAATTAAACCAATATCTCGATTCTTTTGAACAGCAGGTATTTCAGGTGAAGCGATTTCTGAATGACTCTGAGCGCAATGTCAGTGCACAAGGTATCAAAGATATCTTAACTGGTAATGTTGAAAAACCCAAAATGATTCTCGAAATATTCAGGCAGCATAATGATCAGATGGAGGCACTTGAAGGTATAGACTTTGCTACCGGAACAATTGAACGTTATAACATCTCTTTGGATCACACCAGGGCTTTCATAAAGTGGCATTACAAAGTAGAAGATAAACCGATAAAGGAGCTGGATTATGAATTTATTTCACAGTACGCCTTCTGGTTAAAAACAGAGCGAAAATGTAATCATAATTCAACGATGAAATATTTGGCAAACTTCAAAAAGGTCGTTTTAATCTGTGTGAAAAACAGGTGGCTGCCTGGTGATCCGTTTGCGAATTTCAAGTTGACGAAAAAGCCGGTAGAAAAAACAGCATTAACAGAATCGGAACTAAAGCGGATAATAGAGAGGGAATTTATTTCGGAAAGGTTGGATATTGTCAGAGATGTCTTTGTGTTCTGTTGTTACACAGGCCTTGCTTACGCAGATGTAAGGAATCTGAAGAGATCAGATGTAAAAAAAGGCGTTGACAATAAGGAGTGGATATTTATTAAGCGGCAAAAGACAAACTCTCCGTCGAATCTGCCATTGTTAGCTCAGGCCAGGCGGATCGTCTCCAATTATAGCAAACATCCTAAATGCGCAGACTCGGGACTGGTATTGCCGGTGCTGACAAATCAAAAAATGAACGCCTATTTAAAAGAGATAGCTGACTTATGCGGAATAAAAATGGATCTTACTTTCCATATAGCCCGGCATACTTTCGCTACAACCGTCACACTCAATAATGGCGTCCCCATAGAGTCGGTTTCTAAGATGCTTGGCCACGCGTCCATAAAGCAAACTCAGCATTATGCTAAAACGCAGGAATTCAAAGTAGGTAAAGATATGCTCGAACTGGAGAAAAATCTGTTTGAGAAAAGTCTGTTGAATGTTTCGGGTATAAAAAAATCAAATAGCAGGCGATCAAAGAAGCTTACCATCTAACACTAACGCATCCGTTCCCCGGAAACAAATGCACCTCCAAATAAAGATAAACAAAAGTTGGCAAATAACCAACTTTTGTTTATCTTTGATTATATCATTCCGGGAAGGTCCCGGTTGCGACTGAATGTAGTAATGCAAAATTGTAAATGTAAAAATGTAAGGAGATCGCCGATGACAAACAAAACACTGAGAAACGATGATCATCATCTATCAAAAGAAATTACAGGAGTTTGCGAAAAAACACGCAGACGCCGCTAACAGTATTACTACCTGGAGAAAGGTAGTAGAGCAAGCTAACTGGGGAAAGGGTACTGATATTCTAGCTGATTTCCCAAAAGCAAAACTTATACCCGCAAAACGGGCCCGTTTCAAAATTACCGGTAATAAATACCGCTTGATCATTGAACTGGACTATGCAGACAAGATCGTTGAAATCCGATTTATAGGCACCCATTCAGAATATGATGAAATTGATGCGAGTACCATTTAGAGGTTAAATTCTTAAAACATGACCAAAAAGCATTGGTTTTTACTAGAAACCGAACGACAGTATGACGATGCTGTTGCCAGGTATGAAACAATCAAGTATGCAACAGCGGGAGAAGATCATCAGGAAAAACTCCTGCTGGCACACTTGATTGAAAGATATGAAAATAAACATTGGGATTTACCAGAGGTTGATCCCGTTGAAATGATCAAGATACGTATGGAAGATTTCGGCTATCGCGCGGCTGATCTTGCCGCAGTATATGGGGACAAAGGAACGGTGAGTAAAGTATTAAATTATAAACAGCCTTTGTCACTTACTATGATCAGGAAATTTAGTGAACTATTACGGTTACCCATTTCTGCCTTAACGAAGGAATATGACCTTAGTCATTAACAAGATTTCTACGTGCCTGGATAATATGTTCAAGCCCCTTTTTTTATACTTATTGTACCCCGCATATGATTTCTATTTTACTCCCCGAGTAACAGTCGTAAGTGGGAATGTATTTTACGTATCCTAATTCAGTTAACTGATTCATGCATTTATGATAGGTACTTGTACTCTTGATATGCGCTTTGGCCATTAATAGCTTTCTGGTCACTTTGACTTGCTTTTGAAAACCTGATTCCAGCCATAAATTGAGCAAACAGGTGTATATACTCATATGCCAAACGCTTACATTGGGGTCATTTGCAATTTTTGAATACAGTTTTGATAAAGTGGAAAGTTCTGACATTGTTTATTTGGTATTGCCACTGATCATATTTTCTACGTCAGTTAATTTATAAAAGTGGATCCCTCCCACTTTTTGTGATTTAAGCTTTCCGCTGACCCTTAGATTCTGAACGGTACCCGTGGATATTTTAAGCATACGACGGACATCGCAGCACCGAAGCCAGACTTTTTGCTCTTCGGGCTTTGCGGAAAGTAAAAGTTTAATATCGTTTATTAAGGTCTGACGAAATGTTTCCAGATCTTCCTTGGTGATGAGCTCGACAGGCATGAAAGTCCTTAGAAAATGACTTCTATGCGAACCTGTAATATCTAAGTTCGCGCATAATAACTACTATCGTTCCGTGCGGAACGATAGTAGTTCCCGGGTTGCCTGCTCCATCATACTTTGGGAAGTATGTGCATTCCGCAGGCAATCCGATAGGTATATAAAAACGGGTAAAGTAAACGCAGGCTATGGCATTGCCAAATTAAGCGCGGGTAAACCCAGGAAATACAGAACCGTAAATCCCTTGATCTTACACTGTTTCGTGCCGTCCCCATCCGCCAAATGTGGAGTGATCGCATACTTCGGCACCTGCATAAAGGCATTTTAGCAAATACTGGTCTATATTTAATCCAATGGCATAGTACGACAGGTTACCGTCCATGCGACACTCCAGGGAATGCAAAAGATCTATTCGTTTGTCGTTTACATAATAATTACCCTGCAACGCATCACAATAAGGACATGACGAAGCGCAGTAATTCTCTTGAATAGTGTTGCTGAATCTGAAACTAACGGGCGTAATGGTTTCATCATTTTGCCGAAGAACATCAACAAAATTCCCGATCAGGTTAGCGGTATCGCCTTTGATATGGTACAGGCTTAACATATCATTATAATATCGCCAGTCTACGTTATCCCAATTCTCTAGTTGCCTGTCGGGAAAAACAATACCTGTTACCGTTTTCATCTCCTGTTTGCACTTCCAGCAGTGATCACGCATAATCTCCAGGTTCACTTGCTTAAATCCCTCTTTAGGTCCCTGGTAACTGAGCGTACCCTCCCAGAGGCTTCCAAAAACAACATGCAAACTTTCATAATTAATACCATCAAAAGTAGTTTGATTCTGTTTATCGCCACAACAGGTAATCCACATAAAATCCGGGCTGTGAACTTGCAGCTTTTCAGATATGAAAACGCCGGTGTTCCCCAATTGCAAGGCGGCAGCTTCTTCGCTAATGACCATTAACAAACATCCTTCGGATAAAATATAGTCTCTTAGTTTCAGCAGAGCGCTTTCCTGTGCGACATCCAGATTCAAAGACAAGGGTAAAATTAAAATATTGGCCAGTTTTTGTTCACCTTTAATTGTTGTCAGAAAGGCGTGGCTTATTTTACAGGGCTCATCACCCAGCTGTTTGTCGGCAGAAACCCGTTGCCAATTGGCGGGCTGCGATTTTTGCAGCTCATTTTCTACAAAAAGATAAAATTCACCTGTCATAACCTATGAGTTCGGTGAAACGGATAGTTGGTTTTAAAAAAATGGCAAAAAAGAAAGTCCCTAAACGCTCGCCGCCGGGACCTTCAACCTAAACCTTATCACAATAGCGGGCAGATAGCCCACTAAGATTTTGCAAAATAGCAATAAATATTTACCTGTCAATAATGGCGATTAAACGAAGAGTTGCGCATATACTCATTAAACCTGCGCTGATATTCCCTTTCTTCATTTATTCTGCGGTTGATAACCGAACATCTCCAGAAACATAAGCCCCAGGCCAAAAAAGCTACCGATAAACAGGTAAATGTTTCCTTTTGTCGTTCGGTGATGAATTCTTTATTTTTTTTAGTTTCCCTTATAATCACTGTAGATGGTTTAATTTGTTTCCCTCCCAATGCTCCGAAGAAGGCAAAAGTGGAAATTAGGAAGGCGAGTAAAACATTGCGGACTATAGCTTTCATAATGATTTCTATTTATAAAATTACTAATTTAATTAGCAAACAGCAAGCACTTTTTTTTAATTTAGTTCATAGATATTATTGTTGTGGCGGGCTTCCTGTACCCTATCGCGAAGAGTATCAACAATATCAGATTCCGGAATTCCCTGCAGATTGATGATCTGATTGGAGTGATCGGTGCTTATTAACGTCAGGTTCATCAATTTAAATAGTTGAAGTATGAAAGATTGGGTAATAATGAAATCTTTTACTCTGAACATCTCCACTTGATCGATTCGCTTAAAGAAAATCCCACGAGTTATACGTATATATTCCGTCGTAATGAAGTATTGAAAACTGCGGATATATAATATGCGGTACCATGC
This sequence comes from Mucilaginibacter inviolabilis, assembly GCF_011089895.1. Taxonomy (NCBI): domain Bacteria; kingdom Pseudomonadati; phylum Bacteroidota; class Sphingobacteriia; order Sphingobacteriales; family Sphingobacteriaceae; genus Mucilaginibacter; species Mucilaginibacter inviolabilis. The sequence goes on from NZ_JAANAT010000001.1 coordinate 1,408,605, forward strand.
TGCACCGCATACCGCAAGACTGAATAAAATAAAGTACGGCGATAACCACCAGGACAATAAAAGAAAAGTAATGGCCAGCAAGATCAGCGGCAAGACTTTTAAAAAAGCAAACAACACCGCCGGCTTTAGTACAATATCATCGTTCAGCATCATATTTTAATTGATCTAAAAATGTTAATGATTGGATTGGTTTACGTGTGCGGATACGATCGCGGATATGGAAGGCCTGTTTATAACGATTCAGGCTGACCTCTCCATATTTAGAAATAACGAGCTTGCCTTTATGATCTATGATCACTTGCCGGCTCTGGCCAGTATGATAAATATGAATTGTCGTATTCCGGATGCCGGCCGCCACTTTGATATCGGTCAGGTGGCCTATCTCATCTTTACCGAATAGCAGTGTAAATCTTCGCTTAGGAAATGTTTGCCTGAGCCAATCTACCTGGCCTTGCTGTAATTGGTTACCGATGGCGACAAACGCCAATTGTTGCAGGTTAGCATAACGTGCACGGTTGATCGCGATAAAGGCCATGGCTTCCATTGCCGAATAGGACACAATCACCTCATTCGCTGTTTCATTCCCGGCTACCCATAGATTTTCGGTCGTAGGAATTTTATGGAACCCTTCTCCGTAATGCTCCCGGGTATCGCCATAATGAAACAACAGTTCGCCACCGATATTAAAAAAGGCCTGGATCTCCGGAGAAACGCCAAGCCTTGTTAACAGTGCGTTCATCAGCGTGATCTCCCGCTTCGGGTATAGGACCGGGAAACCTCATTTGGATTAGAGGGCCGTTGGTTTTCGATGTCCTTAATGGCATTGTGATAACCAGGGCTCAATTTCTCAGCCATTTTTGGGTCATGCTTTTTGTTAAATAAAGCATTCAAACCTTTGTAGACCATATATGATAAACCGCCATCGATCAGAATAGATGCCACGAGCGCCAGTTTATTTGAGCGAATGCCATGATGGTCAACACCGGAATAGCTGAATCTGGTCCCATCGGCAATTTCGACTTCCTTACCTTTACGGTAATTTTCTTTTTGAGCGGGTGTCAGGAACTCATTATTAACCATATCCGGTACCAGTATCTTTTCGGTATCTGATACAATGTATTCCCTTGTTTCGGCATCGTATTCGATTAACATTTCCTTTTTATTACCCTTTTTATCGGTTGTGATTTTGAGGATGCTGACTACCTCCCCTTTCTGCAACTGTTGTGCTTCGTTGTCATCCAGGAATTCGGGGGTAACCGCTCTATGGTAAATGGGATGAATGAGCAGGTCGAGTTTGCCACTTTCATTGGGCATAAGGGAAATCTTGGCATTAAGGGATTTAATCTTGATATTTTCTGCTTCAAGATTATGCAATTCCATTAAGCTGGTACGACGACCCGAAAGCAAAGCCTTCAGATCGTCTACATTTAACAGGAGCTGACCGCCCGCGGCCAACCCGATGGTTTCCAGATCCTTGATCGGGAGGTCACCTTCACGATTATTAACCAGGTTCATTTATCTTTCCATTTGATAGTCTTGTTCCCGTTCAACCGATTGACCTTTACCCTCGTCTAATTCCCTTTCCGGTCCTCTTGGATTGGCTTTTGCCTCCAACAGTGACTTATAAAGGCCATAGTCTGGTTTCAACACCTTGCGGGTACCGTCGGCGTCTTCTACTTTGATGCTTTTAGTTTTGTAGGTTTCCAGCACTTTGTAGGTAGTATCGAGATAGGCGATCTCGTCTCCCTTTTTAAAACCGACTTCTGCACTTTGCTTTTGTTCACGCTTCTGGTCAACACCCAATAAGAGATTGGCGATCTTCTGCGCGTCCCTGGAAGCTTTTGCGACCTCAAAAGGTTCGTCTTTTAAGATCTTGGCGAAGTTGCTCATATAGGCAGCCTGCTGACCGAAGTTGTGACCGATCTTCAATTCACCGCCGATCAGGATGCCGGCAATTGCTGCCCGCATTTCTTCACGTGCATAATCCTGCGAACCAAATTTGCCTTCCATAGGGCGGTTTAGCCTACTTTCATGACCTGACCAGTGCGCCAACTGATGAATGGCCGCCTGATAATATTTGGTCTCGTTTTCGAAAGTTTCCTTTTCGGGCATAAAGATGGCATCGCGTTGCTTATCGTAATAAGCTTCCTGACCGCCGTGGATGATGACCGCTTTGCTATCTTCAATCAATTTATCCGCGCGTTCAACCGGCGACAAAGCTTGACCTTCTTCCTGTTTCGCGAGGAATTCCTGCAATGGCATGATATCCTTCATCTGTTCCGCATTAAACAGGAAAGCCTTGCCTTGCTGCGGCTTTTCAAATTCAACGGTTTTTGTTTGGGTAACTCCGTTGTCGTCTTTGATGGTTTTACCTTCAGCGGTGCGGATGGCCTGTATATCGCTTGTTTTTGGAAACTCGATCAGGGTGCCTTTTTCACCCTCTTTTACCCAGTTACCGGCGTACCGTGCGGCATCTGCCGACATCCAGCGCGGGTCGTCACGCCGCTGCATCCCAAGGGCCAGCGCGTTCATGGCACTGTAGCCTTTTCCCGTGGTCGGATTAATGGCTTTTACGAAGGCAGGCATGCCATTCTCTTTTACCGGTTTCTGAAATAAGGAGTTACCCTCTTTAATTTCCGCTATTAGCTTATCTGAAAGCTGAATGGGAAGTGCTTTGAAGTTTTTGCTCATTTTCTTGTTTAATTAGCAGTTCATATAAAAATTTAATTGGATTGATGTATTTGTATTTATAGCAGATACTGAAATGCAGGTGTTCGCCAGTCACACGACCTGTCGCACCTGTGATACCGATGGGTTCGCCCGCTGTCACGCTATCTTGAGCCCCTACCAAAACCCTGCTTAAATGGCCGTAGATCGATTCTACATTTCCATGTCCCAGGCGAATGTTTATACCGAGGCCGTCATCGTAGCCTGTTGATTTCACTACTCCATTTAAGATGGCATACACAGTGTCGCGGCGGGCCTTAAAATCTGCACCGGCGTGGAGGGCATATTTGCCGGTAACCGGGTGAATCCGGTAACCGAAATCAGAATTTATTTTGAGGTGTTTGAGGGGAAGGCAGACCAGGCAAATGCTGATCAGCATCTTCATCGGTCAACAGTTTGGGCCAGCTCCTGTTCTTGTGTCGGATTAATGGATTCCAACACATTATCCCGCACACCGGGATTGTCTTTCGCAATGGCCAGTGCTGAAAATATGGCCTGGGACGTTCCTCTGTCCTGCAGCAACATGATCTTATACATAGCCTTAAAATCATCAAGGGGCATGGACGAGCCATTTTTTGTCAGATCATCTAAAACCTGTTGCTTGTCTTTGAGCTTCAGCACCTGTTCGGCAGGGTAAATGGCTTCGTTTCCTTCCAGGAAACGCACATAATTTTCAGATGCTGATCTTGCATAGGTCACCACTCCGATCTGTCCTCGTTTCGTCTCGGGATTATTTTCCAAATCCGGCAACACCAAAACAAGGGTCCCGTTTAAACTTTCATTGTTTTTCATGCTGTTTAATTATTAATTCTGTTGATTTTCGGGTGAACGCATTTCTTAGTTGTGCTTATCTATCCACCCCTTTGTTTTGCTGAAGGCCGAGAATTTTATCAAGCGGTATCACACTGGCCACCCGGATATTTTCGTTCTTTTCAACCAGTTCCATTGCAGTTCGCATTTGTTTCGCGGTACCACGATCCACTAAAAGGGCAATGGCCCTCAGATCTTTAAAATCAAACGTGGAGATGTCAGCCGAATGATTCTGTAGATATTCGTAAATCTCATCAGGCTCCCGCAGTACCATGAGGGCATCCGCGCTGTGGAGGCGTGGCTCGGCCCCATCACCATATTTAACATAGAAATCATCATGGGCCGGGTTAGCTTTTATGATCTCTCCTATTACCCCCTCTTTGTCAGCATGTAACTCCCACATTTCGGGATGTAGCATGACCACTGTTCCTTTTAAATTTTGTTCATCTATCATTTTTCAAACTTATTTTAGCTGTTTCCGGTAAAGCGGGGGGCTTGAATGCGAGTACCATTTCCTGTATTTCCCGGCTGATATGGTTAAAATTCTGGCGAAGCTTTTCCTCCATCTGGCCGCCAAAATCATAGAAAGTGGGTAGTGGCTTATAACTCTTCTCTTCCCGCCGGATCTCCTCCATGTCCAGGTTTATCCGGCAATTGACGGCCGAAGTTTCAAATTGCCCGGTGAACTTTTCCTGGGCATCGGCAGCGATCACCCCTACCATTTCGCCAGAATTGAGCGAAGCGATTTTGCCTGCGGGTATCAATACTTCCAGTTTTTCATTCAGAGAAGTGGAGGTTTTATTACGGTCGATGGACAAACCCTCTCCTATTTGTTTGGATTTACCAAAGAGCCTTTCCAGCCACTCCAATGTTTCCTTGTTCCGCACAGAACCTGATAGCACGGTACCAACCACTGAGGTAATTGTGGCGGCTGTATCCTTGCCGTACTGTTGATTGAATTGCGGCAATTCTTGCAATCCCATCAGCACAGCGACCTTATTTGACCGGGCAGTTGCAATTAGATTTTCAACCCGGTGAACGAATAAGGTGGGTACCTCATCCACGATCAATGCAGAGGGCAGGTTCCCCTTGGTGTTAATAAGCTTGGTGAGCCGGTTGATGATGATCGAATAGCAGGCCGAATTGATATTTTGAGTATTAGGGTCATTGGCCAGTACAAGCATACCCGGGTTTTCCCTGTCCGATATTTTAAGATCGAAGTCATTGCCGGAAAAGACCCAAAACGTTTCTTTGGTTGCCAAACGGCTGATAAAAATCTTCAGCGTACCGATCTGTCCCTCCAACTGGTTAAATGCCTTGGCATCGAATGCTGTCATGAATGGTGATAACAGTGATCGCAGTTCTGGTTCAGAGGTCAAAGCATTGAATATTTCCTCATAAGAGCGGTTTAGCAAAGCCAAAACGTGCGGAAAGCTGGAATAGATACCACCCTTGTATTTACTCATGAAATACACACAGGATGCTAAAAAATTAATAGCGGACTGCGTAAAAAACTGGTCACTCCCACCCGACCGGTCACCTTTTTTTAAGGCTTCCACCAATGCCTCGGCCGTTTCAGCCGCATCGGCCAGGGATTTGATGTAATCTGCTCGCCAGGGGTTGATCCTGCGGCTCTTTTCAATATCATTAAGGTTAATGACATGAAAGGCATAGCCTTTCAGCTTGCCATTCTGCTTGGCCAGGAGGTAATGATAATAAGCGATATGGCCGAGGTCAGGAAACTTGAAATCGTACAGGCAAACCGCAAACTCTTTGGCAATTAATTGCCTGATAAACGGATTTACAATCGAGAAACTCTTCCCGGAGCCAGGGGTACCGATCACCATCGTCCCCCTGAAAACGTTGCAGATATTGATCCATCCGTTCCGTACTTTCCCCTTATAGTAAAAAAGCATGGGGATGTTCACAGAGTACGGGGTGTCTACCCTTTTCACCGGCTGCATAAAGCTTTCAGCTTCGGTATTCCAGATATCCTTGCCTAAACCAGACCTGATCATCTTGGAGATGTTGTCCATCGACACACTTAAGAGGAGCGCCCCGAAAAAAGAGCAAACCATATACAGCAGGTCATACCAGGTCGTGTAGGCAAACGCGACATGGGAGGCCCGGCCCTGAAAGATGAGGCTGCCAAAGAACAAAAACAGACCGGCTGCAAGGGGATAGACGATGTGCTTTTTAGGGTCAAGATCTTTTTCCTTTTTTGCCAGCGTACCAATGCTGACCAGGCAGATCAGGCCCAACGTAGCCAGCTTACTATAGACCAGTTTCGAGTAAATAATCAGGTGACTGATCTTATCCAGCGGGGTAAAAAAAATGCCCCAGAAAGGAGCATCGTGATAAATAAAAATGGCGGCTTCCAAGCCTATGGATATGTAAATGGCACACTGCAAAAAACCGTGAAGCTTTTGCTGTTCACGCGTTTCCTCCATAATAAAAACGGGGTAAAATGAAAAAAGCCACCGGCTTTTGCGGGTGGCTTATTGCTGAATGGATTGACTTAGCGGTTTAGACTTTGCCCGCTGTCCTGTCCATTTTCTGAAGCCTGATTGGACGTATGATGCGACTTGTTGTATTCATGCAATAAAAAAGCTGTATGGTGACCGTCCGGAACCTCTGCAAAAACGATGTGTTCAGGAAGTTTGGCCGGTGGATGGTAGGGATCAAGCTCATGCGGGAAAGGCACCTGGAGCACCGTTGTATCGATGTAAACACCAGTTTTGCCATTATGCTTAAAAACGTCTGCAAACTTGATCTGGTTCCAGTAGTTTTCGGTATCCCGAAACGTGTTGCGCTTTTCGTCAATAAAAAAATCCTTTCCTGCAATTTGAACAACCGGTAAATCACTAGGGTAATGCTCCCTCCAACCGGTGCGGAATTCATCCATCCAGGCATTCTTACCCAACGGATCGAGGGCATCAAAGGGGTAAAGCCAAAATAACTTTACCCTATCAGGCAATATTCCGACCAAAGGCCCACCAAAAGCATTTTTAGTAAGGGGATCATACCAAAGCTCTACATGGTCATCCAGGCACATGAGGTCATACATAGTGATCTGGTTATCCGGATTCGCAACTTCAACGAGTGCCATCAGGTACCCATTCACATAAAAAGAAGTCCCTTCTAGTTCAACCACCGGTAAGGGCCCATTATAGTCATCTGTTTTTTTCATTTTGTTGAATTATCAGCGTTGTATGAACACCGGCGGTTCTACATCGACGGCTGTTTCCTCTTTAATAATCGCTTGCTCCGCCTGGTCCTGCTTTTCACTTTCCGCAATTTTCTGACTGATCTCCAGTTCCAGCCTGTCCAGTTCACGCTTTAATGAAGCCAGCTCATACTCCTGTTCAAATGGTCGCTGTGTGAGTTCCTGTATCTCCGGGATCTGTTTATTGATACCGGTCAGTTCTTTTTCATAGCGTTCAGCCATACCAATCACCCGGTCGATAGCATTTAAAAAGTACCGGGCAGCGAGTTTTGGGTTGTCAATATTCGGTGCTCCCCCATTCTGCATATATTTAATGCCGGTAGTCCGGCTTTCAGCATAAAGGGAAGTAACATGGTCGATCCTGCTGGAAAATTCACTCTCAACCGTTTGCAACTTCCGCCTGATATACAGATCAAAACCATACAACTCGCCCAAATGCAAATCAGGTTTGTTAAAATCTTTGGGATACCAGTTTTTGTATAGATCAATCAATTTCTGACCGATAGCAACTGTATCAGCCTCAGACGTATCATTCAATCGCAATAGATTAAGCTTGATCCCATCAGCGTCATATTTCAAGACCTGTTTGTAGGCGATTTCATCGGTACGCACCATATCCAGTGTGCCCTGAGTATCCCTGCTTTTCTTTTCCAAATCTTCCAGCAAATACCTGCTGCGGGCAACTTCTTTAAAGTGAGCAGCTTTATAGCCTTCCAATTCTGCAACCTTCTTTTCAATACGGGTCTTTTCCAATAAAGAGGTATCACCTGATAATATGGCGATGTATTCCGAAAAGCTCATGCCACTTTGTTCGTCCATTGCACCTTCATCCAGGGTACGTACAGCCAGCTCATTATTTTTCATCTGGCTGATGAAGATCTGCTTGTTCTTCAGCAGGTTGAACTTATAGTTATCCAGAGATTGCTCCACGGCATATATAAAATTCCTGACCTTGTTGTTATAAAACTTTTTGGCGAGCCAGTTACCCTGTCTTGCGCCACGGCCATCACGCTGTTCCAGTTCCGAAGGTTTCCAGGGAATATCCAGGTGGTGCATGGCAACGATCCGTTCCTGTACATTTAAACCTGTTCCTGCCTTTTCGGTACTACCGATGAGAATCCGGATCTCCCCGGCATTCATTTTCTTAAACAGCTCTTTGCGCTGTTTATCCGTTGACCAGTTATGAATAAAGGTGATCTGGCTTATCGGAATATTGAAATCAGTTACCAGTTTATCCCGCAGAGCATCATAGACATTGAATTCACCGGGTTTAGGCGTGCCGATGTCGCTGAAAATGATCTGGGTGCCCCTATGCGGGGTGCTTTCATGGTAGATCTCCGCTACGTTCCGTGCGCAAACATTGACCTTGTTACCGGGGTGGTCGCCGAACTTTTCAGAATCGACCAGACGCATATCCACCGCCATTTTTTTGGCGTAGTTGGTAGCAATCAGCATCCGGCCCTTATCCTCATCTTTGGTCAGCGGCCGCCTTCCGATCAGCGTGGCATCCCCTGTTTTGGCAAATTGCATCAACCGTTTGATAAACTCCTGCTGGTCTGGTGTCGGTTTAATATTGACCAGGGTTTCATCAATGTCAGGCTTATCCAGATTGATATGTTTAGCAGTTTTATAATCGGTGATCTGGTTATAAAACAGGGCCAGTTCAGGTACTTTGATAAAGTGACGAAAACGTTCTTTCGCCCTGATCTCGTTAGTGACCGTAAATTCAAAGTCAACTGTTTTCCGTGCATATACTGCCGCCCAGGCATCAAAATTGGAGATCTTTTGCCTTTCCAGTTCCCGAGGCCGAAGATATTTGAAGATAAGGTACATCTCCGTCAGGCTATTGGAAATCGGTGTTCCTGAAAGGAATGTGGCGCAAAGGTCGGCATCACTCCTTTCCTGCAAGGTCCGGATGGCGAAAAGCATATTGAGCGCTTTCTGGCTGCCCAGCATATTACCCAGGCCAGCTACCTTCGTATGCCTGGTCGTGAAAGTCAGGTTCTTGAACTTATGGGATTCATCAATAAATAAATGATCTATATTCAGCTCGCTGAAATTAATACCCGTGTCTTTTCGCTGTTCAATGGCATCCATAATGCCTTTCAGCCTGGCTTCAAGATTATCCTTACGAATCTCTAACCCTTTCAACATTTCACGGGTGATCTCCTCACCGGAATCCTGAAAACTCAATAAATCCTGTTCAATGTTATCCAGTTCAATTTCAAGGATCTGACGTTGAATTTCCGGTGATTGCGGGATTTTGCCGAACTGATCATGTGTTAAAATGATGCAATCCCAATTGTTATTCTTTATCTCGTGAAAAATCCGTTTACGCTTGGCCGGTTCAAAATCATTTTCGCCCGGTGCCAAAAGTTTCGCTTTAGGATAGGCCAGCCGGAAAGTATCAGTAATCTGCTGCACATTGGCTTTTAAGGCCAGAATCATTGGCTTATGAACAATACCCAGCCGCTTCATTTCCATAGCGGCCAGGATCATGGTCAGCGTTTTACCTAAGCCCACTTCATGATCAATCAACCCGCCATTGTTTTGAATGACCCGCCATGCTGCATTACTTTGCGAGGAATAGACACCCGGAATACGCAGCGCTTTAAGATCAAGGCCTGGAAAAGTCAGATGGCTGCCGTCAAACTCCCGAAGGGTGTAGCAATTGTAAGTATCGTTGTATAGCTTTTCTAAGCGCTGTTTATCCTCGTTTGGCAGTTCCAGCAACCAAAGCAGGTAGCGTGACCGGATGTTATCAATTTTCCGGTGTGCATTCTGGATCGCTTCGGTATCGGGTACCCGGACGACCTTCCCATATTGCTCTACTGGATAGGTGAAATGCGGGTTGGTATTCAGCAGTGCATATTCCAGTAAAGTACGCCCGGTGATCTTATTGCTTTCTTTGGGTGTTACCGAGAATTCTTCATTGGTGATAGTATTACCTTTTTTCTCATAACTTACCTTATAGGTATCTATGGAATTATAAAAATCAACCCTGGTATCCAGCTTAAATAAATCCGTGGCAAAACGCTGGTAATATTCAACGGGCACCCATCGTTCCCCAAGATTAAAGTCCAACAATTCAAAAGGGATTTTCTCGGGCTGTACCCGCCGGATAGCGGCAAGGCTTCGTGCAAATTGCAGGTTTTCAGGTTCGGCTTCAGCCAGTTTTTCAGCGAGCTTTAACTTTTCTACCACATTACCGGACAGGTAATTATCGCTCGTTTCCCACTTGAGTGTTTGGGGATTTAATATGATCTGCTTATCCAGCTGAAGGATGACCCCATCTTCTGTTAAACCGGTGACCAGGCCAATAATCGAAAGGTCTACCCTCCCGGTATCATTCAAGCAACGCGCCAGGGCTTCAGCAGGGTCATCCGTTTTCAGCATATCTTTTTGCTGAAAAAGCGGCCCGTAAAATATATCTGAACGGACAAATTTGTCCTGATCCTTAATTTCAAGGGAGGATATGATCTTAAAGCCTAAAGCAACATCGCTAAAAATGCGGTTACGGTTGACATTTTTATTGAGTTCGCCATATTTGGCTGCAAATGCCTCATAATAAAAGTTTAGGGACTTGCGTAATTCCGGGAACTGGATACTGTGCTCATTCTCAAGACCTGAAAGCTCCATGTAAATATCCCGCAGCTCCAGGTAATCCTCGTAAAAAGCCAGTTCCGGTTGTGGGTCAAGCGGCTCAAATTTCGCCTCAAAATTGTAGGGCTCCCCGATCAGGCCAAGTTTGCCATTAAAAATGACCAGCGTATCCTTTGTATAAAAAGGTTTCAGGTCAGTAAAAGCCTTTGGCTTATCCGGTAGTAATTTAAAAGCAGGCTCTAATGAGGTGTCGCCTTCATACCGGTAATCATACCCGAAATGCTTCAATTTCGCTGAAAGCGCATCCAGTTCATGTCCGAGATTAGCGCCGGATAGCCACTTTCCGGGAAAAGAGATCTCCGAAAGGTTACTGTACAACTTATAGGTATAGCGGTTACTCGCCTTTGCCCGGGCAGTCAGCAATACAATGCTGTCATGCATCGGTTTTGCTGTTGTACGAATGGTACTGATCAGCCGTGCCGTGCCCCCATCAACAAATTGCAGGTCGAGATCGTCCAGGTAAGCCAGTGCCTTGTTGTCCCCGTCAACTTTTACGGGAGCATCAAACAGGCCCAACTGGCCAGAACTCATCCCTGGCTTATCTTCTTTTTTTTCCAGTTCAGGAACGGGTAAAAAAGTAAACTGGCTGAGTTGGCCCTGCTTTTTGTCAAAAGAGATTGCTTCCCATTTGGCCCGGTCAAAGTTATTATTAAAACCGGCGATCAGCTGTTTTTTGAGCAAGGGTAGAATATCTTGCATCTCGCCGTTCTGCCATGCCAACCGTGAGGCTTTGCCTCTTGCATTGGTGCCCTCAATGATTTCATCGGCATATACCAGTTCATTTTTATCGGCTAACCAGGCATTCAGGTAGTATCGACCAAAAGTATTTTCACGTTCTACAGTTTCGATCAACTGGCTTTCCGTTTCGGAAAGCGTTTCTTTGGTATCATTTTTCTGTACCAGGATCAGGTGCATACCTACTTCCACGTTGGCGTTTTCCTTCATGAGGTTGGCCGGCAATACGGCAACTGATAATAGGTCAGCTGAAGTAAACAGGTATTTCCTGGCCGTGGCATTAGAGGGGTTATTCAGGAAAGCATCGGTAACGATATAAGCCAAAATGCCCCCGTCTTTGATCTTATCCAGCCCTTTAGCGAAGAAGTAGGTATGCACTTTGGTGGAGATCCCGCTTTTGTTATAGGCGGGGTCATGTACTGCAATCTTGCCAAATGGGATATTGCTGATGACGATATCCGATTGCGCCTTTTCGGCCGCTGCCGTTTCCTCCAGCTTTTTGATCTGTACATCTATTGGAACGCCATAGGCCGAACAAATCGCTTTGAGCACCTTACCTGTCAGGATATCTTTCTCAACAGCCGCTATCTGCTCTATATCACCGAAGGCTTTTATCGCTTCTCCGATAAAAACACCGGCTCCTGCGCTTGGCTCATATAAACGTTTCGGCAAAATATCGCATTCTGCCATCGCTGCATAAATGATCTGCGGGATAAAATCCGGGGTATAGTAGGCTGTTGAGGAACTACTTTTTAAGGCATCAATAGCTGCCTTATACTCCTTGTTTGTTAATTTTTCCTGAAGCAGGTTATGTAACTCCACAACCTGGGGATAAAGCTTCAGGTCGGCCTTTGAAGCGCCGAACCGTGGCCATTCAGCTAATTCGCCGGGTGGAAATAATACTGCCTTGAGGCCACCAAATCCGGCGTAATTTTTTAACGTTTCCAATTCTGTTTCAGAAAGCTGCTGGCCAGTGAAGTCCAGCGCGATTCGGATGGCCGCGATATTGTCTGCCATCTTTTTGACCGGATTAAATGCCATATTACACCTCTTGTAAATAGTCTGCTATAATTCCGATCACTTCATATTTTAAAAAGCGGTCGTCCTCGTCCAGGCCCCTGATCAGGGGTGCGCATATTTCGAGGATATTGGTAAGCTCGTAGTGGAGTATCCCCTGGTTAGAAAAGCGCAGATAGGTTGCCAGAAATTCTTCTTCCAGGACAAGCTTTACATAATCGTAGGCTATGGAATCAGTCATAAGAAAAGAATAAGGTTAATTGGTGAGCGTATCCGCATCCAGGATATCCTGGTAGGATATACTTAACGTAACAATACGGCCGGAAAGCTGCTTTTCGCTGAGTTCTGCACGAAGCACTTTATTTCCGGGGAAAGACATTTTCTTAAAGACAAATACGTTCCGGTAACTTTTTGAAAAAGCAGGTGGGCTAAACAGCACAAACTCCGGTTTGATCTCCACGGACTGGTTATTGGCTGCCTTCGTTACCTTTCTATCATCTACTTTAAATCGAAAATCTGCGATATCATATTTCAAATTAGTTTTATTGCGATAAGAAATATCCAGAAAAATATAATCGCCAATGGTGCAGACATGGTTCAATTGCCCCTTAATACCGAACGCATTTACTTTTTCGATCCGTTTATCCTTTTTTTTAGCCACCAGGCTGAGCGCTAAACTTCTTAACTGATTTTGTGAAAGCCCGATACCGGAAATATCCAGGGGGTGCATTGCTGCAGGTGTTATTTCTATTTCGGTTGGGACGCCGGGATAACCGGGCATTAACCTATACTGTGCAATGAATTTTTCACCGGCTATGGTGATTACCGAACCAAGAAAGGATTTGAGGGTGTCACGCAGTTTTAAACGTAATACGTTTTTGAGCGGCAAATCACCGATCAGGTCTTTCGTGGAAATATCTACGTACTGGATCGGTTCCGGTGAGATAAAATGAATGGTCAGGTTATCGGGCAGGTAAATTACCGGCAATTTATCCTGCGCGTAAAGAGCGGGGGCAATAAGCACCCATACAATGAATAGTATCCGTTTCATATTAGTTTTTTTGTGTGGGTTGTTGCTTGTCCCCTGAATCCAGGAGGCTTTCACGTTTCTGTGTGTTTTGCAAGGCATCGGTGTCGATGATATATAGGTAAGAGTTATATTTAAGCTTTGCCTTGTTCTTGCGGATCAGGTCGGCAATAGCCGAGGATGTGGACTGAAACATCTTACTGAGCGAGCTCATGACGAACTGGGTATTTCCGGAACCGCCATCTACGGTGACCCCTTGTACAGAGTTACTGCCCAGATCTTTGGTAAAATCGCGAAATGCAGACGAGGGGACATAAAGGCCAGGAAGCCCATCCATATCATAAACATCCAGTTTAACCGGAAGGATCTTACCATCATATAGAATAGATGTAATGGAAAGCGTAACCCGCTGCTCTGAAAACCCATTGATCAGTGCATACAGAAAGGTACCTTTTTTGATGAGGTTATTACCGGCTTTGATATCTTCCAGCAGTTTTATCCGTAAGCGAGAGCCGGCATATCCGGTTACATTTTCATCAATTACGGCACTGATAAATGCAGGCTCCTTTTCCGGCATAACCGTATTAAAGTCGCCAGACACGGCATCAGCCTTTTTTACGGTCAGTTTAACCTGGCTCTCCTTAACCTTTGCAGCTTTATCGGCAGCCTCCTTCTTTTTCAACTCGTCTTTGTAGGTTGGGTCATTCTGCTTGTTGATACTGTCCATAATGGCCATTTGCTGCCTAAAAACGTCCATCGGGTCTTTTTCCTTTGGAGCACTTTGCTCATGATGAGCCTGGTTTACCTGGCGGCGGCTCATTTCCTCCACCGCTTTAGCAACCTGACGGTCATGCGCAATACCCGTTTCCGTTGCCTGCCCGGCATTGGAGTTGTTACCCGAGCTGAACTTTAGTTTCATAGCCTGCTGAATGGAATCCAGTTTTCTTTTCTGCTGGTCAGAATAGTCATTATTATAGGCCGGGTCACTGGAATTTTCTTTGGGGATTACATTTACCGCTGTCAGTCCATCGGCTTCCTTGTAAGTGTTCCTGTAGGCATCAAGCTTATCCGCCAGTTGTTTCTTGCGTACATCGGCTGAAACTGCCCCAACCGTGCCGTTCAGGCCGATGTTTTCTTTGACCGTTGCCTTTGGCTTCGAAAAGCCGCTTTGCCAGGCATAAAAGAACAGGCACAGAAAAGGCAACAGAATGACCGGCAGCATATACTTGGGCTGCTTAAAATCGATTTTCATAACATTTTATCGGAGGGATTGGTGAGTTTTGGAAAGGCGGTCAAGGGCGCTATCCAGTAAGGCGCTGTCTGCACCTGTCAATTGCTTTTTGGCAGAAATAGTGTCCACCATTTTCTTGAGGCGCAGCGTTTCCCGGATATTGCCGGTCGCCTGCATGATCTGGTCAAAGCCCACCTCTATCGGGCTGACTTTTTTAACCGTATTTATTTTTGCCTTATCCTGGTGGTGAAAGACCGTAAATGACAACACGAGCGATAGCGCCATCAGGAAGATCATGGCCCCAAACAGGAACTTAGGATAAGATTCCGCAAGGCGTTTCCCCATATTGCTAACCATAGTGAAATAAGGGCCAAATTCCTTGCGTATCTCGCTATACAGCGTATCCTTGGGATCTCTGTTAGAATGTATTTTTTTCCACATCTTGCAGGTCTTTATTTTCCAGGGTTTTCCAGTTCGTAATGAGTACGCCATGGGGGTTATTGTCGCTTCGGGGTATATCTTTCAGGTTACCTTCGGTGATCAGCGAGCGCACAACAGTGGAGCTGCGCCGGTCAATTTTTAGTTTTCCGTAATAGCGAAAATAACGCCGGGGCATGTCTACAGCAATGGAATCTGTTTGCAAGGTCAGCACGGAACTGGAGGAAAGGATCGAGTTAAAAAAACCGTTCTCTTTTAAATTATTGTATTGCTGCATCCCTGATTCGTCGACGAGGTACATGGCTTTCTTCATCTGGTACTCCATGTAATTATCATCCGGGGTCAGGGAAAAGAACAGCGAATGAAACAAGTCCACGTCAGCCCGGTATTCAGCAGGCCGGTTCATCTGTACATCCGTCTGCCGGGCCAGTATAGGGATGTTGTTATCTAGTATGTAAATGCTTTTTTGAGCATTAGATACCAGTTTGAAAGCATACAGGCTATTTATGCCTACGATGATCAGCGAGGTCAGCAGGCTACCAGCCGCGATGAATGTCGCCAGCCGTACTTTGGCTTCGATATTTTTTATGATCATAAAAATGGTGTTAAATAAAAAGGCCGGCCCGCATTAACGGGTCAGCCCAGACATCAAAAGGAGAACGAAAAGAAAGAATTAAAAGAAGCTGCCGGCGGCTTTTCTCGCCATACTGGTTACCGTTCCCGCGCTGCGGGCAAAAGTAGAAGTGGCCGAACTGATGCCGGATGTGGAAATGATCCAGGTAGAGATGCTGGGTACGGTGAACATACAGATCGCACCTATCAGGAATACGATTATCACAGTGCCGAAGGACAGAATCCCGTTACCTGCAAACCAGGCCATTTTTTGAAGGTTAGTGTTCATTCCATCTGCACCGACCAGTTCCGTGTACTTACTGATCTCCGATTTTAATGCATATTCCTGCATCAATCCGCAGATGTACATGATCAGGTAAGCAATACCGCTATACAGATTAACCGAAATGAAGCGGGCTACCCAGGTGCTGAAACTATCGCGAAAAGCTGGCAGGATACTGACAGCTACCGCAAACGGGCCAAGCATGATCAGAATGGAGGAGTAAATGATCTGTATCATAAAGATGATATAGACTGCTAAGCGCAGTATCCATATCCCCAGCAGTTCCAATAACTGTGTAAACAAAAGCTGCATCCCCACGGTGAGCCGGTTTTTTAATTCCAGCAACGGTGAAACTACGCTGCTGATCCCCTCTTTAACTGTGCTGGTCACGGAATCCCAGGCCTGGCTATACCATGTATCACTTTCCTTTTCTGCCACTTCGGTTTGTGCCTGGTAAGCATACAGGGAATTGGCTACCGCCAGCATCAGGCTGGAGCGGTTAAGGCGCAGGTTGTTGACGATGGTTTGTTCGCTGCTAAACATTTGTTCAGTTTGGTTGGCAACGATATCTGTCGGAAAAGCAATTATCTTGGTGAACGGCCCCCACCATAAGATCACCATTGCCAAACCAAAGGGTCTTAATAATGGCATAATCTCCAACTGTTTGTCACCTGCCATCATCTCATACGACTTAATAGCGAAAAAAATGATCATAAAAATCGCCGAAAGCGCTTTGGCATCAGTAATAAACATATCAAAATGTGTCCATACCGAGTCTTTAAGACCTTTCAAAAACACCCTGACACCTTCCTCATAAACACCGTCACCCTGTAAAAACTGTAAGGTCTTGCCATTGTCGGGCGTGCTTGTCGTTTGGGCATATACCGCCGTGATACCTAAGCATAGGAGTATTAATAAAGTTATTTTCTTCTTCATTGCAGATGTTGTAAAACTTGTTTGGCGATCTGGATATCTGTCTGTGGTGTCCATTCGCTGACCGTCACCTGGTTAGTTTTTAACTTCTGCTGCTGGGCGGTCATGTTGATAGTGGCCAGTGCCGAGGAGGTTCTGATGGCCCATACTCCCGCAAGCCTGCGGTATTCCATCAGGTAACGGTGATAGGCTAGTATCCGGGCACCTCTGTTCATTGTAGTGGAGTGTGCAGCCTGGATTCTTTCTTTGAGCATATCCAGCTCATTTTTATACCAGTCATATAAGCCTTCGGAAACCAGTTTAGCGCTGACCTGCGGCGAAAGCCCGGCCAATATGGAAGCCGTTGAGTTATTCAGCACCGGTTTGAGTTCATTGCTGTAATACAATTGCCATAAAGGATCTGCATCCGAAATCAAACCGGACTGGTTGGCTATTTCAGAAAGTGCAGTGTTACGCATGGTATCTGATTGCAATTTGTATTTATTATCCGTACTGTTCATTGCACCGACGAGTGCCAGCCGCTGGGTCTGAGGACCGGTGGCGCTTAATGGGCGCAGGTCCGTTTTATGATAGTTCTGGTGAAATAACCCCCAGGTCAGCCAGTAATATGGGTTGAGGCTAAGAAACCCCGCCTTTGGCGTAAATTTATTTTGATCCCATTGCAGGTAAACCATGCGTTCTTCCTGATAACGGACACTTTGATCTCGTGCAGCGGACTGACCAAGGCAGTGCTGGATCAGGGTAACTAGCATAAATGATATATGAACTAAGATTTTTTTCATGATTTAAATTGTTTTTAAACGGCATTCAAGCTATCATCCGACACTGTCGGAATGATGGTCATTGGTATAAGTATTTAGCGTTTTGAATAATCTGGCTGACATAGGTTTTGTCCTGGCTAACCCAGCCCGCAAATGGGGTTGCTGACGCGATAATGCCACGCTGCTTCGCCCAGTACATTGACTTCCATGCACCATAGGCTAAGCCGTCCAGTATTTGGAGTTGTGTAATTACTTTGCGCAGTAACTGGTCACGGGAATTATAATCGGCGAGTACATTATTCCCTTCTTTAAGGATATAACCGGAAACGTCAGTGACCAGCGTGAGTGATCTTGTTCGCATTTCAGCGGCAATATTGCCGGCAAATGCCAAAAGGTAAGGTTCGCTTTTCGCCATCGCCAGCGCCTGGTTGATGTACCCGGTCATATCGGCAATGATGACGGCGATGTTTTTGACCGCAAGGCCATCTTTTAGGGTAGAGTTCACATTGGAAAGCCCTTCATAGATCATGGTTTGGGCCAATACAACAGAACCGACATTGGTATTGAGGTCATTGATATTATTATTGATATTGCTGAGATATTGCTCGTGAGTAGCTTCTGCACCGCTCCTGACAGCTGCATTTTGCGAAACCGCAACAAGGTGCTGATAGTCGATAACATATTTTTGCGCCATTGACGAGGGGGAAAAGTAAAGCGAGAAAAGCAAAAGGAGCCCAAAGTTTCTTTTTTTCATCGTTTCAGGTATTTGGCGTTCTGAATAATATCCTGTCCAATTGACTTATCCGCATCAATAAAGTTCTGAAATGGATTTGCGGCTCTTAGCAGTGAGGCCAGGCTGGAATATTGCATCATATTAAGCATGTTACCGGACAAGTCCTGGATATAACTCAATTCAGAGATCACGTAATCAAAAAGCATCTTCCGGTCGGATGCCTTCATTTGGTTGACATCACCAGTTGACAAGGACAAACCGGTTACATAGGCCACCAGGCTCCTGGCCTGTGATGTAAACTGCAATGCCGATTGATATCCAATAGCAATTAATGCCGGATTTTTTTGTACCAACTGAACGATTTGTGCCTGGTTGCTGATGATCCGACTGACCATTGGTGTTGCGTAAATACCGATATCGGCAATATTGATCGCTGTCCCCAATGTATTGTATCGGTGTTGTAAAGTCCGGTACATGACTTTCGTTTTATCCAGTAAAGTCAAGTTAGCCTGCTCGTTAGCGACGGTCAAGGCCTGTTGGTTCTTTGCCTTTACCTGCAGCTTGTTTTCAGATTCAGATTCATCAACGAGTTGATGCAGGGCTGGAATGTCCAATATTTTTTGCTGGGCAAAAGCGGTCATCACTGTGCATGCCCATATGATTAAAATGGATGATATATTTTTCATAAAAATCCTGTTAAGTGTCATTGCGTTGAAAAACATCCCAGCCGCGGCGTAGGCAGGTGCCAAAGATCTGTACTTTGGCCCGTGTGGGATATAATGCTTCGATCATGACGTAAGCGTCATCGGGCTTTTGGCCCCTGAATTTAACTTTGCCTGTAAAGGGTGATTTTAAAGGATCTGGAAAATCAATGGCTGGTATCTTGTAGCCGTTCTTTTGAAACACCATCAGGTACTCGAAAACCTCTGTTGTGCTACCGCGTTTCCATTTTGGCCGCTTCCATATAAGGCAGCTGTCATATTGATATCCGAGTCGGCCCATGTATTCACGGCATTCGTCAGTGAATTTTTCAGTTACCCAAACCATGATGACATGCTCCTGAGAAGCCAGTTCGGCCAAACAGGTTTCCATAAAGTTAAAGGCACGGATTGCTCGCCACATCCTGGGAGGAATACTGTCAGTCAGAATCTTATTTGATCTTTTGTACGCCCAATATTGTTTCCAGGGTGGACAAATCAGAAATAGTTCATACTTCATTGCTTCAGGTATTTGGCATTAGTTAATACATCATTGGCTATCCTGACATCCTGGTTTTGCCATTCAGCCCAGGGGTTAAGCGAGCGAAAAATGCCGTTGATCTTCGCCCAGTACATAGCCCGGCTCATACCATAGGCGATTCCTCGCAGGATGCGCATTTCATCTGCAATATGATTGAGCAGTTTCCCACGTTCGCCGGAGTCCATGAGGTTTCCGGTTCCGCCTTTTAACACAAAAGCGCTGACTTCCGCGGCGAGTATAGTGGCTCTTGTTTCAAAGTCTCTGGCCCCCTGTTCTGCAAATAGCAACAATACAGGATCGGACTTGGCCAGCTTTACCGATGACTCCACGTCACTGATAATATCGGTGCCACATTCAGCGATTTCTTTTATGGTTGATAAATTATTGATCACCGATGCCACCTGGCTCAAACCTTGATAGATCTTGTTTTGCAGGCTATTGACAATAACCAGTTGACCACTGACCGCCAGCTGGCCTTTCTGGATCAGGTTTAACTTATCATTGGTGGTGTTGAGCTGTCCGTTGATAACACCTGCATTTACAGCAATAGCCGACGAAACGGCTGGGTCAACGGTCAATGTTTGCGCGCGTGTACTGCAATGGATTGCTAAAAAAACTATAGCTAATAATGGCCATTTGATAAAGTAATTCTTCATGATTGTTGATTTTGATTAACCTGTGAAATGAAAGCAGGTAAAGACTTACCGCTGTCTTTGAAGTCCCTGACGAAGGCATCAAGGCCATCCGGGTAAGAGCCGAAACGATTGGTGTAGCTTTCTACCGCCGACTTCTCCGGTTTTTCTGTTGTATAGCACAAATATTGGTGCAGCGATACCTCCACACCGTAAACTTCGCCGACCGCCCCGCGGCGTATATACACTTCTTTGAAGCGGCCCCGGTCATCCGTGTTATCAAGTTGGTTGATCGTGAAAATCTTTCGCCGTTCGATTTCGTTGATGGACAGCATGGCTGCGATTTCATTGTAATTGTCTTTGAATTTACTTTGGTCGAGCAGGACTACGGTATCTGAATTATTAATGATACTATCCTTTACTATCGGGTTGCCCAGCATATCATCTAATTCCTGGGTCACTTCGATAATCTCGCCCCAGAATTTCCTTACAGTTTTATTCAAATACAAAAGGAAGTTTGCCATAATCGGAGAGGTCAGTGCCCGCCATGCTTCTTCGAGGATCAGTGCTTTGCGCTGGTGCTTCCGGTTGCGCATCTTTTGGATGAACAGATCCATAATGATCAGCGTAACAATGGGAAACAGAGTGACGTTAGTCTGTAAATTATCGATTTCGTACACGATAAAGCGTTCTTCAAACAACGAAGCATCGGTTGCTTCATTCAGAATACTTTGGTATTCTCCTCCGCGGTAAAACTTTTTCAGCACATAACGAAACTCGTCAATATCGAAAGGGATATGTTCCTCTTGTTTGATCTGCGGGATCTTTTCCAGCGCAAACTCGTAAAACGAATTAAAGTTCAATTCCGGGGCGCGCTCCTGGAATTTGGCGACAAAAAAGGCATTGATGGTGTTTGACAACACATCCCGTTCCACAGTGGAGATATCGCCATCCGAGCCCTTCCATAACAAAGCAATGAGCGTAATTAAAAAATCCTTTTTCTCCAAATTATATTCTGCCGCTGTCATGGCAAAAGGATTCATCGTGATAGGCTTTGACTCACTATATGTGATATACTTACCTTTATAATAGGCACAAAGGCCGGAGTAAGAATGCCCTACGTCAACGATGACCACATCCATGTTATACAGCATGTACTGCTCCACAAGCGCGTTCATGAAAAAGCTCTTGCCGGAACCGCTGGGACCTAAAACAAATTTATTCCTGTTGTTAATTCGCCCGGTACGCATCGGCAGGTCGGCAGGGTCAATGCCGACAGGAATACCCTGCCGGTCAGTAAACCGGATCAGGAAATCTGAAGGTTCATCATTGGGCAGGGACTCCTTAAAAAAGAAACAGGCCGCCGCATCGCAGGTCGTCAAAAACCAATCGTATTCTTTGATCTCAACAGCATTTCCCGGGAGTAAACTCCGAAAAAGTTCCAGTTGATTATAACCGGTCTTACTGGGTTGAACACCCAAATTGAAAAGAGCTCCTTCCACAAAATTGGCCGCCTTTTCAAGTTTATTGAGTTCAGCCACAACCATGACGTTGAAATGGCTGTTAACCACCAGCTGGTTTTCCCTGGTGACATCCTTTAAGAGCAGGTCAATATCCTCTACACATAGATCATTGGCCGGGTCCGGGATACCGGAGTGCTTTTTCTTTTTCTGATCCAGTTTGCGCAGCATGGTGCTTTGCGCAATCAAATCGATCACCTGGTGGTAAACAATGGCTTTACAGCCGGGCACTTTAAATAGCAAGGATAAAAAGTCGACTGGAAACCCTCTTAACGAGTCCTTTTCATTTAATTCAATATGGGTCGCTACTTCTGCTGGAAGATCTACTATGTCGATGTCGACCAGGATAATACTTCTAACGGCCTGGTCGCCCATCCGTACTTCGTTATCATTAGGGCTTAAGTTATTCAAGGAAACAGCCCCCCCGGAAAAATTCATGCTCAGCATTTGTAAGAGCAGCAGGTTTATCTCCTTTTCCCTGAGCACGACGGCGGTCGGCAGGATATCTTGTATTTTGCCAATGGTATGGTAAAAATCACGGAGTACCCTGGGGTCAAATACATAGAATGAATTTCTCTTAACCCTACGGGTAATGGTCAGGTAAGTAGTGATCTGTAGGCATTCCCGGCCCTCGAAATGCTCGTTGTATTTTTGCTGCAGGTATTCGGTAGCCCTGGGCGTTTTGTACCGGTTTCGACTAATGATGTCGTGCTTTTGTAACAGGTGTCCGTCGCCAAGGATTTTAACGATATTGACCAGCGTATTATGAAATTCGTCGTAGGCTGAAGGATTTGCCGCGTAACGGATCACCGGGTTAATGATCTTTAGGATGACAGAAAAATCCCCGGCTGCTCCAATCAGGAGGTGAAATTCGCCCTTAGTGTCAACGCCGATAAAGGGCATTTCAAATAATACTTTTGCGGCCATAGTGGTTGATCTGATTGATGATTTGAATTCTATTGGCGCGGCTTTTGGAGTGCAAGCCTTGTTTTTGCCTGGATGCGGTGAACAGCAAACCGCCAACAATAAAGCCGATGAGTACCAGCGCACCAAGCCACATATTGACCAGTGACATGGTTAAAGCGCCAAATACAAGCCCGGTCAACAGGGAGGCAATACCCCAGTAAATGAACTTGCCTTTGAAACCTTTGAATATAAGGGGCCGTTGCAGCCCCTTATATACGGGATACTTCCTGGCCATTATAAGCCGAAGAAAGCTTTGATCACCAATGCGGAAACCACGAGAAAGACGCACGAACCGCCCCATCCCATAAGCTCTTTGTTGATATCTTGGTCACCCGAATTCCACTTCGAGTAGACACGAATGGCACCAACGATACCGACAATACCACCGATCACCAATGTGATGTTAGTTACCGGGGCTACATAGGTTTTCAGGGTGGAGGTTGCTGTATTCAGGCCGTTAACGCCGCTTTGCGCAAACACAGGAACAGACAGGGCCAGCAATACGGCTGAAGCCCATAACTTTTTTGTTTTTGTAAACATTAAAAGGGAGAAAAAATAAAGGCGGAGATCTTTTAAGGCCACCTGGGAGATGGCCATATATGGTAAAAGAGCGTTCAGATCACGAACAGCGCCCCTAAAAATTCACCCGAAGGGATCGGCAGTTTTCAGAACTGCGTAAACCAACCTGACGGCAGGTTGTATATATTGAAGTGGTTAATACAGAAATCTTTTATAGCTCCCGGAGAGAAAGCTTAACATGGAAAGGCGTTCAGATTCCGAACAACGCCTTTAAAAACGGCCCCGAAAGGATCATAAAAATGGCCGCAAAAAACCAGGCAGCTACTACCGCATCAATGCGTTTTTCACCCATTTGCCAATTTTGATATATTCTTAACGCCCCCATACTGCCCAATAGAAGAGCCAATACCAGCGCAAAATCCAAGGCCGAAAAAAAAGAAGAAGAAAGCTCTTGTTTGGCTTGCGCCAAAGAACCATCTGTTATGCCAGGCTGTGCAACTGCTATTATCGTAAGTAGGCTGCACCAGGCCGTCAGAAAAAGTTTCATATGTTAAAAGCTAACGGCTTTGATGTACTCGACCGATTCTTCGCGGGCGAGGTTGAACATCTGTTTGAGGCTGACGCCACCTGAAAAAACAATTGATGATTCCTTTCCGTTTAGAGTGGATTCATCTACGTGTGATTTAACGGGTTTAATATCCTCAACAAACGTGAGTTCATGTTGATCATATCCGGTATCCCCGCGTTTGGTGCGCAGATAATCCCAAATGATCAGCGCTGCATAATAGCTGGTATAGATACCAAGCAGCCATAGGGTAAATTTTATCCAGGTCATAGTTGAGTTCTTTGAAGATATTTGTTAATGATGGATTTAAACTCGGGATTGGTATTCAATAGAACTCTGACGGCAAAAGCCACAAACTTCGACATGTCCACACCTGTGGCGAGTTTAAACTTGTTTAAGGTATCGACCGTTTGCCTGTCGAACCGAATATGCATTAGGGTCTTATGATCACTGGTGTCATATGCAAAAAGCGCTCTGGTTATAGAGCGCTCAGCGAAAGGGGCATTTTTTAGTTCGGCATTTAATTTAATATGATCCGGCGTTCTAGGTCCATCTATAGTTGCCATAGCACCTGATTCTAAATCTTTATTTTTACGCAGATGATCATAAAGAATCCGGGTAGCACAAGAGGAAATAATGCTTCCAAATAGCACAATAGTTAATTTTGTCCGGGTCATAATTCAGTATTTTGAATGAATTGTTTGATGATCGTTTTAAGCTCAGGGTAGGTTTCCAGAAAATGCTTAACCGCGAAAGTGACGAACTTGGTCACATCAATACCTGTTGCCATTTTAAATTTGTTCATGATATCGACTGTTTGTTTATCGAATCTAGCATGAACCATGCTTTTATTACCGCTGTTATCATATTCGATCAATGCTTTGAGTATAGCAGTTTCTATGGTTTTTCCCGTTTTTCTACTACTCGTTTTAGGCACCTTTTCAGCCGAAATATGAGCGCCTTTCAACGGCTTGTCGACGGGTTTCCCCATTTGTTCACGTAACTGGTCAGCCAGGGTTTTCATTTTTTCCATAAGCGTTCGGCGAATATTTCTTCAAAAACAGGGGTGATCAGCTCATCAAGGGAAAATGG
This sequence comes from Mucilaginibacter inviolabilis, assembly GCF_011089895.1. NCBI lineage: Bacteria > Pseudomonadati > Bacteroidota > Sphingobacteriia > Sphingobacteriales > Sphingobacteriaceae > Mucilaginibacter > Mucilaginibacter inviolabilis. The sequence goes on from NZ_JAANAT010000001.1 coordinate 1,433,334, forward strand.
TGTTTCGAAAGTCGTAATGCGTTGAAAGTCTACACGGTCGGGAAGTTTGGTGGTGATTTTTCCAAATTTGGAAAGTTGTTCGTTGACTTCACTCATGATCTCAAACTTAACATTGGCTTTGATCCGGTTAGGAATGAAAACTATATCTACTTTGGGATTCACTTTTTTAAGGACTACGGTAAATAGAACAGTAGACTCAAATGTGAACTCATCATAGGTAAAGGGACAGATCACCAAATCGGCGGATCTAAAAACGGGGATTAGCCCGTCGTCATCCAGCTTGCCGGGAAGATCGATCAGTATCGCGTCCTCTTTACTTGCAGAGAGTTTGTTGCTCAGCAAAGGAAATGTTTCGAGCGTAGCCGGAAGTACATCATAGGGTTCTTTATTCTCCAGCACTTTAGCCTTTTCAAATTTCTGGGATATAGACAGCTGGTAATCCATATCGATGATGGTAACGGGCCATTCTTTAGCCAGGCTGAGGTAATTCCCTGATAGGACGGTGAGCGTACTTTTTCCTACGCCACCCTTTTGGTTGCCAAATAAACAGATCATACGTTTTCATGTTTTATCCCTTACCGGGTATTAGTTCTTGCTTTCTTTTGTCTCCGCCGTTTCATGCCCAGTACCTGCTGGTCATCTACATCGTCGGAAATCATAACGGGTCTGATGTACACTCCTTCTGGTACATATTCAGAATAATAAGTAACAGCATCCTTGTCCAGATAATCATGGAGATCAGTGTTGGGTTGTTGATAGACAGGTTCTAATTTGATATTGTCGTCCAGCAAATATTTCAAGTTCAGAATTTCACTGCCCTTAAAAACCTGTTTGGTGGCGTGGTCAATGACCGTATAGCCATATGGCTTTTTCCCTTCTGCGGAATGAAATACCAGATCGATTTGGAATTGTGTTTTCATCCGCTGCACAAAAGCCGGTGAAGTTTTTTGGGCAATAAACAATTCTTTGAGTTCTGCTATCCTTACTTTATCAGGCACGTAGGAGTTGATTTTTTGCTGCAGCTTTTTTTCGTTGATATAGTCACGACCAAGGAACCCATGATTTTCTAAAATCAGATAAAACTGCGCCGGGGTACTGAAACGGTACTGCATGGCGAAAGTGTAGCCCAACACTTTCTCGATGTTACCAACAGCTCTGACCTGTTCGTAATCACGGTCTATCTGTTTGCCATCCTTCCCCACCCGGGAGCTAACAATATGAACATGATGGTTTTCTGTGTCTTTATGAAAAACAATCAGGTATGGCTGATTGCCATATTTCATTTCCTTCAGCCACATAACAGCTGCTTTGGTCAATTCCTGCTTCGTATAGTTTCGCCCCCGGGCTGAAATAACCGCGTGAAATTGGGTGTTTTTTTGGATACCCTTATTTTGAGCGGATACCATCAGGAGGTAATTGACCAGGTCCTGCTGCCTAGGGTTGCTTAATGCTTGTAATATACCAAAGTTGGCGATAAGCATCAATTCCCCTTTGTTCCGGTCCACCTTATTGGTATTATATTTTACTCCGGCAAATACCCTGGAAGGTTTTTCTAAAATATGAGCGATCATTATGGCCAGGATTTTTGTTTGTAACTCTGTACCAGTCAATCTTGAAATCAAAATAACACTATAACACAAGACACTAACGCTGTTTCATTAGAACCTTATAACGCGATATCACAAGATCGTTAGAACATGGTACCTTCATAAGACTATAAAAAGATAACTTGGTAACGCCAGATCTTTAGAACAATGTTCCAGGCGATCAACTTAACTTTGTAACGGAATAATTTCCAATCGCAATAACTAACTATCGCTATTTCTTTATAACAAGATAACACGATAACAAATCTTTAAAAAATGCTATTGGCCCATAGCCCTGATAATACTGCGAAGTGCGGCTTCTAATGTTTGTTGAACTATTATATGTTCTTCAAACAGTTCATTAAACTTTTTGATAACAAGCGGTGACAGCTGCCCCTGAAGCTTAAGGATATTCGCGTGTTTAGCTAGTTGGTTGATATTATTGCCTACCCTTCCTAGCTCCGCACCAACCCCATCAAGATTCTTGATCAGTTCCTTTGAATTAATAACTACCCTTTTAGCATCAGTTAATATCCGCATTCTGATCAAGTCGGTCTTTGAAACACCCAACTGTTGCTCTAAATCAGCTATCTCTTTATATTCAACATCAGTGAATCTGACATTAATGAAATTAGTGCGCCTACCCTCCTTTAATTTCGGTCGCCCGTTCGGCTTCTTAAAGTCAACCATAGAAAAATTGAGTCGCGAAATTTTTTAAATCCCCCCTGGAAGGGCAAGAGACTTTTTGTGTAACAAAAAGACATCTTGCCGTTGCAGAAACAACGAAATTTTAGCTTATGAATTTGAAGTTTTGGAATTATACAATTGACCTTTTAGGTGATAAAAAAAAGATTGGAGAGCTGAATCGCAGCTTTTCCTGCCTTGGATGTTTTAATGAAGTCAATGGGCGTTCCCTAATGATGAGAGGTACTACCATTCAAATGGCACCTTAACTCCTGAAAAAAAATCACTCTTTTTCTTACTCGCAAACACTGCTTTCTTTAACTGTGCCTTGATCTTATCGTTATAATCATTAAATCCATCATAAACCCGTGAACGATCAGTGGCATATGGTAAGGCTTTTAAGAAAACCCTGGTGGCCAATGCACCTGCCCTGTTTCGGTCAAAATACACATCCAATGAAGAAAATGCTTTTGCTCTATTAATAGCCTGTTGCAATAAGGTTAGGGTATTTAAAACAATTGCGCTATGATCGTCGTCAGGTTTTTCTAACCGCCAGCTCAAAAAGTTGAGGAAACCTTCAAAAATTACGGCCCTTTTATTGTGACCAGGAATGAAGGTTATAGCTTTGTTTCCCATACACCCTTTAAAATACCTGTTACGAACTTCCCACGATTTGTTTTCATTTTGCCATCCCGCAGCGAAATAACGTTTACGAAGATTATTTTCGTCTTCTACATAGTAATACACCTCGGACAGGTAATTTTTAGCGATTTCAAAAACGCCGCGGCCTTTTAAATATTCGGTGATCGCCGGATGTGTGCCCAATGGTTTGATCTTTTCAACTATGTGGTGCGGATTTTTAATTATTTTTTTCGGGAATACTACCCTTTCTTCATCCGGAACTATCGAACAAACGTCCTGAATCTTTTTAACGACCTCATTCAATCCTAAATGCTTCCAATACGCCAAGCCGAAATCAATAATGTTGCCGCCTCTACCGACTCCATGATCGAACCATACACCGAGGTCGTCATTCACGCTAAAGGAAGGTTCGGTATCCTCGCTCTGTAGCATACTGTAATACATTCTTTCACGACCTCGTTTTGGAACCGGTTGATACCCCAAACGGCTCAAGAGATCAACAATAGAGCCCTGCTCCTTGAGCTCTTTTGCAGTTAATAAATTAGCCATGCCATAGTTATTTTTAAAGTTTCATAAAAGGGATTATTTGATTTTGAATGATCTGATCATGGATGGTCAACGACCAGTGAACCGGCAGCGGGTATCGATCCCGAACAATTCGCTTCTACCGGTTTATATATTCGGGACTACTCACGTCGGCATCTACATGCCGGGCTGTCGCCTGCCTATGCGTTTTCGCAATCTTGATACTATCTCAGCTTCGCAATATTTTCCGCTCCTGCGGAATAATGCTTTGTCCCCGTATGTCAAATAACAATTTGATCGGCTGATCGACTTATATGCAGATCAGCCAACCGGCTGCCTGACACCTAAAGACATCAAGCCGAAACCGGTTATGATTTTCAGAAAGGTTGGATACTGCTTTGAATTTTCTTCATTGCTTTCCGGCGATCGTCAAATCATGGAAGCAAATCACGTTTTTTGGGACACGCAGAAACAGGGAAAGGGGGTGAAAGAAAACTTTCACCCCCTCGGTTTTATGGAAGAAAAGATATAACGTTTATGAATAATTGAATGGCAAAACGAGTGAATGGCTATCCGATAGCTAACAGGTTTATTCCATCTATTGCAGAAGCTATTTTTTTTTAAATTATAGTATGGTATTATGGTAGTGAATTATTTTGGCAGATTTCTTTTATATACCACCAAATCAGCTCCTTTTTAAGCATAAATTTCCAATAATTTAATCAATACGTCACTTAACCCCTTTATTACATATCAAAAAGTCACTACCCTTTTCTTACTGTTTTAGAGCCCATGGTTGTATTTACTTTGTCTCAGCGTTTAAAACCTAAATCAATTTCTATTTAATAATCCCTTATTCCGGTTTCGGGGTAATACAAAAAAGAAAGGGTGTTTGTGACAAAGAGTATATCAATCGAACTGCCGGCTACGCGCCCGCACGTGGCTGAAGTCACGATCAAATAATGATCTCCGTCAAAAATATAGCTTATGGAAAGAATAGCATTAAAAATACAGCAAATTCATTTATCAGACCTCACCCGGGAAAGAATAGTTACCTGTATTAAGTTGGCTTGTATGTTCTTATTTCTGTATACAGCCTATGCCAAAATAGTCGATCACGATCGCTTTTTAAAGGGTCTGAAAAACGTGCATATCATTAATGGATTAGCCGTATACGTATCCTGGTTTGTTCCTTTGAGTGAAATCCTGACGTTTATTCTGTTATTAGTTCCACGAACTTTAAAATGGGGCTTTTTCGCCTTCACTGCGCTTATGACCATCTTTACAGGTTATATAATAAGCGTGCTGCTTTTGGAAAAAAAGCTCCCATGTCATTGCGGTGGGGTCATCGAAAAGTTGAGTTGGACACAGCACTTATGGTTTAATCTCGCATTTATATTTCTTGCCATAATTGCTATCCGGCTTTTTAAATCAAACCAAAATTTTAATAATTACAAAAGATGAAAAACATCAAACAAATCGCTTTAGGCCTGATAGTAGGCGCTTTAGCAATCGGATTTAGTTCGTTCACTGCAGTACGTAAATTACCTCCGCAGACTTTTGAATTTGTACATTTAGCGCACTCCACTTCTAATCTCCGGACCGACTATGTTTACCGGTCAGCGCCTGCCGGATGCGATAACTCGCTGAATAACTGCAGTTCCCTATGGAACGAAAACATTACCGGAACTCCATCAGAGGGTGATAATCCGATTCCAAGCGCGACCCAAGTCCAAATAACACCGGGCGACTATAAAGGACAATAATCATTATGAAATAGCACTGAGGTTATTTAACCTGAGTGCTATTTGTTGTCTTATCTTCCTTAAAAACCAATACATCTGTCATCCGATCGGCTGATATAAATTTTAATTTATATTTTTCTAATTCTTTATTCACGGCATCAATATCAGCCATATAACAGTTTAGATTTAAATCCACCTTACCATTCATTTTTGTTTCGTCAAAAACAGCCCTTTCCGAATTCTGCCAGAAATAACCTTCTAATAAAGCTATAAAATGGCTTAAAGGCATATTGTGCTGAATGTATGAATAAGCATCGTGTTTTTCAAACGGCGCACCTCCGGTTGTCGTTAAACTGCCATTTTGTTCTGTTTGGATAAGCACATCGCTTGACACCATGCGTTTTTCCAAGCCAACAGATAGTTTTAACGGTTTACCGAAATACCTGTCCAGGTCTTCCGCTAATAAAGCATATTTATCCTTCCACTTCCTGGCCGATTTCCAGATTAATTCATAGGTGTATCCATTTGTTTTCAACCAGTTATCAAAGGGAGATCCATGTAATGGGGAGGCTATCTTATCATATAAGACGGAATCTTTGATTTCAATGGCACACCTGCTTTTACCCCAGAATAATTGCGGTGATTTATTATACTTCATTCCCCAATAAAGTCTGTAAAAACTTAATATAGGTACATTAATTGTTACAAAATGAGTGGAATCAAAGTATAATTTAGATGCCGCATTTGGGACATATCTACTGAGAACTGATTGATATAAAATTTGATTATCACGTATCGGTTCCACATGAATTAAGCTGTCATCTTCTTCTCCTTTAAAAGGAATACCGGTAACAAAAACTGGTCTGTTGAAATCAACTTCTCTTCTGAGTTCTCCAATGGTATTTTTTATTCCCGGAGTTACTCCGTTAATTGCTGATTGAATATTCTTTTCATTGATTTCTTTACTTTCAGTAGTAGCTATTACAGTACCGTTTTTGTCAATCCAAACATAATATGGGATAGAACCGTGTACAAAAAGACTATTTAAAATCTTGTCACTGATCACTGAAGAGATGTTAATGTGTTTCACGGATTTGAGTTTTGCTAAAAATGCTCCGGCTGTTGTTTTATCCTCGTAGGTCACAGGTAATATTTCAACCTGTCCCGCGAATTTCTTCTGTAGGGAATCAGTCTTAGGCAACATGGCGACGCATGGGCTACACCAGGTAGCCCAAAAATCAAGAATTAATAATTTGCCTCTGAAATCCGACAATTTAAGCGAAGTAGTTTTGTAGTTTAATACATTCTGGATAATGATGTCAGGAACCTTGTCGCCTATAGCCAACGGTTTTGTTTGCGCATAACTATCATATGCAAAATTGGCCAATAACAAAAATAGTACTGCTAATAGATTATTTCTCATCTTATTTATATATAATGGTTTAATTAAAACTTATCTTGGATTTTGCTGTAATCCACTTAAGGCTATTTCATCGGGTGGTATAGGAAAGACATACAGGTTGCTATTGGGTGGCAACGAATAGGTTTGTCCGTTAAAAACACGGGTAAGGGTAACCGCGGTAGCGGCATCTTTATTCAATCGCTTTAGATCTTCCCATCTAAGTCCTCTAAAGACCAGCTCTTTTCTTCGCTCCGCCAATATCTGAGACAACGCGTCGGTACTATTTCCGGCAGTATAAGGAACAAAAGTCCCGGTGACCCACCTGCTTTTTAAGAGGGTGTTGAGATCCTGCATGGCCATAGCAACGTTATTTGCTCTGGCAAAGCATTCAGCTCTTGTTAAGTACATTTCGCTGGTTGTGATGCCTCCAAAAAGCGACGACGGATCGCCACTATAGGACCCTTTAGAAGTAACTATGCCGGATACTGTTTTAAAATAAACAACCTTCCTCAAGTCATTGGAATTGTATGATTTATATAATATGGAGTCTACAATCAGCTTTGGACTGCTATTATTGAAGGCGGAATAGCTTCCCAGTTGATGGTGATAGATGACCTCTGCGCTAAATCGGGGAATCGGGCTGTTGTTACTGGTTGCCAACTGGTTAAAATCCAATAATTTACTACTGAGCTGAAGGGATGAATCGGCGTATAATAACGCCTCGTTGTAATTTCTTTGGGATAAATACACCCTGCTTAACAGGCCATAAACCGCCGCTTTACAGGGCCTAGTGGGATACAAAGGAGAAACAGGCAGTAATGGCTTTCCCAGGTTCAAATCACTTAAAATCTGATCGTAAGTCGCCTGTATGGTCGCCCTAACAGATTTGACAGTGATATCCGCATTTGTCCTCAAAGGGATTCCCGGGTCCGTCTTGGCTGTAGCCGAATCATACGCTTTTGCAAACTCTTCAACCAGGCCTAAAAAGTCATAGGCCCGATAAAATAAGGCAGTGCCTTTTACATTATTCCAACTTGTCTTACTTGATGAATTGTAAGGTACTTTAGCAATTCCATCTAAAACGATGTCTTCGTTTAATATTCTTTGATAACCGTCAGTCCAGTCATAACTTTTCTGACCGGCAAATAAATCAGGGCTCCATATATAAGCATTTCTTTCCTGTGGTGTGCTCAATCCCTGCCAGGAGGTGTATGACAGGTAAAAGTCACCGGCACCCACTTCGTTTAAACTTGGCTGATTAAAGTTAAAGAGCGTACTTGCTGTATTGTTATCTAAAAGAGCCTGGTAATCCGTAATTGTGCTTGGCACAACCAAAGCTAAATTCGGTTTTGCATCCAGAAAGTCCTTTTTACATGAAAATTGAATTAAAATAATCGCTAAAAAAATAGCTTCTATGATCTTTTTTAAAGATTTGTTTGTTGATTTCATCGTGGAAGTTTTAATTAGAGATTGGCTTTTATACCTAATGAAATAGATCTGGGTGTAGGATACCCTGTTGGATAATCAGGATCGAGGTTTAGCTTGTTTGCCCTCCAGAGTATGCTGATATTATTGGCGTAAAGGTATACCTGGACATTAAAGGGAAGGTTTCGATATGTCCTCTTATCGAAGGTATAATTCAGGCTAATATCTTGCAGCCTGATATTATCTCCTTTTACAACCGTAGCATCTGAATATTGGTAGAAAACATCTCTGCTTGAAATTGCAGGATACACCATAGATGGTACATTGGTAACTTTTTCATCACCCGGCTTTTGCCATCGCTGTGTATATTCCTTGTTCCCTCCTAACCAGTTATTAAACAGATTGGTATAGCTGAGTGCGCTTCTTCTGAAAAAGTAGTCGAATTTATAACTGATATTAAAATTTAAAGAGAGGTTTTTATATACAAATCTATTGTTGATACTGCCAAAATACTGCGGACGGGCAGGTCCATTATATACCAAATCATTTTTTAAGGCCGGTTGGATCAGCCTGCCATAATCTTTACTTATTGTACCGTTGATATAGCCTTGCGGATCACCGTTAACAGGATCTAAACCTGCCCAACGGTAGCTCCAGACGCCATATACAGGATAACCAACAACGGGATAAATATTTCCGCTTGCACCATCAGCCGTAACTAATGAGGAAGCAATGCTTGGTGCATTATAAGTTGTCACTTTATCCCGGGCATGGCTGAACAATAGCGTAGTAAACCATTTGAAATTTCCATCAATATTCTTTGAAGTCACCTGAATATCAAAACCATTCCCCTTCATATTGGCAAAATTGCCTTGGATGGTCGTTAAACCGACACTTGGCGCAACGGATTCATTACCAATAATATCTTTGCCGTTCTTTACAAAATATTCCAGACTGCCGGAAAGCCAGTTGTCTTTAAGCCCAAAATCCAATCCAAAATTTGCTATTCCCGCTTTTTCCCATCTTAATTGTGGATCGCCAACATTCGCTATATAAGCTTGCGGCAAATGCGTTAACGAACTGTTTATCGGATAATATTGGAAGGTGGTAACCCCGGTTATATTCTGATTTAAATTACCGTTATAACCATAGGTAGCGCGTAGATGTAAGACTGGAAGCCATTCCGAATGATAAAATTGCTCTTTATCCACGTCCCATTTCCCTCCTACAGACCATAATGGAACGGATTTCAAGTTTGTTGAGACACCAAAATAATTAGAACCGTCAATTCTGGCGCTCGCCGAAAATGTATATTTCTTGGCGTAGGTATACGCAGCGTTGCCAAAATACGAACGTAAGCGGGTAAGGGATCCTGAAATTCCACCACCATTTGGTATTGGACTATAACTTAATCCTCCCGGATTTAAAGGAAAATAATCTACAAGGTCTACCGCGGTGCTGTTACCCGTTTTGGGATCGTATCCGTATACACTGGCGCTTGTATTGCCATCCGTTTTGGTTTGACTTTGTTCAATCCCCACAATCGCATTTACTTCGCTGTTGTTCCAGCTTCCGGAGTAATTTAGCTGGCCTCTTGCGTTGTAGGCAGTAACGGTCGTTAAGGATTGGGACAGCACCCCACCCAACGGGACATAATTATAATTAACAATACCTTTTGCATCTACACTTGCAAATTGATTGATAAAATTTCTTGTGGTATAGGTTTCCTGACTTTCGAAATCCCTAAAATTGCTGGTATACTGCTCATATTGGTATTTTATATCCAGACTAAGTCCTTTGATCACCGTATATTTTAAACTTGGGGATAAGCGGATATCTCCATATTTCGTAGTATTGTCGCTAAGGCCGAGATCGGTAAGCGGGGCATACGACCAATCCAGATACCCCATTGAAGGAGCTACTTTGACAAATGCAGGATTCAAATTTTTAGTAATCGTTAACGGATTCCCTGCGGCATCAGCCAATTGCGCATATTGATAGATATTACCCTGGAGTACATTGGAAATCGTATTATCGGTTTTAGTATTGGATTGAATATAGTTTAAGCCTACAGCTAATTGTAAATTTTTTATGGGGTTAAACGCAATATTACAATTTACGGTCAGCCTATTAAATTTGTTGTCTTTTTGTGTGGGAAGATTATTATCATAGCCCGCCGAAAAATAATAACTTGTTTTTTCATCACCACCCTTTATATTAACGGAGTACTGCTGATTTACGGCATGCTGATACAGGTATTTTGACATATCATTTAACAGATCATTCTTACCCAAGTCGCTGATCTGTGATGATGCTATCCCTGGAGAAATGGCTCCTCCCCTTTGCTGTGCTAAGATTTCGACAACTGGCGATATAAATGGATAGCTGGTCGTATTGGAGAGATCAGCGTCATATTTACCATTTTGGAAGAGGAATTTTTCCACGCCGATGTAATCGGCTGAACTCATGTATTGCGGGTTGTACTGAAGGTTTGGTTTCTGAAAAATGGTAACATTTGAATTAAAGGCCAGGTTAAGTGGTTGGTTGAGCTTCCCTTTTTTCGTTGTAATTACAATTACCCCGTTACCCGCTTTAACACCCCATATTGATGCCGCAGCTGCATCCTTTAATACGGTGATGCTTTCTACATCAGCGGGATTTATGTTATTGATATCACCACTATAAGGGAAATTATCTATGACAATGAGTGGTTGATCATTTGCGAAGATTGTAGAGCGTCCGCGGATACTTAAGTCCAGATGACCGTTTTGAGTATTGGTCGTATTCCTGTTAAAAAGCAAGCCACTGGTTATCCCGTCCAGTTTAGATATTACATCAGTAGCCACCCGGTTGTCGTACATTTCTTTCAATGGTTGTGCAAATGATCCGGTAACCCTTTCTTTAGGCAATGTCTGGTAACCTGTAGAAACAACGGTGACCACATCTAATTTAGAATCTTCAGTGTTCAAAGCAATTGTCAGGTAGTTCGAGTCATTGCCAACAATAATTTCCTTTGTTTTATATCCTATAAAAGAAACCTGTAAAATAGTGTTAGGTGTAACATCATCAATTGAAAACTCTCCGCTTTTATCAGTCACGGCAAGCTTGGGTTCACCTTTTACCCTGATCGTGGCCCCTTCCAAGACTTGTCCGTTGGCATCTGTAACCTTTCCTTTTACCCAGATCATTAATAGCCGTTTACTTTCAGCAGGTCGCGGTTGAGGCTTTGGCAAATCGCGCTTTATCACTATCTTTTCATCTATGACCTGGTAGGAGTATGAATACGGGGTAAGCAACTGGATCAAAACGTCACTGAGCGGTTTGTCTTTAACATGGATGCTCACAGATGTTGTCGTTAATTCTTTAGATACACTGTACATGATGCTCACAGAGGCTTTGTTGGCAATTTTATCCAAAGCTTGCTTTAGCGTGACCCTATCAAGGCTTATACTAATCCTTTTATCGAGCCCCTGCGCTCTTACATTGCCTGATGCAAGTGACGAAATACATAAGAGGCCGTTTACAAAGACGATCAGCAAAAGGAGCCTGAGAACTTTTAATGATGGTAAAATTTGAAGCATAGTTTTTCAATTAATGAGTTTATTGGTTATTTCACACGTAAGGTTTAGGCAATAGCATTCCCATGACGCAAGATTTAATCTTCTTGCATTTCGGGAGATATAGAATTCCAGGAAATCGGGATAATCTTTATTCCAGGCTGGGATATCGGAAGTTATGTTTTATCATTCCTCGCATCCCCCCTTCAAAACGTAGCTGCCATTTTGAAAAATAACCTTTGCGTTGATCGCGGCGGCTAACTGTTTCAAAACAATTTCGATTGGTCTTTTCGTGTCGAATTCCCCAGAAAATAAACAACTTTTAGACTTGCTTTCCAGATCAATTTGAAGGTTATAATATCTTGAAAGATCCGACACTATATCATTGACGGATGCGCTGTCATAATTCAAGATACCGTCCTTGCGCCTGAGCATTAATTGCGCATCTGGATATTCAATGCTTTTTAAAGTGCCGCTTTGCTTATCTAACTGGCTTTGTTGATTAGGATGCAGTGTTACGCCTTCATCCCTGCCCTTTGCAAAGTTCACACCTGAAACTTTTACAATTCCAGTCACGACAGTAACTTTGTAATGCGATTGTCCTTTATAGGATTGAACATCAAAGGAAGTACCTACCACCCGGGTATCCATGTGATCACTATGGATAATAAAGGGGTGGCTTTTGTCCTTAGCCACTTCAAAAAAAGCTTCGCCTTCCAGCTTTATCTCACGAAAATTACCTATTAACTGATCCGGAAATTCTAATGTGCTGGAAGGGCTAAGCCATATCTTAGTGCCATCGAAAAGGATAACTTTTTTCAGCTCCGCCTGTGAAGTCCTGATAGTGGATAATTTCACCTGTAAAATTCCTTTTTTAAGGTTATACATGTAGTTATTAAACAACACTATTGCCAAGACACTCATCAATAGCCAGAAAGCTACTATCTTTAACAATCTTGGTGTCAACGTTCGGATTTTACCAGGCTGTTGATCGTTAGCCTGCCTTATTTCAGCAATTAACGCTGATTTTATTTTCAATAAAACCGCGTCTTCTTTTGAATTGGTAATCGAGCCCTGGTTTTCAACATTCAGTTCAGCATTAATTAAGTGTCTTAAGGTTTCTTCGTCATTTTCCGTTTCAAAATACTTTAAAAGCTGTTTCACCTCGTCATGTGAACACCTGTTCTGAAGATATTTTACAAAGAGTTCAATGACTGCCGATTGATTTTCCAATGTTGTCCTTTTACTACAACACGACGTAAAACGGATCAATAACTATCGATAAGTAAAATATTTTTTTTCAGGTGTAAATAATTCCGGGTGCTGAAGGTTATAAAACGACCCGGAATGTCAGATTAACCCGGGCTTTCATAGGCTTGGGCGATTTAGCGATCCGATGCTCCCAATGCTCCTGCAACCCGGCTTTCATCAGCAAGAACGAACCATGTCCCAGCCGAACAGAATAATGTTCACTATGGTCTGCCTTGCTACGGATATCAAAGCTGCGTACCTGCCCGAAGCTCACGGATGCAATAACCGGGTTCTTACCCAGTACACTTTCCCGGTCACTATGCCAGGCAACGGAATCGTTCCCATCGCGATAATAATTAAGCAGGACGCTATTAAATCTGATACCTGCTGTACCTTCCACTTTTTCCTTCAGCATCAGTAATTCCGGGGTCCAGGGATTGGGATTAGATATTTTTCCGGATACGGAATAGTCGGTACCTATGTCACCATGCCAGGAAGTGAGACGTGGCGTTAAATATTCTTTATCCCACATCTTCTGTGTAGTCTGCTTCCAGGGTATTTGGCTGGCCAATTGATGCAATAGCCAGTCACTTTCCGCTGCGCTTATAAAGCCGGCATGATATTCCAGCAGTTCTTTTGGTAATCCTTTGCTCTGTCCTGCATCTGCAAAAAAACTTAACTGTTCCATGGTTTAATCTTGTTGATAGTTCTTCATTTTGGGGTACTGCTCACTTTTATACCAGGGCTTTTGTGGCCGGTTAACAGGAAAACCGTGTTGTTCCCGGTAGGCCTTACGTTCTGCAGTAAAATGCCAGCGTTTGCTATCATCACAGTTTTCAATATAATGCACTAGCAGCCGGTACGAATCTTCTACGCAAGGGTCTGCCCAAGTTCCGCAGTACTGTTCAAAAGCATCAAAAAGCTCTACAGCTGATTTCCCTTTAAGCTGCTCCAGTGTATAATAACCCTGGCTGATCAGTTCGGATGCGAAGTTGATACCCAGCGAGGGGATACTTTGAAATTCCGCCAGCGCGTTCAGCTCTCTGGCACGCTCAGACGAGGCCTCCAGCAAGGCGGCGATTTCGTCGGGGGCATAATCCTGCAACAATTTTTGACTTATCTTTTTGGCCTTAAGCAATTGCTTTTCCGCCATGGTCAACCGATAGTTAATCGTTTTTTTCATAACCTTTCCACATAATGGATGGTGAAATCAGCCACTTGCTCCTGTTCGGCGATAGACAATTCGCTGCCGTCATAGATCCAGTAGCCCTGTACATCAAACAAAATGCAACCGAGTTCATCCGGACTTTCCTCAAAAGCGGTGGACAGCCGATAACATTGCTCGGCGTTTGTATGGAAACGGTCGGGTATCACCCGAATCACTTCATCGGGGCCGTTCCGGCGCTTGACAAAGGCTTTGGCTTCCCGGGTTAAATAGCTGTTGGCAATCATTTTTGCTTGTTCCAAAAAATAATTTTCAAATATAAACAAAATGCTAATATTTTTAGTATTAGTTTTGTAATCCAGTTTTATTTATGGTCAGTACCCGAAAAGATATCGTCAGTGAGCTGCAGCAAAAGATCCTGCAATGGGAAGGCTATAAACCATCGGGTACGGGTCCTCGGTCATTAGTTGGCCTGGGGCCGCTGGAAGAGGCTTTCCCCAACGGGGTCTTCCCGGTAGCGGCAGTGCATGAGGTGGTTTGCAGTTCGGTAGAACAGGCAGCGGCAGGCGGCGGCGTGGTTACCGGTATCCTATCGGCTTTGCTCGGACAGGACGGTGTCTGCGTTTGGATCGGTCGTGCGCAGAGCTTGTTCGCCCCTGCGCTAACAGTATTTGGGGTAACGCCGCATAAGGTCATTTTTATCAGTTTACCAAAAGACAAAGAAGCGCTTTGGGTAATGGAAGAAGCGTTGAAATGCTCCGGGTTAACCGCAGTGGTATGTGAGCTTCAGGGATTGGATTTCAAACAGTCGCGGCGGCTGCAATTGGCAGTCGAGCAAAGCCGGGTAACAGGCTTTGTACTCCGAAATGCAAAAGATAAATTGGGTTCAACAGCCTGTGCCGCCCGGTGGCGGGTGAAACCCCTGCCAAGTGCAGACCTGAACGGGCTACCAGGTCTGGGTTTCCTGCGATGGCAGGTAGAATTGTTAAAGGTACGCAATGGCCAGCCTGGAAGTTGGCTGCTGGAATGGAACGAAGATCGTTTTATACCTGTTGAGCAATTGATTGCAGTAGAAGAAAGACAAGCGGGGTGAGTGATGCAGAAAAGATATATGGCCATATGGTTCCGGCATTTGCTGACGGACGGATTGTCGCTCCGTCGGCCTGCCTTAAAGGAGGTACCCTTTGTTTTGGTATTGCCGATCAAAAACCGCGTGATTATTTCGGCTTCCAGCCCCTTGGCCGAAAAGCAGGGCGCTTTTCCCGGAATGGCTGTGGCGGACGCGCGGGCCGCAGTACCCGAACTGCTGGCGATCGATGATACGCCAGGCAAAGCGGCGAAGCTGCTGAGGTTGTTGGGTTTGTGGTGTATCCGTTATACTCCCATTGTGACGCTTGACTTACCGGATGGCCTCATTCTGGACATTTCCGGCTGCGCTCATCTCTGGAGCGACGAACGGGGGTATCTTAAAGAGATCGTTTTAAAATTAAGGAATGCAGGGTTTGATGCACGGGCAGCTATTGCTGATACTCCGGGTGCTGCCTGGGCAGTATCGCGTTTTGCGATTTCCGGACCTATCATAAAACCAGGTGAGCAGGTGCGGGCATTCTCCGGCTTGCCACCCACAGCCTTAAGGCTGGATGCTGAAGTACTTGAAAAGCTGCAAAAGCTGGGGTTCCGAACCATCGGTAGTTTTCTGCAAATGCCCCCTTCAGTTTTGCGACGGCGTTTTGGTAAGGACTTGTTGATCCGCTTAGATCAGGCATCAGGACGGGTAAATGAAGTGTTGGCCCCTTTAATACCGCCTGTTCCCTATAGTGAGCGATTACCTTGCCTTGAACCTATACGAACAGCGCCTGGCATCGGAATAGCTATTGAAAAATTATTATCGGCTTTATGCCTTCGTCTGCAGGCGGAAGGCAAAGGACTACGTAAAGCTGTGCTTAAATGTATCCGCATAGACGGACGTATGGTTCAGGCAGGGATCACCACCAACCGGGGTTCACATAGCGTTTCGCATCTGTCAAAGCTTTTTGAATTGCAGATCGCAAAAATCGAACCTGCTTTAGGAATAGAGCTATTCATCCTCGAAGCGCCGAAGGTAGAGGATCTAGACACTGTGCAAGAACAGTTATGGGCAATAGATAAAGGTTTGGCGGATATGGCACTGGCGGAACTGCTGGACAGGGTTGCAGGAAAAGTCGGTGCAGAAGCGATCCAGCGCTATTTACCTGCGGAACATTACTGGCCGGAGCGTTCAATGAAATTAGCGGTCTCCCTTACAGAAGAACCAGCAACTGCCTGGCCCATGCAAATGCGCCCTTTCCGTTTACTGACCATACCTGAAGCTATCGAGGTGATGGCCCTGGTTCCGGATAATCCGCCCAAAACATTTATATACAAAGGCAAGCGGCACATGATCATCAAAGCCGACGGACCTGAACGGATTGAACGGGAATGGTGGCGTGACGGCGGCGAGCACCGGGATTATTATATAGTGGAAGACAGCGAGGGACAACGCTATTGGGTATTCCGCTCCGGGCACTATGACGGCGTCGGTGTACAATGGTATTTGCACGGGTATTTTGCTTAGGCGATTGAAGCATGACATACGCAGAGTTACAGGTAACCTCCAATTTCAGCTTCCTTCGCGGAGGCTCGCATCCCTATGAATTGGTGGAGCAGGCTGCTGCTTTGGGCTATTCCGCCATTGCAATCACTGACCGGAACTCTTTGGCAGGAATCGTCCGGGCACATATGGCCGCCAAAGCGACAAACATTCGTTTCATACCGGCCTGCCTGTTAGACCTAATGGATGGAGCCAGTTTACTGGCTTATCCCACGGACATCGCGGCTTATGGGCGGCTATCTGCTCTCCTAACGAAGGGCAATCTTCGAACGGAGAAGGGAAAATGTGAGCTGTATAAAGTTGACATATATGAACATATGGAAGGCATCCTGTTTGCTGCGGTACCGCCAGACAAGTTAAATAGCAGGTTAGAATTGGATGCTATTTTTTTGAAAGACCTGTCGGAGTACCGGCAGCATTTTGGTCAGTCACTTTATTTAGCTGCCTCTTTTAATTATCAGGGGCAGGATGCCAAACGCCTGTTCCGTCTGGCAGAAACGGGCGTTCCGTTGATAGCGACGGGCAATGTACATTACCATGATGCTGCCCGACGTGAATTACAGGATATACTCACCTGTATCCGGGAAAAGTGCACCATTCATACAGCAGGGTTCAAGCTTCATCCCAATGCCGAGCGGTTCTTAAAAGAACAACAGGAGATTTTTCGTCTGTTCCGCGGGTATCCCCAGGCACTTGAAAACTCATCCTACATTGCTAATGCCTGTCATTTTTCACTGGATGAACTTAAATACCTGGAACCAGAGGAACAGCTTATCGATGGGCTTACGCTCCAACAGCAGTTGACGAAATTAACCTGGGAGGGCGCGAAAATATGTTTTGGGGAGGATATCCCGGAGAAACACCGAAAGCAAATTGAATTTGAGCTGAATTTCATCGAAAAACGCAGGCTGGCCTGGTATTTTTTGCGGGTTTATCATTATACGCAAAAAGCCGAAGAGCTTGGTATCCTGCACCAGGGACGCGGCTCAGCAGCCAATTCCACGGTTTGTTTCTGCCTGGGCATTACAGCGGTTAACCCCGCTAAATCCCGTTTGCTGTTTTCTCGCTTTATGTCGGAGGCGCGTGACGAGTGGCCGGATATCGATGTGGACTTTGAACACGAGCGCCGAGAGGAAATCATCCAGTTTATTTACAATGATTATGGGCGTGACCGGGCGGCCATTGTGGCAACGGTTACACAGGAACGACATAAAGGAGCGATCCGGGATGTGGGGAAAGCCATGGGCTTGTCGGAAGATACGATCAAGCGCATTGGTGGGACGATCTGGGATTTCCAGGAAGAAGGTTTTGATGAAAATCGACTTCGTGATCAGGGTTTAAACCCCAAAGACCCGCTGATCCTGAAAGTGCTGCAGCTGACCTGCGAGCTGATCGGATTCCCGAGACAATTAGGCCAGCATACTGGTGGTTTTGTCATTACCGAAGGCAAGTTATCCGATCTTTGCCCGGTACTAAACGCACGGATGGAAAATCGCACGCAGGTGGAATGGAATAAAGATGACCTAGAAGATCTGAAGATATTAAAAGTGGATGTGCTCGGTTTGGGTATGCTGACAATGATCCGCAAAGCTTTTGACCTGGTGCTGAAACATTACGGCCGGGGATTAACACTAGCCAATGTACCTCAGGATGATCCCCTGGTATATGACATGATCTGCCGTGCGGATACGATCGGGGTGTTCCAGATTGAAAGCCGGGCCCAAATGTCGATGTTGCCCCGTTTAAAGCCTCGCGAGTTTTATGACCTGGTGATTGAGGTGGCTATTGTACGACCGGGTCCTATACAGGGAGATATGGTTCACCCCTATTTACGGAGGCGAAATGGTGAAGAATTGCCGGAATATCCCAAGCCGGAACTGGAAGAAATCCTGAAACGCACGTTGGGTGTTCCCCTGTTCCAGGAACAAGCCATGGAGATCGCTATCGTAGCCGCGGGCTTTACCCCGGCGGAAGCTGACCAATTACGGCGAAGTATGGCGTCCTTCAAAGCCAATGGGAAGCTGCACCTCTATGAAAAGAAAATGGTCGACGGTATGATGGCACGGGGTTATGAGGAAGATTTCTCAAAGCGGGTGTTTAAACAGTTGCAGGGTTTCGAAGGTTATGGATTCCCGGAAAGCCATGCAGCATCCTTTGCTTTGCTGGTCTACATCTCTTCATGGTTAAAATGCCATTATCCGGATGTATTTTGCGTGGCCCTGCTCAACAGCCAGCCAATGGGGTTTTATCAACCGGCTCAGATCGTGCGTGATGCACGGGATCATAGTGTACAGGTGTTGCCGGTGGATGTCAATTATTCCGAATGGGACAATACACTCGAACAAAAAGAAGGTAAATTTTATACAGTCCGCCTTGGTTTCCGGCAGGTTAAAGGGCTGAAAGAGGCCGATATGGAATTGCTTGTCGCCATGCGGAACGATGGATACCTGCATATCGACCAGTTGCGGGCTGCAGGAGTACCGGAGGCTGCCTTGGAAAAGCTTGCAGATGCGGACGCATTTCGTTCCCTGGGTACGAATCGCCGCATGGCCTTGTGGGAGGTTTCAGCACTGGCCGATCTGCCGATTGCGCTTTTTGACGGGCAATTATCCGAAACTTCCCTGGAAATACCTGTCGACTTGCCGCCAATGACCCGCGGAGAACATGTTGTACAGGATTATATATCGACTGGGCTGTCATTGAAAGATCACCCAATTGGGCTGGTTCGACTCAAGCTGACGCAAATGCGCAATGCCCGCGTGAGCGACCTGGCCAGAATGAAAGACGGCGACATGGTAAGTTTGGCTGGTCTCATAACTGTGAGGCAGCGGCCAGGAACAGCCAAAGGCGTGCTCTTTATGACGCTGGAAGATGAAACGGGTTCGGCGAACCTGGTTGTCTGGCAAAAGCTGTTTGACCAATACCGCAAAGAAATCGTCCAGTCGCGCCTCCTCATGGTATCCGGAAAATTGCAGATTGCCAATGGGGTAACGCATTTGGTAGTCCACCGCTGTTTTAACCTGACGGCTTTATTACGCAGCCTGACGGAAACAACAAACGATGACCTACCCCAAACGCTGGCTCGGGGTGATGAAACATCCAAACCGGTCAATTATGACGGACGTTCAGCATCTGCTGTTTCCACAGAAGGTGCCTTTCATAAAGGCCGGAATTTTCATTAAGATTACTTGGAGGATCAAAGTGAGCAAAAAACATATCCTGAAAATAATGGTCAATTAATGACAACAAAAAAATCGCACAATGAAATTTATATATAAATTAATTTATTAGTCTAAGTATTAATAAGATGAATTTTGTAAATATTAATTTGATTACTAAGTTTAGGAGATATTTAAACCTGTCACATTATAATGCAAATTAAATTCGATAAGAAAGTTTCCGATAAGAATATCGATCAAATCCTAGGCGAACTTTACACGTCACTACAACAGAAGAAAAAAACCTCTTATTTTTTTGATTTCAGTGATGTCGAATACATTGGCAATCAGGAATTATTAATTTTCACCGGCATTTTTCAGATATTTTACCAATCCGGCATTCCTTTTAAAATTAACTTTTTCAAAAGTGACGCAAACCCCTTTCAGGCACCTGAACGTAATCAAAAACAGGTAATTCAAATATGGGACGTTTGGCGAATTTATCAGATCGTCGACCAACACGACTATATTAAGATTTTCGGAGTCGATGGAAATATCATTCATAGATTGAAGAGACATTTAAACTATTATCCAAAAGCCGGAGAGATATACAGCAGAAATGAGATTACGCCATTTTTCACATTGCCCTTTTATAATAATTATCGACCAGAAGATATTCAAGATGTCATAGATAAAGTTTACAGATTAAATAAAGCTACAGAAGAGATATTAGGTACTGCCGGTTGTTCCCATCCTTTCACAAGTAAGTCGCTTAGTAATATAATTACTGAAGAGCTTTACACAAATTTTCTTGATCACTCTATCCGCTCTTCGATACCAGGAGCCGTAAATCTCGCGTTCATGAGCATATCGTTCCGACCTGCTCTGGCCAATGACATGGATTTTCCTAAACTCCAGAGAACAAAAAAATGGAATTTTGAAACAGAGGCGTTGCCGGAAATGAAGGATTTTTTTTTCAATAACAAGAAAGAAATTTTCAAAAATCAACCATACGTCGAGTTTTCATTTTTGGATTTTGGCGCTGGTATCGTTCATACCCTTAAAGATGAATTTGAAAAAAATATTCATACAGCAGAAGAGAAAGATATACTATTTTATGCTTTTCAACATGACAGCTCAAGACATCCATTAACGGAACGAATCATCCCAAGAGGGTTGTTTGATGCGCTGGTTATTGTCAAAAGGTATAATGGTATGATGATCGCCAGAAGTAACGATTCTTGTGTGATATTCGATTTTTCAAATACCAGCTCAATTAAATCGGCTTTTCGCAAAATTGATTACGGAACGCATTATTTCCCCGGGTCATTGATCAGTATCTATTTGCCAGCTGTAAAAAACCAGGCGTTGTTGGATGTATCATCGATTCGTCCGGAGTTTGAGTTCAAAAAAGTTTCATTTGGGCATAAACGCTATTTAAACCTATCCAAGATTACCGAGCAACTCACACTTAAAAAATTAGATCTATACGATAATGTACTGAAGGAGTTAAAGCGTTTAATTAAAAAGGAAACAGCAACAACACTATTCTTCTTTAATTTCTCTGGTTTTGAATTAATCCAACGTCGTGTAGTCAAAAAAATCATATATTTTTTGCTATCGGATTATGCAATCAATTACCAAATCAACTTTATAGTTCTAAACCCGCCCCCCCAAACTTTTATTGATGAGTTTAGCAATGAGCTGATGCAACTTAATGTCGCAGTTAAAAATTATAAAATTCACCCTTTGCCGCTGATAAAGATCGCTGAGAATGAAAAAGGATTGCACATCGATTGGCTTGGGGTCTATTCGCAAAATGACAAACAAAAGTTGAATGATCTTCTGTTCGATGATTTTATTTTAAAACGTGACGAGTTTGCAGATCCACATAATGCTACCGGTCACTTAAATTGTTTTGATAAACAGGGGAATTTACTTACCAATTTTCCCGGCCGTACAGAGTTATTAAAAATTTTCAAGGAAGCGGATTCAATTGGAGTAACATTTGAAATAGAACGTTTATTGGACAAATACAAGACAATTCGTTACGACGATAAAAAACTTTTATACCTCTGTAGTGGTAACTATTATCAAAAAGAATACGCCGAATTATCAAACTTGTTAAACGACAAGACCGACTGTAATCTGGTTTGCCACTTTCTATTTCAGCGCATTCAGATCGCAATTGGCGATCTCAAGGACTGTGTATTCATCGGCATCACCTCTGCTAGTGGTAAAATACTAAAAAGCCTGATCCGAATGAAACGGATAAAAGAAAGCGCCGTTCTTTTGATAGACAATTATGAGAATGTCGAAAGTGAGCTCGTTCCCGAATTGTTACATCCCGAAAATAAATATTTACTTATTTGCGATGTGCTCTCAACCGGTAAATTATGTCAACGAGTAGACACTATGTTAAAGGTTGCCGGAAGTAAACTTCATGGAATAGGTGTCATAGTTAATATACTCAGTGATGAATTTCCCGCTACTCAGCATTTTAAAAGTTTATTTTCAGGAAAAATCGCGAGTCTTTACGATTTTGAAATTAAAAAATATTATAAAGAAAAAATTGAAAACGAGATTGAGACTCGAGAGCTAATTAGAGTAAATCCACATACTTCTCTTCCTGTTATGATCAGTATCGAACAAACGAGGTATTTTGATACGGTACTATATCATTCAAAAAACGATTACAAAAAGTCTAATCAACAGATCATACTTAAAAATGAATTCCTTGATGGTATAAGCGAAGATGCAGTTACAATTGGATTTCGCAAATTTAATAATGTTATCCATCCTTACTTTTTTGAAACGCCGGCGATATTATCCGGTATGAAACTTCAGGATCTTGTTGATATCTTTAAAAAGATCAACTTGCCGCAATTGCAAACGGACAAAATACAGGTATTTTATCCACGAGGTTCTGGTATCGAAACATTTGATTTCAAATTATTAAAAGAAGCTCTGAAAAATCATGCCATCGAAGAAATTGAAATTGAACGATTTGGCACCAGTGAAGGTTGGAAATTTCCGCATAATGCAACTTACTTAAGCAATAAAATAGAAGATAATATCTGTATGGTGCTGGATGATGGGTCATGCTCAGGTGATTCTTTAATCCAAATGATTGATGAGATTGCTTTTTATCAAACACGGGAAATCGTATTGCTTTGTTTTATTGGGAGAGTTAACGACCATAAGCGCGAATTCTTTTCCAGATTGGCGGAGATTAAAGTTAAGGACGGCCATACCATTCCACTATCTGTATATTTCGTAAGTCATTGGCACATTCCAACCTACTACATGGATGACAACCCAAACTCAAAAGAATTGGGGTGGCTCGACGAGGTACTCGAACTTCAAAATGTTCCTCACCAAATTGCTGAATTAGCTGATAAGATCAGGAAAACAATCGTTCCGAAAAATGCTAAAACATTCACCGATTATAAATACTTGCCTAAAATAAAGCACAAAGAGAAGTCTGAACGCAAAGTACCCAAAAAAGCCATACTCTTAGTGCGTGAAGAGGTCGGCAAGATTATCGGCTACCGACTATACCGTGAAAGCTTTAGCTTTTTTAATAATTTCATAAAAAAATACCACAAAGTATATCCGTCCGAGGAAAGGTATAAGGAGATCGAATTGCTTTGTGCAACATTTGTTTATGAGCCATATCTTTATGATAAGATTGCCAATATTATGCCAGACGTGGCTGAGCGAATTGAAACGTTTGTCAAACTGGTGATCTCGGATATGCACCTGTTTTACGACCTCCTCACCTATACATGGAATAAAAAAGACATTATCCATTTGTTTTTCATCGCTTTCAAAGGGAAACGCTTGGTAGATGAACTGACAATCCCAATGTTTAAACAATTGTTAGATTTTTCTAATGATAAATCTCTTAGTTTAAATTATATTCTTTATAAGTTACTTTACTATTTTCCGTTGAAGGTATCCCAGGTAGAAGAAAAGCCTTTTGCTACCGACATCAAGGAACTGATGGAGCAGGCTATTGAGGCGAAAGTTGGCCAAACCAAGGAGTTGAAAAAATTCCTGAACTTCATTTCGACGCTCCCGGTTGGCCAAGATTTTCATTCCCAATTGAACGGTGTACGCTTGAATTATGAAAGGGATATCTCACCTGAATCACACACTGGGAAAGTTTCGTTCAATCATACGGTTTCGCTGATAATTGCAAAAATGCGAATTGGCATCAAAGTTATAGAGGATGGCAGCCAGCTACCAGATGTCTTGCTCAAAGAGATCCAAAACGCTTGGTTTGGCATCATTGAATTCGTTAAGCCCATTATGACTTTTTGTATAAGTTTTAATGGATTCCTTAAACCATACCCCTACCTTAATTTGTTGAACAACCTAGAAACCAGCGTAGAATCCTCGGTGCGTACAATGGTTGGATTTAATGAAAAAGTCATTATATCGCTGGATAGCAACTTCAGTGAAGTCAGCCTTCTAAGACAAGCCGTAACCAATATGATGAATATACAAAACCAAGTAGAAGTCGGCTCTATCTTTTCAAATCTGGTACGTCAGCCTTTTACAAATTTAAAGCAGCTTGTGGAGCATATGGCAGAACAAATAGGCCTATATCACTCTAATATTCAGATATTTGGATCGGATATCCTTAATGACAATCTGTCCATTGACATACCTCAAGGTTATTCAGAAATCTTAATTACCAAGGAGGTTCCGATGAATATTCGGAACCATGCCGATAAGACGTTACCAGTAAAATTTAATATAAGCCGTATAAATCAAGATTATTTGACCATACATATCGAAAATAAGATAACGCCTACTCCTTACAAGAACAGCAATGGTGAAGGCCTCAAATGTCTAGGATGGTTACGGGATTTTGAACCTTTTGGATTCGGCTATGAATCAAAAGAAGATCATACCACATTTTTTCAAACCCTAACCTTTAAAGTCAATGAACACTAAAAATATATATCTATTCGTTTTTGATACTCCGGAAAATTTCGAGAGCTCCAAACAATTTCTAGGACAGCCAGGTGTTAATTTTAAAGACATTATTTGTGTCGACACTTATACTACATTTAAACAAGAATTCGATAAACGTGATGATGATGATCATATCTTTCTCGCGGTTCATGTTTTTTTTACTGAAGGCATCAGTGGAATCCGAAGGTTCGCCGCATCTAGCGTGCTAAAAAACTACAAAATAGGCTATGCTTATATCTCTGATGGCGATGCGAATACTATTAAAAAAGAAATGACCGATCGAGGGTTTGATTTTGCTCATATCTATAAATACCATGAGGTTGAAGCAAATCTGGATGAGGACAAATTCACCGCTTATACGAAACAGGAAATTTTACAACTTGCCCAAAAGAATACTATTGCCAATCTGCCCCTTAATGGTCATCCGCAATTTCAATATGCAATTATCACCGCACTTTATAAAGATGAATTTCAAGAACTTGAAAAGATATTCGACTTCCCTGCCGATGAGACAATCAAAACGGATACAAAGCATTACCACGTAGGGTATCTTAAGTCAAACCGCCAGAAGAAAGTAATTGCTTCATTTGCGACAGCTGCAGGTATGATTGACAGCGCCATCATTGCTACCCAAATGTTAGAGTTTTTTAGGCCTGAGTTTCTGGTCATGACGGGAGTTTGTGGAGGTTCGGTTGATTACAATTTTGGAGATGTCATTATCGCTAGTCCTATTTTTGCTTATCAAAAAGGTAAAGTTTCTGATATTTTAACCGTGAATGCAGATAAGAAAAAGATCAAAATAAATCTTTACGACCAAAATCAGCAGATAGTAGACTATGAGCACCTTTATGATCAAGAAGGTAACCAAGTTGTTATTAGTGTCGAACGGTTTACACCAGACAATGATGCAGCATGTGAACTTGCAATAGGGATAATAGATGTGCTAAATCCCAAACTGGAAAGCATTAGACAAAAAATGAATGCAAATATTAACTCAACTTTCGTATTCGCTCAAGAAAAGCACATTAAAGTTGAAATTGCACCTATGGCCTGCAGTACCATGGTAATTAATAAAGAAGGCTATTTCGAGGACACTATTAAAACAATTAATCGTAAAACGGCAGCAGTGGAGATGGAAAGCTTTGGCGTAGCTCGTGCGTGTAAATTCGCCAACGGCGGAAAAACTAAGTTTCTAATTTTCAAATCCGTTATGGACCATACATTCAATAAATCGGATAATGTAGATGGTGTTAATTGGAAGAAGTTCGCTGCCTATACTAGTGCTCAGTTTCTATATCATCTGTTAAATGATAACATTATTTAACAGACGATATATTTCCTTTCTTTAATTAAAAAAACATTACACTAAGTAGAAAATGAAGAATATTGGATGGGTTACAAATAATATTTAAATATCTACCTTTACAGTCTAAACCTCAATTCAAATGCAAGTAGACGGAAGGGCTTATGAAAAAGATTGGCCCAACTTACCCATCAAACATCTCATATTAGCCGATAAGGATTTCATTGTTTTTCTGGACGAACAATTTGATGTGGATTGGTCGACAACAGATGATTTCGATCAAAGATCACAAACGGAGGAAGAAAAGAAACAACTGAATTTTATTCTTAATGAAATGGCTAACGTTGAGAGTTATCCTTGTCACGATATTTCCAACCACATCATTATTAGCTTTAAGCGACAAATAGGCGAATCACTGGTTCGCGCTTTCGAAAAAGACTTTGATAACGCAAGGTTGATGATAAAGCAAGCAAAAAGGTATATTATCGATAGAAATATGGAGCAATCCAGATATATGTATCTATATGCATGCGGAATTGCGACTTTAATTTCAGGCATTTCAGGTGTATTACTATGGCTATTAAGAAACCCAATAATTGGTTTAACAGGGGAAACGATGTTTTTTGCCTTACTTTCCTGCCTTGTCGGTGCATTTGGTGCGTTCTTGTCCGTAATTTTAAGAATAGGAAAAACCAATCTCGATTTTAATGCAAGTAAAAAACTTCATTATATGGAAGCTATTAGCAGGATAATTGCCGGAATGATTTGCGGTTTCCTAATAGCATTGTGTATTAAAGCTGGAATTATATTACCGATTTTCAATAAGATTGAATCTACACATTTAGCGATGGTGCTTGGAGGCCTAATAGCAGGATCGAGCGAGCGATTAGCACCATCAATTATTAAAAAATTTGACAGTTCTAAATAAACATGATCAGGAGAGCTCTAATTATTTATTGCGATAATACGCAAAGTGGTGAATTGACTGGTGCAATAGCTGACAACAAAAATTACCAGGAATTTTTACAAACAAAACTAGGTGGAGAATGGCATGACAATGAGATCGAATCTCTTAGGAATCCCACCGCAATAAGGATTAAGCAAAAAATTAATAATTTCCTTAATGGAGCAGATTATACCTTCATCATTTTTAGTGGGCATGGTTTTACAGCGATAGAAAATGATGCACAATATTTGGAAGTTTCAGGCGGAGATATAGTATTATATGATCTGAAAACAAATGCGAGGAGGCAAACTGTAATTTTAGATGCCTGTCGTGGATTTGACTCAGTCAATAATGAATTGTTGAAAAGCCTTGATGAGACAGCATTTATTGGTACTATATCATCAACCAGACAGTTATTTGATCGGGCAGTTTTGAGTGCTGAAGCTGGTTGGAGTATATTATTTTCGGCTGATGTTGATGAATCCGCCGTAGATACCCCAGAGGGTGGCGGTTATCTTTTTTCACTAATAAAAGCGGCTGAAATTTGGTCAGAAACTGATTCTCGTCAGTTGATCTTGCCTTTAAATTCTGTCCATTTGTATGCAACGACTTATTTAAATACACATTTTTACACGACCCAAAATCCAGTCATGTTAAAGGAAAGGCGACGGAATTACTTCCCATTTGCAGTAAAATTTGTGAATATTACTGGCTGATTTAGATGGTGAATAAAATACTCCGATAATACGTTGGTTTAATAAGTTACTGTTGTTATTAACTTCCTAATAGACATTTTTTTCAAAAGAATCGAAGAATTTAAACACTAAGTCAAGTGCTTAATTAATTCTGAAGCTACCACAAAAATCACAAACTCTCGATTTAAGTTGAAGTATTCTTTAACAGTTTTATTTGCTTTAACAATCTGATTGTTGATTGTAGATGTGGAGATACCTAGCAAATTGCTAACTTCTTCATGAGACTTACCTTGCAGTTTGCATAGTATATAAACCTGTTGCCTTTGGGTTGGCAAGCATTCAATGGCCTTTTGCAGCATGGCATTGGTTTCCTTGGCTATGATTAGCTCTTCCGCATTAGAATCATAATCTACATAATCCGATATTAACTTGTCAATTAGTCGAGCGTCTTTAGCTACTGTTCGGAAATATGAATAAACAATATTCTCTGCAACTTTATAGAGAAATGATTTAAAGGAGCCTTCTAAACTGATCTTTTCCTTTCTCTCCCATATTTTCATAAAGAGATCCTGCAATAACTCCTCGGCAATCTCCTCATCTTTTACCAGTCGAAGGATGTTTCTATATAAAGGCTTACTAAACTTATCGTATAAAATAGTAAACGCCTCTTCGCTTCCTTGTTGAAGCCGCTGAAGTAAAAGATTAAGATTTTCTTTGTCCGCTATCATAGCTTTACCCTCTTGAATTTATATCAATGGCAAGCCTTTTAGAATTATTGGACGGATATTGAATAAACAATAGGGCCGGTAACCCGCAAAGTCTATTGTAGCTAGGCTCTGGTAAGCCAACCATATCTTTTCGAAATGGTCCTCAACAATAGACATAAGCGAGCACCAGCCCTATCACTTGTATAGGGTAGTGATGCTACACTTACGCTCGCTGAGATTAAATTTACCAGATTTAGCTGCGAGGCTCGTATGCAATACTTATCTGTTTAGATTAGATTGCAAAAGTATGTTATTTAAATTTGTTTAAAACTTACTCAAATTTAATAAAAACAATGTAATAAGACAATTTAATTAGTTTTTACATTTTTATATTAACCTTTTACATTAATTTCTAAAAAAAGTCAGTTAATTTCTGCTTGTTATATTTGTTTTACGTCAATAAAAATGAGTAAAACAACCTATAATCGAATTAAATCTGTCTTGGCCGAGAAAGGAAAAAGTAACAAGGATTTAGCCGATTCTTTAAACATTGCTCCAGAAACTGTTTCCAGTTGGTGCACAAACTCTGCACAGCCATCCATTAAGCGATTGTTTGAAATTGCTAATATATTAGATGTTGAGGTTAGGTTACTATTAATCTCAACTAAGTAATAACTCGGCTCATTAATAAATTATTTATTTAGCGGTTTCAGACCGACATTGTCCAAGTAAATAACAATACTCACCTGAAAATTAAAAGCTTACAGAGATAGAATTGTAACTTGAGGGTGTGTTTTTTAATTTTAAGCTTAAAATGTCTGCGTATCAATTAATTTATGAAACCAAACGTGAAAAAATCTTAATTTTACGTAGCCCCTATCACTAAAATACGTTTCAATGAAAAAATTCAGCCTCTCTATAATCGTTTTATTTATTCTCCTATTATCTTTTGCTGCAAGTGCTCAACTTAAAACCAAAGTCGTCATTGGCAAGATATATATTGATGACGGTTCGATGGTGTTTAGGGCCGATAAGTATAAGCCCCTGGCTGACAGCCTGGATAAGAACATAAAAGTCAATCCGAATGATACCACCAGTCTGTTTTTCAGAGCCTTGATTTACTTGTGGTCCAACGATATTATGGCCAAGCCTGCACAAAGAACGAAAGGCGCACTGGAAGATCTGACTATTGCAAAGAATATGGCGGAGAAGGCAAACGATCTAAAAATGAAAGATCTAAGATTAAAGATACTTAGGGCTAGTTTATATAAAGAATTAGTGTATCGCTTTACAGGAGACGAGTCCTGGATGTTTAACAGCAAACAGATAGCCGAAAGGAAAAACCTATTCAACAACTATAAATTATTAGCCAATAAATACTACGACGAATTGGTGCAACTGGATCCCAATAATGCATATGACTATCAAAAACTAAAGGTGCAAGATAATTATCCTTTGAACAACTAGCTATTACCATCGCCAACCCCAATGTTATAAAGACGATAAAAATCTACTCCAATACACCGGTTCATGATTAGTTTTGAAGACTACAATATACTTCCTGCCGATGAAAAGGCTGCGATAGCTATGACACAAGGAGATTTTGTCGACTTTCGTTATGAAAATGAATTCCGGGTTGCCTTATACCGTTTGAGACACTTTTATGCTGAAGTTTATTATAACAGTGCCCGAAACACGATCGACCATACCCAGGCGTTTACCTCAATCAGCCGGCTCGCGCCTTACATTAATTTGTGATGCAATAGATCACGATTTTAATATCTGATGATCCACTGTTGAATTTTTAATCAGGAATTTGTTTTTAAATAAATATCACCTCCGTAGTCAGCATTTTTTTTAATAATTTCGCCGCCCTTTCAAATTTTTATTGTCTTATGTCTCCTGGTATGAAGAAATTTTTATATGGAATTGATTTTGGAACAACCAACTCGGCACTGGCTATATACGACGAGGAAACCAAAGAAATACATAGTACCATTATTATCCCTTCGCTCATTTATTTCTATGATCAACCGGGTGCAGTAAATAGTATAAATTATGTCGTGGGCGAAGAAGCGATTACAGCCTACCTTGCAGATAATATGAAGGGGCGATTTATCAAGTCCATTAAACAGATCTTGTCAAGGAGCAGTTTTTCAGAAACCCGTATTCAAAACAAGAAGTATAATGCATCCGATCTGGTGGCGATCATTTTAAAGGAGCTGAAAGACCGCGCAGACCAATTGACCGGGCAGGATTGCCGGAAAGCAGTAATCGGCCGACCTGTATTTTTTGACGACGATGATGTACAAAAAGACACATTAGCGCAGACCAGGTTGAATAAAGCAGCGGAGATCGCCGGTTTTACGGACGTCCGTTTTCAATTCGAGCCCATCGGGGCGGCTTTTGCCTATGAAAAAAGTCTCGTCAAAAAGGAAAATGTATTGGTAGCAGATCTAGGCGGAGGCACCACAGATTTTACATACCTAGTGCTTGATCCGGAAAAAGTGGGGAGTAAAGACAGGAAGAACGACATGATGGCCAATGGTGGGATCTATGTAGGTGGTGATAGCTTCGATTCCGCTTTTATGTGGGAGAAAGGCACGCCATATTTCGGTAAGAACACCCGATATGAGGCTACTCCTGGTAAGGTATTAACCGTACCCAAATCACTTTTTGCGAACATCTGTTCCTGGGAACAAATGAATTTCTTTAATGGCTTGCGCATAAAGAAAGATATAGAAGATTACTATTATTTCTCGGGCAACGACCCACTGTTTAAGAACCTGATCACGCTTATTGAAAATAATTTAGGCTATTCGGTATTTCAATCCATTGAAAGAACGAAGATCACGCTTACCAGTACGGAATCTGCGAGATTTAGCTATAACAATATGGATATCCATATTGATGAGGAAATTCCATTGTCTGACTACCAACAGATCATTGCCAGGGACGTGGACCGGATCGCGAACTACCTGGATGACTTTATGAAGCAAAATAGTATCGATCCCGAAAACATAGATAGTCTTTTTTTAACGGGAGGGACTTCCATGGTAGCCAGTATTCAAACGTTCTTTAAAAACAGGTTTCCCCATGTTAACCTGAATTCGGGAGATAACTTCAAAAGTGTGGCTAAAGGTTTGGCCTACAGTGGTTATTTATTTGAAAATTAGTCGAAATTTTATTTTGGCAATTACTCAAAGTAAAAGATTTTAACAAGCACCCGCCTGCGAAACTCACTAAAAATCCCGTTATCAAAATATTGTCGAAATTTGATATTTAGGGAGCCTGTTTATTGATGGTCCCACTTCGTAATATAATCGCGATTAATCGATTTGCCAACGGTAAACGAGCGTATATTATTTCTAAATTCATCGATCAATAGTTTTGAAGCTTTTGATAGGTCAACAAGCGTAAGTTCCCCTATCGTCATTATGCCCAAATTATTAAATTGTTTACCTGGTATTTGATTTTTTAAACTGTTGATGAAAATCACCCCGTGACATTCGTAAAATGTATTTTTCAAAAACTCCTTTAAATTCCCGGCGACTACGGCTATTCCGAAAAAGGTGCACTCATTAAATTCATTTCCGCCGAAATAGCACACCGTATCTGTCAAATGATTATCAAATGTTACACTTTCAAATGTATTCGCTGTTAAAGACACCGATCCACTCAACCTGCAACTACATGACTTCCATTCACTTTCCGACACATCAACTTTTTTCGATAATATCATATCAACATTAGTGAGGCTGCCACCATTAATATTTACCCCTAATGCATCAATTGTTAGTAGTGAATTTGTGATCTTCGCGTCTCTAAGAGTGGTTGAAATCCCGCCGGTGACCAAATACTCTACCTTATCAAAGCTCGGTTTTTGCAAAACCTGATAACCGGAGTCTTCAAACTTTAAAATGGAATTGTAGAAATCAGCATTTTCAATATTTATCGACCCGGCCCCATGCAATTTTGAATTGTCTAATTTAAATTCCTTCACTTGAAAGTTGTCCCCGGAAATAAGGAGATCTTCACACCCGTCAAAAGACAATTTGATCGCGGTGACCTCATTTGCAGTTAAATGAACTGGGCAATTGATGAACTCTAAATTCTCAATTGATGAATTTATCAGCAGAATGCTACTTTTTTTTCCATCTTTAAAAGCGATATCGGAGAGTTTAACGTTTGAGAGCCTTACGTTCGTAAAACCACATTCTTTATAGGCCTGGCCTGCAAATTTTGTTTCATTTAATATAACATCACGAATCTCTACAGCGGAATTTTCATTGGTAGATAATAGTAAGGCAGTTGTTAGATTCCGTTTTAAAATCTCTTTTTTCTTAGGATTACCTACTATGGTGCTTTCCTTAATTAGTAAATCCTTAACCTTTTTTTCAGTTGTTGCATAACAGCCAAAGAAGTAGAGAATTTCCTGAGAGATAAATTGTCGTCTAAGCACTGACAAATCATTTTTGAGTATTTGTCCCTTTAACCTCCGCGCGACAAAAAACTCCATAAATGATTTATGGATAAATTTAAAGCCAGAGCTCTCGGTTTTTTTTATAAAGGTGCATAACACGATATCTGAGGCAACGTGTTCCAGTTCCCTTTCATCTGCAATATTGGCTTTATGTAAAATTATAGAATGTTCATTGATAAGGCTATATAGTTCAGTTAATGTAATTTCAACTGTGTTGTTTGTAAACATTAAAAAGGCAATCACCTCGGCAAATTCCTGGCGTTGACCTTGCGTTAAAAATTGTCTTGATGCGCCTTTGGTAAAATCCCTTTGAAGATTGGCGCCTGTATACATTTCATAAAGTGAGGATGGGTCATATACCTTGTTCTCATCCCTAAAGTCAGATCCCATGTGTAGGATGGTATCTTTAACCATAGAGATGAGAATGGGCTTCTTCAGCAAATCTTTGATATCATAGATTTTGTAGCAAAAGTCCCGCACCTCTTTCCACGTAGCGTTGCAGCGGCTACGGAACAAACCATCAAATTTTTTCAAATATGAATCTATCTGATCTTTTTTTAGTTCACTAATCTCCATTATTACAGCACGTGCGTTTACCTTCTCGCTT
This sequence comes from Mucilaginibacter inviolabilis, assembly GCF_011089895.1. Lineage (NCBI taxonomy): Bacteria > Pseudomonadati > Bacteroidota > Sphingobacteriia > Sphingobacteriales > Sphingobacteriaceae > Mucilaginibacter > Mucilaginibacter inviolabilis. Next base: position 1,466,830 of record NZ_JAANAT010000001.1, read on the forward strand.
TGTGTTTTTAGCTGATTATCCTCTGCATAATTATCGACCAGAATTTTGTAAAGCTGATTTACTTTTTTCTGTTTTGCTAAGATCTCGTCATCCCGCTGTTTTAACGGGAAGATCGCCGTCGGTTGATAAAATTCATTTAATTGTTCGATGGAATGCAGTAATTCGTCATCGGTTATAAAATAAGAAGACCTGCACGAAATGATAGAATTTGATTTTGATAAAAGAAGTTTAGATAACAATTGCAAATTCTGCACACGGATTTGCCGGTCAACCTGAGGTGACATTTCATCAAAACCGTCTAAAAGCAACAGAAACTCACCGTTGGCAACCCCTTTCCAAAACAGTTCTATTGGAATGTCTTTTTGAAATAATTTCCGGTATGTGTTGACCATAAAGAGATTGAGATCCTGATACTGCATGAAATATTTAAGCTCAAAATAAATCGGCTTTAACGGACTGCCTTCAAGATATCGTTTTGCATACTGATAATTCAACCGTTGCATCAATGTGGTTTTGCCTGATCCAAAATCAGCTAAAACAGCAAGAAATTTGGTTCCGCCCCAGTTATCATAATCCATATTTATAATTGTCTCACCAATATTATCTATTGATCTAAAACTATTTCCATTCATGTACCTCCCATCTAAAGGAAGGTAAGCTTCATAGATTGCCGAACCTTCATAATCCATTACCATTTTCACATAAGCCTCTTTTAACTGATATATCTCAGATTCCAGTTGGGTTTCAGTCATAAGGGTGATATTTACTGACTCAGCTGCAAGCCGAGCTTCCTTGCTGAACCCCTGATTACTGACGATTACGCCGTATATGTTATTATTAGTTTTGGGTATAGTATTGATAAAGGCCGCCCAATCGTAAATAACCTGATTTGCGATTGACCCCGAGGATAAAAATTTACATTCAACAAGAGTCTGTGTTTTGCCGATACCCGGAATTATTTTTTCAGCGACAACATCTACCTGTTGACCTCTGATGTTGGCGTTGGGTGTCACATGAAAATTCAAGGCTTCGTACAGGGAAATAATATATTTTTCAAATATTTCTCCCTTTTTGTGGTTGTCGCTAGTAGGCATCGGTTTAAAATATGTTCAAATTTAGGTTTCACCTAATTTATAGATATTTTTGATTCACGCTACTGATTTAAGTATTATTCTAGTAATTATAAATATCCGGCTTTTCTACTGACGCTGGTTTTCCCCAACTACTTGTGTTCTTACTACCCTATCAAATAGAAGATTTCGCTTTTGATAAAATAGTACTGATAAAAAATAGTTATTCGTTAAGTGCGAATATTAATTATTAATTAATCAGAATTTGCGTATAAGGAATTATAACCTTAATACTTTCGCGTAATGAATTATAATTTCTTAAACCGACTTGTTCTCAGGAATCCATACTACAGCTATCAACATTATTCTTTAAATGCTATTTCCGATGTAATTAAAACAGCTTCATTTCAAACCGCTTTATTTCTGGCGAGTCCAGATCTGCATACGTTACTGGAAAGCAAGCATTTTGATTATCAGGCATTATCTGAACGTGAACGGCTCTCCTTGCTCCGGTATTACAATCGTATGTGTTTCCGTCCTACTCCCTTTGGCAGCTTTTCATCCTTTTCCGCAGTGCCCTGGGGTGAAGGTGGTACAATTCAGTTGGATAACCAATCCCCGAACCTGCATTTAAATATTGATCAGGAAGTAGTCAATCGCTTAGCGGGCACCCTTACAAAAATTGATATAACGCAGGACTATTATTATTGTAATCCGACACTTTACCAGTCCGGAAAAGATTTCCGGTTTATTACCACCACCTATTCAGCAGACAGAAGTAAAGTTTATTTCGACCTGGAATCAATGGAAATTAACGCATTGGCTGCTGAGCTTTTAACGATTTACGGCCCCAAGTATGTACAGGGAATGCAAATACTGTCGGACATGGTACGAATCTCCAATTGTGATTCTGACACCGCACATGATTATCTGCTGTTCTTAACCGGATCTCAAATATTTGTATCCATAACGGCCAATAATATCATAGGCGATGATTATTTGGAAAGGCTATGTAGTTTTACAGGCGAATCTCTGGTTAACAAATCACTGCTCAGCAATATAATGCAAGAGTTAAACGCCCCGCCAGTTCATAACGTTGAGTATCTAAAGGCCATCAAAACAAATGCTAACACGCTCCTGAATACTTTCGGCCACGAAAAGGTTACTCAGATATTTTATTCCGGGCTCGGGCTAAACGCGTTTTCCGGCAGTCTTGACTACAGGTACCAGGAACGGGTCTCAGACGGAATGCGTGCACTGTCCATATTAGTTACACAATCGCGGCCGCCGATGCTTGAACAATTCATTCGGGATTTTTCTCAAAAGTATGACAAGCGAAAAGTCCCTTTACTACAAGCACTTGATCCGGATACCGGTATCGGTTATGGACCTATATTAAATTCCGCCACGATAACAGACCTCCTCCGGGACGTTAACTTTAAAAAACAACAGGTGACCAAAATTTCATTGGAATGGTCAAAGGTCCATCAGTTGCTGTTAAAGAAATGGAACGAAAACTCATTTCAAACAGATCCAATTCAGTTAAATGATACGGACCTGCAGACATTGTCGCCAGGCGAAACGCAGACAACTCCCCCATCCTTTTCAGCCTTATTCCGTATTATCCAAGATGGCTTGTTCCTGGAAACCGCGGGAGGCGCCACTGCGACTGCCTTATTGGGCCGGTTTACGGTATGGAGCGAAGAAATCCACCGGATGGCCCGGGAACTGGCTGCCAGCGAACAATTGGCCAATCCAAATGTAATCTTTGCCGATATCGGGCAGCTATCCGATCCTCATGCAGATAACATCAACAGGAGAAAGCACATTTACGCGCATGAAATCGCGATCAATGTGGTATCTACCCTGGAACCCGATCGACGGATTGCACTCACAGATCTCTTAGTTTCCGTGAAGGACGGAAAGTTGATACTCGAATCCAAAAGACACCAGTCAGTTATTGTTCCCAGGCTGACTACCGCTTTTAATTACAGTAGAAACAGCCTGGCATTGTTCAGAATGCTATGTGACCTCCAGTTTCAGGGGATCCAGGGCTCTTTTAATTTTTCTTTGGAACAGTATTTTCCCGGAATGCTTTTCTATCCTAAAGTGATTTACAAGGAAACTGTTTTAAGCCCGGGTACCTGGCACCTGCTGGCTGCTGATATCAGGGAGATCATTCATGCGTCCCCCGCAAACGCGACAATAAAATTGACCCGATTGCGGGAACGGCTTAAATTTCCGCCGATGGTAGCCATCAGCAAATTTGACCAGCAACTGGTGTTCAACCTGGACAAGGAAGACGAAATGTTATTTATGATCGAATGTATGAAAGGCGCGGATCAGATTTCAGTACAGGAATATTATTTGCCAGACGAAGACATCGTTAAAAACCGGGAGGGGCACCCGCTGGTGAACCAGTTCGTTGCCTCCATACGACACAACCAGGCGGTTTACCAGGGCAGCGAAGTTCCCGACGCTCCTACCCTTCACTATAAAAACCAATCAGATTATATCATTGGAAGCCAATGGCTCTATTTAAAGCTGTATTGCAGTCCGGCCATTGCCAACCATATACTTATAAAAAAGATCCTTCCATTTTTGACGCAGCTTGAAGAAAAAGACCTGCGATCCTGGTTCTTTATCCGTTACCGCGATTCCGGCTACCATATCCGCCTGCGTCTTAATATCACGGAAACCGCCGTTGGGCCGGTCTTGCTTAAACTCAAAAAACGGCTGACAAAAGGAGTCCATTATCACCTGATCAAGGAATACCAGGCAGATACCTATCGCAGGGAGATGGAAAGATACGGTACAGACATGATTGTTTTCATTGAGGGTTTCTTTCATGGCAGCAGTGAGCTCGTTCTGCGATATATCAGAATTTCGGTTCTAAAGTCATTCACGTATAGCTACCACAGCATGGCGTTTATATCCATCAATCATTTATTGACCAGCTTTATCCTGGAAATGACCGAACGAATTATCTTCCTGGAGCAGATGGTAAACCTGTTCTATGCGGAGTTTGCAACTGACAAATCGCTGAAGGTAGACCTGGATCAAAAGTACAGGCAATTGAAAACGGAGATAGCCTCCCTTCTCAGCGATGAGCAATATTATGAAAAACTAAAACTGGCGCCATGGGCTGCCCTTTTTTACGAAAAGACACATGCAATTTTAAGACGGACAACTCATTTCCACACCAAAAGAAGGAACCAGTTATTGGCGGATATGATCCATATGCACCTTAACCGATTTTTCGTGGACCGGCAGCGGAACCAGGAACTGATCATCTATTACTGTTTGTTGAAATACTGGGTCACTTTAAACGCGATCAGCAAGAAACAGGCTTAAAGTTTTCTGCGGGATTTTAGCAACAACTCGTTCATTTTTTCCAGGAAGGCCTCTTTATAAAATCTGCCGAGGTTCAAGGCGGAGCCATCTTCCAAGGTCACACGCGTTTGCTCGACCGCCTTGATCCTGTCGGTATTGATGACAAATGATTGATGGATCCTGGAGAATTGCTCTGCCGGCAGGTATTGTTCAATTTCGCTTATGGTTAGATAAGGCATAACGTCACCCGATAATAAATGAATTTTAATATAATTCTGGGCGCCCTCCACATAGAGAATATCATTAATGGTTACTTTAACCATTTTCCCTTTAGTTTCCGTTTTAACAAAGAAAAAGTTTCTTTTTTCCTCAGGTGCGGGTTTGGCTGTCAAGGCCATGCGCTGGATCCGCTGGACGCTTCTTCTGAATCGTGCATAGCTTATCGGCTTCAGCAGGAAATCGAAAGCTTCCTTTTCAAACGCTTCCAGGGCAAATTCATGAAATGAGGTGGTAAAGATAATTTTGGTGTACAGGTTGGCCATTCCGGCGAACTCCATGCCCGAGAGTTCCGGCATCTCTACGTCGAGAAAGGTAATATCAGGCGGATCTATCCCTGTTACCTCATTCAGGGCGGTAAGTGGGTTCGTCGAGAAACCCTTTAATTCAAGGCCTTCCGTTTTAGCAATATAATCTATCAATATTTCGACGGAATGGTATTCATCATCGATTACATAACATTTTAAACTCATAGTTGAATGGTTAATTCCACACCAAAGCCATCGTCCTCATCTTTAATATCAAGCCGATAGCGATGTTGATAGTTATACTCTAAACGCTTAATCACATTTTTAATTCCGATAGACCTCAACCGTTTGTTTTCCGGCTGATGCTTTTTAAGGTTCCAGCTATAGAACCTCAATTCGTTTTGATCGTTCATAGCAATGTGCAATTTTGCTTCCGCATGTTTCACCTTCAGATTACCATGCTTAAAAATATTTTCGGTAAGCGTTAGCAGGATCAGCGGAATGACCTGCCGTTCTTCCATGTCTCCATCGGTATTGAAGTCGATATACAGTTCATAATCGAACCTAAGCTGGTTAAGCTCAATGAAGTTCTGTATTTGTTCGATCTCCTTATCAAGCGCCGTTTTACCCCCGATATCTACATCCTCCAGGGAAAAGCGCATAATGTCAACCAGTAACAATACACATTGCGAGGCTTCTTCGGAATATTTATAATAAGTATTATGAATAAAAGTAAGCGTATTGAAAAGAAAGTGCGGGTTGATCTGTTGTTGAAGATAGGCATTCATTGCCTCTGCTAAGTTCCGTTCCAGTTCGGCTTTTTCCTTCAGAATAATCAACTGATTGTTTTCAGTTTGGTAGACCCGTTTGGTGAATACAACCAGCCTGACAACGGACCAGTAAAGCGTGCTCACCCCGGCCATATAAATACCGCGAAAAAGATTGGGAACCAATAACTTCTTGATATACACCTCCCTGCCAGGAAAGTGTCCGTGCGGATAAGCCAGGAAATCATCCAGGCCATATTTCAGGACCAAATAGGCCGACAGTTCCAACACGATAAACACGGGTATAACCAGGTAAGACCGCTTGTACTTTATTCCTTCAGCTAATAGTACATGCGCGTGGAAATAGAACAACACTATATTCAAGCCGTAATAACAGACATAATCTTTTAAAGGCGAAAATACGCCTGCGCTGAAACCAATAAAACTTACTTCATAAGTGATAAAAATCGCCCATCCCAGTACATGTTTAAACAACAGTTTACCTTTTAGTTTCCCGGGTACGCTGCCTTTGAATTGCAATCCGTTTGTCATAGGCGGTTATCTTTCTACAGCATCCTGTCGTGCGTGTAACAGAGTTGCCACAAGGTTGCTTGTACTCCTAATTTGAGTAAAAAATTACCGAAATGAAAAATTTAAAGGAAAAAACATTCAAGAAAAAAATCAACAAGCTTTATAGCTTTAATGTTTTAGAAAACACGGGATCGTCCGAGACAACTGTTGGGGATCCAACAAATACGGTTATCACTGTTTTGACAACAGTTAGCCGTCAGGTACAATTTGGACATGCGCAGGATCAGGCGCCGCCCCGTTTTTAAACCTACCCCCCTATGTTAAAAGATGAACTAAAATTGCTGGCAGAATGGGCCGCCCGCTTTTCGTCGGCGTATCTCCCGGTAGATCCGCTGGCGAAAACTTTTTTAACAGAACAAGTATCCCTTTATCAAGCGGAATGCATGCGGATCAAAAAAGTATGGACCGATTTGCTGTTTAGCCAGGCCAAGGATCACGTCATCAAAAGATACATCTCTTTTCAGCAGCAGGTAATCCAGGAACTGGCCGACAACATCTACGAGCTATCAGCAACAAGTAAAGACAGGCTCCGGGCTGAACCGGCTGAAGCCTTGCTGGCCTGCCTGCTTGATCTCCGAAATTTTCAAATCCAATATTTCAATACCTTTATCAATGAAAACGGGCGATTACCCAGGGCAGTGTTACCTGCCCTGAGCGGGAAGATCACTGAATCCGCTAAGCGGTTGATTGAAGTGCTGCCAACGACAGAGATGGATGTATATCTCCGGACGTGTATTTTGGATTACCTCAGCGGGGTTATCGGCACCGGCCACCTCCTCTCGGGGACCTACCGCGAAGTTGAGTACATCTCTTCCTTCTTAAAAAATCTGACGGTTATCCTGGCTGTCCGTGACGGTCAAAATCTGACCGAACATGTAACAGAAATGCTTTTTCATATCAACTTCAACCATAACGTCTTTATAAAATGGTACCAGGAAGACGTGGAAAGAAAAATGGAATCATTTGGCACAGCTGAGCAGGACGGCTTACTGATGAAACAACTCTTGCTGCTAAAATCTATACCGGTATCCATAACGACCAGTTACGATCCCAGCCTTCCACCGGTAAGCATTTCGCTGGAAATATGGTTAAAGGAGTATATTAAGCAAGTCGACCTTCAGGGTGAATTTTCTGATTCGGAGAAAACCGGCAAGCTGGAATTAAAATTGACGGTCGCGCAGATGGCATTACTTATCCGGTTATTCTATGAAGAAGGCGTGTTCGCGCTGAAAAACATAACCGAGCTGATGAAATTTTTCGCTGTTCATTTTACGAGTAAAAAGCAGGGACATATATCTTACGGCAGCATGAATAAATTGTATTATAGTGCCGATCAGTTTACAGGGTATGCTGTACGGGAGTTGCTGTTGAAGATGACGGCAAAAGTCAACAAAATGTATTTCCCGACCTGAACCTTGGCTATTAACAACCAACCTATTTTTATTTTACCCAAAAACTACCTCAAACTTGAAAACACACCAACTATCTTTTACCTGTACATTAATTGTCCGGGTATTTTTTTCGCGATTTGATTTAGTACATATGGTGCTAAGATCAGCCATTGCCGATGAACAATTTATTTGGAGTTGCTTATGAAGCTGATATCTACCCAACTTCAGCTTTTCCTGCGCGACTCTATCCACCCGCAAAGCCTCGCCGGCCAACAGATTCCAGCGCAGGAGTTTTTAAGATGGAAGTTTTTCCTCAGGGAGGAAATAGCAAATATCCTTCTCGGGATACAAAACCCGCCGTTAACCAGTTATGGTAAAGAAGCAAAAGAGATCAGGTCTGTTGTGTCTATGATATACCATTTCAGTAATACGGTCAACAGATATCTTACCCGTTACCTACCTGTCAGGAAGAAACATCCCCAGGAGCAGGAGATCAAAATGCATTATAAGTATACGATTACATCGTTGAATAGCCTATTATCCGCGATTTATGAATGGTATCCTTCCCTGGAATCAACATCAAGGCTAACCAGCTTCGACCTGCCTCAAATAAAAATGGAATTAAGGCAGCAGGTTGACCTGCTGGAGCACAAACTCATTAAATACGCAATTCAACCGGAAGCGCTGAACCTGGTTGCGTCCGGCTTCGCCCAACTCATTAACAAGAAGAATCTAACTATCGGACAGGTAAAATATATCAGGGAACTGCTTTCAGAAATTTCAGGAGAACAGGTATTAACCCTGCAGACACTGACGGGTATATTGATTGTCCGTGATTTTAACCTGCCCGAGTTTTTTCTGTACTGTGTGAACAACATCCAAAATAAGCTGGATGATATTCCAGGTCTGCATGAACAAAAGGAATTGATATTGCAAGAAAAAAACAACCTTTATGACCTTGCTTTACGAAGTGCTAAAACTGCCAATATTAAGTCCTCAGTTATTTATCGGGAGTTAAACAGTTTTTTAGATGAAAAGTACACTTTTCTCAAGCAACTGGTCAAACTTAGAAAAGAAGCCGTGCGGGACGCTCAGCGAGCGATTTCGGGCGCCCGGTTTAAAATCAACCTGTCTGTCCCGCAATTCGGACTGTTCATCAGGATGCAAATGGAGCGGGATATTTTGTCAAAAGACAAAGTTGGAGAACTTTTTGGCTTCTTCGCCAATCATTTTTATACGACCAACGCAGCATTCATATCACCCGAAAGCTTACAAAAAAAGTCAACCGACGTGGAATTTACAACCGCCCAGAAGGTTAAGGGACATTTGATCGGTATGCTTAACTGGTTAAATGTAAACTACAATTTGTCGAACTATAATTAGGATGTTTTTACAGGTTATTTTCCTGAAACCGTCTGAGCAGGTCCTGCTCTTTTAAAAGATTGAGCATTTGCGCATACCAGGTAAAGCTGAAATCACGGTGCTGTTTCAACTTGGCTAAATTTACCTTCATCACGTCCTCCAAATTATACAATCCCAGCTTTTCCGCTTGCTTAATAAAAAGGCTGTTCATACCTAATTTTGAAAAAGAAATCAACAGGTTAGCTTCCTCTACCATAAAATTGCGGGATTAAATTATCAAAGTGTCAAATTACCTTTTTTAATATGAAATTGGAAAAGCAATTGTTAAATTTTTCCATTTTTACATCCTTCTGTAATTGCCCTGAGGCTATCCTAATATCAAATTCCGTCGCAGTTTACAAAGGAAAAACAAGTTCTTGTAATCAGCTTTTTTTTGTTAATTTTCAGTTTGCTATACATAGGGAAATTAAGTATGATCCGACCCTGTACCTTTGTGGCGCAGCGGATTAAAGACCTTTGCACATTACCTGAAACCTTTAACAATTTAAATCAATGAACCCGGAATTTCCAGCACCTAAAGTTTTTATTTCCTATGCCTGGGAAAGCGATGCTGTCAAGGATTGGGTTAAGAAACTTGGAACGGAGCTGCGAAATGTTGGAATCGACGTGCAGTTGGATCAATGGCACGTCCAACCGGGAGACCGTATGGCGCTGTTTATGGAAATGGCTGTGCGAACGAACAATTACGTGCTGGTCATTTGCACGCCCAAGTATAAGTATAAATCAGAAAATCGTTTAGGGGGTGTCGGCTATGAAGGAGATATCATGACCGCGGAAGTTTTACAGAATTCCGATTATAGAAAGTTCATCCCTATTCTGCAATCCGGCGACAGCCGATCGGCGATCCCATCCTGGCTCGCCACTCATTTTTTTTTAGATTTTTCAAATCCGCTTGAATATCAAAAAACATTTGACGAACTCATCGAGACATTACTTGATTTGCGGGAAAAGGCGCCACCTTTAGGCGAAATTCCGGCTAAATATCAAAAAGCGATTCGAGAGGCCGTTCAAAAGCAGACTGAAACTAATGAAGAAAACGTCCCATTAGAAAGTTCCGTCGTTAATGAGGCCTTTACCAAAGAGGAAATGCAAAATGAACGTGTTCCATTGCTGGAGGTCGATCTGGTTTGGCATGGCAGTTCCAGGTCACCAAGAGGCTACAGTGATAAGAACCCGACGGAAATAGACGAAAATGGAAGATTAGTTACCATCATAGGCGCTGGTGTAAAACCCATCATTTATTGGGATCTGCACTGGCGGTTTGATTTCGTTATTCAAAACAGCTCCAGTTTTCCCGCTTTCAATGTTCAACTCGAATCCCTGGGCGATGTCCATTTTGCTACAATTGAAAAAATAGCCAATGTTAACCACATCAAGCCTTTTGACAAAATGGAGCTCAAAGCCGATTACAGACAATCCCTGGAAGGAATACACACAGCCGCAGATGATATTCTAAAATACAAAATCCCTGAAAAGCTGGAAGGATTGCTGTTAAAATTGACCTATCTTGATGAGCAGCGGAATAAACATTTCACATTGGTGAAAATTGAAGAAAACAAAATAGTTAATATTATGAAACGTTTCTGGGAAGTGATTTATGACGATGAACATCATAAAATGGAGGTTATTGGCGAAAGTGTTGACGATACCTTATTGACCGAAAATATTGTTCTAATGCAGCATGCCGGCATGAAGGTACGTTGCAATACAGCCGATATCTCCACCCCGAAAGACAACATCAATCTACCAAACTACCAGATTGAAAATGGGCTCTATCAACGATTAATTAAGGAATATGAAAGTAAAACTGGTCAGCGATTAAAATTGTGGTAAAATCGTTTTCATACAGCAGTACTTAAAGATAAGTTATGAAAGACGTTGAATTCCGAAGGCAATTTATGATTGCTTATCATGATGTTTTTGGGTCGCCAAATGATATAGACCCAACGGCATTGGCAGCGGACCTGCCTAAAAGAGCAGCTCTGGAAACTATTGCATACCTGTTGTTAAGGGTAACCAATATAAAGGAGAGTGATAGTGAATTTCATCGTTCAAATTTATCCGGCTGGATGATGCAGCTGGAGGAAACTGAAAAAAAGCTAGTTTTTGAATTCATCAATACCGAGGATATTTTCAATACAACTGATTTTATCTTTACAGACAGAAGGGCCTGCCTTCGGTTAATGCAGTATATCCTGATTGGTGGCAGGAACGATGATAACGAATTAACAAAGCAAGACTGGGGAACGCTTTTAAAAAGCTTACTTTATTGTAATCATCTCGAATTACTGAGGCAAAAGCAAGTATTTTATTGGGATGGAAAAGGTGGCACAGCAGGTTATTTAAATCGAATCCTACCGTTTAAAATAAGCAGTATTGAACTGGAAAGGCGTAAAAACTACCAGATTCAATTGATGAAAGTTTACTACTTCTTTAAATTCTGTGAGCGCGACACCGAATACCAGACTTATCTCGAGACTTTTCTAAAGAGTAAAGGACTAGCTCATTATGGTCAATATTTGTTAAGTGTCATTGAACCTTACCTAACCATGATGACACATCAGGAGATCTCGTGTATTATGCAGGTTGAGCCAGGCAACAAGAACACGATTGACTTTTTCGATTCATTTTTGATAAATGGTGAAAAAATCGACAGCAGTAATGATTTCCTGGGTATGCGGGAATTCCCTCTTTTCAAAGGAGCACCCGGCCGTTACGCTTTTTTATACAACAATTTTTTTATCGACAAGCTTTATCAGGGCTTACTTTTTGACTTCGTTAAGGCCCTTCAATCCGTAGGTGTTACTGCTATGGATTATCGAAAGCTCAAAACGGATATGGGAAATCGGTTTTCTGAGAAAGTATTATTTTATACCATTATGGAGAAATGTTTCTCCAGGTTTATCTACAAAAAATTAAATGGAACCGAGCTAAAGGCACATTTAAAGTCAGGTGAGCCGGACTATTATATACGTTCCGGCGCCAAAATATTCCTATTCGAGTTTAAAGACTATACGATCAGCGGCGACATTAAGCACACCGTTGACGGAGAAGAAGTACAAAAGAAAATAATGGAGCGGATTGGGGGCGCTGTAAATCAGTTGAGCCAAAGCCTTTTGATATTGTTTGAGGGGACCTATCACAACTTAGCTATCGATAATTTTGACCTCAGAAACGTCATGCTGTACCCCATATTGGTGCACACGGATATAAGCCTGGAGGCCGACGGCATAAATTATCTATTGAACAAAAGCCTTAACAAACTGATCGAAGAGAAAAAACTACCTAAGCATCGAATAAAGGAGCTGGTCGTGATCAATCTGGATACCTTTATCGCCTTTCAAGATTTATTCAGTGGAGATCGTATTAAACTGGCTACCTGTATCAACAATTACCTGGAGTATACAGCAAAGGGTGGTGAAAGAAACCGTTTATATCCATTTGACGAATTTTTTAAACACTATGTAGTTACCAAAAAACACAATTTATTAGCCGCCCCGGAAGACTTTAAGCGAATTTTGCAATCAGTCAGTGTTTAACAAACCGGAATGGGACCTGAATAGCTTCCTAAAAAACCTATCTTTAGCAACCTAAAATCTATTACGTTTGGAAAATTCTCAGGAGCCCTATTTAATTAAGTTAAGAAAGTTTTTAACCCATAAATATTTTTTATCCTACTGTTTGCCTGTAGTCCTATACCTGATATTTCACAAGCAACTCGAGGGTTTTCTTTCTATCGTTTTAGTCAGGCCTTTTCTTTCCGAAATCGGACCATCGGCTACAGATGACTGGATTTTCCTGGCAGTCGCGGTTTATATATTCTTATTATTCATTACAAGGACATGGAGCTTTGTTCCCTCTGTGAAAGCCTGGTTTATCCAACTGATTTTCGCTTTAGCTTATATTTATTATAGGTTCCATCCGGCAGTATGGGTATTCCACCATCTGCATTATACTGAAAAGCTTTTCTACGCGGACATTTTACTGGAGATTACGTTTCTAAATGGCTTGTTAATCCTGCTGAGATTATTTAAGTTAAAACCTGTTAATGGTAAATCAGGATTTTATGACGATTCTCCTTTAGGGGAAACCAAAAAAGACGATCTGGGTTATGAAACCTATGTTAAATCGTTAGTCACCAAGATCTCCAATACCCAGTCTGATTCTGCTATCGCCATTGGGATTAACGGGAAATGGGGAAGCGGCAAGACTTCTTTCTTTGATCTCATGAAGAGAAATATGAAAAGCGACCGGGTTGTTGTCATTAATTTTGATCCATGGAACTCCCATAGTCCGAAAGCTATCATCAAAGATTTCTTTGATACCATTCAAAAAGCGATCCGGCCTTACCATACCCAATTGCCGGGTCTGATCAATACCTATACTGATAAACTGATCAGTTTACATTCCGAGGGCTGGGGTAAATTTTCAAAAGAATTAAAAAGCATTCTTATTCCGGATGAATCCTTAAACGCCCTGTATGAAGAGATCAACAGCTCACTAAAAGCAATCGATAAGAAAATTATAATTTACATAGATGACCTTGACCGCCTGGACAAGGACGAAATTGCGGAAGTGATCCGCTTGGTACGAAATACAGCCAATTTCAATAATACATTTTTTATCGTGGCATACGACCGGAATTATGTGCTTTCGGCAATTAAGGCACTAAATGCCCATAACCACACTCACTTTTTGGAGAAGATCTTCCAGATTGAGGTTAACCTGCCCTATTTTGATTCCGCTAAAATTCAAAGAAAACTGGCAGATACACTTAAGAGTTATTATGCTGCTGACTATCATAACGCGATTGAAAACGAAATAATGGGAACCGGATCCTCCCAACCCAATTACTTTGAGGGCTGGATAGAAACTTTAAGAGACGTCACCCGCCTTTCCAATGGGTTAATACTGAACCTGGACAACCTGGTAAATGAGGTCGTATTTTCCGAGTTCCTCCGTTTAGAAATTCTCCGGTTGAAATTTCCAGCAGTTTATGAGGTACTATACAAGCAGTCCGGAACTTTCCTGACGACTGAAGGTAAAAATGTGGAGGGGTATGGCCTGAAGACCATTGCCGATGAAAGAGGCAGCGCAGTCGGATTGACAAAGGATGACTTTGAGCTTGAACTTTATTTAAAAAACAACAGCGACAATCTGGCCGTTGAAGCCCAGGAGATCAGGAAAATTATCGAACTCATCGATGGCATATTTGGGACAAGCCCGTTAACAGCAAGATTCAGGAGCCATTTGTCTATCGTATTCCCCAGCCGGTTCGACCTGTATTTTTCCTATCGCTTACTGGACGGGGCATTATCTGAAATGGAGTTTTCGACAGCCAGGAAAGCAGGCTTAACTAGTTTTAAACTACAAATTGACAAATGGAATGAAGCCGGGTTAACTATTAAAGTATTGAGTAGATTTATACAGGTCAGGGTATTCGATAATCGGCAGGATTTCGAAACCATAGTGGAAGCAATATTTTATTTTTCACGCCAGGTCATCGATGGTAAACCTTTTGGATTTGAAGAAATGCCATTATCGAATCTGCTAAGTGATGATAGTGGCCATATCTCGAAGAAATTCTATGATGACAACCAGGACGATTACGCTAATTTCCTGAGAAGACTATTTAAGGAAGCTGTATCACCATACAGGTTTGAGGCCAAATTTTTAGAACACCTGAACAAATCATACGAGGATTCATTCCCCATCAAAAAAGAAGAAAGATTGTCAATGGTGCTGGATTATTTCAGAAACTATGTAGCTCAATTAAAAAAATGGGACAGCGGTGTGTGGGAACTTTTCTATTCCTGCGCATATAAAGACTGGACACCAGTTGGAGCCAATACCTTTAATGGAACAACAGTATATTCCGAGGAGTCTAAAGAAATCATCATTTCAGCCATGGAGCAACACTTGAAATCTTTCTTAAATTTCATCATTGTTGATGCCCCATATGGAAGAGGCGGTCATTATATCAGTGAAATTATCGTCACTATTTTTGGAAGCTATGAACGTTTCGGGGAGTTTCTAAACACAACAGATGATAAAACTGACGGAGTTTTGGCTGAATTCAAAGAATTTTACGGTCAGCTGGCAGCCGGAGAATTTAAAAAAGCGGTTCCTTTTAAATTCAAAAAAATCAAACCCATAACCCGGTCTGGAAACTAATATTCTGCACAAATAGCAAATAAATGCCAGAACTGTCCATCAGTTGACTTTTTAGAGGCTCCTATCCGTGATTTACTGATGTCTGTATTGCCATCAATCAGGGAGGCGCGCCGTGCTGATTGGTGGCAAGTCAGGTATGCCAAATGGCCAAACCGCCTGTTGCGGATGTAAGGAGCAAGTGGCGGTTTGGCGCGATTTTCAGCCCTCCCTCAACAACATCAGCTTTTGGTAGACATCCTCCCAATAAGCCCTTAATTCCTCATCCAGCAGGCTGAATGTGGGGTCGGTGTGCCGGTAATGGCGGTAGTCATCCGCCTGTAAGATTGCAAGATTTAGGTCAGTTACAGTAATTTCCTTACCATGCAAATCAATTATTTTCATAGCAATTAAGTTCAGTCCACTTTCAAGGCAGCAGTTTTAAAATTTTTGATATCCAGGAACAGGCCACGATGGGCTATCATGCCATCGCTCAGCAGCTGCCATAGCAGTTCCGCACCAAACACCGCCAAAGCGGTATTGATATACAAGTCCTGCTTCCGGAGTGCTTCCGCCTGTGAGCAGCTCGGTTCGTCGTCATCATCCACAGCCTCTAAAAGCGCTTTGAACTCATCCGTCACTTTAGGCAGGGCTGCAACCGTCCTGAAACGTTCCGATTCCGGCTGCCTGATCTCCGTAAGGGTCGCTAAGAGCAACTGCCCGGTAAAACGGCTGTTGCCGAAATCCATCCAGTAAAAAGGCTTTGCCCGGTCATTCCGGCAATGGTTACACACCTTTCGGAGAGCGGCGGCGATATCAAACCGGGCGCTCACGGTATCCACGCAGGTAATAAAGATGTTGGCCTTCCCGAGGGCGGGCAGCAGGTGCAGCGTTTTGGAGCTGTAACGTTCAGGAACCGCTTTCCAGTTCGTACCGTTAAAGCGATTGATACGGTTAATGAGGATAACCGACTTAAAATGACCAATTTCAGCCGGCGCAAAAAGCTGCCGCCCGAGGTTCGCCCCGGTGATGACGTCATCATCAAAGAGATTGACCTGTAAGCCGGGCTTGCCGAGGGCGATCAGGGAAACATGCATACGGACGAGTTCTGCGAGCACACGGTGACCCGTTCCCCCCGCCCCGATGAGGTTGACGGTTATGGGATTCGTTGGATTCAGCAGCGCATCATCGGTAAAATGGATAGCGGGTAAAGATTTCATTTGATCAGGTTTTTAAGCGTTAATTTGGTGGGGATCAATTTGTCAGCGGGAAAAGGCTCAGCGGTATCCACGAGGCTTTGCCATAGCTGGACGATATTGCCCTTTACGGGGCTTCCCCCGCCAAGCGTATGACTGAAAAAGCTGTTAAAGAAGTAAGTTTCCCAGAGGCGGATAAATTCCTCGAGGCCGCAATCTTTAGGGATTTGGATGCTGACTGTTCCGAGGCAAACCCGGCCATCTTCATATATATTAAAATAAGGGGCTTTGTATAAAGCGGTATTCAATTCAGCAGACACATCGGCATATAAGGCATACACCTGTAGCGTCCCCCGCTGCGCTTTCCAGATCATGGGCGGGATATGGGCCTCCCCGTTGGGAATAGGCAGGCTGTCTTTAAACAAGAGCCTCACCTTTTGGGCGGGCGTTTGCCACAGGGCAAAAGCATTGCGCCCCCGGTTGATGTACAGTACATTTTTGGGCAGCAGACCGACGGGGTCTAAAAAGCCCGTCTGCAAATCCTCGGAGGTATCCAAAGCCCGGGCAAGGGCCATGCTTTCCTGCAGGGACAAAGGATGGGCGTTGATGGGTTTTCCGGCAACATCAAAATCAAAGGACTGTACATAAATATCCCTTTTTACAGGATTCCGGCAGATCAGGAGGGCTTTAAACGGTTCGTATAAATGCCCGAATTGTTGGGTGATATCTTTGCTCATAGCAGGTCGTATAAAATATGACAAAGGTTTTCGATGAGTTCAAAAAGGCGGTATTCAAATTTCAGGTCTTTGATTCCGGAAGCCGTGCCGTCAAACACCTGTAGCGATTTGGGAACGGCGATTTCCGCAAAGTTCCCTAAATAGTCGTTGATCTGCCGTTGAACAGCATCAAATACCCATCCCCGGCTATCCCCGGTAAAGGACACAAAAGCCTCGGGTGTGGCGACCTCGTCCTGATCAAAGGAAGAATCGATGTTTTGGAAAACGTGGTTATGGGGGAAGTCAATGGATAATTGCAGGGCATCTTTGGCGACAGCCAGGCATTCCTCGTCGATTTCATTTCGCGGACTAAAGCTTTCGATGTTTTCTGCAAAGTGTTCCAAATGATAGCTGTTATAAAATTTACGGTGCATAATATCCCCGCAAATTTCATTGCAGATGATGTCCGACAAATCCTCCCCGTATTCCCCGGGTTCGTCCTTAAAAGATTCGAGAAAGAACTCCTTGTTCATTTCGTATTCGTCAAACAGGTAACTGCCTTCGTCCCGGTAATAGGGAATCCCGGCCTCCCTGTAGAGGTAACACATGACAGCAAGGAGTAAATTGCCACAGACTTTATTTTCCCTGACCCGCAAAAAGCGGTAAAGGGGGATCACGGGGATATAAAATAGCGCCCCGCCAAACTCATAGGCCTGTTGGGTGACCAAAACCACCCGCCTGTCCCCTTTTGCCCGGGTGATCAGGAGTTCCGTTTCTTCGGGCTGCCTGTTCAATTTCCGGCTGATATCCCGGTAGCACAGCAGGATATTATAAGGATACGGCATATGCGTTGTATCCACGGGCTTTAGCCCGTGCAGGTCGCAAAGCAATCTTGCCGATTCATAAAAGCCCTGCTCCGTTTCCGCCTGCGGGGGCAGCTTCCCGGTTACATGACAGGGAGGCAGAAAGCTATGGTTCAGAAAACCATCGGCACCTGGTGGAGTGGTGCAGACCGGGCTTTGTCTTTGAAGACCTCCTGCGCATCGGGCAGCCGGTCGAGATTTTGGGCGAATGTCCCCAATTGCTGATAGAGTTTGCATATACGTTTTGATTGAGGCGGGCAGATGAAGCCCGCCGGGGTATTGGTTTTCATGGTTATCCTTTTGTTCCTAAAGTGGTGATAAAGCGGTATTCCGCTTTATCGTTCTTAAATTCCGGCCCGACGATCTTGGCGGTGGTCAGAATGGCGTAGAGGGTGCTGTAGAAATCGCACACCTCTTTGGGGCTGAGGTTATGATCAGGGTCAGTTAAGGTGATCTCCTGCCCGTTTTCCTCATGGATAAAAACCCGTGGTAATAAGTCGCTGAACATATCGTGTCTTTTTAAATTTTACAAGAGTTTGATTTGAGCCAGTTGCTCCTTTTTGCGGTTGAGGTCAGTCCGCAGGTTTTTGAGTTCCGTCGCCTTTTCGGGATATTCCTCCACAGCGGGGATCAGTAGGATCGCCTCCTCGTACCTACAGTCCGCATTCAGTTCGGCAATGGCTTTCATGGCGATTTCATAGGCCTTTTTCTTTTCCGTTTTGGGAACAGGTATTTCCTGATCGGCTGCCTTGTCAACCGCAGATGCCGTTGTTTTGGCGGCATTCTCGCCACCAGAGGCTTTGGAGAGGTTCTTCGCCTTGTCCAGTCCTTTGCGGTAATCCTCCATGTTATGAAAAATGCCTGCGGTTTCCTTTACGGGATTGGCTATCGTATCAAAAAAGGTGTTGTCCATCTCTTCGGGCGTACCGCCCAAAATAAATGGCGGGACGACTTTGGCGGCCTGTGTGCCGTTGTTATGGATATTGAATAAACCCATGATCTTGATATTGCCCTGTTCGTCGGTGGTGATGCCTATTTTCCAGATTCCTGGAACGTTGAGGCTTGCTATATTTTGAAAAAAGTTAGTGGTCATGTCTTTTAATTTTGATGAATATTACCCTGTTTCAGGCTGCTTGTCCTGCCTGATATACTTAAAGTTTACCTTTCGGTTATCTATTATAACACACTCATTTACTGAATTAATAAAAGGTTAAGGATTAAAAAAAAGGTCGACAGCGGTCTTAAACTTGGGATCGGTGTGTTTGCCCTGCCCTGTGTAGGTCGTCAGGCAATGGTGCAGGAATAAAGCGCCATAACCGTCGAATAGCTGGTCGGCAAAAAGATTGCTGCTCTTTTCCAGTTGTTTCCCATACTTCCTTATTTTACGGTCGGTATCTTCGGACAGCTGAAACCAAAAATCCAGCCCGAACAACTGGTTTTTCCAAACCTTGCGGACTTGGTCAGGGTTATCCCTGATATAGGCGGACAGCTGCTGCGTATAGACTAAGAACCCGGGTATCTCGGCAATAAGCAAAGCATGTAAGAGCTTTGCTTTCTGTACATTGTTCAATTTATCTAAAGTTTGCATAGTGATTAAAAAAAGGATAAAAGCGGGGGATTGCTCCCCCTTGAACAGGTTAATTAAAGTTTAAGAATTGGGTATTCAGATGCTGCCCGAAATCCCGGCAGAGGTCGAAGGCGACCTGCGCACGTTGCTTACCCGTACCCTCGATGATGGATTTGAATTTGGCTTCATCGTCTTTGTAATTGCGGATATTCTGAAAGTAGCCGGTAACAGAATTGTACGCGCCAAACAAAGTCCCTGCGGTGGTTTCCATTTGCTGTGTCGGGCTGCTCATGGCATATTCAAATACCCGGTCCACCATATTGGTATAAGTACCCGAAAGTTCATCTTCCCTGCCAGCCAAAAGGTTATTCAATACCTCCCTGTTCGGAACCATAGCGACCTGTATCAGTTTCTTCAGTTCCTTATCGGTGATACGCACTTTCGACCAACGGTTAAAAACCTCCTGTAATTCATCCGCCAAAGTATTACTGATCCCCATGAGTTTGTGCGCTTCATTGAGACGGTCGTTCGCCGATGCGGTGTGCCGTATCTTAATCGCCCCGGTATGGTTGCGCATGGCAGCGTTAAGGGTGTTGTTACATACGATCCTGACAGGCGTAAAGGCGGCGGTGATACTGCCAAAGCCATCGTGCGAAGTCGTCAGGAACAAGTATTTGTCTATAAAATCGTCCTTACCGACACGGATATAACCGGGTAGTTTGGCGGTAATAAAAATGCGTTCGCCCTTTCCCAAAGCCCCCGCCGTTTCGTATAAAACCCCATCTCCCCCGCCAACGATGGCATCAAAGAACCCGAATGCGTTAACATTCTGTACGATCTCATAGTCCTTGCCCACTACGCCCAAGACCTGTTCCGTGTCTGTGCGGATGGTGGCGAAGTAATTCGGCACTTCTATTTCCGGGATCAGTAAATCCCTGTCAGGGTCGCCCTGATGGTTTTCAGTGTCATACGTAAATAAAGGCCTTTTTTCAACAGTATAATCCAGTCCAGCATGTTTGATGGCTTCTGCGCTTGTGGGGTACTGGTCAACGGTTTTACCAAGGCCATGCCATGCCCGTTCGTTCACGCTAAAAAAGCTGTATTCATTGGTTGCAGCGTTATAATTCAAATTATGTCCCATGATTTGGTATTTTGTTTGAAATGAATGGATCGTGTGAATTAAAATGGCAGGTCGTCGTCAGCCCCTGTCCCCTTGCCTGCGCCTGCTGCTTTCTTTCCTTTGGCATCTGCTGCGGGCTCCGCTTTGGCAGCTGATGAAAACAGTTTAATCGTATCGCAGGTGCAGGTTAACCCTGCCTTTAAACCATCCTTTTGGCTTTCGTAGGCTTGCGCTTCCATCCATCCCGAAATTTCCACCACTGTGCCTTTGGCGAGGTATTCGGCTACGCCGGAGTTGCGCCAGTAGGCGCAATCAACGAATGCGGTCTTTTCCTTTTTTTCGCCCGCTTTGTTTTTCCATCTTTGATTAATGGCTACGGTAAAATTGATTACCTGTTTGTCCCCTTTAACCGCATTGACTTTAGCATTTGCGGTTAACCTTCCCGTGAATAGCATAATTTTTAATTTAAAAATGAGTTTTTCGCTCTCGGGTCCATTTCGGCATACGCCTCAATTGGCCTTTGATAGAGGCAAAAAACTTGCGCGTGGGGCGGGCAGGGCAAGACTGACGCAAAAAAATACTACCCGAAGCGTAGCGCAGGTGTGGAGATTTTTTTAAGCGGCACCCGCATGGTCTTGACTGCCGAAGAGGGGTAAATTTGCCTCAAGCAAAGGTCAAATGAAATATAATTAACAAAAAAAGGCCACTGAAAAAAAGCGCGTGGGATCCGGAGTTTTCTTTCTTTTCCGGGAAGCTGTAAAAATTGAACTGCCAACCCGGCTACCGTTGCCGGACGGGGCACCCGAAGGGCCCGGTTCAATTTTTACAGGTGGGGATGGCCCCGTTATGGGATAGCAGCGGCATCCTGCGAAGCAGATACAGCGGAAAGCCCGGGCCGGAGGCAACGGACGAAAAACAAGGATGCAGACGTTCCGGAATAACACGTTCAGACCATAGTGCAACCAAAGACGCCCAGGCACCTGGAAATGTGATCCCCCCCTCCAAAAATATTCCCACGTAAGCAAATCATATTACCCTAAGCACCACCCTCCTAAAGCAGTGTTTATATTTTCCCATTGCCTTTTTATCCGCTATTAGCTATGTTAGCGGCATGAGAAAGATTATTGTGCCGGGGATCGCTCTGGCT
Source organism: Mucilaginibacter inviolabilis (assembly GCF_011089895.1). Classification (NCBI taxonomy): domain Bacteria; kingdom Pseudomonadati; phylum Bacteroidota; class Sphingobacteriia; order Sphingobacteriales; family Sphingobacteriaceae; genus Mucilaginibacter; species Mucilaginibacter inviolabilis. Next base: position 1,488,687 of record NZ_JAANAT010000001.1, read on the forward strand.
ATGACACTGGCCCTTGTATCCTGGGGATTTAAGGGGCACCGGGCCATCGCGACCATTGCAGAAAAGCATTTAACCGCTAATACCGCGAAAGCAGTGAACATCTACCTGAAAGGCGTAAAAATGCCGGAGGTCAGTACCTGGGCGGATGAGAACAAAGATAAGACCACGGCACCCTGGCATTACCTGAACCTGCCTTTAGGATTAAGCCATGAACAATTCACAGACGCGGTCAGCAAACAGGGAAGCGATAATATATATTCCGCTATCCTCAAAGAAGAAGCGATATTAAAAGATCAGGCCTCAAGCCCGGAGCAAAAGAACGAAGCGCTGAAATACCTGATCCACCTGGTGGGCGATGCCCACCAGCCGATGCACGTCAGCCGGAAGGAAGATAAAGGCGGGAATACCATACAATTGCAATTTGACGGGCAGGGCAGCAATCTCCACAGCCTCTGGGACAGCAAGCTGATCGATCACGAAGGCCTGAGCGAGGCGGAGATCGCTGTCAAATATGACTGGGCAAACGCTGCCCAGATCAAAAAATGGCAGGCGGACAGCCCAATGGAATGGCTTTGGGAAAGCTACCGGATCAGCACAGAGCTTTATGCCGATATCAAACCGGGACAACGCGTGGACGACAGCTATTATCAAAAATACATCCCAACGGTCCACCTGCGGATTGAGCAGGCAGGCATCCGTTTGGCAGGAGAGCTGAACAGGCTTTTGAACGACAATCCGGTCAAGACGGCTCCCTTTCAGGCAGTATCCGCCCCTGCGAACCCGCAGGCTAACGAAGTCAAACTCGAAGAGATCAATGACTATGTTGGTAAGGCCGTGAAGGTAAGAGGCAAAGTATATAGCAGCAAAGACATCGGCAGCATGACGCTCGTTAACCTGGGAGCTGCTTATCCCAATCAATTGCTTACCGTTGTGCTGAAACAGGGCGCCAAAGCCCTGACAGATAAAGTCAAAGACCAGACCATCAGCGTACAAGGAACAGTGATCACGTTCAAGGGCAAACCCGAAATTGTCGTTACCGACAGCACACAGCTGCAGTTCGATAAATAAAACAGTATCAACCCTCCAGGGCCTTTCAGCTATCCCGACAGGCATATCAACGCCTGTCGGGATAGCTTTGAAGAAGTTAAAGACAGGCAGCGGCACCAGGCCGTCCTGAAGGCTTGATCTCCAGGTACAGGTATTTGAATGATCATTCCATCCAAACGAAGCTTTTATTAATTTCGCCGCATGACCACCAACTTTAAGATTGATTTTAACGACGCAGAATTTGAATTTATCAGCATGAACAGGGTGAAGCTGCAGCTTTTCCAGGTGTATGTGCTTCATGAAGGAAAAAAACAGCGATTTCATATGCAGGTCAATGAGCAGGGCACATTTTATATAACAGACATGCCCGTATGCCCACCCATTTACCGGTCGCTGGAAAGTACCTTTAACGATGCTATACTTAAATTGGGAGAAGTTAAATAGCCTGCTGTATTCAGGTTAATATTGTTAACAAACACGGCACAATGCAAGGTATTAAATCTGAAGGCGAGTCAGAATATAACATTAGTAAAAGAAAAATATACAACCGGGTAGTCCAACAATAATCTATAGCCTCACAAAATCTAACCACAGCGATGTATCTCTTATTTTAAAATCACAAATGAGATTAAAAGCCCATTATCTCATGACTAAACTGGCATGAACTATAAACATTGCTCTTAAAATCTCCTTCCCACGATAATTTTAATGATGGCCTTATCTGCGTTTTGTGTAAAACCGTAGCCCACACCACCATTAAATTCCCACCTAGGGTCAAAATTCAAATCTGTTGCAGCAAATAACTGATGGTCCTGCTGTTTTAAAGCGTCATAGTGAAAAAATGGGCCGGTACTCCCGTAATATTCCAATCCAAGCGCAACAACTTTAGTTATATCATAACTTCCTTTAACATTAGGCGAAAAGGTAAATCCCCGGTTTTCATCCGGGCCTTTGAAGCTTTTCTCCAGTGTTGGGTTAATGGAAATATATAATTTATTCCACTTTTTATCTACGATAGGTCTTATCTCCAATGTGCTTGTATTTGCTGAAAATTCACTTTTCTGAAACCCGAATTCGGTTGAAATACTCACACCCACTGGCCAGTTCCAGCTCTGCGGTGCCGCAACCCTTGGCCTAATATGAGAACCTACATAGGCCGTACGACCGGCATCGCCTATCGAATTAAAAAAATAGAAACCGGTTTCGAACCAGGTAGTCCAGCCATGAGTTATCTCAATGGTTTCATGTTCTGCATGATTTGTAGGAAGCTCACCATTAGTGATAGTTTTACTGCCATTTAGGGTAAAGTTACTGTGCAGCTCCAGCATTGTTCTACCCTTTTCAACTGTTTCAGAACCATAAACCTGGATCTCATAATTGTCCTGTGCTTTAAGTTTCAGGATAGAAAACATAAGGATTAGCAAGCATAGATATTTCATTAGTATTCAGCTTTAAAACGCATGTAAAATCACATTCGTCCTAAAACTATCCTTGCAATCTGAAGCAAAATTGTAGTTGGATGGTAGATCTTAATTGTATAAAAAAAGTGACAAAACAAGGACTTTTAATCTTGAATTATCTACGCTTTCTTAGAACTTGAGGATAAAAGTGTGCTGCCCTGAATCATAGGTGTAGTGAATATCATAACCATAATGCTGACAGATATTTTTAACCAGCGTTAATCCAAGACCGGTACCCTGCGATTCTTTCCCTTTTTGAAAACGTTCGAAGATCAAATCCTCATTTAATGAATGATTTGCCCCGGTATTCTTAATGGATAATTGTTCTCCGTTCAATTCAATAATAATTACTCCGCCAGAGTTATTATGCCTGATCGCATTACTAAAGAGGTTATTTAGTAAGATATCGATCAGATATTTACTGGCTAGCACCTGTTTTGGTTGTAAGTTATGCTCAAACGAAAGGTCTTTAGTTTGCATCAGCTCCTGAAATTGCAGCATTTTTTCAGGCAGCACAGTCTCCAGATTAATTGACTCGTTATCGGTAATCAATTTATTCTCCAGTTTGGCCAGCAATAATAACGATTGATTAAGTCGGCTGGATTTATTGATTGAGCTGTAAATGTCCGTGATCTGCTCCAATTGCCCGGCACTTAAGGTTTCGTCCTGGATTAACGTATCCAACTTTGTGGTCACTACAGCCAAAGGCGTCATCATTTCGTGGGAGGCATTCTCCGTAAATTGCTTTAGGTTCAGGTAATCATAGGTTACCCTTAACGACATTTCTCTAATAGCCTCGTTGAGTTCAGCAAATTCATCCACCTTACTTGGTTTTCCTTTAAACTGGTCAACATCTGCGATATTGAACTGCTTGATCTCTTTCAAAGTCAACTGAAATGGCTTCCAAAGCCCATTGAGCATATACTTATTGATGATAAATAACACCAATAACAGGCCAGCAAGCAGCACCAATGTAATGATGGTAATAACTTCTATGAGATATTTTTGCCCCGCTCTGGAAATGGTGATAACAACTTTGTAATTCGTATCTTTTAATTCGACCAGGTCTTCAACGGCACGTCCTGCTTCTTTCCTCTGCTCTTTTGGGTTAAAATATGTAGTATCAAAAAAACGTTTCTGCAATTTCTGCTCATTGGTTCTGGTAAATACGGCATGGTCTCGGTCGAGGTCATATTGTTGCGGATTCAGGTTGCTGCTCCTCACATACTCCTCTGCTTCTATCAATTGCTGCTGAAGTCCCTGATCCAATTGTTGCTGGGCAATGTAATTAATAGCAAAATAATAGATGACGGCCCCGGCCAGTAAGACGGTCAAGGTAATATAAATACTCGTCCTGGTATAATGTGCCGATAATTTCATTAACCTACAAATTTATAACCAATCCCATAAATAGAAGTTAAATAGTCCTTACCACCTGCATCCAATAACTTCCTGCGCAGATTTTTGACATGTGTATAAATAAAATCAAAGTTATCATGCATATCCATCTCATCGCCCCATAAGTGTTCAGCAATAGCATTTTTAGAGATAACTTTTCCTTTATTAGCAATAAAATACAATAACATGTCATACTCCTTCCTGGTGAGGACGATAGCGGTTTCGTTAACCTCAACCGTCCGGCCCTGTACATCGATGGCAATCTCATTAAATATTAACTTATTGTTGGTATTTAAAGCCTTTCGGCGATAAACTGCCATCAGGCGGGCCTTGAGCTCTGCTAAATGAAAGGGTTTGGTCAGGTAGTCGTCAGCTCCAACATCCAGTCCCTTTAATTTATCCTCCAGGGAGTTTCTGGCAGATATTATTAATACCCCTTCGTTCTTCTGGTTGCTCCGAAGGTATTGCAGTACACCGAACCCTTCTCCGTCAGGCAGCCCGATATCCAGCAAAACACAATCATAATCATAGTCTGATAGTTTCTGCAGGGCCGGATTTAGCGCGCTACAGCTCTCGCAGATATTGCCATCTACATTCAAATAGTTTGTGATATTCTCACGTAAACTTTGCTCGTCTTCTATTACCAGGATTTTCAAAGTTGCTTTTATTCAAATGTAAAACCCAAAATTGAAGAGAACCTGAAGTATATGCGTCCTGTCAATTTATTAATAAGCTAACCATAATGCAACTACAGATTTACTTCATATTCATTCAGTAATTTACAAACAATTGATCATGATCAACGGATCAAATCTGATTAACATCAAAATAACCTTAGAAGCCATTACTAATTAAGACCACTATGACAATTATAATACCTGTTCGTAAAGATGTCCTGCATCATGGGCGTATTAAAAAATATTCGACCTCACTGCGTCTATGGCATTGGGCAAATACCATCGTCATCAGCGGTTCACTACTTACAGTATTGATCAATTCGACCATTATCAATGAAAGGCCTGTATCTGCTTTAGTCAAAGCTGAATTAAAGAATGCCGGTGCCACGGTTAGCGATGAGCAGGCTGGTTCAGTTGCACACGCGCTTGGCGATAGCGTCTGGAAAATACACATCTATTTTGGGTATATATTAGTTGGTCTGCTTTTATTTCGCTTAGCTCTTGAGTTTTTTCAACTGGCCGATCAAAAGTTCATCCGTAAAATGAAAAGCGCTTACCGGCAATTTCAAACCACAAAAAAGAACAGAGAGCTGGTTAAACATGAGCTTACTGTAAAAGCTATTTATGCTTTGTTTTATATTTTGCTCCTGGTTATGGCCGTGACAGGTTTATTTTTGGCGTTTGAAGATCTATTAGCACCCTTCAAATCTATCAGACACAGCGTTAAAGAAGTGCATGGCTTTTGTATGTACCTGATTCTTGCTTTTATCTTTGTTCATCTTACCGGTGTTTTTTTAGCAGAACGTAAGGATAATAAGGGAATTGTTTCTGATATGATCAATGGCGGAGGTGAGGCATAATTTATATCAGCCTGTTACGATACAAACTTTTCTTTATTAAAACTCTTTATCGCCTGTTTCGCTGGTTGGTAATTTCAATTTACTGGTAAACCTGTTTAAGTTAAAACTAAGATTGATCAGGAGTACGTCCGTTTCAGAGATATAATTTGTGGTTGTATAAAAATTAGAACCGGCAGTCGTAATACGTTGCTTGTTGGCGCCCAATATTCCCATGTTCATGTTTTGCCAAAGCAGTGAGGCAGATAAGCGTCCTTTCATGAATGTTTTTTTCACGGCGGTATTCGGCACAAAAAACTGTCCATCTTCTCCCTGGGCTGTGGGTCTTTTAGAAAGATAGTTCACGTTGGCTTGCAGACTAACTGTTTCGCTGAGCTGAAAGCTGGTATTACCATTAACCGAATAAGCCCATTTGGTATTGGAGATGATAAAAGGCTCATTTAAAATAGCGATGTTCCCGTGAATTTTGTAATTATACAGGTTGCCGCCCAAATAAATACTCCACCATTTAAAAGGTGATAAATTCATCCCCGCTTCCAGCCCGAATAACCTGGCACTTCCGGCATTGGTATATACACGGTTCAGGATGGTATCAGCATATACACTGTTAAGCCGTTGTATGGGGTTTTTAATATGCTGATAATACAAGGTGGTAAAAAAGGATCCTTTGGTAAAACTTCGGTTCATCCCCAATTCTGCAAGGTCAATAAATTCCGGCAGCAGATCAGGATCACCCTGTTCCAGTGTTTCAGAGTGCTCACGCTCGGGTATGGGATTTAACTCCAGGTTGCTGTTGCGCTGTACCCGTCGGCTGTAAGCTGCTTTCAGGTTCCAGCCCTCATTGATATGATACAGCAAACTGGCCGAAGGAAATAAATTAGACAGGTTCAAGATATGCGGGCTAGGATCATATGACAGGTTAACCATACGCGCAGCATACTCATAACGCAAACCGCCTACGTATTCAAGCTTTTGTATTTTACCGGAGTATTGGCTGTAAAACGAATTGATATTATTTTGGGCATGAATACTCCCGCTAAACTTGTCCAGATCAGGTTGAGAAGTAGCCGGTGTTACAAAATAATCAAAGATGCCGTCCTGGATATCATGCCTGAATTGGTAACCGCTCTCCAGTTTTCCCTTGCCAATGTTCACACTGTAATCCAGTTTCAACCGGTAAGCGCTTATTGGTCTTTTGTAGGGGTTGTTCACATATTGTATGGTATCTGCCGTATTTGGGTACCTTAAATTACGGTTTTGGGTTGCCCCATACAGGTTATCATGTTCATAAAGCAAGCCCGCCGTCAGGGTCGACTTATCGGTAAAGGTGTGTGTATAGTCAACATTACCCAAATTAAAGGCACCCTCCTTTGTTTGCAGGTTTGAGTTATAATAGGTTGTGCTTTTGATAAGGGCATTGGTGTTTAGGTTTGAGGTGGTATTGTTATATAGCAAGTCGGCCAGACGCGCCTGGTATCTTTTGCCACTATAAAGTCCTACTGAAATCACATTGTTTAGGTCGGCAGTATAACTTATAGATGCTCTTCCTGCATAACTATATCTGTCAAAACTTCTTTCCCCGTTAGATGGAAAACGGGTGATCGTGTTATTGCTGAAGTTTTTAGTATAAACATAGCCTTCCCTGTAGCCCTCATTATCATTCCGGGTATAATTGCCCCCTATCGAAATATCCCACTTATTTTTTCTGTAATTAATGGTAGCGTCGCCTCCAAATCGTTTCGGCTTTTCCAGGTTACCATAGTCGGTGGTACTGGGCAGCCCGCCCTGCGCATTGGCCGTCAGGGTTAGACCATCGGCGGTACCCTTTTTTGTAACGATATTGATGATGCCGCCCCGGCCGTCCGGATCATATTTGGCAGATGGAGCGGTAATCAGTTCTATGTTATCAATGGCATTGGCTGGTAATTGCGTTAGTACGGTTTGGGCATCGACCAGAACGGGTTTGCCGTTGATCAATACCATAAACCCCGCCGATCCCCGTACGCTAATGTCGCCTTCAGAATTGACAGTCACCGATGGCAGATTTTTTAATACATCAATAGCTGAGCCGCCTTTGGCTGATTCAAACTGCCCCGCTTTATAGCTTTGCTTATCAATTTTATTTAATGCTGTTATTTTTTGACCTGAAATAGCAACCTCATTAAGCATCTTACCCGAAGGACTTATCGGAACCTGGCCTAAATCTAATTGCTGGCCATCCTCTATAGTAATTCCTTTGATAAATCTGGTTTCATAACCGATGAAGATAATTTTTATACGGTAGTTGCCTCTCGGTATTTTTGTAAAATGGAACTCTCCATTGGTGCCGGTGACTTGTCCGGAAACCAGTGTGGAGTCGGCGGATTTGAATAAAGTAACACTCGCATATTCTACCGAAGATTTGCTTTTGGCATCCGTTACCTTACCTTTAATATTAGCATTTTGGGCGGATGAACTTATATAAGAAAAGATAAAAATAAGACAGCCAAGAGGTAAACATATTTTCATGATAGCATACAGATTGCAATTGTAAAAATAGAATTTACAGTATGCTGGTCACGGTATAAATCCTACCATTTGCGGTATAATTAAACACTCTTTTTGGCTGATGCGAATGCCAATTCACGATATAGGCCAGGCGTTAAGTTGGTGTTAATCTTGAAAAATTTAACAAAGTGTGAGGTATCGGAAAAGTCAAGGGTGGCCGCAATTTCTTTAATAGATAGCGGAGTGTTGGATAACAGCGTTTTGGATTCTAACAGGATGCGCTCATTTAATAACATGGAGGGGGTTTTGCCTGAAGCGTTCCTACAGATTAAATTTAGGCGCGACGCTGGCATTTTTAACAGATCGGCATAATCCTGTATCTTTTTTATCCGCTGATAGTTTTCATTGACCAGGCTTTTAAATTGATAGTAAACAGCGTTAAAAGTTACATCCCTTTGGATAAAAGCACCTGACTGTTCCAGGATTTTTAACAGGATCAGTTGCAAATAGGTCTTCAATATGGTTAGTGAGGTATTGGATTGATAATCCTGGTAAAACCGTTTCACTAATTCAAAAAGAATCCCGCCGTCTGCCAGGCTAATATGGGCAGGTAACTGATAGACCACCTCTAAGCCTTCGCTATTTAATAATTCTTCTCTGAACAGGATCACAAAACCTTTGGGTATCCTTGAAAAATCCCAGCAATGTGTTTGCCCCGGCTTTAAAAAATAAATATCCGGCGGAGTAACGTCAAATGTGTAGTCATCAATAGTATGAAAACCCGCGCCCTGACTTAAAACGATCAGTTCAAAATAGTCCGCGTGTTTATGAGGCACCGTCGGTTTGATCACCTCCTTAAACGGACTGATTTTTAAAACCTGATCTGATGCTATTTTTGATTTAACAGGAATGGCATTCATATTTATGCTAAGTTAGTTTATTAAACCATCAGACCTACCAATGATGATTACTCTGATGGTTTCTTAACTTGTTATGTGGTGTTCATAGCGAATATACTATTTGAACTTCATGGCCAGGGTTACAATATTCGAATTCAGGCCGGTAGAGCGCATATAGTGGCCGGCCCTGATCTCCAATGAATTGAAATGCTGCCAGCCAAACACCCCCGTTGGAGGTGATAGCCTGATATTGGCCCCAACAAAATTGCTGTGTAAGGTAGAAAGATCATAATCACTGGTGTAATAGGTATCCGTAGGCTTATGTTGTCCGTAAGGAGCGAAATAGCGCGTGCCTTGCTGGGTATTATACCGGTAATAAGGGCTCACCGATACAAATGAAGTCAGCTTAATTGGTATTTCCACTTCTGCGGTGTGTGCACGGATGCCCCAGTTATCCATATAATACCGGTAAAATGTCCTGATCACAAAATGATCATCCAGGAAGTAATTAAACCGCACCGCTATAGGGAGCTTGTACCGGCTGCCCGGCAGATTTTCTACCCGTTCAGATCCATCGGTAAAATAATCACGCTGGTATTTGGTGGCCAGCAAGCCATGCTGATAAGATGGTTCAATGATCAGTAAGGCCTGCAGCCGCGATGTCAGCACCTGTGACAGGGAGAACGAAGTACTGAATGAATTGCGCGGACTATGATCGACCGGTCCTTTATCTTCACGATCTGATCCTGAACCATAGCCCGGCGGTCGCAGCTCAACCGGTAATATCACTTTCCAGGTATCCAGGAAAACCATGCCCTTAAAATCAAACTGGGTATTCTTATCTTTAGACACCCTTGTAAGATTTATTCCACCGCCGAAAGACTGATAATCGAACTCATGCGAATAAGATCCCGTCAGCCCGAAAGCATTACCGGTTTTGTCGTTTGAAACCGTCCAGTTCAAAGATGGGTATACACGGGTATCCTGCCTGGAGGCGGAGGAGATACTGTTCGGGTCAATCTTGTCAGAAGATGCCGAAGTATAATGATCCACACCCAGTTCAAATGTAAAAGTGTGCTTTTTACCGCTGGCACCATATTTTGATAATTGCAGATCAAAGGTATTGGCAAAGTCAGTCAGTTTTTCTGTACCAATACCGCCGGTAACCGCGGAATTATTGCCATCCTGGTGATAGTAAGCCGAAATGATATTGATCTCTTCAATTTTAAGTTTGCGGGCTTCATAGTTACTGGTATCTTTAACAGGTAATGTTTTGGTTTGCGCATGTGAAGCAACTATCCCTAAATATAGGGCGGCAACACACAGGTATATTTTTCTCATATCAGCAACCAGCCTTTAGTTACATCCACAGCCGCCGCCGCTTTTTCCGCCATTAGCCCCCGAACCGCCTTCACGATACAGTTGAAAACTTTGCTCAAACTTCTGCGATTTACGAGCAGATAACTCCATTTCCGCGTCGTTTAACCTGTTCTTTTGATACGCTTTTACTGATGAGCAGGAACTTAATCCAAGAGCCGGTATACTACCAACCAGCAATAATTTAATGAGGGGTAACTTTTTCATGTGCTAATTTTTGACGTTAATATTTCTGGAGGTGTAAAGCCGGTTCTCGTCATCAATAATGACGCAGGCGAGTTGTTGTAGTTGGTTTACCAGATCGAGCCCCACGTGGATACCCATAACTGTTACAGGCGTGGCCATGGCATCAGCAAACTCGGCGCTGGGACAAATGATACTCACGCTTTTGATGCCACTTACCGGCAGTCCGGTTTTAGGATCAATGGTATGGGAATATTTTTTACCGTTGATAATGGCGTATTTCTCGTAGTTACCGGATGTAGCAATGGCCATATTGCTGATATTAAGTGTAGAAAAGGGTGTCATTTCCTTATCGGGGTCGGCAATAGCTATCGTCCAGGTATGGCCGTTGGGTTGTGTACCCCAGGTGATTAAATCTCCAGCTGCATTCACGATCCCGCTGACTACACCATTTTGTTGCAAAATAATTTTAGCGCGATCAGCTGCATAACCTTTTCCGATACCCCCAAAACCAATGCGCATACCTTTTTCTTTTAGGAAAACTGTTACGTTAGCAGGATCAAGAATGACATTCCTGTAATTAATCAGTCCAACGGATCGGCGCGCGGTTTCAGCATCTGGCAATGCTTTCATGTTGACGTCGAAGTTCCAGAGACTTTTATCTATCGAACCGTACGTGATATCGAATGCACCCTGGGTCAACTCTGATATTTTAAGGGAACGCTCTATCAACTGGTAGACTTCGAGATCTACTCTTACTGGTTCGATACCTGCGGCTGCATTGATCTGGTTGGTCTGACTATCATCACTGAAAGTAGTTAGCAATTTTTCAATCCGGCTGATCTCGGCGACAGCCATATCAATACGGCTATCTGCCCAATCCACATCATCGCTAACCACGCTGATCTCGAACCTGTTTCCCATTAGCTTCAGGATTCGCTTATGCACGGTTTGTGCCTTTTCTATCGTTTCAATGACTGGCATTTGCAAAAGGTTTGATTTGATTAATAAACTGATCCACGGTTTCATCAGGAAATCCATCCCATTCTTTTAATACCTTACCACGCTCATCAACCAACAATGTAAAAGGGAACTTACCATCGGGGTTATATTTGTCGGCCAGGATTTCGTTCAGCTTTACCTGCTCTTTGCTCAGTTGATTTTTCTTTTGCCGGGGAAAATCGGCACGTACTAAAACCAGGTGATCTGAGGCAAAATCATTGAATTTTTCTGATTCCAGGATTTCCTTCCTCAACCTTATGCATGGGCCACACCAATCGGATCCGGAGAAATTCACGAGGATTAGTTTATGTGCTGCTGCCGCTTCAATTTGAGCTTTGTTAAAATCGCCAAGCCATTTAGGGAGATTGCTTGTAAATAGGAAAAGAAAGACAGTTAATAGTTTCATTTTTATCTGTTTTTAAGAGAGACCCCTCAGCGATGTTCAAGTAGTTTGATACGCTGGAAGCCTCTATATCACTTCAGGAACAATAATATCAGGAGATTCTGTAGTTGGCATGAAAATGGCCTCATTTAACGGACTTTAACAAAATTCATCCGTCATTTAGATTATAAAACATGACTTACTGGCCAAAATCAGGCAAGGAATGATCTTTAGTTGATTTGGAATTGAAAATGAAACATATTGGCGAGACACAACTTCAGATTTCCTCCAAATTTGTAAACTAAATTGGCGAGAGACCTGATTATTTCATCAAATAATCGTAGAACATAGAGCTTAACATACGATGATCAACCCTCAATACAGATCTTCTAAATCACGAATTACCAAACAACGGGAAAACCAGGACCGTATAAATATTCAAATACTTGAATATATAAAGAGTGTTAACGAGGCAAAAGACGCGGAAACACTTTGGTTTGGGATGAGGGGTCAAGGGAGCAACATGAGCATCAGTTCATTTAATACCAGGCTGAAAAAGTTAGTGGAAGCTGGTTTGGTTGAAAAAATATCTCAGCGCTATAATAAGCATTTTTACCGGATCACTCCTAAAGCTTAGTCTTATCTTATCATCCCATAATCAATTTCATTATCGCATACTCAAAGGCTGATCCACACCATACAATGCCATTTCCAGGCTTTTATCCAGGTTATAAATATCGTTGTAAGTGATGTACTCCCCTTCTTTTACCTCACAAGTCAGGTAAGTGACTTTGATGGTAACCGGTTTTCTTAAATGAATATCCTGCCTGATGTATTTGACCATGCCGTTATGTAAGACCGCGATCTTTGCCGCTGAGCCATCATTTTTCAATAAAAGGGCGGCCAGCTTCTCCGCCTGCTCCACCCGGATACAGCCATGACTCAGCGCCCTTTCTTCTTTTTTAAAAAGCGCTTGTTCGGGTGTATCATGGAGGTATATGTCATACACATTCGGGAACCGGAAAACAAGCAAGCCCAGCGCATTGTCGCATCCGGCGGATTGCCTGGCAACATACAGATCCGGGTTGCGTTTGACATTTGCCAGATTGGCTTTAAGCGGTTCTACATAATTCCCCTTTTGGTCATAGATCGCGAAGTGACTATTTTCAAGATATACCTTATCGGCAAGCGCCTTAGGCAGCACTTCCTGTCTGAATATTTTGGCGGGGATCCTCCATTCCGGAGCCGTAGTGAAGTAAGCGATTTTACTTAACAAGGTAGGTGTAGGATTTTCCGGTTTGCCTACGATAACCTTAAACTGATAAGTGGAATCAGGCAAATTTAATTTTAAGCTGTAAGACGGTATATTGACCTGTACATAAACACTATCCCCGGTATTGGCCCAGCGTAAACGTTCCATATTAATGGCGACCTTTCTTACCTTCTCTTCCGGTATTTCATAACAGTCCCCCTGGTAAAGCCCTTCCATCAGGTGCATCTGGTATTGCATAGCCCTGTATTCTTTTGCTTTGGGCTGGACATTGGCCATAGCGGCCATAACATCTTTTTCCTGCAGCGCCCCGCTTAAATAGGCAGCGGCTTCAAATTCGATACTTCCCCCTTTATCGATCCGGCTTGCGGGGAGCTCAGGGTTCAGTTTGCCGTAATGCAGGTGGTTCATGAACGTGATCGCCGCATCCGTAAGCATGATATCAAAACGAGCCTGTATATCCGGTCTTACCTTCCCGGGGGTATCCAATATATCGTGCAAACGGCTGTACTGTAATTCCTGCGGGTGATAATCCGCATGTGAAAGCCCGAACTGCAGCACACAATCCAGCATCAGCATGGTTTGCCAGGCTGGCCCTGTCCCGCTTTGCGGTTTGATCCAGGCGGGTTTAAAACCGTTTTGCCGGTAAAAGCGCTGTACGGATTTTGGATAATACAGCTGTACATCCAGGCGCCCGCCCTGTACCTGCTTTTCGATCTCGCGGTTCAACCCGGTATCAGCCGCCGGGACATCGCCCTTTTGCACAATTCTCATCTGGGCCTGACAATTTTGTAAATTGAATACACTTAACATCATTATCCCAAGGGATAATAAATATTGGCTGGATCTGGTTTTCATAACATTGAATTATGACATAAAGGTCGACGCAGAAGGCTTCTTAAATAATGACGGAACGCACCTTATTTTTTGATCATCGGCACATCTGTTGACCAGGGACTTTAAACAGGAAAGCGCCGGTAATTACCGGCGCTTTCCTGTTATACGAATCCCCAATTCAGGCTAAAAAAACCACTTTCTTACACAATTTCCTTAAAATAATGATCTAACAGGGCGGTTACCATTTCAGGCCTCAGCGGTTTGTTCAGGAAAGTTACGACCTCCTTATCGATCAGGGCCATTGATTTGTCTTCCGGATTAAGCGAGGTCGACAGCATAATGATGACCAACCTCGCTTTAAAACGCAGGTCCAGTCTGTTATAAGCCTCCATAAAATCCCATCCGTCTAAACCAGGCATATTGATGTCCAGGAAGATCAGGCCCGGCCTTGGGATTTCGGCTGTGTGCTCATAAATACCGGAATGGGTAATAAAGTCCAAAGCTTCCTGTACATTAGTGATCGATTTTACAGCGGTATCCACCGCAGCCCTTTCAATCACTTTTTTATGTATAAAATTAGTCGGAAGATCATCATCAATCAACAGGATACCTTCCAGGCCCTCATATCTTTTCATGCTGTAATCAAATAAGGTTTAAACGGAATGGTAAAGACAAAGGAACTTCCTTTGTCCTTATTCGGCTCCACGGAAATTTTGCCCCCGTGTAACTCGACTATTTTCTTACAATGGGCCAGGCCGATGCCATTACCTTCGTATTCGTTGCGGCCGTGCAACCGTTGAAAGATCAAAAAGATCTTTTCCTGGAACCTGGGGTCTACACCGATGCCATTATCTTTTATGGTAAAGCGCCAGCAAGCCGGTTCCTTTACCGCTGATATCTCAATTTCCGGAATTTCTTTTTTGTCCCTGAATTTGATGGCATTGCTGATCAGGTTCTGGAATAACTGGCCCAATTCTGTCGGATAACCTTTGATGACCGGCAGATCTTTATATACTACTTTCGCTCCTGAATTTTTAATCTGGCTGGCCAGATCGGCCGTCAGGGTATTCAGAAGCTGGTTACAGTCGATGTTCGCCAAGATTTTTTCGGCGCCCAAATGGGAGTAATCCAACAGGTTCTTGATGAGGTTTTTCATCCGGTCAGTTGCCTGGACAATAAAATTCAAATAGGCTTTAGCATTTTCATCAAACAAATGCTGGTATTCGGTCTGAAAGAATTCGACAAAGCTATTGACGGTGAATAAAGGTTCCTGAAGATCATGGGAAGCGATATAGACGAATTGTTCGATCTCCTTATTTTTGATTTCCAGGTTCTCAGCATGTCGGCGGATTGTCGTTTCGGAAAGCATTCTCTCGGTCAGGTCGCGCGTTATTTTGGCGAAGCCGGTTATGTTACCCTCATCGTCATGCAGCGCGGTAATGGTGACGGAGCCCCAGAAGGTTGTATTATCCTTCCTTACCCGCCAGCTTTCATTATAAACGGTCCCCTTCAAACTTGCTTCGGCAAGGAGCTTTTCTGGCAGACCGATCAGGAGATCGACAGCTGTATAAAAAATTCGGATATGCTGACCAATGATCTCTTCCGCCTTGTAGCCCTTGATTTTTTCGGCGCCCTTATTCCAGGTCTCAACATTTCCCTTCCTGTCCAAAACTAAAATAGCATACCCCTCAATTTCCTCTACTAATTTTAATAACTGCAATTGTTTAATATGGGGTTCCATGAGGTCGATTTTTACCAGTTTTATCCTGATTTCAAGTATTTTAGCAGAACTTAAATGTACCGTTAAAATACCCGGCATTTGCACAATCAATAGGATATATATACAAATATCCTATGCCATGAGCGCATTAATTATGATAAAGATCACTCCATGAAATGATCCGGGTCAGCCGACAGCCGCGGAAATCTCAGCATAAACACAGTCCCTTCATTTTCCCTGCTGCTGAAACTGAGATCACCACGCATGAGTTCTACATATCGTTTCACAATACTCAGACCCAGACCCGTCCCCTGAATATCTTTCGCATTCGCCGCCCTGAAAAACGTTTCAAACAAGCGGTGCTGTTCTTTTTCCGGAATTCCGATACCCTGATCTCTTACCTGGACCTCCACCAACTGCCCGGTTATAGCCGTGATCAGTTCAATAACCCCGCCCTCGGGCGAATATTTGATCGCATTGGAGATCAGGTTGGAAAAACAATGCCGGACCAGATGCTGATCCAGATAAACCTCCGTATCCTCCCCATGGTGACGGTAAAGCAATTGCTGCCCCCCTTTGGTCATGGCCTGCATGTCCTCCAGGATATCCCGGCCCAGGGAAGGCAGGTCAAAACATTTCATACTCAGGGAAATTTTGCCGGACTCTATCTTTTCCAGTGAGAGGACGTCATCGAGTATGGATGTCATTTGCTGTACGGCTATGTTGATCTTCTTCAGGTGCTGAAAGATCCTGGCCCGGTCAAGCCGGTCAAAATAATGTTCGATCGTGGAGGCGGATAACTGGATGCTGCTTAAAGGCGTTCGGAATTCATGGGAAGCTATAGAAACCATCTCGCCCTTCAGGCGGCTAACCTCCTTTTCCCGGGCTAATAAAATCTCCAGTTCTTCATTTACCTCCGGCAGCGACCGCGTATTGCGTTTCAAGGGGCGGTTACTTTTTTTCATAATCATCTGTGATATGTTGGGTTTAGGGAGCATGTTCGTAAGGTCTGTCATTTTTAAAATATTCTCCATATGGGGATGCGAATGATGCGTGCCGGTTCCAAAAGATCCCGGTCGTAAAGGAATCATCAACCGGGCAACGATTTCCGCCAGAGGTTATCAATCACGCTCAAACAGCCATTTGCGTGGTTTCTGCCGGCGTTTAGGTTTCAATCCGTACTGCCGGATACTTTTTTCACGGATCAGGTTTACGGCTTCTTCGATATCATCAGTAACCAGGTAAAGGAGGGTATCTGCATCGCCGATAGTCGCGTCTTTTTTCATTGCAGCGATATGCTCAAGCAATTCCCGGTGATACGTTTTTCCAAAAATGATGACCGGGAAATTATGTATCTTATGGGTCTGGATCAGCGTCAGGGCCTCAAAGAACTCGTCCAGTGTCCCGTATCCCCCGGGCATCACCACAAAAGCAAAGGAATATTTTACGAGCAATACTTTGCGCAGGAAAAAATGCTTCATATACACCCATTTATCCAGGTAGGCGTTCGGCAGCTGCTCCACGGGCAGCTGTATATTACAACCAACGGAGCGGCCACCCACATCTTTTGCGCCCCTGTTGGCGGCCTCCATTAAGCCGGGCCCACCGCCGGTTAAAATAGTAAAACCTAAACCGGCAAATGCCGCACCCGCACGCCTCGCCAGCTCATAATACGGGTGATCCTCTTTGAACCTTGCGGAACCAAATACGGTAATACAGGGGCCAATAAAATGTAAAGCCCGCAAACCATGGATCAGGTCAATCATGGTTTGTAAGGTAAACTTCAACTCCTGCAGGCGCGAATGTGGTCCTTGCAGGAAACGGATCTCAGTTTGATTCATCACAAAAAAAATTAAAATAAGTTTAAGCGGCGCTTTTTCAAAAGGCGCTCTGTCCCCCGGTAGAACCCATATTTAGCGAGTTCAGCGCTGAACATATAGCAGGTAATGATCAATAACATCCAGCCATAAAAGCCAATGGACAACCGGACAAAACCAAACCAGGCCGCGAAGGGGGTTAAAGGCAGGGCCAATACCGTCAACAAGATCATGATCGTTGCCATAAAAAGGTATTTTCCCGGCAGGCTTTTAAAAAAAGGAAGGCGGGTACGGACGATCAGCACGATCAGGATCGCCGAGATCACGGATTCCGTGAACCAACCTGTTTGAAATACTTTCTCATTGGCATGAATAACCAATAACAAAACGCCAAAGGTGAGGTAATCATAAACCGAGCTTAGCAAACCAAATATGACCATGAAACGGCGGATAAACCGCATATCCCAGCGTTGCGGCGTACGGATATTGATATCGTCCACCCGGTCCGTTGCGATCGCCATTTCGGGAAAATCCGTCAATAGGTTGGTGAGGAGTACCTGCTTGGGCAATAGCGGCAAAAAAGGCAAAAACAGGGAAGCGCCAGCCATGCTGAACATATTCCCGAAATTCGCGCTGGTGGCCATAAAAATATACTTCATGGTATTGGCAAAGGTTTTTCGCCCCTCCAGGATCCCTTCGAGCAAGACATTAAGATCCTGGCTGAGCAGTACAATATCAGCCGCCTCTTTGGCTACATCCACCGCGGTATTCACAGAAATCCCCACGTCTGCCGCGTGCAAAGCCGGTGCGTCATTGATGCCATCCCCCATAAAACCGACTACGTGCCCGGCTTTCTTTAAGACCATGATGATCCGTTCTTTCTGATTTGGCTCCACTTCCGCAAATATGTCTGTCAGGGGCGCCTGGTGGGCCAGTGCCGCATTGCTCATTTTTTGTATCGCCGGTCCGGAGAGAAGCCGGGGCTGCCCGATACCAATGCGCAGTGCGAGGCTTTTCGCAACCAGGGCGTTATCGCCGGTAATCATTTTCAACCGGACCCCGAGCCCGTTCAGGTTTTTAATCGTGTCGTAAATCCCGGCTTTCGGCGGGTCGAATAAGGTAATAAAGCCTAAAAAGATCATATCACACTCCTCTTCCCGGGTGATGATATGCCCATTGTCCATGGGTTTGTAAGCCAGGCCCAGGGTCCTGAAACCGGCTTCACTCAATTTGGTATACTGTTCATGGAGTACCGTCTCCATTTCGCGGATGCCCACACATTTCCCCTCAGCGGTCTCCGCCTGGCTGCATAGCGCCAAAATGCACTGTAGGGCCCCCTTCGTCACCGCCATATTACCGGTATCATTTTTAACCTGTACCGTCAGTCTTTTCCGGATGAAATCATACGGGATCTCTGCCAGCAGGTGATAATCGTTTGCCGTTTCCGCATGCGCGGCACAGATGGCCTCATCAATGGGATTATGAAAACCCTGTTGCATGACCGCGTTTAGCCAGGCATATTGCAATACCTTTTCGCTGTGCGCGCCATGGCAATCGAGGCTCTCCCCAAGCGTGACCTTGCCTTCGGTGATCGTTCCGGTCTTATCGGTACATAAGATATTCATGCTCCCAAAATTCTCGATCGAAGACAGCCGTTTGACGATCACCTGATGACCGGCCATTCTCCTGGCTCCCGCGGCTAAATTCACACTGATGATGGCGGGCAATAACTGGGGTGTCAAGCCAACCGCCAGCGCCAGGGAAAACAGAAAAGAGTCCAGTACCGGTTTATGCAGCAGGACATTCGCGGCGAATATGATGATCACGAGCAGCAAGGTTATTTCCATTAACATATAGCCGAATTTCCTGATACCCTTTTCAAAATCAGTTTCCGGTATCCGGCTCATTAATTCCGCTGATATTTTACCGAATTCCGTCCGGGCACCTGTCTGGATGACCAAGGCTTTAGCCCTGCCGCTGATCACATGGGATCCCATAAACAACGCATTGCTCCGTTTGGCCATGGGTGCGCTCGCGGCCACCGCTCCGCTGTGTTTTTCAACGGGAAAGGTTTCGCCAGTAAAAGCCGCTTCATCGACAAATAACTCCTGCGACTCCAGCAGTAAACTGTCACCCGGAATAAAATCCCCGGCGGTTAAACTGACGATATCACCAGGGACAACTTCCTCCACCGGGATGGCTTTAAGAAGCCCTTCCCGCTGCACATCACAATGCAAAGTGACCAGTTTCAGCAGTTCTTTAACCGCATCTGCTGCTCCTTTTTCCTGCCAGAAACCCAAAAAACCGCTGATCAGGACGATGGCCAGGATGATTACCGTATCCGCTACATCCCCCAGGCCCGCGGAAAGTAAAGCCGCGGCGATCAGCAACAGGGTGACCGGGCTTTTAAACTGTGCCAGGAACAACAGGAGAACCGATGTTTTGGGATGGTTCCTGATCGTGTTGGGGCCATACTGCCGCATCCTGGCAGCGGCTTCCAGATCAGATAAACCTTTGGGCTCAGCGGACAACCGGCGACAGGCGGTTTCCATATCCAGCTGCCAGAATTTTATTTCGGAATCAGTGGTGCTTTCCATGGTTTGATCAATAGGGAAAAATGAGCAGGGGAACTGCCATGTGTACAGGCAGGGAATGCCCGACATAATCACCTATGATCTGCTCAAAATGAAAGCGATGGTTAACCAGGGCGATCAGGTCATTATGCATACCATTGGTCATCACGTCGACGGCCTTGATCAGGTCAGATTCCCTGATGTTATTGAAAAACACCTGGTCATAATCGATATGTGCACCTATTTCCGCTGTGAATAAAGTTTGCGCATAAGGCTCCATGATGGGAGGCAATCCTTTGGCAGACAAATGAGCGATCGTCAGGCTCGCGCGAATGGATTTGGCCAGTTCCGCCAGGTATTTCACAAAGGCCAAACGGCAATAACGCAGGTCCGCAATATAAACCAGGCGCTCCAGCTCTTTCAGGGGCCAGCTCTCCGGGATCAGCAGGAGCGGGCAGCGTACCCGGTTCAATACCAGGTAAGCATCGAGTTTTTCGACAGAACCGTCCTTTTCTGATTGATGTGACAGCCCCTTAATGATCATATAAACCTGATCCTTGTTGACCATCTCCGCGAAACTGGGAATATGGAAATCCGAAATCACCATTTCCTCGATGACCGGGTTATCGCCGCTCTCCGTACCATTGGGCGCAGTGTTTTCAGCCGGATATTTGTTTACCCAGCGTTCATCTTGTTCGGCCGGAAAATTTGTTCCGACCCTTACTTTTTCGCGTTCCAGTTCCCGCACTTTTGAAGTATGGCAAATCACAATTTTTGCGGGTATCTTCCTGGCCAGCATGGTGGCGAAAGCAATTGCATGAAGATCTGCCGGAGTGTTGTCATTAAGGACGATAATCGTTTTCATCATGTATCCGGTTGAATATCCGGTCTCTGTAAATTTTGCAATAATGCCCCGGCAATTAAATGACCAGGATCACCTAAAGAATTGTTTGAGGTCAGGATATCAGCAGGTAAGCCCCCTTTTTATCTCTATGTCAGTGCCGGTCCAGTTTCCAGTTTTTAATTTCCGGCATATCATCCAGATGAGCACAGATATAGCTGTGATGCTCCTTTAATCTGGATTCACAGAAGCTGATAAAATCATCTGCCTGCTGATGCATCCGCGGAACCCTTTTTACGGCTTCCATAGCCAGGTGATAACGGCTCATCTGATTGAGTACCACCATGTCAAATGGTGTCGTCGTTGTCCCCTCTTCCATAAAACCGCATACATGAAAACGGGCAGGATCCGGGCGCCCGTGCACCAGGTCATGGATGATGCGTACATAACCATGAAATGCAAAAATAACCGGAGCAGTGTTTGTAAACAGCTCGCTGAACAATTCTTCACTCATGCCATGCGGGTGATAAGCTACCGGTGACAAAGCCATCAGATCTACTACATTTACTAGTCTGACTCTTAAATCCGGAAAGTGATCCGTTAATAATTGTGCCGCGGCAACCGATTCCAGTGTCGGTACATCGCCTGCACAACCCAATACCACATCAGGCATTTGCCCACGATCATTACCGGCCCATTTCCAGGCCGAGGCCCCTCTGGAGCAATGCTCCACAGCTTCGTCCATAGACAACCACTGTAATTCCGGCTGTTTACCCGCTACCACCACATTGACGTAATCCTTGCTGCGCAGGCAATGGTCCATCACCGATAAAAGCGTATTGGCATCAGGCGGCAGATAGATCCGGATCACCGAACTTTTTTTATTGACCACGGTATCTATAAAACCCGGTCCCTGGTGGCTATAACCATTGTTGTCCTGCCGCCAGGTATGAGAGGTGAGTAAATAGTTCAATGATGCTACGGGCTTGCGCCAGGGCAGTTCACGCGATGTCTTTATCCATTTGGCATACTGACTCACCATGGAATCCACGATAGTGACAAAAGCTTCATAGCAAGGGAATAGGCCATGTCTTCCGGTCAGTAAATAACCTTCCAGCCAGCCCTCACATAAATGCTCGCTTAATACTTCCATTACCCGTCCGTCCGTAGCCAGCTTATCATCCTTCGGCAGTATTTGTTCCTGGGTGCACCTGTTGGTCACTTCAAAAACAGCTTCCAGCCGGTTCGAGGTCGTTTCGTCCGGGCAAAACAGCCTGAAGTTCCCGGCACCTACATTCAGGGTAAAAACATCCCGGAGATATTTGCCAAAATTACGGGTACTCTCCGCTTCCGTTTCACCGGGGCTTGTTATTTCCAGTTGATATGACCTAAAATCGGGCAGCAGGAGCTCTTTGAGCAATATTCCCCCATTGGCCTCAGGCAATGCGCTCATGCGCTGATCACCTTCCGGTGCCATCGCAGCCAGTTCGGGAACCAGCTTTCCTGCTTCATCGAACAGGTCTTCAGGCCGGTAACTGCGCATCCAGGATTCGAGTAATTTTAATTTATCAGGATCTTCCTTCACTCCGGTCAATGGCACCTGGTGCGCCCGGAAGGTGCCTTCTATGGGAACACCTTTCCATTCTTTTGGTCCGGTCCAGCCCTTTGGCGTCCTTAAAATGATCACCGGCCACTGAACAGGTTTTGTGTTATGACCGGCCCGGGCTTTTTCCTGGATCAGTTTGATCCTTCGGTAAGCCTCCTCCAGCGTCCCGGCCATCTGCTGATGAACCGCGGCAGGGATATCACCCTCCACAAAGAGCACATCATAACCGTAACCGGAGAACAACTCTGTCAATTGCAGATCGCTCATCCGGGCCAGCACCGTTGGGCCTGATATCTTATAGCCATTCAGGTGAATGATAGGCAAAACTGCGCCATCCGTTGCGGGGTTCAGGAATGCTATCGATTTCCAGCTCCCTTCCAGGGGACAGGTTTCCGCTTCACCGTCGCCTACCACGCAGGCTACCAACAGGTCCGGATTATCAAAGGCCGCTCCAAAGGCGTGGCTTAATGCATACCCTAATTCACCGCCTTCATGCACAGAGCCCGGTACATGGGCGCCTACATGGCTGGGCACGCCCCCAGGTGTTGAAAACTGGCGGAACAACTGCCGCATGCCTTGTTCGTTTTGCGCGACCTCCGGGTAAATTTCGGAATAAGTACCTTCTAAATACGTATTCGCCACAATGGCCGGAGCGCCGTGGCCAGGGCCGCAAACATAAAGTACATGGGCGCCGGTATTTTTGATCAGCCTGTTCAAATGAACATAGATCAGGTTTAACCCGGGTGAGGTCCCCCAATGGCCAAGCAGGCGGGGTTTAATATGCTCCGGCTTCAGGGGTTCCTTTAATAAGGCGTTCTCCTGTAAATAAATCTGTCCTGCGGCCAGGTAATTGGCAGCCTGCCAGTAAGCCTGTATATGGGTCAGTTCTTTTAAAGATAATGTGCTCATGATATGGATGCTTGATTATTAATTCTCTATAAATGGATAGGTATGTTGGGCGATCATGGCCTCTTCGTCCGCAGGGATCACCTGGACCTTCACGCGGCAGGCCGGTGTGGAGATCAACAGGCGGTTTCGTTGATTTAGCTGCTTGTTGATGAAAATCCCTAAAAAACCGAGATCGTTGCAGCAGTATTCCCGTATAAGCGGGCAGTTCTCCCCTATTCCGCCGGTAAATACCAGCAGGTCCAGGCCACCCATCGCGGCGGCCATGGCCCCGATGGTCTTTTTAACCTGGTAGCAGAAAAGCGTAATGGCTTCCTGTGCTTTTATATCCTCTTCCCTGCGCTGCAATAGGATCTGCATATCACTTGTTCCGGCAATTGCCAGTAAGCCTCCCTTTTTGCTCAGCAAATCGTCGAGCTGGTCAGCGGTTAAATGCTCCCGTTTTAATAAATATAACACTACACCGGGGTCGAGGTCACCGGAACGGGTACCCATCACCAGGCCGCCAACTGGGCTCAGCCCCATGGTGGTGTCTATACTGATCCCATTTTTTACCGCTGTGATACTGGCGCCATTACCCAAATGGGCGATAATGATCTTTTTTTTTGTCCATGACATATCCTTTTCGGCCAGGCTGGCCGTAATGTATTCATAAGAAAGCCCATGAAAACCATACCTGATCAGCCCCTGCTTTTTGTAAACCTCCGGCAGTGGGTAATATTTGGCACAGTCGGGCAGGTCCCGGTGAAAAAAGGTATCGAAGCAGGCAATCTGCCTGATACCCGGGAAAGCGGTTTGAAAAATCCTGATCACCCGAATTTCGTCCGGCAGGTGGTTGGGCGCCAGGTAAACAAGCTGATGTAAAGTTTTCAGTAATCCCTCCGTAATGATCTCCGGGGCGCGGTGGTCGGGACCGCCTTGTACGATCCGGTGACCTATCGCGATCAGGGGATACCGCCGCTTATTATTGAGCAGCCAAACTGAGAGCTCGAGGACAGCCGATCTTATGTTAGCATGGCTTACGGGATGGCTTTGCAGTATTTGCCCGTCTTTATCCTGAATATGGAAACGCCGTTCTTCCGGCCCGGAAAGCGCGACCGACCCCGACAATTCGATGATGGGGGCGCGGGATTGCCACAAGCTGAACTTGAGGCTTGAAGAGCCGCAATTGATCGTTAATATATAGGCGCCGGGCGGAGTTGTCATTTTTACTTTAATTAAACACACTTTAAACTGGGACTAAGTTACGGTCAACCGGCGGCCGGATAAATGATGACCGTTCATCACAAAGGTGATCACGGTCACCTTTGTGATCATGATAGCTGGTATAAAAGGCCTCGGGTCAAAAAATGACGACAGTCACTATTTTGCGTGAAAAGAATTATATTTTATCCGGTTCCGATTACCAATATTTGTGATCACAATCAGTATTTGATAAAATCAGTATATGGAAAACACCGCCCTGTTAAAAGCGATCATCGAAAATGCCATTGACGGTATCATTACGATAGACGGAAGAGGTATCGTAGAGAGCATCAACCCGGCCGCCTGCAAACTATTCCTCTGCAGCCCGGAGGAGGTGATCGGTCAAAATATCTCTACGTTAATGCCGCCGCCATATAAGGAGCAGCATGATGAGTATATCAACAGGTACCAGCGAACCAGCGAACCGCATATCATCGGCATCGGCCGGGTGGTAACCGGCTTACGCAAAGATGGCAGCACCTTCCCGTTCAAACTGGGGGTGAGCGATGTCCCCTTTTCGGGCAGAAAGATCTATGCCGGCTTTATCCATGACCTCAGCCGCGAAATGGAAGCAGAAGAACAGTTAAAGGAATATGCCGCCCACCTGGAAGAACTGGTTGAAGAACGAACACTGTCCCTAAAAAAAACAGTACAAGCCTTACAGGAAGCCAAAGAGGAAGTAAGCCTTTCCCTGGAAAAAGAAAAGGAATTGGGCCAGTTAAAAAGCAGGTTCGTATCTATGGCATCCCATGAGTTCCGTACACCACTGAGCGCCATACAGTTGTCATCCTCTTTAATAGAAAAATACGCGCAGCCCTTTGATAACCCCAATATCAGTAAGCATGTCGCGAAGATCAAAACCGCGATCGGTAACCTTACAGCTATCCTGAATGATTTTTTATCGCTGGAAAAACTGGAGGCGGGTAAAGTAACCCCCGCTTTCGAGGCCTTCGACCTGGTCAAACTTTCGGAGGAAATTACCGAAGAAATGCAGATGATAGCCAAACAAAACCAAAGCATTATTTACCAGCATACCGGAATCAGCAGTGTCGTGATCCTCGACCAGAACCTGGTCAGGAACTGCGTAATCAACCTCATCGGCAATGCCATCAAATAT
Organism: Mucilaginibacter inviolabilis; assembly: GCF_011089895.1. Classification (NCBI taxonomy): domain Bacteria; kingdom Pseudomonadati; phylum Bacteroidota; class Sphingobacteriia; order Sphingobacteriales; family Sphingobacteriaceae; genus Mucilaginibacter; species Mucilaginibacter inviolabilis. The sequence continues at coordinate 1,514,388 of NZ_JAANAT010000001.1, forward strand.
TCGGGGGAAAATACGTTCATAGAATTCAACACAGAGATCAATGAACAATTTTGCCTGATTGGGGTCAAAGATAATGGGATAGGTATCCCTGACACTGATCAGAAACACCTGTTTGAGGCATTCTTCCGCGCACATAACACCGGCAATATCCCGGGAACGGGGCTGGGTCTCAATATCGTGGCACGTTACAGTAACCTGATGAACGGCCAGATCGAATTTAAAAGTGACATCAACACAGGCACCCTATTCACCATTAAATTTCCCATATCATGAGCAAAAAAGTCTTGATCATTGAAGATAACAATGACATCCGTGAAAATGTTGTTGAAATACTGGAACTGGCAGGTTACGAGGTAACCAGTGCCGGTAATGGTAAAACCGGTGTGGAGCTCGCAGTTAAGAACCCGCCCGATATTATTTTATGCGATATCATGATGCCCGAACTGGACGGTTACGGGGTTTTATATATGCTGAATAAGAATCCTGAAGTCAGCGCCATTCCCTTCATATTCCTGACCGCGAAAGCCGAACGGGTAGATCTGCGAAAAGGCATGGAAATGGGCGCGGATGATTACCTGACCAAGCCCTTTGATGATATGGACCTCTTGAACGCCATTGAAAGCCGGCTGAAGAAACAGGAATTGCAGAAAACCTTTTACAGTAAATCGCTGGATCGTTTGAACAACCTGATCGGGAAAAACGATGGATTGGCGGAACTCAAAAAGATCATCCAGGATCGTAAGATCAGGTCATTTAAAAAGAACCAGGTGATATACTATGACGGCGATAAGGGTAACGGCCTTTACCTAGTCACCGGAGGAAAGATCAAAACGATCAAACTGGCCGAAGACGGCCGCGAACTCATGACCGGGATATATGGAACGGATGAATACCTGGGTGTCAACGCGATGCTGGCCAACGAAGCGTATACGGACACCGCAACAGCTTTGGAAGACAGTACGCTTTGTCTGATCCCTAAAGACCAGCTGGAGCAATTACTGCATTTATATCCTGAAGTGGCACGTGAATTTATTAAACTGCTGGCCAATGATATCCGGGATAAAGAAGATCAACTGATGCAGCTGGCCTATCATTCCGTCCGGAAACGGATGGCCGAAGCGCTGTCGCGCTTACAGCGGCAGCAAAGCAGTGCAACGGACGGTTTTAAAATTACGCGCGAAGACCTGGCCGCCATGGCGGGAATGGCAACGGAAACCGTGAGCCGCACGCTGTCTGATTTTAAAGAAGAAGGCCTGATCGAGAAGAAGGGCAGCCTGATCCAGGTCCTCCATCCGGAGAAACTGGCTAAAATGAAAAACTGACACAGATCACTATAATAGCTGATACCGCTCATCAAATGCAACTCACCTTTAGGGTAGCTTTGTATTCATAAACGACAACAGATGAAAGCGGTAGCCTATAGTATCAAGCCATTTGAAAAGGAATATCTGGCAAAAGCCAATCAGAAAAAACATGACATTACGCTCATTTCAAACCCCTTAAGCCCGGAAACGGCAGCTTACGCGGAGGGAAAGGACGCGGTGATCGTGTTTATCAATGATGATGTTTCCGGTCCGGTTATCGACATGCTCGCGATGCTGGGTGTCAAATATATTATTACCCGCTCCGCGGGTACAGATCATATCGATAAAGCGGCAGCCGCGAGGCATGGCATCAAGATAGCCAGCGTACCCGCCTATTCCCCGCAGGCGATTGCCGAGCACTCGGTTGCGCTGGCCCTCGCGCTCAGCCGCCATTTGATTAAAGCCGATCTGCTCGGTCATGAATTCAATTTTTCCAGCGACGAACTGATCGGTTTCAATTTCTCGGGCAAAACCGTTGGTATCATCGGCATGGGCCAGACCGGTCAGGCCGCGGCAGCAATCTATCATGGGATGGGCTGTCACGTTATTGGCTATGATGTTAACAACGCTCACCGTAGCCGTTTTGTAAAAACTGTTTCCCTGGAAGCCCTGTTAAACAGCGCAGATATTATTTCCCTTCATATACCACTTACGCCTTTAAGCAAACACCTGATCCAGGAGAAAACACTTGAGCAGATGAAAAATGGGGTGATGTTAATCAACACCGCCAGGGGGGAGCTGTTAAATACAATGGATATCCTCCCGGCCCTGAACAACGGAAAGCTGGGTTACCTCGGACTGGACGTTTATGAATTTGAAAAGGGGCTATTCTTCGGGGATCATCAAAAGGACCCGGTAAAAGATTCCCAATTAGAAAAACTGATGAGTTATCCTAATGTGCTGATCACGCCGCATCAGGCTTATTTAACGAAAGAAGCATTGCAGGAGATCGCCGATCAAACGATCAGAAGTCTGGATCTATGGCAGCAAAATAAATGTGAGGGCAAAGCTTGTGCCTGTTCCCATGAATGTAACAAAACACCCAAACCCAAAGACTCCGTTCAATCCTGAATTATGGAAAACCGACTAAAAGAGCTCGCCGATAAATATAATGTCGCCGTGCCGCGCTATACCAGTTATCCGACCATACCCTATTGGGACAATCACACGTTTAACACCGATTCCTGGAAAGAAACCGTTAAGGTTTCGTTTGATGAAAGCAATGAATCGTCCGGTATCAGCCTGTATATCCACCTGCCTTTCTGCGAACATTTATGTACCTATTGCGGATGCAATACCCGCATCACCAAAAATCACCGGGTCGAGGAGCCTTATATAGCCGCGGTATTAAAAGAATGGCAGTTATACCGCAACATATTTAAAGAAACACCCACTATTAGAGAAATACACCTGGGGGGCGGTACCCCAACTTTTTTTAGCGCAAATAACCTGCATAAACTGATCGATGGATTACTGGAGGGCGTGCATATTCACGAAAATGCAGATTTTAGTTTTGAAGCGCATCCGGCGAACACTACGGTAGATCACCTGCAGACCTTATTTGACCTGGGTTTCCGCAGGCTCAGTCTCGGTATCCAGGACTTTGACCCTCAGGTACAATTGATCATCAACCGGCGGCAGAGCTTTGAACAAGTGCTGACGGTTACGCTGCAAGCCAGGAGAATTGGCTACACTTCGGTCAATTACGACCTGATCTACGGCCTGCCACTGCAGACGATGGAAGGATTGCTCAAAACCATGGGTATCGTAGCTGAACTAAAACCTGACCGGATCGCCTTTTACAGCTATGCGCATGTGCCCTGGATCAAACCGGGCCAGCGTAAATTTACGGAAGACGATCTTCCCGATCCGGAGATGAAAGGTATACTGCAGGAGATAAGCAGGTCTTTGCTTACCAGCTACGGCTACCGCGAGATCGGTATGGACCACTTTGCGTTGCCGGAGGACGAATTGTTCCTTGCCGAAAAACAGGGCACCCTGCACCGGAATTTTATGGGCTATACCCCACAGCATACCCAATTGCTCATCGGCCTGGGTGTTTCCGCTATCAGCGATTCCTGGTACGGGTTTGCCCAAAATGCAAAAACAGTGGAAGAATACCTGGAACTTATCCGCAGGGGTGATCTGCCGGTTATTAAAGGTCACCTGCTCAGCGAAACAGACTTGGCTGTCCGCCAGCAGATCTTAAATATCATGTGCAGCGGACATACCTCCTGGGAACAATTACATGAAGATAAGGGTGGGTTTTCGGAAGCATTGATCCGGCTGCGCCCGCTGGCAGCTGACGGCCTGGTGATCCTCAATCCTTCTGGCCTAACGGTAACGCAGGCTGGCAAACGCTTCCTGCGCAATATCTGCATGTGTTTTGATGCCAGGCTTTGGGCAGACAAACCCTCCTCCACCATATTTAGTATGGCTATTTAAACAAGCGGGTGGACAGCTATTCCTGTTGCCATTTCCTGCAGCGCCCGGATAAATAAGGGTGACTCATTCAGGCTTTCCACCAGTAACAGTTCTTCGCCGCCGGCTGCTATAAATTCCTGCCGGTATTCTACGGCGATCTCCTGCAGGGTTTCCAGGCAATCGGAGACAAAAGCAGGACATACCACCAATAATCTTCTTTTACCGGATGCCGCCAATTGCCGGATAGTGGTGGAAGTGTGGGGTTTTATCCATTCCTGTTTTCCGAGCCGCGATTGAAAGCACACGCAGTAATCCGCACGTGTGAGTTTCAGCTCCGCGGCGATCAGCCTGGCGGTTTCGTGGCATTGGGCCGCGTAGCAGTTCCGGTTTATTTCAGTTAATACGGCACAGCAATTTTTCTGCGCCAGACAATACGTTCCGGAGGGATCACAGGCTCTTAACTGCCTTTCCGGCAAGCCATGAAAGCTGAACAGTATATGATCATAGGAACCGCGGTTGTAACGTTGTATCTTTTCTGTAAAGGCATCGATGAACAGGGGATGATCGTAGAACGCCCCCCTGACCGCAAGCGGCAAAATAGTCGGCCAGCGCCGCATCACCCGCATCACTTCAGCGATCACAGAACCCGTTGTAGCCGAGGCATATTGCGGAAAAAGCGGAATGACGACGATGCTTTGAACACCGGCGGATTTCAGTTTATGCAATGCCAGTTCGATAGAGGGGTATTGGTATCGCATGCCCAGTTCGATGACGTAATCATCGCCCAGTTCCAGTTTGAGCAATTGCAGCTGCAGATTACTGAAATGCAGCAAGGGAGAGCCGGTCCGGTCATTCCAGATCCCGCGGTAGAGCCTGGCTGATTTTGGCGCGCGAAAAGGTATAATAAGCCCGCGCACAAGTAGAAAACGCAAAAAAGGGTGAATATCGATCACCCTTTTATCCATTAAAAACTCCGCCAGGTATTTCCTGACATCGCCCACCGCCTGACTGTCCGGCGTACCTAAATTGACCAGTAAAATCCCTTTGCGCATGAGTAAAAAATGAAGACAGTTCAGGGTTTGGCGATTTCCAGCACGACGCGTCCGTCGATCTGGCCTTTTTTCATCTTATCGAAGACTTGATTGATATCTTCCAGCTTTGCGGCATGCACCGTTGCTTTCACCTTGCCTTCAACGGCAAAGGCAATAGCTTCCTGCATATCCTTACGGGTTCCGACGATGGACCCGCGGACCGTATAGCGGTTCAATACCGTTTCGAATATCGAAAGGTCGAAATTCCCTTTGGGCAAGCCGTTCAGGGCGATGGTTCCCTTACGGCGCAAGGCCGAAATACCCTGCTGAAACGCTATCGGGGAAACAGCCGTAACCAAGACGCCGTGCATCCCTCCTGTTTCTTTTTGAAGAAAGGCTCCGGGATCCTCTTCTCCCGCATTCACGACGAGATCGGCGCCCAGTTTTTTGGCCAGGCTCAGCTTATCATCGGCGATATCTATAGCGGCGACATGCATGCCCATGGCTTTCGCATACTGAACGGCCAGGTGTCCCAGCCCCCCAACACCGGAAATGGCTACCCATTCTCCCGGTTTCACCTCGGTTTCCTTCAGTCCCTTATAAACCGTTACACCGGCACAGATGATCGGCGCCATTTCTGTAAAATTAATGCCTTTTGGAAAGCGTGCTACATACCTGGGATCAGCCAGGACATATTCCGCGAAACCGCCGTCGACACTATAACCGCCATTCTGCTGGGTCCCGCATAGCGTTTCCCAGCCGGTGATGCAAAATTCACAGCAACCGCAGGCGCTGTACAACCAGGGCACACCAACAATATCACCTTCCCGGATATCTTTTACCTCCGCTCCCATCGCCACGACATAACCAATGGCTTCATGCCCCGGTATCAGCGGAAGTTTGGGTTTTACCGGCCAATCACCATTACAGGCATGCAGGTCGGTATGGCAAACGCCACAGGCGATCACTTTTACTAATATCTGATTAGCATGTGGTGTTTTAACTTCCACCTGCTCGATCTGCAAGGGTTTACCAAATTCGCGGATCACTGCCGCTTTCATTTTTTGAGGTATCATATCGGATTTATTAAAAAAGTTCATAATTTATAAGACACAGACCAGTACCATCAGCGTATGAATAATGATACTCGCGGCGAACAAGCGGAGCAATGTCTTGATTCCGGCTCCGCCCATCCCTGCGATAATATTGGCGAAGAAAAGGGTCAGCGTAAGCACCAGTACCAGCACAGGAGCGTCATAATAATAAATGAGCACTGCCGGTATGGGGAGAAAAAAGACACCCTGAACAACCAGGGAAACGAGGAACCACAATGTTTTACTTTCAGACTGGCTTTCCATGAAGACGGTCCATTTGCGGAGCAGGGTATTGGAATTAGATTTTGCTGCCGCTTTGGTGCTCCATCGGGCAGATGCTGTTAAAGATGCCATAATTGATATTTTTAATAGTACAAATATCCGTTGCAGCTATAGACCATTCCCTGATGACGGTCTTGTATAAATATGATATGGATCACTTTTCATCCGGTTTACCGGCAAGCGGTCGTTCTAAAAAAACACCTGGAAGCAGGACCCGAAAATGACATCGGATCTATCGCCGGCCTGCTGCCGGGCTGCTTATCTTAATAGAGAGGAAAGCGTTAGTAACGAATCCCCTGTTTCTTCATTTCCCTGAGCAATTTTTCCGGAATAGGCCTGCATGAACAGTTCTTCTGGTGTTCCAGGTGCCAGTTCACTCTTTGTGCAAATGTTGCATTTTTGGGCATCGGGTTGGCCAGGTGCCATTCCTTATTAAATTTCCGGTCTTCTTTACTTAAGGTTCTCATATTAAGTCATATTAGTTCTTAAATGATCCGGCATTGTCATTTTCAGCCGCCGGATAGCCTTAGTGACAACTAGCAACACCGGAGGCTTGTTTTGCAGGGCTCAGGTAAGGGATATCCATACCCAGGCCGCGCAGTACAAACCAGCAGCCCAGGCAAACCATCAGGTAAGGCATTGCGCTATTGATGCGCCGGCGGAACAAGGGACCTATAAATCCGGAACCGGCCGTGGCGAGCAGCATTAACGGGAAAGTACCGAGCCCAAACCAGAACATATAGCCGGCTGATGCATAAGGAGATGAGGTATTGACCGCGCCGATCAATGCCAGGTAAACAAAACCACAGGGCAGGAACCCGTTCAACATACCGACGGCGAGATGCCCAGCTTTATGTTTTAAGGCATAACCGATCAGCCGGTTTACCGGCGACAGGAATCCGGACATCAGCCGGCTTTTGGAAAATTCAACTTTGATCACCCTGGAAAAGCCGGCACCAATAATGAGCACGCCGCTGATCACGCTGACACCCTGTTGCAGCCCGGCCAGCCAAAGCTGGCGCCCCAGCAAACCGATCAGCAAACCCAAAAACGAGTAGGTCATCACACGTCCGGCGTTATAAGTAATTTTGTCGATGATGATCCGCCACCAGCGGGTATCAAAGGAGGGAATTGCGAAAGCCAGCGGTCCGCACATACCGATGCAGTGCAAGCTGCCGAACAGGCCAATAAAAAAAGCGATCTGGTTACTGCTCATCGGAGATCCACCTCCTGTTCGTATAAATAATCCTTTTGGCCGCTGTTCCATTCCAAAACCAGCCGCCAGCGCCCTTTGACGAGCGCGGCAACAGCAAACGCAGCCGTTTTCCCCTCAGCGGTATTCAGGGAAAATACTTTATCAAGCGCCTCGCTAGAAGGTCTGATAAACCGGACATTACCCTTCGCGGCTTTCCTAAAAACAATACGGACAGAATCCCCGTCGATCCGGATTTGCGGCCTGGCCTGATCGGTGACAACCTGTTTTTCCTTATTATAGTCCTGATCGAAATTCAGGCCCTTTTCATAATAATGATGATCGTATTCATCGGCGGACATCCTAAACATGTGCACACACATGCCGAGGATGAACAGTATAAACAGGGCCATGCCCAAAATAATTCCTTTTCCCCAGTTCATTTCGTTAATCGTTTGATGGCCCCACAAAAGTGGTGCTGACCGTTTGTATAATTCTGTTGTCAAACACCAGGTTAATTTTCACATCCGTTTTTTCAGCTTTAATGTTCTTGTCCTGAATCATCAGGAAAAAGACCGTTTTTACTGATCCGCCCGCATTGACCTCCCCCGGTGCCTGGATATATTTTACTTTAACCGCGGGGTCAGCCGGAACTATGGCCACCCTTCTGTTCTTGCTGGATTTATTGATAATTTCCGCGTTGTAGATATTACTGATATAATGACCCGGCTGTTCCTGGTAAAGCAATCCCGCGCTCCGTAAGATGCTCAGGTCCATATCGCCCCTGCTGAAAATGAAGTAACAGAGTACCGTCATCATCATGACGATAACCCCGCCATATCCCATCATTCTCCCGGTGAGGGATGGCTTTGCCTTTTCCCGGATCATATTTTCAGAATAGAAGCCAATCAGGTTTGGTTGCCTGTTTATTTTAGTCATCACCTCGTTACACACATCGATACAGGCGGTGCAGTTGATACATTCCAGCTGCGTGCCCTTCCGGATGTCGATGCCTGTCGGGCAAACATCCACGCACAGGCCGCAATCCACACAATCCCCTTTATGCTGATGGAGCGGATCATCCTTTTTGTTTAGTTTCCCCCGGGGCTCGCCCCGGACATCATCATAGGCCACAACGAGGGTATGCTCATCGATCATCACACCCTGTAAACGCCCATAGGGACAGAACAGCGTACATACCTGTTCCCGTACCCTGCTGTATATCAGATAAAAGACCAGTGTAAATACCCAGATGCTGATCAATCCTACCCAATGAGCCCTTACCGGTTCCGTAATGATCCTGATCAGACTTCCGCTGCCAACGATATAGGCGAGGAAGGTATTGGATATCAAAAAAGAAATCAACATAAACAGGGTATGCTTTGAACCTTTTTTGAAAACCTTCTCCTTTGTCCAGGGACCGGCGTCCAGTTTTTTAGCTTTCGTGGGGCTTCCCTCGATCCAGACCTCTATTTTCCGGAATACCAACTCCATGAAAATGGTTTGCGGGCAGATCCATCCGCAAAAAATGCGGCCGAACGCGATGGTAAATAAGACAATGCACACGAAAAAAACCAGCGAAGCGAGTACAAACAGGAAAATATCCTGGGGCCAGAAAACCTGGCCCAGGATAACAAACTGCCGGTCCATAAAATCCAGCAGTAAAAGCGGCTGTCCGTTGATGCGCAAAAACGGCCCGGCAAAAAATACAGCCAGGTAAACATAGCTGATCCTGGAACGCCAGCGATACAGCTTACCTTTCCGGATCAGCGGATAGAGCCAGGGGCGTTTTTGTGTTTCTTTTGCTACCAACAGTCCGTCCATCATTTATTTATTGGCAACGAGTTTTTGATTTGTGTCCGCTTCTTTGGTTCCTTGTGGCGCCTTGGCACCTGCAGGGTTGGAACCATGCAGCGATTCGATAAAATTGGCCACATCGGAAATCTGTTTGGGCGAGAGTTGTTTTTCCCAGGTTGGCATACCTTTCGATAAAACCCCGTACTTGATGGTTTTAAAAAGGTCATTGATCTTTCCGCCGTGCAGCCAGTAATCGTCGGTCAGGTTGGGACCTACGTTTCCCTGGGCATGCTCACCATGACAGGGGGCGCAGGTACTTTTGAATATAGCCTGTCCAGAGGCGATCACCGCAGGATCGTGTACCAGCTTCACGGTATTTTCATCCACGCGGTTCGCCGCTTTACTTAAAAAGGCCTTCTTTTCGATATCCGCCTGCGCCATTTCCGTCCGGTATTCCGCATATTGCAGCTGCCCGGTTTTAAATACGTGGTAATTCAGCAGGTAACCCACCGCGAAAGTGATCGTACCATAAAACAGGTACATAAACCATGCGGGGATCGGGTTGTCGAGCTCCTGGATGCCATCATAATCATGGGCAATCAGCAGTTCCTGCTCTTCGGCCAGGGGTTTAAGGGATAATAATTTTTCCCATACCGCTGCTTTCGGTTTCTTTTCTTTTTTAGGTTTTACCGGGTTCATTTCGGCGTCTATTTCTGCCGGCGTCAAACCCTGCTCCCTTAATACGACCCTGGTCAGTATCTTAAAAGTCTTTAACAGCACCAGCATGACGATCACGAAGAGCAGTAACATGCTTACAATGGCGCCAAAGCCGATATAGTTCATGACATCCCCGGGTATCAGGCTGTCATCGCTGGCCATGGCCGGCTGTATAGCAAACAGCAACGAGGCTGTCATCAGGAGTATCCGGTGGTATTTCATGATTGTAAAGGTTGTGTTGAATCTGTTAAACTGTCTTGCAGGGGAAGATCACGCATGTGATCCACATGCTGTTTCCGGATACGGATCAGCATGATCGTTACAACGATAAAGAACACAAAGAATATCCCTAAGGAGAAAAGCAGGTAGGCCTGGTTTGCGTTGATATTTTCGGTAAATTGCTTAAACATGATCTTTCTTATTAAGGGTTACTGGCTGTTTTATTGGCTTTGATATCCGTTCCCAGGCGTTGCAGGTAGGCGATGAGCGCTATGATCTCCCGGTTATTTTTAACCTTGATCTTGTCCAGGTACAGATTATCGCTGATCTGTTTCGCCTGTTTATCCAGGTCCCGGTTGGCCATATTTTCATAACCCAAAGGATAGGGAACGCCTAATATGCGCATGGCGTGTATTTTGGCACGTGTCGTGGTCGTGTCCAATTTCTGCGAGATCAGCCAGTCATACTCCGGCATAATACTGCCGGGCGACATCAGGCGCGGGTCCATCAGGTGATTATAGTGCCAGGCATTACCATATTTCTGCCCTTCCCTGGCCAGGTCGGGTCCTGTACGTTTGGAACCCCATAAAAACGGGTGATCGTAAACAAATTCGCCGGCTTTACTGTACTCACCGTAGCGTTCCGTTTCCGAGCGGAACGGCCTGACGGTCTGCGAGTGGCAGTTGGAACAGCCTTCCCGGATATAGAGGTCCCTGCCCTGTAGTTCCAATGGTGTATAAGGCTTAACCGCCGCGATAGTTGGGATATTAGATGAAATTGTTAAAGTAGGCATCAACTCCACAAAGGTTCCGACAAGAATGACCAATAACGCGGCGATCAGCATCTGGATCGGCCGGCGCTCCAGCCTGCGGTGCCAGCTGCTTTCCGGGGCGATTTCGTGAGCTGGCACCAGCGGCATAGCTTGCGCCGCTTCATTAGCCACCAGCTTGCCCTGTAAGGCGGTACGTGTAAGGTTATATCCCATGACGATAACCCCAAGCAGGTACATGGCTCCCCCTGCGGCACGCATCATATGCATGGGGAGGATCTGGAGGGTCGTTTCTAAAAAGTTAGGGTATTTTAACATACCTTCGGGCGTAAATTCCTTCAGCATGAGGCTTTGCGTAAAACCGGCCCAATACATCGGAATGGCATAAAAAAGGATACCAAGCGTCCCGATCCAGAAATGAAAGGAAGCCATCTTTTTAGAAAACAATTCCGTTTTATAGATACGGGGTATCAGCCAGTACAGGATAGCAAAAGTTAAGAAACCGTTCCAACCCAATGCGCCGACATGCACGTGGGCAATGATCCAGTCGCTGAAATGCGCGATACCGTTCACCTGTTTGAGGGAAAGCATGGGGCCTTCGAAAGTGGCCATGCCATAAGCGGTAAGTCCGACAACCATAAATTTCAGGATCACATCATCCCTTACCTTATCCCAGGCCCCGCGAAGGGTCAATAAACCGTTGATCATACCGCCCCAGCTCGGAGCGATCAGCATAATGGAAAAGGCTACACCCAGTGATTGCGCCCAGCCCGGCAGCGTGGTATACAACAGGTGGTGAGGGCCTGCCCAGATATAGATAAAGATCAGCGCCCAAAAATGCAGGATACTTAATTTATAGGAATAGATCGGGCGGTTAGCCATTTTCGGCAGGAAATAATACATCATGCCCAAATAAGGTGTGGTCAGGAAAAATGCGACAGCATTATGGCCGTACCACCATTGTACCAGCGCGTCCTGCACACCGGCGTAACCCATATAACTTTTAAAGGGGGATACCGGCAGTTCAAAGGAGTTGACAATATGCAGCACGGCAATGGTAACAAACGTCGCGATGTAAAACCAGATCGCTACGTAAAGATGTCTTTCGCGGCGTTTAAAAATGGTACCGAACATATTCCAGCCGAACACCACCCAAATGATGGTGATGGCGATATCTATCGGCCATTCCAGTTCCGCGTATTCATGTGAGGTGGTAAAACCGAGTGGCAGTGTAATAACTGCGGAAACGATGATCAGTTGCCAGCCCCAGAAATGGACCTGGCTAAGCATATCGCTAAACATTCTTGCCTTCAGCAGTCGCTGCAGAGAGTAATATACCCCCATAAAAATAGCATTGCCCACAAAGGCGAAAATTACCGCATTGGTGTGGAGTGGCCGGATGCGCCCAAAGGTGGTGTACTGGTTGTGCATATTGGCGCCCGGGAGGAATAACTGGATGGCGGCGATCAGGCCGACGGTCATGCCAATGATCCCCCAGACTACGGTAGCAATACCAAAATTCCGGACGATCTTGTTGTCATAGTAAAATTTTTCGGGTTGCATAAATTGTTCTCTGTTTATGATGGTAAAATTATTCAGGCTTGTTGGCTAACCACATGACGGTGATGGGTTTTAAAAATGATCGTCATCATTTTTCTTCGGCATCCGGGTCGTCATCATCCAGCAGGATCCGCATGGATGGGGTATAGAGATCTTCGTGTTGCCCGGTACGCTGGGCCCAGAAAAATGCGCCCAGGAAGATCAGGGCAAGCAAAACGCTGCAGCCGATCAGGAAATAGATGATCGTCATATCAGGTTCCTCCTTTTCGCGGCAAAATGAGTAGCGAGTGTGGTAAATGAGATGATGGTCACCGTGCTTAGGGGCATCAGTACGGCTGCCACCAGGGGTGACAGGCGGCCTGTAACCGCGTAACTCAGACCGACCAGGTTATAGGTGAGGGAGATCAGGAAAGAAGCATGGATGATTTTCACCGTGTCTTTTGAAAAACGCAGGAATGCCGGCAAGTTATGAAAAGAGCGACCGTCGAGGATCGCGTCACTGCCCGGCGAAAAATTATTCACATCATCCGTGACCGCTACACCCAGGTCGCTTTGTTTCAAAGCCCCGGAGTCATTCAAGCCGTCGCCCAGCATCATGACCCTATGGCCCTGCAGCTGGAGCGCTTCGATACGGTCGAGTTTCTGTTGCGGGCTTTGGCTGAAGTGCAGGTGGCCCCTATCAGGAAAGAACCGGAGAAGTTCATCCCGTTCATGGTCCTGATCACCGGATAGCAGGTAAAGGGAATAGGCGGACTTTAACGCCCCTATCCGTTCCATGCCCTCACGATATTCCTGTAAAAAGGTAAAATAGCCGAGATAGCTGCCATCGATCATGATATGAACGCGGGTTACCAGTTTAGTTTCCGTAAAATAACCGAATAAAAACTTACCGCTGCCGATGCGCAGCAGGTGCCCGTTGATGGTGGCCGTAATCCCTTTACCGGGCAATTCCTGATAGTACGCGACGGGGAGTTTTTCCAAAGCCCCGAAGTATTGACAGATCATGCGGCTCAGGGGATGGATCGAATTAACACAGGCGCTGTAGATCAATTGTTGCTGGTCCCCCGTCAACTCCCCGCTTAAATCGATACGCTTGCCGCGGCCGGTAGTGATCGTGCCTGTCTTATCCATAACCAGCGTGTTTACGCGGGCCATCTGCTCCACTACCGCAGTGTTTTTGAGGTAAAAGAAATTACGGTCAAAAATGCTTAAAGCGGCCGACATGGTAAAAGGCGTACTTAATGCCAGCGCACAGGGGCAGGCCACAATGAGCACGGCGGTAAAGGCGTCGATGCCACGCCTGTAGTTAAAAGGCAACCAGGCCAGCAGCGAGCCTACGGCGATGGCGATCAGAACGATTGTAAAATATTTACTGACGGTTTCATTAAAGGTTTTCATGCGGTTATCCTGTTTGCGGGTAAACGCCTCATTATTCCATAGCTGGGTCAGGTAGCTTTGAGATACCGGCTTGATCACTTCCAGTTCAATGGCTTCCCCGGTCTGCCGCCCCCCTGCATAAATGATCTCACCTAATGTTTTATTAACAGGCACCGATTCCCCGGTTACGAAGCTGAAATCGATCAGGGCCTGTCCCTTCAACAGAATCGCATCAGCAGGAATGATCTCATTGTGACGAATCACCATGCGATGACCGGTCACCAGGCCGGAAAGCGGCACCGGTTTTTCCTTCCCTTCCGCCACGATCTGAACCGCAACCGGAAAAAAAGAACGGTAATCCCGTTCAAAGGAAATATGATGATAGGTTTTCTGCTGGACAAATCTTCCTATCAACAAGAAAAATACCAGCCCACATAGCGTGTCTGCAAAGCCCGCCCCGGTATGGGTGATCACTTCCGCCGCAGTCCGGAGAAACAGCACCGCGATACCCAGCGCCAGCGGAAAGTCGATATTCAGTATCCCTTTTTTTAAGTTATGCCAGGCAGAAATAAAGTAACCGCGACCGCTAAAAAATACCACCGGCAAGGTAAACAAGATGTTCAGGTAACCAAAAAAGTGTCTGAATGTCTGTTCATAACCCGAAAGCCCGAAATATTCCGGAAAGCTGAGCAACATCACGTTGCCGAAACAAAAACCCGCCACAGCGATCTTTTGCACGAGGTTGCCTTTTTCCGCTTTGTTCTGCTTCTGGATAATGTCCTGCAGGCTGATCAGCGGCTCATATCCTACGTCATACAGGAGTTCCGCCAGTTGCCGCAGGCTGAAGGTCTTCGGGTCGAACCGCACGATCAGCTGTTTCTTTAGAAAATCCACCCTGGAATAATAGATGGCCGGGTTAAAACGATTCAGTTGTTCCAGTAACCACAGACAGGAACTGCAATGGATCTGCGGGATATACAGGGTAATCACCGACAAGCGTTCGTCCGTGTAATCCAACAGTCCGGCCAGGATCACCGGATCATTCAGGTAATCAAACCGCTTATCCGTTCTTGCGCGCGTGGTACCCGGGTGATCATTATAATGATAATAGCTGCAAAGCCCGGCGCCGGACAATATTTCATAGACGCTCCGGCAACCCTGGCAGCAGAATTGTTTTTCTTCTATTTGATAAGACGTGGTCAGGCATTCGTCACCGCAGTGATAGCAGCTGGGTTTGACATGAGTTATGGTTTCCGGCATTTTAATTCATTTTCTTGCTCCAAAAATGAAGGATATGCCCCCTCCCCGGAATGATCCCGGGGACTTAAAAAAGTGATACCCGTCATTTTTAGTTCCTGAAATATTTTAATTTAAAAAAAGCCAGCCCCTCTTTCATTTCCATCACCGGGCATGCCGGTCCTGTTTTATGGCCGAAAAGTCCTCTTTTTGCAGTCCGCGGTCCCATTTTAACGACAGGGCTCCTTTTCAGCAGTCCTATTCCGATTGACCATGCTGAAAAAAAAACAATGTCAAATCCGGGGGATATGATCATGGTCATTTATTGAACGACCTTCACAAAATAGCTTTGCAGACAAATTCCTGCAATGAACACACACGAGATAATAGATGTAAGGGCGATTGAACCAGGTTTAAAGCATGTAGCCATCTTTGAAAAAATTGACGCCTTAGATCCGGGAGGCGTATTAGTTATCCGCGACAACCAGGGCCCGGGTCCGCTTTATGATGAGCTACAGGCCAAACGCGGGCCCGGCTTTCAATGGGAAACACTGAAAAGCGGGCCTCTGGTCTGGCAGATCAAGGTGATCAAAAAAAACCTGGATGAAGATCAGGAAACCATTGGCAGCATCGTCTCCCTGGATTACCGGAAGGCCCGGGTGTTGAAAGAACTAGATATCGATTTCATCTGCAACGGCACTCAAACGCTTCAACAAGTCTGCGCCGAAAAGAGACTTATGTATAATGATATCAGACAGTTATTGTTAAAAACAGGTTCGGCGGAACCTGACAAGGGAGCAAATTATTCCAACTGGGACCTGGCTTTCCTGACCAAATATATCATTGAGTTTCATCACCGTTTTGTTAGCATGCAAACCAGGTTTATTACCTCACTGGCGTATAAAGTCGCAGAATCCGACCGGGTACGCCACCCGGAGATCAAGCAGGTCGCAGATTTATTTGCGGACACAGGAAGCACACTCGAATTAAAAGGGATCAAAGAGGAAAAAACATGGTTCCCCTATATCAGCGCGTTATGTACAGCGCATAAAATCGGAATAGCCTTAAAGGAAGCAGACTTTGGGCCTGTTTCCGGGCTACTGTCTTTGACGCAGGCTGAAGGCAGGGTGCTGCTGGAGGATTTCCGGCTGATCAGGCAACTGACCAATGGCTATGTAGCTCCCGCCTATACCTCCAATACCTGCGCTATACTCTACAAGCTGCTTGCGGCTTACGAGGAGGACATTCACTTACATCTCCACCTGGAAAATAACATCCTTTTTCCCAAAGCGATTGTCTTGGAAAACCTCATGCGATCAAAACAATAGATCTCCTGATGTACCTATTTATTAAAATTTAATTGAATCAAATAAAAAATATCCATATGAGCCATACATTTCATATCCCCGTATTGGGACTGGGTTATTCCATTGACACGCCTTTAAAGGTCGGCCGTTACGGCATATCGTCCACCGTGTCTATTGTAGATGACGAACTGACAGAGCGGATGCGGCAATACCATGCACAGCTTAGCGGCGAAGCCTATATTCCCATTTTGAAAAAGGAGGAGGATGCAAGAGCCAGAAGGATCACCGCCTACCTGGACCTGATTGACCGCCTGGTTGAGCGGCAATTTGAGGCGATGAAAGCTTTGCCATTCGAAGCCGGGAATGACCTATGCCGTTATTTTGAACTGCTTCCTGAAAGCACGCGTTTAAAACAGGGATATGACCTGATGCAGGAGCTGAGCGACGAATGGCAAAAATCACACTTCCAGGAATTGCTCAAACGGGAAATGAAGCGGGGGGCCGTTGATGTCAACATCATGTCTAAAGTAGATAAGATGAATTATACAGCAAACGGAGATTCCAGTGGTGAGCTGAATACAGATGCACTGGCGGCACTCCGTGGTTTCGCCCGGAGCAGCCTACAGTCTTCCGTGATCCTGTCCGCGGGCATGAATCCCCGGCTTTACAGTTACTTAGAAACATTCGCGGATTTCTATCCCGACGAAAACGGCCTGATCCGTAAAAAAGTCACCCTGAAAGTGAGTGATTTCCGATCCGCCTTTATCCAGGCGAAGTTCCTCGTAAAAAAGGGGATCTGGGTATCCGAGTTCCGGGTGGAATCCGGGCTCAACTGCGGCGGCCATGCATTCGCGACGGAGGGGTACCTGCTTGGACCGATCCTGGAGGAATTCAGGGAGAAGCGCCGGGAAATGACAGCAGAACTTTTCCAGGGCTATCAAAATGCTTTACTGGAAAAGGGCATTACCTGCAGGGTTGCCCCCGGGCAGCGGCTGAGCGTTCAGGGCGGGATCGGTACGGCTTCGGAAAACGATTTTTTGCTGGATCACTACCAGATGGACGCTACCGGCTGGGGCAGTCCCTTTTTACTGGTTCCGGAAGTCACGAACGTAGATCAGGAAACCCTGGAACAACTGGAACACGCGGGGGAAGACGACTATTATGTAAGCGGGGCTTCTCCCCTTGGTATTTTGTTCAATAACTTTAAAAAGAGCACATCAGAAACACTACGCCTTGAACGGCTGGATAATAACCGGCCCGGCAGTCCCTGTACCAAAAAGTACTTATGCACGAATACGGAATTTACAGCAAAACCGATCTGTACCGCTTCCAGGGAGTACCAGCAGCTAAAACTGGAGCAATTGAATACACTGTATCTTCCCGGGCAGGTATATGAGCAACAATATCAATCCGTCGTTGAAAAAACATGCCTTTGTGAAGGCCTTTGCGCCTCCGCCTATATCAAGTACGATATGCTGAAACCCAGGGAAAACAAAGCGGTTGCTATCTGCCCCGGGCCAAACCTGGCTTATTTTTCCCGGATCTATACCCTGGACGAAATGATCAAACATATCTATGGCGCGGTTGATCTATTGGATAAGATCAGGAGACCGCATATGTTTATCAAAGAGCTGAACCTGTATATCGATTACCTGCAGCGTGACCTCCAATCCCAATTGAAGGATCTGAGCGATAAAAAGAAGAAACAACTGACGAAGTTCAAGTTACAGTTACAGGATGGTATCAGCTATTATAAAACACTTTTCACGGAAGCTACAGGCCAGAAGCAATTTGTTTTCCAGGATTGGATCAGGGAACTGACCAGCTCGGAAGCTAAATTAAGCGAAATAGAAATATAGGAACAAAAAGGAGCGGTATTTGCCATCGGTAAGAGCCGCTCCTTCTTATCCTTTTTTAAGGTTTCAGGGTCTTTGCGGAAGAATCAGGACCGGAATAGTGATATGATAAGTCACCAGGCTATGCTGTCCCCTTTTAAAGAACCTGGCCATTTGTTCCCTTGGCCCCTGGACGACAGCAAGCAGGTCCGTTTTTTTATTGGCGCTCAGCCAGCTCCAATCCTTCTGTATGTCCGTATCGGGAATACTACGAAAATAAAACCCGCCGCAATCCAGCTTTTGATATAAATCACGGTTAAGTTGCTTTTCGGCCGCTTGTATGCGGACGTCCGACGGATCTTCGTTCAGGTGGGCAACCATCAGCTCCGCGGCGAAATTTTCCATCAGGCCACCCAATTCAGCGATAGAATGGATATCCTCTTCATGAAGTTGCGAAGCAAAAGCGATCTTTTCAAAGTTCCTGACCGCAGCGCTTTCCGGTACGACAAGTACCGGAACAGTGGCCCAGTCAATGATCCGGTTGCAGGCATCACTGAGCAGATAAGTAGCGAGGTCATCACTACCGGGGGGAAAAGTAACGATCATATTTATTTCATTGTTTTGCATGATGGCTGTCATGATATCCACCATTTCCGGTCCTTCGCCATGAAACGCCAATCCGGGGACACAGGCGCCCGGAAATGATCTGTTTTGCAGTTCCAGTCCCATACGAAAGGTAAAATCTGCCAGCTCACTGACTGAGTCCGACGAATACGATAGCTCACCGGCCGCTACCAGATGCTGTAGATTTGCAGGAACGGTGCTCATGCTAAACAACAATACTTTTGACTTCATTTTCCTGGCCATATGCATCGCAAAACGGGTGGCATGGACAGATCTTTCTGAAAAATCGGTTAATACAGCGATGGTATTCATAACAACAGGCTCGATGTTTATGGTGTTTGCACTGCTTTTTCCACGGTCATGATCGCTTCCGTATAACTGAACAGTTCTTGCTTAGTCGCCTTAATGGCGGCAAATAAGGTTCTTAACGCTGTTTCCAGTTTATTGTATTTTTCGAGGAAGCCCAAATCCATTTCTTTTCTCTGGCCGCCAATGAAGGGCTCAAGAAAACGGAGAAACTCCGGTACCATTATTTTAAGGGACTCGAGATGCAGTTCCTGCTCCCGGATTTTTGCTGTAAGGTCCTGCGCTTTTGACGGAACCTCATTCAGCGTGCCCGTTTCCTGGTATTTACGCAGGATATTTTTAAAAAAATGCATTTCATCTTCTAAAAAAGAGAGGTCCTGCAGCCAATGCTGGCTTAAAATATACAGTTCCTGCAGTTCGTACTCCAGTTGACTGTCGGTTGATATTGTGCTCATAATTTTAATATTGATGAATCTAAACGGAGGATTTATCCGGAAAAATCAGCATGGGGATGTGGCTATGACCGGCTATTTTCTGGGTATGGCTGCCTTTTAGCAGGCCGGTAAAAAAACCGTGTGTATGATGCAACATCGCCAGCATGTCTACGTGTCCGTCTTCTATCAGCCAATCCAGGCCGGCTACTGCCCGGCTGCCCTTAATCAGTTCATAATCGATTTTCGGATAATCTGCTTTTTTCACCAGTTCTTTTAATGTTTCGCCCAGGTAATGTTGCAGCTGTGGAGTATTATGTTTTTCGTTGTTGACATGTACGAGCAAAATACCCGCATTCAGCGGTTCAGCGATCGCGGCCAGTTTATGGATACAGTTCAAATCTTCCTCCATGTCGCTAAAGTCAGTCGCAAAAGCTATTTTCTTTATTTTTCTGAAATGAGTTCCGGCCGGTACGAGCAACAGGGGAATACGGCTACTGTCAATCAGTCTCCGGACATGATTACCAATCATCCATTGACCCAAACCTTCATTTTGATGGGAACCAATCACCGTTAAACCAGAGTCCTGAAGATCAACAGCCTGGTTAACAATGTCACATACGGTACCAGACTCCAGGAAACAGGTAATTACCGGTTCAAAAGCATCTTGGGTGACATGACCGGAAAGTAAAGTATCTTTGAGCTGATTTAATTCTTTTGTACTGTCTTCCATTAAGCTATCATAAACATCCATGGGCCAGGCGACAATCCCAGCCTGAGGGATCTCCGCCGGAATGATCATGGCATTGCACAGCGTCACATCAGTTCTTAATTGTTTGGCAAGTTCAAACCCATAGCGGGCAACTTGTTTTGAACCGTCTGAAAAATCGGTAGTAATGACTATTGTTTTCATGAGTTACACATCTAATTTGTTATGTAAAGCTGGTGAAATGTAGGCGGCTAAAAACTGACGATGGTCACTTTTTATCGTGACCCTGCATCGTATTAAACGGAGCTATTGTTCAGCAATGCCTTCGTTAAAAAAGCGGGATGGAACACTTTGCTGGCCGGCAGACCGGCTGTCGTTTTATCCGCAGCGATCCGGAAACTCAGCAAAAGCTGCCGCGCGGGATGTGAAAGCCCGGACGGTCTTATCCTGACCGCTTCCTGTAATTCAAAATCGCCCAGCCGTTGAAAACAACAGCAAATCCCAAAAGGGCAAAAATCTGGTATTTAATGTCTGCCAGCCCGCTGCCTTTCAGCATAACCATACGCATTACTTCTATAAAATAAGACACCGGGTTGAATCTCGTGATCATTTGAGCCCAGGCAGGCATACTTTCAATGGGCGTATACAGCCCGCTTAATAAATTAAAGATCATCGTGACGAAAAAGGATACCAGCATGGATTGCTGCTGGGTTTGTGCATAGGTCGATAACAGTAAACCCAGGCCCAATATGGCCAGCAAATAAATAGTTGCAAAAATGTAAATGGTGACGTAGTGGCCAAGCGGAACAATCCCATAAACAAAGCGGGCGATCAGCAGGCCTATCGTCAGGACGGTTAAGGCCAGCATCCAGAACGGGATCAGTTTACCTAAAATAAATTGCGCCTTCCCGATTGGGCTCACATTGATCTGTTCAATTGTCCCCATTTCTTTTTCGCGAACAATATTATTTGAAGCAAAAGAAGATCCGATCATGGTCACCAGCATGACTAATATCCCGGGCACCATGAACACCCTGTAATTCATATGGGGATTATACCAGTCGGCTGTAGTAACCTCAATAACCGGTCTGGGATTGAAGTGCTGTTCGGGTATCCATTGAGCACGGATGTCCTGATTATCATCCTGTATAATACCCTGAATATAAGCGCCGCCAAGCCCGGCTTTAACTCCGTTTACGGCATCCACAGCAACCAGCAGGGGTGCCTTGTTTTCGTTGACCATATCCCTTTCAAAATGGGGTGGTATTTCCAAGATAAGGTCTGTTTTATCTGATTCAATGGCATTTAACCCCTGTTGAAAAGTCGCACTGTAATCTTTCAGCCGGAAATAACCGGAGGATACAATCTTGCTCACTAATTTCCGCGAGTATTCCGTATGGTCATGATCCACCACACCAAGATTGATGTTTTTAATCTCATAATCGGCCGCAAGAGGCAGTATGAGTAACTGGATCATCGGCATGATAAATAATATCCTGATGATCGCCGGGTCACGGTAGATCTGGATCAATTCTTTCCACAGCAAAATTTTCAGCATCCTCATCCCAGCCTGATTTTAAATTTATAAATACTTATGCCCAGCAGCGCGGTGGTCATTATAACCAGGATCAGGGTCTCCTTCCATACAGCGGTAAATCCTAAGCCTTTTATCATGACTTCTTTTACAATAATAAAATACCATTTAGCCGGAACTATATTGGAAATGACCTGTAGCGGAACAGGCATATTTTCGATAGGAAACATAAAGCCGCTGAATAGCAATGTTGGCAAAAACAGGCTCATCATGGAAGTGAACATCGCTGTTTGCTGCGTTTTCGCCGTATTGGAAATTAATATCCCGACGGAAAGCGAGGTGATGGTAAATAAAATACTTTCGGCTATTAATAATCCTAAATTGCCCGCTACGGGAACATCAAGCGCATAAACACTCAGCAAGAGAATACTGGCGATATTCAGCATCGATATCAACAGGTAGGGAATCGTTTTGGCTATAATAATGCGGAAGGGCTTTAATGGCGATACCAGGATGACCTCCATCGTCCCCATTTCCTTTTCCTTGACAATAGCGATAGAAGTCATCATCGCGCAAACGAGCATCAATACCAGCGCCATCACCCCCGGAACGAAATTGTAAGCGCCCTTTAATTCCGGATTGTACAGCATGCGTACCTCTGTTTTGATGGTATAGGGCAGCCTTTGATCCGGGTCTAAGGTTTGCTGGTAATCATTGATGACGGCTGTGGCATAATTGGTCAGGGTATTGGCTGTATTGGGATCGGAGGCATCGGCAATCAGCTGTATTTGTGCGTGATTGCTGTGTAAAAGATCATACCTGAAGGCAGGAGGGAATACGATGGCCATCCGGATCTCTCCTTTGCGGAACGTCGCTTCCATATCCTTGTAGGTGTAAACATTTTTGACGAGGTTGAAATACCGGCTTGCCGCAATTTCATCAGAAATCATGACCGTAGCCTCGTCTTTAGATTGATCAAAAATGGCGATCTTCGAATTCTTCACCTCGTTGGTCAGCGCGAAGCCATACAATATGATCTGTATAATTGGCATAAACAGCAGGATGAACAGCGTTCGCCGGTCCCGCCAGATATGGAGCCATTCCTTTTTAACAAAAATCAAAAACTGTTTCATTTTCTTTTGTTTAATCTCCTGTCCGTACCGCTTTTCTTGCCAACTGCAAAAACACACCGTCCATTGACGTTGCTGAATATTGCTCCATCAGATGAGCAGGTGTGTCTAAGGCGTCAATCCTTCCGTCAACCATAATGGAAACACGGTTGCAATATTCCGCTTCATCCATATAATGCGTAGTAACAAAAATGGTAATGCCCTTTGCAGATGCTTCATAGATCAGGCTCCAAAACTCCCGCCTGGTGATGGGATCAACGCCGCCGGTCGGTTCATCTAAAAAAACGATAGCAGGGTCATGGACGATGGCAATGGAAAAAGCGAGCTTTTGCTTCCATCCCAGGGGCAAAGCACGAACCAGGGTACGGTCCTGCCCTTCCATCTGCAGTTGCCTGAGCAACGTCGCTGTTTTTTCTTTTATTTGCGCTTCATTCAGGCCATATATCCCCGCGTAAAACCGGATATTTTCGCGTATGGTCAGGTCTTCATAAAGGGAAAACTTTTGGCTCATGTAGCCGATATGTTTTTTGATCTGTTCGTTTTGTTTGTATACATCAAACCCGGCAACGGTAGCCAGGCCCGAAGTTGGTAAGGACAGTCCGCATAACATCCGCATGGCCGTCGTTTTACCGGCCCCATTGGCGCCTATAAAGCCAAAGATCTCGCCTTTTTTAACGTCGAAGGTAATTTGATCCACGGCTGTAAAGTCGCCAAAACGCTTGGTCAATTCCCTGGCGGTGATCACTTTTTCTGTTTCCATCATGATACTTGCATCAGTGCCATAAAACAATCCTCAATATTGGGCTCGATCAATTTTATCTCTACCTCGCTGTAGTTCCCTGTATGTACTATGCGTTCCAGTTCTTCCCTGCTGTTTTCCTGTGATTTGAAAACCACGTGATGTACCTGGCCAAAGGGGTAACATCTTTCTATGGAGTCATCCTTTTTGATGTCATTCATCAACCTGAACATATCATTTGCTTTTACAGACCATAGCGGTTTTTTAAACTGGGCGGCAACGCCTTTGGGGGTATTGACCGATAATAATTCCCCTTTTTGTATGAGCGCAACGCGGTCGCAGCGGCTGGCTTCGTCCATATAAGGCGTAGATACCAGCATGGTGATGCCCTGAACCTTCAGCCGGTACAGCATCTCCCAGAACTCTTTACGTGAAACGGCATCAACCCCGGTTGTTGGTTCGTCCAGAAACAAAACCGATGGTTTATGGATGAGTGCACAGCAAAGTGCCAGTTTCTGTTTCATGCCCCCGGACAACTGTCCGGCCTTGCGTGTTTTAAACGGCTCAATTTGCTGGTATATCTCTTTGATCAGGTCATAATTTTCTTTAATGGTAGTATTGAAAATTGTCGCAAAGAATTCGAGGTTTTCCTGCACGGACAAATCCTGGTATAAGGAGAATTTTCCCGGCATGTAACCCACGCGGCTGCGTATTTGTTTAAAATCCTTTATCACATCAAAACCATCTACAGCAGCGCTGCCGCTATCCGCCAGCAACAGCGTGGTCAGGATACGGAACAGCGAGGTTTTACCCGCACCGTCCGGCCCGATCAGGCCAAATATTTCACCTTGATCTACGTCAAAGGAAACCCCTTTTAAGGCATTGACCACCGCGTTTTTAGCGGGATAGGTTTTTACAATATTTTCAACGATTATCGGCTTCATCACTCATTTAAATTTAACTTCCCCGTACATGCCGATCTTCAGATAGCCGTCATTCTTCACGTGAATTTTCATGGCGTATACCAAATTTGCCCGTTCATCTTTGGTCTGGATAGTTTTCGGTGTAAATTCAGCTTTGTCCGATATCCAGGTAATAATGCCTGTATAGTTCCTGTAAGTTGAAGAAGTACTGTCGATCAGTACCTTTACCCGTTGGTTCAGCCTGACCTGCCCGATTTGTTTTCCGGTGATATAAGCACGTAAGGTGATCATGGATAAATCCCCTATTTTATATAGCGCCTTTCCGGGGGAGGTAACCTCACCGGCCATGGCGTATTTGGTCAGTACTGTTCCGTTGACCGGATTGGTAATATGAGTCCGTTTTAACTGGTCGTCAATTTGCGCCACCGATTTGCGCAAAGGCTTATCCTCGCTTAACACCGTACTGTTTTGCGTGCCTGTTGTTGTTTCCTGCACTTTGATCTGTTGCTCGTTAACAGTAATTTGTTTTCGGAGAACATCAACCTGGATATTCCAGTCATCCAGTTGTTTGGTTGTAGCAGCATCCGCTTTGATCAGCCTTTCCGTCCTGCTCCTTTCCTGTATGGCATTAGCCAACTGTGTTTTCAATATGGCTATCTGGTCCCTGAGCATCTGTACCTGGGGTCTTACATCCATTGTTTTCTGATGTAATGAATGAATAGTTGCCTCAACCTGCGCCTTCTGTAACTCTAACGGAACTGGGTCTATAAACCCGACGACGCTGTTTTTTTTAAGGACCATTCCTTCCTCAAGGTCCAGGGATATGATTTTTCCGGATACTTCTGAAGATACAATGACTTCATCCACCTCAAACGTCCCGGAAGCATCTGATAAATGATCATTTAAGTTGCAGCCGCTGATCCCAATGGTCAGCAGGACGGCGTATAAGTATAGCTTTGTTTTCATTATTGGTTCGCTTGTTCTTGAAGATTTCCGGTCGTG
The DNA here is from genome assembly GCF_011089895.1 of Mucilaginibacter inviolabilis. Lineage (NCBI taxonomy): Bacteria > Pseudomonadati > Bacteroidota > Sphingobacteriia > Sphingobacteriales > Sphingobacteriaceae > Mucilaginibacter > Mucilaginibacter inviolabilis. Next base: position 1,539,990 of record NZ_JAANAT010000001.1, read on the forward strand.
TTCTGATAGCTGTACTGTTCCTGTAAAAGTTGAATTTCGTGTAAGATTCGGTTTTGCCGGGCTTCGTTTTCAGCGTTTACTTCTGTGATGTAATCATGCGCGCTGAGCACGCCGTTTTCCAGTTGCGCGCCTGCTGCTTTTTTTACCGATCCGCGCAATGCGATTATCGCATCGTCTTTCGTGAACAGTTCCCTATATTTTTCGATACCTGCCAGCTGCTGCTTTTGCGTAATCCTTGTATTAAACAGGAATATTTCCTTTTGCACGTCCCATGTCTCCCTGTTTAAGTTCAGCAGCTTCTTTTGGTTTTTCAAGGTATACAAACCACCCAGGCTCCAGGTTAATTTGAATCCACCTATATAGTACCATGTAAAGTTATTGCTGAGCTGGTTTAAGCCGGGACGACCATACCCCTCTTGTGCAAAAAATCCAAGTTTTGGCCGGAGCTGTACTTTTAGGAGCTCCTCCTGCAGATCATCTATTTTTTTCTGTCCTTCATACAGCAATAATTCAGGCCTGCTGATCACGTCTGACAAGAACAGGATAGCCGGTCTCTCCAGGACCGATCCTTCGCTGAGCGGCCTGTTAATCAATAAGCTTAACATGGCCAGGTAGGCTTTCTTTGCCGCATTTAACTCGATCCGTGCTTGTTCCGACTGTAGAAACTGTGCTGACAACTCATCGACGCTGCTTCGGTAAGCAACGCCGTTTGCGACCAGGGCGTTCGCCTTATCGATCCCATTTTGAATATCCTGTTTTAACAAACTGTTTTGTTTTAACTCTTCGTCGATCAGTACCGTCCCGAAAAACAACTGATCAACGCGGTCGTATAAGGCGTATAATTCAACCTCCAGGTTTTGCTGCTGAACGGCCCCGTTTGCTTCGGCAGTTTGTTTTTGATTCTTTATAAGGCCGCCGTCATAGATCACCTGGTCTATTTGACCATATATCTTATACTGGTCCCTGCTGTATTTCGGCAATGAAAAGCCGGGAACCGGGACACTAAAGGGGAAGCTGGTTACGGTTGACTGGTAAGTGGCCTGTCCGTTGACGGATAACGCAGGCAGGTATCCTTTGGCCGCATTCGAGATGGTATAGGCCTCCGATCGCACGATGAGGTCCCGCTGTTTGATGAGCGGGTAGCTTTCCCTCGCCAGTCGGTAAGCTGTTGTGATGGTCAGCACTTGCGGCTCCTGCGCACAGGCGCCGAATACGTTCAATGTCATGATCGTTCCGGTCAGTACCGACGTTATTATTGCAATAATCCGGTTTATGCAAAGCATTGATTTGATCATAATTCCACATTTATAATAGGATATCCTCACTTTCCGTAACCTGAAACTGGCAACGCGTAAACGCATTGGTTTTATCCGGAGGAATACTTCATTTTTTTTACCGTAAAGGTGCGGGCAATGAAAGGGCGGCAAAATGACCATAGTCACTTAATAATTTGATTCAGGGGGATAGTACACAGGATATATCATCTATTTTAATGACCGGGATCATTCTTTAAATGATCTTTCACACTGATGTTTGTCCTGATTAAATTAAAGCGGGCTGAATCTCCTGGCGCAGGGCCGGTAACAGGATCGGGAACCGGCAGCCATTGCAGCGTTCTTTTGGGAGCCCTGTTATCGCAGCCCGGCTGACATGCATCAGCCGGAGGATCGAAGTACCGTCCGCTGAATTCACAGTAAAAGACCATATAAACAGCATAATGATGACCCGACAGGAAATTTTTGGCTTTACGCCAAGCAGTCAATACAGCACCAGTGTCGCTTATTTCTCCATGGAATTCGCCATCGATCAGGCCTTAAAAATTTATAGCGGGGGCCTGGGTTTCTTATCCGGTTCCCACTTGCGCAGCGCATATGAGCTGAAGCAGAACCTCCTGGGTGTCGGTATTTTATGGAAATACGGGTATTATGACCAGGTCAGGGATGGTAAGGCTTTGATGAAAACGGAACTGATCGAAAAAAGCTATGCTTTTTTGCAGGATACCGGTATTATTTTTACCGTCGCCGTTCACGATTCTCCGGTACATGTAAAGGTATACCTCCTGAAGCCGGAGGTCTTTGGAACCTCACCGTTGTTCTTACTGAGCACCGATATTGCGGAGAATGATGAACTTTCACGTTCCATAACGCATTGCCTGTACGACCCCAACGAAGCGACAAGAATAGCACAGACTATTGTCTTAGGAATCGGAGGAGCTATGTTACTGGACGTTTTAGGACTTACGCCTGATATTTATCACATGAACGAGGGTCATTCCGTATCACTCAACTTTTATCTTTATGCTAAATACAAAAGCCTGGAAGAAGTAAAAAAACGGGTGGTATTCACCACGCATACGCCTGAGATGGCCGGCAATGAATCTCACAGCTATAACCTGCTTCAGGAGATGTCCTTCTTTTATCATTTGCAGGAGCATGAAGTAAAAATACTGCTGGGTATGGATGGCGAAGAATTCAATTATACCCTCGCTGCACTTCGTTTTTCAGGAAAGGCCAACGGTGTTTCCAAACTTCATGGTGAGGTGAGCCGGCAAATGTGGGGAAGCAATCCGAACATTTGTGAAATTACCGCTATTACCAACGCCCAAAACAAAGCATACTGGAAAGATGCCGTGCTGGATAATGCCATTACCGCCAATGATGACGAGGCTATCATCCTCAGAAAAAAAGAATTGAAAAGCGTGTTATTCAAAATAGTAGCCGATCAATGCGGTAAGCTTTTCAATGAAAATGTACTAACGATTGTCTGGGCAAGGCGATTTGCTGGCTACAAAAGGGCCGATCTGATCATGGATGACTGGGGCAGGTTTGTTACCCTGCTCAATCGTACCGACTACCCGGTACAGTTAATCTGGGCGGGCAAGCCTTATCCGGAAGACGAGGGCTCCATAGGGCTGTTTAACCAGATCGCCACCCGTGCCAAACCCTTTGCCAGGTGTGCCGTACTGACCGGCCATGAACTGCATCTGTCGTCCGTTTTAAAAAAAGGATCGGATGTCTGGCTCAACAATCCGAGGCTGTATCATGAAGCTTCAGGAACAAGCGGTATGACCGCTGCCATGAACGGCTCCGTTAACCTCTCCATGCCGGATGGCTGGGTACCCGAATTTGCCAGGGACAAAGACAATTGTTTCCTGATTGAGCCGGCGGCCGATGCGCTATCCGTTGTTGAAAAAGACCTGCAGGAAAATAAAAACCTGATGGATGTATTGGAAAACGCGGTATTGCCGATGTATTACAATAACCAGGCACAATGGTTGACGCTTCTTAAGAAAGCAGCCACTGACATCGTACCAGCTTTTGAATCCGGGCGCATGGCTAATGAGTACTATGATCGGATGTATAGCAGAAAGCAATAATCATTTCGCCTCCGGGTCGACGATAATATTCTTACAATGACCTTGATCTTTCCATTTCAGGTTTGCGCCTGCTTTTCAGGCTTTTTGCCGGCGGAGGTTCTGGTATAGTAACAAACCGATGGGAATAGGCAACCAGAAGGTAAAAAAACGGAAGAGCAGCGTGATAATCAGCGCTGCATGTACGGGCACACCTAAAAGGGTATAAAAATAGGTCATTGCGCTTTCATAAGCGATCAGCGATCCGGGCGAAACCGGCAATGAGCCAACTACCAGCGTCAGCAGCAGGCCAAACATGATCCGGCTGACCGCCAGCCGTATATGAAATCCCTGCATAATCGCCAAGATGGTTATCAAATCACAGGTAAGGATACAAAGCTGGAAGATCACGGCGAGGATGACGGGCTTTTTGTTTTTAAACAGCGCTTTCCAGCTATCAGCATGTCCCTGCTGAACAGGCAGCAGCCCGGCTTTGGCGATATAACGCTTCATAAAACCAAAATGGCTTAACTTACGCAGCACAAAGGATACAGCCTGTTTGTCAGCGATCAGTAAAACAGCGATTCCCAGGATGATAAAAAAAACAAAACCGGTGATCACCGTATATCGGATAACGGGAGACACAACGGGTACATGATCCAAATACCAACCGTAAAAAATGCTCAATAAGGTTAAAAAGGCTATATAATAACAGACAGATTCCAATATCAGCGCGTTAAAAACCCGCGGCGGCGGGACTTTTCTTTTGACCAGTTGACGGAAAATATAACCGTTGCCGCTGATGCCCCCGGTTGGTAAAGCCTGGTTGATAAACATAATGACCACTGACAGCTTGAAAAGGGTGAAGAAGCCAGCCGTTCCTGTTTCTCCCATCAGTAATATACGCAGCATCAGCATGTTGAATAGGTAGGTACTGAGCTGGGCGGCAACAGCCAATAAAAGCCAGGCTATGCTCATTTGGAAAAGCAACTGCCTGATATTATTCCATTTCCCGATATACCGCGCGGCAAAATAAAAAACGATAACGGACAGTGTGTAAAACACCATACGTGCAGGGCTGAATATAGATGTTGTTTTTGGGGAAGACATGATCTGTATGTTTATTATTGCTTACCCGCCGCAAGAAGACTTAAAGACCACCGGGTTAATGTGACTGATTTAATACTCATATCGCCCGGTCTTTTCAGCCAGGGCAATTTTATAAACAATGAGTTCTACCTTACTACCCACATCACTTTCCTTCTCCGTGATACCATGGGACGGATGATCAGGCGCGTTTTCAGCCAGGGGCATGATCCGGTGGATAATAGCCTGCATCGCCTGCTGCTTTTCATCCATATCCGTTATTTCTTCAAACCGGCCCCACGCGATTACACTTTTCCAATGGAATATACTTTGGATATCATCCACCTCGAAGCACACTTCCGGGTTCTTGCGCATCATGTCAATTTTCTTTCCCCGGGTGGAATGTCCGAATAGATACACGCCGTTATACGCATAGTTAATCGGAACGATATAAATACGACCATCCGCATAGCACGCGATGCGACCGGTGACCTGTTGCCTTAACAAGTCCTCTATTTCGTTTGTTGTCAATTCACCTAACATATTTTGCCTCCTCATGATTATAGTTAGAAACTATCGGGTTGAAAAAATTGGAAGATCATCAAAAGAATAAGCAGCAATAATTCCACCGATAGAAAAAGCACATAAGGATTTATCCTGCCCTTCCCCTTCTTCCCTGTTTTTTCTGCATGGTTCATCTGGCTGTACTTCTATCATTCGTTAAACGATCTGTACAAAAGTTCAAAAAGATACGCCGGTATAAAATGATGACCATCACTTAAATAGGTGACCTGCGCGGTGTACCGACATGACCATACGCATAGGACGGCACCTATCTTCCTGGTAGCTTTATCAAAACAATCTGGTGTAAAAGATTATTTTGATCATATGAAAAGGAAGAAAGGTGTTCAATATTTTGAGAACGAATGGAAGCGCATGAAGACCTATCTTAAATCTTATGTAAAGAAGGGGCACCACGAAGACCTGCACCAATTCCGCATCCAGATTAAAAAACTAAGCGCTTTTTTTATCTTGTCTGATAGCCTGTCAGCCCATCCCAAGGGGAGCAAAAATTTCAAACCGGTAAAAAGAATCTTTAAACAAGCCGGAAAGCTGCGAAATGCATTTATTCAACTGAAATTAACTGGCAGATTCAATACCAATAAACGACGATCTCCGGATCCGCAGACAGCAAAGACCGACAGAAAATTCAGGGCGAATAGCGGCAAAAATCTTAAAAAGATCAAAAACGTCCACCGGAAACTAAAAAGAAATATAAAATCTTTCAAAGGAACGGCTGTCCTTCAATTTTATCAAAACCAACTCCGGCATATTGCGGGGTTATTGTCGCCGCTTCAGTTTAACGAAAAATTACATGAGTGCCGAAAACTGATTAAAGTGCTGCTATACGATTATCAGTTGGTTCGGGCTACTTCGGGTATCGTGTTGAATGAAGATTACCTGGACCGGTTACAGGACGCGATCGGCAACTGGCATGATTACCAACTATCCACAGCCCTTCTGACTGGAGATCATACAACAGCCGATATTACAGCGGACGTTATGAGCGAGCCACAGCTGAAACTAGAAGAAAACATCGCCGGCCTAAGCCATGATTTTTATCGCCGGGCAGCTATTACCGCAGTCTGATCATACACATTGATCAGATCCGGAGGATAAACCTGTTTCCTTTAATTTAGCCATTCCGCAGGTATCGGGTTCAAAGCCTGTCCGCGCCCTTCCATTGACTTACTGAGCGTTCAATTGGTGCTGATTTATCGAAAACAGCAATTTGGAAATACCCTCCTTCATGATTGTAACGGGAACCTGAAGTTCATCTTTAATTTTGATACGGAGCGCCTCTTGTGCGCTGGGTTCACCATGCACGAGAAAAACCTCTCCAGGTGCCGGTACAAACCCTTTTATCCATGTTAGCAGTTCGCCCTGATCAGCATGCGCTGACAAACCACCGATCTCCACTACCCGCGCTTTGACGGGATAATATTGTCCATGGATCTTGATTTCCGGAGCCTGGTTAAGCAGTGCCCTCCCGCGGGTGCCTTCGGCCTGGTAACCGATCATCAGGAGGGTATTTTTCTTATCACCCAGATAATGTTTAAGATATTCCAGGACCCTGCCACCCGTAAGCATTCCGCTGGCGGCAAGTACGATCTTGCTTCCCCGCTGACGGATGATCTTTTCCGTATGATGATAATCCGGATTGACGGTCACTCCGCTGAACATGCGGGCAGCTTCAGCAGGCGGAAGGGTTAGCCAGTCCGGGTATTTTAACAGGGACCGGCCAGCCGAAGCGGCCATCGGGCTATCCAGGAAAACCGGGATATCCTGTGGTATAGTTTTGCTGTTTTTCAGTCGGTACAGAATATGCATCACATCCTGCGCCCGGCCTACCGCAAAACATGGAATCAGCAAATTACCGCGCTGAAAAATCGTATTCTTGATGGCCAGGGCGAATGCTTCCGCCGGATCAGCTTCCCCATGCAGGCGATCCCCGTAAGTGGATTCCATGATCACATAATCAGCTTTAACAGGATGAACCGGCGGAGGTAGTAATTCTGAATGATACCGGCCGATGTCACCGGAAAAAACAATAGTTTTCCCGTAGCAATTGATTTCCACGGAACAGGCGCCCAAAATATGTCCGGCGGAAAAAAAGCGAAACCCGATTTCCTCATTCAGATGAAATGTATGCCCCGGTTCCTGCGTGACAAACTGTTGCAGGGCATGCTCTACATCCGTTGTCGTATATAACGGTTCAGCAGGTTGGTGCTTACTATAACCATGCCTGTTGGCTTTATCGGCATCCTCTTCCTGTAATTTTGCACTGTCCCTCAGGATCAGCTCTGTCAGGTCACGAGTGGGCGGACTCATGTAAATCTTACCCCGGTACCCGTTTTTGACGAATAAAGGGATATACCCGCAATGGTCAAGATGGGCATGGGTAAGGATCATCACGTCAACGGTTGAAAGCTCAGCCGACGGCTTTTCCCAGTTTCTTTCCCGGAGAGATTTAATACCCTGAAATAAACCACAATCCACCAGGATGTTCAGGTCTGGTGTTTGCAGCAAATGTTTTGAACCGGTAACTGTTTCTGCGGCCCCAAAAGACTGTAAATAAACAGCCTCGTTAGGAAAGGCTTCATTTTCATTATTCATGATGAATGGTTTTAATGGTCAGTTTATATTATGCTATAAAATTAGTTTATAGTCAAGGCCTAAATACTGATGCAGATCACCTCAGGAACTGATCTGGGTCATAGCGGTTCTTCAGAAATACCGGGAAATTTGGGCCATAAACATTAAATAAATCATTATGTCAACTTTAGAAAAAACTAACAGTTCCCCTTCATTAAAATCAATGATGGAAGATTTTTGGAACGCCGGCGGATCCTTTGACAAACATTTCCTTTCCGACGAGCATTTGCCTGCGGTTAATATCAGGGAAAAAGAAGATACTTTTGAACTGGAAGTAGCCGCACCGGGCTTTAAAAAAGACGATTTTAAGATTTCCACCGAAAACGGTCTGATGACCATCAGTGCGGAAACCAGCAGGGAAGAAAAAGAGGAAAAAGAAAACTATACCCGCAGGGAGTTTTCCAAAAGGGCTTTTACGCGCACCTTTAAACTGCCGGAAAATGTCCAGGAAGAAAAGATCAAAGCTTCATACAAACATGGTTTACTGGCTATAGATCTTAAAAAGACAAATCATGTTCCAGCAGCCAAAAAAGAAGTAAAAATTGACTGATCCGAAATCTCCGGACAATTGTTCAAAGCCATTTCAATCTTAATAATACCATGACGTCAGACCTTATCAAGCAATATCTTGACACCAAACGCAGGATTGCTGACCTGGAATTTTATAAAATTGAGACCGCTTTCCTGCTGCGTTTACTGGATGACTATTTCATCCGCCTGTCAGCCCCTCTGTACCTGGCAAAACTCAAACGGGCAGGAAAGCAATTTTACCAATTGGAAACGGACCTGCAGCAAACGGGAAGGCACCTCAACCAGCAGCTCAAACAACTTGAAATGATCTTCAAAGGAGCCTCCCCAAAAGCGCGGGTCCCGTTTGCTACTACCGCCCAATTTGAAGAACGCAGCGGCAGGTTAACCAAAGATTACGGCGCCGCAAAAACAAACCTTTTCCTGATGATCGCAAAAATAAAGCACACGATTATCCATATACCGGTCAATGGCGCTGTGGAGAACAATATTCCATCAAACGAAGTTATTGCACCGATTAATTTAAAAGTTACAGCGAGTGATAATAGTTGTCCCCCGTTCAATCGTAATCTATGAGGATCTGATCGTCCACGCTGGATACTCCCGGTGCAGACCAGGCAGCATGGGCCGCTTCTGTTCGCTCGTTCCAGGAATGGACCCGGCCTTTCAATATGACCTGACCACCCCGTATTTCGACCTGAATTCCTGAAGCTTCCAGGATCGCCCTGCGTTGCAGCGCCTTAGCGATATCCCCTTTGATGAGTAACGCGTCAGGCTGAGGTTTTACAGAGATCCTGTCAGTTACCTGCTTAATACCTTTCTGGCAGCAAATGGCATTACAAACCTCTTCTTTTTGATAGGCCCAGTCCACATGCCCTTCCAGGCAAACCCCGCCATTTTCCACTTTCACCTGTATCCGGTCATTAGGAATGGTGGTGTGCCATTTCAGGGCATTTAATACATTCCGGGTGATCAAGCCATCGGGTAATTGATTGTCGGGGGACAGGACCACCTCCAAATTTGTATTAACACCCTTTACACCTTTGATCCTGCGGGCCACTTTCCCGGCAATCATTTTCCCGGCAAAGGAACATACGTGACCACTGAGTGTAACCACTCCCTGATCAACATTCACCTTGATTCCGGTTGAATTAACCATTGGCTCCCATTGCAGTTCGTCGATGACGTCTTGCTGAATTTCTTTATCTGTATTCATAATCGTATTGATTTAATGATCGGTCTGACAAAATTGCGCAGGTCCATGCCCTGAAAAAATGATCCTGCTCAATACATTACCTGATGCCGATCAAATCCGCATCAGCAATGGTATAAACCACCGTCAGGCTTTTGTGTGCGATGTCATTTATTCAGGTGACCGGGAGCATTTATCCGGAGCGGAAAAAGACCAAACTTTGTATAGGATAAAACTTTAAAACCACCCCATATGAAAACGATATTAGTTCCCACCGATTTCTCCGCACCAGCAAATAATGCAGCACGTTACGCCCTGCACCTGGCCAAAAACATGAGAACAGGTATCCGGTTATGCAGTGCAATTTCAGTCCCTGCTGAGGCTCCGATGGCGCCACAAATCGCGTGGCCGCTGGAAGATTATACCTCTATTAAAAGCTTCGTGACAGAACAACTGGAGCTATCTGTAGAAAAGCTGGAAGAAAAACTGGAGGAACAGGCGGAAAGCCTTCCACCCGTTTACCAGCCCCCTATTGGTTACAGCAGCGAAGTTGGTTCCGTAACAGAAGTGATCAGAAACACAATGGACGAACAGAAAATGTCCCTGGTCGTGATGGGTATGTCCGGTGCGGGCGGCCTCAGCCGTTATTTTCTGGGCAGCAACAGCCGTGACCTGATCGAAAAAGCCAGTTTCCCGGTCTTGCTTATTCCGGGAGATTTTACCTACCAGCCTATTAAAAAGATCGCCTTTGCCACCGATTTAAGCAAGGGAGATATTGAAGTAATTCATTCCCTGGCAGGCATGGCGCGCTATTTTAACGCGGAGATCCTCGTTAGTCATATTACTGATGAAAAGCATGAAAATCACACGGAACAACGGGAGATCGATGATTTCCTGACTGAAGTATCGGATAAAGTCAATTATCCCAAGATCTATTACCGCCATGTCAAAAGCATCGATGTGGATCGCGGCCTGACCTGGCTTTATGAGCACAGCCAGATCGATATGCTGGCCATGGTCCACCGCCCCCATCAGTTCCTTTCGAAACTAATCCAGGGCAGCCATACACAGCGGCTGGCTAGACATATTACTATTCCATTGCTGGTATTTCCCCCAGACTGTTGCGCAGCTATTTAACGCCCATGAACTGTAAACATCATTTAAGATCAATTAACTGACGTAAAATGAAAACTCCCGGCTACATGCAGGCTATGGTATTTGAAAGAACAGGCCAGCCACTTATTCTTAAACGGGTACCGGTTCCAAAGCCCGGTGAGGGCCAGGTGTTACTGAAGATCCTCGCCTGCGGTATTTGCAGGACGGACCTGCATATTCTGGATGGTGAACTTGACCAGCCTAAACTTCCGCTGATCCCTGGTCACGAGATTATCGCGGTGGTAGCCGGATGGGGACAAGGGCTGAAACATCCCGCATTAAAAACTATCGTGGGTGTTCCCTGGCTGGGTTATACCTGCGGAGTTTGCCGGTATTGCAAACAGGGCAAGGAAAATCTATGTGATCATGCGTTGTTCACCGGTTATACCATTGATGGCGGTTATGCCGAATATGCTGTAGCCGATGCGCGATATTGTTTCCCCATTGACGTTCATTATCACAACGCATCAGCTGCGCCCCTGCTCTGTGCCGGGCTGATCGGATTTCGTTCCTACCGGATGATCAATCCGGCCGCGATAAATATTGGGATTTACGGCTTTGGCGCCGCGGCGCATATCATCATCCAAATTGCCCGGGCGCAGGGAAAAAGAGTTTTTGCCTTCACCCGTGACGGCGATGCAGCCGCGCAGCAATTTGCCAGGCAATCGGGAGCCGTTTGGGCGGGCAGCAGCACGGAAGCGGCTCCTGAGTTATTGGATGCCGCTATGATATTTGCATCTGTTGGTGAACTGATCCCTATGGCTTTAAAACAACTGGTAAAGGCCGGCCAGGTTATTTGCGGAGGTATCCATATGTCGGAGATCCCTGCCTTTTCCTATGACCTCCTATGGGGGGAGAGGATAATCCAATCGGTCGCTAACCTGACCCGTCAGGATGGCCTGGACTTCTTCGATATATTAAGAACGATCCCTGTTCAAACGCAGACGACCATGTTCCCGCTTGCACAAGCCAATGAAGCTATTGAAAAATTAAGGAACGGGCAAATCAACGGGGCGGCCGTTTTGACCATGACCTGAAACTATTTTACCTGAAGCCGGGGACCAAGTAATCGAAGGGTTTTGTCGTTCCAGCTTTTACCCACTTTTCAACTCATGTTTAAAAATTAAATGATGGTAATCACACCTGTAACTGTTCCTCCCGGATCTCCAACAGCAAAAACAAACGCCATAAGCGGCTTGACTGATGCGCAGGTAACCGAGGCCCGAAAAAAATTCGGTTTTAACGAACTGGTTTATAAAAATGATAATCGTTTTCTTGACGCGGTCAAAAGCCTGTCCAAAGAGCCTATGGTCCTGCTGCTGCTGGCGACTTCCGGGATTTATTTTGTCAGCGGTAATACCGGCGATGGATTTTTTTTGGCTGCTGCGATCGTACTGGTTTCCGCTATCTCCCTGTATCAGGACACCAGGAGCCGAAACGCCCTGGAACAGCTCAGGAAGTATACACAAGTCGGCTGCAGCGTTATCCGGAACGGCCAAACGGTAAGTATAAAGGCCGAGGAATTAGTTGTCGGCGACAGCCTGGTCGTTGAAGAAGGCGCAGCCATTATGGCCGATGCCACTATCATTCAGTCGAATGATTTCTTCGTGAATGAATCCATTCTCACCGGGGAATCACTACCCGTTTATAAAGATCCCGAACAAAGTGATCATTTTATTTACCGGGGCACAACGGTGACCGGTGGATTGGCGATTGCTAGGGTAACAGCCATTGCCCGGGAAACAAGGCTGGGAAAAATCGGCAAAAGTTTGGAAACCATACCCGAAGAGCAGACACCACTCGAATTGCAGATCGGTAATTTCGTCAAGAAGATGGTCATTGCCGGCGTTGTCATATTCTTCGTTGTCTGGGCCATCAATTATTACCGTTCGGCCCTTATTCTGGATAGTCTGCTGAAGGGGCTTACACTGGCGATGAGTATTTTGCCTGAAGAGATACCCGTGGCTTTTGCCACGTTTATGGCGATAGGCGCCTGGCGCCTGATGAAAATGGGGATCGTGGTCAAACAAATGAAAACGGTGGAAACACTTGGCAGCGCTACCGTGATCTGCACAGACAAAACGGGGACGATCACCGAGAACAGGATGAGCCTGGCCGGTGTCTTCACTTTGGGATCAAACCGCATTGCTGATGATGTAGCCTTGTTCGATCCAAATGAAAGGGAGCTTATCAGGACGGCCATGTGGGCCAGTGAGCCTGTGCCTTTTGACCCCATGGAGATCGCTCTGCATCGTACCTATACACAACTATTCGCAGCTGATGAAAGGCCGTTTTATCATATGATCCATGAATACCCCCTGGGCGGCAAACCGTCTATGATGACCCATATTTTCGCCGATGGCTCGGGCCACCGGATCATTGCCGCCAAAGGGGCTTCGGAGGCTATCATGCGTTTATGTGTGCTGAGCGAAGAGGAACATCAGCATACGATGGCTGCCATATCCACACTAGCGGAGAATGGTTACCGGGTTTTAGGCGTTGGAGAAGCCATATTGGGAGCCCATAAGTTTCCAGCCAGCCAGCAGGAATTTAGCTTTATATTTAAAGGGATCGTAGCTTTCTATGATCCTCCAAAAGCAAATATTAAGGATGTGTTGAAGACGTTCTATCAGGCAGGCCTGGCAGTTAAGATCATTACCGGCGATAACGCGGCGACAACAGCTTCCATTGCCAGGCAGATCGAATTCAGGGGATATGATCAATGTATTGACGGCGCGGCATTAATGACACAAAGCGATGAAGAGCTGCAGGAAACCGCTCTCCGGATCAATGTATTTACGCGGATGTTCCCGGAGGCGAAGCTGCGCATAGTACAAGCCCTTAAAACTGCTAACCAGATTGTAGCCATGACCGGGGATGGCGTAAATGACGGGCCCGCATTAAAAGCGGCACATATAGGTATCGCGATGGGTAAAAAAGGAACGGAGATCGCTAAACAGGCCGCCTCCCTCGTCGTAGCGGACGATGACCTGTCAAAAATGACGGATGCGATAGCTATGGGTCGAAGAATATACGCCAATCTTAAAAAGGCCATTCAGTATATCATTTCCATCCATATCCCTATTATCCTCACCGTTTTTATTCCGCTGGCCCTTGGCTGGATCTATCCCAATATTTTTTCACCGGTACATATCATTTTTCTCGAACTGATCATGGGACCCACCTGTTCTATCGTCTATGAAAATGAACCTATGGAAAAGAATACCATGATACAGCAACCCAGGGCTTTTACCAAAACCTTTTTTAACGGGAAGGAACTTATAACAAGTGTCATTCAGGGGCTGGTCATCACGGTCGGTACGCTAAGTACCTACCAGTTTGCGGTATCCCGCCATTTCAATGAAAACACTACGCGTACCATGGTATTCAGCACGCTGATCACTGCCAATATCCTGCTCACCCTGGTAAATCGGTCGTTTTATTATTCTCTGTTCACCACCATTAGATACAAAAATAACCTGGTGCCCGTTGTGCTCGGTATCACGATAATTCTTTCCGGATCATTATTTTATATCCATCCCCTGTCAACGTTTTTTGGATTTGAACCGTTGAGCCCTGCCCAGTTGTCCATCAGTTCGGTGGTGGGTATACTTTCCGTTGTCTGGGTTGAGCTTTGGAAGCCGGGGAAAAGATCTGCCTAGCATCGAAGGCAACTTAGCGGAATAATAAATAGATTTGACGGACATTGATGTCTATGCTGTTCAGCATAACTCCAGCCCGGAAAAATCGAAAAAAATATTCGTTAATAAAATGACGAAGATCAATGCGATATATGACCCCTTACCGGTTTCCGGAACAGTCCTTTACCGATATTTGTACTACCCGATGGATGGAATTTATTCCTGTTTCGGTAAATGAAGCAGCGTGCTTTGTCCTTAACGGCTAAAGTTCCAGTGCTGCCCCATTACGGAACCGGAGATCCCGGTTCCGTTTCTTTTCCATTCCAGGTCTTCAGAAGGTTACAGCGATTAAAAGGATGCTGACCATCAACTTTGGTAATGATGATCATCATTATTTAAAGAAGTGCAAAGCGGGATATTTACAATAATAAATATAATCGTTATGGAAACTCAGGGCACCAAACACATCCGTTCAGGAAACAGATTTTATGAAAAACTAAGACTGTCGGCTTACCTGATTATTTTGATTTTGCCGTCAGGCCTGCGCGCGGCAACCGCTATCGTATGCAACCCACGCCCTTTGGCTCCCGCGGATACCCCTATTGGCGAATCCATAAAAAATCAGATAAGAAACCATAAAGATGTTTTATATTATCCCAATTTGGTTGCACGCTGTTACCAGCAGAATGGCTACCGGCTTTTGTGGGTAGCTCCCGACACCGTACGGACACCGGCTACTGAAGCGATGCTGATGCTGGATTGTGCCTTGCAATACGGCCTTGCTTATGATGACTATCACCCCGGCGGGTTGTTGACCGATAAACTGCATTATCTCCGGGTCCATTTCGGACAAACAGGGAATAACCAGAAATCCCGGTTTGATATCCTGCTGACAGATGCATTGTTGTATATGATTAACAATATGCATTATGGTAAGCTGAATCCCGATTTTCCGTCCCATTACCTGGATACCGCGACAACAAACGACTTTAATGCGCCGCAGTTGTTGATGAATGCGCTACGTAGTAAAGAGTTTAAACGGACTTTGGAAACAGCACAACCCTCTGGCGCCTATCAGGATTTAAAGCACCAGCTTCGACTCCTCATAGACCCCTATCAAAATGGCTGCTATCAAAAACCAAAGGGAGAGATACTCAAAATTGTCATTAACATGGAACGGTTACGTTGGATAACGCCCGAAAAAGACAGCTATATCCAGGTTAACATTCCTTCCTATAGTCTGAAGTTTTTTCACTCGGGGGTTCTGGATGAATTTAAAGTGATCGTAGGAAAACCATCCACACCGACCCCTACCCTGCAAAGCAAAATCGCTTACTTTATCACCTGCCCGGAATGGAAGGTGCCTTCAAAGATGTTTGTAGAAGAACTATTGCCTCAGGCCATTAAGAATATACAATATTTGGAAGACAATCAGTATGTCATCTACGACCTGCAGGGAAACTATGTCGCACCAACAATGGCCAGGTTACTGGAAATTCAGCAACACCCGGAGTCGTTTTACGCACGGCAGTCAGTAGGTTGCGATAGCGCGCTGGGCTTATTGGTTTTCCGTTTTTCGAATGTGTATGATATTTATCTGCACGATACCCCTTTCCGGGAATTATTTCAACAAACAGAACGGGACCTTGGGGATCAGTGTATCCGGATTGAACATCCCGAACAGCTTGCCGCTTTGATCCTGGAAAATGATCAAAGCTCAGATAAGGTAAAAGCCTTACGACAAGCGATAGCGTCCTATCGAAAAAAGCAGTTTAATCTGCGACAACCCATACCATTACAAATAACCTATCTTACCTGCGAGGTAAAAGAGGGCAGGCTGGTCAATTATAAAGATATCTACGCGATGGATCAAAGTTTAGGCATGGCGCTTTATCATATCAATGAGGTCTTATCCCGGAAATAAGAAGTCTTCTGATTATTCAGAACCTGGAGGTGGATGTTAAATTATTAATTTGCCTGTCATCCAGCCGCTACAGCGCTTGAGACCGCCATAAACCAGCAGCTGACCGGAAGTTCCGGATATAAAACGCGCATTACTGGGGAAAGATATGGTTAAGCACGGTATCGCTAATCATCTCCTTTTGAATAAGACGTCTGTTCCATTATATTTAATAGGCCGTCCAGCCACCATCTGCCGTGATCACGGTACCGTTAACAAAGGCAGATTTTTCAGAAGCCAGGAATAAAGCCAGCTCTGCAATAGCGTCCGGATTTTCGGAATGAGGCATATTGCCGGTACCTGCATTCATTCTTTCAAAGCCGAAAGGATCGTTTTCCATGCCATAAAGGATATTTGTATTAATGCCTCCGGGCGCAATAGCATTACGCCTGATGCCCTTTTCCGCGTATTGGTATCCGATATTTCTCGTCAGGCCGATCAGCCCATGTTTGGATGCCGTATATGCACAACCGGCACGCCCACCATATAAGCCGCCTATAGAGGCTATATTGATAATAGTACCTGAGCCCTGTTTAAAAACAGCCGTACAGCGCTTCTGCAGGTATAGAACGGACCGTTCAGGTTGACACCTATTACCTTTTCCCACAGTTCATTGCTGACTTCGGCGACAGGGGTAAAACTGTCCATTACCCCGGCATTATTGACCAGGATGTCCAGCTTATCGTATGTCTGTAAGGTAAAATTCATTAACAGGCTAACATCTTCCTCCCTGGAGATATCAGCAGTAAAGCAGGCAGCCTGCCCTCCCTTTTTATGGATGGCGTCTGCTACTGCTTCTATGTTCTGCTGACGGTTATCCGCAAGTATTACTTGCACCTGCCTGAGCAAAGACCATGGCAATGGATTTACCTATACCCGAACCGGCTCCTGTTACAAGCGCAACTTTAGACGTTAAAGTTTTCATATTCATAATTGTTTATTGGTTAGTGATCAGTAGCCATTAAGGCAATACCCAAAAATCCAGAATATCAACTGTAAAAAAAATGATTCCCGTTACACAAGATGGTGATAAGCATCCTGTAAAACAAGGATATATATCGTTAAAATCCTGATTACGATCATTTCCATTCTGTGTCCTTATCTCCACCTTTATCCAGGTATTTACGGGAGTAACACCCATAAAAAACAAAACGATGGTAAAAGATAAAACCTGGATCAGCGGATTAACAGCCATGATCATTATTACGATCATCATCCTGATCATGATCGTTTCTGCCCGTAAAGTGTATGGACAGCAATCGAACCCGAAGGGATTGAGGCCGGGGGGGCACCGGGGCCGGGGATAAAATATCCCGGTACAAAAAACCACAGGCCCAGGACCCGCGGTTTTTTTATTTACACCAATCAAATTTTCAGATAAGCATGGTTTTCATAGCGTCAAACAACACCTCCGGATGCCGCGCCCCATGGTACATGGGCGCAGGTTCTTTATCAAGCTTCAGCAGCTGATATACTGCCGTCTGCGCTGTTCTTACCGAGTACTCGACAGTAAATACAGTATCATCCGGCATTTCGGCAAATTGCCCGATAAAAGCCAGGTTTACGGAATCAGCAGGAACCACTTCCGGGCGGTCGCCTGCAGCCCGCGTCAGGAATTCGCTGGTAATATAAGGCAGCATACAGGGAATGCAATTACAGCTATTGATAATCTGCTCCCTGGCTTGATCAAACCGTAAATGTGAAAGCAATTCGCTCATGATCTCCGCCCCACTGCAATCTGCCATTTTCTTCGGAATAAAGTTGCCGACCCTGTCCGGAAACAGGCCGTACCCCCAAAACACGGTCACCCCCTCAGGCTGACCAATAAAATGCGGCTGATAAGCCAATACAATAGACATCAGCCAATTGGAATCCTTAAAAGTGACCAGTGCGCCGGTACCCGCGGGATTGCCCGAAAATTCTTCCATCAGGTCAAAGAACTGCGTACCCTGACAGGTCACGGTGAAAGACTCCCATTTGGATTCTTCCACCCGGTTGTCAAATACAAAGGGGCGACCGAATTCTGAGCTATGCTGGGCAATTTGTTCCCACAACCTCCAGCTGCCATCTTTTTTACCGGTGATCAATTCCGGAGGTGACTCCATAGTACCCAGGCTGGAATCTGCCGTCATCGAGCCTATGGTCACCAGCACGAGATCCCGCGATATTATACTGATTTCCAGTTCCTGTTGATTTTGGACATAATGTATGCGTTCAACGACTTTTTTTCCAGCCTCTTCACAGAAATCAAGACCGGTTACCTGAACGCCCATTTCAAACCTGACACCCCGTTTTTTCAACCAGCGGATCAATGGTTTAGCCATGGAGTCAAACTGGTTATAGGGCGTACGATCCACTCCCGCAAGCGTATTGATGCGGCTGAATTCATGCAGGAACCGATGAAGATATCGTTTAAATTCCACTGCGCTATGCCAGGGCTGAAATGCGAACATGGTATCCCACATGAACCAGAAGTTGGTTTTAAAAAAAGCGGGCTCGAACCATTCGTCAATACGCCGGGTCTCCAGGTAACTTTCGGTTACAGCCATCATCTCCATCAGGTCCAGGCGGTCTTTATTACTGAACCCCATGGAAGACACATCGATAATGCTGCCGCCCTCAACTACACGGGCACCGGCATGTGTTTTTATTTTTTTATTAAACGCTTTAATTTCTTCCAGAACGGTCACATCCGGATCTGTCAGGGAAGGAATAAAGGAGAACAGGTCGTAAGTGCAGTGGTAACTGAAGTTAAGCATCCTACCGCCACGCAGGACATATCCGTTTTCAGCTGTTCCGCCACCGTCCAGGCTCCCTCCCGCAATGTTCATCTCTTCGAATATCGTGATCTGATCCGCGGGAATTTCACCGTCACGGATAAAATATGCCGCGGCGGCCAGCGAGGCTATACCACCACCTACCAGATAAACATGAGGATGTTTTCCGATATCATTTGTATTTTTCATCTGTTAAAATTTTAATTATTGTTTCTTATTTTTCTGCTTTTCAAGATTTTTAAAGTAGCCCCGCAACAGGAAATTATGTTTTAAGGCTTCCATATTCTGATTGAACCCGGCAGTTCCGTCCTGTATATTTCTCATGGTTGATCTCAGTTGCCCGGCCACCACCGAGTCTTTGAGCAATACATACATGGAGCCGTTTTTTGAAGACAGGTCCTGATTAACACTATTGATCAGCGTATTCAACTGAATGGTCGCCTGGTTGGCATTATCACTAACCAACCGGACGTTTCGCATCGCGTTATTCAAATTTCCGGAGAAGACCGTATCGGTCAATAAAAGTCCAGCCGCACCTTTTCCTTCTCTGATCCCTTTCACGATCATGTCCAGGTTCATGGCCATATCCCTCGCGTCAGCTGTTGCCTGATGAATGTTTCCCAAAGAAGACCGGAGACCAGAGCCAAGCTCCTGATCATTCAGCACCTCGAATATTTTGCTCTGGTTAATGCGGGTCACTGTATTTTTTAATTCTTCTGAGATCAATGCCATATTATTGTTAGTCTTATCGAGCGTCTGCAGCATGGCATCCGTATTCACCGCTTTCCGGGTTTGCAGATAATCGCCCTTATGGATGACCTGCCCCTTACCCATCCCAGGTTGAATATTGATGATCTTATTACCCATCAGGCCTTCGGTACCAATAGTTGCAATGGCATCCTGATGTATAAATGCACTGACTTTAGGATCGATCGATAATATCACCTCGATTGCAGTGTCATTAAGCAACTCGATATTTTTTACCGTTCCGGCCTGAATCCCGGAATACAGCACATTATTCCCGGCTATTAACCCGTTCAGATTAGAAAAGCGCACTTTCACTTCAAAATCTCCTCCAAACAGGTTGTGATTCTTCCCGATCATATAAAAGGAAAAGATGAGCACCAGCAGTCCTGCCAGCGTAAATACGCCCAATTTTGTATTATTTTCTCCCTGGTTTGTCATGGTGTTTTACTCAAAAAACTGTTTAATATTTTCATCAGCCGCTTCTTCCAACTCCTGATAGGAGCCTTCGGCATAACACTTTCCATCCAGCAGTAAAACCACCCGGTCTGCTGTATTTTTAACACAGTTCATGTCGTGCGAAATAATGATAGAAGCCGTGTGGTATTTTTTCTGAAGGGCTATAATGAGGTTATCGATCTCCCTTGCAGTAACGGGGTCCAGACCCGTTGTTGGCTCATCATACAAAATGATCTCCGGTTTGAGGATCAGGGTACGGGCCAACGCGATCCTTTTCAGCATACCACCGGAAAGTTCCGCAGGCATCATATCTGCCGTATGGGGCAGGCCTACGTTTCCCAGGGCTTCTTTCACTAAGGCATCTACTTCTGTCTGCGGCAGCTTGATCCACTGTCTCCGGAGAGAGAACTCCAGATTTTCCCTGACTGTCATCGAATCATACAGCGCGTTTCCCTGGAAAAGAAAACCAATTTTTGTCCTGATCTTGTCCAGGTCTTCATGGTCTAATTCAGGTACATTTTTACCCAGCACCCTAATCGTTCCGCTATCTGGTTTTAAAAGCCCAATGACGCATTTAATCAGGACAGATTTTCCTGCTCCTGATTTACCGAGCACCACTACGTTTTCATTCGGGTACACTTTGAGGTTAAAATCATTCAGCACGACATTTTCCCCAAATCTTTTACAGAGATGCTCAATCTCAATGACCGCTTCCCCATCTCCTGGTATCTTTTTTTCTGGCATTGATGATCCGGTTAAAGTTTCCATAATCAATTAATTTAGTCCAAGAACATCAGTGAGCTGCACAGCCAGCAGGTCAATGATAAATATCAGTACGGAAGCCAGCACAACGGCTGTATTGGCCGAACTGCCGACACCACGGGTACCCTTACTGGAATTATATCCCTTGTAGCAGCCGACAATACCGACTGCAAATCCGAAAAAGAAGGTCTTGATCACAGCCGGCGCAAGGTCACCAAAGCTCAGGCTATCAAACACCTGTGTAAAAAACAGTTGAATACTCGTTACCGATCGGATATTGACCCCGACATAAGCGCCAAACAGGGAGATCGCATCACTCAGTATAGTCAGTATGGGTAGCATTAAAGTTGCTGCCAGAACCCTTGTGGCCACTAAATATTTAAAGGGATTAGTGCCGCTTACTTCCATGGCATCAATCTGTTCGGTTACCTTCATGGAGCCTAACTCGGCGCCAATACTACTGCCTATCTTCCCCGCAAAGATCAAAGCGGTAATCACCGGGCCGATCTCCCGGACAATGGCGATACCGACCATCACCGGCAGCTCAGACTCTACACCATAGCTGACCAGGGAAGGCCTTAACTGCATGGTCAGCACAAGTCCCATAATAAATCCGGTCAGGCCGATCAATGGCAGGGACTGGTAACCAATGAAATAACATTGGGCCAGTAGCTCCTTTAGTTCAAAACGGGGTTTAAGCCCTGTAGAAAAAAAAAGCCCTGTAAACCTAGTTACCTGACCGGTTTCCCTAATGAACTCCGGTATCCTGGCCATCAAGGTTAAATGAATTTTATCTTTACTATTCATGTTATGCCGGTGTCTGAATTTTTACTAAAATTACAGGCCTGGCTTCTGTCGGCGAATGACGAGCATCATATATGTTTATGACCTCCATCAAGAAGTCCGTATGCCTCTTTTATTGGGGCAAAACTGGTCATCAAAAAAGCTCCGCCAACGACCATCTATTAGTCGTCAACCGGAGCTCAAATAACCTGCATGCTAGTCATTAAAGTCTTTATCCCAGCACTTCCGATTTTTCTCTACGATGATGATGCCCTGAAAGTTCATCCTTGATTCTCTTTATCTTCAATGATAACCAGATCCGGAAGATACCGGCGAACAGGAAAGCCATCCCGGTCCAGAGGATCAGGTTCTCTATTCCAAAAGCCGGATAGGCCAGGACGAGCAGGGCAAAACCAATAATGGACACGGCAGTAAATAAAAGCCATTTCCAGTTCCGGAAGCCGTAAGAGCGCATATCCAGCGCATTGGCAACCGCCATGATTCCCCGGAAAAGTATCCAGACACCCACGATCAAGGGCAGGATGATCATCGTGATCAGCGGATAGCGCCACAAATATCCACCGATAAACAAATCGACCAGTCCGCCTGCAAACGCCCACCCCCAGCCGTCAACTGATTTATGGTTGATTAGCGAGAACGTGACCTCAAAAGCACCAGTCCCCATTATACAAAAGGCAAATGCCCAACTGAGGGAAAGATAAGATTCAAAAGGAGATGCAATGACCCAGATTCCCATGCCAATCAGGACAAGTCCGGCAAGTAATATGAGCCACCAACGGCTGATCATGTTTCGTACGATATTAAAAGGTAAAGTTTCCATGTTGTAATGATGTTAGTTTAATTTCAGGTATCAGGAGATATTTTTCGGTTATGCGCTGTGCGCTAATGGGTGCCATTTAAATTTTTAATCTTAATGGGGTGGTTTCCAGTTTTTGACAATTTAGTCGGTGGATAAAGCGCATCATTGATATTATTAATGCCGTTAAAGAGCGCGTCCGGGTTGAATGAAATACTGTCAATGCCGGCGTTTACGATCATTTTGGTGAATTCTTTGGAATCGCTTGGCGCCTGTCCACAAAGTCCGACCTTCCGTTGCAATTGGTTGGCTTTTTGAATCATCAAAACGATCAGTTTCCTGCTGGCCGCATTTTGCTCATCAAATAAATCCGCGATCACAGCAGAATCCCTGTCGATGCCCAGTGTTAATTGTGTAAGGTCATTGGATCCTATAGAAAAACCGTCAAAAACTGCAGCGAACTCTTCGGCTAATATCACATTACTGGGTATTTCTGCCATGACAAAGATCTCCAGCCCGTTAACACCCTTTTTAAGCCCATTTTTCTGCATCTCGGTCAGTACCTTTTTACCCTCTTCGACGGTTCGGCAAAAAGGGATCATCAGTTTGACATTGGTGAAGCCCATATCGTTCCTGACCTTTTTCATAGCCTCACATTCCAGGCGAAAACCCTCCCGGTAACGTTCATGGGTGTAACGTGAAGCTCCCCTGAATCCGATCATCGGATTTTCTTCTTTCGGTTCAAAGTACTTGCCGCCAATCAAACCGGCGTATTCATTGGTTTTAAAGTCACTCATCCTCACAATAACTTCTTTCGGGTAAAAAGCCGCAGCTATAACAGCCATGCCCTGTGCCAGCCGGTCTACAAAATAATCGGTCTTATCTGAATAGCCGGAGGTCAGATGCTCAATCTTTAACCGGTCCGTTTCGTCAGTCACCCGGTCAAAATTGACGAGTGCCATTGGGTGTACCTGGACAGCGTGCGAAATGATAAATTCCAGCCGCATCAGCCCGACACCATGATTAGGATAAAAAGACAGTTGGAATGCCTGATCTGGATCACCAACAATCAGTTGCACCCTGGGATGTTCCGGCAGGCGAATTTCTCCTAAGTCTGTTGTCGTTTCCTTCCAGTTCAATTTACCGCGATAGACGGTACCGGTCTTACCCTCGGCACAGCAGAGGGTGATCTCTTCACCATCTTTGATATTCACGGTTGCATTTTCCGTACCGACAATCGCTACTGCACCCAGTTCCCTTGCGATAATGGCTGCATGGCTCGTCCTGCCGCCTTTATTAGTGACAATCCCGGCTACTTTTTTGAGAATAGGATCCCAGTCGGGGCTGGTGGTATCAGTGACAAGGATATCACCAGGATTTAATTTAAAAGCATCCTCAGGAGAGCTTAACAAACGTGCAAATCCACTGGTAATCCGGTGTCCGACAGCAGCTCCCGTTGTGAGCGTTTCTCCCCTTTCGGCGATATGGCAGGTTTTAATCTGTAATTCTTTCTCCCGGCTATGCACGGTTTCAGGCCTGGCCTGTATCATATAAAGCTGGTGGTTCTCCCCGTCTTTGGCCCATTCAAAGTCCATTGGTTTCTGATAGTAGTCCTCGATAATCAGCGCCCAGCGGGCCAGTTGTTCAATTTCGGCATCTTCCAGCACGAATTTCCCCCTCATTTCCCAAGGGGTATCCTGATTGATCGTTGTGCGATGCTCATTCCCGTCCTGTGCATAAACCAGCATTTTACTTTTGCTGCCTAGTTTTTTCTGTATGATCGCGTCCTTATCTTTTCTTAAAGCGGGCTTAAATACTATAAATTCATCAGGCACCACAGTACCATGTACCATGTTTTCACCCAAGCCCCAAACACCGGCGAGGTGCACCACATTACGAAAACCGGATTCTGGTTCAAGCGTGAAACCCACGCCAGAGCAGCCCAGGTCCGAGCGGACCATGAGTTGAATACCTACAGCAAGAAAAACTTTAGTGTGACCGAAGCCCTTATCTTCCCGGTATTTAATAGCGCGGTCGGTATATAAGGAAGCAAAACATCGTTTTACAGCATAAATGACTGCCCAATGTCCCTGAATATTTAAATAAGAATCGTGCTGGCCGGCAAAACTGGCATCCGGGAGATCCTCAGCTGTTGCGCTGCTGCGTACAGCTACTGAGGGGTCCGAAAAACGAAATACGTAGTCATAAGCGTCGATAATGGCCATCTGGAGATCCTGAGGCATCTCCGTTTCCATGATCAATTTCCTGGCCTTTGTTCCAACCCGGGAAAGATTGTTAAAATTATCCCGGTCGAGTTCCTGAAGTACGCCCTGCAGGCGCTGTTCCAGGCCATTACATTTTATAAAATACCGGTAAGCCGCGGCGGTAACGGTAAAACCGTCCGGGACCTGCACGCCCATAGATATCAAATGCGTAAACATTTCTCCGATGGAAGCATTTTTGCCGCCAACCTCCGCGATATCCGATAAACCGGTTTCACTGAATTTTTTAATAAAGGATTCCATATGAATTGCTATAAATGGTTAGAAAAAGGCTTACCTGTCTATCAAGTACAACAGCCTGGCCATTCGTTTTAATATGGAGCTAATTTCCTTTTAAAGCCCTGCTTAAATAATGACCGGGGTCAACACCAAAGCTGATCCTGCGCATTCCGCAGAAAGGGCCGCTCATTCCGCTTCCATTTAGCTTATGTTCTGAAGCGGTATCACGTCAAAAAATGTCGACGATCATTTTTCCGGAGAGAAAAGCTACCTATCCTTGTTCTATGAAACAGATCAGTATAAAACATTTGAATTTCGCGCACAACGCGTGGTTAAGAGGCCTTGGCTTTTATGAACTCGAACTGGGTTTCCTGCAGGAAAGACTGGAAGAAATTGCTGCGGACAATACGGGTCAAGCCGTATCTGAAAAAGTAGAGCACTTCCAAAATCAGTTCATCATCCATCGGGATTACCTGGATGGCTTGAAACATCGTATACACGAGAACATGAAAGTGCTTCAATATGAGCTGGCCGGATCAAACGGTCACGTTGACCGGGATACTGTAGGGCTTTATAACCAGTTAGCCGAGGACTACTTTACAGAAGATCAGCTTTTCATCGCGCTGCGGCATGAATTCAACCGGTTCGCTGCTGAATGGATGTAAGCGGGGGGCCCTTCTTTCAAATAAGGCAAGTACAGCCTTCAGGCCAGGTTTTTTAAAAGATAACCCGGCCTTTCCTATTAAATTCTATGACGAAAACTGAAACTGCGGATCAAAAAAAAGCCGCAGGGTTTTAAGTTTCCCTGCGGCTTTCCCATAAATATCTATGCTTTACCTGTCTTCCATATCCGCAGGGATTACCATCACCGGTATTTGCTGATGCTTTAACTGGTCATTGGTGTGGCTGCCTTTAAACATCCTGTTCAAAAAACTATGCCGGTCATGTACCAGGACAAGCAGGTCAGCCCCGTTCTCTTCACAGTGGCGGTTCAACCGTGCAGGCAATTCCTTGCCGGTGATGTTCTGATACGATATATTAGGGTAACGGTACCTTTTCACGCGGTTGGAAAACTTAATTTTCTTTTCTATCTCACGGGCATCATCATGGCCCCAAATGGATACATGCAGGATTTCCAGATGAAAATTAAAAAGGCGGCCGAGTTTGGTGAGATAATGTACCGCGCGCAGATCACCCTCATCAAAATCACAGGCAATCGTAACCTTTTTTATCTTCCGGAGATCTGCCTTTTCCGGAATGATCAAAACCGGCCGGTTCGTTTGATTGACCACAGTGCTGGTATCGCTGCCGATCAGTAAATGTTTCATGGTCGTTCCGGAACGGGCACCCATGATAATGAGTTCTATATCTTTTCTTTCCATAAAGGCGCCCAATTGATATTGCAGACTCCCCTCTTCCCGCTGACAATCAATACTTGGCCGGTGCCCTCCGGATGGTATTTCCGCAATCAGCTTTTCCAGGCTCTCCTTCAAATAAGTAATTTTCCCCTTACTTTCGTCGACCCAGATCATCTGTTCTACTGCATAAGGAGAGCCGCCAAATTCTGACAGAACGGGTTGGCTGATAAAAGTGTTGAACAATAAGATATTCGCACGCAATTTGGCGCACAAAGGAACAGCTGCGGTTGCGGCATGATCCGCATTATCACTATAATCAGTTAGCACCAGTATCTTTTTCATGATGATTTATTTAGAGTTAAATCTTTGTTAGTCCTCATTATAGGAGGTTATAGGACAAATATGACCAATACGCTGTTCTCCGGCTATGACTGCCGTCATACCGAAATTTGATTTACGGCATATTTTAATGGTAATAGATTAGCGGGGGAACCCCAATACCTTCTCTATGATCTGGAAAAGGTCTTTATCGTCATAAGGTTTGACCAGGTAATTACAATAACCGATGGATAATGCCTTTTCCATATGTGATCTTTCCGACATCGCAGAAGTGAAAATAAAGGGGATATCCCTGGTATTCCGGTCAAGGAGCAATAATTCAAAAACCTCAAATCCATCCAATCCGCGCATCACCACATCGCTGATGATCAAATTGGGATGATGTAGTTTAGCCATGCTAATCCCATCGGTACCATTATCGGCAGTAATTACCTGGTAGCCTTCCAGTTCAAGGAGTTCTGTCGTATTCTCCCTGATATCCGTATTATCTTCAATAAACAATATCGTGGTGGGCATAATCGATGAATTATTTACCTGATGATCAAATTTTTGCCATCTGAATAAAGTAAATAAAGATAAGCATATTCCATTAGCTTCTATCGGATTTTGCAGGTCAGATGATTCAACTCCCTATTAATTGAGCTTTTTTATTAAATTCGGCTGACGGATTATTATTTCCACCACATGCAAATACCGGATCAGTTAGTGGACAGGCTATTTATACTTTAAACAACTATACAATACGTTAAATTGAAAGCTGCTATTGATACCTATTTGAATTCAGTCAAGGCACTTTGTCCCCAGGTGACAAGTGCTGAATTGGACTTCCTGATGAGTGGCTTGACGGTTTCTAATCTTAAGCCAAAACATTTTTACATGCACGCAAATACGGTTCAAAAAGAAATAGGATTTGTGTTTTCCGGCTTATTGCGAACATTTTATATTGACCATGAAGGCAGTCAGATTTCGGTGAATTTTCTTCGGGAAAATCGCTATGTGACACACTATCCTGCATTCATTACACAAACTCCCAGTAAGTATTACTTTCAATGTATAGAACCAACGATTGTTGTCAACCTTCCCTACAAACATATTCAGGAATGTTACAACAGGTTTCCAAATTTGGAACGTTATGGCAGATTGGTAGCGGAGGAAGCTTTGAAAGTTCTGCATAGAAGAGTTGAGAGCTTTCTGTTTGACAATGCCGAAACCAGATACCTCGATTTTATAAAAGAAAATCCCAATCTGTTTAACAGGGTGTCCTTATCCTATTTATCATCCTACCTGGGTATCGAGCGGCAATCTTTAACCCGAATAAGAAAAAAATTGGCACACCATTCATTTTGACACATTTGTGTCAGGAACACCTTCTGTAACGCGACTACTTTTGGTTTGAAAATCAACCAACATAAAAATGAAAGTAGTCATCTTCGGAGCCACTGGTTTCTCTGGCAATGCCGTTTTGAAAAAAGCCTTAGCACAACATCACCAGGTAACCATATTAGTAAGAAATAAATCCGCGATCTCCACCCATGATAAAAACCTGAACATCATGGAAGGCTATGTCATGGACAGAAACAAAATTTCGGAGGTACTGGAAAATCAGGATGCGGTAATTCAATGCCTTGGTGTAAGTGGAAAAAGCACGCAGCCCACAACATTCATGTCCGATGTAACAAAAATAATTGTTGAGGAAATGGAAAAATCAGGCGTTAGACGACTGATCTCCATGAGTAATATAGGAACCGGAAACAGTATTGGTTACAACCCCTGGTATTTTACTAAAATCATTCTCCCTTATTTTATGAAATGGTTAAAAGTAGTTATTGATGATAAGAACCGCATGGAACCCATCGTCATGAACAGCCGCCTCGACTGGACAATTGTTCGCTGTCCAAATATTGTAGACAAGCCTGCTAAAGGAAGGACTCATGCCACTTTGGACGGGAAAGGATTAAAGCTATCTATTACTTTGGGCGACATGTCAACGTTCATTGTTCAGCAATTAACAAACGGAAGTTTCTCCAAACAAGCACCTGCGATCAGCAATTAACACCAGGCAACTATTTTTTCTTAATTATTTTATAATCAGTAAAAATGAATACAACAGCACAAAAAGCTGAAATAACAACCAGTATTGGGAAAATTTCAGTTTATATCCAAAAAAACACGTCCGATAAACTGCCAATAATATTCTTACACGGCATATACTTCGACCACCATTTATGGAACAAACACGCCGAAGAAATAAATGACCGTACTGTAATTGCTGTTGACATGCCTTTCCATGGCGACAGCCGGGAAAACATCGAACCCAAGTGGACTTTGAATGATTGCGCGAATATGCTGATGGAGATTTTAGATAATTTACAAATCTCAAAAGTTATTGCAGTCGGACATTCATGGGGGAGTATGACTATTTTGAGAGCTGCACACAGGCAACCCACAAGGTTTGAATCTGTCGGGTTGTGTAATATGTCTTTTAAATCGGCAGCAAAAAGCCAAAGAATCGCCTCCTGGTTTCAGCATTCCATGTTGGTATTTAGAAATTTCTATATCAATCAGTCCGCTAAGACTTTGTTTGGAAAGGCCTCACTAAAAGAGAATCCTGCCCTGGCCAATGAGCTCAAACGCTCCATGGGTATTTTATCTAACCGGCAAATAAAGCACATTGACAAGGCTGTTATGATGGATGCGGAAGATGCTACTTACCTGATCAAAACATTAAAAGTTGATGCCATTGCTTTAAGAGGTGAAGAAGACTTTGTACCAACACCACCCCATATGGAAACAATCCTAGTAAAAGGTGGACATATTAGTCCTTTAGAAAGGCCATTGGAAGTTTCTCAATTAATCAGCAGACTAATGGCAAAGGAATAACCATAAAGCCCGGCAGTCAACAGCAGCAACGCGCCATTCGCCAATTTACGGTTGTTTGAAATCATGGCAATGGCTACTGATCACGATAACATTTCAAAATAACTTAATACTCAAATCAAATACAATGGCAAATCAAGTTCAATACACCACAGAATTTAACATTATTGACGGAAAAATTGAAGAATTCAAAAAAATGCTGCATGCCATCATTGCATCTGTTAAAGAAAACGAGCAGGACATGAGTGCATACCAGGTTTACCTGAATGCCGAGGAAAATAAAGCGTTTATTGTGGAGTGGTTTAAAAATTCCGAAGCTATTTTAATACACTTATCAAACGTAGGACCTTTATTTCCCGAACTCTTAGCCATAGCACCGGCTGTGCGCTTAGAGGTTTTTGGAAACTTAACGCCAGCGGCAGAAGTAGCACTAAGATCTATTGGCGCCAAAATTTTTAAATACCATGAAGGATTTATTCGTGGAGACATTTAATTATATGGAGGGTAATCAGCTGTAGCTATTACCGGAGGTTAGCATGGCATGAAGCGCAACGCCTCTCCTGTTGTTTTGCATTAAGAAAACCGGGGCCGCCGATAAGCCACATACATCCTTACAGCTAATATTGCTGTATATCAAACATGCGTCTGATTAATATATAAATTATTATCTTGAACCATGGTTGGAATTGGAGTAGTGCTATCCGGAGGAGGAGCTCGTGGAATTGCTCATTTGGGTGTATTAAAGGCACTTGAAGAAATCGGTATCCAGCCGGATATTCTTTCCGGGGTAAGTGCAGGCGCGTTGATTGGCGCTTTGTATGCGGCAGGACATTCCCCGGAACATATTCTGGAACTGGTTAAAACACATACTTCTTCCAGCCTCGTCAGGATGATCTTATCTCCATCCGGGCTTTTCTCCCCCGCGGGTCTTGGCAAATTATTAAAGGAGACGATTCCGCATGATAGTTTCGATCTTCTACAGGTCCCCTTGTATGTAACAGCTACAGATATCGGAAGCGGCGAATCAGTTACTTTTTCCGAGGGGCAATTACATCCGGTCCTTATTGGCTCATCCTCGATACCGGGACTGTTCACGCCGGTTAAATTTGGCCGGCATTACCTGGTTGATGGCGGAGTCCGGAACAACCTGCCGGTGAGTTGTATCAGAGACAAATGTCATAAGGTTCTGGGCAGTCATGTAAATAAACTTTACCATGATCATCCGGAACAATTGGGAAGATTCCAGGTGCTGGAAAAAAGCTTTCACCTGGCCGTGGCCAATACGGTGGCCGCTCATGCCCTGCAGTGTGACATTTTCCTGGAACCTGAATTACAGGGCCATCAAATGTTTGAAACGAGGCATGCTGATCAGCTCTTTAAAGCCGGTTATGATGTCGTTTTGAAACAAAGGGACTTACTGAGGTCATGGATCTAACACTAAAGGATCGGATATACAGATTACTTTCACAAGTCAAAACATGGACCGTCTCCGGGAGACAGTCCATGGAAAGTACGCATCCGATTTTTACATTAAAATGCCTTCCGGCTCTTCTACGGTTAACTTGCTTTCTACACTGTACACACCCGGAGCTGCCCATACCGCATTTTCAGCCTCGTCCTTTTCAGTTAATGAGCTTACCCGGCCGGTAAGTGTTACTTTGCTACCATTCACGGCTACGTTTACCTTCCCTGCATCAATATTCGCATTGCGGCGGAAAGCAGCACCGATCTTTTGTTCCAGTTCAAATGCGGAGATTTTGGGTTTAATTTCAATGAGGTTAATGATGGAACGCACCCCGGTCAGGTTTTCGATGACCGTTTTCGCATTGTTACGCTGAAAGGCCCATTCCACTTCTCCCTGCAACGTAACCACACCATTTTCAACCTTAATCTTTACCTTCTCGTCCTGCACTGCAGTATGCCATTGCAGGGCGTTTAATGCTGCTTCGGCGATTTCGGTATCGGTTCTACGATAGATAGACGATACACCTACCTGGATATCCTCGGCTACCGCTTTGACACCACTGATTTTCTTTGCAGCGTTTTCCGCGGCGATTTTTTTAGTATAAGTATCTACCTGCCCGGACAGCGTTACCACGCCATTCTTTACGGCCACGCCGATTTCAGCGGCATGTAAAAAAGGGAGCCAGGTAATTTCGTCCATTACATCCTGTTGAATTTGAAGATCTGTTTTCATCACATTAAAAATTTAAAAGTTAATTAATATTTGTTGCCCAAAGGAACACGTTATAGTATTCCACGTCCATGACAGCCATCATTCTTTTTGCTGATCCTGGTCAAAACCTTTCCAACATGATTTACTACCTTCACTTTGTATTCATATCAGGTGTTAAGATTATTTATGATTAAGCTATTTGTATCCGGTTTTCCGTTGGAAATGAAGGAATTGGAGCTGGTCCAGCTTTTCGGCCCTTTTGGCACAGTCAGTACAGTTAAGATTGTCCGGGACAAGGTTACCCGGAAATGTAAAGGATACGCATTCCTGGAAATGGAAAATTTGGGAGATGCTGAAAGAGCTGTCAGCGCCTTAAATGGGATGCCAAGTGGCGATAGGTATTTAACGATAAACATTACCCTTGTTGAAAAAGGAAATCCAGGCAGCGACAACAATAGATCATTACCCCCGGCAACTCGTTACATCAAGGTGGAAAGGCCGGGTATTGTGCAAAAGAAGAAACGCCCGAGAAAACAATTTTGAGCTATTTAATACCGCGTTATTTAAATATCGTGTAAAACATAGCGATTGCCGCCGCGCCCATGGCCAAAAAGGTAAACCAGAGCAGTATATTGGATAAACGGCCATTTTTATAATCACCCATGATCATTTTATCACTGGAAATCCTGACTATTA
Source organism: Mucilaginibacter inviolabilis (assembly GCF_011089895.1). NCBI lineage: Bacteria > Pseudomonadati > Bacteroidota > Sphingobacteriia > Sphingobacteriales > Sphingobacteriaceae > Mucilaginibacter > Mucilaginibacter inviolabilis. Next base: position 1,572,409 of record NZ_JAANAT010000001.1, read on the forward strand.
AAAATAGAAGAGGAACCGCGGCAACGCCATTCAATACGGCAGCGTAAACCAAGGCCTTCACAGGGTCGATCCCAATAAAATTGATCAGTAAGCCAATGAGGGTGGCCACACAAATTATCAGGTAAAAAGCTTTGGCACGGTTCCATTTAAGATTTAATCCTGATTCCCAGGCAAAAGCCTCGCAAACAGCATAAGCAGCTGAGCCTGACAAAACGGGTACCGCCAGCAAGCCCAAGCCGATGATCCCAACAGAGAAAATCAGTTTAGCCAGGAATCCAGCATGAGGAAAGCTGTGCACCAGCGGTTCCAGGGCTTTTGCAGCGTCTGCAGCCGTTTTCACATCCGTGATACCGCTCTGGTGTAAAACTGTTGCACCAACAACAATAATACTCCAGGTGGCAAATTCAGAAAACAACATACCTGAGCTATTGTCAATACGCATATTCCGGATGGCGGCCTTGCTGATCACAGGTATTTCATTTACCAACTTGTTATGTTCCTTTTCTTCTTCCACCTCCTGGGATGCTTCCCAAAAAAACATATAAGGAGATATAGTAGTACCTAAAACACCTGTGATAATAAAGAGAAAACTAAAGGTAAACTCAAAATGAGGTATAAAGCTCGCCCGCATAACTGTAACCCAGGGCTGATGCACAATAAACAACGTTATGGGATAAGCCAACAAGGCCAGGGCGAGCCATTTCAATATCCTGGAATAGGTACGATAATTGGTAAATATCTCCAGTAAAAGGATAATGATCGTAAAGAATAAGGTGAGCATTATGAAAGGGACCGGCACCAGCAGTTGTACAGCCGAGGCCATAGCCCCAATATCGGCGCCAATATTGATCACATTAGCGATAAGCACTAAAGCTACAACCCCATACAGCACTGTTTTATTATAATGCAGTTTAACGACCGAGGCGATACCCTTACCGGTTACCATCCCAATCCGCGCACAGGCTTCCTGAACTGCGATCATAAATGGAAGCATATATAAGGCGGTCCATAATTGCCCATAACCGAACTGGGCACCCGTTTGGGAATAGGTAGCGATACCAGACGGATCGTCATCGGCTGCCCCTGTTGTTAAGCCCGGGCCCAAGACCCTGAGGAACCGGATCAGTTTGTTTTTAGGTCGTTTGATAATCGGCTTTAGGTTCATACAACTCGATTGTTTTTCTATAAAGATAAAATATAAGCGCTTATCAAATAGTGATAATGATCATATAATGTTATGTCGTCACTCAGCCTTTCTCTGATTTAATCCGGATATTCCATAGTTATTGACCACCTCGTTCTGAAATATCATAGATATCATTCTGAAACACTTTGATCATGCTCATTCTATTGGATGCAGAACCAATTTGGCAATACGTCCACAAATGCCTATCCTATCTACATAAGTAAATAAGGATACTCGTCACAAAATATTTGCTATAATTTATTAATAGACTAACTTTAGCATTTTACATTAGCACAATTGGTTCAGGCAGATATTATTAAACTACAAAATGCCGTTGCGATTAATCGCGATGAAGCCGCTTATCGCCAATTGTTTATAAATTTCCACCAGCCGCTTATCAAATTTGGCTTTTCGATTATTCAATCTGAGGAAGCTGCCGAGGACTTATATTCGGAAGTGATGATAAAAATATGGTTGATGGAAGAAAGTCTCGCAAAAGTCGAAAACCTTAAACAATATTTATATACGCTAATCCGTAATGCGGCTTTCAATGAACTAAAAGTACAGAAAAAAGTAACTTTTTCTTCGTTAGACGATCTTCCAGACAACTATATCAGTACATCTTCGGTTGAAGACAGTTTTTTAAAAGACGAATTTGTAGATAAGATAAATGATGCCATTAAATCACTTCCCCCTAAATGCGGTCTTGTCTATCGTTTGATCCGGGAAGATGGGTTTAATTATAAACAGACTTCTGAGATCTTAGGTATATCAGTGAATACCATAGAAGGCCATATGACCTCCGCGATCAAAAAGATAAGTGAGTCTCTTCGGAAATATCTTCATTAGATCCTTTGTAAATACATCCCTTAAAAATATTTTCATTCTGACCGGTGGTTTTGTTATTTAATATTGTCTTAACATTAAATAAGCAATGCTTGCCATGTCCGAAAAACTTTTTTTTCAGCTTTTATCCAGACAACTTGCCGGCGAAGCAACATCTGATGAATTAAAGAAATTAAAACTGCTAACTGAAGAAAACCCCGAGTGGAATAAACTTTATCATGACCTAAACTATAACAAAGCAAATCAAACCGAAGGTGAGCAAGTTAAAGCCGAGCAAGCGTATATGCTTCACATGCTCAAGATGCAGTTAGCTGTTCCCAAAAAAGAAGTTGAAGCTGAAAATAATGTAATCCGGCTTCCTTTCTATATAAAATATATGAGGCCGCTAATTGGGGCAGCCGCTTCTTTATTGATAATTGGATCGATCGTAGCCTATACCTTTTCAGGTAATAATCCTGAAAAGAAACTTTCTAACCTCATACAAACAAAAAAAGGTTCGAAAACTAATATCAAATTGCCTGATGGAACTACCGTGTGGGTCAACTCCGACAGTAAGATCTGGTATGCGGATAACTTTAATAGCAAAACGAGAGAAGTCTGGCTTTCAGGGGAGGCCTTTTTTGATGTAAAACATGATTCCCAGCATCCGTTTATTATTCACACGGATAAAGTCAATATTACAGATTTGGGTACGGCTTTCAACGTCAAAAGCTATCCAAATGATCCTGATATTGAGACCTCGCTCATTCGCGGTAAAGTTGATATTACTTTTAATGACAGGCCTAATGAACATTTTACGCTGCATCCAAACGAGAAATTGACGGTGAGCAGGAATCAAACTTCTAATGGCCAAATATCTAAGATCAATGAAGGAGAGCCCAAAATCAAATTGGACAATCTAAAATCGCTGAACGCCGACCATGTGATTTCTGAAACTGCCTGGGTATATAATAAAATAGGCTTGAACAATATCACATTCGAAGATATTGCAGTTCAACTGGAACGAAGGTTTGATGTGGAGATCACTTTCAAAGATAATGTAGTAAGGCATTATCATTATACCGGAGTATTTGAAGATGAAAATTTAGAAGAGATATTAAATATTTTACAGATTTCGAAACCCTTTAATTATAAAATGAATGGAAGAAAAATAACGATCAGCCAATAGGTGTCTGGTAAATAAAAACGGGAAATGTTGGAAGCATTCCCCGTTAGAATAATTAACCAGGCACAGTTCCCCTTCGAAAGAGAATTAACGCACTATTTATTAACTATTCAAAACAAATGTATGAAGAAACCAAGACTCTTCAACCAAGATTTATTTTTCATTAAATATCGAAGCGCCTTCCTTAAAATGAAACTACTCTTACTCCTGGTGATTATTTCGTTAAATGCTACCGCAGCGGTATACTCTCAAGTTCAAATTTCTATTAACCTAAAACAGGTTACCCTGGAAAAAGCGTTAACGGAAATTGAACAAAAATCGGCGTATCGGATTATTTATAATAACGAAGTAGTTCCTTTTAAACAAATTGTATCTATACATGCAGACAACACTGATTTGTCCAAAGTACTTGATCAATTATTAAAGGATTTGCCGGTCAAGTATAAAATTCTGGACAACAAGATCATCGTATTAACGGAAAAAGATCAACGTAAGGTCGAATCCAATAATAACGGCTATTCACTCTCTATTAAAATAACCGATGAAACAGGGCTGCCTATGCCGGGAGCGACAATTAAAATTGAGGGGCCAAGGGTTGAGTCCGTAGTTACCGATGCTAATGGCCTGCTTCAAATACCCAACATTGATGCCGGTACTTACACATTTACAGTTTCCTTTGTTGGTTATGAAACCTATGTGGCCAAAATAAATGTATTAGGTAACACCACCTATAATGTAATATTAAAAGCCTCACCGAATTCGCTTGATGAAGTGAGGGTAGTTGGTTATGGTAAAGAAACTAAAAGATTTCAAACAGGTTCATCTATTCACCTAACTGCAGAAGATATAAAAAAGCAGCCGGTAAATAATGTTTTATCCGCCATTCAGGGTTTGACTCCCGGATTGAACATCGAAAATACGTCTGGCACGCCGGGAGCACCGGCTACGGCCATGGTACGGGGTGTAAATTCCCTCAACATCAATAACTCGACAAACCCAACCATAGGTTCAAATATTCTGATCCTGATTGATGGTGTGCCTGGCGACATCACAACCGTGCCACCTTCGGACGTAGAGTCGATAGACATACTTAAAGATGCCGCTTCCACTGCCATCTATGGGGCGAGGGCATCAGACGGTGTAATCATTATCACCACCAAAAGAGGATCCGCGAATGGAGGGAACAAAGTTACCTTTAACGCTTATACCAATTTTAATCAGCCAACTAACATTGCTAAAGTATTAAACACCGCTGAATTTCGGAATATCAGGGGGCAGGCGTTTAAAAATGATGGTATCACGCCAAACCAGTACAATGCTCCTGATCTTTTCATGGATAGTACAGTAAATACCAACTGGGGAAAATCATTATATCATACAGCACTTACACAGGATTACCAGGTCGGTATTTCCGGAGGGACTTCAGATATCAATTATTATATCAGCGGCGGGTACCGTGATGAAAACGCGATCGTCGTAGGAGATTGGCATTCAAGAAGAGCAAATGCGAGAATAAATATGGATGCCACCTTATTTAAAGGTTTCAAAATCGGCGGTGGATTTGCTTATACCAATCAAAATAGTAACCTATACAATGGTGCAGTAGCAGCAGCGATCTATTATGCACTGCCAATGATTCCCCTTAAAAGTGCCGACGGCAGTCCTAACTTAACATTATATAATTCTTATACCAGTCCGAACAGGTTATTAACCGCTTATAATCAAAGTAATAACGGACAAATGTTGGGTAATTTTTATTTCAACTATAATATACTGAGCGATTTGACACTGCTGACAAATGTGAATTATCAGCATGTGGATAGTAAAACCACATCTTTTACACCAACGACTGCCTTTTCGTACCCAACTACAGGTAATAACGGTAATTATGGTTATGGTGGAGGCAACACGCTGAACATCGAGCCTCAATTAAACTATAATAAAACCTTTGGCAATCATTCATTAAGATTATTGTTAGGCGGAACTTACCTGACAGCAAACTCTTACAATACCTCACTGATTACCTCCACCAATACAAACGCAATCGACGCATTAAATACATTGGCTTCAGGGACGGTTATCTTTCAAAACTATGTTGAAGCGCCCTATAAATTTACATCCATATTCGGAAGAGTTAATTATAAGTATAAAGACCGTTACCTTTTGGAGGGTGTAATTCGCCGGGATGGGTCCTCCCGATTTGGTGATGATAATAAATTCGGCACATTTTACGCCATATCAGGTGGCTGGATATTTTCTGACGAAAGCTTCATGAAGAAAATTGCGGGTGAAAATTTCTATGGAAAAATCAGGGCGAGCTATGGTTTAACGGGTAACGATAAAATTGGTGATTTTAGTTATCAGGCCAACAGCGCCTCCACCTCTTATTCCTATGATGGGAACAATACACTTTATGTACAAAACCTGGCAAACCCCAATTTGAAATGGGAACAGACAAAAAAGCTGGATATTGGAATTGATATAAACATTCTTAAAAACAGGGCCAGCCTTACTATAGACTATTACCACGATCAAACAACCAACTACCTGTTTACTCAATCGCTTTCTTATGTTACCGGCTTTAATTCAATTGTCTCTAACCTCGATGGCTTGATTAACAATAAAGGTTTCGAATTCACGCTTAATGTGATACCTGTTAGTAGCAAGAATTTCAAATGGACAAGTAACTTTAACATAACTACGGTTCAAAATAAATTAGTAAGTCTTCCTAACCTCAGCAACTCGGGCATTGGAAACAGGTATAACTACCAGGTTGGCCAACCCATAGGCCTGGTTTGGGGGCTGAAGTACCAGGGTGTAAATCCGGCTAACGGCTTGGCGATATTTCAGGACGTTGACCATAATGGCTCCATTGCCATGTACACACCAGACGAACAGGTGTTAGGTAAAACTATCCCTGATTTTTATGGTGGCTGGAACAATACCATCAGTTATAAGAAATTTGATTTCAGTTTTTTAACGCAGTTTGTTAGTGGAACCACTAAACAATACGATGTTTATGATACCCCCGGCGGATCCTTAAATCTACCTGTCAGTTTTCTAAATCTTTGGCAAAAACCCGGAGATATCACCAATATACCCAGAGCAGCTACACCAGGTACGGAAGCATACAATACTAACAGTCTGATAAGCAGCAGCAGCTTTGCCTACAGTAATGCATCCTATATCAGGGTTAAAAACATCACCCTTGGATACAATTTCGGAGCCTTAAAAGCGGTTCATATTACCAATCTCAGACTTTATACCACCGGGTATAATTTGTTTACCATTACCGGCTTTAAAGGGGATGACCCTGAAGGCTACAGTAATCTTGTGCCAATGACAAAAATTTACACCATTGGTATTAACGCAACATTATAAACCCAACTCAAAATTCAGATTATGTCATCAAAAAAAATATATCATAAGGGCATTTGGATGGTTGGCCTAATAATTATCGGGCTAACCAATTCCTGTAAAAAAATGGTCGAGGTTAAACCGGTCGGTTCAATACCTACTTCCGTGGCCTATTCTACTGAAGCTAACATCGCTGCTTCTGTAAATGGTATTTATTATACTTTACAACAGCAAGGCACTATTTACAATTCGAGTTACAATTCAATTTTTCCATTACTCAGTGACGAGGCCAGTATTGGGAATACTTCGACGGTGCAATATCTTCAATTTGGAAACAGCAACATTACCTCTGATAACTATTTGATCAGTGGTTTCTGGTCAAACTGTTATGCTACAATATATCAGGCCAATCTTTTATTGGAGAATGTTAGCGGGAATACTGGTATAAATGCCACTAATAAAAATCAATGGCTTGGAGAAGCCAGGTTTCTGAGGGCTTACTCCTATTTCATATTGACTCAATATTTTGGAAAGGTACCATTGGCTACTACTTCTGATTATAAAACTAATAATTCATTAGCCAGAAGCGACACAGCGACTATAAACAAATTCATTATCTCCGAGTTAGAAGCAGCAGCAACCTTGTTACCTGATGGGTATTCGGCTTACAATAATAATCGGACAAGGGCGTGCAAACAAACGGCGCAGGCTTTGCTTGCCCGTGAATATTTGTACAGAGGAGATTGGGCGAAGGCGGAAGCTAATGCAACTTTGCTGATAAATAATTCCACGTTTTCTTTACCGGGTGATTTGAACAATGCCTTAGTTTCAAATTCGGTGGAAAGCATTTGGGAAATAGCTTTTTCCCAAAAAAACCAAAATTATACAGCTTATAATCTTGTTCCATTCGGACCCTACGCACCACCGGTTGTTCCAAGCACTAAACTTGTCAATGCGTTTGAAACCGGTGATAAAAGAAAAGATGTCTATTTAGAACCTATACCGGCTGACCCGTCATTCTATATCATGTATAAATGGCACGATCAGACTAACTTAGCTGATCAGCCCAAAATCCTGCGACTTTCGGAGATGTATTTGATAAGGGCTGAAGCAAGACTTAACCAGAACAACCTTTCTGGCGCAGCTCAGGATATCAACACCATACGAAACAGGGCTGGACTGGCTAATACGACAGCAACAACTCAGGCAAATTTGATGAGTGCGGTTATGCAGGAAAGATTCGTGGAACTTTGTTTTGAAGGCGATCGATGGCTCGACCTAATACGCACTGGCCAGGCAAACATCGTATTAAGCGCGTTTAAAGGCAGCAGTTGGAAAAGTTCAGATCAGTTACTTCCCATACCGGCAACAGAGATTGGCAATAATCCAAATCTTGGCCCTCAAAACCCGGGATATTGAACGGGGTGAGTGGTTTGCTACGCAAATCAATGATGAATTGTTGAGAGGAAGGTACTTGGTACCGGTTTGCAGAAGCCGGTACCAAACCACCTTGAAGCTGCATGGGTAATTGCCCTGGCAGACTATTTCGTTCCTTTCTGTCAAGTAAACCCAGGTATTATAGCCCGGGTTGCCTGACAGTACTTACACAAATACAAACATATTATGAATACTAAATTTAAAGTGCTCGTAGCACTTTTGCTGGGATTGCCATTCCTTGTGAGCGCGCAGAACAAAGCTTCAAAAAATAAAGCAGGTGCGGATACGGTTAAAAAGCAGGAAGTTAAGTCAGCCATAAAACCATATGCAGAAGTTATTACCGAAAAGGCTAAAAGTAAAGCAGGGCTATTTACTGTACATCAGGTAGATGACAAATTTTATTTTGAATTGCCGGATATGATCATGAACCGTCAGATACTGGCCGTAACCCGATATTCCAAAACCCCTGGAGCGGCAAACTTCTATGGCGGCGAGCTTGCTAACCAACAAACGGTATACTGGCAAAAGGGGCCGGATAATAAGGTTTTTTTAAGAGCATCGATCTTGGTGAGTCAAAGTAAGGATTCCACCCAGGCTATCTTCAAAGCGGTAGAGGTATCCAGTCTGGACCCTATCGTCGCAAGTTTTGACGTAAAGGCATTTTCAAAAGATAAGCAAGGTGTAGTTATAGATGTAACTGATTTTTTTAAAGCAGACAATCAAATTGTGTCAATGCCCCCTTATCAGAAACAACAGGCAAAAATTACAAGCCTGGCAGCGGATAAATCATACATTTCGCAAATTAACACGTTCCCAATTAATACCGAGGTACATACGGTAAAAACGTTTGCTGTTACCCCGACAACAGGTTTTGGTGATCCATATAACCGGCCGATACCAGCAGGAGTAGAAACCGGTTTTATAACTTTAGAGTTAAATACTTCTTTTTTGCTGCTGCCTGCTATTCCTATGGAGCGGCGTCGTTTTGACGAGCGGGTAGGCTATTTTGCGGGCCAGTTTACTGGCTTTCAGGATAATGAGCAAAGCGTGAAACCGGTTTCTTTTGCTGTGAGATGGCGACTAGAACCCAAGGATGAGGATGTCGAGAAATTTAAACGCGGAGAGTTGGTAGAACCAAAGAAACAAATCGTTTATTATATCGATCCGGCCACTCCAAAAAAATGGAGAAAATACTTAATAGCAGGTGTAAATGATTGGCAAAAAGCTTTTGAGCAGGCTGGTTTCAAGAATGCCATAATTGCGAAAGAATGGCCGGAAAATGATACAACCATGAGTATGGAAGATGCCCGGTACTCTGTGATCCGGTATCTCGCCTCTCCCGTGAGCAATGCCTACGGGCCGAATGTGCACGACCCAAGAAGTGGGGAAATACTGGAAAGTCATGTAGGGTGGTACCATAACGTTATGAAATTGGTGCATAACTGGTATATGATACAAGCCGGAGCCATCGACAAGCGAGCCAGAAAGATGGAGTTTGACGACGAATTGATGGGAGATTTAATTCGGTTTGTATCTTCTCATGAAATTGGGCATACCCTTGGGCTTCGTCATAATATGGGCAGCAGCAGTCAAACACCAGTTGAAAAACTACGGGATAAGGCTTGGGTGGAAGCAAATGGTCATACCATTTCTATCATGGACTATGCCCGTTTTAATTATGTTGCGCAGCCAGAAGACAGCATCGGACCCAAAGGGATTTATCCGCGGATTGGGGAGTATGATAAATGGGCAATTGAGTGGGGGTACAAATATGTAAATGCGAAAGATGACGTGGAGGAGCAAAAACTTCTTTTTGCGGCTACAACTAAGCGGTTGGCAGCGAATCCTAAACTTTGGTTTGGCGGAGAAGGGAGTTATGAAGATCCGAGGAGCCAGAGTGAGGACCTGGGCGATAATGCTATAACGGCAAGTAATTATGGGATCAAAAACCTTAAAAGGGTTATTGCAGGATTAGAAGACTGGACTAGGGAAGATGGCGATACCTATTATAACTTTAATGAAATGTACAACCAATTGGTTGCTCAGTATGAGCGCTATATGTACCACGTCATGCGAAATATAGCGGGGATATATTTTACAAATAAAGCATCTACAGAATCAGGGAATTTATTTGTACCCGTTGAAAGAGCCAAACAAAAGGGAGCCACGGATTATTTGATCAAGCAAGTATTTGTGACGCCAGAATGGTTGATACCAGAAAATGTGATCAATAAACTTGGTGTAAGGCCAATAGAGAGGATTTTAAGCCTACAGGAAGATGCATTGAGCTCGTGTTTTTCTGCTGCATTATTGCTCAATGTGACAGAATGCGCTCAAAGATCATCTGATCCCTATGGTCTGTCGGAATACCTTAATGATCTGACAAATGGTATATGGACCGAATTGGGAACTCATAAAGCCATTTCCATTTACAGGAGGAATTTACAAAAGCTGTATATCGATAAGTTGCGTCTCGTAATTAAACCTATTGACAACAGCAGCAGGCCAGCTGGGGTACCCTATATTTCCGAGCCGCCTGCTAACAACAGAGATGTGCAATCTATCATACGCCACTTGCTATCGGCATTGAAGAAAAAAATTGATATGGCTATTCCTCAAACCAGCGATACGCTATCAAAGTATCATCTTGAAGATGTGTCAGTAAGGATAACGAGAGTTTTAAGTGACAAATAATTTAACAGCTAATAAAAACACTTTTCAAATGAATTTTAATAAGCATACGATGTTATTCATTCTCTCCATTTGGGGAGGTGCAATAATACCATTTAGTGCCCATGCACAACAAAAGAACTATACCATTAAAGGGATGGTCGCAGATTTACAGGCGCCGGCGAAGGTTTACATCGGGTACACTACCGATGACAAGGTCGGCCTTACAGATTCTGCTATTGTAGAAAATGGAAGGTTTGAGTTTAAACAGTACACGTTGCACCCTGTTAATGCGCTGTTATATGTAAGCCGGACCGGTAAGCCGACTAATCGGATCTCTAATAATAAAGACATTACGAATGTTTATATAGAACCGAATGCTTCTATTATCCTCACAAGTGATCATAGTTTAGCCGAGCGTAAAATCAGCGGATCAAAAACGGAACAGGATTATGAAGGGTATTTGAAGTATGTACATTCCTATGACCAACAACTGGATACCTTAAGATGGAAAATTGCCACGACGGCGAAAGATACTTCAAAACCTGCGGAAACCGTCAAAATGCAATTACTTGAACGGTTCAGGTTAGTTACCGAGGACAAAAGGAAAAAGACAAAGGAATACGTTCTAACGCACCCTGCCCAACAGCTGAGTTTAAATCTATTGGAGGAGTATTCTGGTCAATTTATTGACTATAAAGATATTAAACCTGCTTTTGATGGATTGGAGCCCGGATTGCGCAATTCTCCGCAGGGGAAAATATTCTCTAAACAGATTGAGGAAGCCAATTCATTAGCTGTTGGTACGATGGCCCCTGAATTTTCGCAAACAGATAGTTTAGGGAAGATTATTTCCTTATCATCCTTTAGGGGTAAATATATATTGGTGGATTTCTGGGCAAGCTGGTGCGGCCCTTGCAGGGTTGAAAATGTAGTAATAAAAGAAGCCTATAGTGAATTTAAGGATAAAAACTTTGAGATCCTCGCCGTTTCTCTGGATTTTAATAGGGCAAATTGGTTGAAAGCGATAAAAGATGACGGATTGCCCTGGTATCATGTATGCGATCTGAAATACTGGAAAAACGCAGTCGCTTTGCAGTATAAAATTGTATCCGTTCCACAAAATGTCCTGGTTGATCCATCAGGTAAGATCATCGCACGTAACTTAAAGGGAGATGCATTAAAAGAAAAGCTCGCTGAACTGTTGAGATAGATAGTAGTTACCCTAAATAGATGGAGCAGCCTCTTACTTTTTAGATCTAATAATAAATCGAAATTAAATCATATTCAATTCAATATTCCAATAAATTAAGTTAAATCGTGAAGAAATCAACAGGCTTTTTAACAAAAGTCAGGCTATGTCTTTGTCTTTTATCCGGTGTCCTGCTCAATTCGTGCAGCTTATTTCATCATGTTAAACAGAACGCAGCAGAACTAAATGCCTCTTCACAGGCAACAATTGTATTTTATTCACTCATTAATGATCAGGACAAAATCATTAATGCGATGCGCCTCCTTTGCTCTAATGGAATTAATCCGAAAATACAGTGGACACTGCCCAATCAACCATCATTAGCTGAAGTTCAGTTAACAGTGCACAACTGTAAAGATTTGGATCACATAGTTTACGGGTTAGCGTTTGAAGGTATAGTTATTAAAACTGTCAGGTATAATTCAGGAGATTAATCGAAAAAAACTACGGCCTGAATCTTAATAAATGATGACCTGTATATAAGATCTTCTAATAAATTAAAAAAGATATACCTCCGTTCTTTATATGTTTTTTTAAGTAGTTATTAAAAGAACAGTTAATAGTTAATTAGATAAAAGTGGTACCTCCTGAGGAGAGGTACGCTTTTAAAATCCCTAAACAAGTTGTATCATTTCGTGCCAGTGGTAAATTTTTGACTTCTCGGACGGATTTTTTGCAGCATTTATCATCGCTGTCGCGATTTGTTTTGCCTCGATACTCCTATACTTATTCATTTTTCCCGTAAGAACAGGGCTGATAAACTCCCATATTCTTCCTAATACTCTTTCTACCGGCCGGGCTTTAGTTCTGTTTCCGATAATCGTCGAAGGTCGAAAGATGTGGGTATGTTCAAAATTTTGAAGAATGATATCCTGTTCAGCCTGACCTTTGGTTTTCGGATAAAAGAAAGAAGATGCGACATTTGCTCCAATTGACGAAACAAAGAAAACAGAGCTGGCTCCATTTTCTTTGGCTATTTTTGCAGCCAACACCGGATAATCGTGATCAACCTGATAATATGATGCGTTATCAGGCGTCTTTTTTCGGGTTGTTCCAAGAGCAATGTAAACTTCATCGACCTTAATCCCGTCTACCAAACCAACAAATGATCCAAAATCGCCGGTTAAAACTTTCAACTTATAATGCTTTATAGGTAGTTCCGTCCTTACTACGGCAATTACTTCGTCATAGTCATTACTCCACAAAAGTTCCTGCAGGATATTGAATCCAACCAGTCCGCTTGCTCCATAAAGAATTGCTTTTTTCATTTTTTTCGAAGATTACAGGGTCACGACTATTTTCCCAACAGTTCGGCCTGTTTCAATTTGCTGATGGGCCCTACTAATTTCATCGAGTTCGAACGACTGGGCTATATGTGGTTTTAAGGCTCCATTGGACAAAAGTTTAGCTAACACTCTCATGTCGTCACCGCTGGATTTAACGGCCGTATTATAACAGTGTATGCCTTTTTCTTTGGCCTTTTCAGCGATCAAAGCACTTGAACCTGTAATAATACTTATTACCGTGCCTCCTTTTTTTGTTACTTGCAGGGAGAGTTCGGTATTTGCGCCACCAACTGTATCCAATACTAAATCTATATCGGATAAGGTTTCTTCAAAACGTACAGCCTTATAATCGACATGTTCGTTCGCACCCAGGCTCAAGACAAAATCACGGTTTGCCGCTGAGGCTGTTCCAATGACGTATGCTCCTAAGCTCCTGGCAATTTGTACGGCAAAGTGCCCCACTCCTCCTGATGCCGCATGTATTAATACACGTTGTCCCCGCGTTATTTTACCATGTTGTATGAGGGATTGGTAAGCTGTAAGTGCCGCTAAGGTAGTTGCGGCAGCTTCAGCATGAGAAATATTGGCTGGTTTGATAGCCAATTGTTCGGCTGGAACCGCTACATATTCGGCATAGGCCTTGCCATGCCCAGGAAAGTTTATCATACCAAAAACCGCCTCTCCTACTTTAAAGTCGTTAACCTCAGCCCCTACTTGTGTTATAATGCCAGAAATATCCCAACCAAGAATTAAAGGTACTTCGGTTTTGAGTTTTTCATACAACCCTTGGCCTTTCCTTGTTTTTATGTCGATTGGATTAATACTAATGGCTTTTACCTGTATCAGCACTTCGTTATTTTTGATAACAGGAAGATTAAGCGTTGCTAGCTTAAGGTTCTCTGCTCCTCCGGGCTGATCTAAAATAATTGCTTTCATTTTTATCTTTATTTTTGAATAGTTCTACGAATACTTTTCCAAGCTTCTTGCAGAATCTATGTAAGTCCTGCTTCAATTTTCAAACTGTCTATAACTCTTTGTATTTAAATTATTCTACAAAGATGAGATATAAACTACCCCAAAAAAGTATAAGAACTACTGCAAGAAATACAAATATCAAAGATTAAATATTCATCATATTATCTCCGTTCTGGAAGATCTTTTTTCCAGTCTTCCTTAGAATGATCATCCAGCGAATAATAAGCAAGAGGGGGAGCGAACCAATTCCCCCCTTGCTTATTATTTTTTAACAAGCCAATGCAACTGAAATATATCGCTGGTAATAACTTTAGTTCCCAAAAGTTCGAGATCCAAATCATGATCAGTTAAATCAAGAAGCTCTTCCCCTGTACTGGTTAATATCGGGTTATAATTCAGGTAAAGCTCGTTAACATATCCTTTGTTAATAAAGGAATGATAGGTTTGTACACCTCCCAGGATCAGGATTTTGTTTTGTCCCTTTTTACCCAGATATTCAATTATTGATTCAGCATCCGGGAGAAAAGTTACGCCCTCAAAGCTATCTGTCCTTTTGGAAAGAACAATAAGCTCTAGGCCCTTCAGGCCTTCACCTGCTCCTGGAATGCTCATAAAAAGATTAAATGTATTGCTACCTATGACCATATTGCCTGTACCCCAGGCCAGTTCCATACAATCTTTCAATATTTCAACCGGCGTTTGGTAGTTTTCTTGTTGTGCCAGTATAACTCGGCCGTTCGCTGTGAGCGACGCATAAATGATAAATTCCATCTTAATGATTTTTTCCCGCAAATATATTTCGCTTGAAAGGCATAAAATTGTACAGGGTGGACAAATTGCTTTGGCGGGAAGAAAATAAAAAGATCAAGTCAAAATAACACGATGTTAAAGCTGGCAAATTGGGCCTGAGTTTTTAGCATTGTGTCCTGATAGTTTTTTAAACTCGCGGGAGAAATGGGCCGGGTCATAATATCCTGATGCATAACCAATCGCTGCAAGGGAATAAGGCTTTGGCTGGTACAGTAAGTTCCTGGCAACCACAAACCGGGATAACCGCCTGAAAGTTTGTGCATTCACGCCAATTTGATCCTTGAAAACCCGGGCCATATGTCGCGAACTTAACGGGTACAAACCAAAATCATTTCGATAGGCTACAGTTGGACCAGGATACTTTTGAAGTATTCCTGCCAGTTTGGATACATATCGAAAATAATGATTCTCGTTTCTTATCTCGCGGCAAAAAAAACTATCTAAAAGTTGATTTCTTGTCTCAAAATCACTTGCAGATCTCATTTGATTAAAAAGATGTCTGATTGAATCTCCAAAGACTCTCTCTGCATTCACAAAGGTCTCTGTTGTTTCTGAAACGGGAGTATCACTAAAGCGGGCAAAGCCGAATGAAGAAAACTGAATGATAACGGTTTCAATTTCCCGCTGTGCCGGTGTCATCAGGTAAACACTTTCGTGTAAACCCAATAGCATAATGTCCGGACAAACTTGTCCGTTAATTTTCGCTGCCTTAAAATTAAAAATTAATGAAACGTTATTGGAGGGAAATATTTGCTTTTGCCGATGATGGCCCGACTGGTCATAGAAATGGCCGTATGAAAGAATAAGTGAACTTAGCTCAACTTTCCCTGGTGATTCTAAACTAAAGATAAAATCATTTTCTTTATCCATCTCCTACTTTTTTTGGTAAAGGCAAAGATAGTAATACCTGGGGTGACACCAATTCCTGCGATTCTTCGAAATCAGACAGCAACTCGTGGCCGATACGCACTCATATATGGCTAAAAACAGAACAATTATTTTTGCGTCCATTTTTAATAGCAGTATAACAATGAATTTAGAAGAGCAATTACGTGAGCGAAGCAATAATCAATGCGAACTATGTCTGTCCACTACGGATCTTTCTGTATATGAAGTACCACCGCAAGACAGCAGTAACGCTGATAATAGCATCCTGCTCTGTGGAAAGTGCCTCGCCCAGGCAGAGAAAAAGGAAGCCTTGGACAATAACCATTGGAATTGCCTCACCAGCAGTATGTGGAGCGAGGTTCCCGCTGTTCAGGTAATGAGCTGGCGGATGCTCAACCGCCTGCGGCAGGAAAGCTGGGCCGCAGACAGCCTGGATATGATGTATCTGAACGATGAGCAACTGGCCTGGGCTAAAGTTACCGGTGATCACGAGAACGATAGCAGTGTGGACCTGCATAAAGATTGTAACGGACAGGTATTACAGGTTGGCGATAGCGTGGTGCTCATTAAATCGCTTGATGTGAAGGGGAGCTCGCTTAATGCCAAAATGGGCACGGTAGTAAAGAATATAAAACTTGTAGAAGATAATAGCGGGCAGATAGAAGGTAAGGTCGAAGGACAGACGATCATTATCCTTACCAAATTTGTAAGGAAACAGCACTAAAACATTTCCTATCTTACAATATCAAAAGGGGCGAAATGATGGTTATATGAAATCGCCCCTTTGTTCAACCCTATACTGGGATGTGACGACTTCGCATTATCATCAGTTTACTCAGAAATCCTGTTAAATCAAGTACAGCATGCGATTATAACCAGGTAAAAACTGATAAATATCACCTTCCTCATTGATTTCTTGCAGGTAAAAGCCCTTGGATGGGTGGATATATTTGCAGGTGCTTACTCCATACCCAATTTCGTCATTTCCGCCCGAGCCCGAAGAGCAACAGCAGGGCACTATTGTACCTTTCAGAAAGAAACATCCCAATGATTGTTTCTTCCGCAATGAAGCGGAATTTGATTGGCTTTATCCTGAACATTTGCAATTGATATCCCTAAAGCAGTGGACACCTATCGCCATTGCCAGAAAAGCTGCCGAATATTTAGCTGTAAAAGGTGCAAAAATTCTGGATGTGGGCAGTGGTATCGGAAAATTCTGTTTGACTGCGGCACATTTTTATCCTGATTCTTTTTACTTCGGAGTAGAGCAGCGACATGAACTGGTCCATTACGCCAAAACCGCCAAAAGATACCTGGGGATGGATAATGTCGATTTCCTGCATGCCAATATTACCCAGATTAATTTTAAAGAGTTTGATCATTTCTATTTCTATAATTCTTTTTTTGAGAATATAGACCAGGTGAACGCGATTGACGATAGCATAGAGACCTCCTATAGCCTCTACACGTATTATTCGATGTATCTAAAGGGCGTGTTAAGCGAGAAACCGGAAGGAACCCGGGTGGTAACCTACCAAAGCCTCGGCGAGGTTATTCCATCCGGTTACAGGATGACAGGCCAGTCTTATGATTCCATGCTGCAATTTTGGATCAAAGAATAATTATCCATTTAAACTTAAAACTTAAATAAAACCTCACACGCCTTTTTTAAATGTATAGCGATACCTTAAATATTTCCTATTTCCGCAAAGACGCGGCCTTTGATACTTTATATCCCCGGCATATACGTGAATTATCAGAAATGCACTGGACCGCTTTGGATGTTTCCCTGGAAGCCAGCAATTTTCTGGCGGCCCCGGGGGCCCGGGTCCTGGATATCGGGAGCGGCGTCGGTAAATTCTGTATTGCCGCTGGTGTCTATCACCCGGAAGCTACTTTTTACGGTGTTGAACAACGGGAAGAACTGTTCCACCATGCTCAAACAGCTAAAGAGCAGGTCGGGGTGTCCAATGTCCAGTTTATCTATGGTAACCTAATGGACCTGGATTATGACCAGTATGATCACTTTTATTTTTACAATCCTTTTTATGAAAATATAGAACCCAAAAGCCGGATCGATTTTACCGTCAGGACCTCGTTTGAATTATATCATCAATATACCCTATTCATTTACGAGATGCTGAACAAGAAACCGGCCGGTACTAAACTGGTAACCTTTCATGCGCCGGACAAACAAATTCCGGCCAGTTATCAATTAATGGACAATTCCTATAGCCGGGTCTTGAAAATGTGGGTCAAGCAGTAAGCGATGTGGTTCAAACCCTGCTATAGGATTATACGATTTACTGATGAACGATCATAATTAATATTTATTGATGAATTTAATACAAAAAGCACTATCCAAATTAGGTCCTTTAGGCGATCATGCTCATTATGCCCACGGTTATTTCACTTATCCCCGGCTCGAAGGAGAACTGGGGCCCAAAATGAATTTTAAGGGAAAAGAAAAGCTGGTCTGGAGCCTGAATAATTACCTGGGACTGGCCAATGATCCTTTAGTCAGGCAGGCAGATACTGAAGGTGCCAGGCAATATGGCCTGGCCTATCCTATGGGAGCCCGTATGATGACCGGAAACTCAGCGCTGCATGAGCTACTGGAAGAGAAACTTGCTGCTTTTGTGTCCAAACAGGATACTTTTTTATTGAACTATGGCTATCAGGGCATGGTATCTATTATTGACAGTATGGTTGACCGGCATGATGTGGTGGTGTATGATTCGGAAGCTCACGCCTGTATCATTGACGGGCTCCGCTTACACCCCGGGAAACGTTTTGTTTACCGGCACAATGACATGGATGACTTTAAGAAACAATTATTCCGTGCCAAAAAACTGACGGATGATAGCAAAGGGGGTATCCTGGTCATTACCGAAGGCGTTTTCGGGATGCGGGGAGATCTGGGTAAACTGAAAGAAATAGCTGCTTTCAAAAAATATATAGATTTTACATTGCTGGTGGACGATGCTCACGGGATCGGAGTCATGGGTAATCATGGTGCGGGAACCGGCGAAGCCCTGGGCGTACAGGATGAAATTGATCTTTATTTTGGCACATTCGCTAAAGCGTTTGCGGCCATCGGCGCATTTGTATCCGCGAACCGGGACATTATCCAGTATCTCCGTTATAAAATGCGGTCGCAGATTTTTGCCAAGGCATTACCCATGCCATTGGTATTTGGTTTACTGCAAAGGTTGGAATTGATCCGGACACGACCAGAACTCCGCATCAAGCTATGGCAGATCACCCATGCCCTGCAGGATGGGCTGAAAGAAGCAGGTCTGGATGTGGGTGATACCGAATCCCCGGTTACCCCTGTCTATTTAAACGGGTCGGTTAGTCAGGCCACTGCATTGGTGGAAGATCTTCGTGAAAATCATCATATTTTTTGTTCCATGGTAGTTTATCCCGTAGTGCCCCATGGCACGATCATGCTCCGGCTCATCCCAACTGCCGTACACACTTTTGCAGATGTTTATAAAACTGTCGCCGTATTCAAGCAGGTCAGGCAAAACCTGGTTGAGGGCAAGTACGCCGGAAACGCTATACCTGCAACAGCTGAGGAACAAATTTTAAGCTGAATAACATGAAAAAATCAGTCGGGAATTCCCTGGATTATATCGGTTTACAAACCAACAGTCAGCTAAACTGGAATACCCCTGCTCCGGAACTGATCCGACGGACAACGGAGGCCAAACAGGGGTTTCTGACAGATACCGGCGCACTTGCCTGCGATACAGGAAGGTTTACTGGCAGATCGCCGAAAGATAAGTTCATCGTTATGGACGACCTCACCGAAGACAGCGTTTGGTGGGGTGATGTCAACCAGCCTTTCAAAGCCTCGGGCTTTGAGGAGCTATACCAAAAAATGATAGCATACCTGTCTTTAAAAGAAGTTTATATACAGGATGTGTATGCCTGTGCGGCTATCGCTTACCGTTTAAAGGTCAGGGCAGTTACAGAATATGCCTGGCAAGCCTTATTCGTACATAATTTATTTATAAGGCCTGAACCCAAAGAACTAGCGGAATTTAAGGAAGACTGGCTGATCTTATCTGCCCCGGGCTTTTTTTCCGACCCTGCTGCCGATGAAACAAGATCAGCTAACTTCACGGTAATCAATTTTTCCAGGAAGATCATCCTGATCGGCGGAACTGCCTACACAGGAGAAATAAAGAAAAGTGTTTTCACGGTATTGAATTTTTTGTTGCCCCGGCGGCAGGTATTCCCGATGCATTGCAGCGCCAATACTTCTGTTCAGGGAGACACGGCACTTTTCTTTGGCCTATCTGGAACCGGTAAGACTACGCTGTCCGCTGATCCGGCAAGGAAGCTGGTTGGAGATGATGAACATGGCTGGGATGATACCCAGATCTTTAACATGGAGGGTGGTTGTTATGCCAAATGCGCGAATTTATCCCAAGAAAAGGAACCGCAGATATTTAATGCCATTCAATATGGCGCCTTATTGGAAAACACCTGCTTTCATCCCGGTACAAGGCGGGTAAATTATGAAGATATCTCCGAAACTGAAAATACCCGCGCAGCCTATCCGCTGGATTTTATGGATAATATCCAGGCCCCTGCTGTCGCGAAGATACCCCGGAATATTTTCTTTTTGTCGGCAGATGCCTTTGGGGTTTTACCGCCCATAGCTAAGTTAACCCAAGAGCAGGCCATGTATCATTTTCTTTCCGGCTATACCGCCAAAGTTGCCGGAACTGAAATGGGAGTTACGGAACCCAGGACTACATTTTCAGCCTGTTTCGGAAAACCTTTTTTACCCTTACACCCGATGCACTATGCCCTGTTATTGGGAGAAAAACTCAGGAACAATCCCATTCAGGTATGGCTGATCAATACAGGCTGGACTGGAGGAAGCTATGGGACAGGGACAAGGATACCGCTCGAATATACCCGGGCGATGATCACAGCCGCCTTGAACGGAAACCTGCAAAGCGTGTCCTTTACCAGTGACGCTTTTTTTGGGTTGCAGATGCCTGACTTCTGTCGTGGTGTACCATCGGCTATCCTAAATCCCCAAAATACGTGGAAAGATCCTTTCCAGTATCGTATAGCAGCAGCAAAATTAGTACAACAGTTTATTCAGAATTTTTCACAATACATTGCGCCGGAGATAATTAAAGGCGGCCCCATCGTTGAAGAGTCTATTTGATACCATTGAACCATAAAAAACAAAGATATGAAATACCCGGAACATCTATTTTATACAAGGGACCATGAATGGATCAGCTTTGAAAATGAGCATGCGCTGATAGGTATCACCGATTTTGCGCAAAAGGAATTAGGAGATATTGTTTATGTAGATATCCCATCCCTGGACAAGATTATTGTTAAAGAAGCCATATTTGGCACGGTGGAAGCAGTAAAAACGGTTTCTGACCTGTTTATGCCGGTAAATGGCAAAGTTATAGCGATCAATCCCTTATTGGAAACAAACCCGGAACTGGTGAACCAGGATCCTTATGGCAGCTGGATGATCAAGGTCTTGGTGACCTCAGCAAGCGACCGGGAATCCCTGTTGAATGCAGAACAATACCAGGCGCTGATCGTAAGTAATCCTTCATCGCATGAATAAGCTTATGATGAAGAATACGGCATTGGCAGCAATCCATCAATCATTAAACGCCAAAATGGCTCCCTTCGCAGGCTATCATATGCCTATCCAATATTCGGGGATCAATGAGGAACATGAAAATGTCAGGAACCAGGTAGGAATCTTTGATGTTTCCCATATGGGTGAGTTTTTTGTAAAAGGTCCGGATGCCCTTGACCTGATACAGCGGGTAACTACTAACGATGCTTCAACCTTATATATCGGGCAGGTGCAGTATTCCTGCATGACCAACGAGCAGGGCGGGATCATTGACGATCTGCTGGTATATCGGCTGGACCTGGAGGTCTATATGCTGGTGGTGAACGCATCCAATATAGAAAAGGACTGGAACTGGCTGGTGGATAACAATTATAAGAACGCAGAATTGGTAGATCGATCAGATGAGCTTTCGCTGATCTCTGTTCAGGGCCCATATGCCGTTGATACGCTTCAGCGCTTAACCTCCTATCAACTGAACCTGATCCCTTATTACCATTTCAGAGAGCTGATGTTAAATGGCATTCCCGGTATGATCGTGTCCAATACGGGGTATACCGGAGCCGGAGGATTTGAACTATATGTACCCAATCATTCGGCAGTTGCCCTATGGGAGGCGATCATGACCGCAGGTTCCTCCTACCATATCCGACCTGTAGGCCTTGGAGCCAGAGATACCCTTCGACTGGAGATGGGATATTGCTTGTATGGCAACGACATTGACGATCATGCTACACCCCTGGAAGCTGGTTTGGGTTGGATTACCAAATTCAATAAAGTATTCAATGGGAAGGAGGTTTTGCAGGAACAAAAAATGGCCGGCGCGAAACTGAAATTAGTCGGGATCCGGATGAAAGAAAGAGGCATCCCTCGTCATGGATACCGTATTTTGAATACGGATGGTGAACCAATCGGGGCGATTACTTCCGGCACACAGTCCCCTACTTTAAAAACAGGAATTGCCTTAGGCTATGTCGCTATTGACGCTGCAGCACCCGGAACAAATGTGCTGGTAGATATCCGGGGCCTGTTGATGGGTGCCTGTGTCAGTAAGATGCCCTTTGTACAAAGTCAAATAAAATAGTCATCTATGCAACCCTGTAATTCGCTAATGGGAATATCTGCCTAAATGATCAAAAAGGATGTCAATGATCATCGGAAAGGCTATTTATACTGAAATTTTTTAGTTTTACGTGTTTGTTTTCAAAAAAGGAACGAAAAACAACCCTCATTTATTTACTTAATAAAAACATATGGAAAAATTCAAATCGGTAAAAGACCTGGTGGCTTCTGTAGAAAGCGACGTGGTCAGCTTTTACGAAAAAGGCAACAAAGCGGCGGGAACCAGGCTTAGAAATGCCATGCAGCAATTAAAAGTTATTGCAACGGATATTCGTAAAGAAGTAACAGAAAAGAAAAACAATCAATAATAGTTTAAAAATTGTTTTGGGAAAATAAGCCCGGTCAGTTTTGACCGGGCTTATTTTTATGGTGGAGATTCGACTATTTAACAAGTAGCGCAACCTGATAAATATCAGTATTGGGACTGATATTTTATTTATATAGCGGCTAAAGTTTGAAGTACTTTTGACTATCGGGGAACTGAAACCATGGAGGAAAAAAGGAAAACCGGATATCAAAACACCTGATGAGTTTATTAAAAAAAGGCAGTAACATCAAGGAGCATTTTTTTATAGGTTATGATCTGCATAAAGCCGGTTTTATTTTTGATCCTCCCCATATCGCCTGTAATTTTAATTTGGATCTGTTATGCGGCTTCGCTGCCGACTTTGTAAAAGTATCTGCTTCCAGGGCCGGGATAAGCGTAGCTAAAGATGGAATCATAGCTGAATTACTTAAGCTTTTACTTTCGGTCAGTAAAGATGATTGTATTGTAGTCTTGTCACTCAATAAAAAAGGGGCTATATCAGGGAAAGTAACCCATAGAAAAAGTCATCTGTTTAATGAATTATTTGACGAGTCCATTTAACAAGCATTTGTGTCAATCGCTAAGCCATATCGCCAACAGGCATTCACCATAAATATCTGCGTTGAGGATCTTCTGTCCGTTCCTCTTTTATATACACAGCGATTTAACCTAATTTCTATTTACCTATGATCGGATTTCCTTTACGTGTAAATTATAATCAACAAGACTATATCTATTATATTATCTCCGCTCCGAGTAAAAAAAAACTTTGTATTGAAATTCTTTTAGAAGGCAAAAATCATACGCTCATCCTGGGTGAAAATAAATTATGGATGGAAGAAGCGCCCGAAGAGAATACCGTTCTTGAACCGGGATTGATCCTGGCCATTAGCAGGGCTGTAACGCTGCGCTATCCTATTTAATCCAGAAAACAATGATGCCTTAGTTTGCGATTCAGGAATTGTTTTTTTTAGACATTGGATAAGACATCATTCGCCCGTTTTAAAGCTTTTTCAAAACTGTCCTTGATATTACCTTTCCCTATTTGAAACAACAAACGTGCTTTTTTTAATTCAGCCATTACCTGTTCACTATTCACCTCGGAAAGGATGAGTTTTGTTCCCTTCTTTTTTATTTCCTGATGAACATCTCTCAATACCCTGATACCGGTTGCATCAATAACAGGTACGTTCCGCATCCGGATGATCAGTACCCTGGCTGGCTTCTCCAATACCTTCATCGCGTCTTTAAATTTATAGGCCGCGCCAAAAAACAGAGGACCGTTGATCTCAAATACATCACCCCCCGCTGGAATGCCTTCCGGATTAAGGTCCTGATCAGGTAATTGTTTTGATGAGAAGACGGCTTGCTGTACAGAACTTGTTTGCATCATTTTGCGCATAAACAGGAAGGCAGCCAGGATCATTCCGATTTCAATAGCTACGGTCAGGTCCACCAGTACAGTTAGCCCGAAGGTGGTCAGTAAAACGGCGGCATCACTTTTAGAACCTTTAAATACAGCTATAAAATTTTCCAGCTCGCTCATATTCCAGGCGACCACGATCAATATCCCGGCGAGTGTTGCCATCGGTATCAGCGCCGCCCATTTGCCTACAAAAAGCATAATCAGGAGCAGGGTGATGGCGTGGATGATCCCGGCAATGGGTGTCCGCCCCCCGTTTTTAACATTGGTGGCTGTTCTGGCAATCGCACCGGTTGCAGGGATGCCTCCAAAAATAGAAGAACAGATATTCGCCAGTCCCTGAGCGATCAGTTCTGTATTAGACCTGTGGTTCCCGCCGGTCATGCCATCCGCGACAACCGCTGATAATAAAGACTCAATACTGCCCAGCAATGCGATGGTAAAAGCAGGCCGGATCAATTGCTGGATGGTCGCCACGCTGACGCCCGGAATTACCGGGTGTGGTAAAGAAGAAGGAATAGCCCCGAAACGACTGCCAATGGTTTCAACCGGGAGATGAAAGAACCAAACAACCCATGTACTTATAACAATAGCGATCAGTGAGCCCGGAATCTTATGGGTTATTTTGGGCCACAGCAAAAGAACCAGTAAGGTAAAAATCCCGATGAACAGGGCATATAGATTTACAGAAGACAGGTGCAGGCCATAATCCAGCCATTTGCTGATAAAATCTGTAGGAATGCTTCCCATTTTCAAACCTAAAAAGTCTTTGACCTCGGAGGAAAAAATGATGACAGCGATCCCTGTGGTAAAACCAATGATCAGCGGATAGGGAATATATTTGATGGTATTGCCCAATTTGGCCAGGCCCATGATGATCAGGAGTATCCCAGCAATAAAAGTGGCGATAACTAAACCGCTGACACCGAACTGCTGGACGATTCCATAGACGATGACGATAAAGGCACCCGTAGGGCCGCCGATCTGTACCCGGCTGCCTCCCAAAGCGGATATGACGAGCCCTGCAATAATAGCAGTAAAAATTCCTTTTTCCGGGGATACGCCAGAGGCTATGGCAAATGCAATGGCTAAGGGTAAGGCCACGATACCTACAATGACACCGGCCACTATATCTTTATAAAATTGCGCCAGGGTGTAATTTTTAAGGGTATCGATCAGCTTTGGTCTGAACAAATTTATCATGCTGTTCATTATTGAAACCATTTATATTTATTCCCGTCAACTGGCGTGTCCGTATCCAGCTCAGGATGATAATGCACCTTGGGCGACAACCAGTACAGTAATCCCACACGGGAGTACCGGAAATTCAGCGGTGACAGGACGAATAAGCCGCCGAGGATCGTTGCAAGATATAACCAGGGTGAATCGTTATTTCCGGTGATCAGAAAGGTGGCTACCCATAAAAATCCGCCTTCTGCTACATTCATAGCGTAGCTCACATACATCGCCGCATAAAAATAGCCCGGCTCAATTTCAAAAACCATCTGACAATGCGGGCAATTCAGGTTGATCCTGTTGAAGCCCAGGCTGTATGTTGCCCCCTCAAACATATTTCCCCGACGACAGCGCGGGCATTTGGCGTGCAGCATGGCCCATGATTTTGATGTTCTTCCCATGATTTATTTTATCAATGCGGTACTTCTTTTACAGTTCCTTGAATTACTATGCCGGTCCGGGAACTCACTCTTTGATCCACATTTTCAGGAACCTGCTATAGGCGTTACTAACCAACTGGTAACTTGGCGGAACCTGGCTATCGGCCCCATGGAATGTTACCAGCCTCGTTTCCGCGGGCTTTTTGTCCAGCATTTCGTAAACAAACCGGCTATAGCGGTCATAAAGTTCAAACGAAGTTTTTACCGCGTAATCGATCCGGCTATCCGGTTCGATATTTTCATAAAAAGGGTTATAAAAATAAAAGTGATCGTAATTATCAAAGTCCAGTTCGGTCAGGTTACCGTGAATGAAATTTACATTGGGTAAATCAATTTCCTCCCTGGCTATTTCTGCGAAAGTGAATAGTTCGCTCCGCTGTTCAATACCGTAAAATGTTGTTTCCGGATGAAAAAAACCAGCTACCAGGCAAAACTTTCCGACACCGCTCCCGATGTCCAATACTTTGGCGTTTGGAATGGCCAGAAACTCTCCCGCCTTTTTAGCGATGTCAACGGAGGTCCAGTGCATGGCTGATAATGCCTGGATATGTTCCGGGTAGAGATCATCAAAAACATGGTCTTTACGAAAAATGGACGGACTTAGCCTATGATGGAGCATACTGCTGTCTTTTTTATCGGTTTCAAAACCCCGGAAGGGAGCGTTTAAAAATCTGAATACATTCATTTGGACTATTCTTTGATCCACATTTTTAGCAAAGTATCATAGGAAACATTTGCCAGCCTATAGTCAGGCGGGATCTCCTGTTCTAAACTGTGAAAGGTAACCAGGCGCGTACCTGGAGGCTTTGCGCTCAGCACCATATAAAGATATTGGGTATAGTAGTTGTATAGGCCCTCTGATAATTCGATCGTATTATCGATTTTATTCATTTGATCAATATTCTCATAGAATGAATTATAAAAATAAAAGTGATCAAACTCTTTGAAATTAATCTGAGTGACATTCCCGTAAATGAAATTCACATTGGGCAGATCCGTATATCTTTTAATGTTCTCTGCCAAATGATGCAATTCATGTCTTTGCTCCACTCCATAAAAAAAAGTTTCCCGGAAATGATAACCCGCGGTCAGGCAGAATTTACCGGCACCACTACCAATATCAAGCACCCTGGTGTTTGGTAAAGACAGGAATTCGGCGGCTTTTTGGGCAATAGACAATGGCGTGAAATGTTTGACTGATAGCAATTGAAAATGTTCGGGGTAAATCCAATCAAATTCTGTATCATCACTGAATAAGAGATCATTGATCAGTGTATTTCCCGGCGATCGTATTATTTCTGGCTTGATCTGATCCTGGGGACCGAGTGGCAAAAGCGAAAACGGATCATCTTTCATCGTATACAAATTTAGCGTTATAGCAGCAGCAATGGCATGGTAAGACATCAGCGTATGGGCTGATATTTATCAGTTTTTGCAGATAAATAGCTGCTTTATATCTTCCCGGCGAGTTAGGCATTTAGCGCGTGCGGCGGCTTATCAAATAGGCTTTAATAAATTCGTATCTTTGTAATATGAGCCTATCTGGAATTTTTCCGATTGACAAATGGGAATTCACAACACAGTCTGTTTTAAATACCCTCTCAGAAGAAGATTACCATTTTTTGATCTCCCGGCAGGGAGCGCAGAAATATCAAAAAGGGGAAATTATTTTCAAGGAAGGTGTCGTGCCTTCCGGTATTTATTTTATCCACCAGGGGAAAATAAAAAAGTATAAAGTTGACAGGAGCGGCAGGGAGCAGATCATATATGTAGCCAATAAAGGCGAACTAATTGGGTACCATGCGGTCTTGGCAGAAGAACGCAGTCCTGATTCTGCCGCCACTTTAGAAGATAGCCTGGTTAGTTTTATTCCTAAAGAAGATTTTTTAACTATTCTGGATAAATCGCCGCTTTTTGCCCGGCGCTTATTGAAAACATTGAGCCATGAGTTTAGTGTGCTGGCCAATGGTATTTCCGTGATTTCGCAAAGAACCGCGACGGAACGGCTTGCCATCGCGCTGATCGTGTTAAGGGAAAAGTTTAAAGATGAAGGATCCAGGGAACAAGAGATCATTTTAAATATATCCAGGATGGATCTGGCCAGCCTGGCCGGTATCGCCCAGGAAAATGTGATCCGCCTGTTAAAGGAATTTAAAGAGGAAGGTATTTTGGAAACGGATGGCCGGAAAATATGGATCAAAGATATTAAGCGACTGGTTAAAAAATCAAACTATGCGTAAAGGCTGATTTTACAATTTCATGAAAGCGATAATTGCTAAGAAATGGCGTCAACCAGGGGGTAATAATATGATCAACAAACAGGCCGGTTTAGACTCTTAATCATAGATTTGAAATTAACCTTTTACTTTTAGCGTACCGGCATTTATAGCCACGACAACCGTGCTGACCGTCATTAAGACCGCACCCGCAGCCGGGCTTAACACAATGCCCTGGTTAAACAGCACACCGGCAGCCAATGGCAACGCGATTACATTATAACCCGTTGCCCAGGCCAGGTTTTAAACCATTTTCCGGTAAGTCGCTTTACCGAATAAGATGAGGCTGACAATATCCTTTGGATTACTGTTCACTAAAACAATCCCGGCGGTTTCTGCTGGATATTCCGGAGCCGGGGATCATAACATTCCGAAATCGCGGACCAATAGTTCTGCAACACTTTGACCATATCAAATCACTGATTAATAGTTACCATTTTTTAATGTGATAAACACAAGGCGCTGCTCTAAATGCCACGGAATCGCTTGGTCAAGGCCTACGGAACGTCCAGGTATTATGGCTAAAACTGACGAATAAATTTGTAATGGTCTCGCACACCTTGCTTGAATCTTATTATCAACAATTCTATCCAAGCGGGACAAATTTTCATCGCCACGAGATTTACTTCAAAAACGGCGACTTCCATTCTTCATTTAAGTATTTCGACCAGCATAACCGTCTTTATATTGACAGAAAAATATATGCGGATGCTATCGTGATCTGGTCTTCACCTTATTCTGATTTCAGTATTCGTTGCCTTGAAAAGCTTCCCCGTGATGAAAATAATCAAGACAACACTTTCATAGATTTTAATCTAAAGGCATGGACAGATCAGGAAGTTGGCCATACCTTTGGATCGTTAGCATATCGGTTTACGTATAATGGCCTCAGACATTTTCATAAGTTTAATTTACAAGATCTTGATCTGACAAATGACCTGCTTATCGACACCGGCAAACACAAGGATAAGATCATCAACGTCAGTGCCATATTTTACAAGGATGGGCATTCAACTTTTGGCGGCTTTAGCCACTGGAACACACCAGAACCACCTATAATAAAAACGATAAGCGTATCAAGTTATAAAGCAGTGGCATATGCAATACTCGCACCGCAGAGGCGGGACATAAAAGAACGTTTAAAATACTACTTTGCGAAATATTTGGGCTTGCATCTATAATTCGCATTAGGGATTGAAAACGGCATCCTTCGCCAGAAGATAAAGTGGAAAGCCCGACCGAAGGGAGTGCCATGAAGTTGATCCATAATACTTAAATATCTAAAGATTTATTTTTCTGCGCTGCTTCAAAGGCCCAATTAACCACATTGCCAAGCGCATCTGAGATTGCTTTGACGCCATCTTCTGCACCCATGTCCAAATCTGCAAAATCATAGCCGTTCGCTAAGGTGTGCAGCACGGTATAGTAAATACCACCGATCAGTAATGCTGCAACGGCCCTGAAATTGATATCAGAATTTTCAAAGTGCCCGTCGGTCTTTTCTAAGATATCCTGTCCAATAGATTCACGGACATTATGTATGCTTCTCATGATATGACTGGACCCATTAAGTTCCATCAGTATCAGGCTTTGCATCTTCGGTTCTTTACTAAAATGCTTAAAGAGCTGCTGCAATATCTCTGTAATAAACTGCTGGGCATTGCGCTCATCCAGTTCTTTTGCCATCTTTTTCAAGTGCTCTGCGAAAAGCATCCAGTAGTCATTTTCAACAATATATGCCTCAGTAAGGTTATTCAGATTACCGAAATAGCGATAGATTAGCTTTCTGTCAACACCTGCATGCCGGGCTACTTTACTGATTCGTACGGCACCGAACCCTTTGGATTTAATGATAAAGCCAACCGCATCTATCAATTTACGCTTGGTTTGTTCTTTGTCTTTCATGATAAGGTATTAAGTTTGTTTCACATCACCGCACGATCAACATCACTGCTCTAAGCAATGGATGCGAAAAAAAAACGGATCGCTCGGAATTATATACGGATCAAAGGGCGATGCACCAGGTCAAGCACGGGCCATGGTATACTGACGACAGCCAGCATAAAAGCAACGCCGAAGTATCTCATCAAAACGTATTGCGTGTAATCATTTGTTTTACTTGATCTAAGGATAAACATCGCGCCGGAAGTAAGCAAAGGCAGCATTAGCATTGCAAGGGGATGTATCCAATCGAAGAAGTTTGCCTCCTTATTGCCCGGCTGAGTGTGTTGCAAAAAATCATGGACCAAAGGACTGTACATATAAACAAGAATGCCAATGACCGTCGCCATGAGGATCAGGTGCTGTGTCAGCCGAGCAACCTTGATCTGGAACACCGTTGGCTGAACACCTGTGATCAGGTTATATAGCGCTCTGCCTGAAGTATAAAGTAGCCCTCCAAGGATCAGCCATCTAAGCAGAGAATGACATAATAATATTATTTTAAATAGCATGGGATTAGCAATTGATCGTTAATAAAATGGTCATCATTGTTTACACTAAAGTATTAGGCTGGCAGATCTTAAAACCCATGAGGCGTTTTACGTTTAAGACATTTTCCTTATTCGTCAGGCGCTCCAGTAAGGCGAAGGCAACATCCAATGCCGTAGACGGACTCCAAGAGGTGATGATGTTATCATCAATCACGATAGGCTCCATGCACAGAATGGCTCCAAGATTAACAAGGCTTTGCTGACGTAAAGGATTAAGGTTGTAAGTAGTCGCTCTTTTGCCCGTCAGCACACCGCTTTGCGCAACTGCTATCGCGCCCGTGCAGATCGAAGCGATCATTTTTTTGCTGTTATGGAAACGTTTAATCAAGCCAGATATCTCAGGGCGCAAAGCGCTTTCGAAATAGCCGAATTCCTGAAAACCGCCCGGGATGGCCAGTGCATCAAAATCATCAGGATCAAGTTCTTCGATAAGTTGATCGACAACGAGCTTTTGGCCGAATGTGCTGCCGACCTCTTTAGTGAAACCACAAGTATAAAGCTGTGTGGAATGGTCACCTTCCAGTCTATTCCATCCGATCACATCGACAAAAACGCTTGCCTCATAGAATTCAAATCCTTCGGCAAGCAGCAGCAATACTTTTTTCATAATAAGCGCCAGTAAGCCGGGCTGACCACACCACTTAAGTAAAGCGGCAACTTCCTGCCCGTACAAAATTTGTAAAAACGAAGAAAGAAGGCTACATACAGCCTTCTTAGATCAAAGCGACGTTTGGGGACAGTACCGGAGATCTTAGCTCTCTCCGGCACTCAACATCATCATTACTGTCCCCAATAAAGGTTAAACACCTTGGACAACACTTTCCACTCACCATCAATCAACAACAAGGAAAGATAATCCGTAGAACCCACGCCGCCTTGTAAGTCTTCCAATTCCACCAGCACGACAGCTGCCGTCTCTGTTTTATGCAGAATGCTTATATGAGCCTTTACATCCGCAGCTGCGCCATTCTCCTGGGTGAAGTCGTACAGGAATTGCAGCTTGGTCGTTAATTGCCCGTCCGGCATGTACCCGGCCATTAGGCCTTCAGAATGAAAGGTTTGTTTTAGCTGATCGACATTACCGGTCTTTAAACCATCAACGTAGATTTTCGCCACAGCGATTATATTATCATAATCAGCGATCGAGTTATTATTTTTTATAGCTGGCATATTTGAGATCTTAATTTTTGATCGGATATAGGCCGGATGCCCGGCCGTTTTAATTGATTACTGAAATTATTTAGCGTGTGACAAGTGATAGACCTTCGATATGATCTTCCATTCACCATTAATCTTCATCAGCGATAAATAATCAGTTGAATTATGATTCGGTGAAGTATTTTTCAATTCAGCAAGAACCGAAGCTGTATTAGCGGTCTGGTGAAGAACGCTGTTTACCGAAGTTACCTTTGATAGCGCGCCATTTTTTTCGATCAGGTCATAAAGATGTTGAACACTGCCTTCAGTGATCTCATTCTCTGCCGAGAAACCGTACATGATCGCGTTTTTGTAAAAGCTTTTCTTTAACAGATCAACCCGGCCCAAGCGTAAGCCTTCTACATAGGTATCGATCACGTCCAGAATTGCTTTTTTATCAGCAGCGTCAGGTGCTGTAAGAATTTTGTGCCCCGTTGATACATATGTTTTTTTTGATGCAGACGAACCCGGTCCCTCTTTCGCCATTGCCATAGTTGAGCAAAGGCTTAATAAAACTATAAATGCTGTTCTCATTATTCCTATATATTTATTACTACAAAGGAGGGCTAATTTCTACCGATCGGCTTTTCTAAAAAGTCTATAATTTTGTTCTATTTGGTTCAATTATTGGATTAGACCATTTGAGACGTCTTTTAGACCGCTTGTCTTAAACTAGTCGGAATCTTGCCATGGTATTGCTTAAAAATTCTTGAAAAGTGAGATACATTCTCAAAACCTAAGGAATAGCATATTTCAGAAACAGTCATTCCCGTGGTTTCAAGCATTTCTTTGGCCTTGTTCAGTCGCTTTTCCCTTATCCAGGTGGCAGGTGGCAAATTATAGACCTGTTGAAAGTCACGCTTAAAACTGGATAGGCTCCGGCCGGATAGGTAGGCCAGGTCCTGGATCCGAACCTGTGTAGCATAATGTTGTTCGACCACCTCACGAAGGTCAGTCGGTACTTGCTGCTGCAAATGCAGTATTTGCTGAAACATGGCCTGGCTGCAAACAGCCGTATCGTACAACAATTCCATCATTTTATGGCGAAGTTGGCTTGGCACTACCTTGGCAACATTTTTAAAATACGGCTTTAGGGACTGGGCAAATGCAAGCAGGCATTCATCCATGGGTTGAACGGAAGTAAGCACTTGGTGGACCGAATTCTGCCGGCTTATCCTGAGCTCAGTACTGGTCAGGAAAGATCTGATCAGCTCGCTTTTCAGGGAGAACATCAGGCAGTCGAATAGGTTGCTGTTTTCATGGCTTCCTGACCACTCATATTGGACCAATGTTGCCTTTTTAAGCAGTATCATTTCGTTCTTGTTAACCAGGAAAGACTGTTTGCCATACACAACCCTAAGGTTTCCCTCCAGCAAAAAAACAAGCAAATGGTCTTTCAGGTACATGGAGCCGTGTGTGTCGATATTATGAACGCATTGTTCGATCAGAGAATAACCGTCCAGTAGCAGTGTTTTGGCAGCCCAATCCAGCTTGCAACCATTAAGGGCACTAGGGTCTAGGATATTCATGTTTACTATTATAATGACATATCCCGCAGCAAATCGGGAATTGCCGGGTTAGATCATTTCTGTTCTGCTTCAGCGGAAGGGCGTTCTTTATCCATGATCATCTGGAGGTTTGTCCAGGCACCGCCGTTGACCGCATTTTTATACCCTCTGGCCTTTAGCAGTTCAACGGCCTGAACACTTCTTACCCCATGGGAACAACAGGTTAAGATCGGACGTTGATGATCCAGGGTAATCGGTATGCCTTTCTCCAGCTCATCTAAGGGAAAGTTGACCGCACCTTCCAGATGTCCGCGTGAAAACTCTGCTGGTGTCCGTACATCCAGGATCACCGGATCTTTGGCAAGAATGTTTTCCATGGTGTGATCATCTACAGATGTAGCGAACATGCGGTAAATGAAAAAAACAAATAAGGCAATGATGCCAAAAAATACAACGTATCTCATATTGATAATATTTAAGTTGCGCAGCCAATTCACTGATCCCAGGACTATGACCGCTTATTAGTAATAGTGTTGGTAACAGCTTAAGAATGTTCGACCCGTTCGATTGCTTTAATGACCAGGCTTAAGCCGTCGTTGGTATAAGGCAGCAACTTTGCGATTGCATGACCATGCTTATCCATTTTTAACAGCGACCGGTAAAGAATATTGACCATTTTCTCGGGCTCATCAAGGTATTTAAGGCGCAGTTCTTCATACTGATGCTCAAGAAAGATCAAACACAAGGCATTTTCCATGATCTGCACTTCATAATCCTGTTTTATTCTTTTTTTTAAGATGATCTCCGTTACACGGTTGATTTGGTTCTCGCCATAACGAGCTTCTCTCATTAAATCACCAGCGATCGTGGCATGATGCTGTGCCAGATCCTTTCTCCATTTGAGATAAGCTTCCCTGCCATCCGGATAACTGTCACGGGGAATCTCCCATCTGCCGATGTGCTGGCAACGGGATGCCAGTAACAGTTCTTGACCAGAGGCCGGCTGAAGGGACAAAACCCATTCATTCAGCATCAATGCATGAGCATATTCCTGGGGATAAACCTCGTTTTTCCAGATGATCCAACGAGGATCCTTTTGATTATACCCATCAAACAGGTTAAAAGCGTGTTGTAGCTGGTTCATGTGAATGCCGAATTGGGCCCTGCAGGGATTAGTTAAGATTTAGTTTTTCACTGGGCACATTTAAGGCAATCCCTTTTTTACGGAATTTCCTGTACCACACAAATCCGACGATTGCGATTGCGGCATAAGGCATACAAAGCAAGTAAAGGATGCCGTTATTAAGACCTTTCGCAAGTCCTTCGTTTCCCGACTGCCTGTTTGATTCTACTGTCGCGACACATTGAGCACATTGGGCATGGGCCACTTTAGCCGTTCCCATCATAAACATCACAAGAAAAATGCTCAGAAATTTGGTGATCTTTTTTATATAAGTTTTCATGGACTATAAGATTTAATTATGTTATCAAAATATAAGTGACCGAACATTTCAGTCAAATGTCTTCCGGTGTTCGTTACCGGTTGGTTTCGGCAAGCCGCTCTTTTGTGATCAACCGATCTATGTAAAATGTGCCAAAGGGTATAATACAGGCAAGCAGTACCTTCCAGGTAGTTCGCTGGAACTTCCATTGCTGCTCTACACCAATGCTAAGGGTGCTAAATATGAATCCCAGAAACAGCAGACCATGAATAGGGCCGATCGCTTTAACTAATACAGGATTTCCAGCAATGTATTTAAACGGCACGGCAACACCTACGAGAAATAACAGTGAGGTCCCTTCGAGGTAGCCTAACAGCTTCAGCCTGCCGACCCGGGTTTTTAAAAGGTTTTTAGTCATGACAACAGATTTTAATGGATTCTTATTTGGTACAGAAGTAATTACATTTTAAGTGATAGATCATAGCGTCCGCACGAACGGCCGGCTCGCCAATGGTGAGAATGGCCAAGGTATAGCGATAAAAATCACCACTAAAGCGATCGTGAACCAGGTCAGCATCGTATCAAATTTTTCAGCATCGGTCTTCTGCCGCTTTGCCTTGGCTGATCCGATCGTAATCAGCACTACAGCTACCATCATCATAACCAGATGGAAATAGCGAAAGAAGGTCTGCTCATTAAATAGCCTTCCGGGCGCATCCATCATCTGGAACAAGACGACCGGGCTTTGAAAGTAAATGGACATTCCCAGCAGCAGTTGTACGTGCGCAATGGTGGCTGTCCAGTGCCGCCACTGGTCCACTGAGGCGGTGTAACCTATCTTGCCGGTTTTCCCCCGGTAAGCGATGTATATGGAATAGACGAGGCTGCTTAAAACAAGCCAACGCCAGAACGAATGCAAAAAAAGTAATATTGGAAACATGATCATGAAATTTTGCATACCATGTAGTATGCTTTAAAGCAAAAAAATATGATACTAGTGTCCCGCATGTCTACCAAGACAACCTTCAACAGACAGTTACTTATCATCGAAAGACAAAGCAAAGCAGTGAAAAGTATCGGTAGCCGTTTCAACGACCTGGTATTGTTCTGACACCGGAACGGTTTTATTCAAAACCTCTATAAAACGCCCCCAGATGGAACCTGTCTCAGGGCCGTACCCGGAAAAGAAGGAGACCCCGTCAGTGATGCCTAACTTTGCCAGCATTTGAACAATGATGGAACCTCCCATGATGGAGCCTTCCATCACATAGAAAGCGCCCAGTGCCTGGTACACATTAGTGATCTCCGGCACATCCGGTACAGAAATCTCTGTTACGGTCTGGCCGAGACTAACCATATCGTTGGCCAGAAAGCCAGAATTTCGACGCTGTGCCTTGTCAGGCAGAATATCTTCGTTCATGTACGGCGCGATCACCTCCTCCAACCGGGAGAAAAAGGCATAGAAATATTTTAATAAGGCTGCATAATCTTCCTTGCTTTTGATGGCCTTTAATCGGGTAACAACTATTTTTTCTAATTGCTGATGGGCCGCAGCAGACCCATTTCTTAAAACGTCTTGTATCATAAGTATAAAAATTAATTAAGATCGTAACTGGTTTGACCAGCCTGTTGATCATAGGTTTTGAAATCGTTTATCATTTATAAATTCTTTATCCGTGAGTGTCTTTAAAAAGGCCAATATCTGCTTCTGTTCCCGGTCATTGAGGGAAATACCTAACCTACCGTCCTTTTTCAGTTCGGGATCAAGATTAGGATTTGCTTTTACGCCATGGTGATAATGTGCCAGCACATCATTAAGGCTCGCCAGGCTTCCGTCATGCATATAAGGCCCGCTGACCTCAACATTCCTCAAAGAAGGCACTTTGAATTTCCCTATGTCGACTCTCCGGTGGGTCAGGCTGTCCCTGCCTTTATCCGCAGAACGCATTTCCAATCCATTGTTGCGAAAACTGCGATCAGTGAATAGCGGCTCCTGGTGACATGAACTGCATTTCTCTTTAAAAAGCGTATATCCTGATCGCTCTTCTTCCGAAAAATTGCCTCCTTGTTCATTCCGAACATGTTTGTCATATTTCGAATTTGCGGAGACCATCGCAGCCATAAATTGAGCTAAGGCTTTCATCATTTTTTTTTCCGTAATAATCGAATCGCCAAAGGCTTTTTTAAAGAGCGGCGGATACATGGGTAGTTCCTGAAGCCTCGCACTCATCTGGTTCATTTCGTTGGCCATTTCACAGGGATTGGTTACCGCATTATGCGAGGTCAGGTCCAATTGGTCCAGGCGTCCGTCCCACATAAACTCCTGTTGCCAGGCCAGGTTGAATAAAACAGGGGCATTCCGGGTGCCTGTACACCCTTTTATGCCCCGACTGAGCGGCCGCTCAAAATTTGCAAATGCTGCATTTGCCTGATGGCACGACCCGCAGGAGATCGATTGATCAAGCGATAGCTGACGGTCGTAAAACAAGATTCGCCCGAGCTTAAAGCCGGCTGGTGTCAGCTTATTGCCTTTAAGATCATAGACCGGGTTAGGAAAATTGGAAGGCACTTTAAGTTCAATATTTTCCTCTTTAGCATCAAAATTAACTTGGGCCGGCTTGAGATTATACGCAAAGTAGCCGATGATCACATTGATCAATACGATGATGATGATTAATTTTTTCTTCATTAAGTTCCTGTGCAGAGTACACAATCACGGGCAGGTGCTAATCTTGTCGGCAGGCTGCAGGACGCTGATCATTTACTTTTTTTCTTCTGCAATTAAAATGTCCATATCGTTCAATAGTTGATCAACCTGTTTCGAATCAGTTCCGTCGTAGGCACCTCTTACTCGTTTTTCTTTGTCTACGAGCACGAGATAACCCTGGTGTACATAACCACCGGGTGCTTTGCCGTCCTCGCCAACAGAAACAAGGTAATTTTGCTTAGCAAGCGTATAAACGCTGTCTTTGGTACCACGCACGAATTGCCATTGCGATCCATCAACACCTAATTTCTGTGCATATTTTTTCAAGACATGAGGAACATCATATTTGTAATCTATGGTATGAGAAAGCAGCATGACCTGGTCGTTTCCTTTATATTTTTCATATACTTTCATCAGGTTGCGGTGCATTACGGGGCAAATGGAAGGACAAGAAGTAAAAAAGAAATCAGCTACATAGATCTTACCATCGAAATTATGGTTGGAAATAAAAGTGCTGTCCTGGTTGATAAACCTGAACGCGGGAATGGTCTGGTATACGGTATCGATAATTTTATTACCGTCGACTATACGTTCGACCGGTTCGTGTGGACCATAAATTGGAAGCGTTTTAGGCTTTCCTTTACATGCGGAAAGGGCGATCGTCATGGCGACGCAAAACCATATTTTATTCATCATCGATCAACTGTTTCTTAATTATCAATTGTGTTTATAGGAGGAATATGGAGCTTTTGAAATAAGCCTTTAGCTTCAGAAATAGCATTGTTATATAAGCCGTCAAGCTTATTCAATTTATCAGCCTCTGCTTGATAATAAGCATTGGTCGCTTCCGGAGAGTTTCCTATATAATCCGCCTTGTATTGATGCATCCAATCTTCCATGGTCTCGTCAGCTTTGATTAATAATGCTTTGATCGCTTTTATCTGTTGAACAGATTTAAGACTGTCTATTTCGGGATTAATAGCAGTAGAGTGGATTAATTGTAAAGTGTCCAATTGCATTTTGATCGACATGGCTACCTCTCCCTTCTGCATTAACTCATCATGTTTAGAAAGAACGTATTGCTTCGGATCAGGCTCACTCTTTGGTCCGCTGCAAGAAAATGCCAGGCCAAGCAACACCATGGATACCAAGTAGTATGTTTTTAGTCTGTTCATTAGATATTTATATAATTTTTCATTTAACTATTATTGGAGTGGACCTTTGCTATCGGTCCACTATCGTTGCATCTAAGTTTGCTTTTATTGAGCATTAGCTTGGCAACGAAAAAGGTCCCGAAGGGAATAAAACAACTGACCAATATCTTAAAGGTGGTCTCGCTAAAACGCCATTTGAATTCTTCAGCGACCTGAACGGTATTGACCATAAACCAACAGGTCAGCGAGAGATGGAACGGCGAAATAAACCATAACATACTGGGTTGTTGCAGTAATAATTTAAGCGGAATGGCGACGCCAACCAAGAGTAAAAACGACACGCCTACGCAATAAGCGCTTATTTTCAATCGTTTTAGGGGTGATCCAAAAATCTCATCCATCAATTTACCAGGCTATAATGATCGTCAATCCACTTCGCTATGATTCATATTGATCGGGTAGTGCTCCCCAAGCCCCAAATCCTTCAAAGTTGTGCGGAATGCCCGGCGATAATCAGAAGGCGTTGTATTCAATAACCTCAGAAATGTACGACGCATAGAACTCAATGCTCCAAAACCACAGGATTCCGCAATATTTTCAAGGGTGTTGTCTGTATCTTCTAATAGCTTCCTGGCCTGTTCAATCCTTACTTTTTCGACGAACTTAGCCGGAGGCGTACCTGTTTGTTTTTGGAAAACCCTTGTAAAATTTCGTGGACTCATATTCAAATGATCAGCTATGCTTTTGACATCGAGTGCTTCGGTTAAATTATCGAGTACCCATTTCCGAAGTTTTTGACTGAGGCCCGGTCTTTCAACTGAAGGAAGTAAGCTACCGAACTGGCTTTGGTAACCCGGCCTGTATAAATGTACGACGAGTTCACGTGCTACCTGGATCGCCACATCTTTTCCAAAGTCTTCCTCTACCATAGCCAGGGCGAGATCTATACCTGAGGATACACCGCCTGACGTATATATATGGCCGTCTTTGATGTATAGAGGATTCGTGTCTACGGTCAGCTGCGGATAGCTTTGCTGAAGTATTTCGTTCAATGTCCAGTGTGTGGTCACTTTACGGTTATTGATCAATCCCGCTTTTGCCAGCGCAAAAGTGCCTGCGCAGACAGAGGCGATTCTCCTCGTATTTTTATCAGTACGTTTTGAAAGCCATTGGTAAAAAGGCTTGAACTGAATAGTTTCTGAATCTTCCGATTCATAGTTAGAAATAATTAAAGTATCTATCCGTGATCTGATATCAATAGCGCGAATATGGCATAAAATGTCAGCCCCTGCATTGGTGGCTATACATTTATCAGCTGTAGGTGCAGCTATTTGCACTTGATAGCCTACCGGTAAACCCCTGCGTCCCAGGTAAATATTTGTTGTTGTAAATACATCAGCAGGCCCCACAAAGTCCATCATCATACGACCGGACATGGCTACGATAACGACTTTTTTTTTCTGATCCGCCTGAGCATTATCCATGATCTCACTTTTCATACTTACAAAAATACACGTTGTGGGACTTGTCTCAAAGGACATAAATAGCGCATTTTAGGCCATTTTTAAAATAACGAACTAAAATGGTACTTAGAAAAATAAATCCTTGGAATTTACTTATAATCAATAGTTTAATTAGCGGTTTCGTCTATTAACAGACGACCAAACTTGACATTTTTAACTAGCTTCAGCAATGGCAGCTTTACAACAGGCAACGCATTCAATGATAAAAAACACCAAAACATAGATAACTTTGCACCGTACTAATCGGTTTGATAATGTCAAAAGCGGACGCAACAAGAATGGATATATTAAAGAAGGCATTTGACCTGATTTACAAAAATGGTTACCAGGCAACAAGTATTGATCAAATCCTGGAAACCACCTCTGTAACTAAGGGTGCATTCTATCATCATTTCAAAAGCAAAGAAGAAATGGGGATAGCTTTGATCGACGATGTCATACACAGGGAGATCTGGCCGACGATCCTGAAGTCGCTCAGAGTCTCGAAGGACTTCAGAAAAAACTTATATCAAATGCTGAAAGATCTGCTGATCGCCCATCCACTATTGAACGCCGACTATGGTTGCCCCGCCGTTAACCTGGTGCAGGAAATGGCACCGATAAATGAAAACTTCAGAAAAGCGCTGAAAAAAAACCAAACTGAATGGCGCAAACTCATCGAAGATGAGATCGCAAAAGCCAAGGCTGCAGGACAGCTAAGTGCCGAACATAACTCCGAAACTACTGCGTTGTACATTATCACGCTTTACCATGGAGTACGTGCGATGGGAAAAGTACTTGGAAAGAGTTATTACAACACCTTTTTGAAGGAATATCAAAAGTATCTGGAATCACTTAAATAAAATTTTTTTTTATAAAACATACTGTGTGGTATGCTTAGTTAAGATCTATGACCATTCAAATATCCAACCCAAAAACATACTACGTAGTATGCTTTCTATTATTCAGTGAGCATTTAACGATGCTAACCTTCGATGATTACTTTAACTGGTTATCGCTTCACCCAAACACTTTGATGAGGCCTACGATCACAACGATCTATTTAAACTAATGAAACAGAAAAATTTTACTCCTTTGATCTGGATACTGACGATGGCTATCAATGGTTTGATCGCGACCGCCTATTTTATTCCAAAGAACGATCTGCTTAATGGCTATGACCTCACTAAATTGCCCTTGTTAAATGCAGTGTTGAACGGATCAACTTTCATTGCCTTAATTGCAGCATTGGTCAGTATTAAGCGAAAACGCGTTATAGCACACCGAAGCTTTGTATTTCTCGCGTTCTCATTTACCGCGCTTTTCTTATTCTCTTATCTACTCTACCATTTTTCTATTCCGTCAACAAGGTTCGGAGGCACCGGAATGATCAAAGCTATTTACTTCTTGATACTCGTTACGCATATTTTTCTCGCAGCACTGATCGTCCCGCTGGCTTTGGTCACGATGAGCTATGCCCTGAACGGCAATTTAAACAGACACCGGAAAATAGCAGCCTGGACGATGCCGATCTGGCTGTATGTCAGCCTCACAGGTGTTATCGTTTATTTCCTCATCTCACCATATTATCCGCATTAATCCCAAGAACAACTATACAGCTCCAATTTCTTTTACACTTAATATTTAAAACTTTATGAAAAAAAATCTGATATACGGTTTGATGGCTCATGCCATCATCTTTTCTGGCTGTTCATCCGGCAGTTTGCCATCAGTACCGGCAGCCACGCCTTCCGTACCTGTTGCAACTGTAAATGCCAGTGATGAGATCATTTATTCGGAATACCCGGCAAAGATCGAGGGTTTGACGGATGTTGAGATCAGGACCCAGGTTTCCGGCATTCTTGAAAAGATCTTTGTCGATGAAGGTGCCTACGTCCAAAAAGGAACCCCGCTATTCCAGATCGATACCAGGCCATATCGTGAGGCCTATAATGATGCCGAGGGTGACTTACTTGCCACAAAGGCAACGGTAGCCAGCGCAAAACTGGAAGTCGAAAAGTTGACGCCACTTGTGCAGAACAAGGTAGTTTCATTATACCAGTTAAAAACAGCGCAGGCAGGCTATGAAGCAGCTTTGGCCAAAGAGACACAGGCCAAAGCCAAGGCCGGAAATGCAAAGATCACCTTAGGTTTCGCAACGATCACAGCGCCTGTTAGTGGCTTCATTGGTCGTTTTTCGAAGAAGACCGGCAGCTTACTTTCGCCCGCTGATACTCAGCCTTTGACCTATTTGTCGGATAATCGCGAAGTGCACGCTTATTTCTCTATTGGTGAGGCAGACTTTGTTACCTTCAAGGATGGTTTAAAAGGTGCATCGATCAATGAGAAGTTAAAAAATTCACCGCCGGTAACCATTTTGCTGGCGGGCAGGAACCCATATTCCCAATCCGGGACGTTGGACATGGTTGATGCTGCATTTGATAAAACTACCGGCGCGATAACACTTCGTGCAACTTTTCCTAATCGGGAAGGCTTGCTTCGTTCCGGAAATTCCGGCAGGATCAAACTTGGTTTGAAACAATCCGGCGTGATCGATATACCGCAATCAGCCACCTTCGAAATGCAGGACAAGACATTTGCCTTCATTGTTGATCAAAACAACAAAGCGCATCAGGTCGCCCTGACCATATCCGGCTCTACGGATAACACCTATTACATTTCCGCCGGCCTGAAGAGTGGTGACCGTGTAGTGTTAAAAGGTCTGGAAACGGTTAAAGATGGAATTCTAGTAAAACCGGAACAACCAAAAGAAAAATTGGCCAGCAACTAACTAAAATAACAAATCATGCTTAAAGTATTTATCGATAAACCGGTAATCGCCACCGTGGTTTCTATCATGTTGGTCATTCTCGGTGCAGTGGGTCTGATGGGCCTGCCTATTCAACAATTCCCTGATATCGCGCCGCCGGTGGTGCAGGTATCCGCCAATT
The DNA here is from genome assembly GCF_011089895.1 of Mucilaginibacter inviolabilis. Classification (NCBI taxonomy): domain Bacteria; kingdom Pseudomonadati; phylum Bacteroidota; class Sphingobacteriia; order Sphingobacteriales; family Sphingobacteriaceae; genus Mucilaginibacter; species Mucilaginibacter inviolabilis. The sequence continues at coordinate 1,615,670 of NZ_JAANAT010000001.1, forward strand.
ATCCCGGGGCCAACGCTGAAACCATGGTCCGGGCAGTAGCGCCGCCGTTGGAAGAAGCGATTAATGGCGTTGAAAATATGAGTTATATGAGTTCCACTTCCAGCAACGATGGAACGCTGACCATATCTGTTTACTTCAAGTTAGGTACCGATCCGGACCAGGCAGCGGTGAATGTGCAGAACCGGGTATCATCCGCGACCGGGCTGCTACCGCCTGAAGTCGTTCAGGCAGGTATTACTACCCAAAAGGTGCAGAACTCGCTGATCATGGCCATCAACCTGATGAGTGAGAATCCGAAGCTATATGATGCCACTTACTTGACCAATTATTCACAGATCAACATCATCCCTGAGCTGAAACGTATCCAGGGTGTCGGTCAAGTGATCTTCTTTGGTGCCAACAGGGATTATTCCATGCGTATCTGGCTGAACCCAGCACAAATGGCTGCCTACAATATTACACCGACAGAGGTAATGACAGCTGTACGGAGCAAAAACCAAGAAGCGGCTCCGGGCAGATTCGGGGAATCCAGCAACCGTTCATTTGAATACGTGCTTAAATATTCCGGAAAATATACTAAACCTGAAGATTATGGCAACATGATCATCAGGGCGAACTCAGATGGCAGTATGCTGAAGCTGAAAGATGTTGCCAAAGTCGAGTTGGGTAGCTATACCTATAATTCATTGAACACGGTGAACGACAAGCAAAGTGTGTTGTTCCAGGTGATCCAGTTGCCCGGTACCAATTCAAGGGACATTCAGACGAAGGTTGGTGAATTCATGAAGAAAGCTGAAAAAGATTTCCCGAAGGGAATCAAACAGCAGATCCTTTACAATACGAAAGACATGCTGGATCAATCCATTGAACAGGTAGAACATACCTTACTGGAAGCCTTCATCCTTGTGTTTATCGTGGTTTACATCTTCTTACAGGATTTCAGGTCGACTCTTATCCCTGCTATCGCTGTTCCGGTAGCAATTATCGGAACGTTCTTTTTCATGTCTGCCTTCGGGTTCTCCATCAACTTACTCACCTTGTTTGCGCTTGTACTGGCGATTGGTATCGTAGTGGATGACGCCATTGTCGTGGTGGAGGCTGTACACTCCAAATTAGAACACCGTGACATCACCCCGAAAAAAGCAACCATGACTGCTATGCATGAGATCACCGGAGCGATCATTTCCATCACACTTGTAATGGCTGCGGTATTCCTGCCTGTTGGCTTTATGAAAGGTTCCGCAGGTGTGTTTTACAGGCAGTTCGCCTTTACGTTGGCAATAGCTATTGTGATATCCGCATTAAACGCGCTAACACTCAGTCCGGCCTTGTGCGCTTTGTTGTTGAAGGATGTGAATCATGATCATCGCGGGCAACCGAAAAATTTCAAACAGCGATTCTTTCATGCTTTCAATAAGGGATTTGAAAATATTACGGGCAGATATGTTGGAGCCGTAAAAGGAATGATCAAATTCAAGTGGATCAGTCTGGGCGGCTTAGCGTTGGTTGTGGTTGTCACTGCCTGGCTAATCAGAAGAACACCGACAGGTTTTATCCCATCTGAAGATCTTGGTTTCATTGCCATATCGGTCAATCTTCCTCCCGGTTCTTCTATGAACAGGACTCAGGCCATTCTGGATGAAGCAGCGAATAAGGTACGGGATATGAAAGCTAAGTTTGCATTCAATGAAGTTGCAGGCTTTAACGTATTGACCAGTTCCACCAGCCCCTCTTCAGGCGTAGCATTTTTCAGGATGAAAAAGGACGGCGAACGCGGAGAAATGAATAGTGTCACGGATAATATAGCCGAACTGCAGAAAAGGTTGAATACGATTAAAGGCGCTCAGTGTTTTGTCTTCTCATTTCCAACCGTTCCGGGCTTTAGCAACGTTGACGCCCTTGACCTCGTTCTGGAAGATAAGGCAGGTGGCAAGCTGGATAAGTTTGGTGGCCTGGCGAACCGTTTTATTGCCGAATTAATGAAACGTAAAGAAATTGCAGTCGCCTTTACCACCTTTCGCGCAGATTATCCGCAGTACGAAATGGTGCTTGACCATGAGAAAATCGAGCAATTGGGCGTAGATGAAAAGGATGTATTAAGTACAATGCAGTCTTACTTCGGCAGCGCACAGGTGTCAGATTTCAACCGATTCGGAAAGTATTACAGGGTGATGGTTCAGGCTGAAAAAGAAGAACGGGCCGATCCCGCATCGCTCGATGAGGTATATGTCAAGAGCAAAGCCGGTAGCATGGTTCCGGTAAAGACGATCCTCAGCTTGAAAAGAGTATTCGGACCGGAAGTGATCACACGTTATAACCTGTTCAACTCTATTGGCGTCAATGCCGTACCCAAGCCGGGTTACAGTACCGGTAATGCGATACAGGCGGTACGTGAGGTCGCAGCCGAGGTTTTGCCAACAGGTTATTCTTATGAGTTTTCCGGCATGACCAGGGAAGAAATTTCTTCCGGCGGCCAATCGGTGATCATCTTTGTGCTATCACTATTATTCGTTTATTTCCTGTTATGTGCGCAATATAACAGCTACATCCTTCCATTGGCCGTTGTGTTGTCTGTGCCAACCGGAATCATAGGTGTATTTATGGCTATTGGAATGGCCGGAATCGATAACAATATTTACATTCAGGTTGCACTGATCATGCTCATCGGCTTGCTGGCTAAAAACGCGATCCTGATCGTTGAATTCGCTGTACAGCGCAGGCATGCCGGGCACACCTTGGTGGAATCAGCGCTGGAAGCAGCCAAATTGCGTATCCGTCCGATCATCATGACCTCTGTTGCTTTTGTTGCCGGTATCACACCAATGATGCGCGCTACAGGTCCTTCAGCCATGGGTAACCATTCGATCAGTATCGGAGCGGCCGGCGGCATGCTTGGCGGCGTGATCCTTGGATTATTTATTATTCCGGTATTGTTCGTTGTCTTTCAGGCACTTCATGAGAGGATCTCCGGAAAAAAAGAAATTATTGAAGAGCAAAAGGCATTGGAGTACAAACCCGAGCCTGTGCTTTAATTATTAATCACTGAGCAATGAACAATAGTAAAATAATATATCTGATACCTTTTTTAATTGCCTTTGCTGGCGCGTGCAAGGTATCAAAGGACGTTAAAACCCCGCAACCCGAGCTTCCGGCGGCATTTAGAAATGCACCCGCATCAGATAGCGCTAGTATAGCAAGAATGCCCTGGAAATCGTTTTTTCAAGATCAATTCTTGCAGCAACTGATAGACAGTACGCTATCACGAAACTATGATATGCAGATCGCGATGAAGAATCTGGAACAGTCACGATTGGTTCTGAAGCAATCTAAATGGAATAATGTTCCGCAAATTGGGCTGAATGTAACAGCAAATACGACCAATCCCTCAAATAACAGTTTGAACGGATTGACACTCGGACAGTTCCTTGGTACTAACCACCTGGAAGATTATTCGGCAAACTTAAGTTTGAGTTGGGAGGCGGACATCTGGGGTAAGATCAGAAATACTAACAGGATCGCGCTTGTCAGTTATCTGCAAACACAGGAAGCGCAGAAGACATTGCAAACGGCTTTGATCGCATCCGTATCTCAGGGATATTTCAACCTGCTGATGCTAGACGCACAGCTGAGTATTGCCAGGAGAAATTTAAGTTTGAACGACAGTACGCTTAACATCGTAAAGCTCCAATATGACGCCGGGCAAGTCAGTTTACTTGGCGTTCAGCAGGCGGAAGCACAACGCCAGGTTTCAGCGGAATTGGTGCCTCAACTGGAGCAGGCCATAGCTATTCAGGAGAACGCCTTGAATATGCTTGCAGGGCATTTGCCGGCTAGGATCCAGAGAAATTCGCTACTTGACGAGGTGAGCCTCCCGGCTATGCTTTCTGCAGGTATTCCCTCAGAAATGGTCAGCCGCAGACCTGATGTAAAAAGCAGGGAGCTTGATCTGACCATTGCAAATTCGCGTGTAGGTATCTCCAAAGCGCAAATGTATCCTGCATTACGCATAACTGCTTCGGGCGGCGTCAATGCGATCAGGGCCAGTGACTGGTTCAATATACCAGGATCATTATTTGGCATTGTCGGCGGCAGTGTATTACAGCCACTTCTTCAGCGTAAAGAGTTGAGTACGCAATATCAGATCGCCAAGGTCGAGCGTGAGAAAACAGTATTATTTTTCAGGCAGACCGTGTTAAAAGCGGTTGGCGAGGTTTCTGACGCTCTGATTAGTATTGAGAAGCTAAAGAACAGGGAAGCAGTGGCAGTTGCTCGGGTTAAAACGCTCCAGCAAGCCACCGCTAATGCCAATGCATTATTTAAGAACGGCATGGCGAATTACCTCGAAGTGATCACCGCGCAAAGTAATGCCTTACAAAGTGAACTGGAATTAGCGACTGTCAAACGACAGGAATTGAATGCCATTTCGGACCTATATCGCAGCTTAGGAGGCGGGGCCAATTAATGAGCATTACGATGGACAAATTATTATTATACATTGATCAGGCTTGGTGGAAAATCACCGGGGTAATTTTGGTTTTTTCCACTTTATTTACAGGTTTGTTGTTACCTGTGCCCGCACTGCCCATCCTGCATGAGACCATCAGGAATCTATATTTTCATGTCCCCATGTGGATGGCAATGCTGGTCGTTTTTAAGATTTCAATATATGGGAGCTTAATGTATTTGCGTACAGGTGACCAGCGATATGATCTCTTGTCACTTGAATGCGTTAAGGTGGGACTTTTCTTTTATATACTGGGCCTGTTGTCCGGCATGCTTTGGGCTAAATATACCTGGGGGGCATATTGGAGTAATGACCCAAAACAAAACAGCGCTGCTATTGGAGCACTGCTGTATTCAGCTTACCTGGTACTTCGCAATTCTATTGAGGAAGAACAAAAGCGCGGCAGAATAGCGGCCATTTACAACATCTTTGCTTTTCCTATTATGATTGTACTCTTGTTTGTGTTGCCGCGCATGACAGATTCCCTTCATCCAGGTAATGGAGGTAATCCGGCCTTTGGAAAATACGATCTGGACAATGGCATGAAGCTGGCCTTTTATCCCGCTATGCTTGGCTGGTCGCTTATTGGGGTTTGGATCGCTACAATCCGTTTTCGTATCCAAATGATTGATTACTATCAGAACACAATTAATTAAATTTAATAACAGCCAGCTGCAATCGAAAAGCAGCTGGCTTATCCGTTCAACATGAAAAAATTATTAATAGCTGCAATACTTTTTTTGCAAACTGCTAATCTCTTTGCTCAATCAGGTTCAGGAATTGAAATGGCCGACTCACTTAGAAGCTCCGGAAAAATCTACGTGGTGGTTGCGACCATTGCGATCACATTCGTGGGCCTGGCAATTTATCTGTTTTCCATTGACCGGAAATTAAAGCGATTAGAAAAGGACCATCATTAATTAACCGACGCACCAGATTGTTCCCTACTTTTGCGGCTTCAATAATTTCTTCGCTTTGAAAAAGAATCAGACGGGCTTTTGGTTTGTGGTCATCACGACCAGTCTTGCATTTGTAGTATCTCAACTGGATGTTTCTATTGTAAATGTGGCTGTTCCGCAAATCGGGAAATCATTTTCTGCGAATATCAGTACTTTGCAATGGATCGTTGATGCCTACACCATTGCTTTTGCCGTATTAATGTTATCAGCAGGGGGCATGAGTGATCTGCTGGGGTCCAGGCGCCTTTTTCAGATCGGCATACTAATCTTTGGGATAGCGTCGGTAGGTTGCGGACTTGCATGTAACGCGCGCTCATTGATCGGGTTCCGGGCTTTGCAAGGAATCGGTTCCGCAACCATGATTCCAAGTTCGTTATCTATTCTCAGCAACAATTTCTCAAACGAACCAAAGCTAAAAGCGCGCGCTATCGCTTACTGGACTGCCGGAGGGGCGATATCTATAGCAGCCGGACCTGTTGTTGGCGGATTACTCGTCAATATGAGTAGCTGGCGGATAATCTTTCTGGTAAATATACCGATATGTTTGGCCGGCTTCTTTTTAAGCATTTATCTCACTGATAGTGTAAAAAGTAAAAGCAAGGGCTTTGATATACCCGGGCAATTGATCTGGATGCTCGCGCTCACCGTTTTTATTGCTGCAATGATCGAATGGCATACGCTGGGTCCAACATCACCGATCATATATGGCGGCATCTCTTTCAGTATCCTGATGTTGATAATGTTTATTTGGCGTGAACGGGTAGCGAAGGCACCAATTCTTCCGCTTGACCTGTTCAATTCCAGGAATTTCAATGTATTTATTGGCTTGGGAATGTCCCTCAACTGGATATATTATGGTCTGGTCTTTGTTCTTAGCCTCTACCTGCAGCAGGTCTTGCATTATACTGCGTTTCAGACCGGCCTTGCTTTTTTACCATTAACCGGTGGGTTTCTAATCTCAAACCTGATGAGCGGCTACCTGATGGATCGCTATGGAATACGTGTGCCGATCCTTATCGGATCTGTAGTTTTCGCTGCGGGTTGCATCTGCCTGTTAGCAGCAAAAACAGAAACACCATACTGGCATCTGTTATTCCCTTTCTTTGGCCTGCCATTCGGAATGGGCGTGGCTGTTCCGGCAATGACCACAGGTACACTCGCGACGGTAACCGCAGGTAGATCCGGTATTGCATCGGCAGTTCTTAATACTACCCGACAAGCAGCAGGCGCTGTAGACGTGGCTGTGTTTGGTACTATGGCCAGTGGCGGAACCAATCAAATCGTTTCAGCCATCACGGTAATCGCAATCATAGCGGCGGTCTATATGCTTTTTTATGCTTTGTTGATCTATAAGACACTTCAAGAACTTAATCACTATAAATAATAAGTGCTGCACGACGCAAAATCAATGACAGCATTTCTTAACAAATGGTAATGGCAGTTCAATTTCCAAACTTGACTTTTGCTCAAAACAATGGTTATGAAAAAAGAGAAAGTTTTGCTTACCGGTGTTACCGGATTTTTAGGAGCTCATACGGCCATTACACTGCTAAATGCAGGGTATGAAGTTATCGGTACCCTACGCTCCGAGGGTCGTAAAGCTGCGATATTGCAAGTCATCAAAGAACATACGGCAAATATTGACAGGCTAAGTTTTGCAGTGGCAGACCTAAGCGATAAAGATATCTGGTATGAACTTACCCAGGGTGTTGATTTCATTCAGCATGTGGCATCACCTTTTCCGTCAACTTTACCTAAAAACGAGAACGAACTGATCAGGCCTGCTAAAGACGGAACGCTAAATATTTTAAGAGCTGCGGCACGGAACAACGTTAAGCGGGTGATCCTGACCTCCGGACTGTGTTCAATCGCCTATGGTATTGATGAATGGAATGATAATAAAGTCTTCAACGAAAACGACTGGACGAATATTAACACCGACAAAGATATAACACCGTATTATAAGAGTAAGACCATCGCTGAAAAAGCGGCCTGGGATTATATGAAAAGTAATTTAACAGACCTTGAACTGGTGACCGTGTGCCCAGGCGCTATTTTAGGACCTGTTCTGGAAGAAGATTACGGAAATTCTGCCAATATGATCATCGCCTTGCTTAACGGCAGCTACCCGGCCATACCCAAAATAGGGTTTGATCTGGTTGACGTACGCTCAGTGGCTGATTTGCTGGCTAAAGCAATGGAAAGTCCACAGGCAGCCGGAAATCGTTACATCGCCGCTTCGGAATACTTAAAGTTCAAAGAGATCGCTGTTATATTGAAAGAATGCTATCCTGATAGAAAGATTCCGAGCGCCGAATTTCCTAACTTTATAACGAAGCTGATAGCAAATTTTCGCCCCGAGCTAAAACCAGTATTATTAGAGATGAAAAGAAGAAAAACGGACCTGACAAAAGCAAGAAAGGAACTTGGTTGGCAGCCGATCCCAGCTAAAGATGCTGTGATCGCATGTGCAGAAAGCGTCCTACAACTAAAAATCGTTAAATAATGGAAATGTTAAAATCTGCTTTGGCTTTCGGAGGGATTCTCGCTGATGAGGACATTCAGGTTCTCACCGCTGATTTTAAGCACCGTAAGGTCAAAGCAGGTGAATACCTACAGGAATTACACGAAGTCGCAACTGAGATAATTTTTGTGAATTCCGGTGTCTTAAGACTTTTAGGTATTGATGGCAATGGTGACGACGTAACCAAGCACTTTATCCGTCCTAATCAATTTTTTGCCAATCTTGAAAGTTATTATACTAAACAGCCGGCTTCAGAAGCGATCCAGGCTGTAGTAGATGGGGACGTTTTTACAATTGCATTTTCCGCATTTGAAAAACATTTAAAGTTGATCCCCAACTTGTACATCCAATTTAAAACCATCAGCGAATCAACATTACTGCAAAAAATCAAGGATAATGACTTTTTGAACTTCGGCGATGCAAAGACAAAGTATTTTGAGTTGCTGCGACGTTATCCTATAATTGTCCAGCAAGTTCCGCAACACTATATTGCTTCATATCTCAAAATCACACCCCAGTCATTAAGCCGGATCAGAAAAAGTTTAAATTCTGGTACTACACTCGATAGCTAACAGCATATAAGATAGCCAATTGATATGTCCAGATTCAACTCAAATTCGTTATCATACTGCGAAACGAGTTATAGCTAAAGTTGTATGCCGTATGCTTTTCAATGAACACCAGCTTCAAGGATTATAAATTTATTTTCCAGGCAATTGATCTCAGCCATTACACCGTAAGGAATTATAAATACAGGATCAGTATGTCCAAAACTCATATTAGATAAGATTGGGAGGTCATTACAGTTAAATTCATCACTGACGATCTCTAACAACGCTTTTTCATACTGCCTACACTCCTGCTCAGATCGTTGTCCACCTGGCCTCCCGAAAATGATGCCATTTACCAATTCAAATATACCCTGGTATCCAAGATTTCTTAAGATATACTTAAAGGTGCTTTGCGATAATTCGCTTTCGGATATTTCGATGAATAAAATAGCTCCTTTCCAACTTTCCGGGTTCGGCCAAAGGTCGGTCCCCAATAACATGGTAAAGACCTGAATACAGCCTCCGAGCAGATGTCCATTAACGGTTTTGGTTCCTTGTATTACCTGTTTTCCAGCATTGGGCAGTAAATTTCTTTTGATCATTTGATTCTCAGGATTGAACCAATCTAAATATTCTGCTGTCCAAAATTCAGGATCAATAATTTCTCCAGGCGGCACGGCTGAGAAGAGCGTTTGACGGAATTGCGTGGCAAAGTAAGGTATGAGACCTTGGTTTTCAGCAAAGTTCGCAAGAATACTCGGGCCGTAGAAAGATGTCAACCCTGCTTTAAAACAAAGTAAGTGCGAAACCGTACTATCTGAATACCCAATATAAGCTTTCGGATTATTGCTGATTATATCAATATCAACATATTTAGCCATTCGAATCGAATCGTCCCCACCAATAGCCGATATGATTCCGTCTATAGTTGGATCAGCGAAAGCATCCATTAAGTCTTCAGCCCGGGCCTGTGGATTACGCTTTGTCCACTCCGGATCTTTTAGGGTATGCTTCATCTCAACCAGCTCAATATCGAACTCATCCTGTAATTGCTTTTTCCCGATATTGTAGCGATACGGCAACAATCCGGCAAGTCCTGCTGAAGAACTTAAGGCCGCAATCCGATCACCCTTTTTAAGGCGTTTTGGTTTTAACATATTCGCCCAAATTTAGCGAATCAATTTTTGATTAATGTCTTGCTAAGAATGATCAATTAATACATAATGATGCCAAAGTTCAAGGTTTATAAGTTTTACCAATATATAGACTTGATCATTCGCTCGGTACCCAAAAGCAGGTATACAGTTTTTGATCAAGGTCCGTGATATTCGTGTAAAGAGTAATAAAAGCTCCCACAGTGACAGAACATCTATATTATAATAAAAGAATTTAAAACCGATAAAATTCTTTACAACCGACTTAACAATTAGAGTAAACTTGCTGTCTACGTCATTCGTAGAGTAAGGTTTTTTTATAAATGTAATTTATTGATAATAAGTTTATGTGAATGATAGTTCTGAACTCTCCCTCTCCTCTCCTAACCTAGGTGTATTTCAAAAATAATGGTTCGAGCCCAGCGTCGGGAGACCGGCTCGGCTTTAGCCGAAGCAGGGTTGATGATAAAGTGGATGTGTTTCAGTTTCATAACCCAACAACACCCCGCTGCCGCTTAAGTTTAGCTTTTTTATTTGGGCAATCCATATCCACCCGAACTTTGGTATCGCAGGCGCACTGGCTGGCGGTGGCAGCACCCTACATGGAGATAAAATTCGAAATTTCAATTTGCCAGATAATAATTCTAATTTCAGCGGATCAAACCTTTGTCCAAAGAATGAAAGAAGATAAATTAAATGGCATTAAACCTTTAACTGTCGTTCTTTTATGCCTATCTATTTTCGGCATTTGGTTTCTCTGGACCAAATGGGTACGGAACAAAAAAGCCAGACAAAAACTGCAAACATTATTACCTGAGATCAGAGACGCGGCTAAAGACTTTGAGCAGCTTATCAACTATGATTATTATTTCTCGAACTTCCGGGAACAGCAATTTACGCAAGCCCGATCTTCATTGCTCAAATCCATCCCCGGCTATTATGGCGAAGTCGGCTTAGATACGGCGGATATAGAACTCCTCAGCAAATTGCTGAACAGCTATCAGCATATCAAAAGCGAGAGGGCTGTTTATAATGACCGCTTTGTAGAACTTGAAGCAGCGAAATATGCAAATCTGTTTAATTCGCTCGAATCCTATCCTTTGTCCAGGGATCAGGTCGAAGCGATCATACGCGATGAAGATAATAACCTGGTCATTGCCGGGGCAGGTACAGGTAAAACCACGACGATCAGTGCCAAGGTAGCCTATCTTTTGGAAAAGGGGCTCGCCAAACCACAAGATCTGCTCATCATTTCTTTTACCACTAATGCGGTTGATGAAATGCGTGAGCGTTGCCTGAAGTTTTGCCGAAACATGCCTGATGCCGATAAGCTGGATGTCAGGACCTTTAACAGCTTTGGGTATTTTGTGACCCGTTTCTGTTCGGCTAAGGAAGTACTGCTGGCCTTTGATGGTAAAGATGATAAAGCAAAAATTTTCCTTCAGGAGAGGTTTAGTTACCTTTTTAAGAATGATGCGGACTTTCAAAAAAAAGCGATCAACTTCATCGCCTTTTTTAGCCGTCCGGAGCGTGATGAATTTGAGTACGAAACACGCAACGAATACCTCAAACATGAACAGAGCTATAAAAATGTATCCTTAGATGGAACCCAGGTCAACAGCAAGGAAGAATTACAGATCGCGAACTTTCTTTGTCTGTTTAAGATAGACTATGAATATGAGCGCCACTACCCTTTACAGCCTGAAGACCGTAACGCCAGCTTCGCGGCTTATACACCCGACTTTTACTTCCCAAAATATAAGATTTGGCATGAACATTATGGGATAGACCGGGAGGGCAACGTCCCCTCTTTTTTCAAAGCAAAACACCCTTTTCGCACAGCGAAGGAAACTTATCACGCCGGTATGCTTTGGAAAGAAGATATCCATAAAAAGTATGGAACAACATTAATTAAAACTTATTCCTACGAAAATAAGGAAAATTCACTGCTGCAAAACTTAAAGACGCGGCTCGAAACTTTGGGTGTAGAATTCAATAAACGTACACCCGAGGAACTTTATGACCTGATCCAGTTATCCCCGGAATATGAAGACTTTATTGCTTTGGTACATAGCTTTCTGGGTTTGTTAAAGTCAAACGGCAAGCAACCGGCGGATATAATCATCCCTAAAGCTGATAAGCGGTTAAAAACATTTATGGATGTTTTTGCGCCACTGTTTCGTGAATATGAACGCAAGCTTCACGATGGTCATTCGATAGATTATAATGATATGATCAACCTGGCGAGCAGCTATATCAGTGCAGGTGACTATACAAGGTCTTATAAATATATCCTCGTCGATGAGTTTCAGGATATGTCGCTCGGGCGTTATGAATTGCTGAAAAGCCTGCGCAAGCAGAATCCGGCGGCGAAGCTATACGCTGTTGGCGATGATTGGCAGTCGATTTTTCGGTTTTCCGGCAGCGATATTTCAATCATCACGCAATTTGAGGAACATTTTGGCTACACCAGTCAATCTGCTATCCTGACCACTTACCGTTTTAACAACGAAATTTTAAAGACGACCAGCGACTTTATTCAAAAGAATCCGGGCCAGATAAAAAAGCAATTGACTGCGCTCAGTGTCGCCCAACAACCCTCCTTTTTATTTCATGGACTGGAACTAAGCGGCCACACGCTACAACAGAAGCAAGCTATTAAACTTAAGTGTATAGAACATTTGTTGGAAAACATCAGCGCAACTAAAAGCGATGCCGTAGTATTTCTGATTGGACGCTATAAACATAACAAACCACCGGGCTTCCAGGATTTACAAGCTGAATTTACGGAGCTCAGCTTATCTTATTTCACAGCGCATAGCGTCAAGGGCTTGACTGCTGACTTTGCAATATTGCTTGATCTTGATTCAGGTGTTTTTGGTTTTCCTTCCGAAATAGCGGATGACCCTATCCTTAATTCGGTGTTGCACGAAGGAGATAAATTTGATAATGCGGAAGAGCGGCGCTTATTCTATGTAGCGACGACCCGGGCACGCCACCAGAATTTCATGTTATACGATTTGCATAATCCAAGCAAGTTTGTGCTGGAATTACAGGGCATAGGTTCAGCTCAATCCGTGGTGGAAAAAAAGAGTTGCCCTGAATGCGGTGGTATCCTGGTGCAGCGAACAGGTTCTTATGGGGCTTTTTATGGTTGCGTTCATTACCCGCGGTGTGACGGTAAAGTGAAAGTGGATGCTATGGCTTAAGCCTGGAGAAATGCGTTTCCTTTACAAATGCTAATATGGAAGGCATAAGCCGGGGACCTTTTGACAGATATAAAAGGAATCGGTTCCTGGATTAATGATCCGTATGCCTAACCAGCCTGACATTGGCTAAAAACGCTCCCGCACCATCGAAATCGTAACGCGTTGCCTTCAGCAGTTCCTTCTGCAGTACAGGCGGCAGATAGACTCCCCATTTAGCGTTCACCATCCCCCCGGGATTGGCGGCAATAGCCTCCGTAAGATAGGCATCGACCTGTGCTAAATTGGCGAGCGCAGCTGTTAGAGTACTTTCAACGGTTTTAAAATCACAGCTGAAGTGGAACGTACTATCCTCTTCCACCAGGGTAGTAACAAAACCCGGCTTCATCTGCTGCAAAACGAAGGCTATAGCGCGGTTAACACCAGATCCCTGGAAAGTATAAACTATACAGCTACCGCCTTTCTCCGTAACCGGCCGGTCATACTTTAGGTCCTCTATGGCATATTTGCCGAACATTTTCCGGTATTCGGCTAATACATCTGCTGCGCTCTTATCCAGCTCACTCCAGGCAGATCCGGTCATCAGTAATTCCAGCATGCGCTCCCTGACCCGGACGTTGACATCCATACCACCACCGGAAAATTTGGGTTTCTTACCATCCTTAGCCGGTATTACCGTGATCTTTTTGGATTTCTCATCGATATCGACGACCTTCCAGATCCGGGCCGCCAGGAATATATTCTCATCAACAACGATGATCGATGTTAAAGGAATTTCGCCGATGGGTCTATCGGCGTGAACGACTTTATAATTGGGGTCGGTTTTAAACACCGCGTAGAAATCACGTGCATTGACCATTCGCTCGCCTTCCACCCCGATGATCAGTTCCCCGCCGATAAGTTCCAAAAGATCCAATTGCAACAGGTGTTTCACGATTGCGGTGACAGCCGCTGGTTTGATTTCGGCAAAGGCGTAATTGACGGACATTCGTTCCTGCAATGCCTCGAACGAGCAGCCGCTCAGTTGTTTTACGGTCGATAAGATCTGGTGGAGTAAAATATCGTAAGCATATTGATTGTTACCTATTGGCTCAACGAATTTTTCGCGGTAAAGGGAAAAGCAGGCCAGTGACTGGATCAGGCTCCAGGGTTCCGTTGCGTAAAACAATAACATGCTGGTCGTCCCATCCTTCCTGCCGCTCCTGCCGACCCGCTGGATTAATGAAGCAATGGAGTTGGTAGCATCGACCTGGACAACTTTATCCACCGAGCCTATATCAATACCCAGCTCTAAGGTAGAAGTGCAGGAGATCGCAAATGGATAGCGCTGGTTACTCTTTGCAAACTCCTCCACGTATTCTCTTACTTCCCTATCAACAGAAGAATGATGTGAAAAGTAGTTATGATGACCGCCGACACGGTCTGAAATTTTGTTTAGTTTGACTGCGATCTCTTCCGCTCTGCCCCTGCTGTTGGGAAAAATCAGCACCTTATTGTCCTTGGTATTGCTATAAAGATCTTTGAGCAGGTCAAGTGGCAGTTCGGCACCTTCATCCGGAAAATACTTAAACTCGGCATCTATCTCTTTGCCGGTCGGATCACGTAACACCGCAGTATTGGCGGCATTGCCGGTCATCTGTTTGACTGCGGCATGGTCGCCTATTGTTGCGGATAGCCCGACTACTTTATATTGGCATTTAGCGGTAAGGGGCAGCCTGCTGAGCAATGATTGTAACTGTACACCCCTATCTGTTCCGAGAAACGAGTGGATCTCATCAATCACCACATAATCCAATGTGCCGAACAGGTGAGGAATATGTTGCGGCGCATTACAAAACATGGCTTCCAAAGATTCGGGTGTGATCAGCAACACACCTTCCGGATCGCGGATCAATTTCTCTTTCAATGACCGCTTTGCCTCGCCGTGCCATTTAGTTACCGGCACATCAAGGTATTCGCAAAGTTCTTCTATGCGGGTGAATTGGTCGTTGATGAGCGCGATCAGCGGTGAAATGTAAAGCACTTTCACCCCCGGCGTTTTAAAACTGACCCGGGACAGAATGGGCAAAAATGCCGCTTCGGTTTTACCGGAAGCCGTGCGGGATTCCAGGATATAATTACGGTCGTCCGCTAAAATGTGTTGGATTGCTGCCGCCTGGATGGAACGCAGGGATTCCCAGCCTTTGTTGTGGATATAGCGCCTGATCGGTTCTGCCAGCAATTCGACCATACTATAATTCTTCTATATCCTCCAATAATAGATCTTTTGGCCGTTCATCTTTCACCTGAAGGCTGGCAAACATTTTTTTCTTGTCGGCCTCCGGGTGCTGGCGGAGTAAACTCAGAATACCTA
Source organism: Mucilaginibacter inviolabilis (assembly GCF_011089895.1). Lineage (NCBI taxonomy): Bacteria > Pseudomonadati > Bacteroidota > Sphingobacteriia > Sphingobacteriales > Sphingobacteriaceae > Mucilaginibacter > Mucilaginibacter inviolabilis. Next base: position 1,630,921 of record NZ_JAANAT010000001.1, read on the forward strand.
AAAAATCACGAATTACTTCGCGGGGTAATAAAAACTCAGCGGCGCCTGGTTTATTATAGAGCTCTTCCATGAACAAGCGGATCTCTTCATCCGACAAGGCCACCTGGACAGAATAATTGACATTGAATATTTCCCGCAACATTTGGAGCAAAACAAAGACCTGGTTAAAATCCAGCGGCCGCAGCTTGATCACCGGCTGGGCGAAATCACGGTAGGCTGAGCTTTCAAAGCGGTTGGTTTCCAGCCGGGAGCGCAGCGCGCGATAACTAAAAAACCCGCGGCGCTCGTTTTCCAGCACCTCATTCGTCCCGGCAAAATTGATGAATAAATTGCCGACCTTCCCCTGGAAACAATCGTTGTAGATCATCAATATCTTTTCGTAGTTTTTTTCACGCATCGCGGCCGTACCGATCTTGTATAAATTGATCGCCTCATCCAGGTTGATCATAAAGCCGCTATAACCCATGCTTACAAAAAACTTGCAAAAGTTCTTCAGCATATCATAATAATTCAGGTCGTCGATGATCTCGCGAACACCCAGGTCTTGCCGCGCCTCGGTTTTGGTAGTATATTCCCCTTTGAGCCAGCGCAAAGCATTAAGCCGCAGCCGGTCATCCTGGCGGACATAGCCTTCATAATATTTCAGCACCACGAGTCCGAAGTCAAATCCGCCGACCTCGCTGATTTCCCGGACCGCTTTGGTGATATTCGCCTGCACCAACGGCAAATGTTCCTCCTCCCGGATCAGATGTAAGGGAACATTATTTTCGGTGGCCGTTTTTGTCAATACTTGTTCTATCCATTTTTCCAGCAAAGTGGGCAAAGCGCCGCCTTCTGGTTTGGTTTGAATAGATATATTATCCATGATCGCCTTGTATAGCGACCTTCCCTTACCATCATTGGCATACAGCCGGTTATCCGGCGTAAAGTCAGCGCCGGCGACCACGAACTTAGCTTTTAAGGCTACTGTGTTCAGGACATGCATCATAAATGATTTACCCGACCCAAAATCACCGATCCAGAATTTAACCATGCTATGGCCGTTCTTGACATCTTCCAGCGCTTGTACGAAAGCGTCAACTTCGGCTTTACGGCCAACTACAATATGTTGCACTCCTACCTTGGGCACTACACCACTAGATAGCGAGTTGATGATCGCGGTAGCTTCTTTTGGTTTTAGGTTGTTAATCATTCAGCGTATATTTTTTTAAAGTAATCAGGGTCAATCGTGTATTCGTCTTCGCTTTCTTCAATAAGTACGTCATCCAACAAATCAATGCAAGCTTCGTTAATGCTTTCAATCAATTGATTTTTGAATGCACCATGCTGCTGGGCAAACTGGCTAACGGATCCAACCGAGAGCGTAAAATCATTTGATCGAAATAAATCCAATAAAGTTTGTTGCAAAACATTCAGCTCTGTTGTCACCAGCGTGTCGGCTGGCGCTGCGATTGCTACCACGGTCATACTTTCTTCTTCCAGGGCCGCTTCAGGTTCGTCTTCTTCATTCAAATATTTATTCAAAACGCTAATTGTGCCTGACAGCTCTTGACCCGCCATTTTAATGGCGCTGTTATCCAGTGTGATTGTTTTGCGTTTAGGTTCATAAAAGCCAGCAACCTTTTTAAGTGATTGTTTAATGTCCTTGAAAACAATCAACTCGTCTACAATCGCCTGAAATTCCGCTTGTTGTTCCGGTGTTTTGAATAACTGCTTTTGGTTGGTTTTATTCAATGGTTTGTTATCGATGCGCGCTGACTTTTGATCAAACTTGACGTAATACAAATACATGCCCAGCGCTTCAATTTTATCGATTGGTGCCATCAATTTAGCAGCTTCGAAATAAATGTTTTCTACCGACGGATTTTTCTTATTCAGCTTGGCCAGGGAGTGAATTTCTTTAACAATGGTTTTTGCATCCCGGTTAGTATCGCTCATCGTACGCTCAAACTGGTGTTTCCACCGGGTCGAATTTTTTTGATTAAGTTCTATTTCCGTGATTTCATCTGGTGCTGGCATGCTTGGAAGGAGTTCAACAATGACTTCGTCAAGCACGGGCTCGATATAGCGTTTGAACAATTCTAAAGCTTCCGGGCTCCGGGCATTGAATGCAGGAGAAATGCTCCGGCCGCTTGCCCAGGCTTCACGCAATGCACTTTCTGCTTTTTTGTAAACGGTGTAGTAAAGGTCCGCTTCAGTAGCTTCTTTTACCTGGCTATGGTCATAATAACCCCATTGGTTAGGTTGGTGCAGGGAAAATTTATAGGCCGCATTTTTAATATCTTCCAGCCTTTGTTGCAGTCCAATAGGTTCATTGGCAAAACGCCGAACCATTTTTTTAATGATGGTCAGATAAAGCTTGATTACGGCGATAGAACATCCTTCAATGCCATTGAAGGCATTGGTATAATGGATAAATTTATTCAGCCATATAACTTCCTGCGGACTTAAATTTAATTTTGATTTGTATTTACTGCCGAGTTTATAGTCATCCGGGTTATAACCTTGATAAACGTGGTTTGTGGTACTCGTGAAGTTGGTCGGCGTTGTAAAACCAACTGAAATATCCAAATTAAGCTTTATATCTCCGGGTACAATGTCGATCACGTTAGTTGTCTGATCTTCTTTCAGTGGTTCAAAAGGTGCGGCATCGATCACGACAGGTTTTTCAGGAAGGTCGGCAGGACTTTGGACAGACAGCGCAATTTTTGCGGCCGCTACTGACGCGACAATTTCACTGATCTCAATAGGCGCAGAAGTAGGTGTTACTTCAACAATAGTCTCGTTCCCTTTCGATGGTTCAAATCGTGTCGTATCCGGACTTGGCGGCGGGGTAATAATGATCGGGTCAACCTTTGCTTCCACAGGAGCTTTTTTAGCGGGTTTGTTTTGAGCAGGCTGAACTGGCAGGCGGACATCCGTTTGCTGTTGAAGACGGCCAATCTGTAGCAACAGGTTGGCGAAATTATCGGCCGCGCCTTTTTTTGAAGTAGAGATTACTACGTTTAAGCCCGTATTTGACGAAAAACAATAGTCGGAATAAGCGCAGATCGACAATTGCTTGTTATTAGCAAATCTACGGTCAGGGCCACCTTTTTTATTCATATGTTGCCAGGTGCGATCTACTGCCTGCGCATCTCTGGGAACTATTTCATTTTCAATAAATCGGCCGGTCTGGGCGGTAATTTTTAAATTTTTATAAAAAACTGCGGTGTAGCTTTTATCGCGCTTGATCAGAAGACGTTCGGGCAAAAAGAATAATTCAGAGTTTTGCAGCTGAATAGCAGGAATTTGAACGTTCGTTTTGAAAAACTCTAGTGGGGTTTTGTGACCGTTGATGAAATGAATGTTATAGCGATGAATCAGATTGGCGGCACCGCCACTGCTCTTTAAATTTAAATTAGCTTGTGTGCCGGTATGCTGCCATATTTTCGCAGCACCCGCAAACTCACTGAAAAACTTTTTAAAATTCTCATAGAGGGGTCTCAAGTTTTCATCTATTTCGTAAAAAATGGCGATTTCCATTTGTCGACGGTCTATTTTACGGAGCCAGGCGATTAGAAAAATAAAAAACAAGATGCCGCCTGCACAATGGTATGGAAGCTGCGCATTGGACAAATAGGTGCTGTTCTCTATTACCGCGTCCGTATGATGGTGTCTGATGGTGGAGAAAGCTCCGTTGACATAGCCCACGGAATCGTGTAAAGCAATTTTCAACCATTTACCATTAGTGCTGTCTAATAAAGGAAAAGTTTCCCCATACCTGGCTGACCTGAGGATTGACGATTTAGCGTTAGGTAAATGCCGGATGTTCAATCCATCGTAATTTGTAATCTCGACTTTTGTGCTATCTGTCCCCGGTTGTTCGACGATTTGGCGGGTGTTAAACGAATTGTAAAACAGCAGGATCGTAAAAATTATCAGCGGATAAACTCCAAACCAGGTAACGTGGGATAATTGCTTTGATTTTAGGTTAAGGTCCTGTATAAACTTTTCGCTATCTGATTTTTTTAGCTGGTGATCTTTCGCAGACCGCTCTGAATAATAGGTTCCTTGCGCGGCAAGCGTTACAAATATACCCGGTTTGTCGACTGTTTCTCCTATGGAGTTATCTCTGAAACCTGATAAATTATGATTACTCCGATCCATGCAAAATTTTAAAGTTGAGGTTTTCTAAGTTAGAAAATATCATGAAGCAAACATAACTGTCTTTGAAAATATTTAACCGCGTACTTATTTGCGGCAGGCGCGTGAATGCTTACCTAATTCACCAGATAAATTTGGAGTATTTGGTAAATGAACAAGATACGATTATATTAGTACCAACCTTATTACAAAATAATGAACTTTGTAACCATCGACTTTGAAACTGCTACCTCGGACCGTAGCACGCCTTGTGAAATCGGTCTGACCTTTGTGGAAAACAACCAAATAGTAAAAACCCTTTCTTGGCTAATTAAACCGCACTGCTATCCAAATTTTGATTTTTTCAATGTACTCATACACGGAATTACGCCGGCTATGGTGGCGGATCAGCTTGAATTTAATGAATTATGGCTAGAGATACTACCGTTGATTGAAGGTAAATTTTTATTTGCGCACAATGCCGGTTTCGATTTTAGCGTTTTGCGAAAAACACTCGATGCATACGATCTTCCCTATCCGAACGTGGTTTATGCCTGCAGTTATATTATGGCAAAAAATATCTGGCCAGGTTTGTCATCATACAATTTGAAATCACTATGTAATGAACGCCAGATAACTTTTGATCATCACCGGGCTGGTGCCGATGCCAAAGCAACAGCTGAATTGATTTTGATAGCTTTGGCAGAAAGGGAAATCACCCACATTGACGACTTTAAAATCAAAAGCCGGATGGCTATAGGGAATTTATCATCCACAGGTTATCATCCTTGTCAAACGATCAGGACTTATACAAAGCCGGATTTTCGAGCTGTCGCTGCTGATACTTCTCATCATGACCGCGACTGTTTGTTTTACGAACGTAATGTTGTCTTTACAGGTAAGCTTTCCTCGATGGAAAGATCCGCTGCTCAAAAGATCGTCATTTCAATTGGCGGCCGGATAACGGATGGTGTTACGCGGGATACCGATTACCTGGTAGTTGGGTTTCAGGATTATCGTTATGTCGGAGAGGATGGAATGAGTTCGAAGCAGAAGAAAGCCATTGCCATGGTTAATTCGGGCGCTAATTTGGAAATATTATCCGAAGACGACTTTTTAAGAAACATCGACGGTAAATGGAACTCAATTAAAGTTACGGTGGAAACGATTTAACTTAGTAAGCTCAGTATCTACCGGGCTTATCGCTTAAGGTGTTTGAGATAAAGAAGCCGAAATCCTGTCAAAATCATCCTTTAAATGCATCAACAAAATCAGCACAGCCTGCTTTAATATCCCTTGATTTTTTTCAAAAATCCAGTTATAGGAAACCAATCCCTTCAACTGTGTCTCATAAACCTCTTTATCGTAAGGGCTAAGTTGATAAGTGCTTAACATCGCCAAAGTGGAATCTTCCAGATCACCACGATGCGCTATCCTATCGCGAAGCGGTTTAATCTTTTGAAATGCATCATCAAAATAGTCCAAGTATAAATAGAGTTTTTGCGCCTGAACATCGGAATTTTTTCTAACGCGTTTTTCCAAACCTGGTGACTGTGTGTGCCCCATTCGATAAACAACATTTACTAAATTAAGTGTGATATCTTTAAGCTTCGGCAACCTGAAGAAATAGTTCTCCCACATAAATTTGATATAATCCCCACGGTCCACCCGCGTCATCTTAAAGGATTTCACTTTTGGATGCGCAAATTCGATCAGTTTGATCGTCATATCGATATCCCAAAAACTTTGCGATAGATCATACAACACGTCGTTCACCGACTTCATATATAGGGCGTATTCGCTGGTCTTTTCATGCTTATTCAGTAACATCGCGGTTGTGACCTTTTGTACCTCCTGGCCCAGCGGTGTCGAAAATAAGGATTGCGAGTTCCACTCTATAGAGTCATCTATATCATCCTTCATTCGTGTCATACAAGCACGGGTTGCTGACCATAACCAATAATGCTTATCCTGCTCACCCCGCCTGGCTGGGGACTTACCCGAATCTGTGTACCGATACGCTCTTTTAACGCCTCAACATGCGAAATAACACCGATCGATTTACCTTTTGCCTGAAGACTCTCTAAAGCGCCGATAGCAATATCAAGTGTTTCGGGGTCCAAGGTACCAAACCCCTCGTCGATAAATAGGGAGTTAATTTGAACCTTATGGCTGGCTAAATCAGAAAGCCCCAACGCAAGCGCCAGGCTGACTAAAAAACTCTCTCCACCGGATAAACTATTCATTGGTCGCTCAACATCAGCCTGATAACCGTCTACAATCAGTAATTCAAGGTCAGCCAGCTCACTTTTACGGATGGTATAACGCGACGTCAGTTTTTGCAGGTGCAGATTGGCCAAATCTGTTAGCCGGGTCAAAGTTAACCCTTGGGCGAAACGGCTAAATTTTCTACCATCTGCCGAACCAATTAAATTGTTCAAACTGCTCCATCGCGCAAATTCCTTAGTCTGCTTTTCTATCTGTATCGTGATTGCAGCATATTTCTGACGCGTCACGATGTCATCCGCTAAAATCTGCTTTAATTTACCTATTTCCTGATTCAATTGGGCAAGTAACGAATCGGAAACCCCTATCGCCTCATTCAAAACCTCAATTGATTCTGTCGTCAGCTGTTTTGCATTTTCAGTTTTAATTTCGTTTTCTCCTCTGTCAATAGACTCTTGAAGCGACGTTATAGTAGATTCCAATTCCTTCTTCAAATTTCTGATCTCAGCGGCGAACTCTTCAATCATGAATAACGATCGCAAAGTTTCCACGTCGGCGATTTCTTTTTTGATCAAGGCCTGCGAAAGCTTGCGCCTCAGTGCAACGAACTGCGTCGAAACAGACAACTGCCGTTGTGTTTCCTGGGTAATCCTGTCAGCAGTCTGTTCAAATTGCTGTTTTTTTGTTTGATAATTTTCCTGCATCAAATCTTTTTGCTTTCGTTGCCGATCAATTAAATCTTGCAAACTGTTACGCTCCATTACTGGATTGCGCTCACCGAACAAATCTTGGCGTTCTTTGCGCTGATTGCTCCAGTGGGATTTCTCCGCCTGCAACTTAATCATCGCACTATCCAATTCTTTCTTACGGATAATCAATGTTTTATCTATATTCTGTATTTCTGCTAATAATCCTGACAAAGTAACCTCGCAACTTTGTTTTTCACGAAGGGAGCTAACATAGGCAGCAGCGCGGTTTATTAATAGCTGATCATACTGTGCATCTTCCAAAGATATACCCAGTGGCTCCAGCAGTGCCTTGATCGCTTTAATTGTCTCATCCCGTGTGATCTGTTGACTATCTATTGCCATCTCCAAGTCGTTCACTTTTTCAATGGCAGCTTTAACGCGTTCGGCAATAACAGACGTATTATTCTGTGCGGCTTTTAAATCCTGACCTTCGGATGCCCATTCATCGCGGGCAATCTGAAGGTCTTTTGAAAGTTTTTGTACATGATCCATTTGCTTTATCAATGCGCGCAAGACTTGATTTTTTGAAGTCATCGCCTCGTTGATTGAGCTAGAAGATATGATCGTAAAATCTCCCTTATTCCCGGAAACTTGACCAAATTCATTTTTCAAATCGCTCAGAGTCACATCAAGAATTTCGTACTGATTTCTTTTCTCGTTCAAAGTGGTATTAAGGCCATTGATCAACAAGCTTTGTTCATGGGATTTTGCTGAAAGTCTTTTAACAAGCTGATCCTGTTCGTTAAATTTTTGTTCAGTTGCATTCAACTCTCGCCCCGGCTGTTCTGCCGCGTAAGGATGATCCAAAGATCCACACAGAGGACAAGGATCCCCCGCAATCAATTCACCTCTATCCTTTTCGTAGTTTACTATTCGCTGTTGCAAAATGACCAATGCGTTCAAATCATTCAGGTGTTCAACTGCCGATTTTTGCTGCTCAGTGATATCATTAAAAGCTGTGTTTTGCGTTCCAATCTCTTTTTCCAATTTCGCTACAACTGAAGCCAGGGAAGCTTTTTCATTCAAAGCCTTATCGTATCTTAGAGAGATGGCATAAAGCTGTTCATAGGTTTTAACTTCAGCTGGTAAATTTACCAGTTCCTTTGTAATTTGATCAATAGTTTTTCCGCCCAACGCATCTTCGACCGACCGCGTAATTTTTACGATTAAATCTGCCTTTTCATTAAGCCGATCGTTTAGTACCCCTATACGTAAACTGTTTTCATAAACTTCATTTTCAGTAGACAGAAGCGTTTTTTGTACCTCATTTTTTTGCGTAAGCGTTAAGTTAGTTTGTTGTTCCAGGTTTCTTAACTGCAAACGGTGTTGCTTTATCAATGCAATGGTCGGTTCCAGATTTTTGTCCTGGTCATGTTCTGCCAGCCAGTTAATTAAACGTTCTGATTTAGCTTGCGCTTGTTCGGCGCCGGCCCGCGCTGCTTCCTTATCGTCCACGAGTTTACTGACCTTCAGTGCGGCATCGTCAAACATAACCTGTAACTGGTCCACTTGCGATTTCGAATGTTGAATCGCAGTATCTAAATGCATGACCTTTTCAAATAGTGGAAATTGGACTTGATAGGTCGACTCTGATACTTGCAGTATTTCCGCAGCGTTATTTAGTTGAGATAAGGCCTCTTTTGAAGCTGACTCAAATGCAGGCAGCGCTAGTATCAACTCCGTTAATCTGGCGTCAATATCTTCCAGTTGTTGGCCGACCGTGTCCATTTCTACCAGTTGTGGTCGAAAAGTGACGGCCAAGTCGTGCTGATTTAACCGCTCAAACTCATTGGTATTTTCGCTGTAACGATCTTGCGCTGCGCTCAATTGACGACGTCGGTCCTCGACTGCCAGGCGTAACTTTTCCAGTGACACCAACCAGTCCAATTGTGCGCGAATCGCCGACTGAGCTTTTTTCTCGGCTTTTTCGGATTTGTCAAGTTCGTTTAAATGAACCTTGTGACTTTGTAATTCATCATCGGTCAGTATTGTAGTATCGTCAAGTTTATCAATTAAACTATCGAGCAACTCCCTTTCTGTTTTCTGCCTATTATATACATATCGGGACAAATCAGCATAGATAATTGTATCCGTTATCTTTTCCAGCAATTCACTACGTTCACTTTCACTGGATTTTAAAAACTTCGTAAAATCCCCCTGGCACAAAATTACTGAACGTAAAAACTGATTATAATCAAGGCCGCATAGCTCAACTATCTTATTCTTAGTAGAAGTCGGGGTATGACCTCCAATAAACAGACCCGTTTCTACTTCGGATAGTTCCATCTTTTCCGGCTGCAGGTTCCCGTTTGCATTCAATCTGCTCCGTTTCCGGGACCATTTGGAACGATAAGCTTTATTATTCACTTCAAATTCTACCTCCGCAAAACTCTCCCCGGTATGTCGTGACATCGTTTCCTCCTCTTTATCATGGCGGTGGACTTTGGCATATAAGGCTAAGGTAATCGCATCCAGGATGGTAGTTTTTCCCGACCCGGTCGGCCCGGTAATAGCAAAGAGACCACTTTCATTGATTGGAGCCACATCGAACCGGATCTCATGCGAACCGGTCAACGAATTAAGATTCAAAAATTTCACCCCAAGAATTTTCATGATCCTCCCTCCTGCTGATGTAATGCCTCCAATGCCTCTTTGAAAGTCGAGAGCATTTCCTCGGGTACAGGGCTGCCATACACCGACTCATATTTTTTTCCAAACACGGCTTCCGGAGTTAAGTCATTGAGCGCTAATGCTTCCACTTTTGAGTCCGTATTGTTCCTTCTGATCAATTGTTGCCGCGAAAAAAAATGCCCGATAAAAGGTTTGCTCAATTTAAGCTTAGCCAGTTGTTCTGATAGATCAGGAAGAAAGGCATCGGTTTCTATTTTGAGCTCTACCCATGCCGGGTATTTCAACCCGGCATCTTCCAATAAACTGATCTGGCTTTTGACGCTACTCATACTTCCTGATATCCTGATCAGGCTGCGACTGGGCGGGATTGGAACTTCTTTAACTTCCACCACACCTTTACGAAACTCGACTGCAATAACTTGCTTTTTGTGATTATATTCGGAGAAGTCCAGAGCAATCGGGGAACCTGAATATCGAATATGCTCAGCCCCGTTTACCTTTTGAGGTTTGTGCAGGTGGCCCAGGGCGATATAGTTGAATTCCATGGGGAACTGGTCGCCGGCCACCTGCCCCAAATTCCCTACATGAATATCCTTTTCCGAACCTGAAGCAGCTCCACCGGCCGCAAATAAATGACCGGTTGCGATTACCGGAATATCTTTTTCTTTGTGTAATGCAATATGTTCAACCAAATTATGGTAATGATCCATGATCCCCATTTTAATACGCATTTCCCGTTCTTCAGCGGTTTCGCCTGATATGGATAACCTAATATCTTTGTCTCGTAAAAATGGTACCGCACAAACGATCAGACCAATCTCACCATCTGAATTTTTGATAGGGATAACTTGTTCAGCAGGATGCTCCGGTACGCCGCCTACAATATGTACATTAAAATATTTCAGTAAGGTTTTCGGTGCATTTAATGTACTGATCGAATCGTGGTTGCCACCAATGATGACCACATCCCGGCAGCAAGTATCTTTGACTTGACGTAAAAAACGATAATATTGTTCCAGTGCCGAATTGGAAGGAGAACCGGAGTCAAAGATATCACCCGCAACGATGAGCACCTCAATTTTTTCAGCATTCAGTATGCCTATCAGCCAATCCAGAAAATCCTGATGTTCTTCTGTTCTTTCGAACTGTTCCAGGCGCTTCCCCAAGTGCCAGTCCGCAGTATGTAATACCCTCATGCGGTCATCATCATATTATAGTGCTCCAAATGCTCAGTATGTTCAAATACCTTTTTGAAAACCTCCAAATAGCGGTCTGTCATATCACCCGCATGCTCGACAAATAAATCATCCGGAATGCTGTGCGAGCCATCATTAATCCAGCTTAGCAGTGACCGGCAGATCGCTTTATCTTCATTAATTTCAAATTTATCAAGCAACTTATCGTTCATCCCGCTGCCCAGCAGGCTGAAGTAATTTTCTATAATCCGCCGCATCGTATTTTGCAGGGTCACCGCAGAATTTTGTTCTTTATTTTTTAATTCGTGCCAAAGCAATTCATAAGAATTTTTTATCGGGTTATGTTCCCCATAACATTGCACATTCGTCACTTGGTTATTTTTACGAAGCATCCAGAAAACAATTTCTTTTGATGCGCTACCCCGGTCAACAAAAGACACCTCTTTGTGAAAGTAAACATTGTGGGTTAACAAAATCAACTGCTTTATACTTCCCCTGTCCGCCTTGATCTGTTTAATGATCTCTTTAAGTAAAGAACTTACGATAAACAAAACGTTACTATCCAGACTACTGATCGGGTCATCGATCACTAAAATCCGGTCTTCTGTAATATTGGATTCTGTGCTGCCCCCCCTCGTCAATTGAAGGAAGTACAAAAAAGTTATAAAAGTGATCTCCCCTTCACTCAAGGTAGCATCTGCAATATCACCATTCTCTCTTTGGATTTGGTATTTGTTGGCCTCAGCCTGGTAAGGAACAATTAAAAAATTATGAAAGCCAAAGTTTTGCAAAGTCCGGTTGATCTCATCAATAGACGGCTGTACACTGGTCACATTTTTACTACGCTCCTTGATATCTTTATCGAGTTCTTTGTATTTTCTTTCCGCTTCGGTTATCCCATCAGTAATACCTTTGATAGCTTTTTGAATGATTTCCCGACTATTAACAAAATTGTCGATCAGTGTCTTGTGCTTATCGGTAAGGAACCGCCACACGTTTTTAATCAGCGTCTGTCGTTCTTTACTAAAGTTGGCCACGATCTCGTTATGGGCGTTGATTTCTGTATTGGCCGTGGTGATCAGCGCGCAAAGCTCTTCAAGCTGTTTTTTAACACTTTCCAGTTTAATGCTACGACTGGGTTCTTTTCCTTTGTTTTCAAGCAAGATGCCATTAGCGGTCAGCTGGCTTGAAAAAGTTTTCAAATACGCCGAAAATTTTTCTTTGTCGAGTTTTGAACTTTTATTAGTCTTTTCCCCGTTTTCGATTTGCTGAAGGAAATTCAAACAATTCTTCGTAAGCAAAATATATTCTTCTGCAAGCCTTTTAATATTCGCCGTATCCTCGATAAAGGACGCATCAAAATAGTCCTCCAATTGTTCGATAAACGTTTTCGTAATCGTACTTTGCTGACAGAAAGGGCACGTTTGATTATCCGGTTCGATAAACTTTCTACCCTCGTTCACCCAATCATTCAAATTCAACCTTTGTATCAATTTGGCAATATCTACATCCGCTTTGCCCAATATTTTTTTTGCCCATAAATCATCTTTTTCGATTTCTAATATGCGCGAAAAGCTTGGTATTGAAAGTCTGGCCAACGTTTCCGGCGCTGATCCAAAAATGGTTTTTGCTTTCGCCGCAAGCGTTTCGTAATCCAAAAGTGCAGACTTATTACCGGTGAATTCCTCGATCAGTTTGTTTTTGAAATTCTCTTTTATTTTAAAACCGACAAATGCGTCACTAAAGACATTTTCATAAGCTTTGTAAACCTCAACCCAAGCTATGTCACGAAATGAATTGTCCTTTTCCTGCAAATCCTCAGTTTTCTTTTGCAAGGTATCTTTACGTTTGGCAACATCTTCTTTAAGCGATTTGCGTTGTTCGATCTTCTCCTCGATTAACCTCTGCTCTTCTTTCGTGGCCTGCCCAATAGTAAATACACCATCTATTTTCCCTTTTCCAAAATTTTTATCCCTAAAATCCTTATTGTATACCAGGGCGCTCAATTTTACATTGTTCTTCCAGGTAACTGTACACTTGTTAAATATCGGATCTTCAGAGTTTGCGACCAGCTTGGTCAGGGTTGTTTTCCCACTGCCGTTAACACCATAGATAAAATTGATTTTTTTAAGGTTGTCGAACAGCACACCTGCTTGGTTATAAGTGGCAACGTTCATTAATTGGATTCGGTTTATCATTGAATAAAGGTAAGGTTTATAAGTACCTCAAATATAGGTGTTAAAATACTTATACCGATAAATAATATATAATAATAAACTACCGGTGGTAGGGTTCATCCTCTGAACACTTCTCTCCTGCGCCATCCCCATAGTGAAACGTCGTGCCATCCAGCGCGACTATCCGGCAAAATTTTCCTCTGTCCCTCAAAGCGATTCAAACTGTACACATGCTCTGCTTTTTCACGAATCTGTGATGAAATTAGCCGCTTTCCGTCAGTTCTGATAAAGTAATCAAGAAAACTGGCTTATGGGGAGCCTTGCTAAACTTCTTAGGGGGCCCTCTTCAGGTCCAATAGGTTCGATAAATATCCAGCGGGTCAGCCATAGATAACATATCGTAAAGCCAGGCATCCGGTACCATTGCGTCAATATTCTTTTTCCAGGCCCAGCTCCTGACCCTCGTAACGTGCTTTCAAGGGGTCCATATCTATTTTCACCTTTTTATCAGTGACCCGTGCATATAATTGCGTTGATTTGATACTCTTGTGCCCCAGCATTTGCCCTACCGTCTCAATAGGAACGCCATTTGTCAGCGTAACCGTCGTAGCGAAGGTATGTCTGGCGATATGATAGGTCAATTTCTTATTGATATGCACCGCCTTCGCGATCTCTTTTAAATAGGCATTCGCTTTTTGATTGCTGATCGGCGGGAATAACTTACCCACAGGCGTCCTCGGATCATCCTGGTAAAATTTGATCAGTTTCAAAGCCGGGGGCAAAAGCGGAATACGCACCCGGTTGTTGTTTTTTGAACGATGGCTTTGTAGCCACTGCTCGCCATCTTCCCCGGTAAAAACATCGTCCAGCTGCAACTTGACCGTATCGATATAAGCCAAACCCGTATAACAACTAAAAACAAACAAGTCCCGGACTGTAGCCAGGCGTTTCAGCTTAAAGGTTTTCGAACACATGCGGCTGAGTTCTTCGCTTGTCAAATAATCCCGGTAAACTTCGTCCACTTTCATTTTCAACGCAATAAAAGGATCATGGCTTAACCAGCCCAGATTCATTGCCAGTCTGACCACTGACCTTACCCGGCGAACGGTTGATGCGACAGTATTGTTCTGCATCGTATAGTTGGTTCGCAGGAAAGCCTCGTATTCCCGAATAAACTTGAAATCCAGCTCGTCAAGCCTCAAGTCCTCCACGTCATAGTTTCGCTTCATATAGCGTTTCAAGATTTCGTAAGTCCGCTTATACTTCCGCAAAGTGCTTATGGTATAATTTATTCCAACCAGAGAATCGATAAAATTAATCTGGTAAGTAAAAATGTCGGAGAGCTTTCGGACGGGGAATAGCTCTTCACCCTGCATCAATTTACGGATATGGGTTGCGGTAAAGCCTTACCGGTCGCATAAAGCTCCTGCCTGCTTTCGTGGCATCGGCCAGCCATGGTATCCAGCCAACTGTTGACCGATCTGGCCCGCTCCCGGGTGCCTTTCATACGTTGAACACTCCCATCCCACTCCTCTTTCAAACAGCTGCATTGCGTCGAAAAATCCTCCCGGTGCCCATTGACGGTCACCCGGATATAAATATGGGCCTCTGGCTTGCCTGGCGATTTAGAGGGCTTCAGGAAGAAGTTGACGCTGAAAGTTTGTTTTTGCGCGCGGCCGGGCGCTTCAATGGTCTTTTTTTTTCAGGGCCTTCCAGCATTTTGTCTATATCCTCCTGTTTATAAAAGTAAATCCCGCCGATCTTTGAAAACGGTAAAGCGCCATTCACACGCAAGTTTTGAATGGTCGCGCCGGATATCTTTAACAACTTTTTTAAATCTTCATTCTTAAGCCACTTATCATTGCCCGCCTTTCCTCCAGCTAAAGGTCCGAGCAATTCGAATAATTCCTTCTTGAAATTTTCCAGGTCTTTTTTGGTAATGAGTTCGTCCGGTGTCATGGTACACTAAAATAATCCCGGATAAACTTTGAAGTGGTAGGTTGTGAATTTAATTTTTATTTACTGCTCATCTTCAGCTTCTTCACCCATATAATCATCATCAGGTTCATACTGCGGCAAATATTTCCGTGCATAAGCCACCCAGTCATTTTCTTTAAGCCATTGTTTGTTTTCATCTTTTTCCCACCAGCGTTTTTGCGGAGTGACCATGATTTTTCTTTCCGGAAGGTTTAGCCGCTTATTATTAGGATTTTCCCAGGCCCCGCTTATCTTAGCAACGGCATCGGCAAGGAACACTTCATCGCCGGTCTTCGGCTCTTTCAATGTCTTGTACTTCAAGTAAAAATTTCCAACATGTTGTTCCTCAGCATTTTCATCAAAAAAAGTCTTCGGCTCAATATACCGCATAGCAGGTCCGTAATGGACAGGCGTAAGTAGGCCATTTTTATCAGGTTCGTAATAAAACACATACCCCAGGTACATACTATGCAGATAAAGTTCATAACGTCTTGGTCTGAAAACGGCTTTTTCCAGGGGTCTTGTTAACGGTACCACCCAAAGAACATGGATGTTTTTTTTGGCGTAAAACGTGGTTTTCTTCCTGATATAACTTGGCGAATAAGGACTCAACTGGACTTCGACCGCTACCGCCGGGAAAGCTTTGTTCCTTTCCCCAAAATAGCCGGCAATATCCGGTATGAATGTACCCAGCGACTCATCCACAATTTTAACTTCAGTCTTCCAGTTGCCTAAGGGGAAGCGTTCTTTTAAAATGCCAAATAGCTCATCGCGGACCCCATGGTGAAAAGCCGTGTCCTTATTTTGCCCGGTCGGCGTGACCAGCGCCTTATGTGCGAAATGGTCTTCTTTATCACTGCACTTTCTAACGATCGCTTCGGACAAACACGCTCTGCAATAAAACGGCCCGTCTGATTTTCTGACATACCCGGCATTGACCAAGGTTTTCAAGTCGGCTAAAAGCGCCACACCGCCAACAAGGCCAAAACACCGGGATTCATATGCGTCGGTCTTCTTCGGTCGGGAGGATTTTTCTTCTTCGTTATCTGTAGTCATTGTGATAAAATTTGGCACATCAAGATAAGCAATAAAGCCCCTTCTGTTCAAAGGGGCAGTCAATAATTTTTCAAGAAAATAAAACCACTGATCAACCAGTGTTGCAGGCGGACGCACAAAACGCGCAGCCGTTTGACTGGCGGTAATGCTTTTTAGCTTCCGTCACTGCCGTGGCGCAGCCATTGTGGTAACCCAGGTAGGTGGTGCTTTTGGCTAAAGAAAGCCAGTAGCATCCGTCTTTGTGAACCTCGTGGTCGCCATTGCTTTGCGCATGGTCATTGACATAATACTTGTCCATTACTTCTCCTTTCTGACACCTTTAAATGGCGTCCCATCTTGTTTAACATCCATAAAACGCCCGCTGTTAGCATCGCGCTTTACCCATTGTTCAGTCGAGGGATTAAAAACCTGACTGCGTTCTCTGACGGCACCGTTGCGGTGACCGTCTCCTTTTGGTGGATTAGTGGCCATAGAATTAACTTTTTATACAAAGGTGCGACCCCACTCCGCAGCCTATTTGCGCTTCAAATATCTTTTTACTATTTTTTTTGATATTTTTACTCAATCCTAACCTGTTATAAATGCCACAATCCAAAGATCAGCCTGCCCGCATACGCGTAATTAATGAATGCCTCTCTCAGAATGGCACATATTGGACTAAACAAGAACTGCTTGATAAAATGCTGGACATTGATATCGATATTGAAGATCGTACGTTGGAAGCAGATATCACAGACATGCGCCGATCGACGAAACTTGGCTACCGTGCACCTATAAAATGGTGCAGAGTACATAAAGGCTATCACTACACAGAACGCGATTATTCAATCGACAAACTGCCGCTTAACAAGGATGATGTCAGGCGCCTGGAATGGGCGGCCACGACCCTATCTCAATATCAGGGCATACCCCTAATGAGAGAATTCACAACCACCATCGATAAGATCATTCGTGTGGTCAACCGGGTAAAGCGGGGGAATTATGAAACCATACTGGACTTTATAGAGTTCGAAAAAACACCACCAGCCGACGGACTAAAACATATGGATGGGATCATAGAAGCCATCCAGAGCGCCAGGGCCATACAGCTGACCTACCATAGTTTCGATCAGGAAGCGCCTAAAATGGTCACCCTGCACCCGTACTTTATCAAAGAATACCGGAACCGCTGGTATGTGATTGGGTACCATCAGGAAGAAAAGATGATCAAAACCTATGCTTACGACCGTATCCTGGAAATTGACCAGTCGGCTAGTCTATATATAAAAAACACCACGTTCGACAAAAGCAAATACCTTAGCGATTGCATCGGCATCGGTCTGGGCTCCCGGGAGAAAGAACATATCGTACTTCAGTTTGTACCGCGCAGCGGTAAATATGTTACTACCCAGCCTTTACACCATTCACAAAACGTGATGAAAAACGATAATGAGGCTGTTATCATATCGCTGGATGTCATTGTCAATTATGAATTAATCAGCACCATTTTAAGCTACGGTAATTTTGTGCGCGTGATCGAGCCGGCTTCCTTGATTTCCACGATTAAAGAAACGGCCCAACTGATCATTGAGCAATATCAACCCGCAACTTGATCGCCGATAAAGATATCTTCGATAGCGCTTATCTCTGCCAAAGACGGCCGGTAAGTAAACACACCTGTTTCGGTTCCCTTTCTGACGCCCCTTAAAAATAGATAGATAACCCCGCCAAAATGCTTGTCATAGCTGAAATCGGCTAGCCGGACACTCAAATATTTCTTCAGGGCCAACGCGTAAAGTAAGTATTGTAAGTGGTAGTGGTATTCATCCATTGCCTGTTTTAGTTCGTCACCGGCATAAGCTTCGGTCGAGGATCCCAAAAAGTTCGATTTCCAGTCCAGTAAGTAGTATTTGCCGTTCAATTCAAAAAACAAGTCGATCTTGCCGTTCATGATACCTGAATAATCACGGTCTTCACCACTGCCCAGGATGCCGAGCTGCCGGTTATTGAAGACACTTACCGGAAAATCGAACTCAAACTCACTGATCCGGGCATTCCGGTTTATGCCGGACAAAGCAATGGTTTGCTCATTGACCATTATTGTTGAGCCAATCACATGGTCGAGCAATTGTAAAAGCATTTGGGGGGTAACGACCGTTGACCCCGGAAAGAACCGGTTCAAACCTGCGTCGATCACCTGCTGCCATCCCTGCCGGTCGCCGAAGTCAATGTTTTCAAATAAATAATGCAGGAAATTGCCTGTTATCGCGCCTTTAGGCAGTTGCTTAAAAATAAAGACATCATAGGCAGCCTCCGGCGTGATCATATCCTCCCGCGGAATGTATTCGTGTTTAGCAGTCAAAAAGGTATAGCTCAGTTTATGCCAGTTGGGTTCTGCCAGCACGAATTGTTTTGCCGTCCGGGGCGGAACAGGCTGCCAGGGCGCTGAAAAGTTTCTGTTGAGGTCAGGCGCCGGTCCTGTGCCATCTGCAAAAACTATTAAGTCGGACGGGGGCGGCGCATCTTTCAAGGCTTTGAAAAAATCGTTTAAGCTGGAATTGTTATATCGCCAGTCAGTATTTTTCACCAGGTAACATTGGTATACGGCGCGGGTGATGGCCACATAGAGCAGGCGTTTGTTTTCCTGCTCTTGCTGCGCGCGGTAAGCAGCCAGCTGGTCACTGGAAAGCTGGGATTGGTGCATGAATAGATACTCCGCGCTATCATGGTCCCGAAAACTGCAGAAAACAAAATCGTCTTTAAACTTGAAGTCCAGGTAAGGCGCAAAAACAATGGGATATTCCAGGCCCTTGCTTTTGTGGATCGTGACGATTTTTACCGATTCTTCATCACTTTCTATACGCTGCTGGTATTCATCGCCACCAACATCCATTCCATCGACCGCCTTTTGCAGCCAGTTGATCAGCTCGATATTGGCCAATTGTTTTCCGGTTTGGACTTTGTGGAGCAGTTCAGTCAACTGCACCAGGTTGGTTAGGACCCGCTCGCCGCCTTCATGTTTCTGACTCAATAAACGTTTCCTGACCTGGTGTTCGGCAAAAAAGCCGGTCAAGGCGACGTAGATGCCTGCATTCGCCCATAACTCACCGTATTGTTTAAACTGTTCTAGTGTTTGTTCCTCATTCAGTTTTAATAAAGCGTCGCGGCCGAGGCCGGCTATGGGCGTTAGTAAAGCTTTATTGATCGTACTGCGGCCTGGCGTTTCAAATGCGGTAAGCAGGGCCAGTATAGAAACGGCTTCCGGCGTATTTAATATCCTGGCATCATCGATCGTCACTGCCGGTATTCCTAACCTGCCGAGGGCGGCCTTGACATCTGCGCCCTCATACCGGCTTCTAACCAGTACGCCTATGGCGGCTGGTGTGACCGGTTGCTTTTTGTCTTTTTTGACCAGCACGGCGGTGGGGTCGTTCAGCAATTGATGGATCGCCTGGGCGGTCATATTCGCGGCCGTCGGTTTGTTCGGTGCCTGGTAGACCGACATCGGAACTTGTAGCTCGTCATTCCGGTAAAGGCCCATATTTTGCAGGCCGTCCGGCGCTTCTACAGGGACATACTTAATGCCATTCTCCCCAGTTCCGAAGCTAAACGTGTCAAAATCCTGTACAGGTTCGAAGAAATTGTTCATTGCGGCGATCAGTGTCGGGCTTGAACGGAAATTGGTATTCATTTCATATTTAGCGCTCACGTTTTCTGCAGCCTGCAGGTAGGTAAATATATCCGCTTTTCTGAATGAATAGATCGATTGCTTGGGGTCGCCGATATAAAACAGTATGGTTTCGTCACCGAAAAAGTATTCAAATAACTCGTACTGCAATTTATCGGTGTCCTGGAATTCATCGATAAAAACCGCCTTGAACTTATTTTGCATCAAGGCTTTAAGCGCCCCGTTCTTATCTGCCATGCCGGCCCGGTGCAGTTTGTTGATCAAATCATCGAATAGCAGGATGCTATGCTGGGACTTATAGGTATCGATCTGCTCAACCGCCACCTCGATAGCCATACAGATCAAACGGTCGATCAAATTCCAGATGAGCTGACCGGGACGTTTTCTCAACAAAGCCAATGCATCGATGCGCCCGAGTAAATCGGCATAATTATCGGTGATATAGCCTGAACCACGTTTTTTTACCAACGCTTCGATGAATGCCGGTGGATCGACCAGTAAGTGTTGCAGGTGTTTTCTCGCATTTGTATTGGCTTGTGTCCGGGCATGCATAGCTGTATCGGTCGTTACCGATTCGAACAGCGCGGTTTCCGCTTCCGCGGCCGCGGCATGGGCTTCCGCCAGCGAAATTTCCAGCGCCGCTTTGTCATCGCCACTTAAACTATAATGCGTACCCTGCACATAATTCACATAACGCTGCCCTGCCATATACCCTTTGATGGCATCCGCGAGCCACTTCCGGCTAAATCCTTGTAACAGCAGCTCTTTAAGCAAAACGGCCGTCAGCGTCGTTATTTTTTCACGCCAGAACTTATTGACTTCTTCCTCCACTAACAAAGATGGGGCTTCCAAAAGTTCGCAATCGAACAGCTGGCCGGTTTCAAAAGCGAACTCGTTCAGCGATTGCTGGCAAAAACTATGGATCGTCATCACCGCGGTCTCGTCCAGCAAAAGAGTGGCCCTGCGCAGCAGCTCACGAATAGCTGCTTCATCAGCCTGACCGATCGCTTCCTGTACAATCGAAGCGATCAGCGGGTCTGCGATCTGTTCCCCTTTCGCAGCCTGGTAAGCCAGGCGAACGAACAAACGGATCCGTTCCTCCAGCTCGGCCACAGCAGCCTTGGTATAGGTTACCATCAATATCTGTTTGACTTCCAGTCCCTTTTGCAGGAGTAAACGAAGCATTAATAAAGCAATGGAATAGGTCTTACCCGTTCCGGCGCTGGCTTCGATCAGGTTACTGCCTGTTAAGGGCACATTTTTTACATCAAATTTCTCTGCCATTTTTATATGCTTTGAAAAGAATCGGGTACAGGACCGTAAATGAGGTTGATATTTGCCGTTAGTTGCTGACAAGTGCCGGGCGAATCAAAAAAACCGCCGTCATATTCCATTATCAAGTATTCATCATGGATAAATGCCGACTGACCGCCATAAATGGCCCGGTCTAAAAAAGCATCAAATCCGGCATCATCCAAACCGGCGATCGTGTCCCTTTTATTCAAAAATTCGGTTGCAAAAAGGTACGGTTGCTGATGGCCTGAGATGAATGGCACCAGCAACTCTTCCAAACGGCCCTTCGCCTCATCCACAGTTAAAAGGTTTGCCCGAAGCACACTTACCTCGGCAGTAACGCCGGAGATAAAATACGTTTCCAGGCCGAGGCCTGCCGCTGTTGCCAGTAAGTGCCGGAGGTAGCAGTCTAAGCGGTGTTTCTCTTCTTTCTTGGAAAAGCAGGTCACCAATTGTTTATTGCCATAGACCTGGGTCAATGACCCGCTAATGGTCGTTTCAGCTAAGTCGATCCGGACCGGAGCGTTTCTGGCAGGTCCTTCCAGCATGCACTCGGCTAAAAGGGCCAGCACCGGCGCAACCTGTTCGGCGGAAGCCTCGATGGCCAGTTCTGCCATGGTGTTCAAAGGCAGCTGGCCGGTCTTGACTTCTTTCTGCCGAAAGGCCGGCCATTCCTCCTGCGGGATCAGTACCAACGCCTGTTTTAACGCCCACTGCTGCAAATGGTCAAGCTCGAAAAGTTCTGTCTCCGGCAATAAGACACTGTCGTCGCCATAATAAACACCTAATATCTTATTGTAATAATATTTGACCGGGTATTTATAAAAAGACAATAACTGCTGAACTGCTACCGAGGCAAAATCGATGTCGGGAGCTGCGGCCTGCTCATTATAGCTAAAGCCTTTGGGATTATCGATCGCTTCGCCAAAATAGCTGACCAGGCCGCTGTCGGGGTCGGCATATAAATGACTGAAACTATGCAGCGGGTGCAGGCGGGTCAGGCGGTTTGCGCCCGTCGGCGACGGTTCGGCTAAGCCGCTGCCCACATAATCGACCAGCTCATCCACCAGCGCGGAAGGTGGTATAAGCGAATTGTCTTTTTGACTGCGCCCGATATAACTGATGTACAGCCGGTCCCTGGCTGATAAGACCGTCTCCAGGAACAAGTGCCGGTCATTTTCCTTAATGTTGCGGTCGCCGCGGCGGCGCTGCTTTTCGATAAGGTTAAAGCTGAGCGGTAGTTCTTTACGCGGAAATTTATCGAAGTTAAGCCCGAGTAGCGCAACAACCTTGAAAGGGATACTGCGCATGGGGATGAGCGAACAAAAAGTAATCCCCCCGGACATAAAGGCGCCGGCGCGTGATTCGCCGGACAACAGCTGAACAAAGTTCTTTCGGAATACGGTGAAGCTCACGGGTTCCTGCATGATGCCCGCGACAAGGTTAAGCCGCTCGAGCTGATCGTTGAAAAGGTCAAATTCGGGATTTTCCTCGCCGTCCGGCTCATACATCAGGCCGGTCACTACCTCCCGCAGGTACTGGCACCAGTCGCTCAGCGGACGCGGGCGGCTTTGTTCGGTCACCATAGAAATGAGCACCCGCACGAAATGACTAAAGCGTATCAATTCAAACGCCTGCGCCCCTTCTACGATATCAAGCGGGTAAAACCCTGTCTCGTTGAGCATGTATTCATCTTCGCTGCGCATGCAAATACCATAAATGATCCGGTTCAAGCCATTGAGCCAGCTCAGGGTATAAGAATCATCGCTCGTTTCGCCCCGGATACCAAAGCGGATATTGGCGGCCCGGACCACATTACGGACCAGTTCCGTATCATGTATACGGAAACGTTCCTTGACATAAGCCAGTTCGAGTATTTGCAGGACGTTCTCCGCTTTAAAATTATCTTCCCGGAGTTCCATGATCAATTGTAGGGTACTGAAAAAGCCGTCGACGGCCTGGTAGCTTTCGTCAGCAATGGTGTAGGGAAAGCGGTAAGGCGCCGATCCGAAAATGGCTTTGATGTAGGGCGCATAGGCGTCGATATCGGTTACCATGACGACAATATCCCGGGGCGAATAAAGTTCGGCAGCCTGATCGACCAAGCCGACCAGGTAATTATACAGTACTTCCACTTCCCTCGCCGGTGTATAACAAGCGTTGATACTGACGGTCTGGTCTTTCAGGTCATCCGGACTAAAAACCTGGCGGTCTTGTTCCATTGCATTATTAAAAATATCAAATTGGATTTTGCCCAGCAAGGTGCTGGGTTCGGGTGGTGCCACGCCGATAGCCTCGAACTGGTTCAGGAACTCCTCGTGCTTAAAAAACAACCCGAAAGTATCCTGGAGTACACGCCCCCAACTGGTTAATAACTGGTTACCCAGGATGGGCGGCGCGTAATTGTTCCTTGCCCCGCCTTGCCTGCTCAACCACCGGGCAATTTGCGCCTCGCTGCGGTCTTCATACCAGTAAGCGTCCGGTGAAGGGTTCAATAAATAAAAACTGACATCGATATGCTCACTCAGCTGGTAAAAAAAGTCAATATGGTAAGCCGTTAAAATAGACAAGCCAAAAAGATGAACGCCCAATACCCGTTCAGTCAGTTGCCTGGTACGGTCCGGCTGTTGAAGGCTGCGTCGTATTTCCTGTAAAATAATGGTTTTATCTGGCATCGCCGTACCCAGCTTTTCCCGGCTCGCGTTCCACAACCAGCATTGCCAGTCGGCATCCTTCGCTGCTGTATCCGCATTGTTCCAGCTTTCAATCATCTCCGGCCGGTAGATCTGGTACTGGTCGAACAAGTCCGCAACTTTGGTCGCCAGGCCCAGGCGTTTCAGTTCGTCGCCTCCTGGATAGTAGCTGGCAATAAAAAGGAACTTCCCCGTAAAGTCAGCACGGTTCAATAAGTCGAAGATCACCCATTGCAGGTGGTCGGCCGATAATACCTGGTTTTTTTGTCCCCCAAGCTTAAAATAAACCTGGTAGATCATATCATTCGGCTTCAAAAACCGAAGGTTAGCGCTGATGCCGTTCAGTTCGGCTGTCTTCATTTTCAGCCAGTTGTTCATACCGGTGGTTTGGGTGACCAGGTATTGCGGCAGGAAAACGCTGCCTTGCTCGGCTTTGAGGTTTTTAGCCAGCTCAGCAGCCAAAGCCGAAAGAGAATTGGATACTTTAAATTGTAAGGCCATAAACGGAACTGCGGGATAAGGTTTCTTCAAAACGGGCTGCCAGTCCGGAAATACGTGCTACCGAAGTGGAGGCAATTTGCTGGATTTGAGGTTTGGAGCCCTGGATGGTAACGGTTTGTTTTGCCCGGGTGACCGCTGTATACAGCAGCTCACGCGTCATGAGGCTTTCATTGGCGCTTTTCGGCAGCATAACGAACACCTCCTCGTATTCAGAGCCCTGGCTTTTGTGAACGGTCATGGCGAACACCGTTTCCGTTTCGGGCAAATAAGCGGGCCATAAGCCCCGGAGTTCACCATCCGTTGTTTCAAACCAGGCTTTGAGCGCGCCGGTTTCATCTGGCCGAATCAAGCCCGTATCGCCGTTGAATAAATCCAGTTCATAATAATTAGCGGTGATCATGACCGGGCGGTTAATATAATAAGCCGCCGAAGGATTGATCAGCTGTTTTTTTCGCAAATATTCCTCCACTCTCCTGTTCACGCGGTTGACACCTTGCTCACCTCCTTTGACCGGGCAAAGAATGCGCAGCGCATTGAATTTGCGAAGCGCGGTAAGCGTGTCCGGCTCTTGAATATAAGCCTGATAAGCACTGACAAATTTCTCGAAAGTGGCTTCATCATACTGGTCGTCTACGATGACGTGCGGATCAGTACCTGCGCTCATCATTTGGTCCATCACAGCCGTGTTATTCGTAATCAGCGCTTTGCTGAATTTGCCGATGCCCTTATCGGCGCTGAAACGCCGGCTTATTTGCAGCTCGACAACATGACCAGATAAGGCGGATTGTTGTTCCGAAACGGATACAGCTGCCGGGCCCCAATGCGCGAAAAAGCCGGCGCTGTCCCGATCAAAATGGTTGACCGTATGCGGCATTTTGCAAAGGTCACCCAAAAGACTGCCTGCCTCTACTGAGGCCAGCTGGTCTTTATCACCAAGCAGGATCAGCCGGGTATCCTTTCCCACGGCATCCAGCAGTTTCGCAAACAGCGCTGCGTCGATCATGGAAGCTTCGTCGACAATAACGACATCATAAGGTAAAGGGGAAGCGGCATTATGCTTGAAATGGGGAGCACCGGGTACATATTGGAGTAAACGATGCAGGGTCTTCGGCACGATTGGTTCAGGGGTTATCAAGCCCGCTTTACGCAGCGATTCGCCCATGCGCATGGCAGCTTTTCCGGTTGGGGCGGCGAGTGCAACCTTCGTTTCAGGTGCCAGTTTATATAGTATAGCCAGAAGTTTGGCGACGGTCGTGGTTTTGCCGGTGCCGGGGCCGCCGGTGATGATGGTAAAATTGTTCAGCAACGCGCTCAATGCTGCAACCAGTTGCCAGTCGGTGTGGTTGCCGTCGTCGCCAGGGAACTGTTGTAAAATAAATTCCGTTTCATCAAGCAATTGCGCAGCACGATCGGCGAACAAATCGCTTTCCGCTGTTTTAAAAGCCAGGATGCGGTCGCGGATCAAGGTTTCATAAGTAAAATAGCGCTGGAGATAAAGCTTGTCCTTGTGTAAGATAAAAGGCTGCATTTCATCAGCGGTTCCGACTAAAGATAGCGTCGCCAAAGGTTTGCTGTCACTAAGTTCTATACAGATATGACCCTCACTTAATTTTTTTGAAACTTCATAAGCATAAGGATATAATTGAGCGTCGTTAAAAAAACCGGCGAATTGTTGATGAACATCGTTGGTGGTTTGCAGCATTTGGAAAGGCTTAAAGGTTTGCGAGTTTAAATATCAACATATCTGCCGCCAAACGCAAACAAAAACTTGATTTTATACAATTTGATTTAAATCAATTACCTCCTACGCTTTATGATTTTTAACTAGGTTATGGCCAACAAGCAACTTTGTATTCATATATATCGTGTAGGCATTTTCTGAAAGTTAAAAGTGCGTAAAAATCTTGATAAATATCTGCAAATCAGTTTCTTATTAAAGTGCAGGATCCCGAACCTTTTAACAAAATTGTTCAACAAAGTAAAGCGCTGAAAAAATTGAAAAATTTTTGAAAAACATATAAATTAGCTATATTTGGCTTAACAATTAGAGTAAACTTGCTATTTGCGTCATTCGTAGAGTAAGGAACTTTTTAAAATGTAAATTACTGATAATAAGCACATAAGAGCTATGGTTCTGAACCCTAGCTCTCCGCAAGAGGAGATTTCTTCAAAACCATCATAGGGCTGTTCATCAATGAGCAGCCCTAATTGTTTTAATCTCAGCCTGTTATGCACAAACTCCGGGTGCAGTAAAGGTGTTCTAAACGTCCCTTCTTTAAACGTGAGACCTTGTTTGAACACCTCCTTTAAGATAGCGTGCTGCTGGTTGAGGGTAGCTTCCTCAAAAATGTGCGGTAAATTGAGCAAATAAGGTAAAACAAGCAGTTCCTGTATCGGGAAATCCATTTGGATTAGAATAATCGACCGCGCCCAACGAAATCATTCTGCCATTTGCTGCCACCATTGTACAGGTTCTTGTTATCATTGGTTGGCGTGATGACTGTACTATCCGCCGCACATGCGCGAGCAAAAGGAGCGCATTATATAATTAGTGTATTAACAAGTCAGAATAGGCATGATAAGAATTTATTTTGATGCTCCCACCATTTTGTCGTCTAAATCCAATGATCTCATCAATCGTCCCCTTTTGATATGTCACCTTTAACTTATAGTTATAAGAGATTTCGTTGGTGTTACCCGCGATATTCCGTATATAAAGGTCTGAAATCTTATAATTTTTACAGCTACCTACTTTGGTGTTAATAAATTTTAATAACTTACTTATCCCATGGCTTCCAGCCAACTGCTTTAAACTATCACCGACCAGGGTGTCTACCTCATCAAAATCTTTAGTACTGATTTTTTTATAAACTTCATTTAAAAAGACTTTGCCATCCTGGTTGTCCGCTTCCTGATTTATAGCTACATTGTTAAACGTGCATGCCCCCGTTAAAGAAACAATCATCAATAGTAAAGAGTATATTATTTTTCTCATTAAATGTGAATTCAAAAAGTAAGATATCTCCATACTTATGTAGCCCTGATAAAAAGTCGGGCCATAAAGAAGTAGATTCCCAAAATCGATCTACCATTAGCTGCAGTCATTGCAAACCAGAATTTTCAAAATCAAGAATCAATTTTTAAAATACGAGACCTCATTAAGGTTCCATAATGATAAATTAACCAAAAAGATGTGACACAATAAATGATAACGAAAACTGTCCCAACTATTTTCCTTTCTCTACTTTGATCTTTAAACAATTTATTACTAATCAAGTACTTTTGTTTATACAATGAACCATAATAAACAAATACCAGAGGAAAAAACAGGAGTATGTAAAATGTAAAACCAGTAAATATTATTTTACCTAATAATAGATTTACTACACACATTGCACCCAATATATTTAGCCCTAAAAGTATAGAGACCATAAAATACGCATTCGCAGCAGAAACAATATTACCAGTTTCCATTAACTTGGATAATGAATAGAATTTATAAAATAAATATTGATATAATTTCATTTCAAAATAGTTAATTAACGATTAGTGTAACCATTCGGCGTAGCGATCGGGCCTCCTTCCTGAATTAGCAAAAGTTGCTAATCTCTCGGTTTATTACTTTATATCTCGCATTACAAATGCTTAATACCATTTTACACACTCGTTACAAACGAGCGCAAAATTGGTATTATTTTATACGCCGAGCTTTTTTTAAGTCATTATACCACTTGCCATTTAAAGTTTCTTTTACAGTAACTTTAAATCCCTTTGATAAAGTTTTACATTCAAGCATTTTATTTAGCAATCGTCTAAGAGATTCGTTTTTATATTGTTTTGCTACTGTATAGTCGGTATCAAACTCATTAAAAATACATCTGTTTAATAGTTGCTCATCTATTTTATTATGGTTATACAAACTAAAATAAGAATCTAAAATTTTAATATTTTCATTCAACGGTAATTTTGTCATCGTGCATATGGCAATAATCTTATTTTGAAAGTCAACAGATTTCTGCAAATATTGAATAACAGAACTTTCAAATCTAAGTGGAGTGAAATAGACTTCATTAAACTCTTTTACATGATGCAAGGCAAAAATATTGGTCAAGTCGACAACTTTTGAATGGATTATTTTAATCCTTTCTTCAAAGTTCAAGCTATCGAGATTTCGATATTTAAGTAATTTTGACGCGTTAACGGCAAATATTGACATAGCAAAAATAAGTAATGTTAAAATTATTGTTTTCATATTTAAATTATTTTAAGGTCCTACATAACGCCTGAAAACTGGCCAACCGCCATTATCCGATCGAAATCCCCAATCATTCTCGGTTACCTGTTGTGTATAACTGGAAAAGCTACTTGTTAAATTAGGGCCTATTACGATTCCAACGTGGCCAGTTGCATCAGAATAATTTTCTTGTACCGCAACGATATCACCCAGCATGGGAGCTTGCTTACTGGTGAGAACTATCCATCCAGGAATTTTAACAAATGGATTTGCCCAATCAGCAGCTGTCGATGGGAACTTACCATTAACATGTGGAAGGCCTGGATTTGCCCCTGCTTTTTTCAATACATCATAGACGTATAGGTTACATTTATTACAACGAGCTGGGAAATTACCTTTAGCTACGTAGTAGCCCCATGCCGTTGATCCCTCATAATTTTCTGCAATTCTTACAATGTTATTCCTTATATCTTGTACGCTTGGCCCTCCCTGGTTGGCGATATTCGAATTTACAAATTGTTGTCCATTTCCCCACCAGGAAGGCAAATTTCCTGAAGAAAAGGCGTTGATGTTTACTTCTGGAGCATCGTAGACCCCGGATTTCCACCTGCCGCCAAGGCCATGCTGGCAGCATAGGTCGAAGCAACGTTTTGAACAGATCCAACTCTTTGTCCTGTGATGTAATTGATCGCTGCTACTGCATTCCCTAAAGTCCCGATACCTTGATTGATGTCGTATATCACCGTTCCCATGGGCCCATTATTGATTGGTATCCCTCCAAATCCTGTTGAGCCCCATCCACTTCCACCTCCTCCTCCATCACCACCACCTCCATATATCCATGCGTCAGAAGACGCCTGGTTTTGGGCCGAGAAAGCATTAGGACCGGATATACGGGAGTCATCATCCTGTCTCAATAAATTTCCCATAGGGTCATTGTTCATCATCGGGCTATTACCCGCATACTGATAACCGGTCATACTTTCAGCTGATTCCGCAATCGGATCAACACCTGTCCATCTGTCCAAAGCCGCATCATAGCTCCGGTAAAAAGTCTGGTAATAATCAGGAGGGTTTCCAAAATCGTTCTGCCACTCGATGCCGCCCACAGATTTTCCTTTACCAAGTTATGGGGTATCTTATCGTTCACAAGCTGCGCACCTGCGTCAGCTTAGGGCTATTACTTTATATCTCGCATTACAAATGCTTAATACCATCTTACGCACTCGTTACAAACGAGCGCCAGATTGGAAAGTATTATTTAGCTGTATCTATTTTAAAACGGCTATTATCATTACCAAGTGGTACATCACCAATCCATATTTTGTATTTCTCTGAATACATCGCCATTCCCTTCCTCAGTTCTGCATCTAAACTCTTTGCAGCAAGTTTGCTATACATAATCAAAAATACGGTATAGTACGTTTTGTAAAAATCATTATTGATTGGCAATGATCCTCCTATGGTATTATAAGCCCTTACCATATCAATGTATTCTTCAGGTTTAAACGTAGTCCAGTCACTCATCAATTTGACATAGTTGGATATTTTTCTGTCAAACTCACTCTTTGTAATTGGTATGCCGATGTTTGTTTGATTAAACTTAATCACACGTGTTGAATCTTGTGCTTTAGTAATTGCGCTCGTTAATAAGATCGCAATTAAGAGTAAAAAATATTTATATATTTTCATATCCATAATTTATTTAGTGAATTTGTATCCAGGGTAATCTTGCTGAATTATTTGTATCGCTGCTGGAGAAACAGTTGGACTATAAATGATTTGGCCGCCATTAATTTGTGCCATATTATTATATCCCCACGTAAAACCTCCTAGTAATCGATCGACACCTGTGCCATTGTAATTTTGGGCGACTACTATAACATTAAATGTACTTATGTCATTGTAATAGGCGCCATTTTGCTCATCCTGGAATAGAATCGTTCCACTCGTTCCATTCCAGGTTACACCAGAAGCAACCTCACCAGGTGTTAGATAGTATGGCGCATTAGGTTGTGCCGGTCCATTTTGTTTACCATAAGGTGAATTTATACCACCATCAACAAATCCAAGCTTCCTGCTCATTCCAGCATTGCCTGAATAAACTTGAATAATTTGCAAACCAGATGCTTTTATACCGCTTACACTAAAATTTGCAGCAATTCGATTCATTTCCCAAACTGAACTTGAGATTGAAACGCTTCCTCTCTGGTTGGCACTATTCGAATTTACAAATTGTTGGCCATTTCCACACCAAGAGGGCAAATTTCCTGAGGAAAAGGCGTTGATATTTACTTCCTGTAGCATCGTAGACCCCGGCTTTCCACCTGCCGCCAAGGCCATGCTGGCAGCATCGGTCGAAGCAACGTTTTGAACAGATCCAACTCTTTGTCCTGTGATATAATTGATAGCTGCTACTGCATTCCCTAAAGTCCCAATACCTTGATTGATGTCGTATATCACCGTTCCCATAGGCCCATTATTGATTGGTATCCCTCCAAATCCTGTTGAGCCCCATCCACTTCCACCTCCTCCTCCGTCACCACCACCTCCATATATCCATGCGTCAGAAGACGCCTGGTTTTGGGCCGAGAAAGCATTAGGACCGGATATACGGGAGTCATCATCCTGTCTCAATAAATTTCCCATAGGGTCATTGTTCATCATCGGGCTATTACCCGCATACTGATAACCGGTCATACTTTCAGCTGATTCCGCCACTGGATCAATACCTGTCCATCGTCCCAGGGCCGCATCGTAACTCTGGTAAAAGTCTGGTAATAATCAGACAGGGGGCCAAAATCATTCTGCTATTGTACAGACTCTTATGTCAAAAGATAAACAACCCATTATTTTAAAGAGCATCAGCCTCAATAGTTACAAACTATTGTCAAATAAATTGCAGATTCACAAACATGCCATTAGTTACTATTCACGCGCGGCATACGTGCTCCAACAAAGACTAATACATTTCGATTAACCAGTTATCACAAATAAGAGATTTCCTTAATTATATTTTGATCACATTTTTCCTCTTTCAGATAGTTTAATAATTCTTTAAAAAACTGGCTTTTGAGTGAATAATATATCGAAAATTTGCGAGGGCCATTAACAATAATGTTATAGCTTTCTGTTGCCGGATCATTATTTAAATGTTCAGAGTTTGTATAGAATTCTTTATGCGTGAAAACGAACTCCTGAATTGCCGTAAGTGTTTTATTATCTGTTGTTATTCTATTATATCTTATCTTAATATACTCCTCTTTTTTTTGTTCTGTTAACGTTGCTGAATCCCCCAACATCCCCTTTAGTTCTGTTAACTGCTGATCATTAAGCTTTATAGTCATTTTTTGGGTACCTATCCAAAAAATTCTATTTATTTTTGTTTGTATTCCAGTATGTACAAACTCAATAAATTTATTTGAATCATTAGTTTTTTGTGTACAATTAACCAATGACAATATTATTAAAAGTAACAGGTTTAGTTTACTCATGGCTATTCGTTATTTAATTGGTGGGTTATTATAGTTGAAAATTATATTTTTTTGAGTTTGGGACGGAGTCATGGAAAAATGATAATCAAAAGGATTAAAAAACACGCTACTACCTTGTTGACGATATCCCCAAGTAAATGTGCCAATATCGAAAATAAATCCGTTGCTGGTTACGCCAACTAAAGTAGTTTCGGCACTGAAAATTCGACTTCGAACTGAAGAGGCAGGGTTATCCTCAAAAAATGACGTTGCATTATTAAATTTTGCTTCTCCCTCTAATTGTGATTGTGTATAGTAGAATGGGTAGTTAGAAAATCCGTCATATTTGTTAATATCGTAATACTTACCGTTTAAATTATCGGAAATTGTTTGAATCCATTGATAAGAAAAAAATTCTTTTCCAGGGGCGCTATTAAACTTTATATTAAAGCTAACCCCCCAAAGTACATCATTACCATCTAAATAAGTCGTTTTATGAAAATCAACCCAAAATGTACCAAACCGAGTAGTTATCCCGCCACCATAGGACGTTCCATTTAAGCTGGTGCTTACATTTCCTGAGTTAGCAAATCCAGTCGACGCATACATGGACTGCTGATCAATCCTCACTGATCCATCACCATCAAGAACTAATTGCGCTCCCATGCTGAGTCCTACCTGATTTTCTATTGCGGCAGCTGTTCTAAAATCATTACCCGAAAAGCCTAAATGAGTAATACTGCTGCCTGTATTCATTCCATCTATAACATCCTGACTAAAACTTAATGCAGACTGCCAAAAAGCACCATAAATATTGCCAGCGCCACCACCTCCTCCGTCACCACCACCTCCATATATCCATGCATCAGAAGACGCCTGGTTCTGGGCCGCGAAAGCATTAGGGCCCGATACTCGGGAGTCATCATCCTGTCTCAATAAATTTCCCATAGGGTCATTGTTCATCATCGGGCTATTACCCGCATACTGATACCCGGTCATACTTTCAGCTGATTCCGCCATCGGATCAACACCTGTCCATCTGCCCAATGCCGCATCATAACTCCGGTAAAAAGTCTGATAATAATCGGGCAGGTTCCCAAAGTCGCTCTGCCATTCGCTGCCCCCATTATACAGATTCTTGTTATCATTGGTGGGTGTCGCTACCGTACTACCCGGCATGATCAGACCGAAGGCATAATAACTGTTCTCCTGTCTCACCTTGGCTATGCCACCTGTGCCCGTATTATCAAAAGTAACCCGCACATTGCCCTGCTGGTCGGCAATGGTATATTCCCTGCTCAGGGTACCGCCATTATTTAATACACGTCCTTCGGGCATCGCGAAATATTGTAAGGTTCCATTCAAATATACAAAACCATCGATATAATCCGTCGTGGCCTGCAAAGTGGCTACGCCCCCCACATTATCATATTGCCTTTTCCGGAGCAGGGTACCATCCATGTTATAACTGTAATCAATATACCGGTTGGCCGAGGAGCTGAAATAAATCCTTTCGGTACGGTTAAGCACATTATGGGAGATACCTGCAAAACCTTTATAAGGGTCGGACGTAAGGTTGCCATTACCATCATAGGTATAGTTACCCGTACCGCCCGTCAGGTTGCGGAAACCAGCCCCGGTATAGCTGGCTCCTGTACCATCGGTCACTGATAATAACTGGTTAGGATTGGTACTGCTATAGGTATAGGCCAGGTTATCGATGCCGGTATGCGTGCCCGCGCCCTGCATGGCGCTGTTGCGGTAAAGGCTCAGAATATTCCCATTCTGATCATAGCTGATCCTATCTTCGTCCCAGCCATGGGTGGTGGTAAAGGCCCCGGTGCTGGCCGTGGTACGCTCGGCGTATATGGCTGCCGTATCCCGGTTCAGCGCATCATAGTAATAACGAAAAGCCCGCTCATAACTGTTGGTACCACCGCCATCCTTGCTCATCCATTTAACCGCCGAAACTTTGCCATTGTAATAAGCTGTATTACCCAGGTTAGCATCGGTCTGATCATACAGCAACTGTAAACCAAATACATCGTTAGCATCGCTGTTGGTTACCCCGGCATCATTGCTCAGTTTGCTGTTATTGATACTCAGCAACTGTCCCCGGATATTATACCGCATATCCACATTTTGCAGATAAGTGCTACCGCTAACCTGACCCAAACCTTTTTTAATCACTTGCCCCAATTCGTTATACGTGTAAGCGGCTACTACCGAAGAACTACCGCCATTATACGCCTGGCTGACCGAAGTAATCCGGTTCCGGTGATCATAGGTAAAACTGGTCTGTACCGTTATGGTAGTGCTTGCCCCGGTCTGCTTGGAGACTTTTGTCACCTGCGGTACACCTGTAAAATCGGGCACGGTGGTGCTTTTGTCTGTCAGGGTTAGTATGTTGGTAAAGTTCAGATGGTTATTACTCTGTGTTTGTATCGGGTTTCCTCTTTTATCATAAAAAGTGGCCCTGGTCATCCAGGTGCCGGCCACGATACCTGGTCCGATATCGAACATCAGCGTCATTGTGGGCATATCTTTTACCGCTGCTGTGGTCGCAGTGCCTTCACCGGGCAGACCCTGGGCCGAATAGCTGAAATTAGGTGTACCATCCATATCGATGTCATAATCATCGTAGTAGGCATAAGCCAGGGCAAATGTATTGCTTGTTGGAAAAGCCACATTGGTGTAATAACCCGTTGAAAGAACGGTGGAACGGCTCTCGTACCAATTGGTACCATAGTTGGCACTGACCCAGGCCTGCATAGCTACCCTGCCGATATGTGTGGCATCGGCATAAATACCCTGGCTCACCATCCGCCCTTTGACATCGTATTTGATGTAATTCCACTGGTTGTTTATCCGCATGTTCGAATCCTGCAGCAATACGGGACGGTTATAGGGATCATAAATGGTCAATACCTTGCTCTGGGCCGGCACTGTTTTTTCTACCAGGCGGCCCATGTTGTCATATACATAATGGAACACCAAATTGATGAGGGGCGCCGTAGTCAGGTTATAACTGTTAGCTGCCAGTTTGTTTACCGCAAGCGGGGGAATGGTATAGCTCAGCATTCCCGCGTAGTTATACACGTAATAAGTATCGAGATTACCACTAGAGAGAACCTGACGTTTTAAAATAACACGACCGGCTATATCGGTAAAGCTCACTGTTTCGGTATTATCTTCGTCTTTGCCATCGGTCACGGCCAGTGTATTATTGGCATAATAGGTGCCTGCGGTAAAACTACCATCAGGGTTCCAGACCAGAATATTACCATCACTGGCACTGTTAAAACGGTAGCTGACCGTTTTGTAATGATTCCCGCTTACAGTCGGCTGAAAGCCGTTCCCGGCCATACCGGACTGCAGTACACGTTGCAAAGGGCTGTTTTCAAACACCTGCTGGGCATAAGGAGAAGCATCGGTAGCAATCAAATATTGCGAGGTCTGGTTATAAAAATTTGGCTGCGCAGTACTGATCGCCGTGGAGCGGTAACTGCCGGCGGTATCTGTACTATTACCCGCATAAGGCAGGTAGCCGATCGTTTGTCTTCCCAGGTTATCATAGGCGACCGGCTGGATAATATCATTCTGATTGGGGCTAGCCTGTACAGCTACCGACTGAAGCGGACGGCCCATGCCATCATAATATACCCTGGTGGTTTGCTTTTGGCTAAGGGTTAGCGCCGATAGTTGGGCATCAGTCGTTACACCGGCGACTTTTACGACTTCCTGCTGGATAAACCCTATACCCTGGGCCACG
Organism: Mucilaginibacter inviolabilis; assembly: GCF_011089895.1. Taxonomy (NCBI): domain Bacteria; kingdom Pseudomonadati; phylum Bacteroidota; class Sphingobacteriia; order Sphingobacteriales; family Sphingobacteriaceae; genus Mucilaginibacter; species Mucilaginibacter inviolabilis. The sequence continues at coordinate 1,666,691 of NZ_JAANAT010000001.1, forward strand.
GCCTGTAGGCAACCGGCAGTCAAAATTAACGTGAACAGGGTCAGGTATATTTTTTTATTCATGTGATGATGAATATTAGGTTTTACTGTTTTGATGATCGTTAATACTACTTATTGTCCGTAGGTACAACTGGTATTATCCGTTTTGAAATTGATGGTGTGACCGGCAATAAAATTGAAAGAAAAACTATAACCCGTTGAATTCCCTGCACTGCTGTAAGTAAAGCAACCGCCATTGCTCGTATTGTTTTGGTCTATATAGCCCACATATTTCCACCCTTTTCCCGTGTCCGGGTTGTATAATCCACCCACTGTGTATATCGTTACATTGTAAGTACCCGCGGCAATGCTAGCCCCGTTCAACTGGCCTGTATTAAAAGTGTAAGTATTAGAGCTGTTGCTTAGCGTAACACTACTGATACCCCCACCGGTTGTATTGGTGGAATAGGTTAAGTTAACAGGAGGTGGCGGCAACACGGTAACGGTTTGGGTTGTTGTTTTTTGACCATAATAAGGTGAACTAACAGTTAGGGTAACGGTATAGTTCGTGGCAGTGCTTACCAGCGCAGAATAAGTATGGGTCACCGTACCCGCCTGGGTCGTATTGAACGGTGCTGTCCCATCCCCAAAGTTCCATTGGTAATTCACGCCGCTACCATAGCAGCCATCAACAGCGCTATTGGTAAAAACAACCGGCGTGGTATTATAAATATTACCGGTGGTGCTTACCGTAAATGCAGAACTGAAATTTTGTATGTCAGTCGATAAAATGTACAAATTCTTTTGCAAGATATTCCTGTCCTGATCAAAACTATATAATGTCCTGCCCCATTGGTCATTGGAGTAATACACAGATACGCCATTGGTGTTGGTTGCTGCAATCTTATAGTGCGTGGTGACATCATAATTCATGGTATTCACCGTCGCATTTTCGGGGTAAAAAAGCACATCATCCACGGAAACATTTACCGAACAGCTAACCTTTGTAGTAAAGCTCGGTGTCATATTATTAACCGGTATTTTCCACTCATAATAGGTCCAGGTATTATTTCCGGCCACCGGCTCAGTATAAGTGTAGGTTTGGCTGCCGGTGGTAGTCAGCGCGATCACCACATTACCAGCGGCCGCTGTATTTAACCATACTGAAAAAACATAATTATTGGCCTGGACATTTTTAGAAGTCTGGGCATTGAGCCATTGGGATGTACCCAAGCCAATGGATTTTGCACTATGGCTGCCATTAGGAGAGAAACCACCGTCAGGGTTACCCGCAACGGTAAATGCATGACTATTATCAAAAGCGTTATCAAAATCGTTAAAGCTGACCTCGGCAGCAGCCGCATTTTTAATAGTCACCAAAGGCTGATGAGTACCATATGTTGCAATAACTCCATTAACATGCTGATGGGCATCATCTGCGGTTTGCAATACACCAGCGCCATCGTATGCAGTATAATTGGCTGCTGCAAAGTACCGGTTATCCCAGCTGAAAATACCTGACGCGATAGTAGATGGCTGAAAATTAGTAATACCGTCGGGCGCAATCAATTTGAGAGATTGGGCCGGCAGGTAAAATGTATTGGCACCTGAGGTGAACGTACCGAATTTGGTGAGCGCTCCACTGATGGTATTGGTAATCCCACCACGCTGCACCTGCTGGTAGGTCTCAACCGGCGTATTGATGTTTAATTGCTGTAAGTGATAGATAGCGGCAGTCGGGGCATCACCGCCTGAAGTAGCCGTTGCGTAGTCTTTGGTATATTTGATCTGTGTGGTCAGGATGCTGTTGTCGCTGTTGGTCACCTGCGTCTGGGTGGGCAGCTTATGGCCGGTTCCGGCATAAGTATAGCTCACCGAACTCTGCCTTGCCTGGCTAAGTGTGGGCGAATCAAACACTTTTTGGGTTTGGGTACTGATCAGTTCGCTTGTTGCCGCGTAGATATTGTATTTCGCATAAGCTTTCACCCCGTTATTGTCATCGAATTTAAAAGCTGTAACCGTTAAAGGTGCCCCTGTACGCTGGTAGGCGTAATTTGTTTCACTTACCTCTGTTCCGGTCTCGTTATAATTGATCACTTTTTGTATCAGCCCCCTTTCCATATCATAGTTGGCAGCAGGCGGAAAGGGATAAGTATAAATATCGTTTTTTATGGGCCCATAGGACGCACAGGTGGGTCTGGCCATATTGGTTATAGTCGGGCTCCATTCTGCCGTAGTACAGGAGCCACATCCCGGGATTGCACTGTTATCCCATTCTGTGGCCGGAACATAATATTGATAAAGGGTGGAACCGGCACCTGTCCTGCTTTCTTTGACGTAACCATACATGACGGTGTGGTCATCATTGGACAGATCAGTTATTGAAATGGCCGTTGCATTATTCCATAAAGTATTGCCTGTCGCTGTACCGGTATAGGGAATTGTGAAGGCAAAAACGGGTAAAGTAACGGCTTTCCCGCTGGATTTACCTGTGACCGGGTTTAAATAACCGTAATTGCGTACCATATCATGCGCTGTACTTATACCATCATTATCGGTGATTTTTTTTACCCGGATGCCATTCCCATAGGAAATTGTATTGGAGGGTATGTCCAGATAATCATTGGGTTCATATGTCAAAGTGGTGGTTCCTCCCTGTGCATTGATAATGGTAGCCAAAGAACCCGTCGTTATTGTAGTCGGGTCCACATATTTTCCGGTGACGCCGACAAAGTTGGTATAATCAGGTCCTGCTGCGTTGGGGTAAGTATAGTTGGTATATCTCGGGTAAGCCGTATTGGCGGGATTAACATACACAAACGGGATCGGTGACGTCGAGTTATTCGTATTATAATAACCCCAATAGTCGTAACGGTTTGTCGATGAATCAGGCAGTGTGGTCTGATAATTGAAAATATTTCCCGTGGAATTGGTCTCTCCATAATAGCTGAACTTATAATTGACCGGTGAATTGCAGCCGATATCTTTAAAATCGCGCAGGAAATTTCGGTAATAACCGGTGTTATCCTGTTTTATAAAAACGACCGGACTGTAGTCGAACTTGAAATTCCGGCCTGCACCAGTGATATTGGTCACATAGGGAATATTCGTTCCACCATTTCCAATTACATAGGTGTCCCAACTTAAAGCAAGGTTATCACCACCCCCGCTTATGGAATAGACCGTTTGAAGATTTATAGTTTGTTGCGTTAAATACTGAACGGAACCAGTGGTAGATCCTGCAATATAGAGGGTAACCGGATCAGTGCTTCCCCTGGGAGTTCCCCCGCCATATCCTAAAGTTATGGCATTACCATTGGCATCCTTTATACTGGTCAGGTGCCAATTATCATAAAAATCAATACCATGCTGGTATTGATAATAGGTGGTCTTTAAATAGACAGGAGGGGTAGTAGAGCCTGTTGGCAGAACGGTCGTTTGTGTGATCTTGTCCGGGCTGGCAAAAGTATAGGTTATACCTTTATCATTAATGATTGTGAACGAAGTTATAGCGCCCCCCAGGTTACCGGTTCCGCTATTCTGCGTATAGGTAATTTTCAGGTCCTGATAGGAAAGCAAACGGATTTGATGGTTGCCGTCAAATATAAACTGACAAGATAACCCAGGCGCATTGACATTAAAAACATCCGGTTCGGTATCCGTAGTATAATTAAAATTGGCATTGATATAGTTGATATCAGTGATCTCATCGGAGCAGGTGGCGGTATTATTATCATTAGCTATGGAAAAAGCATTGATCTTAGCCGGGGCCGTATTGCTGCTGCTCAACCATCCTAGGGAGCTAATACCGCTATTATCCTGGGTTACGTCATCGGGGAGCCCTCTCAATTGCCGGCTGATCTGCCCTCCGGCCTGTAAGGTCCAATTCATGCCAGCCGAGCTTTCTACGTCCTTGGGTTTTACACCGGTTGCATTATATACCAGGCTGATCGGTAAGGAGACCTGTCCGCTGCTGATCGTGTAGACAGGGATAACTACATTACCCGTTCCGGTTAGCGGATTAACGCTTACCTGGCTTTGTGCGGAGACGATGAATTGGCTAAATAAGAAAACGGAAGTAAAAAAGTAAAATAAACTTTTTTTCATATGTTAAATGGCGATAAGTTTAGGAATAACCCGATGGTAACCTGGTATTTAAAGGCTATTTTTAAAAAAAACAAACCTATCAATTATAGTAATATTATCTGATTTTATATAAGATGAAACAGTTTATTTTTAATTAAGCGATATTTTCCAAAAACTGGGCTCGAACCGCAGTTGTCGATTAAAATAAATGATAATTAATGTGCAAACGTTTGCGTGGTTCATATCTTCATAAAAGATCCAGGATTGGAAAGATCAAAAGATCGTAAAAGAATTCTATATACCATTTAAATCACCGATTGTTATCAACTGCAAATCGCTGATGGAGTGACTTATCCGGTTGTGCGCAAATGTTATCCATATTGTATCCTATACCGGGAGCAAAAGCGGTCTTCAATAAGATCGACAGTCCGCATTCCCCAAAACAGCATATTGATGGATATCCTCTAATTTTGTAAAGTCATTGGCCCAAGGGCCAATGACTTTACTTTTACTAGCCGACAAGTCAAGGAGCTCAGCCCTTTCGAAAGTCCAAAGTATCCATAAAGCCTCCCGAACACGGCCTATCCGATCATCGATCAGGCAATTATTTACCCCAATTCACCTCTGCAAGTGGTCTCGGCATCGCATCGAAAATGGTTTGCCTTTTCTGGTCAAGCGGCAATTGGTTCAGACGGCCATAACGGCGCATATCTATCCAGCGGTGTCCTTCATAAAAAAGACTATACCTGCGCTGTTTTAATAATTCGTCAATCAAAGCCTCTTTAGTAAGCACTCCGGTATAAACCGGCCGGCTCCCCGCCTGAGTGCGGACGATATTTAGGGCATTTACCGCGTTTTGATATTGCCCCAGCTGTATCATACATTCTGCATAGATAAGGATTAATTCCTCATTTCGAATGATCGATATAGGTGTCAAATTAGTTGGATAAAGGGCGACATCATATGAACCCGAAATACCAACCAGATTTGCGGCTGAGCTACGTAATGCTACTTTATTCAACCGGGCATCGCCGGGTTCGGCATCCGCAACAAAAGCATTGTTCGCCACTACGGTAACCGCATTGTTAAGAGGCTGATACAAAGGATTGAGCGCATCCGGTGCCACACCCCAGTTAAATACAGGCCCTGTTGTTAAGGGGCCGTCGATTTTGAAAAAGGAAGCATTCAAATCATCCAGTGCAATTTGCCAGTTCTGCTGGTAGATATCCACGCGGGCTGCAACTGCCCGGTTGAACTGAAGAAAAGTAAGGGGCGTATCAAATCCAGCAAAACCAGAAGGCGCATTGAACATAAAAGCATTTCCTGCTTGTTTGAGTTGATTGGCTGCTGTATCAAGTAAAGCCTTAATCGATGTAAGGCCTGCCGCATAGGACACAAATGGTCCTGGATTTAAATAATCAGAGAGGTCCGTACGGATGCCATTTTTGCCCTGCATATTGAGAATATGGAGCATTTCAAAGGCAATAACGGTATTGGAGAATCCTTCCACACCCAGTTTTTCCTGCGCATTTATCGAATTGGTGTTAAGCGCTGACTGTTTCAGAATAGCTGCCGTCTGGCGGGCACTGCTGAACGAAAAATAATAACCATTATAAAATGCCCCGGGGTCAAGCGCACCGTTAAGACCGGCCAACTCATTTACCCACCTGGTTTCCGATTCATTGATCACATAGACTTCACGTCCAAGTGTCCCGGCAACCTTGCAGTAAGATTCGTAACTGCTCGTTCCGTTACCTGGATTTGTATTGTACCCGGTTCTCATGGCAGAAAAAGTGCCGATAGCTAATTGTGTAATTTGACCACGAGTCGCGTTTTTCAGCACGGTTGAAAGTTCGGCACCGTTTGGATTAGGAATCTCCGGGTTATTGAAAACTTTATTACAGGCGAATATCGTCAGTAGCCACATGATACAGGTAGCAGCGACAAGTTTGTTTTTAATTGGTGTCATTGTTAATTTTTTTAAAGTAAAATCAATTGATTGGGAAATCAGAAATCTACACCGAGGTGGAACAATACCCGTTTGGTATAGGGAGCGCTGACAATATCATAATTACTCCCTACCGAGGTTTGACCAAAGGCAGATACTTCAGGGTCCAGACCCGTATATTTGGTAATGGTGAGCAGGTTATTTCCGGAAACGCCGAGGCGCATTCCTTTGATAAAGTTGCCAAACATTCTTTGCAGCTGATATTTGTCAACCGTATAGTTCAATGCGATCTCCCTCAACTTCAGATAACTGGCGGGTTCGATAAAATATCCGGCTGTCAGCCCTATTTGTCTGGCAAGGCCGGTAGGTATTGCAGGTCCGGGAATCCTGTTTCCAGAGGCATCGAAATGTGTCGGAACCATCCAGTCCGCGCTTTGCCCACCTTCGTCCTGTTGGAACCTGGTGAAATTACTTACATAGCTTTTATAACTCCAGTGCAGCAGAAATGACAATTCGAAGTTTTTTAAAAAATCTATTTTATTATAACTCGTCAATTGAAATTTGGGTTGTGCATCACCATATTTGGTCAGGGTACCATCCGGTTTTACAGGGGTTCCCACGAATTCGGTCGGAGATTGTCCAACACGCAATTCATTAAATCCATAAAGCGCACCCAGATTTGGTCCCGCAGCAGAAGGTGGAATGATTAGCCGGGTGATCAGGCTGCGGTTATACCAGTAATTCAATATGGTGGTCCATTTAAAGTTCGGATGATTGACTGGTGTTGCACTTAAGGACAATTCAAGGCCTTTATTTTGCAGATCTCCAATAGGGTAACCCGTAATGCTGGAATAGCCCACAGAAGGCGCCAGGGTAAAAGGCTGTAATAAATTCTTCACCTTTTTATTATATAGGGTCAGTTCAAGTGTGATCAGGTTATGGAAAAAACCGAGATCTGCGCCATATTCTATTTCGCTGGCAATCTCATATTTAACCTTATCATTACCCAAGGTAATTGGTGCGGTAACCCCCAGTTGGTTTTGGTAAACCGTTGGATTTAATTGACTGAAATTACTACCAAATGCAGCCGGTCCGCCGGTTTGCCCGTAGGCCACCCGAATTTTGAACTGGTTGATCGCATTAACGTTCCAGAAATCAAATTTCGAAATATTTGCAGCCAAGGCACCTTTTGGAAAGGGATAAAAAGTATTGTATGCAGTGTTAGTTGTATTTTTATCCACCCGCAACGCGGCGGTTGCAATGATGCGGTCTTTCCAGTTTACCTCATGCTGCAAGAAAGCGCCTGTATTGATCAATTGCTGAAAATAGCTATAGTTGGAACGAACCGCAGCATTTACCGGGTTGATTTGTCCGGTTTCCAGCCCCTCGCCTTGTACTGCGTTAATAGCCAGATTCTGGTTAAAACGAACCAGGCCGGCAGAGGTGGTATTGGTAAAGTCAGTACCATAAAGAGAATTCACCAATGCCAGTTGAAAGTTGGTATTGATATTTCTGTCGTTGGTAAAACGGGATGCACCCGGATAGCCGCTGATCGCATTAACCTGAGATTGTGCATCATCAGGCGCATATAATTCTGCCTCTGTCAACAGGTAATCGATCCCGCCCTGAAAACTTGCTTTGAGATGATGGTGATCCTTCTTAATGAGGGTATAATTAGTGGCAAAAGACTCGATGAAACGGTTGGTCGTTTCCTTGTTGATAAAGTCGTCAATAACGTGAAACGGATTTTCCGCGTAATATGGATTTACCGGGTAAGTTCCATCTGCATTGCGATGTATCTGTGCATAGGCGGGCAACGATGTCAGGTTGGTGCCGATGTCAACACCATTATTATCATTGTTTTCCCAGCCCCTGTTGGTGACATTATTGATGTAGTTGGAGTTAAACTGCAGATCCCAGCGATCGTTGATAGTATGGTTGATGTTGGCTCGTAGTGTAGCCCTTTTGAAACCTGTATTTTTGGTAATCCCGTCTTCGTTGTTGTAGCCTCCTGAAATATAAAATCGCGTATTGGCAGAGCCTCCGCTTAAACCCAACTGGCTATAAGTACCCAGGGCGGTGCGCCCGTAGATTTCTTTGGGGTAATTATAGATCTGACCTGCAGCTTTTGCCTTTAGATAGGCAGCAATTTCAGAGTTCTGTTGTGCCGTATCGCTGTAAAATGCCTTTATTTTGGCCACATCCCAGCTACCGTAATTTAATAGTTTTGTAGCAGAAATAGCTGCCACATCCTGGCTAAAACTGATCTTTGTTGGGCCATTGAATCCTTTTTTTGTGGTAATAATCACCACACCGGCATTTGCCAGTGTGCCGTAAATAGCAGCCGCACTTGACCCTTTCAAAACTTCCACAGACTCAATATCTTCTGCATTAATATCTGCCAAACGGTTTGCCAGATTATCCTGACCCTTGGAAATGCTGTTTGCCCCGGTAAAAGCGTTCGTTCCCCGACCTGCATCAAAACTTGAATTATTAAGAATGACCCCGTCCATGATAAACAACGGCTGAGAACTGCCGGTAATGGATGAAATTCCCCTTAACTGCATCGAAACACCGCCGCCGGGCGCACCGCTCATTTGCGTAATCGTGGCCCCAACAATCTTACCGCTGAATGCTCCATCCAGCGTCGAGGGCGTGACGGTTCCGGTAAGGCGCGCGGCGGAAAGTGACGTGACCGCATTCGCCGCATTACTCCTTTTAACATTGGTAGCCAGGCCCGAGGTGATAACTACTTCTGCCAATGCCTGGCCTACAGGATCAAGAATAACGTCCAAAGTTTTAGAAGAGCCTACTTTGATCTGCTGACTTTTGTAGCCGATATAGGTAAAAATCAGCAAATTGTCATTGCCAGTTACTTTGACGTGGTACATTCCGGAGGTGTCAGAAGTTGTGCCGTTTGTGGTACCCTTGACCCGCACGTTTACGCCCGGCAGTAACTCTCCTTTGGTAGAAGTTATCCGGCCACTGATCATCGCCTGGCCAAAAGCATTGTTTATTAAAAAGAAAGCCAAAAGTAATGTTATTGCGCTGGCCATGTTGACCTTTTTACAAGCGCTGTTTTTGGGGAAGGAAAATATCCGGAATAGAAATTTTATAATATTTTGAATTAGACGTATTTTCATAATCACTGATTAATTTTTCTGATGAAATGGTATTCTAAATGATTGATTTCAATTTTTTTTTACATGCCGTTGGGACTTGGAGGTTCGGCCCCCGTCGTTCCGTAAGCAGGATGGTAAAAAATTGCGCTGAACAGTGATCTTTTAATACACGGTCTAAGAATTGGCTTTTTCATAACCGTCAATTAATTTTCGAATAAAAAATTTTAAGATTGATAACGCGGCAAATAGGTTATCGTAGCGGTAGTAAGTAATTAGGGGGCTCTTTATCCATCGTGTTTAATATTTAAGGGGTTAATAAATATTCCTTGTGGAATGTGCCGCGAAGATAGATTGCCCCCTTTGAAAGAACCGTTAGAGGAAGGACAGAAATAAATTATAAATTCATTAGAAAAAAACAGTGAAATAAAGAGGCAAAATAATGGTTTGAAGCTCATTATACATTAAAGCAAAATCTGTATATGCAACTGTTACCATCAGCAAAGCAATATGGATATGATGATATCCGAAAAGGTCACGAACTTCATCGCTCGAAAACAAAGCAAAACATATTTATGCAGTGTTTCCTGCGTAAGTTTTCTGTGATTTGCCCCATGCCCAGGGTCAGAAAAGAAACAGTTAAAGAAGCAGAATAATCGTTGTTTAGTATTTTCGGAACGTAAATATTGAGCAAAGCCGCGTTACTTTGCCTTAAATTGTTTTTTAAATTTGACCTATAGACATTACAATTTCAGATGCTATTAGATATATAATTTGTGATTTACGCATAACTTTAGTTAGCGGCAATTTAATCATAATGGCGCTTTTTCATAGCGAACATCATTCAGACTATACCGTAACATCTATACCTGTGAAACACCTTCAGCGCTGCTGTTGAGCATTGCCAAAAATAATCTTCCCCGGTGCGGAGTGCATTCCTAATTTTGGTTGCCATTGCCTCATCTTTACCGCTTGGCTTGTTTTTACAGGATTCCTTTATCCGGCTCCTTAGTTTTTCTTGGTAGTAGTCCTAAGACTCTTTACTAATCATTTATACAAGAGATTTCGAACTTCTAAGGCTTTCCTCCTCTTCCCTTTTCTAATTCTTGAAGTATCCATTATGTGCAGCCCTTAAGTTGGATATTTCTATAACATCTTGTCAATTCAACAACGAACAATCATCACTAGTTCATTAAGGCAAGGATAGAAGAACTTCAGATAATTTCTTATGATAAAAATGATTAGTAAAACACAAATATCTTTTAATATAATACGGAAAAACTTGAAATGATTCATAAAGTTTTATCTACTACAAAGAGAATCTAATCATCATTAAATCTTGCTAAAGTTTTTCTTCCGATGTCATAAATTACTTTAAACCCGGGCTGACTATCGCTTAAACGTCCGGGAGACTGGTGTAATCCTAAAATAAACTGACCTTTCAAATGTTTACCCATAAAAGCAGAGTATATAAAGTCAAACCGGTTATAAATAGGTTTAGAATAAAACGGATCAGCAAAAGTTAAATAATTAGGGTCCCCTCTATAAAACTCATCAAATATGGAAAAGCGTTTATAGCTCATATAAACACTGGCCACAAACCCTCGCGAGATTTTAAAATTATATAAGGTTCGGGTACGGTGCGCTGTACCCATGCCGCCAATTTCAAATTTTAAAGAATCAAATATGGTGCGGTGACTGAAATCAAGTCCTAAACGGATTTGAGCGCCGCCGCTATCCTGAATGGCAGCAGTAGTATCGCTTTTAGAACCCGCATCATGTTCAAACAGAAAAAAGTGTGAAATGTAAAACGGGTGTCCGGGATAAGGTATAAACGTACCCAGCTCACCAGCCATAAATTGATTTCGGTCAGTGGGCGTCTGCCTGCTAATCCAGTCAATCCACGCTGTTTCATATCCTAACTTGTGTCTGCTTCTGATCAACAAACCCTGGACATTAGGTCGATAATATTGCATAGTATCGTTTAATAATGCACGTGGGTATTGCGTTAGCAGATCCTGTCGGGGAAATTGCCCGGCATTAAACAACCAATGTTTACTATTGTAACTATAATAAGCAACAGGATCTGCTTTCAAAAAGTAAGGCTTTCCGCCAAATTCATGTAAGGCATTAATACCAACTACAAAATGGTTCGAGCTATCCAGATTATATCCCAGATCAAGTGCAGTGCGTGTTCCTGAAATGGTTTTTCGCAACGGAATTAAAGCGTCATATTCATGATCGTCTAAAAATGCAAAACCATTAAAATGAATATCAAGTGAATTGGTTGTACCCGGAGTTTGAGAACCCAAGATCGTATGAACTGAGTCATTGGTGTTGTTTTGCTGCTGTGCAATAACAACAGGGGCGGTTAAAAAAAAAGAAATAACCGTTAAGTATATTTTAGGGGACATAAAGAGTTTTTTGACGAATAAAAGTAGAATTATTTGTTACTATCCGCATGACCATAGCCCCCCAGACCTCTTCACAGAACTACCAAAACACCTTGAGAAAGATGCTTTGCAATGGATTTTCCTAAAATAGACGAGAAGAGTGAAGTCTTTAAAAAAGTTTGATTCAACAATGCAGGCGCATATTTTACTTGGAAAGTCATCCTAAAATTAAGCTGTCTAGAATCGTTTTTTTTGAAAAAAAAGGCGGATATTAAAATTCTCTAATATCTATTAGAATGTCTTAATCTTCAATACAATACCTTTCTGGTAACCTATCTTTGAACAAGTTTTATAAAATATTTAGCCAAATGAACATATTGCTGATCGAGGATGAACCCAAAGTAGCTGGCTTTATTAAAAAAGGATTGGAGGAACAGTTTAACCAGGTTACGCTGGCTTATGATGGTAACATGGGTTGTAGGCTCGCATTAGAAAATGACTTTGAATTGGTTATTTTAGATGTGATACTGCCGCATATTAACGGATTGGAGGTATGCAAACAAATAAGGCAATTCAAGAAAGAACTTCCTATCTTAATGCTCAGTGCATTAGGTACAGTTGGAGATAAGGTACATGGGTTCGAAAATGGAGCGGATGATTATTTAACTAAACCTTTTCATTTTGATGAGTTACTGGCGAGGATCAAAGCACTTGACCGGCGCCGGACAATGGTCTCTATCGGTACGGTTTTTCAGGTTGCGGATTTGCAAATGGATAGTTATAGAAAAACGGTGACCAGGGGTGGAAAAATGATTATGCTCACGGCAAAGGAATTCACTTTTCTAGAGGTACTCATGTATAATAAAAACCGGGTGCTGTCAAGGGTTTATATTGCAGAATCGGTATGGGGTATCAATTTTGACAGAGGAACTAATTTGATTGATGTTTACATCAATTATCTGCGTAATAAAATAGACAAGGGGTATCCAGAACAATTAATTCATACCATTATTGGTATGGGGTATATGATTAAGGGTTAGTTTTGTCTTTTAAGAGAGGAGGATACAAGAGTTGAAAGTTAAAAATAAGCTATCGCTTCAATTTACCTTTATGTTTGCGGTATTACTCTTTATGGTACTCATGGGTACCTATGTTTTTGTTGAACAAAGCAGGATTAAAACTTTTTTTAATAAACTGGACGACCGTGCGCTCACTGTTGCACAGTTTTACCTAGCCGAGGATAACTTATCAAAAGAAAATTTCAAAGATGTTCTTAAGAAGTTCCCTCAATCGTTATCCGATGAGTATATCCGAATTTATGATGATAAGTTTCAACCCAAATTCATAAGGGAGAGTTCAATTAAATGGGATACCAATATCCTTCAACGGGTTGTTTCGGGAAAACGGTTACATTTTTCCCAGGGAGACAGGCAGGTAAGCGGCATTTATTACCGGGATAATTCCGGGAATTTTATTATTATGGTTTCGGCTATTGATTTGAATGGCTATAATGATATGCACCAGTTGAGGATCATTATGCTGTTTCTTTTCTCTGTTTCCTTGTTAGTCACCTTTTTCATAGGCAGAATATTTTCCAGGTTTGCCTTATCACCTATTGTTAATATCACCAGTAATTTAAAAAGGATCCGGGCTTCCAGTCTTGATCTGAGATTACCCCTCGGTAAGAATAAAACAGACGAAATCGATAATTTATCCTTGACCATTAACCAATTATTAGAGCATTTGGAACAATCATTTGAAAACCAACAGTCATTCATTTCAAATGCTTCTCATGAATTGCGCACTCCAATAACTATCATATTGGGTGAAGCGGAAACCACCATTATGCGAGAACGCAAAAGTGGCGAATATCAACAGGCCCTGATTAATATTATAAAGGAAACAGAACGTCTGCATTACATTATTAATAGCTTGATGGAGCTAATGCAAACCAGTACAGACAATCTAAGCTTTCAGAATATTAGAATAGATGAGTTGCTTTGGGAAATAATTGATGAGTTATTAATTAAAACGAATGAAAACCAGGGTCATATTCAATATAAGGCGCCTGTTGATCGTTCAAAATACACCTTATTTGGTAACAGGCAATTACTTGTTATTGGTATCAGTAACATTATCAAGAATGCCATAAAGTTTTCTGGTGGTAAAGATGTTTATTGCGAACTATTCAGCGACGTAAAAGGTATTAATATCGTGATACAGGATCAGGGTATTGGGATAGCACAAAAAGATCTGCAGCGAATATTTCAGCCCTTTTTCAGAGCATCCAACGCACTTAAATATTCGGGATCCGGAATTGGCTTATCCTTAACGCAGAACATCGTTCGTCTTCACAATGGTATCATTGAAATCAAATCAGAGATTGGTAAAGGAACTGAATTTCGTATTATTCTACCGGCGTCTATTTAATCCTACCTGTTTATCTATTTTTTTTATACATATGCCCTCCGGCATTTAAAGAAATTAATTACTATTTAATCTCCTCCTAATCAAGGTTTAAGTATGCTTTAATTAACGATGTATACTTTTGGTATTATGACCACAAAATTTGTTTGCGGCTAGTGCCCAACGAATTGCTTTTGACAGACTTACTCTGCGTGTAAAACAAGCTGAAACCAACAAGCAACACGATAAATGATTCGGCTCTGGGATACGCTCCGTAACTGATGCTGCAGCAGAAAATGGCACAATAAAAAATACACCGATGGATAAAAGGAATAATGGAATTCTGTTAGAAACTCGTTTCCTGATACCGTGTATTATGGTAATACTGTTGTTACTTGGCGCTTGTAATAAGGATGTGGATAGTGACGGATACTTACTTGTAACGGTTAAATATAAAGGCGCAGCGGTGAGTCAGGCTACTGTTTATATCAGGAAGGATAGTTTATACCAGCCCCTGGTTAAAATGATCAAATATGATAGCGTTCAAAGGGCCGATGGCTCAGGTGTAGTATTATTCAATAATCTTGAGGCTGGCAAATATTATATCTATGCAACAGGTTCCGGCGTATGTGGAACTGATAGTGTAACGATCAGGAAACGCTATCGCGAAAATAATTATGATATTGTTGTTAATACTACTATTATCAATACAACTAATTAGTAGTCCATTAATTGTTGAATACCCTATAAGGACTAAAGGTCACCAAATAAACCATATCTCATAAGACTACATTATAACAAACTCATTTTCAAATATTTTAATATTTCAATACAGCTATTATGATGCGCTAGTGTCATGTGCCTATTGTTTACCTATTCTGAAGGATATAATGGATGAAAAGGAATATTGGAACACATTAATAAAAATTAACCCTAATCTAATATCCGTTCAATCTGGTATTGAACGCTCTCTAATATCCCCCGTTTAGTTTTGGCGATGTAATTGGCATACGGTCATTTACAATAAAGCCAAGCTTATGAATATAAAAAAAACACTACTTATTTACATTGCTTTGATGTTGTTTTTCTCTTTAAAAAACTTTGCCCAGACACAAAAAATATCAGGAACGGTAGTTGATAGTGCTTCAAATGTTATCCCCGGTGCGGTTATCCGGGTTCATGGAATGGCAGCTGCCACCACTTCAAATGCCGAAGGTAAATTTGAGCTATCATGTGGCCCTGGAGCAACCACCCTTCTGGTTTCCTCTATTGGGTACAACAACCAAGTCGTGAATATAACTGGGAAGCATGAGGTTAAAATCTTGTTATCATCAAACACAAATGAGTTAAAACAGGTTGTGGTAACAGGCTATACCCGGCAAAACAAAGCGCAGACGCCGGGTGCAATTACCACGCTTAAAGCTGCACAATTACAAAACGTGCCGGTAGCCTCATTTGATGTAATGCTACAGGGGCGGGTACCTGGTTTATATGTAGGAACACCTACCGGACAACCGGGCGAAGCCGGAAGGGTTACCCTGCGTGGTATCGGGTCTATTAATGGCGATGTACAGCCCTTGTATATTATTGATGGCATACAAATATCAAATACCTCCTTTTCAGGTCTTAATCCTGATGATTTTGAATCGGTAACGGTTTTAAAGGACGCCGCCTCAACCGCACAATACGGATCAAGAGGGGCTAATGGTGTAATTGTTATTACCACTAAAAAAGGTAAATCATGGGACGATGGAAAACCCAGAATAAACTACACAACTTATTTTGGTATATCACAGGTGAACACTTCGCATATGAATCTGATGAATACCGATCAGCGTCTTCAATTTGAGGCCGACATTAAAGACCCTTCTTTGCCTGGTTGGGAATACTCTCTTAATAATCCTAATAAACTGGTGGGTGGTGTTCTGATTCCCAAAACACCGCAAGATTACGCTTTTGGAACCTCCTACCTGGATAGTTTAAGAAAAATTAATACCAACTGGACCAAAACTCTTTTGCGTACCGGTTACACGCAATCACATGCATTAAGTTTGTCTGGTAATGATAAAAACACCAATTATTATTTATCTCTTTCCTATTTAAATCAACAAGGTATTGCCATAAATTCGGGTCTTAAACGGTACAGTATCCGGTCGGATGTACAAAATACCAGTGGGAGACTCAAAAGTACATTAAGTATAGGATTGGTTCAATCCAATATACAGTATATTCAAAATGAAGGTACAGCTTCATCCGGTGGCGCTACCGCGGGTGGTGGCGGTTTATCGGCAAACAATCCTATTGCTGCATCTTATTTTGCATTACCTTATGAACATCCCGATGCCAATGATACAGGTCCGGCCAATGTGGGGTCTGATGCATTAAATCAATATGCAAATTCCCAACTAAAAGATACCCAATTAAAATCGGTTATCTCCCTCAACGAACTTTTTCGCCTTACCAATACACTACAACTTACAGGGACAGTGGGTTTAGAATATCAGCAGGATCATGTTACTCAAAACGTGAGTGCAAATTCTTATTATGGCCAACAGATTAGCAATGGCAACCAGGGGATGTATCAGGACAGTATTACCATGAATTACAGGGTTGTGGCAACTGGCGGTATTCGCTATTTGAAAGACTGGGGAAACAAAAATGAGATAGAAATAAACTTGCTTGCAGAATCAAACAGATACATAGGTACCTATAATGGTTATACCGGTTATGGTTTAACATCGCAGTTAACAAACACTCCTGCTGCTATTACCCCTGGTACAGCTACCAACAACTTTATACCTAATGTGGCTGGTGCTATAACCCCAAACAATCTTTTGTTATCTCAAATTGCTCTGTTCCGGTATTCGTACGGTAACCGTTTCACGCTCACCGGTAGTTTACGCAGAGACGGAACTTCTCAGGTTCCTACCGGCGCCCGTAACATTGTGCTTTATGCTCTGGGTGGAAAATGGAATTTGATGGAAGAATCATTCATGGCTAACCAGCATATCTTTAGTAACCTGCAATTAAGGGGTAGTTTTGGTGTTACTGCAAATGGAGGTGGTTTTACAAGCGACTTTGGATACCGCACCTTATATGGAACATCCAATTATGGCGGCAGCCAGGCTGTCATACCCACTACACCAGGTAATGCTCAATATACATGGGAAAAAAACCGGATTGCCGATGCAGGTATTGAATTTGGCTTTTTTAATAACCGGATTACCGGTGAACTAGATCTGTATAATCGTATAACCAATAATCTTTTTGTAAATAAAAACTTGTCGCTCACTACCGGGTTTTCGTCTTTGGCAACCAATTCAGGCAGTGTGCGGAACAGAGGTTTGGAGCTGGCGCTTGACGCACAGATCGTCAGAACAAAGGATCTTAAATTTTCAATGGGGCTAAACCTGGCTTATAATCAGAACAGGGTACTAAGCCTCGGCGGACCAAACATGCAATTTATTGATCAGATATCCATTAATCAGGTCGGATTACCTGTTGGTACTTTTTATGCCGTAAGATGGGGCGGTATAAGCCCGCAAACCGGGGCTCCTATATATATTGACAAAGCGGGTAATCCTACCAGTGTTTATAATGCTGATGATGCTGTTCCACTAAAAGCCACCTGGGATCCTCCTGTTAAGGGCGGTGTTAATCTTTCCCTTAGTTATAAACGTTTCGATTTTTCCATGCTACTGAGTTTCATACATGGTATGTCACGCCTATCCTACCCCTACTTTTATAGCCATTCCGCCGACCCTAATTACCGCAACTATAATCAATCGGTTGATATGCTGAAAGTTTGGCAAAAGCCAGGTGACGTTACACCGTTTGCGGGAGCTCAATATACCAGTCAGATTACCTCAAATGATGTACGCAGCTCTGACTACATCAAACTTCGTAATGCATCAATCAATTATTCCATTCCGGTAAACGGCGAATTGGCTAAACATGTACGTGGTATCAAAGTATTTGTACAGGGGCAAAACCTGTTAACTTTTACCAAATGGCAAGGATATGATCCCGAAGATGCCAATGATATAGCCCAATACGAATACCCGATGCCCCGTATTATAACTGCCGGCATCAATGTTTCCTTTTAATCTATTTAATACTTAAACATGAATACTCTTTTCAATTTTCGTAAATATATTTTGCTAACAGGCATCCTTATCGGGCTATTAGTTAGTTCCTGCAATAAACAATTAAACATTTTACCTACAGATCAGATCAATGCGGATAACGTTTTTGCCAACGTAAACAATTTTACCCTTGGAGTGCTGGGCGTATATGCAGATTGGCGCGAGGAATACCTTATCCGTATCGGCTCAGTATTATCTGACGAGTGCCGTATCGGCACTAAAAATACGGGTATCAGTCTTACAGGTTCCGGGCAAAATCTTTTTCGATGGGCCTTTACTTCCAGTGATCAGGAAGTAGCCGCTCCCTGGACAAATGGCTACCAAGCTATAAGCAGAGCAAACTATTTACTGGCTTCGATAAGTAAAGTTCCGGTTAAAAACCAAACAGATCAAGCAACTATGCTTAATTTAAAAGGCGAATTACTTGCTATCAGAGCTTTTCAGCATTTTGATCTTTATCGTATATACAGTTATTCGGGATTGTACAGTGCCACAGCACTTACAATACCTTATGTTACTGGTACCAGTATTACTAATTTACCCACAAGGCCTACCTCTGCTGATTTCTTTAAAGCGTTGAACGCAGACCTGGCAGTAGCAGATACATTAATCAGTAAAAATAATAATGTTATTAACCGAATGGGATACAATGCGCTTCGTGCATTAGAAGCGCGGGTTGCTCTGTATACAAATAACTGGACAACAGCAATTGACCGGACTACACGGGTAATACAGAATGTGCCATTGGCCCCGGCAACTAACTTTCCGGCAATATGGACTGATCAGGGTACGACTGAGGTGATTTTTAAATTATCAAGAACTAATCAAAGCATATTGCGTCCCGGTGATTTGTGGTACAATATTCCGTATGGCGTGTACTTGTTTGCTCCTTCAACGGCTTTGTTAAACACTTATGATAAAGTTAACGATATCAGGTATTCCAGTTATTTTTCTACGGATACTACACGTACAGCAAAAGGAGAACTGACCGATATCATCAGCAAATACCAGGGAACAGCCGGCGCACAGAACCTTAATGACCTGAAAGTATTCAGGACTGGTGAAATGTACCTCATCCGAGCAGAAGCTTATGCCAGAACAGGCAATTTAACGAATGCAAGTAATGATCTGAATACTTTGCGCTCAAATCGCATCACAGGCTATCAGCCAATGAGCTATGCTAATTTGAGCGACTTGATTGCCGCTATTCTACTTGAACGTTACAAAGAATTGCCCTATGAAGGACACCGTTACTTTGATCTTAAAAGATTGGGATTAAACATCGTAAGACAAACGGCAGATTTACCAGTGGGTATAACCAATACAACCTTAATGCCTTCAGATAAATATTATTATATCCCTATTCCCCAAAATGAGGTATTAGCCAATCCGAATATCAAGCCGAATAATCCGGGCTGGTAATCACATAGGTAATATCAAACACAATAAGTTACCACTATTTTGCTATTGCATCATCCGTAGAGTAAAAGATATTTAAAAATGCAAATCACTAAGTATCAACGCACAATAGACAAGGCACTCATCCTATTGCGGGTAGATGGGCCAATTCAAAGTAAATGCCGGATCCGTTTCTGTTTGGGCAGTGAAAAAGTAAACGGATTGTTATCAATGAAAAAATGTCTACAAAGCCGGTTAAAAATTAATAAGATATCGTTAATAACGGCATAAATAATAAAACAAAAATTTAACATCTTAAATAAATGAAAACGAAAAAAAATAATAGTTGGAGCTATAGCTGTAGTTGCAATTGGCGCGGCTGTAGGGTTAATAATAGCCGCCACTAAAAAAGAAACAGTTACAGAAAAAATAACCAGTTGGTTCTGGGATTTCCTGGATACTTCTAAAGATAAATTATTCGAAGTGGCTGATACTTTAAAAGACTCTATAACCAATAAAGTAAAAAACTAAGTATAACCGTTTAAAGGGCAAAGAAATTTTTAAATAGATAAACGGATTTAAATTTGCATTCAGCTTCTATTCATTTTTTCTGTGCCTGTTATACAGTTTGCGGCTCTGATCTTCTTATCAAACAAGGAATAATATAATAAAGCAACTATCTTTATAAAATGGAATCCAAGTTATTTTCTTATAAGGTTGAAGGCATAGTGCTTGAACGGGTAAATGATAATCTGAAAGTAAGTCCTGTTTTTGACAGAAAAGAATTGGCAGAAAAGCTCAGGGAGATTTTAAAAGAAGATAATTTTACACTTGATGAACGATCTTTAGAATATAAAATTGAAGATGGTCAACTTTATCTTCAAGGCTTGGCTGTGAAACAAACTGAATCAAAATCAATAGGTTTTAGAACAAATAATTAACTGTTCTGATTGTTATAAGGTATGCTAAACCACATATTGCAACCCTGTTGTGCTTCGCTTTCTACCCGGATGCTCCCTCCCTGCAACTCTATCAACTGCTGGCACAGGTATAGCCCTAAACCTGTGCCAGGCTTTCCATGAGTACTCCATCCCATATCTGATAATCACCTATCCTATATATTAGCCCTAAACAAATGAAGTATAGTTATTAAATCAAAGAAGTTACTAACATCTAACAATGTGCTTCTTCCGGTATGTGCAATGTCGTTACGAATCTTAACAAGGGTTCCTACTTTTCTTAAATAAATATCGTCTTTGCTAAATTTAAATGCCATGATAAAGGAAAGTTTCGTCAGCGTAGCATACTGCAATGAATCATTGGTATCTAATTTTTTTAAATAATTTCCATTGACGGTATCAGCATGAAAAGTCATGTGATAAGTACTACCAGTCTTTGCATGAACTGTTGTACCGGTTAAATCGACAGGGTCAAAACCTCATTACTCAATGATTATCTCATCTAACTGGTTCGCATGCCATTGATTTTTTATATCGAGAGAAATTTGTAGTTATAATATTAACGACCAAGCCCCAACAGATTTCGTATTGCGGTTATGCGTACTACTTTTTCTCCAGGGCAATAAGGAATACTACAAATATTTGATACATTACAGGTACCATTCCAGATGAAATCCGTTTCTCCACCAACTAGGATGCCAATTACCTGATTATTATTTAGATCAAACACGGGGGAACCGGAATTACCCTCGAAAGCATCTAAGCTGGTGTAAAAAAAGGCCAATTCATTGTTAGCGACTATACTGGCATTGGCAGAAACCTTTTTGGGTAATCCATAAGGGTGGCCGATCATGTATACTTGATCGCTAAGGCGCGGATTTACAACTGTTGACCAAACGAGGGGGGGCGCAGGCAATTCACGATCCACTGAAAACATAGATATGTCCAATTCTGCGGATGACCGCATAATTTTCTTTGGAAAAAAAACACTGTCAGTGGAAATAAGCTGCTTAAGTCCCCCTGTTTTATTGTATATCTCAAAACCGAAGACAACTGCGTAATTGCTAAGCGAGCCGGCGAAAACGTGGCTGGCGGTCAGCATTTCCATTTTACCAGTAACCATTGCAGTACCGGTGCCTAAAACCGGCTGGTCCTTAAAGGCTTCTCCCGGACAAAGTTGGTAAATCGCACCGAGCGAACGGCTTGCATCAATTTGGTAATAACCGGAGCTTACCTTGATCAAACGACTGCGATCAACCACAATGGCAACTGAACGCGCGTTGAACAAAAGTTTTTGCACCCAGGGTAATGATGGGTCGAGGCTGCGCACCTCTACTCGACTATCATAAGGAGTAGGACCGGTTATAATTTTTTTACCCTCCGTAATTTCACTTGGTGAGATATGGATCGCTCCCTGATTCCCGACGGGTGGAACGGGATGTTGCCTCTCCGCCGAGTCTATAATAATCACCTTGGGTGCCGTCACTTTTTTTTGCCCTTGTTGTTTGACGCCGCTCGCTTGTTGCAATAAAAGGTCATTGCTACTTTTTGAAGATTTCAAATATTCATCATGATCATTTTGTATAATCTTTCCAACGCTGACAGCTTTCTTCGACGTATCCATTTGTGCCAAAAGCATCTGTTTGGACAAAATCAATATAACCAGTATGATCCAATGTTTCATTTCTTGGGCGTCTGAGGTTTGGTATACAAATTCAGGAAAGGGATATCTATCGTTATTCCTAGCCCTACCCTAAACGTGCTTGTACCCGAGGTAAGAGATGATGTCTGTACATCAGGACCGTATTGTACCCCTGCGTTAATAGAAAAAGGGCTTTTAGGGATACCATAAGTTATAAAAAGGCCAGGCGATAAAAAATTCTTCCAGGTCAGTTGTGGTAGAGGCGACGTTTGTCCGTTGTTGGAAAGCCGTAATTGTGTAACAGCCCCCAGATCTATTACAGGCACGAATACACCCAAATCTGAGCCCAACACATTTCCCCAAGTAACGCTAAACCCGACCGGTGCGGTAAATCCCAAAGTATTCGCGCTAGGCACACCAGAAATTCCTACCTCGCGGGCAAAAAGAACTCCGGGATAAGTATTAATGGCTACATTAAAGGCAGATTTCTGCTTTACAGAATAACTTCCTGTAGGCAAAGCAAATGCTTCGACCGCATGTTCGACGTCATCGGAAGTCTTGGCTACGGCCATATCATTAACCAAATGAACGATACTGACAACTGTAGAATCAAGTTGTTTATTTTCAAACTTTATTCTTGATAGCGGAACTTCGATATCCACTGCGATATTTTGTTCGGCGGTCAACAAAGTTGGATTGACAGGCATATCCTGGACTATCTTTGCATGAAATATCGTGTTAATATAAGCATCGAGATCGATAGTCACTTTTGTTACTTCTGCCGGGCTAAAGACCGGAGCGCCTTTGTAGTTCAGCTGTAACATTTCATCTCGCAGTGGGTGCAATAAATAGCCATCATAATAAGACACTATGAGCTGTTGGAAACGATTATCTGTCAGTAACGTTTTTAATTCGCTGACATGAATGGCTGGAAGATTTCCATTGGTCGAAAGTTTTTGAAGCGAATTGGTAAGATTATCGATAGTAGTCAAAATAACCGGATCTGGCCGGAGTGTATTTGCAACGTAGAATGCCTCAATTCTTATCAATTCGGCACTAATGTTGACAGCAGCAGCAGCTAAACTAGGAGATATTACATTTGGATTGTCCTTCAGAACCCGCATTTGTTTCCAGCCATCCCAAACCGGGTTAAAATGTGTTGAAAATGAGGCAACGGCAAGATAGTCTTTCAAGTGAGGAATACTCCCTGGATCAAGAGTGTTAACCAGGTTCAGTAGTTGAGTGATGCCGTCCGCGTAATTTTTATTCCGAATGGCACGTACTGCATCGTTGCAAGTGTTTGCTACCAAAATAAACGGTTTCATTTTATCGGCTAGTTGCAGGTTGTCCTCTGATGATCTTGAAAATAATGCCACCAACTGGTCCGCATCACTGCCAAGGTCTGAAGTAAGATCTATCAGGCTCTTGGCAAAATTATAAACTGTATCTGCCCCGACGGCTTGCTGGCCATTGTTTAGCTTTTTGATGGTTTGTGCTTGCTGATAAATTTTTTCCGAAGACTTGCAAATGTTAGTCAACATAGGAGCCACCGCTGAAAACATGGTCTCGGCATAGGCTTCATCTTTCATTAGGCTCTGAAGTTGTTTCGAGAGATCAATGACCGAAAGATTCCGTCGGGACAATTTGATTTTGTAATATTTCAGGTCTTGCTGGTACAAAAAGCCGAAATAAAGTTTCATAAATTCAGGCTCTTTACCATATGTTTTCCAAAAACTAACAGTCGTATATGCAGGTTCGCCATTAGTTGTAACAGTCAGACTGTTAGAGAACATTTCCAGTAAGTTGATGAAAGATGCCAGGTTACGAGAAGTGCTGTCAGGACGACTTTGAAGATCTGTAAGCAATTGCGAAGAACTGATGATGTTGATATAATCTCCGGGATATTGAATATTGTTGATTTTGCCGATCAGCGGAATGGCATCGAAAGCTAATTCAAGATCTGGATGCCCTGCTATCAGTTTTTTAAAATAGTTTGTGGTTCGCAGATTGTAAGCATTGTCGACCAGATGATTGATGTCATTTTGAATATATTGTTTCAGTTCAGCCGGAAAACTACTGATTTTATCAGGGTTATAATGTTGTAAGTAGCTCAACGTTGTTGGAAGAAGTACCAACAGTTCAGCGAGCGGCGTGGTCGACTTTTTGGTATTCATCCAGATTTGGATATTTGAGATAGCGTAAGCCACGAGCTCTTCTTTGATTCGCTTAGCGATAAATTTACTGATACCATCAATTATTGCGGTTGTGCTGACATCAAGGCTACCGCCGAGCAACGGCAACGCCTTCTGAACGGCTGAATTCGCATTAACGGTTGCCATCAAGTCGATTCGGTTAGCGGACAATTGCCGATATTTAAACTGAAATTTTGAGATTACCTCAGAAACGAATCTATTACTATCAAGCAAATAATAAAAAGCCAATTGCGACAATTGCCGGTCATCAGCTGTTGCCTGACTTTTGTAATAAGTTTTTTGTAATACATCGAAGCTATCTCTATTCTTGTTGTAGATTTGAACATTGGTAGTAGCGACTGCGGGAGAAACACCTGTAGCGATTGGTTGATTTGCGATCACTCGCTTTGCGAGGGACAGTGCGCTTAAGCATGAATCTGCCTGAACAATCGCAGTAGTTACCAAGGCCGCAGAATCCGCAGGATAGATGACATAAGATTTAGGGTAGGATGTTCTGAGAAAACTTTTGAAGACACTAATCACTGTAGCTCGGTCTTGGACAAGGGCATCTTGTCGCTGGTCTGGTCCAATCGCGGCATAGTCCTTTTTAAGCAGGTCCGCTAAGACGGATGCCTGACCGGCTACCGGCGCATTCTGCTGGGATAGCCCAGTAAAAGATGCCAGCAAAAGCAAGCACATAATAAGGTAAGGTTTCATGTCAATAAATTGTGAATGGTTTGATTACTAATTAAGTTTAACTTTATTTATTTCTAAAATTATTATCAAATGTTTTTTTAATTACGTAGATCAGACAATACGATCCCAAACGCTGCGAAATGTGCCATGTCGCTATACTTGATCCACATGAACCCATCAATTCCCCAATCTGTGCCCCAACTGTTCATTACAAGGAATGCTCCATCATACTTGATATTATTAAATCCGACGATACAAAAGGCATGATTGGTGGTGTCATGGCAGACGTTTAAGACGTAGTCTGTCGAATCAGGTTGCCATAATGGAACCCCATTTCCCATTACATTAAAAGAGTCGGTGCTGATCCAAGTCACAATTACAGGCAGCCCCCGGGCGAGACTTACTCGTATGGAATCTCTTTTTTTTGTATCACTGTCACAAGGTGTAAATACCATATTCGCATTTACCCTGTAGTGCCGCGCTTTTTTGCGAAGTGTCGAAGTAATCGTGTCGGAACTGCAGTCCTCGGTTCCAAAATCCCTTTGAAATACACTTCCTGAATCTCTTAGCATCTGGCAGGCCTTATAAGTGTCAAAGCCTTTGGTTTGGCAAATCGCCGCGTTTACGCACATCATCTTTTGCAGGAATGCCGTTGAAAATACAGTGGTATCTGGTTGCCAAGTGATTTGATGTGCTTTATTATAAAGTAATGTGCGAGCAGCATAAACGCTGGCGTAGGCGTAGCAAACCGGATATTGCTGATCGGCTACAGACGGGGCAAAAGACCGGAGGTCGATTGAATCAATACGGCTGGATAAAATCATTTTATCTGCTTGAATTACCATTTGTGTCATTTTATGATGACGATCTTTATTGATGGTTTTCGATTGCCTGGATGCGACTAGTGGACGAACACTTTTTTTTCGAATTAGAACCGCTTTGTTTTGAAGATGGGTAGATATTGCTGTAGCAGCTGTAAATGCTATTGGGACACCTGTTACAGGCATAGCGACCTGCCCAGTCAAGTGGCCTCTTAACGTTTGACCAAATACTTTTAAAGGCAGAAGACCTATAAGCCCGCCAAGAAAAACAATAAGTTTTTTTTTCATATACTACCAAGTATTTATCTTGAAAATATCTAACAATGAACATTTTTTAAACTTTTACTCATTGAAAAGTTTCGCCAGAA
The DNA here is from genome assembly GCF_011089895.1 of Mucilaginibacter inviolabilis. NCBI lineage: Bacteria > Pseudomonadati > Bacteroidota > Sphingobacteriia > Sphingobacteriales > Sphingobacteriaceae > Mucilaginibacter > Mucilaginibacter inviolabilis. The sequence goes on from NZ_JAANAT010000001.1 coordinate 1,692,842, forward strand.
ATAAACTAAAATCAACATCGTCCTCCATATATTTTTGAAAATCGTGATCCTGCAAGCCTAAGGCAATATTGGGTGTTGTGAATTGTACCGGATAGATCATTTGCTGGACTTGCGCTAAAGAATAACCGCAACCCCGCAGTGCTAATGAGACATTGCGTAACTCATTTTCGTGATCACACCCGAGCGTGGTGGCGCCAAAACTTGTCGAAAAAAATGCTTTCGAAGTTGCATAGTCTTTCGGATTATAGCCGATGGCGATACCGACAATATTATTAGCAACTGTGGTAATATCAGGCGAACGGTGATTGAAATCCACAAATGTAAGGCCACCGGGAATTGCAGGTACGATCATTCCCAATTTAATCGGCACGTCCACGGGGGCAGGAATACTGGAAGCAATGCTATCTACATCATGGGTGTTGCCGTCAGCCAGCCATTTGGAGCTGGTGTTGAATAGGGCGCCGGTGGCCACACTTGCGCCAAGGCTATGCGTAACTATGGTAAACGGCAAACGGTCATCAAGGTGCCGCATCAAATCCCTCAAAGCGAGTGAAACCCAACGGGTATTGTTTTGGGCATGCTTCCATATGGCCAATAGATCGGTGCCGCTAACCGAGGTCAGGCCGTCCCAGTAAACTTCAATATAAAGCGGCTTTATCTTAGTGTCGTAACCCTTTTGAGAAACCGAGTGTTCAAAAAAAACATAACGCGAAACGGGATCGGTTACATTAAAGCCATGAACTAGAAAAATAATATTTTTAGCTTGTAGGTTTTCCACGAGCCGGTGCACCTGACGACTGATCTGCCTCAGTTCCTGCTCTTCCACTTTTTTATAATCCCGATCAAAATTTCCAGTCTGCGAAACTTGATAATAGTTAAGAAGCGCGTTCTGCGCAGTTTGATTAGCATGAAAATAAGCATACAAGTTAGCGCTGCTTATAGTTGATGCGTTTACATTGTGCTCACGGGCTGGAAAAAGAAATAATTGTTTATCTATAGGTATAGCGTTTACCGGATAAAAGTAGCCGAACTTGTCGAGATATACCCGCACTACCCGATTCGAATCAGCTTCGTACCTGGACTGTAGATCACGCCAAAAAACCTGGCGATTAGCTGGCTGGGCCATGACAGCGGCAATACTAAAAAAAAAGAAAACGCCGAAAACGACAATTACTTTCATGATAAGGTTAAGTTACTGATAACAAGATCATAAAGTTATATAAAACGTCGCTATTAACGAAACTTGTATCCAAAATAAATTGTGCATATTTTCATGAGCACTTGCTGATTATCTCACTCCCTGCGGAGTTACTAAACACACGGATAAAATTCACATGAAAGCTTCAAACATCAGGTATGGTGATCGGGACGAACTTAATTAGCTTGAATAATTTCCCCTGAAGAAAATAGAACTGGACTTGATAACTCAACTTGCAAAGTGGTTTACCTGATCGTTCGAATTAACTGTTCCTGGGGCGTTAACGGAAACCGTATCAAGCCCAACTGAGGCGATATGATTTATGGAATTATCCAATACATTAATTGTAAAGCGTAAAATCCCTGTCAACTTGGGCTAATCATTATAAATAAATATGCCTGAAAATAAGTATAATTATCAATAAAAAGACTCCACTTGAATAATCCACAACGCCTTTATATTTCAGACTTGTTAGTCCGCGTATAATAGAAAAGGCTGGAGAAAATAATAGCAAAGCGTATGTAAATAAAGGATGAATTGTTGTATTAATTATTGGTCTTGCCAAAAAGTAACCTATAATTATTACTAACAAAACATATATGTAATAAATTAAATTTTTCATTGATTGGAGTTTAATGTATTGAGTAATTTATTTGCTTGAATAATTTCCCCTGAGGAAAATAGAATTGCACATTATAACTGGTATATATGCACCCGCTGTTTCGGCAACCCATCGATTAGCCTTTAATATAGCCAGACTGGCACCAATACCTGTTATAGGTACCATCATCACCCATCTTTCTAATTTCATCAGCGTAAGAAGGTAAATTAGCACTTACCTCATCACTGTTATTTAATTTTAATGCTAATTAAAAGAAGACTTTTAAACTTCTTCAATATGTTTCTATATTTGAAATAACAACTAGAGTCATTTTGCTATTGCGTTATTCGTAGAGTAAAGGATACTTGAAAATGTAAGTTACTGGTGATTAACATATAATGACCAAGGGTTCACGGAGACAACACTCCGCAACAAATGGTAAAATTTAAAAAGCGCTATTCATAGCGTTCAAGTTCAAAAAGCACCAAAAACGGCCTCAGTAAAGCGGAAATGCAATAGGTTCAAAACCCTAGCTCTACGCTGAAAATATCGGGTAGTGTATTAAGTCAGATTATTATTAAATTAACATGATATTAATAAAAAAAATACTACTTTAAAATATAAAAACCTAAGTATTTGCTCCAATTCCAAGCGACTTAATAGAAGGATACATCACCATCATAAGTTCACAAAGTGAAAATGATTCACAATTTTAAGTGTGGAAAATTAAATTACCCATCTGCTAAAGTTGTTTAGAATTATCCATCGGAACCCGGTCGATTAATTTATTATAAGGATCAATACCTACCTTTTCGGGTTTACCATTTACAATAACAGCGATGGTATGTTCCCCTGCTTTAAGTTTGTGCTTTTGAAAATAAAGCGGGTTTACTTGTTTGTATCCAGCTTTATTGTAAGAATCGCCTGCAAAAACAGCTATGTCGATATAATCATCCATAGCTGCAGGTATATCATTTGCTCTACTATCGATATAAATTTTACCAGTGCTCACCTTAAAAGTCACCTTATATTTGTTATTCCCTATCGGTACTGCTTTCGCGCTGAGAACCCGGTTATTGTAAAAAGTGATCTTCTCCCAGGTATCTGTCAGGTAATATTGGAGCGAATCCGGTGTGTGTTTTTTCAGATAGCGATACAGGTCATTACTACCAGAGTATGGTAGCTGCGTTTTAAAGGCATAGGCGTCCTTGAATTCGCGCAGGGCGGCATTTATATTGTGTTCGCCTATCAAATCTCTTAACCCATATAAAATTGCACCTGCCTTGTTCCCCCATTCGTACCATTCATTGGCTTTTAAAACCGGATGCTCGGGTTCGTTTCCGCGACTGTGAAGAAACAGGTATGGCCACATCTCATCCAATAATAATTGATGAATGTTGTTTTTTCCATATTTTTTTTCGGCCATTACATAGGCATCATATTTTGCAAGCCCCTCCGGAATTACTAATGAACCAATTGTATTGTTGGGAGCCACCTGGTAACGCCACCATTGCTGAGCTAACTGTTGTGAAGCCGTATAATAGCAATAATCAAATAGGCCTGGTTTGCGAAAATCGGCGTTCCATCCATTATTTTCTGAGTAGGAATCCATTGTCGACAATGATGTCGACCGGGGCCCATATACACCGGTTTCCACGATCCGCATATCATGAAAAGGAAAGTTGCCATAGGTATCTGAAAAATAGCTTATACCCTCTCTAATGGCATCTTTATACCTGTTAACGTTTGCAGTGTGCAGCGGGTTGTAATACACACTTGCATTAACCTTATGACCGCCACCCAGTTTAATTACATCATTTAAAACAGCGTACTTCGCACTCAGGATGCCAAAAGGTGGATACATGCCGGGCTTACTTTGCACGTAATGGAAATAATTACGCCCATTTTGCGTCCATTGTTTTTGAAGATCGCCGGGTGCTACTACTGTTTGTCCCTTCGTTGTACTTACTGTGATATCCGTTTTTTGAATGCCTGCTCCTTCACCAATTTTTAATGCATTGGCACCACGGGGATCGTTTTGTTCAAATACTTCTACTTTCTTAGGTGGTAGCCCATATTGTTTACGCTCATATGGGCTACCCAATTCATCATCGTCATCATAACCCATCCCTGGTAAACCGCCTTTAAAGAAGGTACCGTTACGCAAAATATCTGCACTGTAAAGGTCATTGCTGAACCCATTGTAATAAACAGACGAATTCATTTCCACTATAATAGAATCACCAGGGGCCAGTGCCTGGCGGAATTTATACAGCCTGAAATCTGCGGTATCCAGCTTAGGTCGGAACCAGTTGAATTTTCCTTGCGCATAAATTAAAGGAGTAGTAAAGGGAACAGGTTCCCCATTGATCTTTAAATCATAGGTGGTTACCTCATCCCCGTCTATAAGCAGTTGGCTGATGGTTTCCTTGGTCTTATTTACAACTACGAAATATCCATGTGTTGTAGCTTGCTGCTTTTCCGGAAACAAATCGATATTTAGCTTTACTGAAGTTATTGTAGGTAAAGGCAGGTTTTGGTAACGTTTTAACGTTTTCTCATACAACACAGCACGCTCCTCATTTTCTGATTTGGTGAGATAACTGTTAAGATAACTCACATTGTAATAAATAAACGACGACAAGGACAGGAAAGCAATTAACAAAAAAGCTGTCATCAATCTCGTTTTAAGATCAAACCGGCCAGAGACCAATTGCAACCTTTCTCTAAATGTAGACGATACACCGCGGTAATAAAACAAGGCGGCTATAATAACGAGTAACCCGGCAGCCGACAGCCAATAGATATTAAACCAGGCTACAGGAGCTGCCATGTGACCGATACCATCCATATCCGAGATCCGATAACCAGGTGTATAGGAATACAATAGGATGTTATAATTAAAAATAGAGGTGACATGTAAAAAGTATAAAGCAACCCAAATGGTTATACCTATCCCGTGCGCCGCAAATTTATTATTCACCACTACATGAACCACGTATGAAAACACAACCATTTCCAGGAACCTGGGTAAAATAAGGCCGAATACTGATACCAGATAGGCAGGAAAGTTAAATTGTGTAAATCCTTTGATTAGCTGTATAAACACACCCAATATCAGAGGCACAAGTGATAAGCCCAGGCCCAAAATCAATAAACTTATCAGCCTCGATCCGTTCAACACCCAATTTGGTGCAGGCAATGAATCGTTAATAAACGAATAACGGGTTATCCTGTCGCGGTGTACGGTTTCGCCGGTGTAAAAAATGATAATAAAGAAAATAAAGAATAGGAACACTTCATTAAAAATATCCAGCAGTTCAACTGTTCTCGGGAAATCAGAAATGCTGTAAAAACTATTCCCCATAAAAAACACGAATCCCAGGAATGTAAGTCCGCAAATAATAATGATCCAGAAATAATTGTCGCGAATAATATTAAGCAACTCCGTTTTGGTAAGACTGACGAGTGTTTTCCAATTATAACTTCCCGAAAAACGGGTAGTTACCTGAGGTCTTACGGCGCTTCTGTTTACTACACCATCTTTAACTAAATTCTTATCGTGCTTTCCACTAAAAAAATCTTCGAAATTAAAACGGACATAGGTATATACTAACACGATCAGTCCCAAGCCTGGCCACAGGATGCGGTTGAGTAATAACAGGCCGCCAAACTCAATCATATGAGTATTTTGAATGGCCGCGGTAGCAGATTGCTTTTGCTCCCGTATACCATTAAAAGCAAAAGGGTCAGTCAGATTTATTACAAACTGGTTATTGGTACGTATCAAAAAGAATGATGCTATCAGGTATCCTAAAAACAAAATGATGCCGCCACTATAGATCACTTTGATATTACGGGTTATAGCAACCAGACCGTAAAACAAAGATGAAGTAAAGAAAAGATTGGGTACCGCGATCAATAAAAATGGCTGCCAGTAATACATGAAGTTATTTGGCCCATAATTGCTGGCATCTTTCCAGTGCATTATTGGGCCAAGCTTTGTACCCAAAAACACACCCGCCATAACCGCGCTGCCGATGAGCAGCACAAACATCAGTGAGCTAAAGTACCGGCCCCAAAAGTACCCGGCCTTGGTAATGGGATAGGTAAGGTAATAATCTTTGGTGTTGTGCTCAATATCTTTATATAAGGGCATGCCCATAATGCCCGATGTAACCAGCATCATAAACAGGCTTATCCATCCCATCGCAAATGCAATAAGCATAGGGCTATTAATATGTTCTTTTTCGCCAACGGGCAGCGAACCCGTTGCAAAAGAGAGCGTTATAAAGACAAGAGTGGCGGTAAAATAAACATACACCAAGGGCCTTCTGAGGCGATTTTGCACCTCAAAAGCAAATATTTTCCAAAACATAATCGTAGGGTTTTAAATGGTATTTACATCTACACGGGTTGCAATATTGCTGAAATAAACGTCCTCCAGATTAGGTATTGCTGATACGAAGCCATTAGCCGGATCAGTTTCGGACACGATACGAATGTGTAATTTTCCCGTTTTTAACTGAGTGGAAATCACTGAAAAATCATCCTGGTAAAAACTCAGCTCGGTCTTGTCAATCGCCTTGCTAAAAACCCGGCCTTCCATCTCATTTACTGCTGTATCTGGTTCACCTGCATATAATACCTCGCCCTGACAAATGATAGCAAAGTTGGAGCATAGCGTACTCACATCCTCTACAATATGGGTTGACAGGATCACGATGGTATTTTCGCCCAATTGGCTCAGGAGATTGTAAAAGCGGTTCCGTTCGGCAGGGTCTAACCCGGCGGTTGGTTCATCCACGATGATCAGCTTGGGATTACCTATGAGCGCTTGTGCTATTCCGAAACGCTGTTTCATCCCGCCAGAGTAGGTGCCCAGGTTTTTCTTTTTATCTTTACTAAGATTTACATTATCCAGCAAGGCAGCAACCAATTCCTTTCGCTCAGCATAATTACCAACTCCCTTTAGCTGGGCAATATGATCAAGCATACGCTCGGCAGATATTTTAGGATATACCCCAAATTCCTGAGGCAGATAACCCAGCAGCTGCCGTACTTCTGTTTTGTTCCTGAGCACGTCCAGATCATCCAAAAAAATGCTGCCGGCATCAGCCTCCTGCAAAGTGGCTATAGTACGCATCAGAGACGATTTTCCCGCACCATTTGGGCCAAGTAATCCAAACATACCATTGTTTAGCGTAAGCGATACATCCTTTAGCGCATGCACACCATTGGAGTATGTTTTTGAAAGAGCGTTGATCTGTAATTTCATAATTGCTAAAGGAGTTAAATGATTTATTTTTTCAATGATTTGATAGCCGCCCCATTCATGATGAGCAGGGCGCTATCTGCCAATCTGTAATTTAAACCGGGGATATTGGCTTGATATAAAACGAGTTTACCTTTATTGCGGACATCGAGGTTAGCCTGTTGAATGACATTACTTTTCAATACAGTTAATTTTGATCCGCTAAGTTCATTGATACTTGTTATAGCACTTAAATGTATCAGGCTATTGTTTGCTAATAAAACCTGGCTTCCCCATTCCTGGCTAACTGATAGGCTATCCTGTTTAAATCCATCTATCAATATTTGATGATATGCCCAGCCTTCTCCTGCCAGTGTATCAATAAGGTTCTGTTTATTTAGGGTAGAAACAGCACTTGCATGCACAGATACCAGCCTAGGGCATGATATCACTACCATATAAGTCTCTCCTGTATTAAATCGGGTATATTTCCAGTTTAAATCAACCTGGAGTGTATTATTTATCTGTTTAAAAGTTAAATTATCTTTTATTACATTGTTAACCATAACCTTAAATGGTCCCTGAACCAGTTTCACATTAATTATGTTGGAAGGGTTTATGGTAACGCTGTTAAAGTTTTTATAGGGCAAACTGCTGAAGTTTATATATGTTTTTTTATAATTCCCGGTGAGGAACTCTTTCTTCATAGCAATAGCATAGCCTATGGTTGATACAATAATTACAAGGAAAGCAGTGGCTACTATTTTATTACTCGTTTTCATTGGTAGTATTTGTTTGGGGTTTGCTATTATCTTTTTTAAACTGTTGGTAGAGGTATTGCAAATCGCCCAACTCAATATCCAGCAGGTAAATATTTCTAAAAAACTCGGGCAACTCCTGCTGCATGAAACGCTCTTTACGGATAGCCTTTATTTTAGCAGCACCATCAGGTGCCACAAAAAGCCCCATTCCCCGTTTGTTGATAATTACTTCCTGGTTTTGCAAAAGCTCATAAGCCCGGTTAACTGTATTGGGATTTACCTCCAATTCAATGGCCAGGTCGCGTATAGAAGTTATTTTTTCGCCCGCGGGCCATTTGCCTATTAATATATTTTCGCTTACCGCCCCGGCAATTTGCAGGTATATGGGTTCGTTTTCTTTAAAATCCATGTGCTAAGTAATTAAGCCTGCTTTTCTTTTAACCGGTAATAAGCTGCAATCCAAAATAAGACTGCTACTACTAAATACAAAGCCAATGAATAAATTTCCTTGTTGCCTTGCGGGTTTATAATAACGATATGCCCATTCTCCCAGAAAGCGACATTAGTTAGCAGAAGCGCGGGTCTGGTGTCTTTATGCAGCATTAAATCCATTAAAAATTTATTCCCATACATTGAAACAGCCAGCACAATAAAAAACAAAAACGCTGTTTTTATAAAGTGAAGCTTTTCAAAAAATATAGCGCCGTAAAATGTCAAGGAATGCATAAATGCATATAAGATCAACACAAGACATAGTAAGGGAAATTGCAGACCTCCAGGCTTTTGCATCAGATCAAACAATTCCGACTGCTGCTGTGAATGCTTAATGCTTAATAAAAACAGCATTATCAGGTAAAAACTAGCAGTAATTACTAAAAACACAATTATAAAGGAATACAACCAGGCCACCAGATATTTCTCAAAATGACTGGCCGGCAAAGAAAGCGTAGCTATTGCTTTTTTATTGTTCCCATATTCGGCAAATATGGTACTGGTAAATATAGTGCCGCCCAGCAAAAGCATCCAAATGTAAAGTAACATCTGAAACATAGGATCAAGCGATGTGTTAATAAGATAGATAAGAAAGGTCCCTCCCATTACCATAACACCGATCAACACTGTTGCCGACATCAGGTAGCTTTTATAATGTTCCTGACTATGCTTTATAAACAGCCTGCTAAACCTATCAGCATTAAAGAAGTTCGACATATAACTAAGCTTTTAAAATTTCAACTATTTTTTTAGTACCGCTAATAATGGCGTTAAATAGCAGTTCCAGATCTACTTTACTGTATTTGTTGGCTGTATTCTGTACTATGGCATTGCTTCCCCGCATATCTCTTTCCTCGTACAATACTTTTAAACCTTCTGTATCAGCATAAAAACCAAATGTCAATTTTTCAGCTACTTCGTCCATCGGGCGATTAATCACGATTTCCTTTTCGTGTAACACCAGCAAAGTATCTATCAGGCTGTCCAGATCGCGAACCTGATGGGTAGAGATAACGATACAGCGCTCATCTGTTAATACCGAAGCAATCAATTTGCGGAATTGTACTTTTGACGGGATATCCAACCCGTTTGTAGGCTCGTCCATGATTAATAGTCCTGTATTGGTAGCCAGACCAAAAGCGATCATTGCCTTTTTCTGCTGACCGAATGATTGTTTATCCATCACCGCGTCCTCATCAACATCCAAAGCTTTCAGATAAGTATAAAAATCTGACTTGCTAAATTTTGGATAAAAGCCCGCTGTATTAGCAACAAACTGGGCCGGGGTGAGTGAGGGTACGTAAAAATCCTCGGCCAAAAAATAGATCTCCTCCAGTACAGAAACCGGCCTTCCAGAAACATTAATCTCATTTACTAAACAGGAACCCTTTTGAGGATAGACTAATCCGGCTATGTTTTTTAACAAAGTTGATTTGCCCGCACCATTTTTACCCAACAAGCCATAAATATGCCCCTGTTCCAAAACCAGGTTCAGATCTTCAAATAATAAAGCCTGCCGGTTATAGCTAAAGCTTAAGTTTTTTATTTCGATCATTTTTATATATAGTGTACTAGTTATCTAGTACATTACAAATATAATTGATTGTTTTTCGAATTTCCAAACGATTTATATAATAATTTACATTTATAATCAACAGGTTATAATCGACACTGTACAATGAATTGATTGGCGAATTGCTACCACAAACGGGCGAAGCAGTTTCATCATTTTCATCGGCAATCCTTTACATACTAAAATCATTCAAAGGAAGACTTTAAGACTTGGGATTAGATACAAAAAAAGCCCTGTTTTTAGTAAAACAGGGCTTAAATTAATCGGTGTCAATTTAAAATTTATAGGCCAACGTTGTCAAAAACTGGCGTGGCGCAATCGGCGTGATACTGTAATTATCATGGATCAGATAATTAAGTGTATTGGTAATGTTGGATACCTGCGCCAATAAAGATATTTTTTTGTACGTGTAACCAGCCGAAAGGTCCAGTGTTGCGTACCCTCCTACCGGCAATAAACGACTGTATGTCTGGGTTTGACCAACTACGTTATTGTAACCCGCCAAACGAGATCCTGTGTAAAATGCTGAAGCCCCCACCTTAAATCCTCTGAGCGACGAATTACTAAATGTGTAAAAAATACTTGCATTTGCGGTATGCTTAGGATTGATCACCAGTGGCTCACCTTCGATATTAGAACCCTTTAAACCAGATGTTTTGGTATACCTGGCATTGTTATAAGCATAACCGGCAATAAAGTAAAAGTTTTTGCTCAGGTTACCCGTAACATCAACTTCCACACCGTCACTGGTGGTTTGTCCGCTAAATGTTTTTACGGTGTTATCGCTGTTAACAGTTACGCCATCAGCCTTGAAGGGTGCTACCACAGCCAGGTTGTTATTAACAATGCGATAGACGCTGAAATTGGCTGATAATTTTCCGTTAAAGAATTCATTTTTTACCCCAGCCTCATATTGATCCAATGTAGACGGTTTTAGGCCCTGCCCTGTATTTACATCAGTACCTGTGTTTACAATAAAATTGTTGCTATAGCTCGCATAAATAGATGTTGTTGTTATCGGTTGATAGATCAATGATGCTTTTGGCGAATAGGCACGATCATATCGTGTGGCCGCAACACCCAATCCAGTGGTACCTTTTTGAAGATAATTAATATTTGTTTGATTGGTTTGCTGCCATGACCAGCGTACACCAGCCAATATTTTGAATTTATCGGTTAAGCTAACCAAATCCTGTACATAAGCACCAAAGCGATACACTGGTGCTGTGGTACGGTTTGTATCAACTGCATTCGGAATATCAGTGCGCTGGGTGTATTTATTCAAATTTATTGTATTGATCTTATCATAAACATAACTACTGATGTTTTGACCATTGATGCTATAACCGTTGGTTACATTAACTACCTTAGCTGCATCGCTACCTATCAAGATCTGATGGCCTATATTACCTGTTTTAAATTTGCCGGTCAGGTTTAATTGGGTGGTATAATCGCCTTCATGAGTGTTGGCGCGCGCCAGGCCTCGGTTCCATTCACCGGTAGCACTCACACTATTTGGAAGACTGGATTGATAGGAATCAATATTGGTTCCTTGTGCCGAGGAAATGAAGTTTAATTTCCAACTATCGTTAATGGTATGGTTAACGGTAAGTGAGCCGGAATATTGGTTCATATGACTATAAGCCCAGGAAGTATTAATAAACTGTGAGCGTGGCACCATTGTTGGGATAGCCTGTCCGTTATTCAGCGAACCGATACCCCAGTCTGGGGTAAGATTCGATTTTAGATAATCTCCTTCCAGGATAATGGTGGTACTTTTACCTAAATTATATAACAAGGAAGGGTTCACATAGGTACGTTCTGTTTTTACCCCATTGCGATAGCTGCCTGCATTTTCATAAGTTGCAATAGTACGGAAAGCCAGATCTTTGGATATCGGTCCATAAACGTCTACTGTTGGCTTATAATAATTATAACTGCCATAACGCATAGATACTTCTCCGCCAGTTTCAAACTGAGGCTTTTTTGTTATCATATTAATGATCAATCCGCCCGAGACATTGCCGTACATCAAGGCCGAACTTCCTTTAAGTACTTCAACAGATTCCAGTGTGCTTGCCTCCGGGAAACCGGCAGTATTTACCAGTACCCCATTTTTAAAAATGCTGCCTGCACCGCCGGTGATACCGATACTATAGCCGCGAGCAGTAAAAGTTTCGCCTACTCCACCCCGTGTTTGGGTCAACGTAACTCCGCTGACGTTCCGTACGGCATCACCCAGCCGGTTGATCTGCTGATCAGCGATTACGGTGCTGCTCACTACGCCTGTACTTTGCGGCAAATCGAACGAGCGGATACCAGATTTATTGAGCGACACCGGGCGGTTATTTAATGTTTTACCTGAGGTAATACTTACTTCTTTTAATTGAGCAGAGCTCTCTGTCAAATTAAAATCTACTTTGCTGGTTTTCCCCACATTAACAACTACTTCCCTGCTTTCACCGGCAGTGCCAACGAGAGTCACCTGTAAGGAATAGGTTCCGGCCGGAATATTTTGAAGAATATAAGTACCGTTTTCATTGGTTAAGGTAGTTTTATGTAATGACATCAGGGTTACAGTAACACCTGGCGCTGGTTTCCCATCAGTTGTTTTAATAATCCCTGAAATTTTACCCGAAGGTGTTTGCGCATAGGTCAAAGCCAGGTTAAAGGAGATGAATAAAAGTAAAAGGCTAAATTTTTTAAAGTAAGTTTGCTTCATTTATATTTATTTAGATTAATTCTAATTTTAGGCAAATATAACAACCCGTGTGATTTTAACAATTATTTAGACTAAGTTTAATTAAAATAAAACCCAATAAAACAATCAATTCCATCGGAGAAGAGAAAGCTATTCAGGTTAAGTTATTTACTCATCAATCACTGAATAATGACCTTTGCCCTCTTTCTCCGCTCTGAATATTAAGTTTTGATTACCAATAAGTTAACATTGTAATTACGATCGTTTATTCAGCATTTCTCCCAAATTGGCCGAGTGATTTGCAAAAAAATCACTTGAACATATGAGGAATAAACTTTACCTGATTGTTGTTTTTCTTTTTCTTTCTTCCGTAGCCGCAGCCCAAACTGCAACGATGAAGGGACAAATAATGGATGAAAACACCAAAGAACCATTAAGTGGTGCCTATGTGCACTTTGATGGTATAAAAGGAGGATCAATTACAGATGCTTTCGGACATTACCAAATCAGCGGTGTATCACCGGGATCTTATAAAGTCAAAGTAAAATATATTGGCTACAAAGAATACGAGCAGCATATTGAGCTTTCCACAGGCCAAACGCTAACTTTAAATATACCGCTTTCCGAAAAAACCGAATCGCTAAAAGTGATAAGTGTATATGCTAAGGCTAGTACCGAATCAGAATCGTCTTCCCGTCGTTCAGAGAAAAACGCGGGTAATATCACCAATATAATTTCGGCACAAGCCATGCAAAGATCGCCGGATATTAATGCCGCCAATGCGTTGCAACGTGTATCAGCGGTAACCTTACAACACAATAGTGGTTCAGATGAAGCATATGCCATCATCAGGGGTCTTGAGCCGCGCTATAACAACACTTTAATTAATGGTGTAAAAGTTACCAGTCCTGATCCTGTATCCAGATTTATATCGCTAAGCATTGTTCCTTCCGATCTACTGGATCGGGTAGAAGTTAGTAAAACCTTAACGCCGGATATGGAAGGCGATGCCATAGGCGGCACAGTGAACCTGGTGTTTAAAGATGCACCAGAATATGAATATTTCACAGCTAATGCATCAATTGGTTACAGCGCTCTGTTTTTTAACCGCAAGTTTGATGATTTCAATCACGGAGCGGTATTAAGTAAAAGTCCCACTGAAAGATTTGGGCAAGGATATGTGGCTCCACCGGGATATTTCACCCGACCTAACCTTGATTTCACTAAAAAAAATGCCCCGTTAACTTCCCTGTTAGGGTTTACCTACGGACGCCGATTTTTAAAGAATAAACTAGGCTTTATTGTGGCTGATAGCTATCAAAATCAGTATTACGGTACGAATTCGCAATTTAATCTTGCCCAGATAGATCCTCAATCGAGTAACTTTCAACCAATAATCACTGATGTTGCCAACAGGGCGTATTCAACACAACAGCTAAATAACGGCTTATCGGCCCATTTGGATTATAAACTTGATGATAACAATAAAATAAGCCTGGATAATGTTTTTCTGTACACATACATAGCTCAAACCCGTTTAAGTATTGATACTTCTATAGTGGGTGGCAATGGCGGCAGAATAGGTCCTGGTACTGGAACTGTGTTTAATGATAATAGATCAACCACCCAAAGTCAGTTTGTCGAAAATCTTAAGTTAAATGGTAAACACATAATTGCAAAGCATTTTCTTTTTGATTGGTCTGGTGTATATTCCAATGCTACACAAAAGGCACCTGACCGGGCAGATATATCGATTAATCACCTGATCAATCCCGACTTTACAAGTACTCCTAATTACTTTGATAATATTTCAAGGATATGGCAAAAAAGTGGCAATAAAGATCTGAGTGCCATGGCTAACCTGGGTTATAAAACAGCATTAGGAGAAAAAAATTCTGTAGAACTTAAGGTTGGTGGCTTATATAGACATAGTACGAGGTACAATCAACAAAACTCCTATACGCTTAGGCCAACGGGCACTGCCAACGGTGTAAAAAGCCCGTTTACCGATATTTATTCTGCCGATTGGATAGTTTATAATGTTACCGGGACCTCAACAAGTGATAAAGCTAATTATACAGCCTATGAAAATATTACTTCGGGATATGGAGAGTTTAAACTTACCCTTGATAAACTGGAGATAGTTGGTGGTATACGTGTAGAAGGCACTGTGCAGGGTTATGATACACATCCTGTTGTTTTGGATACTTCTAGTAGTGCAAAAAAAACATATACCGATGTTTTGCCCAGCTTAAATTTGAAGTATAAACTAAGCGACAAAGCAAATCTCAGGGCATCGTATTTTAAATCCATAGCGCGCCCGGCTTTATATGAATTAGTACCCACTCCTACTCTCGGTCAAAGTAGTGATATTACAGGTAGCCCATCTGTACTTCATACAGAAGCTGATAATTTTGACCTGCGATATGAATTATACCCTGGCAAAGAAGAACAGTTTTTCATTGGTGGCTTTTACAAGAGTGTTAAAAACCCTATAGAGTTTGCCTTAAAAGAAATAAGCGGAGGCCAATTTGAACAAACTCCCCAAAATTTTGGTACGGCTAAGGTAGCGGGAGCCGAGGTTGTATACAGCAGGTATTTTGGTGACTTAGGGGTTTCTGCCAATTATACTTACACTTATTCCAATATTAGTTCCCCAAAATTTTACACCTCAGTTAATCCATCAGATCCTACTGCTGCTCCTACTACTGTTCTTAAACTGCAAAGCAGACCACTACAGGGGCAAACCGGAGATGTTGTTAATTTTTCACTCTTATATAAAAATGATAAACAAAAGGCATTTGTACAATTAGCATATACCTATACCAGCCGGACTCTTCCCTTCGTATACTCCAACTATGGTTATGATTATTACCAGCAACCACAATCCTTTTTGGCTCTATCCGGAGAAAAACAAATAAACAAGCATATTACACTCACTGCAAAAGTTAACAATTTGCTGAATACCCCTACTACCATTAAGATCAATAACCTGATACAATCACGTGATGTATCCAATGCGAGTTTTAATGTAGGTTTCCGTTACGCACACTAAGCATAAAATCAAAATGAAAAAAAGATATATTTATATGTTAATAGTTAGCTGCTTGCTAACTATTATATTAAACTCTTGTAAAAAAGCTGAAGTCACCACCTTTAACAAAGTAAAAATACCTGCCTCAAGTCCAATTACCCCGGGCAATATCAGTGGTTTTGTTAAGGGTACCTTATTAACCGGCCAAACTTACACCGTAACAGGCGATGTAACGGTTAAAAAAGGCGATACACTGGCATCACAACCGGGCTCTATAGTTATTGTTAAAAATAATGCACAATTCACTATCCAGGGCGTATTGCAATTACTGGGTAGCAAGGATCAACCTATATTTTTCAATTCCGATTTAAATAAACCTGGTACATGGGGTGGTTTTCAGGCAGATACAGCCCAGGCTATTACCATTAAATGGACGCATATAGATAATACAGGCGGACCCGATGCGTCTGGAAGCGCCAGAAGAACAATCATTGTGGCAAACGCCATTCCTGTTGATATTGAAGATTCATGGTTCACCAATGGTCAGGATGATTTGATGGGATTATTTGGTGCGACAGTAACGATACTTAGAAACACCATCAGTTCGTCAGGAAGTACAGACGGAGAAGGCATTAACCTAAAATCGGGCACTAAGGGAGTTGTTGCTTATAATGTGGTATTTAGCCAGGCTGGCAGCGGTATAAAGCTTGAAACCAATGCGAGTAAACCTTTTCCACAAACCGAGGTGGATGTTTATAATAACACCCTGGTATCTAACGGATGGAGACGAGGCTCGGCCGAACCTGGGCGTGCGGTCTCAGTGGGTGTAAACGCTATCGGTCATATTTACAATAACATTATCGTGAACGATTATCATGGCATCGAGCTTTTTAGCGATGGCGACCTGGTACACACCACTTATGGAAACAACCTGTTTTATGCTACCGTTGATACCTATGCCGATCTGGTTGACCCATCACAAAAAATCAATATCAGGGATAACTTTTACCCGGCATCAGGCCTGGGCAAACCACAACCTACCGACCTGATCTCCAAAAAAATAGGCGACCTCAATCCGCTGTTTGTAAAGTTTGACGGTACTGTTGCTGCACCAAACGGTTATCCGAATACCAATGATTTTCATTTGCAAAGCACATCACCGGCTTTTAGCGCAGGGAATACAAAATATAACCTTGATATGGGCGCTTACACAAGTGATGGTAAAGGCAATCAGCACTAAGTAACAATGA
Organism: Mucilaginibacter inviolabilis; assembly: GCF_011089895.1. Taxonomy (NCBI): domain Bacteria; kingdom Pseudomonadati; phylum Bacteroidota; class Sphingobacteriia; order Sphingobacteriales; family Sphingobacteriaceae; genus Mucilaginibacter; species Mucilaginibacter inviolabilis. The sequence continues at coordinate 1,709,706 of NZ_JAANAT010000001.1, forward strand.
CGATTTATTTGGCATTCTTTAAATTTTAATTTAAGCTAATACCATAATTTTACTTCACAGTAAAATCATTACTGCAACTTATGATTAGAAAGTACTTTTTGTTCGGCATACCAACCGCTGGTTTGTTTATTTCGCTTATGGCGTGTCACCGTTTAAACAGTAATAAACAGTCTGCCGGAAATGAGCAGGTGAACATGCATAGCGCCTATGATGATAGTACGCTTAACCGTAGTATACTACCAGTTTTAATGCCTTACAACAGGATTATTGACCCGGCAGGTCAGGTAGTAACTTTTGGCGATGCTGGCGATGAAAACCACAGTATGGATGTACGCCTTATACCCGGCAGCAAGCTTATTGCTGTAGAAGACAGGTATGGGATAACGCTTATTGATACCGTTGTAAAAAAGGTTATCACCCGGTGGACCTACAAGCAGAATACACAATACAGAGGGCTTACAAGCACTTATTCTGGTTTGAAAGTATTAAAGACGAATGATCAGACACAAATATTTTGGAGCGCAGCGGCGGGCAAGGGTAAAGATTCTAAATCGTACGTTTTTCAGGCCATTTGGGATGGCGAAAAGATCAGCATTAAAAACACGTTCAGTTTCAAGGCCGAAGGAGAATCGCCATTAGCATTGCCAAATGACCTGGCTATCAATAATGAAAACGGGACCAACTATTTATACGTGGTTTTGAACGGTAATAATCAGTTAGTAAAAATTAACCTAACAACCAATAAAACAGTCTGGACAAAAGCCACGGGTGTGGCTCCTTACGGTATTGTAATAGCTAAGAATAAAGTTTTTGTTACCAATTGGGCTGGTCCCGAAGCGGTGGATACCGTAAACCGGGAAACAGCAGGCGTGCCTTACGGCAAAACCTATATTGATCCCAAAACCGGGGCAACTGCACAAGGTACCGTTATGGTAATGGACTTAAATAAAGGTAATGTTATTAAAGAGATACCTGTTGGATTACATCCCAACGCTATCATCAGCAGTACTGATGAAGCTTTTGTATATGTTGCCAACGGCAACAGTGATATGGTTTCGGTTATATCCACAAATTCCCTTCAAAATGTTGATGCCATAGATGTAAAATTAAATCCTGGCAAAAAAAGCTACATAGGCGATACACCAAATGCATTGGCCATAAATACCGATGGCACCGTTTTATATGTGGCTAACGGTTTGGATAACGCGGTTGCTGTGGTAAAACTTGGCTCAAAAGCATCAAATAATGCATCAGATAAAAGTGAAGTAAAGGGATTTATCCCGACTGAGGCCTATCCGGGAGGCCTTGCTGTTGATGGTAATACCTTATTTGTAACCAATCTGGAAGGCGAAGGTTCGCGTATTAGCAGCAAAGAAATTGGTAAAGCAGATTTAGGTGGCGAAGTAGCAGAAAACAGTCCTGCCGCATATAACTCCCACCACCAAAAGGCTACGGTTTCCATTATCAATATCCCTAATGCTAGTCAACTGCAACAATATAGCCAAAAGGTACAAGACCTTAACCTGAGTTTCAGGCAGCAAATAGCTAATTTGCTGCCACGTAAAAATGTACCCGCCCGCCCAATACCTGAGCGTATTGGTGAACCGTCGGTATTTAACCATGTGCTGTATATTATAAAGGAGAACCGGACCTATGATCAGGTTTTGGGTGATATGCCCGAGGGCAACGGAGCTAAATCTTTATGTATTTATGGCGATAGCGTTACCCCAAATCAACATAATCTTGCACGGAATTTTTTACTGCTTGATAATTATTATGTATCGGGGAAATGTTCGGCCGAAGGGCATCAGTGGACCGATGCTGCTATGGTTACCGATTATGTTGAAAAAAGTGTACGATCATGGTTCAGGAGTTATCCACATGTGCAGGAAGATGCATTAGTTTATGACGGTAACGGCTTTATCTGGAACAATGCCGCCGATCACGGTAAAACGGTTAGGATATATGGCGAGGCCTGTGCGGTTCACTTTGATGATAAGTTAAGCTGGACGAATATTTATGATAATTATAAGGCAGGTAAGCCCTTTGTGTTTAACAATACGAGCACCATATCGCGGGTTAGGCCCATGCTCTCACAAAACTATCCGGGTTCTGATGAACATAAGATCAATGAACAACTAAGAGCAACCGCCTTTATTAAAGAGTTAAATGAGTATGAAAAAAAGCCAGGCGATCAATTACCCCAACTGATGGTCATGGCCCTTTCGGCTGATCATACTGTAGGCACCAGACCTGGCTACCCAACACCAAACGCTATGGTAGCTGATAATGACCTTGCTCTCGGTCGCATTGTAGAAGCGATATCCAAAAGTCGTTTCTGGAAAAACACGGTGATTTTTGTTACTGAAGATGATTCACAGGCGGGTTGGGATCATGTATCTGCCTACCGTACCACGGGCTTTGTGATCAGTCCGTATAGCCGGTTGCAAAGCAAAGTGAGTAAAAACTATAACCAAACATGTATAGTCCGTTCTATTGAGCAGATACTGGGTTTACCACCCATGAATATTATTGATGCCACAGCATTGCCCATGTTTGACTGTTTTACCAATAAACCCACTAATTACACCTATCAAAGTGTCCCTAACCTTATCCCCTTAAATAACATCAATCCGAAATTAGCTACGCTTAAGGGTGCTGCCCTGCATTTTGCGCAACTATCCTCTAAGCCCGAGTATGATCATATTGACGGTGGAAATGATGATGTAATGAACAGGATATTATGGTATGCAGCAAAAGGGAAAAAAGCATACCCTGTCAAACTCGCCGGGAATGATACAGATGATGATAAAGAATAGGCAATTAAAATAGTGTGTTAGTGACCCCATGTAACCCTTTTTAATAGTCTTTAATGATTACGTATTAATACCTATTTATAGCTTTAAAATACAGTAGAAATACCCTTTTATTTACCTTTTATTCATCGTAGCTTCAAAATATCTTAATTTATATAGCATACATTAAGACAATCTTTACCTCACTTAACTAAATCATATCATGTTTGTAAAAAACTCAAATCAAAATGGCTTTTCAGTCAAAGCATGGCGGGGTGATGCTAAAACTTTGCTGGCCTTTAATTTCACCGATAATACCATGGTTACGAATTTGGCAGGCTTTTCCATACAAGTCCAGCCTCATGGGCAACAAGCTTATTATCTTTTTAATAATCTGGTATTACCATCCGGAGCAAATGCCACAGTTCCCACCGAAACCAATCCCAATTCTTCGGCAAATGCACCTATACAAAAATTCAGATGGCTGCACGTACCTGGCTCCTTTCATCAGGACGATACCGTTTTTTATGGTGTATATACTTATACCATTACTCCAAGATACTTTAATGATGGACTATTAACAGCTATTGATCCTTCATTAAGTGTATCAGTAGATGTGCAGGTTGCTCCATTTGCAACCAGCCAGGTACAATTAGGTTTTACCCGTGGTTTTACGCAATCACAGGCCTTTACTCATCATTTTGGGTTAAAAGCCTTGTTTCATCCTGCCGGAAAGGATTTGATTTTTGATACAGGCGGTATTGCAGGCACTAACGCTGCAGGACAAACTTATACGTTTTTGCAAGAATACCAGTGGTCGGGCTTTACTGCACGTCAACGAGTTTTCGAGATTCTAAATGCCGTTGCTGCTGATGCCTCACTAAGTATAGATGTTTTCGCCTATGATTTAAACGAACCTGATCTGGTAAAGATTTTACTTCAATTAGCGGCATCAGGAAGAATCCGGGTCATTTTAGATAACGCGAGTTTGCACCATGCTCCCGGCGTACCAGAGGATGCATTTGAACAGCAATTTAACAATACAGCCAAAGCTCCAGCCGCTATATTACGAGGCAAATTTGGTCGTTTTGCCCATGATAAAGTTTTTATAGTTTATAAAAACAATCAGGCATTAAAAGTACTCACTGGTTCAACCAATTTCTCGGTAACCGGTATGTATGTAAACTCCAATCATGTTGTAGTTTTTAATAATGCCGATGTTGCAGAACTTTATTCCAAGGTATTTAATGAAGCCTGGAATGACCATGTATCCGAAACATTTAACAAATCATCATTAGCAGAAGGCCCATTTCTATTTAACCAGCTTGGCTTACCCAAAATGAGTATCAGTTTTTCACCGCATCAGGCTGATATAGCTCAATCAACGCTGGATGCAATAGCCACAAGAGTCACCGCTGCTACTAGTAGTGTGCTGTTTGCTGTGATGGATATCACTTCGGGCGGAGGCCCTGTTTTTCCAGCATTAAAAGCTATCCACGAAAATCAAAATATATTCAGCTATGGAATTTCTGATGCACCAGGCGGTATTTCTTTATACAAACCAGGTAATAAAACTGGCGTATTAGTTGGTGGCAAACCCGGTACTACTATTTTACCTCCCCCATTTGATAAAGAGCACTCCATTAGTATTGGGCACCAAATACATCATAAGTTTATAGTTTGCGATTTTAATACTGATAATCCGGTGGTATGGTGTGGCTCTTCAAATTTAGCACTGGGCGGAGAAGAACAGAATGGCGATAATCTGATAGAGATCAATGATATCGATATTGCAACAGTTTTTGCACTGGAAGCAATTGCACTGGTTGATCATTTTGATTTCCGTAATGCAAATATTATCCCTAAAACACCTCAGGCTCCTACAGCTGTTAAAGGTGGAGATAATACGCCTGATCCAAAAGCTAACCTTGATACTGCGCCACTAAATTTATATAACAATGATAGCTGGGCTACGCGTTATTTTAATCCTAATGATTTGCATTGCACAGATCGGGTGTTGTTTGGATAAATTAAAAAGAATATAAATAATAGGAGAAATTCCTGCCTCCTATTAAACTTCACAAAGCAAACCGTTACTGCACAAATAAAATTGAGCGTAAAAACTTCACAGACGAAAAAATATCGAAAGCAATTTCAGCAATGGTAAAATACATCTTTATCGCTTCTGAAAATCTGGCGAACCAATAATGATCCCTGCAACAAGCGATCGGATGTAGTAACTATTCATTTTATTATTAACAACCTGTATAGAAACTACTTGCGGAGGCGCTGGTACTTTTGCCTGGCTTTCAGCAAGGGCACTCATCAGTGCCATATCACCAGGTGCGCCAACTACGGGTTTTTCTGAAGTAACGGACACTGGTTTGGGTAGCTGCTTGCCTGTATAAGCCAGTTTAGCCAGCATAACAGGATCATTCAACAGTGGGGTGAGCTCTTTCAGAACTCCGTTGGGGTCGGTGCCTGGAAGTAAAACCGCACTATAATCTTTAGCTGCTGTTATAGGATCATTTGCAGTTGCTTTGCTAAAATCACCAAGTTTAATGCTTACACCGCCAACCTGTCCACCAGTTAGCGCCAGACCAAAATCCATACGATCAAGTAAAGCACCGGTGTTTATCCAGTAGGCAGCACGGTCTGGGAAACCGGTAGGCGCCTGGTAATAATAAATTTTTTGTCCCATCTTTGCCATCCAGTTAAACAATGGGTATGGATCTTTCACATCAGCATTTAATGCTCTAAGCGAACTCACAACCAGTTCAAAAGGAGATTTTACCTTTGCATCTAAGTTCTTTTTATTCCAAAACTCTTTGGAAGTAACCATCGTTATCAACACTTCTCTAATATCACCATCATGATCAGTAAATGACTTGGCCATTTTATTAATCAGGCTTTGTGGTGGTGTATCATTTACAAACCGTACTGCCAGTTTTCTTGCAATAAATTTTGCAGCAGATGGCTGGTGCGCCAGCATTTCCAGCAGGGTCAGTCCCTCCTGATATTCAACTTCAGGATCTTTACTGGCCGGAAAAGTATGGCCCAGAACCACTTTCTGGTCCTGATCATGCCGGTTTGGGGTAAATAAAAAGTCACCCTCATGCACATAACCTTTGGCAGCAAGATTGCCCTCGCCGATCTTGGTGACTAACCCTTTCATGGCTGAACCATAAGCATAATCGCTTATAGGGTAAACCGTCCAACCGGTCAACACACGGGCAGCCTCGGTTACGTCGGTTTGAGTGTAGCCCCCATCAACACCCAACGTATGCAGTTCCATTACTTCACGGGCATAATTCTCATTGAGCCCATTTACATTTTTCCCTTGTTGTGTGAGCGTTTTTACCTGTTTAGCTGGCTGGGTTGGCGAGGCACTCATCATCATCGACATGTCCGCTGCCTTACTTTTATCTGTTGATTGCGGTTTGTTCCCACCTGTCATGAGCATATTGGCATCATCAGTTTTGGGCTGTACAGCAGGCGCTTTGGGCTGAATGGGTGGTGGAGGCCCAACGCTGGTAAAATTGTCCAAATAATATAGCATAGCCGGCGATTTTGCCGATGCCAGCAACAACTGATCAAATTTGCTCATAGCATTAGGTCTTATCACATCGCGTTCATAAGCCGGTATAAATTGGGCGCATTCCCCTTTAAAAAAAGATACATTAAAGTGGTTGAACCAAAAATCGGTCAGCATCTCGCGTAACTGATTCTGCGAATAAACGGCCCTTATAATATGCTGGTCGATAAACTGTTTATATAAATCCTGATCATTTTTAAACCCCTTCCTATCCATATAGTCCTTTATCTGCGCATTGAAAGCTTTTTTGTCGACAGCTTTATCAACGGAGTCTTTACTGATAGCACTGTCCTTGATCGCCAGCGTACGGATCACAAATCCCGGCGGGTAGACGTGGCAAACTGCGGTATTGGTCATACCTATGGCATCATAAGCAGCCAATCGTTTGTTCAATGAGTCGTCCGCGTTAACCCCATCCAGCTGCTGGGCAAACCAGTTCTCCAATCCCATTCTCATCACCAAATCCACTTGGCCCGGCGTAGCACCATAGGTAAACCGGCTTATTAAGTATTCGGCAGCCTGACGTTCGGTCAAACCAGCTCGCTGATAAGGGAACTTATAGGATATTACTGGTGTTTGGTGGCTATAAAAAGAAGATAAAAGGAAAGCGCTGCTTATCATCAACACAGCACAACCTGCTTTAAAGCTATTTCTCATAATGTAGATGCTGATTACCGTTATTTTAGACCTATAAATATCTGATTGGTTTAAACTTTAAAACAATTATAACCTGCTTTATTTGGTTAACCAGAACAATCCCCAAATTAGACTTTATAAATTGTTGAATATTTCCATAACAACTTGTCAATTCAACAACGAACAATCATCACCAGTTCATTAAGGCGGGGATAGAAGAACTTTAGATAATTTCTTATGACAATAATGATTAGTAAAATACAAATATCCTTTAATATAACCCAGAGAAGCTTGAAATGATTCATAAAACTTTATCTACTAAAAGAGAATCTAATCATCACTAAATTTTGCTAAAGTCTTTCTCCCGATGCCATAAATTACTTTAAATACTAACACTCAGTATCCGCACTGCGCGAATCAACGTAGATCCGATGTGGTTTTTATCGCGCCAAACAAGAATTCCCACTATTATTCCAACGGTTAGTAATTCTTTTAAATTATAATTTCAGTAAAATCTGATTTTGTTATTTTTAAAGATTAAAATCAAACTATATAATTATATTAAACAGATAAAAAGCCTAGTAATCATATGGTAGTCAACAATCTAAAACGCCTCCCGTTAATTTATCTTACACTTTTATTTTTAATTATTAGTTGCTGGTTTTACTACATGTTTTATACGCATAGTTTTCATTTGTTTGCGAAACATTATCCATCATTAATAACTATGATCGGAGGAGCTTTTATAGCCGGTTCAAGTCCTGAGGGTAGTGCGGCAGTCGCCTATCCCGTATTTACCCTTTTTCTAAAAATAGCACCAGGAGTTACACGTAATTTCGCATTTGCTATTCAAAGTATCGGCATGACCTGCGCATCAGTACTCATCCTAAATAAAAGAATAAAAGTAGAATGGAACTACATTAAGTTTGTTACCCTTGGCGGATTATTCGGGATGGTATTTGGAACATTTTATGTGTTACCACTTATTTCAGCGCCAGTGGCCAAGCTTTTTTTCGTATCGTTATGGTTAAGCTTTGGTATTGTTTTGTGGAACGAGAATCGTAAAAACAAAAGGGATATGTATGATGCTATACCTAATTTCGGCCGTTCAGATATAGCACGCCTGGTTATACTGGGTCTTATCGGCGGAGTGATCTCTTCTATTTTTGGAACCGGCATCAACATTTTTTCATTTTGCTTTATGACCATTTACTATCGTATTAATGAAAAAGTGGCCATCCCTTCGTCAGTTATCATCATGACAATAGAAACTATTTTCGGTTTTTTTATCCATACCAGTGTGATAAAGGATTTCCAAAAACAAGCATTTGAAATGTGGTTGATATGCATCCCCTTTGTGGCCGTATTTGCACCATTGGGTTCATATGTAATTAGTAAAGTATCCCGAAAGGCTGCCGCTAATTTTTTATCGATTATATTGGTTGTTCAATTTATTGGTGCCATGTATGTACTAAAACCCGTTGGCTGGCATTTGGCCATGAGTTTAATTGTACTGGCTTCGGGTTTGGTTATTTTTGCATTGGTATCAAAAACACCTCGCCGTAAAGAACTCAGCCAGCAGCCACTTTAATGTTTAACATCAGAAAAATAGCGGCACAGATTGTCGCTATTTCATCAGAAAATATTAACATTGCATCATCCGGAACAATAGTTTGCCCAACTCAAACGGTCGGCTCGGTTCCAACGCCAATTTATACCTGAAATTTTATGAACATCCCTAATACAACAACATCAACCGACTTTGTAAGCCTGCTTGATGACGGCAATAACGTTATTTTTAACATGACATCGGAAGAAGCCGCGGAAGCAGTAATTTCAGGTGATGCTGCAAGAGTACGCGAAATAGAAGGGCAATTCGCCATAGTGAAAAAAGTGGGACAGCAGGTCTTTTTAGCACGCTCTATTGGCAGGCCGATGCGCTATTTTCTGGCCAAACAAGTAAGCGGTCCGCTGTTAATTGTTGCCGAACGAATAGATGAAATTTATAATTTCTTGAAAGGAATGGAGCTCCATCATCAGTTTCACCCCTCTTACACCAGGATGGTACCGGCGCATTATGTGGTACGATTAGAAGTAATAGGTTGCCCGGATCCAAATCCTGTTTATACACGTTTTTTTGAACCCAAAAGAAATAATCTGACTCATGATCTGGATGAGATCGGCAAAGCCTATATTGGAGCGTTGGCTGATGAATGCCAGAAATGGCTGCTGTCAATCCCCGAAAATGAGCCGGTGGGCGTTCTTTTTTCGGGCGGTATTGATAGTGGATCAGTCTTCCTGGTACTTTACTCTCTGATGTTGAAATTGGGTATGTCGCCGCAACGGCTAAAGGCATTTACCCTGTCGGTAAATAACGGCCCTGACGCTGAGCAGGCGCACCAGTTTTTGGATCAATTAGGACTTTCACTATTTCTGGAGGTTATAGATGTTCCTCAATCTGCCGTAAATTATAAAGAAGCTATTACCGTAATAGAAGATTATAAATCCAGAGACCTGGAGTCGGCAACAATGGCCCTGGCCTTGTGCAAACAACTGCGTAACTTATACCCGGAATGGAAATATCTTGCAGATGGAGACGGCGGTGACGAAAACCTGAAAGATTACCCTATTGCAGAAAACACTGAATTAACCATCCGTAGCGTATTAAATAATATGATGCTTTACCAGGAAGGTTGGGGCGTTGATAAAATCAAACACTCTCTCACCTATTCCGGAGGACAAAGTCGCGGGCATGTACGGTCTTATGCTCCTTGTCGCTTACACGGGTTCAAGGGTTTTAGTCCTTATGCATTGCCCAATGTTATAGAGGTTGCCGAAGGCATCCCTTTTATTCAATTAACAGACTGGAACGAAGAGTCGCTTTATGCTTTAAAAGGTGAGATCACCAGCAGGGGCGTAAAAGCTATTACCGGTTTTGATATGCCTGTATTTGAAAAACGCCGTTTTCAACTTGGGGCCGCTACCGAAAGCACTTTCAAACAACTTTTTCCGCAAGGCGAAGCCGAGTACCGGGCTTATTTCCATTCCCTTTATGCACGATAACCAGGAGATTGAAAAATTACGGCCCCAAAGAAACGCATTAAACCCAGAAATCCCCTACCATTTTTTACATGAAGAGGAACCGGATGCGAACGGTGTATTACAAAAGGTAAATACGATTTTTCTGACCGGTAAAGAATGCAGTTTTAAATGCCTGATGTGTGATTTATGGAAGAACACATTAACCGGACCTACACCACCAGGAGCAATTTTAAAGCAAATAGATTATGCTTTAGAACGCCTACCAAATGCTGATATAATTAAGTTGTATAACAACGGTAATTTTTTTGATCCGAAGGCTATTCCCCCTGCTGATTATCCGGGAATAATTGAACGCTTACAACCCTATAAGAGGGTAATAGTGGAAAATCATCCTAAACTTTGCGGTACGACCTGCCTGGAGTTTAGAGATCAACTTTCTGGCACACTGGAAATAGCCATGGGGCTTGAAACCATACACCCGCAGGTACTGCCTAAACTCAATAAACAACTCACCGCCGCAGATTTTAAACAAGCTGCCTCTTTTTTGCGAACTAATCATATAGATGTACGTGCATTTATCCTGTTAAATCCTCCTTATCTTACTAACCTGCAGGAAAATATAGAATGGGCAATTAGTACCATACAATTTGCGTTTGAAAGCGGAACACAATGCTGTTCTATTATCGCCACCCGTTCCGGCAATGGCATTATGGAAACGTTGCAGCAACAGGGGCACTACACGGCACCCACACTGGATGCCTTGGAGGATGTTTTTGAAATGGCCCTTTTGCTAAAGCAGGGTCGGGTATTTGTTGATACCTGGGACATTGGTTTTCTTTCCAAATGTCCTCAATGCTTTCAGGCAAGAAAAGAACGTTTAGAAGCGATGAATCTTCATCAGCAAGTTTATCAGCGGATCAACTGTAATTGTAATGACTGAAAATAATGTTCATGACTGTGACATCCTGATAGCCGGCGCCGGTTTCGGTGGATCGCTAATGGCGCTCGTTTTACATAGCCTGGGTTTCCGGGTTTGTTTGGTTGAAAAGGGTCAACATCCACGATTCGCCATTGGTGAATCCTCTACCCCTATTGCCGATATGATCTTACGTCAGCTATCCCAGCAATACAATCTGCCCTGGCTTAAAGATTTTTCACGTTATGGTAGCTGGCAACAATCGCACCCGGAAATTGTATGCGGTATTAAAAGAGGCTTCAGCTATTTTAAACACTACCCAGGCAAAAAATTCACCACAGATATTAACCATAGTAATGAGCTTTTAGTTGCTGCCAGTACAGATGATATACACTCAGATACCAATTGGTTGCGTGCCGATTTTGATGCATTTTTAGTAACTAAGGTAAAAGAAGCAGGGATTGTTTATACAGATCTTACAGAGATCATTTCGGCAGAAAGAAGTACCAGATGGAAGTTTCAAACCAAGGGCAATCAATCATGGGATGTAACCGCTTCTTTTTTTATTGATGCTACCGGTAGTGGTAATTTGCTACATACGCTGCTGGGCATTAAATCCTCATCTAATGATTTCTTGACGGATTCATTTGCGGTATTTTCACATTTCAACAACGTTCCGCGTTGGACAGCGATCTTGCAGAATGCTGGTATCCCTACTACCGACTTCCCTTATGATCCTGATAACTCCGCGTTGCATCAAGTTTTAGATGAAGGCTGGCTTTGGATGCTTCGGTTTAATGATGAACGTATCAGTATTGGGTTTGCGCTAAACGGACAGAAAAATAACTTTGAGGGCGTGCCGGTAAAACAAATATGGGATGGTCTATTGGAGAAATACCCATCCATTCATGACCTGCTGAATAATGCTCCTCTTTCATCACAACCGGGTACAATACTAAAGTCGGGCAGACTTCAACGCAAAACAGAATGCTGCGTTGGCCCCGGATGGGCAGCGCTTCCGCATACAGCAGGTTTTATCGATCCTCTTTTTAGTTCTGGCATCGCCCACTCCCTGTCTGGTATCCTAAAAGTAGCCGGAATAATAGAACAATACTGGGGCAATGATGATCAATTGCACCAGGCCTTGACACAGTATCAACATGGTGTTTTTGAAGAATTAAAACTTATAGACCAACTTGTTGCCGGGTGCTATCAAACTATGGATCATTTTGGGCTTTTTAATGCCTGGTCAATGCTCTATTTCGCAGCTACAATTGCCTATGAACAGCGCCTGCTTCAGCAAATGCAGCCCGGATATTTCCTTGGTGCCGATGACTTGCCTATGAGAGAAATGATTAATCTAAGTTATCAGGAACTAAGCGAAATTATCAGAAAACAGCATGTAACAGCAAACGACATCAGCCAATTTACTGAACTAATAAGGCAAAGAATAGCCCCGGTTAATATAGCCGGGCTGCTTGATCCGGCATTAAAAAATATGTATCACCACACAGCGGTAAACCTTTAAGTTCAAGGTTTTCATTGTATGCTTTTAGCAAGAAGCGAAGTATTGGTGTTATGCCCATCACAAATTGACGTATGGCATTTGATTGGGTTGACTCCATTAACAAAAAAGTGGGTTTACATGGTTTACGCTTTTTACGGTTAACACACACTTAAATAATTGATTTTTAAATATTTATGAATTATTTCTCTCAAAAAGTGTAAACCATGTTTTGGGTATAAATGTTATTGACTAGGTATCAATTCTTAAATGACATGACACTAGCATTGCGTATAGCATTTTTAAAATCCATAGTGCTTACTTTACGAGTATTATATTTTTGCTGATAATCCCGGTGCGCTTTGTCATTTGGATACGCCACATGGGTATATGGATAAGATGGCATGTTATGGAAAGGTAATGGCGCAACGGTTTGCCCGCTGGCCGTATTCAAATCTCCATCTTTTACCCAGCCTTCACTATAAATCAGAAAATCCCGTTTCCAGTCTTTGGGTAATGCAGGCAATCGCTGTGCATCAAAATCAATGCTGATTTCGTCTCCCCCATCGGCTATGATGTATTGGTCGTCGCCTCGTTGCAAAAGCGGCAGCACATCTCCATAACGGGTATAATTACCGGTAAGATCGCGCCATTTTTGTCCCTGGGTAGTATGATCATAATCAAACCATTCAGGTCCGTAAGGACCGCCTTTGCGGTAAGATGAAGAATACCCCCTGTAACCCAGCGTAGCACTGGTCATTACCAAATCACTCATTTTTACAGGCGCTTTTACACTCCCTGTAGTATAAAACACTTGATCCCAATAGATCTGCATATTGGTTCTGATCCTGACGCGGCGGTCATTAACGGTAAGAAATTTACCTGTAAGATTGGCGATAACCATTTTGTCCCTACCCATCGGGAACCCGAGGTTAGGGATAACCGTTTGCCACTCCCCTTTACTGTTGATCACCTGTAAAGACGGCGGATGGACCTTATATTTATCCGACTGCGTTATCGCTGTGTTGATACTGGCATCAGTCGGAAATATCCAGCCGCGTAAAAACAAGCGTAAGCTATCGCTTTTAGCCTTATTCCCTAAGTCGAGTATCAAGTCATGATCTTCGGCAAGCCCCTGAAATTTGGTTAAGGAAAAAGTTGAAGCATACTGGAAATCATAAGTACTGATCTTCGGCAGCAGGTTATTGCCTTGTTCATCCCTGGCGGATAGAGGCAAATATTTTTTTGCTGCCTGGTAAACCGTCCTGCCCGGAAAAGGAGGGGGAACAAAGCGTTCATCTACATAAATATCCACAGAATCGGGATGGTCAACAGCAACCAGGCCGGCTTTGTCAAAGTAAACGGCTTCCCACAATTCTTCCGTAATTTTGATGCTGTATTTACCATCCTTAGGTTTAAGTTTCTCGCCAGGGATCAGTAGATATTCTTTTGAGGCATCCGAAAATGAATAAGTGGTATCTTTTCCATGAATAGCCAAGGGCATACCCAGCGCGCTTCGCCAAAGCATATCTTTAATAAATTCATATTTTTCACCATTCCACGTAAATAAAAATGGACACGAACCTTTGAGTTGCTCCTGCTCCAATATTTTTTCTTTACTGCTGGGGTCAACTATAGTTCGGGGTGTGCCGTTGGGCCATACGATACGAACAGCATCCAGTGTCTTACGGTTACCTATCCCAAATTCAGTATTAGGGCCGGTAACCGTTTTACGTTGATATAGATCTCCTGCTTTTAGTTCAATCTGCGCACCTATTCCAAACCTGTTATTTTTACTGTTGCCATAAGATAAACCAGCCAATTGTACCTGCATATAATTATTCTGATTGCCACTATCATTTCTAATTAACTGAACACCTGCAGGTCCTGCTAAAAAAATATCTTCGTCTCCGTCCGCATTAAAATCGAGAATTTTAATCTGCTCTGCCTGTAGCACTGTTTTTGGTAAGAGATACGAAACATCACTGAATCCTTTGCTATCGTTATGAAATAATCTAACACCACTTTTTGATGGATCAGCATTAACACCAGCAACCAACAAATCAAGGTGTCCATCATTATCAAAATCAACAAATGCAACGTCCTTTACTGTTATTCCTTTTAGCGCATTACTCAATGTACTGGATGCCGGATCTACAGAAAAACCATGCCCTGTATTACTGAGCAGAGAACATAAGCCGTTAGCACCTCCCGGAACAACAATATCCAGCAATCCATCATTGTTATAGTCGCCAAAGGCAACCGTGCTCCCTTTATATTTACGTAGGCCTAATGAGTCGCTGATATCTTGAAACTTAGAATGCCGGTTATTGGTCAGTAATTGCAAACTTCCGTCTTCTCTCAATGCAGTAATATCTAAGTCCCCGTCTGAATCCCAGTCACCAAAATCTGCTGCGAGCGTACCGTGCGGATCACCTGTAAGCCCCATACTACCGACGGTTTCCGTGAAAGTCCCGTTGCCATTATTCCGAAAAAATTTATTTCCACCTTTTTCAGCAACATATAAATCAAGATCACCATCCTGGTCAAAATCGGCAAATAAAAGCTTACGCACATGATCCATATTCTGTAATCCTATATTTTCTTTAACCCGGCTAAAAGTACCATCACCATTATTATGATATAAGATCATGTCCTTGGTAGTGGCAATAAAAAGGTCCTGAAAACCATCATTATCATAATCTGCAAAAGTGGCATCCATATCCAAACCCGGGTTATCCATAGCATCAATACCTGTACACAATTTAAATTCCCCTGTTTTGGTGATAAAAAGAGAACGTTTGGATGTGGAAGAACCTATAGGCTGAAAACTGGAATATACATAGAAATTCCCTTCCGAATCGTAATCAGCCGTGGCTATTAAAGAATGTGCAGCATTTGCTTTATTAGACAAACCTACGGCTGCCGAGGCATCGGTAAAAACAAAGTCGGCTAAGGTTCCCCCTTGGTTAGTAAGGGCTGTTGTAAACTGAGGGTAGCCTCCCAAAAGCTGGGGGATCTCGATCTCGTCGGTTCCGGAGGCATAAGCCACACTTGTTTTCATCAACTGATGAAAACGAATGATATTGGGCAAAGCCTCAACGCTGTGATTTCCTTTTAATAAAGAAACCGCTTTTTGGTAGGCAGTATTTGCAGTGGTCGAAAAATCGGGCGCCATTTTTTTGATACTTTCCAAAAAATAGCGTGCAGAATCTGCCTGGTTGTTGCCTGCATAAAGCTCGGCCAGCTTCAGCCGTAACACCGTATTTGCAGGTGTAAAACTTAATGCCTTTGTCAAACAGCTTTTTTCCCAGCTTTGAGGCTTTGTTGCTGGGCCAACGCTAGCCAGGTTATACCAGGCTTTGACATTTTTAGGATATTTCACAATAATGGCTTTGAGCTGGCTTATACCATTATCCCGGTCTCCTTTTTCAATATAAACTTTTGCCAATAGTAATTCCAGTTCCAGGTCATCCGGTTTGATCTTCAATCCAGATTTTAATTCCTTTTCAGCTTCGTCGAATTTTTTTTGAAGCAGATAGAGCCTCCCCAGGCTGCCGTAATTTGAAATATTATCCGGGGTTACCTGTATCGCTTTTATAAATGAAGCCTCTGCTTCATCAAACTTGTTTTCAGCCATATACTGGCGTGCAAGTTTCCCGGGATCAGTATCGTTTTCTGCGTTTGCTTTTCCGTTTTTTCTGCCGCATGCAGTAAATAATAGTATAGAACCAAACAAACAGATGAGTAGCGTTTTAAAAGCATTTTTTTGCGATACTGATATTACAGGCATAATTAGGTTTTGCTGCGAAAGTAGAAAAATACGAAAGCTAAGTTAAGCAATATCAAACAGCATTTCCATGAGGTAAAGCTTAAAAGCCATGCTTTTCATAGCGGAACACGCTTATATTTAGTTTGTTATTTTTATGCATTATGATACCTTTATCATTCCAATTAATACACGAGCTATTCCTTTTTTATGAGTACACCCAAACAGATCTATAAAATTTTGGCTATCATTCTTTTTATAGTTTTATTGATAGGCAGCGCATTACTGTCACATGAGGGTGTATTTCATTTAAATGGCGATACTGGCGGAACTAACGAACAAGCGGCCTTAAGTAAATATGGTTTTTATCTGGAACCCGTGGATATCAAAGCTGCAGGGATAGATTTTCGTCATTTATGCCCTGTGGTTGATTCAAAATTAAATAACATTGCATCACAAATTGCTTCTATGGGTGCATCCGTTGCTATTGTTGATTTCGACAATGACAGGTGGAACGATATTTACTTTACCAATAGCCGTACAGGCAGTTTAAACGCGCTGTATCGCAACCTTCACAATGGAAAATTTGAAAATGTAGGGGCTCAGGTAGGTCTGGCCGATGTAAACAAAAAAGGGACAGGTGTTTCCATGGGAACTGTTTGGGGCGATTATGATAATGATGGTTTTACCGATGTGTTTTTATATAAATGGGGCAAACCAGAGTTATTTCACAACATTGGCGGTAAAAAATTTGTAAACGTAACCGAAGGTAGTGGCTTGCCCAATTGGGTAAATGCCAATTGCGCCATCTGGCTGGACTTTGACAACGACGGAAAACTTGATCTTTTTTTAGGCGGTTATTATAACGAAGCCTTCGATCTTAGTAATTTGAATACCACTAAAATTATGCCCGAAAGTTTCAGGTATGCTAATAATGGTGGAAAAAACTATCTCTTTAAAAATCTTGGGAATGGCAAGTTTAAAGATGTTGCTGCCGAATATGGACTGGTATCTACCAAGTGGAAACTTGCGGCCGGTGCGGCCGATTTTAATGGCGATGGTTACCCGGAACTCTATGTGGCTAATGATTACAATGTAGACGAGTTTTATATCAATGAAAAAGGAAAAAGATTTGTTGAACGTGGTAAACTGGTAGGTATAGGCAATATTCCTAAAAGCGGCATGAGCGTGTCATTCGGCGATATTAATAATAGCGGCATGCTGGGTATCTACACCACCAATATCACCGAACCTGGTATATTAATTCAAGGCAATAATTACTGGCAACCCAAAAGTAATACAACAGGCGACCCCTCATTTGTTAATTTGGCACAGTTATCTGGGATCGAGAATGCTGGATGGAGCTACGGTGCACAGTTTGGTGATTTGAATAATGATGGATTCATTGACCTTTATGCTGCTAACGGCTTTATTTCTGGCAAAAAAAACACATCGTACTGGTATGATTACTCCAAGGTTACCGGTGGCAACAGTAAAATAATTGGTGATGCTGCCAACTGGCCTGATATGCAGGGGAAAAGCCAATCTGGCTATCAGCAAAACAAAATATGGCTTAATAACAGTAATGGCCTTTTTGAAGATGTGTCAAACAAAGTTTGCCCTTATATTACATTCGACAGCCGGTCGGTTGCCATGGCCGATCTTTGGAATCGTGGTGTATTGGATATTGTAGTAGCCAACCAAAATAACATACCGCTTATTTATAAAAACAATTCAAAAAACAATAATCATTGGATTGATTTTGATTTGCATGGAACATTAAGCAATGCAAGCGCTATAGGTGCAAAGGTACAATTGGAATGGGATGGGAAAAAGCAGATGCAGATAGTTTCGGGCGGTAGCGGATTTTCGGCTCAAAACCAGCACAGGATTCATTTTGGTATTGGAAAAAGCACAACAGCAGATAAGGCAACTATTTATTGGCCTTCAGGAAAAGTTGAGAAATTAGAGAAACCACAGATAGATCAGCTTCATGTAATTACTGAAAATAAGACAAACAACTGATGGATTTAGTTAAAGACGAAAAATTGCCTGACAACAATGTACATGCAAGCAAAAAAATTGATTATTTCCCCTATATACCTCCCCTTTTTATCACCCTGATATTATTAGTTGGGCAGATCACTTTTGGTATACTGGATAGCTATATTAATGTCATCGTATCCATAGCTACTTCAATAATTGCCGAAGTACTTTTAGCCCGACTGATACTGGGCACGCGTAAAAACCTGGCTAGTGCGTACATCACCGGCATCAGTGTAGGCATCCTGGTTCGTTCAAACATGGTTTGGCCTTATGTAATTGCCGCACTGCTTTCTATTTTATCAAAGTATGTAATAACATATAAAGGAAGGCATTTATGGAACCCTTCGAATTTCGGTGTTTCATGGTTGCTTTTTATGGCACCACTTAGTGTTGCCGGTTTGGGTATACAATGGGGTAATAATCTTTTACCGATGGCGGTTATATGGTTTTTAGGTTTAGGTATTGTATACAGGGCAAAAAAACTTCACGTAACTTTAACCTATGTAACCTGTTTTGTTATCCTGGCGTACATTCGTAGTTTAATTACCTCTGATCCATTTCTTGCAGAATTAGCACCTCTTACCGGGCCAATGTATCAACTGTTTATATTTTTTATGATCACTGATCCAGGGACTTCAGTATCTGGCAAAAAGGCGCAAATAGTGGTGGTGATCATTGTGGCTATAGTTGAATTTATCTTAAGACTGGAAAGTTTTATTTATGCCCCATTCTACGCACTTTTCCTGGTAGGACCTATTGCCAGGTTTATTGATTTAAAACAAAAAAAATCCCAAACAATAGCAAACCAAACAAATGAAGCAAGGCAAAATTAAATACCTGGTAATCGTTCTGCTTTGTGTCTGGAATATTTCCTGTAAGAAAACGGATCACCCGCTTTTTGAGTTATTATCTTCTTCATCTACCAATATCCATTTCATCAACCACGTCACCGATAATGATAAACCGGGAATTTTAGACTATTTGTATTTTTATAATGGCGGAGGAGTAGCTATCGGTGATATTAATAATGACGGCTTACCCGACATATTTTTTACGGCCAATAAAAAGGGAGGGAATAAGCTTTATCTAAATAAAGGCAATTACCGCTTTGAAGACATCACCGAAAAGGCAGGAGTAGCCGGAAATGCAGACTGGAGCTCTGGCGTTACCATGGCCGATGTTAATAATGACGGCTATCTGGATATATATGTATGCGTAGTTGCCCAAAAATTGGGTCTGCAAGGCCATAATATGCTTTATATCAACAATCATGATGGAACCTTTACAGAAGAATCGGCTAAATACGGGCTCAATTTTTCCGGCTTTTGCACTCAGGCTGTATTTTTTGATGCCAATCATGATGGTTTGCTAGATTGCTTTCTGCTTAATCAATCTGATCACACCGAATCTATGTATGGCATGGACACATCACAACGTAAAGTACCTAACAAGCTGGCTGGCAGTAAATTTTACCTGAACAACAAGGGGCACTTTGATGACTTCACCTCAAAATCAGGGATTTATAGTAGTGCTATGGGCTATGGTTTGGGTGTTGCTGTAGGAGATGTAAATAACGATGGATGGGATGATATTTATGTTAGTAACGATTTTCACGAAAACGACTATTATTATATCAACAATCACGACGGAACTTTTACAGAATCGGGCGCTAAACATTTTAACCATTATAGCCGGGCGAGTATGGGAAATGACATGGCCGATTTTAACAATGATGGCCAACTGGATATCATAACTGTAGATATGCTGCCTGCCGAAGAACACTTTTTAAAAACCTTTAACGGCGATGAGTCTTATGAACAATATAAAAGCAAGATTGTAACCCCAGGTTTCCAGTACCAGTATTCACGTAATTGTTTGCAAAAAAACTTAGGCAGTGGTAAAGCATTCAGCGATGTTGGTTTGATGGACGGTATATATGCCACAGACTGGAGCTGGAGCCCCTTGTTTGCAGATTTTGATAATGATGGAATAAAAGATCTTTTTGTAGCGAACGGAGTAGAACGCAGACCTTCAGATCTGGACTATATTACTTACATATCAGATGATGCGGTACGCGGCATGTTGGTAAATGGTCATGGTATGGATAGTGTTGTACTTAATAAAATGCCCGCCGGTGATTCGCATAGCTATATTTTTAAAGGCACAAAGAGCGAGAAATTTATTGACAAAAGTGCCGCATGGGGAATAAAACAAGCCATGCTTTCAAATGGTGCTGCTTATGCCGACTTAAATAATGATGGACATCTTGATATTGTAACTAACAATATTAACCGCGAAGCCTGTATATATAAAAATACCGACACCTCAACCCATCATCTCAGTCTTAAATTCACAGGAAGGGATGATAATCATTTTGGTATAGGAGTAAAAGCCTACGCCTTTAACGGGAAACAGTTGCAATATGAGCAGTTAATGCTCACCCGCGGATTTCAGTCATCCGTGGAGCCCAAGCTGCATTTCGGGTTTAACGGTTCTCCGAAACTTGATAGTTTATTAATTGTTTGGCCAAACCAAACATATCAATTGATTAAAAATGTGAAGACCAATCAACTTTTAAACATTGATCAAAAAAATGCAGCCGCCCATTTTGACTATAATAAGTTTTTTCCTCCTTCCGCCCCCCTTTTTGAGGATGTTACCAGCAAAACAAACGTAAACTGGAAGCACCAAAAAGATAGCTATGTTGATTTTAATCATCAGCCGCTTATTCCACACATGCTCTCAACGCAAGGGCCCCGGGTAGCTGTAGCCGATGTAAACGGCGACGGATTAGATGATTTTTATGTCTGTGGCGGAAAAGACCAACCCGGCGCTTTATTTATTCAATCAGGAGATGGGACTTTTAAATCGACTGTTCAGCCTGCCTTTATTGCTAATCGCGAAAATGAAGGAGCTGATGCAGTGTTTTTAGATGTAAATCATGATGGATTCCCAGACCTGTACGTAGCAAGCAGGAATAATGAACAGAATGCTGGTTCCTCGGGCCCGGAAGATCATCTATATGTTAATGATGGTAAAGGAAACTTTACCACGGTAAATTCTATTCCGGGCATAAAACTAAATAAATCAGCTATTGCAGTTGCAGATGTGAACCATGATGGCTATCCGGATATTTTCGTTGCCGGCAGTGCGAATGACCGGGCATTAGACATAATACCCGAATCATATTTATTGATGAATGACGGTCATGGTCGCTATCGCCAGGTACAGCTTCCCGAAGAGTTGAAACATGCCGGGATGATATGTACCGCATCATTTGCTGATCTGGACAATGATGGATGGCCAGACCTGGTTATTGCCGGTGAATGGATGCCGGTTGAGATATTTATGAATAAGAAAGGCCGGCTTATTCGAAAACACAGCGATGTTTTGGATAAGCAACAAGGCTGGTGGCAACGCATATTACTTACAGATGTAGATGGCGATGGAAAAATTGATATCATTGCCGGAAATTATGGCTGGAACTCCAAACTTAAACCAACCACAACAGACCCTGTAAAATTATTTCTATCCGACTTAGATTTAAATGGAACGCTCGACCCACTGCTTACTTATAGTATAAATCAAAACGATTATTCATTTTTAGGCCAAAATGAACTTGAAAAACAAATACCGTTCCTTAAAAAGAAATTCCCATACTATCGTGATTTTGCAGGAAAAACTGTTCAGCAGATTTTTGGTGATGCACTTAAAAGTGATAAACAGCTAACAGTTAACTCTTTCACATCTGGAGTATTTTACAATGAGGGGGGCGGTAACTTTACATTTAGGGAATTCCCGTCATCGGCACAAGTTTCGCCATTGTTTGGTTTTGCAGTTTCACCTGATGCAAACAAAACAATTTTAGCTGGGGGAAACTTTTCAGGAGTAACGCCGGTTGAAGGCAGATACGACGCCGATTACGGAGATGTGCTACTTATAGATAAAAATCGAAATTTCAAGACAGTATCCCCTATTTCATCAGGATTTCTTTTGGGTGGAGAAGTAAGAGATATTAAAACAATAAAAACCAAGTCAGGCCCTCTATATCTGGTTGCATTCAATAATCAGGAGATCAGAATTTTTAAATCCTTGTAGAAATGTAATAGTTTATATTATAATCAACTCATGCTATTTTCTTTAAAATTGGCCATACTACTTATTTAAAAAAATCACGGTTTTCTGCGATTGCCTGCCCCCTACCTATCAGCGATCTTTGAGTATTATTATAACATTATTTATGAAATCATTTTTTTCAAGGGTAATATTGTTTGCTGCCCTTTTTACTATCGCCGGAACCTTTATTAATGTGTCAATAAGCTACGCCCAAACATCTGACAATATTACAGCAATGACCGATAAGTACTGGGCCGATTATGAATCATATATTAAAAAAGCAGTCACTGAAAAAGACCCTCATAAATGCGCTGCAATACTTAATCAAATGGTAAAGGAACTGGTTCCGGAAGCAACTGAGCTCAAAGCAAAAACCGCTGTCTGGAAAAAATCCCATACCCAAATGGAACAAATCCAGGTGATGGGCGCCACCCAGGGTAACAAGCACATGATGGCGGCTGTTAAATATTTTATGGACCCGGGCATGGCAATGCGCTCTGGGCAAAATGAGGAATTGCATAAAGCTATGGATAACATGCAAAAAAAGCTCCCACTTAACATCAATAACAGCATGGATACAAAAGGGCAAATCAATACCAACTAATTAAAATCGGGATAAATGGCATTCCGTTAAACAGCTACTTTTAGCCAAAATGCATTGGTTGATCTTTTAATTAGCTCCATAGAATTTTTAACCTGCAGTTTTTTCAAAAGATGCCTCCGATGTGTTTCAACTGTATTGATACTGATAAAAAGCTGGTCGGCAATTTGTTTTGTTGAGTAGCCCTCCCCTATAAGTTGCAAAATTTCCAATTCCCTTTTAGTCGGCATCACCACACCATGAGGTTGTATATGATTATCTGTTAGGTATACGTGATCGGGTTTTGATTTTTGTTCCATGTCTATAACAGGCAGCGCATGTTGTAACATTTGATTGGTTTTGCGTTCTTCTTCAAGCAGTTTTTTTAGTTGTGCTTCTTCTTCATTCTTTATCTCGGTAATATCTTCAACTCTGCCAAGAATAAATTCATATTTGTTTTCGCTGGTTAACGACGCAACCAGTTTGGTTTCACACATCCACCGGTAATCGCCAAAAGTATTCTTTACACGATATTGCAGGGTGAATATTTTTTTAAGACGTTGCCTTGCAGGTTTTAAAAAATAATGTCGAAAAACCTCGTTAAGCATCGGTTCAAGATCATCCGGATGAATGATTGAAAGCCACCAATCCCGGCCTCCTTCTTGAATATCCCTGGGACTATAACCTAGCAACTCAGTCAAAGATTCGCTTATAAAGAGCATTTCCTTTTGCTCGCAGGAAGTAAGGTACAGACAATTTAACTTATTGCCATAAGTGCCCCAGAAGGCTTTTGGCACAACCAGGTTTGGTATAAACTCATAAATTTTTTTGGGTATAAGCATAATATCCATGTTATGGTGAATAAACCGGCTAAACCGGAAACGTTGTGTTAAAATAAATAGGGAGATGTGATAAAAGGTATAGGCGGTGTACTACAAATATAAAAAACTATTCAATTCTATCAGCCAGACTCAGGTAGTACTAACTTCAGTATCTTAAGTCATATTCAATTTCTTCGTTCACAAAATTACGGTTTCAAAAATCAGTAAATGAAAACCAGCTATCAATCACGGAATACCGTGATTGATGTATTAACCCAAAAGAATCGTTTTAAAATAAAACAGCTGTAATTCATTAATTCCAGGAGGACAGTCATACATCTACAGTAGTTCTCTTAATGTCATTAACCTGTTCATCAGCACGTTGCTTATAAAATCATGGTTTTCTGTGATTGATGCGCCTTTTGCTTATTCAGACTTTTGCAATCGTCGGGATAAGTTTTCCGGTTTTAATATTATTTAAAAAGTACTAATTATGAAAAAAACACAATTATTAATTGCATTTGCCCTTCTGATATCGGTTGCATTGGCAAGCTGTTCAAAAGACAAAAATGATGCAGGCAACAGCAGCAATAACAATCCGGGAAATGATTCGGTGACTTATATCATCAATGGAGGTTCCTTTGTAAATAAGCATATATCTTTTCATTCTGATCCCAAACAGAACCAGAATGGGGCTAGCGCAGGTCACATAGGTTATCTAAAAATAAATCTCACCGATACCCCCCCAGGTGGTTCGACAGTAACTCAAGGACTTGATATTGCCTATCCTCAAGCAACTACAGGAACAGCGAATGTAAATGATCCGATCAATAACATTTACCCGGGAAACACAGATAAACATGCATACTTCCTTTTGCAGCTTCAGGAGAATGGAAAAAACAGAATTCTTGACCGCGATTCCGAAAATCCGAGTAACACACCAGGGAAGATAACCATCACCAAGTGTGAATCGGTAGGCGGAGTTGTCGAAGGAGATTTTTCAGGTACCGTATCTGATGGTACCGGTAGTAACGCTCCTAAATATATCATCACTAAAGGACATTTCGTTGTAACCCGTAAATCATAACACTATTTACAAAACCTATGTAGTATAACGCAACGCGGGAAAAGTAATTTTTCACCGCGTTGCCTTGACCTGAATACCGCCTTATCAAATAATCATCTTATGAAAAAGAAATTAAAACTAATGCCACTCCTGGTATTACTAAGCATTTGTTGCCCGGTTTGGGGGCAGACTGAAAAAAACATAGTAACCTATACTATTGATGGTGCACTTTTCACCATAAGTTGATCACCTTTAGTGCTAGTCCCAAATCAGTGAGTAGCGGAGTTGATGCATCTGCAGGTTACCTAAAGTTATATATCGATGATGCCTCCTCAGAAAATGCAGATTCAAAATTTGCCCTTGTGCTCATCTTTAACAAACTGGGTACGGGGACAGCTAAAGTATTTGATCCGGTTAGTAATGCCACGGGCGATGATAAAGGGGCGGTAGTATGCTTTACTTTAGGGCTTCCACAGAATAAAGGATCATTGTTTCTTACCCGGAGTCTTAATTTTCCTGCACACACGCCCGGAACAATCACCATTACCAGGTTTGGATCCGTAGGTGGTACTATTGAAGGAACTTTTGAAGCTACGCTAATAGATTTGAGTAGAGTTAAGTACACTATAACGGGCGGACATTTCGTAACCACGCGCAAGGCATAGCTGCTTTCAAGAGCAGTTATTCTATCTCATCAATCAAAACCCAATTTTCAGGATCAATATTAACCATAGAATGGATATCAAAATATCCATTCTATGGTATGGTATTTCTTTTATCTATGAATGCCTTATAATTCTAATCACAAAATATCATTTAACAGATCTATACTTATGAAAACAAAACATTTTCTATTCACATTCGCTCTGCTAATAGCGGTTACATTAATTAGTTGCAAAAAAGACAAAGGCGACTCTAACAACAGTAACAATAATAACAATGGTGGCACTGGGGGAAACGCCCAGGTAAGTTATACCATTAATGGCGGAGGCTTCCAGAATCAACTGATCTCCTTTAATGCTAATCCCAAATCAACAGGCAACGGAGTTGATGCATCTTCAGGTTGGATAAAACTCTATATCGATGATGCCACGTCTGATGACGGGGATTCAAAGTTTGCCCTTACTCTGGGTTTTAACAAAGCAGGTACAGGGACAGCTAAAGTATATGACCCGATTACTAATGCTACTGGCAATGATAAAGGGGCCGTGGTAAGTTTCAACTTACAGCTTCAGCAGAATGGAGGATCAATGGTTGTCGGTCGGAGTGCTGATTTTCCAAAAACCACGCCAGGAACAATTACTATCACCAAATTCGGGCCTATAGGTGCAACTGTTGAAGGAACTTTTGAAGGTACGGTAATGGATATAACCGGCGTAAAATACACCATCACCGGAGGACATTTCGCAGTCCCCCGTACATTATAACGAACGGTACCAGTACTTTACACCTATTCGAAGGCGCTGAAAATCATCATATTCTGTGATTGCCGCATCGGTTATATAGCTGGAGCTTTATAAGCTTATTAAATAGTAATTTATATGAAAAAGAGATTCAAACTAATACCAGCAGTAATGGTACTGCTGACAACTTCTTACACTGTTTGGGGGCAGGCCGGAAAAAACCAGGTAACTTATACTATCGATGGCGGTACTTTTCACCATCAGCAAATCACCATTAACGCCGATCCCAAAGTGATGGAAAATGGAGCCTTCACAAATACTGTTGGTAATTACCTGGAAATAAACCTCGGCGACAAGGCCATGAATATTAAAAACGGAACTAAGTGGGGATTGAACATTGTTTTTAATAAAGCCAGTACAGGAACGGCTAAAGTCAATGATCCTATTCCTAAGGGTGTGCTTGATCACCAGGTATATTTTACTTTAGAGGTTCAGGTTAATGGAGAAACAAAGTTTCTGGGGGTTGATCTGCAGAAACCAGCTAAAACACCAGGAACAATTACCATCACCAGGTTCGGATCTGTAGGCGGAACTGTTGAAGGGAATTTTCAAGGCACGGTAACAGATGCTGCAGGCATTAAGTACACCATTACGGGAGGACATTTCGTAGCTGGCCGTAAATCATAATTGCATTAACGGGTAATTATTTAATTGTAGTGATACACTTACAAACAATCATTTTATGAAAAAAGAATTCAAACTAATATCGGTGCTAATAATGCTCTTAATAATTTCATGTTCCGGCTGGGCGCAGGATGGGAAAGACAAGGTAACTTATACCATAGATGGTGGCACCTTTCACCATCAGCTTATCACCATTAACTCTAACCCCAAGTTGTTTGAAAATGGAGCATTTACAAGTACTGCTGGTCATTCTTACCTAAAAATAAACCTCGACGACAACACTGTAGGTAATACTACAGGACCGAAGTGGGAGGTGGTGATTGCCTTTAACCGTGTAGGTACAGGAAGCGCTAAAGTAAACGACCCTATTCCGAATGGCATGATTGAGCATCGGGTATATTTTCTTTTACAGGTTCAAGTCGATGGTAAAGAAAGACTGCTGATGTCTGAATCGAAAAAGCCTGACCAAACGCCCGGAACAATCACTATCACCAAAGTGGATGCGCTAGGCGGAATTGCTGAAGGCACTTTTGAAGGCAAGCTAATCGACAATCATATTACATATACTATCACCGGTGGGCATTTCGTTGCCACTGTCAAAGACCGTATTCGTCTATAATTACTTGCACTGAATGCACATTTTATAAAACCAACTTTCAACACAGCTTTGCCTGTATAGTTCTAAAAAAATCATGCTATCACAATTTGTATCAGCACCTTACGCATAATAAATGATTGTAAAATCATGGTATTCTGTGATTGTGGCTTCAACCGGATTGAGAGACTTTTGTACAAAGTATCAAATAACAATTTTATGAAAAAGAATTTAAAACACATCTCAGCACTAATTGTGTTGCTTACATTTTCAGGCTCAATTTGGGCCCAGGCCGGAAAAAACATGGTAACTTATACCATTGATGGTGGAGCCTTTCATCACCAGCAAATAACCATTCATGCAGACCCTAAAGGAGTAGAGAACGGCGCCATGTCAGGTCCCACCGTTGGTTACACCAAAATAAATCTTGATGATGCAGCCCCTGGAGACAGAACAACAGGTCCTAAGTGGGATCTTGATATAGCCTTTAGTCAGGTAGGTACAGGTACCGCCAAGGTAGGTGAGCCTCTTACCGGTTCTCACAACCATGTTGATAGACAGGTATATTTTAGGTTACAGGTTCAGAGTGAGGGAAAAAACAAATATTTAGGTGCCGATCATAATGATCCTTCCAAAACACCGGGAACTATCCGGATCACCAAGTTTGGACCAGTAGGCGGAACGATTGAAGGTGATTTTGAAGGCACTGTAAAAGGTTCTGATGGCCTATATACTATTACAGGTGGCCATTTTGTAGCCACCCGTAAATTATAATTGCATTTATGCATAACCATTTTATTATAATACATACAATTTTCATGAAAAAACTATTTTTAATGTTTATCACGGTAACCGTTATTGGTTTCGTACAGGCGCAAACCAAAAGAAAAAGTGTTAAACCGGCAACGCCTGTTACTCCCGTAAAAGCGGCTTCTAAAACAGATAATACCACCAAAGCAACACAAACAGCAGCACCAGTTGCTGTTGCGAAACCAGAACCAAAAGCAGCCCCTAAAACAAATTCCTTTCAGGTAAAAGGAGCCAACTTGCTCAATGCAGGTATTGGCGTAGGCACTTATTATGTTGGCCTGCCTTTTGGGGTTTCATTTGAACACGGTTTCAGTAAGGACATCAGTGGCGGTATTTTTGTTGATTATTCATCTCATAACTACGGCTCTTATTACGGAGGTAATTCTAAATTAAACATAGTTTATGCTGGCGTCAGAGCTTCATATCATCTTGGAGAAGTATTCAAGGTAACGAATAATAAATTCGATCCTTATGCAGGTGCTTCGCTCGGATATCATCACATTAGCTGGACCTATGACGGAAGCAATTCCGTTGCTACACCTTATGATAATTCTATATTTTTTGGAGTACATGCAGGTGCCAGATATCTGTTCAGCGATCACGTGGGTGCTTTTGCAGAGGTTGGCTACGGCGTCGCAGCTTTAAAATTGGGTGCCACCTTTAAATTTTAATCAATCAATTAAATACCAATAAAATCCCGGCAATGTTGCCGGGATTTTATTATAGAATGACGACAATTCCACAGTTGATCATTATTCCATTAAGATTATCCTAACCCTTACCATGACCAAAATCATGGTTTTCTGTGATTGATCGACCTGTTTTATTTGGGCATAATTGTGAATTAAATCAGGATCCTCTTTAAAATCAAATATCAACACTAATGAAAAAATTATTAATACTAACCGTATTGCTATTATTAGGAGCCAAAGCCTTCTGTCAGATCATCGATCCAAAAGAAACGGTAAAAAACAGCGCGACCAGCCGGACCAATGATCGGATGGGTCAAGGCGTTGATAAAGGACTAGATAAAGTGGAAAGCGGCATTGGCAGCATTTTCAAGAAAAAAAAGAAAAAAACAGATACTCCTACTGAAACCTCCTCTACCGTAGATAGTGGTGTGGCTCCGGATTTTGTTATTGTCATCAACTACAAGCATTCAGATCAACAAAGCGCATTGAACGCGCAACGCCTATATAGCCAGGTCCTCAACCTGCAAAGTAAGCCCGTTACCTACTATACCAGCGACCTGGACAACGTTAATACCATAGCCGCATCCCATAAAATGATTAAACTAATGGGATTGGATGAGATCTGGCAAAAAATCAACAGTTCCGGAAACGCATATATCATTGATACCCGTAATAAAACGGTAGTAAAAAGCATTAAAACCAGCGCTACAGACGATGATGCGCTGAAAACTATATATACGGCAATGGATAGTAATTAACCCCATTCTGGGTATTTATAAAAATTAAAAATCCCGGCTTGTATAAACACAACCGGGATCGAATCAAAAACACGGCTAAACTTTGAATGAACAATCGTTTAAGCAGCTTTTTATTAAAAAACGTAAAATATGCTGGCCTGAATATTGGTATTCTTAAAGTCGTTGTTGATAGTGGTACCTGTAAAGTTGCCCACTTTGGAAATTCCATAAACGTACCGGGCGCCGATACCCAAACCAATTTTTGACTGATATCCGATACCACCTACAGCAGCCCCGTCTATCTTTTTAGCAAAATCGCTACCGTTGTACCCCACTACTTCCTCTTTAAGCTTTATCCCTACCTGGGCGCCTCCCTCAACATAGAAACCGGAATTGGTGCGGTATTTAAGCAGAAACGGCACAGTCATATAAGACAGCTTAAGGTTTTGGGCACCTAGTGAGCCGTCTGTGATTTTGGCTCCCTGTTGAGAGTATAAAAACTCTTCCTGGATCAAAAAATTATTAGTTATCTTGAAAGCTACCGTAGCTCCAGCATGGAAGCCAGCCAGGTAATCGGTTCCAAAATTGGCTTTGTCAAAATTACTATAGTTACCACCGGCCTTGATACCGAATTCTAGTTTTGAAGTTACTTTCTGGAAAAAACTCTGGCTAAAGCCTTTCGTTGATACCAGGATAAAACAAATTAACATTAAGATTAGCTTTTTCATAAATTTCATTTAAAAGTTTGAGATACTATTTGCAACACAGGGCCGCACCTATTTTTTATTTAGGCCAAAAGTGAGTCTTTAGAGCTGCTTATAGAAGGAAAAGGTAACCGAAGCGGGCAAACTTGGTTCGGAAGCGACATAAACGCGTTTAAATAAAAAGCAACAAATAGTTATTTATAAAAATCTACTACCTAAAACGATAAAAGCCTGATGTGCTATTAGTTAACACATCAGGCTTCTGGTAATAAAAAAGAAATGTAAGGATTATATTTCAGGCTTTTGACAACCAGTTCAGAAACTGGGAAGCTTTTCCTTTGCTTACTATCACCTTATCGTTAAAGGTTATGTTTAGATTGAGCGATAGCTTCCTGGAAAAGAAACTGGATACATCAATAATGGCTTTACGATTGACCAGAAACTGCCTGTTTGCCCTAAAAAAACAGCTACCGCTTAGCTTTTCCAGTTCATCCAGATTTTTATTTGGATAAAAAATCTTACCTGAGAAGGTTAGTAAATGAGTTACTTCGTTGGCGAGGTAAAACAGGGCTATGTCTTCCAGTTTTATAGGGATGATCTTATCCTGATGGTATACCAATACAGAAGATGATTTTTGATTGTTTTTGCCGGTCAGCATTTCCACCAGGGCATTATATTGCGGCGTCTGATTGGTTGAGAACAGTTTTTTAAGTTCGCTGTATCGTTGCAAGGCGCGTTCAAGCGTCTGCGTAGTAAACGGCTTCAGGATATAATCAATCCCATTTGCCTTGAAGGCATCCAGCGCATATTCGTCATAAGCAGTACAAAAGATTACCGGGACAGAAACAGGTATAGCAACAAATATCTCAAAGCTTAAGCCGTCTCCCAATTGAATGTCGCTGAATATCAGATCGGGCATGGATGTACTTTTAAAATAGTTGATGGCTTCTTTAACAGAATGAAGCTGCGTAATATTTAATGGCTCCGGCATCAATTGTGTGATACTCAATTCCAGGTCATCTGCAACTATCGGCTCATCTTCTATGATCACTATATTCATTGTTCAATAATTTAATGCTTACGGAAAATGTATTTTTATCTTCTTTGATCATGATCTCATCTCCGGATAACAAACTATACCTTTCGGCAAGATTGGCCAGGCCATGATAGGCTGAAGAAACGTTAACAGATTTTTTTTGAAGGTTATTGTACACTACAATTCTACCTTCCAAACAGAAAATATGTACAACCAACGGTGATTCCTGGGTAAGATCGTTGTGTTTGATCGCATTTTCCAATAATGGCTGCAATGAAAAAGACGGCAAATAATGATCTTTCAGAATCTCATCAGGCAGATCAATAGTACAGTCCAGAGCAATCCCGAATCTGATCTTCTGCATTTCCAGATAGTCACTCAACAGCGCTACTTCCTCTGCCAGGCTAGATACTTTGGCGGCATGATTATAAACAGAAGCTCTTAAAAAATTAGCCAGGTGAACAATATAGGTATCGCCAGCCCGCGGATCTTTCCTATAAAGTGCTTTTACTGTATTGAGGGCGTTAAACAAAAAGTGCGGATGTATCTGTTGTTTTAAAAGCAGATTGGTAGCCTCGGCATTAGCGGTTTTTAGTTTTGACAATTCCAACCCCGCACGTGCCTTATCACTATGCAGGATAATAAAATCATGAAAAATAACAATCACCGTATTAACAACTATACTTGAAACAACAAATATGGAAGGAAACACAAGGAAAGGATATAATTCGCTTTTTTTTGAGATATAATCGAACACAGGCGACAATCCAATGTAAATTACAGCACTAGCCGCGTAAGTGTATAAAAGCCGATAAACTTTAAATCGTTTGGTTTCAGCATTATATTTTCGCTCCAATAAAATTAAAATACCCACATTGGCAAAACCAACCAGGCCAATACCCAATCCAGTCATCACCGTATAAAATATCTTGTGGATTGGTAAATCCTCTAGCAAAAAAACAAAATACACCGATGAGATAGCCGTAAAAGCTACCACCAGCAACCAGTTAAGACGCACAAGGTTTTTAATTGGTAAAACAGAATCCATATCAACAAATGTAGCGAATCAGGCACCAATGAAATAAACAGTTATACCCCGAAGCAGGCAAAAACAACTTTGAACAACTCTTTTTGCTATTTAAAAGGTTACGAGCGAAAAATCACCTGCTATCCCCTATTGTCTGCCGGGCACTTTTTAGCTATCATCAACTATAATTTGTTGAACCTCTCTATTGAAACACTCAGTCGGCTTTTTGCCCGCTTCCCTTTGTTTTTGATATAACACGATGTTTAATGCCAATACCTTCGTTTCAAAATGAATGTTAAATTTTAAAAATCAACAAAATGAAAAAGACAACTGCATGCTGTATAAACCTGTTTATCGGTTTGCTGTTCATCCTCTTTGCTTCTTATACAAAAGCACAGGAAACGCAAATCAAAGTTACAGATATCAGGTCGGGAAAGGGAAATATCATCCTTAATGTATTTAAAGACAATGATTCTTACGACAAAAATCAACCTTACAAAAAATTCACATTTGACAAAAAGGCTTTATTAAACGGCACATTGAATGTACATATTAATATAGAACCCGGTGTATACGGAATAACAATGATTGATGACGAAAATGAAGATGGTAAGATCAATAAAAACTTTGTTGGAATACCCAAAGAAGGTTTTGGCTTTTCCAACTTTTTGATGACCAAAATGAAAAAGCCATCATTTGATGATTTCAAAGTTGATCTAAAATCAACTGAGCACCAGGTAACCATCAAAGTAAAATACATGTAAATCTACTAGTGAATTAACATAAAATAATTAAACAAGTACAACCATGAAACGAAATATAATTCATAACTACTTATTGATTGGAGCAGCACTATTGGTAACTGTTATATACGTTTCTTCTTGCAAGGAAAACAACGTTAATCCATCAGAAACCTTTGATATTAAAGTAGTTAATACCTCAGAAACCTCAGGTCCGCAAAGTTTCACCCTAGTTGATAAAGTGCTAGTTACCGGAGGTCTTAATTTTACCGATGCTTCTGATTATATAACTACTAATTCCGGTACCAGGTTGGTTGAACAGTTTAAAAATACAAACGGAAGTCTGACTGCTTCTGGTGAAATCTGGACCGATAATGGCAAAAGGTTTACCGTATACCTGGTTGGTGAAGGGTCAAAGGCCAGAGTTAAAGAATTTGAGGATAAACTTACTATTCCTCCCAGCGGTATGGCAAGAGTGAAGTTTTTGCATTTGAGTGACGGTGCACCATCCGTAATCAACATCAAAAATGCGAATGGCGATAATCTCGTAACTACCCTTTCAGAAGATACCGACAGCGGTTACTCTAATGTTGCTCCCGGAACTCTTTCTATTAGAATTTATGGCGTAGCTTCAAGAAACAACATCGGCAATTTTGATATAACAGATCTTCAGGCTGGTAAAATATACTCCATCTACCTTACCGGGTCTGGTGATAATAATCTTAGCGTACACAAAGTGTTGCATAATTAAAGCAATCAGAACCATATAACCTCATTCCGGAATCATGCAAATATCCCGGAATGAGGTTATTAATACAGTCGCAAAAGAGTAGGTCATGAGTAATTTTCCTGAAAACATCATTTCTGTTGTGGCGGGTAGTGGAAATACCTGCCAACATATTATAACTGCGTTATTAAATCATAATGCCACAGTAATTGTTCCTGTTAAAAGTTTTGTTGAGATACAGTCCCTTCAAAAAGCAACTGCTGATGTTACTTTGGGCGAATTGGTTCCTGTATTAGCTGACATACCGGATCATCATAAGGCATCTCGCCTTTTTAAAGATATTGAAGGGCGGTTTGGACAAATTAATTTAACAATAATAGTATTTGATAATAATTATTCGGGTGGCCAACTTACAGAAACCCCTTATGAAGAATGGGAAAGAATGCAGCAAAATAGTATATCATCCTGCTTTGTTGTTGGGAAGGTTATTCTGGACTTTATGAAACGCAATACTCAAGGTGTTTATAGAAATGCACATGGTATTTATATAGCTGTTAGCGACAGATATTCCTGTGATAAAGCAAAAATTTCTCCGCTTACTATTATCGCAGCACATATGCAGGCAGAATTATCAAAAATATTTGCAGAAGAAGTTAAATATACCGGCATCAAATATTACCATATTATTGCGGATGATTTTAATTCACAGACAAACGATTATGATATTGCCCAGTACATTATTGATCTGTGCACCGTGTAATTGGAAATAACGATGGTATAATCCAAGCACCTCTTTTATAACATCATATCCATAACGATGCTATCGTAAACAGAAGCGCTACAGTCATGATCAGGAATCCAAGTTTTAGAAAAGCCCATGCGCTTACACTTTGTCCCTCCCGGCGCAGAGCTACCAGCCACAGGATAGTTGCCAACGATCCGGTTATCGATAAATTAGGTCCCAGATCTACACCAATTAAAGCGGAACTTTTCACAATTTCTGGTATGTGGTCCCCCTGCATAACACTACCGGTTATCAGTCCTACAGGCAGATTATTCATAAGGTTACAGGCTAAGGCAATGATGATACCACTTCCCCATACAGTTTGGTTAACTGCATTCTGTGCACTTTGATGTAGCAAAACATTTAGCATCTGGGTTATACCTGTTTTATTAAGCGCCTCAACTAAAACAAAAAGCCCCCCTACTAACGGAAGTACACTCCAGGATACTCCTTTCACAATTGCCCAGGGATTTTTCCTGGCACTAACAATCACGATTGCCGAAGTAAATACTCCTGTAATTGCTGTAGGAAGACCAAGTTGAATATTCAGGGCCGAAGCTACGAGTAAGGTGACAGCCGTAACAGCAATACCAACAATCGCCGTTTTACCACCTTGTGAAAGTATTGGTACTGAAATATTAGTTTCGATATTTTGCTTTAGCGCTTTCCGTTGTGTTAAATACAGCATCAGATAGGTTACCACTATAGCTACTATAGAAGGCATAATATACTGCGGAAACCATTGTAATAATGGCGGCATATGATTACCGTAAATAACCAGATTAGCCGGATTGGATATGGGAAGTACGAAAGACGCAGCGTTGGCAATAAATGCGCAAATTAAAAGATAAGGAAGAGGCTTTTCTACCTTAGCGGCCTTTACCGCAGCAGCCACCGCGGGTGTTAATACAACAGCTGTAGCATCATTTGATAAAAATGCAGTAACTACAACGCCAACCAGATAAATTAAAAGAAAAAGATTGCCTGATGATCCTTTGGCCATTTTGGTTGCATGAGCTGCCAGCCAATCAAAAAGCTTTTCTTCTCGTGCTGTTTCAGCCAATAGCATCATACCTATTAAAAACAAATAAACATCAGTGCCCTTGTTGATTCCTGAAAGTGCTTCTGTAGGTGAAATAAGCTGCAACACCACTAATGCAACAGCACCGGATACTGCCCAGATAGCTTCTGGTATTTTAAATGGACGTATAATAACTCCTGCTATAGCTAAAAAAGTAATTATCCAGATAATATAGTGAGTCATTTCAGTGTATCAACAAACGTAAATATGTGTTTTTAAAGGCGGTCTGCAATGATGGGTTTAATATCGCAGGCTCTTTTTATTATTTTAGCAAATGTTGCCCATAAAAGTATAGATATTATTGCAAAGCTTCCTAGAATCAGGAAAGCAGCACTGAAACTAATACTTTGGGCAATCCACCCTCCTATGGCTGGGCTAAGTGATGCACCAAGTCCCTGGATAGTCATTACAGCACCCTGCCCTATATTTATCCGCCCCGTACCATCTAGGATATGGGCTACCAGTCCCGGCACCGCAACACTTTGCAAACCGGCTCCTACACCATCCAGTATTTGTACCGGATACAATCCAACATGACTAATCATATGAGCCGCAATTAAACCGCGAACCGGAAGAGCTAAAAAGGATAAGAGCATTACTAACCAGTATCCTTTTTTATTAGCCATCCGCATGGCTATCATCGACATCACAATCATGGCCAATTGTGCTATAATAATGGTCATAGCTACAAACATGATAGGATTCCCCTGATTACTTACCGCTGCCGCCATCCCGTACAACGGAAGCATTGCCCCATTACCTAAATGGAAAGCTGCGAGCGCACTGGCTAAAATTAAAAGAGGCTTACATGTAAATAAGGTTTTAAGACCACTTGCTTTTTCAACTAGTGCGTTTGTTCGCTTTAAGCCACGGGCAGCGTCATCATCAATTGTATTACCGGGTATCAACGATATAGAAATAATGGATAATACTCCAAAAATGGCAGCAAGCCAAAACACTGCCGGCATACCAAATTTCATTCCTAAATAACCAGACAGTCCAGCACCAGCTACATTCCCTGCATGATTAAAAGCCTGATTATAGCCATTTTGACGATTGAAACCTGCCTGCTTTACAATACCAAGCGTAATGCCAATTACTGCTGGCCCAATAGCAGCTCCTGCAATAGCAGTAGCCACCTGAGATACGCTTACCAGCCAGAAATTTTGAGATAATAAAATTACACCCGAAGCAATAATGGTAAAAATACCCGGGATAACAACGTACATTCGTTTACGTTTTGTTGCATCAATCAAGGCACCAGCGGGTGCAGTCATTAACATACCGGCAACACCACCAATCGTCATCACAGATCCTATCAAACCACTTTTCCAGCCATGTGCCAATAAGAATATCCCCAGAAATGGGCCGATACCGGCTTGCATATCTGCCATAAAAAAATTAAGAGACTGAAGTGACAGGATAACTCTTCTGTTGGCGATGTAACTGGGTTGTTGTTTATCCATACTTCAAATCCCAACAGTATTTAATCGGCAATGTTTTGGTTTAAAATACATTAACCAAAACATTGCTGATTATTTTATACTTGACAATACCACTTGAAATATTCTTGAATTAAGACGGTTAAAACTTAACCATCAGCTTTTCTGAGATAAGCTTACCATCCTGGTAGTATTCAAAAAACCAATCGTTATTCTTTTTCAAAACAATCCCATTAGAGGTGCCATTATTGGCAATAAAGTAATCTGGTACTGAGGTTTTAAGAAGAGTTAAAACAATTTTTGGTGTAGTATCAATTAATTGATAACCATTAGCTATTACCTGTGCATATAAAGTTCCGGCAGATTGACTCGGTTCCATCTGTATTGCCTTTGCCGAAACCATTGAAGCGGTTGCCTGGGGTGGAGCTATTGCAGTTTTGGGCGGTGCATTTGTAGTTGTTATTGTTGTAGTCGCGGCAACTGCTGGTTGTA
This sequence comes from Mucilaginibacter inviolabilis, assembly GCF_011089895.1. NCBI lineage: Bacteria > Pseudomonadati > Bacteroidota > Sphingobacteriia > Sphingobacteriales > Sphingobacteriaceae > Mucilaginibacter > Mucilaginibacter inviolabilis. Next base: position 1,747,546 of record NZ_JAANAT010000001.1, read on the forward strand.
TTTGTTGTTCACTAGTTTTTCCATTATAAGCATATGGCACCCCATCCAATGAAGTAAATGCTTCTCTCAGTGCCAGATTATAAGAAACCCGATATTCTTTCTCCCTGCTTTTACCCTCTTTACTTTTAAAAACTATATTGCCCTGGCAATCCTTTAACAGTAGTGTAAGGCTGGTGGTGAACATACTGCTTTTCTCTAATACTTCAGCATTCAGCGCCTGACATTTGTTATTAGCAATTTCATTGGGTAATTCATTGTTATCCAGATAAACCGTAAATCCTTTTTCTGCTAAAAGAGCCTTGGTCAGGTTGTTTAATCCATACTGATCATTTTGCTTTAAGAAGCTAAATTTTTCGGGGACTACAACGTATTTGTAATTATTGATCGTATTTTGAGCGTATACAGAAAAAGAAAGAAATAAAAGAGATAATAAAATGTATTTTTTCATATAAAAACAAGTATGATAAAACCCCGAGTTTAACTTTAAAATTAGTTTACCTCAAAATCTTATAGGTTATCGGGAACGACATTAAAATTAGTAATATTTTTTAATATGGCTAAGTCATTCTACATGCTTAAATACTCTTTTGATGTACCTGCTGTTATAGTAAAAGTTGTGAATGGTAAAATTTTTAACTACCAATAATCTTGTTTAACATTATTTAACGAATATTTATTTGGTGTTTTGAGTTTGCTTTCTTTAATTTATAGCATAATGTTAGCATTCTTATATTCTCGGAAGTTATCCTTTATCACCCTGTTTATCTTTCTTTTACCTGCACCGCTCTTGGCACAAAATCTTTTTTTGGAAAAAATAGATGTGTGTAGTACTGCCAGTTTTTGCATGGATTGCGGAGACCCTAAAGCAACTTGCGACCAATTCACGCTTGATTATATCTGTGATCAGATTAATCGTAAATATATATTGAAAGATGCTTATGGGTCTATATCCTTCCAGGTATTGGTTGAGCCATCAGGTTTTAGCTGTGTACTTAGTCATACCGACGTTACCAATGGCCCTCTAACAGCAGAACTTATCAGGTATTTGAATGGTAATATATGGCGACCAGCCAAAGAAAATGGCAAACCCGTTTATGCATCTGTTAATGTGATTTTTCGTTTTGCCAATGGAAAAATATCGAGCCAAATGCAAAGAATGGATCTGACAGAATTAAAACCACCTGGTGATCCTGCTATTTATAATAAAACAACTACATATTCTAATCCATCGTTGAAATCTTATGAATTTACCACCTGGACTAAGTATAACTCCCCTCTTCCGGATAACATCAGCAAATCTTGTATTGTAGATAAATCTGATGTATTATGGTATACTACTATCAAAGGATTAACCCGGTTTGATGGCCAAAACTTTAATCCGGTTAATGAATTCAATTCACCATTCACTGCCGAAACAGTTGTAGCAGATATTAATGTCGATAAGGATAATAATAAATGGGTATATGTTGATGATAAAATGTATAAGTACAGCGATGCAGGATGGCAGATATTTGATTTTAAAAAGTTTGTGGCACCCGGAGCCATCCGGATTTTAAACAACCGCCATGGTGATCTTCTTTTTGCTACTAAAGCAGGGCTGGTTGTTTTAAGAAAGGACAAAGTAGTAGTGCTCAATAAGAAGACTATTCCCCTGCTCCCATCTAACGACGTTATTTATGTTTATGAAGATAGCCGAAAGCGGTTGTGGATGGGTACATCAAAAGGCTGCATTATGATTGACCACAATGTGCCAACTACATTTAATACATCTAATACACCTTTAAAAGACACCTATATTTCTAATGCTGTAGAAGATGAAGCTGGCAACCTATACTTCTCATTAACAGCCTGTAATGCAACACCGGGCGATAATGACAAAGAAGGCATAGCGGTATTAAAAACCAATGGAAGCTGGCTTCATTATACTGATAAAAATTCAGGGATGCCATCAAATCATGTTAATGACATGCTGTATGATAAATATGAACATGTTTTATGGATTGGCACCGAGCAGTCAGGCCTTGTACGGTTTAATTTGAAGGATGGTTGGGAAAACTATCATAACAATAACTCGCCTATGCCAGGCTACACCATTAACAAGTTAGCGCAAGACTCCAAAGGTGTTATTTATGCAGCGACAGTTAATGGCTTATTAAGGATCAAAAAGAAATAAAAGTGTATTTCGTATTATTAAACAGACGTTAGCTCTTTTGTAACCGTTTGCTTTTTCATTACACCAGAGGCAAAATCATTGGTTCGAGAAAATTCATACCCTTTTGATTGCGCCCAGGCAATAAAGCTTTTTATTCGAAGTATAAATGGCTCTCCTGAGTTTTTAGATATATAACCAGGGAGTCCGTATTTTTCTTTATTGTGCAGATTGGTAAACTCCCAGGGATGGAAGTAAAGATTAAGGTATCCATCTTTCCGATAAGCTGCTGAACTCATCCATTTAATCACCGATAAAGATAAATTGTGAAAACTTAACCAAAAAAGCGGAAAACGAATCAAAGGGGATACCGAAGCAGGGATCTGCAAAACGCCCTGATCATAAAACCAGGTACGCGGTTTATCAAAATTGTTATAACGACCAGGCAACCAGGTAGGATTTATGGATGAATTATAAGTATATCCGGCCATATTAATCTCAACCTCATCCACAGGCATCATCCGCGCCATCCGAAAACCTGTAACCTCAGTGCCCGAAATATCTTCAAGTACCTGCTTTGATTGCTTTAAATGCTCTGTTTTAAAATCAGAATGATAATATCCGTGCGATGCTATTTCATGCCCCTCATTCACAATTCTGGTAATAATATCAGGTTTATGAAGTGCGTAATTAGCAGTACAAAAAAAGGTAACTTTAATGTTTGCAGATCTCAACAACTCTAAAATTGAATTTGTTCCGTTTGTTGAGATTTGCAATTGTTCATCAAAAGATATTGACCGATCATATTCTAAAGGCAAATCAAACTCCTCTACATCAAACCCCAATAAAATCATTGTTTACATTTTTTATACTCATAAGATTTGTAGAGCGAATAATATAATTAGGACGATGTTTGGATTGCATAAATATTTTACCAACATACACCCCTATTATACCCAGCACCAGCAGTTGCAAACCGCCAAAAAAAGCTACGGTTGCCAACACAGAAGCCCATCCAGAAACAGCATACCCGGCAAAATAGCTAAACAATACATAAGGAATGTATAATATGGCCATAGCCGAAAAGAATAAACCAATACCTGTAACTAAATATAAAGGGCGGGCGCTAAAAGCCATAATACTACCTACGGCCAGCTTAACCAATTTAAAGAAAGAATAACTCGCTTCGCCGGTATGCCTTTTAGAAGGTGTATAAGGGATACCTATTTGCTTGTAACCAGCCCACTTAATTATACCTCTGAAAAACATCTCATACTCATCAATAAGCTTTAATTGTTTTACTACTTTTTCATCCATCAACCTGAAATCGGCCGTGCCATTCTCCAGTTTAATATCCGAGAGCATATTTATGCCTTTGTAGAAGAGTTTTGATGTAGCTTTTTGATAAGCTTTTGCATGGGGGTTGCTATTTTGCCTATAGGTATAAATAATGTCATAGCCGTTTTCCCAATACTTCAACATTTTCAATATTAAATGGGGAGGATGTTGCATATCAGCATCCATGGTTATTACGGCATCGCCCTGAGCCATACCAATACCCGCTTTAAGAGCATGGTCTTTCCCAAAGTTTTTTGAAAGCTCTATATAAAAAACATTGGCATGCAATTGTGCATTAAATTTTATTTCATTTAAGGTATTATCACTACTACCATCATCTACAAAAATCAATTCATAGTCATAATTGGTATTGCTCAGTGTTTCATTGATCTGGTCAATCAAAAAACCTATATTTTTTTCTTCATTATAAGACGGTATGATTACCGATATTTTCTTTTTTAGAACGAATGTCATGTTATTTTAACAGGGGCTTTAAACTGTGATAGGTGAACTAATACTATATTGGTCAGGATTATTATTATAGTCTTATTAATTATCTGTATGTAACAAATATGATACGAAGAATTAAACAACAACGTTACAACTGTATCATAATAAAAAAATCAGCACACAATTATCTACAAAGAAACATTTTTTAGCCAATGTAACTTTAGTGTTACAAAAATAAATAATTAATAATGATTTAATCATAAAATCATTATTAATTAGCCATAGAATTGTAAACATATCAACATGCCAGATAAGATGTTATCCAGGAAGTATTAATAGTCTATAACGCTTCAAGTTTTTCTTGCTTAGAAAAATCCCTTGTTAGCGTTTCGTAAACTATTTTTAGCCAGATTAGGAAACATGGCAGGGCTTTAAGTTTATAAGGCACAACATATTCCATCCTGATATATCTTGGAAACAGATCAGATGGAGAAAGACTGGTTATAATAAGGGCAAAAATCAATAAAAACACTTCGTATTTGGTAACTGGTCTGTCTAAATTCATGAACCAAATAGCCACTCCGGCAAAAGCAATAATATAAGTTGATGATTCTGATGAACTGCTGAAAATTATGGCAAATATCAAAGCAGATGATAAAATAAGCAATTGGTACTGTTGAAATTTAAAACTTTTGGGTCTCAGATAAGAAAGCGCAAAAAGCACAATCCCTGGCGCTATAACATATATATTTTTTAAGCCAGGATAATTAAATATTCTCCTGATCAGGCCCATTACACATATTTCCTGAAGGTCGGAACCCTGATTACTGGCATTTTTAGCTACTAGATCATGATACCAATCGTGATAAGTCTGAATAATAAATGCCGGCGATGAAATAAACATAGGCAGCACAAATAACACCATCGACCAAAAAAGAAAACTTCCGATAAACTTTAGTTTGTTTTCGGAAAAGAAGAAAAATGCAAGCCCTACTATTCCGTATAATTTTATAAACGTTCCGAGGGCTATCATCAAAGCTGCCCAAAAATCCTGCTTCTTTTTTATAAAACTAAAACTTAAAATAATCAATCCGGCTATCATTGGATTACTTTGAACATTAGCAGAAGCAGTCATTAACTCATGTGCACAAATCAGCAAAATAACAACGTACTGGTTTTCTTTAATGGGGAGTAGCTGTATGGCTTTAAATAGTATAAAAGCATTAAACATTACCCACATCAAAACGCCAATACTATCAGGCATTAGTGCAAAAGGTGCTATAATTAATGAAAATACCGGACCATAATGATTAAGATCATCGAAGTGTTCTGGTTGATAAGTATAAAGATTATGTTGATGGATGGTATTAATGAAATTGTATTTAAAAACCAGGTAATTATTAAACAACTGATGAGTTAAGATTCCTTTAAGAACAATCAGGAAACTTAGGCCGAACCATAAAGAAAAAACGAAGGGTTTGTTGTAAATAAGCTTAGTTATCTTTTGCATAAAACAGGGGCATTGGGTTGCGAATATACAAAACAAGCCCATTAGTAGTGTTTTATGTTTAATTTGAAGCAATTACGAGTAAATTTCCAATCAGATTTTTATTACTCTGTCCCTGCTTCTTTTACAAAAAATCTGGTGCCTACTTTGCGGGGACAAATAATACAGCATCAGCTACTACTGCCCCGTTAGCCCTGGCATTGGATATTTTTACCGATGCCTCTTTACCTGGCGCAAATGAGCTATCCCCTATCCAAAGCCATTCACCGGAGGTTTGGCCAGTCACCATCATATCTTTTGTATTTATAACTGTATTGATTCGCTTTACTCCATTAAATAACTCTACATTGGTAATTGTACTTGCATTTTGGAGTTTAGGAAAATAAACATATACCCTGTATTTGCCCGCCTTGCTAATAGCAGGTATAAATTGGACCCAAGCAGAAGCCGATTTCGTATTGACCAGGTATGATGGGCCGTATCCTCCATTATTTATTTGCTTCCAGTCCCCATTTTTAATGACACCTGTAGCATCATCGTTATCCACTAATATTTCCGGAGTAGAACCATCTGCCAATGGGTTGTTTTTTAATTCGCCCTGTAACTGTTTAATATTTACCTGTTGTACTGTTGATTTTTGATTTATAGCCATATCTGCCGCTACTGCTGCGGATTGACCAAGTACCATAAAAACTGGCTCCATACGAATAGAGCCATAAGCCATATGGCTGGCAGAAAGGCAAACGGGGACCAATAAGTTGCCGCATTGATTACTTTTGGGTGTAATGGATCTGTAAGCTATTGGATATGGGTTGACACCATCCCTGAGTTGTACATCACCTTCATTCTTTGCCATACCATTTACAACAATCCGTTCTGCATTGTGCGAATCCATGGTATAAGCCGCCTTTCCTATTTCATCAGTAACAACTTCTCTTCCCTGGCAGTTGGCCTGGGTCATCACGTAAGCCCCTATCATACGCCGGGCTTCCCGTACATACAATTGTGGTGTCCAGTGTTTATTATCCAAATACTCATCTTTAGGGTATCCCCACTCCAGCATCTGCTTACGCAATTGTTCTGGCATACGAGTGTCATGACCAATAAAATAAAGCAGTCCTTTTGTATAATCCTCATGTTTTTGAATAATGACAGACCGGGTTTGATAATCGCCATCAGGGTAATCGTAATTCATGCCGATCATATCGGTTGAAAACGGGCCATTATTATTAATATCCGTTTTATGATTAGGCATCAGGTCCATTTTCAAAAACCCACCAAGGTTGTCTGTTGGTTTAATGGAGAGATATCTTAGTAAAAGCTCGTAACGGGTTGAATCATAATTAGCCGGTCTGGTAATAGCGATACGATTGCCTGGGTCATTGCTCAAGCATATCCTAAAATTATAGGCTTGTACTTTTTTATCACTGCTGCCCATTTCGGCTAATATGCCTGTGCTGATACCCCAAAGTAAACCACTTTCAGGTTTGCCTGGCATTTTATAAGGATCAACCCCATCAGGGAATTGGTGTTCATTTTTTAACTGCACACCATTAACTGTTTCATGATATGTAGCGTTTGCTTCGCGCCCGATGGTATAACTTACACCTGCTTTGGCCATTAAGTCGCCTTCGTAAGTACAGTCTATATATTGTTTAGCTTTAATGAGCTCTTTTTTTGTGTTGGCCCTGTCAGAATTCTCCAGTTCAATGGATATGATAAGATTTTGTTTTTTATTAATCTGAGTGAGCCTCTTACCATATAACGTTTTAAATGCTCCCCTTTTTGCATAATCGTTAAATAATGAATCGGCTATCCTGGGTTCAAAAGTCCATTGTTCCAGCTTACCATAATGGGTACCTATACGGCGGTAAAAATCACGAGCCAACCCTGTAACCACATACTTATTGCCAATATCAGTAAATCCCAAACCACCGGATGATAACCCTCCTAAACGATGTCCAGGCTCCACAAGAATTACTCTTTTGCCCATTTTTGAAGCTGTATAAGCCGCAATTACACCAGAAGAAGTACCTCCGTATACGCAAACATCGGTGGTAACAATGTTCGATGTTGATGTTTGGGCTTGTATAATTCCTGGCAATAACCATAAAGTCAGTGTTACAAATTTTATTAAGTTATTAATCATTGGTACAAATTGGCAAACAAGTGAAGGATTTATTAAATGTGCGTTTTTAACAACACGCACATAACCACCAATATAGGACTTACAGGTCAATAAAAAAAGCCACCCGCTAGGAGTGGCTTTCTCTTGTATTTAATAAGTATCAGGATCCAGACGTTCCAGAATCAAGTTTTATTTCCAATGATGCCCTCACATTAGCCGGCAAATTGGATAACAAAGTATAGCCTGTAGCCAGCTCTATATCTTTTACAGTTACAATATATTTTGTCCAATCGCTATTAATACTGTTAATATTGGGGGTATTTACAGCAATAACTCTTGTTGAAGCGGTTACGCGACCCAGGTCATTATCACCAACTGGTATAATAACAGCCACCTTCCATACATTACTTGGAACATTAACATGACCATTATTGATGGTAGTTGCAGATCCATTTGAACCTGTACCACCCGTACCGTAGCTACCCATAATAATATATACCTCGTTACCTAAAACCACCTGCTCGCGCAGGTAATTTTCCAGGTTGCCCCAGGTTTGCTGATTATTCTGCGGAGCCTGAGGTATCATATTGGTCATTAAAAATGTAGCTGAATTGGCATCAGTTGAACTTGTTCTATCGGCCGAAGGACAATTATGCCCCCTATCGAACCCACTACCAGAGTAACTGTTATCATTAACCATATACCAGTTTGCCGGCAAGCTTGCCCAGCCTGCAAAGTTATTTAACCTGGCAGAAGCACCGGTGATATTAGTAGCATCCAAATGCCAGCTAACCCAATTCGGTTCGCCCTTGGTAGCATTGTATGATTCTGTATAATATTTCTGATCGATAAGATAGTTATCCATGGAGGCGGTGCTGCTTTGAGCGTTCGATGGGTTACCAAATAACAGGTCGCTGTTGTCGCCAGTTGAGGGTGGAGCATCCGTGCCTGCCGTTACATCTCTTGGTGTTGATGCAGGAGCTGTTGTTGAACCGCCACCATCGTCACCCCCATTGTCGGGCGTACCTACAACAATGCCAGGATCACCTTTACCTTTAAAGGTAATATCATCGATATTTATCCGATTTGTAGTACTTGTTCCTGTTCTCTTAATTTCAAAACGTACCTTACCTGTCACACTTACCTTAAACGAGTCAGTGACCAGTGTTGTATTGTTTTCGTTGATATCGTTTCCGACCTGTGTATAAGTTTTACCCCCATCAACAGACATTAACAGTTGCCAAACTGAAGCGGCGTCTGAACCATATTTGGCATGTTTGATATATAAGGTGTTAAGACCATTGATATCAAAATTCATAGCGATATCACCGGCGCGTATTCGTACTGCCCAGGAACCATCTTTTACATCAGCAGCAAGGTTACCTAAAACGGCGTCATTAAAATTCCAACTGCCGGTAAGTAAGGTTACATCTGCCGCAGCGTATCCAGGTTTCTTACCTTGTTCGAAGGTCTCGGTGATACTATACGATGGAATTACAGGTGGTTTAACCGTAGTTGTGTCCCCGGGTTTGGTAGGCGGCGTGTCTGTTGATTTTTTTGAACAGCTTGCTATGGTTAATACCAAAGCAAAGCCCAGCAGTAAGTTTTGAATTTTTATCATAATTTATTTTTTTGTGATAGATAAATAACAAAGCATGGCCATAGCATTTATGCCCATGAAAAAATCATACTAAGAGTGATATGGATGGGTGGGTAAAATCAGGAGCCGGTATAAACCATGCTCCTGATTTGGATATAGGTATATTTTAGCTTTTAATTATAAAAGCAGACCCGTTATAAGTAAATGTTTTGGTTACGTTTGATATAACACCAAATTTATAAACCGCATAGGTAACGTTAAATATCTGATCCTTGATAGGGCTGGTATATTTATTTGCTAACAAAGCTATAAAAGCATTATTTAAATCTGTATCGCTCCAATAAGTAGCATCTGTAGTAGCACTGATATTGAAATCTTTATATTGTGCTACGTTGGCTCTTGCTGCTGCTGTACCAGCACTGGTTGTTCCTATAAAGCTATAATCGGCAGAGGATAATGTTAAATAAACCGTAGGATCAGGTATCCAAGTTCCATTGTTTTTAAGGAATGATGCGGTTGATTGTGTGGCATTAGTTACCCATGCCGTACCGTTATAAGTAAGGGCGATTACTTTTTGGTAAGTAGTTAAATACCTATAATTTACATATTTAACATCTCCTGTTTTAACAGTTGTTGAAACAAGCGGATCTGCCTTTAAAAACGTGTTAATATAAGATGGAATGGTAGTACTACTACTTATATCAGAAGCAATAAACCAATTATTAGTACCACGGCCAACAGAGGCATATTGAGCCGCAGATACACGGTATATTTTTTGCCATGCACCATTCAAATATAAAAAAGCATCAGTAGCAGGAACGCCGGCACTCGGCGTAGCGCCCGATTCATAATAATTATAACTTAATACTGCCAATTGATTAGCTACAGGGCTTGTGTATTTGTAAGGAAGCCAGCTTAATATTTGGGCTGTACTAAAATCAGTATACGTATTACCAGGTAATAAGGTGTAATCGTCTTTTGTCAGCGTATATGCTGTTTTCGCGTTTGTTGAATCAGCTAAAGTAATAGATAGCGGCGCCAAGGTAAAAGTAACGATGGCTGTTGAACCGTTACCCAATTGAGGCTCTTTCGCATTTAAAATCTGTGGGATATAGGTATTTGCGTCGGCAATTGACTTAAAATTGTATGATTTAGAAGGATATTTTGACGTATCCAACAACTTATAATCTGCTTGTGCCAGAGTAAGGCTCATAGCCTTGGTATATGTTGCCGGGCTTACGTTTGGCTGCTTTTGACAAGCTGTTAATATAACAGCCATAAAAGCAATTAAGCTATATATCTTTTTCATGAAGTTTTTTTTTTAAAATTTAACTTTTATACCTGTAGTAAATGTTCTTACCAAACCATAATACACATTCAGATTTGAAGGAATACCGGTACCAGCGGCATCGTACGCATCTGATATATATTTGGTGTTTAACAGATTGTTTACATTACCATTAAGTGAAGCATCCAAACCAGCTAACTTAAACTTAAAGGTTGCGTTAAGATCCCATACTGAGTAATTCGGCAACTTGTACGGATGTGCCCCGGCAGATGTAATATTTGCGAAGTTGAAACTTGAATAATAATTACCAAAGAAGTTATAATTTGTACCCAGTTTTAAATCGGGCAAAACTTTAATATCTAACCCAAACGCCGCTGTGGTTTGTGCTGCATCTCCAACTTTAATTCCTTTTATGAATACCTCTTTAACTGTACCAATAGCCTTTTGCTGGTTATTGAATACGGTAGCTGGGCCTGCATTTTTGGTATAATACCAATCGCCATAAGAAAACATGCCATGCAATGTAACTGCTCTAATTGGCTGATATGTTAATTCCAATTCGGCTCCCTGGTGCATCTCACTAACTCCAGCTACGTTTACGCTGTATATTAGGTTCGTAGCGTTATCGGTAAAAGGAGTCGTAAATGCCTCATCCTTATATAAACTGCGGTAAAAATTCAGTTTGGCTAAAAAACCAGATGTTTTAAATTGATAGCCCAATTCATAGCTAAATAATTTTTCATCTACCGTTCCGGTGTTGATGGAATTGGTAAATTTTTGAAACACATTATCAAAATAAGGCGGTTTGGTGATGTAACCAATATTGGCAAACACGTTCATCTGATCGTTCAGATTATAGTTTGCGCCAGCTTTGGCCTGATAGCTCAGGAAGTTAACATATCGGCTTGATTGTGCCGGATCGCTGTTCAGGTAGTTATAAAGATCTGTTCTTTTATCACCTGTACCTGAACCAGAAAGTGTGATAAATGCAGAGAAATCATCCTTAGCATACTCTGCTTGTGTATACACACCACCAGACATTACATAATCTTTGTTGTAATAGCCAATTTTATCGCCAACTACTGCACGATGAAAAGGGTTATTGATATCACCTGAGCGGCTGCCAGCAGCTGAATTACCAGTATAAGGATCATATACATAATCGGCACCTAACAGATCTTTAACCTCTTCATAATGGGTACCTTTATAATACCTTGCATCAAGACCGGCAGAAAGGTTTAAATATTGCCCCAATGTAGTAGTATAAGTACTTCTTAAACCATACCAGGCATGATCATTATGTGCTGCGTACAAATAGGTTGATGCCGAACCATCCGGATTAGCAGCATTGCTTTTCTGTACAGCATCAAAATCAAATGGCGAATATAGGTTACTCACCCTCGGCGGTATAGCAGTACCACTAGCAGATGCGCCTATTGCACCACCGCCTCCAGTACCATAAGTAGCGTATAATACTGTTGACAGGCTTGATTTTTCATTAATAACCCAGTTATGATTTAATGAAAATACCGGCTTACTAAAAAAGTTGTTATATGGATTTATTTGTTTACCATCTTTAACTCCCAGATCGTAGTTCCATTTAATACCCTGCGGGGCACCGGCATATTCAGTTAACGGTCGTTCAGGACGCTGCCCGTGTGTTTGGGTTGCCCCCATTACGGTAAAAGATAAGGTTTGGCTTGGGGTCAATACTTTTGATAAGTTAAAAAAGTAGTTGTAACCTAAAAAGTTCAGTCCATCAGCATAGCCATCACCTTTGGTTCTGCTACCCTGAAAAGTAGCAGCCCAACCATTGGCATTTAAACCAGTTGATACCAATACAGCTGTTTTTTCGTAATTATTGGTTCCGATAGTTTGCGAAATGTATCCACCCTTTTCGGCATCAGTTGTACGTGTGGTAATATTGATAGTACCACCAAATGACGGAACAATAATTTTTGAAGCACCTAAGCCACGCTGTACTTGCACAGAATTGGTTACATCCGTAAGACCCGACCAGTTTGACCAGAATATTGAGCCGTTTTCCATATCATTAACAGGGATACCGTTAATGGTAAGTGCAACGTTACCCTTTTTTGAGCCGCTTGAAAAACCACGAATACTGATACGAGAATCGCCATAACCACCACCCTGTGCCGTTGCCATGATACCCGGTGTACTCTGTAAAAGCTGAGGAATGTCGCGACCACCTAATTTTTCTTCAATATATTGCTGATTAATAGTTGATACTGCTATTGGCGTTTTACGATCTATAGCCAAATCGCCGGTTACTACAACTTCTTTCATGGCATTTGCGCTGGATTTCAGCAGAATTAAGCCCAGGTCATTTTTATCTCCGAGTTGGATTTCCTGCGAAACGTATCCGATGTAAGAGATCACTAACACTTTGGCACCATCAGAACCAACGTTAAGCTTAAAATCACCATTCAATCCGGTTGAAGTGGCCTTGCCGCCACCTTTTACACCCACAGAAGCACCAATAAGAGGTTCTTTAGTATCGGCATCAACTACCTTACCGCTATACACAGAGGCTAACATAGCTTGCTCAGCTGCCGATAATGGTTTGCCCAACGTTTTTGCTTTAACCACAATGGTGTGGCCAACTATGGCATAAGTAATGGGCTGCCCTTTAAACACTTTATCCAATACGGCATTCAGAGCCTGGTTCTTTACATTAAGGGATACCTTGTTACTGCTGGCTACCAGTTCGGTTTGCATAAAAATATCATAGCCGCTTTGCTGTTCTATTTTATTTAAAATGCTTTCGAGACTTGCATTTTTTTCAGAAAGCGTAATACTTTGGCTAAAGCTCGCAGCACTCAGATGAAGGCATACAGCAAAAAGCAACGCTGTGATAAGTTTAATCCGCATAATAAATTTCCTTTTTGTGGCCGGATTTATCCGGGAAAAACAATTGGTAATCTTATTAATTTTATTTACCCGCGTGCCTTCACATACGGGCGCAGGAAATGTAGAAAAATCCATACTTTTGTTTGGGTTGTTTAGTAAAAAGTTTATTTAGTCAATATTATTTTATATGCTCAGCCCGATATCTGGCCGGAGGTGCTCGCAACACTTTCCGGCTTTTTTTATGGGGCCAAACCCGGTAACCGACCTTGCCGGCTACCGCTATCAGGCTTTATGATCTTACTATAATCTTCCTCCCGTCAATTGTGAAGTTTATGCCGCTTGTTTTTAATATCTGAAATATCTCTGAAACGGGTACATTCCGTGAAATACGGCCCCGGTAGTGCTTTTGCACTACGTTACCCTGATACTCTACATCTACGTCATACCATCTGGATAACTGGCGCATAATGGTATGCAGATCGGTATTTCGGAAAAGAAATTTGCCGTTCTTCCAGGCCACAGCTTCATCTATATCTGCATTTTCTTTTACATCAATGGTGTTTATTGTGTTTACAGCCTGTTCTCCTGGTTTAAGCTTAACAGAAGCTCCGCTAGTATTACTGATGACTTTTACACTACCTTCCAGCAATGTTGTTTTAGTAGTAGCTTCATCGGCATAGCTATTGATATTGAAATGCGTTCCTAAAACTGTAACAGTTTGCGTTGTAGTTTTTACATAAAAAGGTTTATTGGGATCTTTGCTTACTTCAAAATAAGCTTCTCCAGTGAGCTCCACCCTGCGTTCATTACCGGCGAATGCCGTAGGATATTTTAAAGACGAAGCTGAGTTTAACCAAACCTTAGTACCATCAGGTAAAACAATTTCATATTGACCACCGCGCGGCGTAGCCAACATATTCATCACAACCTTTTCAAACAGCGGCTGATCTTCATGTTGAGTAGCTTCCGCAACCTGGTAAACCAGCTCACCACTCTCATCTTTTGTTATAACGATATTTTGCTGACTGGCTATTTTCCCGCGCTTAGTATCGTCCAAAACAATCTTTGATCCATCCGCCAGTGTCAGGATAGCTTTGTTACTCCCGGGTAAAAGATCTTTCTGTGACTTAATAGCTATTTTTTGTTCACCGGAAGTATGGCGATACCGGGTTAATGTAACCCCCAGGGCTATTAATAGGATTACAGCGGCAGCATACGAAGGCCATAATTTAAGCGTAGCTTTTGTACGGTTAGTTTTTTTAAACCCCGTTTTCTTCACAATATTTTTCCAGGCTTTATCCTTATCGTTTGCCTCAAAAGTTTCAAGCTCCGAGTCGATTATAGTTTGATCGGTAAGTTTTTTGAATAACTCCGGGTTGTGTTCATCTGCCTGAAGCCATTGCTCCAGTTCGTCTTTCTCTTGTTCAGTAAGCTCATTTCGCAGATATTTTGCTATCAGCTTGCCAAGATCAAAATAGGGTTGGTAATTATTCATATTTCCTTTTCGTATATAAAGACACCTTCGTTTTCAAAAAGGATAAAGGAGGTATGAAAAAAAATATTTTTTTTTCTTCGACATGTCCAATTCAAGTCTCCTCAATTGATATGCAGGTGTAATTCATATATTTATTAACAATTAAAATTTGAAACGATGGACGAATTCATTTTAATATTCAGGCATGAGGATGGCACTAAAGTAGCCTCGCCCGAACAAATAGAGGTTTGGATGAAACAAACGATGGATTGGATAGGCGGTATTGCAGCCCAAAACAAATTCAGCAGCGGTACCGGTTTGCCTTTTGATGATGCCAAGGTAGTTTGGCATAATAATGTAGTAACCAACGGCCCTTTTGGCGAGATTAAGGAAACCATTGGAGGATATATTATTGTAAAAGCCAGTTCTGTTGAAGAAGCAGTGGAGTTTGCCAAAGGCAGTCCGGTATTACAGGGTGAAGGCAATAGCGTAGAGGTGCGCAAAATTGCCCGACGCGATGGCACGCATTAAATTATTGAGGCCAAATTATCAAACCGTCACTGGTGTTGTACCACCTACAAATTAACATTAAGCCGGTGATATTTATGCAAAAAAGTGGGTTAACATGGGTTTACACAATTTAGGGTTAAAATCGATTTATATAATTGACAGTCAATTAATTATATATTTTTTCAAGGAAATTATGTAAACCCACTTTTGGATTAATTGAATCAACCCAACCCTCATCTTACCATGGAAAAACAGGAACTCATACCCCATCTGTTCAGGACTGAATACCGGAAAATAGTAGCCGTGCTTTGCCGTCGCTTCGGGTTTGATCAGATCGAAATTGCCGAAGATATTGCCAGTGATACTTTCTTGGCAGCAGCCCAAACCTGGAGTTTTAATGGAATTCCGCCAAATGCCACGGCCTGGCTATACAATGTGGCTAAAAACAAAGCCAGGAATCATTTACACTGTAATACTATTTTTGAAAGCAAAATATCTCCTGAAATAAAAATCATCACTTCCGAATTTCATGAACTGGATATCGATCTTTCACCACAAAACATTAATGATAGCCAATTACAAATGATGTTTGCCATTTGCCACCCGGCTATATCTCCAGAGTCGCAAATTGGTCTATCATTGCGCATTCTTTGTGGTTTTGGAATTGACGAAATTGCCGAGGCCTTTTTGACCAATAAAGAAACCGTCAACAAGCGTTTATTCAGAGCTAAAGAAAAGATCAGAAACGAAAAACTAAAAATAGAGCTGCCAGGTCCTGCTGAAATTAATGATCGCCTTGAAAATGTATTAACTACCATATACCTGTTATTTAGTGAAGGATATTATTCAGTTAGCCAGAATCAAACATTACGTAAAGACCTCTGCTTTGAAGCAATGCGTTTGTGTAACATGCTAATTGAAAACAGCAGTACCAACAAACCGCAGGTAAACGCTCTACTATCGCTCATGTGTTTCCATGCTTCGCGTTTTGAGGCCCGTCTCGATAAAAACGGAGAGCATATTTTGTATGACGATCAGGATGTTAGTCTTTGGAACGCAGACCTGATCAGTAAGGGCGCTTATTTTTTAAAATGCGCCACAACTGGCAACATCCTTTCCAAGTACCACATCGAGGCCAGCATAGCTTATTGGAGTACTCAAAGAAACGATACTAAAGAAAAATGGGAAAACGTATTACAATTATACAATCGTTTATTACAGATAGCTTACTCTCCCATTGCCGCGCTTAACCGCACATTCGCTTTATCAAAAGCCAACAGTAAAGCAGAAGCAATTATGGAGGCCGAAAAACTTAGGCTAACCGATAATCAATTTTATTTTACCCTATTGGGCGAGCTTTATACAGGTATTGATCATGAGAAAGCAAAATGTAATTTTCAAATGGCTTTGTCTATAGCCCGCACACCTGCTGATAAACAGGTGATTCAAAAGAAGCTTGATCAGCTACAGTAGTAATTAATGTTTATTTCTTGAAAGTAAGCACCGCTAATGCAAACCAGGCAAATAATTCGGGCGAGAGTTTTACCCGCAGCAATTCCAGGGCTCTTTGTTTTTGTTTTTTTACCGTATTGATAGACATATTCAGTTCATCGGCAATTTCCTGGTTCTTTTTTCCGTCAAAATATCCCATGATAGATATCGATTTATAGCTATCTGGCAAAGCATGAAGGGCAGCATGAATTTCGGCCATTGCCTCGGCTGTGATCATGGCTTCAATTATAGGCGGTTCTTCAGGCTCGGCATTTCCATAATATTGTACGTAGCCCTCTACTACTTTGTGATGCCTGATGCTGTTAAGGCTTGCGTTACGAACCGAGCTATATAGGAAGTTTTTGATGGCTATATTATTCTGCATTACCGTTTCACGGTGATTCCAATATTTTATAAACGCATCCTGCACAATATCCTCTGCCTGATCTTTATCTTTAAGCAATTGGAAAGAAAAATATACAAGCCTGTCGTAATATTCTTTGAAAAGAACATCCAGGTCTATTTGCTCAGTTGACCTGTCCGACTCACTTTTGTGTGTAAATATTCCTTTTACAATGCTCATCTATCCGTTTCAGAAATAAGTTTGAGCATTAAATACATCATTTCCGATGCATCCTAAATACCCGGTTCAAAGTTGAACTTTGTGTGTTCAATTTAAGTTAAATCCGGGTTAATAAATAATGTTATTATAGTAACTTTTCAGTTGCAAACCGCATAACAAATTAAAAAGTTGCGGTACATGTCTGTTATCTGAAACTAATCAACTCCAATAATTACTGCGTATTTATAATTAATTAAGGGAAAATAACCGCAAATAGTCCAATAGTTCCCCGCCATCATCTATTTTTTCAGACACACTTTTACGGTTGCTTTGCATCATTAAAACAACAAATAAATGAAAGATCATAAAAAGTTAATAAAAGAAATATTTCAAAATATTTTTGAAAGCCCTGGTTATAACGAGGCCATTGTAAAGCGTTATTTTAGTACAGATTACGTACAGCTGGTAGATGGTAAAACACTACATTTCAACGAGTTTATCAAACACATTAAAGCAGTTAAAGAGGCTATAGCATCTATGTCTGTAACTTTTGACACGATAGCCCAGGATAATGATATTATTTTCACCAATCACCGGGTTACGGCGACTACTAAAGAAGGCCGAACAAGTGAAGTTCAGGTAATTGCTGAATTTCACATTCAGGGTGGACAAATAAATTATTGCAATGAACTAACCCGTCAGATCAGCGGTGACCCTCGGGAAGGTGATCTTGGTTCAAGACATTAATTATCACAATAAAGCTTTAAAAGCCACCCGGTTATTTCGGGTGGCTTTTTTTTAAAAAATGCGGGCCTACTTATAAAAGCTCACAAAAGTATCCGTTATTATTCATCAGCTTAATGACTCTTGGTACCGGAACATATTCTCCCTCAATTCGTAATACGCGGTCACAATCTTCCAGATCAAAATTTATTTCAATACCTGGAATATGTTGTCTGAGTTTGCGAATAAGTTTAACCGACTGATCAATAGTTTGAACATCTGTTTTGAAAACTTCTACCATGGTATCTGTCATTGTTGGTGCATATGCCTGTTTAACCATCATTAATTTGTTTTTATGAGAATAAGTGTACGGTGCAAAAAGGTGATTTTTAAAATCTGTAGTTAATACCGGTTGAAACAGCAACACCTGTTTTCTTTAATTCGGTTAAAGGAGCGCCTCGTTTGTCCAGGTTGTTAAATGGCACCCAGTTAACTTTTTGGTCTTTATCATACAGATCAAGCTTTTGGACAACATTATACCCGGCACTCACCTCTACGGAGAAATTTTTAGCCAATGCATAATTGTAGTATAGTGAAGCCTTGAACTGCTGTGCCTGGAAATAATCGGAGTTCATCTTTTTTGATAAACGATAAGTGCCGCCACCGATGCCAAAATCGCCGCTTAAGCCAAAATTGCTTTTCTTGGATAGCTTGTAGTTTAGCTTTTCAGAAACCGGTATAGTTCCTGATAAACTTAGTTTGTCGGAAATATTCCAATCAATACCAAATACCGGAACAAGTACAGAACCAAAGAATTGTTTAGAATAAACTACCCCTATTGAGTACGTAAATTTAGCTGATTTCCTGATCTTTAACATAGCCACACCTGTATAAAGCATGTCATTACCGGAAATGTCTTTCAGATCAGAAGATAATGTTGGTACAGCCGAAATAAGCAACGCATATTTAGGTGAAAGTGCCTTTTGAAAGGTAAGCGGAACCGAAAATGAGTGAAAGTTGTTACCGCCAAACTGATTGCCCATACCGGATAGAAACAAGCCGCTGTACCCTACTCCTGCCAGGAAAAAATCAACTTTACCATTTTGCATCTTGCTATATAAGGGTAAGGTAAGATTGCCATTCACCTGTTGTATATTCATATCCTTGCCATCAATTTTAAAGGGAGAATAGGTATAGTCGGCCTCAAATGAACCTAAATTAGGTACAGAGGTTATGGGAGCGGATACGCCTTCCTCTACCGGTGCATTTTGTTGTGCCTGTGCAGATAGCGCGAATGATACTGTAACTATCGCAATTAAAGACAAGATCTTTGTTTTCATGAGTTGTTGTGGAGTTTTTTTAATTATTTGATGATTTGTTTTGCCAAACCGGCTACAAGGTGGATCCTCCCTTGTATACAGTTTGATATTGCTTTTTAATTCATATTTCTCTTGAAACACGCTTAGGCACATTTACCCTTACTCTTCATGAAAATTATTCTGCAATACAGTCAGGCTATTTCACCTTAACCCTTAGTCTTTATTTAAATTATTTTCTGCAAATGACATTTTGATGATTAAACGACTCATCATCAGCATGGGTAAAAACAGGGGGTTAAAAATCAGGGTATGGTTTTTAGGATGGTCTGGAATAATAGTAATTCGGATGTGTCAGATACTATTTGATAAAGTACCTGCAGATTGACGGCCCTCAAAAACTTTTTAAACCTTAAATTTTAACACTTTTCTGCTCAAAAACGGCCTAAAAACGGGTCAAAATTCATTCAAAACCATCGATTTTAACACTTTTTAACAAATTACAGGAGGATTTTGATGCGTTTTAAAAACTTTAAAAAGTATTAATTTACTGACAATCAAATCAATACATAAAAAAACAGTTGATTTTTGACCTGTTCTTTTCTTTAGCAAAACGGCCCGGGTTCCTTTTTTATCAGGAACCCGGGCCGTTTAATGATCATCAATGTACGAAAATTTAACCGCAAAATCAAGACATGGATAGCGCCTCAGCTTGAAATTTGAAACCACTTTTGAAGAAAAATAAAAGAAATGAATTAGTGTATGATTAAAAATAAAGCGAAATTTAAAAAGACAAAATAAGCAAGTCATCATTCCATATGAACATACAAGAGCAAACCAAAGAATATCTTAACAACCTACCTGAGGCAAAGCGTAGCGATATGCAAGAGTTACACCATCTTGTATTGGAGGTTTTACCAGCTTGTAAATTATGGTTCGATGATGGTAAAAACAGCGAAAATAAAACCGTTACCAATCCTACTATAGGCTACGGATTGTACACTATAAAATATGCTGATGGGAAGACCAGAGATTTTTTCCAAATTGGTTTAAGCCCCAATAAAACCGGAATATCCGTTTATATCCTTGGTATTAAGGATAAAACGTACCTGGCTCAAACATATGGAAAAGAAATAGGCAAGGCGAGCGTGACCGGATATTGCATTAGGTTTAAAGCGCTAAAAGATATAAACATGAATGTACTTAAGGCAGCTATACAATATGGGGTTGAGGCTACCAGTGAAAATTAAATTGAGGCACTCTAAAAGAATCAGCAACCTATTTCCCCTCTTCCTTATTGACTTGCAGCAAAGCCAAAACATCATTCTTTAAATGATCTGGGATGAGTATAATACTTTGAGAAACCTGGCCGATCTCCTGAAGTTGGACGGGAATTTCGGGCACAGAACTACGATACCCTTTCAGAATAAAACAACCTTTTTCATTTTCATATTGCACGGTTATTCTTAATTCGGTTAATAATTGGATATCGCGGTAAAGGGTACGGGTGCTGATATGAAATTTTTCTTTTAAATAGTCAACCGTTACCACCTTTTGGGTTTGTAAAACGGCCAGCACCTCCAATAACCTGTCTGTCCTGTTCATTTGGTTTTGTGTTTCTATACAAAGCTGATACAGGGCGATGACAGCAGTATGTCAGTAGGTTTTGGGAGCAAGGATTGAGAGAGCAAGGAATAAGGACTCCTGGAATAAAGATTTTTGGAACAAGGAGCAAGGACTTTTGGATTAAAGATTTTTGGAGCAAGGAACAAAGATTTTGTATCACTCCTGTTTTTCCTTTTTGTTATTGGATTCAAAATCCTTGTTCCTTGTTCCAAAAGTCCTTGTTCTCCCAATCCTTGCTCCTGAAGCTCTCTAGTCCTTCCTCAGCCTGTCCCTTTCGTCACCGGCTCCCTGTTTCGGCTGACCGCTTGCCTTTGTGCTGCCAAATGATTTGGAATAGGTGAGTTTTATGACAGGGAATTTGCTCGATTCTGTATGTACATCCACGTAACTTTTAACGTTAAAAGGCTCCTGCGTTAATGTACCGTAATGAACATGCACCCGTATACTCCTTAAAATATCGGCCACAGAAAGCTGGAAACTCCCGCCGTTATTATTCAACTCCTTTTTTACACCCGCATTCAGGGAGCCTAGACCATCAATTTTAGTGGTACCATTATACCATTGCGAATTGTACCAACCCGAAAACTCCAGGGAATATTTTTTAGGCAATTTAAACGACTCATTAAAATTGAACGTATATATAAAATAGCTTTTTTGAAACGGAAATGCCGAATAGCCACTCCCCTTAAACTGGCTCAGTCCACCTGTAAAACTGTAGGTCATGTCCCACCAGTTGTTTATTTTAAAAGGCAGGTTTGCCTGAAAAGTAAAGTTGTTTTGATAAGTTAGGTTTTGGGGCGATATATACAGCAGATCTTTTGACGGCCCTGTACTGAGCTGGTACCGTGCTATAGGATTATCATCGCGGCTGTAGAGCAGCGAGAAGGAATAATCACGATAATTATAACCCAGTTTAATGTTATTGGTAATAGTTGGTTTAAGGAAAGGGTTACCGGTATACACAGCCGTAGGGTCGCTGTAGCCAACATATGATGCCAGATCGTTATAGGTAGGCCGGCTGATCCGTTTGGTGTAAGATAGCTGCAGTTCGGCATTGTCATTTAGTTTTTTCGAGAATAAAATATTGGGAAACAGTACACCCAGTTTACGGTTAACCAGATTTTTACCAGTGTTGGGATCGTTCATATCGGTATACGAATACTCGTACCTTAGCCCGACAGTAAGATTCATAGATGCACTTATTTGTGAATTGAATGAAGCATAAGCAGCACCTATGCCCTCTTTCATGTAGATTTCATTAGCCGATTCGGTTCTTTTAACCCATACATTATCTAACAAACTTTCTAATCCCGACGAGCTGGAACTGGTGGTATAGGTTCCTTTAATGCCTGTTTCCAGTTTCAGCTTAGGGTTCAGTTGTTTGGTGTAATCAACTTTGGCTACCCCAACCTTGATGCTTGTAGCGGCAAAACCTCTTTGCTGCGGTGAGTTCAAACTATCGTTAGTCCCCGCTACCTGCCCATGCTTATTAATAAAGGCAGTTTGCACCTGCGATGGATTATCATTATGGTAATAAATATAATCGGCGGCAAAGCTGAGTTTTTCGCCGGTATTTATTTGTTTGTCAATACTTACCGAGCTGACTACATTGCTCCAGCTATTTTGGGAGGTATTCAAACCTTTATAGGTTAATAAAGAATCGGGCAATACATTATAAAGAGCATGGTTAGTGGTGGTATAGGCCGCGCTGCTGTTATTGTAGGTTATATTACCACTTAAAGTTGTTTTTGAGCCGAGTTTTATGTCAGCCCCGATATTGGCGTTATGGTCATTCTGCACACGTTTGGTATGGCTGTCAAAAACAACAGCCACATCGCCACCCAAAAAGGGCATATTCTGGGTGCTGTTGATAAGCAAATCGGTGTAAGTTCTGTCGTGCGAAAAGGTATACGCGCCATATAAATTTACATTTTTTGTATTGTGAGCCAGGTTAAAGCTGGCTGTACCCTTTTCGCCCCAGCCATAACCGCCAGTTGCCGAAAATGAACCATTGGTACCCTGTTTTTTATTCTTTTTGGTTACAATGTTGATGACACCTGCGCTACCTTCGGCGTCATAGCCGGCGGGTGGCGTGCTCAACAATTCTATTTTTTCGATGTTAGAGGCGCTCATGCCACTCAGCATATTCACCACCTGATCCATCGGTATACGCATCAGTTTGCCGTCCATCATCACCATCACCCCGCCTTTACCATTTAAATTGATGCTGTTGTTTCGATGATCAATCACCACCCCGGGCGATCGTTCCAAAACCTGCAGGGCACTACTCCCTTTGGTCATTAAACTGCTTTCTACATTCACTACCATACCATCTGGGCGCTGCTGGTACAGCGGTTTGCTGGCCCTGATCACTACCTCGCCTAACTGCCGAGTAGTTCCCTGCACGATTTGGGTACCAAAATCTTTATTAGCAGAGCGGGCGTTGACCCCAAAAACCGGCGAGTCCCAGGTTTGGTAGCCAATACTCTTAAGCCTGAGCTTATAATTGCCAGCAGGCACGTTTGCTATGCGGTAAGCACCATCTGCATTGGTTTGCGCGCTTCTTACTACCGATGTATCTGTGGCTTTAAGCAACAATACATTAGCAAACATAAGCGGCTTTCCATCGACCGTCACGAGTTTTCCGCTTATCTGCCCAAAGCTATTTTGCATCAGCATAAAGCATAAAATATTCAAACAGAGTGTTTTCATCGGTAATAATTTTCGTTAATACTGGTTATCCCATATCAACTCACCCCGACGTCACTGCGCTTGTCACCCCTCTCTCCGCTTCGCGCATAGAGGGGATTTCATTTCCTTTTTTCCCACCCTCTTTCCGGCGAAGCCGAAGAGAGGGTGGTCCAGCGAAGCGTAGACCGGGTGAGTCGATTCTGCGGCGTGGTTTTATCCGGTTCAAAGAAATACTGCTAACTGATAACAGAAAAATGAGAATGACCAGCGGCTGTTTATAATTGATAAGGCGCACAAATACAAGCAAAAACACCAAAAACAATGATTATCACGCCTGATTTACAGCTTATACATTGGGTGATGTAAGTGGTCAATTAATTGGTTACGTTCATGTATCAGAGCTGTTTATAGTAATAGTAATTGCGTAACTTTAAATAATAGGCTTTTGATAAGATTAAGATACCTAAGATGAGGTGAATCAATACTTACAAAAGTGATATTTTGGCTAAAGCCATTAGATTGATAAATTTTAACCGTCCCTTAAAAGGGACGGCAATAGTTTGTCTCATTCATTGCCGTTGGCTTTAGCCAACGGATAATGAATTGCAAAAACAGGGCTTCAGCCCAATAAGACCGATGGATTATCAATAATGAATGGACTTCATAAAAATTGGCACTAAAAACAAAATGAACGCATTAGCAACCGATAAATTAAGCCAGAACTGGTTGTTTAAATACAAGCTGTACCACATCCCGTTTTGGTGTGTATACAACTATTTTTGGTATGTAATTGCCGTTGGCGATCCCTTAGCTGCTGCCCACTCCATGTTTTTTTCGGCTTATACCGTCAAGATTTTCTCATATGTGATATTCCAGGCGCTTGCAGTATATTTCAACCTCTATTTCCTGATCCCCCGTTACCTGGAAAAAAACAGACTTACCGAGTACATCATTTACCTGGCTATAACCATTGCCTGCGCTTCATCGCTGATCAACACCGGATATTATTTAAGCGCTTTTTTGGCTCATTGTACCATAACAAAAATGTTTGGAGCCGAGGCCGGCAGCTTTTTTCATTTTTATAACACCTCGCTCCCATCTACTTTGGCCAGTATGACCCTGGCGATGAGCATCAAGCTCACCAAAAACTGGATCCAGGCCGAGCGGAAACAACAGATGATGGAAAAGGAAAAGCTGGAAACGGAGCTCAAGTTTTTAAAATACCAGTTTAACCCGCATTTCCTGTTCAACAGCATCAATTCGATTTTTTTCCTGATCCACAAAAACCCGGATATGGCATCCGATTCGCTGGCCAAATTTTCGGGCTTGCTGCGGTATCAGCTGTATGAATGTAACGATCAGCAGATATCCCTCAGCAAAGAGATCACCTACCTGAAAAACTTTATTGAGCTGGAGAAACTCCGTCAGAATAACGATGTGGAGGTAATATTTGAGGTTGAGCAATCCGGTACCGAACATTGGGGTATAGCGCCGTTTATATTGATGACCTTTGTTGAGAATGCATTTAAACATGTATCCAAACATAGCAACGCCCCTAACTGGATCAGCATCAAATTGAGCACCAACGAAGGACTGCTGAACTTACTGATTACCAATAGTACTTCGCCCGATGTTGTAAAAGAAGCGGTGAATTACGGCGGCATTGGTTTAAAAAATGTACAACGCAGGCTTGATCTGGTTTACCCCGATCAGTACAAACTGGGTATACAGCATGCCGACAATTGTTTTGAGGTTAAACTACAATTAAAACTGAGCGAACTGGGATTCGAGAACGAGGACTTTTGGAACAAAGAACAAAGGCTATTGGAGCAAGGATAGAAGGAACAAAGAGTAAGGACTTTTTTTGGGAGCAAAGAGCAAGGACTTTTGGAACAAAGCCAGGAAGAACAAAGAAGAAAAAATCCTTGTTCCTTACTCTCAAAATCTTTGCTCCAATCAAAATCTTTGCTCTAAAAAAATAAAAGATGATTAATTGTGTAATTATAGATGATGAACCGCTGGCCCGGGAAGGCTTGTCCAACTATGTAAGGGAAGTTGACTTTTTGCAGTTGACAGGTACTTGTCAAAATCCGTTGGAGCTGATGAAACTATTGGATGAGTATCCGGTAGACCTAATATTCCTGGATATACAGATGCCCAAAATGAATGGTATCGATTTTTTAAAGATCGTACAAAATCCACCTATGGTGATCATTACCACTGCCTATCCCAGTTACGCGCTGGAAGGTTTTCAGCTCAATGTGCTTGATTATTTATTGAAACCGGTTACGTTTGATCGTTTTTTTAAATCGGCCAATAAAGCAAAGGATTATCACCGGTTACTCACCCAATCAACTCAAAACGGTGTTCAAAAAGAGGAACCTGAGGCCGACTATTTCTTTATCAAATGCGGCAACAAATACGAAAAGATCTATTTCGATGATATTCTGTATGTAGAAGGCATGCAAAACTATGTGAGCATTTACACCAGGAAGGGCAAATATATGACCCTGCTGAACCTCAAAAGCCTGGAGCAAAATCTGGATAGCCGGGCTTTTATCCGCGTGCATAAATCATACATCGTGTCTATCAGTAAAATAGAGGGACTGGAAGGCAACGAAATCTTTATACAAAGCCATCGTATACCTATCAGTCGCAATTACCGGGAGCAGGTGATAACCCAGGTGGTGGAATGTAAGCTATGGGATAAGATCAAACTGTCGTGAAGGGGCAAAAAAGGCTTGTCACCCTGAGCTTGTCGAAGGGTCGCGTGCAGAGGCCTGCCCACCATGCTTCGACGGAGCTCAGCATGACATCCGTTTTATTATCATCTATCCCCTATCCGTAAATCTCCTTACTCAAAAAATCATTCCGGAATTTTCCTTTGGGATCAAACTCGGCCACCAGCTTTTTAAAATCATTGAGCTTTTCATAGCGCGATTCCAGCACCTTGGGTGCCATGGTAAATATTTTGCCCCAATGTGGTCGCGCGTTAAACGGCGAAAGTTCTTTTTCAATCAGGGGTAACAGTTTCAATACAGCTGCTGTTTCCTGTTTCCAGGTAAAGTGAATGGTAACCGAAGTTTGATTATGGCATGGGCTCATCCACAACTGATCGGCGGCGATGGTACGAATCTCAGTAATGAACAAATGCGGACTTATCTGTTTACCCAAACGTGCAATAGCGCTTATAGCTTCTACAGCATGATGTATCGGCACAAAGTATTCCGATTGCAGTTCTTTACCGCTGCTGGGGGTAAAACCCATTTTAAAATGTGGTAAGCGTTCATACCAGGGCCCGGGTACACCCATTTGTTCGGTACAATTTTCGGCAGAAAGCGCGATGATGGGATGCACATTCTTTGTGGCTGCCTTGGCACCGTAAAACTCGGGGCCACTGTGATCTTTATCTGTACCGATGCGGCTTTTTATCCATACCTCGTTGATGCTGTCCTGCTGCCAGTCGGTAAATAAACTCACACTGTAACCGGCGGATACTATTTTTTCAAAATTTTGCTTTACCTGCGCCATGGGCATTTGGGTAAATACCCGTTGCTGCATCATAAAGGTGGGCTCCACCTGCAAAGTAACTTTAGTAATAACCCCGAGTGCGCCAAGACCAACTACGGCAGCATTCAGTTTTTCGGCATCCGCAGCTTTTGACAGATGGACGATACTGCCATCTGCTTTTACAATTTCCAGGGCGGTAACCGCGCTGGAAAGATTACCATTTTTAACACCGGAGCCATGCGTAGCCGTAGTGATAGAACCAGCTACAGAAATGTGTGGCAAGGATGCCAAATTATTGAGGGCAAAACCTTCTTTATGCAGGTATGGGGCCAATTCGCCATATTTAATGCCGCCTTCAACGGTAACGGTATGAGCTTTTTTATCGAGACTCAGCAACTTGTTGAGCTCTTTGGTAGAAAGCAGGTTGTCTTTACTATCGGCAATGGTATTAAAACAGTGCCTTGTACCCAACACCTTAAGCTTTGTATGTGATTTAACCAACTGCTGAACCTCCTGAACCGATTTGGGATAAAACACATGATCGGTGCTGTAGGTAAGATTACCTGCCCAGTTTTTTAATCGCGGAGCCTGGGCCCAGCCCTCCAGGGATGACAATAACGGTGTAGCCATTAAGGTGGTGCTTAATTGAATAAATGTTTTTCTTTTCATGATGTAATAGGTTACTACAATGTAACACTAAAAATCAAGAATCAATAGCATTTCAATCAAGATACTTTTTACCAAACCAGCAATGTTTTGCTGATACATTATTCTCCCTGATAAGATCTGAGCGGTAATAGTCGAGTAGCTTTTTCTTTTTTACCGGTTTAATGATTTCTACTTCGTCAGAGTCATTTGCCTGATCGGTTATCTTATTAATGGCTAACAACTCAGTTGGCTTTTCAAATGATCTGCTTATGGCAATAGTATCCAGGAATAAAGGGGACGGCAGGAGCGGTAATGTATCCCTTGCTGCTGTTGGCTGTTCACTTTGTATAGCTTCAACGGCAACATTTTTACTTCGCTGGTGCTGAATCGTTACAGGTATAAGTATGCGGGATACTGTTTCTTGGATCTGTGTTACCATCTGTGGTTTGGCCGCTTGTAATACTTCCCGGTAATAACGTTCGTTGAAGCGCATGGAAATAGCCTCTTCCACGTTACCCGTTATGCCCATGAGCAAAGCGCCCAGTCCCACGCCCAGCCAATAATTTTTTTTCATGGTGAAAAGCAATAGAACACCAGCAAGTGTCAGCACACTCCAAACAATTCTGATGCGCAGCCAGGAATGATGAGTACGTTCCACTTTCGGGACTTCTTCCTTAAAAAAAGCCTGTTTATTTTCCTGGTATAAACGCAGCTTTTCAGGCAGCGCTTTTCGGGTTACGTATCCATCGCCAAAACCACCTATACCCATCACCAGGCCAATAACAAGAAAAGGCAGCGATAACCCTTTTAACAAGGATAACGGTTTAGCAAAACGCCATAATACCAGGCCAGCTATTAATAAGAATACGCCTAACGCTGCTCCGGTAAAGCCGTGCCTGGATTCGGTATGATAGTATTGCAGTATTTTTTGAATAAAGTCCATGCTAAGGGATATAAAATATACCGGTAAAATTGAACAATAAAAAAGCACAGAATTTTGGTGAGAGGCTCAGTTTTACTTTGTTGCAAAGCTCAATGATAAGTTACTCATTATTAAAACATTTGAGCTACGGAATACGTTAAGTAGGTAATCAAAATTAAACCAAGTTACCATTATGAAACATGCATTTATTTTTGGCACCAGCATATTTTTAAGCCGCCAAAACACCCTGACCTACACAGACGGTGATAAAAGCACCGAATTTTTAAAGGTACTCGCATTTTATAAGCATGAACGGGGTTCGGAAGACCAATCGCTCGTTATTGATGCTAATATTACTACCCTATCCGGTGAAGTCATTAAAATAAGCGGCAACAAGTTGGAGACCGGCCCATCAACTGTACATGTAGAAACGGATGCCAATCGGGTTTGGGTATTTCAAACCGGTCACCACGAACCGGTATTAGATGTTTACCAATTAAATGAGCATGAATTTCATGGTTTAGGCAGCCATATTGTGAACGAGATAGGTGTACAACAACCAGATGCCGTACTCACCATTAAAGGAAACTTTAAAGTTGATGGGGCACACTTCATGATCGAAAATGAAAAGATGTTTATCAACCATAACGGTTTTGCTAATGGTGTAGAGAATGCGCATGAGGGCATCCTTTTATCTGCCGGAGAGCCAACTCATTAAGTTACATTAAATATTACTGTTTTTGAAAAGCCCTTGGATTGCATCCTGAGGGCTTTTTATTTGTTTGAACATTTTTTTACGCGTTTGGTCGCAAACCCTTAGGGTTAATTAACTTTTGAATAACTTTGACTTTATTTGCCGTAGTCAATTTAAATCAGATCAATAGGTATCAATTCCGGATCTGAATAGTGTCTATGGAATAGGTTGTTATGAAAGTGTAACCAAAATGGGTCCCGAAAACGATAAGCTGATTACTACTGATGATTCTGAACTTTGGGATCTGTTTAGGGATGGCGATGAATTGGCCTATACCCAGCTTATACAAAAATACTCCAAACCACTTTTTAACTATGGCTACCGCATTTATCAGGACAAGGATTTCCTGAAAGATTGTATCCAGGATGTGTTCCTGGAGTTGTGGAACAGAAGACTGCGTATAAGCCCCACACCTGCTGTAAAATGGTACCTGTTTAAAGCCGTACGCCTGCGCATATTTCGTGAACAATCCAAATGGAACAGAAGCGAGGAGCTTGATGATAGCTACGAGTTCCTGGTAGAGTTCAATATCGAGTCGAAAATGATAACGGACCTGGAAACCAAAAACCTAAGCTCCAGGATACAACAGGTTTTAAACGCCCTCCCTCCACGTCAGCGCGAGATCATGTACCTCCGTTTTTATGAAAACCTTGATTTTGATAACATTTCGCAGATCATGGAGATCAGCAAACAATCGGTTCATAACCTGCTTCAAAAGGCTTATAAAAACTTCAGGGCCGAATGGGTTATCCTGCTCATGGCCTTTTCAAACCTAAATTTGTAAAATTATACAACTGTTTATCAGACAATTATAATAAAATCACAAAAAACTTTCATTTTTTCATCTTTCAAGAGGGTAATATTCAGGCAATTCGGAATATATAGGTTATAACCAATTGAATCTGTTTCCTGTGACCAACTATACGAATTACGAAGTCGAAGACTTTTTGCACGACGATTTTTTTATCGACTGGGTTTTAAAAAACCAACCAGCACATCAGGCTTTCTGGGAGCAATGGCTTATTGAAAATCCAGATCGAAAAAAAGTCGTTGATCAGGCGCGTATCATTATCTTATCTATCAAAATTAACCCACTTCAAGAGGGATTGACCGATGCCGAGATAAACTCCATGCTAATCAACATCAATCAACAAATACATGGGCAACATGAACCTGTTATATGGAGGCCAAGATTTTATCAAACCGGTTGGTTTCGCGCTGCGGCTACCGTAGTGTTAGTTGCAAGTGCAGGCTTTCTTTTCTTTAAGAAATATGATCAACAAACATTACCAGCTAACCAGGTTGCCCGGGCCGATTCTTTTTTGCAAGTGGTTAACCATACCCCGAACTCAAAACTGGTGCAAATGAGCGATGGCAGCCTTGCAGTTTTAAAACCAGGCTCGGGACTTAGATACCTGCGTTCATTTCATGACAAAAGAGAGGTTTTTTTAGATGGGGAAGCTTTTTTTGAGGTTCACAAAAATCCACAGATGCCTTTCCAGGTGCATAGTCATGATATGGTGGTACGGGTATTAGGCACGAGCTTTACTGTAAAAAACTCGGATAACAATCAATATTTTAAGGTTGTGGTAAATACCGGCAAAGTATTGGTATACAATCAAAAAGCAGTTACCAAGGCCGATAAGCAAAAATATGAGGTTATTCTGACCCCTAACCAACAAGTTACTTATGCCGAAAAACAATCAGGCTTTAAAAAAGAAACACTCCCGGTACCATTAAAACTATCAAAGGAAATAGCGAAAAAAGATTTCACTTTTGATAATGCCCCTCTATCAAGCATTATTGACAGGATAAATAATGACTATGATGTGAATGTTGAATATGACAAAGCTAAGCTGGGAAACATCGGTCTCACTATGTCTATTTCTGACAGGCCTCTGGACGAAAAAGTAAAACTAATATGTAAAGCAATTAACGCCACCTGCCAATTTACCGATGGCCGTATCATTATTAACAGTCAAAATCTAAACCCTATACCACCAACCAATTAACCTATTATTAAACCTATTTATAAATGATGAGAGAAAGAAATACTTAAACCCACCTAAAAAACAAACCGGCAATATTTGCGGTACTGCCGGTCCAAATGTTTAGCCCCAAAATGATCGATACTCATTTACTGTAACCTTTTGCAAAGGTTGAGCGGGGCTTTTTTGTCAAGTTATTAACGAATCATTAACTCTAACCAAATTTATGAAATATAAACCTATACTCGTAAAAATAATGAAGATCACATTTTTACAGTTAACATTAAGTCTCTCATTATTAGGAAGCGCCATTGCAAAAGATGGTAAA
The DNA here is from genome assembly GCF_011089895.1 of Mucilaginibacter inviolabilis. Lineage (NCBI taxonomy): Bacteria > Pseudomonadati > Bacteroidota > Sphingobacteriia > Sphingobacteriales > Sphingobacteriaceae > Mucilaginibacter > Mucilaginibacter inviolabilis. The sequence continues at coordinate 1,779,420 of NZ_JAANAT010000001.1, forward strand.
GCCCAGGCTATTTTAGATACAAAGATTACTGTAAGCGAAAGTAATATTGCGTTAAAGGCAGTAATAAAAAAGCTGGAGCAGAAATACCACGTCAACTTTGCATTTAGCCCGGCGCTTATCAATGATAACCAGAAAGTGAATGCATCATTCACAGATAAAGCGTTAGGAACCGTATTAACCGAACTGTTTACGCCGCTTAATCTGGCTTATGAGGTTTCTGGTGATGTAATCGTGATCAGAAACAATACGCCACAGGTAATTACCAGAATAGCCGATCTGGATATGACCCAGGCTCCTATCAAAGGTAATGTAATCGACGATAAAGGATTAACGGTTCCTGGTGTTACGGTAACTATTAAAGGCACCAAAACCGGAACAGTTACGGATGTTAATGGTAATTTTTCGCTCAATGTAAGTCCGGGTACTGTATTGGTTTTTACCGCCGTAGGCTTTGAGCCAAAGGAAATGCTTGCCACAGCCGAGCCTATGAAAATTACCATGGTAACATCGAATAACAACCTTGCGGAGATAGTAGTGGTGGGTACAACCTTCAAAAAAGGCGACCTTACCGGCTCTGTAAGTAACGTAGATTCCAAAACATTGCAGGAACGCCCGGTTACCAATGTTAGCAGTGCTTTACAAGGTCGTGTGGCTGGTGTATTTATTGGAGGTGGCTCCAAACCCAGCGATGATCCAGTGATTAAAATCCGCGGTACCAATACCATCAATTCAGGCTCCACCCCTATTTATGTAGTGGATGGTTTGATTATGGAAAACAACCTGGGTGGTTTTAACTCCATCAACATGAACGATGTAGAATCGGTATCTATATTAAAAGACGCATCTGCTACGGCTCTTTATGGTTCACGCGGTGCCAATGGCGTGGTGGTTATCACTACCAAAAAAGGCAAGAAATCGTCTGGTGATGGTATTATTAGCTATGATGCATGGGCCGGCTTCTCCAACTACGCCAACAGGCCCGAAACAATGAATGCCCAGCAACTGTTTGATTTACGGGTAGATGCCTATGCCAACGGCTATATTAAAGATAACCCTAATGCCAACAGGCAGGATTACATCAATAATACTTTACTCAAAACCAACCTGGCATTTTCGCAGCAGGAGTTTGATACCAATAACAGCGGTAAAAGTTACGATTGGCTTAAAGCCATTTCACAAACCGGCTATCAGCAAAACCATGCATTAAGCTTTGCAGGAGGTACAGAAAAAGGCTCATTTTACCTGAGCCTGGGTTATGCCGGTACAAAAGGTCTTATTCAAACAGTAAATGAAAATAAATATACCGGTCGTTTTAATGCTGATTATTTAATTAAAAAATGGTTGAAAATCGGCACCAATACCGGCTATACCCGTACCGATGATGCCCAGGCCGATGACGATGCATATAACCAGGCGCTTAATGCCAATCCGCTTTTAAATTATGATCCATACAGGGCAGCGGCTACCAGGTATACCCCTAATTACCTCACCATATATTATCGTGCACTTGGCCAAAACAGCAACAATAATTTCAATCCGTTCAACGCGCTTGATATTACCCGCAGGCAAAATCGTAACCGCCTGGTAACATCAAACTTTATCAATGTAAACCCAATACCTGGTTTGGATATACGATCTACCTATTCTGTTGATTACGGACAGCAAAGCTACTCTACTTTTACGCCGAACAACATACAGGAAGCAATCCGTAACTATAATGGCGATGCGCGCGCCAGGGCCGAGCGCTGGAACGATTTGTATTGGCAGTGGGATAATACCGCCACATACAGTAAAACGTTTAACTCCAAACATCGTATTACTGCCTTATTGGGTACCAGTGCCAGCAAACGCACCTCTGATTATACTTTGGCACAGGGCGATCGTTTTGCAAGTAACGATCTGTTATATCATGATCTTGGAGGCGCAGCAGCGCAGGACAAAACAACTATCGGATCTAACTTTTATGCCTACTCTATTTTTTCGGTAATCGCCCGCTTTACCTACAGTTATGATGATAAATATTTCCTGACAGCTACCGCCCGCGATGACGGTTCTTCCAGGTTTGCTCCCGGGCATCAATATGGTATTTTCCCTTCAGCTTCGGTAAAATGGGATGTTACCAAAGAGGATTTCATGAAACAGCAGAAAATCTTTAACCAATTGAGTCTGCGGGTAGGCTATGGTGTTGTAGGTAATCAAGATATTACCAATTATGCTTTCCAAACACTGTACGGTTCAAAAGTAAATAATAACAATGCCTTGTTAGCCAATGATGGTTTAAAGGGTAACCCTGATTTGACCTGGGAAAGGCAAAAACAAGCCAATCTTGGTTTAGATATGGCCTTCCTGAACTCGCGTCTTTCTGTTACTGCCGATGCGTTTTACATTAACAATGATAACCTGTTGCTTGATCGTGGCCTGGCTACCACCACAGGGTATACGCATCAATTACAAAACATTGGCCGTGTAAATAACAAAGGTATCGACCTGTCATTAAGCGGTCAGGTAATCAAAAGCAAAGACTGGAACTGGTCATTATCAGGCAATATATCTTTTGCCAAAAACACCGTGAAACAATTGTATGGCAATGCCACAGTGATATACAGCACTTCGGGCGATAGTCGTGAAAACAATTTATTTATCGGTCAGTCACTGCATAGTATCTATACTTTGCGTTCGGGCGGAATAGCCCAGGAATCAAACCGTGCAGAATGGCAGGGGCTTAACTATAACGGTAAAACAGTAGGTCTGGGCGATTTATTCGCGCTGGATGTTTCTGGCCCAAATGGAGTTAAAGACGGTATTGTGAACCAATACGACAGGCAGGTTGTGGGTAACGAAGATCCAAAATACTATGGCGGTTTTTCAACAGATCTTTCCTATAAAGGAATAGTCCTGAACGCGGTATTTGTTTACTCGCATGGCGCTAAAAAGATCAGCAGTTATTACGAAGGTTTAATTAACAGTGTTGGCTCAAGCATGGCTTCAACCGATCTGTTAAACCGCTGGACACCAACTAACACCAATACCAATATACCACGCGTAATTGACAATACCAGCTATAACCGGTATAACCCTTCTGATCTGGATTATGCCATTCAGGATGCCTCTTATCTGCGTTTATCGGCACTTACTTTGGGATACAACTTGCCGCAAAAATTGCTGAACAGCTGGCATGCCAGCCGGGTACGTATATACGCCACAGGCTCAAACCTGTTCTGTATTACCAAATACAAAGGGCTTGATCCCGAGACAGGTGATTATGGTTATCCACCGGTAAGGACATTTGTTCTTGGGGTAAACTTTGGATTTTAAACTTCAATGCAAAAAATCATGAAAAAAACCATTATAAATATATTGATTGCCGGAACGGTAATATGTTCAGCTTCCTGCAAAAAATTTCTGAACCAGGATAGTTTGACAAAACTGGATGAAAGCAAGGTGTATTCAGATATCAACCTGGTACAAACAAGTTTAAAGGGTGTATATGCCAGCTGGTTAAATAACCGTGTAGATGAGCAGGGAACCGTTTTAATGATGGGTACCGACGAAACCCAACAGGGCGCCTATCAAATGAAAAGCGATGCCTCTAAAGGCGGATTGGACAGGTATGACGGCAACCTTAACTCGTTACAGGGGCAAGTAACCACCCAGTGGAACCTTCGCTGGCCACTGGTTAATGAAGCGGCCAAAATCATCAACGGGGTTGATAAACCTACACTGCAGGCAGGATCTGTAGAAGCCGGTATTGTTGGTGAGGCCTGTTTTATAAGAGGCTTTATTGACTTTGAGCTGGCCATGTACTGGGGTGAGATACCGATCAGGGACCTGAGTCGCGAATCGCAATTAGGTCTTAAACGCCAGCCACTTAAAGATGTATGGACATTTATTATTGCTGATTTGACCAAGGCAGCTGCTTTTTGTCCGGACAAAAACTCTCCGGGCAGGGCAACAAGCGGCGCAGCCTTGGCTATGCTGGGTAAGGCTTATATGTCGGCACCGGTATCAACAGGTCTGCGCGATTTTGATAAGGCCCGCGATTGCTTTGAAAAAATGATGGGCAGATATACCCTGGTGCCCTACGCCGATCTTTGGGACTATACCAAACCTAACACCAACGAGGCCATCCTGGAGTTCCAGTACAGTCCTGTTTCTCCAAACAATAATAAAGTACAGTTCCAGATAGGCTCGCGCGCGGTGCAGAATACCTTTGGCGATGGCTGCTATTATTCGGGATATGATAAAATTGTCCCAACAATACACGCTTATGAAACCGTAGCCAATGGTGGTATATGGGAAGATGGCGATATACGCCGTAACGAAAGTATCCGCTATGATTTTACTTATTATGGGGTTACACCAACGCTCGACATTATTTCGTGGGAAGGTTTGGGTAACGACTTTGATGAGCTAAAACCTCACGTAAAAAAGTATGAGGATTTCCGTACCGATACACATAGTGGTTTGGGCTATAACAATATGTACAACTCCGGAAAAGATATGCCGGTACTCCGTTTAGGCGATATTAAACTATGTTATGCCGAATGTTTGAATGAGTTGAACAGAACAGGCGATGCTATAACTGTAGTTAACCAGGTAAGAGCCCGTGCCTGGGGTGGTACATTACCCAGTGATAAAATGTGGGGCGCAATGGCACAAGCCGATTTCCGTACCAATATCATGGATGAACGCACCCGGGAACTTTTTGCAGAGGGCTGGCGCCGCATTGATCTGATCAGGACCGGGCTACTGGTCGACCGGACTAAAAAGTACAACAAATGGACCGCGCAATCCGGAACAATTCAGGCATTTAATAACCTGTATCCGATACCTGATACAGAATTAAAGCTGAACCCTGAAATAACACCACAGGATCAAAATCCGGGTTATCATTAATCCCGGGATCAATAGATCAAAATAAAAGAGGCTGTTTCCAAAGTGTGGGAACAGCCTCTTTTGTTACTGATGATCTGCATATCAGTTTACTATATTATCACGCTTAAAACTAAAGTATTCAATAAACTTCTTAAACCTGTTTTCTGATCTGGTAAACTGCTCCAGCAGTTTTAATTGATTTTGCGCCCTCACCAGGTTTTGTAACGGATAGGTAGTGTGATAATAGATATCGTCATTTAAAAAATCGGTCAGGAACCTGAGCACCTGCATATAGATCATGTATTTGCCAGAATACGTAAAATATTCCTTCTCTGCCGGTGTCAAAGCTGGCCCCATAGCCGAAATGTAACCTTTATAAATAGCATAAAAACACTCCTCGTTGATCTGTATCTTTGAAAAATCACGCTCTTCTTCATTTGCCGGTGAAAGATAAGTTCGTAACATATCCCCTACATCGCTCAGAAAATAACCCGGCATTACCGTATCCAGGTCAATCACACACAAGCCCTTATGATCCTGATCAAACAACACATTGCTAATTTTAGTATCATGATGTATAACACGCAAGGGCAATTGCTGGTGATCAATCAGTTGCATATAGGTAAATAATATGCCCTGATATTTATAAATATCATTGATAGCCGTTGTGGCTATGGCCAGCTTATCAGCACCCGCAGTTGAACATGCCTCCTTAAACTGATCAAACCGTAGTTTCAGGTCATGAAATTGGGGTAAGGTATAATGCAACTTTTCCAGATTGAAATCTCTCAATAAATAAGTGAATTTTCCAAATTGTTGGGCTGCCTCAAAGGCTTCCTGTTGGTTGGTAATTTCAGTAATAGTTACCGAATTGTCAATAAAAGAAAAAAGGCGATAATATTCTTTATGGTTAATTTCGGCCATACGCTCACCCTTTAAAGTGGGTATTGGTGCCACAAAAAGATAATCGGGTGCAGTATGTTTAAGGTAATCGGCCAGTAAGGCCATGTTTTCTGCAATAGCTTCCGGGTTTTTAAAAACGTACGGGTTAATACGCTGAAGAATGTAATTTTCGGGCCCGCTAACCTTCCAGGTATGATTGATCAATCCTGTACCAAAACTTTTAATATGATAGTTATTGGTGTTTAGTCCGTATAGTTCCAGGATCTGGTCAAGTATCATTTATGGGCAAATTTTAGCCAAACGTAATTAATTACTTATGAAAAAGCATGCGCAAACGTTTGTGTATTTTTTATTACACATAAGCTAATTATCTTAATAAAAGAGCTTTATAAAAAACAATAATATTTACAACGCTAATATTATAAAATATTACCCAATCATATACTTTAGAAAATTCAATAAACCCGGGTGAGCGATATATTTCGACTAGGACGTCGTCATGTTTAAAATCAATACAAACGATCATGCCCCAGTGTACAGATTGCAAACGTTTGCGTGATATTTTGTGCGTTTATTTGAGCGGCCTTATCAATGAAAACACTAATTTCCATTATTCTATTTAAACCACATATCGCATGAAATACAATATCAGTCAGCATCATTGGGGCAATTTTAATAATCAGGAGATATTTCTTTATCAACTGAGCAATGATCATGGCGTAAAAGTTTCCATTACCAATTTTGGCGCAGCTATACAATCTTTATCCGTTCCGGATCATCAGGGCACTATGGCTGATGTTGTACTGGGATACGATGATTTGCAAGGTTATATTGACGATCAGTTTTATATCGGCACCATAGTTGGCCGTTTTGCTAACCGCATTGCCGGTGGTAAGGTGGTCATCAACGGCGCAACACATCAGCTTACGGTTAAGGATGGCGGTTTTCACCATCATGGAGGCAAGGTTGGCTTCAATAAAAAAGTATGGCAATCACGGTCGTTTATTAATGATGACGGGGTTGGTGTAATCCTGGAGTACCTGAGTAAAGATGGTGAAGAAGGTTTTCCCGGCAACCTGACTACAACGGTTACTTATACCCTTAATAACCAAAACCAGTTAATAGTTGATTTTGATGCTGTAACAGATCAGTCAACCTTAATCAATTTAACACAGCATGCTTATTTTAACCTGGCAGGGCATAACAACGGTTCAATTTTAGATCATCAACTTCAACTACCTTTAGCAGACTACCTTCCAGTAAATGCCATGCAAGTACCCGAAGGTACCCTTACCCCGGTGAGCGGTACGCCCTTTGATTTTACAAAACCAACAGCCATTGGCGGGCGTATCCATGAAGATAATGCACAATTGATATTAAGCCGTGGTTACGATCATTCATGGGTGGTAAAAAAGCAAGACTCGACTGAGTTAAAGTTGGCTGCAACGGTTTTCGAGCCTATCAGCAAAAGGGTATTAAATGTTTTTACTACCGAGCCTGCCATACATATTTATACCGGCAATTTTTTAGATGAAACCTGCATCGGTAAACAAAACAGCAATTACCCGTTCAGGAGTGGGTTGTGCCTGGAAACACAACATTATCCGGATGCACCTAATAAACCCCATTTTCCAAGTACATTGCTAAATCCGGGAGATCGGTTTAAAAGCCGTACTGTTTTTGAATTTAGGGTAAATGCCTAGCACTATCAAACGTTTGCGGCGTGTTAGGGATATATAAGCTGTTGATTTTATAAATATCATCAATAACTTCAATCCCGAAACAGGGTTATAAACCAAACCATCAATTCAAACTAATAAATCATTATCAAACAATAACATAAATGGACAGAAGAACATTTGTAAAAAACAGTGCCATTGCTGCTGCAGGGCTTACTATACTGCCAACAGGCAGCTTATTTGCCAAAGATAACGGCAAAGTACGATTGGGCTATATTGGCGTAGGTGCCCGGGGTATGAGCCATATTTCTGAAGGTGCCCTGCGCGACGATGTGGAAATTGTTGCTATATGCGATACCCAGGAACACTCCTTAAATATTTGCCGGGAATTTTTGGCCAAAAAAGGTCGGCCGGCAGCTAAAGAGTACACTGGTGGCCTTGATGCTTACAAAAAACTACTCGAAAGAAATGATATTGATGCGGTAATTATAGCTACTCCATGGCAGTTTCACTACCAGCAATCTATTGATGCCATGAAAGCAGGCAAATATGTAGGTTGCGAAGTAATTGCAGGATTAACCGTTGAGGAGCACTGGGATATTGTTAAAACATCCGAAAAAACGGGCATTCCTTACATGACGCTTGAAAATGTATGTTATCGTCGTGATGTAATGGCTGCTTTAAATATGGTTAGACAAGGCTTATTTGGCGAATTGGTACACCTGGAAGGAGGTTATCAGCATAATCTTCGTGATGTATTGTTTAATGATGGCAAGGGCCGCTATGGTGGTAAAGGCGTAGAATACGGAGCAAAAGCATTGAGTGAAGCCCAATGGCGTACCCAATTCAACATCGATCGTGATGGCGACCTGTACCCTACCCATGGAGCCGGCCCTGTAATGCATTATATTGATATTAACAGTGGCAACCGGTTTACCAGCCTGGTTTCGTTCAGTTCAAAAGCACGTGGTTTGGCGGCTTATATTGAGGAGCTTTCACCGGGTCATCCAAATGCCAAACTCAATTACAAAAATGGCGACGTAACTACCACTATGATCAACTGTGCCAATGGCGAAACCGTTCTGTTATCGCATGACACGCATTTGCCTCGTCCGTATTCGCTCGGTTTCCGGGTTCAGGGTACCAAAGGTATCTGGATGGATGTAAATCAATCCATCTATATCGATCATAAATCAAAAGAGGATGATAGCTGGGATCCGGCAAAAGAATGGTTTGCCAAATATGACCATCCACTATGGAAAAAACACGATGCCGAGGCCGCGGGCGCCGGGCATGGCGGTATGGACTGGTTTGTGTTTAATGCTTTTATCGAATCGGTAAAACATAAACGCCAAACACCTATCGATGTATATGATTCCGTTACCATGAGCGTGATAGCACCATTATCAACTCAATCTGTAAAAGAAGGCAAAACATTGGAATTCCCTGATTTTACAAAAGGAAAATGGAAAGACCGTAAAAATACCTTTGCTTTAGACGATAGCGGCTTTTAAGCTTGTTTTCATAAAAATTTCAGTAATTTGAGCTGTGTTTGATCGGCTCAAAAAAATAGCACCACAACTTCAAGGCGCATGGGAAAAGTATGAGAGTCTTTACCATCGCCTTGAAGTTCCTGCAAAAACTATCCTTTTGCAGGAGGGCGACGTATCCAAAAAAGCTTACTATATTGAAAAGGGCTGCCTGAGGGTATGGTTCAACAATAAAGGCAAAGATGTAACCTTCCAGTTCTTTTTTGAACAGGAAGCTGTATCATCTATCGAAAGTTTCCGGAAAGGCACACCAAGTCTGGTTACGCTGGAAACCATTGAACCCTGTGTGCTTTACTGGATTCACAAAAAAGATTATGTTGAAATGATGAGCGAACTCAACGCCATTCCGGCGGTGAGGGAACAACTAGCCGATGTTATGCTCGACAGGCAAATTAACTACATGACGCATTTCATGTCGTTCATTAGGGATACACCCAGGGAGCGCTATCTGAATTTGCTGAAAGAAAAACCTCATATTGTTAAGCGTATACCACAGCGTTATATAGCTTCCTACCTGGGTATTACCTCTGTTTCGCTAAGTCGCATCCGGAACGCAGTTACCAGATAATTATTGAATTAGTGATTTAATGAATTACTGAATTACTGAATCAAAAGCGCCTTATTAATGATTATTGAATTAATGATTTAGTGAATTACTGAATCAAAAAGCGCCTTTTGATTTATTAACAATTGTTATCGCAGGCCTGTAGCCGGCTGCCGAAATTTGTTGAACAAATAATAAATGAAATGAAAGCAGCAGTATTATATCGGGTAGGTGAAATTCCTCAATATGCAGATTTTGCAGAGCCCATCCCCGCTCCTCACGAACAACTTATACACATGAAAGCGGCCAGCATCAAAAATCTGGATAAGGGAAGAGCTAAAGGTACCCATTACGATAAGCATAAAAATTATCCGGCAATTGTTGGGGTTGATGGCGTTGGCGTACTGGAAGATGGAACACGGGTTTACGCAGGGTCACAAACAGGTATGATGAGTGAAAAAGCGCTGATCAATAAGAGTTGGTATGTTTCCGTACCCGATGAGCTGGATGATGTTACCGCAGCGGCCATACCTAATCCGGCCATATCGGCATGGTTATCCTTAGTGTACAAAGGCAAATTAAAGGCAGGTGACACCGTACTAATATTAGGAGCAACTGGTATCACCGGGAAACTGGCCGTGCAGATAGCCCGCCATTTAGGTGCAGGTAAGATCATCGCTATCGGTCGTAATCAGCAGGCCTTGGATAAACTTGATGCTGATGTAAGCATCTCCCTTAACCAATCTGACGACGACATTAAACAGGCTATTAAAGCCGAAACAGCAAAAACTCCGTTCGATGTGGTTATTGACTACCTATGGGGCAAACCCGCCGAACTGCTACTAAATACTTTGGCAGGGCACGATCTTAATGCTACCATTGATCATATTACCCGCTACGTTCAGGTTGGTGAAATGGCTGGCTCTGCTATTAACCTGCCAGCCGCTATCCTGCGCAGCACCGCTATTGAACTCACCGGAGCAGGCGGTGGAAGCATTTCAAAAGAAGTAATTGTTAAAATCCAAACAGAGATACTACCCGAAGTATTTAAGCTGGCCGCGGAGGGAAAGTTATCTATAGATACCCTGGCCATACCCTTAAAAGATGTAGCCGATGCGTGGCAGCAGGAGGCACAAGGGAAACGAGTGGTGATTACGATGTGAGTTTATATTAAATTTGTCATCCTGAGGAATGAAGGATCTGTTTATTGGCAGATCCTTCACACCGTTAGCTCTACCTATCCACCATGTCATTGCGAGCGATAGCGTGGCAATCTCCTCGCTTGCATATTGAACGCGAGGAGATTGCTTCACTCCGTTCGCAATGACATGGTTTTATATTTTGTCCTTGCTCTACTTGCGCTCGTTTGTAACGAGTGCTTATTGTGGAGCAGCGATTGCATCGCTCTTGCGTTTTAAACGCAAACCCATTATAAGCACTCGTTACAAACGAGCGCAAGATAGTATTACCCTAACACTCATTAATTTGTCATCCTGAGGAACGAAGGATCTATCATACGACCTAACCGCTGGTCAATAGATTCTTCGTTGCACTCAGAATGACAAACTTTGTTGTTAAAACTAATTAACCGGCAATCCCTCCTCAAAACCAGCCGGATCATCATTCTTACTTTTGGCAACATCAATATTCCAGGCCGAGGTCAGGAAATAGGGTGTTGTACCTGCGGCATCTTTATTGCTGTAAGTACATTTGATCACCCTGGTTTCGCCGGGAGCCAGCGAAATATAGTTATCACTGAATATCACTGGTAATATGTCATCACCCTCTCTATCTTTTAACGCACGCAAGTGTATAAAAAAGGCCACCGCTTTACCGGTATTCGTAATTGTTACCGCATGTATCGTGCTATCGCCTTGAGCGGCTTCTTGAACGTGACTCAGTTTAAGCGCTGTTTTCGGGATCTGCTGTAAAGCGGTATAATCGGCATAGGCAGATTCCGGCGTGGTATACCAATTCGATTTTTTCCAATTCAGCACCTCTGCTTTTTGCGATAGCCAGTACCAATTAATGCTTTCTGTTTTACCTCTGTTATCGCTAAGCTCCAAACGCACAAAATAGGCCGGTGACAATCCAGTAATAGCGGGTAAGGCAAAAACCGCTTTCGAGGCATCAGCTTCGATACTCACCGGTGCAGTTTTGGTAAATTTTACAGAACCATCAATATTATAAACCGTAGCCTTTACCTGCAAACCGCTAAATTTCTTCAAATAGGAGTTGATAACACCTACTTCGTTTGATTTATAGGAATACATCACATGCAATGGCTCCATCGACTTCTTCATACCGAAATAAGTACCCGCCGGATACAGGTAATAATCATAGGTATGCCAAATTAATCCGGGCCATGGATTGCTGAGCATCCATTGTACTACCCCGGTAGCGGTATTGTATTTCTTAAAGCCGTAAGCCTCCATCATGGCGCGGTGTGCCTCATAATTTTGTGCTTGTGCCTTGGCTATATAATTTTTGATCGATGTTGATTCGCCGTAACGATTGGAAAGTGCCTTATCAAATACTTTGGTGGTGCCAAATGATCCTGTACCGCAATGGTATAACCATGCCGGCGAACTGGTTGATAAAGAATCTTTAGGGATAAACTTGATCAGGCTTTCATACGGAGGGATAGACGGGCCCGGTGATATCTCCGTTGCAAAACTCCAGGTGCCGCCAAATTTGTGCGTAGCATCCGTTTCCCAGTAAATAGGTGGCACCCATTCATATGGGCCAGCCATTTTTACACCGCTATAGCCCGATACTTTCGATTTAGTTTCATTGGCAGTTGATAAGGTAGGATTTGGCCACTTCAGCGTTTTCTCGATCTTCAGGTAATCACGCTCTACCGAAGTATCAGTCGGCGGCATGTCGCTGCCATTGAGCCATACCATGAGGCTGGCTTTGTTGCGCAGCCAGTACATCACGCTACTGTCGGATGCCATGGCTACCTTGCGTTCGGCCGCGTTCCAGTGTTCGGGATGCTGCCATACACCGCAGCACATCCAGCCGGTCATCACCAGCATACCATACTGATCGCACAGATCATAAAAGTTGTCATCCTCCATTTTACCTTCGGAGCGAATGATGTTCATGTTCATATCACGCACCAACCTTACCTCCTGCTCCTGACGCTCGGGCGACCGACGCTGGAAAATATCCGGCGACCAAGCCGCGCCCCGGATCAGGATAGGTTTACCATTCACAATAAACTCGCGCGATTCATTGTCTATCAGTTTGGAATCTATCTGGCGGATACCAAACTTCTCCCAAAGGGTGTTACTTACTTTACCATCTACCACAGCGGAAAGTTCAACCCTGTTCAACTCCGCCTTACCATATTGCCATGGCCACCAAATGCGCGGATTTTTGATATTGAGCTGCTTATACACCTCCGGACTAAAATCTACATTTTTGGACTCATGGGGCAGTAAATGCACTTTTTGTTCAAAGCTCACGTCACTGTTGATCTGCCCTTTGATTACGGCGTCCTGCGCGGTGTTGGTATAATTGGTTACCTGCGCATCTACGTATAAATGCGCTACGGCCAGTGAAGGCAGATCAAAATGAGTAGTCACCAGCGGATACTGCACCCCTACTTTATCGTAGGTTTTGATCTCAACATTGTTTACAATACCTCCGTTATAATCTGGTGGATAAGGAATCCAGTCGGCGTAATCAATGGCCAGGTCGCCTTTTGATTTGTTGGGTGTAAACGGTCGTGTTATTTGAAGGGCCAGCACATTGTTGCCCGTATAATTGATATGTTTGGTTACATCCAGCTGAATAATGCGGAAAGGTCCTTTGGTTTGGGTGGAATCGGCAATTTTTACGCCGTTAAGCCATATGTTCGCCTTGTAGTTGATACCGTGTAAGCGCAGGATCACATTTTTACCGTTTTCGGCGGCAGGCAAGGTAAACTCCCGGCGAAACCACCAGGGTTTATCCAGTTTAGTATCACTGAGTTTTTTTAAATTGCGGCCCATGAAAGGGTCAAAATCATAAACTTTATTGGCCAGTAAGCCGGCTATAATAGTAGTAGGTACGCTTACTTTGTACCAGCTTTGGGTATCGTAATTTTCTTTGGAGATTTTATCGGCCGATGCGGCATCGGTCACTGCCGATTGCATTTTCCAATCATCTTTCAGTATAAGCTGGAAACTTTCCTGCCTGGCCTGGCTAAATGCCTGTTGAAAGCACCATGATAAAATGAGCGCGAGTATGATTTTTTTCATGATAAGAAGTATAGTTTATTGTTGATGATCATAATACAGTGCCGCGGCGCCTATGATACCGCTATTTTCCAGTTCGGAGACCTCTACCCTAATCCGTTCAGCGGTTTTGGTATAGGCAAATGTTTTGATCTCCTGCCACATGGTTTGCTCAAACAGCGCGTAAGCATGCCGTACCGAGCCCCCCAGCACAATCAGCTGCGGATCATACGCATACATCACCTGTTTTATGGCATGGCCGATGTGCGTACCCAGCTCCGCATATAGTTTCAATGCTTCTGCATCGCCTTTTTTGGCATCCTCAAAAACCTGCACACCATCTAAACCATACACATTACTAAAAAATGATCCGCTGCAATAGTACTCCAGTATATTATCCAAATACGGAAACATGCCAAACTCGCCGGCGCCGCAATTAAAGCCGGGATATAGGCGTTTGTTGATCATTACTCCAGCTCCCAAGCCTGTGCCCAGTGTTAAGCCGATCATGGAATCAACACCGTTGCCTTTGCCAAAATAGTATTCGCCCAGGGCAAAGCAGTTGGCATCGTTATTTACATAAACGGGGATATCGTAACGCGCCTCCATGAGTTGTTTTAAATGCACCTCTTTCCAGGAAGGGATATTTTGTACATCATAAACAATACCTTCGGCCACATCAACCACACTGGGTACACCAATGCCTATAGCTGTTGGCTTATCTTCTTTTAGTAAAGCATCGGTTACTTTATAGATATCCTCCATCACCTCATTAACAGAACCATGCGTTCGGATTTTTTGTGATACGATATCGGATAAGGAACCATCGTTCACTACAGCACCTCGTATATTGGTGGCCCCCAGATCGAGCCCTATAATTTTAGTATTACTCATGGTTCGCTTTCTTTTTAATGTCGATAGTTTTATTGGTGATGAGTGGTTTCGCCCAAAAACCAACACTTAATATATAACCCAGGGTGATGTACAAAAAGAACATACCTGCCCGTAAACCAAACGCATCACCCAGCAAACCAATAACCGGCGGTATAATAGCGCCACCGATAATGGCCGTAACCAACAGCCCGGCAAAAGAGCCATGATCTTTATCAATAGAGTTAAGCGCCAATGAAAATATAATGGGATACATCACCGAGGCAAAGAAACCTACCAACGGAAACGCGACCAAAGCCCAGCTGGTTGGCCCGAACAAAGCCGCGGTAAGGCATACCAAAGCCAGTATGGTAAAACTGATGAGCACTTTACGGCTGTCCATGATCTTCAACAGAAACAGCCCAAGGATACCACCTGCTGTCATCAGTCCCCAGAAATAGGCTACTGTATCCGCCCCTTTTGTTTGCGGATCAAGTCCATGATAGGTTTTCAAAAATTGAGATATCCAGTTGGCAATACCCTGCTCGGTGCCTACATAACAAAACATGGCCACTAAAAACAGGATAACCACAGGCTGTTTAAACAGAGCAAAATGAGTTTGTAAAGAGCCCACTTGTTCATCTTCTTTTAATTCCACCTTAGGAAACCTGGTAAGCATCAACAAAATAACCATAGCCAGACAAATCACCGTAAAGAGCCAATACAAGGATATCCAGGGTAAGCTAGCAGGAACCAATGAATGTAATAAGCCTACGATACCGCCACTATTGTTTTCTTTTAGGGCTTTAACCATATAAGAATAAACCAGTGGACTCAGAAAAGATGCCAATCCGAATATCAATTGTGCTAAAACCGATGTAAAGGCATAATTCTCTTCACCTCCAGATGTCCGTAATAGTGGATTGATAACCACCTGCAGCATAGCCATACCGCAGCCTATCAGGAACAATGAAATAATGGCACTCAGGTAATTGGGTTCCATAGCCAATAACAGCGAGCCTAAAAAAGCCACGATGAATGCCGCGACCATGATCTTTTTCTCCTTGAACGTTTCCAGCATAATAGCCGATGGCACCGACATCACACCATAGGCAATAAAAAATGCTAAAGGAAGTACGCCTGCTAATGTGTAACTTAAATTGAATACTTTTATAATATCCGGTATCAGCGGACCGATCACATTGGTCAGAAAAGAGATCACGAAGAAAATCAGCATGATCAGGGCTACAATGTAGTAGTTGCGTTTCATTGGCTATGGTTAAAGGTTTATGAGATTTAATACCGCAAACAATGTTATTGATATTCTTTTATAATAACAGTTCCGTTTTGTTCTTAACGGCATAAGAAGGACAATTGTAGGGGCAAATACCCTCAAAGACAGAATAAATATTTAATTAATAATTGCTAAAGTGAGCATTGAACAAATTGTCAATCAAATTTACGCTATCCCTGAAGCTTCAAGTCAGCAATTGCAACAGGTAATAGAGGAAATCAATTTACCCAAAGGCCATATTTTGTTTGAAGCCGGTAAAATTGGCAGGAGCGTTTATTTTATAAAAAAAGGCATTGTGCGGGCTTATTTATACCAGCATGATACCGAGGTTACTTTTTGGTTTGGCCGGGAAGGTGATACCATTATTTCGATGAAAAATTATGTAGATAATAAACCCGGTTATGAAAATATTGAGCTTTTAGAAGATTGTGAGTTATATCGTATAAAAACCCGCGAACTCCAAAAGCTGTTTGCCGAGGATATCCATATTGCCAACTGGGGTCGCCGCTTTGCCGAAACAGAACTGATCAAGGTGGAAGAGAGATTGATCTCCAGGCAATTCAGCATGGCTGCCGACAGGTACCAGGAGTTACTCACCCATAATCCCGATCTCGTGCAAAGGGTGCAGTTATGCCATATAGCCTCTTATCTGGGTATTACGCAAGTGAGTTTGAGCCGCATAAGATCGAAAATCCGATAGCTATATTATTTATCCTATGTTAATTTTTAGGCTGTTTATACTCCGGAACTTTACAGTCGAAATAAATACAAGATAAAATGAATTGGATAATATTGATCATCGCAGGTCTTTGCGAAGTGGCTTTTGCCTCCTGCCTGGGCAAAGCAAAACAAACTACAGGTACCGAAATGTACCTTTGGTATACCGGATTTTTTATCACCATGACACTGAGCATGGTACTGCTGATAAAAGCAATACAAACCCTACCTATAGGTACAGCTTATGCTGTTTGGACAGGCATTGGTGCCGTAGGTACGGTACTGGTAGGTATTTTAGTATTTAAAGACCCAACTAACTTTTGGCGCTTGTTTTTTATGAGCACCCTTATTATATCCGTAATCGGGCTTAAGTTTGTTGCGGAGTAAACATAAAACAAAACCGGCGACCATATCAGGTCGCCGGTTTCCGTTAATCATCCGTCAGAAATCTTATTGATTTATCCGGAATGATTCTGTTGCGGTTATAGTTGTGCGGGTGCAAGTCATGGCCTGAGTACCACCCTCACTTGAAATATAAGCGCCATTATTTCCTCTGAGGGAAATTGTTCCGTCAGCGTTTACAACCCAGTCAAACTGTTCCCATGGGCCAACAGCCGTGCGATTGCAGGTAATAGCCTGGGTGCCGTTTTCTGAGGACACGTATTTACCTGAGTTTTGCAGAACAACTTTTCCGTTACCCGCGTTAGTAATCGCAAACTGCTCCCAACCTTGCGCTGTTGCACGGTTACAGTTCATAGCTTGCGTACCATTCTCTGAACTTACGTACAGGTTGTTTGAACCTTTTATAGTTATTGTTTGACCAAAAGGAGGTGTGCTTGGATTGCTGCCACCTACTACGGGCGCTGTCGGGCGTACAGCAGTAAGTGCAATTTGCCCTTTGAGCATCCTGCCGCCATCTCCTGTTAACCTCAGGTAATAATCGGCAGAACATACGGTGCCATCTTCGTCCAGCGATAAAAAGTTAGAACCAGCCGGAACAGATGACGAGTTTTCTGTTGTTTTAGCAATCTGGTTACCTTCGTTATATTCATCAAACATAGATATGTACAAACCTTGTGCACCACCTTTAATCAGGTTATAAAACTGTGCCCACATCAGGTCGCCATGCGCGCGCTGGCGCAGCTGCAGATCGCCCGGTAACACACATGGCTGGTAATCGATACCATTGGCATTACAATAAGCCTGATCCCCTGCCTGATGATCGTTATAAAAATTATTGGCTTCGGTTACGTTGCTTATTTTACCAATCATCCATGGCGATATCATGTTCAGCGCAGTAGCAGTTGGCAAAAAGTTGGGCTGTATATCGGTTGCATTGGTATCGCGCCAGGAGGCTGGCACCCCGCCTATAATATAAACTCCCTGGCCTTTAAACCAATTGATCACATCCAAACAAACGGCCGAAGAAAATGGGTGATTAGCATCGTTAAAACCTAATCCCCAGATACATACTACCGGTTTTCCGTTTTGTTTGGCATAAGCTGATGATGAAGTATATGCCGACATTTTATTAGTCCAATCAGTTTTAATTTCCGATTGCATATTTGTCCAGCCGGTTATATCATACATAATATAAAACTTACGGCCGGTAGCCTCGGCAGCGGTTTTTACTTTAGCGGTTATCGCATCACGTACGGGGCCTTCGCCTCCTGTAGGGTTAAAGCGTTGTAGCGCAGCACAATCAATATTGTTTTGCTGCATCCACTGGAACTGCACATTTACCGTTTGATCATTAAAGGATGAGAACAGTTTTGCCGGAGTACCATTATTCAAATTGGCAAAACCTGTTTGATACGAGCTGGTGTACTCGCGCATATCGGGCCATGATTTGATACCGACATTATTGGTTGAGGGTGCCTGGCTGGCATTTGGAGCCCAGTGCCACCAGATGTTAATGGGTGAACCATCGCCAATGGCGGCAAACCATCCCTGGTAACCTACGGTGATCTTTCCTACAACATCCCCCACCGGTGATGAGAATGTTTTCTTATTTTTTCCGGCCAATGCTCCGGCGTTGTTGCTATCTAATCCTTTTTTACAGCTGTTTAAACTTATTATGCCAAACAGTGCTAATAAAAATAAAGCTTTAATACTTTTTAGTTTCATAATTTAAGTGTTTAATAATTGGTTTGATAGTAGTTAATAGTAGAAATTGGACGTAGTAGTCCCTAAGGAGGCATAAAAACATGTTTTTTCATAGATATTAAGGTTTAATAAACCGAAAACTTTAAGAAAAAGTTTATCGGTATAAGTTGGTTATCAGCATAAAATAAGGAGATGGATATTAAAAAAAGCTTAATAAATACTTAATTTTTAAACTATTATGCAATAATTATTAAGCAGAAAAGAAAATTATAGATAACTTATAAGGAAACTCATAAACATATATGGTCAATAAATTTAATAAGCAAACAAATAACTTTGATCAAAATAAAAAGCCTGACTTTGTAAAGACAGGCTTTTTATTTTATATAGATAATAGATTATATCTACCGCCATCCACCACCCAGGGCGCGGTATAGATTCACAATGGCTTGTAATTCCTGAAGTTTGTCGCTCACACCGCTTAGTTGTGCGGCTAATAAATTTTGTTCGGAGGTTAACACATCTGTATAGTTTGTTGCCGAGCTGTAACGTAATAACTCCTGTGTATAGTCAACCGATTTTTGCAGGGCGATGATCTGCTTACTGCGTGAGTCCTGTTTTTCAACCGCGGTTTCGTGAGCATACAGGGCATTGGAAACTTCTTGTCCTGCCACTAACAAGGTTTTCTGAAAGCTGTTCAGGGCTTCTTGTTGCTGTGCTTGGGCGGTGCGTAAGCGGGCTTTATTAATACCCTGATTAAAAATAGGTTGAGTTAAACCAACAGCCGCATTGTAGAATATCGATTTGGTAAAGAAATCTGTTAAGGTTAAGCTCGATAATCCTCCGGAAGCCGTTATGGTAAACGAGGGATAAAAATAAGTCCGCGCCAGGTTGGTATTCTCAAAAGCGGCCCTAAAGGCATATTCACTTTGTTGCACATCCGGGCGATTGGTCAATAATTGTGTCGGAACGCCCGTCTGCAATTCGGTGGTCAGCTTTTGATCGGCCAGGGTACTCCGGTTAATTGGCCCGGGTGGCCTGGAAAGCAATATATCCAATGCGTTCTCTGTTTCACGGATACTGCGTTTGATATCTGGAATAGATACTTCTGCGGCATAACGATTGGCCTCACTTTGTACAACCGCAGCACCATTAACCACGGCTCCTTTTTTGAGCTCTTTCATGGTTTCTACATCCTGAATCCGGTTTTTGAGCGTTTGTTGGGTAATTTCCAATTGTTTGTCTAAGGCTAGCAAGCTAAAATAATTATTAGCAATATCAGCTATCAACTGGGTTTGCACTGCCCTTTTAGCGGCATCACTCTGTAAAAAGCTGGCCAGTGCAGCTCTTTTAGTACTGCTTAATTTACCCCAAACATCTGCCTCCCATGAGGTGCTTAAACCCGCCTGATACGTAGTGGTAAGCGTATTAATATCTATACCCTCCGGAAAATTTAAACCGGCCTGTGATTGTTTTGATCTTGTAACACTGGCATTACCGCTTAAACTGGGTAAATAAGCCGCCTTGCTTTGGCGCAATGTAGCCTGTGCTTCCAGGATCTTTTGAACCGCGGTTTTCAGGTCAAGGTTATTACTTAAGCCCTCTTGTATCAATGATCTCAATACCGTATCAGCAAAAAGGTTTTGCCAGGGCATCGAAGCCATGGTGGTCGTATCAGTCGACTGGCTACCGCGATATAGGCCCGAGGTGTTTACATCCGGACTTTTATAGCTTTTGGTTATCCGGCAGGAAAGCAACACTGACGAAAGCGAGGCAAATAATAATATATATTTTAAACAATTTCTGTTCATGGCGATGTTTTTAATTGATAGATCAATGAACTGGTTTAAGTTCAACCGCTTCATCCTCATCGTCGTCATTATCCTGTTTTGGTGGACCGCTCACCCTTTCCTGCAAATGCTGGAAGATGATAAACAATACAGGGATCACAAAAACCCCAAATATAGTCCCTACAAACATACCCCCAACTGCACCTGTACCGATAGATCTATTGCCATTGGCACCTGCCCCTGTCGAGAACATCAATGGCATAATACCAAATATAAAAGCGAAAGATGTCATCAGGATTGGGCGTAAACGGGCTTCGGCACCGGCAATAGCAGCCGGTATCAGTTCCATACCCGCGCGTCGTCTTTCCAAGGCAAACTCCACAATCAAGATAGCATTTTTGGCCAGCAAACCGATGAGCATAATGAGCGAGATCTGCAGGTAAATATTGCTTTCGATACCGAATATCTTGGCGAACAGATAAGTTCCGGACAAACCTACCGGCAAAGAAAGTAATACTGCGAAAGGCAGAATATAACTCTCATACTGGGCACTTAATAAAAAGTACACAAACACCAGGCAAAGCATAAATATATAAGCCGATTGCGTACCAGCGGTTAACTCTTCCCGCGTTAAACCTGAAAACTCGTAACCATAACCCGCGGGCAGACTCTCCAAGGCGACTTCTTTGATAGCTTTGATGGCATCACCCGTACTAAAACCAGCCTTCGGCTGCCCCGAAACAGATATGGCTGTGAACAGGTTGAACCTGGAAATCGACTCGGGCCCGAATACTCTTTTTAATGAAATGAAAGAAGTTATAGGCGCCATAGTTCCCGCGCTGTTACGTACAAATATTTTGCTTAAACCTGTTTCCTTAGCCCGGTAATCATAATCGGCCTGAACCATTACGCGATACTGTTTACCAAACTCGTTGAAGTTGGAGGCATATAAACCACCATAGTAACCTTGCAGCGTATTCAATACCGAATTTACGGTTACACCAGCCTCCTTACATTTGGCCACATTCACATCAACCTGATACTGCGGAAAATTGGGGTTGAAAGATGAATTAAGACTCTGAATTTCGGGGCGTTTGCCAAGAGCAGCTATAAAGTCGTTACTTACTTTAAATAATTCGTTCACGGTATGCCCGCCTTTGTCCTGCAACTGAAACTCAAAGCCATCGCTGTTACCAAAACCATTTAAGGTAGGCGGCGAAAAATAAAACACATTAGCCTCTCGCATTCCGCTGGTTTTGCCATAAAGCTGACCAATAATCCCTTCCTGGCTATCACTCTTTGACTTACGCTTATCCCAGGTTTTCAGCTTCATGATCACCATCGCATAGGCGCTGCCATTACCTGCTATAAAGTTAAACCCAACCAGTTTCAAGGTACTTACAACAGCCGGAAAAGTATGCCCGATGCTATCGATCTTATTGGCAACCGCATCCGTACGCTCCATAGACGATGCCGGAGGCAGACTAATAGCCGCGAATACAACACCCTGGTCTTCATTTGGCACAAAACTGGACGGGGTGGTTTTTACCAGATAAATCAAAACCGCGGCAAATATGGCGATGGCAGCCACCGCTATCCATTTTTTATGCGCCAAAAAACCTACCGATTTTTTATACTTACCGCTTACCGCATCAAAAGCGGTATTGAATATCACGTAGAAATGATTGATAAAGCCATGTTTCTTGGTGCCTTTTTCATGAGGCTTTAAGAACAGGGCGCACAAGGCCGGACTAAGCGTTAACGCATTAATAGCCGATAGCATAATGGCAACGGCCAGTGTAATACCAAACTGCTTATAAAATACTCCTGTAGAACCTGATATGAAAGTTACCGGTAGAAACACTGCCGACATCACCAGGGTAATGGACACAATGGCGCCCGATATTTCGCTCATGGCATCGACAGATGCTTTACGGGCCGATTTATAGCCGATATCCAGTTTAGCATGCACTGCCTCTACCACTACAATGGCATCATCAACCACAATACCAATGGCCAGTACCAGGGCGAACAAGGTAAGCAGGTTAATGGTAAAACCAAACAGGTTGAGGAAAAAGAAGGTACCCACAATAGCCACCGGAACCGCAATGGCCGGGATCAGGGTTGACCGGAAATCCTGCAGGAACACAAACACCACAATAAATACCAGTATAAACGCCTCAATAAGGGTACTGATCACCTTTTCTATCGAGGCATCCAAAACCTCATTGGCATCAACCAGATAGGTGATCTTCATCCCTTTAGGAAAAGTTTCAGAAGCGGCATCCAGGATCTTTTTTGATTCGTTGATCACATCACGGGCATTCGACCCTGCTGTTTGGCTAATGGCCACACCTACCGATGGTTTGCCATCGGTGATAATATGAAACGAATAATCCAGCGCGCCCAACTCAACGCGGGCAACATCATTTAAACGCAGTAACTGCCCGTTTCCAACCGATTTGATGATCATGTTACCAAACTCAGCGGCAGATTGCAATCGACCTTTATACCTGATCACATATTGAAAAGATTGATTGCTGTTTTCGCCAAATTTACCCGGCGCGGCTTCAATGTTTTGCTCGTTAAGTACATCGGTAATATCATCAGGCACCAGTCCATAGCGCGACATCACATCAGGTTTTAACCAGATACGCATGGAATAATCACGTGAGCCAAACACCTCAGCGGTACCCACCCCCGTTACACGCTGTATTTGCGGCACCAGGTTTATCTTGGCATAGTTTTGCAGAAAGGTTTCGTCGTAGGTCTTATTATCGCTGTATAAGGAAAAGATAACCAGGTTACTGCTCTGGCTTTTGGCCACTGTAACACCCGATTGTGTAACAACTAATGGTAATAAGCTGGTTGCTCGCGACACCCTGTTCTGTACGTTCACAGCGGCCAGATCGGGATTGGTACCCACTTTAAAATATACGGTGATAGATGCAGAACCATCATTGGAGGCAGTTGAGGTCATGTAGGTCATGTTCTCCACCCCGTTGATCTGCTCTTCCATGGGGATAATCACACTTTTAAGTACCACATCGGCATTGGCGCCATTATAAAAAGCAGATACGTTTACCGTTGGCGGCGCTATATCCGGGTATTGGGATATAGGAAGATTAATAAGACCTAATATGCCCAGTATCAGCAATAAAACTGATATAACTGTTGATAATACCGGGCGTTCTATAAATTTTTTAAGCATACAATTGCTTTAACAGGATTGATAAATTAAATTTCCATTATTTAAGGTTGCCGTAAACGGATGCCTCGCTAACCGGGTTGGCCTTTATGGTTGTACCATCTTTTAAGTTATTGGCGCTTTCCAGTACTATTTTATCGCCGGCATGTAAACCGTCGGTAACTACATAGAACTGGCCGGCAGTGTTATCCATCACTTGTATAGCCACATTTTTGATTTGGTTCTTTTTATCAACCAGGTAAACAAAGCGTTTGTCCTGCAGTTCATAAGTAGCGCTTTGCGGCACCAGCAAGCCAGACTTGATGGTATTTGGTATTCTTACAATTGCGCTGCTGCCGCTACGGATAAGACCACGGGGATTGATAAAACCGGCTCTTACATTGGCAGCCCCCGTAGCGGTATTAATTAATCCGTTCACGGTTTCTACACGACCAGTATGCTCATAAGGAGTACCATTAGGTAGTATGAGTAAAACATCAGGCAGCTTACTCAATTTTGATTTGAAAGAAGTTGTACCTGTGCTATCCTTGCTAAAATCGAGCAGTTGTTTTTCGTTCAGGGCGAAGTAAGCGTAAATATTGGAAGTGTTGTAAACTGTTGTTAAAGGATCGGTTGTGGTGCTGCTTACCAAACTGCCTAGTTTGTAGGGTAACGAACCTATAACACCATTTACCGGACTGGTGATGGTGGTATAGCCTAAATTTACCTGTGCATTTACCAATGCGGCTTTAGCTTGTGCTAAGGCTGCTGCTTTTGATTGTTGGGTATACTCTGCCGATTCCAGTTCGTAATGACTGATGATATCTTTCTCAACCAGAGGTTTTACTTTGATTACCTGCATTTTGGCTAAGCTCAGGTCTGCCTCTGCCGTTTTGATGCCAGCCTGTGCAGTACGTACATCCTGCTCATATTGCGGCGCATTGATCTTAAAAAGCAATTGCCCTTTTTTCACAATAGAGCCTTCGTCTACATATATTTTCTCTACGAAACCATCAACCTTGGGGCGTATTTCAATATTTTGCTGACCCTGTATACTGGCCGGATAATCAACATTTAAAGTAGCAGAACGGGGTTGCAAAGTAAGCACTTTATAATCCAACACAGGCTCTCCTGCCTGGCCCTCGGCAGCTTGTTTATTTTTACTGCCGCAAGAACTTAATATAGCAGTTGATGAAACAATTGTAAAAAGTAGAGCCCAGTTTTTAGGCAAAAGTACATGGTAAGCTTTGTAGAACGGTTTTAAAAGCATCATAAGGTAAAATAATCGTGAAAATATAGGGCGTAGAGGCTCACGCCGCTAAATACGGCATTAATTAGGTACTTTGACTGTTAAATATAGTTAATGTTACAGCTTATTTTAAAATCACAGCCATAACTAGTCAGACATCAATTAAAATAGCTTTTATTTTTTGATCGAGATCCTGCGCATCAAAAGGCTTTGCCACAAAATCATTCATGCCGTGATCCAGGCATTTTTCCATTACTTCCCGGGTGGCATGGGCTGTTATGGCAATAATCGGGATGCTGTTTTTGGCATTATCTTCACTTCGGATAGCTATGGTGGCCTCGTAACCATCTAACTCGGGCATATCCAGATCCATCAGTATAATGTCGTAATGATTTAGTTTTAATTTTTCCAGGGCCTGTCTTCCATTATCAACTGCATCCACGCAATACCCACGTTTTTCCAACACCTTACTAATCAGCAGCTTATTTAACTGATTATCATCTGCAACCAATACACGTGTATTTTTTGTTTCACCTTGTGGGATGCAATTATCCAAACCGTTCTCAACTATAGATGCCTGGGTAGTTACCACATGTTTATAAAAAGGAAGTGTAAATCTAAAATCTGACCCATCAGATGTGCTGGTTTTTATAAATATATCCCCGCCGTGCAGATCAACCAGATGTTTGGCCATGCTAAGTCCTAAACCTATTCCGCCTAATCCTTTATTTTGCCTGAACTGATCAAGGCTTTCAAATATTTTATCCTGCTTGTCTTCAGGGATACCCATGCCTGTATCCTGAACACTAAACCCTATCCAAACCACATCGGCCGTATTATCTATAACATACGCCTCTACCAAAACAGAGCCTTCCGGGGTGAATTTTACCGCATTGGAAAGCAGGTTTAATAATATATGGCTTAACCGCATCTCATCGCCCAAAACCAATTGTGGAACATCGCTATCAACATGGTAACTGATAGTCAGCGATTTTTTATTGATCTCCGGTTTTAACATCGATACTGCATGATGCACTACATCATAGATATTTAAAGGCTTTCTTTCTAACTGAACATGACCAGACCCTATTTTTGACAGATCGAGAATATTGTTGAGTAAGCCTTTCAAAAAATCACCAGATTTCATAATGGCGCGGATATATTCCTTTTGTTCTTTACTTATTTCTGATTCCTCCAGCAAACCGGCAAACCCCATGATGGCATTCATGGGTGTTAAAATTTCGTGGTTCATATTGGCGATAAACACCTGCTTAATTTTTTCAGAGGCTTCTGCCCTCTCCAATTGCCGCAACTCTTTAACTTTAGCGTTTTTCAGTTCGAATATAGTATGTTCCAGTTTATCCGTCATCTGATTAAAGGCAGTCGCCAAAACGCCAATCTCATCCTTTGAATATACTTTTACCCGTGTATCAAATGATTCTTCGGATACCTTTTTAGCTCCGGAAATAATTTCCTTGATGCCTTTTTGCATGCCCTTGCTTATGGATATTGCTATCAGTATCCCTGTAAGTTCAACGGTAAATGCCAAACCTATCAGAACTTTAAGTACAAGGCCCTCAAACCATCGGGAACCTTCACCCAGGCTATAGGAAAAGCCATCTTCCATAGGTGTAAATTCCACGTCGATCTTTGAAATGTAGCTTAAAAATTGTTGCGTTTCTGCCGGAGTTATGGTGCCGGATATTACCTTATCATGTAATTGCTTACTCACGGGGATTAGCTTCAACAATACACTCTCGGCTTTTTTCCAATAAAAAATGGTTTGTTTTAAATATTTCACCTGGCTAAATCGCAGCATCAGCTTAATCATACCATCGATATCATCAAGGTGATTGCGCCCTGCCAGGAAACCTAAACGGGCCGCATCATAATCTGGAGGTGTTTTTTCAAGAGCTGTTCGCGCTGCGCCATCGCCCAGCGGCACCTTTAAAAATTGCTGGAAAGCCTGGTAATCTTGTTCATTATGTGAATAGGCATAAACTTTTAAATGAGATAAAGCATCTTTTTGTGCCTTTGACCAAAGCCCTTCACCGCCTACATATGACCTTACAGCAGAAAGTGTTTTTATAGCAAAACTAAGCGTAAACAACTCTATCACAATTAGAAAAGCCATTATACCTATAGTAAAATACAGCTTTTTCGCAATCGGTATATCCCTAAACCATTTTACTAAAAAGAATGACTGCATGATGTGATAAGAGTTTCACGTTTTAACCTCTAAAAGTACTTTAAACTAAAATGTTATTTCTGTTCATTAATTACATACAAGTTCATTTTATTCACAGAACATATCTTCAATTTTTATCGGGTAAATCTATGAACAATAAAACTAAAGAAGGCCACCTATTGGTAGCCTTCTTTACTAAAACAGGTTGTAACTGTTCAAATAAATTAATGAAACACAAAGGTTGCAGGGAAATAATAGCCGGTATAGGAAATATCTTTACTTTGAGCACCGCTTGATGGATCATAAAAATAAAGGTCATTTACACTATAATTAGTGCCGTATCCTGATTTTACAGTGGTTACCACCAATTGGTTAAGTTTTTCATTATAGGCTAATCCTGCACCATACATTTCTTTGCCGGCGGGTACAGTAACAAATGGTGTAGTGAATGAAGCAGCATTTGCAGCTGTATATTTATAAATTTGGGTACCGCCGCTATAAGGGCCATTTTTAGCTATAAAAATAGCATTCTCGGTAGTTGAGGCAGTAATTGAACCCGGATGCCAGGCACCCCATGAACCATTAACAGTAAATGGTACTGTAATAGCTTGAACCACCAATGTAGCCGGATCAATACGCACCAGTTGTGTGCCACCGGCAGCCCATATAGCACCATCTTTACTGCGGGCAAATGCAACTTCTAAACCGGGAATAGTTTTAACTACAGCATAAGTAGTAGCATTTAATACAACTACGCCACTTGATTGTGATAGCGCGAATATATAATTACCTGCTTTAATCAGATCGCCTACCTCGCCACTTACACCGCTGATCTTGGCACCAAGCGTAACGGTTTGCAAATTAAGCTGGTAAATACCATCACCCGTACTTACCAAACCTGTGTTGCTATCAATTCCTACAAATGCCCGCCAATCGTTGCCTGAAGCGGCGGCTATACGTCCTGTTTCTTTCAGGGAAAGATCATCAGTTACTACCAAAGGTCCACCAGCTTTTGATAACAGGTAAAATTTATGATTATAAATCGTACCAAATTCAAGTGTTGAACCAATTGGTTCCAATGTTTTACCAGGATTTTCTTTCGTGAATATACTATCGGTTAACGCCCCTTTAGCGTAATCAAAAAAGCTTACGGTGCCAGTACCATGGCCAAACCAACCTTCGTTTACCACAAAAAAGCCATTTTCGTACTTACCAGGCTCGGCTATTTTAACATTGTGATCCTTTTTACATGATGCGATCGTCATCGTCAGCAATACCGGAATAAGGTACGCCGACAGTTTTAAAGTGAATTTATTTTTCATGCTTGTTATTTTTGATATCTAAAAAATTAATGAAATACAGCAATTGAAGGGAAGTAATATCCCGTGTAGGCAATATCATTGATCAATGAACCTGTAGAAGCGTTATAAAAACACAGGTCATTAAAACTATAATTGGTTGTAAAACCAGAGTGTACCGTATTAACAATTACCTGATTATGAACGGGATCATAAGCCACTCCGGCACCGTAAAGTTCCCTGCCTGTTGGCACTGTTATAAAGGGAGTTGTAAATGAAGCACTATTGGCAGCAGTATATTTATAGATCTGAGTTCCGCCAGAAAATGTAGCGTTCTGAGCTATAAAGATGGCATTTTCGGTAGTAGAGGCTGCGATAGATCCGGGATGCCATGCTGCCCATGAACCATATATAGAAAAAGGCACCGTTATAGTTTGCACCGCCAAAGTAGCCGGATCAATACGTACCAGTTGCGTACCACCGGCAGCCCAAACAGCGCCATCAGGAGTTTTGGCAAACGCGCAAAGCATGCCCGCAATAGAGGTAACAACTGTATTGTTAGATGCATTGAGCACCACTACCCCACTGGATTGAGACAATACAAAAACATAGTTACCCGCTTTAATCATATCACCTATCTGCCCTGTCACGCCGCTAAGCTTAGTACCCAGCGCCAATGTTTGCAGATTTATAGGGTAAATTCCCGAATTAGTACTCACTAAACCATTGTTAGCATCAATACCCACAAAGGCTCTAAAATCATTGGTGCTTTTGGCCGCAATCCGGTTTATTTCCTGTAAGCTATGTGAATCGGCTACTACCAATGGGCCCCCAACTTTACTTACCAGGTATAGTCTATCATTAAAAATAGTACCGTATTGCAAAGTACTACTGATTGGATTAAGATTTTTTCCCGGGTTTTCTTTAGTGAATAAGCTATCGCTGATTAAACCGGTGCCAAAATCGTAAAAACTTACTGTTCCGGTACCATGTCCATACCAGCCTTCATTTACCAGGAAAAAGCCGTTATCATATTTGCCTGTCCCGCGCACCTGGAGCTTTCCGGATGTTTGATTTGCATTCGTTGCATTAATAGCAGCATCCTTTTTACAGGAGCTTACCATTCCCATCAATAATATCGGGAAGATGCAGGGTAATAGTTTTACAAGGGCAGATTTTTTTGTGTTCATTTTTACAGGTTTTATGTTTTTGGATAGGTAGAATTATTGATTTGATTTTAGTTTTTAAGCATGCTTAAATCGGCAGCGCCACCAAACTCAGTCGATTGCTCGCCCAACCAGCCCATATTATATAGTATACCGGTTTGCACTTTTATAAAATCTATACCTTTCAGGCTCACTTTATTACCCTTAGCATCTATAGCATTATCAATATCTATTTTATCGCCACCTGCTGTATTATCGCCGTAGCCATAATCATAAGCCGCACTGGTAATGTATGTCGGGTCATCGTCGTTAATATTTGATGATGGCAACAGCGTGCCACTAAAAGTATAAGTATCACCTTTGATGCCGATAGGAAAATAAGGTTGCTTATGGAATATGTTGGTTTTTACAAAGCCAGTTTTGCCTTTATTGTCTTTCCATGGTACGCTGCACGTATCACATTTAGGCCGTGTATAGGTAACCGAGTAATTACGGGTATAACCATCCTTATACTGAGCACTACCGGTTAACTCATACCAGGTATCATCCGGCTTACCATTGTTATTGGTATCCTGCATCACCCATATGACACCGGGCTCCGAAAAATTGGCAAAAGCATTACCATAAACAATAAAGTCTTCTTTATAGGGTACGTTTAAAACCGTGTGATCAAAGCCAACGATGATATATCCACCCCAGGCTCCCAAGCTTACCAATCCCTGATCGCCGTTTAAGGTGCTTTTAGCGGCTACGGTATCACCAATACCTGTATTATCAAACTGTCCCGGAGCCGGATTAAAATCAAACAGCTGACTTACATATGCCTTGCTTTGGGCCGTTATAGGGTGTACAGGCGTTTCGGGAGTTGTATTATCGGTTGATTTATCCTTTTTACAGGATGACATTAGCACGATGCCGAGCAAAAGCCCTAAGGACAAGTTTTTCATGTGGTTTAAGTTGATCTTTATCATTTTTATTGATTTTCTGTTTCTTAATATTAATAAGCAAATGCAAAGTGCCCGGGGATATCACCTGTTATCACCGACCATTTTTTCTTTCCGGCTGTACTAAAGCAGTATAAAGTTCCTGGAGATACATAATCTTTTGCATCTGTAACCAACACTTCTTTGGTTACCGGGTTTACCGCGATGCCATAGGGAACTTTTATTTGGGCTTCGGTTCCGTCTGTTATAAACTTTGTATTCAGTACGGTTTCGTCCTTCACGTTAATCATCGAGTAGGTTGTGGTATTTTTACCGGTGATGTAGCTAAATTCATAACTATACATATAGGCTGTATCACCATCTATCCAAAGGTTGCTTACCCCAAAATCAAATTCCTTTTTTACCTGGTCGGTCTTGGTATCGATCACAAATAGTTTTGAAGGAATATTATAATAATCGCCCCGGGAGGTTACGTAGATGTCGCCATATTGATCGGCCTTTACCCTATCCAGATTGATTGCTACATCGATGCGTTTCAATTCCGTAAATGAAGCCAGGTCAACCACAGATACTGTACGCTCATAATTTGGAGGACTATAGCCACCAGAGTTGGCTACATACAGTTTTTCG
Organism: Mucilaginibacter inviolabilis; assembly: GCF_011089895.1. Classification (NCBI taxonomy): domain Bacteria; kingdom Pseudomonadati; phylum Bacteroidota; class Sphingobacteriia; order Sphingobacteriales; family Sphingobacteriaceae; genus Mucilaginibacter; species Mucilaginibacter inviolabilis. The sequence continues at coordinate 1,810,633 of NZ_JAANAT010000001.1, forward strand.
CCCACAATGGCCATTTCTTCCGGCTGGCGACCGACGGTCACTGTTCGCGTAATCTGCAGGGTGGTAGTATCAATCTCATTTACTGCGCCATTCGGGGCTTTGGGATCACCCACTTTGCCCAGATAGGCGCTTACATAAGCTTTACCGTTATGAAAAGTAACATATCGGCAATTGGTAATGTCAATTTGAGTTATCCTTTTGTTAGTATGCAGGTTAAGCACCTCAACCTTGTTGGAATTATTAACTACGATATACACCTTGGAACCGTAGATGCCTACATCATTACCTACGTCGCCAAGACCTTTAACCACTTGTGGATTTGCCTGACCATATATGTTTTTACTGAATTGCCCTGTTGTATAATCCAGGTAATCCAATGATGCTTTACTTGAACCCAAATTACCTTCATCAACCAGGTAAAAGCCTTTTACCACACTATTGGGGTCTGGCGGAAACAGCGTAGTTACTACCTCCGGAACGGGCTGCTGAGCTTTGCGGCACGAACCGTATATCATTAGCGTACATCCGAGTAGCAGGTAAAGCAGTTTGTAATTTATATTTTTCATAACATCAAAAAGTTGAGCTTATGGTAAAACGATAGTTAATTTGCGGCATCGGAAAATTGAGCGCTATATAATTTTCCTGACTAAATACATTATTTAACTCGCCGGTTAGTTTTATTTTATGCTTGTTATAATTGGAGGTATAAGAAAAGCTTATATCATGGGTATACCAGGGTTGCAAATAATTCTCCGGGGCATTATATTTTGAATCGTACCTGCTGGCAACATAAATATAACTGTAGTTAAAGGCGAACTTACGCCACTCGGCACCAACCAATACCGAACCACTGTTGATCGGCGTATAAGGTATTTGCTGTTTGTAATTAATATCTGTTGGGTCTGTTACATCTATCGCTTTCTGATAAGTGTAGCTGATACCCGTATTAATAAACAGCTCGCCGGGTAATTGCCAGGTTGCCTGCGAGTTGATTTCAAGTCCTCTGATATGCACCTTACCGAGGTTGTACATCGTCCACCGCGCCAGGTTCATACCTGGTATAGCTACAATTTTATCTGTTACCTGGTTATAGTAGGCATCGGTTTGTATAGCAAAATAAATTAAGGTATGTTGTTGAAAGGTCTTATTATAAGTAAAACCTACATCATATTGCTTGGTATACTCCGGCCTTAAAAAAGAGTTCCCGATAAAAGTGTAATACAGATCATTAAAACTTGGCAGCCTGAAAATACTCTTGTAAAAACTCCTTAACCTGAAATCGGGATTATCAAATGGCTGCCATGATAAAAGTACTGCAGGTGTAAATTTTGTTTTTTTACCTGCGGCCTGCAGGGTATCAACCTGGTCATTTACAAAGGTACCCAGCAAGCTTGCCTGTGCGTTAAAGCGTTTAAAATGAACTTCGGTAGCTAATGCTGTTAATATAGTATTGCGTGTGGGTCGCACAAACCGGTATACTGCCGAATCATTTTGCGTAGCATCGAGCGTATTGCGCTGGTAATCGGCAGAGAACGCTGCATCCCAAAAGGAGTTGATATGAAATTTATTAGCTGCTGACAGGTATAGTTCGTGCTCGTCATATTTATTTTCGAGTAGCCCCCGTGTAGTGGTTATTGTGGGGTCGAAGTATTCTGTATGATCATCAGAATATTTAGCACCCAGCATTAAACTATAACTTTCACTAAACTTTTTGTTGTAGCTTGATTGTATAAAAACGTCCTTTTCTTTTTGCCGCTGTTTGGAATCGAAATTATTGTTTACAGTAGGGCCGGGTAATCCCCTGTCCGAATGATATAGATAACCCTTCAGCGTCCAGGCACTGCTATCTTTTAGCTTACCATACAATCCGGCTTCTACACGCTGCGCGTCAATGTCGCCATTGTGCCTTATTGCCGTGGTATCATAGCCAGTAACACCGTTGGTTGTCCTGAACCTGTAACGCCCATTGGCATGAATTACTTCGGTACTTATGCTGCTGTAAACATTATCGCTCAATTTATACTGCCAAAGCAATGACGGGTTTACCAATCCGAATGACCCTGTTTTAAAACTGAGCTTACCATTGGTGCGACTACCCGCTTCAAAATTTGGTTGCTTGGACATCATGTAAAGGGAAGCCCCCGCAGCGAAGCCCTTAGCCGGTTGAAAAATTGTACTTTTCTGGGCGTTGTATAGGTCTATTTCTTCAATGTTATCCAGCGAGAACTTACCCAGATCTACCTGTCCGTTCTGAGCATTACCGAACTCTACACCATCATAAAAAACAGCTACATGGTTAGTACCCAGACTGCGTACGTTAACCGTTTTTAAGCCTCCTATGCCACCATAGTCTTTTATTTGTACACCCGAAAAAAACCGGATGGCATCGGCTACAGAAAGACTGTTCAGCTTTTCAAGATCTGTGCCTTTAAGTATTTGAACAGGCGTGGCCGATGTATTACGCAGAGACAGGCGGGCGGCACGTATAGAAACCTCTTTCAAATGGTGGCTTTTAACCGTATCTGTAGTTATTTTTTCACGACTGGTATCTGCCGCCTGCGCCAAAGCATGGTCACAAAACAAGCCTTGTATCGCTGTAAGGCAAATAGAAAACATCAGGAAGCACAAATATTTGTACGAGTGTTGCAATACGTTCTGTTCGTGAAAAATTAAACAAACAGCCAACAGGGTACCATAAATGGAATACACACAACGTGAGGTACTTCATTCCAGCTTCAATCCCCGAAAGCTATGAATACATATAGTGCAATGGCAGGTCTTCTGACTTACTCCCCACTTATCCAGCCTTCCCGTCGCGATCATATCGAAACAGTGGCTACAGAATGGATAGCGGTTAACAGAGCTTACAGCTGCGGGACAGTTCCGGAATTACACCGGATTCCCTTTTAATCCCAAAACCACAAAGGGCTTCGGGAACCAAAAGCGACGCAAATATAGAAATAAAAAATGCAAGGAATTTTATTTTAGTATCATCAGGCGGCGGCCTGAGAATTGATAGCCTGTATCGGTAAAAACTTTTTAAACCTTTTATTTTAACACTTTTCTGATCAAAAACAGGGCAAAAAGGCCCGATAAATATCTGTTTTAACTAAATTTTAACGCCATTTTAACACTTTTTAACAAATTTTTGGTGGCTTTTGAAAGGTTTAAAAAGTATTAAATTATTGAATATCAAACAACTAAATACAAAACGACGTTTTTTCACCCTCTTTTCTCTTTAACTAAACAGCCCGGATGTCTGGTTGATGACATCCGGGCTGATATGGATATAAATATACGAAAATTCGGGCAGAAAAGCGCTAGCACTTTTCAGTTCTGTTGCCTTTTAAATAGCCGAATTAATAAAATAACTTAATGATATCAGAATTTACCATAACCTACATGTGCCATACGTTCGCCCATTTCGGCGTAGGCTTCGTTGGGGCCTGGAGCCCAGGTACCTAAACCATCTACATAACGGTTAAACATACAAAACGCGGCTGCTATCAGTACCGTATCATGTATCTCTGTATCAGTTGCCCCTTCTGCACGGGCCTTTTCTACGTCATTTTCCGTTACGTTTTTACCATTGCGCTGTACCTGGTGTGCAATGTGCAACAAGGAACGCAACTTATCAGATACCGGGGTATCGGGCAAGCCAGCTTTGATATCGTCAATAATATTCAGTCCGCTTTTTAAATGTGCTGCCGCCGCGGCAGCATGTGAAGTGTGACAGAAATGGCAATCGTTCCAATAAGATACCGATGCGGCTATAATTTCCCGTTCGCCGCTGGTTAAAGATGATGGCCCTCGCAATAAGGTTTCAGCCAGGTCAAGCAGAGGACGGGCAGTTTCCGGGCGGTAGTTCAATAAACCGATGATACCCGGCAGTTCTTCGTTGTTTAATTTAATATGCGCCATGCTCTTATATGGTTTCGGTTAAGTTCATATCGGTTACTTTTGGCGGAGGGGTCAGGTACCCTTCGCGGGCACGTTGTTCGCCCATTTTATCATATAATTCGTCATTATCGGGCTGCCAGGTAGCCAGGCCATCCACATAACGGTTATACATACAAAATGCAGCCGCTATTAACACGGTATCATGAATATCTATATCACTGGCACCTGTATTACGGGCACGCTCTACATCATCGGGAGTAACATTTTTTCCGCCTGATTGTACTTTGGCTGCGATATTTAATAATGCCTTAAGCTTATCGCTTACAGGGGCTGTTTCCGGATCGGCAATCACGCTGCTCACTATTTCGGCATTATTGCCTAATTGGTGTTTGGCAATAGCACCATGTATGGTGGTGCAATATTTACAGGTATTTAAACTGGATACATACGTAGCTATCAGCTCACGCTCCCCGGCGCTTAATGAAGGGTGTGGATCATGCAGTAAAGTTTGTACCAAATGATTCAGGGGAGCCGCGGTCTCTGGCCTGTACATGAACAAGCTCCGGATACCCGGAAATTCCGAGGGTAAATTAATGAGTGGCATAATCTGGTTTTTAAATAGGGTTGATTTTTACAATCTGTAACTGGTTAATTAAAGATGGATGATAAACGCCATATTTCAAAATATTTTCGATTATTCACCAACGCTTTTTATTCCCTCCCCACGGGAGGGGTGCGGTGGTTTGTGTAATGGCGGGGAGGGCTTCTACGCGCGATGATTATCCTGTTCCATAAACCCCTTCCTCCCCTTCCCGAGGGAAGGAATCGCACAGGGCTTGGGCTTTTTGATTGGCTGTCATGCTGAGCTCCGTCGAAGCATGGTGGGCAGGCCTCTGCGCTATACTTCGCTGCCGCGGGCTTCCAGCCCGTGGTATACATGGTTCAGCTTTCAGCTGACTGACGTAAGCTGAAAGCTTACCACAATACTACCCACGAGATACGCTCCGCTAATCTCGCGGGAGCGAATAACACACCCCTGCCCCTCTTAAGAGGGGAGCCAACACCCTTCTAACCCGTAGCCGCTTTCATTTTACGCAGGGCCGTTTGAGCAACACGCAAAGCATCCTGGGCATAATAACTTTTGTTGAATACCTCGCACGATATAATGAGGGGCTTTTCGGGATGCTTTACCAATTGCAGGATGCGCTTTAATGGCGCCACACCATCACCAGGATATACGCGGTCGGGTTCTGAAATAATCTCCGGATTTATACCTGACGGATAATCGTTTACATGAAATATCTCTAACGACGGTTTACCTACTAATTGCAGACTTTCTACCGCCGATTGCCCTTTGTAGATATGAAAAACATCCAGCAATACCCGGGCATCGGGATGCCCGCTTTGCAAGGCTACATACAGCACCTGGCTGATGTGTTTCAGATTAACCGATCCGCCCCACATTTCCAATTGTGGGATAACACCGGTATCGCGGCCCATGGTGAGGATGGTGTTATACCGCTCTGTTACCGTATCCAGATTGATCATATCACCTTTGGTTGCGCCTGCCGGCGGAGCAGCTATACGCTTGCAACCCAATTTGGCCAGCAGATCCATTTCGCCTTGTAACTGAGTAAGTGCTTGTTTGCGCACAGTCTCATCATCCACTATCCATGGCGCAAAACCTATGGCATTTTGAATGGTGATACTCAGACCATCGGCGATCTTTTTGGCCTCGGTTATTGAGCCCCCGTTTTTCAAATAGGCTTGCAAAGTGTCCAGCCAAATCTCCACTGAAGTAAAGCCAGCTTTGGCAGCAGTTTCCAGTTCCTTTACAAAACCCAGGTTTTGCCCGCGGATGGTACTCATGTTTAAAGAGTATTCAAAGCCATGTATGTTCTTATCTACACTAATAGCTGCCTCGGACCGGCTGCCGATAACCGCAGCGCCCACTGCTACCCCTAAAGTTTTCAATGCAGTTCTTCTATTTACAGATTTGAAATTCATAGGCTTATATTAATTTTTTAAACTTTTAATATAAGCTATAGTAACCGGTAACTGCTTGCTGTATGAGGGACTTTCATCTTCAATAAAATAATGTTTAATGCCCGCCTTTTTGGCCGCCTTCAGCACTTCGGGGATATTGATCTGCCCGGTTCCCAGGGCTACATCGTTGCGGGTATCCGTACCGCCGGTAAGGTCATTAGCTACGCCTTTGCGAATATCTTTCAGGTGCATGAGCTTCATGCGCGAAGGGTATTTGTTGATAAGCTGTGCAGGATCCTGCCCGCCATGAAACGACCACAGGATATCGATCTCGAACGATACATATCGCGGATCGGTATTTTTGGCGATGTAATCAAACAGCGTACCGTCCTCATATTTACCAAACTCATAGCCGTGGTTATGATAGCAAAAGGTCAATCCGTTTTCCTTTAATATTTTGCCCACGCGGTTAAAATCTGTGGCCGCTTTTTTGGCATCCTCCAGTGTAAACTCTTTTTTATGCGGTATCCAGGCTACCATCACGTAGCTTGCACCCAGCGTTTTAGCCAGCTTAACTATAGCTTGTGGATCTTTAACAATATCGTCATATCCTGCCCCAACCGATGGAATTTTGATGCCGCGCTCATCGCAAAGCTTTTTAAATTGTTCCTTGGGCATATCCTTTGGCCCCTCGCCTTCCAGTTCGGTTATACCAAGGGCCTTAATGGTATCCAACACAGCAACAGTAGCTTTGGGCATACTGCTACGAAAGGTATAAGCCTGTACACCTATAGCGTTGGTGAAAAGTGGCTTGCCGCTTTGGGCAAAGGCCGAAGATCCGAGTGCGAGACAGACACTTAGGATAATGGTATATTTTTTCATGGTTTATTGTTGTTATGTTCTTCGATATGTCATTGCGAGGAGGAACGACGAAGCAATCTCGTAGCTATTCTCATCAATGAGAACGCGAGGAGATTGCCACGCTCCGCTCGCAATGACATGGTTTTTATTTGTTATTACTCCTTACCTTCTTCTCCGTTGAGGGTGAGATCATTCAAACTGTATATCTTTAATACTCAAAATACCCTCGCTTGGTTTGGTTCTTTTGATAGCAAAAAAGTAGATGTCATGCTTGCCGCTAATTGGTTTCTGCACTTCGCCGGTTACAGAGGCCTGTTTTTTCCAGTCGCCTGTTTCAGTATAAGCTGCGGAGCTGATCACCGGACCTGCCTGCGAATCAATACGTACCTCAATTTCACCTGCCGCGTCTTTGGACGCGTATCGGTAAACAAACTTTTTAATATTCGAGAGGTCGATATCCCTGAACATCACATATGATTTATGGTTACCGGCCGACAGATCATTTTTAAAGCGGTTAAACCCTTTCAGCTCATCAGCATAAACTGCTTTTACATCGGCATTACGCAGGGTAACCACATCGGTACCTGTAAGCGGGCCAACCACTTTACCGCCTTTATCGGTGTATGACGCCAGCAGCGTGTATTCACCACGTGGTTCGGCATCATTGAATTTCAAATTCAGGCTGCCATGGAGTGGCAGTGGCATAACTTTGTTCTTTTTATCCGTAAGCGAAAAAATATACCGTACAATCTCTTTGGTATCCGGAGTTGATAATTGGGGATGAGCACTCATCAAATGCTCCGTTCCCCAACTGCCGGCACCACCATTGATGATCTTTTTAGCCAATTTATCAGTCGCTCCCTTTTGTGTTTTATACCGATTGGCTATAGCTGTAAAGCTTGGCCCTACGGCGGTTTTGTTTATAGTATGGCACGATTTACAATCGCTGGCGGCCATCAGAGCTTTGCCCGGGTAACTGACTTCAGCAGCCGATAAAGCTGCGAGGCTTTTAACAACTTTACCATCGGTAGATGGCTGCGGGTTATAAACGTAAAACAACTTTACCCGTTTTGGATCGATCACCTTATCTTCCTTATCCTTCACCACCACATTATACTTAAACGGCTTACTTTTCCAGATGAAGGATTTATTATCGGCACTGGCTATACTTACCGATGGTACGGTATTACCCACCTTTACCAGTATGGTATCACGACCTACCGCACCGGCCTTATCTGTTACTTTAAGTATAGCTTTATAAATACCTGGTTTTGTGTAAGTATGTGTTGCCGAAACAGTGGTGGCCCCTACCGTTTTACCATCAAAAAGCCATTGATAGCTAATCTGGTCATCATCGTCCAGATCGCGGCTGCCTTGCCCGTTAACGGTTAAGGTAAGCGGTGCCTGACCGGCTATTTCTTTTTTTACCGGGATAGTTTTCAACTCGGCAGTGAGGTATTTGGTGTGCTGATACAGGTTAATCATGGCGGCATCGGTAATAGCCGCTTTGGCTATCGGCGCACGGTTACCGGTATTGTATTCAATTTTCACCAGGCGGGCATCTTCGTTCTGCGCGCCGTAAACCGAACCGTATTCCAGCATATAAAATACGCCATCGGGCCCAAACTGCATATCAATAGGTCGCCTGAAATCGCCGGTTGAGGGCATAAAGGCATCGTTGCGTACATAATTTTCGTTCTGATCAAACCTCAGGTCGATCACCCAGTTGCGCATCCAGTCGGCCACAAACAAAGTACCGTCATAATACGCCGGAAATTTATTGGGGTTAGGATTATTGGCATCATACTCATAAAAATCGCCACCGATGGCGCAGCGGCCACCCAAACCCAGTTCGGGGAATTCATCCGAAGCAGCGTAAGGATACCAGATCATGGCGGGCATCGCCGGAGGCAAAACATTTAAACCGGTATTATTTGGCGAGTTATTTACCGGTGCTTTAGGATCAAACATGGGTCCGGGCGTTGCAGTAGCAAAATCCCAGTGTGAGTAAGCGAAGTTTTTGCCTACAAAATATGGCCAGCCAAAATTACCGGCTTTACGGGCCTGATTAAACTCATCATAGCCGCGCGGGCCTCGTGGCGAATCGTGCCCGGCATCGGGACCTATCTCACCCCAATACAGCACCGATGTTTTGGGATTTACGGCTATACGGTACGGGTTACGACAGCCCATTACATAAATTTCGGGACGGGTTTTGGGTGTACCTTTCGGAAACAGGTTGCCATCCGGGATGGTATAAGTACCGTCAGGCTCTGGGTGGATACGCAGGATCTTTCCTTTCAGATCGTTGGTATTACCGGCGCTACGCTGCGCATCCAGACTATAGTGTTCCTGACCGGGGCGTTCATCCAGCGGCGCATAACCATCGGAGGGAAAGGGACTGGAGCTATCGCCGACAGAAAGATACAGGTTACCATTCTTATCCCAGGCCAGCGAACCGCCATGATGCGCACCGCTCACCTTTTGAACCGGCACTTTAAATAAAATCTTTTCTGATTTGAGGTCGAGCACATTCTGCTTACTTAAAGTAAACCTTGACAGTTGAAAATTTAATGGTTCGATAGTTTGCCCGGCAGGCATATAATAGATGTAAACATAGCCATTGGTTTCAAACTGGGGATCGATATTGAGACCGATAACACCCGTTCCGCCATCGTCAGTAATGGGGAATTTATGAATTACCTTGTACTGTTTGGTATGCGTATTATACACCGAAAAATTACCGTACAACTGCGTAAAAAACACCCGGCCATCTTTAGCCACGGCCAGTTCCATAGGCGAAGCAATGTTATTTACCAGTACGGTTTTTACAAAGCGGCCCTGATCGGGCGCTACTTTGGAGTAAGCCTTAGTATAATCTAAAGGCTTGCCATTCCCCATAGCGTATTTGATGCCGCCTAACAATTGCCCCAGGAACAGCGGATCGCTGTAACTTTCGTCGGTATGACCGCAACCGGTATAAAAGGAGCGACCGCCATCATACTCGTGGTACCAGGTAATGGGATGGTCGGCGCCGTTGGTACCACCATCATAGGTATTTTCGTCCAAACTGGCCAACACATGGATGCCGCTGTAGATGGATTTATAATTATACCATTCGTCGGTACGCTCCCAGCGGGCCGGTAAATTGGCCGTGATGGGGTTGGTACGGTCGGTAACATCAATAGTAGCCTTGCGGATATTGGAATTATTGGGATGACTGGAAAAGTATGCCCCTACCAGTTTACCATACCAGGGCCAGTCGTACTCGGTATCTGCCGCCGAATGTACGCCGGCAAAACCACCACCAGCCTGTATATATCGCTCAAAGGCGGCCTGCTCTTCGGCGTTGAGCACATTGCCGGTAGTACAGTTAAATATCACCGCCTGATATTTTTTAAGATTATCGTCGGTAAAAAGCGCGGAATTGGTGGTAGTATCCACCTCAAAACCGTTCTCCTTGCCCAGCTTTTGAATAGCTGCTATACCAAACGGGATACAGGAGTGATGCCAGCCCAGTGTTTTTGAAAACACCAATACACGCGGCCCCGGAGCCGGCTTTTTAAACGAATACAGCAAAAAGCTAAGCCCAAGCCATAAAACACAGATGAGTTTGATTTTGAGAGACATGATGTGAGATTTAGTTGATATTTTTTATTCCATCAACCGGTAAAATCCCTCGTCATAAAGCACAATTACCTCTGCATGAGAGCATACTAACAAAATGCGCTATATAAAGATGAAATACTACCGGTTAAGCAATTGGTTACTACAATATTAATATTTATTTGTGTATTTACTACACTTATATTTATTCATTAAATATTGTAAGTAAATTGTTACCCGGTTTAATTTTTATCAGCTCATTTTCATAGCTCACGGTAAGCTATATCGGTTTAGTAAATTTTATCTCAATGCTTATTCAGTTTTTCTTCAATACGTTCCTGCATCTGTTTTTTATACTCTTCATCCAGCTTCAGCTCAGTGATTTTTTCCGGATGGAAGAGGTCACGTACCATTTTATTAATAAGCGTGCTTTGCTGTTCAAACACCCGGCAAACCGAGCAGCCGGCCAGGTGTATCTTCAATTCCAGTTTTTCGCGAAGCGTTAAATGGTCTATCAGCTTCTTCTCAATTAAATGAGTGGCTTTGCGGCAGTTGTACGCTATTTTTGTTAGTTCATCCATATTCCTCCCCTATTTTAAATCCAGTTTTTTTGCAGACAAGCCCTCAGATTAAGCTTGGTGCGGTGTATAATAACCCAGAAATTTGAGGGCGAAACCCTCAGTTCCTCACAAATAACATCGGTAGATTGATCATCCATATGTTTCATGGTAAATACCGAAAGCCAAAGCGCCGGCAGTTTTTGTAAACATTTTTGCAGGATGTAATTAAACTCCTTATTGATTAAGGGATCCTGTTCTTCAATTCCAAATGCTTTTGGGCGGTGTTCTACATTCCAATGCCCATCGTTGTGATCAAAGAAATCCTGTTGCTCCCGTTCGGCTTCGGCCACATCTGTTTTTTGGGCAAATGCAGATGATTTTTTACGATACACATCAATCACCTTATTTTTAAGGATGGCCGTTAACCAGGTACGCTCAGAGCTGTTGCCTTTAAACTGATCGAGCTTTTCCAGGGCTGCCAGAAAAGTTTCCTGAACAAGGTCCTTTGCCAGATCTTCATCGTTAATGCGCGTATAGGCGTACGTGTATAAATAATCGGCATATTGAGCCACCCATTTACCTGGCTCTGTTAACACATTGGTGGCGATATCATTATTGTTTGACATGAATATATTCCGGGTTAAAACTATTTTTCCTGTGCTTTTGCGGCTTAGTCGTGCCACAAGAAAAATCCTTACAGATTTTTTGAGCAAAGATTTTCGGACCAAGGAGTAAGGACAGAAAGAGAACGACGAAAGAAATTGCGCGGACCATACTGTCGCTTTTCATCCTTGCTCTTTGTTCTCTTCATCCTTACTCCAAAAAAATCCTTGCTCTTTGCTCCAAAAATCCTTGCTCCCAAAAATCCCTACCTTTGCAGGTAATGGATTATTTCAAAAAGCTCCTTGATCTGCTGAATAAAGAAAAAGAGGAGGACCGTAACGCTTATCTTAAACTAACCGAAAACTCATCAGCTGCCGACCGCCGTGCACAGGGACTTAGCTGGTACCCTATCGCTATCCGCGGAACCGAGCCCGGTCGGGGTGATTATATCAGCGTGGAGGTGGAACGCACTACTCATAAGGACCTGTCGCATCAACTGCGTTTTGGTGTACCGGCTGCCCTGTTCTCTAACCACGATCCAAAGACCGACCGTGTAGAAGGTACCATCACTTACCAGGGCGGCGATCGCCTAAAGATCACCCTATATACCGATGAACTACCCGACTGGACACGCGACGGCAAACTGGGCATCGATCTGCTTTTTGATAACAACAGTTACGACGAAATGCAGAACGCCCTTAAACAGGCTTCGGCATTAGCAGCAAAGCCACAGGAAGGACGTTTGATCCAGATCCTTACCGGTGATAAAGCACCTGCATTTAATACTATTGCACCCCTTTCCGTTCCACGCTTAAACGCGTCACAAACGGAAGCGGTTCAGAAGATCGTTTCGGCGCAAGATCTGGCTATTGTTCATGGGCCACCGGGCACGGGTAAAACAACCACTTTGGTTCAAGCCATTAAAGCGCTCATTCAGCAAAATAAAAAACAGGTTCTGGTTGTGGCTCCCAGCAATACAGCGGTTGATCTGCTCAGCGAAAAACTTACAGACGAAGGGCTGAATGTATTGCGCATCGGTAACCCGGCCAGAGTGTCTGAAAAACTATTTTCCTTAACCCTCGACAGCAAGGTTGCCGAGCATGGTGACAACAAGGAGATCAAAAAACTAAAAAAACAGGCCAGTGCTTATAAAGACATGGCCCATAAATACAAACGCAGCTTTGGCAAAGCAGAACGCGATCAGCGTAAGGCCCTGTTTAACGAAGCGCACAAGATCATGAAGGATGTGGCCGCCACCGAACAGCATATTGTTGATGATCTGGTGAGTAAGGCGCAGGTAATCACTGCTACACTGGTAGGCGCCAATCATTACACCATACGCGATGTTAAATTTGATACCGTGGTAATTGATGAGGCCGGTCAGGCGTTGGAGCCTGCCTGCTGGATACCTATACTGAAAGCGCAGAAAGTAATATTGGCTGGTGATCATTGCCAACTGCCCCCTACTATTAAATCGGCGGAGGCGGCAAAAAATGGACTGAGCACTACCCTTCTCGAAAAATGCACCACCCTGCACCCCGAAGCCGTGGTTTTACTGGAAGAACAATACCGTATGCACGAAGCCATTATGGGCTTTTCGTCGGCAGAGTTTTATCAGGGCAAGTTGAAAGCCCATGCTTCTGTAGCGCAGCGTTTACTATTCCCGGATGATATGCCTGTTTCATTTATAGACACCGCTGGCTGTGGTTTCGAAGAGCAACAGCAAGGTACCAGTGTGGCCAATCCCGAAGAAGCCGTATTTTTGTTAAAGCATCTGAATAAACTAGTCGGCAATTTAACTGATACTGCCAATTTCCCCAGCATTGCTATTATCGCGCCTTATAAAGAGCAGATCAGGGTATTGAATGAGTTGCTGGCCGCCCACCCCGAATTACTTCGTTACAGCAATCATATTTCGATCAATACTGTTGACAGTTTCCAGGGCCAGGAACGCGATGTGGTTTATATCAGCATGACGCGCAGCAATCCGGATGGTGAGATTGGTTTCCTCTCAGACATCCGGCGGATGAACGTAGCGCTGACCCGCGCCCGGAAAAAACTGGTGGTTATCGGCGACAGCTCTACCCTTACCCGATTACCTTTTTATGCCGACCTTGTTGACTATACCGAGCGCCTGAACGCCTACGAAAGTGCCTGGACTTATGCCGGTGATTAATACACTTTGCTAACACCTTTTAGTAGCCATTTTTACACTATTAACTCATGAAACGCAAACGTTATCGACGATAAATATTGCCAAATTGTTTCATTTTAGCCTTTTTTATGATTACCTTGTGAGCAAACCAATAACAAATTAATACGTAAAAAATACACTAAGCCTATGGCACAAGCAAAAACATTAGGGCAATTTATCATTGAAAAACAAGCGGATTTTCCGTACGCTAAAGGTGAGCTTTCACGCTTGTTACGTGATATAGGTATTGCGGCAAAAATTGTTAACCGCGAGGTAAACAAAGCGGGATTGATGGACATGCAGGGAGAAGCCGGTAGTACCAATGTTCAGGGCGAAAGTCAGCAAAAACTGGATATTTATGCCAATGAGCAATTTATAACAGCCCTTAAAAGCGGCGGGGAATGCTGCATTGTAGCATCAGAAGAAAACGAGGAGATTGTGATGCTGGATACCGATGTATCCCTGGATGCTAAATATATTGTAGCTATTGACCCACTGGATGGTTCCTCCAATATCGATGTGAATGTATCGGTAGGTACTATTTTTTCTATATATCGCCGCCAAAGCACTTCGGGCCGGGCTACACTGGCCGATGTATTACAAAAAGGCGTAAACCAGGTTGCCGCAGGTTATGTGATCTACGGTACATCAACCATGCTGGTTTATACCACTGGCAAAGGCGTTAATGGCTTTACGCTGGATCCGTCCATAGGCGAATTCTGCCTGTCGCATCCGGATATGAAAATACCCAAAACAGGCATTATCTATTCTATCAACGAAGGTTACTATGTACATTTCCCGCAAGGAGTAAAATCGTACATCAAATATTGCCAGGTTGAAGATGAAACCACCCATCGCCCTTACAGCTCGCGCTATGTTGGCTCCATGATAGCCGATCTGCATCGCAGCATGATTAAAGGTGGCATATTCATTTACCCGGTTACGGCAGCCACTCCAGGCGGTAAATTACGACTGGTTTATGAATGTAACCCTATGTCGTTTGTTATTGAGCAGGCTGGTGGCCGGGCCACTGACGGTAAAAATCGAATTATGGAACTGGATGTAAATTCCCTTCACCAGCGTACTCCTATTTTTATCGGCTCCGAACAAATGGTTCTCAAAGCCGAAGAATTTATGGCCGAAGCTGTAGAAGAGGAAATAAGTATGGGATTAGCGGGGTAAAAAGCGGAATTGTCATTCTGAGCGGAGCGAAGAATCTACTCTACGATAGTCAATTCGGCAATAGATCCTTCACTCCGCTCAGGATGACAAATTGAGTTAAAGAGAAAAGCCAAACCAAAAACCCCGGCAATTTGCCGGGGTTTTCTCATTTGAAAAACGAAACACAATTATTATCGATTATCCAGCCGTTACAACGGTTGGCCCAACGGAGCAAAGCATTCCGTCAGAAAATCCTTTGTATTGACTGCAGTTTTTGCGGAAAAGACCGGCCAGGTGATTAGCCGTTTCTTCGTAATTATAAGAGTCGGTCCAGGTATTTGCCGGGTTCAGTAACTCTGAAGGAACGCCAGGGCAGCTTTCAGGTATCATCAGATCAAAAATGGGTAGTTTTTGATAAGATACATCATTCAACTTTCCTCTAAGTGCGGCCTTGATCATGGCACGGGTATAACTTAGCTTAATACGTTCGCCTGTACCGTATGAGCCTCCTGTCCAGCCGGTATTCACCAGCCATACATTTAGCGGATACTTGTCCAGCTTTTCGCCCAGCATTTCGGCGTATTTAGTAGGATGCAATGGCAAAAAGGCCCTGCCGAAACAGGCAGAAAAGGTAGCTTCTGGTTCGTTAATACCATATTCAGTCCCGGCTATTTTTGCGGTATAGCCCGAAAGAAAATAATACATAGCCTGCGCTTTATTTAGCCTGGATATAGGTGGCAGCACCCCAAAAGCATCGGCCGTGAGGAAAAATATATTCTTCGGAATATCACCAATTGCCGGTTCTATCGCGTTGCTGATGAAACTCATGGGGTACGAAAGGCGGATATTTTCGGTCTTAGACAGATTATCAAAGTCAACCGTTTTTGACCAGGGCTTAAAACAAATGTTTTCCAAAAGTGCCCCGGGCTGCATAGCCTGGTATATCTGCGGTTCCTTTTCGGCTGTAAGTCCGGCTATCTTGGCATAACATCCCCCTTCAAAATTAAACACAGAATTTTCACCCCAGCCATGCTCATCATCACCAATCAGTTGTCGGTCCGGATCGGCAGAAAGCGTGGTTTTACCGGTGCCCGATAAGCCAAAAAAGATGGCCGTATCGCCATCTGCACCTTTATTGGCCGCACAATGCATAGGCAGGATCCCCTGGCGTGGTAAAAGAAAATTCAGTACGGTAAATACCGCTTTTTTGATCTCCCCGGTGTAACCTGTCCCTCCTATCAGGATAATCTTACGGGTAAAGTTGATGATCGAAAAATTATGCTGACGGGTACCATCCACAGCAGGGTCAGCTTTAAACCCAGGAGCCGATACAATAGTCCACTCCGGATCGATAACTCCTTCGGGTCGCAGAAACAGGTTATAAGCAAACAGGTTCTGACTGGCTGTTTCGGTAATCACACGCAAGGTAAGGCGACTGCTTTTTTCGGCACATACCATGGCATCGCGTGTAAAAATAGACTTGCCATATAGGTAAGCCATCACCTTAGTGTACAGACTATCAAACACTTCCGCATCTACAGGAATATTAATATCACTCCACCAAACGGTGTCTTTTGTCACATTGTCCAGCACAATAAACCGGTCTTTTGGTGAGCGGCCGGTAAACTCACCAGTGTCGATAGTTAATACATCATGATCAGTTAAATAGCCCTCCTTGCGTTCCAAAGCGGCTTTTATTAAAATCTCCGGAGGTAATTGATAATGAATCTCCTGGGCTTTATTCAGCTCCGGAAATTCCGTTTGTAAGCTTGTACTTTTATTAGTGATTTGTCCCATATCACATTAATTTTGTTATTGGTTTGGGGCAAAACTAAGACTACAAAAACGCAATTCAAAATATATAACAACTGATAATCAATAAGTTGTATTCAATACACTAAGCCAGTTAACCCTACTAATCAGAGGGTTACCGTGCAATTTCGCAAGGAATTGCTTTGGAAATATTTATAGCTGTAATATTGACGGAAATAAGCTAAAAACGGTTATTTTGAGGCATTTTCATATATTTTTCCTATCCATCTTTGTCACCTCAAACGATAATGAGAGATTTTTCGCCCAGGATAAGTTCAGCGCAAAAGATCTCTCCTCGTACCTCGTTCGAGATGACATTTCTTATTTTTCACATAAAGAGGATTCACACTTTGCTTACTGCTTAACCGGCACGCTGATAAAACTATTATTGTACCATTTGATACGCAGCGGAACGTTCCCGTCGCTTACAGTTTCAGTACTAACATCCTTCCCTGTCCCGTAGTTCACCTCAGCGAATGAATTTTTATTGATATCCAGCACTACCAGCAAACGACTACCTTTGCTTAACTGACGGCTCACCATACGGCTACGGTAAAACGGGATAGTTTCTATTTTACCCGGGTGCAGCAGTTTCCGCACACTCATATCTGCGGCATAACTGGCACGCCCTAAAAAGTACGACAGGTCAAAAAGATCGCCATTAGGCATCACCTCATATAGCGAAACCCCAATATCCATATCTTTTTTGTTGATCATGGCTTTTAAACTGCCACTAAACATACCGTTTACCTCCACCGGCTTATTAAAAGGCTTACTCATGAAAAACAAACCGGTAGTATGATCGAGCTCCTTTTTGATGATAGGATAAGGATAATAGTTATTATTATTAGAAGTCTGATGATCGGCCAGATTTACTTCCTGGTTCAGTGCCACAAGTGTATTGGGCTTTTTATCAGAAAGAACATAATGATCGCCTTCTTTTTTATCCGTGAGGTACAAATTAAGCGTGGTATTCGCCATTTTAGGTATAGAAGCTGCATGCTCCCATTTGTTGGCACCCATTACCTCAAAGTTCACCTTATCCTGCAAAATAGCCGGCTTTTTGTCATCTTTTAAAACATGATCCAGCCATTGAAAAGTAATATCCCGCGTATTGATAAGCGCTACAGAATCAACAGCATAGTCGCGCAAAACAGGATATCCGCCCCGTTGTGATCCAAAATGATCATAAGGACCTATGATAAGGTAATGCTCAGCTTTTGGATTATACTTTAGATGCTCCTGCAGGTAATGCAGAGCCGATATCTGCCCATCATCATAATACCCGGTAACTGTAAGTACAGGAATCTTGATATTAGCGTAATCCTCTTGATATGGTATCTGCCCCTGCCAGTATTTGTCGAAGCCAGGATGCTTCAAGGAGCGTTGCAGCCAGGGATTAGACGTTCCGTCGATGCTGTCGAGTTTATTATAGGCAACACCAGTGGTATACCACCTATCGTTTGTACTTCGCCAACGCTGGGGATTATAATACACCTCGTTGTCCAGGTATTTATTATTGGTAACATAAAGAAACCAGCCATAATTAGCATTGATAAATACATTGTTTTCCATCGGCAAGCCCAAACCTGGTATAGCTGCCACATAAGGCACAATGGTTTTAAGCGCTGGGTGATGGTATTTGGCTGCGGCCCATTGGGTAAAGCCATTATAACTGCCCCCATACATACCAATTTTGCCGTTACACCAGTTTTGTTTACTGATCCAGTCAATAACCTCATTAGCATCCTTGCCATCGTGCTCATAAGGAACAATCTGATCAGGACTTAAACCTTTGCCCCGGGTATAAGCCATCACTCCTGTATAACCATGAATAGCCGGCTCCAATATAGATGACCAGTCTGCACTATCGGCATAAATGGTGTATTGCAAAACCACCGGCTGTGGTGTTGTAACGCCTTTTAAACGAACCACGATAGCAGCAATGGAGGCGCCATCCTTTGTTTTAATGAGTTGATTACGGATAATATATCGCTTGTTAAATTCCTCGCTTAATAAAATTTTTGATATCGCCTCAACCTGCTGATAAAAGTTAAGCCGGTAGTATCTTTTGCAAAGCTCCAAAGCATCTTTGATATCCAGGCTATCGTTGTTTTCGGCCTTCGTCAGTGCTTCTGCAAAATCCTTTTTCACTTGACTTATTCCACTCCGGGTAATAAACGCGAGCGAAAAACGCACGGCATCCTTATTATTCAACTCAGAAAACATATTGCGGAACAATGGTTTATAAGCTTCACTAAACGAAAGATTGGATGATGACTGTTTGAGCCTAGCCTGCACCAACAGCTCATGTTGTTTATATAATAGCTGATCGTTGGTTTTTGATATTCCACGCAAGTTGGTAATGCTTACCAGGGCATCTGTATACCTGCCAGCTAATATCTGCAGTTGGAACACATCATTCAAATAGTCTTTTTGATCGCCGGCTTGCTGATACTTCGCCAGCACTTCATTAGCCAGTACCGGCATTTGCCGGGCAATACTTATGCTATCTGTTTCGCTTAGTTTTTGAAAATGAATACGTTGCGCGTGACAACAAAAACTTATCAAAAGGCATAGCAATGCCATACAGTGTTTTCTGTTCATGATTTTTAATGTTTTATGATTATTTACTCCTTCTCCTTTGGAGAAGGACTGGGATAAGATTTATATACGACCCATACTTTTCAGCTTTACGGATTGCCGGTCGGAAGCCTCGAGCACCTCTCCCGTTTTCAGACTGATCTGCAGGCGACCATTTGGCACGATTTGGACACTTTGGATAAATTTCAGGTTGATGATCTGCGAGCGATTGATCCTGAAAAAAACAGAAACATCCAGCTTTTCCTCCAATTGATTTAATGAGCTTTTCAGAAATACATTTTTATCCTCAAAGTATAACCGCGCGTAGTTATCCATAGATTCTATCAGATGCACCTTGCTCCATTTAATAAAATGATATTGCTGCCTGTCCTTCACAAATATTTGCGGGTCAGAGATTTGCTGTGCCAGTTTTTGCCGTACCTTTTCCATAGCCAGGGAAAAGCGTTCTTCACGGATGGGCTTCATCAGATAGTCCAGCGCGTTTACCTCAAAAGCCTTTACGGCGTACTCATCAAAAGCAGTGGTAAATATCACTTCGGGCACCTCGCTCAAGGATTCCAGCAGGTCGAACCCCGAACGTTCGGGCATCTGCACATCCAAAAAAATCAAATCGGGATGTTTTTCCGTTATTTGAACAATAGCCTCGTCGGCGTTTTTAGCCTCTCCTATAATCTCCATATCAGGATACGGCATCAACAAGCGTTTAACCTCCTGCCTGGCCATGCGTTCATCATCAATTATCAATACACGCAGCTTTTTCATGAGTTTGGGATCATTACGGTTGCTAAAACAATACCCGGCATCCGTCCGGTGATAGTAAAGGTTGCCTTACCCTTATACTGTAACTCCAGGCGTTCCTGTAAGTTTTTGAGCCCTACGCCTCCTCCTGACTGATCCATATCCAAATATCCCGGATTTTGAACGCAGATATGGGTATGCTCCGGAAATTGTTCGATTTGAATACTAACAAGTCCTCCATCCTTTTGCTTCGCGATACCATGTTTGATGGCATTCTCAACGAGAGTTTGAACGCTGAGTCTCAGGATAGACATTTTTAACAATTCATCATCAACCTTTATGATAAACTGCAGGCGTTCTTCAAAGCGTAATTTTTCCAGTTCCAGGTAATCTTTTACCAGTTCAACTTCTTTAGTGACAGATGTCAGCATGATATCACCGCTATATAAACTGGTGCGCAGGATATCTGAAAGCAGATCGATACCTCTGCGTGCCGAGTCTGGGTTTTCAATAACGAGGGCTTTGATATTATTAAGCGAATTGAACAAAAAATGCGGATTAAGTTGTGCCGACAGATTATTCAGTTGCGCCTCGCGGGTAATGATGGCCAGGCGGGCATTCTCTTTGGTTATGTTAATCTCTCTTCGTGCATATTGGTACAAATGATAAGCCAGCAACCAGATGGACATTAACCGCACACCAGCTATAAAAATATGCTCTATGTTTAATTGAACAAATTCTGAAAAAGGTTGCTGAAAGGCCGAAACAAACCAAAATTTCAAAAAATACACCTTTAAGATAGTAAATATGGTATAAGCCACACCCAATACCAAAGCGGCGGGCACCATTCTTTGCAGCAACCGGTTAATGCCCAGCATTTGCCATTGATGACGTAATGCAAAATTGCGGTACAGGTGGGTGATCAGGATATAAAGACCTACATCTGTTACAAACTGCAACAGCCCCAGCACCGGATTAAAAGGCCCACCAGTAAAACCAATAAAAGTCCAGTAAAGCGAAGCCACCGACCAACCGATGAGTTGGCATTTCCAATAAAGAGATAGAGGTAATGGCTTTTTCAATTTGTACTTTGCTTATTTTTTATATACCAAAGCAACAAAATCTATCTGCAACAAAAAAATAAAGTACAGGAACGGGGTATTTTGGGGATAAACGGGGGAACTTTGAATGATATAGTGATAACTAAATGCCATCGAAACCCAAAGGGTACAAACGCATGTAATACATCCGTACCCTTTGGGTTTTCCTACTACCGGTATTCGGAACTATTTATAATTTGCACCTCCGCGTTCTATTTTCCTCTTCCTGTCAGGTTTTTGATCAGTTCGGCTTCTTCGGATTTGTAAGGGGTGCCGTCTTTGCGGAAAATATCGTGAAACCATAATTTGGGTTCGCTGCCATCAGGTATAGGGGTATCCCAGGCGTAAATAGTATTGGTTTTGCCCGATACAAAACCCCAATTAATAGCACCAACATTTTCTTTCTTTAACATAGGCAATACCGTACTGAACAAACTATTGCGCGGACGTGCCATATATTCGGTACAGATCAACGGGCGACCAATCATTTTCAGGAACTGAACAGTTTTTAAATGATCAGCCTCGGGTGAGTAATCGTGATAAGTGATCACATCTGAATTGGCTATCTGGTACTGGTTGAGGGTTTCCAAATTCCAGCTCCATACACCTGCACTAACCGGTTGACTTGGATTGATTTCCCTTGCCCATTTAAAAACCGATTTTAATAGCGGTAAAGACTTATCACCTTTTCCTGAGTTGCCGGGTTCATTATACAAATCCCATAGCAATATGCGTTTATCAGCAGCAAAACGTCTTAATACATCTTTTACATATTTTTCGAGCGCCGGAAAATTGGCAGCTTCTTCTGAAGCGGGTTGTCCTGGATCCTGCATCCAGCCAGAGTTATGAACCCCTGGTTTGGGCTCTGGTTGTTTCCCGGTTTTGGGTTCCTTGTTCCAGCAATCATCAAAAAACACAAACATGGTTTGGATGCCGTGCTTACTGGAAATAGCCAGGTATTGATCAACCCGTTTCTTAAAACCTTCGGGATCTTGCTGCCAGGCCAGGTGGTGTAAAAACACACGCATCACATTCATGCCTATGCCTTGCGCGTAACCCAGCTCTTTGTCGATGGTATTGGGGTCGAAGGTATCGGCCTGCCACATTTCCAGTTGATTAATGGCCGTACTGGGTATAAAATCACTACCTACTAACCATTGGTGTTTAGCGTACCATGTTTTTGCCTTTTGTGCCGGCCATACCTGTGCCGGGGCTTTTTGCTGTGCCGAAGCCGCCATATGGAACAGGGCGAATACTATGGCCAATAATTTTAATTTCTTTTGCATGTGTTATTATTTAATAAATTCTTTTTTATTGATTAAATGTCCTTTGATCATCCAAATGGCTGTATAGCTATTATAAGCATCGGTTGAAGTGAGGGCAATAACGGTTCCATCCTTCAATATGCACAGCGAGTTCCATAATCCATGTTTATTTAGCGGGATGTTAAATGGTGTAGCTGTATTTACAAAATCCTCACCTTTATTATTGCCCACGGCTACCTGCATACAGGCCAGCTCCCAGTTGCCGTTCCTGCCAAAAGTGCTTTGATAAGATAAAATTGTTTGCCCGCCCGGTAGTTGGCGCAGATATGGCGCACCGGCGTAAACAGTATCAGGTAGTTTAGGTGTTAGGGCATAAGTGCGTTCAGGATCATTGGCACCTACCGTTCTTTGCCAGTTTTGACTAAAGCTATTGCGAATAATGGATGGCTTAAACTGGCGACCGGCATTGTCTTCGATAGAAAACAATATCTCTTTTGTCCCTTTCAGTATAATAGGCACAGGCATACCATCCCGATGACCCGGCGTAAAAGAAACTATCTTGGGTGTTGTAGTCCAGGTTAAGCCATTATCATGCGACCGGAAGATGGATATATTTTGCTCGTTGGAGTGCGTATAAACCCCTTCGTTGGAGAAATATAATTGAATTTCGCCATTGGGCAGCTGTATTTGCGATGGTTCCCAGCAACCATCTTCAAACCGATAGCCCGCTTCGTATACCAGCCGTTCATCGCGCCAGGTTTTACCTTGGTCATAACTTTTTTTAGTGCGGATAGCAAAATGTTTGTTGGTATCCCAGCTACCATTTATTTTGTGCGGCCGCGGATTATAGGATACCAACAACGAATGATCTTTCAATTCCAGGATATCGGGCACAGCCATATTCACCCCAGAGATAGCTTTAGCTATAACCACCGGTTGCAGCCAGGTTTTACCCAAATCATGACTTTGTGTACACTCCACGCCACCATTACTTTCATACACACATAACAGACTGCCATTGTACAGCTGTATCATACGGGCGTAGTTGGCATCTTTGCTGCCTGACAATGGCGCAACCTGTTTTAATGACGCCTGATCCCATATAATAGCTGCCTGCCCCATCGACATCAACGGGATAAATAGCAAGAACAGCCAGGCGAGTGTTTGTTTCATGGTCATTATTGAATATCGTCGAGCCAAAAATTAAATGGTTTATCCCTATCGCAAACGAGTGTGCCATTGCTCCATTCCAGTTCGGCCGCATGTATTGAAGTTCTCTTGGATGAGTAGGAATATGTCCCATCCTTATCCAGTCCCCCATCATCCTGGTGCGTTTTCCGGCCGGGATGCGTAAAGTAAATAATATAAGCATGATCGTCGGATATCACTACATCAGCATGAGCGCCGGTTGGTGTATCCTCCGGGCGGTGTCCCGGTGTATCCAACACGAGCCCTTGGCGTTCCCAGGTTTTGGCATCATTTGAACGGCAAACCCGTTGACCGTGCCATTCGTCAGTGATCATCCAGTAATAATTTTTGAACCGGAAAATCTTGGGGCCTTCATGTGCCTGGCCATCAATGGCGGGCTTATCAGCGGCTTTCCAATTGATCAGGTCGGTGCTTTCGGCGGTCATGGTGATGCTGCCCAGCTTCTGATCTTTATACCACATGTGCCATTTACCATCCAATAATTTGATGAGTGTGGGATCGATAATGTTATGATCGGGCAAATTCAGCGGTCCCACATATTTCCAGTCCCACAGGTTTTTACTCGTATAATGCACAAGGTGCGAGTCGCCGCCCCATTGGCTGTAAATCCCGCGGATGTAAACCACAAACATGTGATAGGTGCCATTTTCATAAACAACATCAGGCGCCCAAAAGGTATTTTGTCCTTGTTCAAACTCCAGGTTTAATGCGCCTTTATAAACCCAGGTATGGCCATGATCTTTAGATGTAGCCGCCCCTATTGCCGTACCATAACAAAAGGCTACACCTGGCGACTGTACATTAGCCCTGCGCTGGGTGTATAGCATTGTCCATACCTTTTCGGCACGATTGTAAACCAGTACCGGATCGGCAGCGCCATCATACACCGGATCGCGGTAAAGTGGCGATGGTGGCTGATGAGTTATAGCCAGGCTGTTCTGGGCTTTGCTATCAACAGACAGCAAAGCCAGAACTATGAATATCAGAAGGCCTTTTAACTTCATTCTGTTAACTATTCTACAACCGGGAAAGACGAAATTCGTAATCTGGCCCCTCCCATGGGCACTAAGGTGAGATTGGCTACCGGTTTATCCGTTTTTACCGGACTGGCTGGCAGTAATCCGCAAAGGCCATATTGATCTATCGTCCAGCCGGGAATCTGTTTTCCTTTTGCCTTGAGTTCAATAGGCGCGTTGGCATTGGTAAAAGGATTATCATCTTTTGGCCAGCTTTTGTGGATGACCTCTAAGGATTTTTCCGGATGCTGTTCATTTATCACCAAACCATAGTTCCAGGCAGATGCCGGGTGAATTTCATACGAAGGCCATTTCTGCGGATCGGCAGTGGCTTGCCAATGCGAATCGCCTTGTGTTGACTTACGACCATCTTCTTTTGTATATTGCTCATCAATTTTGAGCGAATACGTAAGCGGTCCGTAATTTATGCTCACACTATTCTTATTGGCAGCCCACTGGCGAACTTTCAGTTGCATAGGTAAATGCAGGGTTATCTTATCACCATTTTTCCAGGTTTTGGCCAACTTAATATAACTGCCTGTACTGGTATTTACCGCTACGGCAACACCATTTACTTTTACAGCAGCTCCCTTGCACCACTCAGGTATTCGCAAATAAAGCGGAAAACTTACTGAACCAGAGGTATTAACCGTAAAACTCACCTGATCTTCAAAAGGATATCTGGTAGTTTCTGTAAGACTTACCTGTACCCCGTTACCCACTTTGGCATTTACCTCACCTTGCGTGTACAACTGTACGGCAAGGCCATTATCAGGTGTGGCCATACAACTGTTTTCGGCATAGTAAACCCAACCAGCGGCATGATTATGCTGGCAACAACGGCTGCTGAATGGGTTCATCATCAAAAATGGCCCTTCATTGGATATACCGGGGTGATGGTCTTTGCTATCACTTACCACCATATTAGGGGCTGTTAAATATCGTAGCGACCGGTAGTCGGGCATAAAAGCAGCTGAGAAAGTATTGAAAGCTACGTCTTCGCAATTCTCGGCCCAGAAAGTATCGCCGGTTGAACCCAGCAACATCTGATCTGATGTCATTTGCTCCACCATACCGCAGGTTTCAACAGCCTGACGCGGGTCATCATAACCTTTACGGGCGTTTTCATCTGCACCAAACATACCGCCCGGCACCTGACCATACAATGTACGGATGATTTTAAAATCGTTATAGGTAGCAGCCAGGTCTTTTGGATCATGGCTTTGCAGGTAATAGGTAGCCGGTTCGCGAAAACACTGAGCTATATTTACGTTATGCCAATTGGGCAAATTGTTGGCCTGGCGCCAGTTTGCGGTATTTCTATCGAGCTTGGCAGCCAGATCGAGCAGGAATTTATCGCCGGTACGGTTGTACAACCAATATACGCTGAGCATATTATCGCCACCGCGGCTATTTTCCCAATAATCTTCCAGGAACTTATTATCGGGTACAGATAACTCGTACTTGAAATATTTGGTCATGAAAGGGATTACCCTGGGATCCTTACTATACTCATAATAAGATTGCAGGCACCAAAGCATCGGCATGTTCGTCCACAGGTCACGATTCCCATTATTTGTTCTTGCCGGACCGAAATCACCGTCGTCCCGTTGATTATTCAGCACAGCATCTATCCAGAATTTGGCTTCGGCAATCATTTTTTTGTCATTCAGCATATAACCAATATCGGCGTAGCCTTTTAGCCAGTAAGGCAGTTCTTCCCAGCCATATTCGCCTTTACCCTCTTTGTTAAGCCAGGCATTATTGGTTTTAGAGAGCCATATGCTAATCTCACCCAGGTTGCCGGTGAGGCCGTCACGCTGTAATTCCAGCGCTTTTTTTAACCAGCCACTGGCTTTGATGCTCCCGACAGGTAATTTGGTAAAGTATTGCCTTTGCAGGGGCGCACGGTTATTTACATAAAATGCATTAGCCTGCCCATTGTCAACTTTGGTCACAGTTGTGGCTTTCACTCCTGTTTGGGCTATTGCCGCAATACCTGAGCATACCAGAACCGAGGTAAAGCAAAGACTAGTTTTAATAATGTTGATCTTATTTTTGAAGCGCATATTCAACGGTTATTTTATTTTACTAAAGATGGATCGTACAGCTTACTATTTACTTTTTGCAACGATTCTACCGGCATTTTAATCACCTTACGATCATAGGTCATAAAGCCGTTCACCTCGCCTTCCACATCAGTAGTTTGGGTGTATACAGCCGCTGATAAACCTAGTTTAATTAATTCTTGTAACCTGTCGGTAAACGTGGCATACTTTTTAAACAGGTCATCGCCATTTTTAAAGTTTTGGTAGCCCCAGTTTTTGTTAGCTTGCCAGGTATGCCCTTCTACCGGCCACCCCAGACCACCAAACTCACCCAGTACTACAGCCTGCGTTTTACCAAATATTTCGGCACGCGGCATAGCCGGATTAGGATAGTTATGCAGATCGACTATATTACCGGTAGCATAAAAGTTGCCACCACTGGCGCTGTTCACCAGGCGTGATGGATCTTTTTTCATTGTCCACCCGGTAATTTCCACTGTTTTAAACTGGCCCCAGGCTTCGTTAAACGGCGTCCAAACAACGATGCATGGATAATTGTATAAAGCGTTCATAATGGCATTCCATTCCTTGCGGTAATAACCTTCAGACTCCGGCGTGCGCTGCTGGTCTGTTGCCCTGTCATACACACCCGGGCGGTTTTCCCAATGGTTACCTAAGTCTCCGCTGGGCATATCCTGCCAAAGCAGCATCCCCGTTTTATCACAATAAGCATAGTAACGGGCAGGCTCTACCTTAATATGCTTGCGGATCATGTTAAAGCCCATGGCTTTCAGCTTATCGATATCAAAGCTCATAGCCTCATACGTTGGTGGGGTGTATAAACCATCGGGCCACCAACCCTGGTCAAGCGGGCCATATTCAAATACAAACTTGTTGTTCAGCAACATGCGCTGTACACCATTGGCATCGGCCCCTAGTGATATTTTACGCATGGCGAAATAGCTTTTTACTTCGTCAACCAGTTTGTTGTTACGAATAAGTGCTACACGCAGGTCATACAGAAAAGGATCTGTTGTCGACCATAATTTCTCATTTTTAATATCCAGTACGGCGGTTGCGCCGGCATCCACAATTTTTTCGTCAACCTGCGTTTGTCCATCCCAGGCCGTGATCTTCAATTGATCACCTGGCTGGCTATTAGCAACATAGGCCGAAACCGAAAGTGTGTGCTCATCAATATTGGGTGTTTGCTTGGTAGCTTCGATATGCGTTTTGGCTACACCTTCTAACCAAACGGTTTGCCAGATGCCGGTAACAGGGGTATACCAGATACCTTCGGGCTTTTTAACCTGCTTACCGCGCGGTTGCGGACCATCATCCGTAGGATCCCAAACACTTACTTTAATTTCCTGTTTTGAACCTCCTTTTAAATAAGGAGTTATATTGAAGGTAAAAGGATCAAATCCACCTTCGTGGACACCGGCGCTTTTACCATTAACGAATACTTCCGTGCGCCAGTCCACCGCGCCAAAGTGTAACAAAATATCTTTTCCTTTGATAGTTTTATTAAGTGTGATGCTTGTTTTATACCACAACATGCTATCCTTACCTACTGTTTTGCCTACTCCTGATAATGCCGATTCAACAGCAAAAGGAACCAATATCTTTCCCTCATATTTAGCAGGACCCGCCGTAGCTTTAGGTACTATAGCATAGTCCCACAAACCGTTCAGATTTTGCCAGTTGGGGCGTACCAATTGCGGCCGTGGATATTCAGGCAGGGGCGCTTGTGGGTCAACCTTTTCGGCCCATGGCGTGGTGATCCTGTCTTTGATCAGATGCCAGTCATTTTGTTGCGCACCTGCTGACAGGGAAGCGGAAATTAAAAGGGATAAGCAAAAATTCAGTTTTTTCATCAGGGATTAACAGAGATGTAATTGTATATAGAATTAAGATTTATTTTATAAATATAAGGGGCCATCATGATGAATGGCCCCTTTAAGTTGTAATTAATAAGATACTTTAACTACCGGCGAAAATATCATATCCTCTACCCCGGCTATCCGGATGCCTACACGGGCATAAACATAGTTTTGTGTTACCGGAAAAGTAGGTATAGCCACGTTTAAAGATACATTTGATGGATCGGTGATAGCACCGCCATCCAAATCGGCTTCTGCGGCGTGATCGCTGGGCGATACAAACTGGGTTTTATTTACAAATAAACTTACCGTTTGTATATTTTTAGCGGTAGCATCCGTAATCACTTTTTCGATACCAAAATTTGCGGTTATTTTACCACTGGCAGCGGCTATCTGCGCATTCCTGATCATATAATAAGGAGTTACTTCAATATTTACGGTCTGATCTCCGGTTAAGGCGATATTAATCGTATCCCTTCCGCCCGAGGGGAGCTCTTTCCATTGAAAAGGCCCTTGCCCACCCGGAATAGTAAATTTATAATTTCCGCTGAAGGTTAATACAGAATAGGTACCATCCTGATCAAATGTACCGGTAATGGGCGTATTACCCTTATAACCTGTTTGATAAAGCTGAAAAGGAACCTGATTATATTCCACTCCAATAGGCGAACCTTTGTACATTAACTGCCCGGTTAATTTAATTGAAGGAGGTTTAACATTATCCAGCTTACAGCCCACAGCCGAAAGCATCAGGATAAATATGGCGATGTGATGAAATTTAATTTTCATGATCTTTGAATTATAATAATTGACTTATTGATTTGGCTGTCTCTTGATTTTTGGGTTAGCAGATATGATATTATCGCCAATTTGTGAATAGTAATTACCCAACCTGAAATTGAGAACACCCGTTACAGGCGATGGTAAAATCTCCCTGAATACCCATTTGCCATCATTCGGGCTACCTGGGCTATAATATTTATAAGGATACAGGCCCCAGGGCTGTGTATTTCTTTTGGTTGCCGAACTGATATTACTGGTTAAGTCATTTAAACCTTCCGGATTGCCATCCCAAACTTTGGTGGCTATTCTCCAGCGCTTCATATCAAACAACACATGCCCTTCAAATGAAAGTTCGGCACGACGTTCGTGTACTACCCTGTCGAAATAATTAGAAGCATTTAAAATAATAGGTGTTGTTAAACCTGCCCTTGCACGCACCTGGTTCATATAGTTTGATGCGCCCGCGAAATCACCGAGCTCAGCAGAAGCTTCTGCAGCATTTAATAAAACTTCGGCATAACGGTAACGGATAAAGTTAACATCACTCTGGCGTCCACGGCGACCGGATCCTGTTGCAGGATCCAGGTATTTACGAATATAAAAACCTGTTTGTGTACGAAGAGGTTCACCGGTTGGTGTAGGTCCATCTTTACCCACTACCTGTACCAGTGTAGAGCTGCCTGGTAACGCGGCATAATGTGTAGCATCATCACTGCTGATGATATTGCCATTAGCTAACAAATAGCCACCCCAGATATCAATATAAGCGGTTTTCCAGAAAAAGTGCGGTAACATTACAGTACCCGCCAGCCTGGCATCCCTCCCTGCAAATGGATCTTGCTGATCTGCATAATATATCGGGTTTCCTGAGGCATCTTTAGTGGCTATCGGTGCAAAAGTATTGTCCAGTTTTTCAAATGACTGTACCAGGTTCAGTGAAGGATCCAAACGGCCAGCATCCGAAGCTTCATCTGATACAGAATAAGGCTGATCATTGGTTGTAAAAGAGTGCACTTTACCGGCCAGCACTTTGAAATCTTCTACCCAAATTGACTCCTGGTTTACACTACTTTTATCTAAAAATATAGCAGCAAAGTTATCTGAAAGATTAGGCAGTACCTGGTATAATTTATATGACCCGGCAGAGCCACTGATGATTTCCTTGGCTGCGTTTAGGGCTTTGGTGTAATATCCTGGAGCCATGCTTGCCGGAATACCAACCTCACCCCCTGACAATGAAACCTGTGGTGTTGCAGCGCCATATTTTGCTATGGAACCTGCATATAATGCCGCTCTGGTTTCCATTGCCAGGGCTGCTGCTTTAGTTGCTCTTGATTTTTCAGTAGGATCAGCAGGTAATAATCCTTTGATCGCCTCTGCTTCGCTGATCACAAAATCATAAATATCAGATTCTTTTGAGCGTGGAAATTGCAAATCGGTTACGTTACCGCTATTGTTATAGGTGAGGGTTTGGGTGATCAACGGAACGCCTCCCATTCTCTTTACCATTTCAAAATAATAGCTGGCGCGTAAAAAACGTCCCTCAGCCAGGAAGCGGCTTTTATCAGCAGCCAGTAACTTGGTAGATGCAGTTACGTTGTCAATAAACAAATTCAAGTCGCGCACATACCCGTAATCCCAGGTTCCCCAGGTTCCATAATCCCATGACCTGTTTTGAACAAAGCCATAAGAGCCATTATCTGAGGGAAATGACTCTCCAAAATCGGCAAAGGTTGTCCAGCCGTTATCCAGGCTCGAAAAGTCGAGCACACGGTTATACAAATCGCCCAGTACTGATAATACCAATGCCGGATCTGAAAAAACCACATCGGTAGTAACCACCGACTTTGGCGGCACATTTAAAAAATCGCTATCTTTTTTGCATGATTCCGCGCCTATCAGTACCGAAATCATAGCTATTGTGAATATCTTTTTCATCGAATATTTTACTTAATGTTTTTATTAAAAGGTTAGGTTAACACCAAAGTTGTAAACCCTGCTTTGCGGCGTTTGCAAACCGTTATCGTCATTAACCTCCGGGTCAACTCCGTATTGGCGCAGGTTATCTATAGAAAACAGATTGTATACGTTGGCGTAGAATCTCGCCCTTTTAATTTTCACTTTGGCTAACAGGTCTTTAGGCAACGAATAGCCTATTTCAATTGTCCGGGCCCGTATGTATTTCACGTTGTGGAGCCAAAAGGTAGAGTTTGAGGAGTAGTCGTAATGATTGGTACCTACGTTGTTACGGTTAACCGGATACTTGCCGGATACCCAGGTACTATTTACATCGTTTGGATTACTCAGGTGCCAGCTGTCCAGGAAAATGGTATTTAAATTGCCATTATTCTGGAAGGCCCATCTTGATTCCCAGTTCTGGTTCCATGAATAGCCGGATCCGCCTGAAAAGTCGGCATGAAAATCAAAACCTTTATAAGCCAAACCCAGCGAAAGGCCAAAGTTCATATTAGGTTGCGCACCCAAACCGTAACCTATAGGGCGCATATCATTGCCGTCAATTTTACCGTCGCCATTTTGATCTTTGTATATCAAATCACCGGGTAATACAGTGCTGTTACCTTTTCCGTCTTCATTTACTTTATACCCGTTGATCTGGGCAGCAGAGGTAAATTGCCCGATAACCTGATATCCCCAGAAAATATTGGCGGTACGGTTATTTTGTGAGCGGAAGTATTCATCCAGCGAGTTGCCAAAAGGCGTATCGGCATAAATACCTGTTTTTTTACGACTATAAGAGAAGTTTCCGCCAATGTTATAGCTTACTTCACCTATTTTATTGTTGTAGGCCAGAGATATTTCAGCGCCGCGTTGCGAGTCGGAATTTTCATTGATGCCGGGCAAACCAAAGCCTACTTCGACTGGTAATACTACGCTATAATTGTTTCCGACAATACCTGTACGTGATCTTTTAAAATACTCAATGGCACCGGTTAAACGGTTATTGAGCATACTAAAATCGGCACCCACGTTAAATATTTTACTTTTCATCCAGGATACGTTATTAACCGGGATACCTTTATTGATGGAGGTGGAAACAGGGTTACCATCCAATATAGCCACGTTACCGGCAGCTCCATTTGCGTAATTATAACCGGGCAGATAAGCATATGGCGTTACAATAGGTGTATTTCCACTAGCATCATAAGGACTTCTGTCGTCACCCAGTACACCATATGAAGCTCTGAATTTCAAGTCGTTAAGTATGCTATTATCACCCAACAGTTTTTTCATAAAACCCTCGTTGGTAATTCTCCATCCTACCGATACACCGGGAAAATAACCAACACGATGGGCGGGGTCAAACAGATATGATGCATCTCTTCTACCCAATGCTTCCAAATAATAACGGTTATCATAGTTATAATTGAAACGGGCTACATAACCTATACGAGCTTCGGAGTCATCACTGTCCTGGTACTGATCCATAGTTGGGAAATAGATCAAAGGCAGATTATTAGAGATAGGGTTAGCATGCAGCCAGTTCCTCAGGTGCTCTTTATGGATGCGCTCGTTAACCAGGGTAGCGCCGATGGTACTTTTACCAAAAGTGTTATTATAGCTTAACTGTAGCTGGGTAGTGGTATTAAGCTCTTTCCGTTGTTCGCGCTCCCGCCACGGGTTGGTAACGGCATGGGTTATATCATAGTTACCGGTTTGTTGGTTATAAGTGTAGGCGTTGTAAGTATACTCGTGGTTGTTTAGCAACTCATCGGCATAGTAATATGAATAATCATACTTTGCTGTAAGACCTTTTATACCTGGGATAATATACTCAGCTTCAAAATTGGTTTGTAATACCCGCCAGTCCTGGTGCCAGACACCCGAAAGCTTATCATTTAAAAACGCATAATTGGCTTCGGTATGCGGACCATTGTCGCGCAAATAAGCGGGGTTATCATTAGCATAGGGTCTATCTAAAGGGGTATTTTCGAGTATTCCCAATTTAGCTAAAAAATAGTCGTCAGCTCCTGGAACACCCGGATTTTCGCGTGTTTCTACCCTGCCGTTGATATTCATACTTACCGAAAGACCAGCAGCTACTCTTGCTTTTACATTGGATTGGATATTGGTACGCTTGAAAAGATATTCAGCACCGGCCGGCGAGTTTTGGTATAAATGGGTACCAGCTACATAGTAGGTAACTCTATCGCCTGCGCCAGTAAAATCTGCATGGAATGAATTTAATGGTGCACCTGAATTTGCCAACACAAATGGTTTCCAATTAAAACTCTGATACCCTGGTTCGGTACCTGCCTTGTACTTTGCCAGTTCGGCGTCGGTAATGGAGGTACTGCCATTGGTAATTACCTGTGCTGCCGCCAGGGCTTTCATATAATCATAAGAATTAGTCAATACGTTTGGAAACCTGTCCCATGATTGAAAACCCAGGTAAGAGTCTACATTGATCCGGCTCTCTCCCGATCCTCTTTTAGTGGTTACCACTACCACACCATTTCCTGCACGTACACCATAAATGGCTGCTGATGCATCCTTCAATACCGAGATACTTTCCACATCATTAGGCGCCAGGTTGTTAAACTGCCCCTCATCTTGCTGAATACCATCAATTACATAAAGTGGTGCGCCCAAATTACGGATCTGGATAGACGCACTGGAACCAGGACGTCCTTCTGCTTGTCTGAAAGTGACACCTGGTATCTTACCAGCTAAACCCGTACTCACGGTAGAACCACCATGCACGCGTTCAATATCCTTACTGGTTATGCTGGAAATAGCACCTGTTATCGAAGCTCTTTTTTGCGTGCCATAACCGGTTACTACCACTTCCTGAAGTGCCGAGTTATTCGATTTTAAACGGATAGCAATAACCGATCGGCCATTGATCGGAATCTCGGCTGTTACAAAGCCAATATAGCTTACGCTCAAAGTGCTATTAGCATCCGGAACGTTGAGGGTAAATTTTCCTTTAATATCGGTTGTTGTACCGGCCTGGGTTCCCTGCACGCGGATGGCAACCCCGGTAAGCACTTCGCCGGTGGTATCAGTTACCGTACCGCTTATCTTAAACTTATTTTGCGCAGATACCGAAGATGAGGTAAGCAGGTAAAACATGAAGAAAAAAGCAACCAATGCTAATTGAGGGCACCATTTATTGGGTGGCCATTGCAAGCGGAAATACCCTACTTGTTTGAGTAGTAAAAATTTTCTCATAAATGATTTATTTAATTGGTTAAGTATTTTAATTTAAAAATGTAGGTTTGACAGATTTAAATCATGCTGTAAAGAAAAAGCATTTTCGTCCGCACCTATTAACCAAATCATATCAATTATTAGTCAAAACGTATCATTTTTTTCAGCAACAAAAACGCTTGTTGAGAATGGTTATATTTGCTTACTGAACGATTTTGAAACCTGTATTTTTAGCCGCTTTATTATTACTCCTGTCATTTAATATCTGCTGTGCACAATCGTACTATTTCAGACATTACCAGGTAGAACAGGGGTTGTCAAACAATACCGTTTACTGCATCATGCAGGATAAGCGTGGCTTTTTATGGCTCGGAACCAAGGATGGCCTTAATCGGTTTGATGGCTACACCTTTAAAACATTCAGGCATGATGTAAAGGATAAAAAAAGCATTTCCGGCAATATGGTGCATACCCTTTGCCTGGATAAGGACGGCAGTTTTTGGATAGGTACAGACCACGGACTTGACAAATACAACCCTCAAACAGAAAGCTTTATACACATCACTTCAAACAACAACGCCATCAGGTATATGGTAAGCGATCAGTTTCATAACTGCTGGTTTGTTTCCCGGTCGGCATTGATGAAGTTTGATAAAAGGACAGGAAAAATAATTGACTACAGGCCATTTCAACATTTTGATGCAACCTCTGTGGCCATTAATGAATCTGGCGATGTCTGGGTATCATCCACATCGGGCAGCCTGGAAAAACTGGATACTGTAACGCATTCCTTTAGCAGCTATAGTGTGTTTAAAAACTCCCCACTGGTTGCCTCAAAATTCATTGAAAAAATATATAGCGCTGATAATAAAATATTCATCGGCACTACCAACCAGGGTATCAAGGAGTTTGATTGCTCCAGGGGTACTTACCGCGACTTGCTAACCTACAATCCTAATAAAACCGAGATATACGTACGCGACTTTGTAAAATATAATGATCATGAATTGTGGATAGCTACCGAGTCGGGCATATTTATTTATGATATACAAAAAGGCACCTTCACTAATCTCAAGAAACAGTTCAATGATCCTTACTCTATATCAGATAATGCTGTTTACACGGTTTACAAAGACTCCGAAGGTGGTCTTTGGGCCGGAACTTACTTTGGCGGGGTAAATTATTATCCCAAGCAATACTCTACATTCAACAAATTCTATCCCGGATCTGACGAAACAGGTTTGCAGGGCAATGTGGTGCGTGAAATATGTAAAGATCAATACGGCAATCTATGGATGGGTACGGAGGACAACGGGCTGAACAAACTTAGTCCGGATAAACAAACCTGGACACATTACTATCCCGGTGGTAAAAACACTATATCCAACACCAATATACATGGCTTAATGGCCAATGGTAATGAGCTTTTTATCGGCACATTAGAACGTGGATTAAATATACTGGATATCCCCAGCGGTAAAGTGATCAGGTATTATCTGGCTGGCAATGCTAAAAACATGCTCAAAAGTAATTTCATTATCACTTTCTGCAAAACACGTTCGGGTATTATCCTGGTGGGCACAACACAAGGGCTTTACAGATACAATACCACTACCAAAGATTTTACGCAGATAGACGGCGTGCCAACACACGATTTTATTTACAGCATTACGGAAGATCATAACGGCAATATCTGGATAGGTACGGTACATGATGGTGTTTATTTTTATAACCCCGACAAAAATTCCAGTTACAAACTAAAAGATGAACATGGCATAACCAATGCCCTGGACAACAGCACAGTTAACGGCATTTTTGAAGACAGCAACCATCAGCTCTGGTTCGCTACCGAGGGTCTGGGTTTATGGAATTATAACCCGGATCAAAAAGCCTTTCAATTTTACGATCTAAGTAATGGTTTTCCTAGTAACTATGTTTTCCGGATACTGGAAGATGATCACAAAAATCTGTGGATAAGCACCACCCGCGGACTGGTGTGCTTAAACATTTACGCTAAAAGCATTAAGGTATACACCAAAGCCAGTGGTTTGCTGAGCGATCAGTTTAACTATAACTCAGCCTTTAAAGACACAGATGGCACCATGTATTTTGGCTGTGTAAAAGGCATGGTGAGCTTTAATCCTTCACAATTCAAAAAAAACGATTTTGTAGCGCCGGTTTATATCACCGGGATACAAGTACACAACCAGGAGATATTGGTTAACGGCAATGATTCCTTACTTCACCAATCAATCATCAGCACCAAAAAGCTTAGTCTCAACCATAACCAATCGTCATTTAGTATTGATTTTGCGGCATTGAGCTACCCTTCTCCCGAAATGACCCAGTATAAATACCTCATGAAGGGGCTCGACAAAAACTGGACTTTTTTAAAAACAAACCGTAAAGTATACTTTACTCAGTTACAACCCGGCCATTACACTTTTATTGTTAAAGCGACTAATAACAACGGACAGTGGCTAAGCCAAGAAACGAGGCTCGACATTACTATAACCCCGCCTTTCTGGGAAAGTATCTGGGCATATATGGCTTATATAGTATTGATACTGTTTGCTATATATTATTTATTAAATCAATACCACATTAAAACCCGCGAGAAGAACAAGCGACTCATCGAGATACTGGAAAACGATAAGGAAAAGCAGATATACAATGCCAAAATAGAGTTTTTTACCAATGTAGCCCATGAAATACGCACCCCGCTTACCTTGATAAAAGGCCCGATGGAAAAGGTAATCAAAAAAGCGGGCAGCGTTCCAGAGATACAGCACAACCTGCAAATCATGGAAAAAAACACCGATCGCTTGTTGGAACTGACTAACCAGCTGCTTGATTTCCGGAAAACCGAAACCAATGGCTTTAGCCTCAGCTTTGTTAAAACCGATATTACAGAGTTGCTTGCTGATACCTTTTTAAGATTCAAGCCCATGGCGGAACAGAAAAATATTCACTACGAATTGAAGCACCCACCTAAAAATCTGTATGCTTATGTAGATATTGAGGCTTTCACCAAAATTATAAGTAACCTCATTAACAATGCTATCAAATACGGTCGTTCGATAGTTGAGGTGGAATTATTGAAGCTCCAGCCAGATGAAGGTACTTTTTCTATCGAGATCAGGAACAATGGACACATCGTTCCCTATGAAATGCGCGAGAAAATATTTGAACCCTTCTTTCGCCTAAAAGAATCTGAAAAACAAATAGGTACCGGCATCGGACTTTCCCTTTCACGCTCCCTTACAGGGTTACATAAAGGTGTATTGGTGCTTTGCAAACCGGTGGATGACCTGAATACATTTTTGTTAACCCTACCTATACACCAGGACGAAGAATTTGACCTGTATAATATACCCGAGGATTATGAACTAATTGATAAAACCAAAGAGGAGGATTTTGACTTTATGAAACCAATTATACTTTTAGTGGATGATAACCCTGAGATACTTGACTTTATTTCGGACGACCTGAGCGAAAAATATTCGGTTATTAAAGCCCTGAATGGCCAGGAAGCTTTGGATATGATCGAAATTGAAAACATACAGCTCATCATCAGCGATGTAATGATGCCTGTGATGGATGGTTTTGAACTATGTAAAAAAATAAAAACCAACTTTGACCACAGCCATATCCCCATTATATTGCTTACGGCCAAAAACACCCTGCAAAGCAAAATAGAGGGCCTTGAGGTAGGTGCTGATGCCTATATAGAAAAGCCATTCTCGCCCGAACATTTACAGGTGCAGATAGCCAACCTGCTGATCAACCGCAACAAGATACGGGAACACTTTGCAAGCTCGCCGCTGGCAGGCATCAATACCATGGCTTACTCCAAACCCGATGAAAGCTTTTTGGACAGACTTAACTCGGCTATTACCAAAAACATCCAAAACCCCGAGCTGGATGTGGAGCAAATTGCCGGCTTAATGAATATGAGCAAACCCACTTTATATCGTAAGGTTAAAGCCATATCAAACCTCACCATCAATGAGCTCATTAACATAACCCGGCTAAAAGCCGCTGCCCAGCTGCTGGAAGATGGCGATTATAAAATTTACGAAGTAGCTGCTATGGTGGGTTACAGCTCACAATCGCACCTGGGCCGTAACTTTCTGAAACAGTTTGGCACTACCCCTACAGAGTATCAGCAAAATAAAAAAAGCATCAAAACCCGATCGGTTAATTAAACATTCTATACCATTATATATGAAAAAGTTATACATCACTTTTTGCCTTTTCATACTAACCTCCATGGGCTGCCTGGCTCAGGACACTTTTACCAATCCGCTGCTGCCATCAGGTGCCGATCCTTGGATTATTTATCACAATGGTTATTACTATTATACCAACTCAACCGGAAGTAACCTGGTGATCTGGAAAACCAAACGGGTAACCGACTTGAACAAAGCGGAGAAAAAAGTGATCTGGACACCACCCGCCGGTACAGCACATTCTAAAGAACTATGGGCACCCGAGCTCCATTTTTTGCAGGGCAAATGGTACATGTATTTTGCTGCCGATGATGGCGATAACAACCATCACCGTTTATATGTACTGGAAAACGCCTCTGCCGATCCGCTACAGGGCGAATGGATATTCAAAGGGCAAATTGGCGATAGCACCAACAAATGGGCTATTGATGTTTCTGTATTTGAGAACAAAGGCCAACTTTACCTGATATGGGCAGGCTGGGAAGGCGACGCCAACGGCCAGCAGAATATTTATATCGCCAAAATGAAAGATCCCTGTACTGTAAGCAGTGAAAGGGTTAAAATATCAAGTCCGGAGTATCCCTGGGAAAAATATGGCGACCTACACGACGACAAAAACCCAACCCATGTTAATGTAAACGAAGGTCCCGAGATATTGAAACATGGTAACAAATTGTTTCTGATATACTCGGCAAGCGGTTGCTGGACAGATTATTATGCACTGGGAATGCTTAGCACTACCATCAGCAGTAATTTACTTGATGCAGCCTCCTGGAAAAAGTCGCCTGAGCCGGTTTTTAAGCAGTCGCCCGAGAATGGGGTGTATGCGCCGGGACACAATTCATTTTTCAAATCGCCAAATGGTAAGGAGAATTGGATCCTGTATCATGCCAACTCCAAACCCGGTCAGGGCTGCGGACACGACCGTTCGCCAAGGGCACAAAAATTTACCTGGAATAAAGATGGTTCGCCAAATTTTGGTATACCTCTGAAAGAGGGAATACCGTTACCAATTCCAGCTGAGTAAAAACTTTTTAAACCTTAAATTTTAACAAATTTCTGCTCAAAAAGGGCGTAAAACAGTGCAAAAATTGATCGAAAAACCTCGATTTTAACACTTTTTAACAAATTACAATGCGGTTTTGATGCGTTTTAAAAACTTTAAAAAGTATTAATTTATTGATTGTCAAATAACTATATACAAAGCGATCAATTTTTGACCTTGTTTTGCTTTAACCAAACAGCCCGGTTATCCTATTTTAAGGTAACCGGGCTGTTGTTTGATACAATATACGAAATTTTCTGGACAGATACGGTGACCCTGTTATGCATGGCATCTTTCGTTATGCTACTCATCACGTGCCTCGCAATGACATATTTTTTAAACAAAAGAATTATTAAACCCTCCGTTCTTTCAAAACCCCAATCCGTTTTATTTTTTGACACCCCTATCATTTTTCTATAAAATTTTATCCTTAAACTGGCATGTTTTATATTTAAGCAAGACTATTAATTACTAAACACAGCATCCTTATGAAAATAATTATTGTGGGCGCCAGCGGCACCATTGGTAAAAAAGTAACAGAAGCCCTTCGCGGCGAAAATGAGATCATTACTGCCGGGTCCAAGAGCGGCGATATACAGGTAGATATCAGCAGTACCGAATCTATCGAAGCATTTTACAAACAAACAGGCCATTTTGATGCTCTCGTGAGTGTTACCGGCAATGCCTATTTTGGTCCGCTCAAAACCATGACCATCAAAGATTTTGATATCGGTCTGCAAAGCAAAGTACGAGGACAGGTAAACCTGGTATTAATTGGTCAGCATTATATAAACGCAAAAGGATCATTTACGCTTACCTCCGGTATTTTATCAGACGATCCTATTTTGCTTGGCGCCAACCCAAGCGCAGTAAACGGGGCCATTAACTCATTTGTAAAAGCCGCGGCTATTGAACTGGAAAATAATGTACGTATTAACGCTATCAGCGCCGGTGTGGTAGAAGACGCACCAGGCTATTTCCCCTACTTCCCTGGCCATATCCCCGTAACTATGGATAAGGTAACCAATGCCTATTACAAAAGCGTATTTGGCGCGTTGACTGGGCAGGTAATACAGGTTTGGTAAAACAAAAAACATGTCATTGCGAGGAGATTGCCGCGTCGTGCCTCCTCGCAATGACATATATGGTATATATCTCACCATCAATCCTCACTTCTCTCTCCTAAAGTGGGGATATACAGCATTTTTCATTTTAGTTTTAGGTATAAAAAACATAAGTTTGATGTTTGTAAATCCTTTTTAATTTAATGAGCCAGTTAATTGAATCGTCAACTATTCCCGGTTTTATACGCAATGTTGTAGCCAACGTCCATCCAGATAGTCATACTTTTTTAATGCATAAGGTAAAAGATACCTGGGTTGAAATAACCTATAAGCAAGCATTAGAAAAAATTGACGCTATATCGGCCTGGTTCCTTCGCATGGGTGTACAGAAAGGCGACCGTCTTTCGCTCATTATCGAGAACGGTCCTGATTATGTTTACTATGATCAGGCCCTGCAGCAGATAGGCGCCGTAAATACATCCATCTACCCTACACTTAGCGAAAGCGAGATTGAATACATCCTCAATGATTCTGGTGCTAAAACCATTTTGGTGGGTA
Source organism: Mucilaginibacter inviolabilis (assembly GCF_011089895.1). NCBI lineage: Bacteria > Pseudomonadati > Bacteroidota > Sphingobacteriia > Sphingobacteriales > Sphingobacteriaceae > Mucilaginibacter > Mucilaginibacter inviolabilis. Next base: position 1,852,033 of record NZ_JAANAT010000001.1, read on the forward strand.
ATCCCTTTCTGTTAAGGAAAGTTTTAAGGGTTGCTAACAATTGCGAGGCCTTAATCCGCATTATACCGGCTTTTGATGATTTTGAAAAATACAGCGACAAGCTGAGCCTGAATGCCGGCGTAGTTGGCTTTGAGCAGGTGATACAGGAAGGTCTTGGTCTGGTTGAACAATACAAACACGCTATTGCCGCCGCCCGCGAAGCTATTTTAACTACGGATATTTCCTGTTTAATCTATACTTCGGGCACTACGGGTATTCCCAAAGGTGTTATGCTTACGCATCATAACCTTACCCAAAACGTGATCAACAGTTTAATTCAGATCCCGTATATCGAAAAAACAGACCTATTCCTCTCGTTCCTGCCCTTATCGCATGTGTTTGAGCGCACAGCCACTTATCATATTTGCCTTTCGATGGGTTGTACCATAGCCTTTGCACAAAGTTTGGAACTGCTGGCTAAAAACATGGCCGAGGTAAAACCAACCGTATTGTGCTGCGTACCGCGATTGCTGGAACGCATTCATGATAAGGCCATCAAAAACGGCACATCTGCCGGAGGCGTAAAATCAAAAATATTTCTTTGGGCCCTGGAAATAGGCAAAAAATACCGCCTGGTTCAGGAAGCAGGTAAAAAACCTGGACTCATTCTAAAAAATCAACATAAAATTGCCGAGAAACTGGTATTCAGCAAGATCAAGGAGAAAACCGGCGGTCGCTTAAAGTTCATGGTATCGGGCGGCGGTGCATTGCCACGTAATATCGGCGAGTTTTTTGGTGATCTGGGCATTGTGATACTGGAAGGCTTTGGCCTAACAGAAACATCGCCGGTTATGGCCGTTACCGAATATCACCGGGTAATTTATGGCACCGTTGGCCGTATTATTCCGGGTATTGAGGTGGCTATTCAAAATGTAGAAACACAGCATATTTATACCATACAAACACACGATAACTTTAAGGAAGATCTGGAATCGGAAGAAGGAGAGATCATTGTGCGCGGGCATTGCGTAATGAAAGGCTACTGGAACAAACCCGAGGAGACCGCTACCGTAATTGATAAAGATGGCTGGTTCCATACCGGTGATATCGGCAGATTTTATCGTGGCAACCTGCAAATAACCGACCGGTTAAAGAACATGCTCGTGAATGCCTATGGCAAAAACATATACCCTACCCCGGTTGAGAACACGTACCTCAAAAGCCCTAAAATTGAACAGATATTTTTAGTGGGCGATAAACGCGAATATATTACGGCCATCATCGTACCGTCGCGCGAAACCATGCAGGAAACTTTTGGCTTAAAAGACGCGTTTTTTGAACAGCCTGATGTGTTTATTGAAGATAAAGAACTGGTTGACTGGGTAGGTCAGGATCTGCGCAAACTGAGCCACGAACTGGCCAAGTTTGAGCGCATCAAAGCTTTCAAAGTAAAACGCAATCCATTCAGCATGGACGATGGTGAGATAACCCCCACCATGAAAGCCAAACGCAAAGTGATCGAAAAGAAATACGCCGCAGACATTGACGAAATGTACCTGCAGGAAACAGAAGCTGACTAGACCGCTGATTTTTTTGATTAAGCTGATAGCGTTGATGAATTAACCACTTAATGATATTATTTGTAGAGACACATTACATGTGTCTCTTTTTTGTTTAAAGCCGTCTATATCCAAATATGTCATTGTGAGGAGGAACGACGAAGCAATCTCCTGGCTATTGTAAGAACGCGACGAGATTGCCACGCTATCGCTCGCAATGACATATTTTGTTTTTATTTTACTAACTTTGTTAGCATGAAGCGATCCGGGAGTGCCGATATGCCTTTACATTATGGCTATGTGCCGCAATGGCTTGCCGAGCGTATGGCTAAGTTGGGTTTGGCCGTGGTAGAGAATATTGTGATAGATTACGGCAAGGATGAGGTTTTGCGTCGCCTGAGTGATCCTTTCTGGTTTCAGAGTTTAGGCGCGGTGATGGGGATGGACTGGCATTCGTCGGGCATTACCACATCGGTGATGGGTGCGCTCAAAAGGGCTATTAATCCACACAGCCGCGAACTAGGCATCTATATTTGCGGCGGCAAGGGCAAATACTCTAAACAAACCCCGGCCGAGCTGATGAAGATTAGCGAAAGCACCGGTTTGGATGGTAATTACCTGGTGAAATGCAGCAAACTGAGCGCCAAGGTTGATAATACTGCCATACAGGATGGCTTTCAGCTATATCTGCACAATTTTATCCTGAGCGATACCGGTAAATGGGCCGTAGTGCAACAAGGCATGAGCGATGCCAGCGGCACAGCACGCAGGTATCACTGGCATTCGGAACAATTAACCTCTTTTGTGAATGATCCGCATACCTTTATTTACGGGCAAAATCATGGACTTATCCTCAACCTGACCGACCAGCAGGCTGATAGTTCCCGAAATGGTGTAATGCAGATAGCAGGCGAAAACCCAGAGCAAATGCTGCGGGAGATCAACAAACTGGTCATGCCCGGCCATCATTACGTTACGGCTAAAGACGTTGACTTGAAACGGTTAGGCGCCGTGCTGTGGCTGGCCCATGAAAAACAACCAGCCGATTTTGAAGAATTATTGTTATTGCAAGGATTAGGTCCACGAACCTTACAATCATTGGCCCTGGTGAGCGAGGTGATCCATGGTACACCTTCGCGGTTTAAAGACCCGGCCCGGTTCTCTTTCGCGCATGGCGGTAAGGATGGTCACCCCTTCCCGGTGCCTACCAAAGTTTACGACGAAACTATCGGCACGCTGCAAAACGCCATCTATAAAGCCAAATTAGGACAATCGGAAAAGAATGAAGCCATCAAGCGCTTATCGAAAATAGCCGAGAATGCTGAAAAGGATTTTACGCCCAATGCCAATTTTGAGCAAGTGATAGCCCGTGAACGTGAAGATTCCTGGAAGTATGGCGGCCGTACGGTAATGGGGCCGGCCAAACCACCGGTGCAACAACAGCTGAGGTTATTTTAATGCAGCGCTCAAAGTCTTTTCCGACTCTAACCTTGCCCGTAAATCGGGTAATTTGATTTTAGCAAAATCTACCACATTGACATTACCGTTATGCGTGGCCGCCTCAAATAAACTGATTAGCTGTTGCTGTCCGTTAATAATTTCCTGCAAACAGGCCTTATCAAACAGAGTACCATGCATTTTTGTTAACCGGCTTATCATTTGCTGATGTTTGTCGCTTATCGAATCTTCGGAAGTTACAAAGTTATCGGTCTTCATTTTTTTCAGTTCGGCAACCAGCCTGGTATTATCCCCGTTGATCTTTTGGGCAAACTGGATAACCTCCTGATTTTTGGAGTTTGACAGTGGTAAACCCGAAATTTTGATCATGGTAAGCCCTGTTTCTGTTCCGCTATTCAAAAAAGCCAGGCCTTTATCATCTACCAATGGTTTGTTATTATAATTATTGGGGTGCTGATTACCTGTACAGCCCTGCACCAAAACCAAGGCTATCCATCCTATTAATATTCCTGCTATCTGCTTCATTTACACGTGACTTGTGGTTTACATAAACTTTAACAAAAATTATTCCTTCTGGTTTAGCAAAGCACCTATAATCAGGCTATCCATCTCAATTGTTACTTATTCAGTTTTTTTATTTTTTTTATTGTGTAACCAAAAGGTTTCATTTATATTTGTAACCTAACGGTTTCAAAACTATTAACTATGCTTCAGAGAGACGTTTTTAAGGCCATTGCCGATCCTACCCGACGCGAGATCATCAATTTGATTGCCCACAACAACATGAATTTAAATGCCCTGGCCGATAATTTTAACATTAGTCGACCAGCGGTATCAAAACATATTAAAATATTAACCGAATGCGGTTTACTGGTGATTAAGCAGCAGGGCCGGGAACGGTTTTGTCAGGCGGATCTGCGCCAGCTACAGGAAGTGACCGACTGGGCCGAGCAATACCGCCAATTCTGGATGAAAAAGCTGGATGCCCTGGGCGATTTCCTGGATAAAGAAGGAAGCTAAAGCCGAAAGCTAATACATTGATTATAAACCTAAAAATGAGAATTTATGAGCGCACAACCATTTGTGATCGACCGAGTTTACAATGCCCCGCCTGAAAGAGTTTGGCAGGCTATTACTGACAACAGCAAAATGAAGGAATGGTATTTTGATATACCTGATTTTAAACCGGTAGTTGGCTTTGAATTTAGTTTCACCGCCGGAAGCAAAGAAAAAGAATATGTGCACCTGTGCCGGGTAACTGAAGTTATAGAAGGCAAAAAACTATCGCACACCTGGCGATACGAGGGGTATGAGGGTGATTCAGAAGTTACCTGGGAATTGTTTCCTGAAGGTGATAAAACCAGGGTTGTATTAACCCATTCGGGTCTGGAAACTTTCCCTCACTTAAAAGATTTCGGCAGAGAAAGCTTTGCACAGGGATGGACAGATATTGTTGGCCGTATGCTGAAGGACTATGTAGAGAAGGCATAACAACAGACGCATGTGATGCGTCTCTACGTTTTATTTTTTGTAGAGACACATCACATGTGTCTCTTACCAGAAGATGCCGCAATTCTTATTATCTTCGGATGAACAATTATGCTGAACAACCTTACCAACCATATCAAAAAATTCGTAGAGCTTCATGATGCTGATGTGGAGTTGATCAATTCGGTGGTAACTATAAAGCAGTTTAAGAAGAAAACCTTTCTGCTGGAGCCTGATCATGTTTGCCGCGAGTTATATTTTGTAAGCAAAGGATGTTTGCGTCTGTATTTCATCAACAAAAAACTCAATGAACAAATAACCCAGTTTGCTATCGAAAACTGGTGGATGAGCGATCTGGGGAGTTTTGAAAATACGCAACCATCGAGCTACTATATTCAGGCAGTTGAAAATTCCGAAATCGTCAGCATCAGCAAACCCAAACTGGAAGAGCTTTTTGAAAAAGCCCCCAGTCTGGAGCGTTATTTCCGGATAGTGCAGCAGCGTGCCTTTATTGCTTCACAAAAGCGCATTGAATACATTTACAGCATGAGCGATGAAGAACGTTATCGCCATTTCAACAGTCTTTTCCCCGATTTTATACAGCGTATACCACAATATATGCTGGCCTCCTACTTGGGCTTTACGCCGCAGTTTATGAGTAAAATACGGGCCAAAAAAGTTTAATCAACACTGTTTTTCTTAATCTTGATTCATTTTTTGAGGTATGTTTTGTCCTGATCTTTGGGTATCACAAAAAACAAAAGAAAATGAAAACAAGAATCTTAATCAAAAAAGCAGATCCTGAAGCATATAAAGCACTAGGCGTTTTAAGCAGTTATGTTGCCAACAGCAGCTTAACCAAAACTCATCAGGAACTCATCAAAATACGTGCATCACAATTAAACGGCTGTGCTTATTGTATAGACGCGCACACCAAAGATGCCCGCAAAAACGGCGAGACCGAACAACGTATCTACGCCCTGAACGCCTGGCGCGAAACGCCTTTCTTTACCGAAGAAGAGCGTGCTATATTGGCCCTGACCGAAGAGGTGACCCTGATACAAAATCACGTATCCGACAAAACCTACGAAGAAGCCGAACGCCTCCTGGGCGAAAAATACCTGGCCCAGGTAATCATGGCCATCATCAACATCAGCGCCTGGAACAGGATCGGTATCGCTACAGGGATGCAGCCTGCTTTGTAAAAATCACAATTCTTCTTAAAAGCCATTTCAAGGCGTGAATTTTTTTAGGACATGCCCTCAAAAAATTCACGCCCTGTTTATTTACGGCATAATAATATCTGTTATATTAGCAAACCGTTATTTGAAACGGTTTTTGATTATTTATTATGACCCAACCTTATCTTGCCAAGCTCTTGCAGACATTATGCAACGGTCGCTCTATTTTGGCCATCCTGAAACGATGCGCCCTGTTCATGCTCTTCTTTTTTATTTCTGTGTTAACTGTTACGGCCCAGCAAAAAGGCAGCTACACTTTGCTTTGGCGTATCAGTGGCAAAGGTTTAGCCAAACCTTCATACCTGTTTGGCACCATGCATGTAAAAGATAAACGCGCTTTTGGTTTTAGCGATTCGGTAATGCTGGCTATTCAAAATACGCAGGCTTTTGCGCTTGAAGTACATCCGGATACGCTGATCGGTAAAATGTTTGAAACCATTCGCGAAAAAGATAGTACCCGCAGTATCCGCAAACTGCTGAGTAAAAATAATTATGACAGGCTGGCCAAACGCTTCCGGGAAAAGAACGGATACCCAATGGGCAACATCGATCCTGTTCAGCTGGAATCTATGATGAAACCTGAAAAGAAAAAGGCGGATGATAAAAAGACCGTTGTTGATGCTTACTTATATGGCGTGGCGCGCGGTTTGGGTAAAAACATCTACGGACTTGAGAATACCTCGCAACAGTATGACGAAATTTTTGGATCAAAAGCCGACCTGAAATCAAAATTAGAAGATCTGCTTGATGATAATGAAGAAGCAGACCTTGAAAATACCGAACAGATGACCAAGATATACAGCACCGGTAACCTAGAAAGTATTTTGGCATTTATGGATGAACACAACATGGGTACTGATGAAATTATTGCCCGCAACAAAGTTATGGCAAACGGCATGATTCAGCATATGAAAGATCAATCACTGTTTACGGCTGTTGGTGTTGCCCACCTGCCTGGCGAAAATGGCATCATTTCACTACTCAGAAAAGCAGGTTATACCTTAACACCTGTAAGTGCTGGTTTTACAGGTATTGCCAACAACTATAACACCGATTACTCCAAACTCCAATGGCAAACTTATACCGAAGAAAACAACGGATATTCTATAGCCTTTCCCTTTAAACCCATCAAAACCAATGTGTTTTTGGGTGTAAGCACCACCGTGTATGCCGATATTGCCAATGATGCTTTCTTTGGTGCATTTGCTATAAAAAAAGGCTCAGATCAAAAACCGGCAAATCAAATAGAAGTGATGCAGGACATGATTAACCGGTTTAAGGCCGATAAGAAGAATAATATACTAAGTCAAAAACCAGTAGTGATAGCCGGCTTAAAAGGTATCGATATCGTTATGAGATCGGGTAATAATGTTTTAAAATATCGCTTGTTATATACTAACAACTACCTGTATTGCCTGTATGGCGGCAATAATGAAGCAACGCTCAATTCAGCCTATGCCGATCGTTTTTTCAATTCATTTAAAAGTTTCAAACCAACTTCAAAAATCAATCCGGACTGGATTACTATAAAAAATGATACTGCAGCATTTTCACTGCATGTACCCGGTCAGCTCAAATTGCTCGAAAAAGAAACACCCGATCCCAGCGATATTCACGGGGAGTCTTTCAAAATGAAGATCTATTATATAACGGATACTGTTAATTTAGAAAACTATATTATACGTTATAATGATTATCCGGCGCAAAAGTATCTGGCTTATAAGAGTAAGGTTTTTGATGCCCTGGTAAACGAAATAAAATCAAAAGGGACACAGGTTGGCAAAATCAAACAAATATTTAAGGATGGGTATGAGGGCCGGGAGTTTGGTTTTATGCTTGCCGAAAAATACAACTGCAAGGCACAGATATTTGTGCGCGGAAACCGGATCTACCTTTTAATGAAGCAAAACCTTCAGGAAGGATCCAAAGAGCAGCCCATGGACGGCTTTTTTGAGTCGTTTAAGTTTCTGCCTTATATTAAACAAACGCTGAAGCCATTTAAAATTGACGACAGCGCTTTTTCGGCAGCGGGTTTTTCCATATTAAAAACTGCCTCTGATACCACGCATGACTATACTTCATTTTTGACATCCGTTTCAGACACGTATTCAACTAACCCGGCATCGGGCGGCTTGTATATTTTGGAGCATGCTACTATCAATAAATACTACCGTATAAAAAATGTCGACTCTTTATATAATTACCTTATTCCTAAGTTTGTTCATTATCCCGACTCTCTCATCAAAACAGATACGATCCTGGTAAACGGTTTGAAGGGCCGCGAGTTTATATCAGAAAAAAGGGAAACCAAGGAAAAAAGACGGTATCGCTTATTTATTGACAATGGCCACTTGCTTTATTTTTTTGGGTTTATGGCCAATGATGAGTTGTTTGACGAAAACAACAACGCTTTTTATAATTCCCTGATCAAAACAGGTACTAACCCTTCAATTGATCTGAATGCTTCAAAGGCCGAATTGATCACCAACGGTCTCTTAGCTACCGATACAAGCATTTATAAAGCAGCGCACGGAGCCCTCTCCTATTATAAATTCGAAAAGGAAGAACTTCCTTTTATTTACAAGGCACTTGATAAGAAATATGCTGATGATACCAGTAGTACAGGTACCCGCGCAAAATTGGTTGAAGTCCTGGAAAAAGTAAATGACACCCAAACTATCAGCAAACTAACCTCACTTTTTAAAAACCCGGATACAGGCGATGAAATAAAGCTAAACATATTAGCTGCCATCCCCAGGATAAATAAAAAGGAGGGTTATGATATCTATCTTGATCTTTTAACCAATTCGCCTGTTTTAAAAAGCGAAAATATTTACCCGGCTTTTGGACCTCTAAATGATTCGATTGAGTATGCTGCTGCTAACTTTAAACGCCTGATACCGTTGTTGAAATATCCGGATTATCGTAAAGAACTGCTGTCCATTACGCAGCAGATGCAGTATACAGAAGTTAAAGAGAAATACCTTCCTCTTTTAAAAACCCATTTTAATGATCTGACACAATATGCTCAAACCGATTTGGATGCATACCTTTCTAAAACAGATACGGCTAACAACAAATGGTTTTCATCTGGTTATTATTATCTCCGGCTGATGCAATCAGTGAAAAACCAACCTGTAACAGAATCATTTACAGCAAAATTTATCCGCGGTGATAAAACCGGGAATCAATTATATACTGCCGTCACTACCCGCCTAATGAATCATTTGGTTACAGATCAGAAACTGATAAATCAACTTATGGATAGTATAGAGAACCGTTATAATTTGATGGAAACCCTGAATAATGAAAAACAGTTATCACGCGTTCCGCTTAAATATAAAAGCCAGGCTGAGTTTGCTAAAATCAACCTTTACCAATCACTGGTTAATACAGACGATGATGATATGCCACAAAATATAACCTCATTAGGTACTCTATCAGATAAAAGCGGTATTTACTATGTATTTAAGTACAACCGGACATATAGCGAAGAAAACACATCATACATAGGTATATGCGGTCCTTATTCTCCCGCTTCAACCAAATTGGATTTCAGCAGCTATCATGCCTATTTTGACGGATCAGTTAAGAAAGCCAACTGGCAGCAGCAGGCCAAAGGCATGATACCCAAACTTAAACAACAAAATAAAGAGGAACTTGCCAACGCGGCTAAATAAAGCTTATCCTATAACAAAAAAGCCGGGTCTTTTTCAAGAGCCCGGCTTTTGGATTTGGATTTATAATTCAATTAGAACACACTAATTAGAATACTTGGTCAAATTGGTTAACGGCGTCTTTGCTTTCGAGCACGGAATGCCCCATCAAAAACTCGTCAACCTTGCGGGCGGTTTCGCGGCCCTCAGATATGGCCCATACCACCAGTGATTGTCCGCGGCGCATATCGCCTGCGGTAAATACTTTGCTTACATTGGTACGGTACACACCTTCTTTTGCTTTTACGTTTTTACGCTCGTCAAGCTCAACTCCCAACTGCTGGATCAAACCTTCATGCTGCGGATGTAAAAAGCCCATCGCCAGGAATACACGCTGACAAGGTATTTCGCGCTCAGAACCTTCGACCACGTTGAATTTTACCGGGCGACCCAGGAAATCCTGCTCCCACTCTACATCAACTACTTTAAGGGCTCTAAGGTTACCTTCGGCATCACCTAAAAACTCCAAAGTGTTTACGCCCCAGAAACGCTCAGCGCCTTCTTCGTGCGAACTGGTGGTTTTCATCACCATAGGGTAAGTTGGCCATGGCATGTGTTTGGTGCGCTGCTCTGGCGGCTGAAACATCACCTCAAATTGTTTGATAGAGCTGGCACCCTGGCGGTTTGATGTACCTACGCAGTCAGAACCGGTGTCGCCACCGCCAATGACTACCACATCTTTACCGGTAACCAGGATATCTTCACCCTGAACCTGAATATCGCTTACCCGTTTGTTTTGCTGTTTCAAAAAGTCCATCGCGAAATGAATGCCTTTTAACTCGCGGCCCGGGATGTTCAGGTTACGCGGGATGGTTGAACCGCCTGCCAGTACTACAGCATCATGACTGCGTACCAGTTCATCAGCAGCTACGTTAACACCAACCTCGCTGTTGCATTTAAATACAACACCATCTTTCTCCATCACTTCGATTCGGCGCTCAACTACCCATTTTTCCAGTTTAAAATCGGGGATGCCATAACGTAACAGGCCTCCTGGTTTGTCGTCGCGTTCGTAAACGGTTACCGCGTGGCCTGCCTTGGTGAGCTGCGCTGCAGCAGCCAATCCTGCCGGACCTGAACCTACCACAGCTACCTTTTTACCGGTTTTAACCAGTGGAGCCGTCTGTTTTACCAGGTTTTTCTGGTAAGCGATCTCGATAATATGTTTCTCAATTTCCTCAATAGCTACAGCGGGTTTGTTGATACCCAGCACACATGCCGACTCGCACGGAGCTGGACATATACGGCCTGTAAACTCGGGGAAATTATTGGTTGACGATAAAATATGGTAAGCCTCTTCCCAGTTTTTACGATAAACCGCATCGTTAAACTCCGGAATAATATTACCCAGCGGGCATCCCGAATGGCAAAACGGAATACCGCAATTCATACACCTGGCCGATTGCTGGTTCAGCTTTTCGTCGGTATATAAATTAACAAACTCTTTATAGTTTTTTACGCGTTCAGCAGCGGGGGTCTTGGTTGGTAACTCCCTGTTAAACTCCTGAAATCCTGTTGGTTTTCCCATTGAAATTTAGCCTATTGTTTGATATTGTAATTTCTCTATTGCTTTTTTATACTCTTTCGGATACACTTTTACAAACTGTGTAGATGCTTGCGCCCAATTGCTCAGGATCTGCTGTGCCAGTTTGCTGCCGGTTAAGCTGATGTGCTTGCGTAACAATGCCTGTATTTGTTCCCCATCCTGTGCAGATAGCGGATCAAGGTCAACCATCTCGGTGTTGCAGTTTTCGGCAAAAGTACCTTCCGGATTGTATACCCAGGCTATACCACCGCTCATACCCGCCGCGAAGTTTCTGCCTGTTTGTCCCAGGATCAACGCACGACCGCCGGTCATGTATTCGCAACCGTGGTCGCCTATACCTTCAACAACTGTTGTTGCACCGGAGTTACGCACCGCGAAACGCTCGCCTGCCATACCGCCGATGAATACCTCGCCGGATGTAGCGCCATACAGGGCCACGTTACCGATGATGATATTATCTTTTGGTACAAAAGTGGCATTACCTGCCGGGTAAATAGCCAGTTGTGCTCCTGATAAACCTTTACCTACATAGTCATTTGCTTCGCCTTCCAGCTCAAAGGATAAACCTTTAGTGGCAAACGCGCCGAAGCTTTGACCGGCTGAACCTTTAAACTTGTAGTTGATGGTATTATCCGGTAATCCTGCCGATCCATATTTTTTAGATACTTCGTTGGATAACAAAGTACCGATGGTACGGTTAACGTTGATCACATCAAATGATGCAAATACAGGCGTTTTATCTTCCAAGGCTGCTTTAGCGCTTTCCACCAGTTTCCAGTCCAGGATATCGGCCATGCCATGATCCTGGCTTTCGCTGTTGTACAGGGTCATGCCTTTGGTATTGGTTACCGGGTGCAGGATGCCGGAAAGATCAATCTTTTTAGCTTTCCAGTTATCCAGGTGGTCTTTTACTTTCAGGAACTGAACACGGCCCACCATCTCATTGATGGTACGGAAGCCCAGTTCGGCCATGATTTCGCGCAGCTCTTCGGCCATAAACTTAAACAAGTTCACCACATGCTCAGGCTTGCCAGAGAATAGCTTACGCAATTCAGGATCTTGTGTGGCCACACCTACCGGGCAGGTGTTCAGGTGGCATTTGCGCATCATGATACAGCCGCCGGCAACAAGGGCAGCAGTAGCTACGCCCCATTCTTCGGCACCCATCAGGGCGGCAATAGCCAGGTCACGACCGGTTTTTAACTGACCATCTGTTTGCAATACCACACGGCTACGCAGTTTGTTGCGTACCAGGGTTTGATGAGCCTCGGTTAAACCAAGTTCCCATGGTAAGCCCGCGTGTTTTACAGAGCTTATTGGCGATGCGCCTGTACCACCATCATATCCGGCAATCAGGATCACATCGGCGTGTGCTTTGGCAACCCCCGCAGCAATAGTACCTACGCCTGCTTTTGAAACCAGTTTTACGTTGATACGCGCGGCGCGGTTGGCATTCTTTAAGTCGAATATCAATTGAGCCAAATCTTCGATAGAATAAATATCGTGGTGCGGTGGCGGAGAGATCAAACCAACACCCGGTGTAGAGTGACGGGTTTTAGCGATCCAGTCGTCCACTTTATGACCGGGTAATTGTCCGCCTTCGCCCGGTTTTGCACCCTGGGCCATTTTTATCTGCAGCTCATCTGCATTAGTCAAATAATTGGAGGTTACACCAAAACGAGCCGAAGCGATCTGTTTAATAGCCGAACGCATCGAATCGCCGTTTGGCAATATTTCATAGCGCATTTCGTCTTCACCACCTTCGCCGGTATTACTTTTACCGCCAATGCGATTCATGGCGATAGCCATGGTGCTGTGTGCCTCATGCGAGATAGAACCGAATGACATGGCGCCCGTTGCAAAGCGTTTCATGATGTTTTCGGCCGGTTCAACCTCATCAATGGTGATGGCCTCACGGTGATGGGCAAAATCAAGCAGGCCACGGATGGTGAAATGCTTTTCGGTTTGCTCGTTAATTACTTTAGCGTAGTTTTTATATACTTCGTAGTCATTAGTACGGGTAGCATGCTGTAATAAGTGTACAGTAGTTGGGTTAAACAAGTGGGCTTCACCACGACGTTTCCACTGATAGATACCACCTTCGGGCAGTAAGTTATCAGCCGCTTTTGCACTAAAACCAATGCGGTGTTTGCAAAGAGCTTCGCGGGCAATTTCATCCAGACCTAAACCGCCTATGCGACTTACAGCACCGCAGAAATAACGATCAACAACAGCTTTGTTCAAACCTAATATTTCAAACACCTGTGATCCGTGGTATGACTGCAAGGTAGAGATCCCCATTTTAGAGAAGATCTTCAGCAAGCCATCGTTTACAGATTTTACATAATTCTTTTGCAGATACTTGATATCCAGGCTGGTTTCCAGGCTGCCATTGTTTTTGATAGTTTCGATGGTTGACAGGGCCAGGTAAGGATTGATAGCCGTTGCACCAAAAGCCAGCAAGCAGGCAAAATGGTGTACTTCCCAGGCATCGCCGGTTTCCACAACCAGGCCTACTGCACCGCGGCGACCGATCTTAACCAAATGATGGTGAACCGCAGATACTGCCAGTAGTGATGGTATAGGCGCATGTTCAGAATCCACCGCACGATCCGACAGGATCAATACCTCAAAACCGTCATCAACCGCATCTTCGGCATAGCGGCAAAGTCTGGCTATACCTTTTTCCAGTGAACCCGGCATGCCATCGGCATTAAAATAAGTTTGCAGGGTTTTAGCATGGAACAAACCGGTATCAATACTGCGCAGTTTCTCTAACTGGTGATTTTTTAATATCGGGTGTTTTAACACTACGCAATGGCAGTGCATTTTATCTTCATCCAACAGGTTACCGTTGTTGCCGATGAAGGTAGCCAAACTCATTACCAAACGCTCGCGGATAGGATCTATCGGCGGGTTGGTAACCTGGGCAAAAAACTGTTTAAAATAGCTCGACAGGTGCTGTGGTTTGTCAGACAGGATAGCCAGAGGCACATCCGTACCCATAGAACCTACAGGCTCTTTACCATCAACCGCCATTGGTTTAATGATAGTGTCGATATCCTCGCGGCTGTAGCCAAATACCTGCTGGTAACGGAACACTGCCGACTCAGACAGGCTGGCAAATGCCAAACGCGGTTCGGCCAGTTCGCCCAGGTTTATTTTATAGTTTTCCAGCCAGCGGCCATATGGTTGTTGTCCGCTAATCTCTTTTTTTATTTCATCATCGGTAATGATCCTGCCTTTTTCGGTATCAATCAATAGCATTTTACCGGGCTGTAAACGTCCTTTACGTACTACGGTACTTTCGTCAATAGCCAGTGTGCCTGCCTCTGAAGCTGCAATTACACGGTTATCATTAGTGATCACATAACGCAACGGGCGCAGACCATTACGATCAAGTACAGCGCCAACCAGTTTACCATCGGTAAAGCTGATAGCGGCAGGGCCATCCCATGGCTCCATTAAAGTAGCATGATATTCGTAGAATGCTTTTTTAACCGGATCCATCTGCTCGTTGCCGTCCCATGCTTCGGGGATCAGCATCATCATTACATGTGGTAATGAACGGCCTGAATGCAGTAATATCTCGATGATATTATCCAGACAGGCAGAGTCGGACTGGTTATTGTCGATCACCGGCATGATCATCTCCATTTCTTCGGCACTGAAATAGGTCGAAGCATAAGATTTTAAACCAGAGTAGAACCAGTTTAAGTTACCGGTAAGGGTATTAATCTCGCCGTTATGGGCAATCAGGCGGAAAGGTTGCGCCAATTTCCATGACGGGAAGGTATTGGTAGAGAAACGCGAGTGGATCATGGCAAAGCCAGATGCGATACGCGGATCGTTCAGATCTGAATAATATTTACGCAGTTGATAGGTAGTAACCTGCCCTTTATAAACAATGGTTTTACATGATAATGATGTAAAATAAAAATGCTCACCGGCGCCGGGAATAGTTTCGACGATGGTTTTATTAATATACCTTCTTAATATAAACAGTTTACGTTCAAAATCATCGGCATTGGTAATGCTGCCCGGGCGGGCAATAAAAATCTGCTCAACATCCGGTTCGGCCTGGCGGGCGGTTTCGCCAACAGCCATCGAATCGACAGTAAGCTTACGATAGCCTAACTTGATCAAACCCAGCTTTTCAATAGCATTGGTGATCACATTTCGGCATGCTTTCTTTTGTGCCGAATCTTTTGGAAAAAATATCATCCCCACACCATACTCACCGGGTTCAGGCAGGCTGATCTCCAGGTTTGAGCATTCTTCCATGAAAAATTCATGTGGCAATTGTATCAGTATACCTGCGCCGTCGCCGGTTTCAGGATCGCATCCGCAAGCGCCGCGGTGTTCCATGTTTTCCAACATAGTTAGCGCATCGTCAATGATCTGGTAAGATTTATGACCGTTAATATTGGTTATAAATCCTGTTCCGCAGGAGTCGTGTTCAAATTCTGGCCGGTAAAGGCCCTGGTGGCTCTCAGTTTGATTCATCGTAAAATTTAAACCAGTTTTATAAAAAGGGTGTAATCACGAAATTACTAAATCCCACATAAATTATAAAATTATCGGTTATTTTTTAAAATATCTAAAAAATCCATTACCGAAGTAATGTTTATTTAACAAATCGATAACAAAAAATACAGAATATTATGATTAAGAAAATGAAACACGATATTTTACTATTTAGAATCGATATAAAGTTGCACAAACAAAGCAATATTCAGTTATAGCAGCGGTAATTTTTATTATAACAGAATTAAATTTTGTGCGATTTCTCTATGTATCCTATAGGATAATGACTGTTTTTAAATAGTGTACAACTTACATTAACCGATTCGTTATCGACTCACCCCGGCATCGTTGCGCTCGCCGACCCTCTCTTCGCCTACGGCGGAAAGATGGTAAAAAAACTATTTGTCATGCTGAGGAACGAAGTATCTATTTTTGAACTTTTAATCGCAAAATAGATCCTTCACTCCGTTCAGGATGACAAAGAAGCAAGAATCCGAACCCCTCTCTCCAACGAAGCTAAAGAGAGGGTGCCCGAGCGAAGCAATGGGCGGGTGAGTCGACGCCGATTAAAGATATGCCTACCTTTTAACCTAAATTTTAGAATTGTTAACTTCGCACAAAATTTAAAACTGATGCCAGCAAAAAATAAAGCCGTTTTTTTAGATCGTGATGGGGTACTTAATCAGGAAATGGGCGACTATGTGCGCCGCCTGGAGGATTTTCATATCCTGGATAATTTTGAAGCACTAAAAACCCTGCAGGATCGAGGTTATATACTGTTGGTAGCCACTAACCAGGGCGGCCTGGCCAAAGGCTGGTATACCGAAGAAGAACTGGGTAAAATGCACAGTTTGTTAAAGCAGACCTACCACGAGCATGGTGTGGAAATTACCGACTTTTTTTATTGCCCGCACCATCCTCAGTTTACCGGCGATTGCGATTGTCGCAAACCAAAACCAGGACTATTATTACAAGGCATTGCGAAATACGATATCGACCCTGCCTTATCTTATTTTATAGGCGACCGTGAGCGCGACGTAGAAGCCGGAACCGCCGCCGGTGTTAAAGGTATATTAATAGACAGCGACCAGCCGATTAGTACGGTGTTGGATCAAATAAAATAAGAGCCCCACCCAACCCTCCCCTAAAGGGAGAGGGCTTTAAAAAATGGATTCTAAAAGTCTCACCCTTTAGGGGGAGATTATTCACGGTGATTCGCTCTTAATGTGTTCATGAGGGCTGCGCCGTTTAGAGGGGGCTCTACTTTTTTAAAACATTTTCGCTCTATACAACTTTTACCACTATTAACCAGTAAAACATCACATGCAACTAAACCGCTACCTGAAGAACTATGATACTTTTATAGCCGCACTGCTTGGATTTTTCGCTGTGCGTATATTTTGCAGTTATAGCGGTATCGGCATCTCGCCCGATTCAATCATGTATGTGAGCGCTGCCCGCAGTTTAAACACCAACGGTACGCTGCAAACATTTAATCATCTCCCCATAGTTGATTTCCCGGTGTTCTACCCTATTTTTCTGGGTATTATCAAATTCATCACCCGTATTGATCCGGTTGTTTTTGGTTCGGTTCTGAACGGGCTGATGTTTGCCACCTTAATATATTTCAGCGGCTGGATTATGCATCGTTTTGTACCCACATCACGCGTTTATAAATGGCTGATGCTGGTGGCCATTATACTGAGCCCGGCCTTGTTGCAGGTATACTCCTATTTATGGTCGGAGACTTTATTTATTCTGGAAACCTTAATCTTCCTGGTAGCTTTCAGGCAATACCTTTTAAAACATACGCTTAAACCATTACTGGTGGCCGCTATTATTGCTGCTATCAGCTGTATTACCCGTTATGCTGCGGTCACCATTGTAGGCACCGGTGGGTTGCTTTTATTGTTAGACAGGGTGTTGCCACTTAAAAAGAAAATCGTACATATTATGATATACGGTTTTGTTTGTATATCGCTGCTGGTAGGCAATCTGTTGTTCAACGCGTTTATGTCGGGCACTACAACCGGGCCGCGCGAACCTTCTATTACCTCCTTTGGTAAAAACCTGTACTATTTTGGTACCGTAATGTGCGATTGGATGGGCTTTACCCCCAATCAGTACTACCTGGCTACACCGATTGCTACCATTATGCTGCTGGGCTTTATAGCAGCTTTGGCTTACAATTACTATCGCCGCCGGCTGGATAGTTTTGAAAACCTGGCCATTACTTTTGCTTTGGTTTATGGACTGTTCATTATCGTTTCCTCCACCTTTTCGCGTTACGAACGTATCAATCACCGTTTACTGGCGCCAATTTTTATTCCGGCGCTTTGGGGTTATACCAGTTGGGGCTTGCTCATTTTGAAGAAGATTAGCAGTATAGCAACCCGCAGAATAGTAGCCGCTTTGTTTATAGTACTGATGCTGGGCTTTGTAACCAAGGAGTTTTTGATTGATAAAGCCCGCTACAGCGACCAGATAGCCGACCAATATGGCAACCCGGGCTATACCGACAATAGCTGGATCGAATCGCCTTTTGCGGCTTATTTGAAACATATTGATAAAAACATGTTTAAGCCAAAGGTTACCATTTACACCGATGCGCATGAGGCGGTTTATTTCTTTTCGGGCATGTCGTCGTACCTGGTTCCGCACCGTTTCTTCAAAAAAGACATTGCCAGTTTCTATAAAAAGAAACATTTCTACCTCATCTGGTTTAATGTGCTTGAAAACCCCGAACTGATCAACCTAAAAGATATTCAAAAAGTAAAATCGCTGAAGCTGATCAAAGATTTTGGCGAAGAGGGTGCTATTTATGAATATGAGGATCTGAATCAGCATTAAAGAATTTTAGAATTTACGGAACACAAATTTTCAATAATTCAATTTAGCGGGCAAATTATAGGGCATAATTCAGAAAATCCTAAAATTCAGAAAATTCTGATTCAGAAACTTTGATTTAAAAAACATCTGTCTATATTTGCGACAGCTAATCCATAGTTTTACTATATAAAAATGAACGGCATCGCACTACATCATCTTCATCTGCATCACCACCATGTGGTGATCAGCTAATATGTATGTTTCTACGCGAAATAACAACCCCCGTTTATACTCTTTTTTATCATAGTTTCTTAAATTCAATCTTTTGAAAACACTTAAAATAGCGATCCAGAAATCTGGTCGTCTCAACGAAAAATCTGTTGAATTATTAAAAAATTGCGGCTTAAATTTCGAAAATTACAAAAGCTCGCTTATCTCCCCCGTTTCCAATTTCCCTTTAGAGATCCTTTTTCTGCGCGATGATGATATTCCTGAATATGTTCAGGATGGCATTGCCGATCTGGGTATCGTTGGCGAAAACGTGATTCAGGAAACCGAGGTTGAAGTAAGCTATCTGCAACGCCTTGGTTTTGGCAAATGCTCACTCAAAATAGCCGTACCCAACAACAACAATATTCAAAACCTGAGCGACCTGAACGGCAAAGCCATCGCTACCACCTACCCTGTTATTTTAGGTAAGTTCCTGCAACAGCAAGGTATTCAGTCAGATATCCGTACCATATCCGGTTCGGTAGAGATCTCTCCGGGCCTTGGCCTGAGTGATGCCATCTGCGACCTTGTTTCAACAGGCGGTACTTTAAAAAGTAACGGACTAAAACCATTTGCCGATGTAATGTCGTCAGAAGCGGTGCTTATCGGCTGCAAAACTATCGAGGATAATCACCTGGTACAGGAGCTAATTCAGCGTATCCAATCCGTTTTGCGTGCTAAAGAAACTAAGTACGTGGTACTTAACGTTCATGTAGGTAACCTTAAGGCAGTAACCGCTTTATTGCCGGGCGTAAAAAGCCCGTCGGTAGTGCCATTGGCCGAACCAGAATGGGTTGCGGTACACACCGTAATCCCTGAGCGTGATTTCTGGGACAGGATAAGTCAGCTAAAACAAGCCGGCGCGCAAGGCATTGTAGTAATGCCGATTGAGAAGATAATTTTATAAGACCGCCCCCTACCCCCCTAAAGGGGGAATTTTTGAATAGCATAATGTAATATGGAAAATACAGAACCAACTGGGTCTTCCCCAACTTCCGGCTCCCCCTTTAGGGGGCAGGGGGGGCTGCAGCTTTATAATTATTCAGAACTTTCTGTTACCGATATCCAGAAACTGGTTCAGCGTAATGTTGACCCGGCCAATGAGATCCGTACCATTGTTGAAGAGGTTATTGCCAACGTACAGCAACACGGCGACCGTGCTTTGTACGATTATGCCAGCCAGTTTGACAAGGTTGAATTAAGCAACCTGTACCTGGACAAAACCGACCTGGAAGAACTGGCCGAATCGGTATCTGCAGAGCAAAAAGCCGCGCTGCAAACAGCATACAACAATATCCATAAATTTCACAAGGCGCAGTTAAAAACCGAGGATAAAGTAGAAACCATGCCTGGCGTTACCTGCTGGCGCGAATTACGGCCAATTGAAAAAGTGGGTTTGTATATTCCCGGTGGTACAGCAGTACTGCCAAGCACTTTTTTAATGCTCGGTATCCCGGCACGCATAGCCGGTTGTCATGAAATTGTGGTGTGTTCGCCACCGCAAAAAAATGGTAAAGTGAATGCCTTTATCGCTTATGTAGCCTTGCTATTGGGTATCGATAGAATATACCTGGCAGGTGGTTCGCAGGCTATCGCGGCCATGGCTTATGGCACCGAAAGCATCACTAAAGTTGACAAGATATTTGGACCTGGTAATCAATTTGTTACTAAAGCAAAAACCATTATCCAGTCAACTACCACAACAGCTATTGATATGCCTGCAGGCCCGTCGGAAGTATTGGTGATTGCGGATGAAACCGCTACCCCGGCCTACATCGCCGCAGATCTTTTGGCTCAGGCCGAACATGGTATTGATAGTCAATCGGTATTGGTTTGTACCTCTGCTAAAATAGCACAGGAAACGCTGGCCGAAGTAGAGAAACAACTACCTACTTTACCCCGTGCCGAAATAGCTAAACTGGCTATTGACAACTCGTACATCGTAGTTGCTTCCAGTTTAGAGAAAGCTATGGATTTCAGCAATCAGTATGCACCAGAGCACTTGATACTGGCTACCGAAAGGTGGAAAGAGATCATCGGTTTTATCATCAACGCGGGCTCGGTATTCCTGGGTAATTTAACCCCTGAAAGCGCCGGCGATTATGCCTCAGGAACCAATCATACGCTGCCTACCAGCAGCTATGCTCGTGCATATTCAGGTGTTTCGGTTGACTCTTTTGTTAAGAAGATCACCTTTCAGCACATCACCCGAGAAGGCATTCAGAATATCGGCCCATCAGTTGAAATTTTGGCCGAGTTGGAAGGCTTGCACGCGCATCGGAATGCGGTATCAATAAGGACTAATAATTAAAAGTTTGTCATCCTGAGGGACGAAGGATCTATTCAACGATTAGATTCTTCGCTACGCTCAGAATGACAGGAAAAATTTGAAAGAACCATGTACAATATCAACAATATACTCCGCGAAAACATCAAAAACCTAACCCCCTACTCCTCTGCACGGGATGAGTATCAGGGCGAGGCCAGTGTTTTCCTGGATGCTAATGAAAACGCGTTTGGATCGCCGCTGAACCAGCAGTTTAACCGCTACCCCGATCCTTTACAGTATCAGCTAAAAAAGCGTATCACCGAAATTAAAGGTGTACCGCCCCGCAATATTTTTATAGGCAATGGCAGCGATGAGGCTATCGACATCCTTTTCCGCAGTTTCTGCAACCCCGGTGTGGACAATGTGATCATCGTGCCCCCTACTTACGGTATGTACCAGGTATCGGCCAATATCAATGATGTGGAGGCCCGCAAAGTTCTACTCACCGAAGATTACCAGCTTAATCTGGAAGGCATTGCCGAAGCTATTGACGAGCGTACCAAGCTGATCTTCATTTGTTCACCCAACAACCCAACCGGCAATTCCATTAACCGTGCGGATGTGGAAACCCTGCTGGCCAACTTTAACGGCCTGGTGATTGTAGATGAGGCATATATCAATTTCAGTCGCCAAAAAACATTTATACAGGAATTAACTGAATATGCCAACTTGGTGGTTTTACAAACCCTGTCAAAAGCCTGGGGACTGGCCGGTTTACGCATAGGTATGGCCTTTGCCAGCGAGGAGATCATCGAGGTGATGAACAAGGTAAAACCACCTTACAATGTAAACGAGGCTTCGCAACAACTGGCTTTGGAGGCACTCGCCAATATCGACCAGATCAACAGCTGGATCAAGGAAACATTGACACAGCGCGACAGATTGGTGCTTGAACTCAAGAATTTTGATTTTGTACTGGATATTTACCCATCAGATGCTAACTTTATCCTCGTGAAAACAACCGATGCCAACCGTATCTACGACTACCTGGTAAGCAAAGGCATCATTATACGCAACCGTGCCAAAGTGGAGCTTTGCGAAGGCTGCCTGCGCATCACCGTTGGCACGCCCGATGAAAATACCATATTACTTGATACCTTAAAAAGTTTTAAATAAATATCCAGGTGGATCTTTTTGTACAAAGAAGGAAGAAATCACTAATTCAATAATTCACTAAATCAGTAATTATTTTAAATGAAACGGAAAATATTATTTGTTGACCGCGACGGTACGCTGATCAAAGAACCTGCCGATGAGCAGATAGATTCTTTTGAAAAGCTGGAATTTTATCCCGGCGCGTTAACTTATCTGCCCAAAATTGTCAAAGAGCTTGATTTTGAACTGGTGATGATTACCAACCAAGATGGTTTGGGCACGGCATCGTACCCGGAAGATACTTTTTGGCCGGTGCATAATTTCATATTAAAAACATTTGAAGCTGAGGGTGTAAAGTTCGACAACATCGTGATCGACCGTACCTTCCCTGCCGAAAAAGCGCCGACACGTAAACCGGGTACTGCCCTGCTTACCCAATATTTCGATACTGAAAAATATGACCTGCCGGGTTCATTCACCATCGGCGACCGTAAAAACGATGTACTGCTGGCCCGTAATTTAGGCGCAAAAGCCATCTGGATCAACAATGAATCGGGACTAGGCGGCGCTGAATTTACCGAAGCTGATCATATTGGCGATACCATTGTACTGGAAACTACCGACTGGCAACAGATCTACGAGTTTCTGAAACTGGGTCAGCGTGTGATTAAACACCGCCGTACCACTAAAGAAACCGACATCTACATCAAAATAAACCTGGATGGTACCGGCGAAGCCAAAGTATCTACCGGTTTGAACTTCTTTGATCACATGTTGGATCAGATTGCCCGCCACGGCAGCATCGACCTGGAAGTAATTGCCAAAGGCGATCTGCATATCGACGAGCATCATACCATTGAAGATACCGGCATAGCCTTGGGTGAGGTTTTTGCGGAAGCTTTAGGTAACAAAAAAGGCATTGAACGCTATGGTTTTTGCCTGCCTATGGACGATTGTCTGGCGCAAGCTGCTATTGATTTCGGCGGCAGAAACTGGATTGTTTGGGAAGCAGAGTTTAACCGCGAAAAAGTAGGCGACGTACCAACAGAAATGTTTTATCATTTCTTCAAATCGTTCTCAGACGCAGCCAAATGCAATCTAAACATTAAAGCCGAAGGGCAAAACGAGCATCACAAAATCGAAGCGATATTTAAAGCCTTTGCCAAGGCAATAAAAATGGCCGTAAAACGTGATGTAGATAAGATGGTTTTACCAAGTACTAAAGGGGTACTATAAGAGCCCCCCGGCCCCCTAAAGGGGGAGCAAAAAAACAACATGGAAACATTTAATCAAGATATATCCGGTGAAAGCCTCGCAGAGGCACCCCCTTCAGGGGGCGGGGGGGGCGTCGGCATTATTCTATACGGCGCAGGCAATATATTTTCTTTAACCGCGGCTTTGGAGCGGTTGGGCATTCCCTATGGCTTTATCAACAGCCAGGAGGATTTCGATAAGTTTGATCGCTATATTATTCCTGGTGTAGGCCATGCTGGCGCAGCTATGGATAAGCTGGAGAAAACGGGTCTGGTGCCCGCTATTAAAGCGCTTAAAAAGCCTACACTGGGTATTTGTGTGGGTATGCAGCTCCTTACCTCCTACTCCCAAGAAGGCGATTCCGATCTGTTAAATATCTTCCCGATCAAAACTTTACGGTTTCAGGACAGCGCCGAATATAAGGTGCCACATACCGGCTGGAACCAGGTGTATCCCGAAAAAGACAATCCATTATTTAAAAATATACCGTCGGGTTCACATTTTTACTTTGTACATTCATACTTTATTGAGTATGACAAGGCATACACATTACTATCTGCCAATTACAGCACCGAATTTTCGGCATCAATTTGGCATGATAATTTTTACGGCGTACAGTTTCACCCCGAAAAATCAGGAGTGTACGGCGAAACATTATTAACTAACTTCTCTAAACTATAAAAGACATGTACATTATCCCTGCTATCGACATATTGAACAAAAAGGTAGTGCGTTTGCGCGAAGGCGACTATGGCCAGGTGACTGAATACGATGTTACGTTGGAAGAAATGATTGAGCGCTACCAAAGCAATGGTACCAATTTCATCCACATTATTGACCTCAACGGCGCCAAAAACGATTTCAGTAATCAGCAATACCTGTTTGATGTGATCCGTAAAACCGATATGAAGGTGCAATACGGCGGCGGTATCCGCAGCATTGATAAAGTGAAAGAGCTGATAGATGCCGGTGTTCACCGCGTAATTGTGGGTACACAGGCTCTTACCAATCCTAACTTTTTGCCCGAGCTGGGTTCAGAGATCTGTGGTAAAGAAAAATGCTCAGATCAGGTAGTTATCGCCATCGATGTATTGGATGAAGTAATCAAATACTCCGGCTGGATGGAAAGCTCTCCCATTAAACTGATGGATTACGTTGATAAATGCCTTGCCCTGGGTTTCTTCCGCTTTTTATGTACCGACATTAATAAAGACGGTAAACTGGGTGGTGCAGGTATCGAGCTGTATGAAAAACTGCTTGATCATTCACCTTTTATCAAGCTGATCGCCTCGGGTGGCGTAAGCTCTATGAAAGATATCGAACAATTGAGTCGCCTTAAAGTAGAATCATGTGTAGTTGGCAAAGCCATTTACGAAGGTCACATCACTATCGAAGACGTTAAAAACTGGAATCTGGATGCGCTAATATCCATTTAATACGCCCCCTAGCCCCCTGAAGGGGGAACTACTTGCTTGCGTAGCCTTTTGCTTTATGAAAAAGAAGATGTTTTTGGGTGCAGATCCATTCATATTTAGAAATGCAGAGGCACTCCGTTACAAAATGACCGCAGCAGAAGATTTATTATGGGGACATTTAAAGGGTAAGCAATTAGGTGCAAAGTTTAGAAGACAGCATCCTTTAGGAATTTATATTGCTGATTTTTATTGTCATCAACATAAGCTAATTATCGAATTAGATGGCAGTATTCATAACCTGCACGAGATAGCCCAAAACGATATTGAACGACAAACCAATTTAGAATTGGATGGCCTAAAAGTATTAAGATTCACAAACGATCAAATATTCAACAACCTAAATAAAGTATTGGAAGATATAACCAAGCAAATCAAAAGCACCCCCTTTAGGGGGCGGGGGGGGCTATCGAAGCGAATCATCCCCTGTCTTGATGTAAAAGACGGTCGTACGGTAAAAGGTGTGAACTTTGTCGACCTACGCGATGCCGGCGACCCGGTTGAACTGGCCTGGAATTATTCGCGCCAGGGTGCCGATGAACTGGTTTTCCTGGATATTACCGCCACTGTAGAGCGCCGCAAAACCATGGTGGAACTGGTCAAATCCGTTGCACGACAGATCAATATCCCCTTTACCATAGGTGGCGGCATCAACGAAATTGCCGATGCCGACGCGCTGCTCAATGCCGGTGCCGACAAAATATCCATCAATTCGGCAGCGGTACGGAACCCAGCCTTGATCGATGAACTGGCCAAAGCCTTCGGTGTGCAATTTGTAGTAATAGCGGTTGATACCCGACGCATTGATGATAAAAATATAGTGCACCTGAATGGCGGTCGTCTGCCAACGGAGCGCCAAACCTTAGAATGGATAAAAGAGGCCGAAAGTCGGGGTGCCGGTGAAATACTGCTTACCTCCATGGATCATGACGGCACCAAGAACGGTTTCGACAATGGGTTGTTAAAAACAGTGAACGATGCCGTGCACATACCCGTTATCGCTTCTGGCGGTGCAGGCGCGGTACTGCACTTTGTGGATGTTTTTGAAAAAACCAATGTGGACGCAGCACTGGCGGCATCTGTATTCCATTATGGCGAAATACTGATACCTGATTTGAAAGCGGTATTAAAAAGTAATAATATTGAGGTAAGGATATAATCAGGATGAGGTTTAGTGAAGTCATCCCGAATTTATTTCGGGATCCCACATGCAAAGTCTACACCCATCAAATGTAATACCTTGCTGATGGGGTGCTGAAACAAGTTCAGCATGACATAATTTTTTACAACCAATCCGTTGTTTGTGTCCTCACAGACAACTACGAAACTGCCTGTGAGGACACAGGCAGTGGTAAATAAAAATAAAAATGAATATAGATTTTAACAAAACCGACGGACTGGTTCCGGTGATTATACAGGATGAGCAAACGCTTGAAGTGCTGATGCTTGGTTATATGAACCAGGAAGCCTACGATAAAACCGTACAGGAAAATATAGTAACCTTCTTTTCCCGCTCCAAGCAACGCTTGTGGACAAAAGGAGAAACCAGCAGTAACTTTCTGCATGTAAAAAACATCAGCATTGATTGTGATAGCGATACCCTGCTCATCAAAGTAAAAGCCGATGGCCCAACCTGCCACACCGGCTCGCGCAGCTGCTTTAAAACTGAATTTAACCAGAACTTTATCCTGGAACTGGAAAACATCATTGCCGACAGATATGAAAACCCGGTTGAGGGTTCATACGTAAATAAACTACGCAATAAGGGCCTTAACAAAATAGCCCAGAAAGTAGGTGAAGAAGGTGTAGAAACTGTTATAGCCGCGCTTGCCGAAACAGAAACCGATCTGATCAATGAATCATCAGACCTGGTATTTCACTTGCTGGTTCTATTGCGCGAAAAAGGCCTCGATCTGAAAACAATAGCTAAGAATTTAGAATCAAGACATAAGTAGTTTTTTAGTTCATGGTTCATAGATAATAGTTCATGGTAAAAATCACTACAGTACTATTATCCTTCCGTCTATGAACCATGAACCATTAACCATGAATTAAAGCAATGACCGCAGAAAAAATAGCAGAATTGACCGGGCATGGCAACCCCATTTTTACACTGGAGCTTTCGCAAAAACCTGACATTTTATTTACCGGTGGCAACGATAAGGGCTTGGTGGAATGGAACTTGCACGACTATTCTTTTATAAAAGTGATGTTCCCGGTGAGGGCATCTATTTATGCTATACATGGCCCGGTGGGCTATCCTATATTATTGACAGGTTTACGCAGCGGCGAGGTGTTGGTGTTTGATTTTATACAGCAAAAGATCATTAAATCATTACAACATCATCTAAAACCGATCTTCGATATCAAATCGGTGAGTAAAAAGAATGAATTGCTGATCGCGTCTGAAGATGGCACGGTTTCCGTTTGGAGTTTGGCCAGCCTAGAGATGGTGCACAGCATCAAATTATCTGCCGATACAGTACGCTGCATAGCCATATCGCCCGATGAAAAACAGGTTGCTTTTGGTTGCAGGGATAATTCTATCAAAATTTATGATCTTCATGATTATACCCTGCTTAAATCAATACATGGGCATACCATGTCGGTTTTTACCCTGGCTTATAGCCCCGATGGTACTTATCTGGCATCAGGTGGCCGCGATGCGCAGATCAAGATATGGGACAGTGCCATTTATCAACCTATCAAAAATATTCCCGCGCATCTATTTGCCATAAACCATATCCTGTTTCATCCCACAAAACCCTATTTTGCTACAGCCAGTATGGACAAGGGCATCAAGATCTGGGGAGCCGACGATTTTAAACTCTACAAGATCATTAGTCGCGAAAAAGGACATCCGGGGCATGTGCTCTCCATCAACAAACTAGCCTGGAACGGTGATCAGCTCCTATCGGTAAGTGATGATAAGAGCGTGCTGGTATGGGATATTAAGTTTGATTGAGGATTATTGTATTGCCAAATTCCCTCCCCACGGGAGGGGTGCGTTGGAATTGTGTAGTAGCAGGGAGGGGTTTATACAAGCGATTCAAACATGTCATGTTTACTAAACCCCTACCTCCCCTTCCCCAAGGAAGGAATCGCACTATCCCCCACTTTTCTTTGAGTATTACATAAATCTCTTAATACTATGCAGCTTATGCGTATGTCGTTTCTGCTCCAACGAATAAATGCCTTCCGCGTCTATCGTATCAATTTTAACTTTTCCTGAAGCGTGGATGATGTGTTCGTTGTTCAGCATAATACCCACGTGGGTTACTTTACCTGCTTCGTTATTAAAAAAAGCCAGATCGCCCAGGCGGGCCTCTTCTATATTTTCAACCAGGGTCCCCTCTTGAACCTGCTGACTGGCATCGCGTTTTATCTTGATATTGTTCAGGCTAAAAACTACTTGTGTAAAGCCCGAGCAATCAATACCAAAATGCGTACGACCGCCCCATAAATAAGGTGCATTTAAAAATGATTTGGCAGTGGTGGCTATGTCTTCCCGCTCACCTATTTCGCCTATAATTTCAAAACGCTCGTTACCTATACGGCAGGTGGTACCTTCTAAAAAGGCTAAAGAACTGCCTGCAGGTAAATAAACAACACTGTTATCGGCTATTTTCCAAGCTTGTGTTACAGCCCGGTAGGTAAGCGGTGGTTTTATATGTTTGAAGC
The DNA here is from genome assembly GCF_011089895.1 of Mucilaginibacter inviolabilis. Lineage (NCBI taxonomy): Bacteria > Pseudomonadati > Bacteroidota > Sphingobacteriia > Sphingobacteriales > Sphingobacteriaceae > Mucilaginibacter > Mucilaginibacter inviolabilis. Next base: position 1,880,477 of record NZ_JAANAT010000001.1, read on the forward strand.
TTTTGTAAGCGACATGCCCAAGCATAGCAAATTGCAGGCGACCGATCCAGCCTTCATAACCATCACTTTCGGTGATGATCTTTACCCAGCGTTCGCTCCATTCTATGATCTCAAATGCTTCGCCAAACAAAACCTGCGATACCTGCTCGCTGCGGTCATTAGCCTCGGCACGCAGCGGGATAACCGCCAGATTACAAATACCGTATTCCATTGATAATAGTGAAAAACAAATATAGAAATAAAAATAATTTATATATTTGTAAGTACTTACGTAACTAATATGAGTTTAATTGATGATCTGGAAGAATTGGCCGTTGGAGCAAGGCTCAAACGCCTTTATGAATACTTTGCAAAGGATGTTGTTCAGATATATAAAGATGAGCAGCTGAACTTTGAACCCAAATACTTTACCCTCTATTACCTGATCAGCAAACAGGGTGAAGCTGCTGTAACCGAAATTGCCGAAGAACTGGGCTGCACTCATCCGGGTGTCATTCACCTGGCCAAGGAACTGGAAGAACTGGGTTTTATTGAGTCAGTTAAATCTACAACCGACAGTCGTAAACGTATGCTGCGCCTGTCAGAAAAAGGGAAAGACTCCCTCCCAAAATTTGAGCGGGTATGGGCCAAGATCCTCACCCTCAATAAATCATTATTTAATAGTCAACAACATAATTTATTAAGCGCTATTATGGAAACTGAAGCACAACTCAACGACAAACCATACTACCAACGTTTTCAGGATATGTTTAATCCTCAGGGAAACAATCCGGTAACAGTAACCAACTACGATCCACAATATGCACGCTACTTCAAAAACCTGAATATAGAGTGGATCAACACTTATTTTACTGTAGAAGAGCATGATCTGGAGCAATTGAACCATCCCGAAGAATACATCATTGGCCCCGGTGGCGAAATACTTTTCGCTCATATCGACGACGATGTTGTTGGCACCTGCGCCGTGATCAAAACAGGCGAGGCCGAATACGAGCTGGCCAAAATGGCGGTAAGCCCAAAATACCAGGGCCGCAAAATTGGCAATGCCCTTATGGAAGCAGCCATAGCCAAAACAAAAGAGCTAGGCGGCACACGCCTTTGGCTCGGCTCAAACACATTACTTTCCCCGGCTATTAGCCTGTACCGGAAATACGGTTTTAAGGAGTTTAAAGTGGCTGATACGCCTTATGCCCGCGCCAATATCCACATGGAAAGGGATCTGCGGTAGATATGAGACGTGAGATATGAGATTTGAGACATCTAAAACATCCCGCGGGCCGTGTCCTCACGGTTCGCTTAACAATTCATAAAGCACAAAAAAAGGGGATCAATGCTGATCCCCTTTTTTGTGTCTCATATCTCAGATCTAATATCTCACATCTGAATACTATTCGTTGATATGCAGCCAGTCTTTCTTGGCTAACAATTCTTCTTTGCTTTCGCGAATATCTTCATCATCAACACAACAATCTACAGGGCATACTGCAGCACATTGTGGTTCGTCATGAAAACCAACACATTCGGTACATTTATCTGGTACAATGTAATATATATCATCAGAAAGTGCAGCCTGTGATTCTTCGGCATTTAATGTGTTACCATCGCCAAAATCAATAACCCCTTTAAGCCCTGTTCCGTCGCTAAAGCGCCATGCCGCGCCGGCATCATAAATGGCATTATTTGGGCACTCCGGCTCGCAGGCTCCGCAGTTTATGCATTCATCGGTGATTTTAATCGCCATATTTCTAAATATCTAATATTCTCAATTAACTTTGCCTGAAATTATCAAGCGCACAAATATAACAAAAAAAGGGTTTCGGGGTTTACAACCTTACCATATATATGTCAAAAATTAATATAAAAACCGCAATAAATTCATTTTCAGTCTTAGGAAAGCAGTTAGCCGAACCTGATGAGCAGTTAATGGCCATTATTAACGACGAACAGTACCATAATGCATGGTTTACACCCGAAAGTGTTTTACGCGCTGTTACCGCTATCGGCAAAATGCTTAATGAGGCTGATTTAACAGCCTGGCTCGACAGATACAACCTTTCGGGCGATGATCAACCTAAAAAAGTGGGACTCATCCTGGCCGGTAATATCCCGCTGGTAGGCTTTCATGATGTGCTTTGTGTACTGGCAACCGGTAATCACGCGCTCATTAAAACATCATCACAGGATGCGTACCTTATCAAGCACGTATTGCAACGCCTGGTTGATATCGATGATAGCTTTGCTTCCCAGTTTAGTTTTGTAGAACGCCTTACCGATTTTGATGCCATTATAGCTACCGGCAGCAACAATAGTTCGCGCTATTTTGACTATTATTTTGGCAAAGTACCCAATATTATCCGCAAAAACCGCAACAGCATAGCCCTGCTTACCGGCAACGAAAGTGCGGAGGACCTGTTTAACCTGGGTCACGATATTTTTGATTACTATGGCCTGGGCTGTCGTAACGTGTCGAAATTATTGGTACCTGAGGGATACGTTTTTAATTTCTTTTTTGAATCGATAGAAGAGTTTAAAACCATCATCCATCACCACAAATACAGCAACAATTACGATTACAACAAATCCATTTACCTGGTAAACGGCGACAAACATTTCGACAATGGCTTTTTAATGGCCAAGGAAGATGAACGTATAGCATCGCCCCTGGCGGTGGTGTATTACAGCCATTATGCCGATCTGCCTGCAGCACAGCAATTATTGATGGAACAAAGCGAAAACCTGCAATGCATCGTTACCAAAGCGCCAATAAATGTGCAAAGCCAGGTAGTAGGTTTTGGCCAAAGCCAGCAACCCGCTTTATGGGATTATGCCGATGGCATTGATACCATGGATTTCTTGGCAAATCTTTAAAATAACAATACCTTTGGGGGAAAGCATATAGTTGATAGTTCATAGATCATAGCTGATCTTTTTAGCTTTGAAGCAACATGAACCATGAACCATGAACCATGAACTAACATGTATATTATAAAAGTAAAAGGCGTTGCCAAAATACCCGATTATGTGCAGCTGCGTGATGATAAGTTTACGCTGCTGGCTTATTTCAGGGTCGACAGGCCTGATAAATCGCTGGATAAGGTGGGACTGGCCGATAAGGCCGAATATATTATGAATATAATCAAGGATCTGCCTTTTGGACAGATCTTAAAATTAGAGCTATAAAAAACGATGATCGGAAATTCTATTATTAAGCTAAACAATGTTGATATTTTTCAGCAGTCGCACCTGGTATTGTCAAACGTTAATCTGCATATTGATAAAGGCGATTTTGTATGGCTCATAGGCCAAACCGGATCGGGCAAGAGCAGTTTGCTTAAAGTAATTTATGGTGATCTGACCCCGAAATCAGGCACCGGTCATGCCTGCGGTTACGAGCTGAGCAAACTGGCCAGCCGCGAGGTGCCATTTCTGCGCCGTAAGCTGGGCATAGTTTTCCAGGATTTCCAGTTGCTTACCGATCGTTCTATCGAGCAAAACCTGTTATTTGTAATGCGCGCCACCGGCTGGACAGACAAAAAGCTGATAGCAGACCGTACCCTTGACGTATTGGAAAAAGTAGGCTTACGTTCCAAACTCAAAAAAATGCCGCATGAGCTATCAGGCGGCGAGCAGCAACGCGTGGTAATTGCCCGCGCCCTGCTAAACGACCCGGAAATTATCCTGGCCGATGAGCCAACCGGTAACCTTGACCCGGAAACATCCGAAGAAATTGTGTTGCTGTTAAAACAGATCAGCCAATCGGGTACCGCGGTATTGGTGGCTACGCATGATTATCACATCATCCGCGCTTTCCCTTCACGCATTATCAAATGCGTGAATGGTAAAGTTTTGGAAGACGCGGAGATATAACCGTTGATTGTCTGAACTCGAATTTCAAGAATTAGTGAATTAACAGAATGTCATCATTAATTCTGCCCATTCTTCAATTCTTAAAATTCGAGTTCAGACAATCAACGGTCATCTTGTCACCCCCGCGTAAAACGTGTCACTCCTTCCTGATATTAAAACACACCACTGACAGCTTGTCGGCTTTATGCTAATGGCAGGATACTTGATTGGCACTATGAGCTATGAAATTTAACGATATGTTGAAGAAAAAGAAGAAAGAAAATACGGACACCCCAGATATGAATACGGCAGAACAAGAAAATTTAAACGAGAACGGGCAGGAGCAAGCCCCAACCGAAGCTACTGAAGCAACTACAGCAGAAGTTGTATCTGCCGAAGACAAATTGAAAGAAGAATTGGCACAGGCAAACGACAAGTACCTGCGCTTATATGCCGAATTTGACAACTTCAGAAGACGTACCATCAAAGAACGCGCGGAAGCCCGTGAAACAGAAGGTAAAGAGCTGTTAGTAGCCCTGTTGCCTGTTCTGGATGATTTTGAGCGCGCGCAACGTTCCATGGAAAATGCTGCTGATGTAGCTCCGGTTAAAGAAGGTGTTACGCTGATACAGAACAAATTAAAAAACATACTGGGTCAAAAAGGTCTGAAAGAAATGACATCAATTGGCGAGCCTTTTGATGCCGATCTGCATGAAGCCATTACCAATATACCAGCCCCTACCGATGATCTGAAAGGGAAAGTGATGGATGAAATGGAAAAAGGTTATTACCTGAAAGACAGAGTAATACGTTTTGCCAAAGTAATTGTAGGAGCATAATTAATTAGTGAATTATTGAATTAGTGATTTAGTGAATTCTTTCACCTTCAGATTCAATTGTTCGCATGTTAATATTATTAAAATAAAAGGAATTGAATTATTGGTTATTCTAAATCAATCACTAATTCACTAACTCAATAATTCAACATTGAATATATGGCTAAGAGAGATTATTACGATATCCTGGGAGTCGCCAAAGGTGCCGATGCCGACGAGATAAAAAAGGCATATCGTAAAATGGCTATTAAATATCACCCGGATAAAAACCAGGGCGATAAAGAGGCGGAAGAAAAATTCAAGGAAGCTGCCGAAGCTTATGAAGTGCTGAGCAGCCCTGAAAAGCGCCAGCGTTATGATCAGTTTGGTCATGCGGCCAATGCGTCATCACCCAATGGTGGTGGTGGCTATGGCGGCAGCATGAATATGGACGACATATTTAGCCAGTTTGGTGATATTTTTGGTGGCGGCAGTCCGTTTGAAGGCTTTTTTGGCGGTGGCCGTCAAAGTGGCGGTGGTGGCAGGCGCGTGGCACGCGGCAGCAACCTGCGTATCAAAGTGCGTTTAACCTTAGAGGAAATAGCCAATGGCGCCGAAAAGAAGATCAAAGTAAACAAACAAATAGTTTGTAAAACCTGTGATGGTTCGGGCGCTAAGGATAAATCATCCTTCCAAACCTGTAAAACATGCGGTGGCTCGGGCGCGGTGCGCAGAGTAACCAATACCATACTGGGCCAGATGCAAACTACCAGCACCTGTCCTACCTGTAACGGCGAAGGCACAACCATACTGTCAAAATGTACCGTTTGTCATGGCGATGGCGTTGTTCGCGGCGAAGAGCTGATCACCATTAACGTTCCTGCCGGTGTAAGCGAAGGCATGCAGCTGAGCATGAGCGGCAAAGGTAATGCTGCTCCACGTGGTGGTGTACCGGGCGACCTGATCATCCTGATTGAGGAAATCCCGCACGAAACACTAAAACGCGATGGTAACAACGTAATATATGATCTGCACGTAAACTTTGTGGATGCTACCTTGGGTACCACTGTTGAAGTGCCAACCATTGACGGCAAAGCCAAGATCAAGATTGACCCGGGAACCCAGGGTGGTAAAATCCTGCGCCTGAAAGGCAAAGGCGTGCCCGAAGTGAATTCCTATCACCGTGGCGACCAGTTGGTTCACATCAACATCTGGACACCAAAGGCACTAAGCCGCGAAGAGCGCGAACTGCTGGAAAAATTACAGAACTCACCCAACTTTAAACCCAACCCGGGCAAAAACGAAAAAAGCTTTTTTGAACGGATGAAGGAATATTTTGAATAAAAGCTAAAAGCAGAAGGCTTAAAGCCAAAAGCTATTACAAAGCCCGGAGTTTATATACTTCGGGCTTTTTTGTTTTGATAGCTTGGTTGTATTAGCTATTATTGGGTTATGCGTAAATTGTTAAAGTTTCTCCTGAGTATAGCCTTATTCTTCTCTTGCAATTATCTTTTCGCCCAAACCCCATCCATCCGCAATAACTACCAAACCGAAGCGAGTGTGCCCCGCTTAAAAATTGAACGGAGCATGATTTACTCGCCTGATAAGGAATGGTTGTATAATCATCACCCTTCTATTATCCATTTCAAGGACCGCTTTATAGCGATATGGAGCAACGGGCTTATTGATGAGGATTCACCAGGCCAGCGGGTAGTTTATGCTACTTCTACCGATTTTGTGCATTGGTCGAAGCCTGAAGTGCTGGCATCGCCCGAAAAATTTAAAGATACACTAACCGTGCTTACAGCTGCCGGTTTATATCAATACAAAGGGACTTTAGTGGCTTATTATGGTGAGTATACCAAACATCGACAAAATACGCACTTATGGGCCAAAACCAGTACCGATGGCATCCATTGGAGCAATGCTATAGATATGCATGTACCGCTGATACCTAACCATGGCCCCGAGATTACCCAAAGCGGGCGGCTCATCATCAGCGGTAACTTTATGTTTCCGTACACCGATGATCCTAAAGGCATTTCGAGTTGGAAAATCAGCAGTTTTTACCCTGGTTCGTTATATACCCAGGATAACTCTTCCGCCTTTTATGCTCCGGCTGCCAAGCTGGGACTACCCCCACTTTGTGAGGGCTCATTTTTTGAAACGGACGATCATGTACTGCACATGTTGTTGCGGGTTACCGGTAAGGGTTGGAAAGGCCGTTTATGGCTAACCGAAAGCAGGAATGATGGTCAGAGCTGGTCGCGCCCGGTAGAAACCGCGTTTTCTGATAACGACAGTAAATTTCATTTCGGTCGCCTGCCCGATAAGCGTTTTTACTATGTAGGTATTCCAGATACGCTGCATCATTACAGCCGCAACCCGCTGGTACTGTCGCTCTCTCAAAACGGTGAAACTTTTGATAAAAATTATATTATTGCCGATGAACTATACCACCTGAAAAAAGAAGGTTTATGGAAAGGTGGCCAATATGGTTATCCGCATACCATTATTTATAATGGCTATATGTATGTAATTATTTCCCGGCAAAAGGAGGCTATTGAAACATTGCGGTTTAGTTTAAATCAGCTTCGCTGATAACTGCTGAGATTACAGAAGCCCGGGATCATAACAATCCGGGCTTTTTTGTTTCTCATGATTAGTTTATAACTTGCTTTTTAAATCATCGCCTCATGATCAACCTTAAGTCAATCCGCATTGTTACCTTAGTTGCTTTTTTTAAGATTGCTATTTTAATCCTCTACCCTTGTTTAGCTATAACTAATATAGTAGCAGCTACTTATATACGATATCTGTTCACCATTTTATCCCTGGCTACCTTTACCATTATTGTCATCTATCTGTTTGGTATTCTTAAATTTCTGAGAGAGGACGATGATATACTCCTGGCATTTAAAGTATTTATAGGTTTTGAGCTGGTTAATTTTGTGATAAATATGAGCCTCTCCCTGCTTGTGTTCCCTAAACTTCATAACAGCTATTTGTACGTAGGCTATTACTATGGAATCATGGAGATTATCCGCTTTGTCTTATTATTATATTTATCTATTCAGTTAAGCAGGATGCAAGATCCTGCACTTAAATCCTCTTTCGTATTTTTTGGGGTTGCATCATTGGCATCATGTATCATCGTAACAGTTGCACCATTTTATGCTGCATATATAGTAAACTACATGGGTGTTGGATCTCATGCGCATATTATGCGCCATATATATGACTATGCGGGCATGGCCAATATACTTCCATTAATAGCGGTAATTATTATCTTAAGTCAGCTACGGCAACGGCTTAATTACATAGATGAAACAATTAAAAAAGGACCTTTTTTTGCCGGATATGAAGACAACTCAGAGCAAAAATAGGCTTTCCAGCATTTCTGGGCATAAGTTTTCCAATACGCTGCCGTGATGTAACATTTTGAAATTGCCCGTATCTAAAGCGTACTATTAACATCATAAACCAATTACATGTTAAGCATACGCCATATTGTTAAACAGTACGCTGGTCACCGGGCTCTGGACGATGTAAGTCTGGAAGTGGAAAGTGGACAAATATTCGGGCTTTTAGGTCCGAATGGTGCGGGTAAAACCTCCCTTATCCGCATTGTAAACCAGATCACTGCGCCTGACTCGGGCGAAATCTATTTCGACGGTCAAAAACTCAATCAATCCCATATCGAACGTATTGGTTATCTGCCTGAAGAACGCGGCCTCTACAAAAAAATGGAGATTGGCGAACAGATGATCTACCTGGCCCGGTTGAAAGGCCTAAGCCGTGATGAAGCCAACAAGCGTCTCAAATTCTGGTTCGAAAAGCTAGGCATCGAAGCCTGGTGGAAAAAGAAAATAGAAGAACTATCCAAAGGTATGCAGCAAAAGGCCCAGTTTGTGGCTACTGTGCTGCATGAACCCGATCTGATAATACTGGATGAACCTTTCAGCGGATTCGATCCCGTAAATGCCGAAGTGATCAAGGATGAAATATTGGAGCTTAACCGCAAGGGAGCTACTATCCTGTTCTCTACCCACCGCATGGAATCGGTAGAGGAGCTTTGCGATTCCATTGCGCTCATCCATAAATCGCACAAAATATTGGACGGTAAGGTTAAACACATCCGTAATTCCTATCGTAATGAGGTGTACCTGGTGGAGTATTCGGGCAATCCATTAAGCTTTAGCGGCGCACAACCATTCGACCTCATCGGCGAAACCATCAGTGATGAAGACAGGCATACTATCCGCATCAAACTTCATGATGGCCGTACTTCCAATGATGTGCTGCAGTACCTCATCCCCCAAACCCACATCAATATGCTGCAGGAAATAATACCCAGCATGAACGAGATATTTATTGAAAAAGTAAACCTAATACCTTAACCATGAATAAAGTTTTGCTTATTATACAAAGAGAATACCTCACCAGGGTAAGGAAAAAATCGTTCATTATCATGATATTCGTGGTGCCTCTGCTTATCCTGGTAATGGGTGGCGCTATTGCCCTCATAGCTAAAAACAGCAGTCAGCTAACCAATCTGCAGGTAGTTAATGTGGTGGACAAAAGCGGTATTTTCGCCAAAAAACTGCAGAATGTACCCAATATAAAATTCACGTTTGCTCATCAGGATATTAATGAGGCCAAGGCAATGTCGAAAAAAGATGAGAATATCTCTACTTTATACATCCCTGCCGATTACACCAAAAAAGGAGCTATACAAATATTTGCCAAAAAGAAATCGCCACTGCAGCTTACAGATGAGATACAGAGGCAGATGAACGATATTGATTTTAACAACAGCATGATCATGCATCATATAGATACGGCAGTGATCCATTCTATCAAGAAAGCAGATATCTCTGTTAACGCTGTAGAAATCACCGACAAAGGCGACAAAGACGCCAATATAGGCCCTAATATAGCTATCAGTATTGCCTGTGCTATATTCATTTACCTGGCACTTTTTATTTATGGCAGCCAGGTAATGCGCGGGGTAATAGAAGAAAAAACGAGTCGTATTATAGAAGTGATCATATCCTCAGTAAAACCGTTTCAGTTGATGCTGGGTAAAATTATTGGTGTAGGCCTGGTGGGTTTAACACAATTCAGCGCCTGGATCATTTTATCAGTCATCTCATCAAAAATTGCCGGGCATGCCTTTAACACGCCGCAAAGCCCAATGGCAAGCGCTATGGCTGTGCTGCAAACTATTCCGTTTGGATTTATACTGGGCTGTTTCCTGTTTTACTTTTTAACCGGGTACTTATTGTACAGCGCCTTATTCGCAGCTGTAGGTTCGGCGGTAGATAGCGAAACAGAAACGCAGCAGTTTATGTTTCCCATCACTATGCCGCTATTGTTCACCTATATTTTATCGGTATCAGTTTTGTTCCGGGCTCCTGACAGCGCACTGGCTGTTTGGCTTTCCATTATACCATTTACCGCTCCTGTGGCCATGATGGTACGTTTACCCTTTGATCCGCCGGGATGGCAGTTAGCCTTATCCATGAGCTTAATGGTAATAGGCTTCCTGTTCACCACCTATGTAGCGGCGCGCATATATCGTGTTGGTATTCTGATGTATGGTAAAAAAGTAAACTTCAAAGAACTGGGCAAATGGTTTTTTTATAAAGAATAAGAAAGGTGAAAGGTGAAAGGTAGTCAAAAAGAGCTTTCATTTTTATCCTTTCTTTGTCCTTTTACCTTTCACCCTTTTCCTTTTACCTTTAAGAGCCTTATCTTAGCCTCATGAGTAAACGCGTTGCTGTAATGGATTTGGGTACCAATACCTTTCACCTGTTGATTGCTGAGGGTACCGTGACTAACTATCACGAAATTGCACATGATCAGGAGCCTGTAAAACTGGGCGAAGGCGGTATCAATAAAGGTTATATTTTACCAGAGGCCTTTGCCCGTGGTATAAAAACCATGCAGCAATTTCAGGAGCAGATAGATGCCAATAATGTACAGCAAGTGCGTGCCCTGGCTACATCGGCCCTGCGCAGCGCATCAAACGGCAGGGATTTTATTAACGAAGTAAAAGCAAAAACCGGTATCAGCATCGAAATCATTAACGGCGATCAGGAAGCCGGTTTTATTTATGAGGGGGTAAAGATCAGCGGTTGCTTATCTGCCCAAAATTCCCTCATTATGGATATCGGCGGTGGCAGCGTAGAGTTTATTCTGGGCAATACCGATCATATCATCTGGAAACAGAGCTTTGAAATTGGCGCGGCCCGCCTCATGGATCTTTTCCATCGTACCGATCCTATCCCACCGGCATCTATCGAAGCGTTGGATGTTTACCTGCAGGATAACCTAAGCGATTTGTTCAGTGCAATTGAAGGGCATGAAGTGGATACATTGATTGGCTCATCGGGCGTATTTGAATCCTTCGCTACGCTTATCGAAACCGAAAAAGGTCATTCTTTCGATCTCAAAACCACCAAGACCTATGGCTTTGATCAGGAGGAACTCCTGATCGAAACCAATAAAATTGTGCAATCCACCCATCTGCAAAGGGCAGCCAATCAGGATATTATCCCGGTACGTGTAGACATGATCGTGGTGGCATCACTCATTACCCGGTTTATTATACACAAACTGGCTATCCAGCAAGTTTTGATGTGTACTAATTCTTTAAAAGAAGGTGTTTTGGCCGGGATGCTTAGTTGAATATTTTGCGGATAGGCTTTCTGATCAGATTATAATACATTCGTTTAAAGAATGGCGGCTTTGATATAACACGTACACCACCAAGTACGCTAACTACTGTAGAATCTGCCTGCGGAATTTTATCCTGAAAAGCTATCGGTTTAAGGGCTGATACCACCTTCCCTATTCTTACATCATCATCATAAAGTATTTGTCTACCCCGAGTAGTATCAGTTTGCTCGGTTTTTATTGGCTTGGTTTGTGCCTGTGCTTTAAAAAACATCGTAGAGCCTACCAAACTAATAGCCATAATCCATTTTTTCCAATCATTTGAGCCTGATAAATTCTGGATATCCAACTGATCATTGAGGCTATCCAATTGATGTTCATTAAACCTGCCACAAACGTTCTTAGCAGAAGCCAGGTACGCTATGATCTCATCATTGCTCATCACCGTAAAATCGGTAACCGTTTTGCAGCATTGCTGGCAGTGCCTGCCTTGGTCAACCTGGGTCATTTGCTGCCACGATTCGTGACAGGCTTCAGGGATACTGATATTTTGAATTGGTGTCATGGTATTTATCTTTTATACCATGATGCATTTGATAACCGCATTCCATAAAAGAGATTCACTTTAATGCATCGGCCCAATATTTCCCAAAGCTACACAAGTTGAAAAACCAATTACCAATACCAAAAATGCCGATAGTATCCACAACCAGTCTTTACGCACAATGGTCATAATGATACAGGCAAAAACATGTACGGCTATCAAAAAGGCAGCCAGTAACAACCCTCCCAAATCAGGTATCAGTTTGCACAATATCGTATATATCACCAGTATCAATAAATTGATGCCAACAATTTTCATCCCCCCATTTTTGGGATGAGGACCGGGTTTTGGAATATAATTCGGCTTTTCTTCACCTGCAGGTGGATTGGGTTCGTTAATATCGTCTGTCATATTGCCATTTCGTTTCTTAGTTGTTCCAGGTATTCGCGTTTATCGTCCCGGTAAAAAATATTCATGGTTTCAAACGGGATGATCTGCATATCCTTATTCACAATGTGAACGCATGATTTTTTGATGGCGCGAACATCAAAGTTTTGCGCGTCGATAAATTGCATAATAATCACCCTGAACAAATTATCATAGCTCAGACTTGGTGCGTCGATCTCAGGTAAGCAGCACAATAACGAGTGCAGATGCTCCTTTGCTTTATCCACCGAATTACCGGTACTGAACATATTGAGCAAATGGCCTTTCAAACGCTCGTCCTGCTCATAAACAATAGTATTTTTGGAGTTATCCAGCAGATCGTCGGGATTGATCATCCGGGTGAGCGGTATTACCTCTCCGCCCAGTTTCAGCGCATAGCCCATCACCAGGGCATCGGGGTTACAGGGTACCGGGATCAGGTCATTATGGTTAAATACCTTGGTTTGCTCCAATATAGCGCTACGTACCTCGGTCATGGTATAACGATCGGTTTTACCGTTAAAGTTCTCCAGGCGACCCGCCTGCTGTGTTGGCTGAAAGGTTACGCCACGCACGCAAGGCTGTTGCAAGGCATATTCGATGATCTTGCCTATCTCGTCGGTATTCAATCCTTTTTGCAGGGTGACTACCAACGTGGTTGACAGGTTGTATTTATTCAGATATTCCAGCGCTTTCAGCCTTACCTCGCGCAGGTCTTCGCCCCTTAATTGCTCCAGTGCTTCTTTTTTGAAAGAATCAAACTGCAGGTAAATTTCGAAATCGGGCATATAGGTTGCCAGGCGTTTTACAAATTGCTCGTCTTTTGCTATGCGGATACCATTGGTATTCACCATCAGGTGTTTGATGGGTTTTGTTTTGGCAATATCAAGGATCTCAAAAAACTGCGGATGTACTGTGGGTTCGCCCCCGCTTATCTGTACCACATCTGGGTTGCCTTCGTTGGCGACTACCACATCCAGCATTTGCTCAATTTCTTCCAAAGTACGGTGACGGCCATAACTTGGCGACGACATGGCATAGCACGTTGGGCAGCTGAGATTGCACCTGTCGGTAACTTCCACTACCGTTAGGCAGGAATGCTGCTCATGATCTTGGCACAAACCACAATCATACGGACAGCCATAATGCGTTTTGGCGTTGAATTTCAGCGGCATTTCGCTGCGCTTGGCATAATTACGGCAGTTTTTATAATAGGCTACATCGGTGGCTATCAATACCTTTTCAAAACCGTGCTCGCGGCAGTTTTTAAGCATATACACCTTATCGTCCTCAAAAACTATCTTGGCATCAACCCTGCGCAAACAGGTAGAGCAAATGCTCAGCGTAAAATCATAATAAATATATGGGCGTTCAGGCATGGTTTTTCAGGAGTTTGGTTGGATACAGAAATACTTTATAATAATACAAAATCCCGCCGATACAAACCAACTGAATTACCGATAAGCCAAAGCTAAAGAAGTAGTCGGGCTTAATAAATTCTACCAGCAGCCTGAATAACAGGTAGCTTACCATAAATAATTTAAACCGGGCGCCGTCGGCAAACGAGTGTTTCTTTTCAATTATCCATAACACTATCCAAAGCAGCAGCCAAAAGATGATTTCGTATAAATTGGTAGGATGTCTGCGGATACCATCGCCAAAGTCAATAGCCCAGGGCAAATTAGAGGCGATGCCGTAGGTGCCATCTTCCAGTCCGGCCAGGAAACAACCGGTACGCCCGATGATCATGGCCAGTATAAGCGGATAAACCATCATATCGCCGGATGATACCCTTACACCTATTTGTTTTTTGGTAAGTTCTACACCTATTAAACCGCCCAGCATACCGCCAACAATGGTTTTGTTACCCATAAAATAGATCACCCCAAAATGTGATAGCAATGTGGGATTTTCCAATACACCCACTACATGCGAGCCTATAAACGCCCCGAAAGCCGCACCTATAAATATCAACAGCCGCTTATGATCGCTGATCTGATCAACCGTATGGCGGCGCAGGTACACATAGTACCGGTAACCCAGAAAATAGCTCAGGGTTTCGCACACAAAATGTACGGGGATAGACGACGAATGACCTATGGGGATGTTGACAGGGAAGTGCAAGATGGCGTAAAGTTATAGCAGGAGCAATGTACCAATTCATAGTATCATTTTAAAACTTCCGCAAAAAATACCCCCATCCTTTGTATATTGTGGCCTTAAAATTCCTACATGAAATTAAAATTTACCGGCTTTGCCTTATTGGCCCTGTTTGCTGTTTCGGCACAGGCGCAGAAAAGAAAGATCAACCCCGATGATACCACCTCCAACTATAACCCGGCCGAAGCTTTTTCGCCACAGTTTTATACCGATAAGGGTAACGATTTTCATTCGGCCAATGGCAACCCGGGTCCCCGATACTGGCAAAACCGGGCTAATTATACTTTAAATGTTAAACTGGATACCGCAGCCAAAACCATCGGCGGTACCGAAACTATCGAGTATATCAACAATAGCCCAGATGCTTTGCCATTTTTGTGGTTACAGCTGGATCAAAACACTTATAAAAAAGATGCCCGTTCTAACTTTGTAACCGGTTTTGCACCCAGGCCAGCCGATCATACCGATGGCTACCAGATTGAATCTGTTGCTATAGAGGAAGCCGGTGTGAGCAAAGAAGTAAAATATGTGATCAGCGATACCCGTATGCAGATCCGCCTGCCAAAAGCTGTACCTAACAAAAGCAGTATCCGCATCAAAATCAAATATCATTATACCATTCCCGGTGCTTTTGGCGGTCGTACCGATTATACAGATACTAAAAACGGGAAGATATTTGAAATTGCTCAGTGGTTTCCGCGCATGTGCGTATATGACGACAGCCGCGGCTGGGATACCCTGCCATTTTTAGGCAGCGGCGAGTTTTACCTGGATTATGGCGACATCGATTACAGCGTAAATGTTCCATGGGATATGATCGTGGCTGGCTCGGGCGAGTTACAGAACCCCAAAGAAGTATTAACTGCCAAACAAATAGCACGCCTGGAAACTGCCCGCAACAGCGATAAAACCATCATGATCCGCGATCTGGCCGAGGTGAACGACCCGGCAAGTCGCCCGGTGCAAAAAGGTACGCTTACCTGGCATTTTAAAATGCTCAACACCCGCGATGTAGCCTTTGGCGCATCCAAAGCTTTTATTTGGGATGCCGCAAGGGTGAATCTGCCCGAGGGTAAAAAATCCCTGGCCATGAGCGTTTATCCGGCCGAAAGTTATGGCAACGATGCCTGGGGCCGTGCTACGGAATACCTCAAAAAATCTATCGAGTATTTTTCCGAAAAATGGTTTGTTTACCCCTACCCGGTTGCCGTTAACGAAGCCGGTATTGCCGGTGGTATGGAGTACCCAGGTATTGTGTTTGATGGTATTACCGACAAAGGCGCTGTACTGTACTGGGTAACCGCACATGAGATAGGCCACAACTGGTTCCCGATGATCGTAGGATCGGATGAGCGCCGTTTTGCCTGGATGGATGAAGGATTTAACACCTTTATTGATGTATATGCCTCCGACGCCTTTAACAAGGGCGAATTTGCCCCAAAACGCGACAGCGAGTATGCCGAAAAAGGCGGCAATCCAGCCGATGAGATTATTCCTTTCATCACCGCTCCCGGCTCGCCAACCATCATGACAGCGGCCGATGGTCTTGCCGAAAAATATCGTCACCCACTTACCTACTTTAAACCAGCTTTTGGTCTGGTTTTGCTGCGCGAGCAGATATTAGGAAAAGATAAATTTGATTATGCTTTCCGTAATTATATCCACCAATGGGCCTACAAGCACCCGCAACCCGACGATTTTTTCCGCTCGATGGAAAACGGCGCCGGCGAAGACCTGAGCTGGTTTTGGAAAGGCTGGTTCTACAACAACTGGACACTTGACCTGGCCCTGATTGATGCCAAACAGGTAGATAACAAAGGCGTAAGCATCACCGTAGTAAACAAAGAAAAACTGCCAATGCCGTTTACCATCGAAGTAAAATATAAAGACGGCAGCAAAAAACGCACCTACCTGCCGGTTGAAACCTGGCTGCAAAACAAACAGATTTCCCTTACACTGCCCGGCACCCAGGAAGCAGAAAGCGTAACCATAGATCCAGATAACGCGCTGCCTGATTTGAACAGGAGTAATAATACCTTGAAAGTGAAGTAGTGAGTGGTGAGTTTTGAGCAGTAAAAAGTAAATAACAAACCCCAATTGTCATCTCGAACGAGGTACGAGGAGAGATCTTATACTCGGGATAAACCAATAGCAGACAGACTTACGAAGTTTTAAAAACTTCGTAAGTCTGTTTGCAAACAATTACTTCTACTTGCGCTCGTTTGCAACGAGTGCTTATTGTGGTTAAGCGATTGCATCGCCCTTGCGTTTAAAACGCAAACCCAGGTTAAGCACTCGTTGCAAACGAGCGCAAGAGCAATAGTAAATCAACTGCTTTTTATTCATTGCCGTCCCATTTATGGGGCGGACAATTGCAGTACCTTCTGGCTTTAGCCTCAATAGCAATCTTCCACACACCTTCGGCTGTAAATGAGCCAAAGGTTAGTAATAACCCGAAAGCTAAACCATTAAAGAGCTTCTGACGGTTTTAACCAGTTGATGCGTTAAGGGCAATGCTATATAATCTATTGGTTCTTTCCATGACGAGAACTTAGCAATAACCATATTGTTAGCCCGGTCAATAAAAAGGTTCTGACCATAAATACCCATAGCAAACATCATTTGGGGCTCATCATTAATCATATACCAACCATTACGATAGTTCATATTTTTGCTGATAGGTGCAAAAGCTTTACCCCATTGGCCATTGGCCCAGGCATCACCGTCACCATTGCTTGTGATATCATTTATTAATGATGGGGGTATAATTTCCGTCGAATTATGCATCCCCCCGTTTATAATAAGCTGACCGATACGGGCAAAATCCCGGGCGGTTGCGCAAAGCCCTCCTGTACATCTTGGTGCCCCATCCTTATCAACTGTTATATAAGCCTCATTTTCGGCCCCCATTGGCTTCCAAATCAGATCGCTCAACAGTGTATTAAATGAGCGTCCTGTAGCACATTCAATAGCCCAGCCTAACAGGTCGGTATTGGCAGATACATAACTAAAATTGTGATCTGTTAATTTTTCGGATTGCTTTAGTCGGGTAAAAAACCCGTGTAACCCCATAGGTTCATTTCCCTCAGGTACTGGCTCCCAATTTGTCGCGGCATCATATTGCTTTTGCTGATCTTCATCCAATATTATTCCGGCACGCATATCCAATAGCTGGCGCAGGGTTACCTGCTGATAAATTGTTCCCATAGTTTGCGGAATATAGGCGGAGACGGGGGCACTCAGATCGATTGCTCCTTGAAGTTCCAGGATACCTGCAACAAGCCCAACCACCGCTTTAGTTGCAGACATCAGGATATGCGGGGTATGTTCATCATTCCCGTTAGCGTATGCCTCATAAACAATTTTACCTTTATGAAGAATAACTATGGCGTCAGTTGCCGTAGCCTTTAGCAGTTGTTTAAGTATAACTCCCTTTATGGATACGGGAGCATTTTCCAGCAAATTTTGATGGTGAACATCATTCGCGATGGTTATTGATGGAATAAGCTTTTTAACGTGATGAAAAGACCAGCGGTTAAATGGCCTGGTTTTCCAGTTATTGATATTGGCCTGATTTTCTTGTGTAGCCGTTGTGGAGTTAGTTAGCATTTCATTAGTATTAGAAACACCAAAATTGCGACTGCCTTAGCGCATTTTTTTTGCCATATGGCAAAAATTAAGTGATCTTTCTTCTAATACGACTTAAAGAAGATTGCTTAATCCCCAGGTAAGAAGCAAGAGCCGATAACGGTATCCGGTTTGCCAGGCCCGGATAAATTTTCAGAAATTCCAGGTATCGCGTTGTCGCATCCTGTGTAAGCATATTTTGGCTTACTTTTGATTTATTGGTTAATGCCGTAGCGGTAATTTTTAAAAGAATCTCATTCCAGCCAGGAATTGCATTCGCCAGCTCAACCAGGTCTTTTTGGGAAAAAACCAGCAATTTGCAATTAGAAGTAGCCTCAAAACAAACTTCAGATGGTGTTTCGTTATTAAAACTTGAAACGTTTAGTGCGAAATGATGCTCCGGAATAAATGCTCTTGTAATATCCTCGCCATTGTCGTTATACCAACAAACCCTTAAAACTCCTTCCATTACAAACCCAAGCTGTTTAGCAATCCTACCAACTTCTAAAAAACAATCGCCCTTTTTTAGGCTTAATAATTTAGCCTTGCTGATTATCAATTCCATATGCTGCTGACTAAGTATACCGTATTTTGATAAACAATTTATAAGCTCTTTCATTATTCACGGCTTTATCACAACCAAACACTAAAGTACGTGAAGTATATATAAATGAGTTATCAAAATTCTTAAATTAAAGTCCTTAAATCATAATCAGCCCCTCGCTACTGCAAGCACCCTGCCAGTAGCTTCTTACATAAGCTAAGGTCTTATGATAGTTATCTGATAAATTTTTTGTATATTGTATAAAACAACAGCCCGGTTCTCCAATCAACGAGAACCGGGCTGTTTAGTTAAGAAAAATAAGCCAACAAAAACCGGCCGTTTGATATCTGGCTATTTAATAATCAAAAAGTTAGCACTTTTTAAAATTTCAAAAACACGCTAAAACCATGTTAAAATTTGTTAAAAAGTGTTAAAATAGATGATTTTGAATGAATTTCGAGCAGTTTTTACGCCATTTTTGAGTCGAAAAATGTTAAAATCGGGGGTTTAAAAAGGTTTCTCAGGAGGAAATATTTTTAAGAAGCCTGGGATCCCAAAAATAAGCTTCAAAAACCACAACCTCATTAATTTGTCAATCTTACCGGTCGCATGAAACTATTCATCATCTAAAGTTTTATCTTTGTTAAATGAACACAGCCGATCTGTTGCAACGCGCTTTGCGGTTTGATTTTTTAACCCAGGACGAAGGGGTTTACCTATATAATAATGCCTCTACTGCCGATTTGATGTATACCGCCAATGAACTGCGTAAAAAGCAGGTTCCGCATGGCAAGGTTACCTGGCAGATAGACCGTAATGTGAATACTACCAATGTTTGTATAGCCAATTGCAAGTTCTGCAACTTTTTCCGCAGGCCCGGTCATGAGGATAGCTACATTACTGATATTGAGACCTATAAAAAGAAGATCGAAGAAACTTTTCGCTATGGAGGAGACCAGTTACTATTACAGGGCGGCCATCATCCCGATCTGGGTCTACAGTTTTATACCGATCTGTTCAGGGAATTGAAACAGCTGTACCCCAAGCTAAAACTACATTCATTAGGTCCACCAGAGATAGCACACGTTGCTAAGCTGGAAGGTATGGCTCATATAGATGTGCTGAGAGCTATGCAGGAAGCTGGTCTTGATTCATTGCCAGGCGCCGGTGCAGAGATCCTGAATGACCGCGTACGCCGTCTGATATCCAAGGGCAAATGCGGTGGTAAGGAGTGGCTGGATGTGATGCGTGCCGCTCACCAATTGAACCTGCCTACATCAGCCACCATGATGTTTGGACATATTGAAACCATAGAAGAGCGCTTTGAGCACCTGGTTTGGATCCGCGAGGTACAGTCCGAAAAACCCGAAGGCGCTCATGGCTTTGTGGCCTTTATCCCCTGGCCTTTCCAGGATGATGGTACCCTATTGCGTAAAGTTCGTGGCATCACCAACAACGTAACCGGCGATGAATATATCCGCATGATAGCGCTAAGCCGCATCATGCTGCCCAATATCAAAAACATACAGGCTTCATGGCTTACCGTGGGTAAACAGGTGGCCCAGATATGCTTACATGCAGGGGCCAATGATTTTGGATCTATCATGATCGAAGAAAATGTGGTATCGGCCGCAGGTGCACCACACAGGTTTACTGCTAAAGGCATCCAGGATTCTATCAAAGAAGCTGGATTTGAGCCACAATTGCGTACACAAAAATACGATTGGCGCGATATCCCCGCCGAAATTGAAGAACAGGTTATTAACTATTAAAGTGAGTGGTGAATAGGGAGTGATGAGTGGAAAACAGGAAGTTACCTAACCATTCACCACTTACTATTCACCGCTCACCACTCACAAACATGGAGCATCAAATAGAGGCATTAATTTTCGCGTCGGAACAAGGTATTCGTATGGAGGAGATCATGTATTGCCTCCAGGCTGCCTTTGAACGCGATTTTACTGCTGATGAAGTAAATGAAAGTTTAACCGCTATCAAAAACAAGTATAGTGATGATAGTTTGGCAATTGAGCTGGTCAAAATAAACAATGGATATCAGTTTTTGACTAAAAAGCAGTATCATCCGGTTATTAATCTGTTACAGTTACAACGTTCCAAAAAGCGGTTAAGTCAGGCCGCTTTGGAAACCCTGGCCATTATTGCTTACAAGCAGCCGGTAACCAAAACCGATGTGGAGCAGATACGCGGTGTGAACTGCGATTATTCGATACAAAAATTACTGGAAAAAGAATTGATTGCCATAATTGGGAAGTCAGAAGGCGTTGGAAAACCCATTCTATATGGTACCAGCAGCATGTTTATGGACTATTTTGGTATAAATAGCATAGATGAATTACCTCAAATTAAGGATTTTACGACTAATACCGCAACCATAGGCGAACAAACAGAATAATTTTAAAAGATATTTTTAATAAAAATGATTTTAATTATTTTTACTACTGAATTAGCCGCCAGAAGTAAGAAAACAACCTAAGGCCGATTTAAATTATATTGATAAAGTTTTACTAAAAAAATCCGTTACAATGGGAACGCCAAAAAAACCGAGCACTAAAAAGATCGACAACTCAGAAGACGAAAATGATGACGATGATGATCAATCGCTTACTCCGAAAAAGAAAAAAGAGATTGACGAAGATGAGGATGACTATGATCAGCCATTAGATGATGATTTGGGCCGAGGAGGTTACGAATCATTTGACGATGACGACGACGACGATTTTTAATTATTAAGATACATACTTAGTTATAAAAGCGTTCAGTGGCATGCCCTGAATGCTTTTTTTATATTTGCCCTCCAGCAACATCCTATGACTATTACAGAAGTAAAAGACAAAACCTCCCAAAAAGCATTTTTAAACGTAGCCCGTATCATCTATAAAGATGATAAAACCTGGGTTTGTCCGCTTGATAATGATGTAGAAGCTGTATTTGATCCGACAAAAAACAACTTTCATCAGGACGGAAAATGCACACGCTGGATATTGACTGATGATAATAATCAGTTAATTGGTCGTGTGGCAGCGTTCATTAATAACAAAAAAGCCTATCATTATGAACAGCCAACCGGCGGCATGGGTTTTTTTGAATGCATTGACAATCAGGATGCTGCTTTTTTACTTTTCGATACTGCTAAAAAATGGTTACAGGATAACGGTATGCAAGCCATGGATGGCCCTATCAATTTTGGTGAAAATGATAACTTCTGGGGCTTACTGGTGGAGGGCTTTACACATCCTTCATATGGGATGAATTATAACCCGCTTTATTACAGAGTTTTTTTTGAATCATATGGTTTTAAAACACTCTATGAACAGATTACCAATCACCTGGATGTGCACAAGCCATTTTCAGAGCGGTTTACTAAAATTGCCAACTGGGTGATCCAGAAACCAGGATACAGCTTCAGACACTTCAGAGTAAAAGAAATGGAAAAAT
Source organism: Mucilaginibacter inviolabilis (assembly GCF_011089895.1). Classification (NCBI taxonomy): domain Bacteria; kingdom Pseudomonadati; phylum Bacteroidota; class Sphingobacteriia; order Sphingobacteriales; family Sphingobacteriaceae; genus Mucilaginibacter; species Mucilaginibacter inviolabilis. The sequence continues at coordinate 1,902,576 of NZ_JAANAT010000001.1, forward strand.
TTGCTGCTGATTTTATAGAGATATACAATGATGCCTGGCGCGATTTTGAGAATTTTGTCCCCATAACGCATGCTACCATAGCCGAAAGCTTTGAAAAAATGAAACCACTGATGGACGAAAAATTGATATGGTTTGCCTATATCGACGATGAACCGGCCTCATTTATTATTATTTTACCTGACGCCAATCAAATGCTTAAACCACTTAACGGAAAGTTAAATTTGATAGGTAAGCTTAAGTTTTTATACTACCGCTGGAAAGGTGTATCCCGCATGCGGGCTATTGTGATGGGAACCAAACAGAAATTCCAGAAGCATGGTTTGGAGTCGGCCATATTTATTAAATTAAAAGAATACGTTTTACCTTTAAAGCAATATGACGAGCTGGAACTATCGTGGGTTGGCGATTTTAATGAGAAAATGATTGCCATACACAGTGCAGTTGGAGCTACATTTGGCAAAAAGCATTTAACAATGCGTTATATTTTTTAACTAAGCCCGGCATTACACCGGGCTTTAGATTATGCAGTAGCTTTTGAGTGCCTTAGCTCTTCAAATAGCTCTATTACCTTCTTTTGCAGATCAATAACTTCTGTTTCGCGATCCATCAACCGTTTGTTAACGGTTTCAAGTTCATTAACAAATTTCTGATCCTGCTCGGCGTCATTAAATGTAAGAAGCTGAACTACAGACATTTCGAACAAAGTTGCAATCTGTTCAAGCCTCGATAAATTGATGTCAGTTATTCCAGTTTCAATCTTTGAAAAGGCTGGAATAGAGATATCCAATCGTTTGGCAACATCTTCCTGGCTCCACCCTTTTTGATGACGTAACAGTCTGATTTTTTTCCCAAGTGTTTTCATGTGAGTTTAATAATAGTAATAGTTAGGTTTCGCGAAAGTTAATTACTTTGCAATAGTATTTATTATTACGCTAATTATCAACTAATTTGCATTTTTTTTTATTTAAAAGTGAAACTTTTTTAAACAATCTTCGTTTAAGGGAATCTCTCTTTACAAAAGTGTATTCTTAACAATCATTAAATCAGCACATTAATTACTAATTAAGTTATTGATTATCATTAAAACGTAATTTAATGTTAATATAATGAAAATTTCAGAGCTTATAAAATATAAATTCTACTTTTGTACTGTAACTTTTTTAATTACAGATGAACGGACAATTTCAGATAGCAATTCACATTCTTACCCTACTTGACCAGGCTAATGGTGAACTCTTATCGTCTGAATATATTGCGGGCAGCATCAACATAAATCCGGCATTGGTACGTAAGGAAATACGTAACCTGCGCAATTATGGATTGATTAATAGTAAAGAAGGAAAAACAGGTGGCTATAGCCTGGGGAAAGCGCCGGACAACATTGCCTTAGCCGATGTATATAAAGCTGTAAAAAGTCACCCGGCACTGGGCCAGGCTAAAAATCTCCCTAATCCTGCCTGTCCTATTGGACGGCAAATCAATCAACATCTGGATGATTTAGCTGCCGAAGTAGATACAGCTATCATTAGTAAATTAACAAAAATCACATTGGCTGACTTTAGTCAAAAATTTAAATAATTTTTTTTAAACAAAACTGTAACAAATTTAATTACATATAAAAACAAATCCATTATGAAATTAGCACTGATAGGCGCCACAGGCAATGTAGGCCAAACCATTTTAAACGAAGCGTTGTTACGCGGCTATGAAGTAACTGCCATTGCCCGCGATCCGCAGAAATTGGATATAAACAATGATAAACTAACATTAAAAGCAGTTGATATATTCAATATAGACAGTTTAACCGAAGCACTTAAAGGTCATGACGCCGTAGTAAGCGCTTACAATTCAGGATGGGCAAACCCAAATATTTACGATGATTTTATTGCAGGTTCCGAAGCTATCCAGCAAGCGGTAAAGCAATCTGGTGTTAAACGTTTATTGGTAATTGGCGGGGCCGGAAGCCTGGAAATTGCTCCTGGACTTCAACTGGTCGACTCTCCGAACTTTCCTGCTGCGTACAAACCAGGCGCCTCTGCTGCCCGTGATTATTTGAATATCCTGCGTAAAGAAGAAAATCTGGATTGGACATTTTTAAGTCCGGCTATCAACATGCACCCGGATGCGCATGGCGAGCCTAAAAGAAAATTCCGTTTAGGTACCGATCAGCCGGTATTTAATGAAAAAGGCGAAAACAATATTCTTATTGAGGACCTGGCAGTAGCTGTTATCGACGAACTGGAAAACAACCAGTTTATAAAACGCCGGTTTACTTTAGGGTATTAATAAAGAAAATGCCGCTGTTAGTGGTTATGATACAAATAACAGCGGCATTTTAAATATCTACTTTACAAATTTAGCCGCTACCCAATCGTTCGTTTTTTTATGGGTAATATATTTTAAGCCATATTTCCTGGCTTCATCAGTAATAATTTCCAAGTCGGGAGATTCATAAAAACCGCTGAAATAGATCTCGCCCCCAGCTTTTAGTACCTGGGTATAACGCTCCATTTGATCCAACAGGATATTGCGGTTTATATTGGCCAGGATAATATCGTATTGTTCTTCAGGGATTACTTCTTTTGAGCCACACAGCGGAGTGATATTTGTTATATGGTTGAGTGCTGAGTTTTCAATCGTGCTATCATAACACACCGGATCATAATCAATAGCTGTAATTTCGGCGGCATTTAGTTTGGCAGCCATAATAGCCAGTATGCCTGTGCCACAACCCATATCCAATACTTTTTTACCGGCAAAATCATTCTCCAATATCAACTCCAGCATCATAGAAGTGGTTTGATGATGCCCTGTACCAAAAGCCATCTTCGGGTCAATCACAATTTCGTAAGGAAACGCAGGCCTGGCCGGGTGAAAAGTAGCCCGCACATATATCTTATCCCCTATTTCTATGGGCTCAAAATTACTTTCCCATACCTCGTTCCAGTTCTTTTGCGGGATAAGGGCTATTTCATAGCTAAAAGTAAACATATCCCGGTAGGGCAACAGATGTTCCTTTAGCTGCTGCTCATCAAAATCATCAGTAGGGATATATGCCTTGAAACCAAATTCCAGCTCTTCAAATGTATCAAAGCCAATCTCTCCTAAGGCGTTAATCAATAAATCCTGCTGATAATCTTCGGTAGTGATGGTGGTAAAAAGTAATTCGTAATAGTTCATTATTAATAGTTGATAATATCATTATAGCAACTGGCTTATGCCGCAGCTTCAACCTCTGTGGGTGCCGATGGCTTAGTAAACTTACGCCTGTCAATCAAAAACAAAATGACAAAGGTAAAAACCCAATAAAAAAGCTGAATTTCTGACATATACCACCAAAAGCTATAAAAAGGCGCATCTCCTTCGGTTTGATCCCAGATGATATAACTGATGAAACCTGCAAAAGCAATGCAAACTACGGCGATGCAAATTCCAATAATTAAACGCGCCTTAAAGCTTTTTACTGCATAGTTATCCCATAACGGCACTACGATTAAGTATTGGGTTAAAATACCAACCGTAAGCAACAAAGGCCAAAAAAGATGAAAGTAAGCCATTAAACTGTATAAATTACCGTCTCCAATCTCAATCAGTTTCATGGGATGAGTGGGCATATTATACTCAATCACGGCCCAATAGATGCCAAAATCAATTAAAACAGGTAGAATAACTTTTAACAGCTTCCTCATTTAGATATGAGTATGGAGATATGAGATTTGAGATTATTTTTATCTAACATCACAAATCTGTTTCTGTTTGATATGTGCATTGTTATCTCAATACTCATATCTCACATCTCATATCTAATTAATTGAATACTTTTACAATATCTACAAAATCGCGCGATTTCAGCGAAGCGCCACCTATCAAACCACCATCAATATCTGGTTGAGCAAATAATTCAGGCGCATTTTTTGGATTACAGCTACCGCCGTACAAAATGGTGGTATTATCGGCTACTTCTTGGTTGTATTTAGCAGCAATTTCTTTACGGATAAACGCGTGAATTTCCTGCGCTTGCTCTGATGAAGCAGTTACCCCTGTACCAATAGCCCAAACCGGTTCATAAGCTATAACCAGTTTTGAAAAGTGAGCCGCATCCAGGTGAAATACACCTTCAACTAACTGGCTTTTGATCACATCAAAATGTTGATTTGCTTCACGCTCCTGCAAAGTTTCGCCAATACAGAATATCGGGCGAAGATCATTTGCTAATACAGTATCTGTTTTTTTAGCTAATAATTCGTTGGTTTCACCAAAATACTGACGGCGTTCTGAGTGACCCAGGATCACATAAGCAGCCCCTATTGATTTGATCATTTTGGCAGATATTTCACCGGTATAGGCGCCGGATTCTGCCTGATGCGCATTCTGGGCTCCTAACGAAACTTTATTATACCCTTTTGCCAATTGTACCAGGCTGTGCAGATGTATAAAAGGACTACAGATAACCGCTTCCTGTGTACCGGTTACTTCATCTTTTACCATATTGATGATCTCGGAAAATACGCCCAAACCCTCGTTATAATCAAGATTCATTTTCCAGTTACCGGCAACAATTTTTTTTCTCATGATGGTGTTTTTTAGTGTGATCTTTTAGTTGATTAAGTTTGATTATGTTGATTGGTTGATTGGTTGACTGAGTTTATTGGGATTGATTGTTATATAGTTTCTTTAACCATGCACTTAATTAACTTAACAAACCCAATCAACCAAAAATTAAAACCTCCTGTATTCTTCGGTTAATTCAAATATTCGCGTTAGCAGGTCTTTTTCCATTTGATTAAACTGGCGGTGTTCGCGGCGTTCAAAAACCTTTTGAGCGGTTTCGAGCATTTTGTTAAGAACATAAACTTCAAAACCTGCTGCACCACCCCATGAAAAATCTGGAACAAAGTTACGCGGGAAGCCTGCGTCAAAAACATTGGCTCCCACACCTACCACGCTCCCTGTGTTGAACATGGTGTTGATACCGCATTTGGCATGATCGGCCATGATTAACCCACAAAATTGCAGACCTGTTTTACGGAAACTCTGGGTATTATAATCCCACAACTTCACCTCGGCATAGTTGTTTTTCAGATTGGAGTTATTGGAATCTGCTCCAATATTACACCATTCGCCCAGTACAGAGTTGCCCAGGTATCCCTCATGCCCTTTAGACGAATAACCCCATATCACCGCGTTATTTATTTCGCCACCAACGCGCGAATATGGCCCTACGGTTGTGGCACCATATATTTTTGTACCCATTTTCACTTGCGAATGTTCGCAAATGGCAAAAGCTCCGCGAATATGGGTACCTTCCCAAACCTCGGTATTGTTTGATAAATATATAGGCCCGTTAGTAGTATTAAATGTGGAGCATTCGGCAATGGCGCCTTCTTCGGCAAAAAAATCGTTGCCTATAATAACATTTGTAGGACTTACAGCTGCGCTGGTGCGACCTTTGGTAAGCAGTCGAAAATCCTTCCGCAATTCTATATCGTTCTTCCTGAAAATATCTTCCGGATAACGAATAGCGACAAAAAGATTTGGATAATTAACAATACTGTCAAATTCGGTCTCTGGCTTAAAGTTAACCGCATCTGTTTGATTTAACCTTACAGCCAATAAGTGCTCATTGTATTTAAGCGCCTGGCCTGTTTGTAGTTTATCAATAGCTTCCAGCAGATTATCGTCCGGACAAACAGCTCCGTTTATAAATAAATTATCCGTGCCAATCTTTACAGGATACTTGACCTGTAAATAATCAGCAGTATAAAAAGAATGATCTGTATTTAAATACCTGGCCCATTTTTCGGCTATGGTTAGTATACCTATCCGCAAATCGGCAACCGGCCGGGTGTAAGTAAGGGGCAGTAGTGTTTGGCGTGCGTTATCGTCAAAAAGGATAATAGACATGGAGCAAAAATAAAAAAAGTCGCCCGATGTATCGGGCGACTTTTAAATATTTAATTCAACAAGTAATTATTTCTTGTTGTAACGTGAGCGGAATTTATCGATACGTCCTGCAGTATCAACCAGTTTCATTTTACCGGTGTAGAAAGGGTGAGATGTATGCGAAATTTCTAATTTCACTAATGGATACTCATTTCCGTCTTCCCATTTTACGGATTCACGGGTATCGATGCAAGATTTAGTTATGAAAGAATAGTCGTTTGACATGTCTTTGAATACAACTAATCTATAGTTTGATGGATGCAGATCTTTTTTCATTATATATAAACTTATACCTTCTGTACTTTTTAAAAGAGGCGCAAATATAATTAAAAATTCAAAATTAAAAAGTCAAAAAGCTAAAAGTTTTATTTAACACTAAAATCAACTTACAAAGCCAGAGAACTATCTGTTAGTGAGCGCAAAACCTCAGTCTGCCTTATTATATATTTTATCTTGAGGCATAATTCTACTAACGCCGCCCCTACCTCCAGAATGAAAAAAGCATACCAGTTTTTTACCGGCACCTGCTTTAATCCATCTTTTAACAATATAAATTCATTTCTTTTGGCAGCTTTTCATATATATTATCCACTATTTTAATATCATTCCCCTGCAATATGAATATGCCTCACTTTGTTCATGTCCAAATATTGTAAATTAATGATCAGGATTAATATTTTGCCACTTGTTTTGAATGAATTTAAATAAAATCTTGTGTATCTTTGTTCTTGTTAATATACTTAAGATATGAATATCCCAATTTATTTAGATAATAATGCAACAACTCCGATGGATCCCCGCGTCCTGGAAGCTATGTTACCTTATTTTAACGAAAAATTCGGTAATGCAGCAAGCCGTAACCATGCCTTTGGCTGGGTGGCTGAAGAGGGTGTTGATTATGCACGTGAGCAGGTGGCCAAATTAATTGGCGCATCAGACAAGGAGATCATTTTTACATCAGGCGCTACCGAATCAGATAACCTTGCTATTAAAGGTGTGTTTGAAATGTATAAAGATAAAGGTAACCACATTATTACTACGGTTACAGAACATAAAGCTGTACTTGATGCCTGCAAACACGTAGAAAAATTGGGAGGAAAAGTTACTTATCTGCCAGTAAAAGAAGACGGGTTGATTGACTTAGCTGAATTAGAAAACCACATGACACCAGAAACCATCCTGGTATCGATCATGTATGGTAATAACGAGATCGGCGTTATTCAACCGGTTAAAGAAATTGCTGCTATTGCCCATAAGCACGGTGCTTTGTTCATGACAGATGCTACCCAGGCTGTTGGTAAAATTCCGGTTGACGTTAATGCTGATGGCATTGACCTGCTGGCTTTATCGGCACACAAAATATACGGCCCTAAAGGCGTTGGCGCTTTATACGTACGCCGTAAAGGACCACGTGTTAAGGTTACCGCTCAAATGGACGGTGGAGGTCACGAACGCGGTATGCGTTCAGGTACTTTAAACGTTCCTGGTATTGTTGGTTTAGGTAAAGCCTGTGAGCTTTGCGGTTTAGAAATGGAAAGCGAAGCAAAACGCCTTTCAGCTTTACGTGATAAACTACAAAAAGAATTAACCGTATTAGAGGAAAGTTATGTAAACGGTAATGTAGAACACCGCTTACCACACGTAGCTAACATCTCCTTTAAATACGTAGAAGGTGAAGGCTTGATGATGGCGATGAAAGATTTGGCCGTATCATCAGGATCGGCTTGTACATCAGCATCACTAGAGCCATCATATGTATTGAAAAGCTTAGGCTTATCAGATGATTTGGCACACTCGTCTATCCGTTTTGGTTTAGGCAGGTTTACTACCGAAGAAGAAGTTGATTACGCTATTGAAGTAACCAAAAAAGCGGTTACCCACCTGCGCGAATTATCACCACTTTGGGAAATGTTTAAAGAAGGTATCGACCTTAACTCTATTGAGTGGGCAGAACATTAATAAAATATGCAGATGTGCGAATTTCAAATGTGCAGATGCTTTAAAAAACAAAATATTACGAGTTCAGATTATTCAATAATTCACTAACTCAAAATTCAATAATTAAAAGAAAATGGCATATTCAGATAAAGTAATCGATCACTATACTAACCCCCGCAATGTGGGCACTTTAGATAAAAGCAGCCACAAAGTTGGTACCGGTTTAGTAGGTGCACCTGAGTGCGGCGACGTAATGCGTTTGCAAATACAGGTTGATGATAACAATGTTATCACCGATGCAAAATTTAAAACATTCGGATGCGGTTCGGCTATCGCTTCTTCATCTTTAGCTACAGAGTGGTTAAAAGGTAAAAGCATCGACGACGCTATGAAAATTGACAACATGGATATCGTTGAAGAATTGGCATTGCCACCGGTAAAAATCCACTGCTCAGTATTGGCAGAGGATGCTATCAAGGCAGCTATCAATGATTTTCGCGTAAAAAACGGCTTAGCGCCAATTGAAAGCGAAAAAGTACATCACTAAAAAGTATCAAGTAGTTAGTATCAAGTATCACGATTTTTTGTATTGACCAACTAACTACTTGAAATAAAAAAACGGTAAGGTATTTACAGGACATTTGTCTTGATACATGATACTAATTACTTGATACTAAAAAGAATAAAATGGTAACTGTAACTGATAAAGCAAAAAGCAAAATAGAACACCTGATGCAGGATTCGGGGCTTGATGCTTCTTATTTTCTGCGTGTATCTGTTCAGGGTGGTGGCTGCTCTGGTTTATCCTATAATCTTGATTTTGATAACGAAGAGAAAAAAGGCGACCAGTTTTTTGAAGATAAGGGTGTTCGCTTTGCGTTAGATATGAAATCGTTCCTGTACCTTGCCGGTACCGAACTTGATTTTTCTGACGGTTTGAATGGTAAAGGTTTTAATTTCAACAACCCAAATGCCAGCCGTACTTGTGGTTGCGGTGAAAGTTTTTCTGTATAACGATTATCATGAACATATTTAAAAGAGGCTCCTATTTGGAGCCCCTTTTGTTTTTACCATACTCGATTTGTATAGCGTAAGACTTACGAAGTTTTTGAAACTTCGTAAGTCTCCTGTTCTACTTGTTTGTCATCCTGAACTTGTTTCAGGATCCCTCAGGACAGGTTAATCAGCATGATTATGCTTTACTTGTGGGATACCGAAACAAGTTCGGCATGACGTATTTATTGATGTATCAAAACATGGCATCTGGCTCCACCCCATCCGGGATAGCCTGCTCTACACTCCAGTGTTCTGCTATTTTACTGTGCTCAACCCTGAATATTTCATAAAACACAAACGCTTTTCCAGCTCTTTTAAATTCTGATTGAACAACAACAAAATCCCCCTCGCCAATAATACGGTGTATTTTAATTTGGCGATCATTATCGGCGGTCAAATAAGCACCCAGGCCTTTACCGCTATGAATTACTGCTAGGTCATGCTCTACATAGTCCGGCTTTATCAAATCAGTTACAGACGCTTTTTGAATTACAGCCTGATAAAATTGATCAACAATTGCTTTACTTTTTGTGGCAGAAGCGTTTTGATCAATCTTATATCTTCCATTGGTAGCGGTGATAGCCATGCCGGTTTGATCGGGGAGCGCTTGTATCCCATCCCAATGTTCGGCCAGCATACCATCTTTTAGTTTAAACAGATCAATAACGGCCATGCGTTTACCCATAAACTCGACATCCAAATGGGTCACTACGAGGTCGCCCTCTTGTATAGCCCTGATAATCGGCGATTTCGCACCTGCCTGCGGTGGCGGTAAAGCTTTCAGATAATTGATCATTTCGGTGATACCGTCCCTACCCTGTTTCACGGTGGGATTGTGTTGCCTATAGTCTTCCCGCACAAATTCAGGGATCAGATCGGCCCGTCGTTGACCAACAATTAATTTATAAAATGAAAGTACTCTTTGTTTATTGGTTAAGGTATCCATAATAGTATTTGCTTTGGCAGGCAAGCTAGTGCATAATAAAATGCAGGATATAGCCATTGCCCGTAGTTTGGTAATTTGCATTACTTGTAATAAAAATAAAGGATGTAAAATTTAGTCCGTACAAAACACCGACACTAATAGTTCAGTGCTTTTGATAACCTGATTAACAGGCCGGATTTTTGGCAATCCTGATTTGATATGTGGTAAAAGTAATTATGCTTTAAATATAGGAATGTTTTCGATATAACGATAATATGGAACCATTCAGATATTAGTAATTCGTTGCTTAAAGTGGGTTAACATAAAAACCATGAAATTATGGTAATTATTTAATTAACTATCTAATTTTCAAATACATATAAATATGCAAACCATAAAAAGTGTAAACCCATGTAAACCCACTTTTGCCTACTCTTCTGCCGGCGCGGCATAAAACCGGCCATCAAAATTAACCAGAAAAAGCTCGGTGGTGGCACGGGTTACGGCGGTATAAAACCAGCGCAGAAAATCCATATTGATCATTTCGTCGGTCACGTAACCCTGATCAACAAATACCGCATCCCATTGCCCGCCTTGCGCCTTGTGACAGGTAATAGCATAAGCAAACTTGATTTGCAAGGCATTATAGTATGGATTTTGTTTCAATTCATTATGCATAGCACGCTTGTTGACCATACCCTCATAATCCTTCATTACTTCCTCGTAAAATCGTTTCTGATCTGCCTGCGATAAGGCCGGTGAATCAGCATATAGCGTATCGAGTAGAATTTTACAATCCAGCACCGGGTCTTCGGCATAATCAATAAACTCAATTTGTACATCGGCAAATCGGAAACCATACATATCTTCAATACGGCGTACCTTTCTGATACGGGCAATATCGCCATTGGCAATAAAATTGGTACTGCTTTCGTCCTGTTCCTGCAACCAGAAGTAATTGTTTTTTACCACCATGATCTGATCGCCGCCGGTAAGTTCTTCTTCGCGGTATAATATGCGGTTCCTGATCTGCCCATTGTACAGGTTAGCATTTTTATTGGAACGGCAGATAATGAGCGTACGGTCATAACCATATTTCCGGTAAGCATATTCCAAGCCCTCCGAAAGTCGCTCACCGGTCATCCTGAATACATCTTTATATCCTTTAGTAACTACCTTCGGCGTACTTATTTCTTTTGCCCGTATGATATCACGTATACGGGTGGCATTATACAATATCCCTGAGTCTTTTCCCTGCCGAAGCACATCGGTCAGCTCATAGCTAAATACAGTTAGCCCAAACTTGTCTTTCATTAAACTTTCGTCGAGCGCGGGGCTATTTTCAGAGCCTACAGGAGGTAATTGAGCAGTATCACCCACTAATACCAGCTTACAATTTTTAGTGTTATATACGTACTTTAATAAGTCGAACAGCAATGATGCCCGGTTTAAGCCACCAGGTTCGTCAGATATCATTGATGCTTCGTCTACAATAAACAGTGTATCACTGGCCAGGTTATCGGCGATGGCAAATCCATCATCCAGATTCAAAGCCGATTTTTTACGGTAGATGCGTTTATGTATAGTGAATGCCTTGCGACCCGAATAATTAGTGATCACTTTAGCCGCACGACCTGTAGGTGCCAGCAAAACAGCTTTATATTTATACGCTCTTAGTGCTTTTACTAATGCGCCCAATACCGTGGTTTTGCCCGTTCCGGCGTAACCTTTTAGTATAAAACATTCATCCCCGTCATCGCTTAACAAAAACTCATGCAGGCGGTTAAACAACTCCAGTTGCTGGCCCGTGGGCTGATGCGGAAAGGCCTTACGTATATGATCAAATTCAGTCACTTTACAAAAATGATGATTAGTAAATTAGTTATCATCATTTTTATAAATTTGACCATGGATTTTGATGAAGATAAAATAGAAGAAAGCGAAGGAGACTATGTTGAAATATATTCCAGGCGAGCCATATTCTGGTTTGCTGTATTCAGCCCCTTGTATGCAGGTATACTACTCATCATCAACTTATGGGTAGCGGGTTATAAATGGGTAATAAGCCAGGTTATCTTGTTTTTATTGTTCAGTAACCTGCTTTTATTGTTTATCGTGAGGGCGTTAAATATTAAACCCGACCTGGAAGCTCTGCGAAAGTTTGTATCAGGCAGTACCCCGTTAACCTCGTTTAGCCAAGTAATGCCTTTTTTTCAATTATTTTGTTTAACCCTAGTTTTCAATATTGTAGCAGGAATTGTGCTGACAAGATATTTCTTTAAGAAATATTTTCCAGATGATGACTATTACCCCAGATCTGTTTTGTGGCCAATATTGATTTATGTGCTTTTAACCCTGTTTTTGGGTGGAGGCGGTTTTTAATCAGATATGCTTTTTTGATTGCGGCATCTGCAGTATCTGCCAAAAAATATTACTTTTGTTAAACTGGCATGAGCGAATACAATTATAACTACCATGATGATAACTTTAGCCTTGATGAGGCCGAACGTTATAATTTATTGATACAGATTGATAAAGCTACATTTTCGTACGCGATCACTGATCAGGATAAACTGGTTGCCTGCGCGGATATGCATCCTCTGGATGAACTAAGCAATCCGCAGGAATTGCTCGATCTTTTATCAGCCAAGTACAAACACGTAGTTGTAGGCTTGCCGGCTAATGGTTTCACACTTGTACCTCAAAGCCTGTTTAGCCAGGATCATATTACTGATTTTGCCCGTTTCCTGGATGTAAAACCTGGCGAAAAAGTGTCTGCGCAACCTTTAGACATTCACAACACCATCGTTTATAAAACTGATAATGCGGTTATCAACGCTGCAGAAGAATTTGGTCTGCGTAACAGTGTATTTTCATCAAAAGGGTGGATAAAGGCCATTGCTAAAAATAATCCTGCAGATCATGACCTATATTTAAATTTAAACGGATCAGGTGTCGAGATCGTAACTTTCAAAGGAGGTCAGCTGCGTTTCTATAACCGGTTTGATTTTCAAAATAACGACGAACTCGCATACTTTATAGCCCTTACAGCCAATGAACTGGGTTTACAACCTGCCGATGTTCATGTTTACATAAATGGCGATATGGACACCAGCGATAAGAGCCTCAGCCATCTGGCAGACTTTTTTGGCCAGGTACAGCTTAATCAGCTACAAGTGGTAAAAGTTCCCGCCGAAATACCCGCACACCAAATATTGTCACTCGCCGCTTTATCCTTATGCGCATCATCGGAGGCCGTTTAAAGGGGCTCAGGCTAAACCCACCCAAAAATCTTCCGGTACGCCCTACTACTGATCTGGCTAAGGAAGCCTTATTCAATATCCTGCAAAATCAAATTGAATTTGAGGACATTAGGGTGCTTGACTTATTTAGCGGCACAGGCAATATCTCCATGGAATTTGCTTCCAGAGGAGCCTCTCAGGTTATCTCCGTGGATCGCAGCATACATTGTGTGAACTATTTGAAGGATATATCCCGTCAGCATAAACTGGAGCAAATAAAGGCCTACAAGGAGGATGTTTTCAAGTACCTGCAAATGGAAACCGAGCAATACGATCTCATTTTTGCCGACCCTCCTTACGACCTCAACAAGATTCCTGAAATTTCAAAGATTGTTTTTGAACGCAACATCCTGGCACCTGATGGCCTGCTGATTGTTGAGCACCAATCCATGCAAAACCTCAACAATCATCCAACTTTTGTGGAACAGCGAAAATATGGGCATTCTTCGTTTTCTTTTTTCAGGCATGCTGCCGAGTAAGGCTTCCAAAAGCTTTTTAAACCTTTAATTTTAACAAATTTAGGTTCAAAAACGGGTCAAAAAAGGCTCAAAATTCATTCAAAACCATCGATTTTAACACTTTTTAACAAATTCCAATGCGATTTTGATGCGTTTTAAAAACTTTAAAAAGTATTAATTAATTGAATATCAAATAACTATATAAAAATCAGTAGATTTTTGACTCTTGTTGTTCCTTAACAAAACAGGCCAAATCTCCTTAACAGAGACCCGGCCTTGGTATATCATAAAGATACGAAATTTTTATTTAAAAATACCCCACTCTATCAACGTGGATAAATATATTTGATATATGAAAAGAAACCTAACCTTAACCTATTCTTTACTTTTAAGCGTATTTCTTGGTATTGGATGCAACATCGGTACATCTGGTACATCGAAGGATGAAAGCATCAATAAAGATATCCGAAACCAAATCTCAACGCTCGATAACAAACTGTTCGAGGCCATCCGCACTAAAAATATACCTGGGGTTAAAAACTTATTATCGCCTGGTCTGATTAGCACGGCAGGCAGCTCAATAGATACCTTAATTAATAAAGTGGGTGGAGCTTTAAGCCCCGCTGGCTATAGCATTATTAATGAATTTTATGTAAGAAACACGGCGGTCGACATCCCCAACACTGTATTTTCGGGACTGGGCAGCAATAGAAATGATTATGCTGTTAGCTACAAGGCATTAAATATAGAAATGTATGTTTCGGTTATCAAGTCAAAAACCAACCCTACAAGCGCCCTGGTATTAGCCATATACGGAAGATATGGCAATGATTGGAAGATCAATATTTTACGGATAGGCGAATATTCCCTATTAGGGAAAACGGCGCCTGATTATTATGAAGATGCCGTTAAATTATATAACAGTGGAGATATTCTTGACGCGGTCAACAAAATGTTCCTGGCAAACCAATTAGGAGCACCAGGCGGTGATCAGATGAGATATCAAAATACCGACAAAATGAAAGACTTTTACTCCAAAATGCTTAAAACAGTAAACGCGACCTATAAATTTCCGCTTACAGTAACTGAAGTAAAAACCCATCCACAAATCTTTTATATTTATCCGCAATATATTGGCGAGCCTGGCCATGAAGGGGTATATCCGGCCCTCAGATATTTATCCACCATTAAGCTTGATGATACCATAGCATTAAAAGCCGAAAATCAGGAATTGCAAAAAAGCATTGGAAAAGTTTTTAAGGGGATCAATCAAAATAACGATGTCATCTTATATCAGGCATATAATGAAATTCCGAACAATACCAATATGAGAACAATCCATCATTATGGTTTTGTACAAAAATTAAAGTAAGGGTCTACCCCACCTGCAAAACAGTGAGCGCGGTATCTTTAAAGCCTGCCAATTTTTGGTCATCCGCATTGGTTATGATGGCTTCAACCTGGTTGATATCGGCAAATTTCAGATAAGTATCCTTTCCTATTTTGCTATCATCACATAATACATAGGTATAGGCGCTTTGGCTGATATACATCGATGTAATTTCGGCTTCCAACTCGCTGTTGGCAAACAAACCACGGGCAGATATACCATCTACCCCCAAAAATGCTTTACCGGCATGATACCTGGCAATATGTTCATTGGCTATTTTACCATGCGTTGCCTGCCGCTCGTTATTAAACTCACCACCAATAATGTTGATGGATACTGCACAGTTTTGCAGCTCATAAATAACGGGTAGCGAATTGGTGATCACCTTGATTTTCTTATGCTTGATAAACTGGCACAGCCTGAAAACCGTGCTGCCGCAGTCCATAAAAACAATGTCGCCATCGTTGATGTGCTCAGCTGCTTTACGACAGATACGGTCCTTTACATCAGCGTTTTGAGCCGCCTTATTGGCAAAATCTTTTGGTTTGGCTAAAGGATCAACTTTCATGGCGCCGCCATGGGTACGGTAAAGCAAACCATCATTTGCTAATTGATTCAAATCGCGGCGGGCCGTGATCTCCGAAATATCCAGTTCGGCAGCCAGTTCTTTAATGTCAACCTCGCCCGTACGGTCAAGCTGCTCTAATATTTTTTGCTTTCTTTTTTGAAAGTTCATTTAAATAGTTTTACATTTGATCAAATACAATCAAATATGATCATTTTTAATCAATTTATACATGAATGATATAAAAATTTTAAAAACAGAGGTACTATCAGATAACTGGTACATCCTCCGCAAAATAATTTTTGAAGCTACAAAAAAAGATGGCACCGTACTAAAACTTACCCGCGAAGCTTATGACCGGGGCAACGGGGCAACCATACTATTATATAACCGGGATTCTAAAACCGTGATACTCACCAAACAATTCCGTGTGGCCACATACCTCAATGGTAACGACAATGGGATGCTGATTGAATGCTGTGCGGGTTTGCTGGATCAAAACAATGCCGAAGACTGCATCAAGCGGGAAACAGAAGAGGAAACAGGCTATCAGATCACCAATGTACAAAAGGTATTTGAAGCTTACATGTCGCCAGGCTCAGTGACAGAGATCCTGTATTTTTTTGTTGCAGAGTACACCAAAGATATGAAGATAAGCGATGGCGGCGGACTGGAAGAAGAGCACGAAAACATTGAAGTACTGGAACTGCCATTTGCCACGGCCCTTCAAATGGTACAAACCGGCGAAATAAAAGACGGTAAAACCATTATGCTTTTACAATATGCACAACTTAATCAGTTAATATCATGACCAATACACCTTTAGTAATTTTAATAGCAGGCCCGTATCGCTCGGGTACCAACGACGATCCGAACCTGATGGCTCAAAACTTAAAAAAACTGGAAGAAATGGCGCTGCCGATATTCAGAGCCGGACATATCCCGGTAATTGGCGAATGGTTTGCCCTGCCCTTGCTGGAGCAAGCCGGTTCAACACACCCCGGTGATGCCGCTTACGAAGAGATCCTGTATCCGGTGGCCCAGCGACTGCTCACTAAATGCGATGCTGTTTTAAGGATTCCCGGCGCCTCCAAAGGAGCTGATGAAGATGTAAGGATAGCCAAAGAACGTGGTTTGAAGGTTTATTACCAGTTGGAGGATATTGTTGGCGCAGGAAGAGGATTCTAAATACCACTTGAAGACTTACGAAGTTTTAAAAACTTCGTAAGTCTTGCTTTCGACGTAACTCTTTTTAATACATGAAGTCATGCCGAATTTATTTCGGAATCCCATCAGCAAGGTGTACAACTTGGCAGTTAACCTGTCCTGTGAGATCCTGAAACAAGTTCAGGATGACCCATTTCTATCAATAGCACATCGTTATATCATTTCTGTATCATCCTTTGCTTTTAAATAGGAGTTGTTGTAAAATTCGCTTAGTATTACCATTGGATACAATCATACAACAACCATAAAAAACATGAACACTTTACCAGAAATTGCCAATCGTTTAGCTTCATTATGTAATGGGCTTAAATTTGTTGAAGCTTATACCGAATTATACGCTGATGATGCCGTAAGTATCGACCCTCAAAATAAAAATGAACCGATAATCGGTCTTCATAACCTGATTGAGCGGGAAAAACAATTTTTAGCCAATGTAGAAATCATTGATATCAAAGTATCTGATGCGATTTTTGCCGGGAGTTACTTCAGCCTGATTTTCTCGATGCATTTTACGATTAAAGGACAGGGCGAAAAACGGGTTGAAGAAGTTTGCGTTTACAAAGTTGAAAACGGAAAGATTGTTAGTCAGCAGTTTTTTATAGGCTGATAAGCTGAAAAACCTTTTTGTCATGCTGAGGCACGAAGCATCTGTTATCGAACTTGCAATTGTAGAATAGATCCTTCTCTCTCCGCTCAGAATGACAAATGGGTTTAATTTTTTCATCCCATTTATCCTCCGAACTCTTGATTCTTGACTCTTGATTCCTGGCTCTAAAAAACCTACTTTTGGGCAAAGCATTAACATCAGCCTAAAATGAAGATCGCTCTTTTCCCTGGTTCTTTTGATCCGGTTACCAAAGCCCACGTTGATATTGTAAAACGCTCGGTTGATTTATTCGACAAGGTGTATATTGGTATAGGCGCCAACAGTAGTAAACAGGGTCTGCTCAGTATTGAAACCCGCGAACAGATGCTCCGGGCTGTTTTTAAACATGATGAGCGGATACATATTGTGGCTTATGAAGGTTTAACGGTAAACTTTTGCAAAAGTGTTGGCGCTACCTATATGATCAGGGGTATACGCACCGTATCCGACTTTGAATACGAAAAAGCTATAGCCCAGATGAACCACGCTTTGGTACCCGATATTGAAAGCATTTTTATTGTAAGCAAACCAGGCTATTCGTCCATCAGCTCAACCATTGTGCGCGAAATTATGCGTCATCATGGCGATGTGGCCCAGTTTATCCCCGCAGAGGCATTAGCTTATTTGTAACCAGCTTTTCTTTATGCAGCACATCCATAATGGATGGAAAGGTATTTTCAACAATGGGTTCAATGTGCTCTTTTTTAAACCAACGCACATCGGTAATACCTTCTTCTTTTTGAGGTTTTAGCTTGTCCTTACCCTTGCTGTCCATGGCAAACCAATGTGTTTTTTTGAGCACCACTTCACCCCTGCTGATGTAAACATGGTAGGTTTTGCATATTTTCTCGTTCAGCTTGCTCACTTTTATGCCACATTCCTCTTCTACTTCGCGCACGGCAGCTTCTTTTACCTTCTCGTCCTTCTCAATTTTACCTTTGGGCAAGTCCCATTTATCGTTACGGTAAATAAACAGGTAATCGCCGGCTGTATTCATCACCAGCCCACCGGCCGCCTCAATAAGCGTTATATTTTTGATAACCGATTTTAAGAAAAGTTTGGCATTGCCGCAGGGCACATAGAATAACTTTTTAGGATTTGCCAGTATCCATGTATAAATTATTCTCAAATCAAATGTCTCAGCATCAAGTCGTTCGTAACTTTCTACATGTGATGGTTCCGATTCAGTTAACAGGATAACCTTTTCGTTGATATAAATTCTGTATTTTTGAGCCATGTTTAATAATAATGAGATCGAGCAGCAAGTTGCTGAATTCCTGCTGCAAATTAAAGCAATTAAATTACAACCTAACAATCCTTTTACATGGGCGTCGGGATGGAAATCACCAATTTATTGTGATAACCGAGTAACACTTTCTCATCCCTCTATCCGTACTTATATCCGTCAGCAATTAACCGTTGCTATTCAGGAAAAATTTGGCAGTGTGGGTTGCATAGCCGGTGTAGCAACTGCCGGTATACCACAAGGAGCCCTGGTAGCTCAGGAATTGGGCTTACCATTTATCTATGTACGCTCCAAACCAAAAGATCATGGCACCGGCAGCCTTATTGAAGGCGATGCCTCCACCACTACCGGCAAACGCGTGGTAGTTATTGAAGACCTGATATCAACCGGCAAAAGCAGTTTACAGGCTGTGGAAGCCCTACGCGCCGCTGGTTTCGAAGTAGCAGGTCTTGCAGCCATATTCAGCTATGGTTTTGACGTAGCTACCGAAAACTTTAAACAGGCCAGTTGCCCATTTGTCACTTTATCAAACTATAATGCTTTAATAAAATATGCCGAAGAGCATCAATACATTGCGGATAAAGACGTGGCTATTTTAAAACAATGGCGCGAAAATCCGGCAGCCTGGGGACAAATAGCATCCAGCTAAGACCATTGATTTCTTTGATTCCGATGATTGCGTTGATTTTTGTTGGAAGCATAATTGGCACGATTAAAGGATAATCAGGATTTTTGACTTGATCGTTTCCTAGCATAAAACTTACAACGTATCACGTACAACTTAAAAAATGAGCACTTTCACCAGCAATACCAGCATTAATAAACCTATTAGCGAGGTCTATGCGTTTTTAGCCGATTTTAACAATCACCAGAAACTGATGCCGGAAAATATACAGGAATGGGTTTCAACTACGGATGAAGCTCATTTCAGCATCCAGAATATGGCTAAGCTTTCTTTAAAGATCGAAAGCCGTATCCCTGATCAGGAAATTATCATTGCACCAACAGTAAAGCCGCCCTTTGATTTGAAATTAAAATGGTCGTTATCTTTTGATAACGACCATACTGATATTGTTTTTACTATTGATGCAGATCTGAACATGATGATGAAGATGCTTGCCTCAGGACCGCTACAAAAACTGGCAGATCATGAGACCAATAGTTTAACCGAAATATTAAGTTAAACAAGCAGGAAAGGTCTGCATCTTAATACAATTTTCTTTTTCTTTCAATTTTGTTAATGGCTATTACTATAACGTTGATAATAACCAATGTGATGATTAATGCTCCCATGACTGGTAATATTTAATAATTTATAAATCTGTTGAGTCAAAGGCTGTTCCATTTTTTACAATTGGCTTATTTATAACTTTATAACACTAAAAAGAGCTCTTAGTTTTAAAGTTACCTATAATACGGGCAAATATGTACACAGCAATGTCAATTAATTGTGACTGTATATGTACTTAAATGCACAAAACTCCCCATTTTAATATAAATCCAAATACCAAAAAAACGAACTATTTACCGTATTTTTGCGCCAAATTACAGGTGCAGCATGATTACGGTATCCAATCTATCATTACGTTACGGAAAACGGACTTTATTTGAAGACGTTAACCTTAAATTTTCACAAGGCAATTGCTATGGCATTATAGGCGCCAACGGTGCTGGTAAATCAACATTTTTAAAAATCCTTTCGGGCGATATTGATCCAACAAGTGGTTCGGTAAGCTTTACTCCGGGTGAGCGTATGGCGGTTTTAAGTCAGAACCATTATGCCTTTGACGAGTTTTCGGTTATTGAAACCGTAATGATGGGCTACAAAGAAATGTATGCCGTGATGAAGGAAAAAGACGCCATCTACCTGAAAGAAGATTTTACAGATGCCGATGGCGAGCGCGCCGGTGAACTGGAAAACCTTTTTGCCGAAATGGATGGATGGAATGCCGAAAGCAATGCCGCTACCCTGTTGAGTAACCTGGGCATTAAAGAGGAATTTCATTATAACCTGGTGAAGGACTTGGATAATACTCAAAAAGTACGTGTATTATTAGCACAAGCCCTTTTTGGCAAACCCGATATTTTACTACTGGATGAGCCTACCAACGATTTGGACATTCATACCGTAAGTTGGCTGGAAGATTTCCTGGCGTCATACGAGGCTATCGTTTTGGTAGTATCGCACGACAGGCACTTCCTGGATACTGTTTGTACCCACGTGGTGGATATCGATTTTTCTAAAATGACCATCTATACCGGTAACTATACGTTCTGGTATGAGTCGAGCCAACTAGCCTTAAAACAACGTGCCGATCAGAATAAAAAAGCCGAAGACCGTGTTAAGGAGTTGCAGGAGTTTATCCGCCGCTTTAGTGCCAACGCATCTAAATCAAAACAAGCTACCAGCCGTAAAAAAGCGTTGGATAAGATCAATCTTGACGAGATACAGCCATCAAACCGTAAATATCCCGGAATTATATTCAATAATCTGGGCCGTGAAGCTGGCGACCAGATATTACAGATCGAGAATTTAAGTAAAACCCTTAACGGCGAGCTTTTATTCAACAACATCAGTCTTACGGTAAACAAGGGTGATAAGATTGCCATATTATCACAAAACAGTTTGGCAACCACTGCCCTATACAATATTTTAACCGGCCGTGATACCGATTTTAAAGGAACCTTTAAATGGGGCGTAACTATTAACCATGCCGATATTCCGATTGACAACGCTGAGTATTTTAAAGGTAAAGATGATAACCTGATCGACTGGCTGCGCGAGTACTCACCGGGCGAAAAGGATGATCAGTTTATCCGCGGCTTTTTAGGCCGGATGCTGTTCTCGGGCGAAGAGGTATTGAAAAAAAGCAACGTACTGTCTGGTGGTGAAAAAATGCGCTGTATGTTTAGCCGTATGATGCTGCAACAAGCCAATTTACTGATGTTTGATGAACCTACCAACCACTTGGATCTGGAATCGATCACAGCGCTTAATAATGGCATGAAAGACTTCAGAGGCACCATCCTGTTCACCTCACGAGATCATGAGCTGGTAGAGACCGTAGCCAATCGCATATTTGAATTAACCCCGGGCGGTTACATCGACAAACTGATGACCTACGACGAATATATCAACAGCGATGTTGTAGAAAAACAACGGACTGACTTATACGCTTTAGTATAAGAAGCCTGAAAATTAGAAAAGACCGAAAGCCCGGAAGACAAGAAAGAAAAAACTTTCTGACTTTACTGGCTCTCGGTCTTTCGCACTTCAATAAAATTTTGTTTATTTGCAACCCCAATAAAAATTGACTTGGTAGCTCAGCCGGTAGAGCAACTGACTCTTAATCAGTGGGTCGAGAGTTCGAGCCTCTCCCAGGTCACTGAAGGAGACAACATATATTTGTTGGCTCCTTTTTTTATGCACATAAGAAAATGATAGCCAAACTGTTAGGCTTCCGCAAAAAAGAGTTCGAAATTTTAAAACAGGTTATATTTTTTGAATTATCAGGCTTTTATAATAGCCTAATGGTGCACTAATACTATCGGGATTCGTCAAAAATCAATTAAACACAGATTACAAATCCCCAATTTAATGGGAATTTGTAATCTGTACTATTTTCTCACAAATATTAATAACCAGGGTTTTGCGTTAATTTTTTATCAAGGTCAATTTCAGATTGCGGAAGCGGCCATAAATAATTTTTATCAGCAAACGCCCGGGTTTCAAGCCTTAATGGTGCCCCTGTTATGGTATATTTGCCCGTAGTGGGGTCTACTGTACCTAATTTAGCCCCGTAAACTGTCCCTGGCATCACCTGCGCGCCAATTTTCCAACGTTGGATGTCAAAAAAACGCAGTCCCTCAAATGCCAGTTCAACCCGGCGTTCGTTGCGCACCAGGGCACGCAGGTTGCTTTGGCTACCGTATACGGCTTTATCTGTACGGGGCATTCCCGCCCTTAGTCGTATCGCGTCTATATCATCATACACGGTACCATCAATTTTACCCAATTCTATCTTCGCTTCGGCATCGGTTAATAAAACTTCGGCATAGCGTATAACCGGCATGTTTAATCCGGTGTTAAATAGCTGACTAAAATCGCTTAGATTTGGTGTGTATTTTTTAACCAGGTAGGCTCCCGGCGAACTATTATTACGGCTTGCATAATAATCAGATCCCTGAGGGTCAAAAGGATTATAATAAGTAAGTGTACCATTTGGTTGCGTAAATTGCTGACCCGGATACATAATGGTAGCTGCCAGGCGGGGGTCGCGGTTTGCATATGGATTAGCTGTATCATAGCCTGACGCAGGATCAGTTATCGGTTTGCCATTATTCATCTCATAAGCATCTACCAGGTTTTGTAGCGGAACGAGAGCTGCGTAGCCTCCAGAAGAGTTGGTAGATAATTGGCCTGGCGTATTATTGGAATAGTTTGTTTGCACATATTGCGCTGACAGGATGACCTCAGAATTATTATTTTGATATTTCATTCTAAAAAGATCAGTAAAACTTGGGTACAAGGTATATCCCATTTTTATTACCGCCTGGCAATCGGTAATACAATTGGCATAATCCCCGGTATAAAGTTCCAGCCGTGCCTTTAATGCTAAAGCCGCACCTTGAGTAATATGGCCATCTCCCGAGTTATTGGTAACGGGCAAATCAGGGGCCGCAGCTGCCAGTTCGCTGAGAATAAATTTAACTATATCGGCCCTTGGCGCTCTGACAGAGATCAAAGATTCATCCGGGGAGAGCAATGTTGTAACCAATGGCACATCGCCATAAAGTTGGCTCATTAAAAAATATTCATAAGCGCGCAAAAATTTTACCTGGGCCACCATATTTGCCTTTTGTTTTGCATCAATAGGCGCTTTATCAATGTTGGCCAAAAAGAAATTACAACGGGTTATGGTTGTATAGCTGTATGCCTTGTAAGCATTGGTTGAAGGGTAGCCAGGGCCACCAACAAGTGAGGGGTTAACGGAACCATTGCCATATACCTGGAAACCTTCCCACGGCCATTGGCTATAACCATTATCTGCTACGCAATCAGCTTTAATCATAAAGTCAACACTCGTCCAGCCATTATAAACACCCGCGAGCGCTGCGGTAGCGTCGGTTGCCGAGGTCCATAAGCTGTTATTAGTATATGAGTCCTGCGGGTTCCTGTTCAAAAAATCTTTTTTACAGGCCGAAAAAAGCAATGATATAGCCAGTATATTTAATATAAATTTATTTTTCATGATCTTAATTTTTTGAATTCTTACAAAGTCGCATTCAAGCCGAAGGAATTAATTTTTAACTGGGGATAACCGCCTCCGTTTTGGCCGGCTGAGATTTCCGGATCAACCCATTTGTAAAAGCTGGTAAAGGTTAATAAATTTTGTCCGCTATAATATACCCGGAGTTTTTTAACACCTATTTTTTTTGCCCAGTCTACAGGTAGCGTATAGCCCAATTGTAAATTTTTTAATCGCAGGTAACTTGCATTTCTAACCCAGAACGATGAAACGGTAGATGAAGGATCGTTTTGACTATAAGTTATCCAGAGTCGTGGAAAGGTGGCATTTGGATTGCTTGGCGTCCAACTATCTAGCATAGCGCTGGTTGGTTTGCCTGTCGCGATTCCGTTTTGCCCCAACTGAACCAATTGAATATAGTTCTTAACACCGGCAGCTCCCTGAAAAAATGCGGTAAAATCAAACTCTTTCCAATTCAGGTTTAAATTGAGACCGTAGGTAACTTTAGGGAAGTTAGAACCTAATACGGTTTTGTCTTTCGCATCTATTTTACCATCGCCATTCAAATCCTTATACATAATATCACCAGGGCCTATATTTGTACCTAACCCCGCCTGGCTTGCATGCGCGTTAACCTGCGCCTGGTTCTGAAACAAGCCTTCGGCTACATAGCCGTAAAAAGAGGCCAAGGGTTGCCCAACTTCATTTATAATACCATTGGGATAGTTTGGCGGGTTTATTTGAGGAGCGTTAGTGGTACCTAACTTTAACACTTTATTTTTTATTAATGCAGCATTTCCGGTAACATTCCAGCTAAAAGCCCCCGCCCTATCATGATAAGTTAAAGCAAACTCCCATCCGGTGTTTTGAGAAGTTGAGGCGTTTACAACAGGTGCACCCAAACCATAAGTTGCCGGAAGTGTTACCTGATATAAAGCATCACTGTTTTTTTTATTGAAATAATCAACAGTCAGGCTAAATACATTTAAAAAATCAGCATCTAAACCAATATCAGTTTGTGTTGATTTTTCCCATACTATTGTAGGATCAACCCCATTGATTGGCGCAAGACCACCAATAACAGTACCACCAAAGGGATAATTTTGACCAGAGTTAACTGTTCCAATGGTTGGATAATATCCTGTAATATCCTGATTACCTAATTTACCCCAGCTTGCACGTAACTTTAAACTGGATACTGTTGATTTCAAACTGCTAAAAAAGTCTTCTTCAGAAATCCTCCAGCCTACAGAAGCACCAGGAAAAACACCCCATCTATTAGCCGGGGCAAAACGGGATGAGCCATCATATCTCATGTCGCCTTCTATCAGGTATTTTCCTTTATAATCATAATTGGCCCTGCCAAAAAATGATCGGAGCGCTACATCATGAGTATTACTTCCTGTTGATTGATTTGCGGGCGGTGCTGCATCCAGGTCACTTAAACTACTGTTTATAAAACCTTCCCTATAGCCTCTCAAATAGTAATTCTTGCTATACTCCTGCGATGCACCAGCCAGAACTTTAATACTGTGATTACCTATTTTAGTTCCATATTCTAATAACACCTGCGGCGAAACATAAGTAAAGCTGCCATACTCCTGGAGCGAACTGGCAAGGTTTGCTGTTCCATTGGTACCTCCTTGAGCGTTATAATACTGGATAGATGAGGTAAAATTAGTATTTTGATTGGTGTTAAACTTATAGTTTAACGATGGTTTAAAGTGGAGTCCTTTTATGATTTCCCAGTCGATCCCCACGCTTCCCTGAAAATTATAATAATTTTGACGATTGAACGATGGAGATTTGAGCCATGCCAAAGGGCTTCCATCCGAAATGCTTCCGTACTGACCATTCGCATAATACGCCGGGATAATAGGTGATATCCTATTGAACTGAAATATCACCTGGCTAAAATCAGGAGTGTTCCCACGTGAGTTTTGAGGCTCACTTACAGGCTGATAGTCATAGGATAAATATCCAAAAGCAGATAAATTATCTTTTAGCTGGGTATTTAAATTTAAGCGCGCCGTATATTTCTTGGTATTGGTATTTGGTGTAATACCATTTTGATCAAAGTAACCTGCCGAAAGCGCATAAGTTGTTTTGTCGCTGCCACCGCTAACACCTATATAATGGTTTTGTTGAAAGCCATTACCGGAGTAAAGATACTTTAACCAATCGGTATTAGGATAATTAAATGGATCTGAGCCATCTTTAAACTTTTGTATTTGGGCATCGGTATAAAGAGCAGTACCACCTTCATTTACCAGCGCCTGATCATACATGGTAGCAGCCTGCCACGACGGAAGATAATCGGGCAAGGCCACAGCTGTGTTTTTACCAAAAGAATTATTATAGGTAATTACCGCAGTTCCCTTTTTTCCTTTTTTGGTTGTAATTACAATAACCCCACCCGAGGCCCGGTTTCCATAAATTGATGCGGATGCAGCATCCTTTAAAACAGAAACATTATCAATATCATTCGGGTTGATATTGTTGAGCTCATTGGTTCCGGAGATAATACCATCAATAACCATTAACGCATTAGTAGCGTTTAGCGATTGCCCCCTGAGGTTAATACTACCCGCATCCTTACCTGGTTGGCCGTTATTGGTTATAATGGTAAGGCCCGGAACAGTACCTGCCAAAGCATTGGTAACACCGGTAACCGGTCGATTCTCCAATTGGGCAGAGCCAACTGTTGATACTGCACCCGTAAGGTTTGCTTTTTTCTGGGTGCCATAACCCACAACCACAACTTCAGAAAGTTTGGAATCCTGATCAACTAAAACAATATCTATCCTGGTTTTATCACCTATAGTTACCTCCTGAGTTACAAACCCAATAAAACTGAAGGCCAATACGTTATTACTATTATTCACGGTAATCGTATAACTACCATCAGTATTGGTCTGTGTACCAATGGCTGTGCCCTTAAGTTTAACACTAACACCGGGAAGAGGGAGGCCTTTTGAATCTTTAACTATACCCTTAATAATGATAGCCGGCGCAGGTTTTTCTTCCTGTTTCTTCGGTGTAATTATAATGGTATTATCATTGACCACATAAGTAAATGGTTGTCCTTGAAAACATTGTTCCAAGGCATTAACCAAACTTACATTATTAAGGTGCACATTTACCGCCACGGCCTTTTTGATCATTTGTGCATCATAAATGATATTAAAGCTGCTTTGCTTTTGAATTTGTTTTAAAACTGATGTTAACGAGGCGTTGGACGCATTCAGGTTGATTGTTTGTGCTGCGGTTGATGCCGCGCGAACCTGAAGTATAGAAACCAGAAGTAAAAAGGCTGACAACCTCATAATAAGAAAAAGCTTGGATTGGACACAGGAGGGCCTCCTGCATTTGATTGCAATTAAAATTTTATACATTTGAATGAGGGTAAATAATTGGTTACTGAATACGATTATTTGTTTACCTGACACCTAATACCAGGGGTGGTTAGAACACCTCTGGTTATTTACAAGATCATTACCGTTTACGATACGGATCTTTCAGGTGATTACAGATATAGTAGGAAAAATAAAGCTACTTCATAATAATCACCCTCCTTCCCTCAAGTTTATAATGTATGGTTTGAGTAAGTTGTATATTGTTTAGCAATTCCGTTATATTCTTGTATTTGGATATAGTGCCACCAAACTCTTTGTTTTGTACACCATCCTTATATTCAACATCAACATCGTACCACCTGCTAACCTGTTTCATGATATTGGCAATACTTTGGTCGTGAAATATAAAAAGGCCATTTTTCCAGGCCATAACTTCTTCGGCATCTACGAAACCGGTTTTGATTGGTTCGCCGGCCTTATTGGTTACCCCTTGCTGCCCAGGCTTAAGCATTACGGTAGCACCTGCATAAGTCATACTAACGGAGCCTTCCAATAATGTTGTAGCTATGTTAGAATTATCGGCATAGGCATTTACATTAAAATGAGTCCCAAATACCTGTACCTCGGTTCCGTTTGCCTTTACGATAAAGGGCTTGGCTTTATTTTTGGCCACCTCAAAATAAGCCTCACCGCTTAGTTCAACCTGTCTGTTTTTATCGATAAAAGCTTCTGGAAATTTAATATAGGATGCCGAATTCAGCCACACCCTTGTCCCGTCTTCTAACACAATCTGATACTGGCCACCACGCGGAGTTGTAATGGTATTAATTGCAGAGTATGCTGCTATATTTTTACCTGAGATGTTTTTATTAAAATGATAAATCAAAACGCCGTTGCTTGTTTTAGTTACCTTAACACTGGTGTTTTGAGAAATACTGCCATTTTTAGCGTCATCTAATATAATCCGGGTGCCGTTTGCAAGTGTTAAAACTGCTTTATTACCTCCCGGAGCTATATCATTTTTAAGTAATTGTCTTTTTGCTTTCAAATTATCGACAACCGGCCTTTTTAAAAGAAAATAAGCACCTGAAGCGAAGCAGAAAAGGATCACTGCTGCAGCGATGGAATATCGCCTTTTAAAATATCGTGTATTATTATCTTCAGGAATTTTTTGGAGTATCCTGTTCCAGATCAAGCGTTCCTCTTCCATGACATCCCCGGGACCGTCGGTTGCTTCTTGCTTGGCAGCTTCATGAAAATACCAGCGATCCAAAAGTGCTTGCTCTTCCGCTGTACATTCGCCGAGTTGACTTCTATTCAATAAATCCTGGGCTTGTTCCCTGGTCATGGTTTATTTGGTGGTTATTTATGATAAACGGCTACCAGGACAGGAAGTAGTAGATGAAATGAAAAAAATTACAATCTGGATAAAAATATGATGGCGATGGAGAGGTGCCGTAGTTTAGGACGGATTATCTGGATGGCATTGCTGATTTGTTTTTTAACCGTTTTGTCAGATATATTCAGTTTATCGGCAATTTCTATATAAGTTAGGTGCTCATGAATCCGCATTTCAAAAATCTGTTTCATTTTCACAGGTAATCGCTCAATTTCGTACTGAAGAGCTTGTAGCAGTTCTTTTTCTTCAATGCGTGCTGATATTTGGTTGCCATTAGTCTCTGTAAAAGAAGATAACGATCCTAAATAATCCAAACGGACACGTCGGTGGGTTATCAAATCCAAAACCTTATTTTTTGTGGCGACAAAAAGATATCCTGCTAAATTAACCTTCGGATCAATGAATTGGCGTTTGAGCCATAAAGATGTAAATATCTCCTGCACTATATCCCGCGCATCATTTTCACTTTTGAGCATTTTTAGTGCATGCATATACATGACCATCCAATAACGCTGATAAATTTTGGTAAATGCCTCTTTATCGCCCTCTCTCAGAAGAGTAACCAGTTTATGGTCAATAAGCACAGATTCATTAGGCATAATTGGGATATCAATCAAATGTAAAAAATTATTTAACTACTTTGACTCTAGAATATCCACCCTTATGCTGACGGATCTGAATTATTGGTCCTCTCAATAATGATGCGGTCTCCTTAGTTCTGCTTTTGTATAGTTTAAAATTTCAAGTTCTGTCGGATCTGATTCCTGCGCACGAACTAACCCATGCTTTGTTACCCTTTTTAGGTTTATACTTAGCCACGTAATAAAACACATTCAACATGACCATCATCCCGCAACCAGGAAATGAACATAAGAAGATTAACAGGTCAAAGTGTTCCAGCATGATTAGCCTGCTATTTCAGAATAAACTGCTTAACAAGCTATTTAATATTTAATTATAAAAATGTGGTGGATTATCTTTTTATAATTGAACACTTATTGATGCCGGTTTCTTCAAATCTTCCATAAAAAAGTTTGAAAACTGCGGTCGGACCGTCACTGAAGGAAACACTCCATTATGGATGTTTCCTTTTTTTATGCCCATAAGAAAATGATAGCCAAACCATTAGGCACAGTTAATTCCCCATCATTTTAACCATATTAATCTATTGATTATTAATTGCAATCCCCCTCATTTTTTAAACTATGCGGTGCTCCAAAGCACACGAAACAGCCTGAACAAGGCTCCTGGAATATCCACTATAGATTACTTTTTCGCTTTCTTTTGATAGTAGTGAGTGAGTTCTATCAACGTATCAACAGTTGTATGATATTTTTTGGCACCGACAACTTTAATATGCTCAGCTAAAAGTTCATTGGTCATTTCATCCATTTGCTGGTAAAATTTCTTTCCGCTCTCAGTAAGATACAGCCTTAACAGCCGTGCGTCGGAATCACTTTTTTCTGCTTTAACCAGTTTATAAGAAACCAGCTTTCGTACAATACGACCAGCACCTTGTTTAGTCACGCCGGTAAGCAAAGCCAGTTCGCTGGTCGATATTCCGGATAGTCCAATTCTCATAAAGAATGATAAGTACGTGAATTGAAAATCCGGGTATGTGGAAAAGTCAAAACTCTCATTAAACCACTCTTCCAGCGCTTTGTCGAGCACATATAGAATCCAAAAAATATTTCTATCACGGTCTTCGAAGTCGGTCAGTTCACTCGGTTTCATCTTCAAAGTTATCATTTTTCCAGTTATAAAGCAATTGTCACTGGTTTGTAAATAGACAACAGTGTTTACCTTTGTCGCATAAAAAATTAGCAATGGAAACTATACAAGAAACTTACATTCCCAATCCTCCCGTGGCTGCCCTTCCCTGGAAATGGGCTGTAATTGGCCTGGTAATAATTACCACGCTGTATTTCGGCAGCCAAAAGATCTATCACGCGTTTAATTATGAAAGTACAGATAACGCACAGGTAGAAAGTATTGCCGTACCGGTTGTGAATAGGGCTTCGGGCTTCATCCAGTCCTTTACGCTGAAAGATTACCAGTCGGTTGTAAAAGGTCAGGTTCTCTTAACAATTGATGACCGGGAATACAGGATTGCTGTACAGCAGGCAGAAGCAGATCTGGCAGCCGCTAAAGCCGATCTCGCTAGTGCAAATGCACAGATCAATAACATATCTTCAGATAAAAGCGTTGCGGCTGCCGGGGTAAACGTTGAGCAGGTAGCGTTGGACAAAGCTAAGCGGGACATGGAACGCGATCAGGCATTGTTCAACGAGGGATCTATTACGAGACATCAGTTGGATAACACTGGTTCAGCTTATCAAACTGCCATTAAACAAATAGCTAAAAGCCGGTCGGTAGTCAATCAGGTAAATACGCAAACCGGCACAGCAAATGCACAGATCGCGCGTTCAAAAGCTACAATAGCGCTTCGTGAAGCAGCATTGGAAACAGCTAAACTCAATTTGTCTTATACCCGCATTATCGCTCCGGCAAACGGCAAGATTGGGAAAACGAACCTGGAATCCGGGCAATTCATTGAGGCCGGACAGCAATTGTTCAGTGTGGTTAACAATAACTTTTGGATCATAGCTAATTTTAAAGAAACACAGATCGAACATATGCATATCGGGCAGCCGGTGAATATAGAGGTAGACGGCTATCCGGACAAAGGTATAACTGGTAAAATCAGCGACTTCAGCCAGGCCACCGGGGCAAGGTTCTCTTTGCTGCCGCCTGATAACTCCACAGGAAACTTTGTGAAGGTAACACAACGTGTGCCCGTCAAAATACAAATAGACAATGTCAACGAATTGCGGGATGTGCTTAAAGCAGGCCTGAGTGTAAACGTGGATGTTAAAATTAAATAACACGATCATGCCTGAAACCAGTAAAATTATCTGCGCCGTCGATTTTTCGGCCGCGTCTATGAAAACGCTTGAATACGCCAAAGATCTGGCCAGTATCAAAAATGCCTGCCTGTATATACTGCACGTTTTTCATTACGACGACCTTGCTGCCACCGTTTATGAAGATGATACTTATTACCAGGAAGCTGAACAGAAATTAAAGGCCCTGTGTATGGAGCACGATCCCTTACATCGGTACATCCAACCGCTTTTAGAAGCAGG
This sequence comes from Mucilaginibacter inviolabilis, assembly GCF_011089895.1. Taxonomy (NCBI): domain Bacteria; kingdom Pseudomonadati; phylum Bacteroidota; class Sphingobacteriia; order Sphingobacteriales; family Sphingobacteriaceae; genus Mucilaginibacter; species Mucilaginibacter inviolabilis. The sequence continues at coordinate 1,934,422 of NZ_JAANAT010000001.1, forward strand.
AGAAGTATCTCCAACTATCGTCAGATGTGCTGAAGAAATGCAACCCGATTTTATGGTCATTGGCTCACACGGGCACAACATTATTCAGGAGCTTCTGGGTAGTACAGCGGCTTACGTTATGGAGCACAGTAGAGTACCACTGCTCATCATCAAGCATTAATTATTATGTACTATCCTAAAAAAATTCCCTATGGCCATCAGTAAATTAACCCGTGCAATTATCGTTATCACCACAATTTCGGGTGCAGTGATGGAGCTCATCGATTCTTCTATTGTTAACGTCGCACTCAATAATATCAGTGGTAACCTGGGGGCAACAACAGAGGATGCTTCCTGGGTTGTTACATCTTATGCTATAGCCAATGTGATCGTTATTCCAATGACGGGCTTTTTAAGTCGTTTTTTTGGACGGAAGAACTACTATTTGTCTTCCATCATCATTTTCACCATAGCCTCCTATATGTGCGGTGCTTCCACATCATTATGGATGCTTGTTTTCTGGCGCTTTATACAAGGTTTAGGTGGCGGAGCACTGTTGTCCGTTTCTCAAGGTATTTTATTTGAAGCTTTTGATCCCTCCGAAAAATCCAAAGCATCGGGAATCTTCGGGATGGGTGTGGTTATCGGGCCAACCATCGGACCCATGCTGGGCGGGTATATAGTAGATAATTACTCCTGGCCACTGATTTTTACCATTAACATTCCTATAGGTGTCATCGCTGCTTTATTAACCTGGCGTTATATTGACAAAAAGCCCGAAGAACTTGTTATTGACCGCAAAGTAATTAAGGTAGATTATATTGGTATACTTTCACTCGCGGCCGGTGTAGGCGCATTACAGTATGTACTTGAAAAAGGGCAGACAGACGATTGGTTTGAAAATGAAGCCATCCGCATCATGACAACCATCGCATTCGTTGGGCTGGCATTATTCATCTGGTGGGAAATCACCACAAAACAACCGGTTATTAATTTAAAGGTGATGAAAAGCACTAACCTGATTGGAAGTAACGTGATCACTTTTGTGTGTGGATTCGGGTTGTACAGCTCCGTTTATATTTTTCCGCTTATGGTACAACGTGCAATGGGTTATACACCAACGGAATCGGGCCTTTCTCTTATTCCAAGTGCGCTGGCGTCAATTATCGCTATGCCATTAATCGGCAATCTAATGGGCAAGGGTGTATCTCCGCTGATATTTGTTGCAGCCGGCTTCCTGTTCTTTATTTCGCATGGCTTTCTAGCATCACAGGCTTCACCAGAGGCCAGCAGGGCATGGTTCACCTACGTTCAGATTTTTCGCGGTCTGGGTACTTCCTGCCTAACAGTACCCCTACTCACTCAAGCAGTAGTTGGATTAAAGCCGAAAGATATTCCTTACGGCATATCGCTCAATAACATGTCCAGACAACTTGGAGGTGCTTTCGGAATTGGACTAATGAATACATATGCCGCGCGTCGCATGGCTGTCCACCGTTCAGACCTGGTATCCAACTTGCAGGGAAACAACATATTGTTACAGGAGCGGTTACACCGGATATCAAATACATTAACGGCCAAAGGCGTTAACCGCCTTCAGGCAAAATCACAGGCAGCCTACGCAACACTTGACCATGCTATTAGTAACCAGGCGCAAATGCGTGCCTATTTAGATGGGTTCCTGCTCATCAGCATATTTTTTATTGCTGCGGTTCCTTTCATACTAATGCTCAAAACAAAACCTATGGATGCCGCCACACGCGCCCGCATTGCCAGTGAAGCACATTAAAAAAACAGATTAACATCATGAGAAAATTAACAACTATATACCTATTCCTTTTTGCATGCAGCCATTTATCGGCCCAGCAGATCAATCCAGAGCTGAAAGGGTTAATCAACCAATCGTTCACCTATTTTCCGCAGTTTAATGAGCTGAATCAGCAGGTACAGGTGGCCTCCGACAAGGTTAGCCTGATCCAGGCTTCGCGGTTACCAAAGGTTGATGTCAGTGCGGGTTACCGATATGATGATCCTATTTCATCATTTGATTTACCCGTTAACGGCCGGTTAACGAATTTTAAAATAGCACCCAACAATAATTACAGTACCGCGATGAATGCGAGTTACGTGCTATTGGATTTCGGTATGGTAAAAGCCAATGTGGATAAGGCCAAAAAAGACCTGCAATATGCCAGAGACAATGTCGCTTACAATCAGGCGCAAACAGCTTACCAGGTAGCCAATATCTATTATCAGATCATTTACTTAAAAAAGGCTGTTGCGATTCAGGATAGTGTCATCAATTTTCTGAAAGCAAATAAGCAGGATACCGAGGTTAAGCTTAAACATGGTGATGCATTAAGATATGATGTACTGTCTATCCAATCTACCATCGATCAGGCCGAGAATACTAAGATCGATCTGCAAAACAGCCAGGCTAAGCAATACAATCTACTCCAATATATAACAGGATCTGCCCAAAACTCGGGTACGCAATTTGATTTTTCTGGCGAAGGATCTGTTAAGGCAGAAGACGCACTTGCAGCCGCACAAAGTAATAACCCCGGATTTACTCTATTAAAAGACCATATCGCGCAATCTAAAGCAGATTTAGCAGCGAGCAGAAACGGCGGAAAACCTTCTGTTGTATTAAGTGCAGGCACAGGCTTTGTCAATGGCTACGGCCCCAACCTTGACGCCTTTAAATATAACTACAATGCAGGTGTAACACTCCGCATCCCCATCTACCTTGGAGGCACTGTCAGAAAACAGATCCGGTTATCACAAAGTCAGCTCAGGGAAACTAATTTAAGGAAGGAATCGATGAATAACGATTACCTGAAAGATATTAAACAGGCACTCGTTGATATAGAAAGCAACAGGAATAGTCTGATCAATGTACAGAAGCAAGTCAATGAGGTTCAAGAAGCAAAAAAGCTGGCACAAAGCCGCTATCGGAACGGAACCGGTACTAATCTGGAGCTAACCAATGCAAGTACCAACGTTCAACAGGTGCAACTTACCCAACTGCGTTACAAATTTCAACTATGCCTGGCACAGCTGGAACTTGCAAGGCTTACAGGCGAGGTATACTGGTAATATACGAGAGAGACAATTCCAATCATAGAGGTTTATAATCTGCGATTAGCAGATCGACTGAAGTTATTTCAAAACATATTAGCCTTTTATAACAATTGAAGATGAATGCAAACATGACCGATCCTGTATATATCTTTACACACCTTATCATGATCATTTGTTTTTTAGTCGTGATGATTGTTCCGTATGAAAAAAATTTCTTAAAGTGGATACGGAAAAACCGGGTCTATCCTCAAATGTAATTGTTGCTACATTTGGAACAATTAGGCGAAATCGATTTTGCGAATAATATGCCCAAAAAGCTGAATATTGAAAAAATGTATGTCGTCAAAGATTCTTTGATCATAACCTTAATAAATAATAAGCGGCATTCAGAGTACTAATTTATTGGAAAACAAACACATTAATAACATATGCAACAATACGATATCAACTGGTTGAAATTTAGCATAGGAGTTATCATGAGCCTGGTGCTTTCGCTAAGTGTTCATATTGTAATGCTCCAGGGCATGAATGTAGCCTTTCCTGATTTTACAGTTATTACTGGGCCTTACAAATTTTTCACTCGCGTGGTTTCAGTATTGAGTTTGATGTTTTTTTGGGAATTAGCTGATAAGAAAGTTGGAGGAACGATTGCAAAAAAATGGACTTTGCTGGTTATTATTGATGCTATGTTAACAGAAAGTCTTTTTAGGGGCCCATTTATGAACGGCTATTGCAGCAATTCGATAAGCTTTATGTTGATCAACAACATTCCAAAGTTACTGGCGATAGCTGTAATGTGTGGACTAATAGTTTTCACTGCGTCAAGACTAAATAATTTTTTTCTTAAATTTTCAGCTGCAGTTGCCATAGCCGCTATTTTCATGTTTGTTGCGAGTCCATTGATTACAGCAGCCTGGAGGCCGGTAGCAAACTCGATCGCCCACCTTGCCCCTACAGGCGAATGGTGCAAATTGCCTTATGGTCCCGAAGTACTCATACCTTCATATGTCAGCTTTATTGAACCTGTTATTGCTTGCATGATAATGGCAATCTTAATTTGGAATCAGCTTTCACCAACAAGATGGTTAAAGTATTTTCTGTTCACTTTAATTATATTGGCAATAAAAAATCAATTATTAATGCCGATATTTTACGCAATATTGGGTAAAGACAATCTTATAATCAATTTGGCAAGCGAGGGACAATTTACTTTGGAAGCTATTACTTTAGCTATAACTACTGGTTTTACTTTTGAATGGAGCTTAAAAAGCTAGTTCTTGTTTCTCATTCGACCGCAAGGTAACCTCTTGAATTCAAACCACTATAACACATTGATAAACAGAAGAAAAAAATTTCAAAATACGATCCAAGCGAGAACCGATCTTATATAGTTCAAACTATACTGCCATCCAAGCCAATTTCTTCAAATCCTCCATAAAGGTGTTAGAAAACTGGCCGGACCTTCACAAAAAAAGCACAGTAATACTCAACATTACCGTGCTTTTTATTTTATAAACTGTAGTAACCCTATCAATACTTTTTTTCCTCAATAAAGGTTCTTAAATTCTTATCGTAACTAATTTCAACAATAGCATTGGGAAAGCCAATGGGAGTTTGTCACTTTTGAATTAAGATTTACGTTGTCATGATCATTGTCAACTATAAACATGTTACCGGATGTTAAAGTAGCAAAGCAAACAAGACGTGCTTAAGGCTTACACCTTTATCTAAATTCTTAACCTGCGTCAAGTGAATTTCTTACCATAGATCAAACGTTTACGATTTTATTTAGGCAAATTTTGTATGGTCAATAATGACATAACGCTTAATGCTTAAAAATGAAAAACGCCATTCAATCTGCAGCCATTATCCTGCTTATCATCACAGCCGGAAATTTCACACTCCAAGCTCAGTCAAAACAAGAAATTGTCAACGCACAAAATCAGCTTAAACAGCTTACCGCTGCCGACAAGCTGGTACAACAACATCTGAAAACTTTTGACACGCTCGATTATACCATTTTCAGTAATCAGCAATGGCTACGCTTTCATGAAAGTCATGCCCAAAACATTAAAGTTTACTGGCCCGATGGGCATGTAACTGTTGGCTTAGCAAAACATATTGAAGATATGAAGGCCTTGTTTGTTTATGCACCCGATACCCGGATCAAGCAACATCCTATCCGGTTTGGCTCTGGCAACTTTACCGCAGTAACCGGTGTTTTTGAAGGTACTTTTACTAAACCAATGCCTATAGGTAAAGGTAAGTTTATACAACCCACAGGTAAAAAATTCAGCATACCGATGGCTACCATTGGGATATGGAAAAATGGCGTAATGACCGAAGAACATCTTTTTTGGGATAATAAAGCCTACTTAGATCAGATAGGCTTAGGTAAATAATTTTTATAAACGTACCCGGATGATCCCTATCGTGATCATCCGGGTTTACACAGATACTACATATCATGAAACTGCACCATCTTGATCAGATAACACAGGGGTACCAGGCGAGGGATAAAAAAATGCCGGTATTGTTTATTGGCCATGGCCACCCGGTAAATGCTATCCTGGATAATGATTTTACACAAACGCTTACCAGCCTGGGCAGGCAAATAGACAAGCCCAACGCTATACTGGTTATATCGGCCCATTGGGAAACGGTGGGTACCTATGTAAGCGTAAACCCCAACCCCAAAATTATTTATGATTTTGGACGGTTTGACGACCGTCTTTTTGAGGTAAGCTATACCCCCCAAGGCCATCCCGAACTGGCCAGGGCTGTAAAACAAGCCGTTACCCTTACAGATGTTATGGAAGACCCGGAGATGGGGCTTGATCATGGCGCCTGGACCATTTTGAAATTTATATGGCCGCAGGCCGATGTCCCGGTTTTTGAAATGAGTATGGATTATACCCGCTCGCCCCAATATCATTATCAGCTTGGGCAGCAGTTAAAGGCTTTACGTAACAAAGGCGTGCTTATAGTTTGCAGCGGCAATATTGTACACAACCTGCGGCTTACTCACTGGCATGATATCGCGGCTAAACCGTACGACTGGAACCTGGAGTTTGATGCTACGGTAAAACACCATATTGATACCCATAATTTTGAGGCCTTGGTTAATTATCATCAGTTAGGTAATGCTGCACAACTATCCATACCAACAAACGATCATTATTTACCTATGCTGTATAGTTTAGGACTTGCCGATTCCAACGAACCCATTAAACATATTTACGAAGGCTTTCAGTTTGCCAGCATGAGTATGCGCTGCTTTCAGATAGGCTGATCATCAGCATTAAAAACAAAAAATGGAAAATAACCATAAATACACCGCTATCAAAGGCCAGGAATTGGTATTAACTTACAAGATCCGCCAACCTCTGGTAAAAACCACTAATCCAGGCTTGCTGATATTACTACACGGCGTGGGTAGTAATGAAGACGATCTATTTCGCTTTGCAGATACCCTGCCGCCACACTTCATCGTGGTTTCTGCCAGAGCGCCCTATACTATCTGCCCCGGACGTTATGCCTGGTTCAGGGTTGATTTTTCATCTGGCAAGCCAGTAATTGATCCGGAGCAAGCCGAAAAAAGCAGGCAGGTCTTGAATTTATTTACCAGCCAGCTTATGGAGCGTTATGAAGTTAACCCTACCGAAGTTTATATGGGCGGTTTTAGCCAGGGCGGTATCATGTCATACAGTACCGGTTTAACCCATCCGCAAAAATTTAAAGGTATTTTTATTTTGAGCAGCCGCCTGTTGCCCGAAGTAAAACCCCTTATTAACCCCGGGCCCGCGCTGCAAAAACTGCGCGTATTTATTGCACATGGTATAGCCGACCAGGTTTTGCCATTGCCGCATGCCCATGAAGCTAAAGCTTACCTGGATAACCTCACGCCCGACATCACTTATCACGAATACCGTATAGGCCACCAGGTTGATACCCGGGAGCTGGCTGATCTGAATAATTGGCTATTGTCATAACAGGGCATTATAGCTAATTTAGTCAATGGAATTTGCACTACTGTTCAATAATTTTAATAAGTATGCCCATGTTTCTGAAGAAGAGCAAGCCCTCATTGAAGAAACACTAATCAAACGCTTTGTAAAAAAAAGGCGCAATCTTTTGAACCAGGGCGATGTAAGCCGATACCTGTATTTTGTAAACAAAGGCGTGCTACGATCATACACGATTGATAAACAAGGCACAGAGCATGTGGTGCAATTTGCCCTGGAAGGTTACTGGATAGCTGATTTATGCAGCTTTGTAACCCAAACACCCGGCGATATCAATATTGATGCCATTGAGGATACCGAAGTACTAATGCTACCTCATCATGAACTGGAAATACTGTATGAGAAGATCCCTGGTCTCGAAAAATTCTTCAGGCAACTTTACCAGCGGGCCTATGTAGCTTTACAAAAGCGGTATAACTCATCGCAAAGCATCATAGCCGAAGAACGTTACCTCGAATTAATGCTGCAACAGCCCGATATTGCCATGCGTATACCGCTTATATATATTGCCTCGTACCTCGGTATTACAGCCGAAAGCCTGAGCCGCATCAGGAAAAAGATCGCTTCACCAAAACCAGGTTGATTCGACATTGGTAATGCTAGCCCGGTTAAAAATTATATGATCATAATTCTCTTATTTTTATATTTCTAAATGAAATACCAGTAGCCCAATCTTGTAATGCGATATGCCCGCTAATATGCTTTCCAAACTCCGGGAAGCCCTTAAAATGAGAGTTCGCTACTTTGTCTGCCCACTTTTTGGAGGTAAAATCTTCCTCAGCGGTCAATACACCATTTAAATAGAACTGTACCTTTCCGTTTTTTTGCTTGATTTCAGAATGATTCCATGCATCAGAGGGTTTACTTTTTACTTTGTTTTTTTGCGGAGCAAACCCATATAAACAGCCTGAACGGGATTGCGGTTTGGCAAAGTCGGGATTGGCATCATCCAGCAATTGGTATTCTGGCCCCGATGCCCAGGCGGTAGGAATTTCTTTCTTTTCCAAAACATTGATAAAAACACCGCTATTTCCACCTTTAGGTAGCTTCCATTCGAATTTCAGATCGAAATTTTTGTATTCCTGGTCAGTAATCAGGTCCCCTACTCCGGCCTTGTCCAACGGATCACAGAATAATTGGCCGTCCTTCGCTTTCCATCTGGTAAACGGCGCCTGGCTATTATACTGATGCCAGCCAGTAACTGACCGTCCGTCAAATAGGAGTTTCCAGCCTTGGGCTCGCTCTTTAGCGGAAAGCTTGTTGCTCTGATCTGTAGTATAGGCATAGCAGTTAAAAATGACTACTGATATGGCCAGCATCGAGAAAAATTTGATCGTGTTTCTTTTCATAATTTCAGGTTGTTAATTGTTAGTATTTGTGCATTAAGATGAATTTCACATCAATTGGTCTTAAGTTAATCTTAGAATGGTTTGAAATGGTAAGCAAAAGTATAGGTAATGAAAACTCTTCTCTTGTCTTATAATTGAAAATACTTGTCATATATTTGGAAAACTGATAAGTTTTAATGAAGAATACAGGTCGAAAAATCAAATATTGCCCACCATCGAACCAAGAAAAACGATCTTTCCGGGTTGACCATGTTAGAATTCCACCAAACGAGCAAATAACTTTTCACCAACATGATGCTCTTGAAATATCTTATATAATAGTTGGGTCGGGCACAAGGGTAATCGGCAATACCATGGAGCCATTCTCCCAGGGTGAAATCGTGTTCATCCCATCCAATGTGCCGCATTGTTGGTCATTTGACGATTTTGATACTTCATCTGACGGAACCATTGAAAATATCTCGATATTCTTTTCGCCTCGTTTACTTGAAAATGCTTACGCTGGCTTTCCAGAATTATATGAATGCGCGTCGAAAATGGAACAATTGGAAAACGCGGTTGTGTTTGGTGGTGGTACTTTAGTAAATCTGCAGTCCATAATGAAGGCAATGGTGTCTGAAACAGAAGTGGAACAGTTAGGAAGTCTTTTTAGAATGTTCGCAGCGATATCTTCTGCAGAACAAATGAATGTTGTTGGCAGCCGGATAACAGAAGATCGCAACAATAAAAGAATGCAGCGAGCCTACTACTACGTGATCAATAACTTTCAAACAGATATTTCGTTGGACGATGCGGCGAAATATGTCGGAATGGACAAGTCGTCCTTTTGCACTTTCTTTAAAAAAATGACAGGAAAATCCTTTTTTACATTTCTTACAGAGTATCGTCTTGAATCATCTGTACAGATGCTACAAAAGACCAATTTTTCCGTAGCCGAAATTTGCAATGCATCAGGTTTCAACGATGTACCTCATTTTAACAGGGTATTTAAAAAGGTGAAGCAAATAACCCCAACGGCCTTTAGAAAAAATATTTTAGCCAGATCTTTAAAAAGTAATAAATAAAACATTCCTATAAGAATGTTTTATTTATTACTTTTACCACATGGAACAACAGTTAAAGTCGGAATTAACTCAGCAAGTTATCCTGGATAAGGCATTCGACATCTTTTATAAAAATGGTTTCGAATCAACAACTGTTGCTATGGTTATGGAAGCCACTAAACTATCAAAAGGCGCATTTTATCATCATTTTACCAATAAAAAAGAATTGGTGCTTGCCGTTATCGCCCAAAAAGTAAAAAAAAGGATATATGATAGTATGATCCTCCCGCTTTATACAGACGGCGATGTTCCGGAGGTCTTAAAACATGTATTTTCGAACAGGATAAGATCTTTTAGCGAGGCAGAAAAACGTTCCGGATGCCCGGCAAATAATCTTATCAATGAAATCGGTGATACTGAGCCGGCTTATCAAATTGCCTTGCGAAAAATTATAGACGAATGGAAAGCTGCCCTGGTTGCATTATTAGAGAAAGGTAAGCGATCTGGAAATATTAAAAACAACATTAATAGCGATGCCGTGGCTATTTATCTGATTGGTGCTTTTGAAGGCGTCAGAGGTCTCAGAAAATTGTATCATAATGATGAGATTTTTGAAGATTATTTAAGCGCCGTTAATACTTACATCACTCAGCTAAGTTAATTTTTTTTATCATAAAACATTCTATAAAGAATGTTTTATGATACTCTCCCATTTGCCACAGAAAATTGAATGAATACGATGAAAACAATGAACATTAAACTAATGCAAAAATCTGCTACGGCAGTACAACTGACTCAGGAAGCGTATTCGGTTATTGTTGACAGGCCCATTGAAAACGGCGGTGGCGGTCAGGGAATTATTGGCGGAAAATACCTGCTAATTGGGATAGGAGGATGTTTTTGCAGCACACTGCTGGCCGCCGCACAATCAAGAAATATACGTATTGACGAATTAACGGTAGAAGTAACAGCGAATCTTTCAGCTGAGGCCCCTCTCCGATTTACAGATATCCAGATAACTGTAGATTATTTGCAGAATGCAGATTACCAACATATTAAAAAACTGATAGCCATAGCCGAAAAGGGATGCACGGTGATCAATACTATTAAAACAGGTGTAAATTTCAAGGCAGGACTTAAAGCATAATTATCATGAAAATTTTAGGGTTAATTGGTGGAATGAGTTACGTATCCACTTTAGATTATTACAGAATGATCAATCAAGGTGTTAATGAACAACTTGGCGGTTCAAATTTTGCGGAATGTATTATTCATTCCTTCAATTTTGTCAGTATGATCAGGCATTTTGAAGAACGGCAATGGGATGTTGTACTCCATAAAGTTGCCAATGTTGCACGCAGCTTAAAGGCAAGTGGAGCAGAAGCAATTCTTATTTGTGCAAATACACCTCATGTTATTGCCGATCAGCTGCAGGAAACAATCCAGCTGCCGGTTATCCACATAGCCCGGGAAACCGCAATGGAAATCAAAGCAAACGGCCTGAATAAGGTTGGTTTATTAGGAACAAAGCCCACCATGGATCTGCCATTCTTTAAAGATATCTTAAACAATGACAACATTGAAGTAATCGTTCCGGAACCTGATGAACGTGAGTACATCCATCAATCTGTATTTGGCGAATTAGGCAAAGGAATTTTCACAGAACAGGCTAAAAGCAAATATTTAGAAATTATTGAGCGCCTTATAGAAAATGGCGCACAAGGCATTATACTCGGCTGCACAGAAATCCCATTACTCATTAATAATAAAGATGTTGCTTTACCCCTGTTTAATACAACACAGATACATGCAAGGGCTGGGGTGAAGTTTGCTTTGAGTTTATAAATATAGTCAACGTTTTTACTTTAGTTGACGAGCACCTGCTAACTGATTTCACGAACCCATATCAACCATTGACGGCCGATAACTACCTCTTCGTCTAAATTTCTAATATTATACTTTAACTACCTCTACTTTAGCAGTTCAGAACTTTGCTCTAAAAAAATAACCTCTAAAAATCAATCTTATGGTAACGATTACGAAAGAACAAAAGTCAATAACCCTTGTCAATGTGTTTACTGTAGCGCCTGAAAGACAAGAAGAACTCGCTGCCTTCCTGATTCAGAATACTGATGAATTTATTTCCAAATGCCTAGGTTTTATTTCGGCAAGTGTTCTTAAGAGCATTGATGGAAAAGGTGTGGTAGTTTATGCACAATATGAAAGCCTGGAAGCATTTCAAAACATGATCAAAACCGAAGGTGGTTTAAAATTGGTAGAAGAAGGAACGAAAATAGCAGAATCTGCCCAGCGTAATTTATGCTATGTTTATGACACCAGGGATCTTCAATTGTAGCGTTAGTAAGTTGTACTTTGGGCTGGTTTAAGAAGATTTCGACAAAAAGGTGATTATCTGGCATTGCAGGATGATTATCTTTGATTGTTATGAAAAAAATTGGATTTCTATCATTCGGACACTGGTCTAACCACCCATCTTATAAAACCCGTACAGCGGGAGACACTTTACTTCAGTCTATTGATCTGGCTGTTGCGGCTGAAGAACTGGGCTTAGATGGCGCCTATTTCCGCGTTCATCACTTCGCGCGCCAATTAGCATCACCATTTCCTTTACTTTCAGCTATCGGTGCAAAAACAAACAAAATAGAAATCGGTACCGGCGTTATCGATATGCGATATGAAAACCCTATGTACATGGTGGAGGATGCCGGCGCTGCGGATCTCATCTCCGGAGGGCGTTTACAATTAGGAATCAGCAGAGGTTCACCGGAGCAAGTGATCGACGGTTGGCGTTATTTCGGATATGAGCCTGTTGAAGGAGAAATCGATGCGGATATGGGACGAAGGAAAGCTTTGGAATTTTTAGACAAACTAAAAGGCACTGGCTTTGCCCAACCCAACCCGAACCCCATGTTTCCGAATCCACCGGGTTTGTTACGCTTAGAGCCGCATTCGGATGGGCTGCGGGAACGCATCTGGTGGGGAGCTGCCTCTAATGCAACCGCAGTATGGGCCGCCGAGAACGGCATGCATCTGCAAAGTTCGACTTTAAAGTTTGACGAAACCGGCAAGCCTTTCCATATCCAACAGGCAGAACAAATCAGGCTATATAAAGAAGCCTGGAAAAAAGCAGGACATCAGCGGGAACCGAGAGTTTCGGTGAGCCGGTCTATATTTGCTTTGGTAACAGACCAGGACAGGTATTATTTCGGACAGCAAGGAAAGGCATCCGACAGTTTCGGTTATATTGAAAGCGATAAACGGGCCATCTTCGGGAAAAGCTATGCTGCCGAACCAGAACAACTCATCAGGGAACTGGCATTGGACGAAGCCATCCAGGAAGCGGACACACTGCTCCTGACCATCCCCAATACACTGGGTGTTGATTACAATGTACATGTGCTATCAGCCATTTTAGAACATATTGCGCCTGCATTGGGTTGGCGATAGCTCATTAACAAAACACACAATTATGTATAGTTAAAGTAATCGTACGCTGCTTGTGTCACAACAGAAACAAGTGCACTACAGCGTACGATTTGATTACTTTTCATACGATAAAAACATCCGGATTGCATTATACATTTCCACCCATTAATGGATCGGTTTTAGTAATTTTCCCATTTTCAACACGGCCTGCAAAACGATGCTCAAAAAATTCGTGCTTATTTAGTTTCACGCTGAAATCGCACCAATTATGGCTTTCTGACAGGGTTAAAACAATGCTTACCTTTCTACCAGGTGCAACTATTCTGGTAATACCACTGGTTTTGCAATTATTTTTTAATCGATTTTAACAATCACTTGCAGGAAGGTTTAAAAATCAAAGGTCAAATAGTAATTACAAAAAAATAGCTCGGTACAGTCAAAAAACAGCCTGGTCACGTATTTGTTGGCGCTGATCTTGTGAAGAGGTATCCTGTCAATTGGGTTGATCGATATTTCCCGACTGTTCATCGGGAAAATCATCCTCTTGACATGAAAATGTTACAGTAAACCTATGCTGTAGTACATTTGAGCCATGAAACTTCTATATAACAAAAAGATACAGCTGTAGGATATAACTCCTTCCAGGATTATACAGGATTATACAGGATTACAAAAAACGTTATGGTGTTGATGGCGGCTTAAGCCATTCCTTTGCCGATAAAAAGCAAATATTAAACTGGCCCTTGATGATATCTTTTATACGCGCCGTCTTATCTTTACTAGCAACGTAGTAGGAAACGATCTTCTTGTCCGTCAATATAGGGACACACACATTGGACGCCTAACCTTTACCTATAACTTTGGGAACAGTAAGATAAAATCGCGTCAACACCAAAGTGGTGCAGATGATGAAAACGACAGAGCTAAGAAAGGTAATTTAAGTTTGTAATTAAAGGCTAAAAGCATAAAGGGTGAAAGGTTTTAAAATCTTTTGCCCTTTTAATTATTAACTGGTATATAATATCTCCCACACTCTGTTTGGCTCCTTTATGAGCAATAAGCACTCCTGATTTTTTCATAACAACGTACTGTTTCGGACTATTAATTTACCCAAACCCGTTATTTTACTCCATCATGAACACATAATTTTGAAACGTCTTAACCTACCATCATGAATGCACTGCATACATGATAAGTCTGAAATGAAAAAACAATTTTAATTTTATTAATAATACCCCGAAATGAAAGTAACATCTACAACACTCAAAACGAGAAATTTTATTGTCCTTTATTTAATAGTCATATTGCTGGCTGCTTGTAGTAAAAACAATATTGGTCAGGATAATCCGCAGCCCACCAATTCAACCGATCAAAACGCCCTTACTGCGCCCACTACATTGAATTTACAATTGGGCTATGTAAATGGCCGCACTTTCCCGACCCGACTTGCATTACCTATAACTAAAATCGGCAACCAGGATATTAATATAAAAACAGTATTTGATACCGGCAGTGAAGGGCTCATTCTTAAGGCCGAACATGTCATCTCGCCAAGCCTGATCACTGCAGATGGTATAAACCTGAATGGGCAAAATCAAAGGGATATTAATGGCATTACCGTTACTTCGGCTAAAACTACAGCCTCTTATGGAACCGGCGTTAATATTAGAACGTTTTATGGACAAATTGCCTATGCCAGCATTACTATTGGTGATGCAAATGGTCATGTGGTTACAAAATCAATGCCTTTCTTATTAATCTATAAAGGAATTAGTAAGCCTTCTGGTAATCCCACCTCGATAGATCCCGATCTTGATGGGATATGCGGAGTAGCATCACCTAAAAGCTTACCAACGCAGGATACGTCACAAAGCAACAGACGTAGCCCGTTCGCTTATATTAATTATAGTAATAGTGTTATACCGGGCTTTAAACTACAAGCATATGAACCTTTTTTTAACGGTACTATCCCAGGACAAGCAACTGCGGGTAACCTCCAGTTAACCAATGCTCCTATACTCCAGGTAGGACTAACCGCCAACACTGAACAGGGCTTTACTTTACAACAAAAACCCGTTTTGAATAACGGTCAAAGCGTTTCGGCCTATGTTAATGGTAAATTTACAATTGGTAGTAATAGCTTTGATGCCGAAATTTTATTTGATACGGGTACTCCTCACGGTGTTAATATTTCCTTTCCTGAAAGTTTAGGCCTAAGCCAGTCTCAGGTGTTAAATGATCAAACCAAGGTTAGTTTCACTTCAGATGAGGGATACCATTATAATTACCTGGCAGATCAAACATCATGGAGAACACAAATAAATCCGGCTGTTAAGATAGGAAGGTCAATAGTTGGGTTACAATTTTTTGCTAACAACTCATTTTTAATTGATTTTAACAATCATTTTATTGGTTTAAAGCCTCTTTAAGATTTAAATCCATTCAGCAACTTCAATCTAATAAAAACATATCCAAACAGCTGATAATAATGAAGGCGGCAATAACTATTGCCGCCTTCATTATTATCAGCTGTAAATATTATTTTTTTTCGTCCACGTTTATTAACCTTGATAAAGGAGACCACATGAACATGATGCTTCAACAAAACTTATCAACTCCAACACATTACTTTATTAGCGGCATAGAGCAGTATGACATGCAGCGATGAGTTTACTAAGACGATTGCCTTCATGTATATGACTAACAGATCCCCTCGTAATAGTTACCTGCTATTTATAGCATATTTTTTGGGCTTCAATCCAATATGGGCTTCAAATATCCTCGAAAAATGACTGAGATTTGAAAACCCTAAACGGTATCCCACTTCAGATACAGAGATCTTTTCCTCTTTAATAAGGTAGGCGGCTTCCTGCATTCTGAATGATTGATGATAATTATAGATACTATTACCAAAAACCTGTTTAAACAATCGTTGTAGTTTTGATTGGCTCATTCCTGAAAACTTTGCCAGTTCTTTCAATTTGGGTGGCTTGTCCATAACCATCAAAATCCTTTCCTTTACCCTGTAAATCATTTTTGCATCACTACTATTAATCACCTGAACTGGAGTATCATTTCGTTTAGCTAAACCCATAAATAAATAATGGATCAATTCTTCTGCCTTCAATTTCAGGTAAGGGCGCTGTAAGGATTCGGCTGTATTAGCGGCAGCTAATTCCGTAGCTATAATTTGCATACAGGATGAAATCTGCTCCAGTAAAAATGATTGATTATCATGTGTAATAGTCTGTAATAAATTATTTCGATCATTTTGGTCGGGCATAGACCTTTTAACAACTGTCAAAAAACTTCGCTCACCGGCTATTTCTGGAATCATAATTTGACTGCTTATTTCTATATTCTTTTGCCAAGGGTCATTACATTTATAATGAACCTTAATTTTTGCAAGCCCAAATAAATGGAGTATTTCTTTTAGTTTTTCACTATTTAGACCATGACCTAATATAGCGGGGTGAAGACAACTTTATCAACCAAGAAATCATTTAGCGGTTGATTTTTTGCCTTTCAAAGTATAAAGAGTGCTTCTGGTCGAAAAGCCTATTGTATGATTCCATTTTTATGCAGTTTTACATGAGGTACTGTATGAAACTCAAGCAATATAATTCGATTGGCAGGCAGTTGTTGTTATGGCTGGTATATATTTTATATATCATCATCATCGATGGATGGAATCATCGGGATAGAGATACCTGGCATTTTATTTTACCCGGATCGGATCAGTTAACTGATATACTACTGGTTATGCTTGCTGTTTATATCAATTTATACTTTTTGATTCCCGTGTTTTACCTGCGCCAAAAATATGTACAATATATAGTGTATTTGTTATTGCTGGTGTTAGCAGGTGGTCTTTCGCAACGCTTTCTTTGTTGGTTAATCTGGTTTCCGATTGCGCGGATGCATCATCCCGGTATTAGATTGCCTACAGGTTTTTGGCTAACCATACGTATTATAAAGGATACCATCGATGTTTTAATAGTAGTAAGCGCTACGATGTTCATTAAACTGCTTAGAAACGCCCACCAGCAGGAAAAAAAATTGAGAGAAATAGAAAAGGAAAAATTTAGTGCCGAAATGAGTCTCTTAAAAGCTCAGATCAACCCACACTTTTTCTTTAACACGCTCAATAGTTTATATGCCTTAACTTTAGTTGCCTCAAAAGAATCACCGAATGTGGTGTTAAAACTATCAAATCTGATGCGCTATATGCTTTATGAAGCCAGCGAGGGTAAAGTAATATTAAGAAATGAACTCACCCATCTGCAAAACTATATCCAAATTGAACAGATGCGTTTTACAGACCGACTTGATCTTTCTTTTCAGTACTCCGGAGATATCGAGGGGCAGTGGATAGCTCCACTCCTGTTGCTTCCCTTTATTGAAAACGCCTTCAAACATGGCATCGAAAACAATTCTGGCTGGATCACTATCGATCTGAAAATCATTGAAAATCACTTATATTTAAAGGTGGAAAATAGTTTTGATACTGCCTCTAAACCCAAAATTGGAGGTTTCGGGCTTGCAAATGTAAAAAGAAGGTTACATTTGATTTACCCTGGAAGTCACGAACTTAACGAAGATCAGGATGAAGGTGTTTATAAGGTAGATCTGAAAATAAATCTATGAAAAAGATCAATTGTATTATAGCAGACGATGAGGTTCTGGCCCGGAATGTTATCGCATCATATATTGGTAAACTGGAAAGATTAAGCATTGGAGCCATTTGCGCTACCGGTTTAGAAGTATATACTGCAATCAGAGCCTCCAGTATTGATCTGCTTTTCCTTGACATTCAAATGCCTCACCTATCCGGTATTGAATTATTACGAACGCTTAAAAATCCTCCGGCCGTTATTATTACTACTGCGTATAGTGAGTTTGCGGTAGAAGGTTATGAACTCAATGTTATAGATTATTTGCTTAAACCCATTTCTTTTGAGCGTTTTTTAAAGGCCATCGATAAATACGAAAGTCAGGCCTCCCCCGGTCATATCCATCAACAACACGTTCAACTGACCGAGGCGATTAATAACGAAGCTTTTATTTATGTAAAGTCTGATAAAAAAATGGTTAGGATTGTATTAAAAGAGATCATGTATTTTGAAGGGCAAAAAGATTATGTCAAAATATTTACGATTAACAATCAAATAATTACCTATCAAACCTTGACTTATTTTGAAGAAAAACTACCTGCAAACCAATTCCTAAGAGTACACCGGTCTTATATTGTTTCTTTGGCTCATATCAATTCTTATTCCGCCTCGGTATTAACCATTCAATCTGCAACTATTCCCATCGGGAATACCTATGCAAGGGAAGTAGTGAAGAAACTGGATTGGAAAGTTTGATTAATAAAATCATGAAATTCAGGTCCATGTTGCTTGTATTTAACCTACAACTCTTCCTGGTTTTTTATCTATTCATTTTACGCATTGACGTTTGATTATGTAACTTATTCAAATCATCATTTTGTATAAAAAATAACACACCATTAATCAGGGTTACGATAATACTATTCAGACTCCAGATAATTCAGATCTTTATGAAATGTTTCTTCCATTTTCCAGACCGCTAAAAACGCAAACCCTACTGCACAGGCTCCCACCACTCCTGCTGAAGGCAATACTCCCCAATAACCTTTTCCTATCAAAAATAACGGTCCTAAAATATTAACGCTACCCCTAACAAAATTAGGAACGCTAGTTGCTACTGTAGCCCGGAGGTTTGTACCAAATTGCTCAGCTGAAATAGTAACAAATAATGCCCAAAAGCCAATAGAAAATCCAAGAAAAAGACAAAGGCTGTAAAACACGAAAATATTCTTTGAATCTTGTGTCAGAAAAAGTGTAATAGCGAAACTGGTCAGTATTAAAAAAAAGAAAACTATCTTTCTTCTGCTTTTCATATACTGACTTAATAGTCCGCTGCTGATATCACCCAGTGAAAGGCCAATATATCCATACATTACAGCTTTGCCAGCCTGAATGGGAACCGGTATTCCCATTACTTTACCAAACTCAGGAGAAAATGTGAATAATACCCCAATAACAAACCAAACAGGCAGCCCCACCAAGATACATCTTAGATATTTTATAAATTTCCGAGATGAGCTAAATAACACCAGGATATTTCCTCTTCTAATATTTTTCTCCTTTACCATGTTAAACATTCCGGATTCAAACAACTTAAAACGTATACCAAGAAGCATAAATCCCATAAAACCTCCTATTATATAAGCTATCTTCCAATCGAAGGCATCAGCCACCAGATAAGCTAAAACGGCTCCGAGTAAGCCTATAGCGGCAACTATGGAGGTACCATACCCACGGATGGCTTTAGGAAGTATTTCAGCAACCAGCGTAATACCGGCTCCCAGCTCACCAGCTAATCCAATCCCTGCAATGAATCTAAAAAAAGCATACTGATCAACGGAAACAATAAAACCATTGGCAATATTGGCCAAAGAATATAGGGTGATCGATCCAAACAATACTGACAGTCGGCCACGTTTATCACCTATAATACCCCAAAAAATACCACCTACCAACATCCCTCCCATTTGTATATTAATCAGGAAAACACCTTTTTCGAGAAGTTGATTAGCCGGCACATGTAATCCCTTCAGACTTGATATTCTGACAATACTAAATAACAACAGATCATAAATATCAACAAAGTAACCCATGGCGGCAACGAGCACAGGCAGTGATAATACTTGTTTATACGAATGGTTTTCTTCCATAAAATTCTATTAAATAAATTTATTGAGCGGCAATAGCTGGCGCCAGATTGATCATTATAATAACTTCACATTCCTGTTGCTTGTAAACAGCAGGCTGCTTTTAACGTACAACGTTTTTGAAATAGCTTAACAACGGTGGAGAAAGGCCGGAAGCTTAAAAATAGGGCAACACCTGATTATGTAAATGGCTTGGTTTGTCATGCTGAATAATTTGTATATAAACAGCACAAAATTATTTATCGGTGCACGGATAAAATAGCCTCTTCGGGTAAATAAACAGTCACAAACAGTAAAGTAATACCTAATATTTTAGAGATGCTGCAAGCTCTGATACATATGGAAGCGAAATACCATTTCAGACTATTAGTTAACTAAACGTAACTATTTTACCCCGCTATGAGTAGTTAATTTTGAACCAATATAGAGCGACTTAATTAAAAAAAGCAGATGGCCAAAGTTGGTGCGCTGAGCTATCTGCATGAAGGCTTATGCAGTAATCTAAAAGTAAATACACTTCGTTCTTTATTTCTCATAGGAATTACACGGATTATTATACGGGTAAACTAGATCGGTCAATAGTGCAATATATAGCACCGCTTAAGTGGGCGGTGCTTATATTAAACCGGCAGTTTTGAAGCAGCTTAGTTATAGGTATGGATTCAATTCACCAGATAATAATGCACTGCCTGCTAGCTTTTATAGGCTTTACTCATAAATCAATTTTCAGATCTACCCTATAAACGTCATTATCATGTTCTACATTCAGTTGATGATGAGAAGGATAAATTAGAGCAAGCCGCCTTTTTACATTTTTAAGCCCCATTCCTCCCCCTTGTAATCGGCCAGGAATTTCTGTAAAACTGTTTTCTACCTTTAGGTATAACCGTTTTTCGCTAACCTTAAGATCGATTGTCACCCAGCCTCCATCCTTTTCAACACCATGTTTAAAAGCATTTTCCACAAAAGGCAGCAACAAAAGCGGGGTGATCCATTTGCCTTCAATATCTCCGGAATACTGAAAAGAAAGATCAAGGTGATCACCAAAACGCATTCGTTCAATGCCTATATAATTTTCCAGGTGGGTGAGTTCATCTGTGAGTAAAACTCTACTTGCACTGGTATCATAAAGCATGTACCGCATTAAATCAGCCAAATGCATTATCATTTTTGGAGACTTGGGAGAAGCTTCCAGCGAAAGGGAATAAAGACTATTAAGGGTATTAAAGAAAAAATGTGGGTTGATTTGTGCTTTTAATAAACCAATTTCGGCATCATAACTTTCTCTTTCTATCTCCCTTATCCTTTTTTCCTGGCGGTAAGCATTACCAACCAATCTAAGAATCATAGTTGCTGCAATTACCGGAAATATTTTTGCGATATTTTTGATTATTCGTGCCGGGATCCAAAAATTACCAGGCTCCCATTCTGAGGGATTACCCAAATGTTCTAAAGGAAGCCATATCGAAAATGCAAAAAAACGTGTCCCAAGCCCTCCCATAAATAATAATAAAATAAAACAGCACATGTACTGAACATATTTACCCTTACTATAAAATGCTGGCATAAGCACATAGTAATTGATATACACTATAGGTACAATCACAATCAAATCGGTTGCAAGGGATGGTCGAATACTAAAAATCCAGGAATCTTTGTTTGTCCATCCAGCGTCGATTATATTATACAAGATGAAAGCCGACCAAAAAAGCAGATGGATACCAATTATTTTATAATTTTTCCGGATCAAATTGATCATGATACAAAAATGCTCATTTTACAGAGGATACTCGTACTACAAACCAAATTGTTTTCTGAACCCAACTTTATCTTTTTCTCCAAAATTCTGTGATTTTAAGTTCAGACTATACCTATAATTTGAATAAAGCGTGACTCAATTGCAAGTATTTTGATGCAATCTTCCATATGTATATACTTTATTGTCTTCTGTATTGACAATGCATTTTTAAAGAACGTCCGAGTTACTGTTAGACCCCATAAAACTTGTTAATACTGGATGAGCCAACCAATCTAAAAAGATATGTTGCTCTGATCTTTAAATTATTGAGGCCAATTTCTTTAAATCGTCTATAAAGGTATTGGAGAATTGTGGTCCGAGCGCCACTTAAAGAGACAATACTTAGGTGTTGTCTCCTTTTTTATGTCAATAAAAAATTGATATAGAGATACTTTATCTAGGCACGAATGAAAATTGTAAATCTCAAGACAGAGCAGTGCAATCCGATCCAGGTACCAGTATGCCGGTTTTATCGAAAAGCCCTTTGATATAGATCATCCCTTGTGCAAAGTAAACATACAGATAGCTAGTTAATATTAATCTTCCCTATCAGTTCACTACGAAATATCTAAAAAATAAAATATAAAACTTTACCATAATTATATAAAAACGAATCGAAGAATTGCCTTAATTTAGCATCGTGAAAAGAATAGCAGTCATATTACTTCTCCTGATCTACACAGCATCTGTTTATGGGATTACCATAGATAAGTTTTATTGTTGTGGTAAATTAGCCAGTGTATCTCTGTCTGTTAGTTCTGCATCGAAAGGTGATTGTAAGGCAATAAGTGGCTCTGATTGCTGCAAAACCGTTAAGGCAAACTTCAAAGTAAAAGACAATCACGTTTCGGCCAAAACCGATCTGAACTTAAAAAATTCATTTGCTTTTATTATTCCGTTATTTTCTGTTCCAACATTAGCAGAAAGAATAACCTCAAAAGATGTAAGGGCCTATAATAGCCAGGCACCCCCTTTCCATCGCGATCCACTTTACATCCTCTACTCCAACTACAGAATTTAATACCTCCGGCATTTCCTCTCCTATTGTTTAATCGCCATACAGGCGAATTAGACTATTCCATCTTTTAACCCATATTTTTTATCTATCGATGTATTGCTGAACGATTTCGGCAATTACACACTTATATTTTTAAAAATGAAAACTTTCAAATTTTCGATCGTTTTGTTTGCCCTGATTTTATCAAAATCATTGGTGCAAGCCAATAGCTTTAATGCTCCAATTATTATTACAACTCAAGATTCGCCTGTCGCCATAAAAGGTCTCCGCATTTCCGATTTCAAAGTTTTGGAACGCGGTGCCATTACTATTTACGAACGTCAGCGTCCCGGTGATAAACTTAACCTCTTCAAACCTGTCATTACGCATTATTTCAGTGTAAAGGGAGCTGATCAGGTATATCTGTATACCCTGGAGAATTTAAAAAAGATATTCAGGAACGGAAGGGCTTTCGAGGTTCTGGATACCCGGTTCAGAACAGACAGCGATCTGCTAATCTACGATGCTATTCACCAACAATATAGCGTCAACTATTACCTGTCAAAAGTGGATCCCTCCTGATTTTAAAACGTGCAATTAATCATCAAACCATATAATTAGTTAAAACTCATGAAAAAAGTAATGTTAATGGCTGTTGCCATCCTATTTTCAGCAGTAACCGTTTTTGCCACAAATACTACTAATACAGTATCCGACACCACAAAAACAAAAAAGGTTAAACCAGCAAAAGTGCAGTATACCTGTACCATGCATCCGGAAGTGCTGAGTGATAAACCCGGTAAATGTCCAAAATGCGGCATGACACTGGTTAAAAAAGAACCGGCCAAAAAGAAGACCGAACCGATGAAAATGAAGATGTAAAATGATTTACCCCCTTTTAGTCAACTGGCTAAAGGGGGTATTAAAACCTATTACGATGATTAATCAACTCATTTCCCTGTCTTTAAAAAACAGGTATATCGTTCTCCTGGTTGCGGCTGGTCTGTTTGCCTGGGGCATCTACGCGATTAAAGAAAACCCCATCGATGCTATACCCGATCTTTCGGAGAACCAGGTGATCGTATTTACCGAATGGCAGGGGCGCAGTCCGCAAATTATGGAAGACCAGGTGACTTACCCATTGGTGAGTAATCTGCAGGGGATTCCCAAAGTAAAAGCCATTCGTGCCACATCCATGTTCGGGATGAGCTTTGTTTATATTGTTTTTGACGATAAAGCCGATGTGTACTGGGCACGCAGCCGGGTACTGGAAAGACTAAATTACGCACAGCGTCTATTACCGCAAGGAATCACCCCGACGTTAGGTCCCGACGGCACAGGTGTTGGCCATATTTTATGGTATACACTGGATGCCAAAGGGATGGACCTGGGTGAACAAAGGGCCCTGCAGGACTGGTATGTAAAATTAGGACTGCAAACCGTACCGGATGTTAGCGAAGTGGCCTCTTTCGGCGGTTTTGAGAAGCAATACCAGGTTACTATCGATCCGCATAAACTCAATTACTATAATATCCCGCTATCACAGGTTTTGAAAGCGGTGAAAAGCAATAACAACGATGTAGGTGGCCGTAAGTTTGAAATGAACGGCACAGGTTACATCGTTCGCGGCCTGGGCTATATCAAGACCCTATCAGATGTGGAGAACATGCCCGTTGGCGTGATCAATACCATACCAGTGAAGATCAAAGATATTGCTACCGTACAAATGGGTGGAGATGAGCGCCTGGGCATTTTTGACCAGAACGGCAATGGCGAAGCTGTTGGTGGTATTGTGGTGATGCGTTACGGTGAAAATGCCGATAAGGTTATTCACGCGGTGAAAGATAAAATGGCCGACATTCAAAAAGGACTTCCTCAAGGCGTAAAATTCAAGATAGCTTATGACCGGAGCGAACTCATAGAAAGCGCTATTGGTTCTGTGAAACATACGCTTATCGAAGAAATGATCACAGTATCTGTTATTGTGATCCTGTTCTTGCTGAGTTTTAAAAGTGCTTTAAGCATTATTATACAGATCCCCATTACTATAGCCACCAGTTTCATCCTGCTCAATGCATTTGGCATCAGCTCTAACATCATGTCGCTAACAGGCATTGCGCTGGCAATTGGGGTAATTGTAGATAACGGCATTGTCATGGTTGAAAACGCGCACCGGAACCTATCCCTGGCACAACAAAAAGAAAAATCATGAACACAGCAGAACGAATAAAAATCATAGAAGCTTCCTGCAAGCAGGTGGGCCGTGGCGTGTTTTTTTCTACGCTGATTATTGTGGCTTCATTCCTGCCGGTATTTTTACTGGAAGGACAGGAAGGCAAACTGTTCGGCCCACTGGCCTGGACAAAGACTTTTATACTGGCTATTGATGCCATCCTGGCGGTAACGCTCGCTCCTGTCTTGATCTCTTTTTTCCTGAAAGGGAAATTGAGAACAGATGACCGTAACCCTTTAACTAATACGTTGGAAAAGCTGTACCGGCCCATACTTAACTGGTGCATTACCTGGCGCAAAACAACTATCGGGATTAATCTTATAGCTTTATTGATCAGCATACCACTGTTGGTGAGTTTAGGCAGCGAGTTTATGCCGCCATTAGATGAGGGGACGATCCTGTTTATGCCGGTTACCCAACCCGATGTATCCAATGCACAGGCAAAACAGCTTTTACAGGTACAGGACAAGATCATTAAAAGCGTGCCTGAGGTAAAAAATGTTTTGGGCAAAGCCGGGCGGGCCAATACCGCTACCGATAATTCACCGATCAGTATGACAGAAACAATCATCCTGTTAAAGCCTAAAAGCGAATGGCGTAAAGGCATTAAAAAGGAAGATATCATCAATGAACTGAACGCTAAATTACAAATACCTGGTGTGGTGAACGGCTGGACTCAACCCATCATCAACCGTATCAATATGCTCTCGACTGGTATCCGTACCGATGTGGGTTTAAAAGTTTACGGCCAAAATCTGGATACCATCTATGCGTTATCGAGCCAGATGAAACAAGCACTACAGGGCATTAACGGGGTAAAAGACTTATATGTTGATCCGATCACCGGTGGTAAATACCTGGATATCCAGGTCAATAAAGAGGCTATCGGCAGATACGGCCTTAGTGTAGACGATGTAAATGAGGTGGTGGAAAGCGCATTGGGAGGTATGAACCTAACCACTACAGTTGAAGGCAGGCAACGGTTCAGTGTCAACACACGGCTGGCGCAGGACTACCGCAACAACCTGGATGCAATCAAACGCACATTGGTACAAACTACTAATAACGGGCCGATTCCCTTATCATCCGTTGCTGATATCAAAATCAGTGATGGCCCGGCTATGGTACAATCCGAAAATGCCCTGTTGAGAGGTACAGTTCTGTTCAATGTACGCGACCGCGATCTGGGTAGTACGGTTAAAGAAGCACAGGAAAGATTAAATACCATGGTTAAATCGTTGCCCAAAGGTTATTATATTGAATGGAGCGGTCAGTATGAAAACCTGATCCGTGCTGAGCATACCTTAAAGCTGGTATTGCCCATTGTACTACTCATCATTTTTGCCTGTTTGTATTTTGCCTTCCACTCCATCCGTGAAGCTTTTTTTAGCCTCATCTCTATCCCTTTCGCGTTGATCGGCGGCGCTTACATGGTGTATTTCTTTGGGGTGCATTTGTCTGTTGCTGTTGCAGTGGGATTTATCGCTTTGTTTGGGATAGCTGTAGAAACAGGTATTGTGATGGTGATCTATTTGAATGATGCTATGCAGCAATTGATCGCATTAAAAGGAAATTCCAAAGAATCAATTACCCGCGAAGATCTGCGTGTTTACGTGATGAACGGTGCCGTGAAACGCCTGCGGCCAAAACTCATGACGGTTTGTGTAGCCTTGTTCGGATTAGTGCCAGTGCTTTGGGCAAGCGGAACAGGCAGTGATGTGATGTTGCCTATCGTATTGCCAATGATAGGAGGTGTTTTAACTTCTTCTACACATATTTTACTGGTTACCCCACTCATCTTTTTGATGGTGAAGGAATACGAGTTAAAAAGATATGGCAAGCTGGAAGTATTAGATGTAAAAGAATAAAACCATGAAAACGAAATTTCAAATTATAGCTATGCTGTTCGCCTGGTTTATATACCTGCCGGCAAAAGCGCAAGTACAGCGTCTGCCGTTGGATAGTGTTGTTGCTCGTGTGGCTGATAACCCTGCATTACAGGCTTTGGTCGCCAAGGCCAGCGCGCAGGATGCTTACGCCACCGGGGCAAAAAGCCTGGATGCACCCAAGATAAGCGCGGGCCAGTACCAGGTGCCCTACCAGTTTAGCCCCAATGGTGGTTCATTCATGATCCAGGCCGAGCAAATGTTCACCAACCCGGCAAAGCTCAAGGCCAAAGAGAATTATATGAAAGGAGCTTCCAAAATAACAGAAGCCGACAAAGATTATCTAAAAAACCAGCTGGTTGCTCAGGCTAAGCAATACTATTATGAGCGTGTGGTATTGGAGAAAAAGCTGACCTTACTACAGCATTCACAAAGCCTGTTGGAGTACATGCTCAAAGACGCCAATATCCGGCTCACATATGGCAAAGAAAAGCTTAATAATATTTACAAGGCCAAAGCAGATCTATACGAACTGGATAATACCCGTGATCAATTAAACAATGAGATCAGCCAAAAAAATATCATGCTCAATACGTTGATGAACCGGGATAAACAGGCAGTTTTTTCGGTAGACACTACAGTCGTATTAAATAATTACGACAGTGCATTAACCGATACCGCGACATTGGCCAATGCCCGAAGTGATATAAAAAGTATCAACAGGAATATTGAACTACAAGCATTAAATGCAAAGGTTGAATACAGCAAACGCAAGCCTGATTTTGGAATCCAGGCCGCACATATGATCAGTTATGGCGGTTATGCTAACCAATATATTTTAATGGCTTCTGTCACCATCCCTATAGTTCCATGGGCATCCAAAGAATATAAGGCTAACCTGAAAGGTATCCGCTACGAAGTTGAGGAATTACAGCAGCGAAAAATGGATGTGCTCAACCAGGCCCAGGGGCAACTGGCCAGTATTAAAGTAGATATGACGAACAAAAAAAAGCAGATTGGCAACTACCAGCAAAACATCATTCCCGCCTTACAGAATAGTTATAAAACAGCATTATTGGCCTATGATCAAAATACAGGCGACCTGCCATCCGTACTGCTTGTTATCAAAGATCTGCAAACTTCCAGAATGAATGCATTAGATCGCCTGCAGGAGCTTTTAACCTTACAGGTTGCTTATGAACGGGAAAATGAAACTACGGTATCCGCATTAAATAACCAGAACAAATGAAAAGTATTAAAATCATCATGATCAGTTTACTGTCGGGCCTGTTGCTGTTCTCTTCCTGTTCTGATCAAAAAAAGAAAGCAGCTAATGCGCAGGTTGAAACGGCTGCTAAATACACCTGCCCTATGCACCCTCAAATATTGGAAGATCATCCGGGCAGCTGCCCTATCTGTGGCATGGCACTGGTAAAGAAATCAGGTCAGGTCAGTGAAGGTTCGGGCATCGGTTTAAATACCGTTTTACAACCGGTTAGTTCTTCGGTGCTATCAACGGTTAATGCTATTGTGCCCATAGAAAAGGATGTACAAACAACGATCTCGGCCCAGGGTTACCTCGACTTTGATACACGCACATTTAACAATATTGCGTCACGTTTTTCGGGCCGTATAGAAAAACTGTATATCAAATATGCCTTTCAGGAAATTCACCGGGGGCAGCGGATTTTTGATATATACAGCCCAGATATGGTTACTGCCCAACAAGACCTGATCTTTCTGACAAAGAACTCAGCAAAGGAAACGGCATTAATTGATGCCGCAAAGCAGAAATTGTTACTGCTGGGCATGACCTCCGAACAAATTAACCAGCTTATTAAAACCAGGCAGATTTTTTACCGCTTGCCCGTATACAGTGCTTATGATGGTCATGTGCATGATATGCCACATAGCCAGATGGCTGGTGCTCCCCAGGTATCATCACCGTCTGATCTTACCACAAACCTGCCCTTATCGGTTAAGGAAGGTATGTATGTAGAAAAAGGACAAACTTTATTTAACGTAGTTGACCCACATAAACTTTGGGCGATCATAAAAATTGACGGCGCTGCTATTTCCGGATTGAAATTAAACCAGTCAGTAACTATTTCATTACCAGATATACCAGGCAAGACCATCAATGGTAAGATCAATTTTATTGAACCTGCTCTACAAGATGGCGACAAAACAACGAGCATCCGGGTTTATCTCGATAATATGAATCATGAACTAAAAGTAAATAGCATCGTCAAAGCTACTATACAAACCGGCAGTACGGAGGGCTTATGGATTCCGCGATCGGCGCTGGTTGATTTAGGGCAGACTAAAATTGTCTGGTTAAAAAGCGGCGGGTCTTTCCATGCTCACCAGGTAAGTTCAGGAACAGCCCACAATAACGAAATACAGATCACAAAAGGTTTATCCGTAACGGATAGCCTGGCATATAATGCCCAATATTTAACAGACAGTGAAAGCTTCATTAAAACACAAGGTCATGAATAATATAAAGAAACGTTTTTGGATATTAAGTGCAGCCGGGCTCCTATTCTTTATGACAGTAATAGCTGTACTTTTTACAGCCTGTACACAAAAACCGAAGGCTACAGTTACTAAGACGGCAAACAAAGCCTATTATACCTGTTCCATGCATCCGCAAATTCACGAAGATCATCCAGGCAATTGCCCGATATGTGGCATGAAGCTCATCAAAGTAGAAATGACCGGGAATAATATGGATATGACTGCAAATAAGATCAGATTGACAGTCACGCAGATTCAACTGGCCGGTATTCAAACCGATACCGTAAGGGAAGAGAATACTGGCAGTGAAAAAACGTTGACCGGAACCGTTACTACCGATGATAATCGATCAGAAGAGTTGAGTGCAAGGCTAGCGGGCCGGATACAGCAATTGTTTATCAGAACTACCGGCGAAAGAATTATGACAGGACAGCCTGTTTATTCCATCTATAGCGAAGATTTGCAAGAGGCAGAAAAGGAATATTTATTGGCTAAACAGCAGCAGAAGGTGCTCCATAACCCAGATGTGGATTACCAGCAATTGATTAGTGCTGCCGAAAATAAACTACAACTTTGGGGACTGTCACCTGCTCAGATCAGGAATATAGCAGCTTCCGGCAAAGTATCTGCAACCACAACCATATTAAGTAAAATCAGCGGAACTGTTAGTGAAATTGCTGTTCATGAAGGTGATTATGTAACTGAAGGGATGTCTATTTTGAAGACACAAGCCCTGGATAATTTATGGATAGAAGCTCAGTTGTATGCCAGCGAAATAAACAGCTATAAGGAAAATGACCGGGTAAGCGTTTCATTTCCTGATTTAGGCGGCCAAGTTACTAATGGCAAAATTGAATTTATTAATCCCGAATTATCAAATGCCTCTAAAGTAAATTTGATTAGGATTAATATCCCTAATCCACAAGGCTTGATCAGACCCGGAATGCTAGCTTATATTTCTATTGGCCATGGTAACAACCATGCTTTAGCGGTACCTGTTTCGGCTATTTTAACAGATGGAAAAGGCAGCTTAGTGTGGGTCAAGAACTTGGATGGCAGCTTTTCATCCAAAATAATCAAGCCGGGAAATGGTAATCAGAGCTATGTGCCCGTCCTTTCTGGTTTAAATGCCGGAGATATTGTGGTTACCAACGGAGCCTATTTGTTAAACAGCGAAGCCATATTTAAAAATGGTGGAGATAACATGGCTGGTATGAATATGTGATCGCCAACTTCTTTAAATCTCCCATAAAACATTCGTAAACTATGATTGCAAGGTCACTTGAGGAGACAACACATAAGTGTTGTCTCCTTTTCATATAAACTGATAGGCAACAGGATCTTTTATAGTTCGATTTTAGCAAATAAACCCCTAAACCGTTAAGCGCTAACAATTTAAAAGAGCGTCAGAAATGTGATTAAGCAGCAAAATCTTTATCTCCGAACGGGCATATATTGAACTAAGCGGCTGTTGAACCTTATCAGATATGTATAATTCACTCCTTTATCTTTAAAAAATCCCTCTTATAAGACATTTCAAAGCATTCGCAAACAAGCTATGCCAGATGGAGGAATGTTCAGCTTCTGAATTCCTTTCTTAACTTTTAATCTTTGAGTCCTGATTTTTTTTCCCTCACAATCAAATACATCAACTTTATATGCTCTGGCAAAATCCAATCGTAATAATACTCCATTTGTGGTTTTCCCGTTGATGACATCCACAAAAGGCATGTTTAAAAGAAGTGGCTGACTCTGATCACTGTAAATGCCTGCAATCAGTTTATCACCCATTTTACTGCTAAGTACCGGATAATTCATCTCCGGCCCATACGCTCTGAACCTGCCATTCAACAAAACATCTTTGTTTTTGAGCCAATACTGTGTATAAAACCTAACCATGTTAAGATGCGCTGCAGGTATTTCCGTTAAGCGTACAGAAAGCTGAGGGATAGCGAAGATCACATTGAGAATTTGCAAAGCAGCAACCTCCGGTTTATCTCCATAATTCCAGGTAAGCATATCAGAATGAATGGCAGTTTCTTCTGCTAATAACCTGATGTCTGTTGTTCTGATCCGGTTAGTAAGTGCAGCTGCAGCGCAATCGCCTGCTCTGAACATATTGCCATATTTGCGCATAGCCGGCCCTGTATAAGATTGCCGAAACTCAATCAGTATATCTGGTTTAATTGCAGTAAGTGCATTTTTCACCTCCACCATCAATGCATCAACCCCATCATAAATTGATTGATAATCGGCTTCTTTACTAACAACCGGAGGATTTCCAGGTTGATTGGTAAAGCTGTCAATAAAATCAAGTTTAAAACCATCTAACTTCCACAAGCTTAGTGCCTGCACATATTTATTCACTATAAATTTCCTGACATCGGGATATCTGGGATCAAGTACCCCCGCAGACTGACGGTCACTTTTGTATAAAAATTTGTTCTCAAATCGTTTATAAGCTTCGGCCCGGTACCCCATAAAAGGTACAGAGTACCAAAGCAAGCATTTCATTCCGGTTGCATGTACCTTTTTAATAAAATCAGCCATATGGGTAATACGTTCGGCTTTCCAATCCCCGGTAAATGCATACCCCCCGGAATGATTTACCGTTTGCCAGCCGTCATCAACAATAATTCCCGAATAGCCAAGTTTATGAGCCTCCATGCACTCCTTTAAAAGTAAAGATTCGGTAAAGTTCTGATGATAACTGTACCATGTTGAATATAAGGGCTGTTTTGCAGCAAAAGGTATCACAGCAGGATGATAAACGGGCATATTACCCCACCAAACGGCTACTTTGCGCAGGGCATCTTCATATCTTTCATCCTGATCGTTTAATAACAGGCTAAGTTGATATGGCTTGTTTCGTTCTTCGCCCGAGATTTCAATATTTGCAGTACAGCTCAGCATAGCACTATCTTCATTTACAGCGGCAGACAGCGTTGTTTTATGAAAAGCGTCGGATAAAGCTACGGTCAATCGATTTTGTCCCGCATCATTATACATGGCCAAAACCGGCGCCTGGCTGGCAAGGTTTGCCTGAATTTTGAAACCTGCATGAATAAAACGCGCTTCGTTACCGTTCGTTGTCCAGAAACCGGTAATATCACGAAGTGGGGTGGCCCATTTAATGATAATCTCATTTTTTAAAGAACTCGTCATAGTGAATTGACAGGTCACGAGTAAGGCCCCGCTTTTTAACCTTTCATGATATACACTCACTTTAACACCTTCTTGCTGTGGAATTGTAAACTTAAAAGCGCCTGCTTGATATTCCTGGGCCTTTACCTGAGTAGCCAGTAAGCAAAGTAAAACTAAAACAAATTTCAAAGCATAATTTATTGTATGACATGCTTTGTTTGGGGATTTGGGTATAGTAATTTTCATTGATTAGTTCCATTTCTATCTGATAGAAACCGCATTCTTTGATGTGGAATCTTTCAATTCATAAAGGCGTTGAATGTTGGTGGAGTATTTTCCGGCTATAATAATATTTTTCGATTGTGCTCCCCGAATTAGGAAAAGTAGAGGAATTGATTGGTTCCATGCATGACCTTCAAAACTCACTCCGGATGTCTCGCTCAGTTCTACTAATGGCGCACCACCAATTGGAGTAACAGCCTGTAGCTCCGAAATATGAATTCCCAGGCCATCCTCCACATATATTGCGGGACGAGCTTCGTCATCTAATGGATTAAATTGAAGGTTATAAAGACCAATATTACTTACATGCCTAAGGTATAAGCCATAGGCCGGAAGACTGGTATTAAACATCCGGTTTTCAGGATAGGCGTTCACCTGCTCAGGAACTTTGGCTAAATATTCATTTTTAATTCCCCCTCCCGGACTTTGGATATTGATATCACGCAAAAGTACGCTCTCGATCTTAAACCCCGGAACCGCTGTTATACTACTCGCTATTCTGCTTACGCTTTTAGCTGTCACATTACTTATTATCACATTTTTGATTGCACCGGTAGGATTGCTTCGAGATCCCAGCCGGATAAATAAAGGAGTTTGAACCCCATCCATTACTATGTTATTAATTTGAATACCATCCATAATACCGCCATCAACAATCTCCAGCGCAATTCCTGCAAGGCCAGTCACGGGTTCCTTTACGCCAGGAACACTGCGCTCCCAAAACCGGAAGCGGGATTCTGACGCTCTCCGCAATACACAATTACTTACGCTGATATTCCTGAAGCCACCTACAGAGGCGGTACCCATTTTAATAAAGTTGCAATTGGAGGCAAGGACGCAATTGGATACGGTAACATTCTGACAAATAAAACTGCTATCACTTTTAAAACATAGCGCGTCATCGTCAGTATCTATAATACAATTGCTTATAGTAACATTTTTACTATCGATATCCAATCCGTCATTATTAAAATTTACATGTGAATATATGCGGATGCCATCAACATTGACCTGATCATTATAAAGCAGACGAAAGGTCCAGAAAGCGGCATTCTTAAGACTGACACCAGATACTGCTACATGGCTGCAATTCTTTATCATAACCAGAAATGGTCGGTCAGGTGCGTTATCACCATGAAAAAAGGCTTCACCATTACCGTTAATCTCTCCTCTGCCTGTAATACTTATATCTGTTGCATTTAAAGCGAATATCAACCCGCGTTCGCCGGCAACCTTAGGGTAATCAGCCCGGTTAAGGCTCCCTGAAATTTTAGCGCCACTTTCCAGATAAAATTCAACATGACTCTTTAAATGTAGAGTACCTGTTAAAAAATCTCCGGATGGGATCACAACCCTTCCCCCGCCATTGGCCTGGCATGCATCAATAGCTTTTTGAATATATTTAGTGCATAGTTGGTTGCCGTTCCCTACAGCGCCATAATCGGTGATCAGGTAATCATTCGTTCGTGCAAACAATTGCGATCCTGTAAAAAGTAATAATAACGCCAGAAAAGATTTGCTCATAATTTATTATCGCGTTCAAATTGGTTATTGGGCCGCCTTTATAACTTAACAGCGGCTATGATGGCGAAACTATCAATTCGGCATATTTAAGGTTAAATGCATTTTCAGGCATAGTCAAGCAGAATACGCCAGCCATGAATTTTTATGATTTTAGGAGTAGTATTGCAAAGCGATTTTAAGTTTTCAAATACGGGAAGGAGTCGCTGGTTGCGAAAAATGTGTTGTGTAAAAAAACAATGTGAATTGTCATAAATTTTAGATTCCATTTAGCATATTTGAGAGCCAACTAAAACCCGATTAATTATACTATTGATGCTTTTGCACAATTGCTGACTTAAACATGAAGAACCATGACTATTTGCTAAAATGTACTCAGTTAATCGAGGATAAAATGCAGTCGGGGAAAAGCAATGACTGGATTGATTACAATTACACAAAACTTCATGATCAGATTTTTGAAGCAACAAGGGTCTCCATCAGCATTCGTACATTAAAACGTATTTTTAAAGTAAACGATAACTATGAGCCACAGATAGCTACAAAAAACGCGATGGTCCAATACCTGGGATACAGGGATTGGGCTCATTTTTTGAAAGAAAATTTCGATACGGAAACAAATGATATCCGTATATCAGAAGAGACGGTTAATACGCCTCCTAAAACGCTCAATCAGCGATATAAAACAACTAAATTTTGGATAATCAGCGGGGTATCGCTAATTGTTTTAATTATCGGAACAACCCTATTTTTTAATCAATTTATCGATCAGCCAAAGGTTTTTTTCAATGTAAAAAATAATTCGGGGCATGCTCCGCTTACGGCAGCTATTAGTTATGACCTTTCCAATATCAATTATAAAAATGCTTTTATAGATTTTGGAAGCGGCGGTGAGTACAAAATGTTACTCGCACCAAAAGGCGAACTTACCTATCAGTACAAAACCCCAAACTTTTATAAAATGAGGTTAATTGCTGATGGTAAAGCATTAGCCAAAACTACTGTTGATGTAACAACAAAGGGATGGGTCTGTTATGTGGGTAATAACGACCAGAATGCCAGGGTGGTAACTGATCGGGATAAATTCAGCGATAAAACATCACTATACTTTGTTCCGGCCATAATAAGTACACTCCAAATCAATACCAATGAGGAGTATTGGGTTGATTATCGCAACATACGTAACTTTCATGTTGATGGTGATCAGATGACTGTAGAGTTCCGTTTACGCAACAGTCAAAACATAGGAGGCTTCGATTGCTTTGATACCAGCCTGGAATTTACCGGTGAAAGCGGACGCGGGCGTTTCAAATTTGTTAAACCTGGCTGTACCCAATACGCGGATACTGAATTTGGGGATACTCAGCTGACCGGTAATTTTCACAATCTATCTTCATTAGGTGTCGATTTATCAAAATGGACTGTTGTACGTATTGAAACCCGAAATAAAACGAGCATGGTTTATATTGACAATGCTTTTAAGTTTAAAACGGTTTACAACACACCTATTGGAAATATAAGGGGGCTTTTCTGCAGATTTAAAGGGTCAGGCCAGCTTGACTTTATCAGGGTTTATGATCAAGGCCACCATTTGGTGTATAATGACGAGTTTAATCGTTAATGTAATAAATAAAAAGAGCAAGCAATAATTCAAATGCTTACTCTTTTTATGGTATAATCAATGTTCACTAAAAGCTTTTGCAATGGCCGGGGCAAGCATACCATAACCAACCGCATTAGGATGCAAACCATCACCAAATAATTCCTCTCTGATCTTGCCTGAGTTATTGAGCAAAGCGGTTCCGGGGTTGATAAATGTTATCTTCTTTTCTTCGGCTAACTTTTCGATGGATTGATTGAGCAGTGCGATCCTATCTTCCATATTCCGTCGTGGCAAAATTCCGGAAATTAATACCTTGCTATTTGGCTGCCGTACCCCAACAGCAACAATCAGCTGCCGAAGGCCCTGAATAATTTCGTCGTTGGTGTTCACTTGCAGATTATTAGTACCGATCATGAGCAGAATATGATCTGCTTTAAAACCATCCAGTTCATCATGGTAAATTCGCCAAAGCACATTTTCAATCCTATCCCAGCCAAATCCCATATTCTGAACACCTAATGGCTGGAGATAGGCATTCCATGAATCCTGCCCGCGGGCAATGATTGATTGTGGCAAACCGCCCCAGTAATGAATGATGGAGTTGGCAAATATGATATTTTTTGGTGCTTTTTCTTTGCTCAAAGCCAGCTCGTCGGCATGGCGTTGCCGCCAGTTATAATTTCTATCACGGCTTTGAATTACGGCCTTCGTTGTAGAAATTTCGCCATCTGGTTCTTGAAAAACAGAACGTACGTTTGTATTGAAAGCGATCCAATTATCTGTTGTTGGACTCGCTAACAGATATATGCCTTTTATATTAGCTATCCTTCGGGCAACTACTTTTAATATACCCTGACTCCCGACCGGCGTATCCCCACTTGGAAAAATAAAGACAGGTATTCCTGCCCGTTGTATTTGACGGGTCTCTTTTATAATTTTATTTGCTTCATCAGTAGCATTCCCGTGAGCATAAAGCTCCCAAAAAACAGCTTTTGTTTCCGACTTTAATCCGTTACGTAAAAACCTTTCCCAATCGCTACTCCGATCTAAAACCATGGCAGGCCGGTCTAATGCTCTTTCTAATCGGGCCGACCAATCTGTTCCTGGTATACTCTGCTTGTCTTTTGAAACCTGTTTATAAATAACAATTTGCTTTTCGGGTTGAGGAAGCATTAACTCGATATGGCTTTGTGCCGGAATGCCCATAGCAATAAGAGACGGCATCTTTCCCTCTGGCAGAAATAAGCGATATTCAAAATTCCTGGCCGGAATGTGGCTATCTAGTGAAATCCCCTGAAATGACTGTGTAATAACTGTATCGCCCGATGATTGGATTCCCTCAAATTCAATCCATTTACCATCGTCATTCAAACCATAAAGCATGCATTTGCTCTTCTCCCCTTTTATATCAATATTTGGTATCGACTGATAAGTTAAACGAATAACAACGTTGCCAGCATTAGTAACAAACCGCACATAAGGATAATTATTTTTTTGCCCTAATACCTCATTGCCAGAATTCTGAAATGGCGCATAAAATTCGGCCCAAGTGATTTTATCGGTTTGGGCAGAACAGAAAATTGGCCTCGTTAAAATAATGAGGAGTAATATTTTATATTTCAGCATAGGTTAATATCGGTAATTTTATTACAAATCATTTTTCAAAACTAAATTCCACTTCGTTTGCCCAATGTGTTTTCCAATCGGGATGAAATGCCCGGGCATTTATTTTAGACACACTTCGGTCTTTGGCAAGTTCCATAGTGGCTGCTGGTGAAGCATTATCATTAACCCGGAAAGATAATTTTATTTTCTCTCCTCTTTCAAACGCTTTTCGTACATCCGGTATTTCTGACCAGGGAATTGCACATTCTGTAATCAGGGTATTTCCAATCCTTTTAATTGCTAACTGACCATTTTTTACAGGCCCTTCGCCGGTAGATTTTGGCTGCCGGGGGAAGAAATGTTTTCTGTTCAGTTGAGGCGTTAACAACCGCCAGATTTCAGTTCCTCCTCCATACTCAGACGCTACACTGTTCATGGCATACTCGTAATCCGTATCTTTATAACCTGTGTACCGAGGCATTGTACCAGGAGGGTTTGCCAGCATACCATCAGTCCCCACCGGCAATACATTGAAAGCTAAGATGACATTATCAAATGAATAACCGAGCCCGGAATTATCTGGCGTTACCGGATTTTTACGATAGGTATAATGACGAACGCCGGCAGGCCAGGGCAGCGGAAGCTTAACCTTTACCTCCGGGATGCTAAGTTTTAGATCCGTAGGTACTTTTCCCGGAACTCCTATAATATTATAGCCGTTTTTTCCATAAAGCCCTTTCCAGTTGCCCCTGGTGTCCAGATCGTCTTTGATAAAAACAGCTTTATCATGTACTTCCTTACTGGGTGAGTCATCAAAGAAAAGGCCGGCAACTTTTACTGATGTCCACCAGTTATAAGTTCTGAAAACTACCCGTACCTTACCAGCAAGATCCAAAGTTTCGTAGGCTCCCTGCCATAAATTATCTATTTTTTTTCTTAAAATAAATTTACCATTTACTCCATCAAACACTTCAATTGTTGCATTAGGAACCCTGATGTTAGGCATATAAAATGATACTCTTGTATACTTTTGTGCAGGCAGATCCATGTCGATACCGAAAGCATAAGCTATATCACTGCTTGACCAGAAATGCATAATTCTCCCATTTCCATAGGGCATTTGCAGCGCTCCGTTGTCATTGTTTTTTAGAGGCACACTATCCTCTTTGGCTATCAGTGTTTTATCCATATCCATCACATAAGAGGTATCCGGATAAAAGAAAGTATCATCTGGCCTGTTTTCAAACCTGTAAGTACCAGGATGAGGTGTATTATCGGCTACCTTAGCCGCGAAATAGAAATTCTTATCGTCATAGGCAAAGTAACCATTAGCATACCCCTCGGCCTTAGTGTCAAAATTTTTAAATGGGTACCAGGCTGCCTCTGTGAGACTTACATTTTCAGTTCCCTTACTGCTTACGGTTTGCGGTATTGCCGTCCCCCATTCATCGAGATTTCCGTCCACTTTAACGGGAATCCGCGAAATAACATTAACATGCATATCTTCATCAAGCACAGCAATACCATCCTTAGGCGTTTCAATACGGACATTCAGCGGATAAACATTCGCATTATTGGATTGCCCCTTGATTATCCGGACAGGTATAGTAATTGTTTCATGCGGGGCA
The DNA here is from genome assembly GCF_011089895.1 of Mucilaginibacter inviolabilis. Classification (NCBI taxonomy): domain Bacteria; kingdom Pseudomonadati; phylum Bacteroidota; class Sphingobacteriia; order Sphingobacteriales; family Sphingobacteriaceae; genus Mucilaginibacter; species Mucilaginibacter inviolabilis. The sequence continues at coordinate 1,973,326 of NZ_JAANAT010000001.1, forward strand.
ATGGTTATAGTCTTTGGATAAGACAACTGAAAATTGGAAAGCGTCGCCGTCAATTTCCCACTGATCGGACGATTAAGAATGTTAGTTAGTTGCAGATCAAGTGAAGCCTTTTGTTCAATTCTGGCTGTCATATCATGAGCTATGATCTCCACAGGTTCATAACCATCAATACGGGCATGTTCCATGGCTTTAATAAGCATCGCAAAGGATCCTTTACTACCATCTGTTCGCAAATAATAACCTTGTGTATTTAATGGGACTTGAATACTGTTACCCTTTGGTTTTATGATATTACCATAAAAATCATACAACCTGAAATGCTTATCGGCTGGCAGAATCATTATACCGCCAGAAAGCGGCTGGGGTATTTTCAGTAAGCGGGATAGACTGTCCTTTTGATTAGAATTAAGGGAATTATCCTCCAGTTGCTTGCGAATACGGTCTTTATCTGCAACTTCTTTAAGACCTCTTACCGTTCTGAAAAGTAAACGTTCGTTGCCAAAGGCTTCGCCGATGTCGCCACTTACTACAGCCGTGCCATCATCAGGGTTCTGATCGTAGCCGTTAAACAGCATAACCCAGGGTAAGCCTTTTTTAAATAGCAACCTGTTAAAATCACGTTCCCCTATTAAATGTTGAACTGCACCTACCCCTACCGCTGGCGCCCATGCATCCGGAATCCTGTCTATTACTGTGTGTCCGGCATCGGTTAGTACAGTTTGCTTAAAATGTTCGGATCCTCGTCCTCCTGTAGATAAATAACCGGCATAAATACCCATAGAACGATCGTACCCGGCTGATCTGTTGGTTGCAACCGTCAGTCCGATACGGTCATCTGTATTCCCTACCCAGCTTTCGGTATCCCATATTTTAACCCGCCCTCTGGGCGATTTACGATTAACCCATTCCGGGTAAATACTCGGCGATTCCATTCCCTGATAATGAATAGAGCAAAAATCGAAAATAGGCAGAAAGGTCATCTTACCGTCGGCAAAAAGCTTATCCCAGGCGTTGGAGTTGGAATCTCCGCCGCCAACCAATACATCAGCACCTTTTTTCCGGGCATCTAAAACTGCGTTGGCCATAGCTGTATAAATTTCCCGGTAACGTGGAATATCAGACTGCCATCCTGAAATAGAGCTTCCCTCCCATGGTTCGTTCCATAACGATACAGCTGTAACTGGCCCATTTGGCCAGCCCTGATCAACGCAGAACCGGTTAACGAACTTAGCAAAATCCTTATCTGTTGGTGGTGCCCATACCAGGTCCTGTTTGGTTTTACGCATAATGCCCTCATCATTTAACAGCGGCCGGGGCATTCCTAGCGGTAATTCTGCTGTGCCTGCACCAAACATCAATAAAACCGTAATATTTCTGTCTCTGTATTTCTTCAATTTTTCGTAGACGGTAGACAATTTAGTCTGATAATCAGCATCTGTGGTAGGAAAATAATCAATACCCATCCGAACTGCCTGAATGCCTAAGCGTTGAAGAAAATCGGGATCCATATCGTCCAATGATTGCTTGGGATACTGTAGCCGTTTGGGGTTAGCGGTAAAAGTTCTTACTACGCTGCATATCAGTCGGCGGCCATATTTCCCCAGATCAAGAATGATTGCATAGCCTCCAAAGGTGGCTGGAATAATGGGTTTGATCTCCATATTAACAAAGCCCTTTGTTTTTAAAGATACCTGCAGATCTGATGTAGAAACGGTAGCATACTTTACTACCTCAGGCTGCCAGATATCATTAGGCCTGCCTTTTGTGCCGTAATGAATAATCTCCAGTTTCCCTTTAGCATCCAGGGGTTCGGCAAGATTGTTAACAATCTGGATGGTATATTGAGCCTGCTCGCCGGGCCAAAGCACATTTGTATTGGTACTTGAACGAATCAGGGCAACATTGTAATCATATTGTCTTAATCCGGTTTTAAGATTAAAAACCAGGTCATAGTTCACCCATTGCTCCGGCGCTGTCATCTGTGCCCCTACCGTTAAATAGTTTAACAGCAGAAGCAACAGGATAACTTTGTATTTTATCGATTTAATGATATTCATTTATATTTATCGGTTATTTTATAATTATCATGGAGTCCACTGATAAAGCACTACTTTATTAGCATTATAATCATCCTTCGTGATCAGGTATTGACCGTTCGATTTACGGTAAGCGCTGATGCCATACATCGAGTCGACATCATTGCCAACATAAACATCATTATTACTGGTCATGCTCAACACTAATGCTCCGGTAGCCAAATCAAAAATATCGATATTCGGCATCGCATAATAGCCCACAAATACATAATTCCCAGCCGCAGTCATAGATTTTGCCTGGCCCCTGGTTAAAGTAATAACGGTATTGGGTGTGCGGTTACCAGCCTTCCATCCGTTATAAACCTCTATCCGGTTTCCGATAAGCGTCCAATCATTATTGCCACCTGCTAATATCATCCGGTCGCCATTTGGTAAATATATCAAACGGTTGAGACGGGCTATACTTGCCGGTACAGGTGTACTCACGGGCGAAGCCCAGGTTGGTTTTCCATTGCCGCCAAATCCGGTTAATTCGTAATATTGAATAGCATTGGTTTTATCTTGCGAGGTCCATACATTACCCAGGGAATCCAGTGCAAAACCATTGCGTATTTTGGTAAATGAATCACCAGGGATGGCAATATAGCCATCGGTGTTTCTGTTAAAATAAAAACTATACAAAACATCCGGATTCTGACCGCAGGCAATCAGGATCTTTTTTCCGCCAACATCGGCAAACTGCCCGAAGTGTAACCCTCTTGAAGGGTCACTGATATTGATACGTGGATCAGATGGGTACCGGAAAGGGTCAATAGTATTACCCTTATATCTTCCGCCTCCGGTACCGCTATAGGTATAAAAAATGTTCGCACTGTAAAAATCGGCACCATCTGTTCCTGAATCAGCAGCGGCATTTCCTTCAAAATTGAGCGCCTGTAACTCCCACAATAAATTGCCCGAAGCGCCGTAACAATGAATATCCGTCGCACCGTTACGTCCCAGATCCCAGGAACCTCCCCATGGATTATTGAGCACATATAATTGACCGGTGTTATCCTTTCCTATACCTACTATCCGGGTAAATCGCTTATCTCCGGTTTGGCCGCGAATACCCATAGTTGATTCCAGGTAACCGCCGGTAACACCAAAAGTGCCCTGTAATTGAGGCGTTGATGCCAGGTTAGTATAAATTTTGATATTTTGATCCGGGCCTTGATCGCCAACATAAAGCAGGCCGGCCGCCTTGTCACAATAGAGTGCAGAAGGCTGGGCATTTGCCCCCATTGTAATAACCGGTCCGGCAACGCCGCTGGTACTAAAACTTTTTAACTGCCCCGCGCTCATCTGCGTAACCCACAATTGAGATTGGCCGTCTATAGTTATTGCTCCGGGTTCTGTAACCGTCCATTCTCTTAACAGAGAACCGGTTTTAGAATATACTCCAATCCTGTTTCCGGCAAAATCACTTACAAAAATCTCATTGCCATTAATCACAATCCCACGAATAGCTTCTCCCGTACCATTACTCGCTTTAAAAAGCAGATCACGTGTTTTCGAATTTCGGTTATAGCGACCGATGTACCCGGAATTTGGTGCTTGCTGTGCCGTATAAATATAAGTTGAATCGCCACCTATAGCACTACCCTGGGAATCTTTTGTGCCTCCCATGGCCCCTATAGTGTTGCCATTTTGGTATATGCCTATATTTCTTCCCTTTTCATCCCAAAGAGATGCGGTATAAACAACACCTTCTGGTGATACCCACATTGACCGGGCAGCATTCCCTACATAGTTAGTAACAGCAGGAAAATTGTTTCCAAACCAGGTAACTGTATAATCATTAACAGAATTGGTATTCTTTTGATGATTAATAGCTTTTAAATGATCATTGGTTGAGGTCATTTGCTTTGTACAATTGGTAATTATACCGGTAAAGCAAAACAACAGTGTGTAAATTAAGCTCTTTTTCATAATGGTAATAAGTAGGGTTAATAGCCAGGGTTTTGTTGTAATTTAGGATTACGGCCAACCTCACGAAGCGGAATAGGCCATAAAGTTTGATTCGTACTGATTCCGAGGACAGCCGCGGCACGACCAGTTCTAACCAGGTCATCAAAGCGTTGTCCTTCAAAGCACAGCTCTTTCATCCGCTCATTTTCAATAGCCTGCGTCAGGTTATAACCATTAACGGTATCATTTGCACTGGGAAAATCCCGACTGGAAGCTGTGTTTAATGGCAATCCAAACGCCCTTCTCCGAATAATGTTCAAGGCATCTGTTGCCCCGTCAGTTTGTCCCAGATTATTCAGTGCTTCGGCCCGTATCAGTATAATATCGGCAAGTCTGATAGCTATAATATTAGGATCAGTACCATTGGTCAGTCTTAAATATTTACCTATATAAGGGACAGAGGGCGTGGCGGGACTATTGCTTACTGATACCGTCCTCCTGATATCGCCCGCTTCAAAGGCATTGATGATCTTATCTGTAGGTACAATCTGGTAACTGCCTCCCTGAATGCCGCTTGGGGCCGGAGTTGGTACATAAAAACTAAACAAACCATTGCTCTCAGATGATGAGCTTACATATTGAATTTCAAAAATAGATTCATTACTATTTTTAGATGATGCGGAGAACATAGCTGCATATGACGATGCACCGGTTACAAGGTTATAAGTACTGTTATTCATTACCTCAAGCGCTTTTGCCGCCGCGTTGGTATAATCTTTCATAGCTAAATATACTTTAGCCATAAGCGCTTTTGCCCCGCCCTGAGTAGCCCTTCCCCGGGTATCAATATTGGAGGGATAACTTAAGGGAAGATTAGGTTCAGCATTTTTCAGATCAGCAAGGATCTGAGCGTATACCTGATCGGTTGTAGAGCGCGCTATGGTAAAGTCAGCGTTGAAAGAATCATAAGGTACGGTTACAAGTGGTACCCCACCAAAGGCTTTTAGCAGGTTAAAGTAAAAATAGGCTCGCATAAAATAAGCCTCACTCAGGATCCGCTCTTTTTGCCCGGCGGCAAACAAACTGCTGTTAATATTGGGCACATTTTTTAGTACATCATTACACCGGCCTATTCCCAAATAGTTATTTTGCCAATAGGAAGCCACTATAGCATTGTCAACCGTAATTCCATGCTGTGAAAATGGACTGTAGTTAATTAGTAAGGCATTGGCCAAATCGGATGCTGCGTCAAAAGCCACCGGATATTGGGTAGATAATGCCTGGGCCGCATCATAAATACCAGTTGCTGCTGCTTCGGCATCACCAGGGGTTTTATAAAAATTTTCTTCCGTGATTTTATCCTGTGGAACCTGGTCAAGTACTTTGGTGCACGAATTAAGTACAAATACTGGTATAAGAAGTGTTATTAAAAACTTTTTCATAATGGATGAATTAAAAACTAACATTGATGCCTGCACTGATGGTACGTGGTTGTGGCTGAACCGCATAATCAATACCGAGTTGTGAATTTTTGACCGACTGGTTTTGCGCTTCCGGATCATATCCGGAGTATTTAGTCCATAGAGCAAGGTTTTGTCCGCTCAGAAATACTTTTGCCGATTGAATTCGCAGTCTTTTTAAAACAGATGCTGGGATATTGTAGTTCAATGTGATGTTTTTGAGCCTGATAAAGGAACCATTCTCTACCCAACGTGATGACATTTCTCCATTGGTAAGACTATTGGTAACCACCGGATCGTTAAAAACGGCTTTAGGCACATTGGTAACAGTATTAGCAGGTGTCCATCGATTCAGCGTTGTTGTGTTACCGTTATTGTAACCAGCCATGCGCTCCAAGATAGCCCTGGTTTGGTTATATACCTGGTTACCATACGAGAAATAAAGGAAGATGCTAAGATCAAATCCCTTATAACTGAAAGTATTCGTAAATCCACCGGTGAATTTAGGTAACGCGTTCCCAATGATAACTCTATCTGCAGCGTTAATTTTTCCATCACCATTCGTATCCTGATAGATCATATTTCCAGTTGCCGGATTTACACCCAGGCTCTTATAGCCAAAAAAAGATCCAACAGGTTCGCCTACACGATAAATACTCGTAGGGAGTGTTGTGCCATAAAGCCCCGGTAAACTTTCTGTAAAATCGGAACTGCTGGGATCGCCCACAACCAACTGTGGTAAATCGGTGATCTTGTTCCGGTTAAAAGACATATTATAATTTGTACTCCAGGCAAATTTGCCCCTGATATTATCGGTACTCACATTGATATCGATGCCCTTATTTTGCAGCTTACCTATGTTTGCTCCATTTGTTCTGGCGAAACCCGAAGTATAAGGCAGATCCAATTTAAAGATCAACCGGTTTGTTTGTTTAAGGTAAGCGTCGACCGTGATGTTAATGCGACTATTGAAAAGGGAAAGATCCAATCCGATGTTTGTTTGCGTGGTAGCTTCCCAGCTTAAATCTTTATTTGATAGTGTCGAGGCGGCAATTCCTGGCTCTGTACCGTAGTTAACCCCAGTGGCATAGGTTGCCAATGACGGAAAATCATTTCCTAAACCTTCCTGGCTCCCGGAAACACCGATACTTGCACGTAACTTCAAATCATCAATGAAGGTTTGATTCTTCATAAATGATTCATTACTAATGCGCCAGCCACCAGAGATAGTTGGGAAGAATCCATATTTTTGGTTTGTACCAAAACGCGAAGAGCCGTCAATACGTCCGGCTACTTGTACCAGGTACCGATCCCTGTAATTATAATTGACACGTCCAAAATAAGAGAGCAATCCGGATTTAGAGCGATAGTCACTTGCTTCTGTACGATTTGTAAAACCGGTTATCGCCTCAATCAAATCTGTAGCATTGGTATTCCCGGCTGCACCAATTCTGCGGATACTGGTCACCTGGGTACTTTCGCCAATCACTCCAGAAAGCGAGTGTCCTTTGGGTAAATTTGCGGTATAAGTAAGGGTATTCTCGTTTAGCCAAAGCAACTGCGTAAAAAAGTCAGCAGCCCCGGTTGCAGCGCTTTGGTTGTTGATTTGGGTAGATTGATAACGATCATCCTGGATACCTTGATTATCCATACCAAAACTCGTCCGGAATTTCAGATTTGGCAGAATAGTATACTCTCCAAAAATATTACCAACATAACGGTCAACAATAGACACAAAACGAAGATTATTAGCCAGCATGACCGGGTTGGTAGCTCTGCGGTTAACATCATAATAATAGCTTCCATCAGCATTATAAATCGGGTAATTGGGATTATATATCAATGCATTAGCAAGAACAGATTGGCCGGAAAAACTATTATCGATACGATTATTTAACGAGTGCATACCATTCATACTTATGCCGATCTTTAAATCATCTGTTGCTTTATATTCCAGATTTATCCGTCCGTTGAAACGCTTAAAATGTTGCCGGCCTACAATTGTGCCTGTTTGATCAAGATATCCAAGCGATAAATAATGAGTGATATTTTTATCTCCACCTGAAATAGATAGATTGTATTCGGAGATGGGTGCATTCCTAAAAATGGCATCCTGCCAATTGGTATTGGTGCCAGTTTTAACAATTGCAGGGTCAACCGGAAGATTTGCATTGGCACGTTCTTCCGTAATCAGATCTACATATTGGTCGGCATTAAGTAAGGAAAGTCGTTTTTTCACTGTTGCCACACCGGTATAAGCATTGAAATTAAAGCGGGCTCTTCCGGCCTTACCTTTCTTAGTCGTTATCAGGATTACACCGGCAGCGGCGCGAGAGCCATAGATAGCTGTTGCCGCTGCATCTTTTAGTACCTCAATAGATTCCACATCATTGGGGTTAATATCATTGGTAGCGGTTATCCGTTGACCGTCCCCACCAAGCGGAGATACTCCAGCAGGAATATTATTCATCGGCACACCATCAATTACATATAATGGCCGGTTTTCACCAAACAACGATCCGTTACCCCGGATACGGATATAAGTTTCGTCGCCCGGCGCACCTGAGTTCTGAACCACCTGAACACCCGCTACTTTTCCTTGCAACGCTGCATCAAGATTGGTTACCGGTACTCTCGCAATTTCTTCGCCTTTAACAGAGGCAACAGATGATGTCAGATCTTTCCTTGTTTGGGTGCCATAACCCACCACTACTACCTCGTTAAGTGATTTTGAATCCTCAACCAATTCAATAGAAAGGTTTGTTTTACCACCTACCAGCACTTCTTGTTTAACAAACCCAATCATACTGAATATCAGCATATCGTTGGTACTCGCTTTAATTGTAAAATGTCCGGTCGCATCTGTAACTGATCCTCCTTTTATTCCTTTAACAGCAATAGTTACACCTGGCAATGGTTGTCCCTTACTGGTAACTACGCCTGTAATAACTTCCTCGGGAAGGTGATGGAATTTTTTGTTTTTAATAGCTGAATATGAAGTAAGCGGAGCTGCTATAACAGTAAAAATAAGGCCGCACCATACATGTATAGCACAAAGCTTTAATACTTGATGTCTATACCTCCATTGAAGTAAAAATTGTTTCATAATTAATTATTAATTGTCAAATTGGTTTCGATCCCGATGACGTCATCAGATGCATATAGTTTGTTACGATGTGCAAACTGACATTTCCTACTCTGAGCAGCATGCATACTCAACGATGGCGCATGAATTTAATATGGGCAATCAGCAGGAAAAGAGTCATTATTATAATTGGTTGACGGTGCCCCAAACTTATCCGTGTTCCATTTGCAACTGTATCCGGTGATGTCGGGCGACTATCGTCTAAGCAAACATATTATTACTGCTTGCAAAATCGGTCAGGCAAAATCAGGCATTTACATGCAAAGTCTAACAAAATCAGAAAATGCAAATAATGAAGCAATTGAATAGAGTGTTACTGTGAGTGAAGCAGGAAGTCGGTAATCTTTTTCCTGGTCTCCTGACTTATCAATTTAATAGCAATTTAAGCGCTGTAAACCCTATCAAATAAATAAAGTTCAATATAACTGTAGCTGATTCCTAAACTACGGCACCAGCTGAGGAAAGCCTACAAAACTGCAGTTGATTTTAAGTACTACAGAAGTACATTAGTGTTCCATTTTTGAAGTAACAAGAATAAGCTTTTCGAATTGTATAAAATCCTTGTCCAGCTTTGCTGTCAGTTTTTGCTTTATGTCCGGTTCTTTGATAAAAGAGTATTTTATACTGTTGTACACAATTTCTTTAATGTCCTGGTAAGTAAATTCCGGGTATCTGTTAGCCAATAATACATATTGCTCTGTTAGGTTTGTCCTTAAAACTCCGGCATCATCTGAGCTTATTACAATTGGTACTTGAAACTCTTTATAAAGGGTAACAGGGTGGCGGCCTTCTTTAACTTTTAAAATGAATTCGTTGCTCGAAAGATTTATTTCGACAGCTATCCCCTTTTTCTTCATATAGTTCATTAAAGCATAACTATTTGTTTCATACGGCATATCCACACCGTGCCCAATGCGCGAGGCGCCCGCATCAAATACAGCTGCATTAATATGCCAGTTGAGCTCTTCTGGTTTTACCAGGCCCAGTGTAAGTTCTCCGGCATGCATAGAATACTTAACTCCGGGATATTTCATATGGAGATATCTAAACATCTGCATATGTAACCAATAATCCCGCATCGCTATATCATTATTTTCTGGCGAAAGGATATTAACACCCACAATTAATGGGTTTTTACTGGCTGCATCAAAAGCCGATAATAGTCGCTTAAAAACTTCAGTTGCTTCAAAAGTCCTTACGGTGTAAGTCTGGTAGCGCATCGTAAACAAATCATCATCGATATGTAATGAGCTGTGAGTTTTAGTAATTGTATTTGCGCTGAAATTATCTGCACAGGAGATAATATCTTTTTTTATTAACTCCCCATAAACCGTATCCAGGATCGCTTGACAGTGCGTTACATTTTTTTCTTTTAATACCACCTGAAGTTTGGGGTCAAACTGTAAGCTTACATCATCTGTACGACCACATGCCGGTGAAAAAAACGTAGTTTCTATATAACTCACATGTTCATCGATCGCGCGTTTCTTTATCTCCAGTAACCCTGTCTCCACATCATTTCTGCTGGCAATACTAAAATTCGGAAACGTTTCGAAAAATTGCTTATCTGAAGGGATACTTACCTGGTTATAGTCTTTTATAGACCATTTTTGCAGAAGCCTAAATTTATATTCTGATAGTTGTCCATCTTTTTCCAGCGTGCTGAATTTTGTCCAGTTCTCATCCTCGGAAGTTTTCCTGTTGTTTACTTCCAGCGTCTGCTTATTTAGAAAATAATCCTTTTCAATAACGTATTTAATAAACGTTTCGGCATAAACTGAACCGCTGTAGTGATGATGAAGGTCGCCCCCTTTGGGCATTTGTGAGAAAAAGGCTGTAAGTTTTGCCGGATTATTCCTGATTTTGTCCAAATAAGTATTGACCGATTGTGCATCGACAGAAAAATAAAAAAATAAAAAAATTAAGGTAAGATACTTTTTCATAGAACCAATTTGGCTTGCAAAGTCATAAAGATCGGTCTTCTAAACGGAAGTACAGCTGTTTTATCACTTATTGATCAAATAAAACCGAAAGTCCTGCATTGGTGTACCATTGTAATTTTTTATAGTAGGTCAGGTTTTTATCTCCCTGATAAGGGATATAACTAGTTAACCCGGAGAACTTCCTGATAGGCACTCCTAAAAAGCTTGGAGTAGCCGCCTTGTATAAGATAACTTTGCCCAAAGCTTGATTAATACCATTCAGATCTGCAGCCTCGAAATTGTGCGTTAAGAAATCACCGAAATCATAATTAGGGACAGGAAAATTAGCCGTATAATCTAAACGCTGGACACCAGCACTTATCAGCGCGTCACCATATTTTTTATGGCTAAGCATCAGCGTCTTCATTTGCGAAGCCAGGTCAGCCAGTTCGCTGGTTTTAATTAATACTACTGTCGCAGAACGCCGGTCATCTGTGTAGGCGTTATAATAATTATAGTAGGCCTGGCCTACGTCGCTCAAATGATCTGGTGTTTGAAAAAGCAACGGAACGATATTTTGATAAGGAAAGCTTTCGGATAGCGTTTCTGTGGGAGAAGCAATAATATATTTGGCCTTGTCCTTAAACTCATACAACACCTCAACGCCACCCATCGAGCATGCATCGAAGATCAGGAATTCCAGATTGTCGGGCAAGGCATTTTTCAGGTCTATGATATCCATTTCTTTTCCCGAATCTTCGCCAAATGAAAAAGTTTTGAGCTGACCGGAGGGAGGAGCCCAGGATGTAGCATGCGACCAGAGGATAAGACCATAACTTTGCGCCGGAAACTCGGCCTGTGCATATTGAACTACATTATGAAGAAACTGAGCATCCGAAGGATTGCTGCTATTAAATACTTTAACGGTATCACTAACGATCCTGTTCACATCAGCATCAGCTTTGATCTTGAGCAAGTAGGAATTCGCACTGTTTGTTTTGATATAGACCAGTAAAGTTCCGTCTAATGCACCGGCGCCTTTTTCCATCATATTGATACTGTTCAGGGCATCATATCTCAAATCGTTGTTGGCCTCCATGTATACCAACACAGTCTTCTTTGCAATGCTTTTTTTTATCGCTCCCTCCTTTTTACAAGATAATGAGGCGCTAAGAAAGAGAAAAATAAAAAACAGAAAAAAATTATGTTTTAGGGATTTCATGAACAGTAATCTCTGTTGCCCGGTGACAACATCATAAAATCAGGAGAAGACAAATCTATCAGCCACAATAATTATTGTTCAGATTCATTGAATTCCTGGCCTGCAAAATTACATCTATCCGTCAAGTATTTTTATTATCAAATTGTTAACTATTGTTATATCATCAACCCTATTTTTTGACTATAGCGCAGGGAAATAATTTCATATAAATCTGATTATCAGTAATTAAAAAACTTTTTCAAGTTAACAAAATCTTGTCACCGGCTTAACCTCAAGGCTACATTCCGGCGTTTTCTTTGTGAGCTCAAACTTGTTAAGCCTTTGGATACAACTGCTGACCTTATCTAAAACTCCGCCCCTACCGTTTTAGGTCATTAACCTGCTAATCACTTAAAAATAAATATGCGTATTAAATCCTTAAAAATTCCTGCTTTTGCACTGCTGTTGATGTTCGTCGGTGCCTGTAAAAAAGACAACAAAAAAGATGTGCCTGGCGTCGGCCAGGCCGAAGTTCAATTCTCATCTACCATCAGTGGTCAGATCAAGACCAAGGCGGTAAACGATTCCTGGGAAGCTAATGATGCTATCGGGGTGTTTATGAAAACCGGTACCGGATTAAGTAATGTTTTAGCCGCCAACAAATCTTATATGACCACTGGCGATGGTACATTCAAAGCATCTTCGACAGACCAGACCATTTATTATCCCGAAGACGGCAGCAAGGCCGATTTCATTGCTTATTATCCCTATAAGCAAAGCTTAACCGACGCCAATTACCCGGTTAATGTAACCGACCAATCGGCACAGGGAGCTATTGACCTGATGTACGCCAATAATGCGACAGGCTTGAGCAAAACCAACACCAACGCACAACTTGTTTTTGTACACCAGTTATCTAAAATTCAGATTACTGTAAAAAACGGTGTTGGCGTTGCTGATCTGAATGGTCTGAGAACAACCATCTCTGGTTTAAAAACCACTGCCAATTTTGCTTTGGCTACAGGATTTCTAAGTGGTCAGGGCCAGGTATCCGATATCCAGGCCAAAACCAGTGTCCAGAACGGGCTCACTGTAGCGGAGGCCATTGTGCTCCCGACTACAGATGAAACTGGTATTAAAGTAGTTTTTGTATTGAATGCCAAAACCTATACCTGGACCTTACCTGCGGGTACCACCTTTGAACAGGGCAAGAAATACACTTACGAAGTGGAGTTACAGGGAGCTGGCGGCAATAGTGGTATCGCCGCATCATTGAATGCGATTATCACCAACTGGACAGATACCCCCTCAGGCAGCTATTCTTTAGATCAGGAAACAGGAAGCTCAAATCCTCCGCAAACTTCTGCCTATATGGAAACACCGTTAATTACTACGGATAATAATATGACCTATATCTTCCATAATTCGCCTGACAATGCAAACGTGCGGGATTATGCGATGCTTTATGACAAACGTTATAAAATGGCTTATTGGGTGGCTTATCCCCTGCATGCTTCCTACATCGGCGGCTCCGGAAGAACAGACGCCTGGGCATTTGATCCATCCCTTCCCCAAAGCCAACAAGTAGACCTGAGCAGCTCCTTTGGTAATGGTTATGACCGCGGACACCAGATTCCAAGCGGTGACCGAACCGCATCCAGGACGTTGAATCAGACCACTTTTTATTATACCAATATGACGGCCCAGATATCTTCGATGAACCAGGGTATTTGGGAAAACCTGGAATCGCAGGTACGTACCTGGATGAGCAAGGGTGATACTCTATATGTGGTGACCGGTGCTTCTATCAAAACAGCTACCGATGCTACCATCAATTATGCGAAGGGTTCGGCTATACCGAAATATTACTATAAAGCTCTGGCCCTCAAGAAAGGCGATGTGTACTACACCATAGGTTTTAAGATCAACAACGCAATCATCCCGTCGCCTCTTACTTACAACAGTTTCCGCATCAGTGTAAGTGACCTTGAAAAAGAAACAGGCTTTACTTTTTTCCCAAAACTTTCTACAACAGTAAAAACAACGATCGATAACACAATCTGGAATTAATCTTACACACACAATCAAATGAAAAAACAAAACATCCTGCTGGCAACAACCGTATCGCTGCTCATTCTGGGCAGTTCATGCAAAAAGGAGAACAAACACGAAGGTGGCAATCCAACCGGTTCTAAGGCGGTGCAATTCACAGCTTCTATCAATGGTCAGATCAAAACCAAAGCATCGAATGATCAATGGGGTGCTGGCGATACGATCGGCGTATTTATGAAGACAGGTACCGGCCTGAGCAACGTGCTTGCGGCTAACAAATCTTATTCAACTACCGGTGACGGGGCATTTACGCCATCAAAAACAGATCAGACCATTTATTATCCTGAAAACGGAACGGTAGACTTCATCGCCTACTATCCATTCAAACAAATCCTTTCGGGCAATACCTATCCGGTTGACGTGACTAAACAGGCTAATCAGAGCGCTATCGACCTGCTTTATTCGAATAACGCAACTGGTTTAAGCAAAACCAGTACACTTGCTAACCTGGTATTTGCACACCAATTATCAAAAATCGAATTCACTGTTAAAAATGGTGCAGGTGTAGCCGATCTGAATGGTCTGACTGTAAGCCTGGCGGGGCAAAATGCCAAAGCTAATTTCGATCTGGCAGCCGGTACATTATCAAATACAACAGCAACTGCCGATATCAGTGCAAAAACCACTACTCAGACCGGCTCTGTTCTGGCCGAAGCTATTGTGCTGCCAACAGCAGATGCCAGTGGTAAGGTAGTTACCTTCAGTCTTCCTGCTGGTCAGTTCAAATTGACCTTACCTGCAGGCACCAAGTATGAGCAAGGAAAAAAATACACTTATGATATTGAGTTAAAGAATGGATCGGCGGGTACTCCGGTTGCTGCAGCCATATCGGCAACAATTACCAACTGGACCAATGTGCCATCCGGATCTTATACCGTAGGCCAGGATTCGACAGCTAATCCACCAGCAGGTACAGAGGAAGTATTGTTTACCGAAACTTTTGGTACCGGTTCGGCAAGTACTAAACCAAAAGTTAGTGCTTATAGCGGCTGGGCAAATCCAAGCTGGACTTTCAGCGACAGTTTTGGCACCGCTGATTTACGCACTATCAGTGCTTATCCAGACAATATACATTTATGGCTTCCGGCTACTAAGGATGCTTCATTGAAAATCGAAAACATACAGATTACAGGTTACACTAAGCTGAAACTTAAATATGATCTGGCCCCTAATGCGGCCTCGGCATCATCGGTTACAGACGTGAATGTGATTAGCGTTAAAGTGAACGGTATAAGCATCACTGTTCCTAGTCGCCAGCTTACCAACGCAGACAATAATAAATTTGTAACTGTCGAATTAAGTAACATTACTGCTTCAGCAACCAACACCATCGAATTTATGGGGTCGGCGGCTACCAATACCTTAGGTATGCGCCTGGATAATCTGGTGGTTATCGGCGTGAAATAATTGATCAAAAATCTAAATGAGCGAGCCTGTCCCCAAAAAGGACAGGCTTTTTTATTAATTACATGAGGTCAACACGTAAAATTACAGCGGCAATTTAATGCTTCTGTACACATTCCCCCCCTTGTAATTTCGCGACTATTTTAGTTTTAAATTGCTATGACTTATAACCAATACTAACTTCCTATTTAACAAAGCATCATTAAGCCTTAATCCTACCGCATGACCTCATTATTTAGTTTTGCCATCAGAAACTTAATACATTTTAACAAAACAAAAAATGAGGAAATTTTTACTTCTCTCCTTACTCTGCTTTTTTACCACGATGCATGTTTTTGCACAGGTAACGTCCAGCAGCATGTCGGGGACAATCAAAGACGACAAGAATGTCACATTACCAGGTGCAACCGTAAAAGCAACGCATTTACCTTCAGGAACAGTTTATGCTGTAATCACCAACAAAGATGGGTTATTCAGTATTCCGGGCATGCGTACCGGTGGCCCATACAAGGTTGAAATATCTTTTATAGGTTTCAGCAAATCAACCTATACCGATATTACACTACAATTAGGACAGCCTTATATTTTAAATTCAAACATGTCTGCAACCGGTGTGGAATTACAGGTTGTAACCGTTAAGGGTACTAAGCGTTTAGCAACTGCACGTACAGGCGCAAGTACCAGTATTGATAGAAAATCAATCGAAACTTTGCCTACATTTTCGCGTAGTATTACCGATTTTACCCGTTTATCACCACAGGCAAGCGGTAGCAGTTTTGCCGGTCGCGATCCAAGGTATAACAGTATAACAGTTGACGGAGCCAACCTGAACAACACCTTTGGTACCTCTAATGACTTGTTACCCGGCGGCGGCACTCAGCCAATCTCTATAGAAGCTTATGATGAGATTTCAATAAATGTTGCTCCTTTTGATGTGAAACAATCGGGCTTTACAGGAGCCGGGGTGTATGCTACCACTAAAAGCGGTACTAATACCTTCCATGGTTCTGCGTATACCTATTACAAAAACCAGTCGTTTAACGGTAACAATATCGGCGATAACTACATCGGTAATAACGTAGCCAAAGCCAGCACTAAAATTTACGGCTTTACCTTAGGCGGTCCAATCATTAAAAACAAATTGTTCTTCTTCGGTAACTTCGAAAAGGAAAATTCAACTTCACCAGGTATCAACTATTCACCCAAAGGAGGTTCTGGTAATGGCACCATTGCCGGTACACCCGTTGCAGATTTAGTTAAAGTATCTGATTACCTGAGAACTAAATTCGGTTATGAGACCGGTGCTTACGACAATTTTGATGCATTTAAGCCAAAAAACACCAAGTACCTGTTAAAACTGGATTGGAACATCAATGACAAAAATAAGCTGACAGTTAAATATAGCTATTTAAACGCTACGAGCGATCAGCAGATAAATGCTGGCAGCACGCCAAACAATGCTGCTTATTCGTTCACCAATAGTACTGGTGGAACTACAACACGTGGTACCGGTGGTTTACCAAACAATCGCTACAGCAATCAATCAATTGCCTTCGCCAATTCAAATTACGGATTTATCAATAAGATAACTACCGGAACTGCAGAGTTAAACAGCTCAATCAGTCCTAAATTATCAAACCAGTTATTGTTAACCTTTAAAAGGTACGATAATCCAAGAACATCTAAAGGTGACATATTCCCAACCATAGACATCTTTAATGGTCAGGGTAATAACTACATTACCGCAGGTTCTGATCCGTATACCAAATACAACGAGGTTATTGATAATACAACCAGTTTATATGACAACGTAACCTATTACGCAGGTAAGCATACCATTACAGGTGGTATTAACTATGAGTATCAGCGTATTGGTAACTCCTATATGCCTGGTGCAGCGGGTTCATATATCTATAACTCATTAGATGATTTTCTAAATGATCGCGCACCAATCCAATTTACCTATAACTACTCACTGGTACCCGGACAGGATAAAGTATTTGCTGCTAACTTAAAAGTGGGTACGCTAAGTTTATATGCTCAGGACGAGTATACGGTAAACAGTAATTTCAAAATTACTTATGGTTTACGCGCAGATAAAAGTATTTACCTGCAAAATCCAATAGAAAACCCGCAAATGACAGCGTTATTGTTGCCGGATGCCAATGGTAACATGAAATCTTATAGCTCTGGTTTATGGCCAAAGTCAAGAATAATGTTATCACCAAGAATTGGATTCAGAGCAAGCTTCCTGGATGATAACTCACTAGTGTTCCGTGGTGGAATGGGTATTTTTACCGGCAGGGTTCCTTATGTGTTTTTAACCAATGGCCCAAGCAACAGCGGTATGTATAACTTTGGCGGCGTTGCTACAGCAGAACAGCTAAAAACCATTAAATTAAACCGCGATCCAAGTACTTATGCCTCCTTGTTCCCGCAGTCGGCAGGTACAGCAATCCAATCGACGACAGTGTTAATCGACCGTAATTTCAAGTTCCCGCAAATTTTCAGGGTTAACGCCGCTTTAGAGAAAAATCTGGGTAATGGTTTTACCGCAACTTTTGAAGGTTTATATACTAAAGATATCAACGCAACCCGCATGCGTAATGCAAACCTTAAAGCGCCTACCGGTGTCCTTATCGAAGGTGATCAATCAAGGGTACGTTATGTGGGAACAGGCGCTAACGGCTTGGTTACTGCCAATGACCGTCTAATTTATCCTAACATCAATACCGCGGTAATATTAGAAAACACGAATAAAGGTTACGCTGCCTCTGCCACAGCACAGTTAACCAAAAGATTTGAAAACGGCCTGTTTGCTTCTGCATCTTATACCTACACCAAGGCCCAGGAGGCATTTAGTACCGCAGGCTCAACAGCAGCCAGTGTTTGGGCTTCTACTACAAATGTAGGCACCAGTAACGATATAGAACTTGGCAACACACCAAACTTTGTACCTCATCGTGTGGTTGCTTATGCATCTTACAGATTTAACTATCTTGATCATGCTGCTACCACTATCGGTTTATTCTACCAGGGATCAGCACAAGGTTTCGGAGGTTACAGCTATACCGTTAATGGTGATTTGAACGGAGACGGAAACGGATCTTCAGACCTGATGTACATTCCTAAAAAGGCGAGCGAGTTAACTTTTGCTTCTTACACAGCTACTGTAAACGGTGTGGTATATACTTTTACGCCTCAACAACAAGCCGCTGCTCTGGAGCAGTTTATCAACAATACTCCTTATCTGAAAAAACACAGAGGTCAGTACGCTCAAAGAAACGCAGCTTATTTCCCTTGGTATAACCGTATAGATGCCAATTTACTACAGGACTTCTATTTTACTACCGGTAAAAATAACCAGAGACATACCTTGCAATTAAGTGCCGTTGTACAAAACCTGCCTAACTTATTGAGTAAATACTGGGGCATACAAAAGCAAGCTACTTATACCAGCCCACTTACTTATACCAGTATTGATAACAATGGCGTACCAAGTTATAACATGCGCCAGTTAAACGGACAATTGGTAAATACACCATTTGTTGATGCTACCTCTGGTACAACATGGAGTTTATTAATTGGTGCCAAGTATATTTTTTAATCAACGATAGCATTCAGAATTTTAAATAGAAAACAATGAAAAAAAATATAATCATGACTTTTGTAATGCTGTTAACATTAACCATGTTTTCGTGCACAAAGAAGGCCGATATTGAGGGAATTGAACCCAAACTACCCCCACTGCAACTAAGCAGCCTGGGATACCAGCAAGTGAGCCCTTTTACCATATCAAATACAGTTTTGCAGTTGAATTTTGGGGCAACTACTACTAATATGACTACAGGAGCGTTTAAAGTAGACATCCTTAACGGCTCCACAGTTATTAAAACCGTTAATTTTGCTGCCTGGACTGGTAAAGATGAGTCATCAACCGGTACTACTACCAACCATACCATCGACTACACTTTGCAATCAACTACTTATAGTAGTAATACGAGTGTTTATGCGGGCACAATTAACCTTAAACTAAGTCTTTTGGGCCTAACCAATGGTGGAACTTATGGTGTAAGAGCCACTGCCTATAATGCAGACAAGTCAAAAAGCTCATCTATAACACAAGCGTCTTTCTTTAAGACAACAGCACAGTAAACTCAATTAACAGAATTGAGGCTGCTTACAAAAAGTAAGCAGCCTCTTTTTATTTATATGGTCACCTGCATATTAAGTTTTGATTAAACAATTTCAATAATATTATTATCTGAAAATTATATCTCATATTTGCAAGCTAATTAGTTTCAATATTGATCCGGTCTGCTTTTATAAAGTCTTTCTTTTTGCTGTTAAGCATTTATATGCTTTTAATAAGTCCGGCAATTTTTGCTTTTCAGGGTGGCACACCTCATATTCATAAGCCAGGTTTAAACGCTTCTTTTGTTCATGCCAATTCCTGGGAATCAATTTCTCATTATCATTTTACAACACCAGCACCTATTAGATTAGCCATTAAAGACCTGGCTATCATATTTTATTGCATAGGTTTTTTACTCTTTACTTCAAGCAATCTTACCGCTGCTTTAAGAAACCGTTTATATAAATATCCCATTATACCCGGTTCAAGCGGCATTTACCTTCTCATTCGAACACTTCTTATCTGATATAAACAAAAAATACATTTAATACCCCCCATTTCAATGTATCTTATTGTTTTATGTGTGCTCTCTGCTAAAAACAGGAACAGAGCGTTTTAGTGATTTTATTTTATGAATTTCGGAGAAGAGTTTAGCTTGGAATTAAAGCTGGCTAATAAATCATATCATCAATATTTAAGTAAATTTTTTGGACAAAGCGATATCAGGCAACATTATCAGATCATCATACAGCTGTCGCGTTTTGGCGGCAGAATGACTCAAAAAATGTTATGCAGAAACCTGAATATCGAACGCTCGAATATGGTACCTATCATCGATACGCTTCAAAACAATGGGTACGTAACCCGTGAGATGAATAATAAAGACCGACGAGGCAAACTTGTTTTACTTACTGAAAAGGGAAACAAAATTTTAGAGAGTTTGGAAACAACTTTTCAGCATTTTGAAGCAAATATTATACAGGGTTTAACCTGGCAGGAAATGTATAACTGCATTCGCGTTTTGAAGGTGATTAACATGAATCTTGGAGATATTTTAAGTGAAGACAAATTAGATTTAACTACAGCAATGTAGAGGGGCTCTTTACGGTAAGCAAGTATTTAGTATAGCCATGTTATGCTAGTCTTTTATTTACTTCATCCCAGTTTACTACATTCCACCAACCGGCTATATAATCGTTGCGTTTGTTCTGGTATTTTAAATAATAGGCATGCTCCCAAACATCCAAAGCCAATAATGGCGTGCCTTTTACCTCAGCATTATTAAATAACGGATTATCCTGGTTTGCAGTGGATGTTATTTTTAAAGTGCCGTTGTCATTAACCAGCCATGCCCAACCCGAGCCAAAACGGGTAAGGGCAGCCTGGCTAAACAACTCTTTAAATTTATCTACAGAGCCAAATGAACTGATGATGGCATCTTTCACTTTACCATCCGGCCCGGTAGATATGCCTGGCTTTAAACTCTGCCAAAAGAAATTGTGGTTCCAGGCTCCGCCGCCATTGTTGCGGGCTTTGGCCGATAGTTTGGATGCATTATCGAAAAAGTTCTTTTCAGAAGAAAAAGTCAACTTTTCGGCTATTATTGCCTCATTTACATTTTTAATATAGGCGGTATGATGTTTTGTATAATGTATTTCCATGGTAAGCGCATCTATGTGTGGTTCTAAAGCCTTATAATCAAACCCTAACGGTACTTGTGTAAATTTCAAGGGTTCATCTGCATTAGCCAGATGATGATTTCCGGTAACTGATGCCGATGCACTGTTTAAAATTGCCGGAACGCCTATCGTAGCTATTACCGTTGCTTTTAAGGTATTTTCAATGAATTTTCTGCGACTGTTTGTTTTCATGATATCATGTTTTAGAGGGTTAAGTAATTAAAGCAGCCCGGAACGGGACCGGGCGTGCTTTAAAGCACACGCTATTAAATCACTTATATAATGTGCTGTATTTTAGTTATGCGTTAGGATAGTTGCACCTATGGCTGCGCTGCCCGGTGTTCCGTTAATGTAAATGGTATAAATTTTACCGGCCTGTAAGCTAATGTTGCTCAATTGATTATTCAGTATGCTTACTGCTGAGTGATCGCTTGTTTTGCTTACCTGAAAATTAAGCGTACCCGCATCTATAGTAATAAATGGCCCTATTGACCAGGTGTTAAAACCAGCTCCTGATAATACGGAACCTCCTGCCCTGCCATATGCGGTATTGGTAAACAATGCGGTTTGCCCTGCTATACCAAAATCAACATTCGGGCTGCCCGGGGCCAGGTTCACAAACCTTATTTTGGCCTTGCCTGCCGTTGGTACGGCCAGATCATCATAAAACAGGATCAGTGAATCGGCAGTTGCCTTGGTATTTTTAATGGCGAACACCGTATGGTAATAATTGGCTATAGGGCCATTAGGCCCTCCGCTGCTGGTGAATGTAGCACTGTTACCAAACTCACGCGATGCTTTATAAGAGGTATTTGTACCCTCGGTAAAGTTGATCTGCACATCGCCAAACTGCGCATCCAGATAATCTGATTTACCATTAATAGGTATCGCAGTTTTGGTTACCTGGGTGGTATACGTCCAGAATTGTATGCCCACGTTAACCGGCCGGGCATTTACAAAGCTGATATGCGCAGCAAGCGGAGGTCTGTCCGCAGCGTTAATATCAAGATAATCAGCCTTTTTGCAGGATGAAGTAATCAGAGTTAATACTCCTATCCATAATAACAATCCCTTTGACCGCGAAATGAAAGCTATACTGTTCATGGCTTTTTTATTTATAAAATATATTTTGTTCATGTTTTGAAGGATGAATGATTAAAAATGGGCTGATAACCTGACAAATGGCTGAATACCCGCGCTGCCATTTTGAATACCAACCACGGTTGGGTTACGCAGGCCGGATATAGTTGGATCGGTATAATCTCCCAGGCTATTGAATACATTATTTACCCCAACGGTACCTTGTAGCTTGGCGGTAAATTTATATCCTACCGATAGGTCGGTTACCCATATGGGTTTAAGTCGCTGATAAAAATAAACAGGGTTAAGCGGATCGGCGGCACTAAGCTGTGTTGCTGTAGTAACGCTGCCAAAGTATACGGTGCGGGCCAGGAAAGTAAATTTATCTATGCTGTAAATACCCTGCAGGTTAATTTTTTGACCGGGAATATTAGTGGTTACCCTGGCACGCTCTCCCGGGCTCAGGATCACGTTCTTGTAGGCTTCCAGGCCTTTTGGGGTATTTACTTTGGTTACTTCGTTCTTAGCAAAATTACCGCCGAATAAAAAGTTGATATTCCCTTTGTTCAGCAATACGTTATAGCTGCCTGTAAACTCAATCCCTTTGGTGCGTGTACTAAATTCGTTATAAAAAAAGTTAGCCTGAGCCGCACCGGTTTGTTGAAATAATGCCTTTACATCGGCAGGCAGATTGGCATCTGTAGCTGTAAAATTGCCCGTATTACCTACCCGGTTATCAATATTAATGAGGTAAGCATCCACAGTTAACTCCACATTACTGCCTGGTGCCGAGGTTAGACCAATGGTATATCCTTTTGA
Organism: Mucilaginibacter inviolabilis; assembly: GCF_011089895.1. Taxonomy (NCBI): domain Bacteria; kingdom Pseudomonadati; phylum Bacteroidota; class Sphingobacteriia; order Sphingobacteriales; family Sphingobacteriaceae; genus Mucilaginibacter; species Mucilaginibacter inviolabilis. The sequence continues at coordinate 1,996,269 of NZ_JAANAT010000001.1, forward strand.
CTTTTCGGGTGATAGTTTGGGGATACCGAGTGCCCTTGCCGCAGCACTTTGATTCGATGCGGTCAGGATATCAACACCCCTCCCTTGCTGAAAGGTAGTAGATACCGAAGTGTAATATGATTGTGCCAGATCTGGAGCGCGGAAACCGGTATTGGCAGATCCGCGCAGGTTTAACCAGGGTGCAAAGGTATACCGGGTTGCGGCCTTCCAGGTAAATACATTACCAAAATCCGAGAAATACTCGGCTCTTCCTGCGGCTGATACCAGCCATTCTTTAGTTACATTCAATTCAACATCGGCATAACCGGCAGTTACGGATCTATTTACATCAACCGCATTCTCGGGCCTGAAACCCAGGTGGATCTGTGAACCAGCTGCAAGGCCATTCAAGGAAGTAACTCCTGCTGATGATAAATAGGGTATGCCTCCGGTGGTTGTATCTATGTCGACGATGGTGCGTTGGTCGGCTTTGGAATAGGAAGCTTCTTCCCCTGCTTTGATCTGGAAGGTCTCCACCCGGTGTTGCGCGCCAAAGGCAATGTTGAGCCCCTTTAGTATTTTATCAAAATAGCGGGTAAAATCTAAAGCAGTGGTGTTTTGACTGGCATTATAACTACCGGCATCAAAACTGGTAGGACTTTTTAAACCCAAACTGGCATTCAGTGAATTATCAACCCGGTTGCCAAAAATATTTTTACCATAAACATTGGAGAAATCGACATTCCAGTCGCCTACTTTACCTTTTAAACCTATGGCTATGGATTCATCTACAATGTTGTTTTCCATGGCCGGTAAAAAACCGTCGGGATAAATAAAGTTGTTGTTCCTGGATGTCCAGCCCGGTAAACGATACGTTGCTGTAAACTGCGAATTACGACTGCTGATACCACCAAAAGCATATAATTCAGCTGAGTTTTTTAAGGGAAGCCCAGCATTAAAAAACAACAAAGCATCCTGACCGGCATTGGATCCGCTGGCGCGCTGATCAAAAAAATGCCTGTCGATACCGCGGCTTTTTAATATAGCATCGTCAATATCTTTAGTATAAATAGCATCGTAGCCCCTAGTATTGGCACCGCCACCGTATATCGGGCCATTATAAAGCCCGGCATCAGCCTTACCTGATGGCAAAGAAATAGCCTGAGTAGCATATTCTGTAGTAACGTTAATATACCCTCCGTTGCCCAAACCTACGCCATAATTTACATTGGTACGTGTTACTGCGCCATCACCACGACGGCGTGTGCTTCCGGTGCTGCTTACAGCCAAATCATCTGTTTTTTTCTTCAGCACAATGTTGATCACCCCGGCAATAGCGTCTGATCCATACTGGGCCGCAGCACCGTCACGCAATATCTCAATGCGATCAATGGAGCCCGTGGGTATGGAGTTCAGATCGTATCCGGTTGACCCATTACCCAGGCCTCCATAGTTTACGTTGGCGCTTTTATGTCTGCGTTTTCCGTTAACCAACACCAATACCTGATCCGGGCCGAGGCCACGTAACTGAGCCAAACTCAATGCCGATCCCGCATCACCGGCATTACTGCCATTCACCGAGTGGAAGGATGGGGATATGTACTGCAGTATCTGCGTTACACTTACCTGCGGTGCCGACTCCAATAAGGGTTTAATATCAATAACATCAACAGGCGATGCCGAGTTGAGTTTAGTACGATTAGCATTGCGCGAGCCAACGATCTGCACTTCATTCAAGGCATTACCGGCAGGTTTCAAGCTAATATTAAAGTTCTTAATACCGTCAATCTCTACCTCCTGACTTTCAAAACCAATAAACGAAAACACCAGGTATTTACCATTACGTATCACTATCTCGAAAGAGCCATCGGCTTTGGTAACCGCTCCCTGGTTAAGACCTTTTACGGTTACCGACACACCCGGCAAGGGCGCTTTATCATCTGCGGAGGTTACTACTCCGCTTACCGTTCGTTTTTGTGCCCATACATTTTGCCCGTAAAGCAGGCTGAGAAATAAAATTAAGCGTACAATTTTCTTCATTTTACAATAGTTTAAAGGCAAAGCAGCGGCCCGGGCAAGGCGAAAAACACCTGCCAGCACCTTACTGATACCCAGATCAATTAATTATTTATATAGGGGATTATATTTTCAATTAGCGGCGATCTTTTGTTTAAAGCGGTCGTCGGTGAGTGCTTTTAAAAATTCAACAATGTCATCAATTTCGCTGCTGCTGAGGTTTAAAGGTTTATCAAGTGAGAGGTCGCGGTTAATACCATCCTTAACTACAGCCGAAGGGTCATTATAATATTCCACCACGCTGCGCAGGGTTTTAAACTTGCCATTATGCATATAAGGCGCGGTAACAGCCACATTGCGTAAGCTCGGGATCTTAAATTCGCCGTCTTCCGTTTTATTTTTGGTGATCACCGAACGGCCCGGATCGTTCAGATCCTTCCCGTTATACAGGCCGATACTTTTAAATCTGTCGGCTGTAAAATCTTCGCCCGAGTGGCAGTTGTTACAATTGGCTTTACCAATAAACAATAACCTGCCACGTGCAGCGGATGCGGATAAGGCATTATCATCTCCATTGATGTACCGGTCATAAGGGCTATTTGAGGTTTCCAATGTACGCTCAAATGAAGCTATAGCCTTAAGCAAGTTATCTTTGTTGGCAGGTGCCTTAAATACTTTTTGAAAAGCCGCAGCATAAACTACATCATCATTCAATCTTTTAACCGCTTCATCCAGGGACAGCCCCATTTCCGTGGGCGATGTGATAGGTCCCATAGCCTGTTCTTCCAAGGAAGATGCGCGTCCGTCCCAAAAAAGATGTGGCCGGCCTGAAAGATTAGTAAGTCCCGGTGAATTTCTGGCAGTGCGGTTACCTTTGATACCCAAGCTAAAAGTAACGGTATCGGCAAAAGCAAATTCCGGCTTATGGCAGGATGAACAACTGATAGTTTTATCCAGCGATAATATCGGATCGAAAAAAAGTTTCTCGCCCAGTTGCTCCTTGCTCTGTACCTCATCCCTGCCGCTCATAAAGCCGGTGAGACTTATTATTAAACTAAATACAGTTAAAATTAATAGCGTACTTTTCTTTTTCATATCAAACTACAGGTATTCCAGAACTTTCGCCGGGGCATACATGAGCCGCTACCCCGGCTACTCGTTCACTAACCACCAAATCCGGCTTTTTTGGATACTTTTTAGCCAAAACAGTGGCCATTCGCTCCATAGAGCGACTTTAATTGTGTTGTATCTTGTTAAAATTTGTTAAAAAACGGGCTTACTGAGCGTTGGCCACCAGGTTCACATTAAGATCAAAATCATCGTAGATCACTTTGTCGCCCAGGTTTTCGAAAAAATTCTTCGACCTGAATTTGATATCATACTTGGTACGGTCGACTGTAATTTTGGCGGTAGCATTTAACTTTTTCCCATCAACTTTTACAGCAGCCGGGAAACTCACATCATTGGTAATACCCTTAATGGTTAATTTGCCTTTAACATCATATTGGTTACCAGATGTTTTAGTTGCGGAAACGATCACAAAATTTGCTTTTGGAAACTTATCAGTACTGAAAAAAGTTTCGCTTTTAAGGGTGCTTACCAGTTTATCGTTCGAGGCCTGATCAGTTAGGTCGGCATCAGTAATGGTATTCAGGTCGATATCAAAAGTGCCACTTTTTAAAACATTATTTTCGGCTGTAAACTGGCCGTTACTTATTTTAACCTCGCCGTTATGATCGCCGGTTGCTTTTTTAGCTTGCCAGGTAAGTTTACTACCCTGATTATCAACCTTAAAACTTTGAGCCTTATAGTGTCTGTGTGCCGAAATAGTTTTTATCGGAAGGTTGGCTGTAGTTGTATTTGGGGTAAAAGCTGTAGCTAAAGTTGCTATAGAAATAATAGCTGCGGAATAAGTTGCGATGGTTAGTTTAGTTGTCATGGTGGATAGTTGTTTTGTATCTGTTTTCAATATGTTAAATGTTACCCGGTAAAGTATTAAGCTTTACCGGGGTGTATTAATGATTATTTACCTTTTTGCGTATTACTTTGAGAGTCTACTGCCGATGCACTGGCCGGAACTGGTTCTGCGATCAGTTCATCTAAAAGCTTATTGAATTTCTGCTCGTAATCTGCATAATACTTGCCTGTTACCGTGCCGGTATAACCTGTGTATATCTCCCTTACATCACCTTTACGATCGATAATGATTGTGGTTGGGAAAGCTATAAACTTATTCAGGGCAGGTAATTTTTGCGATACCAGCTTTTTATCGGCCAGGCCACCAAACAGGATATCGTACTGGATATTGTATTTCTCTTTCAGTTTCCCTAAGGTATACTGTGCATACTTCAAGCTGTCTTTTTGCTCAAAACCTATGGCTATGGCTTCTACACCTCGATTGTGGTTTTTGTTAAACCAAGGCGATAGAAATACCGTCTGATCTGTACAATTGGGGCACCAGGTACCAACAATCTCAATGATGGTGACCTTGCCTTTATACTTGGCATCGCTTAATGATACAGGCTTGCCTGTTAAATCTGGAAAAGTAAAATCGAGCTTTTTGTAACCCTCTTTCAAATAGGTAAGTTTGTAGGGATCAGGCAACTCGGCTTTATCATCCTTCACGGCATCAAACTTGGTATTATCATAAATTCCCTGTCCTATCTCTCCGCTTAAAGTACCATCGGCATTGATCTTTCCTTTATAGATTTTGGGACTCGGTCCGGTAAAACCTGATAGCTCAAATTCATCGCCCTGAACGGTACCTTCCAGCTCCCGGCTATCACCGGTTACCTGCATAATAACACCGGTAAGCTTGTTACCTGTTTGCTTTAAAATGGCTATCTTATTAGGTACCTGTTCTTTTGAATAAACTTTAAGCTCCCATTTACCGGTTAAGTTAGCTGCAGGAGCTACATCCTTACCTGGTTCAACAAAGCGGTAGCTTTTGCCATACTCAGCTATAAAAGGCAAGGAATTGCCTCTGAAACCAGGTACCAGGCTACGATATTCACCGCTCAGAGTCCCGTCATCTTCTATTTTGGCAACCAGGGCAGCATCATAGGTATTCATTTTTATAAATACCGAATCTTTGCCGATACGCTGCACATGAAAATTATCACGGCGGCTTCCATTAAGCAAGGTAAATACGGCATGTTCGGCATCTTTACCTTTAAACTCAAAGTTGAATGGTACTTTTGATTCGGCCACGGTAAATACGCCACGCCATACACCTTCTTTTATAAATTTTGCAGAAGGTGGGATATCTGCAGCTACGGCGGCTCCGCTAAACAACAAGCCTACTGTCAGGCATTTGAATGAAGTAATCAGATTAAGTGTTTTCATTTGATTGATTATAGATAGGTTAATAATGTTAGTTTCCCGGATGTGTAGCCGAATCTTTTACTGCTGCACTTTCAGGTGCAGGTTCAGCTATCAGTTTATCCAGCAGCTGGTTAAATTTCTTTTCATAATCCTTGTGGTATTTACCGGTTACCGTACCTGTATAGCCGGTATATATTTCGCGCACATCGCCATTTCTGTCGATAATAATAGTTGTGGGGAATGCAATGAACTTATTGAGCGCAGGGAGTTTTTGAGCAACTAGCTTTTTATCTGCCAAGCCACCAAAAGCTATATCATAGTTGATAGCGTATTTTTCTTTGAGTTTACCCAAAGTATACTTGGCATAATCAAGACTGTCTTTTTGTTCAAAACCAATGGCTATAGCCTCTACCCCACGATTATGGTTTTTATTGAACCATGGCGACAGGAATACAGTTTGATCTGTACAGTTAGGGCACCACGTACCTATAATCTCTACAATCACCACTTTTCCTTTGTACTTATTATCGCTCAGCGACACGGGTTTACCGTCGATACCCGGGAAAGAGAAATCAAGCTTTTTATAGCCTTCTTTTAAAAATGTAAGCTTATAAGGATCGGGCAATTCCACTGTTTCATTTTTGGCGGCATCAAACTTCAGATTTTTGTAGATCCCAAAGCCTTCTTCTCCGCTAATGGTACCATCGGGATTGATTTTTCCTTTGATAATAAACGGACTTGGGCCTGTAAAGCCGCTCAGGGCAAACTCGTCGCCTTGAACAGTACCTTCCAGCTCACGGGTGTCACCTACTACGGTCATCACAACCCCAGTAAGTTTATTACCTTTTTGTTTTAAAATGGCGATAGATGCAGGGACGGCTTCCTTACTATAGGTCTTGATTTCCCATTTACCGGAAAGATCTGCCTTTGGGACAACATCTTTACCAGGTTCCACAAAGCGATAGCTTTTACCGTATTCGGCAGTAAAAGGCAGTGAGTTGCCTCTGAAACCGGGTACCAGGCTACGGTATTCGCCACTTATTTTACCATCGTCTTCAATTTTAGCTACTAAAGCCGCATCATAGGTATTCATTTTTATGTAAACAGAATCTTTGCCTATTGCTTTCACATGGAAATTATCACGGCGCGAACCATTGATCAGCGTAAATACGGCGTGTTCGGCATCTTTACCTTTTAGTTCAAAATTAAAGGGTACCTGCGATTCACTTACTGTAAATACACCTCGCCAAACACCTTCTTTAATAAATTTGGAGGGAGGATTTTTATCCGCAGCTAACGTTGCGCCGCTGATCAGCAAACCTAATGACAGGCATTTTGCTTTAGTTAAATAATTGTGAATGTTCATATTTTTATAAAATTTAGTTATTGGAAGTTTTACTATGATAATTGCCGGATTTGAGATTTGGGCACAACAATCCCATGGCCCTGTTAAAGACCGGAAAAAGCACACAAAAAAATTTTAGCTGTTAATGCTTAAAACCAAAAGGCAAACTGAATACTGCAACATCGCAAGGCTGATGCTGGTCGCACATAAGATTGTAGATACTTTAATGTTTTCATGACAATAGTTAATTTATATTTCTAAAAAAATTTCAGAAAAAAGTTTAGCACTTATTTCAAGCTGAAAAGTTGCTGAAGATCATCGAGACTTCCTCTCCCTTCGTCTTTATAAATCAACTAATTAATGGTGGGGTTAATTAGAATGCTGTAAAGATAATAACAATTTTTATAATTACAAGTAAATCTATAGATTTAGTATAATATTTTTAGTTTAGTTCAATTTTTAATATAATCAACATCCTGGACTGTACAGCACACGCCTGTTTTACCACCATAGCAAAGCAACGCACTTAGTACAGCCAGGATGTTGATCTTATTTCAGGATCAATTTCCGGGATGAACTGTGCGAATTAACAATACTGGTAACAACAGAAAAGGATGCCACCATTCTGTATGTGAGCGTTAGTGAGAGAATTCATTTTCAGATTCATGGTATTTGTTGTATAAGCCGGACGCAAAATAGGTGGTTTAGATAACCTTCAGTTTTGCTATCCATTTAACAGCTCAGTTGGTGGCGATTGATCTGTTAAACTATATTAATTTAAGTATTACGCTTTTTTATTTTACCGGGATACTAAACTCAACCTCCTCGGGCGGCAAACATTGCTTATCGCTGCATACCATATAATTTACGGTACCATTAACCGATGCCTGCCCGCTTTTAAGCTTTATTTTTTGTTGAAACGTAACCGACTGTTCAAAGTACTGCACATTCATGCTAAAGGCTTTTTCATACTTATTTACTGCTTTAGGCTCTGAGGTATTGCCATTTAGTATATAATTATCGCTTTTGGTAAATTTAAAAGAAGTACTTATCGGTCCGCCATCGGCAAGATGTTGTGAGTAAATATGCCAGCCTTTATCAATGGTTGCCTTTATAAATACAATAGCTTGCTCGTTATCGATCTTCTTTGCCCCGTACGACCATTTTACAGGTGCCAGGATCTGTGCATAAGAAACCGTGCTGATGATATATGTTAAGAATACTAGTAATAGTTTTTTCATTCGGGGTAATGTGCTGAAGATGTAGGTTTATTTTATTGCTGAACGCTTCAATTGTTAGCAACAACAATGCATATCTGCATGATAGGCACTGATTAAGGTTTGATAGGTTTTCATTTATAGCCAGGTTATAATTTTTCAGTTATCAATTTGTATTCTATAAAACTTACCGGGGACAGAGCTGTAGAGATATTTATATAAACCTGTAGCTTCTTATCTTTCCCCTTTAGCAGGAGCAGGAATTAGCACCTTTTACATCTTATAAATTTTGTACAGGTTGCCAAGACTTCATGGGGCCTTTCCCTCCGTCTTATCTCGATAAGTATTAAAGAACTGATGTGGCAAATATATAATTAAATCTATAAATCCTATAGATTTAATATATTTTATTTCTTATCATTGCAAAGCAGGTAGCCATTGATTAAACAGCTCCTCATCAATCATTCTTTAAGATAATTATTTACCATCAAAAAAATGCCCGATCAAAAACCAAAACAAACAGCCCTTGGCGATGTAGCTGCCAGACAGTTAGCAGTAGCAACACGTACCGTTCCGCAATTGTCAACCATTACACCACGATGGTTAACACATTTATTAAACTGGATCCCTGTTGAATCTGGCGTTTACCGGTTAAATAAGGTTGTTGATGCCAACAATGTAGAGGTTGATTGCTCATCGCGTGATGAACGCGAGCTTCCATCAACTTTTGTTGACTATGAAGAAAATCCACGTGAGTATAACCTAAGCGCTGTTAACACGGTGCTGGATGTACATACACGTGTTTCTGACCTGTACAGCAAACCTTATAATCAGATCAGCGAGCAACTGCGCCTTACTATTGAAATAGTTAAGGAAAGACAAGAGAGCGAACTGATCAACAATCCTGAATATGGTTTACTGAGCAGTATTGCCCCATCTCAAAAAATTAAAACAAGGCTCGGCCCTCCTACTCCCGATGATCTGGATGAACTGATAACCAAAGTTTGGAAAGAACCAGGATTTTTCTTGCTGCATCCACTGGCCATTGCGGCGTTTGGTCGCGAATGTACCCGCCGGGGCGTACCGCCGCCAACAGTATCGCTTTTTGGCTCGCAATTTATTACCTGGAGAGGTATACCGCTTATTCCATCTGATAAATTACCTATTGTCAATAATAAATCGAAGATCATTCTTCTACGTACTGGCGAAAGCAGGCAGGGTGTGGTAGGGCTTTACCAGCCAGGTCTTCCCGGAGAACAATCGCCCGGTTTATCCGTGCGTTTTATGGGTATCAACAATAAAGCCATCGCTTCTTATCTGGTTTCGCTTTATTGCTCCCTGGCTGTTTTAGTTGATGATGCCATTGCTGTTTTAGAAGATGTTGATTTAGGTAACTATCATGAGTATAAATATTAATCCAGACAATATACCCAGCGCACAGGAACTGGAACAGTTGGCCAATCAGCTTTTTAAAGCCGGTCCAACAGGTTTCTTCAGTCATTCTCCGGCATTTACCCCGCAAAGTCAGTCCCTTTTGGGCGAGCTGCCTGATATTAATTCCTTTGAAGCTCCTGCTGCCCCTAATCAATCTATTCCGCCCAGTACCATTGGTGGGGGCGGAATTTCGCCATCAGCCATAAACCAGGGAAATGCCGTAAATCTGAAAGATCCGCAAACCAGCTTTACCGATCCTAATTTAAATGGTAGTCAACAAACTTCACCCTCTGCGCCTGCGTACAGCTCGCCTGCTTTTGGAGGGCAGTTACCGGCACAACAGGGATTTAATTATGATTCTTATTTAGAGAAAACAGACCTGATCTCCCATAATCCAACAAAGCAGCAATTTCCTATCGAACAGTTATCTGTAGTTCCAGACAACCTGCTACAGCTTCCTTATCAACAGGATCAGCATTTTGAAACTGAATTGCGAAAAGTGCTTGATGGAATAAACACTTCCAGTCCCGGTATTTCCGTTCCTTTTAACGGGGCACCGTTAGCACCGGAAATACCATTCTACTTTTTAAATGGCAACCATGGTTTACCGAGCGTAAAACCCACGGCTGATAAAGCATCAAAAGCGGGGATCAGTAATATTATAGATCTCCCTTTTGATGTAAATATTATCCGGCGCGATTTCCCGATATTACAGGAACGCGTTAATGGCAAACAATTGGTATGGCTTGATAATGCTGCCACTACGCAAAAGCCCAAACAGGTAATTGACCGCATCAGCTATTTTTATGAGCACGAAAACTCCAATATCCATCGTGCCGCCCATGAACTTGCGGCAAGGGCCACTGATGCCTATGAAGGCGCCCGCAGAAAAGTACAGGCCTTCCTGAACGCAGCCTCCATAAATGAGATCATTTTTGTACGGGGGGCCACAGAAGCCATAAACCTGGTAGCCAAAAGCTGGGGCGAGCAAAATCTGCAACCCGGTGACGAAATTGTAGTAAGCCACCTGGAACATCATGCCAACATTGTTCCGTGGCAGCAACTGGCAGTAAAAAAGGGTTTGAAACTAAAAGTTATTCCGGTTGATGATGATGGGCAGATATTGCTCGACGAATACGTAAAACTGCTTGGCCCTAAAACTAAACTGGTTTCATTTACACAGGTATCAAATGCTTTGGGTACCGTTACCCCCGCCGCACAGATCATACAACTGGCGCATCTGGCAGGGGCCAGGGTTTTGGTCGACGGAGCTCAATCGGTATCGCATATGCCAGTTAATGTACAGGCACTTGACGCTGATTGGTTTGTTTTTTCGGGGCATAAAGTTTTTGGCCCAACAGGTATTGGGGTGTTATATGGCAAGGAAGATCTGCTTAACGAAACGCAGCCATGGCAAGGCGGCGGTAATATGATAAAGGATGTGACCTTTGAGCATACCCAATACCATGACGCTCCCGCCAGATTTGAGGCCGGAACCGGAAATATTGCAGACGCAGTTGGCCTTGGAGCCGCTATTGATTATGTTACCCGGATAGGCATGCTTGTTATAGCAAAATATGAGCATTACCTGCTTGTATACGCTACCCAGCTTTTAAAAGAGGTTAAAGGTTTACGTTTGATAGGCACAGCACCAGACAAGGCAAGCGTAATATCATTTGTATTGGATGGTTATAAAACAGAAGACGTTGGCGCGGCATTAAATAAAGAAGGTATAGCGGTTCGTTCAGGCCATCATTGTGCGCAACCTATATTGCGCCGTTTTGGTGTCGAAAGCTCGGTGAGGCCGTCATTGGCATTTTATAATACCTGTGCCGAAATTGATTTGCTGGTAAATACGCTTCACAGTCTTAAACGATAAGCCATTACATGAAAGACGATAAATTCGACAGCTTTATTGAGCTGCTTTATCAAACCCATAAAGCAGAGTGGGAAGCTACACCATCCATCCGCGATTGCGTTGGGTGGTTGTTTGATCTTTTTGAGTTCCTGTTTCCGAATAACCGGTCAAACAAATTATCCATTTATGGCGGTCATCTGAAGAAAAACCAGATCGACCTGGAGAACATCCTGCTCAGTTACCTTGATCCACGGAATATCGATATACAAAAAGCGGTCAGTCTTTTTTATAATTCGCTCGACGAGATTTACCAGGACTTACGCCATGATGCGTCGATGATCTATGAAAATGATCCGGCTGCTATCAGTGTTCATGAGGTTATCGTTTCCTATCCTGGGTTTTATGCTATTGCGGTTTATCGGATAGCTCATAAACTAACACAAGCTTCCATCCCCATTTTACCAAGAATATTAAGCGAGCACGCCCATGGTAAAACCGGGGTTGATATCCATCCCAAGGCAGTTATAGGCGTCCCTTTTTGTATTGATCATGGTACAGGCATAGTAATTGGGGCAACCAGCATCATAGGTAAAAACGTCACTATTTATCAGGGGGTAACACTGGGTGCATCACAGGTAAGCAAGGTATTATCAGATATCAAGCGCCACCCAACGGTTGAAGATAACGTGATTATTTACGCACGCAGCACCATATTGGGCGGCAGAACAGTGATTGGACACCATAGCGTAATTGGCGGGAGTGTGTTTTTAACAAAAAGCGTTCAACCATACTCACATGTATTTAACACGCATCAGCTTAGGATAGAAGTAAAAGAAAACCTGCAATAATTACCCATCATGATTTCCAAACTCAGTTCGGCAGAGATCGTACATTTTTTGCTTATACTTTTAATTATTCTTATTCCGGCGCGTTTGCTGGGGGAGCTTTGCCGCAGGTATAAATTACCGGCCATCATAGGCGAAATTTTTGCAGGTATCATTGTAGGACCTACCCTTTTGGGATTATATTTTCCGGATCTGTTTAAAGGTATTTTCCTTACCGCACCTCACTCCTTTGAGGCATTTGACGGGATAGCCAATATTGGTATCATTCTGCTGATGTTCATTGCCGGCTTTGAGGTAGATCTGAAACAGATCCGTCAAAATGGTAAGCAGGCTATCAGCATAAGTCTTACCGGCATCCTTTTTCCATTTGCTATAGGCTTTGGCTCGGTTTGGTTTCTTTACCAAAGTCATTTCGCCAATGGCTTTAACAACCAGCTGGTAACGTCGCTTTTTTTTGGTACGGCGTTATCCATTACTGCCCTTTCTGTTATAACCAAAATATTGCTTGACCTGGATATCCTGAATACCCGCATTGGCAACATTGTACTTACCGCCGCTATGGTTGATGATTTTTTAGGCTGGATACTGTTTTCGGTGATCATCCAGCTCATGAATGCCGGTAAACAGGATGCTTCTTTCTGGAAGGTAAGTACCGTTATAGTTTATGCCATTTTTATGCTCACTGCAGGGCGCTGGCTAATGCATAAACTACTGGCATTTGCTGGTAAAAAAAATAAACCTGGCAGGGTACTCACGGTTGCCGTTTGCTTATGCCTCATTAGCGCCTGTATTACAGAAGGACTTGGCGTACGTGGTGTTTTTGGTGCTTTTTTAGTTGGCGTAGGAATCAACGACTCCGAATACTTTACCGAAAAACATAAACATGTGCTTCATCAGTTTACTATCAATGTGCTTGCGCCCTTATTTTTTGCTTCAGTTGGCTTAAGGCTCAACTTTATTGCCAATTTCAACCTTGAAGTTGTAACCATTATCCTAGTCATAGCATGCCTTGCAAAGCTTGTAGGTGCAGGGATAGGCAGTATACTGAGCGGGATGAGCAAAAATGAATCAATAGCCGTTGCTTTCGGGATGAATGCCCGTGGTTCACAGGAAATTGTTTTGGGCTTGTTAGCTTTACAGGCAAAAATAATCAACGAGCCCGTATTTGAAGGTTTGGTAGTGATGACCATAGTAACCATGATTATATCAGGCCCCATTATGAAATACTACTTTTTAAAGGAACAAAATTTAAAACCAGCTACAGAATCAATTACTCCGGATTATCTCCCCTTACGTTAGCGCCTTAATCAATTTGTTTGTTATTCATTTGGGAATACTTTCCGCTTTGGTACCAGGGCTTTTGAGGGCGGTTTGCGGGAAATCCGTATTTTTCGCGATAAGCCTTGCGTTCGGCGGTAAAATCCCACCAGCGTTTACTGTCGTCGCGATTTTCAATATAATGTATCAGCAAACGATAGGAATCCTCCACGCAAGGATCGGCCCAGGTACCGCAGTGCTGTTCAAAAGCATTAAAAAGCTCTACTGCTGACCTTCCTTTGAGTTGCTCCAGCTTGTAGTATCCCTGGCTGATGAGCTCTTCTGCAAAATTAATACCCAGCAATGGTATACTTTGAAATTCCGCAAGCGCGTTTAATTCCCGGGCCCGTTGAACAGAGGCCTCCAACAGGGTGGCAATCTCATCCGGGGCGTAGTCCTGCAATAATTTTTGGCTTACTTTTTTAGCTTTCAATATTTGCTTTTCCGCTAAGGTCAATCTATAATTAATCTTCTTTTTCATAGCCTTTCTACATAATTGATGATAAAATTAGCCAGTTGTTCCTGCTCTCCGACAGATAATAGGTCGCCATCATAAATCCAGTATCCCTTTTCATCAAATAAAATGCAGCCCAGGTTATCAGGCTTTTCTTCAAAAGCAGTGTATAACTGATAACATTGAATTACTTTGCCGGGCAGATGGCCGGGCACTACCCTTATGATTTCATCGGGGCCATTGATTCGCTTTACAAAAGCTTTAGCCTCCCTGGTCAGATAGCTATGCGTAGTCATTTTTTAAGGGTTATAATTTTTTTCCAAAGATAAATAAAATACTAATATTTTTAGTATTAACTTTACAGCCCGTGATTTAATATGCCAAAAACTAAAGCCAACATCTTTAACCTCCTATTTAAAAACCTTTCTCCTTGAAAGCTCTTTTCATTTAGGATGAATTCTATGGATAATGCTATTATTGTAAACGAATGAGTGAACTTAATCCCGCGATGCAACTGGCCGCCGATTACCTGGAATCAACCAATACGGTTGTTTTCCTTACAGGTAAGGCAGGTACAGGAAAAACCACTTTCCTGCAAAACTTAAAGCATACCTCGAAAAAGAAACTGGCCGTAGCGGCTCCTACCGGCGTTGCAGCTATTAATGCGGGTGGCATGACAATCCATTCCTTATTTCAATTGCCATTTGGGCCGCTTTTACCCGGTGGGAATGACCGGCCAGACACTCACTATAGCCAGGAAAAGAAGGAACTACTGGATAATCTGGAACTGTTGATTATTGACGAAATTAGTATGGTGCGGCCCGATGTATTGGATCAGATTGACCTGATATTACGGAATATTAAAGAATCTTCTCATCCTTTCGGTGGTGTACAACTATTATTGATCGGGGATCTTTCGCAACTAAGCCCCATCATCCGTGACGAAGAATGGGTATTATTAAGCCGTCATTATGCCACTCCTTATTTTTTTAGTGCGCTGGCCATGCAAAAGGCATCTTATGTCCGCATAGAACTGAACCACATCTACCGTCAAAAAGAACAGGCCTTCGTTGATATCCTGAATGAAGTGCGCAACCAGCAGATCAGCGAGGAAAGTTTAAGGTTATTGAATGCCCGCTACATACCCGAATTCAGACCAACCGCCGATGACCCTTACATTACGCTCACCACACACAACAATATAGCCCAGCAGGTAAATACAGAATTTCTGGAAGCTTTACACGGGCAGGAATTTGAATTTGCAGCCACCATACGTGGTGATTTTCCTAAGGATGCCTATCCCACCGAAACCAAACTCAAACTCAAAATCGGCGCGCAGGTGATGTTTGTAAAAAATGATGGCTCGGCCGAAAAACTATATTATAATGGCAAGATCAGTACTGTTAGCCGCATAGAGGGTAATACCGTATTTGTTCAATGTAACCTGAACGATAAAGAAATTGAGGTGGAAGCCGCGGAATGGACGAATGTTAAATATCAAATGGATGGTGAGGCTATCAATGAAAGTAATGCCGGCAGTTTTGCACAGATCCCGTTAAAACTGGCATGGGCTATTACTATTCATAAAAGTCAGGGCTTAACTTTTGATAAAGCTATTATTGATGTGAGCGAGGCTTTTGCCTCGGGACAGGCCTATGTGGCGCTGAGCCGTTGCCGTACTTTATCAGGTATGGTTTTACGTAATCCTATCGGCGCCCATAATATTATCGGCGACCCGGCAGTCATCCGCTTTAACGAGCAGGCCGTTTTAATCACACCCGATGTTAACACACTTCAGCGCGACCAATTGCTATATGAAAAGTATTTACTCGGTGAATTATTTAATTTCAGTGCGCTGCAAACCAGGCTCAAAGGTTTCGAAACACTGCTTCCTGACCTGGAGAAAGACATTATCAGCATAGCTGCTAAATTTGCCAAACAGCTCAATGTAGAACGAAGCGTACAAGCCGCTGCTTATTTTCTCGAAAAACTAACTGCCGCTACCGAAAGCCTGTATCAACAATTACCAGAGTTGATAGGGCAATCAAAAGAATTAGCCAAAAAGGCAGACCAGCTTATTGTTTGGTTGATGAACCGGATACGGCTGATGGAATATTTTGCGCAAATTCCGTTTACAACAGCCTCTTATCTGGACAGAACCAAAGACAAAGCTAAAACCCATGACCGCTCCTACCTGAAGGCACTGAACGCCCCACCCAATGAAAAACTATACGAACAAATGTTGGAGTGGCGAGAAAAAATGGCAATAAAAGAAAGCATTATGCCCAATATGGTGCTTTCTGAGAAGACCATGTTGGCCATAGCCGAAAAACTACCCGATACGCTTAAAGCGCTGAGCACCATCAAAGGAATCGGTGTGCAAAAGGCGACGCAATATGGACCGGACCTGATCAGTTTGATCCGTACCTATCAACATGAATTACAAAGTCCCGGAACAGAACAGGTAAGCTTATTTTAAGCCCCCGAACGGATTTCCCCAAAAGAAATAATTTGATATGTTCTTACCTATGACAAAAAAGAGGCCGTCTCGAACTTTCGAGACGGCCTCTTTACAATTATTTTCAGTAATAAATTATCAACCGCCAGTATTTGCTATCAGCGACGCAGGTATGGCTTTTTTGTTTACAACTACCGATATGGTATTTATGGCAAAATAAGGCATGCTCACATATAAATACCCAGCAAAAGGGCTTGCTCCTTTACCCCATGAATTTTTCACTATAAAGTACTCGTTGCCTTTGCTGTCTTTGGCAAGACCGGTTATTTGCATCAGGTGATCATCCTGGGTAACCTGTCTGTCAAACAAATCCTGGCGAATTTCGGCCGTTGGAGTTTTCTCTGTAAAAGTTGCAAAATCTTTTGACTCGTCATCCTTATCAACCCATTTGGCAAACCCTTTTTTCATCTGGAAGCCTTTGTTGCTCACATCTGCATCCCAGGCAACTGTATAACCTTGCAGTATAGCCTCTTTAACGCTTTTTATAAACTCATCAAGCGGTAAATTATAAAACATGTTGCTGTTATAATTATCAGGAACCTCGATAGCAAAAGTGGTATTATAAGGATGATGCTGGAAAGATGTTAACCCTATATAGCCCGAAAGTTTAAGCGGAACAAATTCTGCCGCGTACGATTTTGGAGTATAGGTTTTTCCATTATAGCTAAAAGTTTCTGGTGGTGCTCCCAGGTAGCTGTTTAAAATTGATTTATAGTTAACTTTCCAGGATGCTGGAATGGTATCGGGGTTGTTTTTTAACAAATCATCCAGATAGGCTTTTAATTTAGTTTCCATTTGCCCGTCGTGGTTTAATACCGTATCGCGCCCCACACCTGGATAAATTTCCTGCGGCATAGAACCAAAATTATCAGCAGCAAACATCACATCCTGTTGTATACCACCTTCGGTAAATCGGGTATTACCGCGCCTGCGAATGTATTTTTCGGCTTTATCTATATATAAATTATACACCGTGTAAACTTCAGAAAGGTCTGGGTCTTTTTCCTTCTTAGCAAGCATTTCACTTTCTACAAGCGACGTAGTGGCAAAACACCAGCAGGTTCCGGAGTTACCCTGATTTTTAACCGCCGTTGCCTGGTTGTTTTTAATAATTGTAAACTCGGGCTTTGGTGTAGCCAGATTAAGTTTAGTATTGGGTTCTTGCGCAAATGCCCCAAAGGACACGGCAGAAAGTACCAAAATTGAAGCTATTTGTTTCATGTTCTTTTTAGTAAAAGAATAAATGTATCAAACAATTCAATTATAAAAAAACTAAAAATCACTTATCCTATCATTTAAAAACAAAACACCTATAATAAATTAGGTAAAATAAATGTACCTATCATTAAATGAAACACATAAATTTATCGATTTAACAGCACCAATTATTTCCTAAATTTTAACCTTATGCTAAAACTTTCTTTTAACCTGCTTTTTGTCGTAGTTTTTTTAGGTATACTTCGATATTTCGCAGGTTCTTTTTTACAAGAAAATCATCCGCAAAGTAAGTATGCTTTGCTAAATCGAAACCAGGCATCAAATGTCGGGCAAAAAGATACCACACGTGGGCCTGATGGATTAACCATTACCAGGTTTGCCGGCCCTGATCTTACACCAAGTCCGGCCTGTATAGCAACAGCGCCAACAGGCGAGGTATATGTTGGTGTAGATATGATAGGATCCCTGGGTAAAACTCCCGGGAAAGGAAAAATCATCCGGTTGGTAGACAGTGACAATGACGGCAAGATAGACAAGCATACAGAATTTGCCGAGGTTGACGACCCTCGCGGTATCCTGGTTATGGGCGATCAGGTTTTTGTAATGCACACCGTTTTTTCAAAAGAAACTGGTAAGGCAACCGGGATGAACCTGGAAGTTTTTACCGACAAAGATCATGACGGTATTGCCGACGGGCCGCCAAAACCGCTTATTGAGCATATCAGTAACGCCCATATGCTGGCCGAACGGGGTACAGACCATGCTACCAATGGCATACGCATGGGTATTGATGGCTGGATATATATTGCAGTGGGCGATTTTGGGTTTCATGATGCTATAGATCGCAGTGGTAAAAAGCTAACCATGCTGGGTGGCGGTATTGTTAGGGTACGGCCCGATGGAACCGAAATGGAGATATACACTCATGGAACACGAAATATCTACGATGTTGCTATCGACCCCTATATGAACGTTTTCACCCGGGATAATACCAATGACGGTGGAGGATGGAACATTCGTTTTTCTCATCACATCCAATCCGGCGAATACGGCTACCCTGTATTGTTTCAGCACTTTACCGATGAGATCTTGCCCGCCCTGGTTGATTTAGGCGGCGGATCAGGCACAGGTTCCTTATTTATGGACGAGCCCACCTGGCCCGAAAAATACAATCATGTACCTATGACAGCCGACTGGGGAAGAAGCGAGCTTTATATTAACCGTTTAAAACCCGATGGCGCCAGCTTTCAGCAAAAAGAAGAAGAATTTATCCAGTTACCGCAAATTACCGATTTAGATGTAGATGGATCCGGAAGGCTCTATCTATCTGCATGGGATGGCGCTGGCTATTCCGGCGATGCAGCTAAAGGCTATGTGGTAAGAGCTGTACCCAATAACTGGACCTACAAAGCTTTCCCTGATCTTAAAGCGGCTTCGGCAAGCGATCTGGCAAACTTATTGAAATCAGCAAGCGCAGTGGCCCGGCTAAACGCATCTCAGGAGCTTCTGAACAGACCAGAAGCAGGTAAACTATCGCTCGAAATTGCAAATGATGCAAGCCTGCCACTATACACTCGCGTAGCTGGTGTTTACACTTACGCCCAGGCAACCCGCGAAAATGGAATACCGGCATTAGTACTGCTTACGAAGGATAAAGATTTACGAGAATTTGCTTTAAGGGCATTGGCCGACAGAAAAGCCGGTATTCAAAACGTGCCCATTGAACCATTTTTAGCCGGATTGAAAGATCCATCCGAACGGGTTCATGCAGCGGCTATTATAGGGCTGAACCGCCTGGGCAGGATAGCCGCGGCGCAGGCCTTATTGGCAACACCGGTTCCGGCTTCTTTTGTGGCGCCAGCCAAAAATGAAGAAGGCCCTCATGCCAAACCGAACTCGCCTATTATACTGCCGCACCTGGCGGTAAGGGCATTGGTGGGCATGAACGCCGTAGATGCTTGTGTTAGCGCGATCGGCACTCCAAACTCAACCCTGGCTTTATGGGCCTTAAGATATATGTATGATGCTAAGGCCGTTGATGGCTTAATTAAAGCCTATGCCAGAGTGAAGGATGATAAAACTAAAAAACAGATATTGGTAACCCTATCCCGCCTTTATAAAAAAGAAGCCGATTATGATGCTTCCTGGTGGTGGGGTACAAGACCCGATTCGCACGGACCAATTTACAAAGGGGTAACCTGGGATGGCTCTCCGCGGATTGAGCAATTTTTAAAAGCTCAGTGGACAAAATCGAGCCCTGCCGGGAAACAGTTTTTCGCCAATTTAAATGCCCGTCATCAAATGGGGATTACAGCGTTTGGCGGTGAAGAAAAAGCTGCCGCCACGAAAGAAGTTAAGATTGACCTGGCCAAGATTACCAACAAGAAAGGCCAGATCGGAAAAACTTCTATCGAAGATGTCATGATCATGATCGCTAAAATAAAAGGAGATCCTTTAAAAGGAAAAGCCCTTTTTGCGCGTCAAGGCTGCATCGCTTGTCATAGCCTCACCAGAGGCGAAAAGCTGAAAGGTCCGTTTATGGGACAAATCGGTTCCATTATGACAAGGCAACAAATTGCCGAGTCGATTCTTAAACCAAGCGCGTCAATTTCGCAGGGTTTTGCCACCGTTGTGATATCTGCAAAAGGAAACAAAAACTATATGGGTTTTATTACCGAGGAATCGGCCCAAAAAATAGTGATGCGGGATATAACGGGTAATGTTTTCACCATCAAAGCTGCTGATGTGATCAGTCGCAAGGAATTGAAAACATCCATGATGCCAGTAGGTTTGGCCAACGCACTATCATACGAGGAATTCGCTTCGCTCATTACCTTTCTTTCCCAACAGAAGAATTAATTATTTGTTAAACGGACGAAAAATCGTCGTAAAAAAAGCTTCTTTGATTATCAAAGAAGCTTTTTTTATATCAAATTGGGTGTATAATTTGTTAAATTAACAAGCGGATAACCTGTACAAAGCGACGTTTATACCTTTCGTCCATGTTGGATATGGTAACGCCATGTTCTTTGCCCGATGTAGAGTGGATAAATTTAAACTCGTCGCTGGAATTGCAGTATACAATACCCACATGCCCAATTCGGCGGGTATGTTTTTTGGTACCTGTAAACAGGATAATATCACCAGGCCGGGCATCCTCTAATCGTACTTTTGTACCCACACTAATAAACTCGCATGAGGAACGGGGTACATTAAAGTTAAACTTCTTGAAAACGTAACTCACAAATCCCGAACAGTCAAACCCTACCAAAGGATCAGAACATCTGGAACGATAGCGAGTACCTAAGAGAGATTGTGCAAAATGCAAAAGCGTATCCGCCGAAACGCTATCCGTTGATAAACTGACATTTACATGCTTTATTTTATGAGCTAATTTAAATCTGCGCACATGCGTTTTGGAGAACAGCGATGTGGTAAGGCCTATAAAAAGAAGAAGGATCAAGTATTTACTCATATTGCCCGGGCAATTTATAAAATTAAACTAATAGGCAATTAAAAGAATGAACAAGTTTTTTTAAACAATTTGTTAACATTATTTGGGGTTTTTGTCGGATTTCTCGGAGAGATTTGCCTGCGTTAACCTCAGGGCCCCCTCCGGGAGACCCTGAGGGGACATAAAAGCAAAAGATTTTTAAGTCCCTCCCTCGGGAGGGGTGTGATGGGCTGGTGTAATGGCGGAGAGGGGTTTCTACGCGCGATGACTACCCTGTTCCATAAACCACTTCCTTCCCCTTCCCGAGGGAAGGAATCGCACATGGCCCTGACCCTTTTACGCAAATAAAGTGGGTTTACATGTAAACCCACTTTATCGCAACAAAACACGTATAAATAATTGTAAATCAATTAATTAAATACATTAAAATCATAAAAAATGTAAACCCATGTAAACCCACTTTTATAGCTTTAAGCCATATTTGTCGCTAAACTTTTTGTAAAGTTGTTTGTGGAGATTATCCAGGTTGATGTTACGGCCTTGTATAAAAGCGGTTTCCACATCAAGGCCTATCATATCCAGGGCATCGCCTTTGGATATAAAAAGATTGGCGTCCTTTCCGGTTTCCAAAGTACCTGTGGTTTTATCGATACCTAATATTTTGGCATTGTTCAGGGTGATCATAGATAAAGCTTGCTCTTTGGTTAAGCCATAGCCTACTGCCTGCCCTGCTTCAAAAGGTAAATTACGCTGGCGCCAGAAACCTGTACCGGTTAAGCCATAAAGCACGCCACCATCCTGCAGCAACTTGGGTAATTTGTAAGGCAGGTAAACATCATCTTCATCCCTATCAGGCAAGGCCTGGGTTTCGCGGATAATTACCGGTACATTATTGTCTCTGAGCAGGTCGGTAACCAAGTATGATTCTTTACCGCCCACAATCACAGCAGAAATGCCCAAGCGTTTTGAAAATGCAACTGCCTGCCCTATTTCTTTGGCATTATCAGCAATGATGAACAGCTTTTTGGTACCATTAAATAAACCGCGCATAGCCTCAAAGCGGATATTGGTTACCGCGGGCTTAGCAATTTCTGCATAAGCCTTGGCCTGCTCAAACAGGCTGGTGATTTCATCTACCTTTTTCTGGGCACGCTGGGTCGGTGTTTCCTGTACAACTCCGGGTACTGGCAACGCTGCCCCCCTCCTTTCGCGACCACTGGCAACCACAGGCCAGTTTAAATGAATAGCCATATCTTTTTTATAAGCCGCATCCTCCCAATTCCAGGCATCTAATTGCACCACGGATGATTCTCCTGAAATTATCCCGCCGTTTGGCGTAGGTTGGGCCAATAAAATACCATTGGAGCGTACCGTAGGAATAACTTTAGAATCGGCATTATAAGCCACTAATGAACGTACGTGCGGATTAAGGTCACCTGTTTCTGTATCGTCAACCGTACCGCGGGCACCTTCTTCTATTTCAATTAAACCTAATGTGGTCATTGGGGCTATAAACCCTGGGTACACCTGTTTGCCTGTGGCATCAATCACGTCGGCATCGGTTACGCTTGGCGCGGCACCTTCTCCAACACCGGTGATCTTACCTTTTACAAAAGTAATGTAACCGTTATTAATTACCTGTCCATTGCCAATATGTATAGTTGCACCTGTAATCACTACCGGTTTTACTTGTGGTTTGGCAGGTGATATGTTTGCCTGCCCGTATGAGAAGGAAATGCCAAGCAATAATCCTCCTAAACTTAATATAGTTTTTTTCATGTTGATTTTAAATGGGAAATTATTGCTCGTTACGATCTCTTGCTTCGCGTGCAGCCTGTTTGGCCCGCTCCATGTCTGTATAATCATCGGCTACTACAAAATTGTCTTCTTCTACGCTTTCGCATTCATAAAGTCGGCGGCGGGTTGCGGTTGGTCTTTGTGTAGCAGCGCCTTTGTTTTTGGCTTCTAGCATTTTTTGAATGATACGGGCTTCATCCCTGGCTATGGCTTTTTGTTTTTCAGCATCCTTTTCAATGTCCCAGTACAGTACACCATCAACAAAGGTTTTCTCGGCAACAGCATAAACAGACAAGGGATCAGCCGACCATAAAACAATATCGGCGTCCTTACCCGGCTTAATACTACCTATCCGGTTATCTACGTGCATCATTTTCGCCGGGTTTAAGGTTACCAGCTTTAAAGCATCCTCCTCGCTCATGTGTCCGTAGGTCACGGCTTTCCCGGCTTCCTGGTTCAGACGGCGGGCCATTTCCGCATCATCGGAGTTAAAGCCGGTTACCAAACCTACTTCATGCATCAGCTTGCCGTTGTATGGGATGGCTTCGGCCACTTCACTTTTGTATGCCCACCAATCCGAGAAGGTAGAACCAGCAATATTGTGCGCTTTCATTTTATCAGCCACTTTATAGCCTTCCAGTATATGGGTGAAAGTATTGATATGGAAACCCATCGAGTCAGCCACATGCATCAACATATTGATCTCTGATTGTACATAAGAGTGGCAGGTGATAAAGCGTTTGTTATCCAGTATCTCCACCAGGGCGTCCAGCTCCAAATCCCTGCGGGTGGTGCTTCCCTTTGCTACACGAGCCGCTTTGTATTCTTTGGCACGTGTAAAGGCATCTATATATACCTCTTCAACCCCCATGCGTGTTTGCGGAAATCGCAGGGCCGAATTATTGGCAACAGGCCCATTATTACTTCCTTTTACGTTTTCGCCTAGGGCAAATTTGATAAAGCCGTCGCTGCCCGCAACCTTGATCTCCTCGGGCAGCATACCCCAGCGGTGTTTGATCAGTTGTGTTTGACCGCCAATAGCATTGGCCGAACCATGCAATATATGCGATGTGGTTACCCCACCGGCCAATTGACGGTACAGATTGATATCTTCCGCGTCAATAACATCGGCTATGCGAACCTCTGAAGTAACCGACTGTGTACCTTCGTTAATGCCCCCGGTTGCCGCGATATGTGAGTGCTCATCAACAATGCCTGCCGATATGTGCTTACCTGTGGCGTCTATTACTTTTGCCCCAGCCGATGAAAGATTTTTGCCTACCGCCTTTATCTTGCCGTTTTCCAATAAAACGTCGGTGTTTTTTAATATACCGTCTTTTTCATTTGTCCATACGGTACCGTTTTTTAACAACACAGTTTCGGCCTTGGGTATTTCGGTATTACCAAACGCGGTAAACGGATAAATGACAGGCCCAACGCTTGCATTAGGTTTAGGGGTATCCTGTGAAGATTTTGATACAGGCGCAGCGCTACTGAACGTTGCAGTCCATTTACTTAATGAGCCATCCGGAAATATGGCATCACCTTTTAATGTTATCGGTGAAACAGAAGCGATATATCCGGATAAACGGATGATACCTTCGGGATTCTTCTTATAGTCAAAATAAACGCTTACGCGATCGCCGGTCCGTGTAATAGTTCCCCGGGTACGGGTGCTATCCGTGCCAGAACGTTTAACACTCGCTTCGTACACACCAGGCGTACCGCTGATAGTTAAGGTAGTATTGGCAAAGCCCGTTCCGTTAACCTGGTAATTCCCGCGCAGATCGGCAACGTTCATTTTACTTACCACATACTGGCGCCCTTCTGTCCAGGTCTCATAAATAATGTTATCTGGTTTGAACAGCTCGCCCGAAGTAATAATAAAGCTGGCCAGTTTACCTTTGCTTAAGGTACCTACTTTGTCGGACACACCAAGCATTTCTGCTGGTACGGTTGTCAATGAGTTCAGGGCTTGTTTTTCACTCAATCCGGAAGTGATGGCGGTTCTGATGTTTGTCCAAAAATCACGGGCATTGGTTAGTCCGTATGATGTTATGGCGAATTTCACACCTGCTTTTTCCAGAACCCCGGGATTGGTTGGTGCCAGCTCCCAGTTTTTCAATTGCTCATATTTAACGGTCCGGGCATCTATAGGATCCTCCACATCATAAGGCTCGGGGAAATTCACGGGAATGATAAATTCACTGCCTGTAGCTTTGATAGCAGCTACGCGACGATACTCCAATCCATCGGTTTTGTAAATATAATGGCGGCCAAACTCTTTGGCTATTTTATCGGCCCGTAAAATACTTTGCGGGTCACTTACCTCAAAAATCTGGGGCAGGTTTTGGGTACGGTTAAATTCATCAAGCGAGATATTATACTCTGCTTTTTGTGTTTTATACCACTGCGCATCGTAATAGGTTTGACGGAGCAGGGCTATGCT
Source organism: Mucilaginibacter inviolabilis (assembly GCF_011089895.1). Taxonomy (NCBI): domain Bacteria; kingdom Pseudomonadati; phylum Bacteroidota; class Sphingobacteriia; order Sphingobacteriales; family Sphingobacteriaceae; genus Mucilaginibacter; species Mucilaginibacter inviolabilis. Next base: position 2,021,494 of record NZ_JAANAT010000001.1, read on the forward strand.
ACCCATTAATGATGATGGATAGTTGGTTGCAGCAGTGCCTTTACTGAAAGAATAATGCGCGGCGGCCTGATCGTTCAGCATCACTAGGTTATCGCGCTCATCGGCTAAGCTTACTACAACAGAAGTTCCGCGGGCGATGCCATCATGTATCAATGATTGTACGATGCTAAAGCCGTTTTTCTTCAGCTCTTCGCTCTTTGCTGCATCACCATGAAATACCGTTTTGGCATTCATCTCGGGTTTGATGGATTCATTCCAGCCATAAGCCCCCGGTTTGGTAGATACGGGGACAATGACCCTCCCGAAACCACCAGCTCCAAATGCCTGCCTTGGTTGTTCTGGTATACCGTAGGTGGTGTATGCGTCAATAAGACCGGGATAAATAAATTTCCCCTCCAGGTTCACTACGGTATAGCCTTTAGGGATAGGGATATCCTTGCCAACGGCTTCAATTATCCTGTCTTTCACCAATAGTGTGCCGCCGCTTATGGTTTGATCTGCGCTGGTTATTATGGTGCCATTGGTAAACGCGTATTGCCCCGGACGGATATCCCATGCACCGTTAACCGGGAAGGTTTCCTGAGCATTGGAAATTTTAAGAGCAAAAAAGAGAAAGCAAAAAAGTATTGTTTTTTTCATATGTATTGACTTACCTCTAAATTTATCAATTAAGCTCAGAAAAAGAATAAATATTTTAATTATTCATGGGTTTGTTACACCAATCTAGGATATTAATCCTTATAAATAGGAACTTTAATAAATTGAGGCCCTATTCTGCACGCGCTAATAAATAAGAATCAATTTCATCGTATAAAAATGAAGGCTTTGCTGTTTATAACAGCAAAGCCTTCTGAGCAGATTCTTTTATTAAAATAACCTTATTAATTTTTAATTATAACCTGGGTTTTGAATCAATTTAAGATTCTTATTTACCTCAGTTAGGTTGATAGGTAAAAAGTACATCTTATCGAGCCATTGCCTGTTTTCGATGCTATTATCAATACCTGGCGTATAGGTATAATTATAAATAGTTTCATCATGTCTGTATGGTGATGGAGCCGTTTGGCCTGGCTTTAAGGTACCTGTTACGGTTATAAAGATCAATTTTTGCCCCAGGGTAGCGGGCGCTATCATCCAGCGGCGTGCATCATGGTAACGCTGTTCTTCATAAACCATTTCTACCCTTCGCTCATTGCGGTAGCGTTGTCTCAAAGCGTCGCCCGATTCTGTAAGAGCTGGCATTCCTGCGCGGAAACGGATCTTGTTGAGCCAGGTCCGGGCTTCAGCGTCCTGTCCTAGCTCGATACAAGCTTCAGCATAGTTAAATACCGCCTCGGTGTAACGGAAAAATGGCCATGGAATAAACTGTTTGGTGTTATTATCAACTACGTTCGGATCGATATCGATAAACTTGCGTACGTAGTAACCAGTCCAGCTGCCGTTCCAGTTTTCGATGCTGCTTTGACGGGTATCTAAGCCAGCCAATGTTCCTGAACCAACCTGATAACTCCCGGTTTGAATTTGATTTGCCGGATCAACGTTACCAGATATCTTATCGCGGGGTTTCCATCCGGCACCATCATATAATATGGAAGCATAGAACCGCGGATCCCTGTTTTTATAAGGCGCAGCTTTATTTGCCGGGTTATTCCAGTCGAATTTAGTACCATCAATATTTTCATAATCGCTCACTAAATTCTCAACTGGCGTATTACCTGCCCAGTTATGATAGCCATTTGGGCCATTATTTAAGCCTACATTTTCGCCGCCTTCATCTTTACCCGCAACAAAATACCGGGCAAAAATAAGTTCGCTTGAAGCTGTTGCGTCAACAAATGTGGCTTTACTGCCACCGCCCATAGCGATAGAGATATAGTTAGTTTTGGCATCATCAAACGAGGCTGGTGAAGACAGATTGAGTTTATAGCCTGTGCCTGCGGCGTCTAAAACCGCTTTGGCAGCGTCTTTTGCAGCCTGCCAACGAGCAGTCCTGTCGCCACTTATATAACCAAGAAGCTCTGGATGTCCGTAGGCGCTGATTACGGCAGATTTGGCTTTGGCAGTTGGAATATCATGCAGATCACTCGCGGCATATAACAATACCCTTGATTTTAAAGCCAGGGCGACTGGTACGGATGTTCGGCCTTTGTCCATCGTTTTACCGGTTAACAGCGTAACAGCACTATCACAATCGGCAGTGATAAACTTAATACAATCGTCGTAGTTGTTTCTGGCTACAGAGTAATCGGCTTCACCCAATTGATATACTTTGGTAATAAGGGGCACACCGCCATAGTAACGCACCAACTGCTGATAATAGTAGGCCCGTAAAAAATGGGCCTCTCCCTGCAGGCGCTCTTTAAGCGATTGATCAATGGTGGACTTAACGAGATTCTGCAATGCTACATTACATGTTCTGATGCGGTTATACATGCTACCCCATTCGTAAGTATTGTTTGTCCAGCCAATATTGCTTGGCCCAACAGTACCTTCATTAATGATATTTATACCTCTTCCGGGATGGGTAAATACGGCTTCGTCTGATAGGGAAGCCAGCTCCTGCTCATCAAAACCACCATTGCCTAAGCCATTATAAATTTCGTTTACAAAAGCGGCGGAAAGAGCACCATCTTTCCAGGTATCTTCGGAGGGCACTTCTGTTAAGGGCTTGGTGTTTAAAAAGTCTTTCTTACAGGAAGTAAGTAACGCGCCCGAAACAATTAACACAGTTAAAGTATGTTTGATTAAATTTTTCATGGTTTTCGTTATTAAAAGGTTACTCTGACACCAGTATTTAAAATTCTTGACTGCGGATAATACTGTCCGTTGCCAGAAAGTGATTCAGGATCCCATATATGTAATTTATCCCAGGTGATGAGGTTTAGACCACTTACATACACCCTTAAATTGCTCATCCCAATTTTTTGAGCTATCTGACCAGGAAGATTATAACCCAGCTCCACATTCTTTAAACGGATATAGTTGGTGCTTCTGTAGAAATAGGTATTGGCCTTGTTACCCAAAGAATACCAGGCATCACCCCGGTTAGCAATGCGCGGATCAACACTGCTTGGTTTGTCAACTGTCCATTGGTGATCATAGGTATATTGCAGATAATTACCTATATCTCCCGATTCTGTATCAACTGGCAGGTACCCTCCCGTTGCTCCCTGGAATAGTATAGACAGATCAAACATTTTGTATTGCAGGTTAATAGCAAAACCACCGGTAAATTTGGGCGTTAAGCCCATATCCAGCCTTTTACGGTCGTCACCATTAATTTTACCATCGCCATTAATATCCTTAAATTTCAGATCGCCGGGCTTAAGCTGCGGGGTCATTTCGCTGTAATCTAACTTATTGGCATTAATTTCGGCCTGGTCTTTAAATACCCCGTCGACAACATATAAAAGCGGCGATCCAATAGGCATTCCTGTTTGACGCTGGTAAGGAAGAACTCCCGGAGCTTCATCCTGGTAGATGATCTTATTTTTGGCATATCCACCGTTGATACTCACATTATACTTGAGTTCACCAATCTTCCCCTTATACCCTATTTTAAACTCATAACCTTTATTATTAACCTTACCTATATTTTCAGGAGGTAAAAGATTACTTATCCCCGTACTGGCCGGTGTTGAACCCTGGCGAGCCCAAAGTATATTGGTTCGTTTATTATAGAAGTAATCCAATTCAAAATTAATACGGCCTTCCAACAACTCACCCTCCAAACCAATATCATAATTATTGGCTACTTCCCAGGTAAAATTGGGGTTAGGCACCCGCAGCTCGTATAATGATTTGGTTACCTGATCATTAAATATATAGCTCCCAAAACCGTAAGTTGATAAGTATTGATTTTCCTGTAGTGTATTATTGTAGTATGGCTCTGCTCCCATTTGTCCATAGGAGGCCCGTATTTTTAGGTAATTGACTGCCTTAACGTTGTTTTTCCAGAAATCTTCCTGAGATATGTTATAGCCTAACAAAAAGCCCGGAAAGAATCCAAAACGATGTGCTTCGGGGAAGATATATGATCCGTCATAGCGCCATAAAAATTCGGCCAGGTATTTCTGCTTATAGTTGTAGGCGGCTCTGCCAAAATAACTTAACCGGGCACGGTCATAAGCACCACCAGAGTTATCCTTTTCCGCATCGCCACCAGCAAATAACTGATCAACATCGGGCGATAGAAAGTAACGGCGATAGGCGCTAAAATAATCATCACTAATGGTTTCACGCGTTACGGCTGCCATCAGGTTAATGGTATGATCGCTGAAAGTGCGATCGTAATTGATAAAGCCTCCTAATAAAACATTCAGCTTATTTTCATCACTTTGCGACAAGCGCGGATCGGTAAAGGTAGAGCGTACACTAGGTGTAAGTACAGGAGTTTTACCGTCCGCTTCATAGGATTTATGATCCCAGTAATACAACGTCCAGGGTGTCGACCATACCTTTTCGCGTTTGATGTACTTATCAATAGAAGCTGTACCGGTTAACTTTAAACCTTCTACTCCGGGAACCTGTATTTCCACTTTTCCGTTGGTTTGAAAATAGTCTCTCCTATCCCTGTCATATCCTGTTTTGTTGGTGGTAATTACAATGGGGTTCTGACCGTTTTCGATATCCGGACCTGGTAAACCGTTGGGCCAAACCTCTTGTTCTGTAGGTTTGCCACGCATCAACATCCGGAAAATCGATCCCGCGCTTTGTGTCGGAAAGTTTCTGGCCTCCTCCCGCGCTGTTACGCCAACACTCGTATTGATATACTTATTTACCCGGGCATCTAGGTTTATGCGGAAGTCATATTGTTTGTAACCCGTAGCGGAGTTTTTGTAATAGCCATCCTGAGTGGTATAACCCAGCGACGTTAAGAATTTGAAGTTGTCTCCCCCCCCGGTTAACTGCAGATTATGACGACTTTGAGGCGACCATGTTTTTAGGGTAGTTTTAAACCAATCGGTATTGGGGTGACCAAGCGGATCTGAACCATCCCGATATTTTTGTATATCGGCAGGCTGGAAAGCCGCATTGATCACTTTTCCGTTTTGAAGCGTGTAATGCCCTGTTGTGTTAAAAGCCGCCCAGGCTGTCCCCCAATCGGCTACCGGGATGTCGCTGTTATATAAGGTAATTTCATTATTCATGGTGGCATATTCAGCGGCATTCGCCATTTTGGGTATCACGGTAGCCTGCGCCCAACCTTGGTTAAAATCATATGATAGCTGTGTTTTTCCTGATTTACCATGTTTAGTGGTGATCAGAATAACCCCATTTGCCGCCCTTGAACCATAAATCGCCGCCGAAGCATCTTTTAAAACTGATATGCTTTCCACATCGGCCGGGTTTAACCGCTCTAAACCTCCGGCTCTGTCTGGTACACCATCAATAACTACAAGAGCATCACTGTTACCCAGGCTGTTTGTCCCGCGAATATGAATGGCAGAACCATCATAACCCGGCTCGCCACTGGATTGTACCGCTGTAACCCCGGGTAAACGCCCGGCTAATGTATTTGATAAGTTTACTGTGGGTGATTTTTCCAGATCGGTTCCCTTAACAGAAGCCACAGATCCGGTTACGGTTACCTTTTTTTGGACACCATAACCTACCACCACCACCTCGTTGAGTCCTTTTGATGAGGCCTGCAATTTAATACTAATGGCATTTTTTCCATTAACCGGCATCTCCAAAGTGTTATAGCCAATGTAAGTAATTACCAAAACTCCATCATCAGGGGCGGTAATAGTAAAACGTCCATTAACATCGGTCACCGTACCGTTATTGGTGCCTTTGACCATGACCGATACGCCGATCAATTTTTCACCCGTGGCCTGATCGCTTACATTACCGGAGATTTTCACAGGAGCATTTATGTTATTTTTTCGCCCATATATCGTTTTGACCGGTATTTTCCGGGTATTAGTAACATCCGCATAGGAAAACGGTGCCCATATCAGAACTATTAATAATTGACACAGAATAGTTTTACAAACTTTTTGCAGGGGATAATTCCTATCCAAATTGTGTTTCATAGCTTTTTTAATTAGTTAATAATTAATGCGTGTAATAAGATGTACAGATACTTTTCAGGAGGAGATCAGTAATAATACTCCCTCTGACATTACATAATCGTTTTAGCTCATTTTTCTCATAGGCAATTGCTTTAGTTTATTTTTTACTAATTGGTTAATTCAATAAAAAGGCTGATATAGGCGATACCCGATACCGGGGTGCCTGGGCAAGGGCAAATAATATCACGCCCTGATACTCAGGGGTGGAGTAAGAGGGAGCTGTGTACTATCGGCTGTTTCTGATAAAAAGTTGATAAGCGCACTTTATCAACCAGGAATTATCAGGTAAATGTTTAATTATCAATAGGTTCTGCAGAACAATAATTGTCCTAATAACACTTCTTTAATTGGCAGAGCTAATATAATAATATTTAAATAAGTTGTACACCGTATAAGAATATTAATAACTCATGGAAAATATTCTCCTTAAAACAAAGACGAGATAAACCGCTGATTGGTTCATTTAAAGCTAATTAATGACAAAACAGCATGTTTCTTTAATCGGCTTACCGTGAATACGGAAATTATTACAGTGTTTTTTAAAGGGTTCATTTATTGATTACACCTGTTTGAAAGGATTTATATGGATCAGTATTCTTCGACCATTATTAATGCCGTAGAGAAAGTTAAAACGGCAGTGGTCAAAATTGAACTTTTTAAACAACAAAAAGGAAAAGAACAGCCCGTTGGCTCTGGATCTGGCTTCTTGTTTTCTTCAGACGGATATCTTTTTACTAACAGCCATGTGGTACAACAGGCAGAGATTATTAAAGTTAAGATGCATGATGGCCATACACATGCAGCTACCCTGGTTGGTCAGGATCAGGATACCGATTTGGCTATACTAAAAATATCTGCTTCAGATTTTATACCAGTTCACATGGGCGATTCCGAATCCCTGGCTATAGGACAATTGGTAATAGCTATTGGAAACCCCTTAGGCTTTCAACATACGGTAACAGCGGGTGTTGTTAGCGCCCTTGGCCGAACACTTCAAAGTCAAAACGGGCGATTGATGGACAGTATGATCCAGACAGACGCGGCTTTAAATCCGGGAAACTCCGGTGGCCCGCTCATCAATACTGATGGTGAAGTCATTGGTGTAAACACGGCCACTATAAGCGGAGCACAGGGATTATGTTTTGCCATCAGCATTAATACAGCAAAAGATATCGCCAGTCAGCTAATCCGTTTTGGAAAAGTGAGAAGAGCATACCTGGGTTTGGTGTTGCAGCAAATAGATATTGTACCTAAATTACGGACAATAGCCGAAGTTGCTAATAAACAGGCCCTGTTTATTTCTGATGTGGCCAAAGGAAGTCCTGCAGATAAAGCCGGAATCCAAAGTGGGGATATTTTATTCTCCTTTAATGACATAGCTATTGAAAGCTCCGATGCTCTTTTTAAGTTGTTATCTGAAGAAAAAATAGGTCAATTTCAATTTATCGGTATACTGCGAAACAATTATAAAACCGAGTTTCGGGTTACGCCTGTTCAAAAAAACTGATTGGGTATCTTAGCCTGTGGTCGGTGATAACACCGACCCACAGGCTATTTCCCCTTTATCAACCCAAGCGCTTTTTTCAGATCACCGGGTTTGCTTGTCAAATTTTTCCATGGATCCTGGATCTTTTTTACCCTATCTGGCATGTTATAAATCGTATAATTGGATAGTTGAAGCTCATCATTCACCTCATGCCAATGCAAGGGTGCTGAAACCGTTGCGCCCGGCTTGGGTCGTACAGAATATGGGCAGGCTACCGTTTGGCCGCGTCTGTTCTGTAGAAAATCTATATAGATCTTGTTTTTTCTTTTAGCCGGACTTCTTTCCACACTAGTTGTATCCGGTAGTTTCTGGTGGATGAGGTTGGCGGTATACTCGGCAAACATTTTTACAAAATCGTAATCATATTTTGCCCCAAGGTAGCAATAAATATGCAGGCCCTTTGAACCGGATGTTTTGATAAAAACATCCAGATGCATGCGGTCAAAGATCTCTTTGGTTTTTAAAGCGGCTTCTACCGCTTCAGTAAACGGCACATCGTGCGGATCAAGGTCGATCACCACAAACTCCGGATTATCCGGTTTTTTGTAGGAACTTAACCAGGGATTAATTTCAATACAACCCAGATTTACCATATACAGCAAAGTAGCGGCATCCTTCCCGATAATGTAGTTGATATCTTTATCATTGCTTTCGGAGTGCAGCGGTTCTGTTTTTATCCAGGCGGGCAAATGCTCCACATCCACATCCTTCTGAAAAAATCCAGCATCTTCAATACCATTGGGTTGACGGCGCATAGATATGGGCTTATCTTTTAAATAGGGCACAATCCAGTCGGCCATGTGCTGATAGTACCTGATCAACTCGCCTTTGGTTATTCCCTCCTGTTTCCAGAAAATTTTATTCAGGTGGGTAACTTTCAGCTTCGTACGACCAAATGCAATAGTTTCTTCGTCGGCCATTTGTTTTTCAGGTGTTTCCATAATTACGTTCTCCATATCTTTATCTGTGCGCAATCCTTTAAAAACTGCTTGCCTTAAATGACCATCTGCTGTCCACTCAGCATACCAAACCTCGCAAACCAATTCGGGTCTCAGCCAGGTTACTTTAGTAATTTGATGGGCTTTTTCCTTGAAAGGCTTCTCATCCATTTCTAACGGACGCAATTTTTCATACAATTCTTTTAAGCCGATATCATTAAAACCTGTTCCACAATTGCCAATGTACCGGATATTGGAGCCTTCACGAATACCCAATACCAAAGCGCCAAAATACTTTCTCGATCCCGACGGCGCAGTATAACCGCATATAATAGCTTCCTGTGAGTTTCGAGCTTTAAATTTCAACCACCTATCTGATCGTTTTCCGCTGTGATAGGTACTTTCTTCATCTTTTCCGATAATCCCCTCCCAACCCAACGACTGTGCTTTCTTAAACAGATCGCCCCCATTGCCTTCCATATGGGTATTGTAAATTATCGTTTTGCTATTCAAGGGTTCTATCAGCGTTTGTAATAATTTCTTGCGTTTTACCAGTTCCAGGCCACGCAGATCATGTTCTTTCAGATTCAAGAGATCAAATACATAATATTTAAGGATCAAGTTGGCGCTATCACCCTCATAATGCTGAATATCCTGAAAACGGCTTTGGCCTTTTTTATCCTCAATCACCAATTCTCCATCCAATATGGCATCCTGGTTAATCAGTTTTAGTTCATCTATTACTTTGTCATACTTTGCGCTAAAATCAATGCCATTCCGCGAGATCAGTTTTGCGTCTTTTCCAGTGTATCCAATGGCCCGGTAGCCATCCAGTTTACGCTCATAGATCCAGCCCTTGTGGTCAACAACTTTAGTTTCCAATTTAGCCATCATAGGCGTATAAGCTTTTTCAACTATGCGCTTTTCCTGCTTTTGGGAGCTGGACTTTTTTTTTTGACCTCTTTATTTTTAAGATCAGGTAACGCGGTTGCTTCGCCACTTTTATTATTCCGCATTTTTTTAATGTCGGCAGGTACCAGATCCTCGCTGCTGTATTTCTTTTTTACAGCGAATTCATCGTTATGCTTGATCAGCAGCCAGGCATTATTTTCGGCATTGTGCAGTTTCACCAGGGCAAATTCACCCTGCAGCTTTTCGCCATTTAATTTAAACTTCAGGTTGCCGCTTTTTAAGCCTGATCTTAAGACCTTTACATCATCTTCCCGTGATTCGGCTAGTGACTCATAGGTACCATGATCCCAGATCAGCACCACTCCTGCCCCATAATTACCGTTGGGGATGATGCCTTCGAAATGCTGATAATCAATAGGGTGATCTTCTACCATCATAGCCAGGCGTTTGTCGCCCGGATTCATGGAAGGGCCTTTTGGCACGGCCCAGCTTTTTAAAGTACCATCCAGTTCCAGCCTGAAATCATAATGCAAACTGGTAGCATGGTGCCGCTGTACCACAAACGAGAGCGTTTTACCACTACCTTTACCCGTTTTAGGTTCAGAAGTCTGTTGAAAATCGCGTTTTTTGATATAATCTGTTAAACTCATCTTATGCCCCTTTCTTAGTCTGTAAGCTTTCCATCAGTTGCTCATACAAATCATCGCTGGTAGTTTTATGTGGTTTTAGCTTCTTGATGGTTGGCCGTTTTCCCTTGGCTTTGGCCTTAATAATATTGAGCAGTTCACTATTATACTCATCTTTAAATTTCGAGATATCAAAGTGCTCGGTGTATTGCTTGATTAACGCCAAACCTACATCCAATTCTTTTTTGGTGACGCCGACATCATCGGAGATGTTTAAATCATCCGTAGGTCTGATCTCCTGCGCGAAACGGATACGGGTTACTACCATTACGTTATCTGAAGGGTGAACAATGCATAAACTTTCGGTATTGCGCAATACAAAACGTGCCAACCCAACTTTGCCCGATTTGAGCATGGCTTTTACTAAGAGCGCATAAGCTTTATTAGAAGGGGTATCGGGTTCGACATAATAAGATGTTTCATAATACATGGGATCGACATCAGCCATATCCACAAAATTCTCTATCTCGATCACTTTGCTTTTTTCGGGAGCCGCATCGGCAAAGTCGCTTTCTTCCACTATCACATATTCGTCTTTAAGCTTATAGCCTTTAACGATCTTGTCATACGGCACCTCTTTATGCGTTTGCTCATTAACCCGCTGGTAACGGATCCGGGAATGATCCCTGCCATCCAGCATATCCAGGTCAAGGGAGCTTGTTTGCACGGCGGAATATAATTTAATTGGGATACTAACCAGTCCAAAACCGATTGACCCTCTCCATATTGCCCTCATACTAAAATATTTAAGCGTATTTATAGTATAACCCAATTAGCCTTGCCTGGTTTGCATCAAAATAAAATCATTCAATAATAGAGGCTATAAAGTGGGTTTACACTTTTTCTTTAAAAAAATAACCAACAAGCTCATTATCAACTATATAAATCCATGTAAACCCTAAATTATGTAAACCATGTAAACCCACTTTCTGGTAGTTTAATCAATCCACCCCACAAGACTATCCATCGCTTACGTATCTGAGTAATCAAAAAAAAGAGGCTGATCATGCTTGATGATACAGCCCCTTTATTATAGAAAAACAGTAAAAAAGAGGCGCCCACCATGGTGAACCGCCCCTAATCAACTATTGTATTACTTTACATCCCAGAATATTTTTGTTGTACGGGTGTCTTTAGCCTTTACTGTGCTATAATTAGTATTATAACCGGTTTCAACCGTTGGATACAAAAGCCTGGTTGGAGGATTTTGGTAATCAGTAGCGGTTTCAACCGGGAATGTCAATGCAGGGTATTTTGTCCTCCTGTATTCTGCCCAGGCCTCATCAGATTGTAAAAAGCCGAAATGCAGCCATTTCTGAGTATAAATCAGAGCCAGCTTATGCGTTTGATCAGCTGCCAGGCTATAATTAATGTTACTATTAGCTAAAAAGGTATTGATTTCTGTAGTTGTTGGAGCAACTTCAGTACCCTGACCTATACTATTAAGATAATAATAAAAAGTGATGGATTGCTTTAACGCGGTATTGTAAGCTGCCGACGCATCGCCCAATCCCCAGCGCTCATAAGCCTCTGCCTTCAAAAAGTTAACTTCAGAAGCGGTGATCACTATACCCGGCATTTTAATATTATTTAAAAATGTTGCCGAATCTACAATTGAATATTTGAAAAAAGCAGTATCCTGCTGGCCTGATCCATAACTTATTGGCATGGCCCGGTAGGTTTTGTTTGGAACAAATTTGCCACTTACAGTTTGACCATATTTATCAAACATAACCCTTATCCTAGGGTCGTTTGAAGGTAACATCACCTTATTTAGCTTGTAGTCGGGAGCCCAATAACTATCGATCTCAACTAAAGCAGAAGATAGCGTACTGTTAGTTGTGGTTGTTAATGGCTGTAAAAGGATATCAGAGCTCAAAGGGCTGTAACTACCGTTATTCCCACCGTCAACAAGTGGATATGCTGTGGGGTTACTTAACATGGTTGTAACGGCTGCTTTAGCGGTGGCTTCATCTACATTTGAAATACGCATCAACAAGCGTAAGCGCGCCGAGTTGGCATATGCTTGCCATTTAAGTACACTGCCATTATTCAAAATATCGGCTTTGTTAAATGCCGATTGTACATTGCCTGCCAATTTTACTCCTGCAAAATAAGTTGCAGCTTCATTAAGATCACTGATGAGTGAATTATAAAGCGTTTTGCTATCATCAAAAACAGGGTTTTTAATAGTACTCGTGGTTTCCAGGCTACCTGCCTGTGTAAAAGGGATGTCTCCCCACATATCAATCATTTTAGCTGCCCGCTCGGCTAAAACTATTTTAGCGGCCTCCATATAAACCAGTTGATCTGCCTGGTCTGATTTGGATAGAGCAGCATAAGATGCCTGCATGGCTCGGTATACAGCCATTGGCCCACTTCCATTACCTGACGGGTAGTAAAAATCCGACCAATATTGTCCTATATAATCGTCTCTGTGTTTATAGGCTGTTGATACGTTATCAAATGTGGTGGTTTGCGCATAAACCGATATCTGCGGAAAGAAAAACGTACGCAAGTTCCAGTAAGCGGGTCTAACTCTGTCGCTATTTAACATCGCGGTAAAAAAGCCGCTTACAATAGGCTTTGTTGATAATTCCGGATTGTTATAATTCTTATCAATCGTTTTCTTACAGGCGCTGAATGATGCCATAAGCGATAATAAGACAGCACTATATATAAATATTTTTTTCATCTTCTGATCAATTTTAATGGTTAAAAGGTGGCATTTAAGGAGAAACCGTAACTTCTTGTTGCAGGCAACGAGCCGTGGTCAATACCTTGATTATACCACTGGTTTCCAATTGGCGTTTCCGGATCAAGATTTTTCAACGTACGGTATATATACAGTAAGTTACGGCCTATCAGCGAAAACTTGATTTTTGACATACCTATATGGCGTGCAAAACTTTGAGGCAAATTATAACCTAATACAACTTCACGTAATTTAATATAGTTGTTGTTGTATACCGCGCTTCCAGTATTTTGGCTATTTGGATCGCCCGCAGAAAACTGATTTTCATAATAACTTGCAGCGTCTATGATAGTAGTATTAGGCGCACCGCTTGCAACCACACCAGGTTGTATTAACCCGTCATGATACACTTTTTCTCCACCCGGGCCAGCTGTTGCGTTTGATGGCAATCCTACGTAGGTACCAGCCCCGTTTATATAATACGCCAAGCCTCCATGCTCTGCATCCCTATACTTTAAAGTACTGGTATACATACCTGCATTTATACCGTATTTTAACGGAGGTGATATCAACTGACCACCAAACCTGTAATCAACCAGGGTGGTAAGTGACACGCTTTTGTATGTAAATGTGTTTGAAAAACCACCTGTAGCCTTTGGTAGTATGTTACCTACTTTTACATAGTGAGAGTTATCGGCATTGTAATAACCATTGGCATCTACCAATTTATTTCCTTTTCCATCTGTTTGCAGCGGGAAACCATAAATATTACCCAGTTCTTCACCTGGTCTCGCTACTACTTTTAAAGATCCGCCTTCAAAGCTTGTACCTGGTAAAACCAACTCCTGCAGGTTAGGAGCCAAAGCGTAAACTTTTGTATTATAAACAGAGTAATTTAAACGCACATTCCACTTAAAGTCGTTGGTTGAGATAGGCGTAGCATTCAAGGCAAGTTCAAAACCTTTAGTTCCAATAGTACCTACGTTAACTATCTGGCTTCCGGCACCGTTACTTGGTGCAGCAGTTAAGCCCAGTATCTGATTATTTATTTTGTTGCTATAGTAACTCGCATCTACACTGAGTTTATCATTTAAAAAGCGAAGTTCTAAACCGCCTTCATATTCATGCTTCCTCTCGGGCTGTAATGTATTGTTACCATAAGCTCCCGGTATGGAAAGTTGAGGTACCGAACCATTAATAGTTTGCAGCGAAGTTTGCTGATAAGCCACATTGGATTGATATCTTGGGGCCGGGTTACCATTTTCTGTATAGGAAAGTCTTAATTTACCATAACTTAAAAACGATGGCATAGCATCTTTCAATGCGTCTGTAAATACAAAGCTTCCGTTAACTGCCGGATAGTAATACGTATTATTTTGAGGAGGTAAAGTTGATGCCGACTCTTGACGTAATGCACCTTCTAAAAACAAATAGTTTTTATAAGTTAGGTTTAACAAACCAAAAACACCTGTTTTTACTTCAAACTGCCTGGTATAAGAAGTACTGACAATGCCATTAGAATTACTTAATGAAAAGAAATTCTCTGTCACTAAACCTTGGGTTGTTCCGGATGCTTCATCACGATAAGACTCACGCCTGGCCGTAAAACCACCTGTTAATGAAAAGTTAAAATCCTTTGTAATATTGGTATTGTAGGTTAACAAAGCATCGCCGTATAGTATGGAGTAAATACCTGTAGATACATTATAACCACCTGTACTGTTGCCACCGGTATTAAAAGCTACCGGGTAAGTATTGTAGCTTTCGGCCTCTGTATTACGACCGGTGTAATCATTTCCAATTCTTCCACGGAATTTAAGATGATTTAAAATACCCCAGTTTAAAGTTGCGCTTGAGTATAAGCGATTTTCATTTTCAGTATAAGTATTTTTCAAAGTATTGAAAAAATAATCATAAAGACTAGGCCTAACCCTAAACACAAAAGCTTCAGACGGGTTGTATTGTGGATTTTCTGCAGGAGCATATTCAAACCCTTCAGAGGTAAGAAATTTTTGTCTTACCAGGTCCATTTTTTCTTCCCTTCCAAAAAAACCATCAAATGATTCTGCCAGTCTGTTAGTTTGATATGGGCGATTTTGGGTTAAAGTGTTTACAAAGTTGGCAACAACATCCACACTTACTTTTTTGCTCAGTTTTAGCGAGCTGTTTAAATTGAATGAGTTTTTGTGAACACCTGATTCCCGCTGTATCCCGTTATAATCAAGCCTGGTATACGAAAACCGGTAATCGGCATTTTCGGTTTGATTGGAGATCGATACGTTAGCACTTGAGCTTGTACCTTGCCTGAATATATCTTTATAATTATCCGGTTGCGGAGAATATGATTGGATTGACCCATCCCACCAACGAACTTTTTGCCCATCCATTTTGGGGCCGAAATCGGCATATGCCCTAAAGTTGGGCCTCCAGCCTGCCGGTGATTGTGTATCAGGAACAGAACCATCTTCGTTAAAGCCAAGAGAAATATTAGTGGCACGGTCATAACCCTGTCCGTAAACATTCTGATAGTTGGGTAAAAAAGCGGCCCGTTCTACGGTACCATAATAATTAAAATCTACGGCTGGACCTTTTCCTTTAACACCTTTTTTTGTCGTAATAACAATTACGCCACCCTCGGCATCAGAACCATAAAGTGCAGTAGCACTACCGCCTTTTAGTATATCTATACTTTCAATATCGGTAGGGTTAATGTCCAGCACGCCATTGCCTTCAATACGCTGATCGCTGTAAAAACCACCATTATTAAAACCATTTTGACCATATTGCTGTTGGTTCCGGATAATTACCCCATCTACAACATACAATGGAGGTTGATTGTAATTGATGGAGTTGATACCTCTGATCTGGATATTTACTGCACTACTAGCACCACCGGGTTGAGTTTTAACTGTAACGCCAGCTGCTTTACCATATAAAGCCGATGCAAAATTAGTATTACCTGCTTCGGTAATTTCCTTAGCCGAAACCGTGCTGGTTGCATAACCAACAGATCTTTCCTGCCTTTTGATACCAAAAGAGGTGGTTACGGTAACTTCTTTTAATTGATTACTACCTACAGCCAGGGTTACATTAATAACCTGGTCATCGCCAACAGTAACTTCTTTTGTAGCATAACCAATAGAGGAGAATTTAAGTACATCGCCTTTTGTCGCTTTGATGCTGTACGCGCCGCTGCTGTTGGTTTGCACTCCATTTGTTGTACCTTTTATAAGTACAGACACACCTGGTAGGGGCCCGGTTTCATCACGAACCACGCCGGTAACTGTTGTTTGGGCAAATGCGTTTGCCGAAATCAGTAAGAGTAGCAGCACTACCCATTTTCTGAGAATTAAGTAAAGTTGTTTCATGCAAATTGTTTTGGATTAATTATGGATTAGTTAATTATAAGGTTCTTTTAATATTATGCAGGTTCGAAAATATTAGCCTGCGGGCTGAGTTTATATAAATTTTCAATCACAGTGGTTACCCCACCTAAAAGTTGAGCATCGTTGCCCAGATTGGAAACAGCCAGTTGAGTGTAAGTAGTTAAATGCGGTATGCAATGCTCATTCATAGCCTGCTGGATAGGGATAAGCCATAATTTACCTATAACACTTCCCTTTCCACTCAGTATAATACTTTCTGGATTCATCAGGTGCAGCAGAATAGCCAAACCCTGACCAATGAAATAAGCCGCTTCGGAAATTATTTTTACGGCAAAAGCATCGCCTTTAAGCGCTTCATCAATGATGTTATCGGCCGATATGATATCATATTTCATCAAGCTGCTCACCTGTCCTTGTTTTAAGCCTTCGGTTGCTTTGGCTTCAATAGCAAGTAAGGAGGCTTCAGTTTCTAAACAGCCCTGCTTTCCGCATGAACATAGCTTTCCGTTCTTATGAAGCGGCAAGTGACTAAATTCCCCGGCAAAACCGCTGTGCCCTTTAAATATTTCTTTATTAATGATCATGCCTAAACCAATGCCCCAGCCCAGATTAATGATCATGGAATTATTACGGGCTATCGGTAATCCAAATTTTTGTTCGGCAAGGGCTATAGCAGTCGAGTCATTTTCAATAAATACGGGCAGTTCAACCTGTTTGGTAATATACGTTACCAGTGTTGTATCATCAGAAGATTTGAGAAAGCTCAGGTTATTACCCTGAAAAGCATCAATAAAACCCGGCATAGTAATACCTATAGCCAAAAATTTATCTTGTGGTAAACCAGAGTTGATAATGGTGGTTTTAATATATGTCACTAAGGAATGGATGGCATTACTATCATCATTAAGTTTTAGCTGAAACTCCTGCACCTTCCCCACAAACTCATTGTTCATATCGGTAATGACTACTCTGGTCACAAACTGGCTCATCGCCACCGAAATAATAAAACCAATATCTGCTATTAAAGAGTATGTTACCGGCTTACGTCCCCCAGTTGAGGTACCTATCCCGATTTCCTTTACCACATTTAAATTAATAAGGTCAGTCACAGCCTTAGTTACATACGGAATGCTCCTGCCTACGCTAATACTCAGTTCATTTAACGAAGCCGTTTTACCGTAATATAACCCCTTAACAATATCTATGTGCTTGAAAAACATTTTAATTCAGTTTTATATTTGCATATTTATTAAAATAAATTTAATAAAAAAAGGATTCTTTTTAAATTTATTAAAAAGATGTTAACTTCATATAAAAAAATCAATTAGTAAATCATGCTAAAAAAAACTACTCATTATCTTGTATCCTTATTTACTATATTCTACACTGGTTATGTACAGGCACAACACCATGTAAACCCTGATGAGATCAAAGAAAAAATGCAATGGTTTGCGGATGCCAAACTGGGCATATTTATTCACTACGGTATCTATTCTGTAAAAGGGATAGATGAAAGCTGGAGTTTTCATAACAAAAAAATCAGTTATCCGGATTATATGAACCAGTTAAATGGCTTTACTGCAAGTCAGTATAAACCTAATGAATTGGCCGATCTTATTAAGGAAAGCGGTGCCCGTTATGCTGTAATGACCACAAAGCATCATGACGGGGTAGCTTTATGGAACAGTAAGTACGGTCGGCTGAACGTAGTACAAAAAACCCCTGCTAAAAGAGACCTCCTAAAACCTTTATATGACGCTTTGCGTCAGCGTGGTATAAAAACAGGTGCCTATTTTTCGCTGATTGATTGGAGCTATGCCGATTATCCTGGCTTTTTAAAAGATAGCAGCAGATATGAGGTAAAAAAACAGCCTGCCAAATGGGCTAAATTTTTAACTTTTATGAATGGGCAACTGGATGAACTTGCCAAACAATACAATCCCGACCTTTGGTGGTTCGACGGTGATTGGGAACACAGCGCCGAAGAATGGAATGCGGCAGAGATCAGGCAAAAACTGTTGGGTTATAACCCCAACACTATCATCAACGGGCGTTTACAAGGCTATGGTGATTATGATACTCCCGAACAAAACTTCCCGGTATCGAGACCAGCCTACAAATGGTGGGAACTTTGCATGACCAGCAATGATAACTGGGGCTTTCAGCCACAGGACAAAAATTTTAAAACACCTTATGAGATCATCAGTATTTTTACCGATGCCGTAAGTTATGGTGGAAACTTATTGTTAGACATTGGCCCAAAAGGCGCTGGCAGTATTCCACCCGAAGAAGTCAACCTGCTTAAAGAACTAGGTGCCTGGAATAAGAAGAACGGTGAAAGCGTTTTTAATACCATTGCCGGTATGCCGCAAGGTCATTATTATGGCGCCAGCACCTTATCCAAGGATTCGACCATTGTATACTTGTTTGTACCCGCCAAAACCAGCGCGCCGTTATTGATAAAAGGACTGAAAAACAGCATCAAAAAAGTAAGTGTACTGGGTAGCAACACCCCGCTGACCTATAAAATTGTGGGTAAAATATCATGGAGTGTTGTACCGGGCTTAACATACATCACCATTCCTGAGAACCTGCAGGACAAGTATATGTCTGTCATAAAAGTTGAATTAAATGGCAAACTTGATCTTTACAGAGGTAAAGGCGGATTTCTGACTAATGAGTAAGGCTCTTAATATTAATATCTGAAATTTAGTTAAAAAGCCTTGTCATTTCGACGAGGAACGAGGAGAAATCTTTTGCACCGGACTTATCAGGCCCAAAAGATTTCTCCTCCTCCTATACTCTGCCAACCCATGTTCGCTCGCAATGACATATTTTTTATTATCGGGATCAACACTAAATACTAATAGCCACCTTTGACCCAGTTTTAACAGCCTGGTAAATGGCGTCGATAATCTTGAGGTCTTTTACAGCCTCCTCCCCATTCACAGGCACCACCGGCTGTTTGTTGTCAAAAATAATGGCAGACATCTCTTCCATTTGTACCGTTTGATGTGTAGTTACTGGCTGAGTAAGTTCGCCTTTATGGGTACGCCCTTGTATAGGGCCATAACCTGTGGAGGGCTGCAGTTCGGCAAAACCTTTTTCCCCATCCAGGAAAAAGCGGTCGAGGTTATTCATGTTATAGGTTGACAAGCAGGATGCTACTGCTCCGCTCGGAAAGCCGAACTGGAACTGGATGGTTTCGTCAACCCCTTCTTTAAATTTCACGGGGTCGGTTTTGGTTTCCTGGGCGGTAACCCAAATTGGATCTTCGCCGGTCATATAGCGCGAGCCATTGATAGCATAAATACCAATATCCATCATCGCTCCTCCGCCTGCCAATTGTTTATTGAGCCGCCATTGGGTAGGATCACCGATCTTAAAACCACACTGGCCCTGGAAAAAGAGGACCCTCCCAAATTCGCCGTTGTTACGCATCCGGATTATCTCAAGCGTTTTTGGCTCAAAATGCATCCGGTATCCTACCAGCAGCTTCACATTGGCCTTTTTACAGGCATCTACCATAGCCTGCCCCTCTTTGGCGTTTACGGCCATGGGCTTTTCGCAAATGGCATGTTTACCAGCTTTGGCCACCCGTAATACCATATCGTGGTGTAATGCGTTTGGCGTGATCACATAAACCGCGTCAATATCCTGGTTGTTTTTAATGCTGTCGAAATTCTCATAGTTGTAGCAATTCTTTTCAGATATGCCGTACTTGCTTTGCCAATCCTTAATTTTTGAAGGTGTACCACTCACCACACCAACCAATTTGGCTTTTACGCATGATTGCATGGCTTCGGCTACCCTCGTTCCATAGCTTCCGAGTCCCATAATAGCTACACGAAGTACACGACCTTCATAAGGGGCTTCGGTATAGCTTTTACTGTTGGTCCATCCCGAAAGCGGGGCCAGATGTAAAGCCAGGGCAGAGATCCCCAGCTTCTGTAAAAAGTCACGGCGCGAATTCATAGGCATTGATTTTAAGGTTCGTAATCGATTACAATTTAGGGTTTTTTACCAAAATCGTTATCATACAAAATATTTTTACCACTTACCGGAACACTCGAGGCTACTTAACGCTAACTATTTTTTCACAGCCGATACAATCAAGAACATAGGGCGGCGTAATTCATCCTGCATTTCGGGTACATTTTCTAACATCGTTTTTTTCGGTTCAGGTTCAATAAGCGCGGTAATTTCAAACCCACTCCTGATCAGGCTATTGATATAGGTTGTTAATGTTTTGTGATACTTGATAACCTGCTCGCCCAGGAACGTTGTTGTACGATTACCCTGACTAAAGTAATTATCAACAGGCCAGTGCAGGCGTTTCCCCTGTTCATCCACATACCAGTTCTGTCCGCTCTGAGCTGTAAATATGGGGTGTTCAACCGAAAAAATAAATGAGCCACCAGTTGTAAGACATTGATATACCTTACTACATATATTATCAAATGATTCCAGGTAATGAAATGCGAGTGAACTTATGACTACATCAAATGAGTCGGGTTCATAAGTAAAATCCTCTATGGCCAAGCATTTGTACTCAATCAATGGAGAGTTGTTTATTTCTTTTGCCTTATTGAGCATTTTTTCCGAAAGATCAATACCAATCACATGCGCTGCTCCTTGTTCAACGGCATAGCGGCAATGCCATCCAAAGCCACACCCCAGATCAAGAACACGTTTGCCGTGAAAATCCGGCAACATTTTTTGAAACGCGTGCCATTCCCCAGCCCCTTTTAAACCGCTAACCGAGCGAGCCATCTGGCTATATTGTTTAAAGAAACTTTCGTTATCGTATTTATTCTCTTTCATGATCAGCAAGTTTACAAAACAAGGCACCCGAATTCAATAAAAATCACAGATATTCCTTACAAAACCATTTGTTATATTTACAACAAAGCAACACCCCCAAACGTTTGCCATAAATATCGTATACCCATGAATAAACAAACTTTAAAAACCACCGCCCAACAATTAATGGCGGGCGACAAAGGCCTTTTGGCCATGGACGAAAGTATAGCTACCTGCAACAAACGCTTTGCAGAAGCCGGCATTCCCCAAACAGAAGAGTACCGCCGAAAATACCGTGAACTCATAGTAAGAACCCCCAAACTGGGCGAATGTATTAGCGGTGCTATTCTATTTGACGAAACCACAAAACAAGTTGCTGATGATGGCACACCATTCATCGATCTTTTGGTTAAAGCCGGCGTTATTCCCGGCATTAAACTAGATGAGGGAGCCAAAGATATGCCTGCCTTCCCCGGTGAAAAAGTAACCGAAGGCCTTGACGGACTGCGGGAAAGGCTAAAAAACTATGCCGCGGCCGGCCTCAGGTTTGCCAAATGGCGCGCGGTGATCGTTATTTCGGACGATACCCCAACCGATGGTAGCATTTATGCTAATGCCCATGCCCTGGCGCGTTACGCGGCACTTTGCCAGGAAGCCGATGTGGTACCTATAGTAGAACCCGAAGTACTGATGGATGGCAAGCATACTATCGAACGTTGTTTTGAAGTAACCCAAAGGGTTTTGCACATCGTATTTGAAGTACTGATACAGCAACGCATTTACCTGGAAGGTATGATATTGAAACCCAATATGGTGGTATCCGGTGTGGATGCATCGGTGCAAGCTAGCGTTGACCAGGTTGCCGACCTTACCGTTGAGTGTTTATTGCGTTGTGTACCAGCAGCTGTACCCGGTGTGGCATTTCTATCAGGCGGGCAAGCGGCTTCAGATGCCAGCGCACACTTAAATGCTATGCATGTAAAATACAAAAATAGGTTACCATGGACGCTTACCTTTTCGTTCGCAAGAGCGGTTCAGCAACCGGCTATGGAATATTGGAAAGGCAAAGATGAAAATGTAGCCGTTGCTCAGCAAATATTTCACAAACGGCTGAGCATTAACAATGCCGCCCGTCGCGGTGAGTATACACCGGCATTGGAAGCCTAACTTAGTTAAATACAGCAACAGCAAATCGCTAAATAATAAACGGCTTGCTGTTGCTTATAAACCTGATCTTTTTTTCATTTTTCACGTTGGTAGTATAGTACAATTACCCCGGCATCCAGTTGTTGGGTTTTAACTAGTTTTAAGCCCGAAGCCTGGAAATCATCAATAAAAAAACGTTTTCCGCTACCTAAAATAATGGGGTGAACCATCAAACGGTATTCGTCAACCAGATCGGCTTTGGCCAGTGCTTTTACCAGTTCGGCGCTGCCTTCCAGCATGATCTCGTTACCGGGCAATTCTTTTAGGCGGGTGATTTCTACGATCACATTTTTACTAATGATCGTGGTGTTATTCCAGTCGGCTTTTTCTAAGGTAGTTGAAACCACGTATTTAGGAACGCTATTCAACTTATCGGCAACGCCATCTTCATTATTTTTTTTGGTTGACCAATATGGCGCCAGCATTTCGTAGGTTTTACGACCCAAAAGTATGGCATCGCAAGTATGGTGGCAATTCTGAATGTAAGCGGCTTTGGCTTCGCCAAAAAAAGGCATAAACCATTCGCCCATGCGGTCGGCATCAAATACACCATCTAGGGTTATCCATTCTGAAACTATTAGCTTTCTCATTTTCTTTTCATTTAAAATTGTGTGATCTTGTTTGCTTTTATATCACAAAGTAACGGCACCGGGGTAACCTGTGATAGAACAAACCCGACAATCTAAAATTTACTGTGGAAACTCGGAAGCGCTTTTTAGATATTCCAGAGGGGTATAGTTGGTAAACTCCTTAAACGAACGAATCAGATGGCTCTGATCGGCATAACCGTTTTCAAAAGCTACATCCGTCATCTCTGTAAACTGGTTTTGGCTAAGTTGCTGAAGTGCCGAATGAAACTGGCAAATCCGGCTAAACGTTTTTGGCGAAACACCTACATGAAGCTCAAACATTCGTTGCAGTGTTCGTTCGGTTACAAATAGCTCTTCCTGCACATGGGTAAGTGATACCAGTCCCTTATTTTTTTGAATGGTGCGGGTGGCAAATGCAATAGTGTTGTTTATGCCTGGCTTATAACGTTCAGCCAGTTTAAGTATATAGCCGTTCATCAGTTGTAAACGCTTATCCAGTGTAATGGCATTCAGGAGTTGTTCTTTTAAACTTATGGAACGGGCCGATTCAAAAAAGTTAAGATCGATGCTGATATTGGTGAGTTCTTTAGCGTCGATGCCAAACAAAGCCTTGAGCATGTGTGGATATAAGAAATAGGCTATAATGACTACATACCCACAAGTAAACAGTTCAATAGGTTTGGTATTTTGGCCATAAAGCACCAAACTGTCCATATTTTTTTGACTATTGAGCAATAGGCCTGTATCGGTAACCTGAAAGGTAATACTGGGATATCCATTCGCTATCAATGGCAATACAGCTTCCCGGTAAATATTGTTATTTTCGATCACCACAATATTACTCACATAACCAGCAACAGACGGATGTGGGGTGATAACCTGTGTTTTCATTCCAGGGTAAATAATTGATCAGGTAGTTTAAACAAAGGGTACCTGATCAACTAATTTACGGATATAAACCGAAAATACTTGGCAACTTATCATTTATACTTATCTAAACAAATCAATATGATCTTTCACAAAGGTTTTCACGGTACGGGCAGGTTTATTTAATATATTTTTCACGGCTGAACTGACATAGGCTGCCTTGTTATTTCTTTGCGCTTCGGCATAAGCCAATATAGATTGAATAGCCATTTCGGGTACTCCCTTTTTTTCCATGCGCTGCCAGGCTTCCTCCGGGCTAAGCGGAATAAACTCAACATCTTCTCCTATCTCATCACTAATTATCGCAGCTATTTCCTTGAAATTTACAGCCTGATTACCCGTAAGCAAATAAGCCTTACCCACGTGTTGCTCAGGGTTAATCAGTATCCTGAATGCAACTTCGGCAATATCGCAGAGATCTACATAAGCCCTTTTACCTTCACCCGTGGCCTCATATATCTTACGCTCCTGTTTAACCGTTTGTGCCAGCTCTCCTAACCAATTTTGCATAAATCCATTGGGCTGTAAAAGCGTCCATGAAACTCCTGAAGATTTTAATATGGTCTCCACCTCTTCATGAACTTTCGCGATGAACGAACCCGGAATATAAAAAGGCGAATTCTTATCCACTGCTCCCGATGATAATTTTACAATATGCCCTACACCTTGTTCTTTAGCTACTTCAATAACATTCCCTTGCTCTATAACAAAATTGCTACTATGGCCCGAAAGCAAAAAAACAGCTTTGGCATCATCCATGGTTTTGTAAAGACTTTCCTTATTGGCCATATCTGCCTCTGCCCAGTCTACAAAAGGCATATTTACCGCTTTATTTTTATCGCGTGTAACCGCTAGAGTTTTAACACCCGCTGCCGACAAAAAACGAAGTAGTTCTATACCTATTTTACCTGTTGCACCAAATACGGTGATATATGTATTATTTTCCATTTTAATGATCTAATTTTGTGGCAGCAAAGTTAAATACCATCAATACTGGCAGTTAACGCTAAAGGAAATTCCATCAACGCAGGAGGAAGTATTATGGAGAGTGGTGTGCTTAACGAACAAAGGAATATAGTACAGGATGAATCTGGTTTTCGGATGCAACTGGATGAGATCGCTTTTAACCAGATAGATCTGCGCTGGGGTAGTTACATCAACCCACTCGAAAAAACATTGTTCTTTACGCCTGCTAAACCTACCATCATTTCGCATTTCAAACTAGCTGAGGATTCGCCCCGACTTAACAGAAGCAAGGCCGAAAAACAGTTTATAATTTATCGTGAACCGGTGAACGCCTATACACAAAGCATCGAGCCAACCGGCAAAAAAATACGCTCCTTTTTTGAGCTCATGATCTCGGAGCATTTTTTTAACCATATAGTTACCGAAGAAAGTGCGTCACTGATGAGCCTTTATCATCACAATACCGGCATACCACCATTTGACCTGATTGCTCAATTGACTCCTGCTATGTACAGTGTGATCAATGATATGTGGCACTCCCCATACAGCGGTCATTTAAAAGGCATATACCTGGAAGCTAAAGCGATTGAACTTTTCCTGTTACAAATCAAGCAACTGGATCAGCAAGATCAGGCCGTTACGTCCAAACTAAAACCACAGGACGTCGCATGTTTGCATGAGGTTAAAGACACCCTGGAATTACACTACAGTCAGCCACACTCCATCACAGAACTGGCCAGAAAAGCAGGCATCAACCAAATGAAGCTCAAAAATGGCTTTAAGGAGCTATTTGGCAATACCGTATTTGGCTACTTACATGATATCCGCATGAAAGAAGCCAAACGACTTCTGCTTGATGAAAAAATGTATGTAGGCGAAGTAGCTTATCTCATAGGCTACAAACATCCGCATCATTTTACCGCCGCTTTCCGGAAAAAATTCGGCATGTTACCCAGGGATCTTAAGAATTAACTACGATCAAAAAATAGGATAACTAGCCGGTTCCGCATCCATCCGCTGGTTTACCAATGCCCTGATTTCGGGGATAATAGCTAATTCAACCTCGCCATAAACTTTTTTCATTTGGTCAAGCGCATCCAATCGCTGTTTTAGCCAATCTGCCGATGGCTTTTCTTTGTTTTGTAGCAGTTTGATGGCGTCCAATCCTATCATTGCCACTGCGTAAAGCTTTTTTGAATTTTCATTAATATTATTATCCAGCAATCCCTTATTGATCATGGGTTCCATTGCCGTACGATGATCAAGCCATTTTTTTAATTGTGTAGTGATAGATGTGGCATCTGCATCATTGGACTTATCTAAATAGCTTTTCACTGCTGCCCTGAATTGCCTTTTCACTTCCGAATCAACAAAAACAATATCAGATATAGCTGTTAATGGTGCAGTTTGATAGCTCATGCTTTTAGGTGAAGTCATTTTTGCAAACAGTTTTTTATAGCCTTTTAGCGGGGTTAAAACATCTGTTAGTGTTTTTAGCGACGCCATATCGGCACCATTTGTGAGGCGCCGCAAGCCTCGTTCATAATTACTGATATGCTGCACTCCTATTTCATCCAATTGATTGCTGATCACAAACAAGCGGCGGTACATATCATCTACATTATTTACTGTATAGGGCGACCATAATCGCTCAGCCACCGCGGCAGCCCTTGGCCATATCTGGGTTTCGATATTGTCCTTGTCAACCGCCTCGGCCCATTGTGCAGCCTCGCCACCCAATATTTTTGATGCCACACTATCGGGAAGATTACCCACCAGCAGATCATTCTGATAATGTGTATAGGCTGGCATAAACAGATCCAAATAAAAACCCTTTGAAACGATAACCGAGTGACCAAGTCTAGCGGCTTCATTCATTTTTGTACCGTCTGTCCATACCTGCACAGCCACATCTTTTGGCAGATCTTTAGATAATAACTCCTCCCAACCCAGTGTACGTTTGTGATGTTTGGTTAATATCTGTTGTACCCTCTTTACAAAATAAGCCTGTAAGGCATGGGTATCTGCCAGGTTATTTTTTTGCATAAATGCTACTATATCCGGGTTATTGCGCCAGGATACGCCGTTATTCTCATCAGCACCGATATGGATATAGGGCGATGGAAAAAGTACCGCCATTTCGCCCAGGAATTTATCAATGAACACGTAAGTTGATTCTTTTGAAGGATCAAAAGAGGGCGTTGGATAACTATTGATCATTTTCATGATATCCATCAGGCCCATCTGCTTATCGCCAAAAGCAAAACGCGGGCCCGGTTGATAAGTTTGCCCAGGGTTGCTCGACAAATTGGGATAACCTGCTAAAAAGCCGGTGATATGCCCCGGCATATCAAATTCGGGCACGATGATTATCCCCCGCTGTCTGGCATAAATGATCAATTGTTTTATTTGAGCCTGGGTAAAATATTCGTCGTAGGAACCCTTTTTCTGCAATTCCGGAAACAACTTTGACTCTATACGGAAACCCTCGTCGTCAGACAAATGCAGGTGCAATACATTTATTTTTACAGCTGCCATAGCATCTATATTCCTTTCGATCACATCAACCGGGATAAAATGCCGCGCCACATCAATCATCAGCCCCCTCCACACAAAACGTGGTGAATCCTGTATGCTTACCGCAGGCAGAAAAAAACCTTCCTTATCATGCTGTACCAATTGTAATAATGTCTCTAAACCGTGCAAAGCGCCTGCTGTTGCAGATGCCTCCAGGTATATATTTTGTGGTGTAACCGTTAAAGTGTAGGATTCGTCACCACCCGGTATGGCTTCTTTTTTCTGTTTAACCCGAATGATCAATGAACAGGTATCACTGGCATCTTTAGCTGTTATCCGCTGCTGCCCGAAATAAAGGGCCGTGCGCCGGTTGAGTGTTTGAAAAGCTCTGTTAACTGCAAAGTATAAAATACTATCGCCCGGATCAGCTTTTACTGCAACGGTAAAAGTAGAGCTTAGCCGGAAACGCCCATTACCAACCGATACTTGTTGTGGCACAGGTAAAAGCGAGCTATTTTGTGCATTAGCAACGATTGAGACACAAAGCAAAAAAATGATCAGGAGCGCTTTTTTCATGGTGATAAATATTTAAGGTTGTCCAATATTTTTATTCCTTTCGGCGTGCATATCCCTCTTAAAAATACAACTATGGTATTCGAGGCTAGTTCAAAGGGGCTCAGGTTAAATTCCCTGTATTGACCGGTTCGGGTAAGCGACCTATATAATAAACCCAGGGATTCTAAAACAACCCTCGCATTCAGTTCCGGCCTGAAAAAACCTTGCTCCATACCATTTTTAATGGTATCTGTTATATGTTGCCCGTTGTTTTCATAATACCTGGAAATTACTTTATCCTGCATTTCGGGATAGTAATAATTGAGATCATGATAAAACACAGGAGCCACTTTAAAATCCTCTTCCAACCCCATAAAAAACATCTTGAATAGTCTTTCTGCCGGGTTGGAACTATTGGCTATCATTTTTTTAAACTCCTGGCCCATTTTTTCATAATGAACTAGCAGGCAGGCTTCCAGTAACTCCTCCTTACCACTAAAATACTTATACACCGTTTTGGTCGAAATACCTAATGGGGCCACAATCTGCTGAACGGTCATCTTTCGGATGCCGTTTAACAAAAACTGTTTGAGCGAGTTTTGGATGATGTCTTCTTTGGTCATAAATGGAAAATAAAATTAAAAAAATATTTTCCATTTGCAAGTAACTCTTTTATTTAATATGATAGCACAAAGCATGTTTAAACATTATTAATAAACTGAATATGAGTATTCTAACCTATTGGTTTATTGATTTTTTATTTATCTTAAGCCAAATTCCAAAACCTAAATAATGAACAACAACCTTTACCTTGGCATCGGGAGGCTTTTCCTGATGATCAGCATTATCGCCATAGGCGTAATTCATATTGTATCGGGCCATTTCCCCGTCGGATTAATGCCCGTTGCGGCTTCGTTACCGGCCAAACAGGTCTTAGCCTATTTAACCGGTTCGCTCATGATCGTGGCCGGGATACTTGTCGTCACTAAAAAATACGCGGCTTATGGAGCATCTTTAGCAGCATTACTTTATTTATTAGCCTTGCTTCTGATCCATGTACCCAAAGTGCTGGCCGAGCCCAGGAATCCATCAGAATGGGCTGGCTTCTTTGAAGTTATCTGCATCATGGGTGGTATCCTTATCCTGTTGGGCATTACCAGTAAAGATGGCGGTGCTAAGCTGACAAAAACCGGCACTTATCTTTTTTCGCTCGGTCTGTTGGTATTTGGCGTACAACACTATATGTATGCCCAGTTTGTTGCTAACCTGATACCGGCCTGGATACCTGCCCGTTTGTTTTGGGACTACCTGGTTATGGTGGCCTTTTTTGCATCAGCCATCAGCTTTATTATTCATAAATTGAGCAAGCTTGCCGGCACTCTTTTGGGCCTTATGTTTTTGATATGGGTGCTGATACTGCACTTGCCGCGTGTTATAGCCAGCATTCATACCGAACCAGAATGGACAAGCCTGTTTGTTGCCCTGGCATTTAGCGGAATATCTTTTTTATTAGCAGGTTTAGCCGTTACCAAAACTTCAAAGACCTAAGCAAAGTTGTAATGAGCCTGTTGATTATCAATATCAGCAGGCTTTTTCATACTAAACCTTAGTTTTTTTCATCTGGCAATAATTATTGCCCCAATCGCACAGCGCATCCATAATGGGGATGAGGGTTTTGCCCAATTCGGTAAGCTTGTATTCCACCCGAGGAGGCGATTCAGCGTAGGCTGTGCGTAATAAAATACCGTCGCGTTCCAGTTCTTTGAGTTGGGCAGTCAGTGTGGCCTGGGTGATATACTGCATCTTTTTACGTAGCACCCCGAACCTCATAGGGCACTCTTCCCTGATCTTATTGAGCAGCATCAGCTTCCATTTTCCGCCTATGATGTCCAGCGCATTTGTCATGGGACAGTTATCTTCTAAAAAAATCCCATTTTCTGTTTTTATAACCAGCTGATCGTCATCGTTAGTATCATTTTTCATACTTAGTATCCTCCATCAAACTACTTGTGAGCATCTCCCATGGCAGCCATCTTTGAAAGGTAAAGTTAACAAAATCAGGCTTAAAGCCGGTTAATTTCATTTATCTGCAAATTATGAATAAGCAAATTTCAAGGTGGTTTCTGCTCATTATCCTGTCGTCGGCAGTGTTTCTATCGGTGATTGATATCTTTATTGTTAATGTTGCTATCCCTTCCATTAAAAGGGGTATACATGGATCTGATAGTGATATCCAGCTGGTTATTGTACTGTACCTACTGGGCTATGCTGCCTTCCTTATCACCGGTGGCCGGGCCGGCGATCACTATGGTAAAAAGAACGTTTTTATAGTGTCCATGCTGCTATTTGTGGTCACTTCCTGCCTGTGCGGTTTTTCGCAAACGGCCTGGCAAATCAATACCTCTCGTTTTTTGCAGGGTATCAGCGCGGCGTTTATGATCCCGCAGAGTATTACTTACATCCAGATACTCTTCCCGTTACATCATGACCGCATCAAGGCGCTGGGTATTTACGGTAGTATAGCTGGTACCGCATCGGTCATTGGGCAGTTTTTAGGCGGATTGCTGCCTGATGTCCATTTTTTAATGGATGGATGGCGACTCATTTTCCTCATCAACTTGCCTTTAGGTTTGATTGCCGTGATACTGGCGGCCATATTTCTGAAGGACACCCCAACCGAAAAAAAATCACGATTTGACCGCTCAGGTGTTAGCCTGCTCACCCTGGCCCTGATAGCCTTGATCTACCCGTTGGTACGCGGCCCCGAACTTCATTGGCCCTGGTGGAGCATGGCATCCATCGCATTATCCCTCCTGTTATTATACCTGTTTGTGCTCGACCAGCGTCGCAAGCTGCATTCCGATCTGGAACCCCTGGTTGATGTGCGCCTGTTTAGTTTCAAGGATTTTAATATTGGCCTCTGTGCTGTGCTGTTTTATTTTATGGTACAGGATACTTATTTCCTGATCAATGTGATTCTGTTTCAGAATGGCTTTGGCATCAGCTCGTCCGAAACCGGAATTTTCTTTGTTTTTCAAGGTGCTGGGTATGTGGTGGCCTCCTTGTTGTCCCTTCGGCTGGTGCCCATTTATGGTAAGCGGGTGCTGCAAGCCGGCGTTTTGATCATGGTTACAGCGCTCCTGTTTCATTTGATATTTTTTAACTCTATGACTGTCAGCAGGTATTTATTATTACCCGTACTTTTTATTTATGGTACCGGCTGTGGCTCGGTACTGCCATCTTTATTAACCATGGCCCTAAAAAGCATCCCAACCCATTTTGCCGGGGCCGCCTCCGGAACTTTCTCTACCTTTCAGCAAACTGCTATTGCTTTGGGGATAGGTATAGTGGGTGGTGTATTTTTCTACCGATTGGCCGGAGATACCAGTTTGGCCGGATACGTATCGGCTTACCGGCTGGCTACCGGAATCAATATTTTTTTGCTCGCTATTGTGAGTTTGTTTCTGTTTTTGCTACCCGATAATCCGCAGAAAAAACTTTTTAAACCTTAAATTTTAACACTTTTTTAGTCAAAAACAGCGTAAAAACGCGTCATTTTCGGTCACTTTAACTAAGTTTTAACGCCATTTTAACACTTTTTAACAAATTTTTTGCATGTTTTGAAAGGTTTAAAAAGTATTAAATTATTGATATTCAAATAATTAAGAAAAATAAGTCGATTTTTGGCTTATTTTAAGACCTTATGCAAACGGCCCGGTTCTCTCTTTTGGTGAGAAAACCGGGCCGTGATACATACAAATATACGGATTTTTGGGCGGATTTACCCTGCATGATTAAGCATTTGTACCATTTTGATCAGTGCATCTTCGGCATGCATCCATGACACCATTTCCAGTGAATCCTGCGCTTCTTTGGCGGCTCTTGGCCGCATTTGTTTTTCGTACGCTGCAATGGCAGATTGGGTATTGTTAAACTCACCGCTTGTAAGGCATTCGCTTAGCTCCAAAGCATCCAGCATAGCTAAATTTACGCCTTCGCCGGATGGTGGCATCAAATGAGCCGCATCACCCAGTATGGTTATGTTGGATTGTGCATCCCAGGTTTGGTTAATATGCATGCAATACTGCGGACGAAGCATAAGCGGCATACCCGCGTTTTCGAATAACTCAAACCATATACTGCTCCATTCCGGAAACTTGTTTTTAAACCAGGCCAGCACCTGTGTTCTATCCGAAAAATCAATGCCGTTGTTTTGCACCCAGTTCTCCTCCTGTTTGCAGCTGAGGTAAAAATCCAAACTGCCATCGCCTTTGGCGGAGACATGCAAAAATATACCACTACCGTGTGCGTAAATCTTTCCGCCTTTTAGCAATTGGTGTATGTTGGGCACTGCTGTCGCAGCATGATCTACATTGCCCTGCACAATCACTACACCTGCATAGTAAGGCTGGATCGGCGTAATAAACGGCCGGATCTTAGAATTTGCACCATCTGCCCCTATTACTATATCCGCAGTAGCTGTTGTGCCATTTTTAAATTCCAGTTCCCAGGTATCGCCAACATTCAACATGTTTGCAAACTGGCTATCCCAAACAACGGTATCAGGGGCCAGCGCATCTAATAACATATCCCTTAAAGGCCCCCTGTCAATTTCGGGCCTGAAGTATTCATTGCCAAAATCTGCTTTAGATACCTCCGTGTCCATGTGCTCATCGTAAACTATGTTTGCATGTTCATCAACAATTCGCCCCTTATCCGCACCTGGTCTGTATGTTTCTTTAAAAGCATCCATCAGTCCCGCTCCTTCCAATGCCTTCAAACCCGATTCATAATGCAAGTCGAGGGTTGCACCCTGCACGCGTACATTCCTGTTAAAATCTCTTTCATAAACTTTTACATCTACCCCTTTCAACTGTAAAAGCCTGGCCAGCGTTAAACCACCCGGACCGCCGCCTATAATGGCTACTTTTTTATTATCCAGTAACATATCTTTTGGTATTATGATTAATCTTTATTTCTACTTACAAAATTGTTATTACTTTTATAAATAAAATAGCCTAAATAGCTCATAAAATAGTCGTAAATGAAAATTTCAATTACAGATACCGGATCGGGCATTACGAAGGAATTTGCGCGGGCAATAGGAGCCACAATAAAAGGACGGTTTATATATATTCCGGAGAGCAAGGGCGGCGGCTACATTACCGGCTTTTCCTGGGGAAATGATCTGCGGATGATGATCAGGAATTATCATCTGTATGAAGATATTGTTATTGAGCGGACGAATGAATTGGCCGAAGGACAGGAAGATGTTGTTTTCCTGTTAAGCGGAATTTTTCCCTCACCTGCGCAGACCGAGAAACAACTCTCGCCAGAGCAAGCTCATGTACTGATCTGCATGCATGCTGTTTCTTCTATCATAGCCATGCCTTCCAATACCATTTTTGGTAGTGTGACCATAGCGGTTTCGAGGCAGTACCTGCGTTCGCTTTTTAGCAAAGCAGATCATCCCATAGCAGAAAACATATTGCAGGGGAAAGATAATTTTGTGTTTGAAACCGGTATTTCGCCCGAAATGATCAAAACCGCCAGCGAGATGCTGCATCAACCTATTCCGGAAAGCCTGGAAAATCATTATTACAAACTAAAATGCGAAGAACTGTTATGCTATATTTTTGCCTTACTGATGCAACGGGAGGCAATGCCAACAAGCCATATGCATATAAATGATATCAAAGCTATATATGCTATTAAACTCCACTTACAATCGCACTTAAACCAACCACCCCAGGTTGCAGCACTCGCCCAAGAAGCGCATATGAGTGAACCCAAACTCAGGAAATTATTTAAACAGACCTTTGGCACTGGCGTGTTTGAGTATTACCAAACCACACGGATGCAGGAGGCTGCCAAATTACTGAAAGAAAAACGGATGACGGTTTCGGAGGTGGGTTACCAATTAGGGTTTACCAATCTGAGCCATTTCACCAGGGTTTTTGAGCAGTACATGGGTGTAAAGCCAAAGAAGTATTCGGCAGGTTAAGTTCGATGAAATAGGAGATGATATCGCAAGGGCGATCCTATATATTCCAGAGAACACGGGTTACGACTCACCCCTTCTACGCTTCGCTGGACGACCCTCTCTTCGCCTACGGCGGAAAGAGGGTTGAAAAAATCTCATAAAAAAAGCGTCATTTCGAGGCATGAAGCAAGCTCTAAACTATACAGAGTAACTCTGCTAATCGGGGATTGCTTCGTACCTCGCAATGACGCGTGGAGGTGTAAATGATGACATATAGCGCATTCACCCCAACTCACCACTCACTATTCACTACCTTGCTTCATCGAGCTCTATAACCACACTGGTTCTATTTTTGTCTACATGTGGGTTTACGCCTACATTCATTAAAAAGTCGCCGGTTAATACCAGGTCGTTTTCTATGGATGATTTAGCCCCCGGGTAAAGGTTGATCTCTTTTACCGCGTATTTTTTCTGCGGATCGAGGCCTTTTAAGCGAATTGGCACACGCGTACCTGTACCATACCGGTTATTCACCAGGTAGTTAAACATCACCGCTTTTGCTTTGGCATTATCTACATACATGATAGATGCGGCATCATTATCCCATGGACTTTGTAAACGATACTGATCGCCATGCCAGATAGCCTCTTTCAGGTTATCATAATTTTTTAAAGCGCCATGCACATAATCCAGGTCCTGCTCGCCTAGCTTGCTGATCACGATATCAAAGCCCAGTTTACCCATCATGGCTACATCTGTACGGAATTTAAGCGGCTGTTTGCCCCAGTCGGTCACGTGGTTTGAGCTGGTGATAGCCGGGTAGAAGTAAGAGTACTCCCACTGGATGAACACGCGCTCCAGCGGATCGGTATTATCGCTTGGCCAAAATTCGGTGAAGTATTTCAATGCGCCATAATCCACACGACCACCGCCGCCTGAGCAAAGCATTAAAGGCACCTTTGGATATTTAGCCCGTACACGCTCCAGCACTTTATATAAGCCGCGTACATAATCGGTATACAAATGCGACTGATCCTTTTTCAGATATGCCGAATAGGCGTTATATATCACCGCGTTACAATCCCATTTAATGTAAGCCAGATCTGGATTTTTGGTAAACAGGTTATCTACTATGCCAAATACAAAATCCTGCACTTTAGGATTAGTGAGATCAAGTACCAGCTGGTTACGGAAATACTTTTCGGGACGGTTTGGTTGTTTAATCACCCAATCCGGATGTTTTTCATACAGCTCGCTTTTAGGGTTAACCATTTCAGGTTCAATCCAGATACCAAACTTTATGCCATTGCTTTGCGCTTCTTTCACCAGCCAGCTGATGCCGTCGGGTAGCTTTTGTTTATTCTCCTGCCAGTCGCCCAAACCTGCATGATCATCATTACGCGGATATTTATTGGCAAACCAGCCATCATCCAGCAAAAACAGGTCTACACCCAATTTTTTGGTATCTTTTAATAACTCGGCCAGTTTAGTTTCGTTGAAATCAAAATAGGTGGATTCCCAGTTGTTCAGCAGGGTTAATCTTGAGCCTTCGCCATCAACAATTTTGTATTTGCGGGCCCAGCGCTGTAATTTACGGCTGGCATCACCCTTACCCTGATCGGAGTAGGTGTACACTAAAGCTGGCGTAGCAAACTCTTCGTTCGGTTTTAAATGATATTCAGCCGCGGCGTTGTTGATACCGGCAATCAGTCGCAGGTTATCAGACACATCCAGTTCAAAATCGAGCCTGAAATTTCCCGACCACTCCAACGCGCCCAGCAATACTTTTCCTTCATCCTCAGTAGCAGGTTTATCCATAGATACTGCAAACATGGATGGCTCATACAAATTAGCCCGAGTGCCCAATTTACTGTCAATAGTTTTGATACCGTGGGTTAGTTTAGCCTCCTCCGGACGCATTTCTTCGGCCCAGTTGCCATGGTATTGTTTCAGCCAAAAGCCATCACCTTTTAAGTTAAGGTTGGCCGAGGCAAATTTATTTAACACCACCTCACCTTTTTCACCATGTTTTATCACCGACCATTGTTCGGTAACATCCTCTTTGAAATAGGTTTTGTAAAACAGTTTTACCTCAAAATCATAAACCGGATCTTTCAGCGTAACCGTTAATAGCGAAATATCATCCGCAACTTTGGTTACCTCGTGGCTCACATAAGCCAGATTGAGTGACTTATCGCCGTTGGCATGAGTAACGGTGATGGCGGGTTCGGCCAGGTTAGCGGAGCCAGATGGTGTATAAGCCGAGTTAAGGATACCGGAGTCGTCCTTTTGGTTATACATTTTCTGGATGCGTGCGTACTCGGTGGTATTGCTCAGCTTAGCGCCAAAATAAACCATCTTCAGGTTTTTGTTGGCATCGGTTTGTAATACCAGCGCGTTGTGCTGTGTTTCGACCGGGATGGTCACCACCTGGGCAAAACTGCTGCCGGCCGTAAACAGACCACCAACCAGGCATAAGGGCAGTAAATGATTTCGGAACATTCTTTTCAATTTATAAGGTTATTTTCAGTGTTAATGTATTAGCAATTATTCTTTTTCAAAATCCTCAGCGCTGTTCGAAGTCTCTGACTTCGAACCCGTATGCTTGTAGTCTTCAGACTACCCGCTTCCGGTAGTTGCAAACTACCGGCATAATCGTCCGAAGTCAGAGACTTCGGACAGCGGCGTTTACTTTTTAATTTTTATTTCTTCGCATCAATATCCAATTTGTATAAAGCCGCATCACCAGCCTCCAGTTTAAAGCTTAATGTTTTGCCCAGGATATCACCCTGCAGCAGTTCGTGTATCTCGTATTGATCTTTGCTGTTTAAACCCAGGCGTTTGCCATCCATAGCAAAGGTTTTTGGTTCGCTGCTGTAATTGAAAACGGCAATATAGATACTATTTCCAATTTTTTGGGTGAACATTTCCGAAGCGTTTTCGCCGGTATTGCCTTCCACTGGTTTAAATGTTTTCCCGTTTTCGATCAGCTTTATGATCTCCGGTTTTTGGTACCAGTTTTTAGCTCTGTCGCTCCATGGGCCGTGTACCGAAAAATCATCGCCGGTAATTACGGTACCGGTTATCACAGCCGATAAAAAGCGGGCCCGGTTAGCACCTTCGCTCTCGGTTGACAGCACCACATGATCGGCATCAACATAATTGTATAAAAAAGTTTGCCACCAGCCATAGCTTACGCTGTTGAGGGTGTACTGGGAATCTTTGATGGTTTTAAAGGCATCGCAGGCAATGCGGCGGGTATGTACGTAACGGCCGGTAGCCAGGCTTGGCGAAATAGCGGCGTAAATCAACATCTGGTCGCCCAGTTTGTTGATCAGGTACTCCATGCCTTTGCGATAAGCTTGCATCCCCGTGGTTACCGTTGGATCATAAAAATGGGTCGACTCGGCTGTAGCATGTCCTAAAAAGTCGATCTTGATCATTTTAAAACCGCAGGCTTTCAGTTTGCCTATAGTGAGGTCGATACGCTCAAGCGTACCGGGGTGGGTTGGGTCGATAGCGCGGGCGCCGTCGATATCATGATAACCGTTGCCTACTTTTGTCCAGATATCGCCAAAGGTGTATTTGCTGCCGGGCACTTTGCGCTGCGGACCATCTTTCCAGCCCCAGTCGGTAAACGGCGCCCAGTATACGCCGGGTTCCAGGCCTTTGCTCTTGCAGTAATCAGCAAATTGTTTCAGCTTGCTGTAATCGCCTTCGGGGCCACCTTTCACCATAAAATCCCAATAAGAATCCAGATCGATAAAAGCGGTTTTACCTGTGCGGAAACCAGCCAGGCTATCGGCAAAAAAGTCGGCCACTTTGGTGGCTTTCTCGTAGGTGAGTTTATCCTGCATTACGCCCCAGCTGTTCCAGCCTACGGGTGTGGGTTTTGTCCAGTTGAACACATAAGGCGGCTCGGCAATGCGGTTGGCTTTGGCATACTCTTCCATGCCGGTGCGCCAGTCGTCAAAATAGCCTACCAGTATTTTTGGTGATTTCACTACATCGCCGCTGATGGTTCCGTGAGCGATATTATCGCGGGTTACACTGTTTTCGGTGTACCCAGCCCAAACCTGGATGGCATTGCCACTATCGGCTTTGGCGGTGCTGCGGATACCGGTTTTCCATACTTCGTGCTCGATGGAGCCTGCCACAAAACCGGCGCGGCTGTCGTTGCTGTACACGGCCCCTACTTCGGAGCTCATATTGCTGAACGGAGCAGTAAACGGTTTGGCGTTATAACGGATAAAAGTGTCATTATCAAAAGGTACAAAAATGCTGCGCGCATCGCCGGTAATGGCAGCTATATTGCCCGAGAACGGGATGATGGAATTGGTCTGCAATCCCTTGCCAGATGCCTCTATCTGGGTGATAAAATACTCGTGGCCAGGGTAAGTGTAAAACACCTGTTTGATAGGGTTAAGACCTTTACCGCTTAGCGTGATGGTGTGTTTAACACCCTTGCCAAAACCATCGGTAACAGCGGCTTTGGTATAGGTGCGGGAGGTATAATCTTTGGTAGAAACAGTTTTACCATTTAGTGAGATACTGGCATTTACCTTGTTGTATACCAGTATTTTACCCTTAACTACCGAATACAGTCCGCTTTTCAGATCGTAGGCAATGGCGTTACCGGTACCGTAGGGTATGATAACCTGTCCTGTGCCCGGCGATTTAAGCGCCTGCGCCGAAACTTTATTTACAAATGGCAAAGCCAGTAGTAGTGCGAACACTAGAACCGGCCTGGCTATTTTTTGGATGGATTGTCTTGTTGCTGTTGCAATAGGCTTCATGTATAGTTTAAATTGTTTAGCTTTTTTGGGCGGTAATATTTTTGATCACGCCGTTTATTTTCACCTTCACACCGCGCGGATTGGGCGAGGTGACTTTATATGTGGTGACCTTGCCATCCTTCCAGGCAAAATCAACAGTAAAGTTGCCGCGGGCTTTGAGGCCTTTTACAGAGCCGGATGCTTTCCAGCTATCGGGCACGGCGGGCAGCAGATCGATATAACCGGCGTGGCTTTGGATGAGCATTTCGGCTATACCGGCGGTAGTACCAAAATTACCATCGATCTGGAACGGAGGTCCGGCAGAAAGCAGGTTGGGATAAATACCACCGCCCGAGCCATAATTGATATCGGTACGGGTGGTTGGTTTCATGATCTCGGTAAACAGCTTGTAAGCGCGGTTACCATCATGCAGCCTTGCCCAGAATAATAGTTTGTAGGCGATAGACCAGCTCGGCCCGTCGTCGCCACGAACGTTGAGTGTTTTCTTGGCAGCTTCCGCGAGTTCGGGTGTGCCATCCGATGTAATTTCGGATGCTGGGTAGATACCGTACAGGTGCGAAATATGGCGGTGCTGAGGTTCGGTTTCCTGATAATCTTCCATCCATTCCTGGATGCGGCCATTTTTACTGATTACACCGGGAGGCGGGATCTGTTTAAGGCGTAATTTCAAGGTATCGCTGAATGATTTATCAATCCCCAAAGTTTCAGAAGCAGTAATTACATTGGCGAATAATTCGCGCATGATCTGGTTATCAATAGTAGCGCCGATACAAATACTGGCATGCCGGCCACTCCCATCAGGCATCACAAAACTATTCTCGGGCGATGAAGACGGCGCTGTAACCAGGTAACCGCTTTTAGGATCTTTGATGAGGATACTGCTGTAAAACTGTGCAGACCCTTTTAAAATAGGATAAATGCTTTTTAAATATGCCTTATCGTTACTGAAGGCATAGTGATCCCAAAGGTTGCTGCACAGCCAGCCCGATCCGGCTTTGGTTACACCCCAGGAAGCACTTTCGCCGGGCTCTGTCCAGCCCCAAACGTTAGTGATTACGTGGGCCACCCAACCATCGGCATTGTAGTAAGCTTTGGCGGTACGTTCGCCGGGTTTAACGAGGCCACGCACCAGTTCAACCAGGGGCAGGTTCAGTTCGGATAGATTGGATACCTCTACCGGGAAATGGTTCATCTGTACGTTCACATCCAGGTGGTAATCGCCGTTCCAGGGAGTATGGATCTGATTAGCCCAAAGGCCCTGCAAGTTTGGCGGCAGCAGACCCACACGCGTACTGCTGATACTCAGATACCTGCCGAATTGAAAAAACAACACCGGCATATCTTTATGATTACCCGGTTGCTTATGAAAGCTGATCAGCTGCTGATCGGTAGTTTCGGTGCTTTCCGGTGATCCTAAATTGATGTCGACACGGTTAAACAGTTTTTGAAAATTGGCGATATGCTGTTGTTTTTGCGCAGCATAAGGCTTTTTTATAGCGGCATCCAGATCGCGCTGGATCCTTTGTTTAAAATCGGGCTTGCGGAAATCGGTGGCTGCCGATACGTAAATGATCACCTCGGTAGCATTTTTTATCACCAGGCTGTTGGTGGTGCTGCTGAGCGTACCGCCGGTTAATTTGGCTTTAACGCTGGCCTGGTATTGCATGCCGTTGCCATCGGTACCGTTATCCAGCCTGCCCTGCAATAACAAGGTGTTGCCGCTGGTGCTGGTAGCTGAACGTTCGGGGCGGGAAATGTTGATACTGAAATTGAGCTTGCCGGGTTTATCCGCCGTAAGCCTGATCATGTCCACATCATCGCCAAAACTGGTGAAGTATTCGCGTTTGTAGGTAACGCCATCAACCTGGTAGTTGGTATTGGCTACCGCTGTAGGTAAGGACAAGGACCTTTGGTAATTGGTAACCTTGGCATCGGGTTTACCATAGTCAAACTTCAGGTCCAGATCACCCAAAACCTGGTAGCAGCCCCAGCGTGCGCCACCCGAGCCCGGGCCTTTGCACACAAAATCTTTGTCGATCAAAGCCTGCGCTTCTACATTTTTACCGGCCAGCAACAGCTCCTTTATCTGCGGCAGCTGTTTATAAGCCTCGTAATTGTTGGCATCCTGTACTGAGCCCGACCATAAGGTAATGTCATTCAGTACGATCTTTTCATCGTTCACGCCGCCGTCGGGCATCATGCCCAGCCTGCCGTTGCCCAGGGGCAGGGTTTCTTCCCAAACGGCGGCGGGTTTGTCGTAATGCAATCTCAACGCTTGTTTTTGCGCAAAACTGAGCGTTGAGGTTAATAACAATATACTTGTTATGGATGTGAGACGTTTGGATATCATTAGTTTTAAGTAATTAGGCTTTGGTGGGTATTACCGGGATGCTCTGCGCGCTTTTGTCTAGATCCAGAACAATCACCGAGCAATTTTCATCGGGCATGGTAACTGGCAGGTTAATCTGATAATTGTTTTTATCTGCTTTAAGAGTCACTGCAGCCCCATTCATAAAATAGGATTTGGTGATCCTTACACCCGGAATAGCGGGAATAGTGAGCACTCCATCCTTACGCTGAAAAACATGCAGGTATATTTTATTACCCTTACGAGTGGCCCCGTAAACAGCATTTGGTGCGTAAGGTCCTCCTTGGGTACTGTAAATGCTTTCGCCGTATTGTTTTAACCAATCGCCCATTTCCTGCAGGCGTTTTATCTGCCGGGCCTCCATGTGTCCATCCATGGCCGGGCCAACATTGAATAACAGGTTACCATTGCCGGCTGCGGTAGTTACCAGCGTTTGGATGCATTGTTTCAGGGACTTCATCTGGTCGTTGGGTTTCCAGGCCCATTGATTACAAATGGTGATGCAGCTTTCCCAGGGCTCGTTCATATTGATCTCCCCTATGCGTTGCTCGGGGGTTAAAAAATCACCTACCGATTCCTCGTTCAGTTTTTCGCTGATCTTACCCAGTCTGTTGTTGACGATCACATTGGCGTCAACACTTTTGATGAACTGGTATATTTCTTTGCCATCTTCTTTTGTCCATGGCTTTTCCCAGTAGCCATCAAACCACAGCATAAAAGGTTTGTATTTGGTGATCACTTCCTTCAGCTCGTTTTTCATGCGGGTTTTAAAGGCCGTCATATCGCCCTTAACATTTTTGGTAGAGTCGTAAGGGTTGTGGATGGGGTAATCAGGGTCGTGCCAGTCTAACACGGTAAAGTAGATACAGAAAGTTACACCCTGTTTTTTACAAGCCTGTGCCAGCTCACCCACGATATCTCTTTTAAATGGCGAATTGGATACGTTATAATCAGAAAAAGCGGTTGGCCATAAGCAAAAGCCATCATGATGTTTGGCGGTGATGGTGAGGTATTTCATACCGGCATCCTTGGCGGTTTTCACCCAGGCATCGGCATTGAACAATCTGGGATCAAACTCATGGTACAGGTTGTCATAATCAACCTGGGCTACCTCTTTATTGCGGCTCCAGCCAATTTCGGTACCGCGCTGGGTTACCGGGCCAAAATGAATGAACATACCAAAACGCTTGTCCATAAACTGATCCATCACCGCTTTTGGGGTTTTAACCTCCTGGGCAAACGCCGTGCAAATGCTTAATGCCAGGGCCATGATCAGAGCCGCTTTTTTCTTTATCATATTCAGGGTTTATTTGTTGTTTACCAAAAAATGAACGATCCTGCAGGCATGCCCCTTGCTCGCATTGTTCTTTTTATCGCTGATCTTGATTTTCAGCATATGATTGCCATTGCTCAAATTATCGCCCAGTAAATGATAAATGGGCAGATGCAACCAGCTGCTGAACTCGGTGAACAGGTCCTTATCTTTATAAGGGCCATTATCTACCGCGTAGGATATCGTGCCCGCGTCGCCACCGGCTACTACGGCAATACCTACCGCGTTACCTTTAAATGGGAGTGTTAATTCTGCCCCCGGTTCATCGGCATTCAATACCGGCACATGCACAAAACCCGGGCGGGTGGAAAGACCATCCTTCGGATTCCAATCGGGTGTGATCTGCCAACCTTTGCCCAGCTTGGCATTAGCCAGGTCATAATAGCTGCCATTTTCATAGCGGGCCTTATCAATTACCTGGGGTACAGGCATTTTAAACGGCACTTTGTATTTAGCCTCCACACACTCCTGCAACAGCGTCCGGATGGTGGCGAAATAGAGCTCCTGCCCGTAATAGGCCGGGTGGATGTCTTTAAAATCATCATTCCAGGTAAGCTCCTTATTTTTGATCTTGTCGTTCACTTCCAGCGCCAGGTTTACATAGGGCAGGTTATAGTGTTTGGCTATCAGTTCATGGTTAAATAATTCGGGCGATAACTTGCCTTTGGCATAGTTTTCCATTTTTTGCTGATCGACAAAGGCCATCAGGATTACGTCGGTATAAGGATTGGCATTGCGGGCATGCCTTACAATACCTTCCAAAGCACGTACCTGTGTGGTGCTGTCGGTACCGCGATCGTTTACGGCCGCCTCTAAAAACAGCAGGTCGGTTTTACCCGAATCCAGGATATCACGCTGCACGCGGAATGCATGCGGCAAACTACCTAAGGATGGTATACCGGCGGCTATAAAATGAAAATCAGTTTCGGGATAAGTTTCTTTCAGATACCGGCAGATCTTGTTGCGCCAACCCGGGTTAAAGGTGATCGATCCGCCCAGGAACGAAACTGTGGCCTTCTT
This sequence comes from Mucilaginibacter inviolabilis, assembly GCF_011089895.1. Taxonomy (NCBI): domain Bacteria; kingdom Pseudomonadati; phylum Bacteroidota; class Sphingobacteriia; order Sphingobacteriales; family Sphingobacteriaceae; genus Mucilaginibacter; species Mucilaginibacter inviolabilis. The sequence continues at coordinate 2,064,798 of NZ_JAANAT010000001.1, forward strand.
TTTAACCGTTACCGTGTAATAAAAATTATTGAGCTTGCTGGCTGTGGTTACATAATTGCTGTACGGCAGCGCGTTTTTTACGGGGTACGAATTGCTGTAGATAAAATCGGCATAATAACCGGGGCGATCAATTTTAACGTGATGTCCCTGCAGCTCCACAGGCCCCTGGGTTATAGGCTGAATGCTCACCGGGCCACCCAAAGCCAGGTAATTTTTAGCGAAGATATAGGTATTTTCATCGGGCGGAACCAACTTATCGTTTAAGCCGATAGTATGCAGCACCGGCACGCGGAACGAGGCCAGCCCTTCCAGGTTATCTATCGGGTTATCTTTATAAGCCAATGCCTGCTCTTCGGTAAAATGATATACCTCTTTCAGCTCTTTCCAACTATTGGCATCACCGGGGCCTTTACCTTTGCCACCGGGCCAGCTTTTAAAATCGCAAACCGGTGTTTCGCCATAAATACAACTTACCTTATCCGGATTACGCTTAGCCCAGCCATATACATACAAACCGCCACGGCTTACGGCTTCTAACGCCACCTTGTGGGCGAATGCTTGCTTTTCTGTTAAATAGGCATAAAATTTATCCCAAACCTGTAAGGCCTGCGGAGCGCCATATTGATTATCTACATTAACAAAGGCCACATAAAAACCCCGGGTAAGCAATATGCTGTCGATTTCGGTATGCCAATCCGGGAACGAGGCGCGCCATACCCAGGGATTGCCCGGTAGAGGGTGCGCGGGCTTTACATAATAAGCGTCGTGCCCGTCGATGTTAATGGTTACTTTTTCAAAACCCTTCCAAAGGGTGTTTTTGTCCTGAGCTTTTACCGGTAAAAAAGCCCCCAGGGTTATGGTTAAAATAAATAAGTATTTAAATTTTATCATGCCTTGCATCCTATAATACTGTTATAATGGTTTTCGCCGGATGGCTTTTTTACTGGTTTGGTAAATGTATTGGCTAATTATATCTCAAAAAATGGATAAATCTTTGAAATAGATGGACAATCCCCTTTGCCTCATCTTTCGCAGGCGACTCACCCCGTCTACGCTTCGCTGGACGACCCTCTCTTCGCCTGCGGCGGAAAGAGGGTTTGGAAAACATTTTGTCATGCTGAATGGAATGAAGCATCTGCTATTGAACTTTTTAATTGTAGAATAGATACTTCGTTCCTCAGGATGACAAAAAGAAAGGCGATCCCCTCTTTCCGCCGCAGGCGAAGAGAGGGTGATCAAGCGAAGCGATGATCGGGTGAGTCGATTCTGCGGCGTTATCAATTCCCCACAAAATCATAAACCTTCCCCTTCTCTGTCTTAAAGCTGTAAGCCACATCATTACCAGCCCCATCAGTTTTTGAAACCTGTGAAGCAGTTTTTAAAGCATTAGGGCTTTGCAGTTTACATTCGCCGCCGGCCAATGATTTGATACTAAGCTTAACAATTTTGCCGTCTTTCCATTCCATGTTCACGATCTCAAAATCACCACGGGCACGCAGGCCCTGTACACTCCCTGTTGGCCAGGTTTTGGGTAACGCGGGTAATAATTGCAGTTCGCCGGTTTGGCTTTGCAGCAGCATTTCGGTTACGCCGGCTGTGTAGCCAAAGTTTCCATCAATTTGGAATGGTGGATGCGCACAAAAAAGGTTGGCATATAAACCGCCGCCTTCGTTATAATTTACTCCGGAACCACCAACCAGCGTTATAAAATTGTTCAGAATGGTATAAGCGTGGTTACCATCTTGTAAACGTGCCCAGAAATTCATTTTCCAGGCCATCGACCAGCCTGTTGATACATCACCACGGGCCAGTAAGCTTACTTTAGCAGCTTTGGCCAACTCAGGTGTTTTGAGCGTGCTGATGCGGCTGCCCGGGTGCAGACCGAAAAGGTTTGAAGAATGGCGGTGCGTATCTTTCGGATCGTCACGATCGGTTTCCCATTCCTGCAGTTGACCCCATTTACCAATTTTTGGTTTTAGCAGGTGCTCTCGCATATCGGCTACGCGATCGCGGTATGTTTTGTCGATGCCTAAAACATCAGCGGCCTGAATGTAGTTAGTGAACAGGTCGTATACTATTTCCTGGTCATAAGTAACCCCATCTTCGGTAGGTCCATGCTCTGGCGACCAGCCCAGCGGCGATACCAGCGTACCATCAGGGCGACGTTTCAGGTGATCATCCCAAAACTCCACTACCTCTTTCAAAATAGGATAACCAAAGCTTTTCAAATAGGCTTTGTCCTGTGTAAAGGCATAATGCTCCCAGATGCCCTGCATATACCAGGCGCTGCCGGGAGTGTTCCACAAAAAGCTGGAACCGCCATAAATATTGTTCTCGGTTTTCACCGTCCAGCCGCGAACGCCGGGATACTGCTTGCGGGTACTTTCCTTTTTCACCTCGCGCATACTGTTAATATAATCGAGGTATGGGAAATGACATTCTGAAAGATTAGTAGGCTCGGCCAGCCAGTAGTTCATCTGGATATTGATGTTGGAGTGGTAATCACTGCGCCATGGTGGGTTATTGCTTTCGTTCCAAAGGCCCTGCAAATTGGCTGGCAGGCCTCCTTTACGTGAGGAGCTGATGAGCAAATAGCGGCCATATTGATATAACAAGGCCTCTAATTGCGGATCGCCTTTGGTTTTATAAGCTGTAAGTCGTTTGTATGTGGGCAAAGCGGCCTGCTCTGCCGGGGTGTTACCCAGGTCAATAGCTACACGGCCAAACAATGCCTGATAATCCTGTAAATGGGCAGCTAACAGTTGCGCATAGGTTTTGCTCCAAGTCGCCGTTAAGGCTTGTCCTACTTTTACTTCCGGGGATTCGCCGCGCCAGTGTTGTTCACGTTGGTTACTGTAATCAGTAGCTGCAGCCAGTAATACGGTAAAACCATTTGCTTTTTTAATAGTTAATTGCGGCTCCCCTTTACTATCCGGTTCAACATATGCAGTACCACCATCTACTTTAACTGTAAGCCCGGCATAGTATGCCAGGCCGTTATCCAATTTACCTTTAATTTTCAGCATGACGCCATTTTCGGTAACTTTAGTGTTGTGGGCATCTTTTAATTTAATAGTGGCAGAATAAGCGCCTTTTTTATTGGCGGTAAAGTGCAATACCATCACTTTGCCAGGGAAACTGCAAAAATACTCGCGTTGATAAGTCACGCCCCCATCGGTATAGCTAATCTGTTGTACGGCCTTACTAATATCCAGCTGACGGCGATAATTTGCCGGTATTTTTTGGGTTGAATCTTTACCCTTAAAATCAATGTACAGATCGCCGAAGGCCTGGTAAGCGCCGGTTTCGTTTTCGTCGCCCGTCCATAAACTGATCTCGTTAAACTGGATGTGCTCCTGCGCCAATCCGCCGAATACCATACCGCCTATGCGGCCATTACCTATGGGATAGGCTTCGGTCATCCAGGTTTTGGCGGGTTTATCATCCCAAACCGTTAAACTTTTTTGATGCAGACCTGGATTTACCTGTTGGGCACCTGCGGTAAATACCCATAGGGTTTGCGTTAAGAAAAGCGAAAAGCAAGTAATCTTTTTAATCATCAGAAACAAAAATTTAGTGTTTAATTGGTTTGATTGTTTCGCTCCGGATATACTTACCATATTCTATCTCCAAAAGCACCCAGATGTAACAATCAGCGCTAAAAATATAAATTAAATGTAATACTTACAGTTTTAATTTAAACACACATGATATTTGTTACATTTTGCCGGATATCATGCTCAATCGGTATGGAAAACCTCTTGCATGTTTTGCCATATTTTTTGCTGAGCTGCCGCCTCGGGCAGTGGATTTTGCGTGGGATTGGTTTCTTTCCACCAGCGCTGGGTGGTGGTATCGGCAGCCATCAGGGCCATGTCTTTATCAAAATCGGCCCCCACATATTCAAAATAGCTGAACAGAAAATACTTACCCTCTATTTTTTGAATGTAGATGGAGTAGTTACGGATGTTGCATTCTTTGATCTTTTTTAATACCCCAGGCCAGGCGGCAGCGTGCAGCTTTTTATAGTAAGCCATCTTTTCGGGTTTTAAGCCGGTTATCATACCAAAGCGTTTTACTTTGACAACATGAGCAGTTGATTGTTGCTGCTGAGGATGATCACATGCTGAAAAAGTCAGCAGGCAGATGATCGCTATACAAAATCTTTTCATATCCATCATTAATTATCTGAAAATGTAAAAAAGCACCACCATAATGAGTACCAGTAATACCGAGAGCACTTTATAGTTCCCCAAGCCGCTCCAGGCCGGGCCACGCAGGGGTTCCCAGGGCGATCGCCAGTAGAGTACCGAACTTTCCTTGGTATGTTTTACTGGGTAGATATAGGATAGCGATACCTGTATCAGTACACAGATCACAAACAGGTAAAAAGCCATCATCATAAAGGGGATCTGCCCTATTGCGGTATCCGGAAACAACTTATTCGTCGCGAATACGATCACACCAATAGCCGAGCCAATCCACAAAGTATATTTGGCTGATACGGCCGATGCCTTATCCCAGAATACGCCCAACAAGAACACGCAGGTTATAGGCGGCGCTATATGCGCGATGATGTCATTCAACCCATCGAAAATACTGCCGTAGCGATTAAGCAGCGGCAGCAAAGCCAGCGACAAAACCAGTGATACTCCCGCAGCTATTTTGCCCACTTTTACCAGTCCGGCATCGTTAGCCTCCGGCTTATATCGTTTATAAATATCATAGCTTACAATGGTAGAAATGGAGTTTAGCGCCCCTGAGATCTGGCTCATCAAACCCGATAACAGGGCGGCAACTAATACACCTATCAATCCTTGAGGTATCAGTTGGGTGATCATGAGGGTGTAGATGCCTTTGCTGTCAACAACCTCTTTCCCGCCAACAACAGATTTTAATGCCGAAATATCCAGGTGACCGCTTTGTGCCAGCGTATAAGCAAACAGGCCCGGCATCACAAAAATAAAAACGGGTAATATTTTAATAAAACCGCAGAATAATGGGCCCACACGGGCATGGTTCTCGTCTTTGGCGCCCAATACCCGCTGTACAATGGTTTGATCGGCGCACCAGTACCAGATGCCTAACACCGGGTAGCCCAGAAATACAGCGTACCAGGGCATACCGCTCGGATCGCCATGCGGACGTAGCATGGAAAGCTTGTTCATTTCGCCGGTATGTTTTAATACATCCACCATCGGCTCCCAGCCGCCCATTTTGTTATAGGCGGCAATGCTCATGATAATGGCGCCGCCCAACAGCACCAGGGTTTGGATAGATTCTGTCACCACCACAGCGGTTAAGCCGCCAACAACGGTGTAAATGGTGGTAATAATGGAGATAACGATAACGCTGGTATACATATCCACCCCGAACAAAGTATGCAGCACTACCCCACCGGCCAGTAGCGAAAAAGCGATATGAATAAGTACCGCCGACACTACGGATATAATAGCCAGCCAATCGCGACTGGCACGATCATACCTTTTCTCCAAAAAATCGGGCAGGGTAGCCACACCCGATTTGATATAGAACGGCGCGAAGAACAAGGCCAGCAAGATCAAAGTAAAGGCAGCCATCCACTCAAAATCGCCATTGAGCAGGCCTTTATCAAAGCCGCTTTGGGCCAGGCTTACCAAATGCACACAGGATATGTTGGTAGCGAACAAGGCCAAACCGATCATGGGCCAGCGCAGTTTTTTGCCCGCCAGGAAGTACTCCCCGGCAGCATTATTGTTATTCCGCGTTTTACGCTGATGCCGGATACCCGACCATAGCCCTATGATAAAAATAAAGGCGATGTACAAGGCGCTGATGATCAAATCGGGAGTATGGATCATGTTTTTTTGTTTAGAATCAAGAGATAAGAATTAAGACAAACTGTTGCTTTATCAACCTTCCCTTTGTTCTCATATTTTGACTTTTGAATTTTTACTTTTGACTTAATGCTATCAAATCGCAGCTGCTGCCGGGCTCCTGCGGGGTGATGTATACACCATTGCTGATATGTACCGGGTTTACAAAATGCTGCTGTAAATGTGGGATATGCTCTAAAAACAAGGCTTCGTGCCCCATCGATATATGGTTGAACAGTACCAGGTGCTGGTGTAATTGCCCCATATCGCCTACATGAGGCACTACCGGTATACCGTATTTTTTACAAAGCAGGCTCACCGTGATAAATTCGCTTACCCCGCCTACACGCACCGCATCCACCTGGATAAAAGAGGCGCAGCCAGTTTGCAGGTAATTTTTAAATATGATCTTATTGGGTACGTGCTCGCCCAAGGCCAGTTTTACCGGGGACACGGCATCGGCCAGGGTTTTATGGGCCAGTACATCATCCGGGTGGGTGGGCTCTTCTACCCAGTAAGGGTTCATGCTTTTGAATTGATTGCAGATGGAGATAGCCTGCGGCAGGTTCCATTGCTGGTTGGCATCCAACATCACTTTTACGCTGTCACCCGCCACTTCACGTACAATGTGCGCCCTGCGGATATCCCTTTCCGGATCAACAGAACCTACTTTAAGTTTCATGGCGGTAAAACCTTCTTCCAGGGCTTTCTTACAGTTCTCGCGTACTTTTTCGTCGGAGTAGTTGAACCAGCCGATGGAAGTATCATAACCCGGGTAGCCGGTTTGTAAAATATTTTCCCGCTGATGGCTGGCAGACCTTTGATCGGTAAGCATTTGGATAGCCTGCGCATGAGTCAATTCATCCTCGAGATAGGAAAGATCAAGCGTCGCCACAATTTGCTCGGGCGACAGATCAGTGAGTAATTTCCATAGCGGTACCCCCCTCTTTTTGGCCCAAAGATCATAACAGGCATTAGTGACCGAAGCCAAGGCCAGGTGCACCACACCTTTATGCGGCCCCAACCATCGGAATTGCTGATCGTTGGAAAGCTGGTTGAACAATCGACCAAAACCGGCCATGGTTTCTTCAATATCTTTCCCCGCCAGTTTGCTGGCATAATAATGGGCGGCTTTGCAAACCAGGTCGTTGCCCTCGCCAAGGGTAAAGGCAAAGCCGGTGCCTGTTAGTCCGCTATCATCAAACAAACGGGTTACTGCGTAGGAATAAACGGGGTTGGTATGTACGGCATCACTCCCGGCGCTACCATCAAGCGCGTAGCGTACGTCGTCAACTTCAATATTCTTTATCATCTATTTTAATTCTGTTTTTTATTGATTTGGCGCATTCATAACACGACGATAGCCTAATTCGGCACCTCCGCTTACGGGTAAAATACAGCCTGTTATAAAACGGGCCTGTTCAGATATCAGGAACAAACAGGCATCGGCTATGACATCACCTTCCGGGCAATAGCCTAAGGCATGGATCCCATCCAGATAGTTTTCGATAGTCAACGGATCGGGCTGCTGCTGGCTCCAACTACGTAACATAGGCGTCCATACACCTGCCGGCGCAACAGCGTTCACCCGAATACCAAAAGGCGCGTAATCAAGCGCCATTGATTTGGTAAGGGCATTAACAGCTCCTTTGGTAGCGCTGTATGCCGCATGGATCTCCTGCCCTATCTCCCCTACAAGACTGCTGGTATTTAAAATATTCCCTTTCGTTTTTTTGAGTTCATCAATGCCAAAACGGGTGGTATTATAAATGCCTTTTACATTCACATCGAACACTTTATCCCACTCTTCTACCGTAGTTTCGTGTACAGCTTTTGAGGGGTTGGATATACCGGCGTTATTATGGATCACATCTATCCCGCCAAAACGAGCTACGGTTTCGGCAATGGCGCGCTGCATATCATCAGTTATGGATACGTCGGCATTTATAAATAATATTTCGGTTGCAGGTAGTTTTGATTTTGCCTGTTCAATACTGCTTTCGTTATTGGAAATGATGCTCAACCGGGCCCCGGCGGCGCTGTATACTTTGGCGCATTCCCAACCGATACCCTCGGTGCCCCCGGTCAAAAAAATCACTTTGTTGTTGAGTATCATATATTTTATAGTTAAAATCAAGGCAGAACATCAGCTATCGCGTAACTGCTTTTCCTCGAAATTTATTAGTCGTCTGGTTAAATTGGTACTTGCAGAACAATTCAAAAGTAAAGCCCTGCGCTATTGTTTATAATAGGCAAAACATTTTTTTTAATGGATTATTCAACTAAAAATGAAGCGATAAGTACAGGATATTGGCAAAATGTTGTCATGGGTATTCAATATGGCTTAAATGATTGTATTTGCAGATTGTTTTATCTATAATAGCGTTAGATATTACACAACGATCTGTTAATGATGTAATATTCCATTATAAACCAATTGTTACCTTCATGAATAGCACCTTAAAAAGACGGGATGGCTTTATAGGAGAAAAGATGTTGGCCATCCCCCCAAAAATACTGCGGGAAGCGAAAGACAAAAACCCTGAGCTTTTCCGCATCTATATTACTTATATAGGTTATTTCCCCAAAGCCGCCGCCCATTACCGCGAGCGCAGGAAGGGATGTGAGGACAATATCCTGATCTATTGCCTGCAAGGGAAAGGACATTATATATTGGATAATAAACGCTATGAGGTAACATCCAATCAATTTATCATTATACCGGCTACGGATAAATACATCCGTTACTGGGCCGACAAGGACGATCCCTGGACAATTTATTGGGTACATTATACCGGTGAAAATATCCGGGCCCTTAACCAGTCGCTCAACCTATATATCAACAAAGGCCCTATCCCAATACCTTTTAATGAAAAAGCCATAGAGATATGGCAAAATATTTATCAAACCCTGGAAATGGGTTACAGCATCGAGAACCTGTGTAACGCCGCCTTTTGTCTGCATCATTTGGTAGCCACGTTTCTGTTTCCGCAGCGACATGTGCAACATGATAAAGAGAATAATGGCGATATGATCACCAAAACCATCAATCATATGCGGCTTCATATCAGTCAAAAGCTTACTGTGGAAGATATGGCTATCAGGCATAGCTTATCAGTATCGCATTTTTCCAACATTTTCCGGAAGGCCACAGGTATGCCGCCTATTGATTATTTTATCCAGCTCAAAATGCAAAAGGCTTGCCAGTTGCTTTATGCTCATGATGATAAAATAAAGGCGGTAGCTGCCGATCTTGGCTATGATGATCCATACTACTTTTCGCGGATATTTAAGAAGTATGTGGGCTCCTCGCCGGAAGCTTATCGGGTTACGGCGAAGAATACGGGGTAACCAATCAATTCCGGGTGTCATGTTGAGCCTGTCGAAGCATGGTGGGCGGGCCTTTACGCGCGAGTCTTCGACAGGCTCAGACTGACAGACCTGCTTGTTTCCTCCCCCTACCTTCCCCAGGCTTTATTAGGCTTAGGCCCCATCACCAGTTCTAATGTGGCACCGGATGCGATAGCGGCATAATCCAGATAACAATGACGATATGGCCTGCCGTTGAGCGTAGCGCTTTGGATATATACATTGGCAGCCGAATTATTTTTGGCTATGACGGTAAACGCTTTGCCTTTGGCATATTTTGGATCAAGGTTAATCTTTACCTTGCTGAATACCGGGCTGGTGATCTCATAACGCGTATCGCCAGGACAAACCTGGGCTATCCCGCTTGCTGCCAGCACATACCAGGCCGACATCTGCCCCACATCTTCGTTACCTACCAAACCTTCCACTTTGTTATGATAAGCACGCTGGCAAATGATTCTTGTCCACTTTTGAGTTAACCATGGCGCACCTAAACGATTAAATAAAAACGGCACATGGTGCACTGGCTCGTTGGCGTGGTTGTAATAATCGTTCCAAAGCAAATTGGCGGGGGCTTTTTCAAAAAAGTTGGTCAGGTCGGCTATGGCTTTTTCATTGCCGCCCAGCAGTTTGGCCAGGCCTTCAACATCCTGCGGAACAAACCAGCCCTGCTGATAGGGGTTGCTTTCTACCGTACCATAACCCTGCTGCAACCTGCCGGTAGCGGGCCACTCCTGCCAGTCGCCGTTATCTTTTTTCGGGCGGAACCAGTTTTTATCTTTATCCCATACATTTTTATAGGCCAGGGCCTTTTCGGCATATTTAGCGGCATCCTCTTTTTTACCGAGTGATTTAGCCAACTGCGCTATACACCAATCAAAATAGGCATACTCCAACGTTCCGGATATGCTGTTACCGCCAGTGGTAAAACCACGCTGCCCATTGCCGTCCTTAGTATTGGTATTCACGCTGTATTCATACGCTTTATTTACATCATAACCACGGATACCTTTGGCATAAGCATCAGCAATAACAGATATAGAAGGACTACCGATCATACAACCACTGTACGCGTTCAGCAACTCCCAGCGATCAAAAAAATGTGAGCCATTTTCAGTCGCCAGTGTAACCTGCGAATTGATGAGATCATTCACCAAACCCGGATTGATCAAAGTTTGCAAAGGCATCTGACTGCGGAACACATCCCAGCCGCTAAAGATAGTACGCTTGGTAAAATGATCGGCCACATGTGGTTTCAGATCGCCGCCGGGATATTTCCCGTCAACATCCTGAAACGTGCGCGGGTCTATCATGGTGTGGTACATGGCGGTATAAAAATTATATTTTTCTTCGGTTGTACCGCCGGTTACCTGTATTTTTGATAAGGCTTTATTCCACAAGGCACGGGCCTGTTGATGAACCTTGTCAAAGTCATAGTCCTTAATTTCGGTCTCCAGGTTGTTTTTTGCACCTTCGATACTATTGTAAGAGATACCTGTCTTTAATATTACCTGTTCATTAGCTTTGGTGTCAAAATCGGTATAAAAACCCAGGTGTTTGCCCAGTTTTTCTTTGGTACCAGGCAATATAGTTGCATGGGCGATGATGTCCTGGTATTTGGCACTTTCAATATCTTCCAGTTTACGGGTTTGGCCCTGTGGGATATTGGCGCTCCATACTCCATATTCTTTTAAGGGTTTATTGAATTGGGCATAAAAGTAAACGGTGTAAAAAGCATGTCCTGCACCATTGCCCCAGCCACCGCCTTCAGGCGTACATTTTATCCAGCCTTGTATGGTATGGTCGTCGACCACTTTTACATATTGATTAACCGAAGTACCGCCAACACGGCGGGCCAGATCTATCTGAATCCTCGAACCACTATTTTGGGGAAACGTAAACCGCATGATACCGCAATGTGGTGTAGCTGTAAGTTCTGATTTGATCTGATGATCTGTCAGCAGTACCGAATAATAACCGGCCGATGCTTTCTCGCTGGCTTTATCATAGTAGGAACGGTAACCATCGTGATGCCCTTCCTTACCAGCACTCGTTTTTAATGTTCCCGCGGTAGGCATCACCAAAAAATTACCCAGATCGCCATACCAGCCAATGCCGCTCATTTGGGTGAGGGCAAAACCCTCTATAGTTTTATGCTCATAGCTATAACCCGGCCCGTTATCTCCGCCCGTTATGGTATTCGGACTTACCTGCACCATCCCAAACGGTACGGCAGCACCCGGAAAAGTTTTACCTAGCCCCGCAGGATTACCCGCCGACTGCATATTGGTACTGGCACCTATAAAAGGGTTCACATAGTCGGCCAGTTGTTTTTGCTGAGCAAATAGCGTGGTACTGAAAGATATAGACAGGCTGATACCTGCAATTTTTAGTATATTATTTTTGAGCATGTTTTATTACTAAGGTCTATTGATAGCCGATCAACAACATATTACTGGTTTAACAACTAACAGGATGGTAAAAATATACCCGAACCCTATTACCTAACATAGATTAAAACACGATGTTGATGGATTATATATGGAAACAATAGCAAATTTATGATTTAGCCCGGTTTTATGGTATACCAGGCTGTTATTAACGTCTTTTTTACAATGAATGTGGGGTGATTACAAAAAGTTTGTCATGCTGAGGAACGAAGCATCTATTCATGAACCATGCTTCACGGAGAATAGATTCTTCGTTCCTCAGAATGACAAGGGGTGGTATAAATCCAAGGAGCTCTTTTACACCCGTGTCAACTTCACCGGAGCTGTGTGGTAAGCGTTCCACTGGCATACGTAAACATTTTTATCCTCATCAACACAAACGTCATGACCATGCTGAAAAATTGGATTAACCGCCTGTAAGGTTGGTTGTAATACCCCATTTTTATAAACCGGTGCGGCACCACCAGGGTTTGACACCACTTTATCCTTCGCATCCAATACGGTTACAAAACCCGAGTAATCAAAGCGTTTGCCAGCTGCGTCTTTCGACCAGCATACACCGGCATAAATATTTTGCTCATTGATCACCGCCCGGCAAACGTACATGCCCGGCATATCAATGCGCTTGATGAATTTACCATCGAGCGTAAATACTTTAAAACAGTTTTCTTCGCGTGAGGTACATATCAACGTTGGGTTATTTTTATCGCGGGTATCAACCGTAACGCCATGCGCGTTAATCAGGTTATGATCCTTATTGGTATTGTGATGACCACCAAAGTGATTGATGTATTGCCCTTTGCTGTTGTAATGGATAATATAATCGGAGCCATAACCATCGGCCACATAAATATCGCCGTTGGGTGCTACAGCGGTTTCGGTGGGTTTAAAGGGCTCGTCGTCTTTATAAATACCAATGGTTCGGGGGTGACCTATCGCAAATATCAGTTTACCATCGAGCGTGGTTTTCAATACCTGGCCCGATTGGCCATAGTTATTACCCGTTCTGTCCAGGGCCCATCCACAATCGGTCAATAATAAAAAATCTTCGCCGCCTTCTTTGCTGATACTTAACCCATGACCACCAGGCAATGAGGTTCCCCAGTAATCAAGCAGTTTGCCCGATTTATCAAATATCAGGATGTTGTTGTGGGTATGGTCGCCCAGCATAATGAGGCGGCCTTTGCTGTCCTGTACCATTTCATGGCAATTGGCCAGCGGATTACTGTTTACGCTGATCTTAGCCCAGTTTTTATCGGCTTTATAGGTAAATTCTCCCTGTCCGATGGTTTGGTCGTTTGGTTTCATATCCTGATGTAATATAGCAAAACTTTTAGCTGGCGCGGCGGCAACCAGGGCGGATGCAATAGCCGAATTCTTTATAAAATTTCTTCTCGATTTCTCCATGGTTTTATAATTGTTCTATTGTATGAACATAATGCTAAGGTAGTATATTTTCTGTCAAATTATCAGCCTCAAAAAAGAGAAATTATTTATCGTTACGATTTTAAAAATGAATAACAAAATACGTTTTGAAAACTTGTATTTTTCGCAGATAATTAAAAACATAAACCGGACAAACATCCAGTACGTATAAGAGCAGGACGACTGCTTAATAAAATGTAACATCAAGGGACTATACATTTAATATATTGAAATTAAATATTTAGTTTTAAAAATTGATCACTATTAACCATACCAGCACTAACTGAATTGATATATGGCGGGATTTGCGGCGCTTATTACCTTTTTCTTATGTACACAACTGCGTAAAAATCTAAAACGGGATGGTGTCAATTCGCCATGGTCACAATATCTGCTGTATGCCATGTGTACGGCGATTGCACTTATGGCCATGAGTTTTAATTATGAGAGCAGGCCTATTTTTCAGCTGCTTATTTATGTATTAGCTACCGGGGTGGTTACGCTGCCCTACACCGTAGAGGAGTTTAGGTCGAGCCGCTCTCTCGTTAATGCGGTAATCCCTATCGTAGCGGTTGGCCTTCTTACTTTTGCCTGCGAGCATTTATTCCCCAAGCTTTACGAAAGCATTGACACTTTTATGGAGAGTGCCATATGGTTTGCTGTAATCTGGTTCTGCGCCATGTGGTTTATCAATCGCCGGCAAAACAAAGCGTTGGAGATTGAGCGTGTTAAACGCCGCAACGAGGAAGAGCAGAATCGCATGATGGCTGCCCGAAAAATCACCCTGGAAAGCGAAGTTAAACAACGTACCGCCGAGCTAACCCAGCAAAAAGAAGAGCTGCAACAAACCCTGGCCGAACTCAAAAGCACTCAGGCTCAATTAGTACAGCAGGAAAAAATGGCATCATTAGGTGAGCTTACTGCCGGCATTGCTCATGAGATACAAAACCCGCTAAACTTCGTCAATAACTTTAGCGAGGTAAGTATCGAGCTATTGGATGAGCTGAAGGAAGATATTTTAAGTAAACTGCCCGAGGAGACTAAAGAAGAAGCAGACGATATCATCAATGACCTTACCCAAAATCTCGCTAAAATAAACCAGCATGGTAAGCGTGCTGATGCCATTGTAAAGGGCATGCTGCAGCATTCGCGCGCGTCAACCAGTAAAAAGGAGCCTACCGATATCAATGCGCTTGCCGATGAATATTTACGCCTCAGCTACCATGGCCTGCGCGCCAAGGACAAATCATTTAATGCAGGTATGAAAACCAGCTTTGATGAAAGTATTGGCAATGTTGATACGATGGCGCAGGACCTGGGGCGGGTATTGCTTAACCTCTATAACAACTCGTTCTACTCTGTAGCCGAAAAGAAAAAATTGAAAGGCGAAGGTTATGAGCCCATGGTTAATGTAAGCACCAAACATATAACGCTTGCCAATGGCCATAATGCTGTTGAAATTGTTGTAAGCGACAATGGTATGGGTATCCCTCAAAAGGTACTGGATAAAATATATCAGCCATTTTTCACCACTAAACCTACCGGTCAAGGAACCGGCCTGGGTTTATCTATGAGCTATGATATCGTTACCAAAGCCCATAACGGCGAGTTGAAAGTAGACACCCAGGAAGGCGAATACGCCAAATTTACCATCATTATACCTACAAATGGGTAGGGTTTGGGAGTAAAGATTTTGGGAACAAGGAGTAAGGACTTGAAGAATAAGGAATATAGCATGATGATTTTTTAAAAAAGACACTAAATCACTAATTCGATAAATCACTAATTCACTAACTAAATTAATTCACTAATTAAATTGAAGATACTTGTTGTTGATGATGAGGCCGATGTACAGCCATTATTTACCCAACGCTTTAGGAAAGAGATCAAAAGCGGTGAAATGGTATTTACATTCGCGTTATCGGGTGAAGAGGCCATGGGATATCTGGAGCAAAACCACTCCGAAGTGATCCTTATTTTATCAGATATTAATATGCCGGGGATGAGCGGACTGGAGTTGCTTAAAAATATCAGGAGTACCTATGAAAAACCACCACCGGTAGTCATGATGATAACCGCTTATGGCGATGATGAGAATTACAGGCAATCCATGGATCTGGGCGCCAATGATTTTTTAACCAAGCCCCTTGATTTTAATAATTTGAAAGATAAACTAAAACATATAGAACAATAATGGCCAAGATACTGGTGGTTGATGACGAGTCGGATCTGGAATTGCTCATCAAGCAGAAATTCAGGAAAAAGATCAGGGAAAAGGTATTTGATTTTGTATTTGCCCAGAATGGTTATGATGCGCTAAAAAAACTGGCCGAAGAGCCTGATATTGATGTAGTTTTAAGCGACATCAATATGCCCGAAATGGATGGCCTTACCCTGCTTACCAAACTGCCCGAAGCCAACCCTATTTTAAAGGCAGTTATGGTATCGGCTTACAGTGATATGGATAACATCCGCACGGCCATGAACCGGGGGGCTTTTGACTTTGTGGTGAAACCTGTTAATTTCGAGGATCTGGATATTACTATCGAAAAAACGCTGCTACATGTTATCGAACTCAAAAAAACAATGCAGGCCATTAAGGAGAATAACATCTTGCGCATGTATGTGGACGAGAATGTGTTGAACTTTATGACTCACAAAGAGTTTGAAACCAGTCTGCTCTCCAACGAGACCATCGATGCAACCGTTATATTTATTGATATATGCGGTTTTACAGCCATCTCAGAGCATGTACCCGCCAACACCGTGGTAAGTTTGGTTAACAAACTGTTTGATGCCATGGTGAAAGAGATCATCGCTCAAAACGGCCATATTGATAAATTTATGGGCGATGCGGTGATGGCTGTTTTCAGGGGTGAATATCACCTCGACCGCGCTATTGACGCTGCCCTTGCTGTACGTGAAAAAATGCATGCCGCCGAACCCATAGTGTATGGCGACAGAACTTTTAAACCCGAGGTATCTATCGGTATCAACTCCGGCGAAATGATCTCGGGTAATATTGGCTCTGCTTCTTTAAAACGATTAGACTATACCGTAATTGGCGATGCCGTTAACCTGGCCCAGCGCTTACAATCGGTAGCCCAGGCCAACCAGATCATTGTAACCGAAGAGGTTTACGAAAAAGCCAAAGAATCATTCGAACTCAACAAAATTGGTGAAGTAAGCCTGAAAAACAAAGCCAAACCGGTGGAGATATACGAGGTGGTTTCTTAGTGATAATATCTATATAGTATCAAGTAGCTAGTATCAAGTATCAAGACAGAATTTTCAGATATCAAAAAACTTCAAGAATCTTGATACTTGATACTAGCTACTTGATACTAAATAAAAATCAATGTTCCCTTACTCTTTTCTTCAATACGCCACCGGCGGCTTCTTTGATGCTGTTGGTAAATACAAAAGCTTTAGGATCGATGCTGTGAACCAGGTTTTTTAAGCGGCGCACTTCAAAACGGGTTATTACGGTGAAGATGATATCCACAGGCTGATGTACATCAAAGCTTTCTTTTAAAAAGCCACGCTCGCCTTTGTAAATGGTAATACCCCTACCCAGTTCCATCACCAGCTTTTCTTTGATAATTTCACTTTGGCCGGATATAATATTCACAGCCGTATACTCTTCCAGGCCATCAATCACAAAGCTGATGGTTCGCGAAGCAGTATAATAAGTTAAGATGGAATACAGTGCAGTTGGCAAGCCAAGCTTAAAGGCCGCGATTAAGAAGATGATAATATTGATCCCCAGGATGATCTCGCTGATGGTAAAACCGCTTCGTTTTAAGGTGTATAATGCTAGTATTTCGATGCCATCCAGCGCGCAGCCGCCACGGATGGACAAGCCCACACCCAAACCCATAAACACTCCGCCAAATATAGATACCAGCAGCTTATCAGATGTAATAACCGGGTATGGCACATAATGCAAACAAATACCCAATGCCACTACACAGGCAAAGGTTTTAAGCGCGAACGACTTGTTTACCTGGAACATCCCCATAATAATAAACGGGATATTGGCCACCACAATAACGAATGCGATATTAAAATGATACAATTCATGTATTAACAGCGATATACCGGTAACACCACCGTCAAAAAAGCTATTGGGTACCAGAAAACCTTTCAGGGCAAAACCGCAAAATAATATCCCGATGATAACCGTTACTACATCCTTAATTATTTCGGGTAAACTGTGTTCCGCTTTGGTCATGAATTATATTTTAAACTGTTCTTTTAATGATCTCTTCCAGATGCAACTGCTTAACAGGATTACGCTGTTCGATAGCTGTTTTGGTAAAATAATGATGATTTTTCAGAAAAACAATCTGCAGCTTATCCCAGTCCTGTTCATTTTTCAAACCATCCGTTATTTCAAGTTCCGAAAATAGCTTTTTACTGAGTACAAAAAAATCATTCCGGCCTAAATAATCCAAATCGGCATCACAAATAATTTCGCCTAAATGATCATGAGGACTTTGCGGCATTTTGGTGGCCATAATAATATCGCAGATCCGCTCAATATCTTCGCCGGTATAACCAAAATTCGGCAGATATAAACGGGCATTATCGCATGACTTATTTTCGTGATCTTTTTGTCCCGCTAAAAACCCCGAATCATGAAACAGCGCCGCGGTAAGTAACAGTTCTGTTTCGTGATCATTTATCCCCTCGTTTTGTGCCAGCTGTTTCGACGCGGTATACACATCCACCGCATGATCGGCATTATGATAATGAAAACATTCAGGTAGCTCTTTTTTTAGTTTAGCCAGTATAAATTCCCGGGCCTGTTCAATCTGCATCGGTGTTTAAAATTGATGGCTAATATAATAATTTGGTTTATCGGGAGACACAAATATGTGTCTCTACATTAAAAACAAGACGTAACGACGCCTAAGAGAGTATCATTTTTAATTCCCTTCCCACGGGAGGGGCGCGTTGGACTGGTGTAATGGCAGGGAGGGGTTTCTACACGCGATGATTATCTTGTTCTATAAACCCCTTCCTCCCCTTCCCGAAGGAAGGAATCGCACAGGGCCTTGGCTTTTTTGATCAGCTGTCACCCTGCCGTTATACATAAGAAAAGAGACACAAGTATTGTGTCTCTACATTAAAACAAGACGTAGAGACGCATTACATGCATCTCCCATAAGATAGAAAATAAAAAGCCTGCTGACAGTCAGCAGGCTTTTTAAAACACTTTAAAAGCTTACATTTTAAGTGTTAAATTAAGTGTAAACCGGGTTGGATTTTGCGGCGCCAAACGGAACGACCAATATTTTTCGTTAGTGAGGTTATCAAATTTTACACCAATGCGGTATTTAGGCTGATCATAAAAAGCAGTCGCATCAACCGTGGTATAGGATGGTATAGTAAATTTAAATGTTGCTGTATTGGTTTGGTATGAAGAGCTACCGTAGTTACCGCCTACACCAAAGCCCAAACCTTCCACCTTACCATTGGTAATGCGGTAGCTTGCCCATAAGTTAGCCAAACGGGCCGGACCTGATGCTGCGGGGCGTAAACCTTGTATACCTGTACCAGGCGCTGCGCTGGTTATTTTACTATTGTTATAGGCGAAGCCACCTACAATGTTAAAGCCGGCAAATGGGTTGGCTATCAATTCAGCTTCGATACCTTTACTTAACTGGGTACCAGCCTGGGTTGAAAATCCCGGATGTGCCGGATCATCCATCGTGGTGTTGGTTACCGAAATATCATAATAGCTAACCGTTGAACTGATTTTATGATCCCACACATCAACTTTTACACCACCTTCCCACTGGTTGGCGTATTGAGGTTTAAATGGCGTATTATCAAAACTGGTAGCTGTAACGTTGTTAAAACCGTTCATATAGTTGCCAAACAGCGATACCTTGTCTTTAACCAACTGGTAAACCAAACCAAATTTTGGCGACCATGCCGTTTGGTTAAAGTTACCTGTAGTTTTGCCGTCGGCCGGGGTATAAGCACCTTTGTTCTCAAAGCGGTCTATACGAATACTGGCCATGGCGTTCAATCTATCGGTGATATTAAACACATCTGATACATAGGCCGCGTATGAACTTTGGTTATTTTGAACATAATTGCCCGGTATTGGCGCCTGCGCAGCAATAAGTGCAGAAACCTTTTCAGGGGTGAAATTATTGTAAGCAGCTCCCGGGTTTTTATAGTTGATGAGCGGCATATTTACCGAAACATTGGTATTGTTACTTTTTTGGTTGTAGTATTCAAAACCAGTAACGATACGATTGCGGAAGCTACCAATCTTAAAATCGCCAATAAAGTTTTGCTGTACGTTGGTAATGTAATATGGGTAATCTTCTTTGGTTGCCTGCCGTCTTATTGCAGTATCAGCTATGGTAAACGCCGTAACAAAGCCTTTTGTGGTAGAGAAAGTTTTGTTGAACATGGTTTGTGATTTCCAGTTATCAGATATCTTGTAGTTAACTAAAGCATAAATATCAATTTGGCGACTTTGATAATCCAGATTGTTATTGGCAAACGAACGTTTATAATCTATACCCAGATCTTTAATATTGTAAATTTTGGCTTTAGGATCCGGCGCCAGGCGGTAAGCAGATGTGGCGCTGCCGTTACCTATCTCCGCGTCAACATCAACAGATAAACGGTCATTAACAATATAAGTGATGCTCGGCGCTACAAAGAAGCTGCGGTTATAACCGGCATCCTGAAAGCTATGCTCAGTGTGCAGGGCTGTATTAACGCGAAATAATAATGTTTTATCCTGATTCAATGGCATGTTTACATCCGCGGTAAGACGATTAAGGTCGAAACTGCCGGTTTGATAAGCGATCTCTGTATGCGGCGTACCAAAAGGCTGCTTGGTAACCCGGTTAAACAAACCGCCAAATGAAGCTAAGCTACTGTTAAACAGAGTACCTGTAGGCCCTTTGATAGCTTCAATCTTTTCGATATCGGCGGGGTCAATAGCATTAAAATTGTAGCCGGCTACGCTGTTACGGATAAAGTTACCAGTAGTGAAGCCACGGGATAAAAGTGTTGTACGCCCGTTGTTATATACCAATGGCACACCTGTACCTGGGATATTTTTAAAACCATCCACATAGCTGGTTACTATTTGCTCTTTCATCAGTTCGCTGGTTACTACGCTATATACCTGTGGGTTTTCCAGGTTTTTGAGTGGTAAACGGGCTACATCTTCTGTTTCTTTTTTCAGGAACTTATTGGTTTTGTGACCTTTTACACTTACTTCCTGTAAGTTTTTACTATCATCCTCCAGAATAAAATCGGCAATTGTTTCGGCGTTTTCCGTAACGGTAATCTGCTGCGATTTGGTGGTCGAACCTACAAATGAAGCAACCAGGGTATAAGTACCTGGTTTTACCTTTTTAAAGTTAAAACGACCATTTACGCTGGTCATCGTGCGTTGGTTGGTTTCCTTGATGAGCAATGTGGCCAGGCCTATAGGTTCGTTATCGCTGGTTTTAACGATACCTTTTATACTACCTGTTGGTATTTCTGCTGATGCAAAACGAGTATTGAGGCAAAGCGTTAAAAAGAAAATACAAAATATAAAACTAAACGAGGGTGGATGATTTTTACGTAAAGAATGCGTCATTGTGTTAGGGGATTAGAGGTATGCGATCAATAGTTTTGTATGGTTAAACCTATAGTGGTAAAACGCCGCAAAGTTATTTTTATTTAGAATAAATCCAAATAAAAATCACTAATACGTTTTCGTGAATAATCGCTTATAAATTGTGCCTGGATTTAGGGATCCTTCTACTATAAGCAGACATATTTCGGCATATAAGAATTATATTAGCCCAATGAATAGCTGGTTCAAAAATTACAAGGGTATCATTTGGCTTATGACTGGTATTATAGCAGGAAGTATAGCCGGGATATTTTTAGGCAAAAAAGTAGAGCTTATTAAACCTATCGGCGATATTTTCCTGAATCTGCTGTTCACTGCTGTAGTGCCATTGGTATTTTTTGCTATAGCATCGGCCATTGCCGGGCTTGATGGATCAAAACGGCTTGGCCGCTTACTGGGCATCACTTCGCTGGTGTTTTTATCAACCGTATTGGTAGCAGCTATTGTAACCATTATTGCAACGTGGATATTTCCTATCCATCAGCATCTGGTAGCCAGTCCTATAACCGAAACCATCGTCAAAAAACCATTTGGTGATCAGCTTACCCAACTATTTACCACCAGCGAATTTTATGAATTGCTGTCCCGGAAAAGCATGCTGGCTGCTATTATATTTTCCATATTGATAGGATTCGCTACCCTACGCTCGGGCGAAAAGGGCGCTTCTTTTGCCCGTTTTTTGCATAGTGGCAATGAGGTGTTTAAAAATATATTCATCCTCATCATGAAGCTTGGCCCAATTGGTTTGGGAGCCTATTTCGCTTACCAGGTTGGGGTATTCGGTCCGCAATTATTTGGTGGATATGCCCGGTCTATGGGTTTGTACTATGGTGTAGGGGCATTTTATTTTGTGGTGATCTTTAGTCTCTACGCTTTTATAGCTGGTGGTGTAAACGGCATAAAAAAATATTGGCGCAACAATATCATACCATCGGCAACGGCTGTGGGTACCTGCAGCAGTATAGCTACGATACCAGCCAATTTGGATGCAGCCAAAAAAATAGGTATTCCGGATGTTATAGCCAATGTTACTATCCCACTTGGCGGCACATTGCATAAAGATGGCTCGAGCATATCATCGATAGTAAAAATGGTGGTGGTGTTTGCCTTATTCGGCAAAAGCTTTAACAATGTCGATACGATAGTCCTGGCCCTGGCTATGACTGTGCTGGTAAGTCTGGTTGAGGGCGGTATACCCAATGGAGGATACATTGGCGAGCTGTTATTTATATCAGCTTATGGTTTTCCACCCGAAGCCCTCCCTCCTGCCATGATCATCGGTACCCTGGTTGATCCTATGGCGACCCTTTTAAACGCTACTGGCGACACGGTGGCCGCTATGCTGGTAACCCGCTTTAATGAAGGTAAAAACTGGCTTAACAAGGCCGAACAGCCATTCTCCTGAGTAATAGCCCATCACTAGACAAGAAGGGGGCTGTCACCCTGAGCTCCGTCGAAGGGTAGAGCGCAGAGAACCCAAAGTGGGTTTACACTAAAACCCATAATATATCAGCAAAATACAACTAACTATCTGTATATCAATTATATAAATTAATGTTAATCATAAAAAGTGTAAACCATGTAAACCCAATTTGCCCGCATTTTCAAACGCCATTTATTTGGCAGCTCCGAATAATTATATTTGAGCTATACGTAAATTCGCACTCAAAATCCCGGGATCATTATGTTACATATATTATACATCATCGCCATTATTGCCGAAGCTATGACGGCTGCTTTATCAGCCGGGAGGCGTAATATGGATTGGGTGGGCGTTTGCATTATTGCCTGGGTTACTGCCCTGGGCGGTGGTACCGTACGTAATATTTTATTTAACCATTACCCCATGAGCTGGGTTGAGCACCCTGAATACCTGCTGATTACCGCTGGTGCGGCCATATTAGCGGCTATCATCGCTTCCTTAATGACCAAACTCAAAAGGCTCTTTTTATATCTTGATGCGCTGGGTTTGGTAGTATTTACCATTATAGGTTGCCAGGTAGCTCAACAAATAAACCTCCCGCCTACTATCGTGATGTTCAGCGGTATGATCACCGGCTGCGCGGGTGGTGTACTTCGGGACGTATTATGTAATGATATCCCGTTGTTGTTTCATAAAGAGATTTATGCCAGCGCTTCGATAGTTACCGGGGCGGCTTATTTAGGTATTGAATATTTGGGAGGAAGTTCGGAGCTTGCCATTGTACTGGCCTGTATTATTGGTTTGGCATTACGCTTATTATCCATCCGTTATAAATGGCAGATGCCCAAGTTTGTTTACAACGAAGAATGGCATTAAAACAAAAAGGCCCTCCGAAATATCGGAGGGCCTTTTTGTTATTCTGATAATCAATATTACCAACCTGTATTTTGGGTTAATTTATTGTTTGTGGAGATCTCACGTTGCGGGATCGGCCACAGATAATATTGATCCTTCATGGTAACACCCTGCTCATTTGCGGTAGATGTTGCCGGACCAAATACATTGTTTTTTACATCATATATCTGGTGTGTACGCTGGATATCGAAATATGATTTATCCTCGAAAGCAAGCTCGTGATAACGCTCTTTCCAAATGGCCACGCGGAACTGATCTTTGGTTAAACCAGCCAAGGGTGCCAGGTTTGCACGAGTACGGATCTGATTTACCGCAGCATAAGCATCAGCAGTTGGACCATTCACCTCGTTTGAGGCCTCAGCATAGGTCAGCATAGCTTCAGGCAAACGTAAAAGTGTCCAGTTTTCATCACATTTTCCGCTATTGGCAGTACCCGATACAGAACTTTCCACATGGAAGTATTTGTACAGGCAGTGCTCTCCAAAAATAACAGTGGATTTACCATCAGAAGATGGATACTGTGAAAAATAGAATTGTTGTTCTTGTGTACGCTTATCACCAGCCTCATAGCTGGCAAAGAAAGCATCCGTAGGGATCATAGCACCCAGGTGGTCGCCATAAACACCAACCGGCAAGTTAAACGGTACGGTTAACTGGGTAATAGCATTGGTAGCATTTTTAGTTGCATCATAATTGGCCTGAAATATCAACTCACCCTGGTTTTTATGAGCGTTATCATGTAAATAGGCGTAATCAGTAAACAGGGTATATAAAGGCAGCGCTTGTTTTGCCTCGTCTGCGGCTTTCTGATAGTTCTCAGTTTTTTGCAGCGGATAACCAGCCATAGTTAAATATACACTTGACAACAATGTATGAACAGCACCCATTGATGCTAACATACCATTAGTACCTGGAAGGCCAGATTGCTCGGCTGCCAAAAGATCACTTACTACCAGATCATACACCTGCTCTTTTGCTGTGCGCGATGGATATAAAAGTGAGCTATTCAAATCAACCGGAGCAGTGATCAAAGGCACATCACCATACAATCTTACCAGGTGATAATAATAGAATGCCCTTAAAAAGTACACCTCGCCTAACATTGATTTTTTTGTAGCGTCATCCATGCTGATAGCAGGTATACGGTTCAATGCAATATTACACTCTGCAATGGCGGTATAGCAGCTTTTCCATACGGTTTCAAAACCGGGATTGGTTGGATCTGTACGCTCAAATATTACGTTATTATTATTCACACTTTGTCCTAATGATGTGGCGTGACCAGCAAACAGTTCAAGCGTAATAAATGGGGCTTCACCATAAGCATCACCATTCTGAAAAAAGTAGGTGCCATAGTTTTGACCATTCAGGTTGTTGCCGTAAATACCGTTTACAAATGCACGTGCCTGACTCTGCGTTGTAAAATAGTTTTGCTGAGTAAAGTTGCTTTTATTAGGTTCATCAAGATATTTTTTGCAACTGGTAGCGCTTGCTATAACGATCAGGGCCAGTAAACCAGTCCTGTATTTTTTTAAATTAAATTTCATAATAACATTCATTTAGGTATTTAATTAAAAACTTGCATTTACACCCAGAAGATATACTCTTGGTTTTGGATAATCGTAAAACTGGATACCCTGGGTAAAGTTACTGCTACTGTTGTAGGTGGAAGTTTCAGGATCATACCCGGTGTACTTGGTGATCAGGAACAAGTTTTGGCCTTGTGCATACACTCTTAACCTGCTTAGTTTAATTTTCTTAACCAGGTTATCAGGGAAATTATAGCCCAACGTTACGTTACGGCCACGGATGAAGTTACCGCTCTCTACCTTGGTTGAGTATATTTCTGTTTGATAATAAACATAAGCAGGACGATCCTGTGCTATACTGGTATTTTGATGATCTGGAGTCCAGGCATTCAATACAGTGGCATAGCTATTGGCCTGGCCGGTACGATCCTGGCCAGAGTGACGTGTTAAGTTCATGATCTGGTTGCCATAGTTAAACTGTAGCTCAATACCCAGATCAAACGCTTTGTAACGGAAGCTGTTGGTAAATGTTCCGTAACCAGATGGGGTTGATTTACCCAAAATTTGCTTATCAGCTACAGTAATTTTTCCATCGCCATTGGTATCCTGTATTTTAAGGTCACCAGGTAATTTGCCATATTTAGCAGCTTCGGCAGCTTCGGCTGTACTCCATGTACCTAACACTTTGTAGCCATAAAATACGCTGGCAGGTTGCCCAACACGTAAAAGGTTAAATTGCGAAAGGAAAGTAGGTGCCAGGAAGATATCATCATTAGCATCACCTAAGTGCAGAATTTTATTTTTCAGGAACGAGATGTTAAAAGTGGTATTCCAGGTGAAATCCTGTGTTTTAACGTTAACAGAGTTAATGGTTACCTCAATACCTTTGTTTTCAAGGCTACCGATGTTTTTAAACACGCTGCTGTAACCACTGCTTTCAGGAATTGGTGCGTTTAATAATAGCGCCTTGGTCTTTTTGTAATAAGCATCCGCATCAACGTTCAACCGGTTATTGAACAAGCCGAAAGCAACACCAAAGTTAAACTCGCTATTTTTTTCCCACTGAAGATCAGGGTTACCCGGGCTGCCTGTATCAATTACAGTTCCTGTCCCGCCTACCACCGTGCTTCCGGATACGAGGTTAGCCTGAGAGCGGTATTGACCAATTTCAGAGTTACCTGTTAAACCATAGCTAAATCTCAGTTTCAGATCGGAAATGGTTTTGTTATCCTTCAGGAAATCTTCCTGGGATACACGCCAGGCCAAAGCTGCTGACGGAAAGAAACCATATTTTTTTGAAGGACCAAAACGGGAAGAACCATCTTCGCGACCTGTTAAGGTTAACAGATATTTATCTTCATAACCATAATTGATACGTCCGAAGAACGACTGTATCTGCCATGCATAATAATTTGAAGCAGGTGTTCCGGGAACCGCACCTACACCCAGGTTATTGAATCCAAAGTAGTTATCAGACAGGCCGGATGTAGAGGCTCCTACACTCAGCTCATTAAAGCTTTGGCGTTCTGTACCTACAACTACGTTCAATGAGTGCACTTTATTGAACACTTTGCTATAGGTAAAGTGGTTTTCCCACTGCCAGAAGGTATCATTATACTCATTAATAGAAGCCGAACTGTTGCTTTGGTCAACTGTAGCACCGCCAACTAAACTGGTTTGATAATGCGGGTTATAATTGGATTGAGTAGTAACACCTAAAGTACTGCGGAATTCTAATCCCGGAGCCAGATTTATATTCAAATAACCGTTACCGCTAAATATGCTTTTGCGATACAGATTGTGAATTTCATTGGCTTGCGCAACTGGGTTATCGCCACCTTCCAGATTCGGATAATCGGTTCTTTTACCATATGAACCATCAGGATATTTGATTGGAATAAATGGCACCATTTCAATCAACATACGTGGAATATTATTACCACCTGTACCGTCATCTGCGGTACGTTGCTCAGAGTTATTGTAGTTAATGGTAGCACCCACTTTTAACCATGGTTTTACCTGGTGGTCAATAGTTAAACGTGCGTTATAACGTTTCTGATAGCTATTCAGGATAATACCTTCATCATCGGCATAGTTTAGAAATAAGCCATAAGTAAGGTTATCTGAACCACCTGTAAAGGTTACATTGTGGTTTTGGCTATAAGCAGTACGCGTGGTAGCTTTTTGCCAATCTACGTTATACAACGGATTCAGATTCTGATCAAATAATTTACCTATCAGCGCGGTACGTTCTTTTTTTGGATCATCATCTACATATTTTCCTGCTGCCCAACCTACGGGGTCATATTTAGGGATATTGGCATAAGATTGATCTTCAACCGATAACCATTGCTGAGAGTTAAGCACAGGTAGTTCTTTAGCCATTACACTAACGCTTCCATAAGCATCATAACTTACGCTACCACCCTTTTTACCACGTTTAGTAGTTACCAGGATTACACCATTGGCACCGCGGGTACCATATATAGCTGTTGATGACGCATCCTTCAAAACGTCGATAGTTTCAATATCGTTAGGATTTAACGCTGCGCCGCCGGCTGTCCATACCACTCCATCCACTACATACAGCGGATCTGTTGCTGCATTGATAGAACTGTAGCCGCGGATACGGATCTTGGTTTCACCACCTGGTGCGCCAGAGTTGGTAGATACGTTTACACCCGCAATTTTACCAGCTAATTCCTGCTCTAAGTTAATAGCCGGACGCTCCTGTAAAGCTTTTGCGCCAACGCTACCAACTGAACCGGTAAGATCAACCCTTTTTTGAGTACCGTAGCCAACCACAACAACTTCGTTAAGGCTTTTTTGATTCTCAACAAGTGTTACATTGAGCACAGATTTGTTACCAACAGGCACTTCCTGCGTGTTGTAACCCACAAAGCTAAATACCAGGGTTGCATTACCATCTGGCGCATTTAAAGTATACTTACCGTTTACATCAGTAATTGTACCCACACTTGAGCCTTTAATCCTGACACTTACACCAGGAAGAGGTCCTTTATCATCACTTACCGTACCTTGTACTTTAAATGCCGCCGGAGTATTTGCAGCAGTTTCATCTTTCTTTTTAACTACAATGGTTTCCTGGAAAATCTTGTACGTTAAGGGCTGATCTTTAAAACACTGATCAAGCGCTTCCTGAAGCGAAGCATTGGATACTTCAACATTTATTCCGCCTGCATTGGATACATCCTTTTTATCATATAAAAAATGATAACCAGTTTGTTTTTCAATTGCTTTCAGTACTTTTTCAACAGTAGTGTTCTTCTGATGCAAAGTCACTACCTGACTATAACTTTTTGCACTTACATTGGTAAGGGCTGCAATTATAATAATAGCCGTTAGCTTCATAGCCAGTATTATTTTGGATAATTGGGGCCATGCCAGAGGCGTGGCCTTAGAATTAAAATTCATAAGTTTGTTGTGTTTGGGTTAAACATTAAATTCAATTCGTCGATTGCATTCTTTTGGGGCCCAGATAATTTTGGCCGGGAAAGTGCAGCGAACACTTCCCGGTTTTTTTATATCATATACCTATTACCTGCTTTAGGGATTATAAGCCTATACGGCGCAGAAGCAGGACATCATAAGTTGTGGAATCCCCCTGCCGGAGCTAACTTATTTTTGGTATTTCTTCCATCATAGAGTTGTTTAAGGTGAATAATTGGTTAGTTGTTTTGAGATTTATTTAATCCTGATCAACAGGATTATTGCATTATAGTAATGTGCTTATCTTCTATTTTAAAATTAACCCCTTCATATTTAAGCATTCCCAAAAGTTCAGAGGCTTTTACATTACGGGATATACGCCCGGTAAACTCTCTCTCAGGGATTTTACCTTCATAAGTTACCTCCACATCATACCAGCGGGCAGCCTGTCTCATGATCGATTGGATGCTGGCACCGGTAAACTGAAACAGTCCGTCTTTCCACGCAATCGATTCATCAGCATCGGCATCATTAACCACGCGGATCTCACCGTTCTGGTTTAAAGATGCCTGCTGGCCAGGTTTTAAAATACTGGTGTAGTTGTTATTACTTATTTTAACAGATCCTTCAAGAAGCGTAGTTTTCATTACCGCCTCATCGTTATAAGCCATGGTATTAAAATGGGTTCCCAATACTTCAATAACGGTATGGTTAGTTTTCACCCTGAAAGGCATGGCTGCATTTTTCGCCACTTCAAAATAAGCCTCT
Source organism: Mucilaginibacter inviolabilis (assembly GCF_011089895.1). Classification (NCBI taxonomy): domain Bacteria; kingdom Pseudomonadati; phylum Bacteroidota; class Sphingobacteriia; order Sphingobacteriales; family Sphingobacteriaceae; genus Mucilaginibacter; species Mucilaginibacter inviolabilis. Next base: position 2,093,645 of record NZ_JAANAT010000001.1, read on the forward strand.
CCGGTAATTTCAACTTCCCTGGTTTTACCTGTAAACACAGCCGGAAAGCTTAATGACGATGCTGAGTTTAACCAAACTTTGCTCCCGTCGTTCAATACTAATTGATATTGCCCTCCTCTTGGCGTCGCGATGGTATTCATGGGTATTGCCCCGGTAGCAGCCCCATCTTTGCCACCTTCATAAACTAACTGCCCGTCGTGGGTTTTATTAATTTGCGTATTTCCTTCTTTGGCTAAAACACCGTTTTGTGCATTATCAAGATAAATCGTTTTACCATTTGCAAGCGTTAATAGCGCCCTGTTCCCTCCTGGCAACACATCATGCCTGGGTTGCGTTTTCGCTATGTTTTTTTTTGTATCAGGCTGTCTTTTCTTGTTGATCAGTACATAGGCGCCAAAGCCTAAAAAGATCATTAATGCGGCGGCTGTACCCAACCGTAGCCATAATCTGTAATTATCCGGAGGCTTAATAATATGAATATTATCCTGGTTTCCGTTTTTCAGGATATTGTTTAACATATCCATGCTTTTTGAGGGGTCAAAAAGTAGCTCATTTACTTCGAGGTCATTCCACGCCTGCTGAATAAGTGCTGTCAGTTCAACATCATTGGATGAGGCATTAATAATTTGAAACAGTTCATCCCGCTCCTGTTCTGTAGCGGTTTGGTTATAGTAGCTGTTAAAAAGATAACGTAATCTGGCATTCAATGCACTCATACCGTGTAATTGTTTATCATAGTAAATAATTGGCGAATGATGGTTTTTAGGAAACCTCACTTACATGACAACAACAAGGGTAAAAAAGGGGGTATTAATTTCTAAAAAAAATAAAAAAACTTTTTAGAGCGATTAGCAAAAGCACTATAACTTCCAGATGCTCATGCACATACTCTGTTATTGACAGGGTAGCTATCTGCAAATATTTTTTTACAGTTTCGCGCGATAACTCCAGTTGGTCGGCTATTTCAGCGTATTTCAAGCGACCGTGCCTGCTCAGTAAATACACTTTTTGCTGCTGAGGAGGTAATTGATCAATAGCTTCGTCCAATAAATTATAGTACATATCTGTACCAGCTATTTCAGCATGAAGGTTTCCGGTACCAGCTTCTTCCATTTGTTTGATCACTGCACGTTCCTTAGCCAGTTTTTTCAGGCAGTTTAAGGCGTGGTTTTTGGATATTACAAACAGGTAAGCCTTAAAATTATCAACGCGAACCAATGATTCACGAGTGAACCATATTTTCAAAAAAACATCCTGCACTATTTCTTCAGCTAGTTCAATGGAGTTTGTTATGCGTAGCATATGCTCCCCTAATTGCTGATGATACATCATAAACAACTGGCGAAAGGCATGTTCATCACCCGAAGCTACCTGCATCAACAGCTCTCTCTCATCAGCATGAGCAATTTCAAACATAGTTTAGTGTATAAATATTGGCAAATAATTAAACTTTTATAAAACCTTTAACGCTCCTAACTAAATTAAGTCAAGTGCAATAACAGTACTATAGTGATAAAGTTTATTCTTTTTAGAAAACCGCCCCTTCCGCGCGATAATCTTTTACTTATTAGCAGGGGTATCTAAACTAATGGTTATTCTTTATTTTCAGGTGCTTCGCGGGTTAATTTGTTTTCAATCCTTTTGTCAGGAATAAACCACAGGGCGGCAACCACACCGTATAACACAAAGCTAATTACAGGACTTAGCCAGGATAAACCAATTGCCGCAGCATATATAATTACAGAACTTTTTGCTTTCCAATCGCGCCCTAACACATTAGCAATAACAGAATTTTTACCATTATGCCTGATCAGCGCTTTTTCCAGAATGGTATATGCAAGGCCATTCATCGCCAATATAAACCCGTAGCAGGCTACTGGTAATTGGGTAAAATGGTTTTCGCCAACCCAACCGGTTACAAAAGGAATCAGTGACAACCAAAAAAGCAGGTGAAGATTGGCCCATAATATTGCCCCGTTTACCGATTTTACGATATGGAACATGTGGTGATGATTGTTCCAGTATATCCCCACATAAATAAAACTCAGTACATAACTTAACAAAACAGGCATCAGCGGTTTTAACGACGCAAAACTTTCACCATGAGGCACTTTCATCTCCAGCACCATAATAGTGATGATAATGGCTATAACACCATCACTAAAAGCCTCTATCCTCGATTTACCAAATGCCATAGATTTTTATTTATGATCAACTTTAATTTTTTACGCCGAATGCCTGGTATCTTTTCATCGCTTCAATAAAATAGTAGTCAGCATAAGTCAGAGGCACATTAACCTCGGTACCTCCTGGCAAATGACCTACGCTATGCTCCAATATGAAACCTCCATTTGTTCCGGCTGGTGCTTTATAAGCTGGTGATGATAATGTTTTCAAAATAGTTTCGGCAGTTGTAAAATATTCCTGCCCCATATTGTTATCCGAGTAGCGGCAAAGCTCCAGTAAAGCCGAAGCCTCTATTGCAGCAGCCGAAGCATCCTTAAGCGCATTGGGAATATTGTTAGCATTATAATCCCAGTAAGGTATCTTATCAGCAGGCAGATTAGGATTTGCTAGTATAAACCGGGCAATGTTTTGCGCCTGTTCCAGGTATTTTTTGTCTTTGGTTTCACGATACATCACAGTGTAACCATATAAACCCCACGCTTGTCCCCTGGCCCATGCCGATTCGTTAGCAAAGCCTTGTGCTGTCTTTTTTTCTTTGACCGCCCCCGTTTGGGCATCGTAATTGATCACGTGATAGGAGCTGTAATCGGGTCTGAAATGATTTTTCATGGTAGTATTGGCATGGGTAACCGCTATTTTGTAATAGCTGGAATCGCCGGTTTCATGAGTGGCCCAGAACAGCAGTTCCAGGTTCATCATATTATCAATGATCACCAGGTAATCTGACGGGTTTTTAGAATCCCATGATTTGATACAGCCCACTGTCGGGTTAAACCTGGTTGATAACGATTTAGCACTGTTGATTAAAATTTGTTTATACTCCGGTTTAGGCTCAATCCGGTTAGCATTACCAAAGCTGCAGTACATCATAAAACCCAGATCATGCGTATGCGTATTGAATTGTTCCTTAGATAGTACACCCAATATACGGTTAGCTTCGGTCAGTAACTGCTGATCGTGGTTCTGCTCATACAGATACAATAAACTACCCGGATAAAAACCGCTGCACCACCAGCCCGAATTGCTGTTTTCCTGTTTTTTGGTATCAGGGTGATATGTTTTTGGAAATTCCTGCGGACCTATCTGCCGAGCCAGAAATTTATATTGATTATCCGCATCCTTAAAGTTTTTTTTGATGGTTGATAACAGTCCTTTCTCCGGCTTAAAATTATTTTGGGCAAACAGATTTAAGCTGAATACGGAGAATAAAAACGCACAAAAAACAACAGGTAGAATTCTGGACTTCATAAAAGGCATTTATAAAATTTGGCTGAGGGTAAAAATGCAAATTTTGATTGAAATTGCAAGCAATATAATTTAACCACTAAGCATAATGTTATAACGGAGCTCTTTGTTACGTAATAGTTATCTTAACCGATCGTTTATCAACCGAATTATCATGGGCATTATTTATAAATATCTCTCCCCCGCCGAACTGCACCGGATAGCCGAAATTGACCGCGCTGAAGAAATACGGGAAAGCTATTACCTGCATAACGATCAATTACTTTTAAAACCAGACCGGCAAACCGTTACCCATTTCGACCAGCAGGAACTCGACGAGATCATCTTGCGGCAACATAAACTAATCAGTACCAATGGACGGGTTATCGGGGCTTTTGATGACAACTCGCTTGTTGGTGTTGCCTCTATAGATGGTGTAAAAAGAGGCATCCAACATAATTATCTTAAAATGGATATCCTGTATGTGAGCAAGCGGGTACGCGGGCAAAAAGTAGGGCAAAATCTGTTGGAACAATGCAAAACTATTGCAAAGGGTCTCGGAGCCGAAAAACTATACATATCTGCCACACCAACCAGGGGCACCGTTGATTTTTATTTAAAGAACGGCGCCATCCTAACCAAAGAGATTGACCCGGGGTTGTTTGCCCTTGAACCAGAGGATATTCATTTGGAATTGAAGATATATTAAGTCTTAGACACAAAGTCAATGATCAGATCTTTGCCATGTTCCTTCAAAAAATCCCTAACTTCCATTAATGCAAAACCCAATAAATTTAGTCCTCGCCAATTATTAGGATTATTGATTTGTTCATTATCCTGTGCTAAGCCAACTCCCCAAATGGTATCTACAGGGCTGGCTTCTACTAAAACTCTTTCACCAGTATTTATCAAATATTGGGCAAATTCAGGGTGCTGGTTAAATTTGTGGATATTACCGTTAACTACTATTTGATACCTTTGATCTCTCCAGATCATTTCATCAAAATTTTCAACCATTCTGCCAAATTCTTTTACTTCACCTGGGCGATTGGCTTTGAGAATTTTATCATGATTCTTTTGATCCCCAAATAAAAGTGCCTTATTGGCCATCATCCAATGCTCCGCCGTTTTGTAAGTTATACCACCAACCGTGAACGGTAACTCAAACCATTGACTAAAGCAAAATTTTCCCACCTGCTCATGTGGCTTCTTATTATGTCCCCAGAAAAATAAAAATTTAACAGGCTCCTCATTATAATATTTTTCAATAAGCCACTGTGTATGATAGTTTTGTTTCATTTGTCGACATATTAAAGAGCAAAGCAAACATACTCATCGCCCGACTTACTCCCTATTTTACCACCGCCACAGGCTATAACCAGGTATTGTTTACCATCAATGGAGTAAGTGGCTGGTGTGGCATAACCTGCTGCAGGTAGCTGAGCCTCCCATAATACTTTACCAGTTTTTTTGTCAAAAGCGCGGATCTTTTCGTCCTTGGTAGCGGCTATAAATACCAGACCGCCTTTGGTTACCAGCGGACCTCCATAGTTTTCGGTGCCGGTAACTGGGATACCCTTTTTGGTCAGTTCGGCGTACTCGCCAAGCGGTACTTTCCATAATAGTTTACCCGTAGTCAGGTCTACTGCATTCAGCGTACCCCATGGTGGTTTTATGCCGGGATAACCGTCCTTATCCAAAAAGCGGTTGTAGCCTGTCATGGTATAAGGCACTTCGTCCACTACTTTTTTCTCAGCTTTTGTACTTACATTACGATTTACTGTAGGTTCCTTCGCTACTGCTTTGCTTGCCTTCGTATCAGGTAATTTCAGCAAAAACGCCAGCAGGGCCTTTTTATCTGCCGGGGCTATTTGTTTAAAAGATGGCATCATATTGCGCCCGTTAGCGATGATCTGGCTGATCTGCTCCTCTTTATATTTTTTGCCGATGTTCACCAGTGACGGGTATGAAGAACCATTACCCTTTAACTCAGGCCCATGGCAGCCGATACAATTTTTGTTATAGATCACCTGCCCCATGCCTTTTAACGATTGATCGTTGCCACCTTTTGGCACATCGATCATCACCTGCGCCCAGGGCATTTCGGAGCAGTTGATATACATGATTTTTGACTCGGCATCAACCGCCGCACCGCCCCATTCACCACCACCATCAAAACCCGGAAATATCCAGCCACCTTGTTTACTGGGCGGGGTAAACATCAGCCTATTTTTAACCTGGTTATACTTTTGCAGCATATCCTCGTGGGTTTTGGGCGAAATATCGGTCACGTCCTCCGGATTAAAAGTTTGCCTCGTAAAAGGTTCGGGTAAAGTTGGAATAGGCTGTGTTGGCCACGGTTGCTCTCCAGGCAGCGCCATGGTGGGCACTGGTTTTTCTTCTATCGGGAATATGGGTTTACCATTGGTTCTGTCGAACATAAAGATATAACCATGCTTGGTGATCTGCGCCACGGCATCTATCTGTTTGCCATCATGCATGATAGTCACCAGGTTGGGATTGGCAGGTAGGTCACGATCCCACAGATCATGATGAACTACCTGGAAATGCCATTTGAGCTTCCCTGTAGCCGCATTCAGCGCGAGTAGAGAATTGCCAAACAGGTTTTGCCCTTTGCGGAAACCGCCATAAAAATCGCCACCGATAGAACCGGTCGGGATGTATACTATACCACGCTTTTCATCCAGCGACATGCCTGCCCAGCTGTTGGCACCGCCAAATTTTTTCCAGGCAGCGGTATCCTGCCAGGTTTCGTACCCCTTTTCGCCGGGATGAGGTATCGTATGGAAGATCCAGCGCATTTTACCTGTACGGGCATCATAAGCCCGGATATGCCCCGGCGCGGCATCGGCAGATTCAGCCACACGGGTACCCACAATAAACAGATCATGATACACCACACCCGGTGTGGTACCTGCCACAAACGACTTTGTTTCACGTCCTAGATCTTTAGTGAGATCGATATATCCGCCCAGTCCGAATGTTTTTACGGGTGTGCCTGCTTCAGCATCAATGGCGTAAGTTTTAGAGCCTACACTATAAAAAATACGCTTTTCGCCGCCTTTTGCATTTTGCCAGTAGATCACTCCCCTGCTCACTTTGTAATAAGCCATCGGATCGTTTTTACCGGCAGTATCCACACTTGCCGGGTCAAATATCCAGCGCTGCGCACCCGTAGCGGCATCCAGGGCAAATAGTTTCAATTTAGGACTTGTACCATACAGCACACCATTAACCACAATAGGGTTACACTGGTTCTGGCTGCGGTTGGCAGTATCTTTATCCTTTGTGCTGAAGGTCCAGGCTACTTTTAGATGATATACATTGCTTAAATTGATCTCGTCATTGGATGAATAGCGGTTACCTTCCTTAGTGCCAGCATAGGTTTGCCAGCCATTGTAGGCTGTTGGTAGCATTGTTGGTTTGTTTTTGCAGGAACTGTAGAGTATAACTACTGTGCAAAACATTATTGGGAGGTAACATATCTTCATCATATATAAAATTATAAACTTTTCAGATGCCCTTTTTTCCACTCATCAATAGTAACTTTCGCATTAAAAGAAATGATTCCACTACCCTTAGAAGCTTCATTCAATGTTTCTAAGGCACGTTTTTCATTTATTGGCAATAGGTAAGTAGCTGCCCATACTCGGATGTTTAAATTGGGATCATCCAAAAATTGATTTAGGCAATCTATCTGATCAATCTCTTTCAGGTAAGTTATAACCTTGAAAATTAAATGATAATTTTTATTAGCTAGCTTATAATTTCCTGTTCCCGTTGCCTCACCATGTACCCTTGCAGCCTCTTTAAATGTTTCTATCGCAGTAGCAACATCTTTTATCTTACCCATCACATTACCCTATTTCTTCACCAAACTCGCCGGTGCCACCTCATGACTTAGTAGTTGCCCAAACAGCTCCCAGCGTTTTTGCGGATCTTTGGCAGTACCACCGTTACTTTCAATATAGTTTTTTACCAGGTCGAGCCCATAATTATAGTTGATTACATAGCTGCGGTATTTTTTAATGAAGCTGAGCGATTTATCAGCCGTTTCATCGTTCATGAGGCAGTATTTGGTGAGATAGGTTCTGGCCTTATCGCGCGACATGGTATTGTTTATCAGTCCCCTGGCAGCTTCGTTACGGGCATAGTTCAGGTTACCTTTGATAGTCAAAGCTTTGAAATACAGATTGACACCGGTTGTATCTAAACCTGCCAGCGGCAGCAGCACACTTTTGGCAAATTTCACTTTTTCATCACCCGGGAAAGCTACCTCGATGCCATAGTTGGCACTCCCCTCTGCAATTAACGATTGCGGACTAAATAATGGGTACAGCGAAATCTCCACCCAACCTTTATCGTGGTATAAATTCTTTTCCAGCAGCGTATTATACACATGGTGACCGGGATAACTTTCATGACTGCCCACATCAATGGCCCTATCTATAAATATTTTCAAATCGGTATTGATCTGTACAGTACTTTTATAACCACCCTTGTACCAGTTATAACCACTCCAGGGTTTATTGGTTACATATTCCAGCGTAAAGGTTTCACCAGCAGGTAGCTTATAGTGCGCCAGGGTACGTTTTCGGGCTTCGGCAATAGCGGCTTTGATCACCGGGTCGAGTTTATCCTTGGGGATAATAAACTTATTGGCCAGTTTCTGGAAACGATCGTTCACGCGGCCCTTGCCGGGTAAAATACTGTCCAGCTGCGCTATCTGGGCCTTAAAATAGTCTTCTGTATAAACCGGAGCGGTTACGCCGAACAGTTCGCGGGATTCCTCATCAAATGGGCGTTCCTCACCAGAGAAAATGCGTATCCGGCGACTAAAAGCCAACAACTGATCAGACATCCAGTCGGCCCTCATTTTATTGGAATCAACTACAGCTGAGGAGGATACAGACCTTAACTCATTCATTAAAATATTAGCATCGGCCAGCAGGCTGTCCTTCGGGAACTCCTTGGCAGGCTCTGTTTTGGGCTTCAGCGAATCAGGGCCATAATAGGCGTCCACAAAATCGGAATCATACTGCCCTATAGTAAGGCCTAGCTTCACATATTTAACAGCCAGGCTGTTAAGCTTTTGATTTTCGCGGTTACGGGCAGGGTCCACATTGCACGAAAGGATAAACAATATAGGTGCAAAAAGCAGTAGTTTTTTCATGGTAGATTTTCGGGGTGATGTAAAAGTGGAACAAGATAATAATTCCATTGTTTATAAAATAAAAAACACAGGATTGGCTCCTGCCTACGCTTCGCTTTTCGTCTGCGGCGGAAAAGGCGTAGAGAAATTATTAAAAAACGTCATTGCGAGGTACGAATCAATCTCTATACTGTACAAAGCGGCTCTGTAAGTTGGGGATTGCTTCGTACCTCGCAATGACGCGTGGTGAGAAATGGGGTGTTAATAATTCAATAATTAACTTTTACTTCCAATCAAATTCAACTGTTTTCCCGTTCAGTTTCCATTTTTGGGGTTGCATGTTATCCATCCAATCCAAAGGCTCGCCTATGGGTTGCGGTTTGGCTGCCTGAGCAAAGGCTTGTTTTATAGCAGCTTTTTGCTCGGCACCAAGAGCCTCGGGCTGGGCCGATATAAAGAGCGGTGCACCGCTTCCGGCCAATAGTTCCAGCCATTGTTTATTTCTTTCCCAGGAAATATCTGTGGTGAGGCCCACGCAATCGCCATCTACCGCGTAAAATTTATCGTGCTGCGGCAGGCGGAAGGCTAGTGTGTTCACGCCCATTTTGCGGGTACGATCCCATTCGTGGCCACTGGTATCGTCGCCAATACGGCACATCTCAAATACCCCCGCCGATAGATGACTCATGGTATTGCAGCCAATAATGTAGATACCATCGCCGGCAGACTCCCGGATAGCGGCATACAGATCATTAATAATTTCGGCGGTGGTTCTGCTGCGGTCATTAAAATTCCAGCCGGGTGCGGTAATGCTGTCTTTCATGCCGGCGCCCCATCTGCCGGTAATATCATAGGTGCTAAAGTCATGCTTCACCATATCATACCCCCATTGTTTATATACATCAAAATTATGTTTGATACGGGCGATGTTCTCGGGGATAGTAGGATCGAGTACAGGATTCTTCGGATCGTCCCTGCCGGGTATTTTGGGAGCCAGCAAGCTGGCTTTTTCGTCATGACGAGCACAAAGCGGGCGCATCCACAAACCGGGACGCATACCCAACTGCTTAATCTCGTTGGCCATCAGATGCATATCCTTAAATTTATCGTTAGGCCTGGAGAAATCATCGTTCCAGCCGCCATCACCTGGTAATAAAGGCGAGTAAGTTGCCCAGCCTGCATCTACTACCGAAAAGGGGCGATTATGGGTATCGGTCACCAGCTCGGCCATCATGGCTGTTGTCTTCTTAATCAGATCAAAGGAATTATTACCATAGGCAAAATACCAGTCGTTAATACCATAAGCCGGTTGTTTAGGCAAACGAGGATTTGGGCACATCATACCGCAAAACCTATGGGTGGTGTAAAAAGCGTTTTCGCCCGGGCGATTGTTAGTGGTGATGATATCCGCCGCATGTAATTGGCGCGTGCCTAATAATACGCCGTTACCGCCGGAGTGCATATCTAAAGTAAGTTCCAGGCTATCATTGGTCAAGCCCCACCAGCAAATACTTTTACAGCCTGTCTTTACACCAAAGCAGGCGGTTTGCTTATCATCATGAATGATTACATACCATGGATTTTTAACATTGTTGGTCTGGGTTTTCCATTGTAAATCGCCATAAGAGCGCTCCCAGTGATCGCCCAGGAATTTGGAGTTGGGCGATAAATGATGCTTCCATTTCAGGCGTACAGCATTGAGTTGCTGTGTTGGCGAAGTAACAAATATGCCTTTGGCATTACCACTGGTTTTAAAACTAACGCTGATGTCCTTATAAGTAAATAAAGTACCATTGGTACCCTTTAACTTAAACCATTCATCGCCAGATTGTGCCCAAACTTCGTCCGGAGCGTTAATGGCCGTAGTTTGAGTTGAGGTAGCATGGGTAATCCTGCTAAAGAGTACGGCAGCCGTGGCAGCCGAAGAAAGTTTTAAAAAGTGTCGCCTTTGCATAGTTGTAAATTGGTATTACAACGTTACTAAAAGGATTCAGCTAATAAAAATATTTTGAAGGGAAAATCCCTCTGGTTTTCGTTATCTCCTTTCCGGGCTAAGGTGTAAAACCCCATCGTAACATCCAATCCTAATCCTCAATTTCTGCACCTTACCTGTCCATTATCATCAAAAATGTCCGGAATCGATCACTTTTTAAAAATCAAAAATACATAAGTAACTAATAACCAATTTTTTAACAATGGTATAGCTCTTGCAAATCCCTATCCCAAAAAGCATAACAATGGATAAGGAAATAACTCTTGAAGTAACCACGCAAAAACGCCGGAAAACCACGATGATCGTCTTGATCGTTATCAGTGGCTTGGTGCTGGCTGTATGGATACTGAGGGGATTCATCAAGTCGTCAATAAACAGAGGCCAGATTACCGCGTCCGCGGTTGTAGTGGGCAATATCGAAAATACCATCAACGCTACCGGCGAAGTTTTACCGGAGTTTGAGGAAATTATCACCAGCCCCATCAATGCATCCATCAAAAACGCCCTGATGGATGCCGGTAATAAAGTGAATGTGGGGCAATCCATCATCACCCTTGATAAAACCACTACTCAAACCGAATACGACAAGCTCAACTTTCAGCTGGAATCAAAACGCAACGAGATCAGCAAGCTCAAACTTGATCTGAACAAAAGTTTTTATGATATCCAATCGAACAACGATATCAAGCAGCTCCACATCAGCAACCTGGCAGATGCAGTTGAAAATGCCAAGCGCCTGTACAAGGCAGGCGGCGGTACCCGCGAAGGTATTGAACAGGCCGAGCTTAACCTGAAAGTGGCCCAGCTGGAAAAAAAACAGTTGGAAAACGAAATTAAAAATAAGCAGCAAACCATGCAAATAGAGATCAAAGAAGCGGAGATTGCTGCGGCCATACAGGAAAGTGATCTGAACGCACTGCAACGTAAACTACAACTGGCCAATATAGTGGCTACCCGTAAGGGGGTTATTACCTATGTAAATAAAAACATAGGCGCCAACATACATGAGGGCGAAACGCTGGCCCGCATTGCAGATCTGGGAAGTTTTAAGGTACAGGGCAGTATATCCGATAACTCGGTTGATCAGTTACACGCGGGTATCCCGGTGGTCATCAGGTTTAATGATAACCAGTTACGCGGACATGTAAGCAATGTATCCCCATCTATCCAAAACAGCATTATTTCTTTTGATATCCAGCTGGATGATCGGTCCAGCAAGCTGCTACGGCCCAATATGAAAGTTGATGTTTTTCTGGTAACCGCAACGCATAGCAAGGTAATGCAGGTAGCTAATGGGCCTGCATTTAAGGGATCGTCTGTACAAGACATTTTTGTGATCAATGGCGCAAAAGCCGAACGCAGGACAGTTCATATCGGCCTAACCAATTTTGATTTCGTGGAGATTAAAGACGGGGTGAAACCTGGTGATGTGGTGATCACTTCAGATATGAGCGAGTATAAAAACTCGAAAGAAATAACGATAAATAACTAGGGTAAAAAGACAAATCATTGCGAAGCCCTCTCGGTTGGGTGAGGCTCTTTTGCAATGATGCTTAGAATAACAGCATGAAAATTTTATACATTATAAGTTTGTTGACCATGAGTGCAGGGGCATTTGGCCGCAGCAACAGCGATACGCTGCGGCTAACCCTGCAGCAGGTGGTTGAAATGGCCAAGGCAAACTCTATAGCCGCCAAACAGGCTGCTACCGTGCGCGAAACCAAGTACTGGGAATATCGTACCTATAAATCAAACTATCAGCCGCAGTTGGCTTTGAGTGGTACCTTGCCCGATTATCAAAAAACTTTTTCGCAGGTGTTTCAGCCCGATGGTACTATACTGTTTCAGCCCGTTCATAATGATAACTCACAACTGCAACTTGATTTTAGTCAGAGCATTACCGCCACCGGAGGTACCATTTATGGCAGAACCCAACTGCAGCGTTTTACTGATTTTGACAGGCATAGTGCATTATACAATGGTGTTCCGTATAGTATTGCGTATACTCAGCCGCTTTTTCAGTTTAACCAGCTCAAGTGGGATAAAAAAATTGAACCGCTAAAATATAACGAGAGTAAACAGAAATACATTGAAGACCAGGAAAATATAGCCGTTACGGTTGAAGGATATTTTTTTGATCTGTTGCTGGCACAGGTTAACTTGCACATTGCCGAAACAAATTACAGCAACACTCAAAAAATAATGGCTATAACCAACATTAAATTTGAGTTAGGTAAAGTATCAAAAAATGAGATATTGCAATTGCAACTGGAATTGATTAATGCTAAAAAAGCCGTGGGTGCCGCAAAACGCGACATAGAAATTGCTACGCTTAATTTGCGTAGCTATATCGGGCAGGAGGATGATAGCAAAATTGTGTTGGCTATACCCGAAAACATCAGTCAGATGAATGTTACCTCGGATAAGGTTTTGGCCGAGGCCTATGCTAACCGCGCAGACGCCATAGGCTTTTTAAGGCGCATTGCCGAAGCCAAAAGAGATGTAGCCAAAGCCAGGGGTGAAACAGGCTTGAAAGCTACCTTGAATGCCAACCTGGGCTTTTCAAATACGGCCACCAGTATTCCCGGAGTATATAATAATCCGCAAAATCAGCAGATAGTACAGTTAACGCTGTCTGTGCCTATTCTGGATTGGGGCAGGTCAAAATCGCGTACCAAAACAGCATTGGCCAACCAGCAACTTACTGAGTATACGGTGGAGCAGGATAAGCAAAATTTTAAACAGGGAATATTTACACAGGTATCGCTTTTTAATTTGATGAAGGAGCAGCTGGTGTATACCGCCGAAGCCGACAGTATAGCCTCAGAAAAGTACAAAATAGCCCGTGAACGCTATGTGCTGGGCGACCTGAGCATTACCGATCTGGGTATAGCCTTTCGCGAAAATGACGCAGCTAAGCGCGATTATATTACCTCGCTCCGCGATTTCTGGGGAGCCTATTACCAGCTGCGTTACCTATCGTTATATGATTTTGAAAACAACCATAAAATAACGTACCAGTAGATTTAAGTCAAAATTCAAAAGTAAAAAATCAAAAAGAAATCAGTCATTCACTAATTAACCTAAACCTTATCACTAAATCAATAATTAATCTAACTCACTCATTCACTAAATCAATAATTCAATAATTAAATAATATGATACGTTTACAAAACATTGAAAAAGTGTACCGTACAGATACTATAGAAACACTGGCCCTCAACAGCATCAGCCTGGATGTAGCCAAAGGCGAATTTTTATCTATCATGGGCCCTTCGGGCTGCGGCAAAAGTACGCTGCTGAATATCATGGGCTTGCTGGATACACCATCTAAAGGTGATATCAAGATAGGTGATCAAAAGACCGATCATTTGTCTGACAAGCAACTGGCGCAGTTCAGGAATCAGAAATTGGGTTTTATTTTCCAGAGCTATCACCTCATCAATGATCTGCAGGTACTGGATAATGTAGAACTGCCCCTGTTGTACCGCAACACCACAGCCAAAGAACGTAAGGCGCTGGCTACAGAAGCTCTCGCCAAAGTAGGCTTATCCAACCGCATTAAACATTTCCCTACACAACTATCGGGTGGTCAGCGGCAACGTGTGGCAATAGCCCGGGCTATTGTGGGCCGCCCGGAAATTATACTGGCCGATGAGCCCACCGGTAACCTGGACAGCGCTATGGGTAACGAGATCATGGACATCCTCATTAACCTTAACCGTAACGAAGGCACCACCATTGTAATGGTAACGCACGATGAAAATATGGCCCATAAAACCCATCGGCTGGTACGCTTATTTGATGGTTCGCAGGTTCAGTAATACATCAGCTTAAAACATTAAGATCATGCTAAAAAATTACTTTAAAATAGCCATAGCGGTATTAAGGCGCAGAAAGTTCTTCACCTTTATCAGCTTGTTCGGCATCAGCTTTACGCTTACTATATTACTGGTACTCACGTCTTTTCTTGATAAGGTTGTAGGTGACAGTTATCCTGACAGGAAACGCGACCGCTCATTGTATGTAACGCATCTTCAAGAGGATGGTAAAGATGGACAAAGCTCAAGCACATTATCCTACTATTTTTTAAGTCACTTTGTAAGTAGTTTAAAAACTCCGGTTAAATTGGGCATATCGTCAACTTATGAAGGTACAAACACCTATGTCAACAATAAAAAGATAGCCGTAAACTATAAATACACCAATGCCGACTACTGGGACATTATGGAATATGATTTTATTGAGGGTAAAGCTTTCAATAAGCAGCAGATAGATAATGCCGATAAAGTAGCCGTGATATCTGAGGATATGAAAAGAGCGTATTTTGGCGATATCCCATCCGTAGCAGGCAAATATATCGAGGCTGATAATGTAAAATACCGAGTAATAGGTGTAGTAAAAAACGTACCGATAACCAGTTATAACTTATACAGCGATATATACCTGCCTTATACAGTAGCAAAAACAGATTTTACGAAGGGGAAAGGATACCTTGGTGGCTTTACCGCTGTAATGTTGGCTAAATCGGCAGCGGATGTACCACGCATGCGCAATGAATATGATGCTATGATGCGCCGTATACCCATGGAAAGTAATCGGTTCAATAAAATGTATAGCCATGCCGAATCATATCTCAGGAGTTATGTGAATACGGGTAACGAGAACACATCTGGCGTAACCATTGTGCTTACCATTATAGTCATATTTGTTTTATTGGTAACTGTGCTCCCCACACTTAACCTGGTAAACATCAATATTACCCGAATTATGGAACGTTCATCAGAAATTGGGGTGCGCAAAGCTTTCGGGGCTTCATCGGGCACGCTGGTGTACCAGTTTTTGATAGAGAATATTATACTCACGCTCTTAGGCGGGCTCATCGGCTTAATATTGGCATTCGTTGCCATACAGGTAATCAATAGCTTTCATCTGATCCCTAACCTGGTACTGTCAATCAATTTTACAGTGCTGGGTATCGGTTTGCTGGTTTGTTTTTTCTTCGGCTTGTTATCGGGTGTTTACCCGGCCTGGCGCATGTCAAAGCTCAATGTAGTAACTGCTTTAAAAGCCCAATAAATATTATTAACATTTAAATCACGATATAATGTTCAAGCATTTATTTAAACTGATCTGGAACAAAAAGAAACAGAACTTTTTGCTCATGACCGAAATGTTGTTCTCGTTTCTGGTACTGTTTGCTGTATTTACACTGCTGGTGTATTATTACGATAACTATAAAAAACCGATGGGTTTTGAGTATCAGAATGTATGGGTAATAAGCTACAACAACGCTTACCAAACAAAGAGCACCGACTCGCTCAACACCTATTATGAAATTTTACGCCAGAATATTAAGGCAATGCCTGAGGTACGGGATTTGAGCTTTTGTAGCTTTAATACCCCATTTACCAATAATATGTCGCAAGGGCGTGTTACCTACCATAAAAAAGAGTTTTACCATATGAACTTTTATACGGCTGATGACAGTTACCCGGCCACTATGAATATGCAGATATTGGAAGGGCGCTGGTTTAATAAAACTGATATAGTTGCCAAAGACAAGCCTATCGTGATCAATAGCGACACTAAAGAACAATTGTTTGGTAAGGGAACTGCAGTAGGTCAGTTAATTTCTAATGGCGATGATAAAGATAAAATGATGCGGGTGATAGGCGTAGTACAAAGTATTAAAGTGAAAGGCGATTATGCACCTGCTGGTTTAGGGCTCTATCAACGGTCAGACACCGGCTCACTCCGTTGGTTTGGTAAAATCATGGTGCAGGTTACCCCGGGTGCCAACGCTGCTTTTGAAGGGCGCTTATATAAAACCCTGGCCAACTATATGAAAAATTCAAACGTTGAGATAGAGCATTTAACCAATAAACGTACAAGCATCAATTATTTTACCCTGGTACCCATGATCGTGCTGAGTATTGTAGGCGTTTTTCTGGCTATCAATGTTGCACTGGGGCTTTTCGGGGTGCTTTGGTATAACATCAACCAACGCCGTGGAGAAATTGGTTTGCGGCGGGCGGTTGGCGCCAGCGGTGGAGCTGTTTCGTCACAGCTTATTTATGAATCCATGATTCTGGCTACCTTGTCATTAATTGTGGGGTCTTTTTTTGCCGTGCAGTTCCCTTTGTTGAATGTTTTTGATCTGTCGGCAGGTATTTATATTTCTGCTATGTTGCTGGCTATCTTGTTTATTTATACGCTGGTATTCCTGTGTTCATTATATCCTGGCAGGCAGGCCGCGGCAATTTATCCGGCGGTAGCCTTACATGAAGAATAAATTACGATATTAACCTGCTATTATGATATTGGTTATTGATGATGATTTAGCGGTACGCACCTCTTTAGTATTGTTGCTGAAAAGCGAAGGCTACGATGTGCAGTGTACCGAAGGCCCGGCCGAGGCACTAAAGGTTATCCGCAAGCAAAGCCCGGAGCTGATTATACTCGACCTTAATTTTTCGATAGATACCTCGGGCAAGGAAGGGCTCGACCTGCTGACCAAAATAAAGCAGATCAACAACACCATTCCCGTAATACTGATAACCGGCTGGGGCAGTATTGAACTGGCCGTAGCCGGTATGAAAATAGGCGCCAGCGACTTTATCAATAAGCCCTGGAGCAACGAGCACCTGGTACAATCGGTTAAAACCCTGCTCGATCTGCAGGACAACAAGGCCGAACACCGCACCCGTAAACAGCTTGATAAAAGCTACAACTTTCAGCACATTATTGGTGAAGACCCTAAAATGCTGGATATACTGGAAACCATAGGCCGCGTAGCCCAAACTGATGCATCGGTACTCATCATGGGCGAAAGTGGTACCGGTAAGGAACTGATTGCCGAGGCCATCCACCAAAATAGTTTGCGTCGTAACAAACCATTTATTAAGGTAAATCTGGGTGGTATCAGCACCTCTCTGTTTGAAAGCGAAATGTTCGGCCATATCCGGGGCGCGTTTACCGATGCACGGTTCGACAGGATCGGGCGTTTTGAAATGGCCAACAAAGGCACCATATTTCTGGATGAAATTGGCGACCTGGATGCCAGCAGCCAGGTAAAGCTGCTGCGTGTACTACAGGATCGCACCTACGAGGTGCTGGGCAGCAGTCGTACCAAAACAGTTGACGTACGGATAGTTTGTGCTACCAACAAAAACTTAAATGAAATGGTGAGCAAGGGTACGTTTCGCGAGGATCTGCTTTATCGCATCAACCTTATCACCGTTTACCTACCCGCCCTGCGCGACAGACCAAAGGATATCCCCCTGCTGGTGGAATTTTTTATCAATAACTTAAAAGAAATTTATAACCGGCCAAAGCTATCGGTAGCACCGGGCGCTATGAAATGGCTGCAGCAGCTGCCGCTGCCGGGTAATATCAGGCAATTGAAAAACCTGGTAGAGCGCTCCATTCTCGTCAGTAAAAAGGATGAGTTAGGTATTGATGATTTCCGCTCACAGTTGGAGCTTTCGCCGGTAAAAAAGGGGAATATGCAACTGCCTGGCGTGGGTACCCTCACGCTGGAAGAAGTGGAAGTAGAGATGATTAAACGGGCAATGGATCATCATAAAAACAAAATAAGCCGTGCCGCCGCTGCTCTGGGCCTCACGCGTAGTGCCCTGTACCGCCGCCTCGATAAATACCAGATACCTTACGATGAAGCTGAGGATTAAATATATCTTATTTGTGGTTATACTGCACCTGCTTACGCTGGTGCTTACTTACTTTATTTTTAGCGATAATAAAATATTCTTCATCGCGTCGGAGGTGGTGGTCATCATTTCTGCCGTCATAGCCTGGCAGCTTTACCGCCAGTTGATACAACCCCTTAAACTATTGATGCAGGGCGTAGAAGCTATTAAAGACAAGGATTTTAACGTAAAACTGATATCCACGGGCAAACATGAGGTCGATGAATTGATTGAGGTGTATAACCGGATGATGGATGAGTTAAGAAAGGAGCGTACCATGCAGGAGCAGCAGCATTTTTTTTTAGAGAAACTGATCTTTACTTCGCCAACGGGTATCATCATACTGGATTATGACAACCGTATCCAACAGGTAAACCCGAAAGCTTTACAATTGCTGTCGGTTAGCGAAGAAAGCCTGAAAGGGTATTCTATTGATGAGTTGGAGCACCCGTTAATACAACAGATCAGGGAACTACAATCAGGTGAAACAACGGTGGCCCGGGTTGATGGCATCAGCTCGTTCAAACTGCAAAAATCACATTTTGTGGACCGGGGTTTTTCCAGGCATTTTATCATGATTGAGGACCTTACCGCCGAGATCCTGGCTGCCGAGAAGAAGGTTTATGGCAAAGTGATCAGGATGATGGCGCATGAAGTGAATAATACCATTGGCCCGGTAAATTCCATTATGCAATCGGCAATGGGTACCGATCAGCTTTGGGAAAGCCACGAGTTTGATGTGCTGAAGGATGCCCTGCAAATAGCCATGGACCGCAATCAAAATCTGAACCATTTTATGCGCAACTTCGCCGATCTGGTGAAACTTCCGCCGGCTAACAAGCAACCCATCATACTGCAAAAGTTAATCAATTCGGTAGCAACGCTTATGAGCGCTAAAGCCCGTGAAAATAAAGTGGTGTTTGAGATGGAACTACCAGCCGATGCTATTCACATCCGTGCAGATGAACAGCAATTAGAGCAGGCATTTATCAATATCGTTAAAAATGCCATTGAGGCTATTGAGGATGGCGGCATAATAAAAATTACCGCCATACCTGCTAAACGTCTGCTAGTGATCACGGATACCGGCAAGGGTATCAGCGCCAGCGAACATGCCAACCTGTTTTCGCCATTTTTCAGCACCAAAAAAGATGGGCAAGGTATCGGTCTCACCCTGGTTCGCGAGATCCTGATTAATCATGGCTTTGAATTTAGCCTCAAAACCGTAGCCGATAAGCAAACGGAATTTACAATACATTACAATTGAGCCAATAAATGATTTAACAAAAATCAAAAATCCGAATAAGCTGCAGGATACAGGAAAATAATATCCGCGTGCGATACATTATTCTGGTACTCGGGCTTTGAGGAAAGGCTTTTCCAGTAGGCATCATTACTAAATGTTTCCCAATGCTTATCCCTGTCGGCCTTGTTATTAAAAGTGGTCATGTACATGAGGTTAGGCATACGGCTGCCTGAAATCACTTCCGAGTAAAATACTGCGTTAAAGCCCAGGCGTTTAAACAATCCCACCTCGTCTCCAATATTAAACATGCGTACTTTATTGAAATTATATTTCTCGGTAGCACTTTCGTAGCTGCGCAGTTCGTACACCCTATCGGCTTTGGCGCCCGTTAAATTGGGAACAGCCGGACCCGGCATACCGGGGAAAGCCTGCAACACGATAGTTTCTATACGGGTATAGGGCGCATCTTTATACCCGGCGTTGATGTAATCGTCGCCATTGGTTAAGTATTCAGTATCGCCCTGTAGTTTTTTGTCATTATTTACCAATTTATCAAAGGTGGAGAATGGTGTAAAAACATAAATGCGCATATCGGCGGTATCCTGCTTAACCGGTTTAAATACCCCCACATTTTTTACACCCACCCGGTGCATAGCCGGCACATAGGCCTGCTCCAGGTAACGTTCTATCCTCCCCTCCTGCGCTGTTGTTTTATAATGATATATTTTTAGCTGATAGTAAAACCTTTTAGCTGCCATAGCCGAAGAGGCCGAAAGGCCCAGCATAAAAAATAATATCAACGCGAACAGTGAATAGCGGGTTTGGTAAAGTGATTTCATGAGTTTATTAAAATGGTAAAGATAGGTTCAAATCTGATGATTTTTTGTTTTTTTCATCACTATTAAAAATAATTTATAAGAGTAGTTCGATCAAAATAAGGAGACTCCGATGGAGTTTATAATGTTGATTATACAATATACTATAAACAGGTCGCTCCTCCGGAGCATAGATAGCTCAAGGCTCCAGCGGAGCCTCGTGTTTATAGAAAACATATGATCATCTTTCGACTCCATCGGAGTCTCCTCCTTATTGAATTAGTATTTTATCAGACCGGATTTACGCACCAACAAAAAAGCCCGCAAGCATATTGCTTACAGGCCCTGGATTTATTAAACAAATACGGGATATTATAATTCGCGCACCCAGATATTCCGGAAGCTAAGCGGTTCGCTTTTATCGCCATGAGCCTGCAATTTAATTGGCGCAGCACCATGTTTTTTACCTTCGTAAGATGCCTTGCCAATGTATTGGGTTGGGCCCCATAGTTCAAAGTTATTTTCAACTAAAACACCGTTATAAAATACGGTAGCTTTGGCTGCTGATTTTAAAGAACCATCCTCGTTAAATACCGGAGCGGTCCAAATCACATCATACACATTCCACTCGCCTGGTTTACGACCAGGATTTGCCAATGGAATAGCTTGTTTGTATAAGCTGCCCGCCATACCATTAACATAAGTTTTATTGTTGTATGAATCTAAAACCTGTAATTCATAACCTGCATCGCCTTTGCCTAATGAAGCCAGGAAGATACCACTGTTACCACGGGCCTGTCCTTCTCCTGTAATGTTGGCAGGTACGCGCCACTCGATATGCAACTGGTAATTGGTGAATTTTCTTTTGGTTTCAATGTTACCCTTGGTTTTATCAACGGTTAAAATACCGCCTTTAACCACCCATGATGCAGGTGTCTGGTCGGCTACAGAAACCCACTCGTCCTGATTTTTGCCATCAAACAAAACAATAGCGTCAGAAGGGGCCTCGCCTAAAACTTTACCCGGAACAACTACTTTTGGTATCGGTTCCCAGGTTTCAGTATCTTCTGGTTTTGCCTGTTGCGCATTAGCTACAAAAAAGCTTCCTGCTAAAAGCGCTGTTAATACAATTGGATATTTCATATCAGTATTATAATTGGTTTTAAATTGTTTTTAGTATCAAGTAGCTAGTATCAAGTATCAAGACACCTTTTATCTTTGGCTTCAATTCCTAAAAAGAACAAAAATCTTGATACTTGATACTAACTACTTGATACTACACGTGTAATGTATTCTTCAAGTACGATGCACTTTTGGCAATACTTACATACGGATCGATATTGGTATAGTTTTCCTGCTCCACAATAAAGTGTTTAATGCCGGCAAGCTTGGCTTTACCCAAAATGGTTTTAAAATCAATGTCGCCATTACCAATTTCGGTGTTCAGGTTGGCATTGGTTTTATCCCTGTCTTTAATGTGTACAAAGGTAAAACGACCCGGATGTTTCTGGAATATAGCTACAGGGTCCTGACCGGCACGAACTACCCAGTAAAGGTCCATTTCCATATTTACCAGTTTAGGATCGGTATTGTTTAGTATCACATCATAAAAAGTAGTATCGCCAACCGGGTGCCACTCAAAATTATGGTTGTGGTAACCCAGCTTTAAACCTGATGCTTTACAGATCTCGGCAATTTTATTCATCTTTTCGGCTACGCCTTTGCAATCGTCAACCGTTTTGATGAAGTTGTGGTTTAGTGAAGGGATGATGATATAAGTTTGACCGATGGTGTTAGCTACTTCAATATAAGCCTTCAAGTCATCGGTTTTACCTTCGCCAAAATACTGATCAAGACCATAGTGACCGCTTGGTGTGCTCAAGCCGTTATCCTTTAATAGTTGACCAAAATCTTTACCTGGTAAGCCCCAGTAACCTGTTTGTTGATTAAACCCAAAGGTTTCTACTTCTTTATAACCGGCTTTAGCAACCTGGGCAATTACGCCTTTTACATCTTTTGGCAGTTGGTCGCGCAGGCTGTATAATTGCAGCCCCACACCATTAGTGCTTTTGGCCGATAGTAAATTAGGTTTTATCATCACACCTGCCGCAACTAATCCGGCTTGTGCTAAGAATGTTCTTCTGGTTGTCATGTATAGTTATTTGGTTAATGTATTTGTTAGAGCGGCTGCAAAGCTTAAGGTCTAAACATCGCAAATATGTACCGCCTTACGTAAAGAAGCAATATGATCTGGCTGCTTGGGAATAAATTCCTGTGCTACATAGCCCTTATGCCCTACCCCTACGATAGCTTTCATAATAGCCGGATAATATAATTCTTGCGTATCATCGATTTCGTTTCGGCCAGGTACACCACCGGTATGATAGTGCGCGATGTATTGATGATTATCACGTATATTGCGGATCACATCGCCCTCATCTATCTGCATGTGGTATATATCGTACAGTAGTTTAAAGTTTTCGGAACCTAGCCTTCTGCAAAGTTCGGCGCCCCATGATACACGGTCGCACTGGTAATCTTTGTGATCAATTTTGCTGTTCAGCAATTCCATTACCAGTACTACGTTATGTTTCTCGGCCAGTTCAACCATTGGTCTCAAACCTTCCACACAGTTGTTCCATCCGGTTTCGTTATCCTTACCCCGGCGGCTACCGCTAAAGCAGATAAGGTTTTTATAACCTGCTGCCGCCACTTTAGGTATCATTTCCGAATAGTTTTTCTGCAACTGGGCATGAAACTGTTTATCGCCAAAACCATCGGTAAGGTTTATTTCGGCGCCATTACACATGGATGAATACAGACCATATTTTTTAAGCGTAGGCCAATCAGCTGGGCCAACCAGGTCGATACCTTTAATACCGATATCTTTGGCCGCTTTACAAAGTTGCTCCACGCTTATATCGCCGTAACACCAGCGGCAAACGGCGTGATTAATATTTCCTTTTAGCGTATCAGGTAACACCATTTGTTTCTCTTGTTCGGTTGACGTAAATGAAGTAAGCACGCCCGACGCTGTGATAGCAGCCGTGCCCGCAAGCATGTTTTTGATAGCCGATCTCCGGTTTTGGTTTGATGCCATTGATTTAGTTATTAGGTGCAGGTTCGTTAATAGCTACGTTATCTTTTTTATCCTTAAAGAATAGTACAAACAAGATAAATACTACGGCCGCGATACCGGCAGGTATCAGCCATATCATTTTCCAATCGTGCCCGGCAGGGCTGTTATAGCTGTCGGATATTAATCCGGCAATATAAAACCCAATCAACATACCCACGCCATAAGTAGCCAGGGTTATCATACCCTGTGCAGCGCTTTTATATTGGATGCCAGCTTTTGAATCTGTATAGATCTGTCCGGAAACAAAGAAGAAATCATAACATACACCATGAAGCGCTATACCTATGATGAGCAGGAAGCTCAGTTCGCCGGCATTACCGTAGGCAAACATGGCATACCTAACCGCCCACGCCAGCATACCCACCAGGATTGTTCTTTTAAACCCGAATTTCTTAAAGAATATAGGTAAACAAAGCAAAAACAACACTTCTGAACCCTGACCAATGGCCATTTTTCCGGTGGGATTATCAACCTTAATATCGGCTAAAAACGCACCTGCATTTTGATAGTAAAATGCCAATGGAATACATATCAGGATAGAAGCTACAAAGAAAACAGCGAAATTTTTGTCTTTCAGCAGTTTCAATGCATCCAGGCCAAGTACCTGCGAAATGCTAACCTTCTCGTCTTTAGCAACCTTAGGCGGCGTATTTGGCAAAGTGAAGCTGAATAAACCCAAAACCAGGGAGGCAATTCCTGCCATCAGGAACGTATTTTTTAAAAAGCCCTGTGCAATGCCGTTTGGAGAATCCCAGTGAAACAAATAGCTGATGGATACACCTGCCAATATCCACCCCACAGTTCCCCAAACACGGATAGAAGAAAACTCCTTTTCCGGATCTTTCATCTGGTTAAATGAAACCGAATTTACCAGCGCCAGCGTTGGCATATACAGCACCATATAACCCAATACGTATGGATAAAATCCTGCAACATCTGAGGCCTTGTACATCTGGTACATTAAAACAGCACCGGCAATATGCAGTATGCCCAGTATTTTTTCGGCATTAAAATACCTGTCGGCAATTAAACCGATAATAAAAGGTGCAATAATAGCGCCCCACGATTGAGTGGAGAATACAGATCCGGCCTGAACACCTGTGGCATGCAGCGTTTTATCTAAAAATGCGCCCAGTGTTACAAACCATGCTCCCCAAATAAAAAATTCGAGGAACATCATAGCAGAAAGTTTTACCCTGATTCCAGTGGTCATAATTGATTTTGTAAGGTTTATAATTGGTTAGGTTTATTTTTTTAATGACAAAATGTATTTAACCATTTCCTTAGCATCATCTAATGACAAAGTTGGGTGAGCAGACATCGGGATATCGCCCCAGTTACCTTTACCACCGGCAATAACTTTTTTAGCCAGGGTTTCAATATTGGTTTCGGTGGCTGGATATTTAGCGGCAACGTCCTGTAATGCAGGTCCTATTACCTTGGTATCAACCTTGTGGCAAGTGTTGCAATCGGCAGCTGCCATTAAACTTTCGCCTTTGGCCGAACCTGCTGATCCGCCAGCCGCTTCTGTACCTGTTTTTGCAACAACAGTATCAGCGTTAGCATCAGCTGCTTTTGCGGTTTGGTTTGCCGCGCTGGTGCTGTCGCTGCCACCTTTGGTTGATGAATTGCTGCCACAAGCTGTTACTACCGCGCTGATACAAAGAATAAAAAAAGCCTTTTTCATGAGTGTTTTTTTGTTTTTTAATAATAACCTGACAGGGGAATATCTGTTTTAGTTGATTACAACTGCCGGTTTACTTCTGTTTTTTGGTTTTTGATTAACGAGGGCGAAAAATACAATTTTTTATCATAATCAGTGTACTTTTTACACCGCAACTGTGCTTAATGGTTCACTTTTTTTCTTGCCGCGCATATAAAATACCAAACCGGCAAATGCAACTATCAATACTACGGGAATAATGAGTGTGGTATTCAGCACTTCGGGACCTGCGGCCGATCGGGCTGCATCAAAAGCTTTGGCCATATCCGTACCCGCAGCAGCCGACCGGTAAGCATCCAGACTAGCTCCTGCCGGAAGTTTCTGGGTCATGATAGCATCATAATGCCCCCCCATAAACATCATATAAATAGATACACCGAACATACCTGCACCGCCCATCAGGTTTAAGCCAACAGCTCCGGTACGTGGCAGATTTTCGGCCACAAAGCCTATCATACATGGCCAGAAGAAGGCGACACCTAATCCAAAAACAATAGCTGCCAGATAAATAGCATCGCCATGCAGGTGAATCATGAGGTAAATACCCAATGCCGACAATATTGCCGAAATAAGCAATACACCCTGCGGCGCTACACGATGTACAATTGGACCGGCAAATGCCCTGCCCAACACCTGCACCGAGGCCACAAAAGTGAGTATCAGAATAGCATTATCGGTTACGGTTTTAAATAATACGTCTGTCCACTGGTTGGTAAACAGCTCTGTAATAGCGGTACCAAACATACAAACAATCATGAACACAAATAATGGATTGATGAGCGCCTTGTACATATCGCCCGTGCTTACACCAGCAGACACTCGCTCGGTAACCGGGAACTCCAGTTTGGAGAACAGGAAACCATAAATTAATGTTGGGATAAGCATAATGGCTACTTCCAGCTGTGAAATCCAATAAGGTTTTGGAGATACGCCATGTGCTAAAGTCGTATCCAGCCCAAACACAATCAATGTACCTATCACAATGCCTGCCGGAAACCACAAGTGAAAATGGTTAAGCTTGGTAGTTTTATTATCGGTATAAAGCGAAGCTACCAAAGGGTTACAGGAAGCTTCGACAGTACCATTGGCGATACCGATCATCAGTGTCGACAAAAACAGTGTCCAATACCCGTTTGCAAAAATGGTTAGCAGGATGCCTATCAAATGGAAAATAAAAGCTGATACCAGCAATTTTTTCATGCCTATAATATCTACAATAAAGCCCCCCACGATGATAGCTAACGGGAAGCCCCAAAAAGCCGTTGCAGCAATGGTGCCGAGTTCTGAAGCGTTAAGGTGAAATCTGACACCTTGGTCGTTCAAGATACCGGCACGGATGCCGAATGATAATGAGGTTACTAACAGGGATAAACAACTGGCCCTGAAGAGCTGTGTACGGTTAATGGCTTGCATTTAAAAGATAATTAGGTTTAATTGAATTGGTTAATTGGTATACCAAATATAATGCTTTTATCTTCCCACTTATCACCTGCCTATTTTGTCATCCTGAGCGTAGCGAAGGATCTATTCGTAAACATGTATGCAGACAAACAGATCCTTCGCTACGCTCAGGATGACAAAGTATTTTCAAGATTGGGTTTATATCCCCAGCGTCTTCCTGTTAAATGCATCATCAGAGCCTGATGCGGCAAAATCATCAAAGGCACGCTCGGTAACCCTGATGATATGATCCTTGATAAAGATGGCGCCTTCTCTTGCCCCGTCTTCCGGATGTTTAAGCGCGCATTCCCATTCTAATACGGCCCATCCTTTAAAATCATATTGGGTTAATTTGCTGAATATCCCTTTAAAATCAACCTGACCATCGCCCAGTGAGCGGAAACGGCCCGCGCGATCAACCCAATTTTGGTAACCACCATAAACACCCTGACGACCGGTCGGATTAAATTCTGCATCCTTCACATGGAACATTTTGATGCGCTCATGATAGATGTCGATAAACTCCAGGTAATCCAGGCACTGCAATACAAAATGCGATGGATCATACAGGATATTGGCACGTTTATGATGACCAACCTTATCTAAAAACATTTCGAAGGTGATACCATCATGCAGGTCTTCGCCTGGATGCAGTTCGTAGCAAAGATCAATACCGTTTTCTTCGTACACATCCAGGATAGGTTTCCAGCGTTTAGCCAGTTCATCAAAACCTGTTTCTACTATGCCTGCCGGGCGTTGAGGCCATGGATATACCATTGGCCAAAGCAAGGCTCCGCTAAAAGTAACAGAAGCTTTAAGTCCTAAATTTTTTGATGCCTCTGCAGCATATTTCAGTTGCTGTACCGCCCATCTTTGTCTGGCAGCCGGGTTATTGCGATAAGCTTCTGGAGCGAAAGCGTCAAAAAGCGAATCGTAAACCGGGTTTACAGCCACCAACTGACCTTGCAGGTGGGTTGATAGTTCGGTAATTTCTAATCCGGCAGCGTTTACAATGCCTTTGATTTCCTCGGCATAAGTTTTGCTTTCGGCGGCTTTTTGCAAGTCGATAAAGCGTGCATCTAAAGTTGGCAACTGAACACCTTTGTAACCCAGGCCAGCGGCCCATTTACAAATTGATTCCAGGCTGTTAAATGGTGCAGTATCGCCTATAAATTGCGCTAAAAATATGGCTGGTCCTTTTATAGTTGTCATAGTTTTTTAAATAGAAAATTCGGTCCACTTTTTATCTGATTTGCCCGAGGCGATCACATTTTCGATAAATGCCATGCCGCGCACGCCTTCTTTAACTCCCGGAAAATCCAATTCTTCCGGAGTAGCTGTCCTACCTTCGATACCAGCTTTTACTGTTAAGGCAAAATTGCGGTACAGGTTGGCGAAAGCTTCCAGGTAACCTTCGGGGTGACCGGCAGGCGTACGGGTATTATGCTGCGCGAATGAGCTGGTGTAGCCACCACCCGTGCGCCAAACTTCCATCGGTTTATCGGTATACATCACGGTGAGGGAATTAGCATCACTCTGATGCCATTCCAATCCGCCTTTTTCACCGTAAACGCGTATTTTAACATTATTTTCTTCGCCGGCGGCAATTTGTGTGGCGGTTAATACACCGCTTGCACCGTTGTTGAATTTAAGCAGTGCGGCACCGTCATCATCCAACTTACGACCTTCAACCACAATATTGATATCAGCACAAATTTTAGTAACCTCCAAACCTGTTACATATTCGGCCAGGTTAAAGGCGTGAGTACCTATATCGCCCATGGCACCGGCAATACCGCTTTTACCCGGATCGGTGCGCCATGAAGCCTGTTTATTATCGTCACCTTCCAAAAAGCTGCTGAGCCATCCCTGCGGATACTCTACATATACTTTACGGATAGCACCTAATTTTCCGGCTTTGATCAATTGTTTAGCCTCTTTTACCATCGGGTAGCCGGTATAGGTATGGGTAAGGCAAAATAATTTACCTGTAGCCTTTACTATCTTATCCAGTTCTTTGGCTTCGGCCAGGGAAAAGGTCATGGGTTTATCTAAAACAACATGAAAGCCATTTTCCAGCGCCATTTTTGTTGGGGCAAAGTGTACGTGGTTGGGTGTCACAATACTGATCACCTGTACGCGCTCGTCCGCTGGCAGTTGTTTTTCTTTTTCGATAAGTTCGGTGTATGAGTTGTAGATGCGGTTGGGAGATAGTCCCAGTAACAAACCGCTGGCTTGTGATTTTTCGGGGTTACTGCTAAAAGCACCGCAAACCAATTCATATTCACCATCTATACGTGCGGCTATGCGATGCACGGCGCCAATAAACGCGCCCTGACCGCCACCGATCATTCCTAATCTTAGTTTCATTCTTTTTAGTGAGTGGTTGATTCAATCGATTGGTGAGTGGTTGCATGAGTTTATAACCATTCTCCACTCACCTAATCAACTAAAAACTAATTTTTTAAGTAGCCCAGGCTTTGTCGCCTTTTTTGTAGGTTACGTTGCCATCATAATGTCCAGGTACAGCAATGTAGCGCAGTGCTTTGGTTGCACCAACTTCTGAGGTAAAGAAACCCAACAGGGTTAACTCTTTCATCATCCGGAAGTAATGGTTCGGATCTTCGGGCTTTTTGTTTTTGGTGTAGTTTTTTTGCTCGGCATCCAGTTCGGTAAGCAGTTCGGTGCGTTGTTTGGCATCGGCTTCCATAAACGATTTGCTGAACTTTTTCTTGCTGGCTTCATCCAGGTCAGAAATACCTTTTACAAATATTTTCTGATCTTCGGGCTTATAGCAATCCTGAACCATCAAGGCCATAAAGTTGCCTATAGCAGCAGCCTTGGCACCAGGAGTACTGGTGGCCGGTAAAATGGTTTCGCCAATTTCATCAAATAAGGCTACATTGTTTTCATCAAACAATTCGTTCACTTTTTTGGAGCTTGGTTTACAACCCGAGATAAAAAACTCAGCGCCGATTATGGTACCTCCCAGTATCAATCCAACCCTGCCTAAAGCTTCTCTTCTATTCATGATTAATTATTGATTTAGTGATTTAGTGAGTTATTTTGAATTATTGAATTAGTGATTTAGTGAATTAGTGAATCTAAAAACGAGATGAATATTGGTAAAATTCACCTTTTCCAAATCACTAATTCGCTAACTCACTAACCCATTAATTAGTTTATTGAATTAGTGAGCTTAAATATAAAATTAGTGATCGGTAAAATTTACTTTTACCGATCACTAATTCACTAAAATCATTAATTCACTAATTAATTTATGCTTTTAATTTAAATCCATCAGGATAATCCCTTTGGATGTATTGGTTTACCGCGTCAAAGTTGGTCACTTTCATGGCTTTGTTATCCCATAATAGTTTTATGTCGCCACCTCTAAGGTCATGACCACGTACAGCCAAATTAGCCATTAACAAGGCTTCGGTAAGCGGACCGGCTTTATCAAATGATGAGCTCAGTTCTGTTTTACCGTATCCGGCTATACAGCCTTCAACCCACTGTGCATAGTGACCTTCGGCACCGCCCGGTACACGTTTCCATTTCTGCGGAGCATTGGCGCTTGCCGTTAATGATTTTGGCAATAAAGTAGCCGCATCTGAATAAGTGCTGGCATACATTTTACCTTTTGTACCAATGAACAGCGTACCATTACCCTCTTCGCCACCAAATTTTTCGTTTGCACCTAATTCAACAGGCCTTTCCGGTGTAATACCACCATCCATCCAGTGCATGGTAACATCGCCTTTTGTTTTTTCTGTTTTAGGGAAAGTTAAGGTAATATGGCTTGATGGAGGGCAGCTTTCAGGGAAATGACCTTGTTTAAACTCATCTACATATACACTGCCTACGCTAGCCTGTACATCTTTAACATATTGTAAACCCAGTACACGGAACGGAGCTTCAACCAGGTGACAACCCATATCGCCAAGGGCGCCGGTTCCGTAATCCCACCATCCGCGCCAGTTAAACGGCACCAGTTTATCTACGTAATCCTTTTTAGGCGCTGTACCAAGCCACAGATTCCAATCCAGTTCTTTTGGAATCTCTTTTGCAGGCTGAGGCCAGGCAATACCCTGAGGCCATACCGGGCGGTTTGTCCAGCAGTAAATGGTGTGCACATCACCAATCAAATCGGCATCATACCATTCCGACATTAAACGGGTGCCATCATTTGATGATCCCTGGTTACCCATCTGGGTTACTACTTTATATTTTTTGGCAGCCTCGGTTAATAAACGGGCTTCCCAGATATCATGCGTTAACGGTTTTTGAACATACACGTGTTTACCCAACTGCATAGCATGGTAGGCAATTAAAGCGTGGTTATGATCTGGTGTCGAGACTGATACCGCGTCAAAGTTTTTTGACTCTTTATCATACATCTCGCGCCAATCTTTATAGTACTTGGCTTTAGGGAATTTGGCACGTGAGTTTGCCGATCTTCTGTCATCTACATCGCATAGAAAAGCGATCTCCGCTTTTCCGCTTTTGTAAAAATTGGCAATATCGCTCTGGCCTTTACCGCCCGCACCTACACCGGCAATAAGCAGTTTGTCGCTGGGTGCTATAAAGCCTTTGCCGCCCAGTACAAAACGTGGAACGATCATAAAACTTGCCGCAGCTAATGTGCCTTTTTTAAGAAAATCCCGTCTGGAGGCGTCGGGAATACTTTTGTCCTGTTCTTCAGTCATTGGTTTGTATATTTTGGATATCCGGTTAATTTAGATCTCGTTTTTCTTCAAGGCCTCAACCGCGTAGTTGGCTGCACGGGCGGTCATAGCCATGTAAGTAAGTGATGGATTCTGGCATGCTGCCGATGTCATGAAAGAACCATCGGTAACAAATACGTTTTTGGCATCCCACACCTGGTTCCACTGGTTAAGTACTGATGTTTTTGGATCGCGGCCCATACGTGCGGTACCCATTTCATGAATACCACGACCCAGGTATGGATTTTTGCTGCTTGTTTGTACATTTTTAACACCTGCGGCCTCCAGCATGGCTTTGCCTTCGCTTTCCATAGCAATACGCATTTTTTTCTCGTTGTCTTTCAGTTCAGCGTCGATAGCGATAACAGGAAGGCCCCATTTATCTTTTTTGGTTTTATCGATGAACACTTTATTGTCGTGGTAAGGCAATGTTTCGCCAAAGCCACCCATTCCTACCGACCATGAACCTGGCTCGGTTAGGGCATCTTTAAAGGCTCCGCCTATGCTCAGTTCGGCAATATCACGGCTCCACCCTTCGCGGCTTGCACCTCCCTGGTAACCAAAACCACGTATAAAATCACGCTTATCGTTACCCAGGTTGGCAAAACGGGGAATATAAAACCCATTTGCACGACGCCCGAAATAGTACTTATCCTCATAACCTTCTACCTGCCCCCATGCATTAACATTTAAGTGGTGATCCATCAGGTTATGACCCAATTCGCCGCTGCTGCTGCCTAAGCCACCTTCCCACACATCATTTGCCGAATTCATCAGGATCCAGGCTGAGTTAATGGTAGAAGCATTCAGAAATACAACCTTGGCAAAGTATTCGTATGTTTTGTTAGTTTCGGCATCCAGTACCTCTACACCTTTGGCTTTTTTGGTATCCTTATCGTACAAAATTTTGGTAACGATAGACCACGGGCGAACGGTTAAATTACCGGTAGCCATAGCCGCAGGCAAAGTAGCCGATTGTGTGCTGAAATAAGCCCCGAACGGACAGCCCAACCAGCATTTGTTACGGTACTGGCAATTGGTACGGTTATTATGCGGCACAGTGATATTGGCTGTACGACCAATAATCATGGCTCTTTCTTCTTTGTAATACTCTTTTAATCTTTTAGCTACATCTTTTTCAACCACGTTCAATTCCATAGGTGGCATAAAATCACCATCCGGCAAAATGGCTAAGCCATCCCTGTTGCCAGAGATACCTGCAAATTTTTCGGCATAGCTGTACCACGGAGCGATATCCTTATAACGGATAGGCCAATCTACGGCAATACCATCTTTAAGGTTGGCTTCAAAATCAACATCAGCCCAGCGGTATGATTGTCTGCCCCACATCAATGAACGGCCACCAACGTGATAACCACGGAACCAGTCAAATCTTTTTACTTCTGTATAAGGACTGTCTTTATCACTTGCCCAATAATCAAGGTTGGTTTCGTTAAGCGGATAATCACGTTTTAATACCGGATAATCCTCAATCATCTTTTCTGTGCGCCCGCCACGGTGAGGAAACTCCCATGGTGCTTTATTAGCGTTCACATAATCCTTAATGTGCTCGATGTTACGACCACGCTCCAGCATAATGGTTTTTAAACCCTTTTCTGTAAGTTCCTTGGCAGCCCACCCGCCTGAAATTCCTGAGCCAATGACAATAGCGTCATAAGTGTTTGCAGACATATCTATTCGGTTAAAATGAATTTGTTTTGTACTTGGTTATCCCGCTAAATGTATGAATAAAAATTATTTTACAAATAGCGCATTGTGTTTTTTTTACACATTGAAATCTTCAATCGGTTTATAACAATTAAGTTATTTTGGTTTTTGCATTTTGGAGCTGATACTCCTGCTGCTCTAAAGTAAAATCCCTTCATTGTATTACCTATTTGTATACCGAAAATTTAAAATAAAAACACTTTTTAAAAACACAAAGCACTATATATCAATAAAATTCAAAAAACAACTATTCAAAAAATATAAATACAATTTAGGCTGTATCCTATAAATTATATATTCTTTTTTTCATTTCGTTCCATGCATGTGCCTGCCGAACGATTGGTAAAAGCCATATAGATTAAACAATGTGTTTATAAATATGGTAAATGGTTTTAGCAGTTCTTAGTTAAGCTACTCGTACTTTTAAAGGCACAGGCATTTTGGCTTAATAAATGAACTTTGGTTTATAAAACGATTTTCAAACTTAATAATTTAAAACACTAAAAAAAGAGTGTTTCAGGAAATTTATTGTCTGGTGAAATTACCTTATTAATATCAATAACCCCATTTTTTCATGATTTGTAAATCAATTTTTACACAATCAACCGGGTCTTTTCCCTGATAGGCTTCCTGCTCAATAATAAACAGAACCGTACCCCCTTTTTTGCTGGCCGCTTTTACAATTTCTTTAACCGGCAATACGCCCTGGCCCAGTACTGTACTTTCGGTATCGTCACCATCACTCCGCGGAGCTACCTTAATCTCGTCTTTTACGTGTAATGATTCAAAACGACCGGGGTATTTATTGATAAAATCAAGTGCTACCCCACCTGTACTGTACATATTACCAATATCCATTTGCTGGGCCACCAATTTAGGGTCGGTATTCTGGATGATAAAATCATACAGCGTGATATCCCCTACTTTAGTACTGATCTCAAAGTTGTGGTTGTGATACCCAAACTTCATAGATGATTTTTGGCACAGCTCCCCACATTTATTAAACTGCTCCATAAAGCGTTTTAATTTGTCGGTATCATGACGCAGGCTTTCATCCAGCCAGGGACTGATCACATAACGCTGACCAACGGTGGCAGCATCCTCAATGGTATACTTCCAGGCATCGGTAAAATCGTTTTTAGTGCTATCCCAATGCTGAGCCGTCATTACGGTATGGCCGCTTGGCATTTTTATATCCAGATCGGTAATTATTTTTTTAAATTCCTTAGCTGTATAACCATAAAATTTGCGGTCGACATAGTTGGCATGCTCAACATGATGATAACCGGCATCGGCCAGTTTCTTTAATGTTCCTGCCGGATCGGTCTTCATCGCATCACGTACACTATACAACTGTACACCTACGCGCTGCAGGTGCTTATCTGCTGCCAGTAAATGATCGGGTAATAATGCCGCGCCTGCTAATGCCAGGGCACCTGTTTTTAAAAATGTTCTGCGGGAGGTTTGCATTGAAATGATGTATTTAAGGTTATAATTGGAATAGATTAGAATCAAGAGTTAAGAATCAAGAGACAAGATAACTACATATTAGGTTATTTCGTTTCATTTAATTCAATTTCTCACCTTGAATCCATAAAGTTGATTTTCGCACATTTCTTAATCCTCATTTTTTCTTCTTGGTTCTTGATTCTTATCTCTTGACTATTTTTCTTGATTCTTCATTTAGAGTTACTCACAAATGCAATACACTTACTATCCGGCGACCATGACGGTGTATTAATAGTACCCTGCCCACCATACAAATAGGCCACCACTTTTGAAGGGCCACCACCTGCTGGCATCACCCTGATGAATACATGTTTATAAAAGGGATGATCGCCGGGCTCTACTTCGTTTTTGAGGAAGGTGATATAGCAGATCCATTTGCCATCGGGCGATACATGCGGAAACCAGTTATTATGATCGTCATTGGTGATCTGTGTTTGTTCGCTGCCGTCCGGCTTCATACGCCAGATTTGCATCAAACCGCTGCGTACCGAATTAAAATAGATGTATTTTCCATCGGGCGTATATTCCGGGCCATCATCCAAACCCGGGCTGGTGGTCAATCGTTCCTCTTTTCCTCCTCCCGAAGGGATACGGTATACATCAAATTCTTTATTACGTTCGCCGCAAAAAACAATGTACTTTCCATCGGGCGACCAGCTATGCATATAGCTCGCTCCAACACCTACGGCCGATATTCTTTTCGCCTCGCCGCCACCAACAGGTACGGTATAACCTATTGACGGACCTCCATCATTACTACTGATAGCCAACATTTTGCCATCGAAGGAAAGTACGTGATCATTATTATTGTTTTTTGCCGGGGCAGTATTCAACACAGTAGGTTGCCTTGTTTTGAGATTGAATTTATATAAAGAGCCTTCGCTGTTATAAATAAGTGATTGCCCATCGTGCATCCAGTTGGGTGCCTGCAATGATTTGGGCGATTGATAAATAACGGTGCTGTTTTGTGTAGCCAGGTCAAGCAACTCGATACTGCTACCTAAATACTGTTTGTAGGGCACCAGTGTTGCCGGAGCAGGCACCACAATGCGAACATTGCTAAAGATGGCTTTTTCGGTTACATTGGCATTGTGCGAGCAAATGAATATTCCTACGTACACTTCGTCGCCCAGGTCAAGATCGCTTATTTCTTCGGTCACAAACATATCGCCTTTGCGCGCTACCGACATGGTGAAGGTATTACCCTTCCGCTCCAGTTGGATGACATCCGCAGCGGTGATACCTGATTTTTTCTCTTCGGTTATGCCGCCTACGGTTTTACGGTATTGTAAGGAGGTTAAGCCATCGCCATGAACAACCGCATTGATATGCTTAGCGTTGGAGTCGAGCGTAGATCGTACCATCAAACCTATCTTACGATGAGCCTCAACACCCTTACCTATAAAAGCAGCATTGGTACGTAATATAAAATCTCCCTTCATGCGTTTCCACACAAAATGAAAGGCATCGCTGGTGGCCCATATATTAGCGCCTGACCCTTCCAGGTGGTATTGCTGTAATTCAGAATCGTATTTTAAACCACCTTTATGCTTTACAATGCCTACATCGCTTTGATTATCAAATATCCCTATTGAGGAAGTTTGGGCAATTGCTTTTTGGTTAAGAATAATAAAACAAAGCAAGCAAAAAAATAAACAATGTATTTTATTATGCATGGACTTTCGTGTTGATATTACACTTTATAATTGGTCTCGCTAAGTTATAAAATCCTTTTGTAAATAACATAGCACTATTTTACTAATATCATCCATTTCACCCGTCTGTTTTTAGATTTTTATTCGTGTTCTTTTAACAAAAAAAGGGAGTAATAGCTATGCTATCACTCCCTTTTTAATTTTAGTATCAGTTAATTTTACGATTCCGTCACAAACAGGGATTTAGCCGTTTGCGGATATTCGGCAATTGGGCCAACTACCGGTTTTACGGTACAGTACTCCAGCAGGAATTGTTTTTTGGAATCGCGGTATGAACTTACGGCACCTATCATGCTAAGCAATTTAATGTAGCACCAGGCCAAATCAAGCTGATGTGGTTTAAATCCAGAACGGGCACTTTTGGGGAACAGGTGATGGTTATTGTGCCATTCGCCGGCCACATAACCAGGCCATAGCTGATTGATAGACATATCCTCGCGGTTATGATCAATACCTTCGCGGCGTTTATCCTCGCCTTTGCCATGGCCTTCGTAATTAAAGGTACGCACGCCAACAGCCCAGATACCGGCCGAGCCAAAAACGGCACAGGCCAGCGGCATACCACCAATCAGGTAAAATACAACAAACCAGAAACCCCAGTTTAATATAATACCCAAAATAGTACGGAATGGGTTAGCAATGGTTCCCCATTTTTGATATTGTTTGTAGGTGTTAGGAGTAACGCCTACGTGTTTCATAAGATTAACGCATTTTTTGTAGCAGGCCTCGCCCATGTTGCGGGCAATAGGCTGATGATTTACATCGGCCAGGAAGCAGTACATAAAGCCGCCCTGGGCATTGTATGGGTCGCCGGGCTGGTCTGAAAGCGCGTGGTGAACATGGTGCGATACGGCGTAAATCTCCTCAGGGATGATCTTCAACGTAAGGTTCTGGGTAAAAAAGCGCCAGAATTTATTGCTGAAAGTATAAGCGCCATGCGTACAATACCGGTGATGCCAGATAGTGCCGTGTGTTCCCATGATAATCATGCTGTACACAAACGCCACAATTAAACCGGTAAAGCTGAAATACTTAAATATAAATAAGCCTAAAAAAGGTACCAAAGCAAGCACCAGGAACCAGCTTAAAAACGACAGCCAGTTTTTTTTGTCCCTAAATACGTTGAGTCTTAAAAAGAATTCTTTTACAATTTTGCCATTTGAGGGTTTTGAGAGATCTCCGTTTTCATCTGTCCAGCCATACGAAGGCGGTTCAAGTACCGTGTTTAAAAAAGCCATTAAGTTTTGTGGGGATTAATAGTAAATAGTTTAAAGAGGGATAAGCGGCCACAATGTAGTGATATAATATCACCGAATTGTCATTTTCTAAAGATATATTATGTTGTGCCAGATCCCTGCTAAAACTTAAACCCTTTTCGGAGTATTCCTTCGAGTTGTAAGTGGGATAGACAATTGTCAGGGGCTGTAAATGTTTGTGTTGGTTAGCGACGGTGAAGTCCTTCCATTTGATGCAGGTTAATTTTTGAAGAGCACAGGTATTAAACTTAATACTTATAGTTTAAACTCCGAACCCCGTACTTTATTTCATCTAATGTCAAATAAATGTCAGAAAACTTACCGTTGATATTTTTGATTACGTTGATTCCGCTGATTTTGTCTGAACACGATTAAAGAATTCCCAGGACTGTCCCCCATTTAACATAATGTCCTTTTGACTTTTGACTTTTGACTTTTGACTTTTGACTTTTGACTTTTGACTTTTGACTTTTGACTTTTGACTTTTGACTTTTGACTTTTGACTTTTGACTTTTGACTTTTGACTTTTGACTTTTGACTTCCCTTATTCCCCCGCTACCAGGCAGCGTTCGCCCATGAGCATGGCTATACAATGTTCATAATTATCGGGCATTTGGATCTGCTCCACTTCCTGCATATAGCTTTGTTTGATCTCTTTACGCCTTCGCGATTCAATAAAGCGCCTTACCTGCTCGCGATTTTCCAGTATCAGTCCGGGTACCTTTACCGGTTTATTGTTCTCATCCTTGGCTACCATGGTAAAATAACTGGTATTGGTATGCATCACGGAATTATTCTTGATATTTTCTGACACGACGCGGATACCTACCACCAGCGATGTTTTACCCACATAGTTAACCGATGCCATAAGCGATACCAGTTCGCCAACTTCTACCGGCTGTAAAAAATCAACCGTATCGATGGATGCTGTTACACAGTAATTACCGGCATGTTTAGCGGCGCATACATAGGCTACCTTATCCATCAGCGACAGCAAAATGCCCCCATGTATCTTCCCCCCGAAGTTAGAATAGGAAGGTATCATCAATTCGGTAATAGTAGTTTGCGAAAAACTTACCGTTTTGTAATCAGATTGGTCGGTGAGCGCTGTTGTCATGCGTTATATGTTTGGTTACAAGTTTAAGCATCTGCCCGCAATATTTGCAACAATTGTATTACATACATTTAACGTGTTAAACTTAATCAAATCTTTATGGTCATTTGTATTCCATTAAACCTGAACTATGACCAAACACCTGCTACTCATCTTCTTTTGCTCTTTGTTTATAACACGAACGCTGGCACAGCAAAGCCGAAAGGTTAGCGGAACAGTTATAGATAGCGTAGGTGCGGTACCCGGTGTTAATGTAAAACTCATATCAGATAAAGACAGCCTCAACGCAGCTACCGATCCGGGCGGAGTATTCAGTTTCCCTGCGGTTAATGCAAAAAACTTTAAAATAACTATAAGCGGTATCGGCTATCAAACCCTCATACGGCGGTATGTGATGGATAACGATACCAAACCCATCAAGCTTGATCCCATAAAAATTAAAGTACAAACCAACTTTTTAAAAACGGTAAATGTGGTAGCTCAGGTTAACCCCATCACTATTAAAGAAGATACGGTTGAATATAAAGCCAGCGCCTATAAAGTACGTGAAGGCTCGCCGGTGGAAGATCTGCTTAAAAAACTGCCCGGCGTAACTGTGGATAAAGATGGTAACGTTACGGCGCATGGCAAACAGGTAACCAAGGTGCGGGTTAACGGCAAGGATTATTTCACCGGCGATGTACAAACCGCCACTCAAAATCTCCCGGCTGATATTGTTGATGCCATACAGGTGATTGATGATTATGGCGACCAGGCCAACCTCACTGGCATCAAAACCGGCGACCCCGACAAAATCCTGAACATTACCATACAGAAAGAAAAAAACAGGGGCAATTTTGGGCAAGGCAGCGTGGGTGTAGGTAATGACGACCGGTATCAGGCCCGCTTATCGGCCAATACGTTTATGGATACCCGGCAGATAGCCCTGATTGGTACACTCAACAACACCAATACCAACTCGTTTAATCTTGGCGGCGGAGGTGGCGGCGGTGGCAGGGCTGGTCGCGGTGGCGGTGGTGGCAGCAGCGGCTCACAAATCAGTACGGCTAATGGTATTACCACTAACCGGTCAATAGGTACCAACTACCGCGACGATTGGGGTAAAAAAATAACGGTTTATGGCAGTTATAGCTTTGCCGATAAAGACCGGGACCAGAGCAGCACCACCGTGCAGCAAAACATCTTTCAATCGGGCACGCTGATCAATAACGATAATAGTGATGACAGGAATCACGGCGTAAACCACCGTTTTGATTTTAATATGGAGTACAAGATCGATACCTCCAATTACCTTAAGGTAAATCCCAGTTTTTCGTACGGTATATCCAACACCGTTAGTACAGATACCTTCAGTAATACCCGCAACAACACCCTGGTAACCGGCAACGAACTAGCCTTAACCGATGCTACTTCCAAAAGCGGGGGCATCAACGTATTGTACAACCATAAGTTTCATAAAAAAGGACGCAATTTTAGTGTGAGCGCGGGCCTGAGCCTTTCGCAAAGCAATCAGGGTTTAAATGACCAGTACACTACCCGGCAGGATACCGTGGTAACCCCTCTCTTTCAACAAATCAATAGCAACAATCATTCGCAGCGGGCAAACGTTCATTTATCCTATATCGAACCCATTGGCAAAACAACCTACCTGGAGGCCAATTACGCCTATAGTTATTCTAATACGGATAATAACCGGTACAACTACAGAGTCGATCCGGTAACGGGAAGCCAAACTTTTGTCGATTCGCTCAGCACTATTTATAATTACCAGTTTATTACCAACCGCTTTGGTTTAAATATCCGGGGGATCGGCGCCAAGTATAATTATACCGTAGGCATGGCCGTACAGCCATCAACGCTGCAAGGCGAATCGCATAATTTCCGAACCACCACCAATACTTTTAATTTGATCCCTACGGCCCGGTTTATCTATAATTTCTCGCGCAATCATTCTTTCACCATCAATTATAGTGGTTCTAATAGTCAGCCTTCATTTACACAATTACAGATCCAGCCCGATTATTCGAACCCGCAAAACCGGGTTTATGGTAACCCCGATTTGAAACCTTCATTTACCAATAGTATTAATTTGCGCTATAACCAGTTTGATATCGCCAGCGGCAATTCACTGTTCACCAATCTGTCGTTTTCCGAAACACAGAATGCCATTGTAACCAACACCTCGCCGGTTTCCATTGCAACTGGCTCAGCCACCGGAACCGACCCCAGCCAGCGTAACAACACCATACAGGAAACCCGTTACCTGAACACCAACGGCTTATATAATGTAAACGGCAATTATTCTTTTTCGAAGCCCTTTGCCGAGCGCCAGTTCACCGTATCAGTAAACGGCAGCGCGGGTTACAGCAACAATGTATCCTTTATCGAAAATCAGCGTAACCAGGGTAAAAACTGGGTATGGAATCAGGGCCTGAAACTGAGGGTAGATATCGACAGTATTATGGATACCGAAATAAGTGGTAACTACAGCGTAAATACCACCCGCTACAGTCTGCCGTCGTCCTTAAACACCGATGCCAGCACCTGGACACTGGGGCTCGATGGCCGCAACTATTTCTTTTATGCCTGGGTACTGGGCTATAACTTAACTCAAACTATAAATCATGGCTTTAGCAGTACGGTAAAGGCTAACCCTACCCTGCTGAGCAGTTATATAGAATACCAGTTCCTGGCTAAGCACATTGCATCTATCCGATTTCAGGCCTTCGATTTGTTTGATGAAAACAAAGGTATAAGTCGCACAGTATCCGGCAACCAGATCATTGATACACGCACCAATCGGCTGGGCCGGTATTTCATGCTTTCATTTACCCTGCGTTTGCAAAAATTTAAAGGCGGTCGTCCTTCTGGTGGTGGTGGACGCAGGAATGGCGGCGGTGGACGCAGAGGCGGTGGTGGAAGGAGTTAATTTCACAAATAGTGAGAAGAATCAAAAAAAAGCTAAATAGAAGGTTTGGCTAAAGCCCATAAGAGTTTAATTATAGCCCGTTGGTTAAAACCAACGGCAATCAAGAATAACCTAAATACTTTTCTATTCGTTGCCGATCATAAAAGTATTTGCCTAATTGCTTTTTTATTCATTGCCGTCCCATTTATGGGACGGATAACAAAAGTATCTGTGGGCTTTAGCCCCAAATATTCTTCCGACCCCCCCCCTGTTTAATTTAAACAGCCGTGTTTTTGACATTATGTAAAACCTGTTTTATATTTACCAAAATTGAATTGTGTTGAAAGTTATAACCTTATTTATCGCCCTGCTTTTTTACTTCCATACTGGTTTTGCACAAGAAACCATAGTACGCAAACATCGCCTCAACGACCAGGTAATCGAACGGATATCTGTATTAAAGAGCGATAAAAGTACCCGGCAAGGTATTTACCAGGCCGTAACTGAAAAAGATATTGCCGTAGCGAGCGGCAGTTTTGACCATGATAAGAAAACTGGCGTATGGCATTTTTATAATCTTAACGGACAGTTGCTTCAAAACTACGATTATACCAAAAAAACCTTATTATTTGAGGCCCCCGAAGATACCACCTCAAACCTGCGGTATTTTGTAGATAAAACATTAGCCGATACCGACCGTACCGCCAAACCTATTAAAGCCGGTGGCCGGTATTTTGGTTATATCCCCTACCTCAAAATGTTTAAGTTACCAGAGGATCTCATGGGTATCAGTCGCACGGCATCTTATGCGGTTATTGAATTGCTGGTTAGTCCAGGCGGCCGCCTGGCCGATTTTAAGGTGCATTTATTTAGCGGACTGAATTACCATAAGGTATTTAACAGGAGCACCGATATGCCCAACGAAGAAGATAAAATATTTATCCCCGCCACTGTAAACGGCGATCCCATAGGCTGCCGCATCATGATCAGCTGCCGTATCAATAACGACGGTGGGTTGGAAATGCCGTGATTAATTAGCTTTTTAAAAAATTCCTTTAATATGGATCTGAATTTAGACGACCTTGTTATAGCTCCCAAAAGCATCGACATTAATTATCTTGACGCTTATTGGAAATGGCTTGCAGATGATATAAAACAAATTCTATTGGTGTCAAAATTGGGAGATGTATTTATTGTGCGGGCAGATGAAAAAGTTTACTGGATAGCTACCGATGACGGATCATTAAGCAAGGTGGCTAACTCTGCAACAGAGTTTCAAGTACTTTTAGAAGAGCCTGACAACCTTGATAATTGGTTTTTACCTGGATTTCTTGAGGAATTAGAAGTTGCGAATATCATTTTAGAAAAAAATCAAGTATATAGTTATAAAAAATTACCTGTGCTCGGAGGTGAATACACTATTGATAATATTATCCCAACTGATATCAAAACTCATTTACAATTAACCGGAGCTATTTTGGAACAAATTAAGGGCTTCCCTGATGGTACACATATGGAAATTAGGCTAACCGATTAGCCACTTTATATCAACCATAGAAGATTTCTCTTTCGCACAATACTCATATCCGACCCAGGCTTTATCGAAATGACAAACTTTTTAATTATTTTTCCTTCCCCGTCAGCAGATAAGCTTCAGGCGAAAGCAGGCAGAACAATGGCGGGCGGTGCGGATGCGGGGCATAGCAAGTTTTTGCTGAAGCCCGGGGCTGGAGCGAACAAAGTAGGGCAAAATAATTGCAGCCCTGGTTCTGCCTGATTTGCAGGGCAAAGGCCGGGTGCGCAAAGAAGCATTTCTGCTGAAAGCCCTTTGGTTACTTTGTGGCTACAAAGTAACTGGCCCTCCCGCGGCCAAGAGCGGGTATACGCCATGTAAACCTCTCTGCTATAACGAGATTGCTTCGTTCCTCGCAATGACGCGATAAAAAACATGGATAAAATGAAAAGCGCCAGACATTAAATGCCTGGCGCTTTTTTTATATCAATAAAAATAAAATTAGTGATCGTGGTGACCATCCGGACCATGTGCATGCCCGTGTGATAACTCTTCCGGTGTAGCCGGACGTACATTCAGGATGTTACCTTTAAAGTGCAGTTCCTGGCCCGCCATCGGATGGTTCAGGTCAACAAT
The DNA here is from genome assembly GCF_011089895.1 of Mucilaginibacter inviolabilis. NCBI lineage: Bacteria > Pseudomonadati > Bacteroidota > Sphingobacteriia > Sphingobacteriales > Sphingobacteriaceae > Mucilaginibacter > Mucilaginibacter inviolabilis. The sequence goes on from NZ_JAANAT010000001.1 coordinate 2,137,400, forward strand.
AACAGCATCTTCAGCAACAGATACTACCTGTGCCTGGAAACGGTTACCCTGGTTATCCTGTAAAGGCAAAATGCTGCCGATCTCAGGAATTTCCTGACCCTGGAACATTTCTTTAGGCAGGTTAGCTACCGCTTCTTCGTCATATTCGCCGTAAGCATCCGCGGCAGAAAGACGAAACTCATAAGCATCACCGGTCGACAGCGTGCTCAGGTTTTCTTCAAATTTGGGCAGCATCTGGCCAGCGCCGAATAAAAAGGTTAACGGTTGTTCTTGCGTGGCGCTTTCGGCTAAAACTTCGGCTCCGTCGCGGTCAACATACAAATCGTAAGTTAATGATACTACGTGTTGTGGTTCAATCTTCATTGTAAAGTATTTTTTAAATAAGCAATCAGGCCTCAATTTGTTTTAAAGCATCGGCCGTATTATTGGCAGGTAATCCGCAGGTTTTATCTTTACAAATAAAAATTTGTGTTGATTGACCAAACTTATCCTGCAACAAAGGTAAACTTCCTTTTTTACCACCCAAGATTATTTTGTTGGGGATGTAATTATTTTCTATTTCCTTTCGCACAGTTTCGGTTTCGTTGCCTGTTATTGCTATTTCATATATACCAAACACTTCGTCAAGCAATAATAAGGACCAGTTAGAATAGGCTGTGCCGTATTTAGCCAGTTGCGGCATAATGTTGCGTAACAGCTGCGCCGAAACCGCTGCATAGCCTTCATGATCAAAAAGCAAGCCTAACTTTTTCAGGTTGATCGCCATGGCCGAATTACTGGCCGGCGTAACCCCATCCATGATCTCTGACTTGCGGGCTATCAGCTGTTCGTCATCATCGGCAGTATAAAAAAAGATACCGTTTATTTCATCGTAATAATGCGCTATAGCGGTGTCGGTCAGCTTTTTAGCCTGTTGCAACCACTGTTCATCAAAAGTAACTTCATATAAGGCGATGAATCCATCGATGATATTGGCATAATCATCTAAAAATGCAACTGAGACCTCGCCTGTCGTATTGACATTATAAACTCTTGATATCCTGCTATTTTGACTTATCAGATTAGCATAGATAAACCCGGCATTTTGCAAAGCCAGTTCCAGGTACTTGGGATTGTTAAATGCCCGGTAAGCCTGGCACAAACCTTTTAACATCAGTCCGTTCCAGGAGGCCAAAATCTTATTATCCAGGCCCGGTCTTACGCGGTGCCTGCGAACTTCAAATACCTTTTTGCGTGAGGCTTTTATCTCTGATAACAAATCGTCTACCCCTAAGCCTAATTGTTCGGCCAAATCTTCATCGCTTTCCCGGCGGAACAATACATTGGAATGCTCTTCTTCCCAGTTGCCATCATCGGTAATATGGTAGTAAATACAGAATAGTTCGGCAGCATCTTCGCCCAGGATCTCTTCAATTTCCTTTTTGGTAAAAATGTAAAACTTGCCCTCCACCCCTTCGCTATCAGCATCCAGTGCCGAGTAAAAGCCTAATTCAGGCGAAGCCAGTTCCCGGGTCGAAAAGGTAATGATCTCCTCTACTATCTGCTCATAAAGCGCATCCGGGCTCCAGGTGTATGCTTCGGCGTACAGGCTGATGAGTTGGGCATTATCATACAACATTTTTTCGAAATGGGGCACATGCCAGCGGCCATCAACCGAATAGCGGGCAAAACCGCCGCCTATATGATCATAAATACCACCGAAGGCCATTTTATGCAGGGTAAGCTTTACCTGTGCGGCTATCTCCTCATCCTTCATCAGGTGGGCATAACGCATCAGCAGCAGCCAGTTATTGGGCATGGGAAATTTAGGCGCGTTGCCGGTACCACCTTCGTATTGATCAAAATAGCGTTTCCAGTTATCGCCGATCACCTGCAGATCGGCTTGGGTATATTCGGGATGTTCCTCAACAAACTGTACCGATTCATAGTTTTGGATGCCTTCGGTAAGGCGCACGGCATATTCTTCGGCCTCTTCGGGTTTTTGTTTATAAAAATCGGCCAGGTTAAATAATAAGGAGGTCCAGTCGTTTTTGCGAAAATAGGTACCTCCATAAATAGGTCGCTGATCGGGCAGGCAGATACAATTCAGCGGCCAGCCACCTCTGCCACTCATCAGTTGCACAGCGCTCATATAAATCTGGTCAACATCGGGGCGTTCTTCCCTATCCACCTTAATACACACAAAAAACTCGTTCATTACGGCAGCTACGGCTTCGTCCTCAAAACTTTCATGCTCCATTACATGGCACCAGTGACAGGCCGAGTAACCGATACTCACCAGGATGAGTTTGTTTTCGGCTTTGGCTTTGTCCAGGGCTTCTTTACCCCAGGGATACCAGTTAACCGGATTGTTGGCGTGTTGTAATAAATACGGAGAGGTAGAATTAGCCAGGCGATTCATAGCAGATGTGTTTGATAGCAAAGATGCGGATATAAATGAACATTGGCAGGCTAATGAAGCTTATTAACATGAGGCAGTTCTACCCGTGGTATACTTTTGGGAATTCTCATTGGTTCCCAATACTCACTTTGCCTCAGATCAAGAAGAAAACTATATAGGCGACGCAAGCCAAAAGTCCCAATGGTTCCGTAATCATTTATCTTTTTTACGGTGCCATCTTCAAATACTATTTCATAGTCAACAGCTTGATCATCAGTCCATTGAGCTTGGTAATCGTCTTTGAGTTTTTTTACCTGAATATAATCAAGCAACGATTTTAATTCGGCCAACTTATTTGTTGAAATTTTACCTGTGAAATATCCGCTTTCAGATTTAAACTTAAATGCAGAATAGGCAGCCTTACCATCTGCCTGTATATTCGCGGTATATTCAGGTCCAGGCCATGCAGTCGGACGCGAATTTATGCTGATAGACCTAATGGCATAGTTTTTAACCTTCGGATTATATTCAATAAAATCGTCGTACAAATAAACCAGTGTATCCGTTTTTAACTCTGTTCTCCATTTCCATTCACCATCTCTTACTTTTCCCTCATAAATATAAGTTCTTGAATAAAAAGCAAGCATCTGTTTGTCAGCTACTTTAATCGGCCATGCCAATTGACAATTTTCGCCAGTTAGCCACCCCCTGGTTAAATCTAATGCTTTAAATAGGTTATCTCCTTTATCAATAACAACAAATACATGAAATACATTATACCATTTTAGCGTAACTAACAGATCTGTACGTCCGTCCCGATTAAAATCAACCTTTTGCCAGGCTTTAACGCTCCATTGGCGCGCTACATCATTGCATTTTATTAATTTAAGCAATGTATCTGTGGGCACTATGGTAACTTGTGACTCGCCTTTATAAGTTAAATTGCTATCAACTTTAAGTACAAATTTTAAAACATCGTTATCTGTTTTCAGGCTGTCAACGGCGTTGCCTGAGGCTGAAAAAGCAAAGGAGAAAAAAAGTAAAAAAAGCAGCAGGCGTTTCATCAGGTTAGGAAAATTTTCATATCTGCATGAATATCGATTAATAAAATCATAAATCAAAGTATGGAATTTAACGCTCTCCATAAAAAACTCATTAATTCAATAAATCACTAATTCAATAATTATAAACTCGTAACAATACCATTACCCGCTTATAAAATTCGCTTATACGCAATCGATTAAGCACTCAAATTATCAAGTTCACAAATTATTTCCCTTTATTTGCGGCTTTATTATTAATAATTCAAATGCGCTATTTTAAACTGATCGACTTTTTATGCGCCATGGGCTTATTAGCCGGTGCAATACCCGTGGCAGCGCAAACTGCCGATACCCCAAAATACAATCACCAGGACGTATTTGGCCCCATTACCTGGCCTGTTACCAGCGGTGGTACCCGCTCTGCCAGCGGACAGCCCGCCGCCAATTACTGGCAAAACCGTGCCGATTACCAGATAAAAGCCACCCTGAACGAAGGTCGCGATACTACCATTACCGGCGAGGTTACCATTACCTATACCAACAACAGTACCGATAAGCTGGATTACCTGTGGCTGCAATTGGATCAAAACCTGTTCCGCCCTGATTCACGCGGAGCGGCAACCACTCCGGTATCAGGCGATCGTTTCGATGTTCGCGGATTTAGTCGCGGTGGCTATCATATCGGGTCGGTAACTGTAACTTATAAAGGCGAAACCTATACCGTAACGCCTGTTATCACCGATGCCCGCATGCAATTACGTCTGAATACCCCGCTTGATGGTAAAGGCGAAAAGATACAGGTAAAGATCAACTATGATTTTGCCATCCCCTTTTATGGCGCCGACCGTATGGGTCGTAAAAAGTTTAAACAAGGCTATGTATATGAAATTGCCCAATGGTACCCGCGCATGTGCGTTTATGATGATGTAGAAGGCTGGAACACCCTGCCCTACATGGGCCTGGGTGAGTTTTACTGTGAGTACGGCGACTTTGATTATTACATCACCGCCCCTGCCAATATGATTGTGGTAGGTTCCGGCGATCTGCAAAATCCTGAAGAAGTACTTAGTCCCGCCCAACTAAGCCGGTTGGCCAAAGCCAAAACCAGCGACAAAACAGAAATGATCATTAAAGCCGGTGAAGTGGGCAAAGCCTCTACACGTCCGTTCAAGGGCAACTTAACCTGGCACTATAAAATGGAAAACACCCGTGATATTGCCTGGGGCGCCTCCAATGCCTTTATATGGGATGCGGCGCAGGTTAATTTCCCTTCGGGTCGTAAAGGCATTGCCATGTCGGCCTATCCGGTTGAAAGCGCAGGTAACGATGCCTGGGGCCGTTCAACAGAATACCTCAAAAACAGTATGGAGATCTATTCCAAAGCTTATTATGAATACCCATGGAACTCGGCCGTTAACGTATCGGGCGTGGCTTTGGGTATGGAGTACCCGGGCGCTATATTTTGCCTCAGCAACTTTAAAAAAGGTCAGCTTTGGGGCGATGTTACGCACGAGATCGGTCACAACTGGTTCCCGATGATCGTGGGTTCCAACGAGCGCAAATACATGTGGATGGACGAAGGTTTCAATACTTTTATTAATGAGTATGCCAGTCAGCAGTTTAACAACGGTGAATATGCCGAGCCATCTAAACAAGCGCAAAACATACTGGCATCCTACCGCAACAGCAAAGACCCTTTGATGACCGCTCCGGAAGCTATCGGCTTAAATGATTACGGTCAGTACTATAATAAAACCGCTTTGGGCCTGGATATACTACGTAACGTTGTACTTGGGCCAGAACGTTTTGATTATGCTTTCCGCGAGTATATCAAACATTGGGCGTTTAAGCACCCACTACCGTACGATCTTTTCCGGGCCATGAATGATGCCAGCGGCGAAGATTTGAACTGGTTCTGGAAACCATGGTTCTTTACCACCTGGAAACTTGACCAGGCCATTACATCGGTTAAATATGTACAGGACGATGCTGCTCATGGCGCCATGATCACCCTAACCAACAAAGAAAAAATGGTCATGCCGGTTGATCTGAAGATTACCCAGGTAAATGGTAAAACCGAAACGCTTCACTTGCCGGTAAACATCTGGCAGCGCGGCGGTGTGTGGACCTTTAAATATCCATCCACATCGGCCATCAAATCCATCGTGATAGATCCGGAACACGAATTACCGGATGTTGACCTCAGAAATAATACTTACGAAGGGAATTAGTGAGTTTGACAATTTTTAAAAAGCGACGGGTATTTTACCTGTCGCTTTTTTATATTAGGACTTTAATAATATTGCCCTGCGAATACAGTATAAATCAACCTAAACCAAGTCATGGAAAGACAAACATTAACTACAAACTTTCTGTATACGATTAGCTGGTTTGGCGATACTATTGCTGATTGGGGCGCAGCAGGAACACAATATTTTATCGACGGACGAATAAAACAGCTTCATAAGTATCATCTCACACTCAACTTTGATGGCTCCATTAATTCGGCTGATGGAAAGTATGCTTTCATTTATCAAAAGTTGGGTACAAAGGGGCTTTTATTAAAAGAAGGCGAGCTATTAAGAGAAATTAACCGTAGCTATTACTGTGCTAATGTTTATGAATATCCGGCGGCTTTTGTTACCGTAAATGACATTACCTATTTGATCCATTGCCCCATAAGCTATTGCCAGCTTGATTTTGAAAACGTGGAAACCGGCGAAATTGTCACCCATATACCCGAAAGGGATGCCGGTGATGTATTTTATTCGCGGCTGGAAATAAGCAGTGACAATAAGTTTTTAATGAGCAAAGGCTGGTTATGGCACCCCTTAAATTGGATTGATGTTTTTAATATAGAGGAATGTCTAAAGAACCCATTGCAACTCGACCAATCAACTTTGTACCCAGGTGTCGGTACAGAAATTTGCACTGCCAGTTTCATTGACAACAATAGAATACTCATAGGCTCATCTGACGAGGTTATAGACGGAGAGAACAATAACTTACCGCCAAAGCATATAGCCATCTGGGATCTGGAAATTAACCAAATCTCTAAACCGGTCAAAGCAAAGGGAGAGTTTGGAAACCTATTCGCGATTGATGAAAACCTAGCCTGGGATATGTACCTGTTCCCGAAGATCATCAATATCCACACGGGCGAAATAATAAACAGCGACGAAACTATTGATAGCGGTAATCAAAACTCCGCTATAATAAATCGTGATGATAAAATACCACAAATTGTATTCAACCGGCAAACCAAACAAATAGCTATAGCAGGGCACGAAAAAATAGAGGTCCTTACTCCTTAAAATTTATTAGGGTATTGATCTTCATGCTGAGCATCGTCGAAGCATGTCGGGTGGGCCTCTGCGCTCTACCCTTCGACGATGCTCAGGGTGACACCTCCACAAACGGTTAATTCCCAGGTCATCAATCCCCTTAATTAAAATCCACCCGTCCGAAATTCGATCTGATGGTGATGGTTTTATCCGCGTTACCTTTACCTAACTGACCTGTATAACTTTTTTGTGCGGTAAAACCATGCGTATCTGTCCCCGGTGTTTTATTGGATATGCTGGCATGGGTACCGTCGTAATTAAATGAACCATAATAGGTGCTGATATCAAAATTGGCGTTTTCGTTGTTATTGATCCCTACTTTTACGCTGGAGTACGACGAGGTGATATCCAGCATTTTCAGGTTTTTATCCAAATCTGCAATCTGTAGCTTGCCACAATATTTAACCTTAATATTCCCTGAAGTACGCAGAGTTCCAATTTTAGCCGGACCATAGCTGATATCCGCGTTTAATTTATCGCTTTCTGCCAGGTTAAGGCTGCCGTAGGTTATTTGTAAGTTGCCTCCGGTAAGAGTGCCGATATTAACATCCCCAAAACGGACCTTAATTTCACACAGCGGGTTCAACAGGCTTTTTGCCTTTAAACTCCCATAAAAACTATGTATAGTTACTTTTCCCTGCAGATCGGGTAAGGTGGTGTTACCATATTTATTATTGATGCTCAGTACATTTTTTGCCGGCATGTAAACCACATAATTAATCTCTATTTTTTTGATATGTTTTTTGTCCTCCCCTTTCCATAACTCAGGACTCAGGCTGCCATTTTCGCCAATTACGGTTTTAAACCATGCCAATCCAGCCGTTTTGCTGTCATTAATTTGAATAAAATTCAAAAATTTGTCGGCGTCGGCCTCTGCATTAGCGTAAACTTTTATCTGTACTTCTACCTTAAATTCCTTCCGATCCCAGGTATTCACCACTACTTCGCCAAAACTATTGTCTATTTTCAACTCATCATTGCCGGCTGCCGGGTATACTTTACTGTAGGTTTTAACCTTTTCCTTTAGGTCGCCATTTTCTACTTTATTTTTCAAATCGGTGCCAGCATATTCGAGCTCAAACGGGCTCGGTACAGCTTTCATCATTACCGGAACAAGGGCCGTATCCTGGCGGGCGTCGTCGTTATCAGAAACAGTTTGGGCATTTGCCGCATTTGTTCCAAACATTGCGGCAATAAGGCATAGTAAAATGAGCTTAGGTTTCATGTTGTCGGTTGTTTAATATTTTATTGATAATGATACATTTCTGCCTTAAATGACAAACATTTTCCCGGCGCGTTGCACAACAAAAAATAATCATGAACGTTGCCGCTATTTTTTCTATTTTTCTGCCCGATATGAAAAAATACTGCCCGCTTCTGATACTGTCTGTTCACTTACTGATACTTTGCTATTCCATCCCGGCCCAGGCAGGTAAAAAAGCCTGGTACATTAACCCGCAAACCGGTAACGATCAAAATACAGGCACAGATAGCCGTCATGCCTGGAAAACATTTACCCCGCTTAACCAACAAACGCTTTTGCCTGGCGAACAGGTAAATATTATTGCTCCCGGCGATTTCCATACCTCATTCATACTGAAAGCCAAAGGGAGCAGCATGGCGCACATTGTTGTTAATTTTGCACCGGGAGTATATAATTTTTACCCGGATGGCGCTTTAAAAAAACAATTCCAAATCTCCAACACCAATGATGTACCCGATGGCATGAAAGCTATCGCCCTATATGTAAACAATTGCCGGTTTGTGGATATCAAAGCGCGAGGAGCCAAAATAGTACTGCGTGGAAAAATGATCGAAACCTGTGTTGATCACAGCGAAAACATCAGCATTGATGGCATTACTTATGATTATTACCGGCCTACCGTGTCGGAATTAACGGTAGTAAACACCGGTGATCATTTTGCCGATATACAGATTCACCCCGACTCTAAATACAGTATTAAAGATAGCCTGCTTACCTGGCAAGGCGAAGGCTGGCAACACAAACCTTTTTGGCTTTGGCAGGTACTCGACCCGCAAACGGGCGATCTGCAGCGTATGGATATCGCAGTTGACAGCATCCGTTACGCAGAAACCGGCACCAACCTGGTGCGGGCTTATTTTAAAAAGAACCCGGGCTTTAAAACCGGACTGATATACCAGAACCGTGATGTAACCCGCGATTGCTCGGGCATATTTATGCAGCGCAGTAAAAACATCAGCCTTAAAAACATCCATATTAATTTTATGCATGGCATGGGCGTGGTGAGCCAGTTTTGTCAAAACATCCGTATGGACCACATCAGCGTGAGGCCCGATCCTGCATCTGGTCGTACCTGTGCCGCCTGGGCCGATATCCTGCATTTTTCGGGCTGCCGTGGGAAGATCGAGATCAGCAATTCCTACCTATCCGGCGCTAATGACGATGCTATCAACATACACGGCACCTATCTACGGGTGATCAACACGCCAAAGCCGCAACAGGTACTGGTGCGTTTTATGCACAACCAAACTTACGGCTTTGATGCCTTCACTTCTGGCGATAGCATAGCCTTTATCCACGCCGAAACCCTGCGGGAGTACAGCAATAATGTGGTGGTACAGGTGCAAAAAATCAACGATAAAGATTTCCTGCTGACGCTTAAAAATCCTGTTCCTGCGCATATGAACCCAACGGATGTAATAGAAAACACCACCTGGACACCACAAATCTGGATTCGTCAGGATACAGTGGCCCGCATACCGACACGGGGCATACTCGTAACATCCCGCAGAAAAACAGTGATCGAAAACACCGTTTTTCTGCATCCGCACATGAGTGGTATTTCCATTGCCAACGATGCCGCCAGCTGGTATGAATCGGGTATGGTTAAAGATGTAACTATCCGCCATAATCAATTTATACAATGCGGCGAACCCGCCATTATCATCTGTCCGGAAAATAAACAGTCAGGCGGTCCGGTGCATCAAAACATAGTTATTACAGATAATCACTTTGATTTGCAGGGAACGAAGGTGCTATCTGCAAAAAGCACCTCTGGAATCATTTTTAATAATAATACCATCAAAGCAGATAAGGCTTTTGATATTAAAAAAGGATTGGAGCTGAAAGATTGTACTGATGTAAAGGTGGCGGGGAATATGATTAGGCAATAGATTTATAACCCATAGAAAAAAAATAAAAGTTGTCATTTCGATAGAGCATGTCCGGGCTTGAGCGTTGTGCGAAAGAGAAATCTGGTAATAATACGTCTGTTTGGACAAATTAATCCCTCATATCAAATATATCTTAGAAATGGAAAATTGCAAGCTGAAAAGCTATTTCACTATTTTGACATTAACCGCTTTATCGTTTTTGTAATAATTAATCATTAACGCCTGAAGCTCCATTTGTCTTGCTTGAGCCTCATTGTTTAATTTTGCGATATCATCATCTGCAACTTGTTGTGTTAGAATAGAAGTTTCACCGTTTAAAACTTTAATTAATAAATCTCTACTTGCACTCGTTTGCAACGAGTGCTTAATATGGGTTTGCGTTTAAAACGCAATAGCGATGCAATCGCTTAACCACATAAGCACTCGTTACAAACGAGCGCAAGCTTCGGCCCGTGGTCGGTGTTATCACCGCACCACTTCTAGCCTTCTTTCCCTTCTCCTTAAAAATTTTAAAACCATTTTAGGAAAAGTTTGCTTATATATGCCCCAATATTGTTAAAATCAATTTTGCATTTATGATTATTGAACCCAGAATTCGCGGCTTTATTTGTTTAACAACACATCCAAAAGGCTGCGAACAAAACGTAATTAACCAAATCAATTACGTTAAATCAAAAAACAACCCTGCGGGCACCAAAAAAGCGCTCATTATTGGCGCATCAACCGGTTTCGGTTTGGCTTCCCGAATCACCAGCGCATTCGGATCCGGCGCAGCCACCGTGGGTGTTTATTTTGAAAAACCACCGGCACCCGGCAAACCGGCATCTGCAGGCTGGTATAATACCGCCGCTTTTGAAAAACAGGCTCATGAGGCCGGTTTATATGCCAAAAGTATCAATGGCGATGCTTTTTCTGACGAGATCAAACAAAAAACTATCGAGTTGATTAAAGCCGACCTGGGACAGGTTGACCTGGTGATCTACAGTCTGGCTTCACCACGCCGCACTAATCCTAAAACCGGTATAACCCATAGTTCTGTATTAAAACCTATCGGCGAATCTTTTACCAATAAAACTGTTGATTTTCATACCGGTGTGGTATCCGAAATTTCTATCAACTCCGCAACAGACGAAGAGATAGCCAATACCGTAGCCGTAATGGGTGGCGAAGACTGGCAATTCTGGATCAACGATCTGAAAGCTGCCGGCGTACTGGCCGATGGCGCTTTAACTGTTGCTTACTCTTACATTGGTCCGGCAGTTACCGAAAAGGTATACCGTAAAGGAACCATTGGCAGGGCCAAAGACCATCTGGAAGCCACTGCTAAGCAGATCAGCGACCAATTGAAAGACATCAATGGCAAAGCCCTGGTATCGGTAAACAAAGCGCTGGTAACCCAGGCAAGTTCGGCCATACCGGTTATCCCGCTGTATATTTCGCTGTTATATAAAATCATGAAAGCCGAGGGCACACAGGAAGGTTGTATTGAACAGATACAACGCTTATTTGAGCAGCGCCTGTTCACCGGTGGCGATATACCTACAGATACCGAAGGTCGTGTACGTGTGGATGATTGGGAAATGAACCCCGAAGTGCAAGCCCAAATAGCCAAACTATGGCTGCAAGCTACTACCGAAACCCTACCCGATCTGGGAGATCTGAAAGGCTACAGAACCGATTTTCTGAACCTGTTCGGCTTCGACGTTCCCGGTGTAAACTACCAGGACGATGTTGATGAAATGGTTGAGATACCGGGATTAGTAGGATAATTAATTCATAAAATCCCCCACGCGTCATTGCGAGGTACGAAGCAATCTCTACATAAGCAGGTCAACTATAAAAGTTCGCTCTGTATAGCATAGAGATTGCTTCGTACCTCGCAATGACGCGTTTTTATTTATCTGCAATAAATAAACGGTCATCCTGAACTTGTTTCAGGATCTCTCAGGACAGGTTAATCGCCTTATTGCACACCTTGCATGTGAGATGCCGAAACAAGTTCGGTATGACGTGACTTGGAGTAAAAAACTCAGGAAAGATCCAATGGGTTCCCCATCAACATACGCGTCATTTCTTCGTGGTTATCCAAAAAGTATTTGGTGAGCCTGAAATGCTCGGTTTCTTCATAGTTTATTTTGCGCATACCCTCCTCATCCAACTGGTAAATAACCGCGTTGGGATAAGCCAGCAAAATAGGCGAATGTGTAGCGATAATAAACTGCGAATTGGCCTGTACCAACTCATGAATGGCTGATAAAGCCGCCAATTGCCTTGCGGGCGATAAAGCCGCTTCGGGCTCATCAAAAATATAAAGTCCGTTACCCGAAAGCCTATGGGTTAACGTGGCCATAAATGATTCGCCGTGCGAACATTCATGCAGGGAGCTTACGCCGTAATTTTGCTGGATCTTGCCTTTATCTGCCTCTTCCAGATAAGTGGCTACGTTGTAGAAACTCTCAGCCCTCAAAAAGAAATAATCAGAAGGTTTGCGATAACTTTTGGAACTGGTGAGGTAATCAAACAAAACTGAGGCATTTTGATGCGTTTTGGTCTGCATATTTTTGCTGCCACCCTCAATACCCAAACCCAGATGCAAGGCAATAGCTTCAATGAGGGTTGATTTACCCGAGCCATTTTCGCCAACAATAAAAGTAACATCCCGATGAAAGGTCATTGACGACAGATTCTTTATCGCGGGTATATGAAAGGGGTACGCCTCAAACGAGGCCACCGACTCGCGCTCAAGCGATATTTGCTGCAGATAGGGCTTTGCTTCCATGGCCCGGTAAATTTAAGGAAGAAAAGAAATAATACCGAATCATGAATTTTGAATATCGAACGTAGATTTTCCACCCACTTCATTATTCAACATTCGATGTTCAGTGTTCGATATTAAACACCATTCTCCGCATTCCTTAACCCTTTTGCTGTTTTTTCCACTCATTAAATTTAGTTCTTAATGTTTTGATGGGGTTGGTGTCATCGCCTGTTTGGTTAATAATGATATTAATATATGGCTTTTTAGGGTCGTCATTAGGCCGGGCTACTGTCAGGAAAGCACTCAAAGCTTTGCGATCACCACAGCGTTTATCACCACCGTATTCTGCACCGGCCTCCATGGCCAGCATCAAAACATCCTGAATACTGAGCGATTCCTTTTGCGCTTTAAGCACCGCCTCCAGTATTTTATGAAGCATCTCTTTATTGCTCAAGGTATTGCCCTGAATGGATACACCTTTTGCGGTTTCAGCACCCCTGTCGGTGGTTGTTTCCAGGCCGGTGTAGGTTTGCGGTCTGTCGAGATTATGAAGACATACTACAGCATATTGCTGCTGTTCGGGATCAAATTCGGGGTTCCTGATCGCCTTCAGAATCTCTTCTGGCGATGCGTCAGCAAGAACCATTTGCAACCCTTTGTCGCGGGCATCTTTATTGCTCATGGCCTGTACCACTACCGCCCCTTTGCCGGGAATAATGCCGCCAATGCCATAAACGCTAAATGTACATGAAGCACCAGCAATGCCGATCTCTTTTGTTTGGGGATCGATGACAATGATTGACCATGTCGCCTTTGCGTTGCCAACTATGGCAATCACCAGGCCAAGGGTTAACACCAGTTGTTTTAGTTTTCTCACAAAATAAAGATAACGTTTTGGAACCGAGCACGATTAAAGAAGAAAAGAAATAACATTGAATCATGAATTTAGAATATCGCAAATCGAATCTTTTGCCTCGTTATTCAACGTTCGATATTAAACCTTAAGACCTTGCTAAGCCAAACTATTTTTCGTATATTTAAGTATATCCATCAGCGGCCCTGCTTACTTTGAAAATTGTAAGCAGGGCTGTTTGGTTAAAGGGACAAAACGATCCAAAAATCAACCTGTTTGCATATAGTTATTTGAATATCAATAAGCTAATACTTTTTAAAGTTTTTAAAAGCTGTCAAAAATTTGTTAAAAAGTGTTAAAATCTGTGGTTTTGGATGAGTTTTCGATCAGTTTTAAAGCAATTTCATACTCATTTTGGCCAAAAAAGTGTTAAAATAAGGGCTTAAAAAGCCCCTTTGCAACCAGGCATAGTTTGAATTTTGTAAGTTTTGTTTTCGACATATCAAAAACGCGGTGTCTATTTGGGACGAAAGTTTTGCACACTCAATTTTCCCACCTTTACTATTGTTGATATTTTTATCCCGTTCGGCGTCAATCTTACTTTCCCCTTTCGGGCCAAAAGCTTAATTTCGCTGATTCAAGAAAAGAGGACAAGATTTTGGATTATCTACAGGGTTTAAACCCCGAACAAAGGGCTGCGGTTGAGCAAACCGAAGGACCGGTAATGATTATTGCCGGCGCCGGATCTGGCAAAACAAGGGTTATTACATATAGAGTGGCACACCTGGTACGCAAGGGTGTCGACTCCTTTAATATACTGGTACTTACATTTACCAACAAGGCTGCCCGCGAAATGCGCGAGCGTATCACCCATGTGGTGGGTACCGAAGCCAAAAATATATGGATGGGTACATTCCACTCGGTGTTTGCCAAGATATTACGCGTGGAGGCCGACAAAATTGGCTACCCAAGCAACTTTACCATCTACGATACCGACGACAGCAAAAGCGTGCTGCGGGCCATTTTAAAGGAAATGAACCTGGACGATAAGCTGTACAATGTAAATTTTGTACTGAACCGCATATCAGCATCCAAAAACAACCTGATCTCGTGGCAGGAGTATCAGAAAAATGAGCAGATCCAGGCCGACGATTTTTCGAGCGGGCGTGGTCAGCTGGGGCTTATTTACCAGACTTATGCTACCCGCTGTTTCCGTGCCGGCGCTATGGATTTTGACGATTTGCTGTACAAAACCAACGAGCTGCTGAAACTGCACCCTGATACGCTTAATAAGTACCAGCATAAGTTTAAATACCTTATGGTGGATGAGTATCAGGATACTAACTTTTCGCAATACCTGATCGTTAAAAAGCTGGCTGCCGTAAACGAAAACCTGTGTGTGGTGGGTGATGACGCTCAAAGTATCTACGCCTTCCGTGGTGCCAATATCCAGAACATCCTCAACTTTGAAAAGGATTACCCGGATTTGAAAGTGTTTAAACTGGAGCAAAATTACCGCTCTACCCAAAACATTGTAAATGTTGCCAATAGCATCATCAGCAATAATAAGGATCAGCTTAAAAAGAACGTTTTTTCTGAAAAGGAAAGTGGCGATAAAATAAAAGTAATGCGTGCCTTCAGCGATAATGAGGAAGGTAAAATGGTGGCCGAAACCATTATGCAGGATCGCAGTCTGAAAGGCCGTAAATGGCATGATTTTGCCATTCTGTACCGCACTAACGCCCAATCACGATCTATGGAGGAAGCCCTCCGTAAGTTGGGTATCCCCTATAAAATATACGGTGGTCTGTCTTTTTATCAGCGCAAGGAGATCAAGGACCTGATAGCCTATTTCAGGCTTACCTTTAATCCTAATGACGAGGAAGCATTAAAACGGGTGATCAATTACCCTAAAAGGGGCATCGGCGACACCTCGGTTGATAAGATCATTGTAAGCGCAGATCAGCATGGCATCACTCCGTGGGAAGTAATTGCAGAGCCGGGCAAATACCCGGAAGGAAAAATTTCGGGCGCGGTGGGCACTTTTGCTACTATGATCCAGAGTTTCCAGGTGTTGGCCAAGTCAAAATCGGCTTATGAATCGGCTTTGTATATAGCGCAGCATTCGGGCTTATTAAAAGACCTGTATGAAGATAAATCCGTAGAAGGGCTTAACCGTTATGAGAATATCCAGGAGTTACTGAATGGTATCAAGGAATTCTCTGAACGGGAAGATATTGAAGAAAAAGGACTTGATGTTTTTATGCAGGATGTGGCCCTGCTTACCAATGATGATAAAGATAAAGACAAGGACGCCGATACCGTTTCATTGATGACTATCCACTCCAGCAAAGGTTTGGAGTTCCCGCAGGTATATGTGGTTGGCTTGGAGGAGAACCTGTTCCCCTCACAAATGTCACTCAACTCGCGCAGTGACCTGGAAGAGGAGCGTCGCCTGTTTTATGTGGCCGTTACCCGTGCCGAAACCAAGCTTACCATCAGTTATGCTACCTCCAGATTTAAATTTGGCACGCTGATCAGCTGTGAGCCTAGTCGCTTTTTGGACGAAATAGATGCCAAATACCTGGAGCTTGATTACAGCGCCAAACCGGCCAGCAGCGGCAGTAGTGCATTCTTTGATGATGACCGTAAAGCCTGGAGCAGCGGCAAGCAAGCCGATGCATTCTCCAAGCCTAAACCGGCAACAACGGCTCCGGTTAAAACAACATCGATATTGGCTAAAGCGCATGTGCCCTCACCAAATTTCAAACCCTCTGACACTTCAAACCTGCAAGTGGGTATGGAAGTAGAGCATGAACGTTTTGGCTTTGGAAAGGTGTTGACCCTGGAAGGTAACAAGCCCGACGTTAAAGCAACCATATTTTTTAAGGAGATAGGACAGAAACAATTACTGCTTAAATTTGCCAAACTATATATCGTTAATAATATCAACTGAAGGTTAAGCTTATTTTTCGTGTAAATAATTCCCCACTTTTTTTAATATCCCGTTAAACTAAGGGTTATTCCCAGTAGTTTTAACCGGAATTAATGATGGCATACCATTTGGATATGTTTCCTCAGTTAATTAGGAGGAAACATTGATATGAACGACAGCACCAAAAAGAAAACGAACAAATCCGTTGGAAAGAACATCAGGACTTTACGTCACCAACGCGGATGGAGTCAGGAAGATGTAGCAAACCGGCTGGGTATTTCTATCCCGGCTTTTTCAAAAATCGAAACTGGTGTAACGGATATTAACTTGTCGCGACTGGAGCAAATTGCCAATATATTTGAAATAACAGTAGCACAAATATTAAGTGTTGAAGAAGGTGAGGTTGACCTTACTCCATCAAACCTGAGCATTGCCCAGAAAAAACTGGTAGACAGGGAATCGGAGATCGCAAGCCTGCAACGCAAAGTGATTTTACTTTATGAGGAATTGCGAAACAAAAGCATTTTAGTCCTATAATTTAACACATGTGTTCTGTAAACCTTACAGTTACACCTTTTATACTACATACCTTGATATAAATTACTGATTAATTCAGTTCGATTCAATTAAATATTGGTTAACAATATTTAATTCCAGTAAATTTTGCAAGGAAAATGCAAATAAATGATCACAATTTCATTTTATATCCCCTATAATTTAAAATTGGAGTAAAAATTGTGGCATAAACATTTTTTATCATAAAAAGTGTTTATGTCAAATTATCTTATATCTATTTCAAAAAACCAGGCTTTGAAAGATGGGACCATCCATGATCCCAAAAGCAAACTTAAAGTTAAGGTATTTGATCTTTTACAATCAAGATTTAAACCCAGACAAGGCGAAGTTAGATTTTTTGTTACCGCTGGTGACGAAACACTTGCTTTTGAAACTGAGGGTTATAATAAACACAGGCAATTGCTTATCCTGCAAATGATATCCAGATATTGTATTTACCTGGGGCTTATTGAAGCCCAAATACACTCTACCTGGCCAGGCGCATTTAACCTCGGCTAGCCATTATAAAAACCAGTATTGTTTCAGGAGTTGCTATTATGCGATGGGCCATGCAGCATGTCGCTCATTTCTATTATTTTCTCATCAATTTCCGAAACACATTTATCCATCATGGCGATACACTCTTCCTGATCAACCAACCCTTCCTTCTCCAGGTTTATCAAACCGCGTAGTGTAGCAATTGGCCCCCTAATCTGATGCGACAGATAGGAGGAATGTTCAGAAAGCTTTTTGTTCTTGATCTGCAGATCTTTTGTTCTTTCATCAATAATTTCTTCCAGATGATGGTTTATCCGGTCTAGATTGTCCTTTTGTCTTAAAACCTCACCATTAAGCATAGTAAGCTGAGCATTGGTTTTTGCTTTTCGTTTCACATTACCTACTAGCAAACCAATAACAACCAGTAACAAGCCAGCCACAGTACTAACGGCCCAAAAACGGGAACGTTCATAAGCCTGCCTATCTGCCACGCGTTCATTTTCTTTGGCCTGTTCTTCCTGTTTGCGTTTAGCCTCTATCAAATTCATCTGTACAGATACATTTGTTTTATAGGTTGCGCTGTCAAGTTTATATATTTCCCTTAAAGACGATAAGGCGCTCTCAAAATTCCTTCTGTTAAGCTCCAGCTCATAAGTGGTATACTTATAATCGTATTCCAGTTTAGGGTCTTTAACCAGCTGCGTATAGGCTGTACCTTCACGTACCATTTTTTCGGCATCATCAAACTTACGCTGTGCCATATACAACGAAGCCAGGGTAAGATTGATACTGGCTACCGATTCATTCAGATCACGTGATTTAGCCCCTCTGTTAGCTTCCAGCAGCAAGCCAAGAGCTTTATCATAATCCTTTAACTTATAAAATATCACACCTCTGTTTAACAAACATTGTATAAGGTTTACTGAGTCTTGCAACTTACTAAACAGATGGTAACTTTTATCATAATAACTAAGGGCCTGATGCAGGTTATTTTTGCGATTATAGGTATTCCCTATGTTGAGATACGAAGCTGCAATAAGTTTGTTATCGCCAATTTTTTCGGCAATAACCAGCGATTTGTTTAAGTAAACCAAGGATCGGTCATAGTCATGATCGCGAAATAACACCCCTATATTGTTGTAAACTTTAGCTTCGCCCCTAAGATTACTGTTTCTGGCAAAATAAGCTAATGCATTAAGATAATTATCAATGGCTTTTTCGGGTTGGTCGAGGTAATACTTTCCAATCCCTATAACGCGATAAGATTCGGCAATACCATCTAAATAACTGAGTTTAGTAGCCAGGGTCAATGCTTTAGTTGCATCCTCAACTGTTTGCTTCGGATCGGTCAACCTATTTGCATAAGCCTGGCTATTTAAATTTACTACCTCATTTGTATCCCTAGCCACCACTTCATTAATATTCCTTGCATATGCGGTAAGTGTTACAAAAAAAAATAATAAAAATGTACAGTTTTTTTTCATTAAAGCACTTTTACGGTCAATTAGCGTGAAAGTTATGAATTATGCTGAAATATATCCAATAAGCGGGACAAAAACGTTGTTGAAAACTTTTTTATCTTTTTTACCATCAAAATCAAAAAACATATTTATATTTGCAGTGTTAATTGATTGATATACAATAGATTGTGTAAATATGATTTTAATATTATAATATTTAAACAACATAAAAATAGCACTTCATGCTTCATTTTAAAGCATAAAAATACTTGAAGGGGCCATATTTTAAACTATTATACTATCTGATTAATTAAAATAAATAAAAAAGGAATAAACGTTTTATCAAGCATACAACCATTGCCTCTAAAACTACTATTTTTTTTCAATAAAAGAGATATGAATTGTTATATAAAGGTTAAATAACCACTTCATATAACGTTGATTATCAAATTAAATTAAAATACGAATACAACAACCGGTTACATAAATAGAGATCAGGTTGCAAACAAATAAAATACAGCTAACATTAAATATCAGTTACAATATTATTTAATATTAGTTAATTAAATATGATATTAATATAAATATTAACCAACATGAAAAGGACCATCCTATTGGCATTGCTTATAGTAAGCACAGGAATTGTATCATCATCGTCAAAAAAAACTGTAGAGGTATCTGTACCAGCTTTTAATAAAACCGCAACTGGATTTAAAAGAGATTTAGGCAGCGCCGACTAAACTTTTAGACTACACATTAATATTTAACCGAATCTGCACAGCATTAGATTATAATAAGTCATGAAAAAACTGATCATCATCACCGTAGCCACTCTTTTTACCGGCATTGTTTCATCTTGTCAAAAAGCAAATGTACGTACCGAGCTCATCGGCACTCATTCATTTACCAATGGCTTTAAAAGAGACCTGGGTAGTGCAGATTGATCTACAATCATGACCGTAGACGCGCTTAATGATGACCTATCATCGTCATAAAAGAAAGCACCTCAGTTTTAAGTTATGGCAATATTTAGCCATGACCAAGATTTAGGCATCGTCAATTAACAAGCATACAAACACGATTTGAAATAATTTATATAAAACAAAAATATTCATCCCCCACAATCAAAATTTAAAAACACCATGAAAAAGTCAACAATCATAGCAGCCCTAGCTTTAAGCACCTTCTTAACCTCTTCAGTTTACAGCTCAAACGCTTCAACTTCGGATGGAGGCAAAACTGCCGCTAAATCTGGTCCGAAAAGAGATTTAGGTTCTGCTGAATTCGCTTCGGTTTCTGGTCCTAAAAGAGATTTAGGCTCTGCTGATTTTACTGCGGTATCTGGTCCAAAAAGAGACTTAGGTTCTGCTGATTTCGCTGCTGTTTCTGGTCCAAAAAGAGATTTAGGTTCTGCTGACTTTGCTGCGGTATCTGGCCCAAAAAGAGATTTAGGTTCTGCTGACTTTGCTGCGGTATCTGGCCCAAAAAGAGATTTAGGTTCTGCTGACTTTGCTGCGGTATCTGGCCCAAAAAGAGATTTAGGTTCTGCTGATTTCGCTGCTGTTTCTGGTCCGAAAAGAGATTTAGGCTCTGCTGATTTCGCTGCGGTTTCTGGTCCAAAAAGAGACTTAGGTTCTGCTGATTTTGCTGCTGTATCTGGCCCTAAAAGGGATTTAGGCTCTGCTGATTTCGCTTCGGTATCTGGCCCTAAAAGGGATTTAGGCTCTGCTGATTTCGCTGCGGTTTCTGGTCCAAAAAGAGACTTAGGTTCTGCTGATTTTGCTGCTGTTTCTGGTCCTAAAAGAGATTTAGGCTCTGCTGATTTCGCTGCTGTATCTGGCCCTAAAAGGGATTTAGGTTCTGCTGATTTTGCTGCGGTATCTGGTCCGAAAAGAGATTTAGGTTCTGCTGATTTTGCTGCGGTATCTGGTCCGAAAAGAGATTTAGGCTCTGCTGATTTTGCTGCGGTATCTGGTCCGAAAAGAGATTTAGGTTCTGCTGATTTTGCTGCGGTATCTGGTCCAAAAAGAGATTTAGGCTCTGCTGATTTCGCTGCTGTTTCTGGTCCGAAAAGAGATTTAGGTTCTGCTGATTTTGCTGCTGTTTCTGGTCCGAAAAGAGATTTAGGTTCTGCTGATTTCGCTGCGGTTTCTGGTCCTAAAAGAGATTTAGGTTCTGCTGATTTCGCT
This sequence comes from Mucilaginibacter inviolabilis, assembly GCF_011089895.1. Classification (NCBI taxonomy): domain Bacteria; kingdom Pseudomonadati; phylum Bacteroidota; class Sphingobacteriia; order Sphingobacteriales; family Sphingobacteriaceae; genus Mucilaginibacter; species Mucilaginibacter inviolabilis. The sequence goes on from NZ_JAANAT010000001.1 coordinate 2,158,571, forward strand.
GCGGTTTCTGGTCCTAAAAGAGATTTAGGTTCTGCTGATTTTGCTTCGGTATCTGGTCCTAAAAGAGATTTAGGCTCTGCTGATTTCGCTGCATAATTATTTAAACGGGTAAATCACTCTCAATATATACTATAACAGTTCATGCAATTAAAGCGCATGAACTGTTGCTGTTTTAAGTCAATAAACATCAATATATTTGCTGCAAATTCTATAACTATGCAGCATATAAAACAGTATGTAGACGAAAACAAGCAACGTTTACTTGATGAGTTGTTTGAACTTTTGCGTTTCCCGTCGGTTAGCGCCGATCCTAAATACAAACCCGACGTTTTAAAAACCGCCGATTACGTAGCTCAAAAATTACGCGATGCTGGCGCCGATAAAGTTGAGGTTTGCCAAACCGCTGGTTACCCCATTGTTTACGGCGAAAAAATAATTGATCCTTCCAAACCAACTGTATTAGTATACGGGCATTATGATGTACAGCCACCAGATCCGCTGGAGCTTTGGAAAACCCCTCCTTTTGAACCAACCGTACGTGATGGTAAAATATATGCCCGCGGCGCCTGTGATGACAAAGGTCAGTTTTACATGCACGTAAAAGCATTCGAACTGATGATGCAAACCAATACGTTACCTTGCAATATCAAATTTATGATAGAAGGTGAAGAGGAAGTAGGCTCATCAAACCTGGGCATTTTTGTAAAAGCTAATAAAGAACGCCTGAAAGCCGACGTGGTGTTGATATCAGATACTTCGATGATCAGCATGGAGCATCCTTCGCTGGAAACCGGTCTGCGTGGCCTATCCTACCTGGAAGTAGAAGTAACAGGCCCAAACCGCGATCTGCATTCCGGTGTTTATGGTGGTGCTGTAGCTAATCCGGCAACTATATTGGCTAAAATGATAGCATCACTGCATGATGAAAACAATCATATTGCCATTCCCGGCTTTTATGATGATGTAGTTGATCTTACATCTGCAGAACGTACCGCATTGAACAATGCGCCTTACAATGAGGCTGAATACAAAAAAGACCTTGATGTAGAGGAGCTTTGGGGCGAAAAGGGCTACACTACCTTTGAGCGTACCGGCACCCGTCCAACCTTAGAAGTAAACGGTATTTGGGGCGGCTATATTGGCGAAGGTGCTAAAACCGTATTGCCTTCAAAAGCAAATGCTAAAATATCTATGCGTTTGGTGCCCAACCAAACCAGCGAGAAAATTACCGAGATTTTCACTAAACACTTTTTAAGCATAGCTCCGGCCAGTGTTAAAGTAAAGGTAACCCCGCATCACGGTGGTGAGCCGGCTGTAACCCCTACTGATAGCGTGGCTTATCGTGCAGCTCAAAAAGCTATTGCCGAATCATTCGGTAAAGATCCGATCCCTACACGCGGTGGTGGCAGTATCCCTATTGTGGCATTGTTTGAAGCCGAGCTTGGTCTTAAAACTGTACTGATGGGCTTTGGCCTGGATAGCGATGCGCTGCATTCTCCAAACGAAAAGTATGATATCTTCAATTATTATAAAGGCATTGAAACTATTCCATTGTTCCACAAATATTTTGCGGAGCTAAGCAAGTAATTAGAATAAAAGATTTTTGAAATAAAGAACAAGGACTCTTCCTTAAAGACTTACGAAGTTTTTAAAACTTCGTAAGTCTTACTTCTAAGTGCTTATTTCAGCTTAAGTTTCATTCCTTCATGCGAAGCAACAAAGCCTAACGATTCATAAAAACGGATAGCATCAGGTCTTTTTTTATCGGAGGTGAGCTGCACCATATGACAACCTTTTTCTTTTGCCCTGTTGATGGCGTACTCAAATACCCGGGTTCCTATACCCTGCCCACGGAATTTACCATGAGTTCTTACCGCTTCGACCTGTGCCCTTAGGCCTCCTTCATAAGTTAAATATTGAATAAATGACAATTGAAATGTTGCCACTTTTTCACCGTTCATTTCAACAATAGTCAGTTCCTGGTTTGGGTCTTTTCGGATATTCTCAAAGGCATGGATGTACCTGTCTGAAAATACAGCTCCTACCTTCTCTCTTCCCATACCCAGTGTATCGTCGGCAAGCATGGCCACAATATCAGCCAGATCATCTGTGGTAGCCAACCTAAATGTCAGTTCGTTATTCATATTTAAGCAGATGTATTTTACTCAGGTAAAGTTAATACAAACTACGCCGGCATCAATCCTAACCCTTTACTGAAAAACTACTCAGACTCCTTCCAACCCATACTGCTTTAATACATCGGCAGGTACACCCTCCCATTTACCGGGCGAATTTCCCTTATATCCTAAATCGGCTATACCAATTTTACTGGTGAAAAAACCGATAGCAGTCAGCTCACGCATTTTATTAAAAAAGGTAACACCTGGCAGCATATCCGGTTTGGCCAGTGCAGGGTAAGCGATCTGGCTGCACATCGCTTCCTGTTGCTGCGGGGTGCAGCTTTTGAATTCACTATCATACATATTCAAACATTTTACATCCAGCCAGCGCAGGCCGCCACGCATAGGCAGGGCATGCTCGGGTTCGTCCTTTACAATGAACTCTATAAAATCGGTCACTTTGGCGTCTGAGGCGCTGCCGCTATGTTCGTCTTTAGGGATAATGATATCGGCCAGTACGGTTATCGTAGCCAGTTCATGATCGGTAAAGTATTTTTCTGACTGCAGGTGCTTATCCCTTTCCGTTTCATAAGCCTGGCGACCAGGCTCGACTATGGTTTTACTATCTTCTGTTGGGGTATCCGGATTTGTTTTGCAGGCATCCAGCAGTACCACTGTTGATACCGATAAACCTATGGCTTTTAAACTTTCTCGTCTGTTCATGGCTTATACGTTTAGTTTTCGTTTCTGATCTAAAATATACTCGGCTGTGCGCATCGAAAGCGCGAGGATAGTCCAGGTGGGATTCTTTTCAGATTGCTGGGTGAACGCGGCGCCATCCACTACAAAAAGGTTTTTACAATCATGCGCCTGGCACCATTTATTCAATGCCGATTTACCGGCGTTGTCGCCCATGCGTACTGTACCCACCTCGTGGATACCTTTACCCGGTTTATCCAATCCATATTTTTTATCAGGTCCCGCAGGCTGTCCCAAAGGAATACCACCCATAGCTTTGATGATTTCCTGGGTGGTTTGCTGCATGTGCCGGGCCTGTTTTATCTCTTCATCCCCCCATTTATAGTTAAAGCGCAACACCGGGATACCGTATTTGTCAACCACGCTATTATCTATCTCGCAGTAGTTATCTGCTTTGGCGATATCCGTACCGTGGCAGCCTACTCCGGCCAGGGTACCATAAAAACGACGATAATCTTCTTTCAATGATTTGCCAAAACCACCACCTGGTTTCATCTTACCATCGGCCCCGGGCAAATATCCATTGATATAAGGCACCAGTGTACCTTCAAAACCAAAATAACCACCATATGATGGCATCATCATACCGCCGAATATCTCCAGGTGATAGCCGCGGGCAAAATCGAGTTTTTTATGATCGCCCCACCAGGGTGCATATAAATGCAGGCTGCCTACACCATCCTCATTAAACCGTTTACGATTGAGTAGTTGAGGCATAATAGCAGCACCACCGGTTTGGGTAGAATCATGCAGATATTTACCAACTACATTACTACCGTTAGCCAAGCCGTTAGGATGCTGAGCCGATTTTGAATTAAGCAGAATACGAGCAGACTCGCAAGTACCCGCCGCCAGGATAACCGTTTTGGCCTTTACGCTGTATTCCTGCATATAGTCTTTGAGAATATAGGATACCCCGTTGGCTAAACCATCACTTCCGGTTAATATCTCCCGCACTACGGCATTGGTAATTACTTTTAGATTACCCGTTTTAATAGCCGGAATCACAAGGCACGACGAAGCCGAAAAATCGCCATATATTTTACAGCTGCGGTTACATTGCCCGCAAAAGAAACAGGCGCCCCGGTCTTTATTACCCGGCAGCGGCGCGGTAAGCACCGAACCCCTACCCGCAATTACTTTAATACCAAGTCCGGTCGCTGCCTTTTTTACAAACAGTTCGTTAAGCCGGGGCTTGGGGGCTGGCAAAAATATCCCATCCGGGTCATTCTCCAAACCCTCCATCGAGCCGTATACACCGATAAGCCTGTCAACCTTATCATAATAGGGTTTAATGTCATCGTAGGTTATGGGCCAATCGTCGCCTGCGCCAAAACTGCTGTAACATTTAAAATCCTTGGGGCCCATGCGCAATGATATACGTGCCCAGTGATTAGTACGCCCACCCAGCATTTTGGCCCTGAACCATTTAAAATCAGTGTCACCTTTTTGGGTATATGGTTCGCCGTCGATATCCCAGCCGCCATAAGCTGCATCAAAATCACCCATTGGCCGCGTAGCATTACCACCACGCCGGGGCGACTCATAAGGCCATTTCAGTTGCGCCGAGTCTTTTGCAGGGTCAAAAAAAGGTCCGGCTTCCAGCATCAGCACTTTTATACCCGCATGAGCTAACACATAACCGGCCATACCACCACCTGCGCCCGAGCCAATGATCACTATGTCATATACCTCGGCCGACTTTTTGATCTGAATATCTTTCATGTCGGGATGGGTTAAGCAGTTTTACCAGCCTTTTCAACTAATTTTTTGGTAGCAAGCACTCCGGCGTCATCATCCAGGTAATTGCTTTGGGGTGCGTACATTTTAAATAGCCCTCCTTCGTACTCAATGCTCACCCAACCATTAAAACCCGACTTTTTGATAATGCCGAACATTTTATAGAAATCAGTTTCGGTATCATTGCCGGCGGCATCAAACGTGTGACTTTTGGCGTGGACCCCTTTGGCGTAAGGCATCAACTCGGTAATCCCCTTGTAGCGGTCATACTCTTCCAGGCATTTGGTTTTCATGTAGGCATCGATAGTTTGCGCCTCGGGCTTGGTGCGGTTGATACAGAAGTTGCCAAAATCGGCCAGGGTGCCGCAGTGTTTATTGTTAACGCTTTTCATCACTCCCGCTAGCCAGGCGCCATTACAGGATATACCTACATGGTTCTCTACAATAATATCTATCTTGCTTTTACTCCCGTATGCTATGAGTTTAGCCAGGCTATCTTCGGCTGCTTTGGCTACCTCTTCAGGTGCTCCATCACCTTCCACATTCACCCTGATCATGGGGCAGCCCAATAAGGCCGCTGCATCTATCCATTTATAGTGATTTTCGATAGCTTTTGTACGCTCGGCAGTATCCAAATGCCCCAGTACACCTTCCCCATCCACCATAATACGCAGGCTGTAGCAACCATTATCTGCCGATCGTTTTTTCAATTCATTCAAAAACGTGGTATTCTTTGCCTTATCGGCAAAAAACATAGAACAGTAATCCAATCCTTCAATACCGAAGGCGGTTTTTGTCTTCATCGGAAAATCAAGCGGATCGAGCTTTTTGCTCCAAAACTGGCTTGCTAGCGAAAACTGTGATAAGGCCAGCTTAAAAAACAGTCCATCAGCTTTTTGTTCTGTCTTAGCAAACAAAAAATCTGGTATAGCAGCAGCTATGCCAATTCCCGCCGCACCCATCGCGGTAAGGGTAATAAAATCTCTTCTGTTTAAGGTCATAAGCGGTTAGTGGTAAAAGAAGGTTTCTATTTGGTAAATTTTACACAATAAAGTTATGGCTTAATTTCTATTTTGCAAATTTTACCAAATAGAAATTATTAGCTTTACTTTTAAGTCGATTTTGACGTACTTTAAACGCTATGAACACCCTCAGTGAACTACAGGATTTTATTACCAACGGGCATAAGCATTATATGCCGCATATATCTATTGATGCTGCTATATTCGGCTACCACGATCACCAGTTAAAAATATTATTATCGGGTTATAAAGCGCTGGGAGGCTATTGCCTTCCCGGGGGATACATTAAACGAACAGAAACCCTGGACGAGGCGGCCAACCGCATTGTGGCCGAAAGCACCAGTCTGACGGATCTGTACCTGAAGCAATATAAAACCTTTGGCGATCCCGACCGCATCAAATGGAGCGAGCTTGATTTTGAAAAATTCTCGAAAGAGGTGGGTGTACCTTATATTAAAGATAGTTGGTTGATAGACCAAACCATTTCTGTGGGATACTATGCCCTTACCGATTTTTCGCTGGTTACACCGAAGGCCGGTCTGCTCTCTGACTCTTGCAATTGGTTTAACATCGACGAGATACCTCCCCTGTTATATGATCATGATCAGATGGTTAAGGATTCGCTGCATACCCTGCGCACGCAGCTCTATTACTATCCCATTGCCGAAAAACTACTGCCCACTAAGTTCACCCTGACCGAAATACACGCGGTTTATGAAACTCTGTTAGGCAAAAAACTGGACATCCGGAATTTCCCGAAAAAGCTGGTGTTTTTAGGTTTGATTAAAAAATTGAACGAAAAACGAAACATCGGCCCGCACCGGGCACCGTTTTTATACAAATTTGATCTGAAAAAATACACTAAGGCCCTGGAAACCGGCACAACCTTGACGTAAATATGACAACGTTTTGTTCACATTAAATAAATACAATAATATGACACATTTCCTTATATTTACGTAAAACAAAAGCACCTGATAGCGAGTATTATTCATATATATAAAACATACTATTATGGAAACTAAGGAAAAATCAAAAGGCGAAACCGTAAAGGAAGTAAGGGAAGTTAAAAACACTAAAGCCGAAAAGATCACAACGGCAAAAAGCGCCAACAGATTTAAGCGCAAACCGTTGTTATAAAACCACACGATGGGGCTGTCGGCAAACGCCGCGCCCCCATTGCCTAAATCTTAAAATGCTCACAATGGGCCAAAAAGGCCTCATTAGCATCGGCGCCTATCCCCGGTTCGTCACCAATACTTAACTGATAACCTTCATAACTCACACCGCCAATGCAGGGATCTTCCAGATGCCCCAGCATACAGGTATCCATATCATAAAACCGAATATTCGGACTGGCATATACAAAGTGCAGTTTTGCACTCAGTCCTATACGGCTTTCCAACATCCCCCCCATCATACAGGCAATACCTTTTGAAGCCGCCTCATCGTGAATTTGTTTCGCTTCCAGTATCCCGCCCGATTTTGACATTTTGATATTAATGTAATGGCAAGAGCCGCTATTGATCTGCTTACGGGCATCATGATGGTTGTACACGCTTTCATCTGCCATGATCTTAACGGGTGATAGCTGCATCAGTTGCGGTAAACGATCATCGTACCAGGTACGCATAGGTTGTTCGCAAAATTCAATATCATATTGCCCCATGGCCTGCAGTGCAAAAACAGCATCATCAAAGCTCCAGCCCTGGTTGGCGTCAATACGTATTTTGATATCGCTGCCGATAGCTTCACGTATCTGACGGATGCGTTCTACATCCTCAATCGCATTCTTTCCCAGCTTTACCTTGAGCACAGTAGCTCCTGTGGCTTTAAAATCAAGCGCCTTAAGCGCCATCATATGCGGCCCGGCAATACCAATGGTAATGTCTGATTCTACTTCACGCCGTTCGCCTCCTAATAAACGATATAATGGTACACCGGCATTTTTTGCGGCAATATCAAACAAAGCTATATCAAAAGCACTTTTAATGGTAGTATTACCGGCGGTGAAATTATGCAGCTGTTGCATGCGGGCGGGTATATCCAGGGCATCATGACCTTTCCAAAGTTTGGCAAATTCACGAGCCATTACCAGGCAGGTATCCTGCGTTTCGCCTACGATCATGGGGAAAGCCGAGCACTCTCCTACTCCATAAAAACCGGCATCGGTATGTATCCGGATAAAAACGTTTTGGGCATGATCTAAAGTCCCCGTCGCAATAGTGAACGGTTCCATAGGAATGCTAAAGCGGTATATATCGATATGGGTGATGATTATTTTGTTTTTCACGATGCAGATTTTATGTTTATGATTGTCTAAAGTAACATTTTGCGTCAATAATTTGCACATTGATACTATTACCTTATATTTGCGTTACTACAATATAGTAACAATTCAATTTTAGCCTCATATCCCAATTCACGGGCATTTGTCTGGCTAATTTAAATCCTTCTTAATAATAACATTACAACAGCATAAACATGGCTCAACAAAACACGCCTGAATTTGACTATAACTCAACCAGGAAAAAACTTATCCTGTCTGAATATGGCCGCAACGTACAAAACATGGTTAAATACATTGTTGCGTTGCCTACTAAAGAAGAACGTAACCGCTACGCGCAGGTAGTGATTGATTTAATGGGTTTTTTAAACCCACACCTGCGCGACGTAGCCGACTTTAAGCATAAGCTTTGGGATCACCTGCACATCATATCAGACTACCAGATAGATGTAGACTCACCGTATCCAAAGCCATCACCAGAGGCTATACATATTAAACCACAGCCTTTAAGATATCCACACCAACGCATCAGATACAAACACTATGGCAAAACCATTGAGCTGATGATCGAAAAAGCAAAAAGCATTGATGATGCCGACCGTAAACGCCATATGGTGCAGGCCATTGCCAATTTCATGAAAATGGCTTACGTACAATGGAACAAAGATTCGGTTGCCGACGAAAGTATCCTGGCCGATCTGTACGCCTTATCAGGTGGTACGCTGAAACTGGAAGAAAACATCAACCTTAATCGCGTTGAATTCCGCCCTAACCAAAACAACAGCAATAACAATCAGAACAACCGCGGGCGCAATCAGAATAATAATCAAAACAATCGCGGCCGTAATCAGAACAATAATCAAAACAACCGCAATAACAATAACAACCAAAACAATCGCAACCGTAACAATGGCGGCGCTAAGAAATACTAGTTCAATGGTTCATTAGTGCACTTGAACTATAAAGCAACAACAACCCGGTTATCTGCAAGGTAACCGGGTTGTTTGCTTAAAACCGATCAAATATTTTCAATCAAATATTTGATTGAAAGATCGGCTTGTCTCCATTAATTTTATAATCTTTGCCCTGAAATAGTACGCTTATTTTACTAATTTAAGTGTGGGCAAAAACGAATCATGATCAATCAATTATAAACTCCTATGACTAACGCATTTGTGATAAACGGCGGGAAACCGCTAAAGGGCGAGATTACTCCGCAGGGAGCAAAAAATGAGGCTTTACAGGTAATTTCGGCGGTATTATTGACCGACAAGAAAGTTACCATCAGTAATATACCTGATATAAAAGATGTAAATAAGCTGATTGAGCTGCTGGGCGACATGGGCGTTATTGTGGAGAAAACCGGCGATGATACCTACACCTTTATAGCAAAAGATATTGATCAGGATTTTTTCCAGTCAGAAACTTTTAAATCAAAAGGTGGTGGTCTTCGCGGGTCAATCATGATCGTGGGTCCACTGCTGGCTCGCTTTGGTAAAGCATCCATCCCCAAACCAGGTGGCGATAAAATTGGTCGCAGGCGTTTAGATACCCACTTCCTGGGTTTCGAAAAACTGGGTGCTCAATTTAACTACAACCCTGCCGACGGCTTTTTCAATGTCGATGCTTCCAACCTTAAAGGCACTTATATCCTGCTGGATGAAGCTTCGGTAACCGGTACGGCCAATATTGTAATGGCAGCTGTTTTGGCCAAAGGTATAACCACCATTTATAACGCGGCCTGCGAACCATACCTGCAACAGCTTTGCAAAATGCTGAATCGCATGGGTGCCAAAATAAGCGGTATCGGCTCTAATCTGCTTACCATTGAAGGTGTTAACTATCTTGGCGGTACAGATCATCGTTTACTGCCAGATATGATCGAGATTGGTTCCTTTATCGGTCTTGCGGCCATGACCGGTTCCGAGATCACTATTAAAGATGTAAAATATCCGGAGTTGGGTATGATACCCGACGTATTTAAACGCTTGGGTATTAAACTGGAGCTGCGTGGCGATGATATTTATATTCCGGCACAGGATCATTACGAAATAGAAACCTTTATCGACGGATCAATCATGACTGTTGCCGATGCTCCATGGCCCGGCTTTACCCCCGATCTGATCAGCATTGTATTGGTAGTTGCCATTCAAGCTAAAGGATCGGTACTGATCCATCAAAAAATGTTCGAGAGCCGTTTATTCTTTGTGGATAAACTGCTGGATATGGGTGCACAGATTATCCTTTGTGATCCGCACCGTGCTACTGTTATCGGGTTAGACAAACAAGTTCAACTGCGCGGTATCTCTATGACATCGCCTGATATTCGTGCCGGGGTGGCATTGCTCATTGCCGCACTTTCGGCACAAGGACAATCTACCATTTATAATATTGAGCAAATTGAACGTGGTTATCAACATATTGATGATCGTTTGAGAGCTCTTGGCGCAGATATTACCAGAATATAATTGAAGGTAAAAGGTTAAAGGCGAAAGGTTAAAGGTAGCTGCATCTACCAATGATAAAAACCTTTTGCCTTTAACCTTTATCCTTTCACCTTCCCTCTAAATCGTTACATTTCACTTTTTTGTTTTTAAGAATTGTTATGTTACTTTAGCATTTGGCTTTACCCCCTGCTTTGAGCCTTGTAAAACCTACCAGAACAATGCCATATAAAAACCGAAAGTCAACTTATGCATATTTCATACTGATTTTTGTATTTATAAAAGTAGTTCTTAATTTATTTGCCATAAACCATTTTGGATTTCAGCGCGATGAATTATTACACCTGGTTTTAGCTAATCACCTGGATTGGGGTTATAAAGAAGTGCCTCCCTTTATCGCCATCGTAGCCAAAATATCCAACACTTTTTTTGGGCATTCGCTTTTTGCAGCACGCATTTTCCCTACCATTTGCAGCGGGCTTATTATTTGGTTTGCCGGTTTGATTACAGTTGAATTTGGAGGGCGCAAGTTTGCCATTACCCTAACTTGTTTAGCGCTTATATTTTCGCCGGCATTTGCCGCAAGTGGTTATCTTTTTCAGCCTGTTGTTTTCGATCAATTCTGGTGGGTGTTAACCGTTTGGCTATTGATCAAATACCTTAACACCACCGATGTTAAATACCTGTACTGGTTAGGTCTGGCTGTTGGTCTGGGTATGCTCACCAAGTATACTATGGCCTTTTTTACGTTTGCCCTGATTATTGGTATTCTTATCAGCAAACAGCGTAAACTACTATTTAACAAGCATATATTGGGTGCAGTTTTAGTAGCATTTTTAGTTTGCCTGCCAAATCTCATCTGGCAAATTCAGCATCACTGGCCGCTGATAACGCACATGAAAACCCTGCGCGAAGAACAGCTAAGCTATATTAAACCCGTTGAATTTATTGAACAGCAATTGCTGGTGCATGGTGTAGCTTTTTTTGTTTGGTTCACTGGTTTACTGTTTCTCATCTTCTCCTTCAGGCTGCGCAATTTTCAATTTCTGGCTATAGCTTATGCGCTGATATTTATTTTTTTACTGGAGATGGATGGCAAAAACTATTATCTTTTTGGCGCCTACCCTATGCTATTCGCAGCCGGCGGTTTTGGTTTTGAAAGATGGTTAAAAACCAAAGGTTATATACTGCGCACTTTTACTATAGCCGTATTTGTGTTACCTAATATGCTCTTGCTGCCCATGCTATTGCCCATATTTTCGATAGAACATACCCTGGCATTTTTCAGATTTGCCCATAAAAATATACCGGCCACGGACTTTTTGATTACTTGGGAAGATCAAAAACAACACCCCCTTACACAAGATTATGCCGATATGTACGGCTGGGATGAGCTGGCCCGAAAAGTAGGCGAAGCTTATCATAAGTTAACCCCCGAACAGCAAAAACAAACTCTTGTTTATGCCGATAACTACGGCGAAGCCGGCGCCCTAAATCATTATAGTAAGCAATTCAACTTTCCTAAAGCTATATCCCTCAACAGCAGTTTTACGCTTTGGGCACCAGATAGTCTTCTGTGCAAATACCTCATCTATGTGGATGATAACGGCGGCGAAAATATTCGTCAGTTTGTAGCCGGTAAAATGATCGGCTCCTACCAAAAGCTTGGAGAGATTGATCATTACCTTGCCCGTGAAAAGGGTACCGGTATATATCTGATAACCGATATTAAAGCCCCACTACAAGAACGATATACCAAAGAGCTGGCGAGGAAGAGGTTGGAGTAAATTAAGCGAAAGGCTTGATAAAAACATCTGTAATAAATCGTACAGCTAAAGCGTTCAACAGATACCAACCTTATTATCATATGAGATATTTATCAACCTTATTTTTATTAGCCTGCGTTTGTATCTGTGCATGTAACGATAAGCAGCAGGCAAACAAAAAAAACATATTGGGCAACTGGGTTAAGGTTAGAAGCAAAATAGCACCAACGGGCAAAAACGTAGTGCTCGAACCACCTGAAGACGAGAAACCTGGCTTTACTTTTTATGCAGATCATTCCGTTGAGTATAAATTAGGCTTCTTTAAAAGAACAAATGGTATCCGTATCTTTTTAGGTACAAAATCTAAATTTAAGATCATAGCCAATGATCTAATGATTTTAGATATAGACAGTAATAAATGGAACAAATACCGCCTTATTAAACTCACTACCGATTCATTACAATTCATTTTTGATGGAAGATTAGCAACATTTAAACATTATCAGATCAAGGAAAATACTACGCCGGAATTTGATCAAATAATTTTATCTACTTCGGGCTGTTTTGGGACTTGCCCTGTCTCAAATACCATGATAAATGCCGATGGATCTGTTATATTTAATGGACTATTTTACACCGCTAAGAAAGGATTATTTGCTGGTTCAATTACCAAAGCGCAATACAAACAACTACAAGATAATTTTAGGAATACTGATTTTAATCTATTAAAAAACGATTACAACGTAGGCTGGACAGATGACGAAACCATCAGCACAACTTTTGTAAAAAATGGCAAAATATATAAATCGGTAAACGATTATGGCTTAGCAGCACCCTATCAATTTACCTGGGCTTATGCCCCGCTACGGTATTTATATCAAAGCATAGCCTTAAAAAGCATGCTTGTCCCTGAAGCTACCCCATCTATTAATTACCCCAATGGTGTATATCTTAAAACTGCTAATATGGGTATGGCCTTAACTCAATCAGAGACCTTTTTGTTGTTCTATTATTTACAAAAAGGAAAAGTATCAAACGCTACTTTTAAATCACGTTATAAGTTGAGCTCGCCCTTTGATATAAAAAAGCCCCATGATATTGATACGGATGGACGTTTTTATAAGTTTGAAGTAAACAAAAAGTCAATAATTATTGACATTGGCTTTAATTTTCTTGATATAAACGAGAAAAACTGGCACTGGCAAAAAATTACCGAATAGGATTAAAAAAAGGTGTCATGCAACAGCACAACACCTTTTATCTTTATTCTTTCGCCTTTAAAGTTAAAAACTAGGCCGATATAGCATTAATGATATCATATTGGGTAATGATCTCAATTTTGCCATTACCGTCTTCAACCAGTACGGCGATGTTATCTTTATTGATCATTCCTGAGATCTTATCGATAGAAGTATTCAGATCAACAAAAGGAAATGGCGCTGTGGTAATATTTTTGATCGGTTGCGATTTGATAGATGGATTCTCGATCAGTGAATCCAAAATATCACTTTCCGTGATCTTGCCAATCACCATACCTTGCTGTGTTACCGGAATCTGAGATATGTTGAGTGATTTGATAGTATTGATAGCCTCCAACACGCTTTTTTCGCAGTCGATAGTGATAATTTCCTGCACATCTTTTTTGCTGATGATATCGGCGGCGGTTAGTTTGCCATCCTTTAAAAATCCGCGATCGCGCAGCCAGTCGTCATTATACATTTTGCCCAGGTAACGGGTACCATGATCCGGGAAAATGATCACCACTACATCGCCTTCTTTAAACTTATCCTTCATTTGCAAAGCACCAGCTACTGCCGATCCTGTAGAGTTACCAGCGAAGATCCCTTCTTTGCGGGCAACTTCGCGGGTCATAAGGGCTGCATCCTGGTCAGTCACTTTCTCAAAATGGTCAATCAGGCTAAAGTCGACGTTCTGCGGTAAAAAGTCTTCGCCGATACCTTCGGTGATGTATGGATAGATCTCGTTCTTATCCATGATACCGGTTTCTTTATATTTTTTAAATACCGAGCCGTAAGTATCAATGCCAAGCACCTGGATATTAGGGTTCTTCTCTTTAAGATAACGCGCTATGCCCGATATGGTACCACCGGTACCTACCCCTGCTATCAGATGTGTAATTTTGCCACCGGTTTGTTCCCATATCTCCGGACCGGTTTGCTCATAATGCGCCTGCGAATTGCTCAAGTTATCATACTGATTGGGTTTCCACGAATTTGGCACCTCGCGCTCCAAACGGGAAGATACAGAGTAATAAGAACGCGGGTCTTCGGGCTCTACATTGGTAGGGCAAACAATTACCTCGGCACCAAAAGCGCGCAGGGCATCAAACTTTTCCTTGGATTGCTTATCGGTACTGGTAAAAATACATTTGTAACCTTTAATTACCGCGGCTATAGCCAAACCCATCCCCGTATTGCCCGATGTACCTTCAATAATGGTACCGCCGGGTTTTAGCTTACCGCTTTTTTCGGCATCCTCTATCATTTTAAGAGCCATGCGGTCTTTAATAGAATTGCCTGGGTTAGTGGTTTCTATCTTTGCCAAAACCGTTGCCGGGATATCTTTTGTTACTTTGTTTAATTTAACCAGCGGTGTGTGACCAATGGTTTCCAATATATTGTTATACCACATAAATTTAAATATCTACTAATCCGGTATACTTAGCCGAATAATGCATCAAAATTAACTTTCTTAAATGATATTTCTTTACAGAATAATAAATAGATATACACGCACAGAAAGAATAACACAAATTTTATATTTTTTTTATGGAATAGAGGAAATATAAGAAAAACAAATGTCATCTCGAATAAGGCACGAGGAAAGATTTTATACCTGAGATATTTCAGTTGTATAAAATCATTCTCCACCACTCAAAATGACAAGCAAGAGGGGAAATAAATTCAATAAAACTATCATTCTGAGCATAGCGAAGAATCTATTCTTCAACATATTTATTGTTGAATAGATGCTTCACTTCGTTCAGCATGACAGCATTAAATGATCACTGGCTTCATGAGCCAATTAAAATTTCAAATGCTTAACAGTTAAACCATTATTGATCAGCTGCTTTAACGATTCGATACCGATACGCAAGTGCGTTTCTACAAACTGTTCGGTTACGGTTGAGTCGCTTTCGGCGGTTTTTACGCCCTCCGGGATCATCGGCTGATCTGATACTAACAACAGAGCTCCAGTAGGGATTTTGTTAGCAAAGCCAGTGGTAAAAATGGTAGCAGTTTCCATATCAACAGCCATGGCACGCAGCTCTTTCAAGTATTTTTTAAATACTTTATCATGCTCCCAAACACGGCGGTTGGTAGTGTAGCAGGTACCTGTCCAATAATCGCGTGAAAAATCACGAATAGTTGTAGATATTGCTTTTTGTAAAGCAAATGATGGCAATGCTGGCACTTCTGGTGGTAAGTAATCATTTGATGTACCTTCACCCCTAATGGCGGCTATCGGCAGTATCAGATCACCTACGGCATTTTTCTTTTTCAAACCACCGCATTTGCCCAAAAATATAACTGCTTTGGGGTGTATAGCTGTTAGCAGATCCATCACAGTAGCCGCTACCGAGCTGCCCATACCAAAATTGATGATAGTAATACCATTGGCGGTAACGCTTTGCATCGGCTTTTCCAGACCCATGATCGGCGCGTTATCATTCCATTGCGAAAACAGTTGGATGTATTTCGAAAAGTTGGTTAGTATGATGTATTCGCCAAAAGCCTCTAATGGTCTGCCTGTATAACGTGGCAGCCAATTAACCACAATAGCATCCTTGGTTTTTAATCCCGATTTTACGGGTGTGTGCACTTCCTTTACTACCGGTGCATCGGTAGGATCCTTTTTTACATTCATTTGTTCATTCATATTTTTTGTGTTTTGAGTATCAAGTAACTAGTTCAAATAGTATCAAGTAGCTAGTATCAAGTATCAAGACTTTTAATTCAGGATTAATTATACCGAAGTGATAATCATCTTGATACTTGATACTAGCTACTTGATACCTTAAACAACCTGATACCAATAAATAAAAACCTGTGTATACAACAAACCCCGGCGTTTCACCAGGGTCTGTGTTTATTATAATAAAGATAGCTACTTAATTGATATCAAATTGTTACGCTACTTTTAATTTTTTCAGATCCGATTTTTCAAACTTTTCGTGGGCATAGTCTAAAGTAACCTGCAGTCGCTTTACATCTTTTTTAGATGGGAACTCAAACATGGCATCAATCATGATCGCCTCACAGATGGAGCGCAGGCCCCTTGCGCCAAGCTTAAATTCCATGGCTTTATCTACAATAAACTCCAGCACCTCATCCTCAAAATCAAGCTTTACACCCTCATATTCAAACAGTTTTTTGTACTGTTTCAACAAGGAGTTTTTTGGCTCGGTTAATATGTTACGCAATGCAGCCCTGTCAAGCGGGTTCAAATAAGTTAGTACCGGCAAACGGCCAATCAACTCAGGTATTAACCCAAATGATTTCAAGTCCTGCGGGGTAATATATTTGTACAGGTTTTTCAGGTCAACCTCACTATCATCACGTTTTAATTTATAACCAACGGTTTGCGTACGCAAACGGTTAGCTATTTTACGATCAATACCGTCAAACGCACCACCGCATATAAACAATATGTTGCTGGTGTTTACGGTGATCATTTTTTGGTCGGGGTGCTTGCGGCCTCCCTGTGGTGGTACGTTAACCATGGTACCTTCCAATATCTTTAATAAAGCCTGCTGTACACCTTCGCCTGATACGTCGCGGGTGATGGAGGCATTATCACTTTTACGGGCTATTTTGTCAACCTCATCAATGTAAACAATACCTTTTTCGGCAAGGGTTACATCATAATCTGCTGATTGCAGCAAACGGGTAAGTATGCTTTCCACATCCTCGCCTACATAACCAGCTTCGGTGAGTACGGTAGCATCGCAGATACAAAACGGAACGTTTAATATCTTGGCCATGGTTTTAGCCAGTAAAGTTTTACCCGTACCAGTTTCGCCCACCATAATGATGTTTGATTTTTCAATCTCTACCTCATCCTTATCAATACGCTGGTTTAAGCGTTTGTAATGATTATATACAGCTACAGAAAGTATCTTTTTGGCATCATCCTGACCGATAACATATTGGTCAAGGTGCGTTTTAATTTCGGCAGGTTTTAACAAAGAAGGTGCCGAAGGTGAAGCTTTTACCTTGCGTACCTTTAACTCCTCAGCCAATATTTCATTAGCCTGGTTAACGCATTTATCACAAATGTGAGCGTCGAGCCCTGCAATTAACATCAGGGAATCCTGTTTACCTGCACCGCAAAATGAACACCTGATTTCCTTACTGTTCTTATTCATCTGATTCGTTTGTAATTCAAAATTAACTAATTAGTGGCAGAAAAAAAAGTTTTGAGTTATAAGTACTGGGTTTTAAGCAACAATGAACAGTTGTAAAACCCTCATTATCACTCAAAACCCAACACTCAAAACTTATTTCGGCAGCTTATTTACTCGCTTTGCCGCTGCCTTTTAAAATCTCGTCCACCATACCAAATTCTTTGGCTTCTTCGGCTATCATCCAGTAATCACGGTCTGAAGCGTCCCAAACTTTCTGGAACGGAGCACCACTATGATCGGCAATGATCTGGTACAGCTCTTTTTTCAGCTTGGTGATCTCATGGTAAGAGATCTCGATGTCTGACTGCTGACCTTGTGCACCACCCGATGGCTGGTGGATCATTACCCTTGCATGTGGCAATATAGCCCTTTTGCCTTCGGTACCGGCACATAATAATACCGCTGCCATTGATGCTGCCATACCTGTACAAATAGTGGCCACGTCATTTGATATAAATTGCATAGTATCATAGATACCTAAACCTGCGTAAACAGAACCACCAGGTGAATTGATGTAGATCTGGATATCGCGTTTGCTATCGGCCGACTGTAAGAACAGCAATTGAGCCTGGATAATGTTTGCAATATTTTCATAAATGGCATCGCCAAGGAAAATAATACGGTCCATCATCAAACGTGAAAACACGTCCATCTGGGCCACATTTAACTGACGTTCCTCGATGATATACGGGGTCATACCGGTTGGGGTGTAAATTCCGGATGGCATTCTGCTTCTGTCAACAGCAGAGATATATTTATCTACGTGTAAGCTGTTTAAACGGTGATGCTTAACAGCATAATTTCTGAATTCGTTCTTATCGATGTTACTACTCATGGTTTTTGTTATGTTATTTGTTTAGATGCAGGAGTTACCTGCGATAAATATAGTTTTTAGTTGAATAAAATTCTTACCTGATAGTATGTATTAAGTAAAATATTTTAGTGGTGAAGGTATAATGCACGCGTCATTGCGAGGTACGAAGCAATCTCTATGCTGTACAGATCAACTATTCAAATCCGACCTGCCTGTGTAGAGATTGCTTCGTACCTCGCAATGACGCCTTTTTGAAAGATCAATTGCCCGACTTAAAACACCAAAAGCAACCTTGTGAGTTGCTTTTGGTGTTTTGTACAGAAGTAAAAATGAGCTTATTGCTGCTCTTTTACCAGCTCGCTGAAATCTGTATAAAGAATATCTTTTTTCTCTAAAGTGATTACGCTTTTGATATGATCAAATACTTTAAGCGCTTTTACTTCTTCAAATATCTTGTTAGCATTCTCTTTGTTTTGAAGATATTGTACAGTGTACTGACCTAACTGCTCATCAGGGATAGGCTGAGGGCTGTACATTCTGAACTGCTGATCCAGACGAACTTTTGCTAATGCAAAAACCTCGTCATATTTAATCTCGATCTGATTGTCCTTGATGATCTTGTTTTCGATCAGGGTCCATTTCAGGTTGGTTGCAAAATCATTGTAACCGCCATTCAATTCCTCATCGCTCAGTTTTTCGTTAGTAGCTTTTAACCAACGTTTCAAAAATTCATCAGGCAGGTTAAAATCAACCTTAGCTACGCTCAGTTTGTAAATATCGTCCTGTAATTTACGCTCTGAATCCTGAACCATCATGGTTTCAATCTCTTCAGTAATTTTAGCCGTAAATTCAGCTTCGGTAGTTACTGTACCTTCACCAAATAATTTGTCAAAGAACTCCTGGTTCAAATCGCTTTCTTCTAAACGGTTTACATTTTTAACCGTCAATTGAAATTTCGATTTTAACTCAGCCGCTTCGTCTTCTTCAATTTTTAATAAAGCAGCAACCTTTGGCGCTTCGTTATCAAAAGCTTTCTGAATATCCAGCGTTACTACATCACCTTTTTTCAGGCCGATCAATGATTTTTTTATTTTTTCGTCTTTGATCTGGTCTAATCTAACCGATGCGGTATTGCTTATGCCTCCCTCAAAAACAGAACCATCTGGTGAAAGCTGGGCCAAATCTGCGTAAAGCACGTCATCGTCTGCCGATACGTCAGGATTTGTCATTTTGCCATAGCTGCGACGGATATTTTTGATACGTGAAGCCAATGTTTCGTCATCAACTTTAATCACGTACTGAGTTGTTTTATCTTTTGATGAGAAATCAATATTGAATTGCGGCGCTAAACCTAACTCGTAGTTAAATTCAAAATTATCATTAAAATCCCAGTTATATTCTTTCTCGTCATCAACCTTTGGCAATGGCTGACCCAATACTTCCAGTTTTTGCTCGTCGATATATTTACTTAAAGTATCTGATAACAAGTTGTTGATCTCGTCAACCAAAATACTTTTACCGTACATTTTTTTGATATGTGCAGCAGGCACCATTCCGGGACGAAAGCCTGGCAGTTTAGCCTTTTTAGCGTTTTCTTTTATGGCTTTATCAACACGTGGCTGGTAATCTTCAGGGTTAATGTTGATCTTAACAACTGCGTTCAGGGCATCTACTTTTTCCTGTGTAATATTCATCTTTTTACCGGGTATTTTAATTTAATGGTTCAAAACGTAGCCGTAAAACCAATTCAGGCTATACAAATTTCGAGGCGCAAAAGTATGAATTTTATTTTAAATTTAATCACGTAATTCTGCCGGAGTATATTTATCTACCTTGTTTTTTACCGGCTTAATTGTTTTCATATAGGCGTATATAGCCTCCAGATCGCTTAGTTTCATTTTACCATATTTATACCAGGGCATAATAGTCTGAAACTCACCTGGTACTATCCTCTGGTGCTTATGTGTGCTATCAGCGTACTGGGTAAAACGGTTCAAAAACTGAGCCTTTGTCCAGTTGCCAATACCCGTTTCCTTATCAGGCGTAATATTAGCCGACCGTATTTTGCCACCATTTGGTGAGGAGTATTCATGCCCGCCGGCAAATTCCAGTCCTTCAATTATTTTACCTTTGTTAGCCTGGCTGTGGCAATCTTTACAGGCCGCTATCCGTACCAGGTAAGCGCCGTAGGCCAGCGTATCATGTTCATCTGGCACGGTGCCTAATGTGGCTTTTGCCGGCATGGTATGCACCAATATGTTTAACGGAAAATCGAGTTCACGTTCGGGGTAATCGGCTCTTTGCGGTTTCAGCGTACGCAGGTAGGCAATAATGGAATAAACATCCTCCCGGCTCATTTTGGAGTACGACTCCCAGGGCATAATTGGAAATATAGCCGATCCATCCTTTTTAACCCCCGTAGTAATGGCCCTGAACAATTCACCGTCGGTCCAGTTTTTTAGATGATATGGGGTAATATTAGGCACATAAACACTACCCGGAAAATTAATATTTGCATCAAACTTTTCGCCGCCTGCGCCTAATCCTTCCTCCTTCACCGGGCCGGCGTATATTGTCCAGTCTCTGGTGGAGTGACAATCAACACAAGCCGTTACGTGGTTAGCCAGGTACTTGCCACGTTCAATACGCTGCGGGGTGGCTTCTACTTTAATATTTTCGGGCTCGCCAACATTGGGCAGGGCCAGGGTAATATAGCTTATACCGGCTATAACAATTAAAACAATGGCTATAACAATGTAGCCTGCAAACTTTAAGATTTTTTTCATGACAAGTAATAAGAACGCGGCAAAACTAAGTAACTTTTCATCCCTGTATCCACCGTATTTTCACTGGAAAAGCGTGCGTAGATTTACGGTATTTTCACCCAGTCACCTGCGTCGATGAAAAGAAATTCCATTTAAATTTTCCCCGCAAACAAAAAAGGCAGGAGCCTTCGCCCCTGCCTTTTGTCAGCTAGTAAAATAATTATTTAGTCGACCTTTTCAATGCTCGATGCGCCCGACTTGTCGTTGTTAACGGTTGAAGGTGAACCTTTATACTTGATCTCCGAAGCACCGGAAGAGTGCACATTCAGCGTTTTTAATACATTGATCTTGCAATGACTTGCACCTGATGACCTAATAGTGTATTCGCCAACTACAAAATCAAAGGCATTGATCTTACCCACACCACTAAAAGATACCTGGTGCGTTGCTGCCTGCCCGGTTAAATTCAATTCGCTTACACCGCTGCCATGGCTATCAACATTGGCGGCATTGAGGTCAAGATTAATTTTTGAAGCGCCCGATAAGTGAATGCTCACATCACCTGCATTGATTTTTCCGGTTGATGAAACCTCCACTGCGCCTGACGACTTGAGTTCCTCCAATTTACGTATGCCAATATCTACCACCAGGTCATCATCCAAACATATTGTTTTGGTGGTTTTGATAACTAATTTATCGCCGTTAACAGAGGTAGAAACATATTTGAGTAAATTATCGTCTCCCGTAACCGAAATACTAAGCGAGCTATCCTGCTTTAAATGAATTTTGTATGCACCAGATATATCGATCCGGCTAAAATCAGTGGCTTTGCGTTGCTCGGTTGTTATTTTTCCTGAGCCATGTACGCAAACAAGCTTACACGATGATAATATACTGAATGATGCGCACGCGACAATGGCAATGGCTAAACCTGCTTTTTTCATAGTAATAGATTTTTATGGTCATGAAGCTATCCGGCCTTATTGCCTGTGATAGTTTCATCGTGTTTTTTACTTTGTGACGTTGTTTATAAGTTTGAAGTTACATCAAAAATAAAAAAAGCTGCCACAAATTGTGACAGCTTCTCAGAATATATGATGAACTTTTGCAAAAGTTGGATTAAAGACCGGCAAACTCGTTTGCTATTTCTTTTTGTGGTAAACCATTCAATTTATCACTGAAGCTTTCGGCGGCAAAGTTGTTGTTATTTACGCTGGTGGTATTGCTGTGGTTTAAAGTGTAAACAGTAGCGCTGCCACTCAGATCAATTTTAGCGTGATCATCCAGGTTAACATTGGCTGTGTAAGTATCTACATTTAAGGTAGCGGTAGCATTGTTGTGCAGGTTCACTTCCAGTTCAAGGGCTGATAATTTACCAAATGATTTTACCTGGGAATTGTCATAAGCGTTAATAGCGCGCAAATCATTAGCTGTTACCCAAACAACCAGTTTTTCTGCTTTGTATGAAGTGATACGTAACACGCCGTTTTCGCTTTGAACAAGGGCGCTTTCGCCATAATAACGGTTGTAAACTTTTACCTGATCGGCAGACCCGTCTGATACAAACAGTTCTACATTACCACGGATCTCGATCTTGCTGATTTTGCTTACTTCTTTTACCACAGTTGCAGCGTTGCCGATTGCTTTATTATTAGTAACTGCATAAGTTGTGCCTGCGATACCACCTACTAAAACTAACATAGTTGCGATGGTGAATAATTTTGTTTTCATGATATTAATATTTTGATTGTCAATTAATTGTATTGTCTTATTTTTTAAATACATCTATATGACGCCTGCATTTTTGAAACGTTACAGCTATTTGGGGGCAATTAGATGTACGGCCGTATTTTATCGGTGAACGGAGGATTTATATCGGTGAACGGCGAAATTATTTTTAGCGAAAAATGGGGAAATGGCTGATTATGGTAGTCGCAGTCTCCCGGATCAGGCCAGGTGACAATTATTTACAGGTCTTTGATCCGCAATCTGAATACATTATGGTGTAGTATCTGCCGGAAGCCGAGTAATAGTGGTCACTCGGCTGGAGCCGAACGACTGGTGGTGAATCGACTCACCCGACCATCGCTACGCTTGGTCACCCTCTCTTCGCCTGCGGCGGAAAGAGGGAATTTAGACTTACAAAATAATAAAACAACCTTCTTAACCCTCTTTACGGCGAAGCCGAAGAGAGGGTCGGCAAGCAAAGCGACGCCGGGGTGAGTCATCTCCATCAGAACGGCTTTTACACCGATATCCTTCAACGATGCTCAAGATGACAAGTCTTTTGTAAAATCACTGGTCTTCCTCAGTTAACTATCGGGTTCACCGGCCGGTAATAAACCTCACTGCGGCCGTTTACTGTTTTTACTACAAAGCCATGTTCAATAAGCCATTGCAACACCAGGTAAATACTGCTGGTGCTCACCTTTACCCCATTAAAGCGGATGTGTTTTGACAGCGTGTCTACATCGGCATCCTGGGCCAGCTTCAAAACATGGGCTATAATGTGCTTTTTTTTAACCGACAGGTTATATTGATGCAAATGACAATATTGTACAAATTCATCGGGAAGGGCTGTTGCCGAGAGGTTGAAGTGTGTCATAATTGTGATTCAATTAAAATACCGTTTAGCTATTTCAAAGAAAAAAATATATACACGTACAATTGTTGTACATAGGGGCGATATAGTTGTAAATTTACGACATGAAAAAAAAGCAATTTGCGCCCCTGGTAATTTGCAATGTGGAGGGTGCCGGCATGATACAAGCCCGGCATAGCCATACTTATTATGAAATTATTTATGTGCAAAAGGGCTCCGGCACGCACATCCTCAATCAGAACAGTCTCCCATACAAGGCTGGCGACCTGTTTTTAATATGCCCCGAGGATGAACATTGTTTCGACTATAAAAAGTACACCTGTGTTACGCTGATTAAATTTACCGATGAGTTTTTCAGCTCTAACAATCAATCTATTCCGCATGTAGGGATCGTAT
This sequence comes from Mucilaginibacter inviolabilis, assembly GCF_011089895.1. Lineage (NCBI taxonomy): Bacteria > Pseudomonadati > Bacteroidota > Sphingobacteriia > Sphingobacteriales > Sphingobacteriaceae > Mucilaginibacter > Mucilaginibacter inviolabilis. The sequence continues at coordinate 2,182,714 of NZ_JAANAT010000001.1, forward strand.
TCAGTCCGCAGGACCTGATGCGGCACAAATTATTAAAAGAGATTAAACTTACTTTCGACGAGCCCTTTAAAACCATTTTAAGAGGCACTATTGATAACATTACCGCGTATAATGAATCGACAGATATAGCCACCTGCCCGTATATCTTTTACCAGATATTGTCGCTCTTTGGTTTAATCACACAGGCGCTGGGCCGTATCGATTCGCAATTGGTTAACTGCCCGCCGGGTAAACAGGAGCTGATATCCTATATCCATCAGCACATTTACGAACCCGAAAACATCCAGATCAAAAAAGTAGCCGCGCATTTTAATATCGCCACCAGCTATTTCAGCGCCTGGTTTAAAAGAAACTTTGATATCAGCTATCGCGATTATATCAACGGCTACCGTGTTAAATTAATTGAGATCCGTATCAGCAACAAAACTTCTACCCTGAGCCAGATAGCCGAAGAATTTGGATTTACGGACGTAAGTCACCTGTCCAACTATTTTAAAAAGCAAACCAATACCAACGCAAGCCATTACGGTAAAACCGCGTGATGCTATATTATATATTATAAAGTATGAAAATACACATCATGGGTGCATCGTGCGCCGGCTCAACCACTTTAGGTACCGCTTTGGCCCGGCAACTGCACTACCCTTTGTTTGACAGCGACAAATACTTCTGGGAAACAACCGAAAAACCCTTTACCGTAAAGCGCGATCCCGAACTGCGAAACGCCATGATATTACATGATACGGGCAAGCAACCTGACTGGATACTCAGCGGATCGATGGTAAGCTGGGGCACCGAATGGCTGAGTATGTTTGATCTGGTTGTATTTCTATATATTCCCCACCACATCCGGATGCAGCGTCTGCATAACCGCGAGCTGGAACGCTACGGCGACGCTATTTTTACCGATCCGGAACGTGCCGCCAATTACCAGGTATTTATAAAGTGGGCCACTGGTTATGATGATAACACCACCAAGGGCCGCACCCTGCAGGTACACGAAAATTGGTTGAGCCAGGTAAACTCCCCTATTTTAGAAATCCGTGGCGACACCACTGTACAGCAGCGTGTGGAGCTGGTTTTGGAGAAGATGAAGGAGCTGTAACGCTTTAAAAAAGACTTACGAAGTTTTGAAAACTTCGTAAGTCTGATGATCAAAAATCAAGTGATAGCGCGATTCCCAATCTTGAAACTAATGTAAAGATCGAACGCGCAGTATCGACTCACCCCGACATCGCTGCGCTTGTCACCCCTCTCTCCGCTTCGCGCATAGAGGGGGTTTCATTTCATTTTCTCCCACCCTCTTTCCGGCGAAGCCGAAGAGAGGGTGGTCCAGCGAAGCGTAGACCGGGTGAGTCGAGACTCTGCGCGTGTTTAACCTTATGGTTTAAAAACCCATCTAAACACCTGTAACCTAATACTCCATATCATAGTCGTAATCCTAAATTTTAAGAAGATGGCTACACCCTTTGCAACCCGAAACATACGAACTTATTTCATTGTGCCCCTTTTGCTTTTAATCACACTGGTTACTAATGCCCAGGAAAAAGACAGCACCTATTATAAAAAACAACAGGAACCAGGGGTAAAGAAAATACTGATCAACGGAAAGTTTTGGGTATGGACGCAAAAAATAGGCGATGGAAAAATTAATGTATTGCTGTTGCATGGCGGCCCTGCCCAATCACATGAATATTTTGAAATATTTTCAAAGTACCTCCCCAACAAAGGCATAACCATTTATTATTATGACCAGTTTGGATCATACTTTTCTGAGCAACCCACGCCCCAACAATTAAACGATACAAGCATTTGGAAGGTATCCCGTTATGTAGAAGAAATAGAACAAGTACGGAAAGGCCTGAATCTCGATCATTTTTTCATATACGGGCACTCTTTTGGTTCCCTGTTGGCCCTTGCCTATACCTATCAATATCAAACACATGTAAAAGGGATGATATTTTCAGACATGAACCCCTTTCCTAAAGATTTTGATCAACGGATTTCTTCTACCAGTGCTCAAACCGATAGTATATTGAATGCAAGCCCAAAGTTTAATTCCCTAATGCAGAACAAACAGAAAGGGTTGTCTTATGACCAAAACATATATCAGAAAGCCTTTGACAGTACATTTACCCGGACCTTTGTACTCAGACTGGATAAATTGCCCGATGCCATGCTAAGAACCAAGCTCCATAAGAATATGGAGGTTGCCCGAAAAATAGGTCCATCAACTTTTTCATTGGATTACGCTGGGATGATCTCTAAAATAACCGTTCCCGTTTTGCTAATAAGAGGGGAATACGATTTTATTATCAGTACGGGGCAATTAAAAAAGCTAAACACCTTGTTTGCTAAGTCGCAATATTACGTGGTGCCTAACGCGGGGCATATCTGTTTTATTGATAACCCCGATCAATATTTTCCGGGTTTGATAGCGTTTATCAAGCATAATAATTAGAATGTTGATTTCTATGATAAAAGCAAAAGATTTTTAATTAAGAACTCATTTTCAATTCCCTCCCCACGGGAGGGGTGCGCTGGGGAGGCGTAATGGCAGGGAGGGGTTTCTACGCGCGATGATTAATCCCTTCCTCCCCTTCCCTCGGGAAGAAATCGCACAAGAGCTCTGGCTCTCTCCTGTCCACTCAGGATATCTTGCAGAGGCCCCTGAGTTATAAGCTGGGCAGCCTCAGGGTCCCTTTCAGGAGACCCTGAGGAGACAAGAGGAATCGCACCAAGCCATGGCTCTTTTGATGGCTGTCATGCTGAGCCTGTCGAAGCATGGTGTGCAGGCCCCTGCGCTCTACCCTTCGACGAAGCTCAGGGTGACAGCCCTATTTCCTGTCCACTCAGGGTCTCTCGCAGAGGACCCTGAGTTATTCGAAATCTCCCCGCAATTTGAATATTATATAGCATGCTTGGCTATGTTCTCCTTTTTCAAGGATAATAAAGCCACTGTAATGGCCACCGAGAGCACGATGTAAATGATAGCAAAGCTACGCTGATCATGAATATTGATGAGGCTTACCAGGGCCGAGCTTACAATGGAAACCACCACATATGAACCGCCGCTGGTGATACCGCTTGCCGTTCCGGCATAGGCAGGGAACCGCATAAAGCAATAAGTAAGGTAAATATTATACATAAAGCCGGCTAAAAAGTGCAGCATCACTACAAAGATCAACAACGAAAAAATATTAAAATAGCCGGCATAAAACACACCAAACATAAACATGAGCAGAGCTATACCGAATTGTACCAGGTTGCCGAGCTTCAGTTTTTTATGAAAAGGTTTATCTATCAGCATACGGCTCAGCATGCCGCCCGTTAATAGTGATACACCAGAACATAACGAAGCATAACCCGTAATTACCGGGGAGTAATGAAAAACATGCTCAATAATAAAAGGAGCCGACATGCCAAAGATGATTACCATAGAATAGCTCAATCCCAAAACAAGCACGCCAATACTGAAATCCTTTGCCGATAAAAACTCGCGGTAGGTATTTAAAATGGTTTTAAGGTGAAAAGGTTTATAAGCCGCGATGGTTTCGCCGCTGTATATCAGCTCTAAAACTAACATTACTGCCCCATATAAGGCCAGAAAATAAAAGTTGGCCTCCCAGCCGATAAAGCTTTGCAGATAGCCCCCCACAAAAGGTGCTACCACAGGCGCGGTTGACCATACTACAGAAAGCAAGCTGGTATACTTTTTACGTTTATCACCGGTATATATATCTATAAATAAAGTTCTCTTGGCAACCATGATCAACGAGATCACCAGGCCCTGAAGCGCCCGCATTACAAAAATAACCTCGATGTTTTTGGTTACAACAATGGCAATGTTACTCAATACAAATACCAGTAAAGAGACAAGAGCAATCTTATACCGGCCAAAACTATCTACAATACTACCTACAAACAATTGAGATACACCATAACTGATCAGGAAAATGGAAAGCGTTAACCTGATATCAGATGGCGTGGCGTGAAGGTCGTTCACCATTTGAGGAAACGATGGCACATAAACATCAATCGCAAAACCCGATATGGGTATGATCATAAATGCTAAAATAGTACCTATCCATTCGTTTTCTTTTTTAAGCCGCTTCATATTACCTCTAAAATTTACGATACAAAATTAGAAATAGCCAGGCGTACCTATATTACACCATTCAAAGCAATTATTAAACAATTCAAACATTTTCGACCAATTGACCGCGATATGATTTTGGACTGCTGCCGGTTTGCCTTTTGAAAAAAACGTTAAAATGCTGCGGATACTCAAACCCAAGACCGTTACCAATTTCCGAAATATTCCAGTCGCTGTTCTGGATCAGCGCTATGGCCTCTACCGCAATCCGTTCATTGATAAGCTGCGTGGTTGATTTTCCCAATACGGCTTTTAACGAATGATTGAGATGATTTACATGCACATGCAACTGACCAGCAAAATCGGCAGGGGTTTTATACAGGATGCCATTTTGTGGTGACTCTACCGGGAACTGGCTATCCAGTAATTCTATAAAATTATTTACCAGGCGATCTCTTTTCTGTACGCCGATATCTTCGGGACTAAGTGCGCTTTGAATTTTTATGGCCGTGTAAATAATCAACCGGAGTATATTTTCAACCAGTTCTTTTTTATAAGCAAAGTTGCCGTTGTATTCATTATACATCAGGCTGAAGTAATACATCAGTGTATCATATTGTTCTTTATCCAAAAAAATGATCGGATAAACACTGTTCTTAAACAGCTCATACAGTTTTTTAAATTCCTTCCTGAGCTCTGTACTCAGATATTGCTCATTGAACAGGCATATATAACCATCCTTTTCACTGGAAAGCCCCTTCCAGCCAAATTTCACATTCGGGCTGGAAAAAATGATAGCGTACTGATCAATGGCTACCTCACCGTTAGCTGTATACAGCATTGCTTTGCCATATATCAAACATATCTTGTAATAATCCCTGCGCTGAAATGGAAATGCGCTCAGGCAATTGTTCCGCTTCAAAACATTAAAATGACTCGTAGTGCCCTTGGTATTGAGCAACTCAGATGGAATTTCCCTGTTGGTGAGTTGATAATAATGTAATAATGTTTCTACCTGTTCCATACTAACAAAATTAAACAATTCAAATAAAGCAGGCAGTATCTATCGTAATCTCCATGTCATTATCAGCTACATAGGCATTGATGATAATAATCCACGCCCATTCAAGCGTCCTCCGCTTGAATGCAGGGCCATATGAGCGTCCACGCTCATGTGCTATCCAATTTGATAAAGGTGAGTGCAGATGCTCACCGAAGTATTAGCGCAAGCGGAGGACGCTTGAACTGGCACCATATGAATGGGCAAAGAAATCCTTGCTCCTTGTTCCAAAAATCCTTACTCCAAGAATCTCCTTAAAATTTCGTATCTTTATATCAACAGCGGCCCGCTTGTCTTTTCAGGAGACAAGCGGGCTGTTTAGTTAGGGATAAAAGAGGTTAAAAATCGATCATTTTATATTCAATAATTTGACTATCAATAACCTAATACTTTTTAAACCTTTCAAAACCCACCAAAAATTTGTTAAAAAGTGTTAAAATCGATGGTTTTGGATGAATTTTCGCCAGTTTTTGAAGCATTTTCACCCCATTTTCGATCATAAAAGTGTTAAAATTCAAGGTTTAAAAAGTTTTATGTTCAATAAATGGCATCACCATTTGTCTAAACCCAGCAACTTTTTGCCCAATGGTGAAAGTTGGGCAACGGGATTTTTCTTCTCCCGTTCCAATGGGTCGCCCGGGAAAGCGTAGCCCTGCATGGCTTCCCGGTTTTGCCAGCTGTTGATGCGCCATTGCCGCAGTTCGTCATTATGTTCCTGGGCGGGCATCATGGCCACATACTGGGCAATACGCACTTTATTACCACTGGTATTGGGCCTGATGCCGTGAGGCTGTAAACTATTGAAAATCAAAAGATCACCGGCTTCCAGCTTTACTTTAACAATATCAAAGCCGGTAGTATCGGGCTTATAATGGTCGCGATCAGCGGGTTGGGTTAGCTTCCAGGTATCATAAGTGCGATAAAGCTCAGGGATACATTGAAAACCGCCCATATTTTCGTCGGTTTGATCGGCCAGGGCCAATACACCCTGCACGTTTTGGGGTTTGGTTTCGGGATCGTAATCCCAATGGATAAAACCCTTGTACTCAAAACCGGGTCGTACTGGGAAATTCAGGTTGGCACGGTCGATGTTGGCCCAAAGTTTTTCGGTACCCCAGATATCAGCAAAGGCCTGGTGCACACGAGGATACTGGCGATTGTCCCACAAATACTGGTGGTTGTAAATTTCAACCATACCGGTATTATTCAGTTCTTTCATTTGCATTTGAGCATTGGGCCTTTTGTACCAGCTTTCTATATCGTTGGGATCTTTATCCTCGTATTGCCACAGGTAGTCGGCTGTGCGTTGGGCCATTTCCTTGGGGATAGCGTTCTTAACAATTACGTAGCCATTGGTTACCCAAAAGCTCCAGTCGTCCTCGCTCAATACCCTCAGGGGTTGCCCGTTACTGCGATCGTTCAATTTTACCTGGCTCGATTTGGCCGCAGAGGGATTACCCGGGATATCTTTATGGGCTTCGTTAGGATTCATTGTAGGTGCCATAGCGGCCATAGTTTTGCTTGTTGCTTCCATGATCTATGTGTTGGTTAATAATTCAAAATTACAGGGATACAACAAGCGGTATATCCGCTACAATGATCAATATTTGTTCTACATTGACTTATTTAATACATTTATGATAAAAAATTATACAATACAAGATGAATCAGATACAACTGGAGCGAATAGAATTTGAGCCGGGAAAATCATTCAAACTGTTTTCGCCCAGGCTGCGCAACACTTTTTTGTGGCATTATCACCCGGAGGTGGAGTTGGTTTATGTGGAGGCCGACGCCGGTATCCGTCATGTAGGCACACATATTTCGGGCTATACTCAAAGCGACCTGGTGTTTATCGGCCCTAACCTCCCCCATCTCAATTTTGATTATCGCCTGCGCAGTGATTATCATCAGATAGTAGTACAGCTACGAACCGATTTTATGGGCGATGCCATCAACTATGCTCCCGAACTTCAACTGGTGAATAAACTATTCAAAAACGCTGCGTATGGCGTTGCCTTTCATGGCGATACCCGGGCGTTGGTGGCACAAAAGCTGAAGGCCATAGGTAACCTGAGCAATTTTGATCAGCTACTGGAACTGATGAACATTTTTCGGATACTGGCTGATTCTAAAGAATATACCCTGCTCAATAATGACGAAAACAGCAAGGATTTTATCCTGAAGGACAAGATCAGGATGGGTGCTATTTACGAATATATTGACGCCCACTATGCACAAAAACCAGATGTAAACGTAGTCGCAGGGAAAGTAAATCTAACTACCCCAGCCTTTTGCCGGTATTTTAAACGACAAACCCATATCACTTTTACCGATTTTGTAAACCAATACCGTATCGAACGTGCCAAAAATCTGTTGATGCAGGATAAAAACATCACCGAAACCTGCTATGCAGTTGGATTTGAAAGCTTGAGTTATTTTAATAAACTGTTTAACAAATTAGTTGGTCAAAATCCGTCAGAGTTTAAAAAAAAGTGGGTGGCCGGCTAAAATCAGTATTGAAGATCTCCAAACAAAGAATTTATATATTTAGCATCATATTACAACACTATGAAAATAAACCTATTAATCATTGCACTCATTTTTCTTTCATCGGCAGCATCAGCGCAAACCCAACTGGTTAAAAACCTACAGGCCGGCAAACCACAGGTCCTGGTTGTTTATGGTACTAGCTTAACCGCGGGCGCTGGCGGGCATGCCTGGGTAGATGCCGTCGCTGCTGATCTGAATGAAAAGTACCACAATAATTTAACCGTGTATAATGCGGCTAAAAGTGCGATGTGGTCAACCTGGGGCGTACAGCATTTGGAAGATAGCGTGATCAGCAAAAAGCCCGATGCCGTTTTAATTGAGTTTAGTATGAATGATGCTTTCCTCAACTATAAAACTAGCAGGGAACTTGCTACACTAAATCTGAACTATATGATCGACCGTATTAAACTGTATAATCCGGATTGTGAAATCATTCTGCAAACCATGGATATAGCACTCGACAAACATGCAGCCGACCGCCCCGAGCTGAACAGCTATTACGATCTATACAGGCAGATAGCTAAAAAACGAAAATTGTTATTGATTGATCATTATCCGCATTGGAAGACAATACTGGATAAGGGGAAAGAAGAATATTTGACTTATGTACCGGATGGCTTGCATCCCGATCCTGAAGGGGCCGTCAAGATCATAGCGCCTTATGTAGTTGAAAAACTGATGGCAGGAAAATAGCTATAAAAAGACAAAGCCACCCGGCTTCAGGTGGCTTTGTTCGGTTATAAGCCTGGTGTGATGGTGATTATAAACCTGCATACTCATCTGCTTTAATTTTTGCACCATTCAATACTTCGGTGGTGTGTTCGGCTATCAGGTTTGATCCGTTTACGGTTGATCCATAGCTGCGGTTTAATCTATATTCATTAACAGAACCACTCAGGTTAGCGCAGGCTTTATCGTTCATGGTAACACGGGCGCTGTAAGCATCCAATTTTAAAGTGGCGGAAGCGTTATTGTACAGCTTTACATCCAGTTCAATGGCTGATAGGTTACCGAATGAGCTGATATTGGCATTATCATAAGCAGTTATTTCGGATAGCTCTTTGGCTGTAACCCAAACAACTAATTTTTCGGCCTTGTTATATGAGGTGATGCGTAATACACCGTTCTTTGATTGTACCAACGCGTTTTCGGCGTAATATCGGTTGTAAACCTTTACTTCGTCGGCTGTGCCGTTTGAAACATATACCTGAACATTACCATAAACTTCGATCTTGTTAATGCGGGTGATGTCGGTTAAAACGATGGCCTTGTTGTTGTTATTATTAACAGTGGCTTGTGCTTGATTTCCTAATCCAAATACCATAGCTGCTACGGTAAACATGGTGATTGCTAAAGTTTTCATAATTTTAATATTTTGATTGTCAGTTGATTAATATTGTTATTTTAAATACACCAATATGACGATCGCACTAAAAAAACGTTACAGCGATATGGCCTGTAATAGTTGTACGTCGGGATTTTGTCGGTAAGGGCGGGAATGTTGTCGGTGAAATTGGGAAGAAAATATGGGTGCAAAGTGCGGGTACGGGAGTTTAGGTGGAATGATTAGGGCAATAGGCGAATAAACATGGCTCAGACAACACGATCCACGAACCTCTAATCAGGCCAGGTAATACTTCTCGCCGTCTGTTTTTATTTTACCGGCATCCAGCAACAGGCGGATAGTTTCCATCTTTTCCTTTTCGGTGCCTACATTAATGGTATTAACCAGCATACCTATATCAGGGGTAGCTATACCTAAAAACTGTACAATTTCATGGGTAATATTATCAAATATTTCGTCGGCGTTTTTCTGGCGTTTCTCCTCCAGGCAAATGTCGCACACGCCACATTTACGGGCATTAGTTTCATCAAAATAGGCCAGCAGCATTTGACTGCGGCATTTTTTGGCAGTAGCATAGGCAAAAACCGCTTCCATTTTCTGGCGATAGATTTCCTTGCGTTCCTCAATATATTTTTTGTTGATGAAGAGACGATCGGCCTGCTGGCGTGGCTTTAGATAAGTAACCTGCGGCTGATCGGTCTGCTGTAAATAACTGATGAGCCCAAACTCCTGTAGTTGCATCAATCCATCAATCACTTGCTGAACGTTCAGATTAGTACGTCGTGACAGGTCGTATTCTTTCAAGCGCACATAATTTTCAAACGAACCACCGTAGGAACGCAGCAGGGTTTTAATAAATGGATCCCAGCCGGCGTTCTGTATCTGGAAGTTATATAATACCTCATTCACCACCTCAAACCGAAAACGCGATGGCAGAAACACGCTTTCGTTGAACGACAGGTATTCGTCCTTTTCCAGAAATTTGAGTGCGTTGAGCGTTTTAACGGCATCCAATTTAAATCGACTGCAAAAATCGCCCAGATCAAGACCAAAGCTCAAACCCTCACCTGCTCCATAAGCCAGCTGGTAATAATTGGCCAGGCAATGGTACACATGCTTAATTTCCTCTACCGAGGGAAAATTCAACAGGAACATTTTTTCCTGCCTTAGCCTATCGGAATTGGTGTATAGTAAAATAGCGTAAGCTTTTTGTTCGTCACGCCCGGCACGCCCGCCTTCCTGATAATAAGCTTCCAGGCTTTCGGGCATATCTTTATGAATCACAAAGCGCACATCTGGTTTATCAATGCCCATACCAAAAGCATTAGTGGCCACAATAATGCGGGTACGATTATTTTTCCAGCTCTCCTGTTTTTCCGCCCGCTGATCCATAGATAAGCCGGCGTGATAATAATCGGCTTTAATACCACTCTCGTTATAAAATTTGGCAATATCAGCAGCATCCCGGCGGCTACGCACATAAACAATACCGCTGCCTTTTACACCACGGGCAATATCCAGCATCTTTTGCAGCTTGTTTTCGGCATTTTGCACCACATAGCTAATATTACGGCGCTCAAAGCTTTGCTGGTAAACAACCGCGTCTTTAAATAATAATTTCTGCTGGATATCATCCTTCACTTCAGCCGTAGCGGTGGCTGTGAGGGCTAATACAGGAACTGAGGGGTGTAATTCCCGAAGATCGGCAATATGCAGGTATGGTGGCCGGAAATCATAGCCCCACTGCGATATACAATGTGCTTCATCAATGGCTATGAGGTTTACTTTCATATACTTGATCCGCTCGCGCACCAGTTCAGATAGCAAGCGCTCGGGCGACAGGTACAGGAATTTAACCGAACCGTAAATACAGTTATCCAGCGCCAAGTCTATCTCCCGCAAACCCATACCCGATACAATGGCTACGGCATTGATACCTTTGGCTTTCAGGTTTTCTACCTGATCTTTCATGAGGGCTATCAGCGGCGATACTACGATACATACCCCCTCTTTAGCTAACGCGGGTACCTGGAAACAAACGGATTTACCACCACCGGTAGGCAACAGAGCCAGGGTATCACGTCCTAATAAAACAGACTTGATGATCTCCGCCTGCATCGGCCGGAAACTATCGTGGTTCCAGTACTGTTTTAATATTTCCTCTATGGTCATTATTAGTTCATGGTAGATAGTTCATGGATCATAGTTGATGGTACATAGATAACCGTCTGAAAGCAGCCAGAAACAAATTTGCCATCCTCACTTGCAAACTACAAACATATTCATTCAAAGTCAGAGACTTCGAATGACCTTTAATAAAAATAGCGGTGACAAAATCACCGCTATTTTTTTATTTCTGACCATGAACCATCAACTATGATCCATGAACCAAATATTATCTTTTTTTCGCGTCAACATACTCTCTTTCGGTGTCGCCGGTATAGATCTGGCGCGGGCGGCCGATAGGTTCTTTGTTTTCTTTCATTTCTTTCCACTGTGCTATCCATCCCGGTAAACGGCCCAGTGCAAATAGTACGGTGAACATTTCTGTTGGGAAACCTAATGCACGGTAAATAATACCTGAGTAAAAATCAACGTTTGGGTATAATTTACGCTCCACAAAGTATGGATCTTTCAAGGCTACTTCTTCCAATTTTTTAGCTATTTCCAGTACCTCGTCATTGATACCCAGTTTTTCTAATATATCATCACAGGCTTTTTTAATGATCTTGGCGCGTGGGTCGAAATTCTTGTACACACGGTGACCAAATCCCATTAAACGGAACGGATCATTTTTATCTTTTGCTTTTGCTATCCATTTGTCGGTATCGCCACCATCATTCTTGATCTTCTCCAGCATTTCGATAACCGCCTGGTTAGCACCACCATGCAGGGGGCCCCACAGTGCAGATATACCTGCTGAAATTGAGGCGTACAGGTTAGCATCAGACGAACCAACTATACGCACAGTTGATGTTGAGCAGTTTTGCTCATGATCGGCATGCAGGATCAGTAACTTGTTCATTACATCAACCACTACCCTATCTACCTTATAATCTTCTGTACGCTCGGCAAAGGTCATGTACAGGAAGTTGGTTACATAATCAAATTTATTTTGAGGATATACAACCGGGTGACCCAATGATTTTTTGTAGATCCAGGAAACTACCGTGCTCATTTTAGCCAGTAGTTTTATGATTTCCAGGTTAACCTCTTCGGTAGTAAGACCTTGTTTTAATGATTCCGGATTAAACGCAGCCAGCGCACCTATCAGCGATGATAACTGGCCCATTGGATGTGATTTTGACGGAAAACCATCAAAAAACTTCTTCATATCCTCATGAACCAAAGTATGGCGACTTATCTGGTATTGAAAATCGGTAAGCTGTTGCTCAGTTGGTAATTCGCCGTAAATAAGCAAATATGCCACTTCGATGAAACTAGCATTCTCTGCCAACTGCTCGATTGGGTAACCGCGATATTTTAATATGCCTTTTTCACCATCTAAAAAAGTGATGGCACTTTTGGTAGCACCTGTATTTTTATAGCCGATATCCAGCGTTACATAACCGCTCAAGTCCCGGAGTTTTGAAATATCAATAGCTTTTTCACCTTCTGTACCCTCAATCACCGGGAGGTCAAATGTATTATCACCAATTTTTAGTTGTGCTGTATCCGACATAGAAAATAATTGTTGTAACAAATGTAATTAAATCTGTGTATTATAACCCTCCAGATCATTTACTGTTTGTAAATTTTATGTGCAAATCTATTAATTAAACCCAGTTTTGCTAATTACAAAGCATCAATTATTCATTAAAAAAACATTAATTACAAAGCGGGGACAAAATAAATAGACAAAAAAACCGATCGGTTTAATTGATCTGTTCTTTAACCTGTCCACAGGTTTTCATATGCTCGGGGAAGTATGGATTTTCGATGGCTTTGTTTACAGACAGCCAATAGCCGCCCTTGCCACTATCAGCCATAGGGCAAAAGTCAACATATATAGGAATCGATTTGAATTTTGAACCTTTTATCAGGGCGATGACATCTTTACTCAATATCAAAAACGCATCACGCTGCGCCTTGATATCATCGCCTGTGGCTATTTGATGAGCCAGTGTAGCGGTTTCGGTGCAGCCTTTAATGCCAGCCAGCTTATTCTCCAGCATGGCGGCGGTACTTTTAATACCTTTCCTATTCGATTTCAGAAACTGATTTTTAAGGCCGATGTAATTATTAAATACATCAGCGGTGTTCGATGTATCGGCTACTTTAGCTACAATAGTTTTAGCGCTATCTGGTTTGGAAGTTGTTTCCTGTGCTGGTTTGGCAGTTTGATTACATGCGGCTGCGGCTATAACGAAGCCTGCTAATAAAGTACTGTTAAAAACATTGATTTTCATATCGGTATTAATTTGTGCGTATAGCCTCAACAGGGTCAAGCCTTGAAGCTGAATATGCTGGAATAATACCCGAAATTACACCTATTCCTAATGAAAAACCTAAGCCTTTTAAAATATTATTGATATCCAGCACTACCTGTACATCAAACAGAGCTTTGGCCCCAAAGGTCGAAAAATACACCAGTAAAAGCCCTACTAAACCTCCTAATAAGCAAAGTACAATGGATTCGATCAAAAATTGAAGCAGTATGAAGTAGTTTTTAGCACCCAGTGATTTCTGAATACCTATAATATTGGTACGTTCTTTTACCGATACAAACATAATGTTGGCAATGCCAAAACCGCCTACCAGCATCGAGAATAAACCAATAATAAATCCTCCTTTATTAACGATACTGAAAAGATCGTCCAAAGCATTAGTCAACATGGTGGTGCGGTTCAGTGAAAAATTATCTTCTTGTCCTGGCCTCAAACTCATGATCGAGCGCATCAATCCACGTAGTTCACTTTCCACATCATCAACCGGGATACCTTTTTTGCCTCTTACAATAATTTGCGGCTGATATTTTTCGGCTTGTATATCAATCAGATTATGTGCAAAATTAAGCGGTAGCAAAACTTCTTTATCTGTAGATATACCCAGCATGTCTTTCCCTTGTTTAGAGAATACACCTACAACCGTAACATAACGATTCATTACTTTGATTTGCTTACCTACAGCATCACCTGCCGGGAACAGGTTTTCGGCTATATCAAACCCTATATTAACCACAGGCGCACCTGTTTTTGATTCCATTTCGGTAAAGTACCTTCCACTGGCAAAATCAAAATTCCAGGTTTTATCATGGTCTTTCGAGGCAGCATCTATCTGTGCACCTTCAACCGTATTACTCTTATATTTAATAGTACGGTTATCTATAGATATTTCATATGATAATGCTTCGGCGGTTTGGCTCCGGCGCTGTAATTCTTCAAAATTGCGCAATTTAGGTACCGGGCGCTGTAAATATTTCCACCACGGAAAGTCGCTACCACCAACCCAGGGCCATTTTTGGATATAAACACTGTTATTACCCAGCTTGTCGACACTTTTTTGTAGGTTATTGCGCAAAGTATCTACAGCCGAGAAAACCGCGATAATAGTAAATATGCCTATAGTTACCCCTAACAAGGAAAGCATGGTGCGCAATTTATTTTGTCTTAGCGCATCATAAGCGAACAAAAAGCTTTCTCTGAAAAGTTTTAAAAATAGCATACAACTTATTTTGATCTCGATGGTTAATCATTCTACCACACACACTTATAAACTGTGGCGGCAAAATATTTTTATAAAAATATACCGGTATGGAATATTTCGTTTTTTAGACGATATTACAGCTGTTAAGTTACATTCTTTTTATATATAAACTGAATTATAAGTCAACCATGTTGTTCATAAAAAAATCGGTGAGATTAACAAAAAAAATTAATACATTTGCGCCCTGAAAATTCATAAATACAAGCATGAAATTATCTCAATTCAAATTCAATTTACCAGAATCATTAGTAGCACACAATCCATCTGCCACCCGCGACGAAGCCCGTTTAATGGTTTTACACAAAGATTCAGGAAAAATTGAGCATAAAATATTTAAAGATGTACTGGATTATTTTGAAGACCAGGATGTAATGATTCTGAATAACACCAAAGTATTTCCTGCACGTTTGTATGGTAATAAAGAAAAAACAGGTGCTACAATTGAAGTATTTTTATTACGCGAACTCAATAAAGAGCTGCGTTTATGGGATGTATTGGTTGATCCGGCCCGTAAAATACGCGTAGGTAACAAATTATACTTTGGCGATGACGATTTGCTGATTGCCGAAGTTGTAGACAACACCACTTCACGTGGCCGTACCATCCGTTTCTTATTTGACGGTACCGACGAGGAATTCCGCAGAAATGTGGAGATCCTGGGCGAAACACCGCTGCCAAAATATATCAAACGTAAAGCTACCGCTGAAGATAAAGAGCGTTACCAAACCATTTTTGCTAAGCATGAAGGCGCTGTTGCCGCCCCTACTGCCGGTCTGCACTTTAGCCGTGAACTAATGAAACGCCTGGAATTAAAAGGTGTTGATTTTGCCGAGGTTACTTTGCACGTTGGTTTAGGAACTTTCCGCCCGGTTGAGGTGGAAGATCTGACCAAACATAAAATGGATTCTGAACAATTTATCATCGAGCAAAAACAGGCCGATATCGTAAATCGTGGTATTGAGCGTAAAAAACGCATCTGCGCGGTAGGTACTACTTCTATGCGTGCTATTGAATCGGCAGTATCTGCAGGAAAAACGTTGAAAGCCGCTAACGACTGGACAAGCAAATTCATTTTCCCGCCATATGATTTTAGCATCGCCAACAGCATGATCACTAACTTCCACACACCAGAGTCGACCTTGTTAATGATGGTATCGGCATTTGGAGGTTACGAGCATGTGATGAATGCTTATGAAGTTGCTGTTAAAGAAAAATATCGTTTTTACAGCTATGGCGATGCCATGCTGATCATCTAAGTTTAAACTTAAGTAATAAAATTTGAGATATGAGAGTTTTCTTGTATCTCATTTTTTTTGCTTTAGATTTGGAATATTTTATGGACGATCAAAATCTTACACCTCATATTTCACATCTCCTATCGCCAAAGTATTACGCTATAATAGTAGCCGGCGGAACAGGCACCAGAATGCAATCAGCTGTTCCAAAGCAATTTTTGTTGCTTAATGACCTGCCCGTTTTAATGCATACGATACTGGCCTTTACGCAATCAGCTATTAAACCCGATATCATTTTAGTTTTACCGGAAACTTATCATGAGTATTGGAGGGAGCTTTGCCATACCCATCAATTTGATATTCCGCATGCTCTGGTTAATGGCGGCGAAACCCGTTTTCATTCTGTAAAAAACGGACTTGATCAACTATTAGCAGATGATAACACATTGGTAGCCGTTCACGACGCTGTACGCCCGCTTACCAGTACTCTTGTTATCGAAACCTCATACCACTATGCCCGGGAACATGGCAACGCTGTAACAGCCGTTAAAAGCCGTGATTCGGTAAGGCAGCTAATCAATGGCCGGTCAGTAAGTTTATTAAGAGATCAAATCTACCTGATACAAACTCCCCAAACCTTTAAAGCCAATTTATTAAAGAAGGCCTACGAACAACCCTACAATGAACATTTTACCGATGATGCAAGTGTGGTTGAACAAGACGGTGTTGAAATACATCTTACCGAAGGCAATCATCAAAACATTAAAATAACTTTTCCAGAAGACATAGCCATAGCCGAATTGCTTTTAAGCAAAAAACCAATGGCTTAAGCCATTGGTTTTTAATTTTGATTGCATGAGCAGGCGATTGCTATGCCCTGCGGATAATTCCTAAAAGTACAGCGATAATAGCTATAACCAATAAAATGTGGATCAGTCCTGTGGCGTGACCAAAGAAAAACCCAAATATCCATCCTATTACCAGGATAACGGCGATGATATACAATAAACCTCTCATTTTTGATATGTTTTAAGTGATAAATATGAAAGGCTTATTACTAAAATCATTCCAAAAAGTAGTGTTTATAAAAAAAGCCCTCCATAAGAGGGCTTTTCATGTTGCTAATATTCGTCTTCGTTAAAAAAGAAATCGTCTTTTGTTGGGTAATCCGGCCATATCTCCTCGATATTTTCATACGGTTCACCATCGTCTTCCAGCGCCTGCAGGTTTTCAATAACCTCAACAGGAGCTCCTGAACGGATAGCATAATCAATTAATTCATCCTTTGTTGCGGGCCAGGGCGCATCTTCAAGGTGAGATGCCAGTTCAAGTGTCCAATACATGTTTCTCTATTTATATTTATTTTCAGTAAATTAACTTTTTCGCAAAAGTATAATATTTTCAATTGGAAAATCAAGATTTTTTTTCACATTTTTCACATGCGGGGTATCCATTGATTTTCAGGTATTTTAAGCTCATTCGCAATTTTACGTGCTAACGTGAATAAGTAATCACTCAGTCTGTTCAGATAAATGTTCACTTTTTCATCAACCGGACTTTCTTCGGCCAAATGAACGGTTATCCTTTCGGCCCGGCGGCAAATACATCTTGCAATATGGCAAAACGAAATGGTATTATTTCCGCCCGGCAAAATAAAATGACGCAATTCAGGCAATTTCTCGTTCATGGCATCCATTTCCTGTTCCAGCAGCTCCACATCGGTCATATGCAGATCTGGAATTACCATTTTTGATCTTTCCGGATCGGCAGCCAATGAGGAGCCTATAGTAAACAACCTGTCCTGTATCTGCTTCAATATGTCCTTATCGTGGTCAGTAATATCCTGATCACGGATGAGGCCGATATAGGAATTTAATTCATCTACCGTCCCATAACTCTCAATCCTTATATGATGCTTGGCTACCCGGGTTCCTCCTATTAATGATGTAAACCCTTTATCACCCGTTTTAGTATATATCTTCATATTTTATCCGGCAGCATTTATCCTTTAAGTTCAATATACGTGTATATATTTTGTATTGATACCATTGTAGTATAATTTTTGCTAATAAAGTGTAAATTTTTAAATGTTAGGCTTAAACTTGCATAAAATGAGAATCAAGAAGTAAGAGTCAGGAATCAAGACTAAGAAAAAAATAATTTCGTTACTAAATGTGCTCTTGATTCCTGGCTCTTATCTCTTGACTCTTCTTAAAACAAAAATTATGAGATCGATCGCATTATCATCTAAACTCGTTATTATACCTTTCACCGCATTAGTAATATCGGCTTTTAGCTGCGGCAACAGCAATGGCTCCAAAGCTCCGGCTGCAACAGCCACCTCGCAAAAAACGGCATCTATATCAACGCTTATCAGCGAGAAACAATTTAATGAGCTTTTTCCGCAGCGCGATAAATTTTACAGCTATGCCGCTTTTATAAAAGCAGCCGATGAACTTGGTCAAATAAAAATACAAGTTACCCGAAGGGCAACATCTGTTTATCAATATATCCGTACTGATAAAAAAACAGGTAAGGTCAGTACAGTAAGGCAAGACGGTGACTGGAACGAAGACTGGGCCAAAAAGAAACCAGATAGTACCTTTACCGTAGATTATGGGAACTTTTGCGCTCAATTTAGTGCCGAAGCTAATAAAAAAGAGCTGGCAGCCTTTTTTGCGCACATAGCCCATGAAACCCGTCACGGTGTAAATGCCACTTATACCGATGGACTTATGCTGATACATGAAAGCAATACCTCTTTAAGTTATATAGCCGAGAGCGATGAATATCCGCCTGTCGCGGGTAAAAAATATTACGGTCGCGGCCCCATGCAATTAAGCTATAATGGCAATTATGGGCTGGCCTCTACCTGTATATTTGGTGATGCTAAAATTTTACTGAACAACCCTGACCTGGTGGAGAACGATCCAGTAGTAGCTTTTAAGGCGGCTATTTATTTCTGGATGACCCCCGAAACGCATAAACCATCAGCACATGATGTAATGACCGGCAAATGGCAACCTAATGCTGTTGATAAAGCAAAAGGCCGTACACCTGGTTTTGGCATGACCATCAATATTGTGAATGGCGAAGTAGAGTGTAATAAAGGCGAAAACATGTACAGCATGAATGATCGTATTGGCTTTTACCAGTTCTTTTTAAAGAAACTAGGTATAACCGATGCTAACTGTGCCTGCTCATGCGGTAAAATGGAACCTTATAAGTATTAAATTATCAGAGGAGATTTACAACATTCACTTTTTTAACGTAAAGGTGAATGTTGTAAATTTATTAAGTACCGAATTTACTGATATAGTACCCTCCAAAGCTTCTACCAGGTTTTTTACGGTACACAATCCCACGCCTGTCCCATTCCTATCAAAGCGATCCTTATTACCCAATGTGTACATAGATTCAAATATCTTTTCGAAATGTTCCGGGGCTATCCCAATACCATTATCAGTAATACTGAAAATGTAGTAATGATCATTTTCATCATAATCAATTTTAACATTACCTAAGGGCTTATTATTGTACCGGATAGCGTTGTTTAACAGGTTAATGATGATCTGCTCAAAGGCTACCACGGAAGTACGGATCTTAACCGGTATCAAAGGGATACTAATAGTAAAACATGCGGGCGCGTTTATGAGCTTGATCAACCCGTCCAGCAAAGGTAAAATCTCCACTTCTTCCTTATTTTGCGATAGCATTTTATTCGATTTTGAATAAGCAAGCATATTTTCAAGCAGTGCAAGCAGCTTATAGGAAGAGGTGTTTATAATATCCAGGAATTTATTGCCCTTTTCATCAAGCGAATCTTTAAAACGATCTTTCAGTATTTTGCTGGTTAGCAAAATACTGGTAAGCGGGTTACGGATATCGTGAGCAGCCATAACGGCAAACCGTTCCAGGTATTCATTTGATCGCTTCAACTCTAAACTAAGTTCATTTAATTCACGATTCTTTTTACGTAATTCTAATTGCGCTACTACCTGCCCGGCAAGCGCCTTTAAAGTAGCTATCTGATTTGCCGACAGTTCCTTGGGTTTATTATCAATAACACATAAAGTACCCAACGCGTGGCCATCCGGTGTAACCAGGGGTACACCAGTATAAAATATCACTTCCGGTTGGTTTATAACAAGTGGGTTATCGGCAAAGCGTACATCTTGCAGCGCATTATTTACTACCATCACTTTATCGGGCTCTAAAATGGCATGGGCGCAAAAAGCGTAATCTTTGGCGGTTTCGGTTACTTCCAAACCTTTGTGCGATTTAAACCATTGACGTTCACTATCAATAAGGCTAACCAGCGATATAGGCGTTTGGCAAATTTCTGACGCAATGAGGGTTATTTCGTCGAAGCCTTCCTCGGGTAAAGTATCCAGAATATTATAGGTATGTAGCGCGGCAAGGCGTTCGTTCTCGTTCTCAGGGATAGGTGGTTTGATCATTAATTTTAATTAAAACAGAGGGAGAACATGTAATATAGTAAAATGTTTAGCAACAAACATTTTATCACATTATAACCGGTACTTAGACCAAGTACGAGTTATGGCAAATTTTAGTTTTTTAAGTTGAATGAAAACACAATATTTACATTCACAATTATGCGCCATCTCATTATAACCGTTATCTTTTTAGGCTCGCAGTTGGCGGCGTGGGCATTCACTTGTACAGATACCGTTAAAAAAAGTAAACATATCCCCGGTCGACCGGCGTCGATAGGTATTATTGGCGATACGGCCAATGTAACCACCCCGGTTAAAGCCGGCCTGGTGATGATAGGCGGTGGCAGGGATGTTGACGAAGCTTTTAAGTGGATGATTGACCGTAGCGGTGGCGGCGATGTGGTAATCATCCGGGCATCAGGTAAGGATGGTTACAATCCTTATATCTATGGGCTGGGTAAGGTAAATTCGGTAGAAACCCTTAAAATTAACTCCAGGGAGTTGGCAAACAATGATACGGTTGCTTACATTATCCGCAATGCCGAAATGCTTTTTATTGCAGGCGGTAATCAATCCGATTACATGAACTACTGGCGCGGCACCAAAACCATGGATGCCATCAACTATCTGCTTAATATAAAACATGCGCCTGTTGGCGGTACAAGTGCAGGATGTGCCATCATGGGCGGTATTTATTATAGTGGCGAGAATGCCAGCGTTACAGCCGAACAGGCGCTGGCTAATCCTTATAACCCACTGGTAAAATTGTATAATGATGATCTGCTGCACGCACCGTTTTTAAAATCGGTAATTACCGACCAGCATTATATTACCCGAGACAGGCAGGGCCGCCATGTGGCTTTTTTAAGTCGTATTATTAAAGATTGGCAACTGTTTGCCAACGGCATAGCCGCCGATGAACATACCGCGGTTTGTGTTGACGAAAACGGTCGTGCTATAGTAATAGGTACCAGCAAAGCCTACTTTTTAATGACCAACAGCCAAAAACCACCAGAGGTATGCGAACCGGGCAAACCTTTAACCTGGAATAACAACCAACAGGCTATTCATGTTTATGAAGTACAGGGAACCGCAACAGGCAGCGGAGGTTTTGATGTAGCTAGTTTCGATCAAACTAAGGCATCGGGTGGTAAATGGCTCTGGTGGTGGGTAGACGCCGGTAAATTAAAACGGCAGGAAGTAAAGTAATCCCTTTTAGCCCATTCAAGTGTCGATGCTTGAACAGACAGTGTAAAAGTGGGTTTACATGGTTTACACATTTAAGCGTCTGTATTTATGACTACCCGCGGCAATGAACAACTCTAAATGTCATTTCGAACGAACAGCGATGGGCAAAGACGGGCGTGAGAAGAAATCCTTTGCTCAATACAGTCCGTAGTAACATGCCGTATAGGATTTCTCCTCGTACCTCGTTCGAAATGACATACTTTATAGGGACAAATAACTTAGTCTCAATCCAAATCACCCCTACTTCAACACTGCCGGCAAAATATACTGCTGCATCATTTTGTCAACCTGCGGATGTGCGTAGGGTCTGTTATATGCTGTAGCGGTAACAATCACAACCAATGGCGTATTGGTAAAAACAAATATTTTGTTGCCGCCATTACCCGAGCAATAAAAGGTTTCATACGGCTTATTATTCACCGTGTAGGTTTTGTTCCAGAACAAATAACCATAATAGCCCTCGCCTACCACATCTTTTGGCAGGGCTAAATATTGGGTAAATGATTGTTTCACCCAACTTTCAGGGATAATTTGTTTGCCGTTCCAGATCCCATTATTTTTGTATAGTTGACCGAATTTGGCAAAATCCAGCGAACGCATCTGCAAGCCACCGGCAGTACTTGGAACGTGCTGCGGAGAATAGGGCCATTGATATTTTGTTATCCCCAAAGGTTTAAATAGCTTTTCGTCCGTATATTTTTCTAAGCCTCCGGGAACCGATTTATTGATGATATCACCCAAAAGCATGGCTCCGGCCGTAAAATAATTCCACTGTTTACCTGCGGTTTTGGAGCTATCCACACGAAGATCAAGCGTAAATTTTGCCCAGTCGGGCGTTGGGTACATATTTTCTTCGTTCCCTGGCGAATTGCTGTCGTTATCGTCACCGTCAAATATCGAGCTCATGGTAAGCAGGCTTTTCAGGGTAATATCTTCTTTGCGGGGCGAGTAGTTGTTAAACTTTTTAAGATCGTAAAAATTCTTTAACGTCTGGTTTTCGCTTTTAATAAACCCATCATGTATCGCGATCCCCATCATGGCCGAGGCGAAAGTTTTACCCACCGAACGGGGATCATGCAGGGAATCGCGCGAGCTGCCATTAAAATACTCTTCTATCAATAACTTCCCGTTTTTGATCACTATAATGCTGGTAATATCTTTCAGTTTGTTTTGAGCTATCAGGCCATTCAATTCCCTGATCTTATTTTGATCAAAGGGATCACTGGAAACCTGCCAGCCGCTATTGGGTTTTATGGTCTGTATCTGAACAGCTTTCAGATCGGCCGGAGGCACAACAAACTGAAGTTCTCCGCTGGCAATTATCTCACCAACCTTTAAATTGGGGACATTAATATACGGTCGAATTTCTATTTTCAATAAATGCGCACCGGTTGTCAGCGCATCATCACCACCCCTGGCGGTAAAGCGATACCAAAGGCCTCTCCCCCATGAATCTTCGTTACGGTTACTGATCAGGGGAACCCTAATGGTTGTTTTGGTATTTTTTGTAACGGGCAGATTGGCACCTTTATTCAGATTTTCCTGGTATATCTGCTTCCCGTCAACATAAAAGGTAAACTGAAAATTCCCTTTATTTAAATCCTCTACACTTAAAGAAGGGTTAAGCTGATGTTGATAGTTAGTAAGGGAATTGGCAATAAAAAGCCTGATATACAAATTATTTTGAGGTCTGGCTTCAAAGCGGCTCAGCAAATCGGTTTGTTTTAGCCTTTCAAGCGCTATGGTATCGGCCAGAAAGACTACTTTTCCTACGTTCGCCTTATAAACGGGTAGCGTAATAGGTTCAGGAGAAGTAATATTACCGGTTTGTGCAAATGAGCAACTGGTGGTTATTATAGCCAAGATAAAAAGAATATAGCGTTTCATTTTTCACGGATATTATTTCTACCTGATTCCTGCCCCTAAAGGCCCTGTACCCTTTCTATACTTCCTCTACGCGTCTGTTTACCGTTTGGATTTCAGTATTGGCGTAGTCTTTTTCAACCAGGCCATCGCGCATACGTACAATACGGTGGGCGTGCAGTGCAATATCTTCCTCGTGCGTTACCAGTATAATGGTATTGCCTTTGGCGTGGATATCTTCTATCAACCCCATTATCTCAATGGATGTTTTGGTATCGAGGTTACCCGTAGGCTCATCGGCCAGGATAATAGATGGATTATTGATCAGGGCACGCGCTACGGCCACACGCTGGCGCTGACCGCCCGATAATTCGTTAGGCTTATGATCAACACGATTACCTAAACCCACATTTTTAAGCGCATTGGTAGCGCGTTCCATACGGGTTTCTTTGTTAATCCCTGCATAAATTAAGGGCAATGCCACATTATCAAGAGCCGTATTACGAGGCAGTAGGTTAAATGTCTGGAAAACGAAACCGATCTCGGAGTTACGCACTTCGGCCAGTTCATTATCGGTCATGTGGCTCACGTTGATACCATTCAGGATATACTCGCCTTTTGACGGGGTATCCAGGCATCCCAGGATATTCATTAAGGTTGATTTACCCGAACCGGATGGGCCCATTAATGCTACAAACTCACCTTTATTGATATTGAGGGTAACTGATTTAAGCGCGTGGATCACTTCGGAGCCGATCACGTACTTACGCCCGATATCTTTAATGGTTATTAATGGTTTGTCTGTATTCAATGGCTCCATACAATATTTTTGGTTTTGACTAAGATACACTTCTGAATGTTACAATAAGTCAAAATTAAAAAGTCAAAATTCAAAAACGAATAAACAGGTTTTGAATTTTGACTTTTTAATTTTGACTTTGCAATTTATTTCTCGATCACTTTGGCAACCAGGAAGTAGTTCTCATCGTGTTTTGGAGCGTTTTCCAGGGCCTCCTGATGGGTTATTTGTTGTTTTACCACATCATCGCGTAAAACATTGGTGTCAGCAGTCATGTAAACCAGGGGCTCAACACCGGTTGTATCCAGTTCATTCAGTTTTGCCATAAAATCAAGAATCTTACTCATATCCTTAATCATCTCCTGTTTTTCTGTTTCGTTAAGCTCTAAACGGGCCAGGTGGGCAACTTTTTCAACTGTTTCTTTATCAATGGTCATGCCTGTAGCAATTTTTGTTTAATAATAGCGTGAACCTCATCGCGCAGGGCGTCGGCATCATCTAAAGTTAAATGTGCCGTTTCAATGGGTTTATGTACAAATATATCACAAATTCCGGGTCTGCTGCCAAATTCTTTACCGGTATCCCAGAGCACTTTCCAGGTATCCAATGATGTGACAGGGATAATTGGCACCTTCATTTCAATGGCTAGCCTGAAGGGGCCATTCTTAAAAGCGTGTAAGGCAGGCGGGTAATTATCAGGAATAGTACCTTCGGGAAATATCACCACGCTTACCCCGTTCTTCAATTTTTCTGAAGCTTGTTTAAAAGCCCGGAAGGACGACATTTTGCTTTCGCGGTTAACGGTGATATCGATGGTATTAAAAAAGAATTTCAGCACAAAATGGCGTCGAAGCTCCTCTTTACCCATGAAACAATGATTGTTGCGCAAATGCACACTAATAGCCGATACATCCAGATTGGAGGTATGATTGGGACAAATAACATAGGTACGGCTCCAGTCAATAGGTTCTTCAAATGTAGCGCGGTAAAATATACCCGACGACGCTGAGCTTATAAAGGCAATTATCTGCCTGAGCTTATTAATATACCTGAAGAGTTTAGGCCGTTTAGAAAGCAAAAAAAGCACCGGCCAGAAAAGTATAAAAAAGAACCCTACACTGTACTGGTAAAAATAAGTGTGTATCCTTTTTAATGCTAATTTCATGGCGACCAAAATTAGAAAAAATACTTAATCGCCACAGGCTAAACCATCACTAACTGTTGTTGCCCGTTAAGTTTTTGTTTCATCATGTCATAAACCCTGTCGCGTAACATATCGGCATCGTCAACAGTGAGCGTAGTTGTATCAATGGGTTTATGTACATAAAAATCACAAATACCTGGTTTACTGCCATATTGAAGCCCTGTATCCCAAAGCATTTGCCAGGTATTGGGTGAGGTTACCGCGATAATAGGTATTTTCAATTCAATAGCCAGCCTGAAAGGCCCATTTTTAAACTCCTGTAATTGCGGCGGGTAATCGTCGGCTATTTTACCTTCGGGAAAAATAATCATGGTAATACCGTTCTGTAATTTCTCTGCCGCTTTCTTAAACGCCCGGAATGATGACATTTTACTATCCCGGTTTACCGGAATATCAACCGAACGAAAAAACAAGCCGGTTACCAGTCCATCTTCCAGTTCCTGTTTACCCATAAAGCTGCAATTATTATTCACCAACACACACATGGCTGCAATATCCAGATTAGAGGTATGATTGGCACATACAATATAGGTTTTGCTCCAGTCAACAGGCTCTTCAAACTCAAATCGGTAAAAGAAACCAACCGCAGCCGAACTAATTAAGCCCCAGAACCTTCGCAGCCGGTTCATGCTCCTGTAACGCTCCGGTTTTCTGGAACAATAGTAAAAAAACGGCCAGAATATAAAATAAGATAATGCCACGCTGAGCACATACAGGTAGATATGTACTTTTTTCAATATCATTTTCATCACCATCAAAAATAGAAAAATTCCTTACTTTCGCAACCTATGGAAACTGTTGTTAGTGGCATCCGTTCAACCGGAAATCTGCACTTAGGAAATTACTACGGAGCGCTGCAAAATTTTATCAAAATGCAGTCGGAATATAACTGCTTTTTTTTCATCGCCGATCTGCACTCATTAACTACGCACCCTACCCCGGCCGATTTGCATACCAACGTAAAGCAGGTTTTGGTAGAGTACCTGGCTGCGGGCATCGATCCGGATAAAGCAACGATCTACGTACAATCAGACGTGCCCGAGATTGCCGAATTATATTTATACCTCAACATGAACGCCTATCTGGGCGAGCTGGAACGCGCTACCTCTTTCAAAGATAAAGTACGCGCCAACCCCGATAATGTAAACGCAGGTTTGCTTACATACCCGGTATTAATGGCGGCTGATATTATTATTCATAAAGCTACCAAAGTACCTGTTGGTAAAGATCAGGAACAACACCTGGAAATGGCCCGCACTTTTGGCAACCGTTTTAACAGGCTGTATAACCATGATTACTTCCCCGAGCCTTACGCCTTCAGCTATAGCAACAACCTGGTGAAAATCCCGGGCCTCGACGGCAAGGGAAAAATGGGAAAATCAGAAGGTGAGGGCAATGCCATTTTCCTGAGTGATACTCCGGAGGCTATCCGCAAAAAAGTAATGCGTGCAGTGACTGATGGCGGCCCGACCACAGAAAATCAAACCAAACCGCAAGAGATCCAGAATTTGTTTGATCTGATGAAGGTAGTTTCATCGGCAGATACCCTGGCTCATTTTGATAACCTGTACAATACCTGCAGCATCCGTTACGGCGACCTGAAAAAACAACTTGCCGAAGATATGATCATTGCTACAGCCCCTATCCGCGACCGCATTAATGCTATTGCCAACGATGCCGCCTACCTGAGCAAGGTGGCTCAGCACGGTGCCGATAAAGCCCGCGAAAGCGCTTCAAAAACTATACGTGAGGTAAGGGAAATTATAGGTTTCAGGAAATTTTAATAAGTTCATTGTTGATAGTTCATTGTTCATAGTGTATTTTTAGGGACTAGATTTTGGTGAAGAATAAATGTTCAAAGCTATTTTTCTGCAATTACTATGATCTATGAACCATTATCCATGAACTAAAACCCAACGTATGCACATAGCTATTGTAGGAAACATAGGAGCGGGCAAAACTACCCTCACCGAAATGCTGGCCCGGAACTATGGATGGGAACCGCTGTTTGAAGCCGTTGATAACAATCCCTACCTCGAAGATTTTTACAGCGACATGAAACGCTGGAGCTTTAATCTCCAGATTTATTTCCTGAACAGCCGTTACCGCCAGATAGTTGACATACAAAAAAGCGGCCGCAACATTTTGCAGGATAGAACCATTTATGAGGATGCCTATATTTTTGCCGAAAACCTGCATGATATGGGCCTCATGACCAGTCGCGATTACGAAAACTACCAATCCATTTTTGACAATATAACCGAATACATAAAGCCACCCGATCTGCTGGTTTACCTCAAAGCATCGGTACCTACCCTGGTTAGCAATATACAGCGTCGTGGCCGCGAATACGAAATAGGCATCCGTTTGGATTATCTTTCCAAGCTGAATGAAAAGTACGATAAGTGGATAAAAAACTACAAGCTGGGCAAATTACTGATACTGGATAAAGACAATCTTGATTTTGCCAATAACACCGAGGACATGGCCACCATTGTTCAACTGATTGAACGGGAAATTAACGGGCTGTTTTAGGAAGATTGTATCGGTTGTTACAACCAATATTTAAAATCATTATTTTAATGAATAAAAGCCCCATCCTTTTCTTTGTTATAATGTTGACTTTTTGTTCTTGCAAATCGGTGCAAAATGACCCAACAAATGGTTTTAAAAAATTAGACTTAGGACTATTCCAAATCTCCATTCCAGTCAATTGGAATTATGATGATCCAGGAACACAGGGAGATTCTTTTGTAGGTCAGATTACCGGACCTCATTTAACACTGTCTTTTGATTGTAGTGATATGGGATATGCCAATAATTTAATCAAAACCGAGCAAGAATATTTACTTAGCAGAGATTGGTGGGATCATGGCCTTACTTTTCCTTTTTGGGGAACTGAAACTAAGGTTCATCCTCTTAATCAAATGCAAAAAAACAAATACCCTAAGGCTGATTATATTGCTAACCTAACTTATCAAGGCAAAACCATTTATTTTCCAATTACAATCCCCACCTCTATAAAGTCTCAAAATATTCAGTTAGATAGTAACAGTACATATGTTTTTAAAACCATCTGGCCTAAAGTTCCAGGAAAGGGTATGACAGGAATTTATATACACAGTAGAAAATCATCATTCGATTTTCAAATGAATGGAAATAATCTATCATTAACAGATGAGAAATTAGCCCTTCAAGCCTTTAAAACCATTGTAATTAAAAAATGAAAGTATTAGGTATTATCCCGGCCCGTTACGCGTCATCCCGGTTCCCGGGTAAGCCATTGGTTGATATTGGTGGTAAAAGTATGATACAGCGGGTATACGAGCAGGCCAAAAAATGCAGTGGCCTGAGCGAAGTTATTGTAGCAACCGACGATGACCGCATATTTAACCATGTACTGGCTTTTGGTGGCGTTGCCGTAATGACGGCCGATACACACCAAAGCGGCACCGACCGCTGTGCCGAGGTCGCCTTACTGCACCCGGAGTACGATGTGATCATCAACATACAGGGCGATGAACCATTTATCGACCCCGAACAGATCAGCAAACTAGCCGCTTGCTTTACCGATAAGGAAACCCAACTGGCTACCCTCATCAAAAGGATCAAAACCGAAGAAGAACTGTTCAATACCAATTCGCCCAAGGTGGTGGTAAACAAACTATCTGAGGCTGTTTATTTTTCACGCTCGGCCCTGCCGCACATCCGAGGTCAGGAGCCTGAGAACTGGCTGGAATTTTATACTTTCTTTAAGCACATTGGCATATATGGCTACCGTGCCGATATATTGCAACAGATCACCAAACTATCTGTATCGTCCTTAGAAAAAGCCGAAAGCCTGGAGCAGCTGCGCTGGATAGAGAACGGTTACCGCATTAAAGTTGCCGAAACCGAACTGGAAACCTATGCGGTGGATGTACCTGAGGACCTGCTGAAATTGAAGTTTTAATCAATAATAAATTCATTAATATAAATTCCCTCCCGCGGGGAGGGAATCACCCATACTCAGGTTCTTTTTTATTTCTTTTCATTAACTTTCTACTAAAGATCTCTTCTAATCTTCCCTTTATAAAAAAATTAATCATTTGATTAAATTATGGCATTCCTATAACACTATGCGGTTAAACATGTAATAACTTTGCCTTTACATTAACCACACACTGCTATGAGATCGTTATTGAAGAAAGCCGCTACCTGCATCATTGCTGTATTGTTTACTTTAGGAGTAAAAGCGCAGAACCAGGATTATATAATTACAACCAAAGGCGATTCTATACCTTGTACCATCAAAATCCCCTTAATAACCTGCGGCGACGGCAATTATAAAACCAGCGCCAATGGCCCATCCGTAAAGATCAAGCCTGATGAGGTAAAAGAGTATTATATCAGCAAGAAAAACAGCCTGTACCGTTCGGTCATCAAAGAAGGAAAAACCAAACCAGAGTTCCTGTTGGTATTGGAAACCGGGA
The DNA here is from genome assembly GCF_011089895.1 of Mucilaginibacter inviolabilis. Classification (NCBI taxonomy): domain Bacteria; kingdom Pseudomonadati; phylum Bacteroidota; class Sphingobacteriia; order Sphingobacteriales; family Sphingobacteriaceae; genus Mucilaginibacter; species Mucilaginibacter inviolabilis. The sequence goes on from NZ_JAANAT010000001.1 coordinate 2,212,752, forward strand.
AAATAAGTTTGTACGAGGAAACTACTGATGTTTATGTGAATAATACCGTAACCAAGGTTACTAAATGGTATGTTACCAAAGGCTCGGATATAGCTCAACCCTTAAAAACTGATGATCTGGTTATGTCCAAATCAAAAAAGCAGCGCAAAGGTGAATTTACAACACTGATCAGTGATAACGATGCCGTATACGCCCAATATACCTCCGAAAACAAATTCAGTTTTAAGCGGATCAGAAACCTGGTTCAGCAGTATAACAATACCACAAACATTTAAAACAAAAAGGGGATTTAAAAATCCCCTTTTTGTTTTGGCACTCATTAGTTGTTACTTTAAAGCCTTATCCAATTCTGTTGTAAGTCGGTCGCCATCTGATGGCCTTGCAGCATTGTTATTCACTATTTTACCATCGGAACCAATGGTTATATAATGAGGGATACCCGTTATATTATACTTTTGACAAACAGGGTTTCGTACCCAGCCTTCGGCAATAAGATTTGTGCCGGTCATTTTTAATGAGGTCAGATTATTTTTCCATGTTTTCTCGTCAGAGTCGACGCAGATATTCAAAAAAACCACATTCTTATCTTTATACTTCGCATGCAGGGGCTCCGTGGTATTTTTTATTTCATATACACAAGGAGCACATCCTACACCCCAAAAATCAATATAAACAACCTTTCCCCGCAAACTTTTCAAGCTTACCGTTTCACCTTTATCATTCTTTAAACTGAAGTCAGGTGCAGGGTTGCCGGGCTTTAACCGCTGTGCAGCCGCATAGAATTGTTTAAGACTATCGGCATATCGCGGTGTTTTAATCTTAGTCATAAAGTCATTATACACATTACTTACATCGTCAAATGGATAAAATCCAAATGCCAGTTTTATCTCTCTGGTTAGAAACCAATCGCGGATCTCGGTTAACCTAAAGTTACCCATGATCAGATAATATTCATACCAGGCAGGATTCAACGACAGTAGTTTTTTATCCCAATCCGATCCTTGAATAGTGGCACCGTTTAGCACCCTACTAAAGCGGACATAATTAAAAATAAATTGCTTGTAAGTATTGCTATTCTTGTACGCGTATTCCGATTCGGTGCGATAAGTACCCGGACCAAATTGCCGATTAAGTTTTTTACCTACGGCGCTTGTATCTTTAATTTCCAGGTCATACCTTGACAATAGCTTATGGTCATTTAGCAGATCAGCATATTTATAATATACATCTGTAATCAGTTTCTGGCTTTCAGCCTGATCAAGGTGTGTAGCCGCTATCATCATCTCCTTGTTATACAAATTATTTATTTTTTCATACTTCACCGAATCAGAAAATTTATCGGCATTCAATGATTTCATCAGGTCCATAAATCTTTCGTGGCAGTAGTTATAAACGGATATCATGGTCTGTAACCTGGCATTGGCGCGTGGTTGTGAAGATGAAACGCGGAAGGTATTTTTAAAATCCTTATTATCCCAGTTTACTAATATAGTATCGTTTTTTTGAGCGCATATCTTAATTGCATCGTCATTAAGATACAGGTATATATCTTCGGTTTCATCGTCAATATTAATGGTTTTGTTAAAATTACCATCCTTATCAACAGGCATGGTTAAGGAGTAGTTGGTCAAATCGCCGGTTACGGCTAACTCCCAATATTTATCGCTAAAGTTTTTAACGTTCCCTTTAATTACTGCGGTGGCTTTAGGTGCCGGGGCAGCAGTTAATGGCTTAAAGATTAAATCCTGATGAACAGATTTCTTTTTTGTTTGTGCACTCAGGCTCACAGTCAAAAATAACAGGGGTATAAATAATAGACTTTTCATCGGGGTGTAAAGATTTAGATTATCGTAAATATAGCACTAAAATAAGTAAGGCCAAGCTTTGAAATCCTGCGGATCAAAAACAAACTCCCGAATACTCCTTGATCAATAGCATATAAATGGAGAACATAAAAAAAGGATGTCATGCTGAGCCCGTCGAAGCATGGTGTGCAGGCCTCTGCGCGCGCCCTTCGACGGAGCTCAGGGTGACACTCTTGTTTACTTGCCGCCTACTGCCTGTTCAGCAAAGCCGCGAACTTATTTCCATAATCATCCAGCTGCGCCTGGTATTGTTGATGCAGGGCTGTTTCCTTGTAATTTTTGGTGGTATCGGCCAGTCCGTTTAATACATATAGCTGAAACTGCACTTCGTTGGGATTCAGCGCTTCGGGTTTATTTTGCAGCAGAGTATAATTATAGGCCAGCTGATCGGTCAGGTAATCATCAATACCTTTTACATAGCGATTGGCCAGTTCCTTATCATTTAGTTTATAAGCCACCTGTGCCAACATGAGTTTACGGTGGGCCGAGTCGATATTCGGGTTGATATCCGGCATCTCCTGATCAAATTTATGCAACACATTTAGCGCCAGGTCATTCCGGCCATCTTTAATCAATCCCTGGGCCAGGTCATGAAAGGTTGTTTCCATAAAAGGATAAAACTCGGTCTTGGCCACCGGATCAATGTACTTGGCATGTTTAAAATTGCCAAATTTAAACCTGGTCATCACATTATTATACCCAACAAGGCTATTCACTTTACTCAATTGATTTTGTTCGGTAGTATCAGCCTTAAATGGTATCAGGTGATACACAAAGCCCTCTTTATACAAATATGGCTGTAAACCGCCCATACTTTCGGGCGAATACCCAATGCTGAAGCAGATAGGTCTTTTCCAGTTATTATGAGCTATAATATCCATCATGGCCAGATTATCTTTAAATATATATTTAGCGGGATACTTCCACTCCATTTCCTTAGTCAGCTTATCTTTTTGCTGCGTAGTGATCACTCCGTTTTTCAGCACTTCATCAGGGTTGATAGTTAGTTTAAAGTTTCTGGTGGGCAAATAATTCATGGTTTCCCCATTCTGATACTGCACCTTGGTTCGGCTATCGTCCGAAGTGATGAAATCAAACACATCCTTTACATCTACCGATCCGGGTATTTTGGCATCGTTATAGGCAATAACATCACGTGTGCCCAGTCTGTATTTTTCAAAGGGCATGGTTAAAGGCAGCGGAGCCGATTGGTTCATAGGTTTATCCATCTGGTGTATATACCAGTCCATTCCCAGTAAACTATTACAAACAATACGCACATCGGGCCTGATGCCTTCCACCTCCTGGTCGTACCAAAGTGAATAAGTGTCATTATCGCCATAGGTAAACAGGATGGCGTTCTTGGGGCACGATATCAGGAAATTATAAGCCATATCATGCGGGATCATCTTGGTCGACCGATCATGCCCGCCCCATTCCTGACGGGCCAGCAATACGGGGGCAACCAACAGACAAGTTGCCACCGATGCCAGCGCTGCACCACGGGCGTTTACCTTGCGGCGCATAAAATCATATATAGCCAACACACCCAATCCTATCCATATGGCAAAAGCATAAAAAGAGCCCACGTAGGAATAGTCGCGCTCGCGGGGTTGCAGGTTAACCTGATTTACATACAGCACAATAGCCAGGCCCGTAAAAAACCAAAGCAGGCCAATTACGGTAGCGTCGCCTCTTCTTTTTTTGAAATGATAAACCATCCCCAATAAACCCACAACCAGGGGCAGCGCATACAACGGGGTATAAGTATTTGAATTGATAATAGATTTAGGCAGATGACGGGCGCCGTCAAACAGGCCCGATGTCCAGTTACCATCGGTTGATGCCGTGCTGGTTTGCCCATCCAGGTCGTTATAGCGGCCCACAAAGTTCCACAAAAAGTAGCGCCAGTACATCTGGTACATCTGCCAGCTCAGCATCCACTTCATATTATCAGCAAAGGTTGGGCTTTGGCCGTCGGCCAGGTTAAGCCATTGCTTGTAAAAATGTACGTTCTGCGCAAAATCCTGATCGCCCTCAGTGCTGTGCATACGGGGCATAATGGTATTATGGTCAAACACATAATTTTGTTTTTTACCATACACCTCGTAGCGGTTGCGACCTTTACGATACATAGCGCTGCCTTCACTTTGATCTATTACTTTGGCGTCGAATTGGGGGCCGTACAACAATGGATTATCACCATATTGTATCCTGTTGAGGTAATTGTTCAGCGTAAAAGCGTTATCCGGATGCGTATTGTTCAGGTTGGTATTGGCGGTAGCGCGGATAGGGATATATATAAATGAGCTGTACCCAAAATAGATAAAGGCCACACATACCAAAGCCAGGTTTAAAGCAGACTTTTTGTGACGGATGCTATACCTGATAGCAACAACCAACGATACAATAATGGTCACAAAAACAAACGCCGCCCCACTGCCAAAACCCAAACCCAGGGTATTTACAAAAAACAGATCGGTATAAGCGGCTATTTTGATAGTATACTCCCGGATGCCGTATTGTACCAGCCCCAGGATCACAATGCTGACCAGAAACACTACAATACTGCTTTTTATAGTAGGATTTTTATACCTGCGGAAATAATAAACCATAGTTATAGCAGGTATAGTAAGCAGATTAAGTAAATGTATGCCGATGGATAAGCCCATGATATAAGCGATCAATACGATCCATTTATCGGCACCTGGCTCATCGGCATGGGCTTCCCATTTCAGTATCGCCCAGAAAACTACTGCGGTACATAATGATGACAGGGCAAAAACAATAGTTTCGACCGCCGAAAACCAGAAAGTATCGGTATAAGCAAAGGCCAACGCCCCTACTAAACCTGCGCCCATTATCGTGATCATTTGAGTAGAGCTGATATCCTGATCTTTAACAATCAATAGCTTTTTAGCCAGAGCGGTTATCGTCCAGAACAGGAACATGATGGTTGCCCCGCTGGCCAGCGCCGAACCCAGGTTGGTAAAATAAGGTACTTTAGTTGTATCACCGAAAGATAATAGCGAAAACAATTTACCCAACATGGCAAACATTGGATAACCCGGCTGGTGCGATACCTGCAGGCGATAGGCACATGATATAAACTCACCGCAATCCCAAAAGCTAACGGAGGGTTCGAGGGTTAAAACATAGGTGGTAAAAGCAATCAGGAGGCAGAGCCAGCCTAACAGGTTATTGATTTTGTGGTAGCGTATCATAAATAAGGTTGTAAAGTTTAGTCATATGTAACTGAACGCCAAGGTCGGGCTAAGCAACTAAAAATCCATGGACATTAACATTCCTTAACATCTTTTAACACATTTTAACACATTGATTTTAAGCGGGTAACATACCATGACAAGTTTGTCATGCTGAGGAACGAAGCATCTATTGACCTACGTGCATTGCGCATTTGCACGATTCAATAATAGATCCTTCGCTCCGCTCTGTATAACGTGTTTATAGAAAAGACTGTCGGTCTGAGCCTGTCGAAGACTCGCGCGCAGAGGCCTGTCCACCATGGTTCGACGGAGCTCACCATGACATCCCTGCTTTTCGTCCCCTCAGGGTCTCCTGAAAGGGACCCTGAGCTTGCTTACAAACTTGCCTAAACCTCAGGGTCCTCTACGAGAGACCCTGAGGGGACATAATCAACAACTATTGCCTGGGTAAAACATTAAGTATAGCATATATAGCTCAGTAAACAGAAAGTGAATCTTGTTAAATCACTAATTCACTAAATCAATAATTCAATAATTATTAAGGCAAAACCCAAAATTTTTCCTACTTTTGTATCCCGTACACAAACAATTGGTGCAGCATAAAAAAGGCACCACTTTACACAAAATCATGACTAAATATATTTTTGTTACGGGCGGCGTTACCTCGTCGTTAGGAAAAGGTATTATCTCAGCCTCTTTAGCCAAACTTCTTCAATCACGCGGTTATCGCGTCACTATCCAAAAATTTGATCCCTATATCAATATCGATCCGGGAACATTAAACCCTTATGAACACGGAGAGTGCTATGTGACCGAAGATGGTGCCGAAACAGATCTTGACCTTGGCCATTATGAGCGTTTTTTAAATACCCCTACTTCGCAAGCCAACAACATCACTACCGGTCGTATATACCAAAATGTAATCAATAAAGAGCGTGAAGGTGCTTTTTTAGGTAAAACTGTGCAAGTTGTACCACACATTACCGATGAGATTAAAAGAAACTTCCGCATACTGGGCGAAAACGGCGAATATGATATTGTGATCACCGAGTTGGGTGGTACTGTGGGCGATATCGAGTCGTTACCCTACATTGAGGCAGTAAGACAGTTTCGCTGGGAAGTTGGTTCGGCCAATTGCCTGGTGATCCATCTAACCCTGATCCCGTTCCTGGCAGCAGCTGGTGAGTTAAAAACCAAACCCACCCAGCACTCCGTAAAAATGTTATTGGAGTACGGTATACAGCCGGATATACTGGTTTGCCGCACCGAGCATCACTTGAACAATGATCTGCGTAAAAAAATAGCTTTGTTCTGTAATGTGAATATCAATGCGGTTATTGAGTCGATAGATGCACCAAGTATCTATGATGTACCTCTGCTGATGCTGAAAGAGCAGTTGGATAAAACGGTACTTACTAAGCTCAAGTTACCACACAAAAATGAACCCGACCTGGAAAACTGGAAAGATTTCCTGGGCCGTTTAAAAAATCCTACAGCCGATGTACGCATTGCCCTGGTAGGTAAATATGTAGAGCTTCCTGATGCTTATAAATCTATCACCGAAGCATTTATACATGCAGGTGCAAAACAAGAGTGCAAAGTACGGGTAGAATATATCCCTTCTGAGCAGCTTACACCTGAAAACGCGATTGAAAAGCTAAAAGGTATGCACGGGGTACTGGTTGCTCCCGGTTTTGGCGAACGTGGTTTTGAAGGCAAAATACAAGCTATACGCCATGTGCGCGAAAACAATATCCCTTTCTTTGGCATATGTTTAGGCATGCAATGCGCTGTTGTTGAGTTTGGCCGCAATGTTTTAGGGTTAGAAAATGCCAACAGCACCGAAATGAATCCGGAAACACCATACCCGGTTATTGGCATGATGGAGGATCAAAAAAACATTACTACCAAAGGTGGCACCATGCGGCTGGGCGCTTACGCCTGCGATATTAAAAAAGGAAGTAAAGCCGCTGCCATATACGGAAAAAATCACATCTCAGAACGTCACAGACACCGCTATGAGTTTAATAACGAGTATCTTAAGCAATATGAAACTGCTGGTCTTATCCCTTCAGGTATTAATCCCGAGAACGACCTGGTAGAGATTGTGGAGTTAAAAAATCACCCATTTTTTGTGGGCGCACAATTTCATCCCGAATTAAAATCAACAGTTGCTAATCCACACCCACTTTTTATTAACTTTGTCGCCGCTTCGCTGGCTTATGCCCGCAAGAAGTAATTAAGGCAGATAAATGATCAGGCAGGGATATGAAGGATTTTGATTGGACCTCTTTTACCAAACGAATTGCGGTTAAAGCAAGTCTGGCAGATATTTATAATGCCTGGACGCGTTCTGCTGAGATTGAAAAATGGTTTTTAGAAAAAGCTGAATTTTACAATACAACTGGTGAGCTTTTGGCTCCTGACCAGGCGGTTAGTAAAGACTGCTCTTATAAGTGGTTCTGGTTCCTTTACCCGGATCCTATGCCTGGATTTATCAGGGAGGCTAACGGAAAAGACTGGATACAGTTTACCTTCGAAGGCGAGTGTGTGGTTGATGTAAGATTAAGCGAAAAAAACGGGTATACTGTAATTGAGCTAACACATCGTAACATACCTACCGATGATAACTCTAAGCAATATATAAGGCTGGGCTGCTCAAACGGCTGGGCATTTTATCTTACTAATTTAAAATCGGTGTACGAAGGTGGCATCGATCTGAGAAATAAGGACGAAAATTTAACAGTGATGATCAATAACTGATAAAAAACTGATCATTCGATACAATAGATAATGGATAAAAATACATTTACAGGATTATTCCTGATCATGGCAATTATTGCTGGCTCAATTTACTTCCTGAAGCCATCTGATGCCGAACTTAAAAAAGAACGTCTGGTACAGCAGCAGGACTCTATAAGAAAGGGTTTAATTAAGGCGCAGACTGCCGCGGCAACAGCAGCTGCCAAAAAAGACACAGGCAAGGCCCACGTAGTTGACTCCGCTTTATTAAAAAGCCCTTTTGGAGCAGCATCTGTAGGTAGCGAAAAAGTAGTGACTTTAGAGAATCAAGACCTATTGGTAAAACTGAGCACTAAAGGTGGTAAAGTTGCATCAGTTGAATTAAAAAACTTTAAAACTTTTGACAAAAAACCGCTTATACTTTTCAGCGGTGATCAAAATCATTTTGGTTTAAATTTTACCGCAGGTAGCACACCTATCAATACCGACAATTATTACTTTACACCAAGCGCGCCCGAACTTAAAGTTGCCGAAAAAGATTCGGCTTCGGTTACCCTGCGTTTAAGCTACAGCCCTACTCAGTATATTGATTATGTGTACAGCTTAAAAGGCACTGGTTACAAACTCGGTTTAACTATTAAACCAACCGGACTTGACGGCATCATCAACAACAGTGGCAACATTAACCTGAACTGGGCAGCCAGCCTGCACAAACAGGAAAAGGATATGAAGCAGGAGCGTCAGTATTCAACCGTTTACTATTTTAATACTGAAGGACAAGTTGATTATCTGAGTGAAACCAAAGATGATCAGAAAGACATCAGCGATAAAAAAATGGCTTGGATTGCCTTTAAACAGCACTTCTTTTCAAATGCATTGCTGGTTAAAAATAACATCAGCCGTTCAAACCTGAGCGTGTCGACTGATGTAGCCGATACTTCCGATGTGAAGCAAATGAAAGCCGACCTGACCATTGCACGTGGTGCCGATGGCAGTGTACCTATGGAATTTTACTTTGGCCCTAACCGTTACTCTACTTTAAAAGCTCAGGGATCTGATCTGCAAAAGCTGGTTAACCTGGGCTGGGGACCGTTAAAATACATTAACCAGTTTGCCGTATTACCGGTATTTAACTTCCTGAATCAGTTTAACTGGAGCTATGGTTTAATCATCCTGGCATTAACCATTTTGCTTAAGCTGGTATTATCACCGCTTACTTACAAATCATACCTATCTATGGCTAAAATGCGCGTGCTGAAGCCGGAGATGGATGAGATCAAAGCCAAGGTTGGTGAAGACAATCCTACCCTTTTACAGCAGGAATATTTAAAGCTGTATAAAAAAGCTGGCGTAAATCCATTGGGTGGTTGTTTACCATTACTCATCCAAATGCCGATAGTGATTGCTTTCTTCCGCTTTTTCCCAAGCTTGTTTGAACTGCGTGGCCAAAGCTTCTTATGGATGCATGACCTTTCGACCTATGATTCGGTGATCACCTTTGCCCCAATAGCTATATTGGGTGGTATCAGCCACATCAGCTTAATGTGTTTGCTGATGACGGTATCTACGCTGATTTATACTTACTTTAATAACCAGATATCAGGTGCTACCGGCCAGATGAAATACATTGGTTACATCACTCCAATCGTATTCCTGGTTACGCTGAACAGCTATCCTGCTGGTTTGAACTATTACTACTTCCTGGCTAACATGCTTACCTTTTTACAGCAATACCTGATCAAATTTATGGTTGATGATAAAAAGATACATGCCCAGATACAGGAAAACAAAAAGAAGCCTGAAGAGAAGAAAAAGAAATCAGGTTTCCAGGCCCGTATGGAAGAAATGATGCGTCAGCAACAACAAGCCAAGAAATAATCTTTTTAGCCTTAGGGACTTAGATCCGAAAGATAAAAGACAATACAAAAGCCCTGAAAGATAAATCTTTCGGGGCTTTTTGTTACGCATCTTTCGCTGTTGTCTGATATTTATAAATTGACGTTAAGCGTGATATTTATGCAAAAAGTGGGTTTACACTTTTTTGCATAAAAAATTTATAATAAATTGATTAACAGATAAATAAGCCAATGTAAACCCTAAATTGTGTAAACCCATGTAAACCCACTTTTTGTTAATTGATTAAAGCCATGGCTATACATCAATTCGTGATTATTTGCCCTATCTCCGATTCTTATCTTCCTATCTTTCATCCAAAACAAAAAAACACTAAAATAATTAGCAAAATGTATTACATTTGAAATATGTATGCAATTGTCGATATTGAAACTACCGGAGGCCATGCCAGCGCTAATGGCATTACCGAAATTGCCATATGCATACATGATGGTAAAAAGGTGGTTAAGCGCTTCCAGTCGCTGGTAAACCCGTTGAGGGAGATCCCGGTTTATATCAGCGCGTTAACCGGAATTACCAATGAAATGGTACAACAAGCCCCTCCATTTGAAGATGTGGCGGCCGATATTTATCACCTAATCCACGGCAAAATATTTGTAGCTCATAACGTAAATTTCGACTATTCATTTGTACGTTACCACTTAGCTGCTGCCGGGTACGATCTGCAATGTAATAAGCTGTGTACTGTGCGCCTTGGCCGCAAAATATTACCAGGGTTACCCTCGTATAGTCTCGGGCGTTTATGTAAACACCTGGGTATCGATAACGAAAGCCGTCACCGTGCAGGCGGCGATGCGGAGGCCACCGCCGAATTGTTTACTCTACTACTCAACAGTGATACTGAGGGGCATATCAAAGGAGCGCTAAAGCAGGGTTCCAAAGAGCAATTACTTCCTCCTAATCTTCCTAAAAAAGACATTGATCAGTTACCTTACATGCCTGGTGTGTATTACTTTCATGATCAAAAGGGTAAAGTGATCTATGTAGGCAAGGCCAAAAGTCTGAAGAAACGGGTAAGCAGTCATTTTACAGGCAATAATCCGGGTTTGCAGCGACAGGAATTTCTACGAAACATACACCAGGTAACTTATCAGGTTTGCGGTACCGAACTGATTGCTTTTGTATTGGAAGCCATCGAGATCAAACGTCTGTGGCCTAAATATAACCGCTCTCTTAAACGATTTGAGAATGCTTACTGTTTATATGCTTTTGAAGATCAGCGCGGTTACCTGCGCCTTGCGGTAGACAAGTACCGTAAATACAGCGATCCGATATATACCTGTAACTCCTTACTTGATGGTTATAATCTACTCAACAAACTGATTGAAAATTTTGAGCTCTGTCCCAAGCTGTGCTTTATCCAAAAGAACCAGGACTTATGTACCAGCGTTGCAGGAAGTTCCTGCGCCTGCGAGGGCGTGGAGAGTGTTGATGACTACAACAACAAAGTAAATACTGCTATTGAACAACTGAAACAAGCCCTGCCTACTTATGCCATTCGTGATGAAGGTCGCACAGGCGATGAGCATAGCTGTATACTGGTTGAAAAGGGACAGTTTTATGGCATGGGTTATATCTCTCATTATTTTGATGCCGATAACATCCAGCAGCTCAAAAACTATCTGACTCCATACCCGGGTAATGACTATATCAAGAATATCGTATCCAATTACGCCTCACGCTATCCGGATAGGATGGTGGTATTTGCATAATCAGGTAAGACTTACGAAGTTTTAGAAACTTCGTAAGTTTGAGCCTCCGCACATCTAAATTAACTCTTGATCACCCGCTGTATCTCGTCCAGCTTCATCAATGCTTCCACCGGGGTAAGGGTATTTACATCCAGGTTATTCAGGGTGTCACGAATTTTCACCAGTACCGGGTCATCGATAGAGAACATCTGCATCTGAACAGCTTGCTTTTGTACCTTACGGATACTCTCCTTAATATGCTCGCCGCCAGTACGCTCGTTTTCCAGTTTCTTTAATATTTCATTGGCGCGGGTCAGCACTTTTGGTGGCATACCGGCTAGTTTGGCCACATGGATACCAAAACTATGCTCGCTGCCGCCTGGAACCAGCTTACGCAGGAAAATGATCTGGTGGCCAACCTCTTTTACCGATACATTAAAATTCTTGATACGGTTAAAGCTGTTACTTAATTCGTTCAGTTCATGGTAGTGAGTAGCAAACAACGTTTTGGCTTTGGCCGATGGGTGATTATGCAGGTATTCGGCAATTGACCAGGCTATGGAGATACCATCATACGTTGAAGTACCCCGACCAATCTCATCCAGCAGGATCAGGCTTCGATCTGACAGGTTATTCAAGATGCTGGCCGTCTCGTTCATCTCCACCATAAAGGTCGATTCACCGGACGAAAGGTTATCCGATGCGCCTACCCTGGTAAATATCTTATCCACCAATCCAATCGAAGCTGATTTGGCGGGTACAAAGCAACCCATCTGAGCCATCAGTACAATTAAGCCGGTTTGTCTTAATAGGGCCGATTTACCCGCCATGTTGGGGCCGGTAATGATAATGATCTGCTGCGACTCCGAATCGAGGTACACGTCATTGGTGATATATGATTCACCTAAGGGCAGGTTCTTCTCTATAACGGGGTGGCGACCACCTTTAATGTCCAGTTGTTTGCTATCGCTTATTTCGGGCTTTACGTAATAGTTTTTGATAGATATGGTTGCAAAGTTAAGCAGCACATCCAAACGGGCTATCAGCTGGGCATTAAGCTGTATGGGCTTAATATATTCGGCCAGGGCATATAGCAGGTCGTTGTATAGACGTGTTTCCAGCGCCAGTATCTTTTCTTCGGCACCTAATATCTGTTCTTCGTATTCTTTTAATTCGGGGGTAATATAACGTTCGGCATTCACCAAAGTCTGCTTGCGGATCCACTCTGATGGCACTTTATCGCGATGGCTGTGTGTAACCTCCAGGTAGTAACCAAAAACATTATTAAATGATACTTTGAGCGATGGGATACCGGTTGCTTCTGCTTCGCGCTTCTGGATCTCCAGCAGGTAGCCTTTTCCGCCAAAAGCGATCTTCCGCAGCCTGTCCAGCTCTTCATTGATCCCCTCATTCATCACCGATCCTTTTACGATCATAACCGGGGGCTCGGGATGCAGCTCTTTTTCTATCTTTTCGCATATCAGCGCGCAGGGATTAAGCTGTTCGCCAATGGCTCTGAGTGGCTGGCTCTCGGATGTTTCGGCTATTTTTTTGATAGAGCCAATAGCCAGCAAGGCTTTTTTAAGCTGGCATACCTCACGCGGATTAGCCTTTTGTAAACCAATTTTAGAAATGAGCCTTTCCAGGTCACCTATCTGGCGGATGTATTGCTGAAACTCTTCACGGAGTTCTTCCTGCGCTATCAGGTATTCTACTACACCTAACCGGTCGTTAATCGGTTTTATTTCTTTTAACGGCATCACTATCCAGCGGCGAAGTAAACGTGCACCCATAGGTGAACTGGTTTGATCAAGTACATCAACCAGCGTTTTGGCGTTCTCATTAGCCGAACCAATCAGTTCCAGATTGCGGATACTGAACCTATCGAGCCATAGATACCTGTCTTCTTCAATCCGTGATATCGAAGATATATGCTGCAGGTTACGGTGTTCGGTTTCATTCAGGTAGTGGATAGCCACACCCGCGGCAATAATACCCAGATTAAGCTTATCTATACCAAAGCCTTTGAGCGATTTTACACCAAAATGCTTTAACAGCGTTTCGTTGGCATAATCACCGCTGTAGGGCCATTCGTCAAGTGCGTAGGTATAAAAGCGATCGCCATAGGTATCTTTGAAATCCTTGGAACGACTTTTTGGGTAGATCACCTCGCTGGGCGCAAAACTTTGCAGCAACTTATCAATATAATCACTGTTGCCCTGCGCAGTCATAAACTCCCCTGTCGAAATATCGATAAGAGCAATACCTATGGTGTTTTTTTCAAAATGAAGCGAAGCCAGGTAGTTATTAGTCTTCTGCTGCAGTATATTATCATTGGTAGCCACGCCAGGAGTAACCAATTCGGTAACCCCACGCTTTACAATGGTTTTAGTGGTCTTCGGATCCTCCAGCTGGTCGCATATCGCCACACGCTGCCCTGCTCTAACCAATTTTGGCAGGTAAGTTTCCAGGGAATGATGCGGAAAACCAGCTAATTCAATATGTGTGGCGGCGCCATTGGCCCTACGGGTAAGTACAATGCCCAGTATGCCCGATGCTTTTACGGCATCTTCGCCAAAGGTTTCATAAAAATCGCCCACACGAAATAGCAGCAGAGCCCCGGGATACTTAGCCTTTATGGCGTTGTATTGCTGCATTAAGGGGGTTTCTTTGGTAGTGTCTTTAGCCAAGCGGTTACTCCTTTTGTTAATCGGGTAAAGTTAATGCATTGGCTGCGTATTTACGGGATTGTGGAAAAGTTACAACGTTGTGGATATTGCGAAAACCAGAACCCTAAGCACAAAACTAATTGGATTCAGTACTCCTGAAAGCAAGTGCAAAAGACCTAAAAATATTTGTTGCCGCTTACTGGCTTAGTTCACCCAGGGTTTCCCGATCAGAAAAAGGTGATGGTTGTTTAATCCTGGCCTTGATGTAGCATTCTATAATATCATTATAAATTTCCTTATCATTACCTTCTATCAAATCGGTTGATACACAGATACAACTGCTTCTGATCCCCTCTCCTTTTATGGTAAAAAAAACAGACAGCCCCTGCCCACGCATTTTGCCGCAACTGATATCTGTAACATTCTCCCAATAAATAACCTTATTTTCAATGTGGTAGATTAATTTTTCATGATCTATTTGCAGTGCGGCTTTATCTTGCAAATCATAAGTAAAACATTGACGGCAGTAATAAATGGCTACAGCACTAAGAACAGCTATTACCGGTAATACCCGTGGCCAGTTATAGTCATTAATATCAGCAACACATATAAATGCTATAGCAAAGGGTATAATGATACCCACTAGCCATAAGGCCTTACTGCATTTATAAGTGATAACGTTCATTTTCAGTTTATAGTAAGCACTAAAATAGAAAAAATAATGAAATTAAAAAACATTAATGTCAATCTTACAGTTTTTATATTTCCATCCTTCTTCGCTGTACCACAAATAGATATACGTTGGTTATTGTGCATTGGTTTGCTGGGATAAAACATCTTTATAAAAAAACAGTAAATATTTTCAGATAGAAATTACACCAATCACAAACAACTTTTTACGCATGCTGTTAAAGCTAAAATTTACGTAATGAGCAACCTAAGATTACTAAGCGATGAGCAAAGCAACCGGATCAAGCTTTTTTATAAAACCGGATTCCCTATCGGTATTATATTTATATTGGCTTTTGGCATCCCTTTAACTATTGTTGTTGCTGCCTTTGCGGGTATTATAGCCTCCATAGCTATGCTCTTTTTGATTGCTCTTGGTATTTATCTTATTGTCAAAAAACGCAGTAGAAAAATAACGCATGCCCTGGAAGTATATCAGCATGGAACTGAAGAAGATATCTATTTCGATTCCATTGCTTTAAACTACAACTACCAGGTAAACGGCCGTCCCCAACAGATCATCAATATACGGCGTGGTAATGAGTTGATACAGGTTAAAACATTCAGCAACAGGGTTTGTGATGCCTTTAGGGTACCCTCTCAAAAAGCTTATTTCTATGATCAGTACCCGGAGATTGTTTTACCCTCTTCTATATTTTACACCAGCATTAACGACAAACAAGATCCTCCTCAAAAAACCAGAAGCGTTAGCATTTAAATATCCCTCTTTATTGCTGTTAAAAACTTTTTAAACCTTAAATTTTAACACTTTTCCGGTCAAAAACAGGGTAAAAAAGCTTGTTTTTTGGTCAATTTAACTAAGTTTTAACGCCATTTTAACACTTTTTAACAAATTTCTGAGGGCTTTTGAAAGCTTTAAAAAGTATTAAACAATTGATTTATAATTAACTACACAAAAAAAGCCATTTTTTTGTGTCTTTTTCCCTTAATGAAAACAGCCCGGTTTTCCTTTTTGATCAGAAAAAAACCGGGCTGCCGTCTTATTCAAATATACAAAAATTAAGGGGTAAATCCAATCTATATTTCCATGAATAACCCCTTACTCCTTTTCATATTTGGAAATACAAATTATTATTAATTACTTTGAATAACAAAGTACTTTTTAATGATAAAATCATATCGATATTTCACCCCTGCTCTCCTACTCTTTTTAACGGAAGCTATCATTGCCTGGTATGTGCATGATAGCATTATCCGCCCATATGGCGGCGATTTTCTGGCCGTATTATTTCTGTATTGCCTTATCAAAAGCTTTTTTTATATACCGCCATTTAAAGCCGCTTTACTGGCATTATTGATAGCATACGCTATAGAGATATCTCAATATTTTCATTTAACTACGCTATTAGGCCTGCAAAACTCAAAAACGATCACCTTACTATTGGGCAGCTCCTTTTCATGGACAGATATGTTGTGTTATACCGGTGCTTTTGTATTGATCATCATCATCGAACAATTCAGATCCCAGCCTACCACAGGTAGACCGAAACTCCGAAAGCCGAAAAAATAAATTATGGAATACTTTGTAGATGAACGCTCTATAGTGCGGGAGATATGGGGCAAAGCCGATACCATCCTATTTATTTTTGCGGGTGCCGCTGCCGAATTTGCTTTGAACAAAGCGGTAGACTGGTTGTATTATACCGGCAAGCTCCCGGCCGATCCGTTGGGCAGGCTATTTTCCACGGTTACTTATTCCCGAAAGATCATTTTTTCGGAGCGGGATGCTGCCTTGCGGGCCATTGATCAAATCACGGCTATTCACCGGGGTGTTGAAACCAACCGGGGGGCGCAAATACCCGATTGGGCTTATCGTGATGTGTTATTCCTCCTCATTGATCTTTCTATCAGTTCGTACGAGCTCCTGGAACAACCGCTTACCTTGTTACAGAAGGCTCAGACTTTTGCTGTATTTAAACGCGTTGGTACCCGTATGCAGCTTAGCGGCCTACCCGCCACCTATTCGGAGTACCTAAACATGCGTCGCGAACATTTGCAACAAAACCTGATTCGCAGCGAATTAACGATTGATCTATATCGTCAATATCGTCGCCATTTGGGTGCAGCACGTTACCAGGTATTAAAACAGGCCCAATTACTGGTGGTACAACCCGAAGTACGCCGTCACCTCCAGCTAAATAGAGTGCCGTGGTTACGACCTATACTATGGGGATATAAATTTTTGAAATTATTAAAACTACATGCTTTTTTACGCAATGCCTTGCTACCTGCGGCGTACAAAGCGCAGATAAAAGATCTTGATCAGGTATACCTTCAATCTTAAAAACGGTGAGAACGGCGCACTTTTTTATATTCGTTAAGCAGCAGGCTTTATCATGCCTGTTCCCGGTATTAGTTTTTTTAATGCTTGCGGCTTCGCACTTATTTAAGCTGGTTATCCCTCGGTATGATTTTATGCTGATAGCCTGCGTATCGATCCAAATCATAATGTACTGCACCAGGATCGAAACCAAAGACGAAGTGCTGGTAATCTGTGTGTTTCACCTGTTGGGCCTGGTCATGGAGTTGTTTAAAGTACATTATGGCTCCTGGACTTACCCAGAGTTTGCCTACACCAAGCTTTTCGGCGTACCTTTATACAGCGGCTTTATGTATGCCAGCGTGGCCAGCTATATGTGCCAGGCATGGCGGCGGCTTAAACTGAACATTACCAACTGGCCGCATCACCATATAGCACGCATCATCGGCGCCCTCATATACCTCAATTTTTTCACTAACAAATTTATCTATGATGTACGTTATCTCATTGGGTTACTGATCCTGTACTTTTTCTGGCGATCAGCAGTGATATTTGATCTGAAAGGCAAGTTGTACCGTATACCTACCATACTTTCATTCCTCCTTATAGGTTTTTTTATCTGGCTGGCCGAAAACGTGGCCACCCTGCTCGGCGCTTGGAAATATGCCTATCAGCACAACGGCTGGACTGTGGTAAACTATCAAAAAATAAGCTCCTGGGGCTTTCTCGTGATCGTAAGCTTTATTATAGTGGCCGAGTTGAAGATGCTGAAAAGCGGTGTTAAAAAGTCTGTCGCGCCTATTACAGACGCGGTGCATTATTAATATTAATTATGCAGAGGGAGATATCCTATTTTTTCGAATCCAATCAGGACCTACGAAGTTTTAAAAACTTAGTAGGTCTTTGAATATCGACTATAAACCTATATGTAACATTTTTGATGTTTGATTAACAGCAATAATAAGCTCCATACCCTACCGTTCCTGTTGTAAACCCCTTTCGCTATACGACATGAATAAACAATTCAGCCAGGTTAAAATACGGTATAATACCGATAGCAATGGTCAGGATCAATGCTGGCGCCTGATCCTCGACGGTGATGAAATATTGGTTGAATCGGTACAGATTAACGCGCCGGTTTTTACCTCCCGTGATTGGATCGAAGCTGTTGGCAAATTTAAACACCACATCTCCGTAAGCGATTGCCTCGTGCAAATCGACGAAGAAGGCGCTGCTCTGATATCGGCTAAAACCGCTTAAGGCTTTTTACTTAACCAAATCCTGTTAAACAATAATTTTTCGCTTTCTTTTGGGTTAACTGTTAGCTTGATGTTATAAAAGCCCTCTTTGGGAAAATTAAACACACCGATTGAGTTATTTACAAATTCATCGGTATAACTATCGTGCGGCTCCACAACCACTTTTCCGGTTGGTTTTAATGATGCCGACAAATTTTGATCACCTGCGCTAATGTTTACGGGCATGCCGCTTTTTGAATCATTATGGTAGGATAAATCTGCCTGATAAGTTCCGGGAGCCGGTATATATACCTGCCAGCTAAGCGTTCCACTTTTATCAATAACCAAGTGAGTAGGACGTACGCCATCAAAGGCTACCTTTTTATACGTTTGTGTTTTTTCAGAAACGTTATCGCCTTTCAAGGCTAATCCTCCAAAAGTTGATTCAGCTACTGCTTTTTCATCCAATTTTACCGGCTGGGCATATTGTAAAGCAATTACCGATACAAAATGATCCCCGGCAACCTCGGGCAATTGGATATGCGTATACGGGCCGGTTTGTGTAAAGTTTAAGGCAACTCTACCAGCATCCGTTATCAGCTCGGCTTTTTCGGGTTTTGACAAAATACCGGTTAAGCGTAATATTTTATCCAATGGCCAGTTGTACACCTGCAGATAAACCATCTGTTTGTTATCCAGTTTTTTGGTGGTTATCCTTCCCCAATCATGCTGATCTGGTCGTAATTGCAAACCGGTGCATCCATAAACAGATTCTCCGTTTTTGGATAACCAGGCGCCCATATCATTCAATCGGGTTTGATCTTCGTACGGAACGGCTCCATCTGCCCGGGGGCCGATATTTAAGGTAAATCCTCCGTTGAGGCTAACATTGCCTATCAAAGACTGCAGCAACTGACTGGTAGATTTATACTCATTTTCCAATGCGTTATATCCCCATGAATTGGCAATTGTTCCGGATGTTTCCCAAGGATGATTGGTATAAGCTGCGCCCAACTGATTATCGCCCATCGTTTCGAAATCAATACCAGGAGTATTTGCCGGTAAGCCCAGTCTGGAATTGATGAGGCAATTTGGCTGTAATTCATGTATCAGTTTGATCACCTGATCCAACTGCTCTTTTTTCACAATGGTTGTTTTATAATCAACCCACATATCAAACCAGATCATGGCAATGTCGCCATAATTGGTTAGCAGTTCGCGCAGCTGTGGTAAAACCTTTCCCTGCCAGTATTTATTGTATTGCTCGTCCGTAATACGGCCGGTTATTTCCTGGTTATGATCCCAGCCGTCCGGATGCTCCCAATCTAACCAATGCGAATAGTAAAAACCCAGCTTCATGCCATGTTTTTTGCAGGCAGCAGCCAATTCCTTCAGTACATCCCTGTTGGTACCGCTGAGTTTACTTAAATTATGATCACTTACTTTGGAGTCCCAAATGGCTATCCCATCATGATGTTTGGCGGTAATGAGGATATATTTCATTCCGGCCTTTTTAGCCAGGATTACCCATTGTTCTGGGTCTATTTTATTCCAGTCAAACCGTTTAGCTAGTTTCACATATTCATCTTCGGATATGCGGTTGCGGTAGCGGATCCATTCCGCATAATTATTGCCATTTCTCAGGCGTTCGCCCTCCCATATCCCTTCGGCCGCGCTATACAATCCCCAGTGAATAAACATACCGAAACGGGCATCGGTAAACCATTTAACTTTTTCGCTATTAGTTGGTACAGACTGAGCACTAACAGCACCTATAAAAGAAAAAAATAACAACAAGGCCAATAATGTACGTTTCAGCATTTTCCTGATGAGTATGTATTTAACAATTAAAACCGTTTATAATGTTTATAAAAGTAATGATCGTTTACAGTTCAAAATTTCAGGCATTTATCATTTGATTGAGCGAAATTGGCACAAAAGACGGATCCGTACAGATAGATGGAAAACGTATCGACCTGATAGCGGCTAAGATTTAAGCCGCCCCAATCTCTGCTTTATCATCGTAACCCAGTTGCAGGTCATCTGCTATCCGGTTGGCCGTGGGTCTGCTCCGGAGAAGAATAAGCATCAGCACAACCGATATGAACAAGTAAAATAAATTAGCACTTAACATAAAAACTACGATACTAAAAAGTGATGACCCATTCAGCAAAGCTGCTTTGGTGATAAAAGCAGTTTGGTAACCAGTCACTTTACTTTGCAGATCAGTTTTTTGTGATAAGCGTTCGATTTGTTTTTTAAATAAAAAGAAGCCCGCGACAATACAACCGAAAGCCAAGGCAGGGACAACAAAGAAAAAAACATCTTTGGTATCCCTGGCATTAAAATATAGAGCTCGTGTGCCTGTGGCAACTACAACGCCTGCAAATAACACTTGCCCGGCAAGTAAGGCGCCGTGTATAATTTTCGCGGTTTTAACAACAGCAACGGGACTTTGCTGTACAGGTGTGTAGTTGTTCATTTTTGCGACTGATTTAGTACTGCATTATACAAAATTCCGTCTCATTATTATCGTTATTTTCAGGAATTAATTTAAATATACGTTTGCACATCAGGACTTATTTTATCCAGGTAAATATCTGGCTGGATGATCACAAAATGGATCAAGCCATACTCATCCTTTACCCGGTTACGGATTCGCGAGATAGCTTCATTAAGCTGCCCGGTATCCAGGTTAGGTTTAAATGCGATGATGAGCATGAGTAATATTTCGCTTGGCGATTGATAGGTTGACAGGATGTGCATCAGCTTCAACACATCGGCATCATGCTCCACAATTTCGGTAATCCTGGTTTTGGTTTGCTGGCTTATCCCCTCGCCCATTAATAAACTGCGGCTCTCACGTGCCAGTATAACAGATACCCCAACAAGCAACAAGCCTACCAGTAAGGAGGCCACACCATCCAGATAATCGAGGTGATAGTGGTGCCCGATGAACAGGCAGGTCATCACGATAAACAAGCCGATAACGGCCGCGCCATCTTCAAAGAGTACCAGGAAAGTGGATGGATCTTTACTATTGGTGATGGCCTGCCACCAGGTTTGATTGCCCCGTAATTTATTAAACTCCTTTGCCGATATCATGAACGAAGTTCCTTCGAACAAGATAGAAGAACAAAGCACCACATAACTCCAGGTTGGGTTACCCGGCACATCGGGTTTGATGATATGGTTAATACCCTGATAAATAGAAACACCGCCTCCCAAACCAAAAATAAGTATAGATACGATGAACGAATAAAAATATAATTCTTTGCCATAGCCAAAGGGGTGCCTGGCATCGGGCTTCTTTTTACTTTGGTGCAAACCCAACAAAAGCAGCAATTGATTAGCTGTATCAACAACCGAATGCACACCTTCGGCAATCATGGCGGCGCTGTTACTCACCACACCTGCCACAAATTTGGTTACAGCTATCAGCAAATTAGCCGCAAGCGCACTATAAATAGATTTTTTTGACGACGCCATACCCTATCCCTAATGCTTATAGCTGCTATTTGTTTCAATTAAAAGAAATCCACTGTTTTGAGAAGCTAAACGACTCAGCACATGACAATAACAAACTCATTATCAATAAAATGAATTACTGTTTTCGAATTCATTGAAACCATATTGGATTAGCAATGTTATCATATTAGTTAATTTATAAAACATTAAAGAAATTAATTATGAAAAATTCAAGAATAACAGCAGCGGCCATTGCATTCACATTTGCGGCTTCTGTGGTGTTTGCCGGTAATCACAAGGCTGATAATCTGCAAAAAACTAATGGATTGAATATAAAGACAGCCTCTGTGGTTACAGATACCATTCCGGATAAGAAGAAGAAAAAAGCACCAAAAGCGCCAACCCCGGCACCAAATCCTACACCAAGCCCTACGGATCCAACTAATCCAAGCCCTACACCTATGCCAACTCCAAGTCCAAATCCTAGTCCTAACCCAACACCTACACCAATGCCAAGTCCAACGCCTTCGCCTTCTCCAAATCCGTCACCAAGTCCAAGCCCTACACCAACACCAACACGCCCGGTTCAATAGTTTAATAAAGATTACTATAGAGCAAAAAGGCCCACTGTGTTTCCACAACGGGCCTTTTAAATATGGTGGAATGCAATCAATTGTGGATGATGCAGGACTATGTATTTCTGATTAACTTAAATATGAGATGAAAACCCGTCTTAATTGCTTACAAACGTATAAGGCAAATTGGTGAATGTGCCCGATAATATTTGTTGTACGTTAATGGATATAATATTACCGTTCTGGTCTTTATTAACTTGCTTGGAGGTAAATGAATAAGTACCGGTGATTACTTTTTTAACAGAATCGATAGCGGTTGTAGTAACTGAGCCTGATCCTGGGTCTACAGTGCCTATCTGGGTAAAATTACCATTAATTAATGCCTGGGTATAATAAGCCAGTTGAACGTTGTTAGTAGCGTCAACTTTATAAGTTGCAAACGGGAAACCAGCGGTATTTATGCTATTTGGCACAGCTACGCTGATGGTTACTTTTTGCTGTAAAGCTATGCCGCTAACAGAAAAAGTCTTGGTTTTGGTGGCAGAATTATAGGTGATAGCAGCGCTTACCGTATCCGGATTCCACGCAGTACCGTTAATATTAGCAGACAGTATTTTATCGGAAATAGTAGAAGCAGAAGTAGTTACGTCCTTTTTACAGCTTTGGATACATATAGCTGATAAAAGTAACAGCATCAATAGTTGAGTTTTCTTCATATATAAATTTTATGCAAATAACGCTTTTTACGAAGTAATAATTACAACCGAAGTTGCTTTTTTCACATATTTTAACATTCTGCAGGGGTACAGTATGTAATTGAAGTTCGCAAATTATAAAACAATTGATTTTAATTAAGCATATTAGGCCTTAAAAATTTTAAACATGATTAACGTAAACGAATATTTTGAAGGCGCAGTTAAGTCGCTGGCTTACACAACCGGGCAGGGCCGCAGTACTGTTGGTGTTATTGAAAAAGGCGAATATGAATTTGGTACATCGAGCCATGAAACCATGACCGTTATTGAAGGCCGACTGGATGCTTTATTACCTGGTGAAACTAACTGGCAATCATTTACCGCCGGGCAAAAGTTTGAGGTAGATGCCAACACCGTATTTAAAGTTAAAACAGAAGTACAAAGCTCATACCTGTGCACCTACCGGTAAAACCACCTTGTTGATAACCTGCAGAATAACGAGGTAAAAATAAAAAGGACATTATTTGTAATTATAGAGCTGATGTTTTATCTAATTACAAAAACATACCAACCATTTAAATGGTTAACCTAAACATCAATACCAATAATTAAAAAACAATGGATACTTCACTTATTACTACCAGTACCTCTTTAGAGGGTTATCGCGTTACCAGGCATTTAGGCGTTGTTAGAGGCATTACCGTACGCAGTCGAAGCGCACTTGGTAATATTGCAGGTGGCTTTCAATCACTTTTTGGCGGCAGGCTTTCTATTTATGTGGAGCTATGTGAAAACGCCCGTGAAGAGGCTTTTCAGCTTTTGGTACAGCATGCACAGGCTTTGGGCGCTAATGGCATTATCAATATGCGTTATGATGCCAACGAAGTGATGCAGGGCATTACCGAAGTGCTGGCCTACGGCACTGCCGTAGTAGTTGAAAAAGTGTAAAACCGATATATGTTTTGTTCAAGAAAGGAGCGACGATCAATTGTCGCTCTTTTTTTCGCCCATAATAATGCCGGGGAGAAACAAAAAAACCGGCCATAGGCCGGTTTATATAAAACAAGATCAAAAATATCTGTTCATTTAATTAAAATACGATAGCGGGATAGTCTTCCACATACCGTTAGCCAGATGACCAATCAATAATTCGTAAACCAGGTAAACCGGCCAAAACAAATAGTGTATCAACAGCAATATCAACGAGTGGTTATAATACCAGCTGATCATCAGCGTGTACAAGCCTAATACAAGGTATAATATACTGGTTTCTCTTTTCTTCATTATTATTTTAAGCTAATGTAATAATTCGGCTTAATTAGTACAATTTTTCATGTTGTAAATTACACTATAATCGGCATTTGTATTGGTTTGCTCTCTGCCGGTTTTGGCATCATAGCTATAGGGCTTTTGAGCAAGGGCATTTCCCCTTAACTGAAATTCCACATTCATACTATCCTTTGAACCTTCCTGTGTAAAGATCCACACAGCTTTGATGGCGTTACCGGATAGCTTCCCGGTGATAGTTCCCTTACGGGCGTCTTTTTCTTTCGGAAGCCAGCTCATTTTTCCCGTTACCGCATCGCCATTGATAAGCATATTGACCATGGTGGTATCCTGAGCCTGTTTGCCATCGGTATGGTAAAAGCAATATTGCATGTTTACCATAGGTGCATCGGCCTCATTGGCCAGCATTGTATCTTTTTTACCGCCTGTATCCAGTTTATCAGTGGTATTGCTATGGTTGCCTGAGCATGAGGCAGCCATCATCCCTGCTACCAGCAGGCATAGGTTTATTTTTATGGCCATTTATAAATATCGATATATCATATGACAAATTAAACAGCAAAAGGTTCAATACCGCTTTGTGATATTTACAAACTGATTTACAAATAGTTACAACAAAAATCTACAACATACCAGCGCATAAGCCCACTATGGTGTGCAGAAATGGCATAAATTGGAAAAACTAATGGAGATGAATTACAATGGTTATGCAGTGTAAACAATACCTGTTACACTACATAAATTGTAAATTGGAGTTTATACTTTCTTTTCGGGCGGAGTTGATACAATCTCGCCAAATTCATTAACATAAGCCAGCATGCTTTCGAGGTCGCCGCCACTGCTGTTTTGCTGACGCTCCTGTTTACGCAGTTCTTTTTCTTCTTTCTTTTTTTGCCTGTTTTTTTCGAGCTGTTTTTTCATGAAGGTTGCTTGCGATTTAGCCATATTGATTAAAAATTTAGTTAAACAATGTGCTATTCCCGGTTAAAACCTGTAAAACCCTATCAACTGAACAAAAAGTTCTACACAAAACATGCATGAAGAGGAGGATCATCAATTTAATTTCCGGGCAGCAACGGTATCAGCGGGGATAAAAATGAACCCTGGTCAACAAGGATTGATTAGCGGTGGCTATATGGGAAATAGCAGTAAATTTTCCGTTTGTGATACAAATATACGATTTTTTAGCAAAATCCACGCATGTACCCTCCCGATAGTTTGAGACCTCTGGCCCCGGCTACAGCACTTCCAAATCCAAACTCACAACTTTTTTTTATATTGCTGCCTCAAACCCCAATTACCTATTATGAAACGCAGAAACTTTGTACAAAACTCTGTATTGGCAGGCGCATCATTACTCACCACCGGACTTTTAAAAACTGATCCCGCAGCAGCAGCCGAGATCACTTCCCCTGATACCGGTAAACCTTTTCATTTAAATTACGGCATTCATGACGGCATGTTTAAAAATCATGCCGGCGACGATTTTATTGATCAGATCAAGTTTGCTTATGATCAGGGCTTTCGTAGCATAGAAGATAATGGGATGGCCCACCGACCGGCTGATCAGCAGAAAAAAATTGGTGATACACTGGCCAAATTAGGAATGGCTATGGGCGTGTTTGTACAGCCGGGGCTAGGTAATGATTCCAACCTGTTAGCATCGGGCAAAGCCGATTATCTCGATAAATTCATAGCCAGTTGTAAAGAGGCTGTTGAAGTAGCCAAACGCATCAACGGAAAACTGGTTACCGTAGTTCCCGGTGATTTTGTGCGCAACCTGCCTATCGGCGTACAAACGGGTAATGTAATTGAAGCCATCAAAAAAGGCACCGCCATTATTGAGCCTCATGGCCTGGTAATGGTACTGGAGCCTTTAAGCGATAACCCCGACCTGTTTTTACGCACACCAGACCAGGCTTATGCCATTTGTAAGGCAGTTGGTAGTCCTTCGTGTAAAATTTTATATGACATGTACCATGTGCAGCGCAACCAGGGCAATATCATCCCTACGCTTGATTGGGTTTATGATGAAATTGGCTATTACCAGATTGGCGATAACCCCGGCCGAAAAGAGCCAGGTACAGGCGAAGTCAACTACAAAAACATATTCAAACACATTTATGATAAAGGATACAGGGGTGTATTGGGTATGGAACATGGCACTGCAGGCGCTGGTAAAGAGGGTGAACTGGCCCTGATTAAAGCATACCGTGAAGCTGATAGTTTTATATAGAAAACCGCCATCACAAATAATGAATTTGAAAACGCCTAAGCGCCTAGTCCTGGCTATCATCAGCTTACTGTTTACCGCCCACTTTGTAAAAGCTCAGGATACGCTGTTTGCCCGCAAAATGGTTGATACTTTAACCTCGCCTTACTTTTGGGGACGTGGTTATACCAAAGATGGCGCACATCGTGCAGCCAATTTTTTAGCTGCGCAGTTTAAGGCTTATGGTGTAAAACCCATGGATGGCAAAAATTACATGCAGGAGTTCAGCTACCCGGTAAATACCTTTCCGGGTAAAATGAAGGTAGTAATCAATGGTACAGAACTCAGGCCCGGTATAGATTACATTGTGAGTCCCGACAGTAAGGGCCTAACCGCTACAGGCAAGCTGGATCAAATTGATAGCACACACTTTGTCGATAAGGAAAATCGGGTGGTTTTATCAATTGAAGATAAACTCACCTGGTCTGTAGAAGGTAAAACGCTTGATTATACACTGATACAAATGGATAAAAAGTTGGTAAAACAAAGACCGGCAACTATTCAGATCGATATTGAAAACCAGCTGATCCCTGATTTTAGAACGGCAAACATCTGTGGAATTGTCAAGGGCACTTCTAAGCCCGACTCGGTACTGGTTATCACCGCACATTACGATCATCTGGGCGGCATGGGTAGCAATACCTATTTCCCGGGGGCCAATGACAATGCCAGTGGGGTTACCCAATTATTAAGTCTGGCCAAATACTATGGTGCACATCCGCAACGCTACAGCATGGCCTTTATTTGCTTTTCGGGCGAAGAAGCCGGGCTATTAGGCTCTAAGTATTTCACTGATAACCCGCTGATCCCTTTAAAAGACATCCGCTTTCTGATTAATCTGGATCTTGATGGCACCGGTATTGAAGGCATTACCGTAGTGAACGCAACCATCTACCCCAAAGAATTTGCTGCTTTAAAACAAATAAACAGCCAGGGCAATTACCTGGTGAAAGTAAACCCGCGCGGAAAAGCCGCCAACAGCGATCATTATTATTTTACAGAAAAGGGAGTTCCTGCTTTTTTCATATATACATTGGGTGGTATCAAGGCTTATCACGATGTTTTTGACATCAGCAAAACTTTACCCCTTACGGAATATGCCGATTTATTTAAGCTTATCCTGAAGTTTAACAGCAGCCTGATGACAAAACAAAGGGCAACCATATCATCAGTCAATTAGCAGGTTCGGGGTTCCAGGTGCCTGGTTTCTGATTTACTTCATTATGCAGAACTCCGGCTTTTGTCTTATCTTGAATCCTGATTCTTAATTCTCTATCATGCTTAACCTTAATTTTGACCCGTTTCCTGTGCTCAGTACCGAACGTTTGCTATTACGGAGGTTCACTTTTGCCGATGCTCCCAGGCTTTTTGAGCTGCGAAAAGACCCGGTTATTATGCAATATATATCCCGGCCGCTCGCAAAAACGCTTAATGATGCTATAGATCTGATAAAAGTTATTAACGATTTACTCAAGGGCAATAATGGCATTACCTGGTGCATTACGCTTAAAAACGAACAGGAGTTTATTGGCAGCATAGGGTTTTGGCGTATAGAAAAGGAGAATTACCGGGCCGAGATAGGCTATCTTTTAAACCCGGCCTATCAGGGCATGGGAATTATGCAGGAGGCCATAGAAACCATCATTAATTACGGTTTTGGGCCTATGAACCTCCACACGATACAAGCAAACGTGAGTCCTGATAACCTGGCATCAATAAAATTGCTTCAAAAGAACAACTTTACACAGGAAGCCCATTTTAAGGAAAATTATTTTTTTAACGGCGCATTTGAAGATACCGTTGTTTATACGTTATTAACAAAAACTTAAATGTGTTAACAAAATATTTACCTCAGGTATTTTGAATTAAAAATTTTTAATGCATGTTTACAGCATAAAAACCAATTATAGCTAAGTGCCGAAACAATTCGGCTAAAATGGGGTTAACAATTATTAAAAACAAAAGAACTTATCATGGCAACAGAAAAAGGAAGCGGCATTACCGCGTATTCAGTAAAAACCAAAACTAAAAATGTACCAATGATCGATCCTGTTATCGACGTAAAGTCAGGAAGATACATTGCAACAGGTAAAGATAGCGCAGGTAATAAAATGGCCGCTATCATGGGAAAAGCAACTGCCGAAGAGCATATCAAAAACGGTAACGCCAAAAAAGGCACTGGCTGGTAAATAGCACAATAAAAGCCCCGGTATTAATACCGGGGCTTTTATTTTACCCCTCCTACTTATCTCTCCCTCTTCGCTTGGCTTCTACAGGCATTATTGAATAATTTTTGAACTAAAATTTATTTTCAAAATACCAACCAACTACGTGGTTTTTACGCATTTCCGGTACTTTTACGCAAAAAAAATGGGTGAAAACACCTATTTTCCTTCATTCCTATTTGTTTTAATTTTGCTAAACCTGTTAATTAAAACGAACGAGCCGATGTCTGTACGTATTCTTTGTATAAAAACCGATGCTAAACTGCACAAAAATCCTTATGTAGCTATTGATTCATTAGAGTGGGTAAATGAGCGCATTAACGTAAAAGGAGTTACCGAAAGAGCTAAACTTTATGACTGGATAAAGGATGCCGACGGAGAGGCTTATGTTATTGACGAGTATGGCAATAAAACCACGCTGATCCCTGCTCTTTGCCCGGATGGTAATAAATACGTTAAAACCGTATCTGACGAATCAAAACCTGATTATTTATTGGCTTTACCGCAGAGCGCATAATATCTAATTACTCAGGCCACCCTTTAAACGGATTTAAAGATAAAGCCGAGTTGTAATATTTTTTGTCGCCCGTAACCTCTACAGTAATCCAGGGAGGTAACTTAAACTTTTCCGCCTCATCTTCCAGTTCAATTTCTGCTACCAGCAGGCCTTGATTTTCGCCTAAAAAATCGTCTACTTCCCATATTTTACCTTCATAGTTAATACAATAGCGAGTCTTTTCCAGCTCTGATGTTGCAAAATTATTCAATAACTCTACCCCTTCGTTAACCGGGATAATATATTCATATTCCAGGCGACTAATGCCTTTTGTTTTCCCTTTAATAGTTATATAACCATGCTCGTCGGTAACACGCACCCGGATAGTTTTAATATCATCACTTAAAATATACCCCTGACGATAATGTTTACCTGCGGGTTTACTAAGCTGGCGCCATTGTTCGTGATCAACCAGAAACTTGCGTTCAATTTCAATGCCCATAATTTTTTATACCTGGCCGGTAAATATAGGGATGAAAATAATAATTAGGGGATGACATCACACCGCTTTTTTAACCGCTATAGCTATCCCCGTGGCCCAGCATTGTTTGGTGAGCACCAGGTCTGTCCGTTGTTCCAGCACTTCCATCAACCGGATAGCTTTTTCATGATGACCATCGGGCCAATTGGGCTGAGGCAGCATATCATCAATAATATATAAACCACCGGGGTTAAGCATAGCTATAGCTTCATCAAGCAACAGATACTTACCATGCCAGGTATCGGCAAAAATATAATCGAACTTTAACTGCTTGTTTTGTTCAAACCAGTCGGCACCATCCATACAAATCAGTTCCAGCCGTTTATCGTTGCCCAAAAACCGATCGGCAATAGCCAAAAAACGGGCATCATTGTCGATAGAAATAAGGGTAGCCGCAGCCTCCATACCATCCAGTATCCATGAGGTTGACAAACCGGTACCCGTGCCCAGCTCCAGGAATTTACCACCTGGTTTTGCAGCAGCCAGCGTTTTCAACAAGCTACAGGTTAAAGTATCAGAAGCCATGGTAAAACCCGATTCGATGGTAGCCCTGTCTATATCGGCGTAAGCTTGCGGGTAGGGCTGATTTATTTGCTGGTTCATAAAATATTGTTTCAGATAAAGTTTATTTTTGTTGATTCTCTTTACAAGTATATCAACAAAAACTTTATTTTAAAACAATAAATAGATATTTCATACTAAAAACCATTTTAGTATTTAGAATATTAACTTTATTTTATTGGATAAGACTGTAACGTTCCATTAGTCAGGTTAAGACAAAGTAACTGCTGCATAGGATAATTGAATTTACCTGCGGGGATACCCATAAAAAACAGCTTACTCCCATCTGGGTATTTGTAAAGAAAGCCGATATCAGCGTAACCTGTACTGATTTGCCACGCAACTTTACCATCAGGCAAAAGGGCCGTAAGCAATAACGGCGCATTATTTTCTGTAGATGCTTTGTGCATGACTATCAACCCTCCGTTACTTAGGCGAATGGGGGCATGGATATGATTATAATTATTGGCAAACAGCCGATAGGTTTCGCTTGTAGCCAATGAATCAGCGAACTGCAGGGAGCGTTGCTGCGGATCGGTTAAAAAGCCGCCGTATATATATACAGCCTCACTCACTTTTTCCCAATTGCCGCTAAGCTTGTCGGCAGGATGGCTATATAAAAACCGCCTTACCGATTTCTCCGAACTACGGTGCTGTACCGCTTCCCGCATATTGCTTGCCTGTAATAACTGTACTTCCTGATCATCCAGCACGGCCAGGCCTTGTTTACCATCGTCATAAGCCTGTACCATCAACCCATCATATGAGGGTTGGTTCTTGCGTTTAAAATACTTATCAGGATTGTTGAGGTTGATAGTGCCTGTTTTTAAGGTGAGGCCGTTGATACTATAAAAAAGCCCATCGGTACCTTTAAAAAGCACCGCCTGCAGCGAATCATTATAAGCAAATTTAATATCGCTGCTATTGTACGATGTAAAATCCTCTTTGCTCATTTTATCCTTAACGGTTTCAAAATGATCATTTTGGGCAACCACCTCCCCTGTTTGTTTATCGATCACATATAATTCATTCCGCAGAAAAAATAAATATTTGGAAGATTGACCCAGCAATGCCGCAAGGCCAAAATCCTGGTCGCGGTTGTTTTTAGCATCAAGCAGTACCCTCCATAGTCTTTTACCGTTTTCCAGATCAATAGCTTCGGCATACCGCTTGTTATCGGAATAGGTTTCTGTTGTTCCAGATTCATGGGTAACTACGGTGGCCATCACCGCATGTCCGTTCATATGATAAATTAAGGCATCTGCCTGAGCATAGGTGGCTGCACCACTATTGATCATGCTGATTATACCCCAAACAATACCACTAATAATCAATATAGGTAATAAAAAAAGTAAAGAGAAGCGCCAGTAATTACGCTGAGATGGTAGTACGCCAGGAGGCCAGTTATGTTGTTGCATAAGGTAGTTTAATCAAAAACACGGTGGCTTTTGATTTGTTTGGTCTGCTATCTGCACAAATTAAAAATCGCATAACGCCATATGCGTTATGCGGCCAACTATTTATTTTTATTAAATGATTTAATGACAAACCATCATTAATTCTATATCCAAACTACTTTTTGTTCGCTTTGATGGGCTTTCCCAATAATATCTCCATACAGTTCTGGTTTTCTGGCCTTGATGTAGCGATAACCGCCAGCCAGGGTTAGTTTATCGGCATGAATATTGGCAATGGTAATTTCATTATCCAATGATCTGCACTCGGCTATCACATCGCCATAAGGATCAATAACCATCGAACATCCGTTTTTAAGCTGATCATCATCCATACCTATTGGGTTAGAGAAAACTGCATAAACTGCATTATCATAGGCCCGGGCAGGCAACCATTTCATCAGCCAGGCACGACCTTTAAGTCCATCAAATTCTTCCCGTAATTGTTTTGCGCTGCCTATTTTATCCTTCCAAAGTATAGCATCAACAAAACCGGCCCCGGGACGGGTAGATGGCGTACACATAGTTACGTGTGGCATAAAAATAATATCGGCACCCAGCAGCTTGGTAGCCCTTACATTTTCAATAACATTATTATCATAACAGATCAGGATACCGCATTTCCAGCCTAAAATTTCAAAAACAGTATAGCTGGTACCTGGCTGTAAATGAGGATTTATAAACGGATGTAATTTGCGATGCTTAGCCACCAGGCCGTTTTTGTCCACACATACCTGGGCTTTAAACAGGTTATCATTTTCGTCTTTTTCAAACAATCCGGCCAGTATAACAATGTCAAATTCGCGAGCGTAAGCGGTAAGTGTCGAAATGCTTTCTCCTCCTGGAATTACTTCGGCCAGGTCAAGCATCTGTTGTTTATCCAGGTGCCGGGCAAAAGTGTACCCGGTAACGGAGCATTCATGAAAGGCAATCACATCGGCCCCCTGCTGCGCCGCTTTTTGCGATAACTGTTTAATAATTGATAAGTTATAGGCTTTGTCGCCGCTCTTGTTTTCGAACTGGGCTGTAGCTATTTTTAAGTTTTCCATATGCTTGGTATTTAATATACAGCAAAACTATGGCGGCGTTTAAAGACTACCTTGTAAAAAACCGACATTTACAAAGAGACTAAACCTGCATAAAGTTAATAGCCAGCAGGTTATTTATTTTATAGGCTGATGGAGTTATACCAATGTTCTTTTTAAAATAGTTATTGAGGTGTGCCTGATCATAATAACCGCTCTCATAAGCCGCATCGGCAATTTTTGTGTCTTGTGGATGCCTTTGCAAGTTCTTTAAAAAATACTGCAGCTTCACAATGGCGGCGAAGCGTTTCGGCCCTATCCCGATATACTGGTTAAACCGGCGTTCGAGTTGTTTTTCGGTTATAGGTAAAGCATGCAGCAAATGGGCTACAGATATATTTCCCTTGCTGTTATCTATCAGTTTTAAGGCTCCTGTAAGCGCCTTGTCGGGGTACGAGCAACCTGCCAGCTTTTTAAATACAAAGTTTTCGATGTGTTCAATCTTGTTTCGGATACCTGTTTCATTTAAAACCCGGTCTTCCAGCTCCTCTGCATCGCTTTTAAAAAGTTCATTTAGTTTGATCAGGCCGTCGTTTAATTCAACAGAAGCTATTCCGGATAAAGCAAACAGGCCATAAGGTTGGAATACCACTACCAATATGTCTAATTTCCCGGTGGATATCAGATTTTTGTATTGGGTTAACTGCCCGTAAACAAAGCTACTGGGATGGATATATGCCTTGTCTGCAGCTTGTTGTACCAGCGGTGTTTTGAAGTAAAAAACCATCCCCGGGTTACCGTCAGAAAACAAACGGTAATTAATTGGCTCGCTGCAATTGTTTTCCAGTATCAAAAAGTGCTTAATGATATGAGCAAGATGCGGTGATGGAGGTATTTGCATACGTAAACCTGGTAATGAGGTAAAGTTACAAATTTCTGAACAGATACATTCCGGATACAGATTCATGCGCCTTCTTTCAAAAAAAGTAACAATCGTGTTATGATACCCCCAGTGCAACATATTGCTTATAACTTTCCGTTGATACAGAAAAAGCTATAATTTTGTGTGTTGCCTGTGCTCTAAACGGACACTTTACTATCATTTAAATTTATCGTGATTGTAAAAAAATGTTAAATGACAGGTGCGTCCGGCACGCTGCAACCCTAAATGTTTATATTAGCCCCTGTTAGCCGCTTTATATTATATTAATGATATCTAGAAAAATTTTACTCCTAATTTCGCTGTTATTCTCTTTTGGTTTTGCTGCTTCGGCGCAACAGGATAGCATACCCTTAAATACGCTTATTCAAAAAACTGCTAAATTTCAAAGCAGCTATCCTATTGAAAAGGTTTATCTGCATTTAGATAAGCCTTATTATGCCGTGGGCGATACCATTTGGTTTAAAGCTTATGTAACGGTTGAAAAGCACCAGCCATCGGGTTTAAGCGGTGTGGTTTATGTTGATGTGATCAACAGCCAGGACTCTGTTATGGAAAACCTGCGTTTACCTGTAAAAAACGGCTTTGCAAACGGTAACATTACCCTTACCAGCGAAACCTATAAACAAGGCCCCTACCGCATCAGGGCTTATACCAACTGGATGCGCAATTTTGATCCCGACTATTTTTACGACCATACCATTAACGTAGGTAATGCTATTGACAACCAGGTAAATACCTTTATCAGTTATAAAAGTTCGGAAAAAAAGGGCACCGTAAAAGTTGATGCGGATATTCTTTATAAAGACCCAACCAATGCCCCCTATGCCAACAAAAAAGTGAGCTGGCAATTGGTACGTAACGGCGATCCCATAACCAAAGGCAGCGGCCGTACCGACGATAAAGGCCATCTACTCGTGGATATACCCGAAAACGAATCTGCTACCATAACATCCAGTTCATTGGTAACCGCCATTGATATGGGCGAACGTAAATCGGTTACCAATTCATTTTCCTTAAGAGGTGCCGTAACTGCCTATGACGTACAGTTTTTTCCGGAAAGCGGACAGCTCACCAATGGCATACGTTCAAAAATTGCTTTTAAAGCCATCAATTCCAAAGGATTAGGGACTGATGTAAAAGGAACGGTTACTGATGACCAAGGTACAGTTATGGCCTCTTTTACTTCAGCACACCTGGGTATGGGTGTATTTGCTATAACACCCGAAAGTGGAAAAACATATACAGCTAATGTTACCTTTCCAAATGGTTCTACAGGCACCTATAAACTTCCACGGGTACAGGCTATGGGTATTAATCTGTCCGTATTTAATACCGATGCTGATAATCTTACGGTTAAAATATCGGCTAACGAGCTATTCTTACAGCGCAAACAAAACAAAAGCTTTTACTTGGTTGGACAAAGCGGAGGGGTTATTTACTATGCGGCTCAAACTGTGCTGCAAAATGCCGCCTATACAGCCAATATCCCAAAAAATAAGTTCCCAACAGGTATTGTACAGTTTACCTTGTTCTCATCCGGGGGATATGCTTTATGTGAGCGCATAGCTTTTGTACAGCATAATGACCAGTTAAATCTGGCTCTAAGACCTGATAAACCATCTTACACAACCCGGCAAAATGTTAGGATTGCCCTATCAGCAAAAAACAGTACAGCTCCTGTTGAAGGCAGTTTTTCTGTAGCCGTACTTGATGATACCAGCGTACCTACCAATGAGGACTCAGAATCGACTATATTAAGCAACCTGTTACTTACATCCGATCTGAAAGGATATATAGAAAAACCTAACTATTATTTCAACAAGCCCGACCAGGAAAAACAGGACAACCTGGATATCCTGATGCTTACACAAGGGTATCGCCGTTTTTCATACGAAGATATACTGGCAGATAAAAACCCTCCTATTTTTATTGCACCGGAGCAGGGCATTGAAGTATCAGGCATATTAAGAACTACCACCGGGCTGCCGGTAGGTAAAGGCAGCATCCGCCTGCTGATACCAGACCGTAATTTTTCGGCAGAAACGGTAACTGATTTATCGGGTAACTTCAAGTTCAGTAACGTGGTAGTGATGGATACCTCTAAAATAACCCTGAGCGCCCGTAACAACCCTAATGGCAAAAACATGGTGATTAGCGTAAACGGCGAATTGTACCAGAAATTAACCAAAAACCCTAATCTGCCAGATGAAATTGTAAACATAGATAGCGCCATGCGCCCATATCTGGATAACAGCCGCAAACAATATCAAAATTCCCGTGTGCTGAAGGAAGTAGTGGTAAAATCGACCAAATTTGAGAAAAAACCGAGCCATAACGATTATGGGACGTTCGCAGGATTACCGGGCCAGGCCGACCATGAAATATCCGGCGATCAGTTAAAGGATTGTCCCCTGCTAATCAACTGTCTAAGCACTATGGCCTTTGGTTTAACTTATGTAGACAATAACTTTTATATCACCCGCGATTATAATGCCGGCAAAAAGGTTCCTGTGCAGATATATGTAGGCAGCATGCCTGTTGATGTAAACTTTCTATCGAGCATGACAGGTGCCGAAGTTGCCTCTGTAGAGATCTTTTTAAAGGATGGGGTAAGTGGTCTTAACCGTATTAACCAAACCAATGGTATACTTCTCATCAACAAAAAGGTGATCAAAAAGGAAAAAATAACACTGGCTCAGTTACAGGCGCTTATTCCCAAACAAAACGTAGTTACTTTTGGCATACAGGGTTATGGTAAATCCAAAGAGTTTTACATGCCTAAATATGATGTTACCAAACAAAGCTCGCTCGGAGCCGATTTGCGAAACACCATTTACTGGAATCCGAAAATAATAACCGATAAAAACGGTGTAGCCTCATTCAGCTTTTTTAACAGCGACGCCCGCGGATCATACCGTGTAATTATTGAAGGTCTGGATGCCGAAGGCGATCTTGGCCGGCAAGTAATGCATATCCAGGTGAAATAGAGATTCTTGGAGTAAGGATTTTGGGAGCAAAGATTATTGGAACAAATACAGCAAAAAGTCTGTCAATCTTTACTCTAAAAATTCTTGCTCTTTACTCCTAATATCCTTGCTCCAAAAGTCCTTACTCTTTGCTCCCAAAATCTTAGCTCCCAAAGTCTCCAAAGTCCTTGCTCCTTACTCCAATAAATGATAACTTTATGATACACATAAACTTATCATTATGGATTTTTCACACATCAACTGGCTGGCCGTGGTAGCGGCTGGCGTATCGGCATTTTTAGTTGGCGGTATCTGGTACTCTCCATTGTTATTCGCCAAACCCTGGATGGCTGATAACAAGCTTAATCCCGATGAAGTAAAAGCCTCCAATAAGGGCCGCATCTTTGGCTTTTCATTTTTCTTTTCCATCATTATGGCAGTTAACCTGGGGATGTTTCTGGCCGATGCCAAAACCAATGTATCCTGGGGCGCCACTGCGGGTTTTTTGGCCGGGATATGGACATTCAGTGCCATTGCTATACAGGGACTATTTGAGCTGAAAAGCTGGCGCCTGATATTTATAAACGGTGGTTATAGCCTGATATCGTTAACCCTGATGGGAACCATTATAGGTTGGTGGAGATAGACGATGGGAAATCCCAAAATCTAAACCCGAAATCCTAACTTTTAGGAGCCAATATCTAAATTTACAATATGGATGCAAGGACGCAGACTATACTGAATCTGTTTCATGAGTCGTGGACAGAAACATTATTGCGATATGATGATCTCATAACCAATTACTCCGGTTTTGAACGGTTTAAACCTTTAAGAGAATTTATTTTAAAACTACAGGTACAGGACGAGGATAAATATTTTCGCATTGGTACATCAGTGCATTATCTTATTATCTCCAGATCAGTAAACCATGGGCTACGAACGGACCAAAAATACATCAAAATAGATGTAATAAATGAACATGATTATTACGTAACATTTCGGGAAGATACAGTAACCTACCGCGAATACCGGCTCCAAACTCTTGATGATCCCCGAATGTACAAATTACTCAAAACACTAAAAGATACGCTTGTAGATTAATACATCATCTGAGACACATGTGATGTGTCTCTACGTTTGTTTTCTTTAGTAATTTAAGACGCATTACATGCGTCTTAAATTACACAATCTTCTTACACCCGATAATGATCGGCGCGCCAATTTTTGATAGCCTGTTTAATTTCACTGGCTGACAGATTTTCTGCTATCGCTTTTTCTATTAGCGGAATCAGTTCATCATCCGGCGCGAAACGCAGAGCAGCTATCTGCGCTATGGTAAGCCGGCTATCCATCGGTTTGCGGGTAAGTATAAAATAACGTAAACCCTCCTCGGCACGAATGGCCCTGTCCTGCGCTTTTAGCGGGAACATACGTATAAACAGGCTCATGAGCAAACAACAACCAAAAAGCAGCAGGATGAGCAATGCACTCAATAAGTTGGCCGAATGCCATTGCAATACTACATTAACAACTGAAACTATCAATCCAAAAATGAGCATAGCGCTCAGCAAATAATGAAATCCTATAACAGTGCGTTTGTGATTGGTCAGGTTTTGAGATGCCATGGTTTGTTTTTGAGCGAAAGATACCACTAAATTAATATCCTTACTCTTTGCTCCAAAAATCCTTGCTCCTAAATTCATTATTACAATCGGGTTATAATATTTTTAAACAATGCAGGCATATTTGAGTTGATTTTAATAACAACAACTTATACTATGGCAAACACATTTGAAAAAACGTTCACTTTAGGTGGCGACTATACCATAAATCGCCTGGGCTACGGTGCCATGCGCATTACCGGCCAGGGTATTTGGGGCCCGCCTAAAGACAAGGATGAATGCATCCGTGTACTTAAACGCGCTGTTGAACTTGGCGTAAATTTCATTGATACCGCCGACAGCTATGGCCCCAACGTTTCAGAAGAGCTGATAGCCGAAGCGCTTGCACCATACCCTGCCGGACTGATCATAGGAACCAAGGGCGGTTTCCTGCGTACAGGCCCCAATCAGTGGAATATTGATTCATCCCCGGCTCACCTGCAGGAAGCCCTGGAAGGTAGCTTAAAACGCCTGAAACAGGACAGTATCGACTTGTATCAACTCCACAGGATAGACCCTAACATACCCGCCGAAAAAACTTTTGAGTTTTTACAAAAAGCACAACGGGAGGGCAAAATCAAGCATATTGGTCTGTCGGAAGTAAGCGTCGATCAGATTAAACATGCCCAGCAGTTTTTCGAAGTGGTATCCGTTCAAAATATGTACAGTGTGGATAACCGTAAATGGGAGGCCGAGCTGCAATATACCCGCGAGCAAAACATCGCCTTTATACCCTGGTACCCATTAGGTGGTGGTAATGTAAAAGGCGAACAGATATTACAGGGTGTGGCCGATAAATATAGCGCAACTATACACCAGGTTGCCCTGAGCTGGTTACTGCACCACTCACCAAACATCCTGCTTATTCCGGGTACATCAACCGTGGAACATCTGGAAGAGAATATGAAAGCAGCTGATATAAAACTGGATGATGCCGACCTGCTGATTCTTGAGGGTCTGAAAGACACCAAATAAACAAGCCCATAAACCAGGAAAAATAAAGGGATGCCATCAAATACGGGTATCCTTTTATTTTTGTATCATCATCAAATACATGAAGAGTAAAGAAGAGATCCTGAACAGCTATAATACCACCGGCAACGATGGTTTACCCGAAATATCGGCTCCCGACCTACTAAAGGCCATGGAGACTTACAAAGAACTATACGCAGAGGCTGCCTTCAACGCGGCCCGCCAAATGAAGGATAATGCCTATGAATTTACTACCTATGCCGATTACGTCAGCCATATCCGCCAGGAGGCCCGCCAGTTAGAGGAGAACCGCGACGGATTTACCGGGGCCATTACCCTGGCTGCCAACAGCGTACTACCGCATTTTATACCCCACGATCGCTCCGTAAAAGAATTTTCCTTCAACTTTACTATGCAGGGTAAAACTTATACCGCGTTTTATAAAAAAGATGCTGATGGCTATTGGCAATTAAACAACTGGACCGCCGCCGATTAATATGCTGGCAGGCTAAGCGATCAAGCGCAGTAATATTCTGGTGGGCCGGCTATCCAACCACAGCTACTTTAAACGGCTTTACATCAACCGATTCCCATATTTTTTGGGTGATGTAGGGATCACTTTGCCGCCATGCTTCCAGCGCTTCATCAGTTTCAAACTGCATGATCATTACGGAGCCTATCATATTACCGTCGTCATTCAATACAGCTCCGCCCATGAGAAAATTACCCTTTTCTTTGAGCTCTTTAAGGTTATCTAAATGATGCGGACGTACATCCATGCGGCGCTGCAAAGCACCCTCATCTGTATAATCATAACCTGTGACCAGATATTGCTTCATAATTAGTGAATTAGTGATTTGTTATTGTTTCTTGTCGGGGTCAAAGGTGATCTTCCAACTTATTCCAAATTTGTCGACAAGCATTCCATAATGGGTACTCCAAAAAGTTGGGCCTATAGGCATAACAGCCTGCCCTCCGACAGCGAGCTCATTATATATGCGATAAGCTTCGGCCTGACTGATTGTGCTGATATAGAGATAAAAATTATTGGCAATTCCAGGTGTTAATCCTTCATAGGTTTCGATACTATCACAACCCATTATAACCGTATTCGGGGCGATTTGTAAAGAAGCATGCATTATTTTTTCATCAGCCGAAAGCGGGAATAATTTTTTATCAGTTTGCGGCACATCTTTATACCGACCCATAAACAGGATATCACCGCCAAAAACAACCTTATAAAAATGGAAGGCCTCTTCGCAATTATCTTTAAAAACCAGGTAAGGATTTAACGTTGTCATCTTTTTTGATTTCTATATTATTACACTCGAAGAGTAAACCTAATATTTAAAAAATTGCAAATCCCACAAAAAAATTACACGAATAATCCATTTCAGTGTACTACTTTCGGTTTACACTTATCCAACAGGCAACAGACTGTTCTGTTTGCCTAACTACTGTAAAACTATATATTTAAATTTCCTGCCTGACCAGATCGGTATCTGAAAAAATTAAAAAATTCTATTTTAAATAAACTTTATAAATGTAAATTTGACAATTTTTACAATATTTGTTTTTTCCAAATTACTAACCTGAAATAATGAAGAATACTTTGCAGCAGGAATTTACTAAACTTTATCATAAAGAGGCCGACGCCACCTATTTTTCTCCCGGTCGCGTAAATCTTATTGGCGAACATATCGACTACAACGGAGGCCTGGTTATGCCATGCGCCATCACTTTTGGCACTTACCTGTTAATATCGCCTAATGAAGATAGCGTTTTTCGTTTCAGGAGTTTAAACTTTACCGATCAGGGCGATATCCCGGTTCAGCAGCGCTATGAAAAAACAGGCGACGAATGGTTCTATTTTCCTATTGGAGTAATAGATCATTTTGGTAAAGATGGACACCAGTTAAAAGGCCTGGACATGCTTTTTTATGGCGATATCCCTATTGGCTCTGGCTTGTCGTCATCAGCCTCTATCGAGGTGGTTACAGCTTATGCTCTTAATGATATTTTCGGTTGTGATTACAGCAAACTCGATCTGGTGAAATTGTCAAAATCTGTCGAAAATAATTTCATTGGTGTAAACAGCGGCATTATGGATCAGTTTGCCGTTGCCTTTGGCGAAAAGAACAAGGCCCTGATGCTGAACTGTGACACACTGGATTATCAGGCGGTTGACAGCAACCTGGGCGACCACGTGCTGGCCATCATCAACACCAACAAACCTCGCAAACTGGCCGAATCAAAATATAACGAACGTGTACAGGAATGCCAGGAAGCATTAAAAGCCCTACAACAGGAACTGGATATCAATTACCTGTGCGATATTAACGCCGAAACTTTCGCTAAATATCAGCACCTGATCACCAATCCAGTGGTACTCAATCGCGCCAAACACGTTATTGAAGAAAATGATCGCGTAAAACTGGCTGCCGTTGCGTTGGCTGCTAATAATTTACAGGAATTTGGCAGACTGATGTACGCCTCGCACGATTCATTGCGTGATTTGTACGAAGTAAGCGGCGCTGAACTGGATGCCGTGGCCGAATACAGCAAAACCAACCCAAATGTAGCCGGAGCCCGCATGACCGGCGCAGGTTTTGGCGGTTGCGCTATAGCCTTGGTTAAAGCCGATGCATTTGATAATTACAGCGCCGAAATAACCGAATATTACACTGAAAAAATTGGCTACGCCCCATCGGTATACAGTTCGCTGATCGGTAACGGTGTAGGATTGCTGAATTTACTGGTACAATAGTTCATTGGGTATTCAGTCATTAGGTCATTGCCATGAATCGGATAATTTGTACACCGGCCATTATTCTTATTTTTGCCGGCTAATGGATTTGTTCATTGACCTCATTGGATAAGAATTTTCAAACTAACCAATGACCTAATGACTGAATAACCCAATGAATCAATTATGCGCAAATTAAAATTGGATGAGCTGAACCGGGCTTCGGTTGATGAATTTAAGGCACAGGATAAATTGCCTGTAGCCGTTGTACTGGACAATGTGCGCAGCATGCACAACATTGGTTCTATTTTCCGCACCTCGGATGGTTTCGCGGTAGAGCAGATCTGTCTTTGCGGTATCACCGCCCAGCCCCCGCACCGCGAAATTGAAAAAACTGCTCTCGGCGCTACACAATCCGTTAACTGGACCTATTATGAAACCCCATTACAGGCTGTAGAACAGCTACGCAAAGATGGCTACCACATTATAGCCGTGGAGCAGGCTGAAAACAGCACCATGCTTAATGAATTTACTCCACTCGACAATGAAAAATATGCCCTCATATTTGGCAATGAAGTAAACGGAGTAAGCGACGAGGTGATGCAAAACATCGACGCCTGCATCGAGATACCACAGTTTGGCACCAAACACTCTTTCAACATCGTTGTATCGGCAGGGATAGTCCTTTGGGACTTTTTTGCTAAGATGGCTATGTGAGGTCGTTATTTTATGGCCGTTCAATTCCCTTCCCACGGGAGGGGTGCGATGGATGGCGCATAAAGGCAGGGAGGGGTTTAGCCAGCGTGGCAATCTCCTCGCGTTCATGTATGCGAGGAGATTGCTTCGTCGTTCCTCCTCGCAATGACATATATAGAAAAAACTCAAATAATCACCACCAACCGCTTACCTCCATCCACTTCCATACCCCAAAGCTCTGCAATGTTTTCCAGCTTTACAGTGATGGTTTCTACTTTCAGTTTACCGGCTGCAGCCAGTGCAAACATCTCGGGCAATATCTGGCTAAATAGCTGGCCAACCTGCGGTTTCGACCAGGCGCCCATTCCCGAGCCTGTTAACTGCAGATCGACACTTCGGAGGTTAGCCGCCGATAGCTGGATCAGATCGCCCGTCATGGCACCTATCGATACATACCTCACCCTGTTGGTAAATGAGCCATTACCTTTTAAACAAGCCAGTATCATTTCGGCCGTGTGCCCCCAGAGGTAATCAATGATCACATCAATAGGTGTGGTGGAATGAATAGTGGCCAATTGCGCTTTAAAACTTTCATCATCTTGTAACACCAAAATCGTTTCGTCGGCACCTAGCGATAACAGATCGTGTAGCGAGGTCTGGTTCCTGCCCGTCACGATCACTCTTTTAGCGCCATAGTGTTTGGCTATTTGCACCGCTACACGCCCGGTAAAACCGGTTGCCCCATTGATGAGTACTACATCACCCGGCTGAATATCTGCTTTGAATTTAAGCCCCATCGCCGCGCCGATCACGGCGTTGGGCAGAGCCGCTGCTGTAACATCATCTAATTCATCCGGGATTTTCACGATACGATCTTTATGAATAGTTGCTTTTTCGGCCAGCATACCACTTATGCCCATGCCATATACCCGCGTTCCATCTGCCAGCAAGCAAACACCATCACCTCCAATTACTCTTCCACTCTCTTTTGGGGCGGAACTTGAATAGTGCTTGCCACTAGCCCTGCTTTTATCTAAATGTTTTATGGCTACGGCTTTTACGGTTACCAATAATTCATCTTCGTTTTGAGCAACCGGCTCAGGAAAATCTATATATTGAGGTAATTCCCCTTTTTGATATATTACTGCTGCTTTCATCTTTATATTTTTTTTATACAAAAGTAGAGTGGCTATTGGCAACGGGCGATAACATTTGTTATCAAATGCGGGGAATGTGGTTATGACTCACTCCATCTGCGCTGCGCTGGACGTACCTCTCTCCTCCTGCAGTAGAAAGAAGGAATTCTTTTCTCCACGCGTCATTGCGAGGAGGAACGACGTGGCAATCCCCTCCTTACAAAGCGGCCCTGCTTATCGGGGATTGCCACGCTACGCCCGCAATGACGCTCTGGGGGCAATGTCGTTTATACGTTGTGTGTTTTAGGCGAAATTGTTATTAAATTAGCTAACCCATGATCTACGAACTATCAACAATAAAAAATGAATGCTCTTGCCAAAAAGCTACAGATGAAACCCAATACCCGTTGGCTATTGCATAACGCACCTGCCAACTACCTGGAAAGCCTGGAACCTTTACCTGCTGATGTGCAGATAGTGCACAGCACCACGGGAAGCTTTAACGGCATACAACTGTTTGTTACCAACAGCCTGGAATTGGCGGATGAATTGAAGACGATCGTTCCTTTACTGAAAAATGATACCATATTCTGGATCATCTACCCTAAAAAAAAATCGGGTATTACTACCGACCTGGAGATGATGAGCAGTTGGGATACCCCGGCACAATATGGCATCCGTCCAGTAGCTTCGGCAGCAGTTAATGAAGTGTGGACGGCGCTGCGTTTTCGGCCTATAGAC
The DNA here is from genome assembly GCF_011089895.1 of Mucilaginibacter inviolabilis. Classification (NCBI taxonomy): domain Bacteria; kingdom Pseudomonadati; phylum Bacteroidota; class Sphingobacteriia; order Sphingobacteriales; family Sphingobacteriaceae; genus Mucilaginibacter; species Mucilaginibacter inviolabilis. The sequence continues at coordinate 2,257,568 of NZ_JAANAT010000001.1, forward strand.
CAGGTAAAAATTTCGGCAGGTCGGAACGACGCGGTACGGAATAACGAGTACAGCGCCTATATTGATGTAGATAAAAAGACCGTCACTTTACCAGATTATATCAGGGAGACGCTTGAACAGCACCCGGGCGTACTGAACTGGTTTCAGCAGCTGGCTTATAGTCATAAAAAGGAATATGTACTGTGGATACTCAGTGCCAAACAAGAAAAAACCCGGCAGGATCGTTTGGCTAAAATGGTGGAGATGCTACTGGCTAAAAAGAAGAACCCTTCGGATAAGTAAACGTTTTCTCTAATCATGTTCTCGGCCGGAGGCCGGGTAATGGTGGTCACTCGGCTGGAGCCGAGCGACGACAGTGGAGTTATTTTTCAGTTCCCTCCCCACGGGAGGGGTGCGATGTATGGCGCGTAAAGGCAGGGAGGGTTTAGTCAACGTTGAAACCCCTTCCTCCCTTTCCCGAGGGAAGGAATCGCACAATCCCGGGCTTTTGACGGCCTGTCATCCTGAGCGCCGTCGAAGGATCGCGCGTAGAGGCCCGCCCACCATGCTTCGACGAGCTCAGCATGACACCCGTAAATAAAAAAAGTCATTGCAAAAACCGCAATGACTTTTTTTAAAGTCTCCCCTTCAGGGGAGATTTAGAGGGGCGTCTCTTACGCCAGATTCCTGCCCGCGTTCACGATACCGTATACAGTACGGATCACGAGTTTATCATATATCTCAATCAATTCACTATCCTCGCTGCTATTGAGCTTTTGTAAGGCATAATGTTGTATGATCACGAGTGGTAACACAATCTTTTCGCGGATGGCGATAGAACGGCGCTCAACCGGATATTCTTCCATCAACACAGTACTGCCGGTCAGATCAAGCAACATTTCGCGGGTCAGTTCAAACTCGTTCTTCAGCATTTTCCAGAAAGCGCCGAACTTTTTGTCTTTCTCGAGATAAGCCGTTACCCTGAAATCAGATTTCGACATGGACATGGCGCAGTTATCCAGCATGGTTTTAAAGAAACCGGATGTTCTGTACAGTTCTTTTATTTCGAGCCAGTTGCCGCTGTCTTTCATCTTTTTCAAAGCGGTACCCACGCCATAAAAGCCAGGGATACTTTGTTTGAGTTGACTCCAGGAAGTTACAAAGCTGATGGCGCGCAGATCTTCCAGCTTTAATGGCGCGCCGGCATTTCGTTTGGTTGGGCGGCTGCTGATATTGATACGCGATAACAATTTAAGCGGACTGAATTTTTCCAGATACTCTACAAATAATGGGTGCGCGCGCAGGGCCATAAACAGTTCGTAACTTTCACTGGCCATTTCAGATATCAGGGCTTTATGCCTGTTATCCAGCAGGTCGTTATGGTTAGGATGCAAAGCAGATATGATACCCGCATTGATTAACTGCTCCATATTAAAACGGGCGGTCTCCACTGAGCCATATTGCGAGCTCACGGTTTGCCCCTGGATGGTCAGTTGGATATGATCATTGGCGATTTCGTTACCCATAGAAGCATAAAAACGATGTGTTTTACCACCACCACGTGCCGGTGGGCCTCCCCTTCCATCAAAAAACGCCAGGCTGATATCATATTTGCGGGCCATGGCAGTCAACTCCACTTTAGCTTTATATATCGACCAGTTGGCCATCAGGTAGCCACCATCTTTGGTACTGTCAGAAAAACCAAGCATAATGGTTTGCCTGTTACCGCGTTTTTTCAGATGCTCGGCATAGTATGGATGTGTATATAACTGCTCCATGATCTCGGCCGCACGCGAAAGGTCGTTCACAGTTTCGAACAGTGGCATGAAGTCGACACTCAGGCTGTCTTTTTCCCATCCACTCCATAAAAACAGATCGATGAGCTGTAAAATATCAGATGCCTGCTGGCAATTGCTGATGATAAAACGCTGGCAGGCCTTTTCACCATTGGCTTGCTGAATTTCCTGCATCAGGCGAATGGTGTTCAGCGTATCCTGTGTCATGGCATCCGCATCAGACGGGCAATGGAAATCGGCTTCATTAAAGCTGATCTGTTTAAGTTTTCCTTCCTCATCCAGATCGGAATAACCTTTAACAATACCGGTTTTAATATTTTTTAAACTATAATCAAACACACTGCGCAAAACACGGCTATCCTGACGGATATCCAATGTGGCAAAATAACAGCCAAACAAGCGTACCTTTTGGATCAGATTTTCTACAATATCTACAAACAAGCTATCATGATCGGTGATGATGGTTTGTTTGATAGATTGCAGCAGGCTCATTAATTCGCCCTGCAGATTTTTAGAATCCGGATGTTCGTTGGCGTTCTTGTACAGCAATTTCTCCAGCTTAGCCATAGCCTTTTCCACACCACGGAAAGTGATACGGCGTTTAAGCACCCTAAAATCGCGGTAGTAACAACGGAACAGGCGCTGCCTTAAAAAGCTGGCTACCTCCTTAGTGGTTTGCGTATTTACATTAGGATTGCCGTCCCTATCGCCACCTGGCCAAAAGCCCAGTTCCAGCACACGGCTGCTGGCGGCATCAATATCAAACTCCTCTTCGAGTTTGGATTGTATACCGGATACAGCATGGTAAAATATATTCTCCAAAAACCAGGACAAGCTAATGGCCTCGTCAACCGGTGTTGGTGATGTTTTGTTAAAGAATGGTGTTTTGCCCAATTGTTGCAGCAATACATCAATATTATTGATATCGTTGTTTTTTACGGCCTCAATCAGATCGGTCATAATGCCCAGTACAGTGCCCGGATAAAACTGGGTTGGGTGAGCAGTGAGTACCAATCGTAAGGAAAAGTCTTTTAGCTTTTTGCTGATCTGCGCGCGTGTTTCCTCGCTGTTGGTAGCTTGTGCCAGCAGGCTTTGCAGGTTGCCCGAATCATCAAACTTACCCAGTTTATTAAAGGATGAATCTTCAATAGCATCAAACAAAACCACCTGGCGTTCGATGTACTGGATAAACCTGAACATACGGTTGATCTGCTCGCGGTGATCGATATCCGGTACATACTTTTTAAAGAATGACTCAATAATATCCGTCGGCGAGGCCTGCTTAATGGCACCTTTTTCGCAATGTGAACTAAAAAACGGCAATAAAATACCAGTATCCTTTACCTGATAAAACGGTAATGTTTGAAATAAACTGTTATATAACTCAAACCTGGTTACAACCTCGTTATTAAAAGCTGTTTCCCGCTGACTGAGTTTTAAAGTTAATGACATAGTTCGAAAATAATTGGGTTAAAATTGAATGGTGCCGGCTATTGCGCAAAACCGGGGGTGAATTTAATTATCTAAAATTAAATTTCAACTAAAAGTAATAAATTTAATAATATTATTATGAATTTGATATCAAATTTACTAAAACAGGATGAAAAAATTTAATTATTGTAAATTTACAACCTGATTTAAAATCAAAATGATATTAAAGAAATTATATGGTTTAGCTGTAAGCAAAGATTTTTATAACTTGCCTGTGTATTGCTCCGCAGTAGCCAAAAACAAACACTATTTTGATGAATATTAACACCAGGGAAATAAAAAGCTTTTTTTACAGCCAGTATTTTTCTGACGGTTTACGCATAACAGCGGGTATACTACTACCCTCGCTGATATTGCTGGAGTTTAACCAGTTTGATCTGGGCCTTACTTTTAGTTTGGGTGCACTTTGTATCTGTGTAATTGACAATCCCGGTCCGGTTACACACAAGCGCAACTCTATGGCTATAGGCAACTTATGCCTTTTTCTGGTAGCCGCCATTACCGGTTTTGCCCGGCTTAATTTATATACATTGGGGTTAGAGATCACCTTGTTCTCGTTCCTGTTCTCTATGTTTACGGTTTATGGTAACCGCGCTGCATCTGTAGGTACCTGTTCGCTGCTTATCATGATATTTATGATGGATAAAGCGCAGCCCCCGGGCAACGTGTTGTGGTACAGCGCCACTATCCTGGTAGGTGGTTTATGGTACATGGCTTTCAGTCTGATATTTTTTGGTATAAGACCTTACCGTGCAGCGCAACAGGCATTGGGTGAAAATATAGCCGATATTGCCAGATTTTTACGTATCAAAGCCGACTTTTATTTACCAGATAAAGATATTGACGACAATTACCGTAAACTGGTATCGCAACAGATACAGGTAAGCCAGCATCAGGATGCCGTGCGCGAATTGCTGTTTAAAAGCCGGGTATTGGTTAAAGAATCAACCGGGGCCAGCAGGATATTGGTATTAACTTTTGTTGACCTGGTAGATATGTTTGAGCAGATCATGGCTACCCACTATGATTATAGTGAGATACGTGACCGATTTAAAGATACGGGCATCCTGAATGAAATTTCCCGCATTTTGCAACATACGGCAGATGAGCTGGATGAGATAGCCTATATGGTATTATCAAACGCCAGGAACCGTCATATTACCGATTTTAACATTGAGCTGGAAAAGCTGAAGTTAAAGATAGATGATATTGGCAAAAACAATCAGGAGATCAGTAACCTGGTGCTCAAAAAAATCTTGATCAACCTGCGCGATCTGAGCGACAGTATCAATAATGTATATAATTATTATCACTCCAAAACTGCTGCTAAATCAACTGAATTACGCGGCGATGTGGAGTACTCCCAATTTGTAACACACCAGGATTATGCCCCGCATATTTTCTTTGATAATTTCACGCTGGACTCGGGAGCTTTTAAACATGCCTTGCGCGTATCCTTAGTTTGCCTGGTGGGCTTTATTACAGCCAAAACAGTGGCTCAGGGACATCATAGCTATTGGGTACTACTTACTATCATCGTAATCCTGAAACCCGGTTTTAGCCTATCTAAACAGCGTAATTACCAGCGCCTTATCGGTACCATTTGCGGTGGCACTATTGGCATACTCATTTTAAGTTTTATACCAAACACTACGGCGCAATTTGTATTCCTGATGACATTTATGATAGGCACTTATAGTTTTTCGAGGCTCAATTATGTGGTCAGTGTGATTTTCATGACCCCTTACGTGCTTATCCTGTTCAAGTTTCTTGGTGTAGGCCTTTTGAATGTGGCACAGGAACGTATACTGGATACGCTCATCGGGTCGTCTATCGCGTTCATAGCAAGTTACCTGATATTTCCAACCTGGGAGTTTGATCAGATACAGGAAACCCTTCGCGACGTAGTGGTAGCCAATATCAACTACCTCATAACTATTGCCGAAAACTTATCAGGCAAAATAACCGGCACTACTATGTACAAACTGGCCCGTAAGGATGTATATGTAAAATCGGCCAACTTATCGGCTGCCTTTGAGCGGATGACATCTGAACCCAAAAGCAAGCAGCGTAAAGTAAAGGAGGTACATAAGTTTGTGGTTTTAAACCACATTCTGTCATCGTATATAGCTAACATAGCATCAGGGTTGGCAAAAAAGGAATCACAGCTACCCTATCCCGAGGCACTTAAGTTAGTTAAGAAAAGTATATCCGTATTAAACGAAAGCAACAAAAAGCTTCAGGGACAACCTATTGAGTTCAATATAGGCAAAACAACAACCGTTAGTGAAACTGACAAGATTGAACTATCAGCAGAGGATACTTTACTGAAAGAACAATTAGGTTTTATTAATAAAATCAGTTACGATATCGCAAAAATAACTGATAACATCCTGCAATAAAAAACCAAATCAATACTCATTGTATATTATAGCGCTTTAACTCGTAGGCGTGACCTTTTTTGTATGATTACAATTGTTTTTTGCACAATGCTTAGCATAAGTTTTAGCACATACTTTGCTGCTTTTGGGATGTTTTTTTTCTAAACCCGGGGAGTTAAAAAATACCCCGCCGGTAATAGCCAATATGATTAAAGTTTTCATGTTTAGGTGTTTGGATGCCTATATGACGAAAGTAAATGGCAAAACGTTACAATCAATTTAAAAAAAAGTGATTTCGGCCTATCTACAATCAAGTAATATATTAATAAACAGCCAATTAAATGTTTATATATAAAAAAAGTCAGTGACCTCGCGTTACTGACTTTTTAATTAACTATTAACTGACCAAATATCTTAACGAAAACTACTTGGCTGCTACAAACATAGTACGTAAATCAAAAACAGGATATGTGAAAATCACCCATCATGCTTATGTATATAAGTTTCGAATTGTGCAAAAACAACACAGGCCGCTCAAAATGAGCAGCCTGTGTTGTTAATATTAATTATGATACTGATTAATAACCAGGATTTTGTTGTGGTTTTATAGCAGGGTTTGCATCCAACTCAGCCTGTGGAATAGGCAGAATAGTTTTTGGATCTGTGGCAACTAAGCTACATTGCGGCGAACTAACCGCTAGTGGACTGGTACAAAAAGCACCCCGATCCATTGTTAAACCATTCCTCATCAGATCAAAGAAACGTTGTCCTTCAAACATAAACTCTCTCCTTCTTTCTGACAAAATTTCGGTCAATAACGGCGCTCCTGTAACACCGCTAAGGGCTGTTAATCCGCGATTGGTTTTGATGGAATTTAAATCAGCCAGAGCCTGGGCATCCTGACCCCCGATTTTGTTTTCGGCTTCGGCTCTGTTTAAGATAATCTCAGACAGACGTAATACTTTCGTGCTATATAAACCTTGAATACCACTCTGACCTGCAAACTTCTTATTTTCAAGTTCGCTTGGGCTACCTGCGAACGGCGCTATAAATGAAGTGTATCTTACGTCGTTAGTTTTGTCAAATATAGCAGTCAAATTAGGAGATACCCTGATATCCCCATAACCTGGTTTCAAATATATCTGACCCAAGTTATCCGATCCCTGGCTTTCAATTACATTAAAATTAACGGTAAAGATTTCTTCCGGTGTTCCGGGAGCACTGTAAAAGGTTGGCAGATCAGCTGCTGCAGTCACTTTAAAATCGGTATTGGCGATAACTGTATTTGCTTCAGCTATAGTATTTGCATAATCGCCTTTATATAAATAAACTCTTGACAACAATGCAGAAGCCGCAAATTTGCTTGCAGTAACTTTTGTTGCAGCTGTAGTACTAGCCAAAAGACCTTTCGCCGCTGTAAGATCGCTAATAATCCTATCGTAAACTTCACTTACGGTATTTCTGGCCGGATAAAGTGTTACATCAGAAACCAGAACAACAGGCACACCTAATTGAGCTCCGTTTCCTTGGTTATAAGGTTTAGCATATAGCCTAACAAGGTCAAAATAACCAAGCGCTCTTATAAACAAGGCTTGTCCTTTTGCCAGATCTTTAGCTCCCTGATCTCCTGAAACTTTATCTACGCTGTTGATAATGTTATTAGCCCGGGCTATTGATACATAAATTGATGTCCATATAGCAAGCGCGTCAGCATCATTCGAGGCATAAGTTCTTTGAAAAGTACTCAGGTACCTGTTACTATTAGCTACAGAAAGATATACATCATCTGCACTCAGATCACCATATACGTATAAAGATCGCCCATAATAATTTACACTTTGTAAACTTGAATACATCCCTACTACGGCAGAGTTCACCCCAGCCAGGGTACTTAAGGCTTCGGTTGTGTTTAATGAACTTTTGGGGTTTAGATTAAGCTGCTTTGTACAAGCAACAAAAACCACCACCAACATCACCACACTCAGTTTTAAAATCTTTTTCATAATATATATTCTAACTATTATAATTTATAATAAGGATACCTTTATCCCGGCAGTAACACTTTTACTTGAAGGATATTTGAATACATCATTACCATTCAACGCATTTTCAGGATCTACACCTTTATAGCTGGTAATGGTTATTAGGTTAACCCCGGTAACAAAAAACCTTAATGACGAAAGCTGTAATCTGTGTGCAATGTCTGAAGGTAATGAATAGCCTAATGATACTGTTCTTAACCTCAGGTAATTCCCACTTTCCAGGTAACGGGTTGATGGATTAGATGAGTTTTTATTACCATTGGGAGATGGTTTTGGTCTTTCAGCAATTTGCCCTGGAGTAGTCCAGTAATCTTTATCTGCGTCCTTATAATAAGCCCATTGCCAGCGCTGACCGTCTGAATCCAGGTAAGATAAAGTTTGATCATACACTTTTGCACCGGTAACAGCGTATACAAAGAAAGAGAAATCAAATCCCTGATATCTGAATGTATTACCCATTCCAAAATTGAATTTAGGAATAGATGAACCTACGAATTTTCTATTCTCTGTTCTGCTGGCGATGGTATAGCTATTTGTTGTTGTTTTTCCGTCAGCAAGATACCATAGCGGGTCACCATTCTTAGGATCAACACCTGCCCATACTGGCAAGAACCATGAATTAAGAGGCTGCCCTACACTTGTTCTGCCCAAGGTACCTCCAGCAATATCCTGATTGTTGAAAAGCCCGGTAACTACGTTTTTGTTATATGAAAAGTTAAAGTCTGTAGTCCAGTTAAATCCATTTTTCGATTTAAAGTTATCGCTACTCAAAGTAGCTTCATAACCTTTATTTTCGATAGCTGCAATATTTCTGAATGTAGAGGTAAAGCCGCTTGTTCTGGATACAGGGACACTTAACAGGGCCGAAGTTGATTTTTTGTTATAATAATCAAGAGTTGCTCTTAAACGTCCATCAAAAAATCCTGTTTCTAAGCCCACATCAAATTGTCTGCTTTTTTCCCAGGTCAAAACCGGGTTACCAGGTGTACTTGGGGCACTACCCGCTGTACCGTTATAAGTTATACCTGAATAGGTATACAGTGGTTGAGCCAGGTAGTTGTTTGGTAAGCCAGTGACAGGATCAACAGGGAAGGTAGCCACACCTGATGTACCATAGCTTGAGCGTAAACGTAAATCAGAAAAAATAGTCTGATTTTTCATAAACGCTTCATCAATAATTTTCCATGATGCACCAAAAGAGTAAAAATTTGCATATCTGTTATCAGCACTGAATCTGGAGGATCCATCTCTTCTGATAGAAGACGTTAAGGTGTATTTGTTATCAAATGTATAGTTAAGTTGTCCTAAATAGGATAAGAAAGAATACTCTGATTGTCCGCCGCCTACTGCATTAGGTGTACCAAATGTACCTAGCTCCTGCAATTTGGGATTTGCGCTTCCTTTTCCATCGGCAAGGATAAAGCTGGAATTATATCTTTGGTATTCTGTTAAAACCAGGTAGTCAAACTGATGACGCTTGTCCTTTGAACTAGCCTGTCCGTACAATGATGACTGAGAGGTAAACGTGTAAGTATTATTTTGAGTCTGGATTAACTCACCGCTGGTAGCTGGTGTTGCACCAATTCCATTACCTGTTGTTGGATCGAAATAGGTTTTAACAGCAGCCTGGATCAAATCTATACCTACGGTTTGTTTCGCACTTAACCATGGCGTGATTTTAATATCAGCATAACCTTTTCCTAACCCCCTAAACTGTTTTACTTTAGTATAATTCAGTGCGTTAGAGTATAAAAAGTTGTCACCTGAAAAACCTCCGTAATCTGGTTCTTGTCCTGTATACAATGATCCATCAGGTTTGTAAGGATAAACATGGAGCGGGCTGTTTACAAAAGCACTTAAGATGGGGCTGGAGTAGAGATTGCCGGCATCAGCATCTTTTTGATTAGAAAAAGATGTATTAAATGATAAACCTACTTTTAACCAGGTTCTTGGTTTGCTGTCAACATTTAAATTTGAAGTAAATCTTTCAAAATTTGAATTCGGAACAGTTCCATCCTGTTTAAAATAACCCAATGATAAGGAATGAGTAGTTTTATCAGTTCCTCCTCTGATACCCAAATCATAAGTTTGTGTACTGCCGTGTTTAAATGCAGCATCCAACCAGTCAAATGTTTTATTTAACATTGATGCAGGATACTGCGCATCTATATCAGCCTGGCTTGTTCCGTTAAGAGCTAAAACTGAACGTTCGTAATTATAAGTTTGTGCTCCGCTCATCAAGCCAAATTTTCCAAAACTTGGTCTTACGGTACCTGCCTGCGCGCTGAAATCGATAGTTGATTCGCCGGCTTTACCTCTTTTTGTTGTAATAACGATTACACCGTTAGCTCCTCTTGAACCATATAACGCCAGAGCCGAAGCATCTTTCAATACGGTTACGCTTTCGATATCATTAGGGTTCATGTTTGACAAGATGTCGTTACTGTTTGTACCTGCAACTTGTGCCCCATCTATGGCAAACTGCCCTCTTTCCACAATAATTCCGTCAACTACATAAATTGGTGACGAAGAAGCTGAAATAGAACCAACTCCACGGATCCTGACATCTGATGATGCACCAGGCTGTCCTGATGTACTCATAACAGTAACACCCGCTGCTTTACCTTGTAATACGTCATTGATATTGGTTAAAGGAACATCTTGAATATCTTTTGACTTAACTAAAGAGGAAGAAATGGCCGACTTTCCTTTTTCCTGAGAAAGATAGCCTGTAATAACCACCTCGGCTAAGGCCTTTGAATCGGCGCTTAAAACCACATCAATATTGGTTTTACCTTCGATAGCGATATCCCGTGAAGTATAGCCTATAAAACTAAATACAAGCGTTGAGCCAGCGGGCGCGCTGATGGTATACTTACCATTTAAATTGGTTTGGCCACCGGTATTGGTACCTTTTATTTTTACTGATGCCCCAGGTATAGGCAAACCGTCTTCTTTTGAAGTAACGGTACCAGTAATGGTTCTGTTTTGCGCAAAGGCCATAGAAGCCGAGCAAAAAAAGCAAACCATGAAAAGTTTGAGTAATTTGTGTTTCATGCTTTTTGAATTTATTAATATTATTAAGATCGTATTGGGTACTGATTGAGAAAGGGGAACAATTAACAGTACCAAAACCGGGTTGCTGATGTTTTGAGAATTTCCGGTAAATAAAAAAAGTAGGAATTATTTAAGTAGGTGCTATTATCATAGAATTGTGTTTAATAGTTAATATTATATAAGCCTGACTTACAGGTCATACAACTAATACAAACACAATAATAACATATACACGAATAGGATAATATGCGATAATCACCATTTTGATCACTTTCGCACATTACCCTATTGAGTACAAACTTATTATTTATAGTATTATTTAATCTAAAAGAAACACCATCAGGCAGTTTGCCTGTATTTTAAGGGAGTAATTTTATAGTGTGTTTTAAATAATCTGATAAAAGAGCTCGGGCATTCAAAGCCAATAAGATTTACAACCTCATTAATGGGATACGTGGTGCTCTTTAATAAAAGCTGGGCTCTTTTTAACCGTAATTGTATTAAAAACTGATGCGGGGTTAGGTTAAAAGCTTGTTTAAAAGTTCGCAACAGGTGATTTACAGACAGGCATGAATGCTCTGCCAAATCTTCCAGACTTATATTCTGATTGTAGTTACTGTACAGATATTCTTTGGCACGGTTAAGCCTGCGTAAGATCTCTATTTTGGTACTGGCATTTAAAAAATGAAGTTTTTCTGCTTTCTTAAATATCTCCTCATTATAGATACTGAAATAATTGATCAAACAATGATGCAGATACTCGTTGATCAGCAATTCATCATGCTGTCCATTATCCAGGTATTGTTTAAGGTGATACACATTATGCATAATATCACCTGTAAAGGGGTAAATAGTTTCGTCAAACTCCTGAAATTGCTTTCCTTTATAAACACTTTTTAAAGACAGGCGATTGTCGCCCAATACCCAGCATTCTTTAAAATCCTGCAAAAATTGCTGATCAAAGCTTATGCTAAATGATTGTACCGGAATATCTGAATCTGTATCGGTAGAATATTGCGTCCCTCTATTCAATATTAAAAAAGAATCGGGATATATAGATAAATGTCGTTTCCCTATATCATAACGCTCATTTCCCGCAAAAACAAATCTCAGACTAAAATCTGAACTATACTGTTGATTTTGCTTCTGGCTGCTGGTACGACTATATATTTTATTATTGTTCCGTAATGTTTTTGAATAATCCATCATATAAAAATTTATATTTCTGTATAATTTCTCTCTTCTAATAATATAAACCGGTTACCTGAGGGGTCTAAGAACTCAGCCGCAAGGCCCGTTGGCAGGTAACGCGGAACTGCGGAAAAAAACACACCGGCAGTTTTGTATAAGTGATAATCTTTCAAACAATCATCAGTATTTAAAATAATGCAGCTCTTAAAGGCGTTGCCACCAACAACCAGAGCCACATCCAAATTATCTGCCTGTAATACGGTATATTCTTCCCCCTCCGCAAATGACATATTACTAATAGGGTTGAAGCCTAATTTTTGCGTATAAAAACTTATCTGCGCATCGGTGTCCTCTGCAAAAACAGGGATATATTTCAATTTCATATGGCAATAACTCTTATAAAAATTCCTAAGGAAATCAACCCAATATCAATAACAAGTAGTTAGGGGTGACGATTTGGTGTGGGTTGCAGCCGATCAGTTAAAACTACTGCACATACCAAAGATAAGCTGGTAGCATAGGCAACGTATCCCCCAAATAGGGGGATTTATTTAATATTAAACAATAATAAATAAGACAGGAAATATACTGAAAATTAATCAGTTACAAAATAAAACTTCGTATTGATCAGATCAATTTATTTTGTTTTGCCATTTTTATGGCATCGGCGCGGGAGTTAACATCGAGTTTTACGTATATATTTTTGATGTGGCTGCGTACAGTTTCCAGGTCAATAAATAGTTCTTTGGCAATTTGGCTGCGGCTTTTTCCATCACCTATGAGCTCCAGTATTTGAGTTTCGCGCCTGGATAGTGGAGATTCTTGATTTTTTTGAAATGAACGTATAACCAGTTTGGCAATATTAATGCTCATGGGGCCTCCCCCATCTTTAACCTCTTTGATAGATTCAATTATTTTGGTAGAGGGCGTGTTTTTAGTAAGATATCCCGATGCTCCATTAGCTAATGCGTTGAATATTAATTTCTCCGATTCATAAACCGTTAATATTAACACATAACATTGCGGCAAAAGCCTCTTCAATTTAGGGATGGCGTCAACTCCATTGGTACCAGGCAATTCAATATCCAGTAGTACAACATCGGGATGGTCGGCAGCTATTTTTTTAGCAGCTTCGTCATAAGAGCAATAGGTGCTAACTACCTCATAGCCTTCAGTAGCACCAATTAAGTAAGCATAACCATTTCTAATGGTTTCATCGTCTTCAATAATGGTTATTTTTATAGTGCGGTTCATTTCTTTTAATAATTAAGCATCAACGTTTTTCCTGAACTTTAGCTCTACTACGGTTCCCTTGCCTTCTTCAGAAGTAATAAGCAGCTCAGCATTAATACGTTTTGCTCTTGCCTTAATGTTATGCATACCATGTCCCTTTGAAATAGTATTACTGTTAAAGCCTTTACCATTATCGGTAAGACGCAAACTGATCATATCTTTATCCACATAAGCCCAATGTAATATAACCTGTCCGGCTTCAGCGTGTTTAAGTGCATTATTTAGCAGCTCTTTATATATCATGGTGATATTACGGCTATACTCCATCGGCAGCTTAACTTGTTTCAGGATGCCATCAATTTTGTTAAACTCAAAATCAACCGGCATATCCTGAAAAAGCTCAATACCAATTTCTTTAATGTGTATCAAAGTTTCATATAAATTATCACTTTTAGGGTCCAGAGCCCATAAAATATCTTTTGTCCCATTATAAAGGGCGGCAGCATTTTGTTTGATCTGATCAATAAGCCCGTGCTGATCTGTTTTAGTTTGATCAATTTTAGCATTTAAAATTTCTGAAAGTATAGAAATTCGGGTAAGCTTATTACCCAGATCATCATGAAAATCTTCGGCTGTTTGCTGCCTGATCTTTATTTTTTCTTCCTGCTTAATAGCCTCAATGGCTTGCTGGCGCTGTAATTTGCTATGCTGCCAAATATTTTGCAGGCCAAAACCTATCAATACAAAAAATAGCACAGCTGATATTTGAAAGGTAAGCGTTTTATAAAATGGCGGAATAATTTCAAAACTAAAATTAGCCGTATCCGGCGAAACTTTGCCATCCGGACTAATAGCTTTTACCCTAAATGTATATTTGCCAGGTGGCAACATAGGGTACTCGACAATATTGTTTTTTACTGGCGAACAAAAAGTACTGTCTAAACCAACTAATTTATAACGGTATGATACACTTGTTGGATTTTTCAAATAAATGCCTAAGAAAGAAATAGCCAGGTGGTTTTGGTTATAAGTTAAGGTAGCACCATCTGTTAAATAAGTGAAGGCAGTATCCTTATTTCTGCCTATTTGTGGCATCAGCTTTACATTTTCAATAATAATATGCGGAGGCGGTGAGGATCTTGTTTGTAAACGGGTATTATAAACCAAAACTGATTTTGTAGTGGCCACCCAAACCTGATGATCTTTATAAAGTATGGCGTTTTGATTAGTTTCAAAAACAGGCTCTTTTGAACCTGAATTATCATTAATTATAAATTTATCAGCCGCGCCACTAAACTTCATCTGGTTAACACCTTTACCTGTACCAATCCAAACATTATCTGCATCATCAGCTATCAGGCTATATATGGTATTGGCTTTAAGGCCGTCGTTTATGGTATAGTTTTTTAAACGGTTACTTTTCAAATCCCAAGCAAATAAGCCCCGATCATCTGTACCTATTAAGATAAGATTATGATATTTGATCATGGTGAGGATAGCCGAGTTTTTCAGAAAGCTTTGATTATAAGTCTGAACTACTTTTTTGTTTACCAGTAAAACAATACCATTTTGAGTACCAATAAACAAAGAATCGCGCCCTGCCGATACTAATGATGAGGAGTATTCAGGCACACCATCCAATTGCTTAAGCGAGCCATTTTCATAATAATAGCAACCAAGTGAGGTTGCTAACCAGATAACTCCATTATCATCAGCCGTAATAGCGTGGTAGGCTATTTCATCACTTCCTTTTATCTGCCTGAAACCTTTTTGGTCATATTGCCATAACCCAGCCTGACTGGTACCTATCCAAATGGTTTTATTTTTATCGGTATAAAGGCACTGTATCCCTGCCAAATACTTTGAATTAGCAGGCGTAGCTATGTTGGATAGCTTTTTACCATCATATCTTATTAGTCCTCCCCCATCCGCGCCAAGCACGATATGATCGTTCCAATCTTTAGTAATGGCCATGATTATTTTTGACTCAGGCAAGCCTTGTGTGCCATCAAAAGTCACATATTTACTACCCTCACAACGATACAACCCATTACCCAGGCTTCCGAGCCACAGATTATTGTCCCCATCTACATATATATCGGCAATAGAAATATCGGTGAGCCCATTTGATGAATTGTAATGAACAATCTCATCATCCATTAAACAATAGGCGCCGTTATCAGTACCTATCCAGATATTCTTGTACTCGTCCTGTTCAATACATAACAGTTGCCCCTTTACACTTGCCATTCGCACAGGATCGTAAGGCATCACCTGGTTATCATTTGTATAAAATAAGCCTTTCCAGGTTAAGAGGTAAGCCTTTTGGGCATCAAATTTATCAAACAACATCTTTCTCACAGCCAGTTGTTCGTATTTTCCACTAAATGGTGTAGAAGAAATCCATCCGTTACGGGTAAAAGTATATATCCCTTTTCCGTAAACGGCGGCATAAAGTTTGCCACTTTTATCAACGGCTATAGTAGTTACTTTGCTGCTGTCGTCAAATGTTACCGGCTCCATTTTATTACCGGTAATTTTAAATAAACCATAACTCATTACGGCCCAGATAGTGCCATTTGCATCCTGGATAATATCAGTTACAACATTGTGTTTTTGAGAGGCCTCAGGCTTATAATTTTTAATTTTACCATTATGAAGCATAGCCAATCCGTCAAGTGTACCAAACCATACACGCCCCGCACGATCAGAGAAAACGGTGCTTACATAGTTATTCGGCAACCCGTTTTGCCTGGAATATCCTAAAAAATCCTTTCCATCAAAACGGCAGGCTCCTCCAAAAGTGGCTATCCACAAACGATGATCTTTATCCATCGAAAACCTGTTCACCTGCGATTGGATCAACCCATCATCAATATCATAATGCGCAAACGTATATTTTTGCCCTAATGCCGGAAATACCCGCATTAAACAAATAAATACCACACACCAAAACACCCTCACTTGATATAAAATATACTTATTCACTACACCCTGATTAATAATTTGCAGTATTACCGCAATTAAATTCAAAATAAAGCTAAATAAAGCAAAAAAAATCACCCTTTTGGGGTGATTCCTTCTTATAGGGTAAATTGGTCAAAATCCCCTATCAAGTTTTATTATAAGATCAGTTAAAAAACTCAATTTTTAGCGGTTACAGCTTCATTACTACCGGCTGGTGTTTCCAGGTCTTCAAACATTTTACAAACCTGGGTAATTTTCCATTCCTGTGCATCATCTTTTTCAAGCACCAGGTAATTATGCTGTATACTGTCATGATAACTAAAATCAACACGGGCTATTACCAGTGCATCGCTCTTGGCCAGCACTTCGTAGTTTGACTGACAGTTTTGCTGAGTGCCAGCTTCGGTTTTCATTGCATCAACCAAACCTGATTTACTTTGCTGGATTACTTTATTGCCGCGAGGAATTTTCAGGGTATAATTTTCATCCAATATCTTGTTAAGCTCTTTATAATTGCCATTCATGTGGCTGTCAATAAAACTGCGGATCACAGCGGTGTAACCCTTATCGTCAGTTTTCGGACCTGTATAAGCGTAGATTGATGTGACCGATAATAAACTTATTAAGCAAGCCACCAGAAATTTATTTTTCATTGTGATATTTTTTTTATCAAATGTCACCAGGGTTGTAAAATAAAAATGTGTGTATAGCACCCTAAAAGTATGCGTATAACACCCTAAAAATATGCGTATAACACCAACGGTATTAATTGAAGAAGAAGAAATAATGCCCAATAATGAATTTTGAATACTTAACATCTGTTTCTCCCTTCATCATTCAATATCCGGCATTCATTATTCGATCTTTAAAATAAGTTTTTTAATTAATGGTATTATTCAATTATAGTTGAATAGTACCATTTAAAATAAAAATAGTACCATTATAAATGGAAAATTGCTGCGTAATTTTGTTTCATGTTACAAAACATACCACTATATGATATCTGTTCGTTATCTGACATCAATCAGGATGACATATTGGTAAGCCGTTTTGCACCATATCTTGATACACATAAAAACCTGGTTGCCACCCATCGACACACATTTTATCATCTGGTATTATTTACAGCAGGCGCCGGTACACATACTATAGATTTTGAGAGCTTTGAGGTTAAACCCGGGCAAATTTATTTTATGATACCCGGACAGGTACACTCCTGGGCTTTTAAGGGGGTTACGGATGGTTATATTATCAACTTTTCAGCATCGTTCATCCAATCCTTCCTGTTACAGCATGGCTACCTGGATAATTTTTCTTTTTTCAGCGGTAATCTGGCCGATGCTGTGATCAATTTGCCAGCCGAAACTTATGCAGCTATCAAATTACTTTTTGAAAACATACTTACAGAAGTTAGCAATCCCGGCGCATCTGCTGCCGATATGATCAGGTTGCTGATGCTTCAAATATTTATCAGGGTTAACCGGGTAACTGCCATCCCGGTTGTAAATAATAATTCATCTTACAACCAAACCTTGCTCAAAAATTTTAAAAATTTAATTGAGCATCATTATAAGGATATCAGGTTGCCAAAGGATTATGCAGCTATGCTGTATATAACACCTAACCATTTAAACGCGGTTTGTAAAGATATGATGGGTATTCCGGCTGGTGAGATGATCCGTAACCGGGTGATGCTGGAAGCCAAACGCATGCTCACCAATCCACAGCTCAGCATCAACGAAATATCGTTAAAATTAAACTTCAGTGACAACTCCTATTTCACCAAATTTTTCAAAAAACTGGAAGACACCACCCCTGAGGAATTCAGAAAAAAATTACTATACGATCATGGAAAATAACAACTATAAATTAGCGGCATGGCCAGCCTTTGTACATGCCAAATGTCCTCGTTGCAGACGAGGCGATATGTTTGCCACAAGCATGTATGGCTTTAAAGGTCAGGAAATGCACAAAACCTGCTCACACTGCGGCTTAACATATGAAAGAGAGCCAGGCTATTTTTATGTGGCCATGTTTGTAAGCTATGCCTTTAATGTTGCCGAAATGGTAACCGCCGCCGTGGCTATAAGTGTACTGACCGGCAGCCATAATCCGTGGTTATATGTTTCTATTATATTGGCTATTGCGGTTGTACTATCGCCCTTTAACTTCAGATATTCAAGGGTTATGTTATTGTATTGGCTTACACCAGGCCTGCATTATCACCCCGAAATGAGCCGCGACAAAATAAACTGATCTTTTGATAAATGATGATAAGCGTCGGCAGTGTTTTTCCTGTCGGCGCTTTTTTTATGCGTCAATAATTTTGATGACTATTAAACTATGAGGTTTGCTTTTGGTCATAATTACATATAACATCTATATTTTTTTGACCATGAAAACGAAATTAAACATCATAAAAAAAGACCTGTATAATGTATTTGTAATGGGTAATGCCGACGAACGGCAACTAGCAAGGATCTACTTTTTACTGGCTATCCCTTTTTTTACTTTACTCTTTACTTTTGGGCACTTCCCTACCTATAAGTAAGGCAAACTTGTATTATTTAGTCTCGATTACAGAAGGATCACAGCAACCGGACTTAAAAACAAAACAGCCGTTACATTTCTGTAACGACTGTTTGCCAACTGTTTCCCTAATTAAACTAACTAAACTAAACGATCATTAATATTACTGTGTGTACCGGCCCAGCTGGTTGATGGCCATTTGTACATTTTTAATATAAAAAACACTATTATAAACACATTGATTATCTATCCACCTTCTTTTCTTTAAAAGGTTGCTGTAATTAAAATTCGTAATCGTAAAAAAGTCCTTTTTCAGATCCACTTGTGCCGTACTATCGGGCCGATTACCGCCCTGATTTTCCTGTTGTTTTATCTCCGATGGTTGATTATTAAATGATTTCATTTCATCATCTGATGAAAATATTTGGGCACAAGCAACAAGTACAAGGGAAACAAAAACAAAAATTAAAAAGTGATAAAAAAGCTTCATAGTAAATAACTTTGTAAATGTTTGATTGGATGCCCGCCTAAACATTAAGTCAAAATTAATCCTACCACGATAAAAATAACAGGGTGATAATACGGTATCACCTACGTATTTCTACGCATTTTTACATTCCATGAAATAAACTGTTGATTTATTTACCGGTAACCCGCAGCCTGCAAGTCAAATAATTCAGCATAGCGGCCTCCTTTGAGCAATAATTCCTGGTGATTGCCTATTTCTATCAGTTCTCCTTTTTCCAATACCAAAATTCGGTCGGCCATACGAACAGTACTAAATCGGTGCGAAATCAGCACCGCCGATTTCCCTTTGGTTAATTCGGCAAAACGCTCAAAAACATTGTATTCGGCCCGGGCATCAAGGGCCGATGTAGGCTCATCCAATATTAATAGCTGCGCATCACGCATATAAGCTCGTGCCAGGGCAACCTTCTGCCATTCGCCTCCAGATAGCTCTACCCCATCGGCAAAACGTTTACCTAGTTGCTGGTCATAAGTATGGGGAAGTTTAGCGGCCAATATATCGGCCAGGCTTTGGCGCGCAGAGTTTTCGATGAGCGGCCGGTTATCTTTTTCGCTTATTTTGCCTACAGCTATATTCTGCGCAAAGGTCATTTGATAGCGTAAATAATCCTGAAAAATAACACCTACGTTAAGCCGCAGATCTGTCAGGTCATACTGTTTCAGGTCGATACCATCCAGCAGTATCCTGCCCTCTGTTGGGTCATACAAACGGGCAAGCAATTTTACCAGCGTAGTTTTACCTGCGCCGTTTTCACCTACCAACGCCAGTTTTTCGCCGGGATATAGTGTAAAATTTAAATGGCGGTTGGCCCATCTGTCGGAATTAATGTATCTGAAGCCAACATTTTCAAAAGTAAAACCTTGTTGTATAGATTTAGGGAATGGCAGCGCGTTCTCGGCCAGTTTAATCTTTGGTACGATCTCAAAAAATTCAAAAAAATCGCGCAGGTAGATAGCGCCTTGAGATACTGCTGTAAAACGAGTTAAAATACCCTCGAGTAAAGTACGGAGCTGCCGGAATGAACCGGCAAGAAATGCCAGCTCGCCGATGGTTACGCTGCCGTTCACCGTACGTACAATAATAACCAGGTAAGCTGCGTAATAGCCCAGGCTGCCCAGCATGGCAAAAAAAGTCCCCCATAATGAACGTTTTATCGCCAGTCGCCTATTATCGCCATAAAATTTATCAGACAGCAGCCTGAACCTGTCGATAATAAAAGCCGAGAGGTCAAATATTTTTACTTCTTTGGCAGTTTCATCGCTGGCACCCAAGTAACGGATATAATCCAGCTCACGCCGCTCGGGTGTTTGCCCACGGGTTAGAGCATAACTTTGATCGTTAAAGTATGATTCACCTAAAAAAGCCGGGATAATAGCAATAAGCAATAACACAATGAGCCATGGATTAAAAGCCATTAAACCTACGGCCAGGAAACCCATCGTGATCAAATCCTGCACCTGACTCATGACTTGCGACAGCAATATAGTACGGCCAACGGTTTGCTGCCGGGCACGCTCCAGTTTATCATAAAATACCGAATCTTCAAACTGATCCAGATCCAATGTGGCGGCATGCTCCATAATCCTGACTGAAGTATAGTTGCTGAACAGATCGCCCAACAAGCTATCCATTAAGGTGATGGCCCGGCTAAGTGCATCGGTCAATATAGCCAGGGTAAACTCAAGCCCTACTAACTGCCACAGATAGGCCATATCCTTCACATGCTCATGGCTTACGGCTACCACCTGGTCAATAATCAGCTTACCTATATATAGTAGCCCCAGAGGCATGGCCGACCGTATAATGCGCAACAAGGCATTTACTACCGTCATCCAGCGGCTGGTTTGCCATACCAGTTTAAAAAATGCAGGCAAATTGCGTAGAGCCTCAAAACGTTCTTTTAAGGTAACTTTGCTATTAATGGTATTTTTTGGTGGGCGATCAGTCTTCAATATGGATGCTCTTTCTTGTTGATATAAGCGAATTTAACCAATTAACACCCTAACCCACTAAAGGGGAGATTTATTTTACATTGGCTTGTCATTACCAACCAGACTTACGAAATTTTAAAAACTTCGTAAGTCTTTCTAAGTATTGAGTTGTTTTTTGTAAATCACCTGCCAAAACAATAACCTGCTTTTTATTACTTTTGCCGGCACTATGGATACTTCACTACATAATCAATTTGACAGTATAATTTTTGATCTCGATGGCACGCTTTGGGACAGCACAGCCAATGTGGCCCTGGCCTGGCAGGCGGCTATTTCAAAAGTTGATTATATTGATGAACCAATGACCGTAGAACGGGTTAAGTCGATTACAGGCATGACCTACGACGCCATTTTTGATAAACTTTTCCCAAACCTCGATACAGATCAACGCAAGGAAGTACAAACCCTTTGTGCTACCAGTGAGCTCGAAATTTTGCATACCAAAGGCGGTGATCTATATCCACAACTGGAAGAATCATTGAAATACCTGGGCACAAAATACAAACTATATATTGTAAGCAACTGCCAGAGCGGTTATATCGAACTTTTTCTGGACCTGAATAACATGCACCCTCATTTTTTAGGTCACCAGTGTTTTGGCACTAAAGGTAACCCCAAGGCTGATAATATCAAGGATATTGTAAACGATCATCAACTGAAAGCACCGGTTTATGTAGGTGATACCATGGGCGACTATACCGCGGCACACCAGGCTGGTGTCCCTTTTATTTTTGCCAGCTATGGTTTTGGTAAAGTGCCTGACGGCATGGTGGCCACTGTTGATAGTTTTAGTGAGTTGACAGAACTGCTCTAATATTCTTATGGTAAACGGTTTCAGCTCTGTATCCAGGTATTTGTTTGTCTAATCAGGGTTTCCACCTGTATGATTTACGATGGCAGCGATAACAAACATATTTTTTAAGCGGCAACCAAAATAAAAACATTTTTACAAATGGCCCGCGAGGTATGCGGTTAATATTAGTGTTATTACAACGCCTGCAATGAACCGCGTGGGTATGATGGCTTGGGCTTGTTTGCTTTGAGGAAGCAATGGAAAGAATGGGTTTTTCGTCAATTTCAACAGTCATGATCAGTTATTTAGGGGTTTTTTCGCCCCCTGACCAAAATAAAAGCCATTAAAAAGTGCATACCTATCCAATAGGTTCACATCTCAATCAGGGGAGCCTAAAGTTAACTTAAAAACAATGAAATTCATAGCATTTTTTGCTTTAAAAAGAAAATTATTTTTGCTCCTCAAGCAATAATTGCATAAAAAGCAGATCGAGCCAACGGTTAAACTTAAACCCGACTTCTTTAAAATGCGCAACCTGCCTAAAACCCAAGGATTGGTGCAAGTGATAACTGATTTGATTTTCGCTGTCGATGCCCGCTATTACGGCATGAATATCATTTTTCCGGGCTATATCAATAAGCGGCCGCAGTAAAAGTTTGCTTATACCCTGTCCCTGAAATAAAGGATCTACATAAACAGAATGTTCAACAGTATAACGATAACATGGCCACACCCTGAAATGTCCGTAAGTACAAAAGCCGGCTACCTTCCCGCCTGTTACTGCCACCAATACCGGAAAGCCATTATCTATTCTGTCCTGATACCAAGCCTGGCGCATTTCCAGTGTATGGGGCTGTTCGCTGTAAACGGCGGTAGTATTTAATATGGCATCGTTATAGATGTGCAGAATGGCTGTCAGATCACCCTCATTCGCATTTCTGACATTGATTATACTATTCATATTCATCGTAAATTAAAACACCCCTTACTTTAGGTAAGAGGTGCTTTGAATATTTTCAAGGATCATCCTTTTTTATCCGGACTGCCGGCTGCCGGCTGACCACCCGGAGGCATGCCACCAGGACCACCACCAGCTGGTATCACAACTTCCGGATGAGCTGTACCACGATGGCAGGTATTACAATTGATGCCAGATTGCATGATCATGCCTAATGAATCTTTTTTGGCATGAAAATATTTCTGGTTTATTTTATTCATCATCTTGTACATATCACGCGCCATTTCCTTTTCGGGCTTGGCATCACTGGCCCAATCCATCTTTTTTGTTTCCTCATTACGGACATGACAAAAGTTGCAATGTACACCTAATGAATGCTCCCACTCTTCCATCACTTTGTGAAGATTATCGCCAGAGATGCTTTTAGGTAACACTTTTAAATTTTTAAACCCTTCATCCTGGGGTTTCTTAGGGGTCATGGACGTCATGGCGCCTAATACCACAACAGATAATAATCCAAGGGTAGCTACTATTTTTTTGTTAAATGGCATAATTGTCATGTTTAAGTAATCGAAATTAACCATTAACTTTTAATGTAACAACCGGATTCCGTAAAAGATGGTAATTTTTAAGATACAATTTATGGAATCAGGATTACTGGAACCGGAGACAGGGACCGGGAATTAAGAATTAACATAAATTTTGTTTTTTGCTTATGAAAATGAAGCTTTTTTCTTGACTCCTGATTCCTAACTCTGGCCCCTCACCCCGCATTAATAACCGGCCATACCAAATAGCGGGAAAGGAGTTTTTCACTGATAGCCCAAAGTTTATTGCGTGATTCGGTGTCTGTTGCAACCGCCGAGGTAGCTACTTTTTTCTTCTTTTTAAAATAAGCTCCATTGTACTGTTCAAGCCGAGGGGCCGTTGCCAGGAATATCGAAGTTTCGGCCGCTTGTTGTACGGTTACCATAAATGGAGTTGCCAACACAAATAATACCTTACCCAACCCTTTAATATCTGCTCCAAAGCCCGTTTTTACTGTACCCGGATGTAATGAAAAAGCAAGTATCCCTTTATCTCCATACTTCTCGGCAAGTGATTGAGCAAAATAAATATTAAACAATTTACTCATCCCATAAGCCTTAAAGCCATTATAAGCTTGCTGCCATTGCAAATCATCAAACCGGGGTTTACCCCATTTATGAGCTTCCGAACTTACATTGATGATGCGGGCCTGCCCTCTTTGCAATAAAGGCATCAGACAGTGGGTTAATAAAAAAGGTCCCAGATGGTTGGTAGCTAAAGTCAATTCAAACCCATTCTTGCTCAAATGGCGTTCCTGAAAAACGCCGCCGGCATTGTTGATCAGGATATTGACGGCAAAAAGTGTTTTATTGAGTTCATCTGCCGCCTCACGTACGCTTTGTAAATCGGCCAGATCGCAGCGAAGCACATATATTTCTTTATTG
This sequence comes from Mucilaginibacter inviolabilis, assembly GCF_011089895.1. Taxonomy (NCBI): domain Bacteria; kingdom Pseudomonadati; phylum Bacteroidota; class Sphingobacteriia; order Sphingobacteriales; family Sphingobacteriaceae; genus Mucilaginibacter; species Mucilaginibacter inviolabilis. Next base: position 2,281,977 of record NZ_JAANAT010000001.1, read on the forward strand.
CCTGTTTTACCTGTTATTTGATTTTTAAGCCGCTCGCCTTTGGGTATATTACGTACCAGCAGATAAAGCGCATGCCCTTGCGCAGCTAATGCTAATGCAGTTTCTTGTCCTATGCCGGATGTTGCACCGGTAATAATGGTTGTTTTTAATGCCATGCCCTCTATGCTCCGAAAAGAAAATTTTCAGATTAGCAAGATACTTGTTTTTTGCCCCACGGGTCCTCTAAAGAGTGATTTTTTTGATGTGCTTCAATAGTTTTACACTTTTATTAAAATACCCGGATTTACAATCCTGTTTAGGCCTTTGCTACTCGCTCCTTAAACTCTTTACCGGGTTTGCTAACGCAGCTTTAATGGATTGAAAACTAATGGTGATAAAAGCTATTAATATCGCCATTAGTCCGGCTAATACAAATACATACCAGCCAATATTGATACGGTAAGCAAAATCTTCGAGCCATTTATTCATGGAGAACCAGGCGGCCGGAATGGCTATAGCTATGGCAATCAGTACCAATTTGATAAAATCCTTTGCCAGCAGACCAATAATTTCGGTAACGCTGGCACCCAATACTTTTCGAACGCCTATTTCGCGGGTGCGTACTTGTGCTGTAAAAGCAGCCAATCCTAACAAACCCAAACACGAAATCATGATAGCAATGCCCGCAAAATAATTAAACAGGGTTCCTTCTCTTTGTTCTCCTTTATAAAGATTGTTAAAAATATCATCCAAAAAAGTATAATCAAATGGGTATTGCCCATTGTATTGTTTAAACTGCTCCTGGGCTGCATTAATGGCTTTTTGAGCATTGCGGCCATCTGTTTTTATATACATCGAATTCAAATTCGTGGTATAATAAAAAATAGAAGGCGAGATCTTCTCCCTCATGGAAGCGAAGTGAAAATCTTTTACCACGCCTATTATGGTACCATTAGTTTTCCACATCCTGAATCTTTTCCCTATCGGATTTTTTAAGCCAATTTCTTTAACCGCTGCCTCATTTAAAATAAAATGGGTTGAGTCGGCCACTGCTCCCGTAAAACCAGCTCCCTGCACCAATTTCATCTTAAAAAAAGACATGAAATCTTTATCAATGGCCATAGGATGCACAATAAAGGTTTGGTTAGCTTCTTTACCATCCCAATCATTATCGCCGGTAAGACCGCCAAGACTTACAATGTTGGAGTTGGAACGGGTAACACCCAATACACCCGGCTGCTTTAAGAGTTCGGCTTTTACGGCATCATAATGTTTTGCCATATCCCGCATCCAGAAACCTAATACATGACTTTTATCGTAACCCAATTGCTTTGACCGAATAAAGCTAAGCTGGTTGGTAATTACTATGGTGCCAATAATAAGTATAACCGAAAATGTAAATTGGGTAACCACCAGTATTTTCCGGAAAGTAACATCACCCATGGTTGCAGAAACCTTACCCTTTAAGGCTTTAAGCGGCTCAAATGATGAAAGCAGCAAGGCCGGGTAAATACTTGATACAATAAGAGTACCCGATATAGTAGCCAATATAACTATCCATATATGATAATTACTAAGATTAAACACCAGCTGTTTGCCCGATAGCTCATTAAATACAGGCATCAGGGCGTAAATAAGTAAAATGGCTAAACCTGCAGCAATTAAAAACAGCAAGGCGGTTTCTACAATAAATTGAAGGAACAAATGTGATTTTGCAGCCCCTATAATTTTACGCATGCTAATCTCTTTTGATCGGAGCATTGACCGTGCGGTTGAAAGATTTACGTAATTGATGCAAGCAATTACCAATATCAATAAGGCTATGACAATAAATATTCTTACCGTGCTTATGCCGCGATCGGTACCATCAAGCCGATATAAATGTGTTTTTGTTAAGGGTAATAACAAATACTCCACATCGGTATCTTCCTTTTTATGGCTGATGTGAATGTTAAACAATTTTGCTTTTAAACTTTGCGGTGTGATACCTGGATTAAGTAACAGATAGGTTTCATAATTAAAATTGCTGAAATTACTATTTACATCTTCCTTATTATCCGCGAGTTTTTTATTGATATGATAACTCATAGGCATGATCATATCCATATTAAAGCTGGAATTATCCGGAAAATCGTTGATAACGCCACTTACTGTAAAGTTTGCTTTATCATCTGCTACAATTACCTTTCCAATCGGGTTTTCATCGCCGAAATATTTCTTAGCCGATTTTTTTGTTATGACTACGGAGTTATCGTTGGCAAAAGGCTTTGCCGTATTTCCCTCCGCTAATGGGAAATCGAAAATGGAGAAAAATGATGGATCGGCGAAAACAACGTTTTCATTACCAAAAACTTTATCATGGTATCTGAACATCGAAAAAAACTCATTACCGGTTATACGAACCTGATCTTTTACTCCTGCTAATTGTTGCTTTGCCAGCGGCCCCATCGGGGCTACATCCTGCGACCAGATTTGCCTGCTAGCGCCGGTGCCGCCAAAAATTGCCATTCTGTAAATGTTAGGCGCTTTTTTATGGAAGCTGTCAAAACTCAATTCGTTCTGCACCCATAATAATATCAGTATTCCGATAGCCAGGCCAACAGTTAAACCAACAATATTAATAAAGGAGTAAAATTTGTTTTTTAACAAATTACGCCAGGCAGTTTTGAGGTAATTTTTCAGCATGATGGGAGTGTTTTAGCCAATGTTAGCTAAGATTATGCCATTCATTCAATATATTGATTATCAGATAAATAAAACAAATCATTAATAAAATGCCGTACGGATATATTATACTAATTGTTCGCATGCGGACGGTTTATATCCTAATATAATGAAAAGATTGATATTGACCCGACCGAAAGAAAACGGCACTCTTCCCTTCTGAAAAAATTAAAATAAATTTGGATTACTACGAAATATTCGTAGATTTACGAAATAATCGTAAATATAATGGAGAAATTATCGCAGCAAGAAGAAGAAGCCATGCAGGCAGTGTGGCAATGCGGCCCGGGTTTTATTAAAGATTTTCTGGATCAGTTACAGGAGCCCAAGCCTCCTTATACCACCCTGGCATCAACCATTAAGAACCTGGAGCGGAAAGAATTTTTAAAAAGCGAAAAAATGGGCAATTCGCTCCGTTACGTCCCCATCATTAAAGAGGAGGAATATAAAAAACGCTTTATGAGTGGTTTTGTGAGCGATTACTTCCAAAATTCCTACAAAGACCTGGTTACATTTTTCGCCAACGAGAAAAAGATAAGCGCCAGCGATCTGCAGGAGATCATTAAACTGATTGAAAAACAATAAACCCTACCACCATGCCAGCATTGTTTGTTTTTTTGCTTAAAGTAAATATTGCCCTGTTGCTATTTTGCGCGGGTTATTACCTGGTACTCAGACCGCTTACTTTTTATACGCTTAACCGTATTTACCTGCTTGCAGCTATCATTTTTGCCAGTATATACCCCTGGTTAAACTTATCGGCCTTTTTGCAGCGACATGAGGAATTGGTAAAACCTGTACAGCAGATAGTTATCAACTGGCAGGCACCGGTACAAAGCCTGGTAAAACCATTGGGCCAGCCCGATTACTGGCGATGGGCCGAGGTTATTTTCTGGCTGGGTGCCTATGTGTTGGCGCTTAAACTGGTGGTACAGCTATTCTCGCTGTACAGATTATATAAAAGCTCCAAACCGGCTACCATCAACAATCACCAGGTACGGATTATGGATAAAGACGCGGCGCCTTTCTCTTTCTGGCAAAGCATTTTTGTGAATCCTTCAAAACACGAACCTACAGACCTGAAGGCTATATTATTACATGAACAGATACATGTGAACGAATGGCATACCGTAGATATATTGCTGGCCGAAATAAGCAGTATTTTTTACTGGTTTAACCCCGGCATATGGCTGATGAAAAAGGCTATCCGCGAAAACGTGGAATTTATAACCGATCGTAAGATATTAAATAAAGGTATCGACAGTAAAACCTATCAGTATAGCCTGGTTTCGGTAAGTTTTAACAACCAGCAGCCCGGCATAGTGAACCATTTTAATATATCAACCATCAAAAAACGCATTATCATGATGAACGCTAAAAGGTCTTCAAAAATAAACCTTACCCGCTACGCCTTCCTGGTACCTGCGGTGATTACTTTACTACTGGTGTTCAGCATATCAAAAGCCGATTTTGCCAAACCTATCCGGGTAAAATTGGTTAATGCGGTTAAACCTTTGGAAAACATCATCACTGTAACCGCTTTGCCAAACCCGGCTGGTAATGTTCCTCTTCCTAAGCTTAAAAAGCCCATGCATCCGTCGGCCAAAACATTACCAGCCGTCAAACCAGATACAACTAAGAAAGCAATCATCGTTAACAGATATGGCAATAAAGACTCCGTAATTTGTTATATCAACGGTGTAAAAGGCAGTCTTAAAAACATTGATCCTGATAATATAGCGCAGGTTACCGTTTTAAAAGGATCCCCCTTACCCGCTTATATTAGTAAAGATGATATAGATGATGCAAAAAAGCTGGGGCTGATACTTGTTGTGACTAAAGATTCGCCTGATGGAAAAACAATCGAAAAATCAAAACAAGTAAATGGGGTTGTGGTAACCGGTTACAAAGTAAATGCTAACGTAAATTCAACCAATACTGCGCTAAAAAACTATCAACCAGGCACTTTTTCTGTCCATGTTGATACCATCAATAACGCAAATACCAGGAGCAGCATAAAGGCCCACACTATAAGAGTTTCATCTGCCTCAAGCATATCTATAAATGGTAAAAACACCTCTTCTCAAAACATTTCTGTAGATAACGATAAAGGCATGCATATCTCTTTTGATAAAGATAAAACACCTTTAATTATTGTGGATGGAAAAGAAGTACCTACAGCCGACATGAAAAATTTAAATCCCAATACGATTGATTCAATGACTGTTCTTGACAACGATAACGGTGCAAAAAAATACGGAGACAAAGCAAAAAACGGGGTGATACTAATCAGCACTAAAAGAAGACCGCTTAAAGATTAAGGAGCTCATATCGAATGATGACTTTTGAATTTCGCGCCGAGGGAGCCTCAAGTATAAAAAGTGGGTTTACATGTAAACTCACTTTTTGATAGCAAAATACATGCAAATACCTAACTATCAATAACATAATAAATATTAACCCTAAAAAGTGTAAATCATGTAAACCCACTTTTTTGGTAACATAATACATGACAGATCATGCTTAATTATATCCACTAACTGGCTTCGGCCAGTTTTTCTGTTTCAAGCAGGGTAAGTAAAGCTTTTTCTGCCTGGTTGAGCTCTGCTGCTTTCACGTCCTTTTCTTCGTCGATTTCGCTAATGTATTTAAACAGGGTACCCTCCTCATAGCTTTTAATTACCGAAGGGTGCACATAGTATTTTTTACAAACCGAACGGGTGTTGCCTAAAGTAACGGCCACTTCATCAATTACACTGACGATTTTTTTACGGCATTCGGTAACATTGGCAAATTCACCGGCCGCTTTAAAAGCATATAAAGCGCTTACGCTTCCTGCCCAGGTACGGAAGTCTTTAGCCGTAAAATCTTCGCCGGTAATCTCTTTCAGGTAATTATTAATATCGCCCGAATCAACGCTATGGCGATCACCGGCTTCGTCATAATACTGAAAAAGCTCCTTTCCCGGGATGTCGCGGCATTGTTTTACCAACCGAGCTAATTTTCTGCTTTGCAAACTTACTTTATGCTGTACGCCCTTTTTGCCTTTAAACTCAAACCTGATAGTTGACCCATCAATTTTAATATGCCGGTTTTGCAGGGTGGTTAAACCAAACGAACCATACAATTTTTGATAGGATTCGTTCCCTACCCTAATGCTGGTTAGCTCCATAAGGCGCACCACAAGAGCCACCACCTTTTCGTGCCCGGGGTTATGGCGGGCCAGATCTTTATCTACCTGCTCACGTATAGCGGGCAGGTAAGAGGCAAAAGTTTGCAGGCGATGATATTTGGATTGATTGCGGATCTGGTTCCAACCAGGATGATAGCGATATTGTTTCCGACCGGCGGCATCGATACCTGTAAATTGCAAATGCCCATTTTCATAGGGCGATATCCATACATTGGTATACGCCGGCGGGATCACCAACCGGGTAAACCGGCTTATCAACTCCTTGTCTTTTATTAATTTGCCTTCGGCATCGTAAAAACTCCATCCCTTGCGCGACTTTTTACGGGTATAGCCCGGTGATGAATCTGACACATACCTTAAACCAACCGCCTTTGCAGTAATCTTTGGGTCGCGACCAATTTTTTCCAGTTTTTGCAGCAATCGGTTCATATGGATGGAACAACAAAGCCCATACCATTAAGTTTTGATGAGCAGGCAAAGGATATCCATACCCAGCCAACCTTCATTTAAAAGAATCCATACCGAATAATGAGTTTCAAATTTCCAACAGCAAATAATGGGTTTACATTAAATGAGCGAAAATAAATACAACTTATTGATTATAAATCAATTAAATACAAGTAATCCATAAAATGTGTAAACCATGTAAACCCACTTTTGTAACAAAATGGCCCAGCTGTTCGGGGTTATGCTCATCCTTATCTTTTAAATACGTATGCCATTGAGTAAGGAATCTATTGCAGAAATTATTTTGATAACCTCACTAATAATGATGTTTATATTTTATAAACGTCAGATAGTTACTAATTTCACATCAAACGAAAAACACCAATTGATGAAATACAACTTTTTAGGAAACACAGGTTTACTGGTTTCTGAACTTTGCTTTGGCACCATGACCTTTGGTGGCACCGGCCTGTACGAAGCCATTGGCAAGGCCCAGCAAACAGAGGTGAACGATATCATGAAAATAGTTGTTGACTCGGGCATCAACTTTATTGATACCGCCAATATATACTCTTTCGGTGAATCAGAATCGTTGCTGGGCCAATCTATCAACGATGTGGGGCTCGATCGTAACCAATTGGTTATTGCCACCAAAGTGCGCGCTTTTTTAAATCAGGGACAAAACAGCGGGGGCTTATCCCGGTACCATATATTCCAATCGGTTGATGCCAGTTTAAAACGCCTGCAGTTAGATCATATCGACATACTGTATGTACACGGCGTGGATTACCATACGCTTGTAGAAGAGATCATGCGCTCATTAAACGATATTGTTTTAAGTGGTAAAGTGCGCTATATAGCTGTATGTAATTGGCCAGGCTGGATGGTAATGAAAGCCATGGGTATTGCCGAAAAAAATGGCTGGCATAAATTTATAGGCATGCAATGCTTTTACTCTTTGGCCGGCAGGGATATTGAAAGAGAGATATTACCGGTTGCTATTGATCAAAACCTGGCTATGATGCCCTGGAGCCCGTTGGCGGGTGGCTTTTTATCAGGTAAGTTTACCCGTGATAGCCAGAACATCGAAGGATCGCGCAGATCGACGTTTGACCACCCTCTGATAAACAAGGAAAAAGCCTATGATATCATCGATGTAATTGTGGAGATAGGTAAACAGCGCAACGTATCAGCTGCGCAGATTGCTTTAGCGTGGGTACGCCTCCAAAAAGGTATTACGAGTACTATCATCGGTGCAAAAAACAATGATCAATTACTGGACAATATCAAATCGACCGAAATAGTATTATCTGATGAAGAGCTGAAAAAGATTGATGAAGTAAGCGCACTTCCTGTAGAGTATCCGGGCTGGATCATTGATTATCAACACAGGTTCAGATAGATTGTAAAAATATCGAATTTTAAATAAATCCTTATTCTATAACAAAAAAGGGAAGTCAAAATATGGCTTCCCTTTTTTGTCGTATCAGATAGTAAAATTACAATCCAAACCCGTAAGCTACGCGTAAAGCAAATATACCCAGGTGATCTTCTTTATGAGTGAGATAATCATAATGCAGACCAAAATCCCAGTGTTTAGTGGCATAACCCAGGTTTGGCGACAGATCTAAACGGTGCGGCCCCCAACTCGGACCTTCCAGTTTTTCAAAGGCAACACCAATTTCGCCTCCTACATATATATTTGGCAGAAAAAACTCTTTAACGCCGGCCTTTATAGGCAGCTCACCATAGCTTTGATATCTTTTGTCCTGTCCGGGTATTTTTTTTGGAAAAAAGTGGTAACCTCCGGTGGTAAAGGTGATAGCCAAATCATTGGTAACGCCATACTGCAGGCGTGCGGTTCCGCCAAGACTAAAGTTTGTACCCAGTTTGGCAACCCCAGTCGGAAGGCCCGATTCAATACCTAAGCTTAAAACAAAGTCTTTGGCTGGGGTAGTTTGTGCTTTTACGTTGGTTGCAAAAAACAAAATAGCTGCCATAAAAGCTACACCTATTAGTTTTGTTAGTTTTTTCATTTGTAATGATTTTTAGTAAACAATATTTATATACATTACTATCTCATTCACAAATAGGTTGCCTCACCTTCAATTTATTTTTGAACTGATGACCATATGAAACAACTAACCATTGATTTTTATAAAGCAGGCAACCTATTGCTTAAAGCCATCGTATTTTTTGTAACAACCGTCATTTAACAGGAGGTTATAGATCAAACCAAAAAAATATTAAAATGAAAAAAGTTATTTATCCCGCGCTGATCCTATTATTTATCAGCTTTTCGGCTTTTATTGTTGCCACTACCTGGAAGGTAAAAGATCCCTATGAAATAAAGTTTTCGAATGGAAAAATACATGGAGAATTTCAAGGGTTAAAAGCAAATATCCAGTTTGATAAAGCACATCCTGAGGATTCAAAAATTTCGGCTACTATTGATGCTACTACGCTAAGCACCGGCTTTTTTATTAAAACCAGTCATTCTAAAGATGCTATCGACGTTGATCATTACCCTACCATCAGTTTTACATCAACTATTGTAAGCAAAACCAATGCTGGCTATGACGCTAACGGCAAGCTTACCTTAAAGGGTGTTACAAAGCCGATTATCATTCATTTTACGTTTGACGATAAAGGAAACGAAGGCATTTTTAAAGGTGATTTTAAAGTGATTACTAAAGATTTCGGTATCACCAAAAATGGTTCGCCAGATTATCTGGACATTACATTAAGTGTGCCGGTAGCCAAATAAACTATTCATGATTTTTGAGTTATGAGGGGGAAGTATGTGTGTTATTTAATAACTCAAAAAGAAAGCCCGGAGCTTAAAAACTCCGGGCTTTTGATTTTATATTTTACTGCGCTTCTCTATTCAAAACTCTTCAACACTTTGATAACGTGTTCTATCTGTTCGGGATGTACATCCAGATGGGTTACAAAACGGATGCGGTGTTTATCGGTGTCGCTGGCTTTAATGCCATGGATAGCCAGTTTAGCCAATACGGTAGCAGCCGGTTCAATGGTATCAAACAATACAATATTGGTTTCTACGGGTACTACATTACTTACCCAGGACAATTTACTCAATTCTTCGCCTAAAATAGTTGCATGGGCATGATCAACTTTAAGTCGCTCCACATGGTGATCAAGCGCATAGATGCCGGCTGCCGCTAAAAAACCAGCCTGGCGCCATCCGCCACCCAATACCTTACGGATGCGACGGGCGTATTTAATGGTTGCAGTATCTGCCAATAAAACCGAGCCTACTGGCGCACCCAGGCCTTTTGACAAACAAACAGATATCCCGTTAAAATATTTGCCGTAGTCAATAGCCTTATCACCGGTATGCGTTAATGCGTTAAATATACGTGCACCGTCCAGGTGAAGCTTTAAGCCTTTGGCTTTGCATAGTTCGGCAATGGGGGCAATATCTGCCAGTGTATAGCAGCTGCCACCACCCTTATTTACTGTATTTTCCAGCACTACTAAACTGGTATGTGGGAAATGGATATTTTCGGCATTAATCTCAGGCGCTATCATTTCGGCGGTGATAATACCCCGGTAACCATTCAGCAAGCGGGTGGATACACCTGAGTTAAAGGCTATTCCCCCACCCTCATACCGGTAAACATGCGCGGTTTGGTCGGCTATTAACTCGTCTAAAGGTTGTGTAAAGCATTTAATAGCTATTTGGTTGGTCATGGTACCCGATGGGCAAAACAAGCCCGCTTCCATTCCAAAAATGGCTGCGGTTTTCTTTTCCAGCTCGGTAACGGTTTCATCTTCGCCAAAAACATCATCGCCTACTTTGGCGCTCCACATAGCTTCGAGCATTCCGGGTGTCGGTTTTGTAACCGTATCGCTGCGTAAATCAACAGTTAATTGCATGGTAATTTTTTATTCCTATTTTAGAAGCTCAAATCTAAATTATATACGTTCAATTTTACTATTATCCGTATATTTTATGGTTGTAACAAATATGTATCCATCATATTAAATGTTTTTAATTTACGTTCTCTGTTTTTAAACTTACTATGCGTACAACTATACTCCTTTCATTAATTGTATTGAGCTGCACATCGGTTCAGGCTCAAAAATGGCAGCCTGGTACTTTTACCGATGTAAAAGGCAATCGTGAAACCGGTTTTATCAGGCTTGATCCTCCGGGTAAAGGGCCTATAAAAGATGAAGGCTTTATTGAATTTAAAGAAACCGAAAAAAACAATCCATATAAATTAAGCGCCAGCGACCTGCGGTCGTTTGTGGTAGCTAAAGATAGTTTCGTGGTGGCTCATGCTCCACAGAACGGTGCCTGGGGTAAGGAAGAAACTGATTTTGTAAAAGTGGTTTTGGACGAACCAACCAAACTTTACGTGGCTCAGGGAGGCAAAGGCGGCGGTGGAAGCGGCTTTGGTATTTCGCCTGGAATTGGCATGGGTTATGGTACCGGCGGGTATGGAGGTGGCGTAGGCGGCGGTATAGGCATATCCCTTGGTGGCGGTCGTGGCCGTAAAGGCGGTAAAACAATTTATTACTACGGTGCCAACACTGCCGAAATGAAACAATTGACCGACGAAAATTTTGAAGACATCATGACCGATATTATGGGCGATGAACCCGATGTGGTGGAGAAAATACACGCACACCAGTTTGGGCTAAAAAATATTGATAAACTAATCGCTTATTATAAAACAAAGCAGAGCCCCCCAGCCCCCTAAAGGGGGAGCTTTTGATTAGCATAACTAAAAGCAAATGCATTCTTGTTCCCCCTTTAGGGGTTTTAGGGGCTCAATCTATCTTGATCCCTTTATAATATTCTGCGTTCTGGTAATCTTTCCGGAGTGGAAAACCTTCCCAATCGTCGGGCAATAATATCCGGCGCAGATCTGGGTGACCTTCAAAAAATATACCTAATAGATCATAGGCTTCACGCTCGTGCCAGTCAGCAGTGCGGTATACGCTGGTTATGCTTTTAAACTCGGGCAAATCTGTGCTTTCCCGGTTGTGGGGTTTACTTACCTTTAGCGTAAGTTGGGCTTTATAAGGTATAGAAGCCAGGTGATAAACCACGCCATAACGGTTATCCTCATCATTGTAATGCACCCCACTCAGGCTCGACAGAAAATCAAAATAAGTTTTGGAATTATTACGCAGCTCCAGGCACACCACTGTAATATCATCAGGATTGATCAACAAGGCGGGTTGCAACCCGCCAGTTTCTTCGCCAACAATTACGGTCTCACCAAATTTTTCGGTAAGTAATGCTTTGATATCGTTAAACATCATGGTGCCAAACGTACTTTTTTCCAGCTTTTTTTATCAACCTTTTTATATAGGATACGGTCGTGCAAACGGCTTGAGCGCCCCTGCCAAAACTCAACCAATTGCGGGTTTAGGATATAGCCGCCCCAAAATGATGGCTTTGGCACTTCCTTGCCTTCGTATTCGGCTTCTAATTCGCCCCATTTTTTTTCCAATTCATCACGCCCTTCTATCTCCTGGCTTTGTGGTGAAACTATGGCCCCTATCTGGCTGCCTTTTGGCCTTGAGTGGAAATATCTTTCAGAATCTTCCTTACTTAATTTTTCTATCGTACCCTCAATACGCACCTGACGTTCCAGTTCGCCCCAAAAAAAAGTAATAGCTCCCTGAGGGTTCTTGGTTATCTCCTTACCCTTCCTGCTTAAGTAATTGGTATAGAATATGAAACCATGCTGATTAAAGCCTTTTAACAACACGATACGAGCCGATGGTTTTCCGTTTGTAGTAGCTGTAGCCAGTGTCATGGCATTAGGCTCATGCAATTTTGCGGCTAAAGCTTCGTTAAACCATTGTTCGAACTGATTTATCGGGTCGCCTTTGGTATCTTTTTCGGATAATGTAGCGGCAGTATAATCCTGCCTTAAATTTTGTATTTCCTGCTGATTCATTGAATGCAAACTTACAAATATAGTAGCAAGATAGTATCAAGTAGTTAGTATCAAGTATCACGACAATTTTGCAAAGCGACATTAATCGCTAAAACGGCCTCTTGATACTTGATACTAACTACTTGATACTAAATCTTTACATAAATTTTAATTTAATAATTGAACATATTTTTATTATGCTTGTTGTAATATTTAAAAACTGAACCTTATGCTTAGTCCTATTCCGGCAGCCGCTGGGCGTCTGCTCATTTCGGAGCCTTTTATGATGGATCCGAATTTTAAAAGATCGGTTATCTTACTAACAGAATACTCTGCCGACGGCGCTATGGGGTTTATTTTAAACCATCACAGTGAATATATGCTGGGTGATGTTTTACCAGATGTTTCTTACTCTGAAATGCCGGTTTATGACGGCGGACCTGTAGCCAAAAACACCCTGCACTTTATGCACTGTTGCCCCGAAAAGATAGAGGGCGGCATTGAAATAGCCGAAGGCGTATTTTGGGGTGGCGATTTTGAACAGGCAAAAGAATTAATATCAAATTACCAGTTAACCGAACACGAGATCAAGTTTTTTGCTGGGTACTCCGGCTGGACGTCCCAGCAACTTGATGAAGAAATACTGCAAGACAGCTGGATAGTTGCCGAGAAATTTAAATCAGAAACACTATTCTCTAATGATGAGCAAAACCTTTGGAAAGAAGTAGTTATAGGCCTGGGCCAGCGTTACGCCCACATTGCCAACTTCCCGGAAAATCCGGCTTTGAATTGAGTTTGCAGTTAATATCGTAATAGGATTGCCTACTAAAATAAACACAAACAGCGATGGTTACTCATCGCTGTTTGTGTTTAATGTTGATTGTAAACTGCCCACTGGCAACTGCCTCACTACCCTTCCATTTCCTTTGCAGAATCCTCTACTTTCTTTTTAAGGTCATCTTTAAAGCTGATGAGATTTCTAACCAGGTATTCATCAGCTGTAGATAATATCTGCGCGGCCAGTATACCGGCGTTTTTTGCCGCATTAAGGGCAACAGTAGCCACAGGGATACCATTTGGCATTTGCAATATGGATAATATCGAGTCCCAGCCATCAATGGAATTACTTGATTTTACAGGAACGCCGATTACAGGTAAATGTGTTAACGAAGCTACCATGCCCGGCAAATGCGCGGCGCCACCGGCACCGGCAATGATTACCTTAATACCACGATCGGCAGCAGCGCGGGCGTAACTGAACATCCTGTCTGGCGTACGATGTGCCGATACTACGGTGATCTCATAATCTACACCTAATTCTTTTAAAACATCGGCGGCATCCTGCATCACGCCTAAATCGGATTTGCTGCCCATGATGATGGCTACTTTTGGCTGGCTCATATTTATATTTCCTTATTAAAAACCGTCATTGAGAGGGTTATTATATTTTGTTATTCAATTATGATTACATAAAAGAATTGTCATGCTGAACACAGTGAAGCATCTATTATACGATATGCATATTGGCGAATAGATCCTTCGTTCCTCAGAATGACAACTTTAATTCTAATAAACTATGATCTATGAACCATCACCTAACTTATCACCTTCAGCGTTTGCTGCACAAACCTTGCTTTTTCAATGGCTTTTTTCCGGTCAGAGTCAACAATGGTTACGTGACCCATTTTACGGAAAGGTTTAGTTAGGGCTTTTCCGTATAAGTGCACATATACACCTGGAGTTTTCAGTATTTTTTCGATACCCTGGTATATGGCCGGCCCTTCATAGCCTACTTCGCCTAAAATGTTTACCATAATGGCATTGTTAAGGCAGGCCGTATCACCCAACGGCTGATTAAATATAGCTCTCAAATGCTGCTCAAACTGCGAAACCACATTTCCCTCAATAGTTTGGTGCCCACTGTTGTGCGGACGTGGTGCCAGCTCATTTACCAGTATTTTACCATGTTTGTCTAAAAACATTTCAACGGCCAGAATACCTACAATTTTAAGGCTCTCGGCAATCTTTTTGGCAATTTGTTCGGCCCGTTCTAATATTTCGAACGGTAAGGTTGATGGTGATATCAGGAATTCAACAAGATTGGCTTGTGGGTTAAACTCCATCTCTACCAACGGAAATGTACTTACATCACCTTTTTCATTCCGAGCCACGATTACAGCTATTTCTTTTTCAAAATCGATCCATTTTTCGATCAGGCTGGGCTCTTTGAAAGCGCCAGGTAAGTAGCTTTCGTCGACTACTTTATAAACGCCTTTACCGTCGTAACCATCTTTGCGCAATTTTTGAATATACGGAAACGGGATAAAACTTTGCTGTAGTTGTTGCGCTGATGATATGATCTGAAAATCGGCCGTTGGGATGCCATTTTCTTTAAAAAATTGCTTTTGCAAGCCCTTATCCTGTATCAGCCTGATGATTCGTGACTGTGGATAAACCATCACCCCTTCACGCTCCAGTTGTTCAAGCGCATCAACATTCACCTTCTCTATCTCAATGGTGATCATGTCTACATTTTTACCAAAATTGTAAACAGTCTCATAATCGCTCAGCGAACCTATAGTAAACTCATCACAGAGCTTACGGCAAGGCGCCTCCCGATCGGGATCAAGAACTTTTATGGTAACATTATAATTTATGGCCTGTTGTATCAGCATACGACCAAGCTGGCCGCCGCCCAGGATACCTAATTTTAAATCTCCGTAGAATGCTTTCATGTTGAAGATGCAAGTTTACCTGAAATCTTTCAAAAAGCCATAAAATGCTTCAACATCTATAGCTAACTACCGTTTTTTAACCAGTAAATAATAAAAAATAGAGTGTACAACCAGGAATATACCACCAGTCATGAGATAGACTATTTTAACAGGCGGACTTAATTTCATGGTCAACGCGGTAATAATAAACACTATCGAACCGGCAAAATACAGCAAAAAACGTACAATACGATTATTCCAATATGGTGGGTTAACCAGGAACAAAGCTGGCAGCGTCATCACAAAAATGATGATATTTAAAAAAGTAACATTTTCCATGATCTTGGGCAAGGTCTTGGTATAATCGTCGCTTTTTTGCGATATATTGTAGTAAACACAGGTAGCCGCTATAGACAGGATAACTGCAAATAAGAATACTCTGAAAAGTTGTTTAGGAATTGTTTTCATCTTGATATCAAATATAATAAATAAGCCCGGTTCCGGGCCGGTATTATGGCTGCAAAGAAACGTATATGAGCCCGAAAAGCCTTAATCCTATTGTCACAAATTGAACTGCAAAAAGGCAAAACCCCTTTAAATACCCTAAAAACAGTACCTTAGCACCGTTTTTTACATAAATATAATTTTCGATGAAAACTAAAATAGCAGTAGCCAACGGTGATGGAATAGGTCCCGAGATAATGCAGGCCGTACTTAAAGTTTTTGAGGCCAATAATGTACCATTAGAGTACGAATTTGTGGAGATGGGCAAGTCGTATTTCGACGCGGGGCACTCCACCGGTATGACGGCTAAGGCTAAAGAAACCATTGAAACATTGGGTATATTGTTTAAAGGTCCTATGGAAACCCCAAAGGGCAAAGGTGTAAAAAGCATCAACGTAACCGCCCGTAAAGTTTGGAATACCTACGCCAACCAACGCGACTTCAGGACTTTGAATGGCGTTGATACTGTTTTTTCCAAAGCTGGTATCCCTATCAACCTTACCATTATCCGCGAAAACATCGAGGATACTTATGGAGGTATTGAGCACCTGCTTACTTACGATGTTGCTGTAGGTCGCAGGATCATTACCCGCCCGGGCTCGGCGCAGGTTATCCGTTATGCTTTTGAAATGGCTAAACGCAAAGGCTTAAAAAAATTAGCCTGTGGCCATAAAGCCAATATTATGAAACTGACCGATGGTCTTTTCCTGGAAACTTTTCAGCAAATAGCCAAAGAATATCCCGAAATAGAAGCATCAGACATTATTGTTGACGACCTGTGCATGAAACTGGTAACCCGTCCGGAAACGTTCGAAGCCATTGTTTTAACTAACCTGCAGGGCGATATCGTATCAGATCTTTGCGCCGGTTTAGTGGGCGGATTGGGTTTTGCGCCATCAGCCAACATTGGTGATAATATATCCATATTTGAAGCTGTACATGGCACCGCTCCTGATATTGCGGGAAAAGGCATTGCCAACCCTACCGCTTTATTACTTTCGGGTATTTCGATGCTGCGTTTCCTTGGTTTCTCCAAAAACGCGGCTGATATCGAAAATGCGCTATTATATACGCTGGAACAAGGTGTACATACCGGCGATTTTGGAAACAAAGCTATCCCGGCCTCTAATACCAATGCCTTTACCGATGCTATTATTGCCAACATAGGACAACTACCGGCAAACGGCGGTGTTTTTTCAAACCCCGACTTTGAAGCCCGTGTAAGCCATTTACAACCGATAAAAAACAAGCTTACCGTTACCAAAAACATCAAAGAAGAAATGATTGGTGTTGACGTTTTTGTGGAAGCCCGTGTTCAACCCAATGAATTGGCCGAAATGGCCAAAAAGGTGCTAACCGATAATTTTGAGCTGGTAATGATATCCAACCGCGGCACCCAGGTTTGGCCAACAGGTTCTATTTATACCGAACTGGTTAACGAGTACCGCGTACGTTTTGAAAAGAAGGCAGGTAAGGAGATCACCCAGAAAGAGCTGCTGCACATTGCCGCCGACTTTTCTGAACTGGCCAAAGTTTGCTCTGTGGAGTTCCTGATGAATTTCGACGGTAAAATTGGTTATACCTTAGCACAAGGTCAATAAATATTTGCTTACTTCAATATAAAAAGAGCCCGTGATTGATCATGGGCTTTTTTTATGCGATTTAACTACCAGAGTATATCAGCCACAAATTGGCAAAAAGTGGGTTTACATGGGTTTACACTTTTTAGGGTTTACATACATTTAATTTATTGATAATCAATTATTTATATTTTATTTTATCAAAAAAGTGTAAACCATGCTTTTGGGATAAAAGTGTCATTTTTAATTCCCTGATCTACTAAGAGTAATAGCCCGTGATTAGATATCAATCAAACCCAAACATGAAGCATAGTCGACTCACCCGGTCTACGCTTCGCTGGACCACCCTCTCTCCGGCTTCGCCGCAAAGAGGGCATTTTATCTTGTTTTTTGTCATCCTGAGGAACGAAGGATCTATTCTACAATTGAAAAGTTCAATAATAGATGCTTCACTCCGTTCAGCATGACAAATCTTTTTTACCTCCATCCGCGACAGTGTAAGCGTGAAAAGCAGCGCAGCGATGTCGAGCCATGGTGTGCGGACCTTGATAAACAGGGTAATTCGTACCCATTCGTGCAATTCACATCATTTTTACTTCCCTCTCCCTTAGCGGTTTAAGCACCTTTTTCAATTAATTAAAAACCATTCATTGTAATTATAAGTTATAAATCTACATAAATTGAAATGAACTATTAATTTAAACGATAATATATCAGAAAAACTGCTACTTATTTACATGCTAATTATGAACAA
This sequence comes from Mucilaginibacter inviolabilis, assembly GCF_011089895.1. Lineage (NCBI taxonomy): Bacteria > Pseudomonadati > Bacteroidota > Sphingobacteriia > Sphingobacteriales > Sphingobacteriaceae > Mucilaginibacter > Mucilaginibacter inviolabilis. The sequence goes on from NZ_JAANAT010000001.1 coordinate 2,299,796, forward strand.
AATCAAAAGAAAGATGAACATGAAAAAGTCAGTTTTAATTGCCATTGCATCACTATCTATCGGTTTTTTATCAACCCGTGCAATTGCCCAAACACAACAACAAGATACTACTAAACGCGATACAACTAACAAAACCGCTCCTGCCTCAACCGCTGCTCCTTCTGCAGCGTCTGGCGATGTGGTTGGTGTACTCTCCAGCTCTACTACATTTGCACCAATGGCCCTGGCCATTAAAAACGCCGATCTGGAAGCAACTTTAAAAGGTGCCGGACCCTTTACCGTTTTTGCACCAAACGATGTAGCTTTCAGCAAGGTGCCAAAACCTACCATGGACGATTTGATGAAAGATCACGCCAAACTGGCCAAAGTTTTAAAATATCATGTGGTAGCCGGTAAATACACCAAAACCGACATCATTAAAGCCCTGGGTGCCGGCAAAGGCAAAGCTGTTTTAAAAACTATTGACGGCGATACTTTAACGCTATCGGTTAACGACAAGAGTAACCTCCAGATTACCGATGCCAAAGGAAATTCAGCCCTGGTAATATCATTTGATACTATGGCCAGTAATGGTGTTATACACGGCCTGAATGGCGTGTTGATACCTCAATAAAAATCGTTTGTTTAATTAATTCTAAATCCAAAAGAGTCCCGGTATGCAGGTACCGGGCTTTTTTATGGGCTACTTTTTTGATAGCATATTAAACTTTCCCTGTTTCAGGTGCCGGTCGGCAATTAAAGCTACTGGTAATCCCAGGCAAACAATCAGCACAGCTATACCGGTTATCAAAACCGGTAGTTTAATTACCGGAAACGCTTTTTGGGTGATAGGTATAACCACCAGGTTCATGATGATCCAGGCGGTAAAGCCATACAAAACCGCTATGAGGTAAGCATTTTTAAGCCCCTTTTTAAAGAAGGGATATAGCAGATAAAACGCGTTGGTAAATAAAATAGCAATCAGATAGTGAAATATAACACCGGCTGCAACCATTTCGGCACCTCCTTTAAAGGCTGCTTTGCCAAACACCGCGCTGGCTATAAATTTAAAAATGATGGCGGGTTGTATTTTATAGTTCAATAGCAGGGCAGCCAAACCATCAAGCGTACCGGTTATTAATCCAATACCAAGAATATTGAGCAGCACATTGCTTTTATGAGGTGTGGTATCTTTTTGCATCAGGAAATTTAAGCGGCTAATTTATGCTTTTTATAAAGTTGCGATACCGACATTGTTAAATTATTTTTTGCTTTTAAGTAAATTTTTGTAACAGATGCTTATTTTTATGGCAATGAATAATGACACCTGCCTTATTGAGGTTCCGGCTTTGCTGAATAAAAAAACGAACAAGATATTAACGTTTAAAACAGAAAGCCTGATCATCGAAAAACCGATGGGTTTAAAGTCGCCTGATTTTATACCTGCTGAAGCCATTACCGGTTTCCGGTACGGTGTTAGCTGGATACGGGGCTATGCTTTTACCTTCGGCAGGCAGTACTTTATTGAAATTCAAACCGATCAGCAAAAGGTAATCAGCGTTAAACTAGGTAGTTATTATGGCATCCGGAAAAATTTGTATAACCAGCTCTGGTCAGAGATTATACATCAGCTGTGGCGCTATTACTTTGTAAACCAATACAATTACTACTACGATTTGTATAAGATCAACCAAACCTTTGAGCTTTGTGGCATTTACTTTCACCCCAATGGTATTGGTTGGGATGCGCTCAACATTTTGCAATGGAGTGAAGTGGGTATCAGCAATTACTACAACTATTTCATGATTTACAACCGTAAAAACAAGCGACAGTATAAAAGTCGCAGCTTTGCCAAAGACTGGAATGCTGTAGTGCTGCAGGCTATTTTGAAAGAGATAGTCGAAGAGAAAAAAGTAGTATTCTAATTTTTAAATTTCTCCTTGTTAAAAACTTTTTAAACCTCCCGTTTTAACAATTTTCTATTCAAAAGCGGGGCAAAAACAGCTTAAAAATCCTTCTAAGAATTTTCATTTTAACGCATTTAACAAATTCCTGCACGGTTTTAATGCGTTTTGAAAACTTTAAAAAGTATGAATTTTATCGTCCCTTCAAGGTTGCCTGTAAAATCAGAAAGTTTCATCCCTCAGGGTTCTATCCGAATTTAAGTTAACCCACAAAAAAAAATGTGAACTAAAAAGAACGCGGAAAGCAAGTTCAGGGTAAGGAGACTCCGCTGGAGTCTATTGTTTATTTAAATTTTATCTATAAACAGGAGGCCTCTCTGAGGCCGAATGGCGCTTAAAACATACTGATTATAATATAAAGCATTGGTTGCCCCAGCGGGGCCACGTGTTTATAGCTCAAAAAGAGCACGTTCTTTGGCTCCGTAGGTGCCTCCGGTTGAAATTTCAAGTTGGTTAATTTGTGGGCTAACTTCAATCTCCGAGTGCCCTTGAGGGAACATAAAAGCGGGGCTGTCACCCTGAGCTCCGTCGAAGGGTAGAGCGCAGAGGCCCACCCACCATGCTTCGACGGAGCTCAGCATGACAGCCATCAAAAGCGCCAGGGCTCTTGTGCGATTCCTTCCCTCGGGAAGGGAAGGAAGGGGTTTATGGAACAAGATAATCATCACAAGTAGAAACCCCTTCCTGCCATTACACCTACCCTACGCACCCCTTCCGTGGGGAGGGAACTAAAAATGAATCCTTAATTAAAAGCCCGGATACCTGTTAAAAGGTACCCGGGCTGCTGATATAAATATATGGGAATTTAGTTTACCCTTCTAAAATCACAATTTCATCGGGAATGATCGATTTGCCGCTTTCGGCTTTCTTTTTGATGAGATTATCAACCCTGCGCATTAAAAGGATGGTGATGATGGATATCACTACAATTACATAGCCCACTATGTTATAATGCTGCAGCGGTGCACCTTTGCCCTGCTGTGTTACAATCATGCCTGCAACTGCAGCGGCAACACCACCTGCAATTTGCTGTAACGAGGAGTTGATGCTCATGAAGGCCCCACGATCGGCCATATCAGGTATGGCGCTGGTTAAGGCTGATGAAGGTATCATCCTGCTCATCACGCCCATCATCATTAATATATTGTATAAAATAACCAAAGGAAAAGCAGTAACCCCCAAATTGGTATATAATACACACATCAGCATCATCCATATGGTGGCAATTGTAAATATTTTAAACTTGCTCATCTTATCGCTCAATTTACCTACCAATGGCATGATAGCCAATGAACTCAGGCCAGCTACCATAAATAATATAGGTAATTGCCCGTTGGTTAACCCCAGGTTGTTGATAGCGAAAGCACTGCCGAAAGGCATCATCATAAAACCACCTATAGAAAGTAACGCCGTAGCCGCAAAACCTATACGATAATTACTTTTGGTAACCGTATGTAACAAATGTTTAAAAGCCGTTTTTTCGGTTTTGATGAGTAAATGCGCCACCACGGGTTTCATTTTAATGGCTATTAAGGCTGCAATGCTGATGCTTAACAGGGCTACCATCCAAAATGGAGACTCCCAACCCCAGGCATTGGCCAAATAAAGACCAATAGGCACCCCAAGAACCTGACTTGCACCAAAACCCATCTGTACAAAACCCATCACCCGTCCGCGTTGCTGCAGGGTAAACAAATCGGTAATAATAGCCATAGATATGGAGCCGATAACCCCGCCAAACAGGCCGGTAATGATACGCGCGGCAACCAGCACTGCATAAGATTGCGCCAAACCGCAAAAAACAGTACCCGTAATAAAGCCCAGATAAAAGAATAGCAGCAGCTTTTTACGATCAAACTTATCGGCAAAGCCCGCGGTTAACAAGCCCGATATACCCGCACTAAAAGCATAAGCCGATACGGCAATGCCAAAGGCCGAGGGTTTCAGGTTAAGCGATTTCATCAATATATCGCCCAGCGGCGACATCACCATAAAATCAAGTATCACGGTAAACTGGGTGATAGCCAGTAAAAATATAATGAGTTTTTGGTAACCTGTAAAAGCCACCGGTTGTTGATTATCCATAATGTAATTTAAGTTAGTTCACAGCATTGGTAGCCGTGATGGTTTATGATTTCGATAATTTGCGTATGCGACAGTGTTTCTGATATGATGCGCAATACATGGTCGCTATCCTCCATGTCAATACTCCAGCATTGTACGACAGGATGCTTATCCAGTATGGTATGCAGCAGTTGTTTGCCCTTATGGCTACTGATGTTTGTTTTAAACAGCAGGATATGATTAAAATTTAAAGCCGTTTCCATCAGTTTTACTTTTTTAAGGATTTCACCACCAGGTCAAACGCCCTCCAGAGTACTTCATCGGTCATCTTAAAAGGCTTGCCACCCAGGCTTTTCCCCTCCATATCAAAGCGGATGAGGTTATATAAAGTACCGAACGCTATTGACCAATACACCTCAAAAGGCATAGTTTCTATTTCGCCGCGCTCAGTAATATTTTGCATAAACCTGGTCATGGCACTCACAAATCCAGGCATAAAACCCGAAAGAAACTCTTCCTGGTAACTTGAACTGCGCAGCTGATCAAAAAACTGGCTCATCCTGGGTTTTTCACGGGCATAACGGTAACGGTTTTCCCATTGTTTACGCAAGCCTTGTTCAAATGGCTCTTCGGGGTCAAAGTCTCTGGTAAAAAATTCTTCCATCACCCTCAGCTCCTCCATAGCCACTTTCATGATCAGGTCGTCGCGGTCTTTATAGTATACGTAGGGTGTACCCACCGAAATATTACATGCCTTGGCCAGTTTATTCATACTAAAGCCTTCTAAACCATCTTTGATGATGAGCTCGATAGCTTTTTGCTTTACCAATTCTTCCTTATCTGTATTTCTTGATCGCATAACGGCACAAAGATAAATAAATATTCATTCATTTATAATGATGTTTTATTTATGTGACTATTTTGACAATGTGAAACAGACGTTTTTTGTAAGTTCTTAACCTTTGTAGAAAAACACTATGATCAATTTACTATAAGGTAACATTCCCGCTTTACCTTTAATAGCAAGTGAATGAACCATCATTTAAAAACAAAAACCATGAAAACTTTAAAATTGAAAGCATTAGCACTTGGGGCTACCGAAGTGCTTACAAGAACACAATTGAAAAAGGTAACAGGCGGTGCCAGCGGTCCTACCTGCAGTATTAACCAGGGCGGATGCAACACCAGCATTACCTGCGCCGGAGGCGAAATATGCAGATGCTCTGAAAACCCATGCTGGTGCGGTTGCCGCGGCTAAGCTAAGCCCTCTGACTATTTTCTTTTCCTTACATTCCTTTTAGGAAAATCTATTTGTTATACTGAGCGGAGTGAAGTATCTATTCTGTGATATACCTATTAAAGAAGATCCTTCGCTCCGCTCAGGATGACAATGATATGCTGACCTATCAACTATCCCCTCTCCTCGCTGCCTTATTCTCCTGCTTGCCGCAAAATGTTTGAATTTTGTAAGTATAGCATTGATATTTGTAATCAGTTGCGTTATGTTTCTATGGACCTTTGTGTGATAGATATAACTCAAACAAATGAAATTAAATCATAATAAAATTCTGATCACCGGCGGAGCCAGTGGCATAGGTCTGGGACTTACCGAGCGTTTTTTACAGGAAAACAATACTGTTATTGTTTGCGGCCGGCGCGAATCCCTTTTACAGGAGCTCACCGCTAAATATCCATCCGTGATAACCAAAGTGTGCGATGTTTCGGTTGAAGCAGAACGCGTGGAACTCTTTAACTGGGTTACTGAGAACCATCCCGACTTAAATGTGCTGGTGAATAATGCAGGTATACAGCAATGGATGAACATCACCGACAATGATTTTATGCAGCGTGCTAAAATAGAGATAGCCACCAATATCGAAGCGCCGCTTCATTTAACATCGTTGTTTATCCAATTAAAATCGTTCACAACGGTGATGAATGTAAGCTCGGGTCTGGCTCTTGTGCCTTTTACCCAGGTACCGGTTTATTCGGCCACCAAAGCTTTTTTGCATTCCATTACACTTTCTACCCGCTATCTGCTTCAACCAAAAAACATCGAGGTAATAGAGGTAATACCGCCTGCGCTGAATACCGATTTAGGTGGGATAGGTTTACACGATGCGCATCCGCCGGTAAGCACCTTTATTGAAGGTATATTTGAGCAATTGAAAGCCGGAAAAACCGAACTAACCTTTGGCTTTAGCGAAACTGTAACCCATAGCGACCCGGAGGGGTTGAAGGTTATATTTGATCGGTTGAACCCCGTTAAATAGTTGTAAAATCACTTTTCCCATTCGCCTGAAATTCACAAAGAAATAAAAAGCAAGTCATTTCGAACGAGGTACGAGGAGAAATCTTCTACGACTATAAGGCCAAGCTATATATGGTGTAGAAGATTTCTCTTTCGCACCGCGCTCATGCGTACCTTCTGCTGGCACACGCGTACCGCGTGTGCCTTTGTCACATATATTCAGATGTCTTGCTTAGTTAAATAGGGACACACGCGACACGCGTGCGCAAGCAAAAGGCTTTTGATAATTTGTCTGAAATAAACCGGCCTTATTCATCAATATAACAACCGTCATCGTCGTATCTATCCCAATTAACCGGAGGTTTTATGCCTTTGATGATATCATACTCGAATATAATATCACAGTCCTTTGGATTTTCGTAATTACAATGCGGGCAAATATTATTTTCCAGGGCTCCATCACATATAACCCTGGGTAAGTTGGGCTTACCCCTATCATAATATGGTTCTGCTCTTTTAATTTTATCACCAAGCTTATATTCATATTGCCAAACCTCACCAAACTTAAATTGTACGCGGTACATCATTACACCACCGCAATTGTTACAATTTGCCTGAATAGTCAACGTATTAAATGCGCCCATAGTTTAATTTTTCTTACCCCCCTGCTGGCGCACGCGTGTCGCGTGTGTCTTGGTAATATATGCAAGGTGTACTAATTAAATATATACACACGCGACACGCGTACGCCAGCAAAAGGGGTTAGGTAAGCTACTCTTTAATTATTTTTTAATTTTTTGGATGTATTGGTCTGTTGATACCCGGCTGGTCTTTATTATATTCAACTTCCACTGTATCCCCAACTTTAAGCGTAATATCATGAGCATTCCCTCTATATTCTGAACCATTTACCCGGAACAAGTAAGAATAGGAGAATTCTGGTTTCACCCGCTGATTTCCCATAAAATTCTTCTCATCAATAATCACGGCTTTAATATATTGAGGCTTGTTTCCCAGAAAATGATCTGTAAACGAATTTTTTGCTATCTTATATACAAAGAAACCCAAAATTGCAATGCCAAAAATCACCCAAGTTATATCCTTTAGCTTTTTCACCACCTCATTTCATTTACCCTCTCACCAAATGTTCCTGCTCAATTTTCTTTTGCAGTTCCAGGATGGAGCCGATGAGGGCTTCGGGGCGGGGCGGGCAACCTTGTACGTATACATCCACAGGGATCACCCTGTCTACCCCTTTTACCACGTGGTAGCCATGCTGCCAGTACGGACCGCCGCAGTTGGAACAGGAACCCATCGAGATCACATATTTAGGGTCGGGCATTTGCTCGTACAGGCGTTTAATGCGCTCGGCCATTTTAAAGGTTACGGTACCGGCTATAATGATCACATCGGCCTGGCGGGCAGATGGGCGCGGAAATACGCCAAAACGATCCAGATCGTACGTTGAAGCCATCGACCCCATCATTTCAATGGCGCAGCAGGCTATCCCAAAACTTAAAGGCCACAGCGACGACAGTCGCGCCCAGTTGAGCAGATCGTCCAATTTGGTTACTACAACACCGCCACTTTCACTCGTTATATCACTGCTCATTGGTTGGCTTTTTAAAAGTGGGTTTAAACATGGGTTTGCGGACAGGTGCGGCTTCGACGGGTGCTTCTGTTACAGTTGTTTCGGCTACTACCGGCTCATTACCCATGCTAAAGGGTTTCACCACAAATTTTCCCTGCTCCATATTCAATTGCTCGTACAGTGATGCGGGAATAGTTACATCGGTTACAGGTACCACGGGTTTGGCTTTTATCCATTCCAGGTCGCCTTTGCGCCAAACGTACACCAGGCCCAATATCAGGATGCCTAAAAACACAAACATTTCGGCCAGCGAAAACCAGCCCCAACGTGCGTCCTGCGCTATAATTTCATGACTGCCAAATACCGTTGCCCAGGGAAAAATGAATACCATTTCCACATCAAACAACAAGAATATGAGGGCTATAACATAAAAACGCGAATTGAAGGGCAGCCAGGCATTGCCGGTGGGTTCTTCGCCGCATTCGTACGAGGTTAATTTTTCGTAATTCGGATTTTTTGGAGCAAGCAGGCGGTTAATAAAAAATATTACACATACCATAATTATTCCGGTGATCAGGAAGATGAGTATCTTGCCAAATTCTGATATTTGCGAAACATCGGTCATGACTACAAATTTAACAAAACAAACCCATTTTGATGCAATAATTATTGGCGGCGGCGCCTGCGGACTCATGTGCGCCGTACAGGCGGGCTTTTTGGGCAAGCGCACGCTGATACTGGAAAAGGCCGACCGTGTAGGCGCCAAGATCCTCATCAGCGGGGGTGGCCGCTGCAACTATACCAATTTGTATGCTACCGATCAGCAGTTTATATCGCAGAACCCCCATTTCTGCAAATCGGCTTTTTCGCAATGGACGGTGGAGGATACCATCAGCTTTTTTGAAACCTACGGTATTGAGGGTAAGGAAAAAACACTGGGACAGCTTTTCCCGGTGAGCGATAAAGCCAAGGATGTGGTACAGGTTTTTATTGACTTGTGTGCCGATATGGACCAGGAGATCTGGTGCGATGCCGAAGTAAAAATGGTAGAAAAAACTGCCGATGGATTTACTGTTCGCGCTGAGATAGATGGCAGGCAAGAATACATCAGCGCACCCAGCGTGGTGATTGCAGCGGGTGGTTTACCTATCCCCAAAATGGGCACTACGGATTTTGGCTTGCGTACGGCGCGTAATTTCGACCTTAAAATTGTGGATACCGCCCCTGCCCTGGTTCCGCTGACGATTACCGGGAAGGATCAGCCCTGGTATGAACAACTGAGCGGCAACAGCATTTTTTGCCGGGTATCAAACGACAGGATCAGCTTTGAAGAAAACATCCTGTTTACGCATTGGGGCCTCAGCGGACCAGCCATCCTCCAAATTTCCTCCTACTGGAAACCTGGCGAATACATCAACATCGACCTGCTCCCCAATCAAAACATAGCCGACCTGCTACTACAGGAAAAAGAAGCCAATGGCAAAAAAATGCTGCTGGCCTACCTGGCAAGCTTATATACCCGCAAATTTGCCGAAGCCCTGAGCGATAAACTGCCGGTGGAGAAAAACCTGGCCTCGCTCACTAAAACGGATATCGAGAACATCAGCGAGCTAATACACGAATTCAAAGTAAAACCTGCCGGCGACAAGGGCTACGACAAAGCCGAAGTCATGCGCGGCGGTGTATCAACTGACGAACTATCCTCTAAAACACTGGAAGCGAAGAAAGTCCCCGGCTTGTTCTTCGGCGGCGAATGCGTGGACGTTACCGGCTGGTTGGGCGGCTACAATTTTCAATGGGCCTGGGCCAGCGGTTTTGTGATTGCGCAGAATATTTGAGCGGAATTTTCAGTCTAATCGCGCTCATTTTTAACCCATTATGTCATTGCGAGGAGGTACGACGAAGCAATCTCCTCGCGTTATCATGAATAAGAATAGCTACGAGATTGCCACGCTGCGCTCGCAATGACATATCTTTATAACATCAGATATACACCTATTGCTACGCAATCAGCCCAAACTGTTTCATATGATGGGTAAAGTGCTTACCATGCCATATGAGCCATTCGTGATGATTCATGGGACCGAAACCGCCATGGATAGCGGTGATGCCAGGCTGCTCAAAATACCGGTCAAAGGCTTCTAGTTCCTGCATTAACTGGTCAACAGCGGTTGGGATATCGAGGTATTGATAATGCTCCGGAGGCGATTTAAAAACCACGTTTCGTCCGATCTCTATATCGGAGTACACCATCTCCATTTTGCTTTGATAAGCCTCGTCGGCAGGTCGCTCGCAGAATGGTATTTTTTTACCATTTGTCCATTCTACCTGATCAACCAGGTGCTCCACCATTTGCTGGGGTGTCATTTTACCCCATACTGGTACTGTTTGGGGATTGAGCGATAGTAATAATCTGCGTAATTCAGCCCGGTTATTGATATCAAAGAATTGCGCCATACTTACCGTTCTACAATTTCATAATTGCGATACTCGCCTATGCGCCAGCCGGTAAGCTGCTCCACCCGTTGCAGGAATTTACGCCTGAAGGTCATGTTTTTACGAAGCGCTTTGGTGCTGAAATCAATCTTCCAGTTGGTAGCGGCTATTCGTTTTTGCATAGGGGCAGGATGTGTGCCGGTAAAGTGCACCAGCTTATCGGCATTGCCATAATCAAACTCATAGGTTTCTGGAAGGTTTTGCTCCATCCAGGCATCATCATGGTAAAATTTGTTGAAATTGCGGATTTTATTATTCAATCCCTGCGGTGGCTTGGCCCAGCCGTAGTGGTAGATATAAGCGTCGATGAGTTTTACCTTGATCTTTCGATCGTTAAGCCGGAAACCCTGCGCGTCGCGATAGGCCCTTATCCCTTTAATGTTCTTAACCAGGCGGATCTCCCGGCGATACCAACGGCGCGAATCGCCATAATAATCATACGAGCCATAAAAATGCAGGTATTTGAACAGCAGCCCTTCGATGTTGGGCTTGTTCAGCGCCTCTTCCATTTCCTTTTTGATAAGGGGATGGTATTTTTCATGCACAGCTTCATCGCCCTGAATGTAGAAAGCCCAGTCGCTATCCGGCGATATGGCGTCAAAAGCCTTGTCGGTTTCTACAGCAAAAACGCGTCCGCCATCTTTTAGTGAGTCGTCCCAAACAGAATCAATGATCCTGATCTTGGGTGAACCAATACCTTCAATGAGCTCCCGCGTGCCATCATCAGAATTTCCGGACATCACAATAAACTCATCGCAAAGCGGCAAAATGGAAGTGATGGCTTCAACAATGGGGTAATCATTTTTAACCGCGTTTCTGATAAAGGTAAATCCGGATACTTTCATTAAGCCAAAGGTATTTAAACAGGCGATAATTTGGGTAAAAGTAATGGGATATTTATTCTGGTTAAAAGCCAGCCTGTGCATTTTGTTCACCCAATCTTCATGTTTTTTCACAACCTTTAGTTGGTATTTCCGTAATACGGTCAAATCTCCATCTGCCTCATAAATTAAATCAATCAATTAATTATTAAGCTAAGGGTTTAATCTTTTACTAAACCTGTATCGCCTTGCAGCCTGTTTAAATATGGATATCATCAGAAGAGACAATATTACTTATGAGGAATTTATGGAAGAGCATTATAAACCTGGCATACCACTGGTGTTTACTAATGCCGCCAAAGTTTGGAAGGCTAATGGGCTGTTTAGTCCGGATTGGTTTCGTGAAAATTACCCCGATCGTAAAACCGATTGCCGGGGTACAACCTATACCATGCAGCAGGTAATGGATATGGTGGAGGCCGCTACTGAAGAAAAACCGGCTCCCTACCCCATTATTTTTGATATCCCAAGTACCCTACCCGAAATACTGCCCTTGCTTGATCCGCTGGATCTGAACTATGCATCGCCCAACTGGCTGAAGAATAAGATGTTCAGCATCGGCAAATGGGGCGGCGCTACCGAAATGTTCGTGGGCGGCCCGGGTGGTAAGTTTCCTTATATGCATATCGACTATTACCATCTGAATGCCTGGATAACCCAACTATATGGCGAAAAGCGTTTCACCGTTTTCCCGCGCGGACAGGAACATATGCTTTATCCCCGCCCTGACGATCCCTGGCGCTCGGAACTCAATGTGTTTGAACCCGATTATGAGAAATATCCGCTGTTTAAAGATGCTACACCCATAAATTTTGTGGTCGGCCCCGGCGAAACCTTGTTTATCCCCTTCGGGACCTGGCATACAGCGTACTCGCTTACACCCACCATTTCTGTTGCTTTCGATACGCTGAACAGCAAAAACCATAAGGAATTTATGAAGGATGTGTGGACCTTCAAAAAACGCGACAGCAAACTGAAAGCCGTAGCCATGTATGCTTATGCCGCAGTGGCTACGCAAAGCTGCAAAATTGGGGAGGCTCTGAAGGGGAGGTAACAGAAGTCGACTCACCCCGACATCACCCCGACATCGCTGCGCTCGTCACCCCTCTCTCCGCCTTTGGCGCATAGAGGGGAATTGAAAAGTTATAAAAGAAATTTGTCATCCTGAGGAACGAAGGATCTATTCTGCAATTGCATAATAAACAACAGATCCTTCGCTCCGCTCAGGACGACAAAAAGAAGTAAAGCCCCTCTTTCCGCGAAGCGGAGAGAGGGGCGACAAGCGCAGCGACGTCGGGGTGAGTCGACTGTATATCCTCTAAAGACTACAATTTTTATAGATTTTTATCCCGATAAAACCAAAAAAATGTTGATTTTTGAAGCCTACAAAACAGCATACAACATTGGTGATCACAAACCCGAAATACGAAGAAGCTTTAAATAACTACCATAAAAAAATAGCCGAAGCCAGCGTGGAGGATATGGTGCTCAATATGGGCCCGCAGCATCCGTCTACACACGGTGTTTTACGTTTGGAGCTGATCACCGATGGCGAAATTGTAAAAGAAGTTATCCCCCATATCGGCTACCTGCACCGCTGTTTTGAAAAACATGCCGAATCATTAACCTATCAGCAAACCATCCCCTTTACCGACAGGCTGGATTACCTGGCATCCATGAACAATAGTCACGCTTTTGTGATGGGTGTTGAACGGATGATGGGTATTGACAAGGAGATCCCCAAGCGAATAGAGTATATCCGGGTGTTGGTTTGCGAATTGAACCGTATTGCATCGCACCTCATCGCTATTGGCACTTATGGTATCGATATTGGCGCCTTCACCCCTTTCCTGTGGTGTTTTAGGGATCGCGAACATATTATGGGGATGCTGGAATGGGCCTCGGGCTCGCGTATGCTGTATAACTATATATGGGTTGGCGGCTTGTTTTACGATTTGCCGGTAGGTTTTGAGGAACGCTGCCGCGAGTTTGTAGAATATTTTAAACCCAAAATGGTGGAGCTTAACCAGCTGCTTACCGATAACCAGGTGTTTATATCACGTACGGCCAATGTAGGCGTACTGCCATTGGATGTGGCTATTAACTATGGTTGCTCAGGCCCTATGCTGCGCGCATCGGGTTTGAAATGGGATCTGCGGCGCATTGATAATTACTCCGCTTATCCAGAGCTTGATTTTGAGATCCCCGTTGGCACAGGCTTAATGGGTACTGTAGGCGACTGCTGGGACCGCTACAAAGTGCGTGTGGATGAAATAGAACAATCCCTGCGGATAGTGGAGCAATGCCTCGACCGCCTGCAAAACGAACTGAAACGCACACCGGATTTTGATCCGCGCGCCAAAATGCCGCGCAAAATAACGCCGAAGGCGCAGGACTATTATGTACGCTGTGAAGGCGCCAAAGGCGAACTTGGTTTCTATTTTATGGCCGATGGACGATCGGAGATCCCTACCCGTGTAAAATCACGCGGACCAAGTTTTAACAATCTTTCTGTATTACCCGAAATATCCAAAGGCGTACTCATCGCCGATTTGATAGCCATTGTAGGCTCCATTGATTTTGTACTGGGCGAAGTGGACAGGTAGAAGCCGAGCCCCCTAGCCCCCTGAAGGGGGAATTTTAGAAGATAACATCGAACATCCAATATTGAATTTCGAATGATGAAGGTAAAAAACTTCGATATTCGGTATTCAACATCCGTTATTGGATATTAAATTAATAAATGAAAGGTAGTTCCCCCTTTAGGGGGTTAGGGGGCAAAAAAAAGAGGTCCCTTACGGTACCTCCTTTTCAATTATTAATTTTTATTGGTTGGGCAAATTATTGATTGTAAACTTTAACCATGAAAACATAGTTTTTAAGTTTCTTTAACTGCTGGGTGCGACTTAAACCAGCCAGCGTGTTTTTGGTATTTAAGGTTAATGATTTGCTTAATGAATCTGAAGGTATATTCTGGATTGCTTTGAGCAGATATGCAGATTTTACCGCGAACGCCGCTCCTGCTACCTGGGTTTGTTTGGCATTGATAATACCAACCACATTTCCTTTATCATCCAGCAACGGACCGCCGCTGTTACCCGGGTTAACTGGTATAGAAACCTGGTATTCGGTAGTATCGCCCTGATAACCGGTGGATGAGGTTAACGAACCCAAGCCATAAACAACCTTACTATCCGGATAGCCAATAGTGAATACGTTTTCACCAAGATCTGTAGATGAACGCTTAAAATTATAAGGTACTGCACCCAATCCCTCAAAAGCATCATCATTAATCTGTAACACAGCTATATCATTCCCGGGTTCGGTATAGATAACCTTGCTGTGAAACGATTCGCCATTGGCGTTTTGTACGTAAACAGAATCGGCATCTTTAATCACATGGTAATTGGTAACGATATATCCGTTTGATGAAAGCGCGAAGCCTGTTCCCCTGAAATTACCAGGGTTAGATGGCCTGGCTTTGGGCTTAACAGGTAAATTATTAATAAAAGTATTTGCCTGGCCTTCCAATTTATCTGTTTTTGATTTAAGCCGCCCTACTTCCTGGCTCAATTGCTCAAAATTTGATTCATGATTGTTTAATTTGCCGGTAAGGAACAGCGTACCTAAAACAGCAAAAATGGCTATAGATGCTGCTACTGATATTTTAGAATGATGCTGCCTCCACATTCGCACTACCCAGGTTGGATGGATAGTTACTTCCTCTTTCAGGGCATGTACATCAATTTCGTCATGAATAGCATTCAGGCGTTTTTCAAGCTCCAGGCGCTCGCCGTATTGTTTTAATAAAGCGATAAACTGCATATGCTCGGCAACCCGGCTTTCTACAGTTGCGTCGTTTTTGCGGAGCAATTCAAACTGGGTACGTTCTTCGGCGGTCATGCTGCCGTCAAGGTACCTTTCAATTAATTCCGTAAGTTGGTGATCACTCATCTCTAACTCTCCTTATTTTTGCTGAAAAAACAGCTTTTTGAGCCTTTGCAGGCATTTATATTTTTGTGTTTTGGCATTATCTGCATTGGTATAACCAAAACGTTCGCAGATATCCTGCATAGATCTGTTATGTATATAAAAATCTTCCATAATGGTTTTGCAGGGCTCACCCAGCAGTTGCAGGGCACTTTCCATTTTACCAAACTGCAGGTCTCTTTCATTATGGTCGTCAATTTCTTCATCAACCGGCAGGTACTCTTCAAAATCACGGATATCGCCCCCGTACCTGTTCATGTGGCTAAGCCTTTTAAGCCAAAGCCTGCGACAAACCGAATAGATATACGTTTTAAGCTTACTGCTCAGTTCGAACTTGCCCGATTTGATTTTATTATAAAGAACGATGATGGCTTCCTGGTAAATATCTTTGGCATCATCCTCATCCCCATTGTTATTGACAATTAACTGTAGTATCATCGGAAAATAGGTAGTGTACATTTTTTTTAACACTATCTCCGAGTTGTTAAGTATACCAAGAACTATCTCGCTATCTGTTGGTGCCGAAGTCTTTAACTCTTTATTCACTCTTAATACTATTTATACGAAATTGTAACCCATCATTATAAAAAATAATTTACCTAAAATAAATTATTAGTACCAACGCGGATATTTAGTGTTGTAACAATTATACGCCCGAATGTTTTATCCGTTTTTAATACTATAATTTAAACAAGGTAACCCAAGCCTGTTTTACCCTGTTTTTTTATCAGGCGGCAAATCTGCAATAAAAAAAAACGGCCTCAAAACATTTCGTTAATCACTTGTCAACACCCTATACCTTTCTCTCCTGTCAGGTTACCTTTTTGTTTTTGTTGTATTAATATCAAAAACAAACAATTAAAACTTAAAACATATCCAAATGAAAAATTTAATCAAAACCGGCTTAGCCGCATTAGTTATCGCTATTTCTTTCTCTGCCTGTGGCGGTCATGGTTCAAAAACACCAGTTGATTCGGCCAAAGCCAATGCTACTAAAATTGATTCGGCTAAAATTGATTCAGCTAAAACGCTTGCTGCCGATTCGGCTACAGCAGCGGCAGCCGACTCTGCTACAGCTGTTCTTTCCGATTCAACTAAAAAATAACAAGTAACCCGCAGGTAAATAAAAATCTTATATTTTTTTTCATCCTGTTTATCAGTTATTTACAAACAATAAAAGGTAATTTATATTTTTCTCGAAAAAACTTGGGTTACCTTTTATTCCTAAAAGTATTAATACCGAAAACGATCACAAAATATTTAAATTTTAAAACTCACAAAATGAAAAATTCATTCAAATTAGGTTTCTTAGCTTTAGCTATCGCTGTTTCTTTCGCTGCTTGTAAAGGTTCTGGTTCAGCTTCAACTACTGATTCAACTGCTAAAGCTGATTCTACTAAAGTTGATTCTACTAAAGCTGATTC
Source organism: Mucilaginibacter inviolabilis (assembly GCF_011089895.1). Classification (NCBI taxonomy): domain Bacteria; kingdom Pseudomonadati; phylum Bacteroidota; class Sphingobacteriia; order Sphingobacteriales; family Sphingobacteriaceae; genus Mucilaginibacter; species Mucilaginibacter inviolabilis. The sequence continues at coordinate 2,316,436 of NZ_JAANAT010000001.1, forward strand.
AGCTACTAAAGTTGACTCTACTGCTAAAGCTGGTGCTGCCAAAGTTGATTCAGTAAAAAAAGATACTGCTGCTAAGAAATAATTTTACCACAATATAAAAGGTATACCGAAATATAAATTCTATTACCTTTTTATTGATTTTTTAGTTATTCGTTAATTTATAAAGGGTAACCTGTAATTTTTTTTAAAATTATGGGTTACCTTTTTTTGTTTACCGTATTAATAACAAAACTATTAAATCACTTATTAAAAAATTAAACATGAAAAATTCATTCAAACTTGGCTTTTTAGCCCTGGCTATCGCTACTTCATTTGCTGCTTGTAAAGGTTCTGGTTCAGCTGCAGGTGCTGATTCAGCAAAAATGGACTCAGCTAAAATGGATTCAGCTAAAACTACTGCTGTTGATTCAGCTAAAACGTCAATGAAAGATTCTACTAAGATGGATTCAACTAAAAAAGACTCAGCTAAAAAAATGTAATTTTTCTTTTTTTAGAAACAAAGAAACGCCCTGACTTACCGGGGCGTTTTTTGTTTAACAGCGGTTTTGCTGCAAAACAATTTGGATAGATATTGTTTCATATGGTAAGTTTAAAATCATATGAAATATTCGGAATGGCAATTACTCAGTAAAGACGAACGTAAAACTATAGGCTGGCACCGGCACCCCCATATTAAAACAGCCACGCTTTTTAGCATTGCTTTTATTATAGTTTTTATTGTAGTAATTTTTGGTATCAGTAAAAACAGCACGGTACACCTTAATCGCAAACCAACGGGTCAGGAGGCTTTTAATATGGCCCGCGGAGTTGTAAAAGATCATTTAAAGCAACCCTCAACCGCCCAGTTTCCGGATCATGATTTTAAGCCGCTGATTGACACGGCTACCAATAGCTACCAGATCCGGTCAACCGTGAAAGCCTTAAATACTGACGGCAAAACTATAAACTCTGCATGGGTGGTTGATATGACTTACACCGGTGGCGATTGGTCTGAAAAAACAAGCTGGCAGGTTAAATCTGTAAGCATATCGCCGGAAAACTAAAAACAACAAAACTTATTTATAAAAAAAGACCCGCCATGTGGCAGGTCTTTTTTTGTTTCAAATTATCTTTTTTATTGAACCCGGTCGCGTAATGCTTTTATTTCGTCATGAGCATCAAGCAGTTCATTCAGTTGCGTGTTCACTATCGCGCGCAAATGAGCAGATAAGGATTTCTCTTCCAAAGCTTCGCGATAGGCTTTAACAATGGCATCTTCCCCAAATTCACATTCTTCCAATATGTCATGGGTATTGTGAGCAGTAAATGCAGCTTTAACATCCAGCCATGTCCGGTGAATTTTACCGCTGGTAGTTGTCCCTTTATCAATATCCTGTCCCAGTACCTGAATTTCGGTACCCAGCTCTACTTTAAACCGATGACTATCGCCAATCAGCGTAGTAAAAAGATCTTTAAGATCAGTTTCGTTATCCTTTAGATCTTTTAAAGCCCGCTGATATCCTTCAATGCGATCATTATTAATCTGTACCAGGTCATTTAATACCTCGGCTGTTGCTTGCGTGTTTTCCATAATAGTAAGTTTTATATAGAAGCAACGCAACAACAATCAAATTGTTTAATTTATAATATAAAATTTATCCTATTTATAAAATAAATCACTATTGCTTTCCGCGGAATAAAGAGATGATCCAAATGAGTAGCAGGATAACTACAACTACCGCTATAATCCCGGCAACGGCGCCTGCTTTAAATATCCCTTCAATTACTGAACAACCACTCATGGTGAACAACAATAGGGCAATAAGTACTAAATGTGCGTTTTTCATATGTTAATTATTTGTTGGTGATTGTATCTACTACAGTGGTGCACAGTTTTTTGTTTTGCTGTAATTTATCAATCCCAAAAACCATACCTAAGGTAAAATTTCAATACAGGGTAATGGCAACACCTCCATCAATCCTAACCATTTGTACAAAAAAACAGCTTAAGTTTCAAGCATATAGTTCTTCGGTATTAAATATTAAGCAAAACAGTATTGGTTTTTAAGGCAGATAAGTATTTTTACTGCCTACTTATTTAAAGCCATGTCTAATCTACTTTTTTCCATAAATAATGCTACCGTAAGGTTTCTCACCAATACATTGTTTAACAATCTTACCTTCAAAATAAATAAAGGTGAGCACTGGGCATTAATAGGCGAAAGCGGCTCGGGTAAAAGCGCTTTGCTACAAACCATAGCGGGGCGCTTTAATATAACCGGAGGCACTATCAATTACTACTTTCAGGATAATGTTTCAGCTTTGCCGACTGCCGAAAGCGGTCAGAATTTACATAGCAAACTGATATCACTGGTTGAACCCAAACACCATTTCCGGAATTTATCAAACACTACCGATTTTTATTATCAGCAACGATACAATTCGTCAGATTCTGAAGACGCTTTAACTGTTGATGATTATTTATTGTCTGTTAAAAGCGTTCCGCGCCCTGGTATACAGTGGACATTAGACAAAATACTTACCCTGTTAAACCTGCATGCTTTACGCGATAAGCAACTCATCAAACTCTCCAACGGCGAAACCAAGCGTTTAATGCTGGCCGCGGCCCTGCTTAAAAATCCGGTGTTACTCTTGCTCGACAATCCGCTAACCGGTTTGGATGTAAAAACCAGGCAGGAGTTTAATGGCATTATTGACCAGATAACAGCCTCTGGTATCAACATTATCATAGCTACATCTGTACATGAAATACCCGAAGCCATTACCCGTATAGCGGTTTTAAAAAGCGGAGAAATTATTCATGAAAGCACCAGGGACGCCTTTAAGCCGGAGCTATTCGCTATAGACACCACAGACAATATTGACAACCAAGAGCTTACAGCACTGTTAAACATCAATAAAAGTCCGGTTGTTTTTAATCAGATTGTAACTATGGATAAGGTGCATATTCAATACGGCGATAAGGTAATTTTGGACGATATAAACTGGCAAATTAAAACCGGCGACAGATGGGCTTTGCTTGGCCCTAACGGCGCGGGTAAATCGACTTTATTGAGTTTGATTAATGGCGATAACCCGCAGGCTTATGCCAACAACATTATCCTGTTTGATAAAAAGCGCGGCACCGGCGAAAGTATCTGGGATATTAAAAAGAAGATTGGTTTTGTATCTCCCGAGCTGCATCAGTACTTCCCTACCGATAATAGTTGTCTGCAGGTAATTGAATCAGGTTATTACGATACACTTGGTTTGTTCAGACCTAGTAATAAAGAGCGGGCAGATATTGCTTTAAGATGGATGAAAGCGCTGGAGATTGACCGTTATGCCCGTACTTTATTAAAAAACATACCCGCAAGCGCCCAACGCCTGTGTTTACTGGCCCGGGCGCTGATCAAAAACCCGGCTTTGCTTATTTTTGATGAACCCTGCCAGGGTATGGACGACCATCAGCAGCTCCATTTTAAAAACCTGGTGGATACCATTTGCAGCCTGAGTAATGTTACCCTTATTTATGTAACCCACTATCAGCATGAAATACCCAATAGCGTTGATAAGGTACTGCGATTAGACAAGGGAAAAGTGGTTAATTGATACCTGTTAAAACGCTGCATTTACAAGAGTAAGCACCCATCTTTAAAATTAAATATTTCTTAATAGTTAATTTTAATTTTATTAATCTGTATCATATTTTTCTTTTAAATGCTATTTATCCATTCATTTTGTTCATTACTTTAAACACTATATCCTTCTGACGAAACGCACGTAATAACCCGTAAATTACTTATTAGTTTAATAGCTGATAGGAATATTTTGTGGTTATAAACCTGCGCTTTATGAAATTTTTTTTACATTATTGGATATTGTTGCTGATACTATTTGGTTTACAGGCACAAAATGTAAAAGCAGCAACCGTATCATGGGCCGGCGGCAATACCACTGGACCCGGAGGCGCAAATGCATGGAGTAATCCCGGCAATTGGAACACGGGTACCGTACCAACAATAACAGACGATGTAAGTATTGGTGCCGTGCTCGCCTTTGCTAATCCCCCTGTTGTGGCTTCAACTGATAATGTGTCCTGTGCATCTATCACTTTTGGTGCCGTGGCAACTCTAGTATCTATACCTTTAACCGTTAACGGCACTTTAACTGTAACGGGTGCTGTTACGGTGCTTCCAACTTTATTAATTGCTTATTCGGTTCCGTTATCCGGAACCGGCACCCTCAACTGCGGCTCTATACAAATTAACAACACCACAAATCCCGGTAATGCACTTTTAAATCTCACAGTTGGTTTAAATTTGATAGTAACACTTCAAAATCTAAATGTGAGTGGAAATGTGACTGTCAATTCAAGTTATGTTGCAGTATTAATTCTTGGATTGGGGGAAATTGACGGGAAATTTTCATTAGTAAGCGGAACTACTACTATTGGGGGGCAAATACTCACACAAAATACCTTGTTTGGTTTACTTAACCTCGGTACCGGTACAGGAGTTCCTGTATTCAGTATCGATCCAGGTACCGGTTCAAACGCTACACTAATACTCACCAATGCCAACCCTATTAATACAACGCCTGTTTCCGGATCAACCTATGCAGGTACCATTGATTTTTATAATAGCACTGGGACCGGGCAAGCTACCGTAAATTATGCTTACACGGGCGCAGGTACTCAAACTGTATATGCTACAACTGGCATAAGCAATTTAAATACAAGTCCGGCATTGTATCAAAATCTGATATTTACCGGAACTGGCAATAAACGCCCTACCGTTTCATCAGGCCTGTTAACCGTTGCCGGCAATATTGATAACTCGGCAAGCTCCCCTATTGATTTTGTTACCAATACCAATACGGTTCAACTGACAGGCACTACCCAAACTATTGCAGGAGGATCATATGTTAACAGCGCGTTGCCCGCATCGCCCGTTGGTACCGTATTCTATAATCTTACCTCATCTGCTACAACTGCAACCTTAAGCGGTCGTAATAATATAGCTGCTCTGGGTACGCTGGCTTTTTTAAAAACCAGCAACACCACGATGAATGTGGATGCTACGGCAACCAACAGCCTCACCCTCTTATCAAACAGTACCGGTGATGCCAGTATAGCCAGTTTAAGCACCGATGCCAGCAGTAATGCTATTACCGCTACGGTTACCGGCAGCATTAACGTACAGCGCTACGTAAAAGGTGGTGGCGGATCAACCGGACCACGCCGTTATATGTTAATCTCGTCGCCGGTTGCCAATGTTTCAGCAAGCACGTATAATCTGCTGCCATTTTTTGCCACTACTTATATCACCGGCTCTCCGGGTGGTGGTTTTGATAGTTCGCCCCAAAACAACCCTTCGGTTTTTATATATGATGAAAATGCCCCTTTAACCAGCAACCCATCAGTAGTGACTGGTAATGAGTTTAAAGGTTTTAACACCATTAACGAAACTGTACCCATGGGCAATGGAGTTGAATTTTATTTCAGGGGTAGCCGTACAGGAGTGTCAAGCTCTACCGTATTTGTAAGCCCTTTCCCTGCTCCTGACAATGCCACCTTAAATTTTTCGGGCGCTGTATATAAGGGCGCGGGGACCAATGGCGCTTTCACGGCAAGCATCATTAATTTCCCTGCCACACCACCAACTTATTATAGTTCGTCAGCGGTTACCTTTTCAAACAATTTATCATATGCCAGCTCTGCCTCTACAAAAAAAGGGCTTAACCTGGTAGGTAACCCCTATCCTTCGGTTATCGACCTGCAAAAAGTTTACTCGGGGAATGGCAATGCTTACAGGTATTATTACATGCTGGTAAAAAATATCAGCACAGGCGCCAATAGCTTCTCAACTAAATATGCTGTTTATGATGCCACCAACTCCGGAACTCCACCTGCAGGAGCCAGCAGGTACGCTGTATCCGGACAAGGCTTTTTTATAACTGCAGCTAATGCAACCTCAACATTAACATTTAACGAGGGGATGAAAGTGCCTTATAGCTCCTATACATCACCTGCTTCAACCAGCCCGGTGTTTAATGTAATACGCAACCCAAGTGTGGTAGCTAAAACCCTAACTGTTAGTCCCGATAAAGCCAATAACACACAACAGGTAGCAGCTGCGGCCGCCCCGGCAGCGGCCCAAACCAATGCCGATCCCATGCCGCGATTACGCTTAGAAATGATGAAGGATACCAATATATTGAATACAGCCGACATTGCCTTTGATAAAAACTCCAGTGCTAAATTTGTACCCGGCGAGGATGCGCCATACATAGCAGCATCGGGTCAGGGCGATTTTTTTTATTCGCAATCGGTCGATTCTGTTGGGTGTTTTGCCAATTATACCGGTAACCTGGAAAAACTAAAACGCATCAATTTATTTATCGCGTTTTCGAATTTTGGGCAGTACAAAATTACATCGCCCATTAAATCAAATATTGACGAACGCTATACCATCTACTTAAAAGATAAATACACTAACGACTCCTTAGATGTGGTACATAACGATGTTTATACATTTAATGTAGATCAGAATGCCGCCAGTTATCCCCGCGATCGTTTCTACCTGAGCATTGGTATTGCTCCGGGACATGAATATAAATTATTAGGCTTTAATGGCAATAAACTAACAGGTGGCATTCAATTAACCTGGAAAACCGACAATGAAAGCAATTTCACAGGTTTTGCAGTTCAAAAAAGCACCAATGGTGGTAAATCATTTGAAGTGATAGACAGCTTACAATCAACCGGCGCAGGCAGTTATACCTTTACAGACCCTGCTCCCGGTACCGGTCAAATCACTTACAGGCTGGCTCAAAGTTTAGTAACCGGTGATACCCAACTATCAAAAAACCTGGTATTTGATTATAGCGGCGACCTGAATGTTTTAAAATTCATGGTATATCCCAGCAATACCGCCCAGGATATTCATATTAAGCTGGGCAAAACCTACAGTAACAATATCAAGATCAATATTATAAGCGCAACAGGCAGTATGGTAAAAACCTTAACTACCACCGATACCGATTCTGTACAGGAAAACGTAGGCAATTTAATCAAGGGGCTTTACATTGTAGAGGCTATTGATGCTGCCACGGGCAAACGCATCGGGAGCGCTAAATTCTTCAAACAATAAGCTACTATCCAATCGGTCTTTATGGTAACCTGGCGAGTTGACGTTTGTCGCCTTTTTTGAAAAAATTCTTTAAAAAATGTTCTTTTTTGTTCATTTTATTCACTGACTAACATGTCTTTAGGGTATAAAAATGAAACTTTGACGAAATTTTACCCGTATAAAGCCCTATTATTGTAAGCTTTAATACTCAAAACATTGTCACTTCCGAATTTGCAAAACCATTTACCCAAAGCTCTACTGATCTTTATTTTCCTGATAATTACCCAAAGCAGAGCCCTTGCCACAATAACTTTTGACTGGGATGGCAGCAATTCTACAGATTGGACGCTTAAGGCTAACTGGACCATTACTGCAAACAATGGCGAAAATTTAACAAACGTAAATTACCCGGGTGAAAGCAGCAGTCGTACTACTGATATCGTGAGACTTGGTGTTAATACCTCTGTTAGTGCTTTTGCTAATCAACCCATACTTAGCGCAAGTGTCACTGTAGCTTCTCTTACGTTTGGATATGCCGTAAACAGCAGTACTCCTGCCGGTACTATATTCTCAGGTTCTGTTTTAACTATCTTATCGCCTGCTATATTAACCGTAAGTGGTGATATTGTTCAAAACGTCAGCACAAGCAGTACCACTATATTTAATGCCATCAGAGGAACAGGCTCCATAACCTGTACTAATTTACAACTCGGCATCAACGGTACCACCAGGGTACCTAATTTATTCTATCTGATCGTTGAACCTGCCGTGTTTACTATAGCCAACAACGTTAATATATACGTAAACTGCTCATCACAAAATGGTAGTGGTATCAGGCTCGAGGGTGGCACTATGACCATAAACGGGCAGATAACATTTACCAATAGCGGCAATAGTACAACACAAAATTCCGCTTATTTTACCGTAAATGCCCTCACATCTTATAAAGGGAGCAATAATAACACAGCTACCAACCCAACACTCATACTGAAGAGCACTACTCCTATAAGTTCTATACCTACACCTTATGCCTCTTGTAATTTTTACGGAGATCACGGCGGTAAGGCAACCACTATTTATCAGGGGGCAAACCCGCAAATTTTCACATCTGCCTATCCTGGTTTCGGACCTGGTGGCGGTCCACCCATAAATTTACCTGCTACAAACCCTACTTATGATAACCTGGTAATACAGGGCACGGGTACTGCCGTAATAGGTGGTCCGGGTGGTGGAAACCCGGCTTATTTAACCATTGATTCTACATTAACAACTGCCAGCAATACTACTTTTAATACGGTTAATACCACAACCACTATTGGCGTTGTAAATGGTGCAACAGGAGCAAAATGGACAAACTCTGCTACAGTGACTGGCGGAGCAGGCTCAATCACGGTTAATGGAAGCCTTTTCAATAACTCACCTGGAATTATTAATCAGGCCGGAGGCAACCTCACCGTTGCATCCAACGCCAACAACACCGGAGCATTAAATCTGGGGACTGGAGCAACAGATATTAATGGAAGTGTAACCACAGGCGGCTCTTTAACGATGAGCAGTGGCACCTTAAATATTGCGCAAAATTATACCAACACCGGAACGTTTACCGCGAGTAGCGGCCTTATTACTTTTGATGGCACAACCGCACAAACTTTAATCGACCAAACTGCTGCGGGTACAAAATTCAACAATGTAACTTTTACCAATGGTACAACTGGCGCTAACAGCAAACGGATGAAATCGGGGAGTAACTTTTTTGTTAACCCAACTTATACCATCAATGTAAATGGATCGGGGATATTGACAGTTGAGAATACACCATCAACTTATACATCCGCTTTAACCCTGCTCTCCACATCGGCAGGAGATGCCAGCATCGGCAACCTCACTGCCGGAACTATTGCGGGTAAAATTGAAGTGCAGCGTTTTGTAAAAGGAGGAGCCCGCAGGTATATGCTTATTTCATCACCTGTTGCTGATACTACCAATACAGCCATAAGCAGTACCTCCAATAGCTACAGTCTTAAACCAATCATATTACCGGGCACGGCGGGTAGCAAGCTCAGTACTATTGTTACCGGCCCCAGTGGTTCTGGCGGTGGCTTCGACAGCGCCCCTGCTACAGGCAATAGCCCATCTGTTTTTGTTTATAATGAAAATGCACCAGCCACTACAGACGTTAACCAGGTGGCAGGCAATGAATACAAAGCGTTTACGAATACGAGTGCAGCTATACCTATGGGTAATGGCATATTACTTTATTACAGGGGGAGCCGAGATCTGTTAAACCTGGCAACAGGGTCACCTTTTGTAAGACCCTTCCCCGCCGCCGACGATGGCACCTTAACCTTTTTTGGTTCAGTTATCAAGGGAACAACGGCTACCAACTCCCCGATGACGCCCAACATTATTAATTTGCCTACCACCACGTCAACAGACGCATCCACTTACCCCATATCAGGCACAACCTATCCAACCACTTTGTCATATCGCAGTACAGCCACACCCAAAAAAGGATATAACCTGGTAGGTAACCCATATGCATCCGTTATTGACCTGGGCAAAGTAGGCGCGGCTAACACCAGTTTAAAATTTTATTATCTGCTCATCAAAAATGCCTCAACCGGCCCCAACAGTTCGTCTACACGGTTTGTATTGTGCAACACAACTGTACCGGCCGCACCTGTAATAGGAACCGGCGGCAGTCAGTATGTACTCTCGGGACAGGGCTTTTTCGTAGTTGCGCCTAATAATACCACAGCCATTACCTTTAATGAAAGTATGAAGGTATCCTATTCAACTTATACCGGCACCACGCCTCCTATTTTCAACGTAAAAAAAGGAGGCCCTTCCGTTGTAAAAACACTGGCTGTTAACGGAAATCATGACCTTGCGGCAGCTGCAGCCACATCGGCCACTGAATCATCATCAGCCACAACAGTTAATACCAGTACTATGCCATGGTTACGCCTGGATATGATGCAAGACTCAAGTACCTTTAGCTCTACCGATATCTATTTTAACAAAAATGCTCAAGCTAAATTTGTACCTGGTGAAGATGCACCTTACTTAGCTTCATCCGGCCAGGGAAACTTCTTTTTTTCGCAAACTGCCGACTCCATAGGATGCTTTGCCAACTATACCACCGATCTGGAGACACTGAAACGGGTAAATCTTTTTATTGCCTATACCAACTATGGCACCTATAAACTTACTGCGCCCATTAAACAAAACATTGACGAACGCTATACCATCTTTTTAAAAGATAAATTCACCAATGATTCTCTGGATGTTGTACACAATGCCGAGTATACATTCAACGTAACCACCGTCCCAGCCAGTTATGCTCGCGACAGGTTTTATTTAAGCATTGGCATAGCCCCTGGGCACGAGTATAAACTACGCGGGTTTAATGGTGCCAAACAAGCAAACGGTATAAAATTAACCTGGCAAACCGACAATGAAAGTAATTTTACCACATTTGTTATTGAAAAAAGCACTAATGGCGGTAGTTCATTTATATCGATAGACAGCCTGCGGTCAACCGGTGCAGGCAACTATAATTACACCGATATAACACCCGGCAGCGGGCAAATACTTTATCGTTTAAAACAGCAATTGGTAACAAACCGTACAGACATTTCAAAAAATTTAACCTTTAATTATCTCAATACAAACCCTGTAAGATTTATTGTTTACCCCAGCACTGCTTCGCAAAACATCAATATTAACTTTGGCAAAACTTATAGCAACAGCATTAAAGTGAGTATTGCAACAGCATCCGGAGGCCTTGTAAAAACCATAACCACCAGCAACACCAATTATTTACAGCAAAATATTGGTAACCTGTTGAGCGGACTTTACGTAATAGAGGCAGTTGACGAGTCGACCGGAAAAAGAATTGGCAGCGCTAAGTTTTATAAACAATAACATCACCATGAAAATACCAGCCTTTGTAAAAACTATTTATAAATTTTTACCGGGGATATGCCTTTTATTGATCACCTCCAATTGTTTTGCCCAATCAAACCCGGGCGGTGGTCTTTGCGACGGAAATGACGGCGGACCGGACGGTTGCCCTTTGGATACTTGGGTAATTGTATTGGTAGTTGCAGCCACTGTGTTTGCTGCTGTTCATTTATATCGCCAAAAAAAATCCCTTCAGGCTTAGCACCTAAAGGGATCATCATTATATTTTTTCTTGCAGGAATGAATGTTGTGTTGTTTGCCTTATACTTTTCGCATTTGCGATGGGCTGATCTGGTTTACTTGTAATTGTTTCAATACGCCGTCAACCACTTTTGGTAATTCGTCAAGTGTTCTTTGCGGGTTATGCAATTCGCCAACGCCAAAACCTCTCCATACTATACGACCGGTATTACGGTCAATCAAGTCGATGATAAGAGTACCTTCTTTATAAGGTACACGAGCATAGGTGCCGCCGTAACCGTATGGGTAACCCCAGCCGCCCCAGCCACCATAGTAGCCGTAAAAGCCGCGGGACCGCCAGCCCCAACCCCAGCCCCAGCCACCCCAGCCGCCCCAACCCCAACCGCCGTAGTATGCCGGATAAAATTCAGTCTTTACCCCTCTGCCGGTTATGGTAGAATAACTTACAAGCAAATCGGGATTGTTTTCCTGTAATCTTAAGCCTTTGGTTTGTAGTGCCGAGATAGTGGCATCTTTCACTCTTTCGTCAGCGATCTCTTTTTTAATCACGCCACCAGCCTTGTTGCTTGTTTCGGGCGCTACCCAGGCAAATGTTCGGTAAGATGAGAGATCAGTTTTGTTACGGGCTGCTGTGTAGTAATTGTAACTGCTGCAAGCAGACAGGGCCGAAACCAGCAATAATACCAGCCCTGTATAGATAGTTTTTTTCATTTTAATTCACTCCCTTATATTTATTCATTAGACTATTGAGCAAACAAAGGTTTAATTTAAATAATTATTTATTTAAATTAACTAGCTGAGCGTATAACTTTTCTGTAGGCAGGCCCACTACGTTGGTATAAGAGCCATTTATGCGTTCAATACCTATTAAGCCAATACGTTCCTGTATGCCATATGACCCGGCTTTATCAAGCGGGTTATACTGAGTTACGTAACTTTCTATCTCCTGGTTGCTTAGTTTGCGAAAAAACACTTCGGAAACATCAAAGAAATTATTATAATGTCCTTTATACAGCAAACAAACCCCGGTAATTACCTGGTGTACTTTGCCCGATAGCATTTTGAGCATCTCAACAGCATGTGCCGGAGTTTCTGGCTTGCCTAATATCAGACCATCTACACAAACAATGGTATCTGCAGTAAGTACCACTTCATCGGTTATGGTACCATCAAAAGCTTCGGCTTTTTTACGGGCGATGTAAACTGCAACCTCCTGTGGAGTTAGTCCTTCAGGATATGATTCGTCCACATCCTTTAAAACAACCTCAAACTCCATATCCATCAACCTGAGCAGATCCTGCCTGCGCGGTGATTTTGATGCCAGAATGATCTTGGGAATAGATGAGCCCCCCAGCCCCCTGAAGGGGGAGCTTTCGATTGGCATATTTATATTTTCCATTCTCTATTAATTGATTAACAGATACACCTTGTTCCCCCTTTAGGGGGTTAGGAGGCTTTTACCAGCTATAAGCCTGTTCGCTCATCCACTTACCCTGCACTTTAAGTACTTTTTCGATAATATCACGGGCGCATCCTTTACCGCCTCCATAGGGAGATACATAAGTGCTTACCGCTTTTATTTCTTCAACCGCATCGGCAGGACAAACCGGTAAACCGGCCATTTTCATCACCTCCAGATCAGGTATATCATCGCCCATGTATAAAACATTGGTAGCAATGATGGCCTTTTCTTCGAGGTATATTTTAAAACGCTGTGATTTGGTATGCGTACCCATATAAACATCCTGAATACCCAGGCTGTTTAAACGGTATATAGCACTTTTTGACCGGCTGCCCGATATAGCACATACATTGTACCCGCATTTAACGGCCAGTTGCAGTGCATACCCATCTTTAATGTTAAAGGCCCGGCTTTGCTCGCCATTGTCTGTTACAAAAACAGAGCCGTCTGTAAGCACACCGTCCACATCAAAAATAAACGTGGTAATATCTTTTAATTTTTGTAAAAATGACTCCACCGGGAATTAATTATTGAATTAGTGAGTTAGTGAATTATTGAATTTAGCCACAGCAATTGTTTTAATCACTTGATTTTGCAAATTGCCCACTGCTAACTAAAAACTGCCAACTGCCAATTATTGGTTATCGCGCCATTCATAAACCCAGGCCGATTGGATTTGCTCCAGGTGCCCTTCTGTAGATTCGGCTTTTGTGCCTGCAAAGTTAGGTAACGCTAAAACCCATTCCAGCAATTCGGTAAAACGAATGCGGTATATTTTTGATTCGTCAAAATCATCACCAAACTTTTCATAAAGTTCAATAGCAATGTCTTCGTGATCATTCCAGTGAATAGGTAAGGCAAATTTATTGTCGCTCATTTTTTGTGGTACGTTTTACGTGATACGTTATACGTTTTTCTATATTTTTATGTTTACCGGCCTTTTACGTAAAACGTATAACGTCAAACGTAAAACCCGCTGTTTAGTGCCCCAGGAATTGTGACTGATCTGGCAGGGTTACTTCTATATCACCGTCGATGATCACACACTGGCAACCCAGGCGGGAGTTGATACGCGGATTTACAGCCCTGTCAATAAAATCTTCCTCTTTATCTGATATTTCCTGAATATTATCCATTCCTTTATTCACATAAATATGGCAGGTACTGCATCCGCAAACACCGCCGCAATTATGCTGCAGTTCTATGCCGTTCTCCAGGCAAACATCTAATACAGATTCTCCTTCGGCAATAGGCAATTCAACCGGTTCGTGCCCTTTTTCCTCGAAATTTATCTTTATTTTAAAAACGTTCATTTAGGCAAAAGTAACAAAATTACTTGTCCCTGTGCCCACCATTATTGTTTTTGATAATACCCTGACTTAATAAAGTATAAATCTCTTGCCAATATGGCTCATCCTTAAGCATTTGCAGGTGAGCATCCATTGTAACCACATCATTTCGTACAGCCGGACCTGTTTGTACGCTTGCCGGCAGTTTTGTCTGCACTTTCTGTGCAGTTTCCAGTATAAGTGGCTTTAGCATATCAAAATTCATCTGATGCCCGGCCAGCAGCTGTTGTGCCACGGCATAAAGATAATTAGGGAAATTACAGGCAAATACAGCGGCCAGATGCAATATTTTACGATCGGCAGAGTTAACATGATATATATTATTACTGATCGTAGCGGCCAATTGTTCCAGATCCGCTTTGATATGATCATTAGCGGCTTCAATACATAGCGGCACGGCCCAAAAATCAACCTCTTTGGTTTTACTAAAGGTTTGCAGCGGATATAATACCCCCGCATTATTGGTAAAAGCCAGCATATCATTCAAATTGGTTGAACCAGATGTATGTACAATGAGCTTTTGATATCCGGCCAGTGCTTTTACCATTTCTATAATGACACCATCCTTAACAGAAATGATAAACATATCGGTATCGGGGCTGATAGCTGCCAGATTATCAATAGCTTCAGCACTCACATGGTAGGCTAACAGGGCGGCGTGCTGAGCGTTGCGACTATAAACCTGCACTATACGGTGACCAGCGTTTTTTAATGCTGCAGCCAGGTGCGTGGCCACATTGCCAGATCCGATTAAGGTTATATGCATAGTATTTTTACAATTAAAATATTTCGTAATCTATTGTAATTTAAATATTTCTGTATTTTAGCAACTATCATCTTCTATCTATCCGTAGCCCCATGAAAATACTTAGAGTAAGTATCATCATTATTATATTCCTTGTAGGAGCTTCTACCCTTATATTATATAGTTTTTACGAATATAACAATAAGGAAAAAAAGGTTTTAACTACCGCCGAACGCAAAAATATCGACGGCAAATTTATTAAATTAAGTCAGGGCATTACGCATTATCAGCTCGAGGGACCAGAAAATGGTGAAGTGGTGATATTAGTTCATGGCTTTAGCGTTCCGTATTACATATGGGACGGCACCTATGAATTCCTGGTGAAGAACGGTTACAAGGTATTGCGCTATGACATGTATGGCCGGGGTTACTCAGACAGACCTGCGACGGTATACAATAAAACCCTGTACAATACACAACTGCTTGATCTTATAACCGCCCTGAAACTACAGGGACATGTAAACCTGGCCGGTATATCATTTGGCGGCGAAATGATAACCAATTTTGCCTGTCAGCATCCGGGAATCATTAATAAAGTGATCCTGATAGACCCTGCGTATGAGAGCCTTAAACCAAGCGCTCCCCGCTATTTTACCTTATATAACGAGGGAGTAAATTCCAATAAACGGGCTAAAGATCAGTTAAATGATTTTCTGTATCCCAAGGAGCATCCCGGATGGGTAAAACGATACCTGCCGCAGATGGAATACAAAGGTTTTAGGCATGCCCTGGTATCAACCATGTATGATTATGACCAGAACGGGCGACAAAGTAATATATGCCTAAATAATGTCAATAAACCCGTATTGCTTATCTGGGGCGAAAAAGACAGCACATCACCTTTCCGTTACAGTGATTCTATCCGCAGTGTACTCAAGGTTGATTTCTTCCCGGTTGCCGGAGCGGCTCACTTACCTTCTATTGAAAAACCAGATACGGTAAATAACAAGATTTTATCTTTTTTAAAGCAGGGGTAAAAATTGGCACTGGCCAGCATCCCCAAAATTTTGTAATATTAGGTGATGAAACCTAAATTACTCCTGCTTTTATTTTTATTGATGTCCCTGGGTAGCTACGCGGAAGGCAAGCGTTTTGCTTTTACTGCGGATACCGCTAAACTGCATAAAACAAAAACAAAACATATTAAAAAGCTACAACCGATTGTATTCCGTGTTGTTCATAGCCGTGAATCTGTTAAAGGTTACAAACCCTGGTATGATGACTGTGTTTTCACTAATCAATACACCATTGCACAACGCTTAAAAAAGTATCCATTTTCAAAGGCAGTAAAAATATTAGCTGTTTCATTTAATGGAGATGCAGAACCAAATTCTCCTATCGTTATTGGTGAGCTTAAGTCAGATACCCGATCTTATGCGGAGAAACAGTTACTCAAAGGATTAACCATTATTAAAGATAGTTTAGATTATTCTACACTATATGAGGTTAAAACACTAAATCAGGATCAGATCAATCACCTTACCAATATTATTTACAACACAGCTTACAAAAAGATTCTACCTAATACCACAGACTTAGGCTATGCTTGTTATGCCCCTCGCAATGCATTCATATTTCTTAATAAATATGGAAAAGTAATTGATTATCTGGAAATATGTTTTGAGTGCAGAAAGTTCGAATCGAAATATGGGAAATTATCTATTGGTGATTACTGCAACCCAAAATTCGATATGCTCAGGAAATGCTTTGCCGATGCAGGAATAAAAAACATGGAACTGCAGAACGACGGAATGAATAACATGACATAAAACACCCACCTCCTCTTCCAGGGGGAAAGAATTGCACAAGCGTTAGCTTTTACACGATTTATTTTATTTATTCAAGGTATAGAGTAAATCACCCTATTCTTTCCGCCCAATCAATTCCATCAGGTAAATCAGCGCGGCTAAACTCAATATGCACTACCCTTCTTTTTTGATTGTTGGTGGTTCGATTAGATGCATGTAGCAGCAAGGGCCGCATAATCATTACCCCGCCCGCTGCCACCGGACAAAGCATTTCTGTTTCTACCTGCCAATCTATTATTTCAGGGCGATAAATTCCCTTCAGATGTGATCTGGAGATTACTTTGAGTGCGCCGTTATCCGGGCCGGCATCATCCAGATGGATGCGAATGGTAAAATTATCTTGTAATATACCCAATGGCGGCTGTACACCAAACTGATTGTGCTTAACCGTCCATGGACCATAGCCTGCTATATCCTTTTTTTGATCAACCACAATGGTAAGGTCCTGATGCCAGGCCACAAACCAGTTGGACAGCTCGGGCTTATCAAAGTAGATGGATTTGACGGCGAAATATCCTTCGCCAAACAAGCTACTGATCAGTGTTTTTAAATTGTTGTTAAAAATTAAAGGAACAGTCTGAGGCACTTCCTTTAAAAATTGCCTGATGGCAAACAGATCATCCGTTTTTCGAAAAGTCGGGTTTGATGGATCAACAGCTTCAATGATAGCAAGGATAGACTCTACTTCTTCCGGTGTATAAACATCCTCAAGAATGGTAAACCCATTATTGAGGATGCTTTCACGGTGAGCGATTAAATGATTATCCATATTAGGGATCAAACTTACGAAGTTTTAAAAACTTCGTAAGTTTCCGTATGGCTTGAAACAACAACTTTTTGGTCGGAATAAAGATGTATTCAAAAGCCCTCTCCATCCCGATAGCTATCCGGGTGGAGAGGACTCAATGAGGTCTTAAACCACTTTCAATTCTTTTTTCCGGCGCAGTATCGACATAAAGAAACCGATCACCATAATGATAGTACCTGCCCAGAAGAAATTGATATATGGGAACTGGATGGCCTTCATCACAATAAATTTCTTTTTGCTTTCCGGCTGCTGGTACACCATGATCTCCACCTTCTTATTCTCGGGTATTACCTTACTGAAACGCAATTTCAAACCGGCATCATCAACCTTACGGGCAAAATCAAATACGTTACCATTTTTGATCATGTATACAGGTACCACGGTATAGTGATTACCATGTGTTACCACTTCCAGGTTGGCGCCAATAGCCACATCACTATCGCTAAGCGGGATGTTTTGCACTTTAGCTTCTTTGTTCAGACCTTTTACTAAAATATAACCATCGCGGTATTTGATAGTATCGCCAGGTTTTACTTCATGGCTAACAGGTGTATCATAGTTCTTATCGTCATCAACCTCGTCATGAGCACTTTCGGAACCACCTTCGGTAGCACTAATAGCGTTTGACATGGTGATGTGTGTATACATGTCATGGAACAGGTAATGTTTGGTATCCGGCGATGAAGCCAGCTGACCTTTATTTACCTGTACCTTGGGTTTCAGCACAAATTCATTGGTCACTTTGCCATTGGCATCAACCTGCTTGTAATCAACCTTAAAGAAGTGGTTAGGGGCCGAGATTGAGTCGCCAGTATAGGTTACCAGGAAATCACCCATTTTTACAGGCTGGTTACGATAAACGATGATGTTTTCACGCGGGTTTTGCTCCTTGGCAAACTCAGGCGAAAAGCCTTCGCCAGTATTGTTAATAGAGATAACGTTGGTGGTACCCGCGGCAATCAGGGCGCCTACCAACAGTAAACCAAAACCGATATGCGCTACAGCCGATCCAGCCAGTTTGTATTGGCCCTTAAATGCATCGGCCAATATTTTGGCATTGGCTACAACTGAGTATACCGAACCCCACATCACCAATATAAACACTGCATTCAATTTATAAACGCCGGTTCCGTACACTACTAAAGCAGTTATTAAAGCTCCAAAAAGCAGGTACAAACCTGTAGTGATAAAAAAGCGGGTAACATCGGTTTTCTTATATTTTAAAAACTGGGTAAAACCAGTGAGTATGGTTACTACAAAAGCAAAAGACGATTGGATAACATTATAATGTTTAATTATATTGGACGGGGGGGCTATTTTAGTACCGAACATAGCGTTCCATACCGGTACAGAAGTTACCACCAGTAAATGGAAGCATGATAAGCCTAAAAATACCGAGCCAACAAACATCCAAAACTCGCGTGAGTAAGTGTCTTCATCTTTTTTGGTGATCGGTAGGTGTTTCCAGCGCACCACCAGTAATACTACTGAAAGCACCAGGAATATCAACACGCCGATAACCAGCTGCCAGAACATACCATTATCGGTAAAGGAGTGTACCGAAGTATCGCCCAGAATACCACTGCGTGATAGGAACGAGGAATACCAAACCAGTACAAAGCTGATGAGGACTAAAAACGTGGCGGTAAAGTAAGAGTGACCAGTATTTTTAAATACGATGAGTACGTGCAAGGCTGCTACCATCGTAATCCACGGGAAGATGGAGGCATTCTCTACCGGATCCCAGGCCCAGAAGCCATCAAAGTTCAATGATTCATATGCCCAGAATGATCCCATGATAACGCCCGTACCCAATATCATACAAGCAAACAAGGTATATGGTATAGCGGGAGCAACCCACTCTTTATAACGCTTTTGCCAAAGACCAGCTACCGCGTAAGCAAAAGGTACTACCATAGATGCAAAACCCAGGAAAAGGGTTGGCGGGTGAATGATCATCCAATAGTTTTGCAGGGATGGGTTCATACCCTGTCCGTCTTTTATAAATGATAGATAGTCGGGATTTTGGAAGATGGGCGCTTCGAGTGCTTTGCGTAACAGCAGAAATGGCGAGCTGCCGATGCGGGTACCTAAAATTTCGACACCCAACACCATAGTGGCTAAAACCACCTGCGAAAAGGCAACCACCGCCATTACCGGACGCTCCCATGATTTGGCTCTGCGGATGAGGATATTACCTAAAACAGCCTGCCAAAAGGTCCACAGCAGGAAGCCTCCCTCCTGCCCGTTCCAGAAACCTGATACAATGTAGTAAACTGGTAAGGAGCGCGAGGTATAAGCCCAGGCATAATGATACTCAAAATAGTGATTATAAATAACGTAGAACAGGCATACGCCCATACCCAGTATAGAGATAGAATTGATATAAAAGCCGATGCGACCCAGGCGCTGCCATGAGCTATCGTTTTTGCCGGCATCTTCGGTAGTGGCAAAATAATAGCTGATAAATGATATAAGCGCCGCGCCAAAAGAAAGAACGATAAAAAACTGACCTATCTGGCCGGGTAAAAGGTGTTCACCTTTAAAAACTGTATCCATATTTTAAGTCAAAATTCAAAAGTCAAAAGTTAAAAGTCAGGCATTTATGCTTTTTTGACTTTTGAATTTTGACTTTTAACTTTATTATATACCGGCCTGCGTGGCCTTTGCTTCTGTAATTTCTAACTTGTCCTGAGTGTATTTGGAAGGGCATTTCATCAGGATCTTGGAGGCGTGAAACTCCTGGCCAACCATGGTACCGGTTAATACCAGCTGCTCGCTGCGTTCAAAGTCTTCGGGTTTGGTACCTGTAAAAACCACTTTGCGTTCCTCACCTTTATTATCTTTCATATAAAATGAAAAGTAATTGGCATCCTTAGTGGCATCATAATACAACTTTTTTGCCGTATTCAGGTGCCCTACTATATGCAGTTCGCTGGTAGTTTTTGTAGCGTCGCTAAAAGAACCATAGGTACTGGAGTTGGAGTAAACACTAATGATAACCGCTATAGCGATGGCTATAACTACAAGACCAAAAATTGCACTTTTCTTCATTCCGAGGCTTATAAATTATATAATAGATTGCAAAAATACAAAACATAGCGCTAATAAAATTCATTACATGTCATATGTGCTATTTAGAATTATTCTTGATAGACATTTTAGAGGTCAGAATTAAGGGTCAGGAATCAAGATTTTGGGCATGTGGAGTTGATTCACCTTTCCTCCTTTATCTTTAAGCGTTATTGCGAGCGCAGCGTGACAATCCCCGTTTAGAAGATTAACTTGTAAATCGCACCTGTAAAGTCGGGGATTGCCACGTCGTCCCTCCTCGCAATGACGCATGCTGGATACTTTTGTTATATTTACCTAAAGCAAATACCATGAGTAACACATGCAGACTAAGATTGGAATGGATACCAGAGGCGTATAAATCTGAGGGGCGGGCTATAGAAAACAATCAGGTTAACAAAACTGCTATCACTTCCGTATTATATAAAAGATTACTAAAGAACCATTTTCAAAAAACTGGTGGTAAACAAAAAATAGCCCGCTAAACTTACTCTTTTATCCGTTTGTAATGCCTGGTGTTCCGTAAGCCTGTTCAAGACAAATACAAAGAGGAAGCCTATTGGTGTAGCTCGTTGTACAAAGCGCCCAGATCTATCTTAGAATTGTTTTGTTTTAGCGTTTTGGCAATTTTAGTTAAAAGCTCCTTGGTATCATTAAAGTCTTCACCTTCCAGAACCGGACTATTCAAATTTAAAACGTGGGCAAAACATAAGGTACTCAGATTGACTTGCTGCACTGCACGCTTAGACCCAGGCTCCGGTACCTGCTTATTATTCTGAGGAACCCTGTAATACCATAGTAAGTAAATTTTATTATTTATATTAACCCATGATTGCTGTAGGTCAGCAATCTCTAATTTCACCTCATTTTTAATATAATCAAGCTCATATTGTGCATATCCCAGCAACTCGGCCTTTTGTCTTGCCACTGTTGTATCAGTTAAGCTGAGCGCACTGTTTTCGATTAATATATACTGCAGTACTTTTTTATCTACTTCGATAACACCGGATTTGTCTAGTGGTTTAATATGTGCCGATACCACATCCAACGTCAGTGAATGCCCTGCGCTGGTATACACTATCTTCGCACCGTACTTAGTTTCCATTAAAGCAGGTTTGAATTGTTCGGCGGTTTGCGCTGCCAGCTTACCGGCACAAAGTATAAGCAATAGTAAAATTGAGGCCCGCATAAGGTTATAGATTATGGCCAAAAGTAAAACAAAAAAGGGCAGATCTTTCAATCCGCCCTTTTTTGTTTTTACATATTTTTATTTACGGCCAAACACCAAGGTTTTGGTATGATACGGCTATTTTGTTGATAGCGCCTACCATGGCTGCGTTACGCAGGGTTTCAATTTTTGGGTTGCTTTTGTATATCTCTCTGATCTCGTGATATGAGCGGATCATGGTATCTTCCAGTCCGGAGTTTACCAGTTCCAGTTCAGATGCGCCTTTGATAATGGTTGAACGCTGCATTGGTGTTAATGATGTACCGGTAATACCTTCTACCATGTTTACCAGGTTAAGATTGGAGTTTTCTTCAAACCTGCGGTTCATACGACCAAAAGCTACGTGGCTCAGGTTTTTTAACCATTCAAAGTAAGATACGGTTACACCGCCGGCATTAGCATACATATCCGGGATGATCAAACCACCATTAGCATAAAATATGGCCTCGGCTTCTGGTGTTGTTGGACCGTTGGCGCCTTCGGCGATAATCTTTGCCTGTATATTGCGAATGTTATATTCAGTGATCTGGTTTTCTAAAGCGGCTGGTACCAGGATATCGCATGGTTGCTCCAGTCCTTCCATAGTGTTGGTAAACTCGCGCAGGGCACCTGCATAACCTAAAATAGAGCCGGTTGCTTTACGGTGCTGGAAAACAGCCTCAATGTCAAGTCCGTCTTCATTATAGATAGCACCTTCAAATTCGCACAGGCCTACAATGATGGCACCAAACTCAGCCAAAAATTTAGCCGAATAATAGCCCACATTACCTAAACCTTGTACAATTACTCTTTTACCTGCTAAACCCGGCAGCAAGCCCAGTTTTTGCATATCCTCGCCAACGCTTACACACTCGCGGATGGCAATTGCCACACCACGACCGGTTGCCTCACGGCGACCAGCGATACCATGTAGCGCAATAGGTTTACCGGTTACAGCACCCATAGCATCCAGCTGGCCTGGGTTCATGGTAGCATAGGTATCAGCTATCCAGCTCATTTCGCGCTCGCCAGATCCATAATCCGGAGCAGGTACGTCAATGCTGGGGCCAATAAAGTTTTTCTTAATTAATTCCACAGTATAACGGCGGGTAATATTTTCCAGCTCGCTTACGGTGTAGTTTTTAGGGTTTATTTTGATACCGCCTTTGGCACCACCAAAAGGTACGTTAACAATGGCGCATTTGTAAGTCATTAAAGCGGCCAGTGCCATTACCTCATCCTCATTCACCATTTCGCTGTAGCGGATACCGCCTTTGGTTGGCGATTGATGATGTGAGTGCTCTACCCTCCACGCGTCGATCACCTCAAAACCATTACCCCTACGGATAGGGAAACGGAAACGATAAACACTGTTACATGATTTGATCTGGTCTAACAAACCAGCATCGTGTTTGGTAAACTGCGCTGCGTAATCGAAGTTTTTACATACGTCGCCAAAGAAATGGGTATCCTGATCAGCGACTAAAATATTCGTAGCCATAATTGTTATATAAATATTAAACTCTTAAAAAAGTGCACAAATTTGGTACAATTTTTATCAATATCGCAAATATTTTATTGTTAGTGTTTCAAATACACCTTATAACAACGGTACAAAAACCAAGTTTAAACAAGATAGGCAAATTATTTGAACTATTTTTCCTTTTCGATTTTTTTTAATCGACGGTCCATCGAGAACAGATAAAGGGCCAATCCGGCAAAAATAATGGCTATGGTAAGTACTACAACGTATATTTTACCAGAGCTGCGCAAGGTGTCGGCCATTTCAACCTGCTGCGCTTGTTGTGCCATAACAGCAGTACAACTAATGAGCAGCAATAACGAAAAGATCAATTTCTTCATATTAATTGTCATTCTTTTTATTCTCAACTAAACGGATACGGTAACGGAGCGTAGCTATCCACAAGGCTATAAAGCTCCAGCCTAGCAAGGCCGGGTAAAAGGCTATCTTCATACCATTATCCAGGTCATATTTTCCAAACGCGGGGTTACCACCACTTCCAGGATGCAGGGAGTCTGTCATCCGAGGTAAAATAAATATCAGCACAATCATGATCGGGAAAGCGAAAATGTTGTAAATGGCCGATATTTTAGCACGCTTTTGCTCCTCATCTATCGAGTTGCGTAAAACGATGTAAGCACAGTACAGCAGAAAAGCTATTGCAGCGCTGTTTTGTTTAGGGTCACCGCTCCAGAACTCGCCCCAGGTGTATTTCGCCCACAGCATCCCGGTTACCAACCCAAGCGCATAAAACAGTAAGCCGGTGTTAACACATTCCACAGCTGCCAGGTCATGCTCCTCTTTACCAGAGCTTAAATATTTAATACTGAAATATACCGATACCACAAACACCGTGAGCATGCCCATCCACATGGGTACGTGAAAATATAAATTACGGATGGTTTCGTGAATGATCTGCAGGCGCGGTACCTTAAATAATAAACCGGTTATAAAGGTGGATAAAACCATTAAAACGGCTATCACTTTCCACCATGTTTGATAAATAAACTTCATATTGATTGATGGGCAAATGTAGTTATTTTGTATTAGTTCATTGGTATTATTGGCTCATTAGTTCATTGGGTCTTTTGCTAAGGTTTTTTACCTTCTTTAAAGTGTTTTTGCAAACAGGCAGTGAAACCGGCCTATTATCAACATATAAGATTCTACCCCTCCAGGTATAAAAAATGCGCTCCGTATCTCAATCCGGAACGCACCACATCAAATGTGTCAACTAAACCTCAGATCTCACCTTATTGACCCAAGCTCTTTACTGCAAAAGCAGCTTTTATATTATTCGCTTCTCAAACTTTTCACCGGATTTTCTTTTGCTGCTTTTATGGCCTGGAAACTTATAGTTGCCAGGGCAATAATTGTTGCAACAAGGCCGCCTGCAGCAAATAACCACCAACTCATGTTGATGCGATAAGCATAAGCCTGCAGCCATTGGTGCATATAGTACCAGGCAATAGGTGTAGCAACGGCAAAGGCAATGGTTATGAGTATGATAAATTCTTTTGAAAACAAGTAAACAATACTGCCCGCAGAAGCCCCGAGTACTTTACGAATACCTACTTCTTTTACTCGCTGCACGGCCATAAATGAGGCCAAACCATACAACCCAAGACAGCTAAGAAAAATAGCGATTGCCGCAAAAATTTTGTACAAAGCGGCTAACTGACTTTCCTGTTTGTAAAAGCTTGCGATTTTATCATCCAAAAACCTGTATTCATAAACATAATCAGGAAATGTTTGCTCCCATATTTTTTTAATGGACTGCATGGTAGAAGAAATATTTGAGGTAGTCAGTTTTATGGCAACCTCACGGTACATGGTAATATTGGTAGCAATAAGCAATGGTGCCACAGTATTACGTAAAGACCTGTCGTTAAAATCTTTCACTACGCCAACAACAGGGCATTTTATCACGCCACCCAATATGCTTACTTCTTTATTCAAAATATCTTCCGGTTTTTTAAGCCCCAGACTTTTTACGAATGATTCATTCACCAAAAACTCTCTTGTCCAATCAGAAGCTTGCAAATTTCTTCCGGCTACCAGCTGCAATTTATAAGTAGGCACATAACCTTCGTCGGCAAATTTTGTAATAGCCTGAAAATCTTCATCTTTTATTGCGTGGTCAAACTTCAATTTGGTAAACATATTATTATCATCTTCAACCGGCGTATTGGAATTAAAACTTACCGTCTTCACACCATTTACCTGCAATAACTGCTGTTTTAAATAGTCCTGCTTTTGGCCCGGGCGGTAAGAAACATTTACAATCGCATCTTTATCAAAGCCCAGGGGTTGATCCATGAAATAATCCATTTGCTTTACAATGATGAGTGTTCCGATAATGAGTGCCTGCGCAATGATGAATTGAAATACCACTAAGCCTCTTCTTAGTGAAATTCCATTCCCGGCATTTGCTGCGAGTTTACTCTTTAAAGCATTAACAGGATTGAATCTTGATAAAACCAGTGCAGGATAGAAACCGGCAAGCGCAGTTACCAAAATGGTTACCATCAAAAGAAATAAAATAATCGCGGGATTGCTGAATATGTTGAATGAAAGTGAAAGTTCCAAAAGTTGGCTTACAGATGGTAAGGCCAATATGGTAATAACCGCGGCAAGCACAACTGCGCTTACAACTATTAAAAATGTTTCAACAATGAACTGTATCTGCAATTGAGATTTACTGCTTCCCAAAACTTTTCTTACTCCAACCTCTTTTGCACGGTTAACGGCTTGCGCGGTTGAAAGATTTATAAAATTTACACAGGCAATTAACAAGATGAATGCGGCAATTACCCACAATACATTAAGCAATTGATGACTGATGGTTTTGTTGCTGTAATTGCCGGCTTCTGCATCATAATGCACCGCGCTTATTGATTGTATAACCTGGCTATCCTTATTACCCTCAGGTGCCACCTTTTGTGAGTAGGTTCTTAATTGCTGATTAAAATGATCGGCAGATATATTTGGAGGCAACAAAACATAGCAACCAAAATCAGGCGCTGTTTCATTTAACCCTGGTTGTTGAAACCCGTATTCTTTATCACCGGTAAAATCGGTTCCATAGGCAACCACCAATTTTAGCTGAAAATCTGTATTTGCCGGGATAGTTGCCAGAATGCCGGAAACCTTCAGCGCTCTTGCCGGAAACTGGAATAACCCTGCACCAATGCTATAATACCCTGTTATTTTAATGGTTTTACCCATTGCCATTTTCCAATCGCCAAAATATTTTTCTGCTATCTCTTTAGTAAGCAATACGTTGTCCGGATCCTTTAACGACTCATATGAACCGGCAAGCAGCGGAAAATCAAACATTTTAAAAAATGAAGGCGCTGTATAAAACACACCGCTTTGTTCTTTAAAATTCTTTACAGGAGTTCCATTAGCATCAACTATTTGTAACTCATCATTGTGGCTGGCATAAACCGGAGTTACCTGTTCTAATTCGGGAAAAGCCGTTTTCAGTTCTGCCGGTATTGGAAAAGGAACATTTTTAGCATAAGAAATAGTTGCTGCATCTGCATGATGATATTCGGTTAACACCCGGTAAATGCGATCTCTTTTAGAGTGAAAACCATCAAAACTTGTTTGATATTGTATAATAATAAATATCACCATGCAAACGGTAATACCAACAGCCAAACCTGTAACGTTAATAACAGTATAGCTTTTATTCCGCACCAGATTGCGCCACGAAATTTTCAAATAATTCCTAAACATATAATTGCCGTTTAATTTTTCATGAGCCCATTTAAAAAGGGTTTCACGATGCAATATTACCGGCGCCAATTGGGATTGACTTCCCAACTTATAAGATGGGTACTCTTTTTTCAGGTCATTTTTATATTCCAGCGGACTTTTCCCGGTTATTTGTTTAAAAATGCGATTAAATGTGCTTTGAGAGTTGAAACCTGATTCATATGCAATGCCCAGAAGAGTGAGGTGATCAAAAGCGGGGTCCTTCATTTTTCGGGTCACCGCCTGTACGCGATATTCATTGATGAAATCATTGAAGCTTTTTTTAAGCACCGTATTGATGATGCGGGATAATTCATGGGTAGTCATCTCCAGCTTTTCAGCCAATGAGTTTAAGCTTAGTTCCGGGTCCAGATAATACAGATTGGCTTGCACAGCTCTCTTTAACCAAATACCCTTTTGCCTGATTTCCGCCGGAAGCGCCGGTTTTAAAAACAAGGGAGCCTCGGCCAGCGCGCCAACCTCCCGTCGTAAAAAGGCTACTGCCCCTATCCAGATAGTCATTATCGCTAAAAGGATATACAAGGGATAGTACGCATGTATACTTAATTGATAATGGTAATAAAAATAATCTATCGCTGTAAAAGGTATCCACAATAACCATAACAGGCCTAAACCTATCAATAAATTGTGCAGCCACCGCAGTTCGTACCGGTACCTGTCGTTCCCGTTAAATTTCAGGTCCCGATAAAAGCGTTCTATCAGCCTAAGGGATACGTACAAGTAGATACTGACCGAAATAAATGTGAGCAATTGTAATATAGGATTCAGCAGATGAAAGGTTGGCGTTTCATCAATAGCAGCACCGGTTTTTAGACTGTCCATGACTTCCAGCCCCTGGGCAGTCAATTCCAGCAGCAGGGGGCTAAAATGCAACAGATCATTCGATCGGAATTTATATTCGGGCCGGGTTATTTTGAGAACATAAAAAAAGATCAATGGACCAAATGCCAGCGAAAACCGAAGCGGCAACCAGCTCCAATGAGAAAAATAGGCTTCAAGACCGATATCCTTACCCAGTAAGCCAAGCAGCCACAGTACCATTACAACCAGGGCCAAACTTAAAAAACGATTTGCAGCCCGGTTGATCTTTTTGGCAAATCCTAATTGCAGCGCAAAACAAAGCCCAATAAATATCGCACCCAGAAAGGCCAGGTCATACAGGTTTATATGAAGTGTATATGTATTCAAGTAAACTAAATAATGCAATCACTGTTCCAAGTTACTAATTTACTGACAGATAGAAAATTGCATTTTATTTACCCTTATTAAATGTAACGAAACCGAACATTACGCCGTTCGGTTTTAACCGGTACAGGAAACCCAATGAACAACATCAGTCCCCCGGTTCATAATCTACAGGCAGCAGATCGGCCAGTTTGGCTTTGGACCAGGTGCCTTCATAAAGCGGACTTGGGTTTGATATCACGATACCATTCATATCAAACAAAATATAGGCGCTGGAAAGACTTACAATACTGGTTTCAAAGTTGCCCATATCCAACGGACGGTAAACATCTTTAAATTCGGTGGTTTCTTCTTTTTTGGTGTATACTACGTATAACAAATGCGGAAAAACAACAGCATATATACCTTTATCCTGTGTTTTACGCAATATTTCAATGGATTGATAAGGTGTTCTCACCAGATTTTCCCGGTTCCATTTGGTGAGGTTACTGAGCCTGTACCAGTTGTTCAGGGAATCACGATTGGGGGCGATGTCCCGATATCTTTTGATTTTTTGCAGTATCAGTCCTTCATCCGGCCGTTCGCGGTTTAGCATGCGTGTAAAATCATGCGCCTCAAAGCCTTCT
The DNA here is from genome assembly GCF_011089895.1 of Mucilaginibacter inviolabilis. Taxonomy (NCBI): domain Bacteria; kingdom Pseudomonadati; phylum Bacteroidota; class Sphingobacteriia; order Sphingobacteriales; family Sphingobacteriaceae; genus Mucilaginibacter; species Mucilaginibacter inviolabilis. The sequence goes on from NZ_JAANAT010000001.1 coordinate 2,345,342, forward strand.
TCCTTCAGCCTGTCTTTATATAGCGACCGGTAAAAATGCTGTGCCGAGCCGTAATAAGCCTGCTCGCGTTTCAATTTCCAGGCTTTCTTTTGCTCTGCCGAACCAGGCAATTCTTCAAACAGGGCTTTACCCGCATACTGTATGGTATGCTCAATAGCATCACTTACAAAGTTTTTAAGCAGAAATTTGGTACGATATCCCAGCGCGTGATTCTCTACCACCAGGAACTCATCGCCAGAAGCTTCCAGTTGCTGTTTATTGCGGTGATAAATCAGATTAAGGATATGCGGATTAACCACCCGGCAAAGTTTGGAATTTTCGGTAGTACCTATAAACTCGCGCCTAAACTGCTCATAGTTTTTTTTCCAGTCGGCCGCGCTACTGATCACTACTTCGCGCAGCATCAGTACTTTTTGGGTAAGTTCGATATTGAGTTTCAGCGGTGCACCGCTAACCTGTATGGTTTGCGAGAAATCTTCATAACCAACGGTAGTCACTACCAATTCGTACTGACCGGGTTTAACGCCACCAAGAGTAAATGAGCCATCATCAGAGGTAACGGTGCCATAAGTAGCATTACTTAAAAACACGCTGGCCCTGGATACCGGATTTTTGCCATTGGCATTAACAATAGTACCGGTAATGGTGGTATTTTGAGCCATTACCACAAAGGGGCACGCAATAAAAAGAAGGATGATCCAATAAGGCCGCATTAATGAGGGATACAATTTTTTTCCAAGGTACTAAAAAACATATTTTTTATGAACGCTTGATGAAATTGCCAGGCATTTATTTATTGCTACAATAAAGTTACAATGGGTTTTGATTGACGACGTTTTTTTACCTGACCGGCTCTTATGTTACTGATCAGATTTATTCCTTATCAATCCCTCCACAAGTATGGGAAAAGCAGAAGCGCAGTGGTGATCACGATGGCATTAATGGCGAACAAAACGCCTATATTACCCAGGCTCAAGCTCCTGTCTATCCCGTCCATCGCGTTTTTACTCAGGCGGATAAGTACCAGTATTACCGGTATAATAACCGGAAAACTCAGGATAGCCATCAAGGTGCCATTATTACCCGCTTTGGAGGCAATAGCCGATATCATGGTAAACACCGTAGAGAAGCTCAGGCTGCCCAATAACACGGTTAAAAAGTAAAACAAAGGATCGCCGAGCTTATTATCAAAAAATACCATATATACCAATAAGGCCAGTATACTTAATAAAGCCATCAGTAAAACATTGTATATGGTTTTTGACAGGATAATAGCCTGCGGACTGGCAATGGAATAATAATATAACAAACGGCTTTTACTCTCCTGCATAAAGCTTTTGGCGATAGCATTAACCGAGGCAAACAACATAATGATCCAGAACAGCACATTCCACACCACTTTGTACCCGTTGCTGCCGCTAAAACCCGGCGTGAGGTTAAAAGAGATATAGCAAATGAATACCGTTGATACCACGTATAACAAAACACCATTAAAAGCATATTTTGACCGCCATTCGAGCAAAATTTCCTTTTTAAGCAGGTACCAGGTTTCGTTAACGAGTTTCATGGCGTCAAAGGTAATTATTTGGTTTGTTTGTTTATGGGTTTATCGGTGCATTGGTTTTGCTTGCAGTGACTTATCCCGGTATCTTATAAAAAACGCGTCATTGCGAGCGTAGCGTGGCAATCCCCAACTTACAGAGACGCTCTGTATATCCGGGATTGCCACGTCGTTCCTCCTCGCAATGACGCGAAGGTATAAACAGGCTCGCTGTTATACCGTAAAATTCTGTCTTACCAATATCAGAATTGCCCCATACGTTTGCTCAATTGCACCGATTAAATTAAATTTGAAAAACAAAATCACATTGCCTCCGGCAATCCTTTATCAACCTGTAAAAATAAATCTCATGCCCGTTGCTTATTGTAATACCCCGCTTGGCATCACCCGGATTATTGAAGAAGATGGCTTTATAGCTTCCATATCTGCCCGGGATGAGGAATATGAAATTACACCTGCGCCTACCCCCTTGCTGCAAATGGCCATCGACCAACTGGATGAGTACTTTAAGGGTGAGCGTAAGGAATTTGATCTGCCGTTGAAACAAACTGGTACTTCTTTTCAGCAACAGGTTTGGGAAGAGTTACTGCAAATTAAATACGGGCGCACCATAACTTATGCCCAGCAATCAAACCAGATGAACAGCCCTTTAGCCATTAGGGCCATAGCATCGGCAAATGGCAAAAATGATTTGTGGATAGTAGTCCCCTGTCATCGGGTTATTGGCTCTGATGGCAGCCTTACCGGTTATGCAGGTGGTCTCTGGCGCAAGAAATGGCTATTGGAACACGAGGCCAAAGTAATGGGCATAGGCCAAACCAGGCTCGATTTTTAGCGCTTACGCCTCAACTTTTAGCAACTGACTCATTTTTTCGTGAAGCTGATACGGTTGAAAAGGTTTTGCCAATACATCATTCATACCCGCGGTAAGCGCTTGTTCCTGCTCGTGCCCAAATGAAGATGCCGAAAGGGATATAATAGGCACGCTCCTTTTAGGTTCTTCAAAATCAACACGTATAGTACGGGCTGTTTCATAGCCATTCATTTCGGGCATATGGGTATCCATTAAAATAAGGTCGTATCTCTTGGCCTTCAGTTTCTCGATCAACTTGCGTCCGTTATCAACCATTTCAACCTCTACATTCCAATCCTTGAGCATTTTTGACAGCATAAACTGGTTCACCATATTATCTTCGGCCACTAGAACACATACGTTGTTAAAAGGGCTCAATACCCTATCTGGTTTATTGTTCATTGTTTCAACTGGTTTAGCAGCTATGGTATGCCAGTTTATAAAATTAAAGATACTCCCTTTGCCTAACTGACTGCTTACCGTAAGTTCACCACCTTTTAGTTCGGCCAGTTTTTTTACAATGGTTAGCCCAAGGCCGGTACCGCCATACTTGCTTACCGTATCTTCTTCGGCTTGTTCAAACGACTCAAAAATCTTGCTCAATCTATCAGCCGGAATCCCAATTCCGGAATCCTCAACACTATACTTCAGCTTCACCTTGTCACTGTGCTTTTGCAATACCGATACTTTAAGCTTTACATACCCACGCTCGGTAAATTTGATGGCATTACTCAGCAGGTTCATCAATATCTGGTTAAGGCGCAGCGAATCAACCATCAGGTTTGCCGGTACGTTATCTTCTATTTCCAGAATAAATTCGATATTGCTTTCGTCGGCCCTGAACTTAAGCAGATCAAAAACCGATTTGATGATCTCATATACATTGTTTGGCGTACGTACAATGTTAAACTTACCCGCTTCTATCTTGGAAATGTCCAGCACATCATTAATAACACCCAGTAACGATTTTGATGAAGTTTCCAATAAATTAAGCATATTCTTTTGCTGCTCATTTAAATCGGTGCGCAACAGCAGGCTGGTTATACCAATAATACCGTTAACCGGTGTACGCAACTCATGGCTCATATTGGCTAAAAAAGTTTCTTTTACCTTTTTGCTATACTCTGCATTCTCTTTCGACTTGATCAGCTGCTCCTGGTAACTTTTCTGCGGAGAGATATCGCTGATGTTTAAAAAGATAGTTTTATTATGATAGGATGCGCGGCACTCCACCCAAATCACCCGTTTATCGAAGGTTTCAAACTGGAGCTCAAAAACGGCAAAGTTCAGGTTATCCTTAATGATCTCGCCAAGCTTTTTACGAAACAGCGTTTGCTGGTTTTCAACCGCAAGGCTAACAATGCCTTTCCCCATCAATTCCGTCGATTTAAAACCCATAATGGTTTCAACCGCAGGATTAATATTGCTGATACGAAGATTTTGTGCATCAACCGAACAAATAATATCGGCAGAGTTTTTTACAACTATGGCAAAGTTCTGCAGCTCTTCGTTTTTTAATCTGATTTCGGCCTGGGTGCGTGCCAGGTGCACAAATGAATCAACTTTGGCCGATGTAATGTAGGGATCAAGGGGCTTATACAAATAATCAATAGCACCGGTACCCAAACCTTTTACTGCATATTTGGCCTCTTTGGATATGGCGGTCACAAATATCACCATGATATCCCGCGTACGCGGATTTGATTTGAGCATTTCAACCAGCTCAAAACCATCCATCTCGGGCATCTGCACATCAACAAGGGCAATAGCAATATGCGTGTCCCAGGCAATTTTCAGAGCCTCATTGGGCGATGTTGTAGAAAATATACGAATATCATCGCGCTTTAATAATGCTTCAAGCGCAACAATATTTTCTTCTCTATCATCAACAATAAGAATATTAACGGGACTCATTTTGATGCTAATGTAAGTGAATTACTGTGTATGTAAAAGTTTAAATATCTCATCTGTGCGTAATATATACCTGGCGCCTCCGTTATTAATGGCGGCCGTAGGCATTTCATCCATTTCTGCATCCTCCGGGTGCTGGGCTATGGTAACTGCCCCTATCTTTCTTAATTTTAACATCCCCTCAGCACCGTCCTGATTGGCGCCCGATAATAAAATGGCCATACAGCGGTTCTGATAAGCATCGGCAGCGCTTTCAAAAGTTACATCAATTGATGGTTTGGAGTACCAAACCGCCTCCGATACATCCAAACTAAAATACCCACCCTTTTCTATGAGGGTATGGTAATTAGCCGGCGCTATGTAGATGGTGTTTTTTTTAAGAACATCTTTATCTTCAATTTCGCGGAGTGACATACGGCTGTTCTCGGCAAAAAGTTTCGCTATCTCACTAAAAAAGTTCCGTTTGCGGTGAATAATAATGATCACGGTTTTACCCAGATCGGCAGGGAGCAATTTTACCATCTGGAACAAAAGTTTAAACGATCCGGCAGAACCACCCAGTAGCAATAATTCGGTAGTGCGCCAGCGTTCGAGTAAATTTTTATCAGGTCCCAATTTTTTGATAAATATTTTCCTTGTGATTGATCACCTTGAACTTTCGCTTAAAAGCATCAGATCGTATGGTTTCTTTACTGCCTAAGCATAAATAACCTAACGGGCACAGGCTTTTATAAAACAATTCTAATATCCGTTCCTGCAGTTCTGTTTCAAAATAAATAAAAACATTACGGCAGCTGATGAGTTGAAACTCGTTAAAAACATCGTCGGATACTAAATTATGTACCGAAAACAAGGTATTCTGTTTCAGCTCATTGTGCACAGATGCCGCATCATACAAAATAGTAAAATTATCTGATATGGAGCCTTTTAAACCCGTAAACTGATAGTTTTCGGCATAACTTTTTATACTGCGCAAACTATATATTCCTTTGCGCGCCTCTCTCAGCACTTCGGTATTGATATCGGTACCGTAAATGAATGATTTATTGCTGAGCCCTGCCTCGCGCAATAATATGGCCAGGGAGTATACTTCCTCGCCTGTAGAGCAACCCGCGCACCATATTTTGGCATGCTGATAGGTTGACAGATAAGGCATCACCTGCAAATTCAGCGCTTTATAAAATGAAGGGTCACGAAACATCTCGGTAACGTTCACCGTGATTTCCTCTAAAAAATATTGAAAAAAATGCTGATCATTAACCAGGGTGTGTTTCAGATCATAAAACTCCATTTTTTTAAGCTGCATTATCCTAACTACCCGCCTTTTTAAAGAGGCTTTAGTATAACCCGAAAAATCAAACCCGTGTACTCTTCTTACCAGATCAATCAATTCGGTTATTTGGGTGGATGTTATAACAACAGAAGTATCACTCATATTAACTCTCTAACCACAATTGCATCAATGCAATTAACCTGTCCATATCAACCGGTTTGGTAATATAATCGTTAGCACCGGCTGCTATACATTTCTCCCGGTCGTCCTTCATCGCTTTTGCTGTTAAGGCTATTACCGGCAACTTGGCCCATTTATTTTGTTTGCGTATGTACCTGGTGGCCTCATACCCATCCATCTTAGGCATCATGATATCCATCAGTACAATATTAATGTTGGGCACTTCTTCCAGCTTGGCAATAGCCTCTTCGCCATCATTGGCTATCTCCACAACCAGGTCATAGCTTTGCAAGGCGCTGCTCAATGCAAAAATATTGCGCATATCGTCATCAACAATAAGCACTTTTTTCCCTTTTAGGGCATCTTTTCCTTTGGATGGCAGTTTTGCCTTGCTAAACGCAGGGGCCTGCTCATACTGGGCGCTGTTTGATTCGCTGATCTTGTTCAGGAACAGGTTTACCTCGTCAATCAGCCTGTCGGCAGATTTGTTGGTTTTTACTACCATGGCGTTGGCATATTGCATCAACCGGTTAACCGATGCCTTATCCAGCTCCATAGCGGTGTTTACAATTACTGGCAGCGATACAAAACGCTCCACCTCCTTGATCTTGTCCAACAGGTCGAGGCCTGAAATATCGGGCAGGTTCAGATCCAGTATCACGCACTGGTACTCATTTTCATGCAGCATCCGGAAAGCCGATTCGCCATCAAAAGCCTGGCCAACCGTAATACCCTGACCCTGCATCATATCCTTCAAAGCCTGGCTCTGGGCTTTATGGTCTTCTACAAGTAATATCTGTTTGAATTTGGTACCGCTTTGCAGCATAATATCGGCAAAAAGCTTATCCAGCGTTTCGGTATTGATTGGCTTTTTAAGGAAGCTGATGGCGCCTTCCCTGCGTACCCGGTTGGCTGCCGCATCACCTGCCGACATCAAATGCACGGGTATGTGCATGGTTGCTTCGTTATGCTTGAGCTCTTTTAGTATCTGCCATCCATCTTTACCGGGCAGCATAATATCCAGTATCACGGCATCGGGCATATGCTCCTTCACGGTTTCAACAGCCGTGGTTCCTTCATGAACCATTACTGATTTATAGCCATGATCGCGTGCATAATCCTGTAATATATGAGCAAAGTTTTTATCATCTTCTACAATAACCACTAATGGTTCGCGGTCACTGTCGGCGGGTTTAACGGCATGCGCTAAAGGCGAATTTTCTGGTTTAAAGGTTTGTGCGGTTGGCAATATCTCATCTTCATGAGGCGCTACCTGTATGGCCTTCAACGGTATGGTGAGCACAAACTCGCTGCCTACACCCTGCTCGCTGGTCAAACTGATACTGCCGCCCAACAACATAGCCAACTCACGGCTAATGGAAAGTCCTAATCCTGTACCACCATATTTACGACTGGTTGATCCGTCGGCCTGCTGAAATGCTTCAAATATGATGCGTTGTTTTTCGGCCGGGATACCAATGCCTGAATCTTTAATGGCAAAGCTCACCGTTGCTTCTTTTTCGCCCGGACGAGCGGTAATAGATATAGAACCGTTTTCGGGAGTAAATTTAAATGCGTTGGAAAGCAAATTCTTAATCACCTGTTCTACACGCACTTTATCGGTAAATATTGTCTTCGGCAGGTTTTTACTGATATGCGTACTGTAGTTGATCTTTTTATTGCTGGCCACTTCGGCAAACAGCATTTCCATATCGCCCAAAATATCGGATACTTTGATATCCTCATTTTGCATATCCAATTTGCCCGACTCAATTTTCGAAAGGTCAAGGATATCATTGATCAGCGTAAGCAAATCATTACCGGCGTTAAATATTACACTGGCATATTTCACCTGGTCTTCAGACAGGTTCAGCGGCTTGTTATCTTTTAATATCCGGGCCAGTACCAGGATGCTGTTGAGTGGCGTACGCAGCTCATGGCTCATGTTAGCCAAAAACTCCGATTTGTATTTACCCGTTACTTCCAGCTCATCAACTTTAAGATTAATGGCGGCGCGGGCCTGTTCAATAGCTTCGTTCTTTTCTTCCAGCAAGCTTGCCTTTTCTTCCAACTCCGCATTAATAGTGCGTAACTCTTCCTGCTGCACGCGCAACTCCTCTTCCGATGCCTGCAACATTTCTGTTTTGTTCATCAGCTCTTCGTTGGTAACGCGCATTTCTTCCTGCTGTGCCTCCAGCTCTTCGGCTTGTTGCTGAGTTTCCTCAAACAGGTCGTGCATAATGGTGCGCGCCTGTGCAGTGTTTACGGCGATGCCAATATCGTTGGCTACAGCCACTATATAATCTTTACTATGCCCGGGCAGTTCGCCTGCATAGGCTACTTCCAATACCCCTTTTAACTTTTTATCAAAAAAGAACGGAACAATAAAGTTTTCGGTTAATGTTTCTTTGATTACTGACGATTCCAGATCGAACTTCTCGTTCAGCTTGCCTTTAACAACGGCGGCCTTTTCATTTTTGGCTACCTGGCCTAACCAACCTTCGGTCAGTTGAACGGTTTTTTTAATAAAATCCGGATTATGAAAAGCGTACGAGGCATAAAGCTCCAAACGCTGATGGGTTTCGTTGTACAGGTATAGTGTACCGGCTGCGGCCTTGGTATAGGTACAAACTTCGGCGAGTATATTTCCGGACAGCTCTTTTTCGCTTTGCTGACCCTGCATTTTTTCGTTCAGCAAACCAGTACCGGTAAGCAGCCAGTTTTTGGCTTCGTTTTCGGCAAGAACTTTACCCAGTTCAATGTTGGCCACCTTAATTTCACCTTCAATTTTCTTCTGCTGATCAAAAGTGCGCTGTATGTAGAAGAACAGGATCAGGATAATAACCAGGAATACAAAAGATCCACCAATAATAATTATGACAGCGGTATTAGAAGCTTTTTCTGAGCTTTGTTTACGCAGGTTAAGAAAACTACTTTCTGAGTCGATGGCATGTGTAACCAGCTTCCTGATCATATCCATGTTTTCTTTGCCATTTAACAACATGTTATTGGCTACCATAAATTCGAGCCCTTTTGCTTCGCGTGTGTCAATATTCGTTTTCAGGATATTGCGCTGGGCAGTAACATATGTGGTTAAAGAATCAATCCTTTTTTGCTGAACGAGATTATCTACAGTAAGATCTCTCATCGACTGCAAATCGACATTGATACGTGGCAACGCCTCATTGTAAGGCTCAAGAAATACTTTATTCCCCGTTGCAGCATAACCCCGCATACCGGTTTCGGCATCGATCATATGCTGCAGCAGGTTGTTGGCCGATTTGATAACTTTTTGGGTATGATCAACCCAGCGGTTATCATCCTCAAACTTACGGATGCTGTTGTAGGATAACACCCCTACCACTAAAACCAGAATAATGGATACCACAAAGCCAGCTAAAACCTGCTGGCGGAAAGAAAACTTTAACATGCAGACCTTTTATTTATATACAAATATGTTTAAAAAAAACCTTTTAATCATTTAAAAGGCTAATAAACATTTCAGGAATAGTTATTTGAAAAAACAGAATGAAGGGTTAAGAACCAGGAATCAAGATCAAAGTCAATATTTTTTTACCTCCTGATTCCCGACTCTAATATCTTGATTCTACGCCTTCGCATCTTCAGATACTGGTTTGATATATGCTTTAGGCTTGCTGCTTAGCGCGCCCGCCATAGCCAGTATTACCCCACCAAACAACACATACCAACCCCATTTAAACCGTACGTGCCTGGTTAAGTAAGCATCCAGCTTTTTAAAGGGGATAAAACTAAAGGCGGTTTGCACTTTGAATATGGAAGCTAATAACAGCAGCACCACCAGGGCCAATGCCATCCAAGAAGCTGCCTTTATAATTTTAGGCTGATTTAAAAACGACGCTGCTATACCAACCACAGCAACCAGCGCCAACACTAAACCGTAAGGTTGGTTAAGCTGATAAACATCCCAGTTAAATAAGCCAAGCGGTCGTAACAAAGGGCAATAAGTACCGGCAAAAAGCAGCACAAAACCCAGAAATGATAAAATAGAACTGATACGCATGTTGGTGAGTGGTGAATAGGCAATTGTTTATAGCAAACAGTAAGTAATGAACAGGGAAAGAAAAGTGTAAAAGCTATCCCCTTTAAAGTTGACAACCACTCACCTCTCCCTATTCACCACTCACTAATTTATTGTTTTATCTCCATTTTATCGGCAAAGTGGGCGCAGTAGTCGCGCAGGTCTTCAACGACGTTGGTTTCGCCGGTGGCGCGTAAAAAGCTGTCGCCCATGGTTTGCAGGGTTTCGTAAAAAAAGCGTTTCATTTCATCAACGGGCATGTCCTTTGTCCACAAGTCAATGCGCAGGGTATTTTTGTAGCTTTGATCCCACAGGGCCAGCATCATTGATTTTACAGGCAAGGCCTCTTTATTTTGCGAATCTGTTGATTCCCACAGGATGTTCTCCGGTACATTATTATCATCAAGGGTGATGGTCAGCTTTATTTCAGCAGTTTTCATGGAGTAATTTTCTTTTTATCAATAATTATTTTGAGGCCGCAAGTATCCTAATTTTTAAACAAGCGGCATATAATGGTTTTGTAATTATTTAACCAGCAAAAATATAATGGTTACCAGGGCTATAAAGCACAGCTCCACTATCCATAGCTTTTTAAGCTCAGCAAAAAAGTTACGGAATATCAGGTCCAGAAAAAACACCACTGCCGCAAACAGCAAAAATATCCAGCCGATGGTAGTGCTCCAGGTTTCCAATGGTCTACCTGCAATATGGGCACCATAGATCCAAATATAAACTGCCGCCACCATAAAAAAAGTAGTGGCAAAATTCAATGGGGTAATGCGTAGCTTCAATTTAATTAGTGAATTATTGATTTAGTGAATTAGTAAATTTTTCATTCCTGTTAGACAAAAAAGTCCTTGTTCCTTTGTCCCAAAATCCTTCCATCTTATTAACGTTTCTTCCTGGATGGTTTACTTGTTGGATTTTTTTTGCCTACTTTACCATAACGGGCTTTATCCCTGGTAGCGTCGAATTTTTTGCGCTGATTAAGCGTTTTCTTTTCGTGGAAAGCGCCTTTAAAGTCGGGATCTTCCTTGCGTTTCTGCATGTCGATCTCTTTGTTCTGCTCCTGTCTTTCGTCGTAACCGGTTTCCTCAATAAATACGTCATCGGGAATGGCCGATACGGGTACGCTTTGCTTGATCAGTTTTTCGATCTTCCTGAGATAGTACTCCTCCGCAGGGCCACAAAAGGTAATGGCTTCGCCCGATTGCAAAGCACGACCGGTACGCCCGATACGGTGTACATAATCCTCAATTACCACGGGTACATCAAAGTTAATTACATGGCTTACATCGCTCACATCAATACCACGCGAAGCCACATCGGTAGCCACCAAAATTTTCACCTCATCATTCTTAAACGAATTGATAGAATTGATACGGGTGTTTTGCCCTTTGTTGGCGTGCAATACCCTTACTCCGCCTTCGCCGTATTTGCGCAGTAAAAATTTATATACATCTTCGGCAGCTATACGGGTTTTACAAAATATAATGAGCTTGGTAATGTCACCTTCCAGATCAAGCAGCTTTTTGAGCAGGTTGATCTTGGTTTTGTTGTTTGGCACATGATACAAATGCTGGTTTACCGTTTGCGCGGGGGTAGCCTGCGGGGTTACCTCAATAATGGTTGGGTATTCCAGAAAATTATTGGACAGCTCATGAATCTTATCGCTCATGGTAGCCGAAAAAAGCAGGTTTTGCCTTTTCACGGGCACCACTTCCAGTATGCGGTTTATTTGGGGCATAAAGCCCATATCCATCATTTTATCGGCCTCGTCCAGTACCAGTACCTGCAGCGTTTTGGTTACAATATGCCCGGCCAGGTAAATATCCATAAAACGGCCCGGGGTAGCCACAATAATGTCAACTCCTTTATTAATCTGCTCTATTTGTGTTTTAGGACCCAATCCGCCATAAAGTACCACTACACGCAAATCGGTATTGGCGGCAAATATTTTTACGTTTTCCTCAATCTGCATGGCCAGCTCGCGCGTTGGCGAAATGATCAGCGCCCGCGGATTTTCGCCCTGGGCATATTTGAGCTTCATGATAATGGGCAATACATAGGCTGCCGTTTTACCGGTGCCGGTTTGCGCAATGCCCATCACATCCTGCCCGTTCAATATCGGGGGGATGGCCTTTTGCTGTATGGGCGTAGCTTCGGTATAACCGGCATCAGCTATCGCATTCAATATTTGCCGGTTAAAATTAAATTCTTCAAAAGTTACAGCCATGCCGCAAAGATAAGCTTTTGGGGAAAGATATGAGACGTGAGATTTGAGATAGGAGATTTTTAGCCTTGCGCTCGTTTGTAACAAGTGCTTAGCATGGGTTTGCGTTTAAAACGCAAGAGCGATGCAATCGCTTAACCACAATAAGCACTCGTTACAAACGAGTGCAAGACAGAGACGATAGACTCACCCCGCCTACGCTTCGCTGGGCGACCCTCTCTCCGGCTTCGCCGCATAGAGGGTATAGGAATTTTTTTTCAAAATCCCCTCTTTCTGCCGCAGGCGAAGAGAGGGATGTCGAGCGAAGCGATGACAGGGTGAGTCGACTATACAATATACCACGCCCGTCTAATTTTCCTCTTTATGCGGATCTGTCGAAACCAGGTAATACGTATTGTTTTGCAAAGTGATGGCTCTTACGTCTTTTTTTAGCGCAAACTTAACTGGAATAACAATGGGTGTATGGTCCGTTTGCTTTACCTCAATTATCCGGGCACCATCTAATACCAGTTCGTTTTGCTGAGAGCCCATGCCCCCTTGTACAATATTGCCGCCTATGCGTTCCGTTCTGGTTTTTACGATCAACGTCAGGGTATCCTTTTTAATTTTGTAAGTTCCTTTTATTGCAAGAATGCGACCGGAATCATCGTACTGGTTAAAAACGTACTTAAAAGTACCATCATTAAAAAACCGATAAGTGTTGAGCCAGGCATCGGCTAATTGCGGGGTATTTATTTGCCAAACCCCTATTAACTTATGATTACTTACCTGAGCCGACGAGATATTAACCAACAACATGAACGAACAGATAAAGAATAGGTGCTTCATGCCCTAAAGATGAGTAATTAACGGTGATATTACCCAAATTGGCTCAATATAACTTTCATATTTATATCCTAAATTTGCCACGCAATAAATCCGAAACGGCAAAGCCTTCTTGGAAACAAATAAATCCGAAATCGAAAATCCCAACTCCGAAATGACGAAAATTCTCATCAAATCAGCAACTGTAGTAAACGAAGGCCGGCAATATGTAACTGATATTCTGGTAAAAGATGGCTTTATTGAACGGATAGATTCAAGCATTGATGTCCCCGCGGATGAGGTGATCAACGCCGAAGGGCTGCATCTGCTGCCTGGTTGTATTGATGACCAGGTGCATTTTCGCGAACCGGGTTTAACACACAAGGCCAATATCCATTCCGAATCGCGCGCGGCAGTGGCCGGTGGTATTACTTCATTCATGGAAATGCCAAACACCGTGCCTAACACTTTAACACAACAATTGCTTGAAGATAAATATGAGATAGCCTCCCGCAACTCGCTGGCTAACTACTCGTTTTTTATGGGTGCATCAAACGATAATCTTGACGAGGTGCTGCGTACCGACGCTGCCAATGTTTGCGGCGTAAAAGTATTTATGGGTTCATCAACAGGAAACATGCTGGTGGATAATCCGCGTACATTGGATAACCTTTTTGCGCAGTCGCCCATGCTGATAGCGGTGCATTGCGAGGATGAAGCCACTATCAAAAGCAACCTCAACCATTACAAACAGCTGCTCGGCGAAAATCTGCCCGTAAGGCTGCACCCGAAAATCAGGAGTGCCGAAGCCTGCTACCTGTCATCGTCACTAGCGGTTGAGCTGGCTAAAAAGCATAACACCAGGCTGCATATCCTGCATATATCCACTGCGCTGGAAACGCATCTTTTTACCAATAAGATTCCTCTGAAGGACAAACGCATTACTGCCGAGGCTTGCGTACATCACCTATGGTTTAGCGATGCTGATTATGAAACCAAAGGCAATTTTATTAAATGGAACCCGGCCGTAAAAACCGCGCAGGACCGCGATGCCGTTTTAGAAGCCGTACTGGACGGACGCATAGACGTTATCGCGACAGACCATGCCCCGCATACACTGGAAGAAAAAGAGCAACCCTACCTGCAGGCACCATCCGGCGGACCATTAGTTCAACATGCCTTACCGGCTATGCTGGAATTATATCATCATGGCAAAATCACCCTGGAACAAATAGCCGAAAAGATGGCGCATAATGTGGCTACCCTCTTCCGGATAGACAAGCGCGGTTTCATCCGCGAAGGCTACTGGGCCGACCTGGTACTGGTGAATTTGAATAAACCCTGGAACGTAAACAAAAGCAATATCTTATATCATTGCGGCTGGAGCCCGTTTGAAGGCACTACCTTCCGCTCGCAAATTGCCTATACTTTGGTCTCGGGTAATATAGCTTACGCTAATGGAAGTTTAGCTGAAGGTAAAGCTGGCAAACGTTTGAATTTTAATCATTAATAAAATTTACATTTTTCAATTACAGAATTTTCTGTAGAAGAATAAGACAGATTTGTCATCCTGAGGAACGAAGGATCTTCTTCACTTTGCTTTTCGTATAGCAGATCCTTCACTACGTTCAGGATGACAAAGAAAGTCAAAATGGCCTGTCACCCTGAGCCTGTCGAAGGGTCGCGTGAAGAGGCCCGCCCACCATGCTTCGACGGAGCTCAGCAGGACATCCGAGTTTTTGTAAGAGACACTACTTTACCGCCACATATATCTCCACACGGGTATCATCCGAGTTGCAGCTATTACAGCCGTAAACATCAAAATCGGCGGTGTATTTTCGGTTTAAACTGCTGTTCCAGATGTATTGCCAGGTTTCGGCCACACGGTCTGGCATCCAGCTATTTGCTGTAAACCTTACATAAGTACCGGGCGCTACCGTTAAGCCAACCAATCCCTCCGGAATATGATCCAGTGAATTTACTTTGCAGCCCAGTATAGCGGTATAAGGCCCGGTGTGGTCTGTTTCGTAATCGGTATATATGCAATGTACCTCGTCGCTTATCCTGTCTTCTATTTGCAGTAAAACATTATCATCCATAAAGCGGCACCATAGGTCGCCTATGTCTTTTGCCGCCTGACCATCCTGATTGGTGGTACGGGTGGCTATCCCCAGCAAAAAGAAACCTGTTACATCTATTTTATCCATAACCTGAAGCTATCACTATTTGTTATATTGATATATAATTAATTTTATACCAATTTTTTACAGCGATTATATAAATTATTTATTTAATATTAAAATTACTCGATCATTTTCCGTAATCCATCAAAAACACCTTCCCAATTTTGCGCCGAATGCTCCCTTGCGGCCTCATCTTTGATATTATCCTGGGTAATGGCCAGGGTGGTTACATCATCTTTTTCACTCAGACTGTAGGTAATATCGGCATAATTTTCGGGTTTATCTTCGGTGCCGCTCATGCTGCTCCAATAGTTATACTTTACATATCTGCCGGGGTCTATCTCCAGTATGGTACCATGATCGCGATAGGCTTTGCCATCCCATGCTCCGCTGAACACAATGGGCTCCCCTACCCTCCAGCTCGATTCCAGCTTGGTGCCAAAAAAGTAAGCTTTTACCATCTCGGGGTCAGTAAGGCCCTGCCAAACTTTGGCCATGGGCGCTTTAAATGTTAGCTCGATGCTTAATGTTAAATTTTTCATAATGTGTTTTATTTATGGTTTATGATAGCTTCATCTAAATACTCCTCTTTTGAACCTTCACCTTCGGAGAGAGCGGGTTGAGGCACCCCGGTTATCATTTGCCTTTTGATCAGTTCAAAATCATGTTCGCCTATTTCCAGAAAACCAAAACGGAAAGGATACCCCCATGACTTTTTATTGATGATAAAATCAAGCTCATCAACCAGGGGAATAATGGGCGCCTCGGTACTTTCATAAAATTGGATATTGCGGCGCCAGGGTATAAAATCATCAAACATTTTATGTTGATATATCTCGTCGCCAACGGCCTGCCCAATGGCTGTAAAAGCCTTGCAGGGCTCAGTGCCATTCATGGTTTGCTTTGGCGAATAAAACAGCACCCAATCATCGGCGTGTACTTTTTTCAAGGCGGCCTGTTTACCATGATTGGCCTGCATAAAGCCACCGGCTATGCCACGGGCTATATGATCTTTTGAAGCTACGGTTATCCAGTATTTCATATTTTTCAATTATTGAATTAATGATTTATTGAATTAGTGTTTTCATGCAACAAGCCACAAAAACACGACCATAAAACCACCTGTATAAGCCAGTAACTTAAACACGTTGTTTGTAATGGTTAAACAAAGTAAATAAGGGGGAATGACAACCTTATGTCAACAGGAAGAAGTGACTTTTAATTATTTTTTTGAACGATGGCTGCCGCTATAATTTTAACCTGATTGATAAGTTCCTGGGGTTTTACAATTTCGGCATGATCACCGTACATCATAAACCAACGGGCAAAACCTTCGATAGAGCGGGTTAAAAATGTCATCTCGATCTTATTGCCCACCATTTTTTCGGATACAAAGCCGCTGTAGTATTTTTGATGATCCAGGTAGCTCACTATCTCTTTATCCACTTTTACGATAACCGTTTCCAGTTGCTTTTCGTGGGCGGTTTGTGCGATGTAAGCTTTTAAAGTAGGATGCTGGCTATTGTTATAAGTAGCATCGGTAATCACCACCTTACGCATCCTGTCCACCCTGAAATCACGGTAATCGTTACGCAGGCGACAAAAGGCTATCAGGTGCCAGAAACCTTCCAGGTAAAAAATACCTACGGGTTCTACATCCCGTTTGGTAGCTTCCTGGCTGTGACCGGCAAAGTAATCTAAGCATAACAGCTTTTTTTGAACAATGCTATCCAGTATGGTTTGAATATGATCGGTATTATTATCAGAACGTTTCTGCGCACGGCTTTTTAGTACCTCAATACTGCCATCCAAGTTTTCCAGCACATCTTTTTCAGCTGTTTTAAGGATAGCCCGCACTTTGTACATGGCGGATTGGTGATGCTTCATGGTACTGATATCCGTCATCTTTTCCACAAATTTCTCGGCGGTTAAGAAGGCGGTGGCTTCTTCGCGGGTAAACATTACCGGGGGCAAACGATAACCGTCCATAATGGAATAACCTACACCGGCCTCGCCCATGAGGGGGATGCCGGCTTCTTCCAGTGTTTTTACATCGCGGTATACGGTACGCAGGCTGATATTAAAACGCTCGGCAATATCCGAGGCTTTCACAACCCTGCGCGATTGTAGCTGTATTAAAATAGCCGAAATACGGTCGATGCGGTTCATAACATCAAATTAAGCAAAAAACAAGCTACCTTTGAAAGAATAATTCACTAAAAGAATCAAGAGTCAAGAAATGGAACACATTTGATTGTTAGCATTGTTCTTTTCCTGATTCTTGACTCTTAATTCTTGATTCTATATTTTAAAGCCATGACCAACCCTGCTGAAGATAAGATCATAACCCTCGAAACCTATTACGATGTAATGCTGGCACATATCATGCGCACTAAGCTGGAAGATAATGGCATCCCCTGCTTTATCGCCGACGAAAATACCATCGGTGCCAATCCATTATACAATCAGGCTGTTGGGGGTGTTAAACTCAAAATATTTGAACGCGATTTGGAACGCTGCCGCGAAATACTGGCCACCGAGGGCGATTTACATGAACAGGACCACATAGAAATTGATGAGGAAACCAATAATATGATCATCTGCCCTTTTTGCGCCTCCACCAATATCGGTCCCGCAGATCCGGGTAAGTTTTCCACTTTTCTTTCAGCCGTTTTTCCTTTTTATAACACCAAAGCCTGGCATTGCTTTAACTGTTTGCAGGATTTTGAGTAGAACCTCACCCGAAGAGAGTAAGGATTTTGGGATCAAGGAACAAAGACTTCTGTCCGCTTTATTCCTATTCATAGTTTCAATCCTTGCTCTTTGATCTCAAAATCCTTGTTCCTTACTCCACCAGTCATTTAATTGCTGTTTTTTATATATTAGCAGCATGTATAACCGCCGTAAGTTTATCAAAATATCAGCCGCGGGCGCTTCGCTTGCCGCATTATCCAATTCTGCTGTAGCCAAAGCCATTTCGTCAACCACCGATACTAATTTACCTATCGTGATATCCACCTGGGATTTCGGTATCATCGCCAATAAAGGTGCCTGGAAGGTATTGTCAACGGGTGGCCGCGCGCTGGATGCTATTGAAGCCGGTGCACGCATTCCCGAAGAACAGGATATTACCAACCATACTGTTGGTCGTACGGGATTACCCGATCGTGATGGTCATGTTACATTGGATTCCTGTATTATGGATGAGAACGGCAACTGCGGTTCTGTAGCCGCCATGGAAAACATAGCCCACCCTATTTCGGTAGCCCGTTTGGTGATGGAGAAAACCCCGCATGTGATGCTTGTGGGCGATGGTGCAACCCAGTTTGCGGTGGAGCAGGGCATGAAAAAAGAAAAACTGTTAACGCCGGAGTCTGAAAAGATCTGGAAGGAATGGCTCAAAACAGCCAAATACAGTCCGGTTATGAATATTGAGAATGGTAAAAAACCAGGCGATAAATACAATCACGATACCATTGGCATGCTGGCTATTGATGCCAAGGGCAATATATCAGGCGGTTGCACTACCAGCGGCATGGCCTTTAAACTGCATGGCCGTGTAGGCGACAGCCCCATCATCGGCGCAGGTTTATATGTAGATAACGAAGTAGGCGGCGCCACCTCAACCGGGGTAGGCGAAGAGGTGATCCGCAATGTGGGCAGCTTTTTGGTTGTCGAACTGATGCGCCAGGGTTATTCGCCCGAGGATGCCTGTAAAGAAGCAGTTCGTCGTATCATCAAAAAGAAACCCGAAACCGCCAAACAGATACAGGTAGGCTTTTTAGCCATCAACAAAAAAGGTGAATACGGTGCCTACGCCATACAAAGCGGTTTTTCATTCGCCGTTTGCAATGCGCAGCAGCAGGATTTGCTGATTAAAGGAAAGAGTTTTTATTAATTGGTTCATAGTTGATGGTTCATAGATCATGGTAGGAAATTTATTTGTGGTTCAAAGATCATAGTAAATTTAAGCCGGTCAGGTGCCTTCCAAATACTATGATCTATGAACCATCAACTATGAACTCAAAAACATGAACCAATAAACTATTGACTAACGATAATCTTAACCAACTATGATTAAACCCGTTAATCTTGAAGTTTGCGCTAACTCGGTAACATCGGCACTGGCAGCCCAGGAGGGCGGCGCGGTGCGGGTTGAACTGTGCGAAAATTTAAAAGAAGGTGGAACTACGCCCTCGCATGGGCAAATACTAATGGCCCGTAGCTTACTGCACATTAAATTATATGTACTGATCCGTCCGCGAGGTGGCGATTTTTTGTATTCCGACCTGGAATATCAGATCATGATGGCCGATATCCGTTATTGTATCGAAGCAGGTTGCGATGGTGTGGTAATAGGCATCTTAAACCCCGATGGCTCTATTGATACCCAACGTTGCCTGGAAATGGCCAGGCTGGCCCGCCAATGGGGACTGGGTGTTACTTTTCACCGCGCATTTGATATGTGTGCCGATCAGGACACAGCCCTGGAAGAAATTATTGAAATGGGCTGCGAACGCATCCTCACCTCGGGTGGTAAAAGCACCGCTATGGAAGGCGCTACTGTGATCAATCACCTGGTTCAAAAAGCAGCAGGCCGTATCAGCATTATGCCGGGCAGCGGCGTAAGCGAAGCCAACGTGGCCGATCTGGTACACTTTACCGGCGTAACCGAAGTACATTCATCCGCCCGCAGCAGCGTACAAAGCAAAATGCAATACAAAAACGACCATATCCTGATGAGCAACGAACCCGGCGACGAATACAGCATCGACCTCACGAATGTTGACAGGGTGAAGAAACTGGTAGAGCTGGCTAATAGTTAATTAGAATCAAGAGGTTAGACAAAAAAATTTGTCATTTCGAACGAGGAACGAGGAGAAACTATCTCTCGACCGGAGGGAGAAATCTTCTTCGATATACAGTTGGGATTTGTACACAGCAGAAGATTTCTCTTTCGCACACCGTTCAAACCTGCCCATGCGCTATCGAAATGACATTTTTTATATATTTTTTTGAAATCAAACGAAGCATTTCCAATTCCCTCCCCACGGGAGGGGTGCGGCTGGCATGAGCGCAAAGGCAGGGAGGGGTTTGACCGATCGCAAAAGAAACCCCTTCCTCCCCTTCCCCAAGGAAGGAATCGCACAAGGCCCCACTTTCATCTTCAAACCAAAAAATATTATTTTTTCAGTTCTTCCGCTCCCGCGAGTTTTCAACTCGTGGGCTACATGGCTCAGCTTTCAGCTGATTGGCCAACGGAAGCTGAAAGCTTCAAACATGCATCCCACGGGATACACTACGTTAATCCCGCGGTAGCGGAGGCACGAAGCAATCTCTACATAGGTAGATTAACCAATAAAGTTTGCTCTGTACAGTATAGAGATTGCTTCGTACCTCGCAATGACGCGTTGGGGTAAAAAACCCAATCAACAATTCACTCATTAAAAAAACGTAACCGGCAATACCAATTCTATCCTGTTCCTGCCAGTCCCCCCAAAAAAGTCGTCATCCAGCAATCGACTGTACCTGATACCAAACGAAATACTATTCTGGTTAAAGAATTTGGTATCAAAAAACACCCCTGCCCCGGTCGACCGGAAATTTTGCTTAAAGCTGGCGCCATTGGTAAAAAAGTTATCAGAGGTGGCGCGGGTATAATCAAAAAACAGCTGCCCCCGTAAACGCAACAAGTATACGATGTTGCCAAAACCGGCATCGGGATAGGCAAAGGGAAAATGATAGTTAAGGCCCACCTTATTCATATCATCCAGGCTTTCGGCGGTGTAACCTTTGCTGAAGGGAAAATCATTCGAAAAACCGATCACGTTATTCTTGCCTTTTTGCTGATGCGCTACATTGATCACAAAGCTATGGTTGGTTGCCAGTCCCGGGAAATAGAACGAACCCTGTGCCAGTAATTGCGTGGCCGCCCCGCCAGATACACCGGCTTTATAATTCAAACTGATACTTTGCGCCAGCATGGGGTATATATTTTGCTTAGCCACCAAACCCTGATTGCTAAAGGATATATAATTATTGAGATAGGCATAGTCCCTGTCTTTAAACTTAACAGCATTGCCTTGCTGAAAGCGCGTTTGGTTATAATATAGGTCGCTGCCGAAGGTAAGGCCAGTAGAATGTTTACCCGCACTGAAGTTGAGCGGCACCTGGAGTCCGCCATGTATCGATGTTTCGTTCCAGTACACATAGCTGCCTTTATAAAACTGGCGGCGGTCAAGCGTGTAATCAACCCCGGCAGATATATAAGGGTACAAAGCGCCATAAGTAGCATCAAAACCAAATTGTTTGTAACCCTCGTTACGGTTATAATCAAAGGATATCTGCGACTGGAAAGTATTCAGCACGTTTTCGCCGGTAATGGCAAAGGAATAGTTCGGGTCGCTGATGTTAGGGATGATGCTATGGAAATTAAACAGACCGTGTCCTTTGGAATAGGGTGTAACCGGCAGCGGCTTGTCCACCACCTCCGCCAGCATATCCGCCGATGAATCACGTGCAAGCGCACTAATACCCATCGTTGGCAAATGCCGCACATACTGCGGACCAGCATCTATCCATTTCAGGTGTTTTTTATTCACCTCGTTAATCTGGTAACCAAAAGCGGTAAAACCAACCCAGGCCAGCTTGCTGTCGCTCACCGCAGGCTGATAATGGCCTATACCGGTATCATGCCCGGTAGGCAGCAATTCATAGCATTGGTTATCCTTTAACTTCAATACAAACAGGCGGTCGTTCACATCCTCGGTTTGGGTAAAGTATACATCGTCATTTTTAACCGTGGTGAAACCAATAGGGCGATAACTAAAAGGCACCAGGTATTTAGTACTCCCGGTGGCAATATCGATCAGAGCCAGCGTCATTTTACCCTGCGGGTTACGCACGGCTGCTACCAATTGATCATCGCCATAAAATTGGGGGTAGGTATAAAACAGATGCTGCGGATTGGGCAATACCTTGATCACCTCGCCATCGGTGTTTAACAGATGCAATTCACTTGCGCCCGAGGTAGCCACCTGCGACACTACGATACGTTTACCATCCGGACTAAAAGCGGGCGAAAAATATTTTGTTTTTTGCGTGATGCGATGTTCCTTGCCGCTGGCTACATCCAATATCATCAGTTCGCTGTAATTACGATACCCCCAGCGCGCATCGGGACGGTAAGCGGCATAAACCACCTTACCATCTTGGTAATTAAAATAATTATCCAACGATGACGACCGCGTGCTAATCTTCTGCTCCCGGTTACCGGTGCGGATCACAAAAGCCGGGATATGATCATACGGGCTCTTCATATAAATGAGCGTACTATCGTTAATGTAAGCGGGGTACTCCCTGTCGGCATCAAAATGCTTGGTTTTGGTCGCGGGCATTTTTTCATCATCCTTAAACTGCTCCTTAAAATGACTAATCCCGTTATTGGTAAAAGTTTTAAAATCGGTACCCGTGTATTTATTAATGGCCCGCTGAAAAGGATAAAAGCCGCCCCTAAAAGCCGCTGCATCATGTGTTACATTTTTCCACAAGTTATCGCCATACTTTTCACGCCCGTAAGAAACCAGCATATAACCCAGCGGATAATGATCGGGTGTATAATCAACGTACGACCCATTACGCAGTTTCATATAGCTGTAATCGCGATCGGCCGCCCACAGCGCCCGGTAACCGTTAAAAAACCAGGGAAGCCGCCCACGGCCCTGATCGCTTACATGGGTTTCGTTAAATACGGCATCACCTTCAAAAAACCAGTTGGGTACACTCAAGTCGTTACCCAGGGCCTGCCCGCCTTCGCCAAAAAGAATGTGCAGCACGTGCGACACACCCACATTAAAATTATTATACTGCTGTACGTGTCTAAACTCGTGAATGGCCAACTGCTGTGGCCAAGGCAGACTGCCTATATCAAAACTATTTTGCTCGGGCGTTAAAAAAAACTCGCTCCTAAATGGCGCCAAACCCACATAACCATTGGCAATAGTGGTTTGGTTTTGCAGCACAATGCTCACCTGCTTTTGCTTTAAACCGATGGTAGGCTTAATGAGCCCGTTCATTTGTTGTATGATATTGGCCACCCTCACCCCTGCCGAATCCATCCCCGCCGGAAAAATGATGCGCGCCGGTGGTGTATTTACCTGCTTCCACTTGATCGATGGCGGATTGCCTCCAAACTCCTGCGAACGGGCAATGGTAGCAGTAAACAATAACGCAGGCAGCAGTAATATTTGTAAGGTTTTTTTAACGGCGGGGTAGTTTTTCATAGGAGTGCTCAAAGTAAGCACAATTTGTAATTTAAACAATTGGTTTTAAAAAGAGTAAGGATTTGGGGAGCAAGGAACAAGGATTTCCTATTTGCGCTCGTTCTCTTGCACTCATTACAAACAAGTTCAAGATTTATTTTCGCTTTGTCTTGATTCTTGACTCTTGATTCTCAACTCTAAATAATAGCGTTACCTTCGGCCCGCGCTATCCGCTCATACGCCACAAGGCATTAGCCACGGGCCGGTATCCGCTGCTATCGCTAACGCGGCTTAATTATTGAATTAGTGATTTAGTGAATTATTGAATTTTGTTTGAACCATGATTAACTCCGTTGAGGGCTACGCCGTTTTTAGGATTGTAGGATTACATGATTTCTTCATTATTCGATTAAACTCATTTGTCATCCTGAGGAACGAAGGATCTATTCTTAAAATGCATATCGTTTAATAGATGCTTCACTCCGTTCAGCATGACAAACATATTGTAAAAGACTCTCCTTCTTTCCCCCGTCAGCAGATAAGCTTCGGGCGAAAGCGGGCAGAACAATGGTGGACTGTGCGGCCGCGGGGCATAGCAAGTTTTTGCTGAAGCCAGGGGAAGTGAGCGAACGAAGCAGGGCAAAATAATTGCAGCCCTGGTTCTGTCCGTTTTGCAGGGCTAAGGCAGTGAGCGCAAAGAAGCCTCTCTGCTGACTTGATTTTTGGTTACTTTTCATCAAGGAAAAGTAACTGGCCCTCCCGCGGCCAAGAGCGGGTATACGCCAGGTAAAGCATCTCTACTTGCACTCGTTTGCACGAGTAATAAGTTATTCTATAAATTACGCTTATCCAAACTACCGTTTTTATAGATGTATACTTCGTAGTAATGCTTATTTAAACTATATACCTCTTCCAGTAAAATTTTGTCAGCATCCTTTGCAATAGCATTAACCACTTGTTGTTTATCGGCAGGCAGATCTTTCAGCGCAATAGTCCGTTCTATCTCAAAACACTCGTCATATTCAAACTCCATTGCAAAATTACTTTGCCGCCAGCGCACCTTTGTTTCCAGTCCTTTATCCATCCGGTAAGCTTTAACACCCACGGCTTCATCACGGTACAGGGTAAAGCCCGAATTAACCAGCATCACCACACCAGAAAGTACCATGGCCGTAAAACCTATGCGTCGAAAAGTTTTTTCTGTAAAAAAAAGTAATAAGCGCTTCATGGCCTGGGCAGAGATAACCGCGGCGACAGAAATAACTACACCAATACCCAATGCCTTTATACTCAGCAAACCAAATAAGCTATACAGGATAATTTTTAAAATATGGAGCAGTAGTTCGTTTGCGGCCCGGGTGGCTACAATTTCTTCTTTGGTAAGACCATAAGTAAGATAAAAGCGATTGAACAGTAACCCAACAGCACCGGTAAGTCCCGACAGAAAACCGGTAGCCATACCAATAATACAGAGTACCCATTTGCGGTTATGGGTCTGCTGAGGCTTATTAGGAGTTGGTTTAAAAAGAAATGGAATATTAACCACCAGGAACAGGCCGATAAGCAGCTCCAGCAATACCGGGTCAACACTGCTCAGTAACCTGGCCCCAAGCCATACTGCAGGTAAAGCAGGCGGCACAAACCAAACTACAATATCCCAACGGATGTTTTTACGAAAAACCGCCATACGCGAAACACTGCTTGCCGCTGTCCCGACAGACAATGCCGCCGGAACCTGTGCTGCCGGTAATACCCAGCCCAGCACCGGTAATAAAATAAAGCTGGCGCCGCCACCACAAACAGCACTCAACGCAAATGCCGCTACTGCCACAATAAATATTGGTATGAATAAAAACCCCATTATGTTATCTTCTGCTATCTTTTATAGTTTTTGCTAAAGTATATTTAGAATCTGTATTCATATTGTAAAGCAGTTCTTTTTCCGCCAGGTGCAGTTGATTTTAAGCATATATTTTTGTATATTTACTACAATCAACAGCCCGGTTTCCTATCAAAAAAGGAAAACCGGGCTGTTTAGTTAAGGCGAAATACAAGCCAAAAATTGCCCATTTTGAAATCAAATATCTGAATATCAATTATTTATTACTTTTTAAAGTTTAAAAAACTCATCAAAACCACGTTAAAATTTGTTAAAAAGTGTTAAAATGAGGTTTTTTCGATCGATTTTAAGCCCATTTCACCCCGTTTTTGAGCAGAAAATTGTTAAAATTCAGGGTTTAAAAAGTTTTTCAGCACCCCTCTTTATTTTCTTTAAAATAATTTAAAATGTTTTTAACACTCAATCGTCTTTATCTTTAAAGGAGTGAAAAAAATTGATAACCGCCATAATGCCCGACGATAAGAACAGCCACATTATACATACCATAAAAGCGTATGGTAAAAGCCTGTTGGGTTTTATTCGCCGGAGGGTAAAAAACGATGCCGATGCCGAAGATATTCTGCAGGATGTCTGGTACCAGTTTAGTTCGGTGATCAATTCAGAACCTATTGAGCAAACCAGCGCCTGGCTTTACCGGGTAGCCCGCAATAAAATAACCGACAAGCACAAAAAAAAGACGGAAACCCTGTTGGATGATATGCTTACCGGCGAGGACGAGGAAGAAGATACGGCTGATTTTAAGGCTATTCTATTCACCGAAACCAGCACTCCCGAAACGGAATATCTGCGCAACCTGTTTTGGGACCAGCTATTTATTGCACTCGACGAGCTACCCAACGAGCAAAAAGATGTATTTGTATGGCACGAACTGGACGACATGTCGTTCCAGGAAATTGCCGACATCACGGGCGAAAAAATGCAAACTCTGGTATCGAGGAAACGATACGCGGTGCTGCATCTGCGTAAACGCTTACAACAATTGTATAAAGAAATAACAGAATATTAAAGGATGGCGGGCACAATGCCTGTCGCACAAAAAATTAAAGATTAAGAAAATGAGAAAAGCATTTTATAGAGGGCGTTTTATATTTATTCCGCTGGCAGTCGCCGCCTTCCTGTCGCTCATCAGCTTTGTAGTGATGCAGTTGTGGAACAATTTATTACCCGATATTTTGCATCTGGGTACTATTACCTTTTGGCAGGCCATGGGCATATTTATTTTATGTAAGCTATTATTTGGCTTTGGCAAAGGTGGCGGCCGTCCCGGCTGGGGGGGTGGCAAATTTATGCGTGCCCGCATGGCCGAACGCTTTAAAAACATGAGCCCCGAGCAACAGGAAAAGTTTAAAGCCAAAATGCGCGACCGTATGTGTAACTGGGAAGATCGTGGCCATGGCTTTGGAAAGTTTGACCGTGAATGGAACGACTTTAAAACCGAAGGAGAAAATAAAGTAAGCGGAGAATAGTAGTGAGTGGTGAGTAGTGAATGGTGAGTGATATCAAATTAACATTCACTACTCGCCTCTGACTACTTCCTAATTCGCTAATTCACTAACTCACTAATTCAATAATTAAAATGGATGTGCTGGTATTTTCAACAAGCGTTAAAGAACAGCGTCAGGTGAGCCGGGTAACAACTCTACTCACCAAGATTCCCGCTATTATGCAATGGAACTTTGACCTGGAAGATTGTGATAATATATTGCGTATTGAAGCCGAAGGCGTATGCCCGCGCAAGATTGAAACGCTTTTACAAAAAGCAGGCATCCAGTGCCAGGAACTTCCATATTAAATGTTAAATCATGACAAATGCCCAGGAAAGAAAAGTCATTCGCTGGATACACATTATTTTGAGTATCCCGGTGGTTGGATATATTTATGGCCCGGTAGCTTCACTTCCACATGCCTCCGCCGCAGTTAAGTGGGTATTCTTTCCGGTTATTGTATTATCTGGCTTTTGGCTATGGAAAGGGCATTGGTTTAAAAAGCAGCTAAAAAAACTTTAGCCACTTACTATTTCCCTTTTGCGGGACTATTAATCTCAATCCAATACCCGTCAGGATCCTGAAAATAAAGCTGCAGAACGCCATCCGGTCTTAAAGTTGGCTCCTTGCTATCGCCTTTCCAGTTGCCATAAGGAATATGTAACTCATCAAGCTTTTTGGCAAATTCTTTTACCGAGCCTACAGCAAAGCAAAGATGCTCTGTAATATCGTGCTTATAAGTACAGTTACCCTGTATAGCGTGTAGTTTTACATGATTCCCAAGGCTATACCACTGGTGTAATGTATCAGCAAAGGGATTGGGTACTTTTTGTAAGTGCAATACTTCGGTATAAAATGCGGTGCTTTTTTTAAGATTGCGCACACAAATAGCAATATGATCAACTACGGGAACTGCGTCGGTTGCGGTTTGGGCCTTGCAAAAGCCAGGTAAAATAAATATCAGCAAAAATACACCCCATTTTAGCCTGTCGGTCTTATGCGAACTTAAATTCAAAAAAATGCTCATATGAAGTTTGGAGATTAAAGCCTAAAGATATAGGTTTAAAAGAAGTAGCAACTAAAGTCAGTGAATTGTTACTTAGCAAGATACCTGGGGATTAAAATCACGACCGGAAACATAATATACCGAATTGTGACGGTTCCAGTCATCTATATCTATTAGTCCGGGGCGGGTTTGATAATGTCTGTCGTCATTAGGACATTTAACCACATAAAGACCTGCCACATCAGCTTTAATCACAGGACGTGCCCCGCAAATTTTGCAAAGTTTGCAGCAAATCGATTTGGGTATGGTCAAATAGCCATTCATAGCAATTTTTACGGGTAAACTCATGATGTAGTTACCCGTATACCACAATTTACAGTATAATAATGAGCTTATGCGAAAGCATTTTATTCATTTAACAATACCAGAGTAACTTATTTAAACGTATTAGCACATCCATTTCTTTTATTATATTTAAAATCATTTAAATTTTATGCTCCCAACCTTACAACAATAACAAACATGAAACAAAGCTCCTCTACATACAAACCCAGTAAAGCTGCCACCATTTACGCAGCATCAGCCGGACTGGTAGTATGGTTTGCTTTGATATTACAGGTAAGCATCTCGATACCTGCTTATATGCAAGAAGGCTATAGCTGGGCCGGATCCTTTATACAAATACTCAGTTTTTTTACTATTCAAAGCAATTTAGTGGTTGGCATTTGTTTGTGGGCCTTATTATTAAAACCATCAAGCGCCTTTTACAAGTTTTTTTCAAAAGGATATGTACTTGGTGGTATCTGCCTGTATATTATAGTAGTTGGCCTTGTTTACAACATTATACTGCGTAGCTTATGGCATCCCCAAGGGCTGTTTAAATTGGCCGATGAATTGCTCCACTCCATAAATCCTGTATTATTTGTTATTTACTGGCTGATCTTTGCGCCACGGGAAAAATCAAAATGGGTACAATCCATAAGTTGGCTTTGGTTTCCATTCCTCTACCTGGTATACACACTTATCCGCGGAGCCATCACCCAACTTTATCCCTATCCCTTTATTAATGTGGTTAAATTAGGCTATGGTCATGTATTGATCAACTCATTAGTATTATTGGTTGTTTTTTTAGGCCTTGGGTTATTCCTTATTTTTATAAACCGCTTAATCAAAAGTAACGCTTGAGCCTACACTCAACTCCAGTAACATTGGTGTGACTAAACGCTGATATTTAAACTTTTAAAGATAAGGACTGTTCATTTTTATAACACCTATTTAAAACATAAGTATTATGAAAACTTCAATTTCCCGCTCCATAGCATTGCTTGTATTAGCGGCTATCGGCTTTAGCAGTTGTTCAGCAGAATATCGCGAAAGAAGAAGACACCATCATGACGAGGTAGTCCATGAACGTGTTATTTACAGAAACTAAGAAATATCCATAAAATAAGAAAGCCCCGCTTAACAGCGGGGCTTTCTTATTTTATGGTGTATTAACAGGTTAAAAATTTGTATATATTATTGGGTGCTCAATCGTTCCACAAATAACTTTTGTGAACAGATCTGGCAAGCTTATTTTCTATAAAAAAATCTTCTTTCTGCAAACACTCATTGGTGTGCACGTCTTCGTCGGCATTTACTTTTATTACACTGCCGGCCACTTGAGTAACTATACTTGATAAAGTAGCTACTTCGCTATCTGGTATTTGAATTGTTAATATTGCCATAATGGTAGATGTTTGATGTTAATGATTGATATTCAAAAATATGCAATTGCTATTTAGGCAATGTTTAAAAAAAGTAAAATTAGAGCCATAATTTAATGACAATTTTACATTTTTTGCATTTTATAACTCAAACGCATGGCTGGCTATATGTATTATGCCTGCCATAGCTTTGTTACGCATCTTTAACAAATTTTAACAACAAACTACTCTTTAGTCTTGGTAACCAGTACCCAATCAACAAACACTTTAGCTTCGCCAGCTTTTATTTTATTTACGGTGTTTTCTGAGATCCCATAATAGGGTTTAGTGATCTTGTTGTACCCTCCTGGATAACCTCCTCCTAAAGCAAAATTAAGGATGATGAATTTTTTATTGTCGAAAGCCCAACGACCATATTTTTCGACCATGGGCTTTGTTACCGTATACGTTACCTTACCATCAACTTTAAATATCAGGCTGGTTGGGCTCCAGTCGACCGAATAAATGTGCCATTGGGTAACATCAATGCCGGATGCAAAATGCGCCCGATATGCCAAAGGCGTATTACCAAAATAATTGGGACCATGCAGGGCGTGGCTCACCCAACTGGAATCGCCAACAGTTTCCATCATATCTATCTCGCCGCAATCAGGCCATTTACCATTTCCCAATGCCCAAAATGCCGGCCATAACCCTGCACCTGAAGCCATTTTCATACGTGCCGATGCCGTACCGTAGGTAAATTCCATTTTGCTGCGGGTATTTATCCGGCCCGATATAAAATCATACTTTTTTTGTTCCTTACTGGTAAAACCAGGTTTATACAGGGCTTTGAGTACCAATGCTCCGTTCACCGCACCGTCCGCATCCTTACCTTTTGCCATATATATGGTAGCTGTCGAATCAACGTAGGCCTGTTGCTCATCATTCACGGTATGGCCTGTAATCTCTACGTTCCATTTACTTCTGTCGAGATTTTGTTCATTAAAATCCTCAAAAAACACCGTATCCGTTTTGGTTTGCTGGGCGTTGGCATGTAAGGCCATTAATAAGCCTGCAGATAACAAGTAATATAGTTTCATTGCTATGTTTAATTATGGTCTAAAATACTGAGTTAGATTTAAGAGACAAGAATCAAGAGACAAGAAAACGCCATTTAGTTTTAGTAATACCATAATCTTAACACAGGCCTCTTGATTTTAATAACGATTCTTTTTTTAAATTGCAGGTTAATACCTATTGACATGCACGGCAGCGGTTTTTTAAAAGTGTTTCTTATTATTTCGGCTATCAGTTTATTATTCGACTGGTATATTTTTTCGGGACTTAAAACATTAAGTGCCGATTGGCCATCGCAATTGTGGCGTAACATCATGCTGTTTGGCTATCTTTTTATTTCTATTGGAATTGTTGCCTTGTTCCTCACCGGTCTTGGCAGTTTTACTACCGCCAACGGCATGCGTCCCTTTCATGAATGGGTACTGAGTCTGTTCATTACCTTTTTTCTGACCAAGCTTGTGTTTGTTATTATTTTATCGCTGGGCGATCTGGGCCGGTTCATTGTTGGCCTGTTCAAGCTCGCCAGTAATTCTGATACCAAGCCGGTGTTTCCAGCCCGTCGCAAGTTTATCAGTGAAATAGCCGTATTAGTAGCTGCTATCCCGTTTACCTCTATGTTTTATGCGATGTTCAAGGGTAAATACGACTATAAACTGCATCATACAACACTTTATTTTGAGGATCTGCCGGATGCTTTTGACGGCTTTACGATAACGCAGCTATCTGATATCCATTCAGGCAGTTTTGATAATACCGAAGCTATGCAGCGAGGCATTGATATGGCCAAAGCTCAAAAAAGCGACCTGTTTGTTTTTACGGGTGATCTGGTTAATAATGCCGCCTTTGAAATTGAACCCTACATTGACCGTTTTAGTCAGATTAAAGCACCTTACGGACAATTCTCGATATTGGGCAACCATGATTATGGCGATTATATCCACTGGAATAGTGAACAGGAAAAAGCCGCCAATCTGGATAAATTAAAGGAGCATCACCAAACATTAGGCTATCGCCTGTTACTGGACGAAAATGTGACCATTGAAAAAGATGATCAAAAAATATCGCTTATCGGTATTCAAAACTGGGGGCGTGGCTTTATACAGATAGGCAATCTAAGTAAAGCGCTGCAGGGTGTACCTAAGGACGCCTTTAAGATACTATTATCACATGACCCAACCCATTGGGAAGAACAAGTGCGTTATAACGAAACCAATATTCACCTTACCCTTTCTGGTCACACCCACGGTGCACAGTTTGGTGTTGAAATTTCGGGCTTCAGGTGGAGCCCTGTAAAGTATCGCTATCTGGACTGGGCCGGTCTGGCCAATGAAAAAAACAGGTATTTATATGTCAATCGTGGCTTTGGTTTCCTGGCATTTTCAGGTCGACTGGGCATATGGCCGGAAGTTACTGTTATTGAATTAAGAAAGAAGGCATAAACAGACCGATACCCATTTTTTATAAATTTCTGGGCATACTTAATATATCCAAAAAATGCTAAGACAAAAAATGGAAAACCACTAAAGCATAACGAACTATTCACCATCAATATTTCACAAAAACAACCCGTGAAAACACGGTACCCTATCCGTAAAAATACGGTGTTTTCACGGATTGACTCGTTGGCATTTATTTCAGAGTTTTAAAACATTCAAACCCTGATAATATTTAACGATGCCCTTACAAATAACCGGAGTAAATAGTACGATTGGTGAGCATGATAATCCTTATCTGGCTATTAACTCATTAGTGTGGATTGATGACTACACGCAAAATCGCGGAATTACTACAAGAGATGTGCTTTTTGACTGGATCAATGACAATGGTACAGCCTATGTTTTAGACGAGGAAGGAAACAAAGCCAAACTGCTTACTGCAACCACCAAAAGTGGCTATAAGTACGTAAAAACGGCTTTTGATGAAACAAAACCCGACAAGTTACTAAAACTACTGGCTACAAAATAGTAAAATACCTTAACCTTATCGTACTTGCACCCGTCACAAAAAATGATGGGTGTTTGTTTTTTATAGGGATATCACAATCAATCCCGCAGCCTGTTAGTCTCCCCTCCTAAATCAGCGTATCAGCATACAGCAAGTTTCGGGTTTAAGCGCTGCACTCCACTGCGTAATTTTGTGTAGAATACAAACGGAAGCAGGTTGATAAAATAACATTTATCAATGTAAAAAGTAAGGTATACGCTGGATTTTACTCCTTCAAGATCTAATTATGCTAAACTTTTAGCAATTTTTTATTTACATGACGGGAATAAGCAAAACTATTCATTGGGATGCCAAACTGCTTTTAACTACTTCAATATACGTTTAAACACTAAATAGATACATTTGTCGAATTAAATTCATTTTTTAATAATTAAATTGAATTTAATTCACATAATACTTAAAATTACAGAATGATTAACGAAACAGAAATCAATCTTGATAAAACCGACCTGCACATTTTACGCCTGATGCAGGAAAATGCCCGGATATCGAATGCCGACATGGCTCGCGAGCTGGGTATGGCGCCATCGGGTGTGCTGGAGCGTGTAAAAAAACTGGAGCAAAAAAATGTGATCCAACAGTATACTACCCGTATTAATCCGGCTGCCCTGCAGCAAAAATTACTGGCTTTTGTATTTATGAAAGCATCAGACGGACCAGGTTATAGTACTGCCACATTAGAGCTTGCTAAAATTCCCGAAGTACAGGAAGTGCATCATGTAGCCGGTGACGATTGCTATCTGGTTAAAGTACGCACTTACGACTCGGCTTCACTAATGAGTATTATGCGCAACCAGTTTGCCAAAATACCCAACATCATCAGTACACGCACCACCATAGTACTGGAAACGGTTAAAGAAGAACAACAATTAGTTATACCTGAAAAATAAACATCATCATGGCCTTAACACCTCAAAAATCCGCATCACCATTAATGGTTATCATCGCCTTTGCAACAGTTTATATTGTTTGGGGTTCGACATACTTTTTTATAAAAATGGCTGTCGATGGGTTTCCTCCATTATTGTTGGGTGCCCTTCGCTTTTTAACTGCCGGTATTTTGTTATTGACCTGGTGTAAATTTAAAGGCGAACAGATATTTATCAAACGCAATATTATTCATGCTGCTGTTACCGGCTTTTTATTGCTGGTAATCGGTAACGGCGCCGTAATTTGGGTTGAGCAAACGCTTCCCAGCGCTATGGTAGCCATTATGGTATCTTCAGCTCCTATTTGGTTTGTATTGTTTGACAAGCAAAACTGGCGTGTAAATTTCAAAAACACGTCCACCATTATTGGTTTAGTTATAGGCTTTGCCGGCGTTGTATTATTGTTTAGCGAACAAATACGAGGTTTGTTTGATTCCTCAACCGGGCTTTCTAAACTACCGGGAATGTTGCTGTTGCTCATAGGCGCCATGTCATGGGCATCAGGATCATTATATTCTAAATACAATAATACACAAGGATCTGCCTCGGTAAATACCGCCTGGCAGATGGTGGCCGCTGGTCTTATATTTTTGCCATCGAGTGTTTTAACTCATGAAGTGCAAAACCTGCAATGGCAAAACATCCCTACCCATAGCTGGTTAGCCTTACTTTACCTGGTAATTTTTGGCTCCATAGCCGCATTTAGCGCCTACGTGTGGCTTTTACAAGTTCGCCCGGCAACACAGGTGAGTACTTATGCTTATGTAAACCCGGTTATAGCAGTTATACTCGGTGTATTGTTCGCTCACGAAAGCATTACGTTATTACAAGTAGGTGGCCTAGTGATTATCCTGGGCAGTGTATTACTTATCAACCTAAGTAAATACCGCAAAGAGAAACAGGCTAAAATGGAACTGGCGTAAACCGGGAGTCAAGAGATTAGAATCAAGAGTCAAGAAAAACAACCTGGGTAATGTAATAGCCTACATCCTGATTCTTGACTCTAACTTCTTGCTTCTCTTCAATTCTCCCACTTTCCAAACTCAAAATATTTATTGATGTTGATGCTGATTTTAGCTCCCTTGGGGTATTTACCTCTATCATAATTCATTACCCGGAGGGTTACTCCTTCGCGTTCGATGATCAATTCTTCGTAAAAACCTTTGAACAGCACCTGCGTCACCAGCCACTTGATACCCAAAACACCTATCTTGATGTGCTCGGCGTATATAACTACCACCCCTCGCCTGCTTTTAATACCGCAAACTTTGGCCTGGGTAGAGGTAAGCTGACTGCAACTGGCCAGTATCTGTGAGGTATACAACAGTTTAGGAGAATGATATAATTGCTCGGGGCTGCCATTCTCCACAATCTCCCCTTCCTTCAGTACAATCAGTTCATCTGCCATCGACAGTATCTCTGCAGGATCATGTGATACCAGCACTACCGTAACCCCCCATGCTTGTACAATATACCTGATGTCATGCTGTAAACCTTCCCGGTAAGTAGCATCAACCTGGTTAAAAGGTTCATCCAACAACAATACTTCCGGGCGACTGATGAGTGCTTTGGCTATGGTTACACGTTGTTTTTCGCCGCCGCTTAACTTGCCATAAGGTTGCTCTTTCAACTGGTAAATATGAAGCATGTTCAATGCCTCGGTCACTTTTTGTATGGTGAGACTCTTATCTTCCTCCTGAAGCCCGGCACTCACTGTATCCCAAACAGATAATTGCGCATCTATATCGCTTCCGTTTTGGGTAACCAGGCGCATGACCTTATGAGCGTGCTGTAAGCCATGTTCGCGGCTTAAAACCTGCTCCTCCTTAAAAAACACTTCACCATGATCGGGTTGTAGATGACCGTAAAGCAAATTGAGCAAGGTGGTTTTACCACTACCACTTTCGCCTACAATAGCGGTAACTTTACCTTTGGGTATAAATATGGTTATGTTGTTAACACCGGAAGATTTATCACCAAAAAAGTTTTTGGTAACCGATATGGTTTCCAGTATCAGATCATCATTCATTTTGCAGGGGCATTTAAATTAGTTAATTAACTCTTATACAGATGCATGTATCATCCGGAATAAAGTACCTAATCTATAAAAAAGTTCAGGACCAAAAAATGCTGATATGGCTATATTTTAAAATGAACTGTACGTAGATCTGGGATGTAATTAAAACTTTTTAAACCTTAAATTTTAACAAATTTCTACTCAAAAACAGGGTAAAAAGAGCCTAAATCTGATCAGAAAATCCTCGTTTTAACACTTTTTAACAAATTTCAAGACGATTTTGAGTAACTTTTCAAACTTTAAAAAGTATTAAATTACTGATTTTCAAATAATTACACAAAAAACAACCCGTTTTAGGTCTTGTTTTTCCTTTAACTAAACAGCCCGGTTATCCTTTTTGATCGGAAAACCGGGCTGTGGTATATACAAATATAACGATTTTTTAGGTGAGATAAAAATAAAACACATGGCGTACACCCGCTCTTGGCCGCGGGGGGGCCAATCACTTTTGTCGCCACAAAAGTAACCCAAAAGGCTTCAGCAGAGAGGCTTCTTTGCCGCACATAGCCTTTGCCCCGCAAATCGGACAGAACCAGGGCTGCAATTATTTTGCCCCACTTTGTTCGCACATTTCCCTACGCTTCAGCAAAAACTTGCTATGCCCCGCGACCGCACCACCCACCATTGTTCTGCCCGCTTTCGTCCGAAGCCTATCTGCTGACGGGGGAGATAAAAGTAATCTTTTACAATATGTTTGTCATACTGACCGGAGTGAAGCATCTATTAAACGATATGCATGTTTAAGAATAGATCCTTCGTTCCTCAGGATGACAAATTAGTTTTATTAGATAGATCATGGTTCAGAAAAAATCACTAATTCACTAAATCAATAATTCACTAATTAATTAAACGTTGCCCGGAACTCCAGGGGCGATAATTGCGTTTTGGTTTTGAAAAGCTTACTGAAGGATTGGATATGTTCAAAGCCCAGGCCATAAGCAATCTCGCTTACGGTGAGGTTAGTGGTTGATAGTTTTTCTTTGGCCTTTTCAATCAACTTTTCGTGGATATGCTGCTGGGTGTTTTGCCCTGTAAGTGCTTTGAGTAAACTGCTCAAATATTTGGGCGAAAGGTTGAGCGATTCGGCAATGTAGCTTACCGTGGGCAAACCCTTGGCCGTTAGTTCATCATTATCAAAATAGCCATTCAGCAGTTTTTCCAACCGTTCCAATACCTGGTGATGTGCTTTTTCGCGGGTCAGGAACTGGCGGTGATAAAAGCGGTTGGCATAGCTGAGCAAGGTTTCGATATGCGAAACAATGATGTTTTTGGTAAACTGATCAATGTTTGCATTGCACTCCTGCAGCGTAGTTTGCAGGATACCAACGAGTGTAGTTTCCTCTTTTTCGGAAAGGAACAGGGCCTCGTGCACCGCATAGTCCCAAAACTCATACTGTTTAATGGTTTGGGCCAGCGGGGTGTTCCACAAAAAATCAGGATGGATGAGCAGCATCCATCCTGATTGCCGGATATGTTTCAGCTCATCGCTCATCGAAAAGCTCAGCACCTGCCCCGGCGCAACAAACGACATGATGCCTTCGTCATAATCATAATGCTGCTGCCCATATTTCAATTTAATATCTCCAGCGTTCTCCACATGTTTCAGCGCAATCGCATAAAAATCATAGCTCCAACTTTGCGGCTCCGCAATACGCTGGCGCTCCACAGGCTCTACCTTGAATACAGCGATCAGTGGATGCGCCGGCTTAGGCAGGTGCCTGAAATGCGAGAATTCACTGATGGAACTGAAACGTTTCATTAATCTTTCCTTATTTCCAATACCAGTTTACCGCTGGCATGTTTGGTTTCGCTTTCTTTATGCGCTTCGGCTACTTGTGCCAGCGGATATACTTTAGCTATGGCCGCTTTCACTTTACCCTGCTGTACCAATTGGGTTGTTCCGCTCAGCGAGGCAGTATAAGCCATACCACCGCCCCCTACCAGCATACCGATGGCCTGTTTTTTTGCGAATGCTTCACTCACTTCCGGTTCAATGGGCGCATCCAACTGGGTACATATAAAGATACCACCTTCTTTTAATAGTTGGGCCGACACCAAGCGGGTATAATTGTCACGCACCGGCGAAGCATTGAACACCATATCAATGGTACCCAGGTATCCTTTAAAATCCTGGTTTTTATAATCGATCACTTCATCGGCACCCAATTCTTTTAAAAAGTTGAAGTTATAGGGCGAAGCCGTGCCGATGACATAAGCGCCCTGAGCCTTGGCAAACTGTACAGCCAGGTTACCCACACCACCCGCCGCACCGTGGATAAGCACACGCTGACCGGCCTGCACCTTACCCAGGTCGATAATACCGTTCCAGGCAATCAGCGCGCATGATGGCAAGGCACCGGCTTCGTTAAAGCTTATATTATCAGGCATCAGCGTAAACTGCGTGGCTTTGGCGGCAATGTATTCAGCATAAGCACCATCGCCGGGAAAGTTAGGTACACCATATACCCTGTCGCCGGGTTTAAAGTCTTTCACCTCGCTGCCCGCTTCTTCTACAACGCCCGCGGCATCAAGACCCAAACCTAAGGGGAGTTTTAAAAATGGTCTTAGGAGTTCATTACCTCCACTACGGATGATATAGTCGGCAGGATTAACGCTGCTGGCATACATTTTTATTAAAATTTCATCGGCTGCCGGAGCGGGTTTTGCCACTTCTTCCAGTTTCATTACTTCCGGTCCGCCAAATTCATAAATTCTGATCGCTTTCATACTTTGTTATTTTTTTAACAAAGGTCTGCCTTAGACGATAAACAGATTTAACCAGAATGCCGTTTGTTTCAGTCAAAATGCCTGTATACCTGTATCGATGAAAGATGTTTCAGGAAAAAGTCCTTGCTCCTTGTTCCCATAATCCTTGCTCCAGGAAAAAATCCTTGCTCCTTGTTCCAAAAATCCTTGTTCCAGAAAAAATCCTATTCCAGCAACAAGGCGTCCTCATCATCGGTGAGGCTCAGTTGTATAGAATCGCTGCCGGCAATGCCTTCTACGCTGCCTTTAATGTGCGCGGCGTTCAACAATACCTTATCCAGTTGTTTCTCGCGCGATTTCCACATTTTTTCCATCGCGTCGCGCTCTTTTTGTATCGATAGGCGCATGCTCATATAGCCCTCGCGGATGGCCTTCCATTGTTCAGAAAATTCGCTGCTGGTTAAATAATCATACAGCAGGTGCATTTTATCGCCTTTATTGTCTTGCGACCGGGCCTGGTTGGATAATTTGATCACCCCGTCGCGCAGGATGTAGGACACCGCTTTTACTTCGTCAAAACTACAGATCCAAACACCATCCTTTTCGCCAAAACAATCCATCTCCTTGGGGTAGCATTGGGTAACAATAACGGCTACATCTACACCAACACTGCGCATATCTTTCTTCAGCTTTTCTATCCAATCGGCGCCAAAAGTGGCTGTACGCTTACTTTCATAGATAATCCGCCCGCACTCCTGCCCAAACTGGTTACGTACCGTTTGGATACAATCGGCCCCGCGCACGCCTTTGCCTACCTCGCTAATCATATCAAAGGGGAAATAATTACGCAGCAATTCTTCCAGAATCAGCTCCTGCGCCTCACCCTGTAACTGCATCGATCCTTGTTCGGCCTTGCGTTTCATCTCTTCGGCCAGCTTTTTCTGGTCATCGAGCTGTTTTTCAAGTTCCTTTACCTTGAGTTGGTATTCGGTATCTTTTATGCTGTAGCGTTCGTTTTCCTGCTTACGGATCTGCTCGCTCAGTTCGTTACGTTGCTCCTGCAGTTTACGCTGCAGGGCCAGTTCCATTTCTTCTTCCTTTTGCTGCAGCTGCTTTTCGCGCTGCATAAACTCCAGCTCTTTCTGGCGCGAAAGTTTTAGTTTTTCTTCGGTTTCCTGTGCCGAGGTTTTAAGCAACTGCACCTGGTTTTCATAATCCTGACTGATGGATTTGCGCAGGTTTTGCTCCATAGCCAATTGCAGCTGTTTTTTTTCGTCGTTAAGCCGTAACTCAAAGGCTTCCTTTTGCTGGCGCTCCTTGGCTAAAAATTCCTCATCCTTTTTACGGTATTCTTCTTCCTTTTGGCGGGTATAATCCTGCATTTTAAGCCGAAGCTCCTTCTTATACTCCTCTGCCATCACTTCCTCTATCGGGAAACCAAAACCACAACTGGGGCACTTAACTTCTGTAGCCATATAATCAATTACTGCGAAAATAGTTCTGCAGATCAAAGATAATGTTTTTTGGAACAAGGATTTTTGGAACAAAGAGTAAGGATTCCTGTTTTGGGTATTGCTGCACTTCTTTCTCCTATGTCATTGCTGTAAGGAGGAACGACGAAGCAATCTCGTCGCATGCATAAACGCGAGGAGATTGCCACGCTTCGCCCGCAATGACATGATTTTGATTTATTGTTCAAAATTCATCTTTGCGGCGAAGCGGCACAAAGGAGGGTCCAACCAAGCGATGTCGGGGTGAGTTGTCAACACCAGGCAATTTTTGGCCGAAATTTTGATTGTTGTATACACAAAACACCATGGTTGCAGTTATCAATTATAATGTCGAAATTTAAACGATGCAAATTTTAAGAATAGGGAAGGTAATGTGGAGCTATGATCATGAAATTGCAGCATGCACATTAATTGACGCGGCTGGAGGCCTTTTTGCGCTCACTCCGCCCCCACATCATCGCGAAGGCGAAATTATACTGACGCCAGGCACCCTGGTAATTGATGGTTACAATTATTTAGATATCCCCTTAAATCAGCTGGAACAGGTTTACCTGGGCTTTGATGATGTATATAAACGTTCGCTTATCAAAAACAATGGTACGTTTTGGCAGCCATTAAGACTCCGTTATAAAGTTGCCGATGGGCACAATACCATATACCTCATGATTGATAATAGCTTTTTCGGTACCAAAAACCAGCTCTGGTTTGATACCCTGAAGCAGTTGTTGGCCGACGAAGATATGTAGAGTTCTCGAAGATCCTGCCGAAATTTGGTTTAGATTATTTACAATATAAAATCATTGCCGTTGACTTTAGTCAACGGAATAATCAAATAAAAACAAAAGGCTTTAGCCAAAAAATGATTGGGCTGAAGCCCATATTAATAATTTCTTTTACCGTTGACTAAAGTCAACGGCAATGATTTTTTTGTTTTTAACACCTTTCCAGAGCAAAGGGCGGGAATCTTTGGAGTTGAATGAACAAAGTTTTTTGTAAAACAGAACAAGGATCTTTGGAACAAAACAAAAACCTTCTTAAGTCAGTCCTTGCCCCTTGCTCCAAAAATCCTTGTCCCAAAAATCTCAGGATCCTGAAAAATTATTTTGCTTTAGCAAACTCGCCGTTAGCTTTAATAGTTACTTCGTCGCTTAACATGGCAGCGCCAAATTTACTACCAAAGTTAAAATCAGAACGTTTAATAACGCCGGTTAACTGGAAACCTGCATCATCGGCCTTGCTCATTGGGTTGGTAATAGTACCACGGTACCATAAATCAAATGTAACCGGTTTAGTAACACCTACTAAAGTAAGGTTGCCTTTTACCGCATAATGTTTATCAGATGTTTTGGTGATACCAGTGCTGGTGAAAGTAATAGTTGGTTTGTTGGCAACGTCAAAAAAATCGGCACTTGAAAGGTGTTTGTCACGATTTTCATTTTCGGTACTTAAAGAAGCCGTTTGTACAGTAAAGGCAACTTTAGCGTCGCTAAAATCAGGTTTTGCAGCGGTTATGGTTGCATCAAAGTTTTTAAAAGTTCCGTCAACATCATTTACCAATAAGTGGGTCACTGTAAACTTAACGTTTGAGTGGTTTTTGTCGGCCGTCCAGGTTGTTTGTGCCGATGCAGCCGTGTATAAAAACGCTGAGGCCAACAGGATAAAGATCTTTTTCATTGTGTTTAATTTTTTAAAATTCCTTTTGTTTATGTGCCAAAAGTATATATTTGAAATTGATCTTTTTCAAAATAAATGTTTAAACATCTTTTTATTGAAATTTAATGACAAATCTCTACCAGTTTAGTGGACTTTATGTCGATACATATTGGTAAGCAAATTATCCAAGAGGATGTTATTACGATTTGTGGGGAGACTAAAGGCTGCTATTTTTATTCCCTTCCCAAGGGAAGGAATCGCACGGGGCTTTAGCTTTTTTGACAGGTTACCTTACGCCTACCCCTCCTCGGCAAAATGTTCATCAATAGCTACCCCGATTTGTTCCAATGGTATTACGGCCGATAATGGTTCATGTTTAATGTAAACCCAATTACCGGCATCTGTTTTCCCGATAGTATAATTAATGTTTTTATTATAAACATTAAACAATTTGGGAAATACCGAATGAAGGCTCACCTGATAGGCTATATTATTGATGGTTATTACAAAAGATTCCATGTTAACCGGGTTATAACTTATACTAAGTTACTATTTTCTGAAACTTTGGTAAAAATTAAGGATTAGATAATTTTTTGTGGTTAATATGCCCATAACATTGATCGAAATAACTTTTATGTGCATAAAACGATAATAAAAATTAGCCTTTATGAAAACTTTTTACGTGCAACAATGTTAGATGTGGAATAATTAACTAAAAAACACACTAAATTGTAAACTTACAAGGTTACTATGAACACCAACAATTATTTCACAAAAGCAGCTATGCTGGTTATTTTATTAGGATTGATTACAGTGGTACAATCATGTACTAAAACAAACCAGCTCTCGGATGCCTCAGCCGATCCAAACCTGGTAGGTGCCTGGAAAAGAGTGATACCTCGCACTCCACTGGGCGATAGTGTACAAACCATTGCTTTTTATGATGGCGCCCAATTTGCAACTTTACAAACTGATGTTTATGCCACTAAGGTTACTACAAGTGCAACCAGTACGCTTTATAAAGGAACATATAATACTAATGGTACTGTAGTTTATCTTAATTTAAATCAAAAACTAAACTCTACAGATCCTAACAGCAGTGGCTCACCTATAAGTCAGCTCATTTTTGATAAAGCACCCTATAAAATAAGTGGTAATTTAGATACGCTTACCGTTACTTCCGGAGGTACATTGAAGTACATTAAAGTTAACCAATAAACTCCGATAGATTTTCTGGGAAAAGCCGGGCTTTAATTAAATTACATCCAAAATTTAAACTAACTTAATTACTTACTTTTAATTAAGCCCTTTAAATACTGCGTAAATGAATTCATTCCGATATCTGCAGCGTCAGTTAATACGTCTGAAAATAGATCTTTTAACACAACGAACTTTTTTAGCCGGGAAGGTTTCCAGTATCGATAATAAAAACATTATTAAAACAGTAAGCACCAACTATGAAGAGTTAGAAATTATTTTTTTGCAAAAAATTTCACTACAGCCCGATGATGTAATCATCGATGTTGGTTGCGGTAAAGGCAGGGTGTTTAGTTATCTGCTGTATAAAGGCTTTACAAACAAAATGATTGGTTATGAAATTAACCAAATGGTGGGTAGCAAAACAAAAAAAAGGCTTAGTCGCTTCAAAAATATAGAGATCCGTTGCGATAATATTTTTGATGATTTTCCGAGGCAAGGAAATATATTCTATTTATATAATCCTTTTAAAGAAGCTATGGTTACTGAGTTTATGCACCGGATATTAGAAATAGCTGATAGAAATCCCATTGTTATATATAACAATCCAATTCATTTA
Organism: Mucilaginibacter inviolabilis; assembly: GCF_011089895.1. Taxonomy (NCBI): domain Bacteria; kingdom Pseudomonadati; phylum Bacteroidota; class Sphingobacteriia; order Sphingobacteriales; family Sphingobacteriaceae; genus Mucilaginibacter; species Mucilaginibacter inviolabilis. Next base: position 2,388,512 of record NZ_JAANAT010000001.1, read on the forward strand.
GGAATTTTTGATAACGAAAGTTTTTCTTGTGAAGTTTTTGATACAGCTGTGCCCAAATATGGTTACAGCTTTACTTACTCGATCATTAAATTAAGAAAGTAAAACCGGCCAATTTAATTTAGCCACCATTTATTGCAGTAATGCCGACTCTGTAAATGCTTTTTAACAAATCCGGGTTTAAATACGGTGCTACACTGCTTAATCTTTTTCATTTACCCTGTCCCCAATAGTATTTAACTTTGGGGACAGGGCAAAATGATCCGGCTTTTGTTAGCTAATTATCTTCCTTCCAGATTATCACGATATTGTTTCAGGGCCCTTAAAATGGAGCGGGCTATTTCATTTTGACCTGCATTGGAGTTTAGGTATTCCTCGTCCGACGCATTATTAATAAAACCGGTTTCAACCAGTACGGCAGGCATACCGCTTTGTGCCAATACCAACACCCCCTGCTCTTTTACACCATGGCTATGCCTGCCATCTATTTTTTTAAACTCATGATCAATCAGATCTCCAAATTGAATACTCTGTTTGCGATATTTTTGCTGAAAAGCGTTTAGCACAATGGTATTTACAACCGCATCGCTGCCATAGCCATTATACTTATCCTTATAATCCTTTTCAATATAAATAGAGGCATTTTCGCGCAAAGCCTCACGCTGTTCCTGGCTCCGGTGAAAACCATAAACCAGTAACAAAGTTCCCCGCTCGGTACTATGTTTCTGTGGCGACGAGTTACAATGTATAGATATAAAAAGGTTGCCATGATTGTCGTTAGCTATATCTGCACGTTTATGCAACTCCACAAAAACATCGGTGCTGCGGGTCATAACCACCTTAACACCACTCATTTCGTCGTTAATCAAGTCGCGTAGTTTCTTGGCGATGCTGAGAGCTACGTTTTTTTCTTTGGAGTAAGCACCATGCGCACCCGGATCTTTGCCGCCATGCCCGGCGTCAACAATTACGGTTTTAAATTTAAATGTGCTTCTGCCGGCAACGTCTTGCTGTGCAAAAGCGGCGCCTGCGGTAAACAGACCAGATATAAAGAAAAGGAGAAAAGCTATATAATTACTTTTTAGGCAAATGGCAGGCATGAATATTATATTGGTATAGGTGGTAAAACATTTCCATCAATTTACATTTAGTTGGATATTGTTTTACGTGTATAGTTTAAAAGTATTTAAATTAATATCGCAAAGGTAATATTACTTAACGTGTTAGCACAGTTTTTTATATTTTCGGTTATTAATATATTTAAAGTAATTATACATTTACGCCCCCGGCATCCTAATTTATTTGCCGGATATATCCTTATAGTTAACCCTTATGAAAATTTTAAAATCACTTTACGTGTTACTTGCTGGCCTATTATGGATACTGTCTGCCTGTAATGCTCAGGTAAAAACGCCATATGGGGATAATGCAGCGATAGGTAAATACTATGATATACGGGGCATCAAATTATACACCGAAGTTTATGGCACAGGAAAGCCATTATTGATGATACATGGCAATGGAGGCAGCATGAGCAGTTTTGCTAAAAACGTGCCTTATTTTGCCAAAAAATATCAAGTGATCATGGTTGACAGCAGGGCGCATGGCAAATCGAGAGATGATCGCGATTCTTTGAGTTTTGAAATGATGGCCGATGATTTTGCCGGCTTATTGGATGCCATGCATATCGATTCGGCATATGTTATTGGCTGGAGCGATGGTGGCATCAATGCCTTGGAACTGGCTATGCGTCATCCTCAAAAGGTAATAAAACTGGCATCAACAGGCGCCAATTTATGGCCCGACTCTACTGGGATTATCCCTGCTTACTGGAAAATAGAGCAAAAAGATTACGAAGCCAAAAAGAACACAACATTTAAAACAGCAAAAGAAAAAAACGATTGGAAGATATTCCTGCTTGATTGGTTTCAGCCTAATATCAAGCTTTCGGCCTTAAAAACCATTAAATGTCCTTCGCTTATTATCGGGGGTGATCATGACCTGATCCCTACGGAGCACACGGTACTTATAGCACAAAACATCCCCAATGCCTATTTATGGATAGTTCCCAACTCCGGCCACGGCACCTTGATTGAGCATACGGACGAATTCAACAAAAAGGTGGATGAGTTTTTTTCGACCCCATTTATAAAACGGGATCCCCTGGTTTTTCACTAAAATTTGTAGGTAAGCGCCGCCAGACCGGTTATTGAAGTATAAAATGTTCCTCCGCTATTATTTTGTTTTTTTAACGGTGCGTAAAAGTTATAGGTCGACTCTACACTTACGCCGATGTGATCAGTAAGTACGAAAATCAACCCTAAACGGGGCGCTACATAAAAATTCTTACGCTCTGGTGTAATTACTGTACCTGATTGATCATTATTGGGATCTAAAACTACATAGGAGTAATCGGTAAAATATCCGCCGATATTAGCACCTCCATAAAGCCTTGCTCCATCTGTCAGATTAACATTATAAACAACACTTGCATAACCCGAAAACACTCTGTAGTTAGTAAAAAGAGTAACAGGAGTTTGATCCTGGGCATCATTAGTTGTTTCACCATTCCCAACTTCAATAGTTACATTGCTGGGGTTGTAAGCATCCTTAGGTTGATAATTATGATAGCCAAAATTCAAGCTTATGGTAAATTTATCCATAAAACGGGCCACGCCTAAATTAAAAGCAACTGCCGGCTTGTAAATATCCTTAAAATAATTCTGCGGGGCATCAATGCCAGCTCCAAAGGTAATACCATACCCCGATTCAAAGTTACCGCCACTTCCACCTCCGCCACCCCAGGTTAACGCTTCATGCGATCGGTGCTGCCCCATGGCCGTACCAAAAAAACAAGTAAACATCAAAATTAAAACCGTTTTTAAACAGCGATTGGTTTTAAACGGATACCTGTTGAATTGCATAAAGCCAGATGTGCAAGGGTTAAATTGACTAAGGTTCATTTAAAGTAAAAATATGAAAAAACCTTAATTCATTACTAAAAGTGAAAATATTAGCTCATTTAACCATGGCAACAAAAAATAAAGCCCGGCTTAAGTAAACCGGGCATAAGGGTATCGAACAAAACAGGTTTATAATTGGCTAGTATTATATATTTTAAAACTATAGTTAACCGGCTTTTCTTTAAAACAGAGGTCAGGTGCCCGCGGTTACCTGCATATTATTACCGCGTTCTTGCTTTTGGTGGTACCAGATGCCTATGGTACAAATAATAACGGTTAATAATAAAAAGCCTTCTACATATAGGTGTGTCACAGAAATCTGCCTCACCGGGAATATAAATAGTGATGAAACATCGGGGATGAGCAATCCCAGCAATGGGAAACTCGAGAATATTCTAAAAATCGCTATTTCCTCCATAACTAATAATTTGATATCCCTAATTTACACCTTTTAGGAATGCCAAGCAAATTATTTTTCTTAAAAAGTAAAATAATATTTCAACAAGGTTAATTTTAATAAAATTTGTCGAAATATTTTAATTATTTACGAATAAAATTTACCAACATATGTCATGTTTATCGTTATTACCGGATATAACAATATCTCTTATCCATTATTTGGGATATAAACTGCTAACATTAAAATATATCAAGAAAATGATATATTTTAATTAGCTCAAAAAGGCATAGCTTTTACTAATTCAAGTAAATTATTACGCACAGCCGGGTCATTATCTATAATTTGCTCCAGCTCCGTATCTGAGGATACATATACTATAATAAAATCATGGGCCTGATTCCAGAAATTACCGCTTAACAACACTTTACCCCTATTTTTAAGGTTTTCGTAATAGTTAACACGTTCGTTAATACACGTATGCTGCGGGTTTACAGTTTCTTTCTCTTCAAAAACCAGCATTACATGGTGGGGTTCTTTATAAGCTGATACAGGTGTCATAAGATGAAATGATTTATGTTTTGATCAATTTTACGCATTACAGGTAATTTCGGTAAGCACATTTCCAGGAGCAATAAAGTAAAAGCCATAACTGCCGCGCAGGCTACCCGGAGGGTGTTCTGTAGCGTATCCTCCGGCAAGTAACCGGTTATACATATCCATCACCTGGTTACGGGTTTCAACAAAAAATCCGATGTGGAATGCTTCGGGATATGCGGAATTACCATTACGGTTAAATTTATTAGCCATTAGTACCAAAGTAAAGCCATCTGAGCCTTGCAAAACCGCCAGCAGGTTATCTCCTTTTACTTCGATACATTTAAAATTAAAATATTGCTCAAAAAAACGGATGCTTGCTGCTACATCTGTTACCGAGAGATTAATATGGTTGAGTTTCATTTTTTCTTTTTTATTATAAGTGAATATTCATTTATTTAAATAATTAAATTTTTTTACGGCTTAAGCGCCTTTAACACCAACTCAAATGTTTGCATCATTAGCTTTTCGGTAAGTTCAAATTCATTATTTACGTAACTCTTGCCCTGGTGATGATACTTTATTAACTGATATAAAGGAGCGAAAGCTATGGACCAGTATACTTCAAATGGCAATGGTATCAATTGTTTTTTCCGAACAGAATTTTCCATAAACGGTCCCAATAACGATCCAAAAGTAACGGTGAGTGATTTACTTACCTCTTCGTAATAATGGGTATACCGCATTGTTTCAATAAACTCCATTTCTGTTGGGAAACTGTCGAAATATTTCATCCGGTTTAACCATTGTATTTTTAGCCCCTCAGCAAAATCCATTTCAGGAGAAAAATTCACAAAGCTATAATCCATCATATTAGTGGCTACATCCACACACAACCGTGTAATCAGATCGTCCTTATCCTTGTAATAAATGTAGATAGTAGCCGGTGATACTGCCGCAGCTTTTGCCAGTTTGTTTACACTAAATCCGTCAAGGCCATCGGCAACTATCATTTCAATAGCTTTTTGGCGTATCAGTAACTCTTTATTTTCGTCGCGTGGTCTCATATTGTCATTGCAAATATAAGTGAGCGTTCATTCATTTAAAAATATTTTTTAATTTTTCTGCTTTGCTCCACCCGGGCAAACTCTTGTGTTTCGATTTATCTTACCAGGTTACTCAAATTTTTTTTCAAAAAAAAACAAAAACCTTTTCGCCCTTCAACTGTAGTACGAATTAGTTTGTTTTTTTATTCAAATAACAACAAAATAATGCCTATCTTAGTATTATCATACTAAATGTTAATAATTATGGAAAAATTAATAATATTAAGAATGTTCTTTTGTTTTCCACTCTTTGGATTACTTCTGCCAGATGCCGGTATTTTAATCTCCAATAGCCCTGGTCATATCCCCCTAATTCATTTTGTTATTGAATCATCTGCTATTTTCTGCATCCTGATTTGCACCGCCCTTATTTTCTATAATAAAAGACGGGACCAAAATCATACAGATGAAATAAATGAAACATTCTATTCTTAATAACTTAAATTTTGTCCTTATAAGTTAATATTTACATAAAACACCTTATTTAAAAAATTAATTATGGGGCTTTTATGCCACAAACTCTGTTTCAATCACGTAATAAATCATTATTTAGAGTATATTTCGGCGGCTTTTATTTTCGGTATGGCCTTTGTTAAGTTTTCTATTGGTTTTACTGAAACTTGCAAACCAGTATTCATAAATGAAAAAATTCTTACTCCTTTTCCTATTTCCTTTAAGCGCCTTTGCCCAAACAGCAAGTACTTACATACAAAATGGAAATGCCAGGGCTAGTGCAAAAGATTACAATGCCGCTGTACAGGAATTTACCAAAGCCATACAGCTTAATGAAAGTAACAGCGACGCGTATTTTTATCGCGCAAATGCTTATGGTAATCTCAAAAATTATGAAGCTGCAATTGCAGATTATGCAAAAACCATCAGTTTCCGGTCAAATTTCGCAACGGCATATTATTATAAGGCCAATGCCGAAAGTAGCATTGGCGATTATCACAATGCTATTGATGATTTTAACAAAGCCATTTCCCTTGAACCTCAGAATGCTAAAATGTACCAGTACCGGGGCAGTGCCAAATCAAATCTGCAGGATTATACCGGTGCCATTGCCGATTTTTCCTTTGCCTTAAAACTGAGCCCGGGCAATGCTGAGCTATATGAATACAGAGGGCTGGCCAAAAACAACAAAGGCGATTTTAAGGGCGCTATTGACGATTATAACACAGCTATAAAACTAAATCCTCAAAAAGGCGACTTATACCGGTACCGGGCTGATGCCAAAGCAAGCATCAATGATTATAATGGTGCGATAACCGATTATACTACCGCATTAACCTTTAATCCTCAAAATGCCGAAGCTTATCTTTACCGGGCCAACACCAAAGGAAACCAGGGTGATTATAAAGGTGCTGTAGACGACTATAAAAAAGCTGCAGCCATTAACCCCGGCCTCAAAAACTTATTTTTTTACCTGGCCAACGCTGCAAGTAAAACCGGCGACAGTAAAGCGGCACTTGATTATTTTAATAAGGCCGTTAGCCAGTATCCTAACAGGGCCGATGTGTATTTATACCGGGGACTGGTAAAAAGCAACCTGAAAGATTATAACGGTGCTATGGCAGATTTAGATCATTCCATAGCGCTTGATCCTAAAAACGCAGATGCTTATCAAAACCGTGCATTAGTTAAATTAGAACTAAACGATGGCGATGGGGCCAAATCAGATGCCGACAGCGCAATTATATTAAACCCTAAAAGCTTAAAGGCGTACATAAGCCGTAGTAAAGCAAAAATGGCTTTAAAAGATACTGCCGGTGTAATAGCCGATCTTACCCAGGCCATCAATATTAACAATAAAAGCGACGAGGCCTATTTGGTTCGTGGTGATGCTTACCGCAATCTGGGCAACAGACAGGCAGCAATTCGCGATTATACCACAGCCATACAGGTAAACCCCAATTATACGTATGCCTATTTAAACCGTGGTATCGAAAAGGATAAGACAAATGATCAGGCCGGGGCTGTAAAGGATTTTGAAAAGCTTTTATCGCTTTCGCCGCAACGCCAGGATGTTTATACACGCTTAGGCAGGGTAACCGATTTTTATAAATACACTACTAATGGCGTATCGCTGTTTACAACTGCCATTAGCTTAAATCCAACAAACTCTAACTTTTATCTTTTCAGAGGCGAAGCAAAAGCCGCTGCAGGCGATATACAAGGCGCTATGGCCGATTATGATGCAGGTATCGCTAAAAACCCAAAAAACATTTCAATATTGCTAAAGCGGGGTCTTAATCGTGCCGATTTCCAGGACAATACCGGTGCATTAGCCGACTTTAGCGCAGCCATAAAAATTGACTCAACTTCTGATTCATCAGCAGTGGTGTATCAAAACCGTGGACATATACAGGCCAGGTTAAAAAACTACAAGGCAGCCATGGCCGACCTGGATAAAGCGGTATCCATCTATTCAAATGATGAAACTTTCTTGTTCAGGGGTGATGTTAAATTAGCCTTAAAAGATTATGCAGGAGCAGTGGACGATTTTCATAATGCTACCTATATCAATAATCGGAATGCCAAAGCCTATGCACATAGCAGCATCGCCAAAAGTAAACTAGGTGATGAACAAGGCTCAACTGACGATTTTGATAATGCCTTAAAATTTGGAGATGGCTCCTATGTTTACACTGATCTGGCTGAGCTAAAACTGAGTCTTAATGACGCAGCAGGCGCACTTGCTGATTGCGTTACGGCTATCACCCTAAATTCTAAATACGCAGGGGCATACTTACAAATGGGGCTTATAAAAGTTGCACTTAACCAAAAACCAGAAGCCTGTACCGATTTTAACAAGGCTGTTGAACTCGGTTTAAAAAAGGCGGCGGTAATAGCCAACCGTTACTGCCGGTAAAATTTAAGACATACAAAAAGGCCATCCTGTTATAGGGTGGCCTTTTTTATATCATTTTTTAAAAGTTAACTTATCCTGCTTTTTTATCCAGATGCAATTGCTCGCGTAGTTCTTTCATCTCCATCTCATAAGCACGCATACGGGCATGTAAAATATCAACCTCCGTACGCATCATTTGGATTTCGGTGATTAGTTTAGCCGACTCAGGTTTATCTATTTTTTTTTCACCGGTTCCCAGGATAAGCCACTCGGGTGAGTATTTAAGTTGAAAGCAAAGCTTACGGATCAAATAATAACTGATATCCTGTTTCTGATTGATCACTTTACTGATAAAACCCTGATCAACTCCTATAGCACCTGCAAGACCCAGTTGCCCACCATGCTCCTTTACAATTACCTTTAACCGTTTTATTATTGCTTCGTCAGACATATACGACTGCAATAATAAACAATTTGTTCATTTGGCAAATATTTATTTATTTTTTGCCTCTGCTGCTAAACTAGTTCATAACAGATTTGTAAATCAACACGTTCCCTCTACCCTTTGCAGTAATTCATTAAGCCTGCTATTATAAACCTGTATGGTGATGCGGCCGCAGTTATAATCGGCAGTTATTTTTTTAAGCTGGGCATTTATTTCACTTTTTGCAACATTTTGAGCCAATGCCTCATTTAACCGCCGAAGCTTCTGCCCTAAACTTTGCATAAGCAATAACGGCTGCACATCACTCGTTTGTTTTAAAAGCATTTTTTGCTTACGACGTTGTTGTTTATCAAATCTTAAAATCAAATAAACTATCACCGAACCTATAACCAGGAAAAAATAAAAGAAGCTCATTACATTTAATACATTATAAAATAATCTGTTATTACGACATTTTTAATGAATAAGTTACTTCCGGCTCTTAAAATATGAGCATATATAAGTTTTGATAGCATAAATTATATATCAGGGAATTGAACAATTATAGGCTGTGTTTTTAAATTCCCGTTTAAAAAGCGGTACTTTGTAATGGATATTGGCTGCAGGTATAATAAAACACAGCCCAAATAGCATAACATATCATGAAACCAGGAGATAAGGTAATTTGCATAAATGACAGGATTGATCCTGAAAAAAGCGAAGAGATAAGAAGGGATTTTGAGATCTGGATAACCAAGGATAAGGAATATACCATCCGCGAAATATTGGATAATAATGGTATAGTAACCGGTGTATTATTGGAAGAGGTACACAATTTCCCCAAATTTTTTAAACTGATCAATCGTTTCCAGGAGCCTGCTTTTGCGCAGTGGCGTTTCCGTAAATTAAATTACGCAAGCCAACCGGCCGAGGCAATCAGTGAAGTGGAAGAATTGGTAGAGGTAGAACAGGAAGAAAAACAGCAGGTAAGAGTGAAGTAAAAAGTAGCCGTCCGGATTAATTACACTACCAGACGTAATCATAACTATTTAAGCCAAAAGCATCAAATGCAGGGATAATATCCCTGCATTTGATGCTTTTACAACTATGAATAAAATTCCATTTGGCATAGTAAAATACATAAAACAAGCTTAATCATAAATGCGGGCAGCTTCGGTTTCAACAAGCTGAGTGAGGATGGCTTTTAAAACAGTTTCACGAGCCCATTGCTGTTCAATAACAGCAGCATCATCCTGGTACCACTTCAATGGTGTATTTATTTCGATACGCGCCTTATAAACAAAGTTTTTAGTTGGATGCATCTTATTACCCTCATAACTATTAAGCCCCTCTGCCTTTATTATTTTAGCAAACTCACGTGCTTTAATATCAACCTGAAGACATTCGTCCAATGAATTTTTGTAATCCTGCTTATCTTCCAGCCAAAGTGTAAGGGTATCGTCGTTCAGGTCGTGGTCTGCAATGGCAATCCGGCTGTAATCATAATCTACAGATATGATGAGCCACCATAACTGATCTTTTAATTTTTGTGCAATTTTTATCATGGTATTGTTGTTAAGGTTATTGAATAAAGCTTTTGTTGAGTGGGGAGTTATCTGAAGGTTGGAGTCCATCCGGGTAGGTATTTTTGTATAGCGGCTATTTCTTTACTATACTTTGTACACGTTTCCACATACGCGTGGTACCGTATGGCCTGTTCATGGAGAGGTTGTAAATTGGAATTTTGTTGATCGTGATCGTTTTGTTTTTGAATGGCGGAATAGGCTATATACATGGTAAATTTGTTTACGGTTTTGGGTATTCTTGAAAGTTGATTTCTGTGATTACAATTATCTGTAATAAATATTCTTTAATTTCTGTATTAAATATATTTGTTATTGTAAATAATTGTAGTACTTTAGCAGAATCAACAGAACAAATATACAGAATTATCTTTATTTAAATCAAGAATAATCTTTAAAAAGTTATTAACATGGATGATACACCAAAAGCCAACAAGATCAAAACCATTCGTCCGGAAACGCTGGAATTTATTATACTCTATAACCAACTTAAAGGAAAAGCATTTACGGGCAACGCTCAATTATCCGAGGCCCTTGGTTTTAATTCACCTAGTTCCATTACTGAAATAATAAAGAGCAGACAGAATATAGATCCAGAAAAGCTTAAAATATTTAAAGAAAAGTATGCCGAATTTATTTCTGGAGTAAAATCAGACACAATTCAAGAAAAAAATACAGAAAAAAAAACAGAAGAAGGTATTCCAATGTATGAGATTTCGGCTACAGCTTCCGGCGTTGAAGTTTATAATGACATCAATGATTCGATGCCGGTTGGCCGTATGAACTTTCCCGGAATTGAGGATTGCGATTTTGCACTGCCGGTTTGGGGACATTCGATGTACCCTTATCTGGAAAATGGTTGCTGGGTAGCCTTAAAGGTAATCCATGATAAAAAAATACTGCCCGGCGAGGTATACTATATTGAATGGGGCGAATACCGCATGTATAAAAGATTATTAGTTGGCGATAATCCCGACGAGGTATTTGCCCATTCAGACAATACTACCGAAATGATCGGGCACCGGCTTAAATACGCCCCTTTCCCTATCAAGATAGCTGATATTAAGAAATTGTGCCTGGTAAAAGACATTCACAAAAAACACAACCACTAATATGGATATCCTACGGGCTCGAATAATACTGCGCCCAGGGTATTTTGTACCATGCGATTAAATAAGCGGTTTGTTTCCCTGCTCAATTCTAAAAATCATGCAATCTATATCAGTTTTTACACTTTCGAGGATCTCCGCCAAATCAGTTTTAGACAGATCATTTCTAAATTCATCGCGTTTGGTATTAGCAATATATTGCAGATATGTGGTGATCATGAGGGCATGTTTTTTGTCTAACCGTGCGCCGTCGTACGCAATTATTTTAAACAACTGATCCAAATGCACATAATAATTACGAGCATTGAGTTTTTCGATAGTTTCAGACTCTCGTTTAAGCCACTTTAAAAACTCCACAAGGGTCATAATTTATATATTTAAAGTGATTATTTGCTGTTTACCAGTAAATATAGGAACAATGAGATGATTATTCACACATTCAACCCTTACAGACTTATTAATGCCGATACAATACCATATACATTAAAATATAAAATGACTATTTTTGATAGTGTAAGCTAT